>CAVYVE010000001.1:0-961256 GCA_963771925.1 uncultured Phycisphaerales bacterium
TCATCGCCTCATTTCTGACTTCGCCGGCAATCCGGTGTGCTTTGAACCTCAACACTGAAATCACCACGCCGTTCGTCTTCGAGGGCGAAAAATATTTCTTCGTCAATGCCCAGGAGCCGATCGTGATTGCCAACGCCGACGTTCTGCACCTGGCTGGGATCGGGTTCGACGGGATCAAAGGATATCCGCCAGTGCAGCTCCTCCGGCAAGCGCTGGAGGTGAACAAATATTCCGAGAAGCACACGGCCAATTATTTTAAGAAAGGATCGTTCGTCCGCGGCACAGCAACCTTCCCCGTGGCTCGGGCCCGAGCAGATCGCCGCGGTGAAGGAAGGGCTGCGAAAATACCAGGGCACCGACGGCAGCGAGTCGTTGGAGATCGCGGTGCTGCCGTTCGGCGGGAAGCTGGACAACTCCACCATTCCCAACGAGACGGGGCAATTGCTCGAGACGCGATCGTTTTCCGTGGAGGACGTGTCGCGGATCACCGGCGTGCCGCCGCATCTGTTGTTCGCGATCGGAGACAAGGGGGCGCAGAAGGCTATCGAGCAGATGGGGGAAGAAGTAATCAAATATGCGCCAGCTCTGGTGGATCGAAAAGTCAGCAGGAACTGACGCTGAAGCTTTTGAGCGATGAGGAGCAGCAGCAGGGTTTTTATATCCGCTATCACACCGAAGCGTTGCTCCGATCCGATCAGGCGAAGTTTTCCATGCAGATGCTGACCGAGGTGAATGGCGGCATTCGCACGCTCAACGAGGGGCGGCGGGAATTGGGGCTGCCGCCGGTCGGGCCCGAGGGCGACAAGCTGCGCGTGCCGGTGAACTTCCAACCGCGCCCAATGGCGGCGCGGGCACGAGCACGGGAGCCGGAGGTCCGGCCGGGCCGGCGGCGCCATCGGGCACGAGTGCGACCGCCAAGCGGGTCCGGCGATGGGACCGCCGAACCGACGCCCGGGCCGGCGCCGGCGGCGGCGGCGGAGGACGATACAGAAGAGGACGATGCTGTGGAGCGCGGATTGCCTGGGGTGCTGATTACCAATCCACTGGAATCGCCGGCGAACTATGCGGCGATCATCGACCCGCTTGTGGAGGACGCGGCACGGCGCGTCGAAATCAAAACCGAAAAAGCCATCGCGGCCAAAAGGGGATCGGAGCAATTTCATCGCCTGGCTCAATGTGTTCGCCGAGCAGCAGAGCGCTACGCCAAAGAAGCCTTCGCGCCGATCGTGGTCGCGGCATCGGCCCTCGGCAAAAAGATCGACCTAGACCGCATCGCCTCGCGCTACGAGATGCGCGTCAAGCAGCAGAAGCGAGGCGAGCTGGCAACCATCGCCAAAGGAGTCATTCATGGCAACGAAAAATAAATTCGAACTGACGCGAGAGAACCGCTTCATCTTCACACGCGATGCGAAGTTCAGCATCGTGCAGCGGCCCGACGGCATGGCCACGCTCAAGGCTTATCCGATCACCTTCAACACACTCAGCGATGATCGAGGGGGATACAAGGTGCGGATCATGCCGGGAAGCCCCATGCAGGCGGCGCAGGTGTTCGCGGTCGTGGACCACAATTTCGAAAAGCCGCTGGGCGTGAGCGACGTGCCGGGGCTGCGCATCCTGCCGACCGACGATCATGGCATCCCCATCGAGGTCGATCTGCCCGATACCAGCTATGCCCGCGACCTTCAGGAATTGGTCGCGAAAAAGATCGTGCGGGGCATGAGCTTCGCCGCGATCCCTGAAACCGTCGAGAGCCATGAGACCGAAGAGAGCGGCCAGCGGATCGTGAACTTCGATCGGTTCTGCTTCGACGAAGTCACATTCACCGCGATCCCCGCCTTCTCCAGCACGTCCGTCGAAATCAAGGACCCCACCGAGGACGAAGAAAAATGCGGCGATGCGCCTATCACTCTCCAGACGGGCCATGTGATTCGGCTGCACAAGTTGCGGCTGGCCGCGCTGGCCCCGGACCAGATGGTCCGGAACTGAAAAACCAAGTCCGCAAATCGACCGGCAGAGCTTCGGCGTAAGCGGGAATCAATCGGGAGCGATCCCGAGGGAAACCCCAATGATCGTCGAACGCTACCGGGACGAGTATTGCAAACTCCACAAAGACGCCACCGACCTTGTCGCCAAAATCGCCAAGGCCAACGAGGGCAGGGGCCGCGATCTGACCGGCGAGGAAAAAACCGCCCAGGAAAAACGCTACGCCCGAATGGACCAAATCCGCGAGATCGGCTCGCAGGAAATCAAGCTGGCGGCCTACGCCTTCCAGCAACAGCAGCAGGCCGCCTCCACGGAGCGAGCCATCGCGACGGCGTCGGTGAACCCCGCCGCGGCCGCGGCCGCCATCGCCGCCGCCGGCGGCGGTGGACCAGCTTTCGCATCCGAGCAGGAGTTCTCCCGCCGGATCAGGGCCGCTGATCCGCTGGCCACCGCCTATGCGAAGGATGGGATCAATCATTTCCTTCGCACTGGGCAAGTTCCGGATGCGTACAAATTCATCATCACCACCGTCACGGAAGGCGGCATCATGCTGCCCAAAGCCGTGATGGCGCCCTATCTAGTCCGGCGTAACGTCAACGCGTTCCGCCTGGCGATTAGCTACTACGGCTACCATGCTCTGGAAACCACGACGACCGATCAGATCACGTTGCCGGTCTGGGACGATACATCGAACATCGGCCAGCCGCTCAGCGAAAGCGCCACGACCGACGACACCGCCGATTCCACGCTGACGGGGAGCGTCACGCTCAACGGCACGCTCTATGAATCGGGGTCGAAGTGGTTCAGCAACACACTGCTCAACGCAGAGGGCTTCGATGTGCTCTCCTATGTCGCGCCGGTGCAGCAACTGATGTACGATAAGGGCCAGGAATCGGCCTACACCGCCACCGCGCAGGGCACGTCGTTTTCGGCCAACTACACCGTCCCGGCCACGCAGGTGGGCATCAAATACGAGGACCTGCTCAATTGGGAACACACGCTCGTTCCGGCGTATCGACGCGATGCCGTGTTCGTCCTCAGCGACTCGCTTTACAAAACATTGCGCGGCATGGTGGACGGAAACAACCGGCCGATCATCGACCTTAACCCCGCGGGCGTTCTCGCCCAGGGCGAAGGGCCGCTGTTCATCGAGCAGATCCACGGCAAGCCGATCGCGGTCAGTGATTATATGACGGCCGTCAATCCGACCGTCGCCGCCGCGGGCACGCTCAAGACCGGCCTGTTCATCAGCGCCGACGCGATCAAGATCCGCAACGTCATTCCGCAGCGGCTGACCCGCTACGTGAACGTGCCGACGTACCCCGATCAGACGGGCTATAACCTGTTCGGAAACGGAGATTGCAAATTCGTGGCCAACGGCGGCGCACTATTCATCTACTAGTACTAGACCTCGATGCAGCAGCGCCAGCGGACGACGTTCGTCAAACGAAAAGGCCGCAAACGCCGCGGCGATGAAACCGCCTCCCAATCGCCGGCCGCTCCAGAGGAATCCGCCAAAGCGGAGGCCCCGGAGCGACCCGCCACGCTGATCCGAAACCTCGATCCGCGGGAGCGATTCACGTCCTGGTGGACTCCGCCGCAAACGCCTTCGTCGCGGTGAACATGAATGCCTTGGAAATGGACCATCGTCACGCCCCCGACCGCGCTGCCGATCACCTATCAGCAGGCGTCGCGGCACCTGCGCCTCAACGACGATACCGATCAGCCCTATATCCTCCAATTGATCCAGGCGGCGACGGACTTCGTTCAGAACGAAATCCACGCCTCGCTGATGATGCAGACGATCCAGGCGAGCCATTTCGATATCCCAGGCCAATATTTTTATCTGCCGCGCGGTCCGGTGCAGAGCATCACGTCCGTGATGGCCAATGGCCTGGATATTTCATCGTCGCTCTATTCGGCGGAGGGATCGGGCAACGACGATTCCCTTTACTGCAAGGAACTGCTCGCGCCGCCGGTGATCGTGACCTACGTCGCGGGTTTCTCCTCACTCCCGAACGATCTGATGCACGCAGTGCTTGTGCAACTCTCGCAGTCTACGAATATCGATCGGGCCAGAGCCCCAAGTCGCTGGCGGCGGTGAACAATGGGCTGCAGCGCATCTACGACAACCATCGGCGTGGATATGTGGGGTGAATGATGATGTCCTGCGAACCAGGGGAAATGCGGCACCTGGCGATCTACCAGGAACCGACGCGCACGATCGATGCCTACAACAACGAGACGATCAGCGGCCACATCGATCACCTGCCGGTGCGCTGCAAGATCGAGGATTTGAAAGCGTGGGAATTGGTGAAATACCGCGCCGTGCAGATGAACGTGACGCATCGAATCATCGCGCTACTCCTCGCGGATCAACGCCGCCGGCCGGCTGGTCTATCACGGCCGGGTTTTCGACATCTTCGCCGTGAACAACACGGAGGAGCGCAACGTCGGCTGGTCATCCTTGCCAACGAAGTGGTCAAGCCGAAGGCGGGAAGCTGATGGCCAAGGGCAAAACGGACATCACTATCGATTTGAACGGGTTGGAAGAGATCAAGCGGATATGCCGCAAGCTCCTCCTCGGGCCATCAAGAAAGCTTTCCGGCGGGCATTCAGCCTCGCGGGAACTCCGATCCAGGCACCATGAAACGCCTCATCAGAAAAAAGACCGGGCTGCTCCGAAGGTCGATTAAAAAAAAGCTTTTGACCTACGACAACGGCGCAACGGTCTGCATCATCGGCCCCGACAGGAACGTCGAGGCGCCCAAGGCTCCGGCGACGCGAGGCCCCAATAAGGGCAAGGAAAGATGGGACGTGCCTTGGCGATATTCGCATCTCGTGGACAAAGGCCATGGGGGACCCCATCCCGCCGGCAGGAACGAATGCAGAACACCGCGCCTTGAGCAGAATCGGGCGAATGTGGAGAGCACTGTGAAACGGGTACTCCTCGAGACGCTCGAAGCCGAGGCGAAAAAGCTGGGGGGCAAATGAGTGTAGTTGCCGCCGATGCGATGCAGGCGATCGCGCAGTTGCTCCTCGGCAGCCCCGTGGCCGCATTGGTGAACAACCAGATTCGCCCACTATCGGCGGCGACGACCGACCGGTTGCCGCTCTTGGTCTACGAGGAAATCGAGGGCGAGACGTTCGACCACATGCAGGGCTCGGCCGTGTGGAGCGCCTCACAATCTGCTTCCACGCCTATGCGGAAGACTACGCGACGGCCAAGGCGGTCCTGGCGGCGATGAAGGGAACGCCGGGAAACTCCGCGCTGCAGAACTTTCGCGGGACCGTCGGCGGCGTCCAGATCGGCCGCGCCTGGTGGAAGGGGAATATCGATTCCAGCGAGGCGCCGGACATCGGACAGGAAAACTCGATCGCCTCGCCGGGCGCGAATTACTTGGTCCTCTATCACGTTTAGGAGAATCCCATGGCAGATCAACCACCGCAATCCGAAGCGCTCGGTTACGACACGCACTTCCAGTCTGGCAACACCGACGACTACAACACGGTCACGACATGGACGGATGTGTTCGCGGAGCCGACGGACATTCAGCCGCCGGAGGAAACCATCAAGACGGTGGACAAGCTCGCACATGCAGAGCCCGTCGATGAAGAAACAGAAGGTCGGAGGCTGGGGCGATTCCTCAAGCTGCAAGGTCACGGCCCATTACAACATCGCCGAATATCTCGCCGTGAAGGCGTGGGGCAGGGCGAAGCAATCGTTCCGGATCGTTTACAACGATCCGACCAGCGGCGATTCGCCGACCAAATCCGCCACGATGTTCAATGCGATCGTGAGCAAGCTGGGGCACAAGCCCAAGATGGAGGAGCTGGTGGACGACGAGTTCGAGTTCGAACCGACCGGCCCGATCAGCGATGTGGACAATATCTCCGGAGTCAGCTAATGAAAACCGTTTCCAAGGAAGAATTTTTGAGCCGCGTGGCACGGCCGGCGCCGGCGCCGGTGAGGCTCGACGGCTTCGGCGAGGACGCCGGCGTTTACGTGAAGATGATGAGCGGCCCGGAGCGGGAGCGCTTCGAGGTGTTTTGGGAAACCCCCCCCAAGGGCATTTCGAAACGCGCGATCTTCGCGTTGCTCGTGGCCTGCGACGAAACCGGCAACGCGTTTTTCACCGAAGCAGACCTGCCGGCGCTCAGCGACGGCAACTGGGGACCGCTGGATGCGATCCTGGACGCGGGCATGGAACTGAACGCCGTCACGAAAGCGCAGCGTGAAAAGTTAAAAAAAGCTTCCGGGAATCGGGATACCGCCGCTGGCTCTTCCGGCACTGCGTCGCCACCGGAGTCCAGCACCCCGATTTCCTTGAATTGAATTCCCGGCAG
This sequence comes from uncultured Phycisphaerales bacterium, assembly GCA_963771925.1. Lineage (GTDB taxonomy): Bacteria > Planctomycetota > Phycisphaerae > Tepidisphaerales > Tepidisphaeraceae > PALSA-1353. The sequence goes on from CAVYVE010000001.1 coordinate 6,331, forward strand.
ATCAGCGAATGGCAGGCGTTCGGCGATGTGTGCCCCTATGGCGAAATCCGCGACGACCTGCGTATGGCCAAGGCCGCGGCGGCATTGGCACACGCGATCTGCGGCAAGACGGACATCGAGCATTTTCACCTGCCCGACCCGCTCTTGACCAAGAGTGAGCTATTCCTGGCCCGGATGCGCCGCTCCAGAGCCAGCCGGCGGAGAGAATGATGGCCGCCAACATTTCAACGCTCTCCGTTCTTCTGACCGGCACGGCCGCGGGGCTGGTGTCGGCGTTCGCCCAGGGCGGGGAATCGGTCGACCGTTTCGGCGAAAAAATCAGCGAGGGCGGCGACCGCATCAAGGAAGTGTTCGCCGGCCTGGCGCGGAACTGACGGTGGAGGGGACGATCGATTGGCTGAAGGACGCGGCCCAGCGCATCGGGGACATTTCACTCAAGGCCAACGAGTGGGCTTTCCACCGAGGCATTCACGCGGCTGGGATTCGCCGCCAAGGAAGTGGGCGTGCCGACAGCCGATCTCACCGTCGCCTTCGCCAAGCTGGAAGAAGGGATCGGCAAGGCCAATACCGAGGGCGGCTCATCCTCCGACACCTTCACGGAGATCGGGCTGTCCGCCAAGCAGCTTGAAAACCTTTCGCCGGACCAGGCGTTCAACAAGATTGCCGACGCGATCTCGAAACTGAAATCGCCGGCGGAGCGCACGCAGGCGGCCATGGAATTGTTTGGACGCTCGGGGGCGCAGCTTCTTCCGCTTCTGAACAAAGGCTCGGCCGGCATCGACGAAATGGGCGATGAGGCCGACAAGCTCGGCTTAACGCTGAACAATGTCGATGCGGCAAAGGTGCTTGAGGCGAACAATTCGCTGTCGCAATTGGAGGACGTGGTCGAGGGCGTCGGGAACCATATCCTGGTGGACCTGGCCCCGATCATCAGCGACGTGGCCGGGCGGCTGAAAGGATGGCTGGAGGACGGGAACGTCGTCAAGCGAGGGCTTGACGAAGTATGGCGGGGGATCGGGTTCGGCGCCGGCTTTGTGGCGGACGTTTTGAAACTCGGCGAAGCGTGGTGGGATAGCTTCCGCGCGGAGGGCGTTGGCGCGGTGTTTCTGGTTTCCAAGGGCATCGACGAACTGGCGAAGGGCATCGCCTGGGTGTGGAATAAATTCGGTGGCCACATCGACACGACCGCGATCGACGCATTCACAGATGATCTGAAACATCAGACCATCGAACTAGCCAAAGCCGCCAAACAGAACGTGGACGAAGTCTTCAGCGGGGATGCCGCGGCGAAGGCTATGGCGTATTTCGATCAGGTCACGGCTGAGGCGAACAAGCGCGGGAAGGAATCGCGGGTCGGCGGCGGCGATGCGCATCTGAACGCGATCCAAAAGTCACACGCGAAATCCATGGGGCTGCTCGGCGAGTTGGCCAAGGCGGCCGAAGCCGGCTGGAAAAAGGTCACCGGGGTGATCGACTCCGCGGCGAAGAAGATGCAGGAGGTCTCGCGAAAAATGGGCGAGGAGGCCAAGAGCTTGATCGATCAATACGAAACGCCGCTGGAGAAGGAGAAGCGCAAGATCGATGAGGTGGAAAAACTCTTCGCCGCGGGCAAGCTCACCGAATCTCAGCGGGAAAACCTCGAACGAAGAATCACGTTCGAGTTCGATAAGGACGTGAACTTCACGCCCAAGGCGGTCACCGCCGGCAGCCAGGAAGCCTTCAACCTGATCGACCAGATCAACAATCGCGCCCGAGATGAGAAGGAAGCCGTCCCCGAAAAACAACTCACCGAAGCCGAAAAGCAAACCGGGCTCCTCAAACGGATCGCCGGGGCGATCGGCGGCGGACATATGCCGAAGCTGGCGCTGGCGACACTTCAATGAGCGGCGCGATCACCGGCATAAGCCTCTTCTCCTGGTCCGCGATGCAGATCGCGGACCTCTCCGATGCCATCGAACAATCCGAGGAAAAATCAAACATCGACATCCACGGCATCACGCTCGACGCGACGTTCCGCATCAAGTTCATCGGGTTGTGGAGCAGCGCGGCGCCTGGCGCTGGCGGCGAGCGGATTCGGATTGCCCATCGTCGGCGATTATCTCGCCAACCTCAACGCCACCATGTGGTGCAGCCATATCGACTGCGAGCTCGAAAGTGGCTCGATGACCAACCCCAACGGCGCCAATGGCGAAACGGGGATCGCGCTCTATAAGGCGACGTTCAGCCCGCTCACCGCGGCGAGGCACGATCTTTCGCCGCTGGACCGGCCGGTGCAGATCGAGGGCGGAGGGATCGACCTGACGGAAGTGCGACGCAACGACATCACCGGAAAGCCGATCATCAACGCCGCGGGGGATTTCTACGAGGGCTTGCCGAGCTTCTATGTCCCCGGCGGCGAGTTCACGATGATGCGCAACGAAGCGGCCAACCCCTGGAACACCGTCTGCCAATATTCGTTCAGCCAGAACCAGGACAATTTTTTCGGGATCGCCCCTGGCAATGGGATCATGGGAAAGATCACGTTCAAAAAGGTGATCGAAAAATACGCGGCGCGGACGTTGTCGATTACACAGTCAGCTACCCGATCCGCATTCGCACCGACGCCAACGGCTGGAATTACTGCCCGCTGAATTATGGCGATCGCTACAAACCCAAGGCCAACGCCGGCACGCTGGCCTACGTCGATCCGAGCGGCGTTCATGCGCCCGTGTTCCTGGCGAGCGACGGCACGCTGCTGAATCCGGATGGCTCGGCCTCGCCGACCGCGCCGCAAATTTATCCTGCGACCGCGGCGAACGGGCTTCCGGGATATATGAACCTCACGCAGCAGACGTGGGCGTCACTGGGTTTGCCGAATCCGGCCACGTTGTGATGTTTAACCCCAGGCGGCCTCGCGAGGAGCTTTCCGATGGATGATGAAAAAATCTATGGTTTCCACGGCGACGACGTGCGACGCATCGCGCGGGACGTGAAGCTCGTCGAGCGCTTGGGGCCGCCGGGAATGGGCGGCGGGAAAGGTCCAAAGATTCAGCAACTGGAGCGCTGCCCGGTCGCCATCATCGGTACCGAGACCGGGGGGGAATATACCAGGGCTCGATCATGTACGGGCAGAGCGACGGCGGCGACGGCGGCGGGAGTTCGCCCTCGGCGCCGGGGAGTTATAACTTCCAGCTTCAGGCGCAAACGAATCAAAGTCAGACTGACGGTCCGGCGCCTCTGACAAACCCGGACGGAAGCTTTGTCAACAATGCGCTGATCGTCAACCTGGCCGAGCCCTACGTGAACGGCACCCATCTCCTGTGGGGCAACACGGCTTACGTGTTTTATGCGATGGGCTGGATTATGGGGCGACCAACGAATCGACGCCCCGGACCATCGTTTACGTGGACAAAACGCCGCTTTTTCCGGTTCTCGCGAAGATTACCGGCAGCTATCCGGCCAACACCGGCGTTTATTACGGGCGAACTCTTCAGGGACAATTCTGCAATGCAAGCAACTTCGGCTACTCATTCCCGCTCAGCGATTTGAATCCGGCATATTTGCCCGATGTGGACAATTGTTGGATCACCAATCAATGGGAACAGACCTATGCGAAAACCAACACAACGCCCCTGGCGGTCGGCACTTACATTTGGGGCTTCGTCGTCGGCTTTCCAGAATATTCGTTCATCACCTCGGGCAACACGAGCGCGAGCAACCTCTGGTATCAGATCTACACCTGGTTTCCCGTCCAGTCGGCGACTCTCGTTCACCCCGTGGAGAACCTGGTCACCAGCCAGACTGCCAATTCGACGTATGAGATCAACGAACAAACCATGCTCAACAACCTGAAAACCGACACAGAGAACATTCAGGCGGCACTGAGCAATCTTTACGCGAATCTGAAAGCGGCGGGGTATAGCTTAAGTATTAACGGCCTTGTCGTGATGTTTCTCATCATTTTCATTCTAGAGAATTTGAAGGGATTTGGTGGGCATCTGACTTTCACCGGCATCATGCTGCATCTGTTTCGGGGCGTGTTGCATTTGTTTCGGTGATTGATTGCTCTCTCCCGATCAGGCAACCCTCGCTCGCACCTGGCCCGATCCGCGATGGGTGGGGAAACTTCCGCCGCGCAGCGGGGCAAAGGACCTTTTCAGTCCATCGACAACTTCCCCCCCTTAAACAGTCCGGCTTCTTTGCCGGTCTTCGAGTCGATCAGGCGAAGCTTGTTGGGAACATAATCGACATAGATATGATCGAAGCACCAAGCGAAGATCATCGACGCGAACTCCTGTTTGCGGGTGAATTCCAGATCGTAGAAGGCCGGCTCGATGACGACGGTCGCTTCATTGCCGTTTTGGTTCACGTCGCCGATGATGTCCCTGTCTTGAAGCTGGCCAATTAGGTCCTCGCGCTTTTGCTGCGTCGCGGCGGATTTGTCCCAATCGGGAACATCGGGTTTTGCCTGTTGCTGCGATTCAGCCTTTTCATTGGCTGCGTCGGCGGCGTATTGCGCGTTGAGCGACGCCTTGGAATCCGATGCAGGCGCGCTGTGGGACGAAACCAGGAAGCCGATGATTCCCATCCCCAAAAAAAGCAGAACGAGAAGAACGACGGTGCGCTTGATGAACCGCATGGGTGATTCTCCTTTGCCAAGAGGACGAGGATTATCTGACCCGCCCCGACGCCGGAATGCAAGAAAAATCCCTTCGACAAGCTCAGGGCAGGCCCGGCAGGTGAATCCATGCTCATGCGCCTATGTAGAGGCATGAAACATTTCTACTGCCTTGCGACGGTTTTGGCGGGACTGATCGTGGCGATGGGCGGCCTTTATGCCGGCGGATCGCCGGCGTGTCCGACCAGGCCAAGCAAACGATCCAGCGGACACGCGACGATGAAGCGACCGCCCAGGCGAAGGCTGAAGCGGCCGCGAAGCTGGCCCTGGCCCAGGCCCATGCGAAACAGAAATTGCTCTACGAGGAGACCAAAGCCAATCCCGCGAACCATCCAATCCACGCGCTGAGCCTGTTGGCGAAGGATTTGGAAATCACCGACGGCGTGATCTGTGCGCTGTCGCTGATCGCGACATTGCTGGCGTGGGGATTGGCGAGCGTCCTGCCGCCGACGCTGGCATCGATGGCGGTCAAGGTGGGACTGCGTGTGTTCCTCGCATCGCTTTTGGTCGGCGCCGCCCTGCCGTTTTTACCGTGGGCATTTTTGGCTCTGGTCCTGGCGGCCGGGGTCTGGGCTGCGATCGAAGTCATCCTCGCCAAGGGAAACGTGGCGACGGCGGAGCAGACGATTGTGGCGGACGTGAAGGCCGCAGTGTAAGAAATTTTCTCGGACGTTCTCCCAGGGACGGCTTTGCGAGGTCAAGCATCTCCACTCCCCGCCCCAATCGCAGCCTCGCAAAGCACCCGATCGGGTCCAACCCGATCGGGATTTTTCTTTGGCTGCCGGAGCCGCCCCGCCGCAGGCGAGCGGCGGGAACCGGCACCGGCACGATGTTCGGTCCATGGCGCTCTCGAATGCCGCAAAATCGCAGCCAGAGCCGTTTACGGGGCCATTTGGCCCTAATGGCCGGCGGCGATAATAACCCTTCGGACAATGCTGCTGGCGGGCAAGCCCTTCGATAGGCTCATGGCGTGGCAGACGGTGCGATAACTCGCCGGCTCCCGCGCGGCTGATTCCCGGCCGCGATCGCGGCCGATGATCGCGGGCATGATACACCGTCCACGCGACGACCTGGCGGTATTTCCGCCGTGAACCGGCGGGTCCCCATCTCTCGCATCATCGATCATTACGGGCCGTGGGCCAGGTCGTATTATGCCCGCGGAGTGGGAGACGATCGACTCGGCCCTGCGGATCATGGCCGAGCGGTTCGGAGAATCCAGGGCGAAAAATTCGGGCCGCTGAAACTTCGCCAGGTCCGCGAAGCCATGATCGCCCGCGGCTGGAGCCGGCCGTACATCAACAAGCAAATCCATCGCGTCTGCGCGATGTTCAAATGGGCCGCGGGCAATGAACTGTTGCCGGTGACGGTCTACCAAGCCCTCAAGACGATCGAGCCGCTGAAGCGCGGCCGCACGATCGCGCCCGAGCCGGAGCCGGTGACGCCGGTGGACGCGATGCGCGTCGCGGCCGTGCAGCCGTTCGCCAGCCGCCAGGTCTGGGCGATCGTTGACTCCAACGCCTGACCGGATCGCGGTCGGGTGAAATCATCCGGCTCCGGCCGCGTGACATCGATCGGTCCGATGGAATTTGGCACACCCATCTCCGTGAACACAAGACCGAACATTTCGGGCTGAAGCGAACGATTTATTTCGGGCCGATCGGGAGAGCGGTCCTTCGTCCCTGGCTGCTCAGGCCCGACGACGAATTTCTTTTTTCACCAGCCGAAGCGGAGGACGAGCGGATCAAGCTGGCCACCGCCGCGCGCCGAACGCCCGCGGGTCAGGGCCACATCGCCCAGGGCAAGCGGAGAGAAGTGGGGTGGTGCTATTCGACTGCCAGCTATCGCCGCGCCATCGCCAGGGCCTGCCGGCGAGCCGGCGTGGCCATCTGGCATCCCAACCAGCTTCGGCATTCCGCCGCCACGGAAATCCGCCGGCGCTTCGGCTTGGAGGCCGCGCAACTGGTTTTGGGGCATTCCTCCGCGCTGGTGACCGAGGCCGTTTACGCCGAGCGGGACGCGGCGATCGTGCAGCGAATCATGTCCGAGATGGGGTGAGCGAGATTGTGGTCCTTGGGGTCGCGGGTTCGAGCCCCGTCGATCACCCTGTAGCCCCGGATGTACATCCGGGGCTTCGGGCGTTTCAACGCACAGTCCGGCTTTCACCTTCGCTTCTGCGCGTCGCGCTGCTCGCCGAGAGCGTCGGCCATGCGGCGCAGCGGGGCGGCTGCAATCGTCACGCGGAATCATGAACCTCGATCAATGTCATCTCCGCCGACGCGGCGGCTTGAGTCTAACGCCTTTTCCAATTCGCCTTTGGTGCGCGACGCGGACCGATTTGCCGTAGTTCAGGACTTCGGGGATTTTCGTGAAATCCCAGGGGTGAATGTCGTTGAACGGGCCGTCGATGATGTGCCGCTGCGTGCCGTAGCCGTCGTTGTTCAGAATGCAGACGATCGGGTGCAGGCTGTACTTGGCGCAGGTGGAGAGTTCCATGCCGGTCATCTGGAACGCTCCGTCGCCGACGATTGCGTAAACGCGGCTGGCGGGATTGGCGGCCATGGCGCCGATGGCGGCGGGAATCGCAAAGCCCATCGAGAGGTAATACGCATCGGCAAGGAAATCGTTGCGCTGCGTCGTGCGAAGGCCGATGGCGCCGATCATCGCGTCGCCGACATCGCAGACGACCGTCGCATCCTCGGCCAGCGTCAGGCCAAGAATGCGGAAGAATGATTCGGAATCCAAGGGCTGGGAACGCTCGTGCTCCGCAAGCGGAGCGTCTTCGATGCGTTGGTAGGGATTGGTAAATTTTCTTGGGGAGACGTCCGCCGGCGCAAGGCCGGCGAGAAAATCCTTCAGCAGGACGTTCTCATAGGCGTGCAGGCCGATGTGCAGTTTTTCGGTGTTGGCGAGGATGGTTTTGCGTCGGTCGAGGCTGGCGGTTTTCATCCCCATGAATACGTCCGACAGAAATGCGCCCAGCAGAATCACGCAATCGCTGGTCTTCGACATACGTCTGGCAGAGGGGTTCGGATAGGCCGCCGCTGTAGACGCCGATGTAGAGGGGATTGGTTTCGCTGATGATGCTCTTGGACAGAAGCGTGGCGGCGACGGGGATATTGAAGGCCTGGGCGATGGCCATGGCTGCGTCGGTCAGGCCGTGACGGTGGAGTTCGAGGTCGGCGATGATGACGGGCTGGCGCGATTTCTCGATGGCCTCGGCGGCTTCGGAAATGGCGGCTTCGAGATTCTCGGGATCACTTTCGGGGGCCGGGGCGATTCGCGTCGCCGGATGAGTGACGGGCATATCGACAACGTCGTACGGGACCTCGATGTAGCCGGGGCGGCATTGAGCCTGCACGGCGCTGACGACGCGGATGATCTCGTCGGCGGCGGTCTGCGGATCGAGCAGCACGGCCGAGGCGCAGGTCACTTCATCATAAATGCGCTTCTGCGTGTCGAAGGTGCGGACCTTGTGATGAAGGAGCGGATCGTGCTTGCGGTCGCCGGGCGAGGGAGCGCCGGAGACGACGATCACGCGGCTCTTTTCCGCATAAGCGCAGGCGATGGAATTGAGCATGTTCAGCCCGCCGACGCAGTAGGTGACGGCGGCCAGGCCCAGCCATGGACGCGGGCATAGCCGTCGGCGGCGAAGCCGACGGAAGGTTCGTGCGTCATGGTCAGCAGCTTGATCCGTGAATTCTGCAGCCAGCGGAACATCGGGAAGGGCGAAATCGCCGGGGATGCCGAAGGCGTGGCGGATGCCCTTGCCGTGGAGGTAATCGAAGAGGAATGAGCCGACGGTCTGGGCCATTTCCGCGCATTATCGGAGGCCTGCAATCTAAATCAACGCGGCGATGGACCTTCGGGTGTAGCGCTTCTTTTTTGTGGCCATCTCTCTTTTTTCCTCTCTCCCGGACTTCGACGAGCTCAGTCGAGTCGTAATCCGGGAGAAGGCAGGGTGAGGGTGATTTCGACGATAATTCGACGGCCGCTCTTTTCTCCCAAAACGCCCTCACCCCAACCCTCTCCCGGAGTATCGGGAGAGGGGGCCGGAGTGCTTCGCTGCCCCTACGCCATCCTCCCGCATTGCACCGTCCGGTAACTTTCGGCAATCCCGGCGTGCCGCGATCCGTTTGCCTCCATCCCGATTCCAAAATTGTCGATGCTGGGTGAGGCGCATTGCCGACTGGAAACGCCCGCGGAGGGCCGGTCGGCTTGGGAGGAATTGCATGAGTTCCGTTGCTCGGATTCTGCTTTTGGCGGCATTTTCGAGTTGGCTCGCTCCGCGCGCATCGGCCGCAACCGAAAATGCCGCTAATGGGAAGGACGACATTCTCCTGGGCATGTCCACGGCGCTGGGCGGTCCCGCGGCCAACGTCGCAAGTCAAATGAAAGCGGGCGTCCTGGCCGGCCTAGAGCGAGCGAATCGCGCCGGCGGCGTGAACGGCAGGTATCTGCGGCTGATCGCCCTCGACGACGGCTGCGATCCCGGCCGCTCGGCTGCCAACGTGCGCCGCCTGATCCAGGAAGAGAATGTGCTGGCGGTCATCGGCGATGTCGGCGCCGCGACGGCCGCCGCGCCCGTCTGCGACGAGCGGCACGTCTTGTTCTTTGCTCCGTTCAGCGGCGCGACGGCGCTGCGCCCCTCGCCGCCGGACCGTTATGTGGTGAATTACCGCGCCAGCTATGCGGAGGAGACCGGCGCGATGATCGACGCCTTGCTCGACGGGGCCGGATTGCAGCCGGAGGACATCGCATTTTTTACCGAGCGAGACGCCGCCGGCGACGCCAGCTTCGAAGGCGGGATCGTCGCCCTGAGAGGCCACGGATTGGAAGACGAAAGTCGGGTCTTGCACGTTCAATACGAGCCCAACACGCTGGCGGTGGAAAACGCCCTGGCGACGCTGCTCTATGCCGATCACGAACCGCGCGCCATCATCCTGGCGGGCGCCGATCGGCCGTGCGCCAAATTCATCAAGCTGGCCTACGACGCGGGGCTGCGATCCTTGTTTCTCAACGTCCCGTTTGCGGGAAGCGATTCGTTGGCCGCGGAACTGGCCAACGTGCCCGCCAAGGTTCTGGTCACGCAAGTGGTGCCGTATCCCCTGGCGGCCGATGTGCCGATGGTTCGTCAATACCAGGCCGATTTGAAAGCGCTCGATCCCGCCGCCAAGCCCGGATTCACGAGCCTTGAAGGATACGTATCGTGCCGCATTCTCTTAGAGGCGTTGCAAAACATTCCCGGCACACCGACGCGTCAGGGCGTGATCGATGCGCTGGACGCCTTGGGCGAGTTCGACCTGGGTCTGGGGGCCAAGCTACATTATGGACCCGACGACCATCAGGCCTGTCATCGCATCTGGCCGACCATCGTTCGCAACGGCCTTCTGGTTCCGTTTGATTGGAAAAGCATCGGCGATCTGATGCGAAAGGACGCACAATGACGCTTCAGAAGAGTCCTCGCATAGTATGGCTGGCGGTCGGCCTGAGCCTGATAGGGTGGATGTTTTATCTCATGCCTGTCGAGCCGGCGTGCGCCGCCGCGCCGCGCAATACCCTGACGCCGACGCCGGACCAGTTCGGGCGGCTCATTGTTGACGGCCAGGCACAAATCCAAATGACGCTCGATGAAAGCGCCGCCGAACCCGGCGAGAATGGAGCCATCCCCGCACTGGCTCAGTTGATCCGCGCCCGGTTGAACGGAGATGCAACAAAGCTCGTGAGTCTGAACGCTCGATGCGTTGCCTGGCGCGACAGCTACGACGCCGTGTGGGACGACATCAGCCAACAGCGCACGATGAATAAGGTGCGAACCACCATTAATCGGCTCACCGGCGCGGTGGACGAGATTGAGGGCCAGCACCGATTGGAAGATGCGATTCGTTACCGGCAATGGCGCAACGCTTCCAGTGACGATGCGAGTCTGCTGGCCACCCAAATCCTCATTGACGAGGGAAGCGAGCAGTCCCAGCGGGCCAGGATCGCCGACGTTAAAACTCAGCTTTCAGAGCTGGCCAAGCTCGCGGAATCGCTCAACGGCGAGCAGCAATTCGACGGCCTGACGGATCTTCGGGACAACCAGATCAAGCCTATTTTGCAAAAACTCAGCGAGTCGATGGACGTCTTCCGTCAGGACCCGGCAAATCATGACGTGCTGACGCCGCGGGCGATCGAGGACCTCGGAAGCGCGTTGTTCGGCTCCGGATACGCCTTCGACGAGACGCATCAAAGCATCCAGGCAGCCCCAGGCGGATTGTTCACGCTTCGCTGGAATGCCCTTCAGTTGCGGCGTCAGCGCCAGGACCTGCGGCGCGAAGCGAACGAACTATTCCAGGAGATCGAGCAGTCCTGGACCGGCGTCGGCCCATCGACGCACGGTCTTGGCCAAGTCCTGGCCCAGGCGCGGCAACGCGTATTCGCCGACAATCGGCAGATGTGGGCCGGGGGCTGGGTTTGCCTGGTGGCCCTGCTGTCGCTGGCGATTCTGATCCGGCGCGGAAATCGCGGGCGCACGATGCAGAAGCTGACGCTCGAGAAGCAAGCCGCCGCCGCCGAACTGGACAAGGCGAAAAAACAATTGCTGGAACTTTCCCGGCAGGCCGCCTTGGCCGACGCCTGCACCGGATTGCTGCACAGCGTCGACGAGATTCTTAACAGCGTGAATGTCTCGGCCAACGCCATTCGCGACAAGGTGGCGCAGTTGCGCGTCGGCAATCTTTCCAAGGCCAGCGCCATGATCGAATCGCATCGGGCCGACCTGGCGAATTTCCTGACCGTGCACGAGAAGGGCCGGCAATTGCCCGGCTATTTTACCCTTGTTTCCAAGCAACTTTCGCAGGAACACGAAGCGGTCGTTGCCGAACTGAACAACCTCGTCAGCGGCGTCGAGCATATCAAGCAAGTCGTTCGATCCCGGCAGGAACCCGCCAAGCCTCCCCAGTGCCCGTCAACGTGATCGGCGGCGACAAACGTTTTCCGCTCTATCCATCGGGGCATTCCCGATGTAACGTCCCCGTTTCCGAGATGGAGGAGTTTTATGTACGTGGTCAGCGTCACCGTTGTCGTAAAGCGGCCGTCCGTCGCGCAGTTCATCGAAGCGACGCTCGACAACGCCCGCCACACCCGGCTCGAGCCGGGCAACCTGCGGTTCGACGTGCTTCAGGCGGAGGAAGACCCTTTGCGTTTCCTTTTGTATGAAGCGTACAAAACCAAGGAGGATTTTGTCCGGCATCAGCAGACGCCGCACTATCTGCGATGGAAGCAAGCCGTCTCCGATTACATGGCCCAGCCGCGCCAGGGAGTGAAACACCACTCGCTGTTCTTCGGAGACGAAGCAGCCGATGGCACCACGGTTTGAGAGCCTAATTCAGTCTTAACAAATACCGCAGACAATTGATTCGAGCCGGGAGGCAAACGTGGTCGGAAAAATGACGCGATCCATTGCGGCGGTGTTGGCGATCGGAGCATTCATGGCGGCGGCGAAGGCCGTCGGACCGTTCGTCCAGCCGGGCGAGATCGACGTCCAATCGATTTTGCCGCCGCCCCCGGCGCCGGATTCGAATCAGGCTCGCCACGAAATCGAGCAGATGCTGCAATTGCAGGCCAAGCGAACCGAAGCCGATGTCAAGCGCATCAAATCGGAAGTGAAGTTCACACCATTTATATTTTCGCAGGTTCTGGGCTCGTGGTTCAACCCGGACGATCTCCCGACCACGGCGGCGTTCCTGAAAGATGTGATGAAGAACGCACAGGGCATCTGCGGCCAGGCGAAGGAAGTTTTCGCCCGCGACCGGCCATTCCTGGTCGATTCACGAATCCATCCGTGCGTGGCGAAGGAAAAATCCTATTCCTATCCGAGCGGGCATTCCACGCGATCGATGGTCCTGGCGTTGACGTTGGCCCAGATATTTCCCGATCAGAAAGACGCCCTGATCGCCCGCGCCAGGTTGATCGGCGACGACCGCGTCCTGGCCGGCCAGCACTTTCCCAGCGACGTTGAAGCCGGCCGAACGCTGGCCGAGGTGATCTTCCGGCAAATGATGAAGGACCCGGATTTCCAGGCCGACCTTCAAAAGGCCAAGGACGAATGTATGGCTAAAGAAAAGGCAAAATAGCCACAGCTGAAAAATCAGATGCACACAGATAATACAAAGCAGCAAAAGCAATCATTTTGTCCAAATTTCATCTGTGTGCCATTCGACAGGCTCATGGCCCTGAGCGAAGTCGAAGGGCATCTGATTTTCATCTGTGGCGAATATTCTTGTATTTGTTTTAGCTCGACTTTTGCCGTTTTTAGACGGCGTTTTTCATGAACGGACTCTCACAAAAAATCGGACTCCCCCGTACATTCGCTGATGCTTACTCGGCGAATCGGAAAGGAGTCCGATATGTTGTCTGTTCCCAAGGCGGCGGAGCCGCTTGTTTCGGCGTTCTCTGTAGCATTCACCCGTCCAACTTTCCAGCGCGTTGTCGTGCTTTTTCTGGCGCGATCCTCTCGTTGCGGCACCGCACCGTCACCGGCATGTTGCGAGCGGTGGGGCCGCTGGCCAAAGGGCACTGGTCCGACTTCCATCGCGTCCTCTGCCGCCGCGTCTGGTCTTGTTGGCCGTTGGGCAAGGTTCTGGCGGCGATGGTGCTGGAACTGATTCCCGCGGATCAGCCGGTGATTTGTCCGGTGGACGACACCACGCCGCAGCACAAGGGCAAGCACGTCTATGGCAAAGGGTGTCATCACGATGCCTGCCGCTCGACGCACAGCCACGTGGTCTGGGTATGGGGGCACAAATGGGTGACGCTGGCGATCAACGTGAAGTTCCCTTTCGCCTCGCGCCCGTGGGCGTTGCCGGTGCTGTGCGCGTTGTATCGGCCGGCGGAATTGAATCAGGCCGAAGGCCGGAGGCACAAGACGCCTCTCGATCTGGCCCGGCAACTGATGGCCACGCTGATCCACTGGTTCCCCGAGCGAAAGTTCATTCTTCTGGGGGACGGCGGTTACGCCAGCCACGAGTTGGCGCGGTTCTGTCATCGCCACCGCCGGCAGGTGACGCTGGTCAGCCGGCTCCATCCGGAGGCGAATCTGTACGGCCTGCCGCCGGCGGGAAAACCCCGCACGGGTCGGCCGCGCATCAAAGGACGGCGATTGTCCAAACCCCAGGCCACGGTCAAACGGTCCAAAGGGAAACGATTCACCGTCAACTGGTACGGCGGCAAAACACGCCGGGTCGAACTGATCTGGGGCGAAGGGCACTGGTACAAGGCCGGCAACGGATTGGTTCCGGTCCGCTGGGTGTTCGTCCACGACATCCAGGGAACGCACCGGGACGAATACTTCTACAGCACCGATCCGACGATGCCGCCCCAGCAGATCGTCAGCCTCTACACCGGACGTTGGAGTATCGAAGTGACATTCCAGGAAGTCCGCGCCCATCTGGGCTTTGCCACGCCGCGCAACTGGTCGGCCAAAAGCGTGCTGCGAACGGCCCCGTGCCTGCTGGGATTGTTCAGCGTCGTCAGCTTGATCTTCCACCGGCACACACATGGAAAAGGAACGCGACCCGCGTCGTGCGCGTGGTACGCCAAGGCGGAGACAACCTTCGGCGACGCCATGACGCGCGTGCGTCGATTGTGCTGGGCGGAGGTTTTTCAACAGTCGCCGAAACATGCGGGTCTCACAAAACTACCAAGGCCGTTACGGATCATGCTGCTGGATCATTTGAGTCGCGCCGCATGACGCCGCAAAAACGGCAAAAGTCGAATTTAGAACGCCTTGAGCAGCACCCGCACGACGCGAGTGAGTCCGGAGCGGGCGTTGCCGATGAACTGCTGGAAGATCTTGTTGGTCACCTCCATGAATTCCTCCATCCCGGCGAGGCGTTGACGGGTCAGTTGCACCGCCCGGCCGCGGGCGGCCTGTTTGCCGATCGATTGCTCGTCCAGCATCCGCCGGCACTGCTTGATCGTTTCCAGCACCGGGTCCATTTCCCGCCGCTTGCGCTCGGCCGTGATGAGGCTGAACATGTCCCACACATCCGAAAGACTCTCAAAAAATTCCCTCCGCTCGCCGAGTTTATGCAACCGGCGCACGATCCCCCAGTCGCACAGCGCCCGCAGCGACATGCTCGCATTCCCCCGGCTGATGTGAAGCCGCTCCATCACCTCATCCGTGCACAACGGCTCCGCCACGATGTACAGCAGGGCGTGAATCTCCGCCATGGTCCGGTTGATGCCCCAGGTCTGTCCCATTTCTCCCCATCGGCGGATGAACAAGTCCTGGGCCGTCTGCAATTGCCGCTGTACAGCCGGAGGCAAGTTCAAAGGGGCCGCTTCCGCTATCGCCATCGAATCCTCCATCTTTCAGTAGTTACTGAAAGAATGCTAATGCTCAAACAATGTGAATGCAAAGGCCCGACGGATTAACTGTTTACCGCAACGGGATCACTCCAGCAGAGCGGTTTTCGGCGTGCGGTGGATCGGATTTTTATCGGCTGCAGTCTTCGTCACGGCCGAGATCGCTGGCTCGTATATCAGAAATCGCTGCCGCCGCTGAACCCGTTGGCTGGCCTGGCAACGATCGGGCGAGCCGTCGGCGGACGAAGAAGAGACTCGCCGCCGCCGGCGTCAAATGCAGCGGAGTTTCGAGCACGTGCTCGACCTCAACCGTCCTTCACCGCCGCTTGTCCGACCTCTTGTGAGTTGCCTCAGGAGCTGGCACACGATGCGTCGGCGGCCCGTTGCCGCTAGATGTTCAGGCGGAGGTCGGACAAGGCGGGCTGTGAAGGACGGTTGAGGTCGAACTTGAGTTCGAAACTCCGCTGTGCTGGCCGCGGGACGCGGCGACTGGACCGCTGGTCCGCCGACGGCTCGCCGGAACGTCAACAGGCCAGCCAACGGCGTCCGCGGCGGCAGCGCCTATTCACATACGAGCCGGCGATGTCGGCCGTCAAGAAAATCGTAACCGATCATCCTCTTGCTCTTCACCCATCGGCTCGGTGTCGCAATAATAGATGTGTGCCCCCCTCGACGATAAGCAGTCAGTTACTCGACGGACGACGTGCGGATCAAGCGGCTGCGAATTTATGAGGCCGCCGCCGTCGCGATTGCAAAAGACCGACTCCGGCGAACATCGTCACAGCGGCGCAACTCGGCTCGGGCACGTCGGCCATCATGCCGTTGGCCGCCGCGAAAGCGTCCAGCGCCGCCCAATCGCCCGCCGTCACCACGTCGGCGTTGCTGCCGTCCGATTGGCCGTAGTTCAGGGCCAACAACCCGAAGTCCGCGCTATCGACGTTGCCATCGTAATTGAAGTCGCCCTGGTCCCAGACGGCGCCGGAATCGCCATAGTTGTCGGCCAGAATTCCGAAGTCGGCACTGTCGACCTTGCCGTCGAGATTCGCGTCGCCGTACAGGGTGTATTTGAGTTCGATCTGGCCGGAGGAAAGTTCCGCGGGATTTCCCAGGTCGGCCGAGTCGGCATATCCCACGCCATACGCGCCGTTGACCGCAGCGCTGGAGCTGATGATTCCGGGGCCGTTCCAATTCCCGCCGTTATAGCCGCTGTCGATGTAGCTGATGATGGCGGTGATGGGATCAGCACCGCCGCCGTAGTTGATGAAGGCGTGATTGTTGGTCAGGTCCAGCGTGCCGTTGCCGCTGATGGACAGCGAAGTCATTTGCGCCAAACCGGTGCCGGCGCCCAACTGAAGCGCTCCGCCGGTGATGGCGACGTTGCCGTCAGGCAATGCGCCATTGGCTGCGATGACGAGCGTGCCGCTGGTTACCGTCGTTCCGCCGCGATAACTGTTGGAACCGCTGAACACGACGGTTCCGGCATTCAAAGCCGACGCGGCGGCCAGCGTGATGCCGCCGGCGCCGCTGATGTTGCCGGAAATCGTAAAAACGTTGCTGGGATTCTGAACAGCGATGGTCGTATTTGAATCCAGTGCAACGGGGGCGGAAATCGTGTGATTGCCGTAATAATCGTTGATCTGAGCGCCGGACGATCCGTTGTCGATCGTTAAAGTTCCGCCGGTGCCTTGCGCAATCGTGTATGAGTAAGGGTTGGCGAAATTCATCGTTCCGACGGTCCGGTCACCATCGAGCGTAATCGTGGTCGGCCCGGACGTGGCGATGCTGAACGTCGCGGTGTCGCCGGCATTGCCAGGGGTATTGGTGCTCCAGTTGGTTCCATTGGACCAGCTTCCACCGCCCGAGGCGGCCCAGGATGAGTACACCGCCGAACTCGATTCCGGCGCGCCCACCGCGAACAGCGTTGCGTCGTTGATGGCGTAGACGGTGCCATCCGGTCCGATCTCGGTCGGAGTGTAGGCTTCGCCCAGGCCGTTGGTGATATCCATGACCTGGCTCAACGTATTTGTCGCCAGGCTCCAGCGGTAAAGGTGTCCGTCCTCGCTGTTGACCAGGATCGAATCCGTCCCAGGATCGACCGCGGCGGTGTTGATGCACCATTCATCGACGGCGCCGGGATATTCCGAGTCCCACGCCGGATCCGGCGTCGGCCCCTCAATGGTTTCCACCACCTGCATGATCGTCGCTCCGCCCGCCCCGGTGGTGTTGTAGCGCGTATCCGTCTCCGTCGCGTTCGGATCGAGGATCGCGATCATGTTCTGCCCGTTGCCGCCGGTTCCGGCGTAATTGTTGTACTTGGTCATGATCAGATAGCTTGAGGTGCCGTGATACGACGGCACCATCCAAGCCGGCACGACCGATGCCGTGTCGTCCCATCCAAACCCGCCCGCCGCCTTGGTTACCGAGAGATTAGCCGAATAATCCTCCATCCATCCGCGGCTGGTGTCCGCATCATCGTAGACTCCCATGAATACGTCTCCGTCCGGCCCCACCATGGGAGACGCCGTTCCATCGTTGGGCAACAGCGCGGGGTTTCCGGTCTTTGGGTCCATCAACTCCACGCTTGCCGTCGGCGTGAGCGTGGCGCTGTTCAGCGCCACGAGTCTTCCGTTCCCGAAATTCCCGTTGCTCATGGCCACGTACACGGTGCTTCCGTCCGGGCTGATCGCCGGCGCCGAATTGGTCACGACCTGGGTCATCCCCGCCGATACCCCGTTGACTTCCAGGTCGTCCGCCTCGAAAAACTCGCCGACGCCGCCTGCGCTGATTCGCGCGATTCCGTTGGTCAAGCCATCCGGCGCTGAACTGCTCGTTTGAAAGCCGAAATAAATATCCCCCTCCGCATCGGCGGTGATCGGCGTGCTGATCGCGACGCCCGCGTCGTACGCCGCCTCATTCGCCTCGTATGACGAGAGCGAACCGTAAAACGCCTCTTGCGTCGGCGTCACCGCCCCAGCGCTGTTCAACGAGCTGCGCTCATAAACCGTCCCGCCCGCCCCGGAGTAATACAGGGTATTGCCGGCCGCCAGCGTCGGTCCATACGGCGGCGTCCAATCGTACGTCGCCCCATCGCTCTGGGGCGGCAACGTATAATCCGAACTCTGCGTCCACAGCAGGCTCCCGTTGGAGCCGTTGAACGCTTCAACTTCAAATCCGCCGGTCGCCCCCGTTTTGACCGGCACGATCACCGTGTTCTGCGCCGTAATGACCGGCGAACCGTAGTGCGCGTACAAGTCGCCGTTGTGGGAATTGAATTGCGGATCCAAATCCACCGGGGTTTCCCAACGGATCGAATCCAGCGGCTGGGTTCCCACCGACGACAGGGCCGTATGCTGCGGATTGCCCGCATATCCGTCCCACGCCTGGGCGATCGCCAGCGCCGGCAACGCCGCGACGCTCGCCGCGAAAATGATGGCTCCCGCACGTTCTCGCCGATGTGGTTTGGGCCCTGACCCACTCATAGGTCCCTCCGTTTCCCGTCACTTTAACATGGATTTTGACCACGCGAAGCCAATTCCGATACCATTTCAGCCAAATTGTGCCGCTGAGGAATTCAATGCCAACCGCGCAACGACGTGCCGCGTCGCCCTCAACCGCAAAATCGGCGACGATTCTCCATTAGGAAGTGAGTCATGAACACGAACAAGCCCTCTTTGTGGTTTTCCATGGCGGTCTTATTGATCTTCGGAAGTTTCGCAAAAGCGCAGGACAAGTCCGACGGCAAAGAACCCATCGTGCCAGGCATTAATCCCGCGACGCTCACCTATGATTATCTCGTCGACGGAAACCTGCCCAAGGACGACCCGGCTGACAAGAAATTAAAGACCTTGCAGGCCGCATACGAAGCGGCCCCCGAGGGAACGGAACAAAAGCCGACGGTCATCGGAATTAAGCCCAATGTTTATCAACTCCCCGGCGGCGATGCCGTGCCCAGCATGGTCATCAAGAAAAACTGGATCACATTTCTCGGGCTGACCAACAATCGCCGCTCGGTGGTGCTGGCGGATAATCGCGGACTCAGCGAAGGCTCCAGCGACGACGGGTTTATGCTGATCGTGAACTGCACCGGCTTTACCGCCAGAAATCTGACGATGCTCAATTACTGCAACTGCGATTACGAATATCCCGGCGACCCAAGCAAAAATCTCAAGAAGAGGAATCCCACGATCACCCAGGCCGTCGCGCTTGAAGCGGAAGGCGACAAGCAGGTTTATGAGAACGTGGCCCTGCTGAGTCGCCTCGACACCATGTTTCTGCGGACTAAGCGTTCCTACTTTAAAAATGTCTATATCGAAGGCACCGACGATTTCATAGGCGGCGGGCAAGTCAGCTATTGGGACGATTGCCAGGTCGTTTTCCCGACCGGGCACGGCGTGATGTCGGCTTCGGGAATCGTTTTCACCAATACCAAATTCGAATCGACCGACGGGATGGAATTCTTTAAAGGCCCGGGTAGGTCGGTGGCTCTGATCCGTTGCACGATGCCCGTGAATACGCCGCAAAATTCGGTCGCCTGGGTTCGAGGCAACGCGCCGCCACGGCCTAACATATATTCACTTACTTATCATACGCGGGATGCCAACGGCAAACCCGCGGTCATCACCGATGGCTCTCAAGGGGCTCCCACCTTCACTTATTCAAGGGAATTATGCGACCGGGAAGCGTTGGCGTTCAATCCGTGGAATATTCTAAGAGCGGCGCCGACTGAAGCCGCCGATGATTGGAATCCATCGCGAACAAAAGATAAATATGAAGCGGCCGGTCAGGGAAGCCTGATCTATAGAATGGCGCTGACCAACGGGCGCCGGCCATTCGAACGGGCGGGGCCGGCGCTACGATCGGCGCTGCCGTGCTCCCGATACGAGTGGCTGATCAAAGCATCCATTGGTCAACCGCCTCTGACTTGATCTCATTGAATCGAACCACCGGGCCGAATGTTGTCGTGACCGGCAAAAACACGACGGACAAGCCCCGCTACGTGCCGGTGACCGCCACCGCAGCCAACGGCTTTTTTGTCACCGCCTACGTCTTTGTCGAGCCGCGATATACCGATCCGCCCGCCATTACCGCCGGGCCAAAACTAACCTCGCCCGCAAACGGGACGATCGGCGTCGATTACACCCTGGATTTACGGGGTAAAGACGACCAGTCGATCATTTCGTGGTATGTCTGCGACGACGCTTCCGGCGCAAACCCGAGACAAGTCGCGGTGAGCCGGGGAAACCTGCCGTTAAAAGAATTTACCTTAACCAGCGGCGATGTTGGCAAATATATCAAGGTCGGCATCGCGCCGAAGCACCAGTTGAGCGACCCGGGCAAAGTGGCATCTGCCGTCTATGAAAAGCCCATCGCGGCGTCGGACGTTCCGTCGTCAACCGTATCTCCCGATTTTAGAAACTTCATCGTTACCCCAAATAACTCCTATGTGAGCGGCATGTGGACCGTTCTGGGGACCTGGACCATTGTCGCCCGCGATGGTCCGATCAATGGCTACGGCGTTCGGGTTGGTTCCCAGGGCGCGTCGCTTCTTTATCAGCAGGATGCCGACTGTGGCGATATGCAGGTCGATTTGGTTATGACGCCGGAAAAAACCGCCGGATCGGGATTCGGAAGCCCCGGCTCCGCAACCGATGGGCCGCGCATACAAAAATCGGACATATTCATTAAGTACGATCCGCGCACTAAAAATGGCTACTCGTTGAGATATTGGAGAACGACCCGATCCGCCGAAAAGTGCATGTTCCAGTTTTACAAAATCGTCAACGGCGCAGGCTCTCCGCTGAGCGATAAACAGGCGTTTACCGGCGTTTTCAAGCCGACCACCTATTTGACGCTCAAAGTTGTCGGATCCGCCATCTCCGCCACTGCCCACAACGATGTGGATAAGGAAGTCTTGTCTCTTAAGGATACGATTACTCCCAACCGTTTCGGCGGCGCCGGCGTCTATTGGAATGGATCGGTTCCAATAGGAAACAGCAACGTCTACAGCCTCTTTAAGATCTCCTATCCGAACACGAACAAGAGCCCGTCGAATCCAAGCTGATGTCCCCCGTGCGTTCCGAATGGAGCGCCTGCTGCATCATCCCCGCGCGGCGGGGCGATGTAGGCAAAGCAAAGGTGACCTCCACTTGTTGGTGACCGCGATTTGCCGGGCGAGCGCCAATTGGAACTTTTGCGCCATATGGGAATCTAATCCTGACGGGACATCCCCAAATGCAATTGACGCCGAGTCTTGTGAGGCGGAACAATGGAGGTCAGCTATATGGAAAAAAGCGAGTGGCATCTTCCAGGTTTGCGGATCGTTGTCTGGCTGTGGCTGGGATTGCTGTTGGGCGGGTGTCAGGCGTCTTATGTGGATGTGCGGTTTGCTCCATCGCTCACGGCCGATTGGGAACGCCATACCTTGCCGACGCGCGAGCAGTCGGATGGGATTTTGTTCAGCGGGCTGGTGATGGTAAACAATGCGGCGGAGCGGAGGATCGAAGTCGATGCGTTCGGACGGAGCGAACTGTGGGGGCGGACTTATCTGGGCAGTATCGAGCTGGAGCGCGCGAGCAGTTCGCAGGAGCGGCAAAGGTTTGAACTGTTTGTTCCGAAATCGATGCTTGGCAGACTGAATTTGCTGGGGCCGTGGCAAGTCGAACTGCGGGCGAAGGATCCGGCTGAGCCGGAGAAGTATATGGGCGCGAATTCTTACGCGTTCGAGCCATTCAGGGGTTATCAGGTTGGGCAGATGATTATTATGGTGCAACCGCTTGGATCGCTGGCGAAGTCGCAGGCGGCGATGGATTCGGGACGGGGATCGGCTGGGGGATAGGGGGGGCGGGTTTGAACGCCGCGTGCGCGAAGAAGGTGAGCGCTACACGGACCGAATCTTTTTGTGAGCGGTGCGTCAACCGCGTTCCACCCGTTCCACTCTAAAGGTGTGGTTAGCGGAACGATTACCACCCAAGAATGCCATTCATTTAAGCCACCTTTGCCAGACCCTAGATGAACGCCCCCGGATCAATGGAGAAAACCTTCCCCAGGCTGCGCGCATGATCCGCGGTGATTGGCCGTTCGCCAGACAGGATCAGCGACATGGCCGGCGCTGAGATACCGAGCCTCTCGGCCAGCACCGATTGTTTCATATGATGCTGTTCCATCATCGTCCGCAGAACCTCAACGCCCGTGGCCTCCGAGTCGTAATTCGGATCGTTTTCGCGCTCGTAGGCATCGATCAGATCGCTTAGCACGTCCACGTAATCCGCCTCTCCGCGATCCACATCATCTCGGCCGAAAAGACGGTCGAGAATCCTGGTGGCGACGGACAATTCCGCCTTCGTGCGGATCGGACGCAGAGGAAATTCGCGGATCAACTTAAGGTAGCGCCTCGTCGGTCGATTGCAAGCCTCGGTCTTCACGGTGCTCATAGTTGTTCCTTCCATCGGCCCTTGTCGTACTCCGCGTGCGTTAGAAACCGCAGGACGTATGCCTTGGCTTTGTCGTAATGCATGGCGACGATGAGGCGGTACTTGTTGCCGCCGATGTTGAACACGACTACAGTCCGGCCACTTCGAACCTTCACTCCGTCGGCGCTCGGATAACCGGCCCGGACACCGGCCAGGTTCCGCCAGTTGCTATTTCGAGTCACCTTCAACCAAGCCCTCAATGGCGAGTCTGCATCCGGGAAGTCTTGGCCGAACTCATGAATCCGGCTCGGTTTGATGACCCTCATGCCGACTTTACTATAAGTAAACTTTCGGCATAAGGCAAGTCAAACTTGACCGCCAGAGGTCACATCCATCGTTTTATGACGGTGGATGTCCCCGAGGCCCTGACGTTCCGAACGCTCAGGTTCACGTCCTTGACGCGGGGCGCTTGCGCTCGATACCGCCGCCGATGAAATCGCCGATCTGGTTCGCCGTTTCATGTCGAACAAACAATAGGATGGCCCTCTGGCGTTTCCCTGCGCTGCGCGATGCTCCCGTGACGGCTGGATGAAATGGATATCGAGGAAGGGGTTGGCGGGACTCAGGTCGACGTGTCGTTGAATCGCATGCGGGTTCAGCTATATTGCACGCGGTTGCGGTGCATTTCAGGGGACTTTGGTGGGTAGGAGGGTGTATGTCTGTCGAACCGGTCGTTACGTGTCCGAGCTACAAAGCTGAGATCAAACCCACCGACTCGCTCGCGGCACAGGCTCAGAGAACGCATTCATCTTTCATCGACATTTTCTGGAATCGCTGCCATGCCTAAGAGAAAAGATGTACCCGTCAAGAGTCTGCTCCTCGACCGTCACAACTTTCGGACGATTGCGCAGCCAGATGAGATCAGCGCAATACACGCGATGATCGCGATCGAGCCTGACCGGCTTTGGGCGCTGATGGAAAGCCTTTTGGAGGACGGCTTCACGCTCGCCGAGAACATCCTTGTCCTAAAGGGCGGAACCGGTGGAAAACAACTGATCGTTGCAGAGGGCAATCGGCGGGTCGCCGCGATGAAATTAGCCCTCGGCATCATCGATCACAAACAGTTCGAACTTCCACCTCACATCGAAACCAAAATTGCAGCGTTGGACGCAGCTTGGAAGAAGGCGAACGCCGTGCTCCCCTGCGTGATCCACGAATCCGCTGACGCGGCAGCCGTTGACCGAGCCGTCGCACTCATTCACGGCAAGGGCGAGAAGGCGGGCCGCGATCCTTGGACCTCCGTTGCGAGGGCCCGTCACAACCGCGACAAGGCGAATCAATCGCAAATCGACCTCGACCTGCTCGAGAGTTACCTTGCAAACAGCAAGAACGCATCCGACACTCAGAAGGAGCGATGGGCCGGCGATTATCCGCTTACGGTCTTGGAAGAAGCGATCAAGAGGATCGCACCGAGGTTGGGATTCAAGTCGGGAAAGGATTTTGTCAGTTCGTACCCGAAGAACGCATCTCATCGGTACAAGGTCGAACAGCTCCTCTTGGATATAGGCTCACATTCGCTTGGATTCAAAGAACTTCGACATACGACCAATGATGTGCTCTTCACCAAGTACGGCATTCCTACCCTTCCTGCTGATGGCGCCGGCTCCGGCAGCGGCCCCTCGTCTGGAGGTGGTCAAAGCAACGCTGGGACCGGTGGGTCGGAAACGGGGGGAGGTAACTCGGGCGCAGCTACTAGCGGCGGAGGCACTTCCGGCGGCGGTACGTCAGGAGGCGGTTCGGGAAGGAAGCCGAATCAATCCCACCCGTCAAACGACCATCGCGCGGTCAGGCGCCACTCAAGGAACTGTCCATTAGGCAGGGCGGTAGAGAGAAGGTTGCCCTCCTGCGAAATGAGCTTGTCAGGCTCGACCTACGAGATACGCCTCACGCCTTCTGCTTTGTGCTTCGCAGTGTCTTTGAGATCTCCGCAAAGGCTTATTGCGACGACCACAAGAACGCTGGCGGCCCGTCCACACAGAAATCTCCAGGCCAAGACAAAGCTCTTGTCGACGTACTCCGAGACATCGTCAAGCATCTGACGAATAACAACACCGATAAGGAGATGAGGAAAAGGCTCACGGGAGCGATGGCCGAACTCGGGAAAAGTGACGGATTCCTGTCTGTTACGTCGATGAATCAACTTGTGCACCACAGGTCCTTCAACGTCAACGAATCGCATATTTGCGGCTTGTTCTTCAACGTCTTGCCGCTTGTTGAGGAGATGAATGCTTGAGGAAAGGCTTAAGCTCCAGCCACCCGATGAGACCGACGGACCCCAATTTATGATGCGCAACAACACGCCGCTCCGCTACCCCGGCGGGAAACAAAAGGTCGCGCCATTCATTAGCGAGATCATCGTCGCGAACAAGCTCGATGGTTGTCATTATGCGGAGCCGTACGCCGGAGGTGCTGGGGTTGCGATTGAGTTGCTGGTTAGCGGCAAGTCGTCACACGTTCACCTTAACGATGCCTGTGTTCCGCTCTACGCGTTCTGGCGATCTGTCCTCGTCAAGACTGACGAATTCTGCAGCCGCATCTCAAGGGCATCGCTTACCGTCGACGAGTGGCGAAAGCAGCGCGATGTCCTGCGAGATTCAAAAAACGCCAGTCAGCTAGATCTCGGTTTCAGCTTCTTCTTCCTCAACCGCTGCAACCGATCGGGCATTGCATCTGGCGGAGTTATTGGTGGACTAGCGCAGAACGGCAAGTGGAAGATGAACGCACGATTCGCACGGAAGGAACTCATCCGGCGGGTGGAATTGATCGGATCCAAGCGGTCATCAATCACGGTCAGAAACTTGGATGCCGAGCGCTTCATCCTTGACTATGTGCCAAAACTGCCACGCAAGACGCTGGTATATTGCGATCCGCCTTACTTCAACAAGGCGGATCGCCTTTACCTGAATCACTACAAACCAGAGGACCATGCGAGAATCGCTAAGGTCATCCAGTCGAGGCTCAATAGACCGTGGGTGGTTTCATACGACAGCGCCCCTCAAATCAGGTCACTTTACTCAAAGCATTCGCACTTCTTGTATGACCTCCAATACAACGCTGGTTCAGCGTACAAAGGAACAGAGGTGTTCTTCTTTTCGGACAAGGTGAAGCTTCCCTCAAGATCCTCCGTCGCGTTCATCGAGAAGGCGTTAATAAACCTTCAACGATCTGCGGCCTGAGGAAGGCATTCGTGACATCCACCGTTTCATAACGGTGGATGTCGCCTTTGCCGCCTCCTTCGCTAAACAAATGTTTTGCCGCGGGATTTTTTCCGCAAAATACGCCCGAAACTTTCACCTCCGGGACATAGTAATAGTGGCGCTTTCAATGGATCATCGCGTCGGCCGATTAAGAGTCTATCTCAAAAGCTAATGGCCCCGCGATGGGCCGGAAAAGGCCCGATGGCGAGGCGGAGGCCCGAAGCGTATCTGAAAAACGATACGTTGAGGGCCGACAACGAACGTCCAGCGGGCCTTTTCCGGCCCACCCCAAGGGCGACACGCTTTTGGGCCGCCCTCGGCGTCGCTCCTCCTCGACGTATCTCCGAATTGATACGCCTCGTCGTCGCTCCTTGATGGTGGCCCAAAATCGTGTCGTCGCGGGGTCGTTAGGTTTTGAGATAGACTCTAAGCTCGATGTGGATTGTCGAAGTTGCTCTTGCTTAACGGCCTCGACCATCCGAAGGTTTTTTGAATTTGAAACCGTAACAGTGACACCGAGGCCCCTGGCGCTATCGAAAACGCGGATGGTGTCACCACGCGGAGTGCAAAAGTGGCCGTCGCCCCGAGCCGCTCCCGGCGACGCGGAAGAGGGGGAATTCGAAAAGTCACTCAAAAGAAGGGTGGTCTCTTACCACTTAATCGCCATGGGTTGGAACCGCTTGTAGCTGTGCGAATTTGGCGAGAAGCGGGCGCTGAGATCGTCAATGCGGCGGCGATAAGCGGCGTATTCAGGGCCGCTGAGATGGGCGAAGCCTTGCAGGCCGATGATCTGATAGAAATCGTGACGCCAGCCCTTCACGCCGCGCTCGATCGTGCAGGCGATGCCGTTTTGGTTTAGAAAGTCGCAGGCTTCGTGGGCGGTTTTTTCCTCGAAATAACTCTGAATGAGCACGTAATTCATGTTGACGATCCGCGCCCGGGCTTGGCGACGGCGGCCGATTCGGAAACCTTCTCGGCGGCTTGCATCACGTCGGCGGCCATCTCCGGGGAAAGGTTGTCGACCTGAGCCGGCGGTTTGTCGGCCGGTCCCACGAGAACGGCCGGATGGGCCGGGCCGTTGCGAAGGGTCTGCTGCACGATCCAGCCGGAATCCGGCCGGGCGGATTGGTGACGAGCCAAAAGCACCGCGCCGGTGACCGCCAGAGCGGCGGCCGCACCACAGACCGGCCCACCATGCCCGAGGATCCATTGCGAGGCAAGGCCGACGAACGTCGCTGCGCCGCGCGATCGTCGATTGCCAGATCGCCTTCAGGCGTGGGATCAGAACGGACGGGCGATTTTTGAAGGGGTTGGGGCCGGTCAGGGTTTCCGGATCGGCGTTTTTGCGCCTCCAGAGTTCCACCGCCTCGGCGGAGAGCTTCTGGGAAACGGCCGGGGGGGGCGGCTTAATTACCGCGGCCGGAGCCTTCCGCTCAAATCGCTTGTCTTTGTTGATGACTTCGAACAGCGCAACCGTGCGTTTCCACTTGGCCATCCTTGACCATCCTTTCGGAAACAAATCTGAATTGTCTGAGAAGGAAATTACGATTCCTTTACACGCAGGTCAAGATGCCGGAAGAAAATATTCGTTGGCGGCCGACGGCTTTATTTCTTAAAGAACGTCTTTCCCCGCGCGTTGTATTTGCTCAGCCGATTGTTGACGTACAGCCCCTCCAGCAGAAACTCTCCCACGGCCGCCAGGACGGCCGGGTCGCCGGCTTCCAATTTCATTTCCTTGGCCAACTGCGCCGCCGCCTGCGGAAGGCCCTTGATCGCCTTCATGTTGGCGACGAATTCCTCGGCCGGCAGATCGTCCCCGGCCGGGAACGTCAGGTTTCCCTTGAACTGCTCGGTAATCACCTCATGCGCCTCGGCATCTCCATATCGCCCAAAGACCGTCTTCACCGCCTCGCCCACCAGCGCGCGGATCAGCTTGTCCTCCGCCCCTTCCTCCTCGGCCAGTGTCATCTCGATCTTCCCCCGGCAACTGGCGACCAGATAATTCAGATCGCACACACGCGGAACCACCCGCTTTTCCCCCGTCGATAATCCTCGCCGCTCGGCGTTGCTCACCATCGTCTCCAGATTGGCGATACTGGTCCGCACCGATACGCCCGACGCCTGCGAAACGTGCGGGCTGCTCCGCGCCAGCCGAACCACTTCCTCCACGATCTCGTTCATGAACGGCGGCACTTCCACCTTCACTTCGCTGTGGCTGCCGTGCTTCCCATTGCGGTCCAGCCAGGCGTTCTCCTGCGCGATCTGAATCCCCTCGGCCACCGTCTCCGGATAATGCGTCCGAATCACCGACCCGATCCGGTCCTTCAGCGGCGTCACGATCCGCCCGCGATTCGTGTAGTCCTCCGGATTGGCGCTGAACACCAGGCAAACATCCATCTCCAGTCGGATCGGATATCCCCGAATCTGCACGTCCCGCTCCTCGAGCACGTTGAACAATCCCACCTGAATCCGCGGCGCCAAATCCGGCAACTCGTTGATCGCGAACAATCCCCGATTGCTTCGCGGGATCAGCCCGTAATGCATCGTCGATTCATCCGACAGATATCTCCCCTCGGCATGTTTCACCAGATCGATCTCGCCGATCAAATCCGCGATGGTGACATCCGGCGTGGCGAGTTTCTCGTGATACCGATCGTCGCGATGCACCCATTCGATGGCCGCGTCGTCCTTCTGCTCGGCCACGATCCGCCGGCCCGTCTTGGTCTTGGGCAAAATCGGATCGTCATTGATTTCCGTCCCCGCCAGCACCGGAATCCACTCATCCAGCAGCAAGGGCAGCATCCGCAGAATCCGCGTCTTGGCCTGTCCCCGCAGTCCCAGGAAAAGCAGATCGTGCTTGGAAAGAATCCCGTTGATGATCTGCGGAATGACCGAATCGCGATACCCCACGATCCCCGCGAACAATTCCTCATCCGCCTTGAGCTTGCGGATGACGTTTTTCCGCAGCTCGTCCTTCACCGAGCAGGGCACATACCCCGATTCCTTCAATTGACCAACGGTTGCGGCACGCGGATGACTCATGAACCTTTAATCTCCCAAAACGACGGAGTGATGATAGGACCGGCCGATCCGAATGGCTACGGCAAACATTTCCACGGATCAAAGCGGGCGTCAGCGAATGCGGAGGTCGGTGATGACCCAGAAGGCGCCGGTCCAGTCCTCCCGACCCAGCAGAATCTCCGTGATGCGATGGGCATCGTGCTGGCGACCTCGCGGCGTGATGCGGACGAGGATGACCCCGCACCGAGCAGGAAGTTTTGAACGGAAGGCGAGTTCACCGAAGTCCTTGTCGAACGTCAGCAGCACGCGTTGCTCCATCACGGCGCGAGCCAGGACTGCGCGATCCTCCGCACCGATCATGGACTCCTTCACCGACAGCACATCGTGTCCAAGCTCGCGAAGCCGGCGGATAACCGAATGGGCGATATTCTCGTTGGCCAGCAGGTGCATGGCTTTCAAGCGGGGATCGGATAAACCTTCTCCTCGGCCAAAAGCTGATGGGCATAGCCGAGACAAGCCTGAACATCTTCCCGGGTCACATGATCGTATTCGTTGATGATGTCCTCGACCGTCCAGTCCTGTGCGAGCAGGCCGACGATGAACTCGACGGAAATCCGCGTGCCTTTGATAACCGGCTTGCCAACGAGAACCTCTGGATTTAGCGTAATGCGGTCGTTCATAGTTCGTCCATTATATCCGAATTCGATTGGTCGGCCTCATTCTCCGGGGTCCGTTGCCGCCGTATTCACCGGACCTGTCACCGATCGAACCGGAATGGTTCCAAGTGAAGCAGATTTTGAGGACCGCCGAGCCCGGCTCGGACCGATAACCGTGCCGGGCAGCGTCCTTAAACTCGGAACGGAAAAGAATTTCCGTCATTGGCTTATTTACCTTTTCACTTTCCCCGTTTTGTTCTATAAGATGGCCATCGGGAGTGGATTGGCGGTCAAGTCTCCACCCCGGAACGTTCGATACTTATCAAGGCGTTAAGTGTCGAGTACGTGGGCGTTTGTCTTGATGTGACACCGATTGCCGGGCCCTTGACCGAGGCCCTCCAAGGAACCGAAAGTCAATGGCCACCACGAATCGCACCGGAAATGGCGGAGGGCCGGGAAATCCTCCTCCACCCGGAAATCCTCAAAATTCCCAAGGCGGCTTCCGCGGCCGACGCGTCACCACGTGCAGCTTCTGCGGCAAATCCTCCCGCGATGTGGGTCCCATGGTCGAAGGGCCCAACGACGTCTACATCTGCGCCAACTGCGTCGACCTGGCCCACAACATCATCCGCCAGGAAAAACGCAAGCTGACCGCCAGCCAGCCGCTGTTCAGCACCATTCCCAGCCCGCGGCAGATCAAGGAATTTCTCGACCAATACGTCGTCGGCCAGCAGCACGCCAAAAAGGCCCTGGCCGTCGCCGTGCACAATCATTACAAGCGGCTGACGACTTCGGATCCGACCACGGCGCCCACGGCCGACGGCGCCGTGCCCAGCCTCCGCCCGACGCGGACGTCGAGATCGACAAGAGCAACGTCCTGCTGATCGGCCCCACCGGCAGCGGAAAAACTCTGCTGGCCAAAACCCTGGCCCGGATCCTCAACGTTCCGTTCGCCATCGGCGACGCCACCACGCTCACCGAGGCCGGCTACGTCGGCGAGGACGTGGAGAACATTCTGCTGAAGCTTCTGCAGAACGCGGATTACGATCTGGAATCCGCCCAGCGCGGAATCGTCTACATCGACGAGATCGACAAGATCGGCAAAACGCAGAACAACGTCAGCATCACCCGCGACGTTTCCGGCGAAGGCGTGCAGCAGGCGCTGCTGAAGATGCTCGAGGGCACCGTCGCCAACATCCCGCCGCAGGGCGGCAGAAAACATCCCGAGCAGCAGTACATCCAGATGGACACGAGCCAGATTCTGTTCATCTGCGGCGGCACGTTCGTCGGCCTGGAAGACATCATCCGCAAGCGGCTGGGCAAGCGGCAGATCGGCTTCAACAGCGAAACCACCGCCGGCCGAAACAGCGCGCGACCGCGCCGAAATCCTCGCGCAGGTTCAGCCGGAGGACCTGGTCGAGTTCGGCATGATTCCCGAATTCGTCGGCCGGCTGCCGGTCGTCGCCACGCTGGAGCCGCTGGACGTGAAGACGCTGATCAACATCCTGACCGAGCCGAAGAACGCGCTGGTGAAGCAGTACCAGAAATTCTTCCGCATGGAAGGCAGCGAAGCTGGAATTCACGCCCGGCGCGCTGGAGTTGATCGCCGAGCGGGCCTTGAAGCGCGACACGGGCGCGCGCGCACTGCGGGCGGTCGTGCGAAGAGATCATGCTCGATTTGATGTACCGCCTGCCCGACCAGCAGCAGGGCGGCAAGTACATCATCACCGAGGAGATCGTCGAAGGCCGGCAAAACCTCTTCGAACTCAAGCCCGAACGGCGAAAAGAATCAGCCTAGCAAGCCGCCGGATTTTTCTTTTCGATCCTTTTCGCACGCCGGCTGAATTTCCCTCGGCCATTCAAAATCGTTAGGCTGACGTCGTTTCATGAGCAGTCCCGGCCCCACCTCCATGACCGTTCAGAAGGCTTTGGATCTGGCGGTTCAACATCACAAAGGCGGGCGGCTGCAAGAGGCGGAGCAGATTTACCGCCGGGTTCTGGCATCTGATCCGGACAACCCCTACGCCCTGCATTTTCTTGGCCTTCTGGGCGGCCAGGTGGGCCAGTCCGAGGCGGGACTCGAACTCATCCGCAGGGCCGTCGCCATCAAGCCTGATTACGCCGATGCCCACAGCAATCTTGGTTGCGCGTTGGTGGCGCAGGAGCGGCCGGATGAGGCGATCGAAGAATTCAAGGCCGCCCTCCGCGCGAACCCCGGTCATCTGGCCGCGCGCTCGAATCTCGCCGCGGCGATGATCCAAACCGGCCTGATCGACGAGACCATTGAGATGTTCAAGGAATTAACGCCGCAAGCACCGGCTGGACCGAGTTGCACAGCAACCTGCTGATGACGCTGAATTTCACTTCGGATGATCCCGCGGCGATTTTGACGGAGCAACGCCGATGGAACCAGCTTCACGCCCAGCCGCTGCGCTCATCCATCCGCCCGCACGGCAACGATTCCTCCGCGGATCGCCGCCTGCGCGTCGGGTATGTGTCGGCCGATTTCGGCGACCACCCCGCCGGACGAAATTTCCTGCCGCTGGTTCGCGAGCATGCCCGCGACTGGTTTGAAATTTTCTCTTACTCCGGCACCACGCCCCCGATTCCTCTGACCGGCCGATTCCGCGATTGCAGCGATGCGTGGCGCGAGATCGCCGGCTTTCCAGATGAAACCGTCGCCCAGATGATTCGCGACGATCGCATCGACATTCTCGTCGATCTTTCGGTCCATTCAGCCGGCAATCGCCTGCTGGTCTTCGCACGAAAGCCCGCTCCGGTGCAGGTGACCTTCATCGGCTATCCCGGCGGGACCGGATTGGAGGCCATCGACTATCGCCTGACCGATCCCTATTTGGATCCGCCTGGCGTCACCGACGAGCATTACGTCGAGACTTCCGTTCGTCTTCCCAGCACGTTCTGGTGCTATGACTTCGAAGGCATGGAACTGGCCGCCGCTCCCCCCGTCTCACCCGCCCCGGCCGCGCAGGCGGGCGCGATCACTTTCGGTTGCCTCAACGGCTTTTGGAAGCTGAACGACTCCATGCTGGCGCTGTGGGCGAAAGTGATGGCCGCGCTGCCCGGCTCACGCATCATTATTCTCTGTCCGCCCCGCTCCGCACGAGAACGCACCGCACGAAAACTGACCTCGCTGGGAATTGAGCCCCATCGCATCGAATTCGCCGCTCGCCAGCCGCGCCATGGATATTTCAGCCTTTTCAACAGGATCGACATCAGTCTGGACACCTTTCCCTACAACGGCCATACCACGAGTCTCGATTCTCTATGGATGGGAGTTCCGGTAGTGACGCTGGTTGGCCACACTTGCGTCGGACGCGCGGGTTTGAGCCAGGTGTCGAACCTGAACCTGCCCGAGCTGGCGGCGCGGACGCCGGAACAATTCGTCGCCGTCGCGACGGAGCTGGCCCGCG
This sequence comes from uncultured Phycisphaerales bacterium, assembly GCA_963771925.1. Taxonomy (GTDB): domain Bacteria; phylum Planctomycetota; class Phycisphaerae; order Tepidisphaerales; family Tepidisphaeraceae; genus PALSA-1353. The sequence goes on from CAVYVE010000001.1 coordinate 39,109, forward strand.
ACCTGCCCCGGCTCACCGAGTTGCGATCCGGCCTTCGCCAGCGGATGACCTCCTCGCCGCTCATGGATGCACCTCGGTTTGCGCGGGATGTTGAATCGGCCTACCGCCGGTTGTGGCAAAAATGGTGCGAACAAGGCAGAATCCAAAAGTAAGGAAGTGATCGTGGCCGTCGAAAGACTTAGTTCCACAACCATGCCTCTGCAGCAGGCCCTGGATTTGGCGGTTCAGCACCACCAGGGCGGGCGACTGCGCGAGGCGGAGACGATTTACCGGCAGATTCTCTCGGCCGATCCGAGCAACCCGCATGCCCTGCACTTGCTGGGCGTTCTCTCGAACCAGGTCGGCCAGGGCGAAACGGCGCTGAATTACATCAAGCAGGCGATCGCGCAGAACCCGACATCCGCGCAGTATCAAACCAGCCTCGGCGCCGCGCTGGTGACGTTGGGGCGGGTCCAGGAGGCCATCGACGTGTTTCAACGCGCCCTGCTTCTCCAGCCGGATTTGCTGGATGCTCATGCCAACCTCGGCATGGCCCTGGCGAGAATCGGCGAATTCGAGCGGGCCGTGGAATCGCTCCAGACGGCGGCGGGGATGTCGCCGGGTAATTTCAAAATCCTCGACTCGCTCGGCGGCGCCCTGTCGCAGGCCGGACGGCAGGAACAGGCCGTCGAAATCCTCCGCAGGGCCCTGGCCCTGCGCAGCGGATTTCGCGCCGACCCATTTAACTCTCGGCAATGCCCTGCTGAAACTGAACCGAACGGATGAAGCCGAGGCGGCCTATCGCGCGGCGCTATCCATCCGCCCGGAATACCCCGAGGCCCTGCGGAATTTGTCCGGCCTGCTCTGCGATCGGGGGGCTGTTGACGAGGCGATCGACTTGGCGCGGCGAGCGTTGGCATTGCAGCCGGAATCCGCCCATGCGTGGTACAACCTTGGCAGGGCCTTGCACCGGCAACAGCGGCTCGACGAGGCAGCCGATGCGCTGCGACGCGCGATCTCCCTTGAGGGCCGTTTTGCGCGGGCTTACCACGAGCTGGGCAACGTTCTGCGCGAAGCCAAAGCGTTCGACGACGCGATCGAGGCATTGACCCATTCGCTCGAAATCGAGCCGGATGCGCAGGCGAATTACCATCTTGGCCTCGCGTTGCTCGAGCAGGGCAAGCGCAAGGAGGCGATTGCCGCGTGTCTCAAGGCCCGATCTCTCGGATGTGCCGACCCTCTTCTGTTCAATACGCTGGGCGCCATTCACCACCAACTCGGGCGGATCGACAAGGCCGTCGAGTTTTTCTCCCAAGCCCTCGCCATCCAGCCCGATTTTCCGCTGGCCCGGTGGAATCTGGGCCTGCTCCAACTTCTCAAAGGCGAATTTCAGGATGGATGGACGGGCTATGAGGCCCGCTGGAAAGCCAACGTCCTTGCAACGCCCCCCCGGTATTCGCGCGGGCATTTATGGGACGGCGGCGGCCTGAAAAACCAGCGGATTCTTCTTGATTGCGAACAGGGTTTCGGTGATTGCATCCAGTTCGTCCGGTACATTCCAATCATTTGCCAACGAGGCGGCAAACCGATTCTGGCCGTGTTTCCCGAGCTGCGGCGGCTATTCCGAATGGTTCCCGGTCTGGAGGAGATCATCTCCCCGCCGGAGGAGATCCCGCCCTATGATGTGCAGTGTCCGCTCGGCAGCCTGCCGCGATTGTTCGGAACCACGCTGCAGAACATTCCCGCGAATGTTCCCTATCTCTTCGCCGATCCGGCGCTGGCCGAGCGCTGGCGGCCGCGCGTGCCGTCCGATGGCCGGATCAAGATTGGCCTGGCCTGGTCCGGCAAGGCGGATTTCAAGGACAATGCCGACCGCGCACCGGGCTTAGCGGCGCTGGCCCCGCTGGCCGCCGTGCCCAACACCTGGTTTTGCAGTTTGCAGAAAGGCCCCGCCGCCGCCGAGGCCGTCGATCCGCCGGCCGGGTTTCGGATCGTCGATTGGACTGCGGAGATGCAAGACTTCGCCGACACCGCCGCGCTGATCGCCCATCTCGACTTGGTGATCTGTTCCGACACGGCCGTCGCCCACTTGGCCGGCGCGATGGGAAAGCCGATATGGCTGCTGCTGTCGGCGGTGCCGGACTGGCGCTGGTTCTTGGATCGTGACGATTCGCCTTGGTATCCGACGATGCGCCTGTTCCGCCAGGTAAAGTTGGGAGATTGGCAAGCGCCCGTCCACGGGGCCGCAACGGCACTGCGGAAATACGATGTCGCAGACGCTGGATGAAATCCTCGACGCGGCTCAAGATCACCACATCGCCGGCCGGTTCGCCAAGGCGGTTGAGCTTTACCGAAACGCGCTGAAACTTCACCCGGATGATGCCCAGTGCCTGTTTTTTCTTGGAATCGCCCTATTTCAGCTTCGACGGTCTGCGGAGGCTGTCGAACTGGTCCGTCGCGCCATTGCGCTGGATCCAACCGTTGCCGAATACCATTGCGATTTGAGTAGGTTTCTATTTGCCCTGAACGATTTCGAAGGCGCGATTGCCGCCAGCCGCAAAGCGATCGAGTTGCGACCTGATTTTCCCGAAGCGCTGTTCAATCTCGGTAATGCGTTGTGCCGGAGCGGGCAATTGGAAGAGGGTATCGACCCCTATCGGCGAGCGATCGCGCTGCAAAGCGATGGTTCCGATGCGGTTAACAATCTCGGCATGGCCTTGCTCACCCTGGGCAAAATCGACGAGGCCATCGCCTGCTTCGATCGGATTCTGGCATCGAATCCAACGGACGCCGCCGCCCAAAGCAATCGCATCTATGCGGCTCATTTTAGCCCGTCGTGGACGGCCAAGGAGATTCGCGGGGAGTTGGTGCAATGGAATGATCGACACGCCCAGCCGCTGGCGGCCGCGATCGCTCCTCACACCAACGACCGCCATCTCGATCGGCCGCTTCGCGTCGGGTACGTTTCGGCCGACTTCCGAGAGCATGTGGTCGGCTGGAACATGCTGCCGCTGATCCAGGAGCACGATCCAGGCCGATTTCAAATTTACTGCTATTCCAGCGTTCGCAACCCCGATGCGGTGACTCGACAATTGCAATCCTACGCCTCGGCTTGGCGGGACATCGCCGATACTTCTGATGAGCGAGCGGCTCAGATCATCCGCGAGGATCGGATCGATGTACTGATCGACTTGTCTGTGCATACCGGAGGCAATCGACTTCTTATATTTGCTCGCAAACCTTCGCCAATCCAAATTACGTATCTGGGATACCCCGGAAGCACCGGTCTGGCGACCATGGACTATCGCTTCTCCGACCCTTTTTTAGATTCGGATGAAGAGCAAGCCGATCACACCGAACACACGATTCGCTTGCCTCGAACGTACTGGTGTTATCGTCCCGGCGATGCGACGCCTCCCGTTGCCCCGCCGCCGGTCCTATCCGCCGGAAGGATCACATTCGGATGCTTGAACCAGTTTCAGAAGGTATCCGCCCCAACGCTCGACTGGTGGCAGCAAATTCTCCAGGCCGTGCCGGGATCCCATCTGCTGCTCCATGCTCCGCCGGGGAAACATCGAGCCGAATTGATACAGCGTTTCGAGCGGAACGGGATTGCGGCGCATCGCATCGAATTCGTTGAACGGCTGCCATGGTCACAATACATCCAAACCTTCGGCCGCATGGATATTGCTCTGGATCCATTCCCATACAGCGGCGGAATCACCACGTGCGACGCTCTTTGGATGGGCGTTCCAGTGATTACCCTACGTGGAAAAACCGCAGTCGGACGCAGTGGAACCAGCATTCTGCACAACCTCGATATGGATCAGTGTATTGCCCATTTCCCGGAGCAATACGTTTCCGCCGCCGAGACCCTCGCCGGCGACCTTCCACTCCTTACCGACACGCGCGTGCGCCTCCGCCGGCGAATGCTCGACTCTGTTCTCATGGATGCCTTCCAATTCGCGCGTGACATCGAAGCCGCGTTCACCGAGATGTGGGGCCGATGGATTCGTTCGCATGATGCCTGATTCGTTGGCCGAATTTGCCCGGCCTTACCGGTTCGCACCGGCGATTCGCGCTCATTAATCGCTAACCCGATTTTATCGCAGTCTCAATTTGCTGTTGATCGGTCGCTCACAATCGTTCCTATACTCTCCCTTCATCAGTTGGCGAAATCGGCCGACCGGTTTGCGACAATAAGCGCGTCAGGCTGAGGCGGTTGAATCCGGAATGTTCGGATTGCGCATCAGGCGATGTGTTAGCAACATTCCCCTTAGCAGGGGAGGGAGAATAGGGCCATGAAATCACGTAAAACGCTGTGTGCGCTTTCCACAGCTGTTTTGGCCGGGATCGGCGTTCACCGCGCCTCGGCAACCATCATTACCCAGTGGAGCTTTTCCTCGACAGTGGCGGCGCCTGACAACAGCCCGGCACCATCGACTGGAACCGGTACTGCCGTGTCGCTGGGCATGACCAACGACTACACGTACGCTGGCGGAGAAGGTCCCGGCTCCGTGACTGATGACGATATCACCAGCGTATCGGGCAGTAGCCTGTCCGAAGAAACATGGCGAATCCGTGGAAATAGCAACACCGCCAATTCCGGCCCGGGCGAGGCCAACGGTTGGAACAACTCCGCGCCCAACTACACGCAAGGCGCGGAGTTCGAACGTCAGCACCGCCGGTTACTCTCAGATCGGCCTTTCGTTCGACTGGTTTTGCACGACTTATGGCGTGGGAAACATGCAGGTGCAATACAGTCTCGACGGCGGCAGCACTTGGTCGAACCTCGGCTCGGATCTCATTGCCACCTCCAACGATTTTTATGGTGCCGCCACCGGTTCGCCCACCAACACCTTCGATCTGAGCAGCATCTCAGGCGCAGATAATAATCCCGATTTCGAAGTCCGTATGGTGTCGGTCAGACCTGTTCCCGCCGATGCCAACTATGCATCCACCACCGACGGCGATGGCAATTACGCCCCGGCGTCCACTAAGAAGGGCGACGACTTTAACAACAGTTCTGGTAATTGGAGCTTTGAGAACATCACGATCACCGGCACGCCGATCGCGGTGCCGGAACCGGCCAGCGCCGCGCTGCTTGGCCTGAGTGGCCTGGCACTGTTGAAACGGCGTCGCGCGAAATAGCGCATCCGCCTCGAATTCGGCGGCTTTCCAAAGCCCACGGCGCCGCCGTGGGCTTTTTCATTGTAAAATATCCGAGTGAATCCCGACGCGGTCGAAGTCCCTCCAGGTCGCTGGGCCGTCGCCGTCAGCGGCGGCGCCGACAGCGTCGCGCTCCTTCTCCTGCTCCACGATCGCCGCGAACTCTTTCTCCACGTCGTTCATCTCGATCACCAAACTCGCGGCCAGGCCAGCGCCGACGACGCCCGTTTCGTATTTGATCTGGCGACCCGCCTTTCGCTGTCCGCCACGATCGCCCGCCGCGACGAAATCGAGCCGAATATGTCCTCGCTTCCGAAAAATCCTTCGGCCCGATACCGCGCCGTTCGCATCGAACTGTTCCGTCGGGTCGTGGATGCCGAAAATCTCCTGGGCGTCATCCTCGCACATCAGGCCGACGATCAGGCGGAGACGATTTTCCTGCGCCTCCTTCGCGGCTCCGGCCCGGCCGGCTTGGCCGGCATGTCGCCGCGCCGCCAGATCGGCGGCCTGACGATCCTTCGTCCGCTGCTGGAAACCCGTCGCTCGGATTTGCGAGAATTTCTCGCGGCTCGCCCGCAGGAGTGGCGCGAGGATGCGAGCAATCAATCCGACCGTTATGGCGCAATCGCGTCCGCAAATTCCTCGATTCGCGCCCGGATTTGCACGGCCCGTTGTTGACGGTCGGCCGGGCCTGTGCGCAGTACAAGCAATGGATCAGCCGCGATGCACCGAAATTGGGAGAAACATTCCCCGCGAAAATCCTGGCCGATTTGCCGCGGATGCTGGGGCGCGAGTCCGCGCGGCGATGGCTCACGTCGCGGGGGGTGGATGCCGCGCAGTTGACGCCGGACGTTTTGGATCGCCTGCGTGAAATGGCTGCCGACGCCGCCACGCCCGCCGCGCAGTTGTTCCCCGCGCACACCAAAATTCACCGCCGCCATGGCTGGATCACGCGCGAATAAACCACCGTCTCGGATTCCCTACAAAAGCCGTGGGATAGCCATCCCGCGGTCTTCGAACGCCGCGGACACCCGGACCATGCTCTAGCCTCCCCCCCGCAGGAAATACTCCATCAGTTCATGTCCCCGCTCGATGAACAGCCCGCCGGCAACCGCATTCTTTTCACTGTACGCCAATCGCCCGACGTTCTTCACCCCCGTTCCCGCCATGGCAAAAAGCGTCGGCGCATATCCGTGCTTGCGTGTCGCGATATTCGTCGGATGATCCGGCATAACCAAAATCCGCCACTGCCCAAACGTCTTCAGCTTTTCCAACACCGGCCCCACAACAAATTTGTCGATGTGCTCGATCGCCTGAACCTTCGTTTTCCAATCCCCCTGATGGCTGGCTTCATCCGGCGCTTCAATATGACTGAAGACCAGATCGTATCTGTCCAGCATCCCGGCCGTCTCGCGGCCCTGGCCCGCATAGTTCGTATCATGAAAGCTGGTCATTCCCTCGACTTCATGAACATCCCATCCCAGCAAAGCCGCCAATCCGCGCAGAAGATCGACGCCGGTGATCATGGACCCGCTGGCGACGCCGAATTTCTGCCGGAATTTCGGCATATTCGGTGCATGTCCCTGCCCCCACAGCCAAACCTGCGTGGCCGGATTGCGCCCAGCCCGCAAGCGCGCCCGGTTGACCTCATGATCCGCCAGCAGAATGGCCGATTCATGCATGATTTTCCGAAGAATTTCGCTTCCTTGGCCTTTGGGCAGATTGCCGGCGATCGGTTCTTCTGGGATTTCATGCGGCGGCCGGGTCGTGACGTCAAATTCCTGTTCGCCGCGATAGACCAGCAGATTCCGGTAGCTCACGCCCGTGTGAAATTCAAACCCCGGCAATTTCAAATGATTCGACAGATCGCCGATCAGCCTTTTGGCCTCGGCATCCGTGATCCCCCCGGCGGAATGGTCTTTCATGATCCCGCCGATGACGGTGACGAGATTGCAGCGAAAAACCCAATCACTCGGCGACAGCGGAATGTGCTGCGCCGCCGCTTCCAGCGGCGCCCGCCCGGTGTGATAAACATGCGGGTCGTACCCGAGCAGACACATCGTCGCCACATCGCTGCCGCTCTCGAATCCCTCGGGCACGGTCCGCACGGTTCCCAGCCGGCCCTCCATGGCGACACGATCCATATTCGGCGTATCGGCCGCCTCCAGCGGCGTCTTGCCGCCGAGTTCCTTCAGCGGCTCATCGGCCGCGCCGTCGGGAATGATGATGGCGTATCGCATGGTGGGATCAAGAACCGCTTACTATTGAGTCAGACAAAATGACGACGGGGACGACAGTCTTGTCCCGCATGCGCGCATCATTAGTCACGATGAACTGCGCGGCGTATATTTCAGCGGTTGCCAAATGGATGGCATCCGGAGTTCGTAGCGAGGAATGGCTTGCCCTCAACTCAGCCGCCAATCGCATAACCGATCGACTTGCGGGAAGGAGTTGAAGCCCCGATTCATCAAACGCCCGCTCAAAAATGAGCAAGGATTTTTGATCCCGCGCGCAAAGGCAAGACCAAGCTCTCCAGAACCGTCAATTCGCTGGTGATGATTTGCGCAGCGCTCGCTGCCAGAGCTGCCCACATGGGATCCAGCAACGATCCAAACACGGGATGACGCTCGATGCTGTAAATGAACGCAGAGGCATCAAGGTAAATTCGGCCCGACGCCGGTACGCTCAATGATCCCATCCATCCCGCTCCGCCTGAAAGTCCTTTTCAAATTTCTCCCACTCCGCCTTGCTGCGCCGGCTCGGAAGCGAGCGAAGAAATCCGAAGAAAGACCTTCTCTGGTCTTCAGAGGCATGCGGAATGACCAGAACATCGACGCTTTGCCCCACAACCAGGCCGGGCATGTCAACTTCGACCCGGCCGCCTGGTAATACCTTCGTCGTGATGCGCTGCGCTGCCGCCATGATCGTCCTCAATGGGAATTATATCCGATAATCGGCACAATGCATCAGACGCCGGAAACGGCAAATGTCGCCGGTCTCACCCACCGCCAAATTCCTTCGGCTGATCCAGAATCCGCAAACAAACCGTCGGCGGGGCGATCGCCTGAAGCTTGTCGATCTCCTTCAGCGCTGCCTGCACCGATCCCTCGCGGGCCTGGTGCGTGGTGATAACCACCGGCACGACCCGGCCGTCGCTGGTCTCGTGCTGCAAAATCGCCGACAGGCTGATGCCTTTCTCTCCCAAGATTCGCGTGACCTGCGCCAGCACGCCCGGCTCGTCGCGGGCCATCAGCCGCAGATAATATCGACAACTGAATTCCTCCGCGGCCAACACGTCGGCGGGTGGAACCTGATCGGGGAAGATCCTCAATTGCCGAAACGCCAGGAGCGTTGTGCCGAGCGCGACGTTGATGACATCCGCAACAACCGCGCTGGCCGTCGGAGTCTGGCCCGCGCCGCGGCCATAAAACAGCGCGTGCCCCAGCGCATGGCCGTACACGCTGATGGCGTTAAAGCTCCCGCCCACGTCCGCCAGCAAATCATCCCGTTTGATCAGCGTCGGATGAACGCGAAGAGAGATTTTATTCCCGTGCCGACGGGCGATGGCCAGAAGTTTTACGATGTACCCCAACTCCCCGGCGAACTTGATGTCGGCATCCTGAAGTTTGTCGATCCCCTCCAGATAAATGTCGCTCTCGCTGATCCGCACGTTGAACGCCAGGCCCGCGAGGATGGAAAGCTTTTGGGCCGAATCACGGCCGGAAACGTCCATGACCGGATTCGCCTCGGCAAATCCGAGCTTTTGCGCCTCGGCCAGCGCCTGTGCGTACGACCAACCGTTGCGCGTCATCTGCGTGAGGATGAAATTGCAGGTTCCGTTGACGATGCCGATCAGGGCGTCGATGCGGTTGGCGACGAGATCGCCGGTGAGGGCGGCGATGATGGGGATTCCCCCGCCGCAGCTTGCCTCAAAGCCGATGCACGCGTTGTGCTTCCGCGCCAGCGCGAATAGCTGCGAGCCCCTGGCCGCCAGCAGACTCTTATTGGCCGTGACCACGGGTTTGCCGAGGCGCAGGGCCCGCTCGACGAATTTTCCCGCGACATCCGTGCCTCCGATCAATTCGACGACGATGTCCGTCTTAGGATCGTCGATGGCCCGCTCGGCATCGGGATGAACGGGAATTTGCGCGAACGTCGGCGTCTTGGCCGGATCGCGCTCGACGACGTGGCGCAGCTCCAGATTCAATCCCGTGCGTTTGGCGATGAGATCGCGTTGCTCGTGAATGATTCGAACCACGCCGGTCCCGATGGTTCCGCAGCCGAGCAGGCAGATTCCGATGGATTGGTCGGGCATAGATGAGTGGTTAGTGGCTGGTGGCTGGTGGTTAGTGCAGGATTACGGTTCCAGCCACGATCACTAACCACCAAAGACTAACGACTAGCCGCTATTTTTTCACGCGGGGGTGCAAAGCCCTTGAAAAACTACATTGTTGCTCGTCGCCAAAGAGGGGTGGTGACACCGACCGCGTTTTCGATAGCGCCAAGGCCTGCGGTGTCACTGTTACTGTCGCATTTCGCAAAAAATATCGAGGGGCTTGGGGAAGTCCGAGCTGTGGTATCGAAGACGGGATGGGGCCGCCGTGGCATCGCTCGACCCAGACAATAGTCGATCATCGGTTCGGTTTCAGGCAGGAAATTTGAAATCGCTGCCCCCTTCACTACTTCCAGAATTTGAACCGATCTAAATCAATCCCCCAATGGAAATAATGATTCAACAACGAGAAAAAAGCTAAGCCCAAAAGAGACAATAACGCTATAGCGACGCACTCTTTTCCCTTCTTCGGGACTTCGCCGAACGGCCACAAGAGCAATTTCCATATTGCAACAGGGGCACGGTGATGGTTCTGCACTTGTCCAACCCCCGTAGCTGGAATGCCGATGAAATTGTCGGCTTCGTCACCTTGCCTCTTTATACTTTGCCATAGCTCTGCAAATCGCTTGTCTTCGGCATCGGACAGTTCCGTCTTTGCGTCCGAGTGTTGCCCGGCGACCAAAACGGTCAACGCATTTACATCCCGCAGCACTCGAAAACGCCACTCCTCTGGCGACACACCGTCAATCTGGTGTGGAGGCAGAATTGCCAGGGCCAAAACCTTGTCCCGGTGCAACTGGACTTTCTTTCGCGCCGCCTCAACGTCTGCTAGCAACTCCTCAACCAACTTGCGGAGTTCGCGATCCTGTTCGCCCACCGCCAGCAGTTGTCGAAACATTTCAAGTTTCTCGGCGAGGCGGTGTTGGTCCGAACGCATGCAGCCGATCTCGTGCAGCAATGAACGAATCGCTGCTGCAAGCGCCTTGGGTTCTCGCTTCGAAATTACTAGGCGGTGAGCCTCAACCTGCAAGCGCTTCAGGTCCGAGGTAAATGGACGAGGCTTGGTGAGGCAATGTGCGGGATTACCGTTCCGGCCATGATCGGCGGCCACTAAACACTAACCACTCATTTTTGCCCAGGGACCGCAAACAAATCGCTTGAACGGTTGACCGGGCGACCGCGTGCTGGGGCTTCGCGTCAAAAAATGTCACGCAGAGGCGCAGAGCGCAGAGGTTTAAGCCTTTTGTCTCTGCGCCCTGCGCCTCTGCGTGAGCCACTCTTGGAATGGGCGGGTGTGGAATTCGAAGGCCGCAGGATTGCCATCCTGCGGCTTTTGGGGAGCCGAAAACGCTACACGATATGTGAGAGAGGTTTAGTTTTTCAGACCAAGAATGTCGCTAATCTCTAACGCTGCTTCCGGGCGCTGGGCGTTGGCTTCTTCCAACTTCTCTCTGCTGGAGACGACGCAGACGGCGGCTTTGCTGAAATTTGTGTCGAATTGCTCGATCAGCACGCGGCGGATGTCGGGCAGCGTGACGCCGAGCATGGCGGCGTGGCGGGCCTCGCGGCGGGCGGGGGTGTCGTTGGTGAGGTGTCGCCAGAGGGCGGTGCCGGTGGCCTGCGGGGGGCGGATGGGACGCTCGCCTTCCTTGGCGGTGCCGATGATGGCGCGATCCACGTCGGCCTGCGACCAGGCGGCGGTTCTTACGTGTTGGAGCGAAGACGCGTAAACGTCAAGGGTGCGGTTGATCCAGGGGTCGCGATAGGAATGGAATGTCCAGGTGCGGCCGGAGCCGTTGTAGCCGCAGCCGCCGCCGTAGGCGGTGCCTTTGAAGCGGACTTCTTCTAACACGTAGCCGAGGCTCAGCAGCCGGGCGGCGACGGCCAGGGGAGCGGCGTCGGGATGGGAGATGTGCGGGGCGGGCATGACGGATGTGCAATAGGCGACGTTCATCGGAGCGGCCAGGCCGTCACGCGGGGGGGTGGGGAACGGGTGGAAATCGGCGGGGGAAGTGACGATCGGTTGGTTATTCATGGCGGCGATCCATTGCGACAGAGCCCGGCGAACAAGTTCGCCGGCTTTGATGGCGCCGGTGAAGCTGGCGCTGATGCGGGTGCGGTTCAGCAGGAATTTCCGGATCGCGTCGATGTGGGCCAATAGCGCGTCGGGGGGGCTTCGGTGATTTTTTCGAATAGGTGGATTTGCGGGATGCCGCCCAGGGTTTCGTGAAGATGACCTTCAAAATTCAGGCCGCGGGCGGCGTGGCGGAGGGCCAGACCCATGCCGTCGTTGGTGGGACGCATCCGCTGAGCGGCGCGGGATTGCAGCAGGACATCCTTCAATCGCGGCACGTCGCGCGGATCGAGTTCGAAAATCAAATCCCGCAGAAGGGCCAGGGCGTGATCGGCACGGTCGTCGAGGAATTTCGTGGTGAACGTGGCCTGCTGGACGATTTTGTCGGGGTCGTCGGCGCGGGTGGCGATGGTGGCGGAAAATCCGATGCCGCCGGTGAAGGCGGCGACACGCTGGGCGATGGCGGCGTAATCCTGGCCGGCCGCGCCCATTTTGTGGACGCAATCGCCGAAGAGGGGGAGATAGGAATAGAGTTCCGGGGGCAGGCCGGTCAGGTCGAAGCTGACTTGCAGATAATTTACGCCGTTGGCGAAAACGTCGTTGTTCAGCAGCACGCCGCCGCCGGGGAGTGATCTCGACGGCGGTGGGGATGTGACGCGGCTTGAGGGGCAAATCCTTCACGCGAAGCTGCGGGAGCGACGCCACGGCCTCCGGCGGATTCGGCTGATTCAGCAGGGCATCCAGCTCATCCTGGTTTTGCCGGATTCGCTGCAAATCGGAGGGGGACATCGACGCTTTCAGCGTTTTCATTTTCGCGGCGAACTCGTGCGTCGTTGCGCTGCTGGATTTCACGGTCTGGGCTGGACGACGAGCATCAGGCGGTGCGGATTGTCCACCAGCTTGCGGAGGATCAGATCGCTGAAGAGCCGCGGATTGGCGGCGAAATCGTCCTTCAATTTCTGGATGTGCCGCTCGGCGTGCAGAAGCTCCAGCGGGTCGGCGCCGTACAGCCACATGCTCGTGACCGATCCCATCAGGTGCAGAGGATAGGACGGCGTGATCTCGAGATAGCGATAGGCCAATTGCTGCAGTGCGGCGTCGAATTGATCGCGGGTGATGCCGCGCTCGGCGATGTCGTGCAGCGTGCCCTGCACGAGATCGAGCACGCGCTCGGCGCGGTCCGGTTCGCTGCCTTTGAGGCCAACGTGGAAGGACGTGTCGATGCCGTTGTTCCAGAATCCGCTGTGCGACAGGTCCTCGCCGAGCTTGGAATCGATCAGGGCCTTGCGCAAGCGGGGCGGATTGGTTTCCGAGCAGGATTCGCTCCAGGGCGCTGAAGGCGAAGATTTCGTCGGCATCGGCGCCGGAGCCGCTCAGCCAGTTGAGGATCACGAACGTCTTGCCGGCCGTGGGATCGGTGGGGGCGACGGGATAGACGCCTTCAAGGACGCGCGGCGTTGCCCAGCGCGGCTGGGATGGCAAATCGGCGCGGGCGTCGGTTGGGGAAAGTTCCTCGAGGCGCGGCGCAGGAATTCCAGGTGATCGGCCGTCGGAATGTCGCCGTAGAGAAAAATGAACGCGTTGGCGGGCTGATAGAATCGGCGGTGGAAATCGCGCAGGCCCTGCCAGGTTAGTTCCGGGATTTTGTCGGGGTCGCCTCCGGAATCCTTGCCGTAGGGCGTATCCGGCCAGAGATTTTTTTCGATCAGGTCGTACACCTTCGCCTCGGGGCTGGAGCGGGCGCCCTTCATCTCGTTGTAGACGATCCCCTTGACGATCAGGTCGCTGGCGAGGTCGTCCTTGTTGGAAAATTCAAGATGATGTCCCTCTCGCTGAAAAGTTTTTTCCGTCAGAAGGGGATGGAAGACCGCATCCCAATAGACCTCGGCGAGATTGTAAAAATCCTGGCGGACGTTGCTGGCGACGGGATAGACGGTGTAATCGCTGCCGGTCATGGCGTTGATGAACGTGGCCATGCTGCACTTGACCATTTCGAAGAACGGATCCTTGACGCGGTATCGGCGGGAGCCGGCCAGGACGCTGTGCTCGAGGATGTGCGGCACGCCGGTGTCGTCCGGCGGGGGGGTGGGGAATGTGACCGAAAAAAGATTTTCGGCGTCGGCGTTGTGAAGGTGGAGGATGCGGGCGCCGCTGCGCTCGTGGAGCAGCTCGTAGGCGGTGCTGCGGAGGTTCTCGACGGGTGTTACGCGACGGAGCAAAAAACCGTTGATGCGGTCGGTGGCTTTCATGATGGATAATGGTAGGGCGGGAAGGGGGAAATCTAAAATGCGATTTGCGAAGGGACAGTTAGCCCCCGGTGAATCACCGGGGGCTAAATGGGTCAGTGTGGTCGGTTTTGGATTTTTAATCCGTCTTCATCGGCCTGGCATCGACCAGTGAGCCGAACTTGCGCACCTGTGGCCAGATAACGCTGGTTGCCAGCACCACCACGATCGTGCCAATTCCGCCGCCGACGACGGAAACGATGGGGCCGAAGATTTTGGCGGTGAGTCCGCTTTCGAAACCGCCGAGTTCGTTGCTGGCGCCGACGAAAATGTTGTTGACGGCCGAGACCCGGCCACGCATGGAATCGGGCGTCAACACCTGAACCAATGTGTGGCGGCACCAGCACCGACACATTGTCGAAAACGCCGGTGAGAAACAGCATGGCCATGGAAAGCCAGAAACTGGTGGAGAGTCCGAAGACGATGGTGGCCGCGCCGAAGCCGATGACGGCCAGGAGCAGGGCCCGGCCGGCGTGTTTCATGGGGGGAAGATGGGCCATCAGGATCGCGCCGAGCAGGGCGCCCAGGGCCGGGGAAGCGCGGAGCCATCCGAAGCCGCTGGCGCCGACGTGCAGAATGTTTTCGGCGAAGATCGGCAGGATGTATGTCGCTCCGCCCAGGAGAACGGCGAAGAGGTCAAGCGTGATGACGGCGAGAATGATTTGCGTGTCGATAACGTAGCGAACGCCGGCGGCCACGCTCTTGAAGGTGGCCGGCTCCAGGCGCGCCGGGCGCGGCGGGTGCGAATGGGGAAGATCATGGCGATAAAGACCAGCCCGCCGCAGGCGGCGACGAAATAGGCGGCCGTGTGGCTCCACACCAGGATCAGGCCGCCCAATGCCGGGCCGCTGGTGGCGGCGATCTCAAAGCCGGTGGTGTTCCAGGCGATGGCGTTGGCGAAGATTTCCGTGGGGACCAGCGACGGAACCAGCGCCGAGCGGGCGGGCCAGCCGAGGGCTTTGCCGGTCGCCGTCAGAAACAGGACCGAATAAATCGCGGTCAGCGGGCCATGATAATGGGACAGAATCCCCAGCGTCACGGCGCACAGCGTGGAAAGCAACTGGGTGCTGAGCATGATTTGGCGGCGGTCGAAACGGTCGGCGAGATGCCCGGCCGGCAGGGCGAAGAGAATGATGGGAATCGCGCTGACCAAGCCGACCCAGCCGAGAGTCATGGCGCTGCCGGTTCGCTGATACAGGTCCCAGCCGACGGCAACTTCCAGGATTTGACTTCCGGCGACGGAAACGACCCAGCCGACGAGATAGAAGCAGAAATCGCGGAACCGCAGTGCGGCGTAGGGATCGTGGCGAGCGGCTTGCGAAGCGTTGGTGAGCATCGCCTCCGGCGGGGCGGCGGCCGAGGCGGGCCGCTGGTCATCCGGTTGCTCGTAAGCCAGCCTGGGCGATTTGTCTGGATCGGACATAGAGAAGGTGAAACGTCGGCGTTATTTCGCTGGGTCTGAGCTCACTTTTGCCGTTTTTAGACGGCGTTTTTCATGAACGGACTCTCACAAAAAATCGGACTCCCCCGTACATTCGCTGATGCTTACTCGGCGAATCGGAAAGGAGTCCGATATGTTGTCTGTTCCCAAGGCGGCGGAGCCGCTTGTTTCGGCGTTCTCTGTAGCATTCACCCGTCCAACTTTCCAGCGCGTTGTCGTGCTTTTTCTGGGCGCGATCCTCTCGTTGCGGCACCGCACCGTCACCGGCATGTTGCGAGCGGTGGGGCCGCTGGCCAAAGGGCACTGGTCCGACTTCCATCGCGTCCTCTGCCGCCGCGTCTGGTCTTGTTGGCCGTTGGGCAAGGTTCTGGCGGCGATGGTGCTGGAACTGATTCCCGCGGATCAGCCGGTGATTTGTCCGGTGGACGACACCACGCCGCAGCACAAGGGCAAGCACGTCTATGGCAAAGGGTGTCATCACGATGCCTGCCGCTCGACGCACAGCCACGTGGTCTGGGTATGGGGGCACAAATGGGTGACGCTGGCGATCAACGTGAAGTTCCCTTTCGCCTCGCGCCCGTGGGCGTTGCCGGTGCTGTGCGCGTTGTATCGGCCGGCGGAATTGAATCAGGCCGAAGGCCGGAGGCACAAGACGCCTCTCGATCTGGCCCGGCAACTGATGGCCACGCTGATCCACTGGTTCCCCGAGCGAAAGTTCATTCTTCTGGGGGACGGCGGTTACGCCAGCCACGAGTTGCGCGGTTCTGTCATCGCCACCGCCGGCAGGTGACGCTGGTCAGCCGGCTCCATCCGGAGGCGAATCTGTACGGCCTGCCGCCGGCGGGAAAACCCCGCACGGGTCGGCCGCGCATCAAAGGACGGCGATTGTCCAAACCCCAGGCCACGGTCAAACGGTCCAAAGGGAAACGATTCACCGTCAACTGGTACGGCGGCAAAACACGCCGGGTCGAACTGATCTGGGGCGAAGGGCACTGGTACAAGGCCGGCAACGGATTGGTTCCGGTCCGCTGGGTGTTCGTCCACGACATCCAGGGAACGCACCGGGACGAATACTTCTACAGCACCGATCCGACGATGCCGCCCCAGCAGATCGTCAGCCTCTACACCGGACGTTGGAGTATCGAAGTGACATTCCAGGAAGTCCGCGCCCATCTGGGCTTTGCCACGCCGCGCAACTGGTCGGCCAAAAGCGTGCTGCGAACGGCCCCGTGCCTGCTGGGATTGTTCAGCGTCGTCAGCTTGATCTTCCACCGGCACACACATGGAAAAGGAACGCGACCCGCGTCGTGCGCGTGGTACGCCAAGGCGGAGACAACCTTCGGCGACGCCATGACGCGCGTGCGTCGATTGTGCTGGGCGGAGGTTTTTCAACAGTCGCCGAAACATGCGGGTCTCACAAAACTACCAAGGCCGTTACGGATCATGCTGCTGGATCATTTGAGTCGCGCCGCATGACGCCGCAAAAACGGCAAAAGTCGAACTGAGCGACGGCGGAGCAAGTCTAGCGGGCCGCATGATAATTGGCCACGGAGCAGGTTGCCGTCCTGGTTTGCCACCCTTGCCCAAACCGCCGGAAACGATAATAATCGAGCGAGCATATGGGTTCATTGCTGGGCGTTAGCGGCGCGGATCAACCGTCGATGGAAAATCCGTCGTTGGATTTGATGATGCGTCAGGCGTTCCCCAAATTGGCCAGCGCGGTGCGGGGCCGCTCGCCGCGCATTTTGGATCGATTGAGAACGATGGTGAAAGAGGTTTTGCCGTCGGCCGACGAACTGACGCTCAACGAACTTCTCGACCACCTGCCGCAGGTTTTGGAAGACTTGGCCGTGGCAATCGGGGCGACGGGCGGCGGCGTTCAGTGGAAGTTTTTGTCGGATTCACGCCAGCACGGGGTTTGCCGCTATCACCAAAACTTTAATCTGAGCGAGCTGTTGGTGGAGTACAGCATTTTGCGGTCGATCGTGATTGAAGAGGTCACGGTATCGGCGGAGCGGCCGCTGACGCTGGAGGAGATTTCGGGGCTGAACGCCGGCCTGGACGCCGCGGCACGCCGCGCGGTCGAAACCTTCGTGGGCTATCAGGAGCGCGAAATTCAATCCAGCGCCGAGGCGCAGAGCAAATACCTGGCCTTTCTGAGCCACGATCTGCGCGGCAGCCTGAACGCCATTTTGCTGATGGTGGAAGTCCTGCGGCGCGATTTGTCCAAGACCGAGAAACGGCGTGGAATGATCCATGACCTGGCATCGGTGCGGCGATCGATCCTCGACGCGGTCGGGAGGATGGATCTGTTCGTGTTTGCCGACCGGCTTCGGCAGGGAAAAGTCGCGCCCAAACCCGGTGACATCGACCTTGCGGCGACGATTCCCGAAATTGTGGCGGAGTTTTCCGAGGCGGCAGGCGAGAAGGGCTTGGAAATCCTGGTGGACACGTCGTCCTGCCCGGCGGCGGTGAGCGATCGCGGATTGCTCGTGGTGATCTTGCAGAACTTGTTGGGCAACGCGGTGAAATTCAGCAGCAAGGGAAAGATTCGCGTCAAGACGCAGTCAATCGGCGGGGACCGATGCCGGATCAGCGTCTCTGACGAGGGGCCGGGAATTCCCGCCGCGCGGCTGAAGCAGATTTTCCAGCCGAATCTGCCGCCGCAGACAAGCGGGCAGTCGACCGGCTTTGGATTGGTGATTGCCCATCAGGCGGCCGGGCTGCTCAATGCCACGCTTCAGGTCGAGAGCAAGGTGGGCGAGGGAACGACGTTTCACCTGGATTTACCCAGTCCGGCTGGGAAATCGGAATAGACCGCCCAGACGCGGTTCAAATACCGCGGCCGCCGAATTGTATTGATCGCTTTGTTCCAGCCGCCGGGTGCAATCCTCTTGCGCAGCGCGTCAGCGCCACCGCGCGGCCCGGCCGATTCCAGAAATGCTTCGCCGATCTGATGACGACGTTGCGACGATCAAAATTTTTTGCGAAATCTATATTGAGATTGAGTCTCAGCCGCGATATATTGCCGCCGAAGGAGATCATTATGAACTCGCGACGAGGCGACGGACCTGGATTTACTCTCGTGGAACTGCTTGTCGTCATTGGAATTATAGCCTTATTGGTCGGTGTATTGCTGCCGGCGCTCTCCAAAGCCCGGCAGCAGGCTTTGCTCATTCAATGTCAAAGCAATATGCGGCAATGGGGGGTGGGATTGCAGATGTACGTCGATGAAAACAGCGGCGAGCTGCCTCTGCGCGTGCCGGATGGAACCGCAACGGAATATTTCGGGCCGAGCCCGGCCAATCCCATCCCCGGCTATCCGTCGGGGCTGGACGACCTGTCGCTCTATTTCAACGCGATCCCCTCGAAGATGGGCGGCAAGAGCTATTACCAAATGTTGGTGGACGACATGAAAGGAACCAATCCGCTTCCATCTCCGGGGACGAACAACATTTTCACATGCCCGGCCGTCCAGTCGGCCGTGCCCGGCACGGGAGATTTGCTCTATCCCGGCAACTCCAACTTTTACGCCCTTTACGGAACCGATTCCACCGGCGTTCTGCTGTCGGCTACAACGCCGCAGCTATTCAAGTCCGACATCAGCTATTGCTACAACCTGAGTTTGATGAACCCGCCCGCCGCCACGCTGGCCCATCCCAATCCATCCCTGATCCTGAGCGCGAAGATGTCTCAATTGCGGCCGGCGTCGGCGGTCGTGGTGTTGACGGAAAAAATCTCGTCGCCGGGCGAGTACCTCGATCGATCGATTCAGGCCTGGGCGCAAAGCAACGGATTTCTCGGCAGCAACATCAACAGCACGATGGGCTACACCGGGAAAATCTCGCAGTTGAAGGCCAATTGGAAGACGTTTGCGGCCATGCACAACGGCGGCGGAAACCTTCTGTTTGCCGACGGCCATGTCGGCTATTACAAGTGGACCGACGTCCAGCTTTTCGCCAAGCCCAATCCGGTTCCGCCGTCCAAGCCCGCGGTGGAATACGGCGACTATTACAACGCCAACCGGCCGGACGTCATCTGGTGTCCGTGGGGCCCGACGAATTAATGAGTTGCCCCGCGCTTCGGCGGATGCTATCTCAGAGAACATGGACATTCGCCTGGCGAAGGTTCAGGACGTTGAGTTCGTGCTGCCGATGGTCGTGAAAATCTGCGCCCTGCATGAGGCGTGGGACCCGGCCAAGTACGGCTATCTTCCCCATCCCGAGGAGCGCTATCGCCGATGGCTCACGCAGCGGGCCGACGATCCGCGAAGCGTTTTTATCGTCGCCCAGCGCGAGGAGCGGATCGTGGCTTTTCTCATCGGGACCGTCGAAGCGGAGATCCCGATTTACCGGGTCAAGGAATTCGGATTCATTCACGATCTGTGGGTGGAGGAGGAATATCGCCACGAGGGGATTGCCCGCCAGATGACCATGTTGGCGATCGAGCGGTTCAAGGCTCTGGGCGTACAACAGATTCGGCTTGATACGGCCGCCGCCAACGAGCCGGCCCGGAAACTGTTCGCATCCTGCGGATTTCGGATCAGCGTGATGGAGATGCTGATCGAACTGTGATCAGCCGCATCCGGCGCGGCGCGGCGGCTTCAGCCGCCGTGTTGATTTACAATTTCACCACCCTCGCCTCGAACGGCCCCAGCACAAAATCTCCCGCACTCTTTCGATCATGGCTCATTCCCGAAACGCGTTGCGTGCTTTGCCCGTGATTCAGCGCAACGGCATAAGCGTGCTTCCGGCCCTTGCGCAGGATGATCTCCACCTCCGGCGACGCGGCGAGCGGGCGGGGGATTTTCAATTCATCTCGGAGGCGGCGCAGCAAAACGTCGACGGCCTCGGGGCCGCAGTAGCCGCCGATGTAATAGACTCCGCCGTTGCCCACGCGGTTGCAGGTGATCGCGGGGCAGTCGCCCAGGATCGGATCGCGGGCATTCCAACGGGCAGCAACCGCCGCCGCGGTGGGGCGGAGCCGTTCGACGAAGGTGTTCAAGACGATGTCCTCGCCGCTTTGGAAATGCGCCGTACGCGTTTCCTTCGGCGGCAGCGTCGTCCAATCCTCCACTTCCACGCCGGCCAGTTTCGCCAGCAGACCCGGAGGCGTGCGCTGCACGATATGGCAATTCTCGTCCTTGATGCCCGCCTGTGCGCCCATCACGAGCGTTCCACCCGATTTGACAAACCCTGCAAGTTTGCCGGCCATTTCGCGGGCGACGATTTTCTGGTGCGGCAGAATCAGAAGCCGATACGAATCCAACAAGGAATCCGGCCAAACGTAATCCGCGGGGATGTGATTGGATGCCAGCGCGGCGATCCAACGGGCGTATTCGCCCGCGCCGGTTTTGTTGTAGGTGTTGATCCGCCGCTCGTTGATTTCGTTGTCGAAGTCGCGGAAAACAGCGGCGATTTTCAACGGGGCGGCGTCGAAAAAATCGTCGGGCAGCCCGCGGATTTCGCGAGCGAAAAGTTTCGCTTCGGCCAGCCGGCGGGTGTTTTTGTTGTCCTGATCGAGCAGGCCGTGCCAATGTTGCTCGGCCCCGTAGGGGCAGGTCCTCCAGCGAAAAAAGCTGAGCAGGTTCGCTCCATGCGCGACGGATTGCCATGCCCACAATTTGATCTCGCCAGGCCGGGGCGTGTGCTGGAGATAGCTCATTTGTCCGCCGGGGCCGGATTGCTGCTCGAGAATTCCGAATGGAAATGACAGGCTGCGGGCCTGAACCAGCCATTCCGCCCGCCCCGGCCAACTGTCTCGAAAAAGCGGATATTGATCGTGACTGAAAAAATCCAACTGCTTGGCCAGATCGGGACCGTTGACATTGCCGAACAGGCCGTTGTGCGTGATGAGCCATTTCCGGTTGTGCTTGCGCAGGATCGCGGCCTGCCGGGCGCGAACCGCACCACCGTATCGCTGATGAATCGGCTCTCGTCCAGGATCTGCGTGGGATTCGGCGGCCCGCTGGTGGGATGTGGAAGATCGATCTGGTCCCAGTCGCTGTATCGCTGCGACCAGAACGCCGTGCCCCAGGCGCGGTTCAAGCGATCCAGCGTCCGGTATTTTTCCCGCAGCCAGCGGCGAAACGCCATCGTATCGCTCGGCGCATAGCTCACGTCCATGTGGCAATTGAATTCGTTGTCCAGTTGCCAGCCGATGATCTGATTTTCATTCGCATAATGTTTCGCCAGCGCCGTGCAGATTCGGTCCGAAAGTTCGAGATATTTCGGCGAGGTATAGTTGTAATTGCGGCGCGAGCCGTGACCCATGGGGATGCGCTCGAAATTCCAGCGCAGGACTTCGGGATAATTGATCGGCGATCCAGGCCGGGCCGCAGTACGTGGGCGTTCCGAAAATGACTTTGATGCGATTCCGGCGGCAAAGGTCAATCGCTCGGTCGAACAGATCGAATTGGAATCGGCCTTCCTCCGGCTCGAAATAGCTCCAGGCTCCTTCGCCCATCCGGACCAGATCAAACCCGGCTTGTTTCATCCGGCGGAAATCGGATGCATGCCGCGACGCGGGCCAGTGTTCCGGATAATAGCAAACGCCCAAGCGAAAATGTTCGGACATGCGGCAGAGGATAGTTGGCCGGCGTGGTGGATCAAGTTTTGCCTTCGCGGCGGAAGAATTGAAGCGCTCAGACGCTCAAAGACAGAGGTTTTAGCAGCGCGTCGGCGGCGGTTCTAAACTCGCGGCGCCGGCGAGGCCGGATCAGGGCCAGACCCACGAATCCCAACAGCGCGATCGCGCTGCCCGCGGGCTCGGGGACCGACGCGCACGGCTTCGGGGCTAATGTCCTTGTCAATGGCGATCACGTACGAACCGCCTGCGTTCAGAGTGATATTCCACTCAAATCCCCATTGCGGATCGCCGGAGGGAGCGGAGGCCGGGCCGCCCAGCGTGGCGGAAGTGATTGAACTTGAAATGTCGCTCAGCAAATCCGGCGAATCGCTCGAGTCGAGGCCGCGAATCCCGAGGGTTCGGGGCTGACGACGGTCTGGGCTTCGAATCCATTGCCAAGAACCGTTGCCGTGTTTCCGCCGGTGATCGTTACCGTCTGACCCGTCATCGAGTCGTCAAGATTGAAATTGGTGTATTCGAAGAAATGGTAAGTCTGTGTTGACGACCGTCGTTGCTGATATCGAGGGATTCGATAAGGTCGGAAGCTCCCGATCCCGTTTGGCCGCCGATCAGGCTGTACGTGAGGATGACTTGCAGGGCCGTGGAAGAGCCATAGTGGACCTGGCAAGATTGTCCTCCGTACCGCCGGCGGTGTCCAAGAGGAGTGTATTGGTTTCCGGCAGGGAGGCGAGATTGGTCTGGCCCGCGGAGTTGCCCATGCGGAACCAGAACCATTCTTCGCCCAACTGGCTGACTCCGTCCACGGTCCACACGCCCGGGCCTGTCAGCACGTTGGGGCTGAGCCAAGGGACGAATTGCCGTTTATGAGAGTAAAGGCCGCATTGCTTTTTGCGGCCGAAATCCCCAGCAGCGTCGCGGCGGCGGCGACCGCGAAAACGACGGCTTTGCGTTTGCTGAATGCGCGGACGCAATTGAAATGAAACATGGTCACAATTTGCTCCCTCTTCCGTTCGGCTTTCACCGAGTGGAGGCCCGTCTTGGTCGAGCCATCCGATGAGATGCACAGCGATTGAAATGCACAGCGACACCGCGAAGCGATTGGACGGAAACTACGTGGTGCTGCGAATCTGCGATTTCGGATTCGCCGCCGGGCGGTCAAACTTTCCCGCCAGCGAGTTGGCGACGGCCTGCTCGCGCATCCGCACGGTGAGAGTCAACAATTCGCTGCTGGTCGGCGTCGTTTCAAAAATCGTCGTGCACCCGAATACGCGAGCCTGGACCTCCTGCTGCTCGGTGATCGGACCACCGATCAGCGCCCATTTCTGATGCGGAAATGCCGTCTTCAAATGACGCAGAAAATCCCACGTGGCCATATCGGGCAGGTTCAGCCCGATCAGCATCATGTCGAAACTGACCATCCGGAGCATGTCGATTGCCCGACGCCCGTTGTGAACGGCGTGGTAGTTCAGTTCCACTGAACGACCCACCATCGTGGGAGGCTCTACGCATATGCCCAAGACGGCGACTTGATCTTCCTGACACTTGAACATGGCGTACCTCAGAGATTGAAGTGAGGCTGGGATCAGGATCACCCCGCAGTGATCTCGACCACCATGCCGTTGCTTGCCATGCCTTACAGCGAGCTGTGTGCCGACAGTTGCAAGATTCCAAAAGATTTGCGCAATTGGTGGAGTTGAAATCGCGTTAAAAAGATTTGTCCCCGCGATGTTTCCGGACCCAGGAGATCGGATGAACAGGTTGTTCTGAACATGCCCCTCAACGCGATTTTCTCCTAAGTCCGTTTGCCCGGAGGCGTAATGGCCATCAGGTTATTTTGACTATCGGAGTTGTTTTAACCGTACGTCCCCCAATGCCGGAAATGAATCGGCCCGCTGATATAACTCAAGCGTCCGCCAAGTATCTTATAAAACACACCCCATCCGATTTTGTCGCATTGTGGTATCGGCGCTGCTGATCGCAATTCGCGATAAACCCATATTCGGAAAAATCGGACAGGCGCCGTAACACCGCCGATTACTTGATCTCATCCAGCGATCCCACCTTCGGCAAATCCCCCACCAACGGCTTCACATACTGCACGAACACTTCGGTAATATTATTCCCGTCGGCGATGTACGAGCGCGTCCATGTGCTTCGTCTCCTTGGCCACGGAAGCCAGCGGCGTGAGAAACGTATCGATGCTGTACGAATTTCCCGGCAGGCGCTTCATCGCCACGCTTCCCTCGGGCTCGCCCTGCGAGCTGTATTTGACGGCCATCCGCCCACGCGCCGCGCTTCGGTCGCATCCACCGTGACTCACAAACCCCGGAAAACTCCGCTGCAAATATCCGAACGTGTCCGCCCGCACCCGCAGCCTCTTTCCGCCGCCGCCCAGCTTCCGCTTGATCAAATCGCGCCAGAAAATCCCCCAGCACCCGTGCCCGAAAGCTGAACATTTCCATGGCTGTCGCGGTCCAGATTCTCGCTCATCGCCTCCGCCCAGGTGTGGCCGTCGGGCCGAGAAATCCCTTCGCTGGCCGCGATCAGGCATCGCCCCTGTTTCGAATAAACCCGATCCACATCCGCGAGGAATTTCTCCTCGCTCAGCGGCGCTTCCGGCACATAGATCAGATGCGGCCCGTCATCGCGATGCTGCCGCGCCAGCACCGAGGCCGCCGTCAAAAACCCCGCGTTCCGCCCCATGACGATGTCCACCTTGATCCCCGGCAACGATTTATTGTCGAAATTATCCCCGATCATCGCCGCCGCCACGAATTTCGCCGCCGATCCATATCCCGGCGTGTGATCGTGAACGCGCAGATCGTTGTCGATCGTCTTGGGAACGTGAAACACCCGCAGCTCGTAATTTTCCTTCTTGGCCAATTCCGAGACGATCCGGGCCGTATCCGCCGAATCGTTCCCGCCGATGTAGAAGAAATACCGGACATTATTTTTGGAAAACGAGTTGAAGATCTTCTCGCAATACGCCGCATCGGGCTTATCGCGCGTCGAACCCAGCGCCGCCGCGGGCGTCTGGCGCCACCCGCTCCAGCAATTCCCCGCTGGCTTTTTTCAGATCGACGAATTTTTCATCGACGATTCCCGCTCACGCCATGCCGGGCCCCCAGCAGTTGATCGATATGTCCGCATTCCTTGACGCCCTGGATGACTCCGACGAGGGATTGATTGATGACCGCCGTCGGGCCGCCGGATTGGCCGACCACGGCATTGCCTTTCAGTTGGCTGCTCATAAAGTCTCCGCTGAAAATTCTTGGATCGGTGATCCGAACCGATGATATTGCAACGCGTTGGCCGATCAAGTCGTCACTTGGCGGTGAAATCTTCGTTTAGCTCAAGTAAATTCGCAGATGCTTCGCATTTTCAAGGTGCGCTTCGCTTCCAAGCCCCGGATGTACATCCGGGGCACGAGCGGCGCAGGCAATTCCCGCGATCGGTACGGCCCTTCATCTCCCCAGCAGCACCCGCTCCACGAATCCCGTGTCCACATCCCCGCGAAGGAAATTCTGATTGTTCATGATCTGCAGCTGCAGCGGGATCGTCGTCTTGATCGGCGAGACGTGGAATTCGCCCAGCGCCCGCTTCATCGTCGCGATGGCCAGCGCGCGCGTCGGGCGGTGGACGATCAGCTTGCCGATCATGCTGTCGTAATTCGGGGGGAATGCGATAGCCGGCGTAGACGTGGCTGTCGATCCGCACGCCCGGGCCCGCCGGGCAGGCGCAGCTCTTCGATCAATCCCGGCGACGGCGCGAAATTCCGCTGCGGGTCCTCCGCGTTGATCCGGCACTCGATCGCGTGGCCGATCTGCGGGATGTCCTTCTGCTTGACGCTCAGCGGCAATCCCGACGCGATGCGGATCTGCTCCTTGATCAGGTCGATCCCGGTCACCTGCTTCGGTGACCGGATGCTCCACTTGAATGCGCGCGTTGACTTCCAGGAGATAAAAATTCTTGTCTTCGTCGACGAGAAACTCGACGGTTCCGGCGTTGGCGTATCCGGCCGCCTTGGCCAGCCGCACGGCCGCCTCGCACAGCTTTTCCCGCAGTTCCTCGCTTGAGCAGCGGGCTGGGCGATTCCTCCACCAGCTTCTGATGCCGCCGCTGCATCGAGCAATCGCGCTCCCACAGGTGCACGGTGTTGCCGTGATGGTCGGCCAGGATTTGCACCTCGACGTGCCGGCCGAATTCCACGTATTTCTCGATGTAAACGGTGGAATCCTTGAAGGCGTTTTCGGCCTCGGCCTGGGCCTGTTTGAAGCCCGGCGCGGAGCGAGACGTCGTTGTGGGCCACGCGCATTCCGCGTCCGCCGCCGCCGGCCGCCGCCTTGATGATGACCGGATAGCCGATCTGCGCCGCCAGCTTGCAGTCGCCGATTTTTCATCGTCGATGGCGCCGTCGCTGCCCGGCACGGTGGGGACCTTGGCCTTCTTGGCCAGTTTCTTGCACGCGACCTTGTCTCCCACCGCCGCCATCGCCGACACCGGCGGGCCGATGAACTCGATCTTGCAGCTTCGGCAGACCTCGGCGAAGTGATCGTTCTCGGCCAGGAATCCGTAGCCCGGATGAATCGCCTGCACGTCGGCGATTTCCGCCGCGGAAATGATGCGCGGGATATTGAGATAACTTTCCGCCGGCGGCGCTTCGCCGATGCAGATCGCCTGGTCGGCCAGCTTCAGATACGCCGCGTCCTGGTCGGCCGTGGAATAGACGACCGCCGTCTGCACGCCCATTTCCCGGCAGGCGCGGATGATCCGCAGGGCGATTTCTCCGCGGTTGGCGATCAGAATCTTGGAAAACATTGCCGTTGATTCCTGTCAGCGGTTTATCGGCGAGAGGAAAGCCGAGATGATGGGCGCAATGAATCAAGTGCAAGCGCACTGAAACTTCCATGCCTGACATTGCCAAGCATCGGATTCGGTGCAAACTCTCCGTTAAATTGTTTCATCTCTTCCAGCGTGCCGCAAAAATTCGTCCACCGCGGATTCGGGCGTATCGCTTCGCCGGGGTGATCCGATCCGGAGCATGCACTCCGGCGGGGATTCGGCCCACAGCCAAGAATAGCCTTCAACATGCACCCATTGCGAATGATCGCCGGTCTTGACGCGGCTGGATGCGGTCCCGGCCGCATCGAAAATCGAATCGCCTTGCTCAAATGCCAGCAAACCTGCGGCAACGACCAATTCCCGGCCTGGGTGTATCCCGCGCGAAGCCGCCGAACCTCCGCCGCCACAGCATCCGCGTCGGCGAATTTTAGCGTGCGACGCTCGCTCACGGCTTTACGAGGAAAAGCACCTGTCCGAATTCCACCGCCTGGCCGTTGCCCACCAGAATTTTGGCGATCGTTCCCCGGCAATCCGCCTTGACGTTGTTGAACACCTTCATCGCCTCGATCACGCAAACGTCCGTCTCTTCGGTGACCTCCGTGCCGACCGTCACGAACGGCTTGGCGTCCGGGCTGGGGGCGGTATAGAACGTTCCAACCATCGGACTTTTGATCTCGAGTCAGGTTGGCCGATTCCGCCGCGGTGCCCGTTGACGCCGCCGGCGGCAGGGCGGCCGGCCATGGCATGGGAGCGCATCGGCATGGCCATCGGTATCGGCGCCGGGCCGCGCTTCAGCATCACCCGCCGTCTCCCGTCGTGCAACTCCACCATGTTCAGATCGTTCGCCTGCATGAGCTTCACGATGCTTCCAGCAAGTGCAACATCCATCGGCCCGGCATCGCCGGGCACGGAACGGCCGCTTTCTTGGATGGCTTCTTTTCACTCAAGGTGGCACCCCTCAAAAGTCTTGTCCAGCGACGTCAGCACTTCACGCCCGCTGTGGGTGATCAGCACATCATCCTCGATCCGCACGCCGCCCTCGCCGGGCAGATAAATCCCCGGCTCGACCGTCACGATCATCCCCGGCCGAAGCTCCTCTTCTCCGCCGGTTCGCCGCATCGTCGGCAGCTCGTGGATTTCCCTGCCGATCCCGTGGCCCAGGCCATGGCCGAATTTGTCCTTGAATCCCGCCTTGTCGATCATGTCCCGCGCCACGCGGTCGGCCTGTTGCGTCGTCACGCCCGGGGCGAAGGAATTTGATCGCCGCCTGCTGGGCCTCCAGCACAACCTTGTAAATCTCCTTGATCCTTGGCCGTCGACCCGGCCGATCATCAGCGTCCGCGTGATATCGCTGCAATACCCCTCAAACAGCGCCCCCCAATCGATCAGCAGCGGCTCGTCCTTGCGCACCAGCGCATCGGCCGGCCGATAATGCGGCAGGCTGCTGTTGGCGCCGGCCGCGATGATCACCGGAAAACTCGAATCGCTCGCCCCGCGGCTCCGAAGCTCGAACACCAACAAGTCCCGCCAGATAATTCTCCGTCTGCCCGACCTTGATCTCGCTCCCGAATGGCCGTGAACGCCTCCTCCGCGATCGCCGCCGATTTGCGGATCAGGTCGATCTCGTGATCGTCCTTCACCTTGCGGATATTGACCAGCACGTCCTCGACCGGCACCAACTCGACGACTTCCTTCCCGGCCTTGTCCTTGATCGCCTTGTCCAGGGCGTGAATCTGCCCAAACGTCGCCCGGTTGGCTTCAAATCCCACCCGCTTCACCTTCGTCCCGAGGATCGCCCCGGCCAGGGCTGCGTCCATCTTCCCCTCGCGCATGACCATTTTCAGCCAGCCCGCTTCGATCTGGGCCTGCTCCGTGTAGCGGAAATCAGTCACCAGGATGAAGTCATCGGCCGATGACGATCCCGATCGAATCATCCCCGGTAAAATTGGTAAGATAGGCAAGATCAGCTGGAGCAGTGAGCAGCAGCCATCGAGTTTCAGTTTCTTCATCGCGTCGCGGACAGCTTTCTGTCGGACTTTCAGATATGCCTTGGCTTTGCTGACGATGTTGCGCATGAGTCTCCGTGCCGATCCGTCGATGCGAGTTAAGCAGAGTGCGGAACGGTACTGGACACAAGCCGATTTGTCAACGGAATCGCGAATACGACCATCCGCAAGTGGCGATTTCGTGCAAAGAACGGTGTTTATCCGCAAGAGGTGCTCAGTGCGAGTATGGCGATTGGATGAGTCCGCGGCGATATGACTCGGCCGGCGTCAAGGATCTGGTCATCATCCTGTTTGATCCCGCACGGCCAACCCGAAACATCGTTTACGATTGCTGTGATTTCAACGCCGCACGAATCGACCGCGAAATCAAACTCCATTTGGCATTTCAAGCTTTCAGACCCCGCTCGATAGTTTGTGTTACCATTTCCCGGCAGGTGGCGCGTCGCGATTTTGAAATCGTCAGTCAGATACGAGATATTCAAATCATAGCCGCGGGACGAGGCGTGCAGATTCGGCGGCGCCTCCGTCGCATGCATGGCGGGTCACGCTGGAGAAAAATGAAGGGAATCGCTCTGGTTCGCGAGTATAATGGTGACACTTATGAAGCCGAAATCCATTGGTTCGAAGCGCACGGCGTCGGCAAACACGATTGGAAAATCAAAAAACGCATCGGGTAGCGCGCCGCGAAAATATCCATATCTGGCAATCTGCGTCCGAAACGACGGTAATGCAGCATCCCTTGAACGCGGTAAGGCGTATCGTGTCATCCAGCCCTTGCCGACCGATCCTCCACAACGCATCCGCGTGATCGATGAGGAGAACGAAGATTACCTGTATCGTGCCGACTGGTTCGTGCCGATCGAGGTGCCGCCATCGGCTCGAAGGAGCGTCCTGCAAGCCGTTTCCGCCTGATCCGGCCGTAGGGTGGCGTCCGCGAAAGAGCCGTGGTCATCACTGACATCACATCTTCCGTCGCCAACTTTCGCGAGGCTGCGCGACACCTCTGGAATTGCCACTATCTCCCAACGCTGGACGTTCAATATCCATTCGATTCGAATGACTCGTTCGACCGGGTAGCCGGTGAATTATTCCGTAGCCTGGTTCTCGAAGAATTGGGACTGAAGGAACTCGCGCTCGCCCCGGCATCTGTTCAAGAACCTACCCCAATTTCACAGTTGTTCGTGACACCCTCGGCCGCGAAGGGGTTCCAATACTCATTAACAGAGATCGGCCGCGGTCGGGCTATTGGGATCATCCCAAAAAGCACATACGACCTGAAGAGGCGACACTGCTACTGGCACGATTTTTCGACTTTAATGAAGTTGGTCTGCGCGATTTCAAGTACCTTGAAGTATTCATTTCTGCGACCCGGACCCGGACATTGTTGGGCGATGGGCATTGATGGACTTTGAGTATGCCCGAATCTCAGTCGGCGAGCCGCCGGCCAGTATTACTAATTCGAATAGTCGCAAAAGCTGACGTGGAGTAAACGGCAGCGGGGCGATAACTCTTCGCTCATCGCCCTCTTCCGCTATTATTCCGCGAGAGCAGCGCCGCCTGCGCCCGCCGATGTTTCTTCATCGCCAGATCGATCGCCAATTCAATCGCCGCGCGCATGCTGCCGGGGTTGGCGCGGTTGCGGCCGACGATGTCGAAGGCCGTGCCGTGATCCGGGCTGGTGCGGATGATCGGCAGGCCCAGCGTGACGTTCACGGCCTGATCGAACGCCAGCAATTTCACGGGGATCAGGCCCTGATCGTGATACATGGCCACGACGGCGTCGAAATGGCCGTCGCGGGCCCGCATGAAAATCGTGTCCGGCGGGATAGGGCCCGCGTCACGTCGATGCCCTGGTCCTTGGCCATCAAGATCGCCGGCTCGATGATGCGCTCTTCTTCGTCGCCGAACTGGCCGTTTTCGCTGGCGTGGGGGTTCACTCCGCAGACCGCGATCCGCGGCTTGGGAATGTCAAACCATTCCACCAGGGCCTGATGCACCAATTCGATCGGCTGGAAAACCGCCCCGATATTCAGTCGGCCCCACAGTCCCATCAGCGGAACATGAACCGTCGCCAGCACGACCTTCAGCGGCCCGCCGGCGAACATCATCGCGTATCGGCGCGTGCCGGTCCGCTGGGCGAACAATTCCGTGTGGCCGGGGAAATGATATCCGGCCAATTTCCAGCTTTCCTTGGCGATCGGGGCCGTGACCACGGCATCGACCAGTTTTTTGTTGGCCGCTTCGATGGCGTCGAGGCAGAACCGCATGGACGCTTCGCCGCCCATTTTGCTGGGGGCGCGGATGGCCGTGCCCAGCATGGAATATTGATCGTAATCCACCACCACGACATCATGCGGATAATTCCGCAGCCGGCCGTTGTACTGGTCGCGCCACCAGAAGACGTCGAACTCGGCAATGTCCGCCGCGTAATGCAGCAGTTCGTTCATGCCGTAGATGATGAAATGCGCCTTATGGCGCAGGACGGGATCGGCCAGTGCCTTGACGATGACCTCCGGCCCGATTCCCGCGGGCTCGCCCATCGTGATCGCGATGTGTCGGCCGATATTCCATAATCATCGCGGTGCCCGGCACCGCAGGTCGGCAACGCCCCTCATTTTATCCGCATAGTCCGGCCACGGAAGACACCACATTCATCGGCTAATGAATCCAGCGCATATCTCCAAAATTCGGAATGATCGACAGAAGTGGTCATAGGCCCGGAACCCCGCCGGCCAATAGACGAAATACCGCTTTGCCGAGCAAAAACTGCTCCGGCACCCGGCCTGCCGGCACGTTGTTCAATCCCTCATGCGGCAAATCGATCGGGGCATCCCAATATCTCGCATCCTTGCTGATGGCGGAGTTGTCCCCCATTGTGAAATATTCCCGCGGCCCAAGCTGCACCGGGTTGCCCGGCGTTGCCGTGCGAAGGCTTCTCCCCTGATAGACTGGTTGGTGTAATAGACATCTCGCCAGAGGCCCAGGTGCTCGATGGTGCAGCTTTGGCGCTCGGCGTCGATCTCCGCCTCCCCGCATCCGACCGGGGCGGTGCGAACGCCATTGGTCCATCAGCCAGGCGTATATTCGGCTCGTAATCCATCGGCTCAAACGCGTCTCGGCCGTTCAGACGCAGCGTCACCCGATAATCGACGTTGGAAAATTCGACGAAGATGGGCCGGTCCCCGCGGATGCCCAGTTCCGAAAGCGGCTTTTGCCAGGTGGTGATTTCCCCCGATGCTGGTGCGATGGATCAGCCGCACCGCGTCCGGCGTAATCTCGCGCGGTGAACGTGTGATCCACATCCACAAACTTCGAGAGCTTCATCTGGAACGTGCCGTCGCCGCTTTTGCGGGTGTAATAGGCCACCAGTTTCAGGTCCGACACCGGAAAGTTGATCGAATCATCCACCGATCCGATGGATCCGGGCCGGCGCACCATTCCCGGCCCGCGCCCGTGTCATAAACCAGATAATCGGTCAGCGTCTGCGTCGTGCTGTTGGCGTTGGGATCGAAATTCAGGCTGCCGATCCCGCCGGCATTGTCGAATTTGAATGTCCTTCCTCCTTTCTCGCGGTCAGGTCCCAGCCGCTTCCCGAATCCCTCCACGGTTGCACCCACTGCGGAGGCGCCGGCCGATGCGCCATTGTCGGATGGAAATCGTTGTCGTACACGATCCGCCACAGCGCTTCCTGCGCCGACCGCGTCTTGTGCGGAATCTCCCATTGCCGTCGGAATGGTTCCAGATGTAAATGTCCCCGTCCAGCACCATGAGTCTTTTCGCCGGGCAATCCCACCAGCCGCTTGATGAAATTCTGCTGATAATGCTCCGTTTGCGGCTCGATCGGGGCTTTTGAACACCACCACGTCCCATCGCCGCGGCGGATGCAACAGGTACAGGTATTTCAACACCAGAATCCGGTCCCCGTAATTCACCGGCGACCGGCGTGGAGGATTGACCCTGCCGGATCGGCGATGTGATATCCGCAGTTGGGGCAATAGATGTCGGCTGCGGGAAATGCGTCGGCCGGCGTGCGCATCTCTTCGTCCTCTTCCTCGCTCCGCGAGGAATAATTCACGTCGAATGTATACCCGCAGTCCGGACATCGAAAGCGCATGTGCGCCCCGAGCAGCGTCGGCGCCATCGAGCCCGTGGGGATCACGAACGCCTCCACGACGAAGGCCCGGAAAATGAAGGCCAGGATGAACGCCACCAGGATCGACTCGATCGTCTCCTTGACGTTCGTTTCGTCTCTGGGCCGGCGAGGAATCGGTCTGGAATCGTCGGCATGCCGCTGTTTTGACTCATAGTTGGCCGATGGTATGCGATAGCCCCATGCGCTGGAAGGACCAGTGCGGCTGAGAGGAGTCGAACCTCCACGTCTTTCGACACAAGAACCTGAATCTTGCGCGTCTGCCAATTTCGCCACAGCCGCGGCGTTCGGCCGAATCTTAAGTGCCGGCTTAGACGAGTCAATAGATTGCCAATGGCCCGTTGAAACGCACCTCGGCCGGATAAACAAAGAATCTGCACTACTTCCATTTAGCCCCCGGTGATTCACCGCGGGCTAAATGGAACTCGGCGGATTTTTTGCCTCTCCGGCCGAGACGCATTTCAATCGGCAACCGGCAAACTCAATCCGCCTCAGCGGCCGTTTATGCTAAACTAATCCCATCTCGTGAAGGACCGCGCCCCCAATAATTTCGCGCCGCGCATCGCCAATCGCCGGGCCTTCCACGACTATTTCATCGCGGCCAAGCTGGAATGCGGCATGGCCCTGCTCGGCAGCGAAGTGAAATCCCTCCGCTGGGGACGATGCCAACTTTCCGAATCCTTCGCCCGAATCGAAAACGGCGAGCTGATCCTTCACGGCTGCCACATCGACCCGTACGAGAAAGCCGCCATCGGCCACGATCCGCTCCGCGAGCGGAAACTTCTCGTTCACAAACGCGAGCTTTACCGGCTCGAATCCGAAGCCGCCCAGCGCGGCACGACGCTGATTCCCCTGGCCATCTATTTCAAAGACGGCCGCGCGAAGCTCGAATTAGGCGTCGCCCGCGGCAAACAACGCCATGACAAGCGCGAAGCCATCAAACGCAAGGAGCAGGACCGCGAAGTGCGCCGCGCCATGACCCGCCGGCGCTGATCGCCGCCCCATGTCCCGCATTCCCCCCATCATCGTCGCCCATCGCGGCCTGCATGCGGACTTTCCCGAAAACTCCGTCCCCGGCATGCTCGCCGCCTGGAACGCCGGAATCGCCTGGTGCGAATGCGATGTCCATCTTTCCGCTGATGGAATTCCCGTCGTCATCCACGATGAAACCCTGGACCGCACCACCACCGGCCCGGGCCGTGTCGCCGATTTCACCGCCTCGGATTTGAAAAAACTGAAATTGCTCGGCCCGGATGGCGAGCCGACCGCTGACGCGATTCCGTTGCTCGACGAATTATTCGAACTCTGCGGCCCAAACCGCCGACTGCTCGTCGAAACCAAACCCGTCCTTGGCCGGCGCATTTGCCCCATCGCCAAAAAGATCGCCCAAAGGCAGGGCATGCTTCACTCGTTCCACAAGCAGGACTTGCTCCTGGCTAAATGTCCCGTTGCTTTGCTCGTTGAGAACGCCCAAGATTTCCCGGCGGATTTCCCGGGCAATTTCCACGTGAATTATCAGTCCCTGACCCCGCAATACCCGCCCGGGAAAATCAGCGTCTGGACCGTGAACGATCTTGAGGCAATCCCTCGCATCCTCGAATTCAATGTGCAATTCATCATCACGGATGTCCCGCTGCAAGTGCAGCGGCTCGTTCAATCCGCCGAAGCGTCTGCTCCTTCCCCAGCATCTCCAAACTCTGGAAAATCGGCGGACTGACGGCCGTCCCGCTCACCGCCACGCGAATCGGCTGCGCCACCTTCCCCAATCCCAACCCGCTGTTCTCGCAATATTGTTTCACCGCCTCTTCCAGCCCATGCGCGCTCCAATCCGCGAGTCCCGTCAACACCTTTCGAATATCCCGCAATGCCTTCAACCCCTGTCCGTCGTTCTTTTTCAGCACTCTCTCGATCGCCTCCGGCTGATATTCGATCTGGTCGTCGGCCAGGAATAAAAACCGGCTCTTCTCCTCCACTTCGCGCAGGATTCTCATCCCGGCGTTCATCTTCAGCACTTGCCGCAATGCGTCGTCGGTTGCCCGACCCATTGGCGATTGCGGATTGACACTGAGAAAATCCCGCATCGCCGCCAGCAGCCGTTCCTCCGACGCCGCCGCGCACGCCTCGGTGTTGAACGCCAGCAGTTTTTCCCGGTTGAATTTCGCGTTCGCCTTCCCGATCCCATCCAGCGAGAAAAGCTGCACCATTTCCTTCACGCTCATGCGCTCCTTGTCTCCGCCCGGACTCCATCCCAGCAGAGCCAGAAAATTCAGCATCACTTCCGGCAAATACCCGTTGGCGCGGAAATCATGGATGAGAATCTCCGGCAGATCATTCTCTTTCAATCCCACCACGGCCATGACCTTTCGATGCTCCGCCCCGTCGAGTTGCCGCCCGTCATCTTCCAGCCACCATGAGATCCGCTCCGCTGACACCTCCGCCATTCGCGCCAAATCTTCGGGCGTCTTTTTTGTGTTCTTCATCCACAGATGCGCGTGATGCCGGATTTTGTTATCCCGATCCCGCTTGCCCATCTTGCTGCCGTCGGTGTTCAGGATCACCGGCAAATGCCCGTAAATCGGCCGCGGATATCCCAGGGCGTCCTGCAGCGCGATGTGGTTCACGGTATTGAGCAGATGTTCTTGCCCGCGCAGGACGTGGGTGATTCCCATCTCGGCATCATCCACCACCACGGCGAAGTGATACGTCGGCATACCATCGGTCTTGCGGATGATGAAATCCTGCACCTGATTCGCCCCCAGCACGATTTCCTTGCCAAGCACGACATCCGCAAACCGATATTCCTTCACCGGCATGGCGAAGCGCACGACCGACGCCCGGCCTTCGGACTCGAATTTCCGAATCTGCTCGTCGGTCAAATTCGGCCGCCGATAGAGATACGCCCGCTTGGCCCGCTCGGCGATCCGCCGCTGCGCGTCCAATTCCTCCGGCGTTTCGTACGCCCGGTAGGCCAGTCCGCGCGAGATCAGGTCATTGATGATCCGGTCATAACTGGCCACTCGTTTGGACTGATACACCAATTCCCGATTGTCCCAATTCAGTCCAAGCCAGCGCAGGTCTTCCAGCACCCCCGTTACGGATTCTTCGGTGCTGCGGCCAGGTCCGTATCTTCGATGCGCAGCAGAAATTCCCCGCCGCCGTGCCGGGCCAGCAGCCAACTGAACAGTGCCGTCCGTGCCCCTCCGACGTGCAGATAGCCGGTGGGGGACGGAGCGAATCGCGTGATGATTTTAGAACTCATTTATTTGCCGAAGCCCCGGATGTACATCCGGGGCTTTATCTTCAAATCTTCGGCCGCATCCACCGCTTGCCGCGCAGGATCATCCACGCTCCCGGCCCCCAGGCCGCGTACGTCAGCGTTCCAATCCCCAGCACGTACTGATGGGCCACGAGCATCAGCAGCACGATGCACGCGATCAAAATCAATCGTCCGATTGATCTGCGGCCGCGAAGATAGCGATTCACCAGATGCGGATATCGCAGATGGCTCACCATCAGCAGCCCCGTGCCGAGCACGACAAACGGCAGAAACGCCAGACAGGCGTGCGAGAGAAAATCCAGGCCCTGGCGGGCCAAATCCTGTTCCATGAGGATCAGCGACGCCACCGCGCCGGCCGCTCCGGGCGAGGGCAGGCCCAGAAAGCTGAAATGATGCTGCTCCCCATGTTGATTGCTGACGTTGAACCGCGCCAGCCGCACCGCCGCGCAGCAGACGAACAGCGCCGCCACCGCCCAGATGAGCCGGCTCAGCGGCAAATCTAAATCCGGTCCATCCACCCTGAACACCCGCAGCGCCACGAACGCCGGAGCCAGTCCGAAGCTGATTACATCCGCCATGCTGTCCAATTGCCCGCCGAAATCCGTGGTATGCCGCGCGAACCGGGCCAGCCTGCCATCCAGCGCATCGAACCCCATGGCCAGGAAGATCAGATATGCCGCCGCCGCGAACCCGTGCCCCATGAAAAAATTCGCCCATGGATCGCGCTGCGAAATATCGCCCGACGCCACCATCGCCGACACGTAAATCGCTCCGAACCCCGACACGGCGTTTCCCAGCGTTGCCAGGCTCGGCAGAAAATAAACCGAGCGGATGTACGCCCGCCTTCCGCGCGGCGCAGCCGCAGGCGCCTGTGCTCGCGCGATCGCCTCGGACGCCGGCGCTTCATGACGATCACCCCTTCTTCTCTCGCGTTCTCCGAGATGATCTTATCCAGTCGGCTCATGCCGGCTCCAATTCCTTGCCCTGCGCCGCCGCGTCCGCCTGAACCGGATTGCCGAGCACCGCGATCACGTCGGCCGCTCCGCGAACCATCTGTCCAATGTCCACCGCGATTCTCGGCTCCAGCCACTTGGCGATCGTGAGTTCCGTGCGGCTTCCGAACTTGATCATCCCGATCCGCTGGCCCCGCTTGAGCGAATCACCCTCGCAAGCCGTGCAAACGATTCGCCGCGCGATCAGCCCCACGATCTGCTTCACGACCACGATTGTCCTGTCGCCCGCCGGCTCCGCCAGAACAATCGTGTTCGATTCATTCTGGCCCGAAGCGTGGCTGTGCTTCATCGCGTTGATGAATTTCCCCTTTTTGTATTCGATGGCCGTCACTCGCCCGTCACACGGAGCGCGATTGATATGCACGTTGAACACGGACAGGAAAATTCCCACCCGCACGGCCGGCCCGCCGATCCGAGGGTCATGTTCGATGTCGGTGATATCCGACACCTTCCCGTCGGCCGGCGAGACCACCGCGGATGGGTCGGCGGGGATTCTCCGCTGCGGATCCCTGAAAAACGCGAAAAGCCAGGTCCAAACCGGGACAACGATCAGCGCCAGCGGCCAGTAAACAAACCCCAGCCCCCCGGCCACCGCCGCCAAAATCAGCGACCCGATGAGCATCTCACGCCACCCATGACGCGTCAGCGGAATCATAACCTCAAGCTAGACCGCACCCCCGTCGCTGTCAACGCGTGTCGTTTAACCGCCGCGGCCTCGCGGCGATTTCGCCGATCATCTTTGCGCAAATGCAACGCGCACGGCGCAACCACCGGCTCCACATGCACGACTTGGGCCGGGTTCATCGGCGTGAGTTGCGATTGTTCCGCCTCGATCGGCCTAGCAACGAACGGCCGGCAAATAAGTCCAGCCGCCCCAATCCAAACGGCGAAGCACACGGTCACGATGATTCGTCGGCGAGAAATGCACCGCATATTTCGGACCTCCCTGTCCGGCCCAAGCGTTCTCGGCTCGTTCGTCCATGAACGGCCGCTTGCAGGATACCACCCCCGGATAAGCGGTCAATGGATGGCCCGTGGAGTTCTATCTTTGCTTGCCGTTGGTGCCCTGGCCAATGGGGGCGAAGTGTCCGATCGCGTGGCTGGCAGCCGCTTCATATCCGATCCCGATGACCAGCACCGCCATCAGGATCACGATGCTGAGGGCCGCTACCGTAAAGATTAACCGAAAGTTCACTTTGGCCACGAGGGTATTTTTTGCACCCGGGCCGGCAGAGTCAAGCGATCCGCATTAAATCCGGCCAACCCCGATTCCGTGATTTCCCAAAAAAATAACCAAAAAAAATCGCCAAGAAGATCAAAAACACCTCCAAAACCTTCACCCGCCGGACCACAATATAGAGGGTGATGGTTTTGCCTCGTCCGATTCGGCCTGGCTTGGCCATCCGAGGAGTTCGCATACCCCCGGAGTTGGCCCTTTTTTCACCGCCAGATTTTGACGATTGACAAATTGATCGCGCAGATTAGGGCATTTTGGGGCATTGTGGGACATCCCAGATCGCCAAACGTCCTGCGTTAGCCGCCCCTGTCAGCGGCGTATCCGGGCTTGGAGAATTCCGTTGAACCGCGCGGCACACGGGATTGCACCGAAGCATCGCCGCCCCGAACCGACCGGGAAAACTCGCCGGCTTTCAGACCGAGTGGTTACTTGTCCGCGTTCGCCTGATATTGATCCGTGGCCGGCTTCCGCGCGACGATTTGCAAATGGCTGGCCCTCGCGGCGGCGGTCGAATCTTTCGACAATTCCATCTCCAGCCGCAACAGACGATCGAATGCGGAATCATCCTTCAGCAGATTTTTGAACGCGCGGATCGGCAGGACCGTTTTGCCGATCAGCTTCACGATTTCAAAGCCGCCGCGATCGAAGAGGCGTTGCAATTCGCCGGGGGTGAAAGCGGTTAATTGGAATCGCTCGCTTTGGTCGGGGGTGAGCCATTGGGTTTTGCCGGTTTTGAGGAATGATTCCACGCCGTCGATGTCGCCGCGGTCCAGAAAATGATCGAGGGCGGCCAGTTTGTTGTCGGCAGTGGCGATGACCGTGCCGCCGGGCTTGCAAATCCGCCGCATTTCGCGGACGGCCCGGGCCGGATCGGAGCAGATCGAAAGCGGATCGCCCATGGCCACGATCAAATCAAATCTCCCGGATTCAATCCCGGCCAGATCGACGATGTCCGCGACCCGCAACGTCGCCTTGGCGGATTTGGCGCCAAGTGATTGCAGCTTGGCCCGTGTTTGCTCGATCATGGCCGCGGAGTGATCGACGAAGGTGGTGGCGAATCCGCTTTTGAGCAGTTTCAGGCCCCATTTGCCGGTGCCGCAGCCCAGATCGCAGCAGTGCGAGGCGGCATCCGTGGGAAGATACGGCCGGATCG
The DNA here is from genome assembly GCA_963771925.1 of uncultured Phycisphaerales bacterium. Classification (GTDB taxonomy): domain Bacteria; phylum Planctomycetota; class Phycisphaerae; order Tepidisphaerales; family Tepidisphaeraceae; genus PALSA-1353. Next base: position 78,656 of record CAVYVE010000001.1, read on the forward strand.
AATGCCACGTCAGGCGGTCGTGGAACTGCCAATATGGATCGTCATAGATCGCATCGTATTGCCGGGCCACGCGATCGTGATATCGGCGAGAGGCGTCGTTGGATGGGCGACGGGATTTCATGGGATGCGATTATCTTGACTTTGGCGCGTCCGGCGGAAAAATGCCGCGCAATCGACAGCGGGAGAAGGTATCATGCCGGACGTGGACGTTGCGAAAAAACTTGCGGAATTGGGATGGATTTTACCGGAGGCCCCTAAACCGGTCGGAGCGTACATGCCGGCGGTGAGGGTCGGAAACTTGCTGTATGTGAGCGGGCAGCTTCCGGGATGGAGCGGGAAACTCGTGGCCGAGGGCAAGGTCCCGTCACAAGCAAGCATTGAGATGGCCCAAAAGGCCGCCGCCCAGTGTGCCGTGAACGCCCTGGCGATCGTGGGCAGCGAAGTGGGTGGGGATTGGACCCGGTTAATCCAGGTGATTCGCATGGGGGTATTCGTGCAATGCGACAGCGGTTTTCGGGATCATGCCAAGGTTGCCAATGGGGGCAGCGAGTTGTTGCAGCAATTGCTGGGCGATGCCGGACGCCATACGCGGGTGACGGTGGGCGTTGATTCCCTGCCGCTGAACGCGACGGTCGAGGCGGAGTTTTTGTTTCAAATTCATTGAGCTTTCGAAACACGATCTTGGTACTTTCCCATTTTTAGCCGGCCCACTTGTGGGCCGCGTTTGGCGTGCCAATCCGATTTTCGGCGAAAAGCGGCCCGCAGGCGGGCCGGCTAAAAAAGTCCAAGGCAAATCTCGGCGTGGCGCCCGTCGACTTCCAACCGCACTGGCCGCACAGCGGGTTTCTTTGATCGAAGAGGCTATAATGACCCATTCGGCGCTTTGAACAAGGAATAGGATGCCCATATCCCGGGAACAAGTCATCACCGCTCTGCGTACGGTGCAGGATCCAGAGCTGTTCAAGGACATCGTCACGCTGAACATGGTCAAGGACATTCGCCTCGACGGCGACAGTGTTTTCGTCACGGTGGAACTGACGACGCCGGCATGTCCGTTGAAGGAGCGGATCGAAAAAGAGGTCACGGCCGCGTTGCGGGCGGCGGGGGCGAAGGAGGTGTCGCTGGAATTGACGGCCAATACGCGCGGGCCTGCGGCGCCGCGGAAGGATGTTCTTCCGCAGATCAAAAACGTCGTCGCCGTAGGCGCGGGCAAAGGCGGCGTCGGGAAATCGACCCTGGCCCTGAATCTGGCGGTGGGATTGCAGCGGGCCGGCGCGGCCGTGGGGCTGATGGATGGGGATATCTACGGCCCGTCGATGCCGACGATGCTGGGGATCAAGGGCCAGACGCCGCGGCTCTCGGGGTCGAAGATCATTCCGCATTTCGTGCACGGCATTCATGCCATCACGATGGGATCGCTCGTGGAACAGGACAAGCCGCTGATCTGGCGCGGGCCGATGGCCCACGGGGCGTTTCAGCAATTGCTGGTGGAAAACACGCACTGGCCGGAATTGGATTATCTGATCGTCGATCTTCCGCCGGGGACGGGGGACGTGCCGCTGACGCTGTGCCAGCTTTTGCCGCTGACCGGCGCGGTGGTGGTCGCCACGCCGCAGCAGGTGGCGCTGGACGATGCGGTCCGGGCGGTGCGGATGTTCCAGCAATTGCAGACGGAGGTGCTGGGGATCGTGGAAAACATGAGTTATTTCGTCGCCCCCGACGGCTCGGAGCACGACCTATTCGGCCGCGGCGGCGCCGAAGCCGCCGCCGGGCGGCTCGGCCTGCCGTTCCTCGGGTCGATTCCGCTTTACACGGAGCTGCGCGTCAACAGCGACGCCGGCGATCCGCACCGGAATTTCCAGGGCAATCCGGCGTTGGCCGAAGCCCTGACGCACATCGTACAGAACCTGGCGGGGCAGATCAGTTTACACAATCTGCGCGATCAGGGGCCGGAGCTAAATATCAGTTGAGGTGCGGAGCCGCCGTGCAGAATGAGACGCTGAAAAAATCCTCTCCCAGCCACACCAATCGGCTTGCCCACGAAACTTCGCCGTATCTTCTTCAGCACGCCCACAATCCGGTGGATTGGAATCCCTGGGGCGACGAAGCGCTCGATCGCGCCAGCGCGAGAACCGCCCGATCTTTCTTTCCGTCGGATACAGCACCTGCTACTGGTGCCACGTCATGGAGCGGCAATGCTTCGAGAACGAAGAAATCGCCGCGGAAATGAACCGCCGGTTCGTGAACATCAAGGTGGATCGGGAGGAGCGGCCGGATATCGATCAACTCTACATGACGGCCCTGCAAGTCATGACCGGGCAGGGGGGCTGGCCAATGAGCGTCTTCCTCACGCCCGATCTTCGGCCGTTTTTCGCCGGCACGTATTTCCCGCCGCAGGATTCCTACGGCCGGCCGGGGTTTCCCAGGATTCTGACGGCTGTGGAAGAGGCGTACCGGAATCGCCGCGACGACGTGAACGCATGGGCCGAGCAGGTCGTGGCGATCCTGCGCCAGATGTCCCGCCCGCGCCGGCCGGCAGCGGCCGTCAGGATCGACCGCCCGTTCGTCAGGGAAATCATCGACCGCGGCGCGGCCGACTTCGACGAGCAAAACGGCGGATTCGGCACGGCCCCGAAATTCCCGCAGCAAACATTGATGGAACTGATCCTGATCTATTTGCGCGACAATCCCGATGCGCAACTGGCGGCCATCGTGAAAAAATCGCTCGATGCGATGGCCTACGGCGGCATTCGCGATCACCTCGGCGGTGCGTTTCATCGCTACAGCACCGACGCCCGCTGGCTGGTGCCGCATTTTGAGATCATGCTCTACGACAACGCGATGCTGCTGTGGATTTATGCCGAGGCGCATCGACAAACCGGCGAGGCCCGATACGCCGCCGTCGCCCGCGGCATCGCGGATTTCGTGCTGAGCGACATGACGGCGCCCGGCGGTGGATTCTTCACGGCCTTCGATGCCGAAGTCGATGCTCAAGAGGGGGGGAGTTATCTCTGGACGCGCGACGAAGTGAACGAAGCGCTGGCCGGCCAAACGGAGGCGGCGCGCTTTGGGCGAGTGTATGGGCTCGACGATGGTCCCAACTTCGCCGATCCGCATCACGGTAATGGGATGCCGGATAGAAATGTTCTCTTTCTGGCTGAGCCAGGCGATGGATCGGCTTTGCTTGACGAAAAGCTCGGCCAACTGCGGCAAATTCTGCTGAAAGTCCGGCGTCAGAGAAAACAGCCGATGCTCGACCGGAAAATTCTGACAAGTTGGAACGCGCTGATGATTCGCGGCTTGGTCCATGCGGGATCGGCACTGCACGAAGAGCGATATGTGCAGGCAGCCCAGACGGCGGCGGAGTTTTTGCTGTCGAACCATCGCGATGCCGACGGCGGGCTGCTTCGCGTCAGCACCGGCGGGGCGGCCAAGCACCGGGGATTTTTGGACGACTATGCGTTCCTCGTCAGAGCGCTGCTTGACCTCTCGCGTCGCGACGATGCGGAGCAATTGGCTCGCCTCATGCAGCTGAGATTTTCGGCGGGTCCGGACGGTGGATTCTTTTACACCGACGAGCGGGCGACCGATCTGATCGTGCGGCAGATGATCGGCACGGATAGCCCGCTACCCAGCGGCAACGGCGTTGCCGCGATGACATTGGTCGAACTCGGCCAATTGCAGGAATCACGGAATACGATTGCCGCGTTCGCCGGGCAAATGCAAAGCGCCGGCGAAGCAATGGGTGCGCTGGCGCAGGCGGCCTATTTGTACGTGAAGGATCATGGGGCCTTCGAAACAGCCGGCGCAGCGGATGGCGATCGCGCGCCGTCGCCGGCCGAGTTGGCGGCGGAGGTGGTCGAGGTTGAAACGTGTCGGGACGCTCCGGCAGTTTTACGCGTGAAATGTCGTGTTACGGAGGGGTTCCATCTGAACGCTCACGATGCCGCCCAAGCCCCGACTCGCCTGACCGCCGCGGCGGATGTGGAATCGGTCGAATATCCGGCCGGGGAACTGCGGGGAAGATTTGAAATCGTCATGCGCCTGAAGTCGCCGGCTGAGGGGAACGTCGAACTCGCATTGTCCTATCAGCCGTGCGACGCCAGCGCCTGTTTGCCGATGGTGACGCGGCGTTTGAAGGTGTCCGGCGATTGAAGCGGGTCTCGCTTTGGGCTACTTTCCACCATCATGATTGTTACCAGTTCACACGTCGATATTTCGGTGTCCGATCGAGTGCCCGCGAATTCGCGGGCCGTTGTTGTTTTTGTGGCGCAGGGGGAATCTTCGGCGCCGCAGGCGGCCAAACTGCGCCGGCAAGGAGATCGCCCAGAGTGTAGATAGGTTGCTTTCCACGGAAGTGGCCGGCGGAAGAGCCAGCGAGATCACCTTCGACATCATCGGACAGGCGCCTCGGCCCGCCGAGTGTTCGTGGCGGGATTGGGAAAATCGGAAAAAATTTCCGCGGAAATCATCCGCCGGTCGGCCGGCGCAGTCTGCGGCGCTGACGGAAACATCGAATCCACCGGGCGGCGATTCTGTTGCCAGAAATCAAAGCGATCTCGGCGCCCGCTGCTGCCGACGCGATTGTCAGCGGAATTTCCCTGGCGGCCTTCGACTATCAGGAATACAAGGGTACGGCCTCCAAAGCCCGGGAAAAAGAAGAGAAGCCGGTCAAACGAAATACCATCGCGCTGGTTTCAAGCCGGGCATCGCTGGCGACGGTGATGGCGGCGGTGCAGCGGGCGAAGATCGTTTGCGATGGGCAGAATTTTGCGCGGACCATCGCGTCGCGCCCGGCAACGACATCAATCCGCCGAGTCTCGCTAAACAAGCGCAATCGCTGGCTCGCGAGGCGGGATTGCGATGCACCGTGATGGATGAGCGACAGTTGGCCCGACTGGGCATGGGCGGGATTCTGGCGGTAGGGGCCGGGAGCATTCAAACGCCGCCGCGGATGATTGTCCTCGAACATCGTCCCGCTCGTCCCAAGGGCAAGACGATTCTCGTGGTCGGCAAGGCGATCACGTTCGATGCCGGCGGCATCTCCATCAAGCCGGCGGACAAAATGGGGAAAATGATCTTCGACAAATGCGGCGGCATGGCGGTCCTGGGCTTGATGTACGCGGCCGCCAAGCTGAAACTGCCCGTTCACGTCGTGGGGATTCTGGCCAGCGCAGAGAACGTCATCAGTTCCAAGGCGTATCGCCCCGGCGACATTCTGCGGATGTACAATGGTGTCACGGTCGAGGTCACCAACACCGATGCCGAAGGACGGTTAGTCCTGGGCGACGCCGTGGCGTGGGGCATCGAGAAATACGAGCCGGGTGCCGTCGTTGATCTGGCGACATTGACCGGCGGCGTGGTCGTGGCCCTGGGTAAAACCATGGCCGGCGTCATGAGCAACAACGACTCGCTTGTGAAGGAACTTACGGAAGCGGGCGAAGCCGAGGGCGAAAAGATTTGGCGGCTCCCGCTGGGGGAAGATCAACGGGACTATATGAAATCGGAAAGTGCGGATATCATGAACGCGGCGGGAAGGGAGGGCCACCCACTGCAAGGCGGGGCGTTTTTGAGCTATTTTGTGCCGGAAGACGAGTCGGTTCCGTGGGCGCATCTGGACATCGCGGGTGTGGCGGACACGGAAAAGAAGTTGCCGTATTATGCACCCGGGGCGACCGGCTGGGGTGTACGGACATTGGTGCGGTGGCTGGAATCACGTGCGAGGTGACGATTGGACTTTTCAAAACGGGCGGCGTGCGCGATCGCGTGGATATTTTTTCTGACCAACATGGCCAAGGCGGATAAGACGAGCCATTTCCTCGATTGGGCCCCGACGCCGCCGATGGGGTGGAACAGTTGGGATTGCTACGGTACGACCGTCACCGAACAGCAGACCAAGGCCAACGCGGATTACATGGCCGCGCATCTGGCAAAACACGGCTGGCAATACATCGTGGTGGACATTGAATGGTACGAGCCGACCGCCAGCGGCTGGGAATACCAATCCGGTGCGAAGTTGGAGATGGATCAGTACGGTCGGCTGTTGCCGGCGGTGAATCGGTTTCCCTCCGCTGCGCATGGCAAGGGATTCAAACCGTTGGCGGATTACATTCACTCCAGGGGCCTGAAATTCGGCGTGCATCTTTTGCGGGGAATTCCGCGCCAGGCGGTGGCGGCCAATACGCCGATCCTTGGCTCCGCCGCCCACGCCGCCGATATCGCGGATAAAACCGATGTCTGCAAATGGAACCCCGATATGTACGGGGTAAACATGAACAAGCCGGGGGCGCAGGCGTATTACGATTCGGTTTTCGCGCAGTTTGCCGAGTGGGGTGTGGACTTCGTCAAGGTCGATGATTTGTCGCGGCCGTATCATAAGGCGGAGATTCATGCGATTCGCGAAGCGATTGATAAAACGGGCCGGCCGATGATTTTCAGCACCTCCCCCGGCCCCACGCCGCTGGATGAGGCCGCCGACATCGCCGCCAATGCCAACCTTTGGCGGATATCCGATGATTTGTGGGACCAATGGTCATCGCTGAAGGATCAATTCCAGCGATGCGCGGATTGGGCGAAGTACAGCGGCGGCGGACATTATCCGGATGCGGACATGCTGCCGCTGGGGGCGATCCTTGTGCCGCGGAATCCCGGCGCACGGGATCCAGCACTCGTTTCACTCACGATGAGCAATACACGCTGATGACGCTCTGGTCGATCTGCCGATCGCCGCTGATTTTTGGCGGAGATTTGCCGCGGATGGACCCATTCACGCTTTCACTGTTGACCAATGATGAAGTGATCGCGGTGGACCAGCACAGCAGCGGGGGGCGGGAGATGTTTCACGCGGATGATCTGATCGGGTGGACGGCGTACGTGCCGGATTCGGACGATCGATACCTGGCCGTTTTCAATGCGGCCGAGGGGGATCCAACCGCGATTACCGTTTCATTGAACCAGTTTGGTTTCACCTGCCCGTGCAAGGTGCGCGACCTGTGGAAACGGCAGAATCTCGGCGTCGTTTACGAGGAATTTGCCCCGGTGATCCCGTCGCACGGGGCGGGATTGTATCGCATCTCTCCCATGGAAAATCATTAAGGAGCCAAAACATGATGGAATCGGCCGCCGTATCGTTGTTTTCGATTCTGTTCTCGGTGCTGGTGCCGCAGAAGATGTGGTATCCGCCCAGCCAGCCTCTGACGGTCACGATCAAATCGGACAAGCCCGTGACGCTGGAGCTGACGGACTTTTCGGGCAAGGTGATCGCGCCCAAGACCTCGGCCGACGTGAACGCCGGCGCGAGCGTGGATGTCAAGAGCATCTTCCCCGACACGGCCGATCCCGGAGCTTACGTGCTGTATGCGCTGGAAAAGGGATCGGCGGCGACATCATTGCCGAAAGATTTTCTCGGCACTCCGCTGGTGATTGAAGTTGCGGCGATGCAGGGGGAGCATCCCGATCTGGCGGTGGTGACGCACGTCGTGCCGCTGCAATACGCGGTCATCAAGACCGAGGCCGGGCCGATCACGGCGGTTTTCTATTACGACGTGGCTCCGCATACCGTGGATAATTTCTTGCAGTTGGCGTCCGAGGGATTTTACGACGGGCTGCTGTTTCACCGGGTCGTACCCGGATTCGTGATCCAGGGCGGCGATCCGCTGGGCGCCGATCCGGATCGCGCCGGCACGGGCGGGCCGGGGTACATGATCGGCGCGGAATTCAGCAATCGGCCGCACGTGGAAGGCGTCCTGTCCATGGCCCGTTCGGACGACCCCAACAGCGCCGGCAGCCAGTTCTTCATCTGCCTGAATTACGACAATACCCGGCAGTTGGATCACAAATATACGGCCTTCGGCAAGGTGATTTCGGGAATGGATGCCGTGAACAAGATCGCGATGGCGAAGAGGGACCAGACGAATAACAGGCCGGAAACTCCGCAGGTCATCACGAAAGTGGATGTACTGCCGGTGACGGCAAAGAACGATCCGTACACGCAGATCATGTCGGAAGGGAACTGACGGGGCAGCCGTGAATCCGCGCTATTTCTGCGGCCGGGTGCCGGGCTGGGTGGTGGCGCCCAACTCCAGTGTCGCCGACTGCTGGAGCTGCGGCAGGAGCAGCAATCGCCGGCTCGCCAATGCCTTGTATGGCGCCTCGGTGCCGCTGTCCAAAACGGCCTGATATTGCGCTTTGGCATCGTTCCAGTCGCCCCGATTCTCCGCCACGGCCGCCAATCCGAAATGCGCCGCGGTCACGGCAGATGCGTCGCTGCCGTAGTTTTGCAGAATCTGCGTGTAAGCGTCGGCGGCGTTGCTCAGCAAGCTATCGGCGCTCTCCGCCGGCCGCAGCGCCGGCTGTGTCGCCGCTCCCGGCAAATCCGGCAAATTCGCCATGTCGAAATTGAAGTCCCCTTTCAGAAGCAGCGCCTGCGCCTTCATCGCGGTCTGTGAATCCGGGGCCTTCTGCAAAACCTGGTCCGCTTGCTGCAGCCCCTCCGCGTAGAAGTCCTCGCGGTCTCTCATGAGCGCCTGCAAATCAGCGTTCGCAGAGGGAGCGCTCGATTCCAATCGTTGCAAATCCTCGGATGCGATCCCCAGGCTCTGCCGCGCCTCCGCAAGACGCTGCTGCGCCGAGTGCTTCGATAGCGCACCAGCAGCACCGCCAGCGCCGCCAGCACCAACACCAGGGCGATTTGCGACTGATACTTTCGAGCCGCCTCCGGCAACTGCTGCAGGGTCCAGCTCAACGAATTGACTTTCAGTTCATGCCGGCGTTCGGCTTTCATCGGACGCGGAAGTGTAATGATGGCCCAAAGGCAAAGCAAACGAACACGAGAACGCGATGGCCGTGTCGGCGGCCTTGTATGCGTTCCGGTGGCGGGTCAATTTGAGTTTTTCAACGGAGCCGGGCCGTGACTTCGGCGAGCTCAGTCGAGCCGTCGACCCGGACCGGGGCGGCAAGCCCCGGCTCTCTAGTTTCAAATTGATCCGATTCACCGATTCGCCACCGGCGTTCGCCTTTCCTTGACACCTAAATTACCGGCGGTTACGGTTCAGTGTCTGGCCAGAATCCTCGCCGGAGAATCCTCAGCATGAGCAGACGTTTTGGCTTTTGTTTGTTCGCCGTGATCGGTTTGGCGTGTTGCCGAGGGATGGCTGACGTGACGAGCGTCACGCCCGATCCGGGGATTTCCGATCAGACCAAGGCAGACCTCAATGTCGCCGCCCATCCCGACGAGATCGCGGAAATCAGTCAGAAGATTCACGATGAGGTCGCCAAGCTGGCCCAGAATCCGGCGGATCCTGCGATTGTATCCATGGTTCGGCAATGGTTGATCGGCCAAATGGCGTTGGAGGGTAATGCCGGTGGAACAACGCCGGCCTACCAGGATGCGTATGCCAATGCGCTGAACCAGGAATTTTCAAGCTACCTCTCGAAGCCGGACACGGCCGTAAATACCCGGTTGAACTTCGGGATCATCATCGCCCAGCTTGAGGGTAAGACGGAAAATCTGGCCCCGTCGGTCATTCTGCTGTTGCAGGACAAATCATCCCCGGTGGCCCTGTGGGGTGTAAAGGCGGCGGAGGCGATGTTGCCGGTGGCGGTGCAGGACCCGGCATTCAACGGCGGGATGCGGGACAAGGTTTTGGCCGCCATCATCGACGCCGTGGCGGCCCATCCCGATGGGCCTGTCGGCGGAATGGTGGCCGACGAAGCGTATCGGGCGATCAATCCGGAAATGGTCAATTGGCCGCCCGGTTTGTTTCCGCCGCCCAACGCACTGGGGGCGCTCATCGACGCCAATCTGAAATTGCAGAAAACCCGGATCGTCCTTTACAGGAAATCGGGCGTTCCGGAATCTCCCCTGTCCGATACTTACGCTTCGTTTCTCCTTCTGGGGTTTCCTAATATCTGGAGCGCCATGGCTCCCGCCCAGCAATTGCAGGCGGCGCAGCAGACATCGGATTTGGTGTCGCTGGCGGGACAGTGGGCCGCCAGCCGGCCCAACAACCAGAACGATGAACTCATCAGCGCCCTCAACGAGGAAGGCGAGTGGATCATGGATTTGGGCAAGACTTTGCAGGACCAGAATATCCAGACGGCCGGCAGCGACGTAAACCGCCTGTCCGTGGCCAGCCCGGCCAACACCATCCTGGACGCGTGCAAGGAAGTTTACCCCGCCATGCAGGCGCAATTTCCGACCCTGGTGGCGCCTCAACCGATCGACAATTCCAAGAGCGCGTCGGACAATTCCGGCGCGACTCCCGCTTCAGAAGCGCAACGATGATCCGTCTGCTTTCGATCCCGGTGATTCTGGCCGGGCTGGTGGCGGCCGCGGTCTTTTGGTCCAACGATGTCGGCGATCGTCGGCCGGCCGATTTCGCCTTCGTCAATCGCGGCGACAACAAGTGCCTCGATCCCAACGGCATGAGCTGGATGCAGGACATCCGCCTGGCGTACGCCCTTTGGGAAGGCTTATACACGCTCGACCCCGTCACGCTGAAACCGATCCTGGGCTGCGCGGATAAGTCCCGGGTCGATCCCACCCACACCATCTGGACGATTCACATTCGTCCCGATGCCCGCTGGTCCAACGGCGATCCGGTGACGGCGGGCGATTTTCTTTTCGCCTGGCGGCGATTTCTTGAAACCCCGGGCGAATACACGTATCTGCATTTCTACATTCGCGGAGCCAGGCAATACTCGTCCGATTTCGCCGATTACATTCAAGCCAAGAAGCGGGGCGACCCCAGTCGGCGTCCGCCGGATTTCGGCACGGTTGGCGAAAAAGCGCTGGACGACCACACGCTGGTCGTGACGTTGGTCGATCCCTTGCCGTTCTTCGGGGCCCTGATGGCTTTCCCGCCATTTTTCCCGATGCACGAGCCGTCGATGCGTCCATTTCTGGAGTCCGACGGCCTGCATTACGACCTGCATTTCACTCGCCCGCCGTACCTCGTGACCAATGGGCCGTATCGCCTCGCGGAATGGAGCTTCAAGCGTCGCATTCGGCTGGTGGCGTCGGATTTCTACTGGAACCGCGCAAATGTGAAGAGCAAGGTGATCGATCAGATTTATGCCGAGGACGGCCTGGCGGCGTATCGCACCTATGAGCGGGGCGACGTGAATTGGCTGGCCGACGTGGACCCGGATTTGGCAGCCCAGATGCTGGCCCATGGCGGGCGTAGCGATTTGCATGTTTTTCCCGCGTTCGGGACTTATTTTTATTCGCTGAATTGTTTGCCGACGCTGCCGGATGGACGCGCCAATCCCCTGGCGGATGTGCGCGTGCGCCAGGCCCTGGCGATGGCGATCGATCGGGAGCCGATCGTGCGCAACGTCGGCCGGCTTGGTCAGCCGGTGTCGTTCGATTACATTCCGCCGGGCGTGTTTGACGGATATTCCTCGCCGCCCGGCTTGCCGTACGATGTAGCGGCGGCGCAAAGCTGCTCGCCGAGGCGGGATATCCCCGCGGCGACGGGTTTCCGCACCTGTCGATTTTGTACAACACCGAGAGCAATCACGCCGATATCGCCCAGATCATCCGCCGACAATGGTTGAACAATCTTGGCATCGAGATGGACCTGCAGGGCGTTGAGGTGAAAGTTTTCGCGGAAAAGCTGCACACCCAGCAATACGCCGTGGCGCGGGCAAGCTGGTATGGCGATTATGACGACCCGACGACGTTCACCGACAAATACAAATCCGACAGCGAGGACAACGACTCGAAATGGAGCAACGCCGAGTACGACCGCCTGTGCACTGAGGCGCAGACCCAGACCAATGAGCATCGCCGGCTGGAACTGCTGAGCCGGGCGGAGAGCATTCTGCTCAACGAAGCTCCGATTATTCCGCTGTTCACGTTCGTCAATGCGTATATGTTTCGCGGCAACGTCAAGGGAATCCCGCTGGCGCCGAACGCGATGATCATGTTTCAATCGGTGGAAGTTGAAAAGTAGTGGTTGGTGGTTAGTGATTAGTGGTTAGTGAAGAATGGGCCCACTAACCACTAAGCACTAACCACTAATTCAAATGGCTCGTTTCATCCTATGGCGAATCGTGCAATTGCCGCTGGTTCTGGCGGTGGTGTATCTCATCACGTTCGCGCTGGTCTGGCTCGCGCCCGGTTCGCCGTACGGAAACAACGACCGCGCCCTGAGCGAGGAGGCGAAAAATGAACTCAAGGCCCGCTTCCACGCCCAGAGCTGGGAACAGTTCCTCGGCTATTACCCCTGGCGAATCGTGCGTTACGGCGATTTTGGGCCGAGCCTCTCCTATGAGGGCTGGAGCGTCAACGATGTGCTGCGCACCTCTTTGCCAGTCTCAATATCGCTCGGACTGCTGGCGATCTTGATCGCGCTGATCTGCGGCTGCGCCGCCGGCGTCGTCGCGGCCATCCGCCGCGGAGGAGTGCTCGATTTCCTCAGCCTCGCCGTCGCCCTCGTCGGCATCAGCCTCCCGTCGTTCGTCGTCGCGGGCCTGTTGATCGTCGTCTTTTCGGAATGGCTGCACTGGTTTCCCAGCGGCGGCTGGGGCCAGTTCCGTCACATGATTCTCCCCGCCGTCGCCCTGGCCCTGATGCCCATGGCCTACATCGCCCGCCTCACGCGTGTTTCCATGCTGGATACCCTCGGCCTCGATTTTGTCCGCACCGCCCGCGCCAAGGGCGTGCCGCGACGCTCCGTGGTTTGGAAACACGCATTCCGCACCGCGTTTCTGCCCGTCTTCACCTACCTTGGCCCCGCCACCGCCAATGCCATGACCGGCTCGTTCGTCGTCGAAATCGTCTTCAACATCCCCGGCCTCGGCCAGCATTTCGTCAATGGCGTAAAGAACCGCGACCAGACCCTGATCTTGGGAACCGTGCTGGTTTACGCGACGTTTCTGCTGACGCTGAATCTGCTGGTGGACATCGGATATGCGGCGATCGACCCGCGCATTGAGATAACGGAGAAGACGCAATGACGACTCAGATTCGAACAAAGCCCCGGATGTACATCCGGGGCTACGCGAAAACCTCTTTCAATCGAATTCAAATCGGCGGCGGCATCCTGGCGCTGCTTTTGGGCCTCTGCATCATCACCCTTCCCTGGACCCTGAGCAGCTCCTCCAATCTTTACTATGACCGCCAGCACACCGATTTCGCCTTGCGCTCGCCCAGCACCAGCACCTTTGGCTCTGGTTCGGCACCAGCAAGCTCGGCCAAAGTCTCCTGGGCCAATGCCTCGCCGGCGGGGTGATCAGCCTGACCATCGGCATCGCCGCCGCGGCGATCAGCGTGGTTCTCGGCGTTGCCGTCGGCATCGTGGCCGGATACCGCGGCGGATGGATCGATTCATTGCTCATGCGGACCGTCGATATCCTGTACGCGCTGCCGTACATTTTGCTGGTTATCCTGTTCAAGATCGCGCTGGAATCTCCGCTGGGAAAAATCCTGCGGTCCAGCGCCGCCGCCAATCTTGTCGTGCTGTTTTTGTCGATCGGTTTGGTCTCCTGGCTGACAATGGCGCGGGTGATTCGTGGCCAGGTATTGTCGCTGCGAACGTTGCCATTCATCGAAGCGGCCCGAGCGGCGGGGGTCCCGCAGCTTCGAATTTTCCTGCGCCATCTGCTGCCCAATCTCATCGGCCCCATCACCGTCTACGCCACGCTGACCGTTCCCCAGGCGATTTTGCAGGAATCGCTTTTGAGCTTCCTGGGCATCGGAATCCAGAGACCTTTGCCGACATGGGGATCGCTCGCCAGCGACGGCCTGGGACTGGCGCTGGCGCCGGTCGCGTCCTGCTGGTGGCTGCTGCTGTTTCCGTGTACCCTGCTCGGCGTGACGCTTTTGGCCCTGAATTTCGTCGGCGACGGCCTGCGCGACGCCTTCGATCCGAAGCGAGAGGCGGCGAAAATTTAGAGAGGTGTCCTTTCCCAACAACCACCCGCTCGATTGAATGCGAAAGACGAAATGGATTTTCTTCTTTTACCTCGCGATAGTGGGGCTGTTTATCGCCGGCGTCGGTTTTTCCCTGTCCTTCACGCCGCCCCGCGATCCCTACACGCTTTACACCGAACATCCCGGCACGATCCGCTCCCTCGATCCCGCCGAAGCCGCCGACGAGCCCGCCGCCATCATCATGGGCGAGTTTTACGAATGCCTGTACAACTATAAATACGCCGTAACGCCGTATGAATTGTTCCCCGAGTTGGCCGCCGACATGCCGGTGTATTCCGACGGCGGAAGGGTCATGACCATCCGCCTTCGCAAGGGGATTCGCTTTTACGATCCGGAAAAGCAGGTGTTTCCCAACGGCGTCGGTCCGGCGATCACCGCCAAAGATGTCATCTACTCCTTCAAGCGCGTCTGCGACGCCAATCTTTCGGGCGTCAATTATTCCACCGTTTTTGAAGGCCGCATCGTCGGCATCGAGGATTGGTGGAACTACACAAAGACCCTGCCCGACTCCAAACTCGATTGGGACCGTCCGGTGAAAGGGTTTCAGATTCTGGACGATCACACGATCCGGCTGGTGATGCCGCATCCGGACCCGCAAATGATTTACAATCTGGCCGCAAGCTGGACCTCCATCGTTTCGCGCGACGCCGTCAACTATTGGAAGCAGGATTTCCGCAATCATCCCGTCGGGACCGGCGCGTATTATCTGAAAGAAAACCTGCGCGAGCAGCGGATCGTCATGGAAGCCAATCCCATCTATCGCGGCCGGCCCGACGTGGATGGCGACGCCGACATCCCGGAATCGGAGAAAATGCCGCATATCAAGCGCATGGAATACGACTATTTCACCGAAACCCTGCCGCCGTGGATTTTATTCACCCAGGGCCTTTTCGACGCCGCGGTCATTCCCAAGGAATCCTTCAACCAGGCGATTCAATTGCAATCCGGGCAATTGAGCGAAGACCTGCGGAAAAAAGGGGTGGTTCTGACCAAGAGCCCCTTGGCCGTGACCGAGTACATCGGCTTCAACATGGAGGATCCGATCGTCGGCAAAAACCTTCCGCTGCGGCAGGCGATGTCGATGGCGTTCGATCGGAAGTCGTACATCCGGAATTTCTGGAACGGCCGGGGCTTGCCCGCGATCGGGCCGATTCCGCCGGGGTTTCCGACTTACGATTCCAAACGAGGTGAACCCCTACACCCAATTCAACCTCGCCGCCGCCAGGACAATTGATGAAGCAGGCCGTGAAAATCGACGGCGGACCGATCCCGCCGCTGCGCATTCTCATGCGCGATTCCGATACATTGGAGCGGCAAGTGGCAGAGAATTTTGCGCTGCAAATGAGCCAGATCGGCCTGACCGTGCAGCCGGAATACCGCGATTTCGCGCGATGGAACGAAATGGTGGACAATCGGCAAACCCAATTGTTCGACGCCGGGTGGGAGGCGGATTATCCCGACGAGCAGGATTTCCTCCAGTTGTTTTACGGCAAGAACGCGCCGGCCATGGGCGTCAATTCAGCCGCGTATGTGAACCCCGTCTTCGACAAGCTGTACGACCGGGCCGTTATCCTGCCGGATTGCCCCGAGCGCCGCCGGCTCTATGTGCAAATGGAAAAAATCGTCATGCATGACTGCCCCTGGCTGCTCGTGTTCTATCCCACGTCGTACGCCTTGCACTACGATTGGCTGCACGGATTGCACCCGATGGATTACGGCTACGGCTATCGGCAAGTATTTTCGCTCAATTACGCGCTGCGCCAAAAAAGGCTGGAAGGACGGTAAGACCGCCGATGTGGGCGTACCTTGTTCGCAGACTGCTGCTGTCGATTCCCATTCTGATCGGGATCGTCGCCCTGACTTTTCTCCTTTTCGACGTCGTCGCGCCCGACCCGGCCATCGTGTACGCCGGCAAGTTCAAAAGCCCCGAACAACTCCAGGCCATCCGTCACCGGCTCGGCACCGACGTTCCCAAATGGCATCAGTTCGTCAACATCCTGACGTTTCAGTTCCCCAATTCGTTTCGATACCAGGAATCCGTCTGGACCCTTCTGCAGCGCAAGGCGCCGATTTCGCTGGCCATTCAGATTCCCGCGTTCTTCATCGAGTTGGGCCTGCAATTGGTCCTCGCCTTGTTCGTGGCGTCCCGGCGCGGGACCGTCTTTGATTATGGCCTGACCCTGATCGCCGTGCTGGGAATGAGCGTTCCCATCATCAGCCTATACCTCGCGGCGCAATGGATTTTCGGCGGGTGGCTGAGATGGTTCCCCGTCGCCGGATGGAGCCCGGGATTTTTCTACGCCCTGCACTTCGCGGCGCTTCCGATCATCGTCAGTGTCATCGGCGGAGTTGGCGGCGGCGTGCGGTTCTACCGCACCATCGTTCTCGAAGAGATCAACGCCGACTACGTCCGCACCGCCCGCGCCAAGGGCGTGCCCGGGCGCGAGGTCCTTTTCACCCACGTCTTCGGTAACGTGCTGATTCCCGTGCTGACCAATACCGTTGTCGTGCTTCCGCTGCTGTTTACCGGATCGCTGGTTCTGGAAGAGCTTTTTCAGATTCCCGGCTTCGGCGCGCTGCTGGTCGATTCGATCCACGCCCAGGACCAGCCGGTCGTGATGTTCATCGTTTTACGTCACGTCGCTGATATACCTCGTGATGCTGATCGTGACGGATATTTTATACACGCTCGTGGATCCGCGGGTGACTTTGAAATGACTGCCGGCATTTGACAATCTGAACAGATTTCGATCTGGCGCCGCCGCAACGCGGGATCGGACCCACCGAGCCCATCGCGATATCAAGGCCTCGGTCGATTGGTCGCGAAGCTACGCCGCCTGGCCGGGAACCGGTTGTCGCTTCTCAGCCTGCTCGTCGTTGGGAATGTATGTGGTGGTGGGACTGTTCGAGCTTCACGCCCTATGTGACTGCCAGGATCGATCGATCCGTATTCCGCGAATAAGACGTATGCTCCGCCTTCGTTCTGGCGAACGCTGGCCGATGGAAGCCGGACGATCGCCCCGGCGTGCTGGTTCGGGCTGGATTTCGAGGGCCGTAGCGTCTTCTGGCGGCCGCCTACGGGACGCGGAGTCGCCCTGCTGATTATGGTCTGCGCCTGTGCCATCAGCATTTCCATCGGTTCCGTGCTGGGCTTGTTCGCCGGATACTTCGGCGGATGGGTGGACGACCTGATTACCTGGCTCTATTCCACCGTCAGCAGCATTCCCTGGCTTCTGCTGGTCATCGCCATGGCGTATGTGATCCAGAACATTCAGACCGCTAACGGCGAGCGGCGCCATCGCGCATCGCCAAATTCTTCGGCGGATCGACCACGGTGATTCTGCCGCTGGGATTGACGGACTGGGTCGGGCTTTGCCGACTGATTCGCGGAGAGGTCATCAAGCTGCGCGATCTCGATTTCGTCGTCGCCGCCCGGGCGTTGGGGCTCGGGCAGCCGCGAATCCTCTTCCGCCACATTCTTCCCAACACGTTTCACATCATCCTGATCACGTTCAGCCTCAGTTCCGTGGCTTACGTGCAGGTGGAAACGATCCTGGCATTCCTCGGCCTGGGCATCACCAGCAAGCCAAGCTGGGGGAGAATGATCGACGATTCCAAGCTGGAATTGCTGCGCGGCGTCTGGTGGGAACTGACGGCGGCGACGCGGCGATTCTGGTGCTTTCGCTGGCGTTGAATATCCTGGGCGATGCCCTGCGGGATGCGCTGGACCCCAAATTGCACGGAGTGAAATAATGGCCCAGACCCGCTGCTGGAACTTCGCAACCTCACCGTCGCTTCGACACCGATAGCGGCAGATCCGCGCCGTCCAGAATGTTTCGCTCTCCGTTTTCCCCGGCCAAACCGTTGCGCCGTTGTCGGCGAAAGCGGATGCGGAAAATCCGTCACGGCCCTGTCCATCCTGCGCCTGATTCCCAGCCCGCCGGGCAAAGTGCTCGGCGGCGACGATTCTGTTCGAGGGCAGGGATTTGCTCGCTCTGTCGGAAAGACAGATGCAATCGGTCCGCGGCAAGGACATCGCCATGATCTTTCAGGAGCCGATGACCTCGCTCAATCCGGTCTTCACCGTCGGCGAGCAGATCGTCGAAGCGGTGCAGCTCCATCAAAATGTTCACACGCAAGAGGCCTACGAGATCGCCGAGCAGTCGATGCGCGACGTCGGCATCGCCGATCCGCAGCAAGCGCGTGCACGAATATCCGCACCGATTGTCCGGCGGCATGCGGCAGCGAATCATGATCGCCATGGCCCTGTCCTGCCGGCCAAAACTGCTGATTGCCGATGAGCCTACCACCGCCCTGGACGTGACGATCCAGGCCCAGATTCTGGAATTGCTGCGAAAATTGCAGGAAGAGCGCGGGATGGCGGTGATGCTCATCACGCACGATCTGGGCGTCGTGGCCGAGAACGCCGACGCCGTTGCCGTGATGTACGCCAGCAAGGTCGTGGAATATGCCGCCGTGAACGACCTGTTCGAATCGCCGCGGCATCCGTACACCGAGGGCCTGTTCCGGGCGATGCCGCAGCCTGGGCCATGTTCACGAGCGACTGGAGACAATTGCCGGCTCGGTGCCCAGCCCCAGCCGGTTTCCACCGGTTGCAAATTTCATCCCCGGTGTCCGCGGATGAACAGCGATCCGCTGTGCGCCGCGAGGAGCCGCCGCTGCGGGAAGTCGCAGCAGCGGCATTGGGCCTCCTGCCATCACATCGACCATTTCGCTGGCAAGCCGATTACCCCGCCGACCACCGATGCGCGCGCCGCGGCGGAGGTGCTGCGGTGAGCCAGACGTTCCCCTGCTGCAAGTCCGCGATCTGAAGACCTATTTCCCGATCAAGCGCGGCGTCTTCTCGCGCACCGTCGGATGGGTCAAGGCCGTGGACGGCGTCAGCTTCGACATCCAGCCCGGCAAAACCCTGGGCCTGGTCGGAGAATCCGGCTGCGGCAAGACGACCGTCGGCCGCTCGATCCTCCGCCTCATTCCACCGACCTCCGGAAGCGTCACCTACAACGGCGAGGATTTCCTGGCCTATCGCGGCGAAAAGCTCCGCCGCCTGCGCCGGAAAATGCAGATCATCTTTCAGGACCCCGTCAGCAGCCTCAATCCGCGCATGAGCGTCGGCAACATCATCGGCGAGCCGATCGAGGTGCACGGAATCGCCCGCGGCGAGGAAAAACGCAAAATGGTGGCATCGCTGCTCCAGCGCGTCGGGCTGGACGCAAACGATGCCGCCAAATATCCCCACGAATTCTCCGGCGGCCAGCGCCAGCGCATCGGCATCGCCCGCGCCCTGGCCCTCTCGCCCGATTTCATCGTCTGCGACGAGCCCGTCTCCGCCCTGGACGTGTCCATCCAGAGCCAGATTCTGAATCTCCTGGCCGATCTGCGAGTCGAGCGGAACATCGCCTACCTGTTCATCGCGCACAATCTGGCGGTGGTCGAGCATTTTTCCGACGAAGTGGCGGTGATGTATCTCGGCCGGATCGTGGAGAAAGCGGCGGCTCGCGAACTGTACGCCAATCCAAAGCATCCATATACCACGGCGTTGCTGTCGGCCGTCCCGGAGCCCGAGCCGCGCCGCAAGCGCGACCGGATCGTTCTGGGCGGCGAGGTTCCCTCGCCGGCCGATCCGCCGGCGGGATGCCCGTTTCATCCCCGATGTCAATTGACGCGCGAGGCGGCCGCCGAAGGCGCGCGCCGATCCCAACGCCGCCGTCTCCGTTACCTATCGCGGAGCCGGCGGAACGCTTTCCCTGCGCGTGCTCGATTTCGGCGGCACAACGGAAGTCGAAAGCGGCGGCGAAAAGTTCCGCGTCCTGGCCAAATGCGCCAGCCAAGGCCCCGCCGCTTGAAGTCAAGAACGGCAACCCGGGCCATGTCGCGGCGTGCTGGGCGACTGAGTGAAATTCGAAATCGAACCCCCCGGTGAATCACCGGGGGCTAAATGGAATCAGTCGCGTCGTTCGGATTTTCCTTACGCCGTTAACTGCCCCTCGATGTGGCTTAACTGGTCCGCGATGCTCTTATCAGTGTTCCGATCCGATTCAACCGACCGGACGGCGTGCAGCACCGTCGTGTGATCTCGTCCGCCGAAATAGCAGCCGATCTCCGCCAGGCTGAAACGCGTGTGCCGGCGGGCCAGGAACATGCAGACCTGCCTGGGGAATGCGATGCTCTTGTGCCGCTTTTTGCTTTGGATGTCGGCCAGGCGAACGCTGTAGTATTTGGTCACGGCATCGTAAATCTGCTGGATCGTGACGCGTTTCTGATCCGGCCGCCGTGCTGTCGCCCAGGGCGGCCTTGGCCAGCTCCAGGTCGATCCGGCCGTCGTGCAACAGGCTCATTCCCTGAAGCTTGGTGATGGCCCCTTCCAACTCGCGCGTGTTGTTCTCCACTTTGGCGGCGATGTAGCAGACCACATCTTCCGGCAGGGACAGGCCGCGCATCTTCGCCTTTTTCTGCAGGATCGCGATCGCGCGTCTCGTAGCACGGCTTTTCGATCCGGGCGACCAGGCCCCAGTTGAAGCGGCTGACCAGCCGCTCTTCCAATTCCGGAATTTCGCTCGGCGGGCAGTCGGCAGTCAGGATGATCTGCTTCTGCTGCTGATACAGCGTGTTGAAGGTGTGGAAGAATTCTTCCTGCGTCCGGTCGTGGCCGGCCAGGAAATGAATGTCGTCGATGACCAGCAGGTCGACGTGCCGGTAGCGGAAGCGGAACTGCTGCATGTCGCCGATCTCGACGGATCGGATGAATTGGTTGATGAAGCTGTCGCAGGAGAGGTACAGAATTCGCGCATCCGGCTGCCGTTCCAGGACTTTCTGGCAGACGGCCTGGAGAAGATGCGTCTTGCCCAGCCCCACGCCGCCATGAATGAACAGCGGGTTGTATGCCTTGCCGGGCTTTTCGGCGACGGCGACGCTGGCGGCGTGGGCAAGCTGATTGCAGGGGCCGGTGACGAACTGGTCAAACGTGTAATCCGGGCTGAGCGGCAGCGGCTGATCGCTGTCGTTGAAAATGCCGCCGCTGACCGAGGTTCTCGCAATGAAACGAAACGGCCACCAGCCGGCCGCGTGACCTGCTGCGCCGCGACCGTAAACGGCTTCTGGCACTGGCCCTGGCAGAAGTTCAGTTGCGCCGGCGTCGCGACCGTGACTTGGATCACGCCGTTGGTGAGCTGCCGCGGGACCAGTTGATCGAACCAGACCCGATTGAGATTCGGATGCTCGGTCCGGACCTCCTGCAGGATCATTTGCCAGACGGATGGGTCAAAAGCACTCTGGGGCGGGCGGCGCGCAGACGGCTCCCGCACTTGCGGCGATGTTGCGGTTAACATGACAAATCTTCGGTGAAAGGTGCTCGTTCTACCTCGCTCGCGAACCGTCCTTATGTGCTGCCGATGCTCGAGCGAGTTGGAAAATCAATTTAACTTCCCTGGCGGACGCGCGACAATTTTTCTCCAGTACACGACAGCAAGATGCGTGATCGCCACCCGTACATCCCATCGCGCGTCGTTCCACGCATGATTCCCACAATAACGACCGGCGCGGGAATTTTCAAGTGCAACGCGTTGAACTTTTTTCCGTTTGAATCGGCGACGTGGGCGCACGGTGGAGGATTTGCACTACCCGTTGTTGAAGCGAAGCGAGTTTTGCACCATCCATCCTCAACCAACATTTTTGGAAAAATATTTTTTCCCAAACCGAAATTCATCGCGTGGACCTTGATGGAATCGGCAAGCCCACTTCCGCCATCACTTTTTTCAGATCGCTCCATACGTCGGCGCGGTTTTGCTCGGTGTACGCGCGCAGCAGAAAGGCCGGATGATACGTCGGCATCAGCTTGATCCCGCGCCAGTCGTGCCATTGGCCGCGCATTTTTCCCATGGATAATTTGCCGCCGAGCATGTACCGGGTCGCGGGAAGGCCGAGAGTTACGATCACTTTCGGGCGGATGATTTCCAACTGGCCGACGAGATAAGGCGTGCAGGCGTCGGTCTCGTCGGGGGCGGGAGCGCGATTGCCCGGCGGCCGGCATTTGACGATGTTGGCGATGTAAACCTGCTCGCGCCGCAAACCCATGCCGACGATCATCTTGTTGAGAAGCTCGCCGGCGCGGCCGACGAACGGCCGGCCCTGAAGGTCTTCGTTTTCGCCCGGCCCCTCGCCGATGAAAAAAATACTCGCATCCGGATCGCCTTCGCCAAAGACTGTGTGGGTGCGGGTTTGCGACAACCGGCAGCGAGTGCAAGGCTTCACGTGCTGGTCGTCCATTTGAGTAAGTCTGGTGATTTTCTCCGGTCGCGAGGCCACCAGCTGCGTGTAGGCCGGCTCGCCAGACTCGATGCCCGAAGCAGCCGCGCCCGGCTCCTTCGCGGCAAAAAGTGTCGCCGGCGACGGAGATGGCGACGACGACGCAGAGCCTTGGCTTTGCGTTGCTTGCAACTGCCGAAGTTTCTCCGAACCCCTCGGCACCGATTCCAGGCCGAACGCTCTTTCACCGCGAAGCCAAACGGACAAACGACGTTTCGTCACACGCGGATCGGCCATGGCTGGGATGTTAAATCAGTCGGTCCTCAAACAAAAGCTTGACGCACGCGTATCTTCTTTAGACAATAGGTTTCGTAAAAGCCACCCCGGCCCGCAATGGCGGGTGTTCCAAAAGGGAGCACACCGTAGCGGCCCGAGGTGGCTTTTTTTCGTTGTTCGCCTCTACGGAAATTTTTATCCGAACAGGAGCGCCCATGGCCACGCAAACCAAAAAAGATTTCCTGAAACGCACGATCGAGCACATCGACATTACCAAACACAACCCCGTTTCGCTCGTGGAGGCGATGCAGCACATGGCCTTCAGCGCCCGTGATCTTCATCGGGCCGCGGACATTTACGACCGGATGTTGCGCGACAAGGAATGCGGCGTCATCCTGTGCCTTGCCGGCTCGCTCATCAGCGCCGGGCTAAAAAAAGTGTTCGTGGACATGGTGCGGAACCGGATGGTGGATGCCATCGTCTCCACCGGGGCCAATATCGTCGATCAGGATTTTTTCGAGGGATTGGGATTCCGCCATTACCTCGCCGACGAGCACCTCAAGGCCGGCTTGCACGATTCCACGCTGCGGGACCTTATGATCGACCGGATTTACGACACGCTCATTGACGAGGAGGAGTTGCGTGTTTGCGATGAGACGATGCACAAGATCATTGAGGAACTCGAGCCACGGCCGTACAGCTCCCGCGAAATCATTCGCGAAATGGGCGCTTATCTGTCGAAGCACGGCAAAACGCCGGACAGCATCGTGCTGGAAGCGTACAAGCAGGACGTGCCGATTTTCTGTCCGGCGTTCAGCGATTGTTCAGCGGGTTTTGGGTTCGTGGCCCACATCCATGGGCGCCAGGCGGCTGGTCAGCCGGCCGCCAGTATCGACAGCGCCAAGGATTTTTACGAATTGACGATCCTGAAGATCAAGAATCAGCAGACCGGCCTGTTCATGATCGGCGGGGGCGTGCCGAAGAATTTCGCGCAGGACGTGGTGGTGTCGGCCGAAATCCTCGGCCAGGACGTGCCGATGCACAAGTACGCCGTCCAGATCACGGTGGCCGACGTTCGGGACGGCGCGCTTTCCGGCAGCACGCTGAAGGAAGCCAGCAGTTGGGGGAAGGTCGATACCGTCTTCGAGCAGATGGTGTACAGCGAAGCGACGTTGGCGGTCCCGTTGATCGTCGGGTATGCGTACCACAAGGGCGCCTGGCGCAACCGAACCGCGCAAGTGGAATCAACTGCTGGAGACGGCAGCGGTCGCGTAGTCCCATTTTGATTTCAGCTAAATAAAAAAACACGGTCGGCATCATGCCAACCGTGACTGGGCTCGTTTCCAACCGATCGTGGCGATGACCCTATGCTGTTGCGAGATGATATTCCGCCTGGGCGGTCCTGAGCTGGGCCAGGGCATATACGGCGGCTTCACGTTGACAGGTTCCGACCACCGTCCCGTGCCGCTCGTCGGCGGCGTGACTCGGATCCAGCGGCTCCCCAATCGGCGCCCACGTGGCGCGATAACAGTTGAAAATCAGATTATGCTTGAT
Organism: uncultured Phycisphaerales bacterium; assembly: GCA_963771925.1. Lineage (GTDB taxonomy): Bacteria > Planctomycetota > Phycisphaerae > Tepidisphaerales > Tepidisphaeraceae > PALSA-1353. Next base: position 102,690 of record CAVYVE010000001.1, read on the forward strand.
CGAAAGCTCCATCCCAGCCCGTGAAAATTCACGTTGAACCGCCAGGATCGAAGGAAAGGGCCGTCCATCCGGCAAATGTTCCACATCCACATCGTCTTGCGGCAACCAACCCGCCTCCAAAAGACGATCTACGGCGTATGTGAGATTCATGGCTCAAGCTCCTTCCAGCACGCCCGGCGGAATTTCCCTCCACTGCTCCATCGTCTCAAAAACGATCAAACATGATACCCCGGGGCCGGACGGGATTCCAGAATAATGAATAGGATTTTTTCGGTCCAAAGGCCCGGTTTCCTGAAGAATTCGTCCACCGGGTCCGCTTGGCGCGATAACTTGTCAATCCGTGCGGTTCGTATAACCTAAGGCGGCATGAGTTCGAGCCCGGATTCGCCTCGTCAGGGCCGTGCAGCGCGACCGCCGAGATATCAGCACCGCGCCAACAGCCACGCCCAGGCCCACTCCGATTCCTCGCACCTGGAAGAAACGCACCATAAGGAGCACCCCCTTGCCAGCGGGGATCGCCCCCAACTCGTCACCCGCCCCGACGAATTGGCCGAGTTGCTTGATTCCCTCCGCAAAGCCGGATCGTTCGCTTACGACAGCGAGTTCATCGGGGAACTGACGTATTTGCCGAAGTTGTGCCTCATTCAGGCCGCATCGTCCACGCGGATTGCGCTGATTGATCCGCTGACCGATCTGGACATCCGGCCGTTCTGGGAATTGGTCGTCGATCCCGCGGTTGAAAAAATCGTTCACGCCGGGCAACAGGATGTCGAGCCGGTCTTCCGCGCCTTGGATAAACCCCCGGGCAATCTATTCGACACCCAGATCGCCGCCGGGTTCGCGGGGGTTGGATATCCGCTATCGCTCTCGAAGCTGGTATTTGCGATGGTCGGTGCGAAGCTGGCCAAGGGCGTCACTTTCTCCCATTGGGATCGTCGGCCCCTGAGCGACCATCAGCTCCGTTACGCCGCCGACGATGTGCGCTATCTGCCGGCCGTGCGTCACGAAATCGGCAAGCGATTGAAGGATCGGAATCACATCCTCTGGGCCAAGGAAGAATCCGCTTCCCTGGCCGATCCGGGCCTGTACGTCTTCGACCCCGGGAAGCAATGGACCAAAATTCGCGGCGCCGGCGTGCTTCCCCCGCGGAACCAAGCCATCCTCCGGGAATTGACCATCTGGCGTGACGAGTCGGCCAAGGCCGAAGATGTCCCGCCCCGCTCATTGCTGAAAGACGAGATTCTTTTGGACATGGCCCGCTCGCCGATCGAATCGGAGGCGGATCTGGCACGGGTCAGGGGCTTGCCCCGCCCAATTGAAGCGGAATACGGAGCCGGGATTGTCCAGGCGACTCAGCGAGCGCGGGATCTCCCGCAAGAACAGTTGCCGATGATGAAGAGCTACGATCCCGCCCCCGAGGAAAAATTCGGCGGCGATGCGCTGTTTTACGCGGCGCAGTGTCTGTGCGCCGCCCAGGGCATCGATCCCGGCCTCGTCACCAGCCGCCAGGAAATCGGCGATTTGTACCGAATGTTCATCGCGGGACCAAAACCCCTCGACCTGCGCATCCTGCGCGGCTGGCGCCGCCAGGCCGTTGGAGAACGTTTGCTGGACCTGATGGGCGGCAAGGGGGAGTTCTCCGTTAAATGGACTGACGGGGCACTTCGCATTTCCCCCAATACCGCGCGGTAGTAAAATAGGATTCGACAAGAAAGGATTGATTGTGCCCCTTTACGAATACACCTGTGAATCCTGCAAGAACCACTTCGAGAAGCTTGTCAAATCAATGACCACCACAGCCAAGGTGATCTGTCCCAAATGCGGGTCAACGCAAACCGTCCGAACACTCAGCGTATTTGCCGTAGGCGCCGAATCAGCCAAATCGTCCGCATCCCCAGGAATCTGCGGCCGATGCGGCGGCCCTGGCCCTTGCGCGATGGATTGATCCGCCGCTTAGACCTGCATAATCTCCGCGCGTTTCTTCTCGATTAGCTCATCAACCTTGTTTTCATAGGTCTTGGTCAATTCCTGGATTTTCTCTTTCCCATCGGCCGCTTCGTCTTCGGTAACGACGCCGCCCTTTTCTTCGGTCTCCAGAATCTTGTTCGCATCCCGGCGGGCATTACGAATCGCCACCTTCGCCGCCTCCGCGAAATGCTTGCACTGCCCCGCGAGCTGCAACCGTCGCTCCTGAGACAGCGGCGGCAACACCAGCCGAAGCTGCTTCCCATCGCTGTGCGGCGTCAGGCCGATCTTGCTGTCGTTGATCGCCTTCTCGATGGCCCGCATGTCCCCCGGGTTGAACGGCTTGATCAGAAGCTGCGTCGCCTCCGGCACGCTGATCGACGCGATCGACCGGAGATCGGTCGGCGAGCCGTAATAATCCACCTTGAGATGCTCCACCAATGCCGGGCTGGCCCGCCCGGTGCGAATGCCGCGCAACTCAAGCTGGAGATGGTCCGTCGCCTTCTCCATGTGCATCTCGGCATCGAGAAGAATGTCGTCCAACGGCATGTGAATATCGTATCAAGCCCCCGCCGAGGGAACAAACCGCCAACAGATCCGGCTTGCGCCGGCCCGGAAACCGGGGCGGCGGCTCGACTGAGCTCGCCGAAGTCACGCCCCGGCTCTGTTAATTCGGCACGATCTTCGTCCCCACGTTCTCGCCGCGAATGACTCTCACCACGTTTCCCGCCGTCTTCAGATTGAACACCACCAGCGGAATCTTCCGCTCCATGCAAAGCGTGATGGCCGTCAGGTCCATCACCCGCAGCTTGTCCGCCAAAACCTGCTCATACGTCACGTTCGACAACAGGCGTGCCTTGGGATCTTTCTTCGGATCGGCCGAGTAAATGCCGTCCACCTTCGTCGCTTTCAGCAGAACGTCCGCTCCGATCTCCGTTGCCCGCAAAGCCGCGCAGGTGTCGGTGGTGAAGAACGGATTTCCCGTCCCGGCGGCGAGGATCAGCACACGGCCCTTCTCCAGATGCCGCACCGCCCGGCGGCGGATGAACGGCTCGCACACGCTGTAGACGCTGATGGCCGACTGCACCCGCGTCGGCTGGCCCATTTTCTCCATCGTTTCCTGCAGCGCCACGGCATTGAGGACCGTGGCGAGCATCCCCATGTAATCGGCCGTGGCGCGGGGGATGTTGCCGTCCTCGGCGAATGTCGAGCCGCGGATGAAATTCCCGCCCCCGACGACGATCGCCAGTTGCACCCCCATCTGCGCCACTTCCACGCATTGCCGGGCGATGTTTTCCAGTTCCGGGGCCTCGATTCCGAAGGAGCCTTCGCGACAGAATCCTTCGCCGCTGATTTTCAAGAGCACGCGGGAATACGCGGCCGGGACGTGATTCGCAGCAGGGGATTTCGGCATGGCCACGGATTATAGCAAACGCGCCGGAGATTACTTGCCCATCTCCGCACTGCGCTTGGCCGCGGATTTCAGCGCATCGACGGTGATTTTCGGCCACTGTTGCGATTCCAGATGGCTGATGGCCGCGTGCGTCGTTCCGTTGGGCGTCGTCACCCGCCGCCGATGCTCCTGCGGAGAGTCGCTGGAATTGCTCATCATCTTCGCCGCCCCGGCGGCCGTTTGGATCGCCAGTGTCCGCGCTTCCTGCGGCGACAGTCCCATCTCCGTCCCCGCCTGGATCATTTGCTCGGTGAGAAAGAAGAAATACGCCGGGCCCGATCCGCTGATCGCGGTGACCGCATCCATCTTGTCTTCGGTCGTCTCCAGAACCTTCGCCCCCGATTCAAACAGTTTTCTCGCCGTCGCCAGGTCGCCGCTCGACGCATTCGCTCCCGGCGCAATGACCACCATGCCGCATCCCACCAGCATCGGCGTGTTGGGCATGGCCCGGATCACACGCCATTTCCTATCCGCGCCGAGCGTCTTTTCGATGAATCCCGTTCCGATCCCCGCCGCGATGGAGATCAACAGCGATGTGTCGCTGATGGCTGGCGAAAGATCGCGCAGCACCGCTTCCATCTGTTGCGGCTTGACGCACAGCAGCACGATCCCGGTCCCGCCGACGGCTTCGGCCGCTTCCGGCGCCGCCTTGATTCCCAATTGCGATTGAAACAATTCCCGCCGCGGCTGCGAGATGTCCGCCGCTATGATTTGTCCGGCCTTCAGCGTCCCGGTGGAAATAATCCCGCGCACGATCGCCTCCGCCATGACCCCGGCGCCCACGATGGCTAGATCAAAAGCCATGCAATGCAAATGACGCGCTTCCCTTCGGGTCGCGGCTAAACAACATTACCGATCCACCGGTCCGCCGATGGCTTCCTGCACGGAGCGCGGAGCCGTGACGATCAGATTCCCATTCAGATAGGCCATCGATGCCGTGCCGCCGTTATCCCGCCAAACTTCCGGCCGCACCACCGTTTCAATCAGCTTGATCAAATCGTCGGCTTTCTGGTCAATCGTCTTGCTTTGGGCGCCGCTGCTGTTCGGGGTGAGCGTTGCCGTCCCGCCTCCGCTTCCGACCTGGGCGCTGCCGCCGGAGATGTTGGTGATCTGGTAGTTGAACGTGTCGTTCGGCTGGAGCAGGTCCATCACGTAATACACAACAGTGATCAGCTTCTCATCGGCGATCGCCCGCGTGGTGACTTGCACCACGTTGTCGTCGATGTAATACGTCAGCAGATCGCCCGGCCCCGCCTCCTCGAGAATCAGCGACAACACCTTTCCCGCCGCCACATCATGCAAATTCAGGTTAATTTCCGCGCCCTTGGAAATGTTGATCGCCTCAAGCGCCTTCCAGTCCACCACGATATTCAACCCCCCGACATCGCGCAGAAAATCCATCGCGTCGCCGAACGGCACGTTGGTCAGATTCGCCTCCGGCAATCGCGTCTCAAGCATCGCCCGCGACGAGACTCTCGCCGACGCCCCGGTCACCGTGAACAGCAGAATGAATATAGCCGCAGACGCGCACAGAGCGCGAAAAAGCCGCGGAGACTCGTTTTTCTTCTTCGCGCCTTTCTCTGCGTCTGGCCGGCTCTGAGGTTGCATTTGATTCTTACGTATTGGAAGAAGTCTGTTGCTCGCCGATCGGCTTGCCGGTGTAGGGGTCGAACCGCATCTGCGGCTGGGCCGGCTCCAAAGGCTTGCCGGTGTACGGATCGAATTTGTATCCCGCCGACGCCGGCGGCAACGCCGTCCGATCGGCGCGTCCCTGATTCACCGTGCCGGCCTGATCGATGTCCTCTTCAATCCCTTGCAAACCCTTCTTGAATTCAATGATTCCCTTTCCCAGGCTGCGCCCATCTCCGGCAATCGCCGTCCAAACAACAACAGGGCCACCACCGCGATCAGCAGCCAATTGTCCATATACGGCCCAAGAATATTCGCAAGCGCAACGTGCATGGCAGGCCAATCCTCTCATTACAAACAACGAACGAACGTTCAGTTTATTATACGGCCGATTCAACCGCAAATCGCCCGATAAAATCCTATTTATCCACTTTTGTCTTTTGCGCCTTTTTCCAGCGACGCCAGCAGTTCTTGCATATCCTCGGCCATCGGCGCCCGCAGAGTCATCGGCTTGAGCGTTCCCGGATGCACGAACGTGATCTCGTAAGCGTGCAACGCCTGCCGTTCAAAGCGAAACCCTCCCGATTCATAAACCCGCCCGCCGTACATCGTGTCTCCGACCATCGGAAACCCGATCGCGGCCATGTGCACCCGCAACTGATGGGTTCGTCCGGTTTTGGGCATCAGGCGCACCAGCGAGAATTTCTCGCCGGACGGCGCTTCGAATATCCGCTGTACCTGATACATCGTCACGGCCGGCTTTCCCCCACCGGAGATTTTCCGCACCGCCTGCCGTTCGCGCTTATATCGGTCCTTGCCGATCGGTTTATCGATCACGTCCGCCAATAATTCCGGCGCGCCATGCACCACGGCCACGTAGGTCTTTTGGATCGTCCGGGTCTCGAATTGCCGCGCCAATCGCCAATGCGCTTCATCGCTCTTGGCTACGAGCATGATCCCCGTGGTGTTGCGGTCCAGCCGGTGCAGAATTCCCGGCCGCCAATCCCCGTTGACCGTGCTCCATTTCTTTCCGTAATACGCCAGCCCGTTGACAAGCGTTCCCGACCATTTTCCTCGGGCCGGGTGCACGATCAACCCCGATTGCTTGTTCAGAGCCAGGAAATGCTCATCTTCATACAGGATATCCAACGGGATCGGTTCGGGAACGAGATCGTTCACCGGCTGCGGCGGAGCGACCATTTCCACCACATCGCCCGCCTTGATCTTATAACTCGCCTTGGTCGGCTTGTTGTTGACCTTGACCAGTTCCTCTTCGATGAGCCGCTGCACTCCATTGCGCGAGAGCCAGGGAATCCGATCGACGAGGAACTGATCGATCCGCCGAACCTGCGTCTTGGTCGCGCGGAAATGCAGATGAACGACATCGGCTTCTTCGACCGCATCTTCATCGGGTGCGATGTTGGAATCTTCCGTCACGGCTGCTAACTTACCTTTTAGCCGCGTCGCCCGCGACGCGCTGTGCATGGCCGCCTCGCAAAGCGGCCGGGTCCGATGCAAGGGTCGGCTGCGAACCGGGTCAGGTCCGAAAGGAAGCAGCCCTAAGTGGTACCGGCACTGTGCCGTCGTCCCCCCGGCCGCTTTGCGCGGCGGCTTCGGCGCGAGCAATCCGTCGAGCGGTTTTGTTCACGCCGCCGGGCGGTTAGGATAATGCGCTCATGCGAGTCCTGATCGTCGCCAACAAGAGCAAGTCCGGGGTTGCGGCGGCATTGGAGAAGATCGTGCCTCGCTTGGAAAAGCACGGCCACCTCGCCGGAATCGATTTGCACGATCAGACCGCCGAGATTGGCGCCGAGGCCGATGCGATTCTGGTTCTCGGCGGCGACGGCACGCTGCTGTCGGCGGCGCGGCGGTTGCGGGGCCGGCAGGTTCCACTTCTCGGCGTCAACTTCGGACGACTGGGATTTCTCGCCAGCTTCACCCCAAGGCAATTCGACGAGCATTTCGACGATTTTCTCGCCGGCAAGCTTCCCGTCACCGCCCGCTCGGCGCTGGAAACGTCCGTTTTGCCGGGCGAGGCCAAATGCCGGTTCGGCGACACCGCTCAGGTCTCGGGGCGGCGGCGGTTTATTTCGACGGCTCTGAACGACGCCGTCATCACCGCCGGGCCGCCGTTTCACATGATCGAATTGGAAATCGCCGCCAACGGCGTCGATCCCGACGGCGCCTGGGCCGGGATTCGATATTTCGGCGATGGGGTGATCGTCTCCACGGCAAGCGGCAGCACGGCGTACAACGTTTCCGCCGGCGGCCCGATCATCAGCCCCAACGTCGATGCCATGTGCGTCACGCCGCTCTGTCCGCACAGTCTTTCCTTCCGCCCGGTCGTGGTTTCTTCGAACGCGACTCTGCTTGTGACCGCCGTCCTGGTCAACGAGGGAACCACCATTTTCTGCGACGGCCAGGAAAGCACCCGACTGATGACCGGCGAGCGTGTGGTGATCCGCAAAAGCGAGCAGCCCGTCCTGCTGGTGGAAAATCCCCAGTCCCGCGAATGGCACACGCTCGCGGCGAAACTGAACTGGGCGGCCAATCCGGCATACAACATTCCCCGGACATGATTCAAAAGATGATTCTGATTGTTCCGAGCGGGCAAGCTGTTCCGCCGCGGAGGTCCAATAACCGCACCGTCAGGTCGAATCGATCCGCTGGGTCTGCTGAGCTATTGTGGGGGAACGGCCGAAGGGCCGATACTCCGCTGGGAGATCGGCGTTTGGTCTTGCGCAAACGGATGCGCTAGAATGTTCGAGCCAGGGAGTTTCGCGATGCGCTTTTGGTGGATTATGCTTGCGGCAGCCGTTTCGTTTGGTGTGCCTGTCGGCGCAGACCATGCCCTCGGATTCGAAGACCGCGCTGACGCCCGCCGAAAAGATGCTCAACCAGATGTTGCAGCCCGCGCCTGCGCCGGCGGGACCGGCCACGCAGCCGTCGGAATTGGCCACGCTGCGACCCGAGGGCTACACTCCGCCGCGCACCGGTCCCCACCTGCTTCGCGAAGGGTCGGACGTGATCGACCGCAGAGGCTATCTGAAAAAACTCGCGGATAGCCCGTATCCCGAATTGGTTTTCACCGGCGATCCCTCCGGATCAGATCTTGGGCCGATGCGCGTTTTGCCGAATCTCCAACTCATGTCCATGGAAGACGCGGCGTCGGAGACGAAGGAGAATCAGACGTTTACGGTCTCGGGCGTTGTGACCGAATACAAGGGGAAGAATTACGTTCTGCTGGAGCCCGGCCCCGAAGAAGTGAGCCGGCAGATGTCGCAGCCCAATTGGACCCAGATCGCTCGCGGTCCGGTCTCCCCCGATCAAATGCTCAGTGAAATGCTCTCCGCCGACGACCGGCCGTCGGGATCTGTGCCGCAAACGCCGGCTCCTCAGACCGACCTTTCCAGCGGTCCTGGCGCCCTGCCGCCCGCGGCGCCGATGGTAACCGTGCTGCCCGAGCGGTCGCAGATTTTCGATCGGGTCTGTCGGCTCTCACGCAACGCCGACGGGACGCAGGATCAACTGACCCTGGAATCCGACGGCACCGCCCTGCAGGATCCCCCGCTGATCGTGCTGCCGAATCTCAAGCTGGCGGCCTTGGAAAGCGCCGCCGCCAATCGCGACGCGCGGTTTCGCGTCACCGGAATGATCACGGAGTACCGTGGCCGGAATTACATTCTGCTGCAAAAAGTCGTGGTGATGGCCGATTCGGATCGGCAGTTCTAATAGATGATATTCGCGTCGCCCCTATGGTTCATCGCGCTGGCGCCGTGGGCGGGGCTGGCCGTGTGGCTGCTGTCGGGCCGGCGGAAAAAAACGGGCGTTCCCTTTCTGAATCTGTGGCAAGCGGAAGCTTCGCGGCAGCCCAGGCCGAGGCGAGCCTGGGAGAAACCCCCAATTTCCCTGGTGGCGTTGCTGGCGGCGATGTTGTTGGGCATCATCGCCGCCGCCGGGCCGGTCATCAGCGCAGGCGGCAAATCATCCACCCTCACCGTGATCGCCGATCGCGGGATATACAGCCCTTCTGCCAAGGCGGCCGCCGATTTGAACGTCTTTCTTCGACGCAGTAATCCCAACGCGAAAATCGATCTCCGCATCGTGCCGCCCGCGGAGTCCGGAGCCGGCCTGGATTGGCTCAGCCGAATTTCCTCGCTCCAGCCGACGGCAATTGAAGATGCCGGCGCAGTTGTTGCCGGCCTGTCGGCAAGCGCTTCGCAAAACGGCCGGGCCGGTGTTGCTTCTTAGCAATCGAGCCGTCGAATTGAGCGATCCGCGATTGATCCAGATCGCATCGCCGGATGCGATCACCAACGTTGGGATCGACCTGCTTTCGGTTCGGTCCGGCCCGGCGACGCAGGCGATGGTTCGGCTGTTCAATCAGAGCCCCCTGACTTCGGCCCGGCTAACCGTCCGGGCCGATGGAAACCTCGTGCAATCCCGGCAGATATCTTTACCCGCCGCCGGGAACAAGCGCGATTATTTCGTGGACATCCCTGGCGTTCCGAGCGTCGTGGACGCGGAGGTGGATTGCGATGATTCGGTCAAGATCAACCATCGGGCCTGGGTCGTCCGCCGCGCGGCTTGGCCGATCGTCGAGGCCCGAAACTCCCTGCCGTCGGAGCTGACGCGAATGATAGACGTCTATTCGCGCTATCGGCCGGCGTCCGAATCCTCGCGCCGCGTTGTTGTGGCGAAGGCTTCCGATCCGATTCCCCCTGACATGCCGGCCGCGATTCTCCCGGGTTCGTCGGCGCCGCAGAAAAGGCTTTCGACGATCCAACCGCTGATCGTGCGCGACGGTTCTCCGAAGATTCAATCGGTCGATTGGGCCAACGTCCTCGCCGGTGCAACGGTGTCGGCCCTTCCGCCGGGGAATTGGCGGCCGATGGTATCGGCGGGGGATTCCGTGGTCGTGGCCATTGCCGATGCGCCCGTGAAAAAAGTATGGATTGGCTTCCGCGCGGATCAATTCGCTCGCCGGGTTGATTTCGTGATTTTTTGGAGCGCGATATTCGATTGGCTCGGCGGCGGGGGGCCGGATTACCTTTCGCAATCCGTCGGCCGCCTCGCGGGGAATTGGCGTTTGCGGCAGCCGGCGGGATTGGCTGTGCCGGCCGAGGACATCGGTCTGGTGCCGGGATTATATATTTCCGATGATGGCACGCTCGATGCGGTGAACGCATCGGCGCCGCCGATCCCACAACCGCCGCAAGACGATTGGCGCTCGAGATTGCGGAGTTTAATCGCCGCCCGAAACGCCAACGCGCCGCTGGGCGGCGCGATCCTCGTCAGCGCGATGGCTCTGGCAATTGTTTCGGCCGCGATCTGGCCGATCGTCGTCTCAAACCGGCGCAAACCCATTGAATCTTGACAGCTATTTCGCCCGGCCTTAGGGTTTAACGCGTATGGCCGAATCAACCCCGCCGATCTCCGTGACCACTCAGAAAGATATCCGCATCGTCGAGTTCACCAACAACAAGATTCTGGATGAAGGCAACATTACGGACATCGGAGCGACGCTCAAGGCGCTGGTCGAAGAGGCCGGGCCTCCCAAGCTTCTTCTGGATTTTGCCAACGTCGATCATCTTTCCTCGGCCGCGCTGGGGATGCTTATCAACGTGAATAATGAGGTCAAGAGAAAAGACGGAAAGCTTCGGCTAACCAACATTAAACCGCAGATATTTGAGGTGTTCGTAATTACAAAGCTCAACAAATTGTTCAAGATCAAGCCGACCCGTCCCGAAGCATTGAGCAGCTTCGACGAGTAGAGGGAGCGGCCTGAGCGATCATGATGGACAAGGCGGGGTCGAAACGTCGGTTGCGGGGCGGAACGTCGGGCTCGCGCCGATTGGGGCCGGCGGGTGAGTCTCATTTCGCATTTACCATCCCTTCCGATCATACCGCCTCGCGCGAGGTCCAGATGAAGATCGTCGATGACGTCGCACGCCGCGGATTTCACGAACAATCGCTCTTCGCCATCAAGCTGGCCCTGGAAGAGGCGATGATCAACGCGATCAAGCACGGTAATCGGCACGATTCGAAAAAGAAGGTTCATATCGAAGCGACGATCACATCGGATGAAGCCCGGATCGAGATCGAGGATGAAGGGCCGGGCTTCCGCCGTTCCTCCGTTCCCGATCCAACGCTTCCCCAAAACCTTGAGAAGTGCAGCGGCAGGGGGATCCTGTTGATCGAGGCATATATGGACGAAGTGAAATGGAGCCAAGGCGGCCGGCGGCTGCGAATGGTCAAACGCAACGAGCCGGTTTTGATCCCCAGGGTTTGATTCACCGTGATGCGCCGGACCGGGGCCAGATGACGCGTCTCTGCTACAATCGCCACACGACATGCTGATTCCCTTACGCACTGATTGTCCGCTGCGTCGCATGCCCTGGGTGAATTGGGGGCTGATCGTCCTCAACATCCTGATTTACGTCCTGACCAGCGTTTCGCCCGACGGTTCTCACGGTCCCCTGGCCCTGTATCACGGCCAGCCCGTCCGAGACGTGCTGGCCCTCGATCCGCAGAACCCCGCTCTGTGGCAGTATTTCACCTACCAGTTCCTGCACGAAAACTGGCTGCACGTGCTGGGGAACATGCTGTTCCTGTACATTTTCGGCAACAACATCAACGACCGCATGGGGCACCTGGGTTATATCGGGTTTTATCTCGCCGGCGGCGTCATGGCCGGCGTGGGATACGTGGCGTTCGACAGGCTCCGGTCATCGGCGCCAGCGGGGCCGTTGCCGCCGTCACGGGCGCCTACCTCGTGCTTCTGCCCCGATCCAACATCACCCTCCTTTTTTTCTGGGTGTATCCGTTCGAGATTTCCAGTCTCTGGTTCGTTCTGTTCAATTTCCTGCAGGACGTCCTCGGCGAAAAATTGGGCGGGACAGAATCCGTCGCCCACATGGCCCACATCACCGGAACCGTCTTTGGGGTGGTGCTAAGCCTCACCCTGTTGTTGCTGCGTCTCCTGCCGCGCGACCAGTTCGACATGTTGTCGCTGCTGGGGCGATGGAATCGCCGGCGGCAATACCGCGGCATGGTCAGCAAGGGATACAACCCCTTCGGCTACGTCCCCCCCAGCCGGTTGACGTTCGCGCCCAACAATTGGACCCTCGCATCGTCCGCATGTTGGAAATGCGAGCCGAGATCAGCGAAGCCATCGCCCATCACAACCTTCCCCACGCGGCCTATTTGTTCCTTGAATTGAAAAAGCTCGATCCAACCCAGGTCTTGTCCCGGCAAGCCCAACTCGACGTGGCCAATCAATTGGCCAGCCAGCAGCTCTTCGCCGAGGCCGCCGAGGCGTACGAGCAATTCTTGTCACACTACCCGAATTTCGAGCAGATCGAGCAGGTGGAGTTGATGCTGGGGGTGATTTACGCCCGCTATCTTCAGCAATATGACCGGGCCAGGCAGCTTCTGCTGCGCGCCCTCGCCCGCCTGCACACCGAGCGCGAGATCCAATGGGCCCGATCAGAGTTGGCAAGAATCGAGCCGCTGATCGTGCCACAGCAGAAACAGGGAAGCTAATTAACCGCCGAGACGCAAAGGACGCGGAGTAAAATGCCGACAAAGCGGCGGATTTTGGAGCGCCGGTTCCGCGGCCAATCTCTGCACGGCGCGGTCCAATTTTCAGCCCTGAATACGCAAGATTTGATTTGCGGCGAGCAAGCCAATAAGTTCCCGTTGAATGGGAACCATTTATTTGATCGCCAGCGGAGATTTGCGTGGCTCGGCCAATCGCCAATGCGAAGCGGCGCAGCAGGAGATGGAGAAACGCCTCATCGCCGCGGTGACGGCGCTCGGCGGCAAAATCAAGCGCGCCACGGATTCCGCGAAGAGGCCCGGCACAGCTTCATCGATTCCCAGAAATACGGCATGGAAGTCTTTCGCGGCATTCCGCCCCACGCGCCGCTGATCGTTGCCGAGGCCGTCTGGCAATACTCCCATCACGTTCTGCACGGCCTGCAATTCCATAAAGGACCGATCCTGACCGTCGCCAATTGGAGCGGAACCTGGCCGGGACTCGTCGGCATGTTGAACCTCAACGGCTCGATGGCCAAAGCCGGGATCAGGTATTCGACGCTCTGGAGCGAGGATTTCGAGAACGACCGGGCATTTCTGAAAAATCTCGGCCGATGGATGAAGGGAAAGAAGGTCGCTCACGACACGAGCCACGTTCATCGGCTCAGGCCCGCGAAAATCCCGGCGAAGGCCGGCGAAATCGGCGTTCGGTTCGCCGAGCGGTTTCGCGAGCAGAAAGCGATCATGGGCGTCTTTGACGAAGGCTGCATGGGAATGTTCAACGCCATCATTCCCGATTCCCTGCTGAATCCCATCGGCGTGTTCAAGGAACGCCTGAGCCAAAGCGCCCTCTATTTTGCGATGACGCAGATCGGCGACGCCGAAGCCCGAGCGGTTCTCGATTGGTTTAAGGCCCGGGGCATGACGTTCCATTTCGGGCAGAATGAAGCGGAGGACCTCACCGAGCGGCAAGTGCTGGAGCAATGCAAGATGTACATCGCGGCCCTGCGCATCGCGGATGAATTTGGTTGCCAGGCCATCGGCATTCAGTATCAGCAGGGTTTGAAGGACCTCACTCCCGCCAGCGATCTGGTCGAAGGCACGCTGAACAATGTCGAGCGCCCGCCGGTGAAAAGCGCCGATGGCCGGCGTGAGCTTTTTGCCGGCGAGGCGTTGCCGCATTTCAACGAGGTGGATGAATGCGCCGGCCTGGACGGGCTGGTGACGTATAAATTGTGGCGGGAGATGGGACTTGATCCGGAAAATACTCTGCACGACATTCGCTGGGGGCGGCATTACAGCGGCCCCGGCAAGGATGTGGACGGCCAGGATGCCGACATCGACGCATACGTGTGGGTGCTGGAGATCAGCGGCGGGGCGCCGCCGAAGCATTTTTGCGGCGGATGGGCCGACGCGCACGGCTATCGGCAGCCGGCGATGTATTTCCGGCTCGGCGGCGGCACGTGTTCCGGCGTCAGCAAATGCGGGCACATCGTCTGGAGCCGAATTTTTGTGAAAGACCGCCGGCTGAACATCGACATCGGACTTGGCCAGGCCATCGGACTGCCGGATGCCGAGACGCGGGATCGGCTCAACCAGACGACCCCGGTCTGGCCGATCATGCACGCCGTGTTCAGCGGCGTGAGCCGGGACCAGATGATGGCCCGGCACCTCGCGAACCATATCCAGGTTGCCTATGCCCCCAGCGCCAAGGCGGCCAGACGGGCGCTGCTGGCCAAGGCGGCGGCGATGGCGGAATTGGGGCTGGAGGTATCGGTTTGCGGCAAGGTGTAAGTTGCCGGGGCAAAAGGGCGGCGGTAGGATCCGGCCGCGGTTCAGGCCGCAATTATTCAGGTGTTCTTAGGGCGAAATGACCGATGGATTTGAAGAACCGGGTGGCACTCGTGACAGGGGCATCGCGCGGGCTGGGCGCGGCGATCGCGCAGACGCTGGCCCAGCGCGGCGCGAAAGTGGCGGTGAATTATTTCGCCGGCGCCGAATTGGCCCACGGCGTTGTGGCGCGCATCCGTGGCGGCGGCGGCGCCGCGCAGGCGTTCGGCGCGGATGTGCGCGATGAAGGGCAGGTCGATCAGATGGTTCGGGGCGTGACGAAGCTGTGGGCGCCGATCGACATTTTGGTGCTGAACGCCACGGGGCCGCAGCCGATGCTGCCCATCGAGGAACTGACTTGGCAGGCCTGCCTCGATCAATTGGAATTCTTCGTCAAAAGCCCCGTGCTGCTGGTGAAGGCGGTGCTGGCGGGCATGAAAGAAAGAAAATATGGCCGAATTATTCAAATCGGCTCGGAAGTTTTCGAATCGGGCCTGGCTCCTTTTTCGAATTACGCCTCGGCCAAGGGGGCGCAACTGGGATTGACGCGGTCCTGGGCGATGGAGTTGGGACCGTGGAACATCACCGTCAACATGGTTTCGCCGGGATGGATCCCAACCGAGCGGCACGCGGATGTGCCGGACTCGGCCAAGCGGCAGTACGCGTCGCAGATTCCGCTGGAGCGAATGGGCGTGCCGGCGGACGTCGGAGAGGCGGTGGCGTTTCTCGCCTCGGACGCGGCGAATTTCATCACCGGCCAGAAAATCTCCGTCAACGGCGGCAACACGTTGGAATAGTGATCCATGCAAGGCAACCAGCAGGTCACCGTCGCCCAGGCCCTGGAAATCGGGCTGGCTCACCACCGTGAGGGGCGGCTGCGCGATGCGGAGGGGATCTACCGGCAAATCCTCGCCAGCCAGCCCAATTTCGTTCCCGCAATCCACATGCTGGGCCTGGCGATCTACCAATCCGGACAGCGCGACGAGGGAATCGCCCTGGTTCACCAGGCGCTGCGGCTGCATCCGGATTACCCCGAAGCGTTGGCGAACCTGGGACATCTTCTGCGGCAACAGGGGCACGTGGCCGAAGCGATCGAGTCCTGCCGGCGGGCGATCACTCTGCAGCCGTCGCTTCCCGAGGCGTATGTCAACTTGGGCAGCGCGTTGTTCGTCCAGGGAAATTTTGAGGCGGCGGCGGAATCTCATCGCCGCGCCATCGCACTGCGGGCCAATTATCCGGATGCGTACACGAATCTCGGCAATGCGCTGCAGGCGCTGGGCCGGCATGACGAAGCCTGCGCCATCCACCGCAAGGCCATTGAGCTTCGCCCCGATTTTGCGGAAGGATATAACAACCTGGGGGCGACGCTTCACGCCATCGGAAAAGTGGACGAGGCCATCGAATATTACAACCAGGCGATGAAGCTGAGGCCGGATTATCCCGAAGCGCTCAGCAATCTGGCCAACGCGCTGCAGAGCAAGAAGCAGCTCGACGAGGCGATTCGCCTTTGCCGGCGGGCGCTGGAGATTCAACCCGACAACGCCGATGCATACAACAACATGGGCAACGCGTTTCAGGAGAAGGGAGATTCAGCAAAGGCCGGCGCTTGTTTTCGCAAGGCCCTGCAACTGAAGCCGGACCACGTCGACGCGATCAACAATCTGGCCAATTGCTTCCAGGAGACCGGGCAGCTTGAGGAATCGATCGCTCTGTACCGCAAAGCGATCGAATTGAAGCCGCTGTTCGCCAAGGCCCACGGCAACCTGGGCAACGCGCTGCGGCGCTGGGACAAGTCGAAGAATCGATTGCGACGTGCCGGAAGGCGGTGGAAATGATGCCGACGCTGGAGGAAGCGCACGTCAACCTCGGCACGGCGCTGCACATGGCCGGGCGATATGCCGAGGGAATCGCCTCTTGCCGCCGGGCGATCGAATTGCGGCCGGATTTCGCTGAGGCGCACAAGGATTTATCGCTGATGCTGCTGGTGCAGGGGGAGTTCGAGGACGGGTGGCGTGAATACGAGTGGCGCTTGCTCCTGCCGCGTTATTTCAATTCGCCGACGCGTTTCGTCCAGCCGCAGTGGGATGGGTCGGACTTGCGGGGCCGCACAATTCTCGTCCATGCCGAACAGGGACTGGGCGACACGATTCAGTTCGCGCGGTTTCTGCCGCTTCTCGAGCAGCGCGGCGCACGAGTGATTTTGGAATGCCAGGCGGAATTGGTCCGGCTGATGAAGCAGATGGAGATCCTCAAGCGCGTGGAGATTTTCCCGCGCGAATCCAAATCCGGCCCAAAGGTGAAGTTCGACGTTCACGCGGCCCTGCTCAGTTTGCCGTTGCTGCTGAATCGGTTGGCACCGAGCGATCAGTTGGACGTGGCCCAGCCCCCCTACATCACGGCGGACGCGAATATGCGGGATCAGTGGCACGCTCGCGTTGCCGAAAGCAAGGGGCTGAAGGTCGGCCTGTCGTGGGCGGGAAGCCCGACGAACAAGAACGACCGGCATCGCTCGATCACGCTGTCGGCCCTGGCGCCGCTGGCGCGGGAAGGGGTGGACTTTTACATGCTGCAGTTCGGCAAACCGGCCGAGCAGGCCGCCAATCCGCCTCCGGGAATGAAATTGATCGATCACACGGCGCTAATCGGCGACTTCGCCGACACGGCGGCCATGGTCGCGGAACTGGACCTGATCATTTGCGTCGACACCGCCCTGGGCCATCTGGCCGGCGCCATGGGCAAGCCGGCATGGGTGCTGGTGCAATTCACGCCCGACTTCCGCTGGCTGCTGGAGGGCCGGGCGACGCCGTGGTATCCCTCGATGCGCCTGTTCCGGCAGAAAAAGCTGGGGGATTGGGCGGAAGCCATCCAGGAAGTGGCGGCGGAATTGCAGAAGCTGGCGAAAACGGGGTAGGCCGTCTTTACATCGGCTGGGCCGATGCTATAATTTAACTATCTGGTTAGTTAAATTATGAAAAGTTCAGCCTCCGGACGTCGGGCCGATACGCCCATTCGAAACAAGAAGAATCGCGCCGCGATTTTGGCCGCGGCGGAGCGCATTTTTGCGAAATCCGGTCTGGCCGGTGCGCGGACCGAGACCATCGCTTCCGCCGCCGGCGTCAACAAGGCGCTGCTTTACTACTACTTCGCCGGCAAGCAGAGCCTGTATGAAGCGGTGATCGAAGAGCATTTTTCCGAGTTCAATCGCAAGGCATTGGAAGTGCTCAACGCGCCGGGTTCGGCGCGGGCGATTTTATTGCGCTACGTGAATCTGCACATGGACTTCATCAGCGTGCGGCATCAAACGGCGCCGTTGTTTCAGCAGTTGATGATGACCGGCGGAAAATTCCTGGAGCGCACTGATCCGCAGACATTTCGCGCGCGCGGCGAGGCTTTGGGCAAATTGATCGACCGCGGAATGCGCAGCGGAGAATTTCGCCGGGTGGACGGGTTTCAAGCCGCCGTCTCGATCATATCCCTGATCGTGTTCTATTTTTCCGCCGCCCGGGTCCTGCGATTGCTGGGCCGCCGGGACGCCTATAGCAAGGCCAATTTGAAACGGCGCAAGCAGCAGGTGCTTGATTTCATCCGTCACGGGCTGTTCATCGATCCGAATTTTCCGCTCCATGAATAAGCTTAGGATTATCATCTTGATTATGATTCTGGCCGTGGTCGGCGGCGGCATTTATTACGCCGCCATGCGCCAGCCGGGCGAGATCATCCTGACCGGCATCGTGACGACGGACGAAGTGATCGTCAGCTCGGAAATTCAGGGCCGACTGCAGCAACTGCTCGTCAAGGAAGGCGACGCGGTGACCAAGGGTGAATTGCTCGGCGTCATTCAGCCGCAGGAACAACAGGCCGACGTGGCATATTACGCCAGCAGTCGAGCAGCAATCATGCCGCTCAAGTCGCGCAGGCGCAAGGCCGATTTGGAGAACGCCCGGCTGACTTACGAACGCGAAGGGCCGTTATACAAGCAACATGCCGTCTCCGCGCAGGATTACGACCAGGCGCGAACGGCTTACGACGGCGCCGATGGCGCACGTCGAATCGCTGAAGAAACAAATCGAGGCCGCCGCGGCGCAGAAGGACAAGGCGAGGGTGCAACTGGGTTACACGAAAATCGTCGCGCCGATCGACGGCATCGTCGAACCCGCGCCGCGTTGCAGGGCGAAGTCGTGAATCCCGGCCAGGCCATCGTCACGCTCATCAATCCGGACGATCTTTGGGTGCGGGCCGACGTCGAGGAAACTTACATTGACCGCATCCGTCTCGGCGACAAGTTGCAGGTGAGGCTGCCGTCCGGCGCGGTGCGCGAAGGCACGGTATTTTATCGCGGCGTGGACGCCGATTACGCCACGCAACGCGACGTGAGCCGCACCAAGCGCGACATCAAGACGTTTGAAATCCGCCTGCGCTGCGACAACCGCGACCGCAGCCTGGCCGTGGGGATGACCGCCTACGTCACCCTGCCGCTGGAAAAATCCGTGACCCATGTTCGACATCGAAGTTGAAAATCTGACCAAGCGTTTCGGCGATTTTATCGCCGTGGACGCGCTGAATTTCTCCGTCGAGCACGGCGAAATATTCGGTTTGCTGGGCCCGAACGGCGCGGGCAAATCCACGCTGATTCGCATGTTGACGACGCTGGTGCCGCCGACTTCCGGCACGGCGCGCGTCAACGGCTTCGACATCGTCCGCGACGCCAACGACGTGCGCCAGTCCATCGGCGTCATTCCGCAGGCGATGACCTCCGACCTGGATTTGAGCGCGGAGGAAAACATGAGCATTTTCGCCAAGCTCTACGGCATCCCGCGCGAAAAACGGCGGCGCACCATCAAGCAACTGCTCAAGGAAGTGGACCTGGAGCAATGGGCGGACAAGCCGGTGAAAATGTTTTCCGGCGGAATGCGGCGCCGGCTGGAAATCGCCCGCGGCCTGGTGCATGAACCGAAGATTTTTTTTCTCGACGAACCGACGACCGGCCTGGACCCGGTTTCGCGCGTGGCCGTCTGGGAAATGCTCGCGCGGCTGAAACGCGAGCGCGACCTGACGATCCTGGTCACGACGCATTACATGGACGAGGCCGACAAACTGTGCGACCGCATCGCCATCGTGGACCACGGAAAACTGGTCGCGCTGGATTCGCCGCTGAAATTGAAGGCCTCCATTCCCGGCAAAAACATCCTGGAAGTCAGTTTTTCAGGCGTTCCGCAAGATTGGATCGAGACGTTGAAGGCCCTGCCCGAAGTGGCCGAGGTCAAGGCGCGAGGACAACGTGTTCCGCATCTCCTCGCAACAACGGCCCGCGCACGACGGTGGCGCTGATGGAAGCCGCGCGGAAGGCCAACGTCGACGGTCACTTCGCTTTCCGTGCAAAGCACGACGCTGGACGACGTTTTCGTGCATTACACCGGCCATCAATTGCGCGACACGTTGCAGGCGCCGGCGGCCGCCAACAGCCCGTTCATGCATGCAGCGAGGATGAAGACGATATGCACCGCATCTGGGCCATCATCGAACGCGATTTGCGCCGGTTCCGGCGCAGCCCGGCGCTGGTGATCGTTTCGATCATCATGCCGCTGGTGCAACTGGTCGTGCTCGGCTACGCCTTCGGCGGAAAGATCAAGAATCTTCAGGTCGGCGTCGTGGACCAGGACCACGGCGTGCCGGCGATCAAAATGCAAGGAAATGTTCCAGGCCGTCGCCGCCAACGCGCAGACGTTCGACACCGATTTCCTACAGCGACCAGGCCGCGGCGCATGCGCGATTTGCGCAACGGCAAAATCAACGGCGTGCTGAACATTCCGCCGCAATTCTCGCGCAAGGTCCTGGCCGGCGCGAACCCGCGCATCGCGCTGGTCGAGGACAACACCGATCAGTTTTCCGCCTCCGCGCTGGAAGGCAGCCTTGAACGGCATGCTCGCGGCTTACAACGCGCCGCCCGTTCCGCCGCGCATGTCGGCCGACGCGACGCTGTCCGTCGTCGAGGTTTATCCTTACGTGCCCTACATCCAGTATCTGCTGCCGGGCACCATCGTGCTGGCGATTTTCGTTTCGGCGATGATCGGCGGCGGCATCATTTTCATTGACGACAAGGCGCGCGGCCTGCACGAAGGCTATCTCGTCACGCCCATCCGCAAATTTGAATTGATCCTGGGCTTCACCCTGGCCGGCGCGGCCAAGGCCATCATCGCCGGAGTGGTGCTGATCACCGTCGGCTCGCTCATCGCCGGAA
The DNA here is from genome assembly GCA_963771925.1 of uncultured Phycisphaerales bacterium. Lineage (GTDB taxonomy): Bacteria > Planctomycetota > Phycisphaerae > Tepidisphaerales > Tepidisphaeraceae > PALSA-1353. The sequence continues at coordinate 123,344 of CAVYVE010000001.1, forward strand.
TTCCCGATCCGTTGAATCCGCTGCGCTGGCGCGGATGATGTTGCTGGTGGTGGTGACCGCGCTGGCGCTGATCAGCATGATGTTTCTGATCATGGTGCGCGTGAGCGACCCGCTGGTGCCGCGCGCGATTTTCGGCATGTTGAACACCGTGCTGTTTTTCCCCAGCGGCGCGGTCTATCCCACGCAATCGTTTCCGGCCTGGATGAAGGCCATCGCCGTCGTCGACCCGTTCACTTACGCCGTGCACGGATTCAAGGAACTGGTTCTGAAAAACACCGGCCTGATGGCCATCAGCGGCGACCTCGCTTTTCTGATTGGTTTCACCGTTCTGACCCTGGGCTCAGCCACATTGCTCTTTCGCCGGACACTGTAATGCCATGTGGAATCTCACGCCGAGGCGCGGAGATTTTTAGCTGTCCGCGCTCAGCGCCTCCGCGTGAGCGCTTGATTGATTTGATAAAGCGTTGCGTTGTTCGATAATGCGGGCGGCCGATCCACGAGGTGTTTCATGGCGGATGCGTTTCGGACAGAAAAAGACTCGATGGGCGAGATGCGCGTGCCCGCTGACGCCTATTACGGGGCGCAGACCGCCCGGGCGGTGGAGAATTTTCCCGTTTCCGATTTGCGCTTCGGCCGGCGGTTCATCGCCGCCATGGGACTGGTGAAATGGTGCTGCGCAGAGTCAATCGCGAGCTGGGCCTGCTCGACGAGAAGAAAGCGCAGCTCATCCAGCAGGCGGCCCAGGAAGTGATCGACGGAAAACTGGATGCGCAGTTCGTCGTGGATATTTTCCAGACCGGCTCGGGCACCTCCACGAACATGAACGCCAACGAGGTGATCGCCGGCCGGGCCAACGAAATGGCGACCGGCCGGCGCGGCGGGAAGGACCCGGTGCATCCCAACGATCACGTCAACATGGAGCAAAGCTCCAACGACGTGATCCCCACGGCGATGCACATCAGCGCGGCGACGGCCATCAAGGAATCGCTGGCGCCGGCGCTGGAACATCTGACGGCGATCCTGAAACGCAAGGCGGACCAGTACGATTCGGTCGTCAAAATCGGCCGAACGCATTTGCAGGATGCGACGCCGATCCGGCTGGGGCAGGAACTCGGCGGATACGCGCAGCAGGCGAAGCTCGGGGCGGTGCGCTGTCTGAAGGCGATCCACGCGCTGCGCGAGCTTCCGCTGGGCGGGACGGCGGTGGGCACGGGGATCAATTCGCATCCGGAGTTTGCGGCGAAGGTCGTCGGCGCTGATCGCCGCAGAAGACCGGAATCGAATTCGTCGAGGCGGCCAATCATTTCGAGGCCCAGGCCGCCAAGGACGGGATCGTCGAAGCCAGCGGCCTGATCAAGACGATCGCCGATCAGCCTGACGCAAGATCGCCAACGACATTCGCTGGCTGGCCAGCGGGCCGCGCTGCGGGATCGGCGAGATTTCGATTCCCGCCACGCAGCCGGGCAGCAGCATCATGCCGGGGAAGGTGAATCCGGTGATGAGCGAGATGGTGCTGCAGGTCGCGGCGCAGGTGATCGGCAACGACGCCACCATCGCCTGGGCGGCGGCGTTGGGCAGCAACTTCGAGTTGAACGTCATGATGCCGGTGATGGCGTTCAATCTGCTGCAGTCGATCGAATTGCTGTCGCGCGCCGCCCGGATATTCGCCGACCGCTGCGTGGCTGGCCTGGAAGCCAACGCGCAGCGATGCGCGGAATTGGTGGAGCAATCGCTGGCGATGTGCACGAGCCTGGCTCCGGTGATCGGATACGACAAGGCCGCGGAGATCGCCAAGGAGAGCTTTGCAAGACGGGCAAGACGGTCCGGCAGATCGCCGCGGAAAAGAAATTGCTGAGCGACGCGGAATTGAAAAAGGCTCTGGACCCGATGCGGATGACCCAGCCGCAGGCGGATATTGTGGGGGGCGGGGGCTGATAATCAGGCAAATTGGCGATTTTCCCCTTCGCGGCTGTCTTCGCGTCTTCGCGTCAGTCTTTTTACCGCGAAGACGCGAAGAGCGCGAAGACAGCCGCGAAGAAAACGAAAGTGAGAGGGCTGTTGTCCTGGCTCTTCACTTCTTGCAACGTGGCGGTCCGGGTCATACCTTGGCGGGCGCGGAAAGATATGCAGCAGTCGCCCACCAAAGATTCGCCGACTGGTTCGGAAAAACTCCCGCCGCCCGCCGGCGCTTTGTCCCCGGCCATGCGGCAATATCAGCAGTTCAAGGAACAATATCCCGGATATGTCCTGTTTTTCCGCATGGGGGATTTTTACGAAATGTTCTGGGAGGACGCGAAGCTGGCGGCCAAGGTGCTCGGCGTCGCTCTGACCAGCCGAAGCCGCGGCGGGCTGGGGGCCGACGATGCGATTCCGATGGCCGGCGTGCCGTTCCATGCGGTGGATGGTTATCTCCGCAAGATGATCGCGGCGGGGCACAAGGTCGCCATCTGCGAGCAGGCCGAGGACCCGGCGCAGGCCAAGGGGGTCATTCGGCGCGAAGTGGTTCGCCTGATGACGCCCGGAACGCTCACCGACGATCCGCTGCTGGATGGCCGGGCCGACAATTACCTGGCGGCGGTGGCGTTTGGCATCACCAAGGCCGACGGCTATCGCGCGGCGCTGGCGTGGGTGGAGCTTTCCACCGGGGCATGCGTGGCCATGAGCGGAACCGAAGGACAGGTGCGCGATGAAATCGCCCGCCTGCGCCCGGCGGAGGTCCTGGTGCCGGAATTGCCTTCGGGGCAATCCGCACGAGTTCGCCAGGCAGATCGAGGCGATCGGATCGATCGCGATCACGGCGCGGCCCGGCTGGCAGTTTTCCCCGCATCACGCCAAGCAGCAACTCGCGGCGCAATGGAAGATTTCGACGACGGCCGGCTTGGGATTCGCCGATGACGATCCGGGCGTGTTCGCGGCGGCGGCGCTGCTGTCGTATCTGCAGGAGACGCAGAAGACGGCGCTGGCGCACCTTCGGCCGCTGCGACGCCACGTCGTCGAGGACCATCTTTGCATCGATCCGGCGACCTGGCGGAGCCTGGAGATCGAGCGGACCGTTCGCAGCGGCGGGACAGAAGGGTCGCTGCTGTGGGCCGATCGACCGCACCCGCACCTCGATGGGCGGCCGGCTTTTGCGGCAATGGCTGCGGGCTCCCCTGTGCGATCGCGAGCACATCGAGGCCCGTCAGGCGGCGATCGCCGCCATGCTCGCTTCACCCTCCGACTTGTCGAAGATCGTGGAACTGCTCGATGATGTGTGCGACATCGAGCGGATCGTCGCGAGGGTCTCGCTGGGCCGGGCCAGTCCCCGCGATCTGGCGGCGCTGTCGCGCTGCCTGGCGGCCATGCCGCAATTGCTCGATCGGCTCGCGGCGCTGCCGGAGTCGAAAGATGTGGCCCCGGAATTGATGGGCCTTCGGGAGTTCTGCGCTGGGCAGGCGAAGTATCTGGCCGGGGCGATCAAGCCGGATCCGGCCCCGCATCTGCGCGAAGGGGGCGTCATCGCCGCGGGATTCGATGCGGAACTGGACCGCCTGCGGCAAATCGCCCGCAACAGCCACGCGTGGCTCGCGGAATATCAGGCCAAGCTGGCCGCCGAATCGGGCATCGCTTCGCTCGAAGATCGGATACAACAAGGTTTTCGGATATTACATCGAAGTAACCGATGCGCATCGGCCGAAAGTTCCGACTGCGTGGTCGCGTAAACAGACGGTCAAAAATGCCGAGCGATACATCACGGAGGAATTGAAGAACTTTCGAAAGCGAAGCGCTCAGCGCGCAGGACCGGGCGATCGCGCTGGAGCAGCAGCTCTTCGAAAAGGTGCGGCAGGAATTGCTCAGCTACATTGCGACGTTCGGCGAACTGGCCCAGGGCGTGGCACGGGTGGACGTGCTGGCGGCGCTGGCGACGTTGGCGCGCGAGCGGCGCTATTGCCGGCCGACGATTCGTTGAGGATCGCACGCTGGAGATCATCGACGGCCGCCATCCGGTTTTGGAACAGCAACTGGGAAGCGAATTCGTCGCCAACGACGTGAAGTTCGCCGCCGGACGATACGCTTGGCCCTGATCACCGGCCCGAACATGGCGGGGAAATCAACGTACATCCGCCAGGCGGCGCTGATCGCGCTGATGGCGCAGATCGGCAGCTTTGTGCCGGCCAAAAGCGCCACCATCGGCCTGGCGGACCGGCTTTTTGCCCGCATCGGCGCCAGCGACGAAATCCATGCCGGGCAATCGACATTCATGGTGGAGATGACCGAGACGGCCAACATTCTCAACAACGCGACCGACCGCAGCCTGGTGATTCTCGACGAGATCGGCCGCGGCACCAGCACGCTGGACGGCTTGAGCCTGGCGTGGGCGATTGCCGAGCACATCGCCGCTGGAGGTGAAGAGCCGAACGCTTTTCGCCACGCATTACCATGAACTGACGGATCTGGCCCGGCGGATCAAGGGCGTGCGGAATCTCAACGTCGCGGTGCGGGAATGGGAGGACCAGGTCGTGTTCCTCCACCGGATCGTCGAAGGCGGAACGGACCGCAGCTACGGCATTCACGTCGCCCGGCTGGCCGGGGTTCCGCCGGAGGTTTTGGACCGGGCGAGGCAATTGCTTTCGGAATTGGCCGTGCAGCACGTTGGTTCCGCGACATTGCCAAAAGGCCGCAGGCCGCACGGGCAAGACCAAATGGAGTTATTCGAGGATCCGGGTCCGGAGATCGTTAAAATTCTCGCGGCGACGAATCTGGAAGGATTGTCGCCGATCCAGGCGTTTGAATTGATGCGCGAACTAAAGAAACGGGCAACGCGATAGCATCAGGTGATGGCGTGAGGCAGGGCGACAAACAAGGTTCGGGCAGACGCAACCGCCGCCGCGGACTGCTGACGCTTTGCCGCGTTCTGGTCGCCGTGGCGTGCGGATTGGCTCTGTTCGGCCATCGTCGCCGGTGCTTTGGCGCGTGCCGGCGGCGGCGGCGGTTTCAGCGAGGGAGGCGGCGGTGGGGGAGGAGGCGGTGGGGCGGCGGGGGAGGCGGGGGCTTCGGCTGGATCATCTTCTACTGGATCCAGTTCTGCATCGACTACCCATACATCGGACTTCCCGTCACCGTCGTCGTCCTTGTCGTGCTTTATAAAGGACATCAGACCGGGCTCTCGGCCTACAAGGGGAGCGTCATTCGCCGGGGCGGCGACGCGGCACAGGACAACCGCATGGGCGAAGCGGCCCAGGCGATGGCGACGGCCGATCCGACTTTCAACGTCGATCAAATGGCCCAGCGCGTTCGCACCGCATTTCTTAAAATCCAGGACGCCTGGTGCGAACAAAATCTCACCGCGATCCGGCCGTTCATTTCCGATGGCGTTCACGAGCGATTCGCCCTGCAAATCGAAGAGCAAAAGGCGTTCGGATATCTGGACCACATGGATCACGTCGCGGTGAATTCGGTCGCGCTCGTGGAGTTTTACGAGGGCAGCGTGTTCGACGTTGCCACCCTGCGAATCGACGCGCAAGCGGCCGACTACCGCGTTTCGGCCAAAGACGGCCGGCGGCTTTCCGGCTCGGCGGCGGTGGAGCCGTTCGTGGAAATGTGGTCCTGGCTGCGGCGGCACGGCGTGACCCGCGATCCGTCCAAGCCGGGTCTCATCGAGGGAAATTGCCCCAACTGCGGGGCCGCGATTGCGATGAACCAGTCGGCCAAATGCGACCATTGCGGGGCGCTGCTCCGCAGCGGCGAGTTCGACTGGGTCTTGACGGAGATCACGCAGCAAAGCGAATGGCGGCGCGGGCGTCACGGCCAGGCTCCGGGAACCGCCGAGCTGCAGCAAACCGATCCCGGCTTTAACCGCGCGGACGTGGAGGATCGGACTTCGGTCATGTTCTGGCGCAAGGCAATGGCTGACCGCATGGGCAAAGTCGATCCGCTTCGGAAGATCGGTTCGCCGGAATTCTGTGCGGCGTATTCCACGGAACTGGCCCCGCAGACGGATGGAACTCGGATGTTCTACGCCGACTGCGCGGTCGGCGGGACGAATCTGGCCGGTGTGTTTTCCGACGCCCAGGACAACTTCGCGGTGGTGGAGGTGGGATGGGAAGGCGAACGGACCATCGCCGCGCCGAATCAGCCGCTGAGGCCGACCGGCCAGCGCGTGCAGACTCACACGCTGTATCTTCTGAAGCGCAAGCTCGGAATCACCAGCGATCCCGGCCACAGCGTTTCCTCGGCGCATTGCCCAAGCTGCGGCGCGCCGATCACGAGCGACGTTTCCTCGGCCTGTTCGTTTTGCGGCGCGGTCCTGAACGACGGAACACGCGGCTGGGTGCTGTCGGAAATCACATCAGCCTCGTCCACGGATGGACAAAAATGGATCGCCCGACTGCGCCCGTCGCCCGATCAGCCAGCCGCCGTTTCGACCGTCAATGCTGAATATTTCGCCGCTGGGGCTTGATGGCGTGGTCGGTGAAAACCGCCGCCGCCGATGGCGAGATCGATCCCAACGAGCGGCAACTGCTGCTATCTCTGGCCGACAAATGCGGCGTCGAGCAATCTCGCGTCGAACAAATGATGGAGATGGCCATTGACCAAAGGCTGGACGTTCCCGATCCGCCGGATCGGCGGACCGCCCACATCTGGCTCAGCGCCATGGCCGCGGCGGCAATGGCCGACGGCAGCGTCAAGCCGCAGGAAGCGCAATTGCTGAGCACCGCCGCCCAGCGCTTCGGTTTCAGCAGCGAGGACGTGAATCTGGTGTTGCGCCAGCAATATGGCCAGCGCCTCTCCCAAGCGCGGGACGAGTTGCGCACGGCCCGCTCCAGACGCAGCGGCAACGGGGACGACCAGTAATTCAAATCGACCCTATTTTGGCTCTGCCGCCGCAGCGTATTTTTCCCCTCGCCCCATGTACTCATGGGGAGAGGGAAAGGGTGAGGGGCGATTTTTGAACTTCGAATCCCGCCGCGATTGCCGACATTAAATAGAGATGACCGCCTCCCTGACGATTTCCCCGGCCCGCGGCCCGCGCCTGGGCTTTTCCCTGCTGCTGGCCCTGCTGGCCGTCGTTGCGGCGGGGAAAGTCATTCTGGGCGATACGCTGGACCCCGATTGCTTCTGGCATCTCCGCGTCGGCGGCGAACTCGCCGGCCAGATCAGCGCATCGGGTTGGCCGCATCCGCTCGTGGACGATCTGTCCTTCGCCTCCATCAGAGCGCCGTGGACCCCGTATTCCTGGCTGGCCGAGTTGGCGATGAAACGGTTATGGGACCTGGGCGGATTCCGCGCCGCCGTCGCCGCCGCGGCGATCATGGAATCCGCGTTCATCGTCCTTCTAGGCCTTGGCGCCGTTGAATTCTCCCGCCGCGTGCACGGCCAGAGCCGCTATCTCGCCTCCGCCCTGGCCGCCGCCGTGGGCGGCGTTCTTTCCCTGGCCTATCTCAGCTTTCGCCCCGTCACCGCCGCGCTGGCCGGGCTTGCCCTGGTCGCGTGGCTCCTGCTGCGCGACCGGCGGAAGAACCAGAATTCAAAAGCCGTCTGGCTGGTTCCTCCGATTACCGCGGTCCTCACCAACATTCATTTTTTCGCCATGTTCATTCCGCTGTGGATCGCCGCACTCCTGATCGGCGACGCCTTGCAGCCGTCGCCCCGCACTCCCCCGCGCCTTGGGCGCGGCTTGCTTCTTTTTCTAACCTCCGCCTTCGCCTGCTGCCTGACGCCCATGCTGGGCGGCACGATCCGAAGCATTTTGAATTATGCGAATAGCGACGTGATGGTCCGCTCGCAAACGATCGCCGAATTCCGGCCGTTCTATCAAGGCACGATGGGCCACATTTCGGCGGTCCTCGTCCTCATTCTGGTGATTTGCGCCGTCTGGCAATTCGCCCGCGCCCGGCGCATTCCGCTTGGCGAAGTGCTCTGGCTCATCGGCGCCGCGGCGCTATTGTTTCGCCTCGGACGAATGTCGCCCCTGTTCGCGATCATCGCCGTCCCCGTCGTCGCGGCCGTATTGCCGAAACTTTCCGATCGCCTCCTCGCCCGCCGGCCGATTGTCGCGTTGCTCGCCGTGATCCTGGCGATTTCCGCATCGTCCGTCGCCCGGGCGTTCCCGCGATCTTCCCAATCGCTGTCATCATGGCTGAACCGCCACGGCCCCGATGCTCCGTGCTATCCCTGCGCCGCCGCCGATTTCGTCAATCGGAACATCCCCGGCGAAACCCATCATCTCATCTGCGAATTCACCTGGGGCGGATACCTGGAATGGCGCCTGGGGCCGCAATATAAAATGCTGATGGACGGCCGAACGCAACTGTTTTCTTCGCAATTCTGGAACACCATTTCGCTGGGCTCGGCCGATCAGAAGCGTGCATTCCTGGCCGCCACGCCCGCAGACGCCGCGATCCTGCGGACGAGCCACAATCCATTTGGCAAGCTGCTGTCTGATCTCGGCTGGAAGACAGTCTATCGCGATCAATTCGCGGAAGTGATGGTCCCGCCGTCGAACAAGACGGCGACCGCGAACACGAGCGATTTGAGCAATTAAATCGGAATAGCGGCCCGTGCGGTTTGCGTCATTGGCAAAAGATGCCCGCAATCCGGCCGAATGTCAAAAGCTGGATGTCACCTTTTCCGGATCTCCCCCAGCGTGTTCTCAATAAGTCAGCATCAGGCGATCATGTACGACTTCGTTTTCAAGCGTTTCTCCTGCCATTTGAAATCGAAGCAGCATCGAGCGCCCGCAGTTTACGAATATCTCGCGTTCGAACAGGCCGTCCGGTATAGGAAGCTCGCATACGTGCTTACCCGTACGCTTCATTCCATCTATGCTCAACGCTACACGTACGCCCCGCGTTTTGCAGTCCGCGATAGACCCAAAAAGCTGTTTCAAGCTGAACGATTGCGCGCATAAAGAATTGCTTGACTATGCGTGTACGGCGGATCGCAATACACGACATCACCGGCCCTCGCGCTCTCCATGATTTCCCTATAGTCCGCTTGAATGAACTTCGTTCCTTTCGTCCGTTGGTGCCAGTCGTCAACGCGCCTGTTAAAACTGACCGGCGAAATCGGTTCGTGAACCCCACACGGAGTCGAACAGTAACCGTCACGCTGCCGGAATCGCACGACTCCGCCGTAACAACTACGGCAAAGAAAGAGTAAGTCCGCACCGTTCGGGTTTACGTTATACGACGCCTTGATGCGCTCGAACTCGTCGACCTTTTTTCCCGCCTTAAACTTCTTCCACCGATCCGCGTACCACCGCTTCAATAGCTCCGGGCTATCGTGCAGCGTCGCCCAAATCTCGATCAGCGGCTTGAACACGTCTGAACCGACTCCGCGCTTGGGTGACACTGTCGCTAGAACCGCACCGCTGCCGATGAACGGCTCGTAGTACGTGCCGTAACCGACGGGCAAATAAGAGGCAATTTCGTGCGCGAAGCGTTGCTTGTTGCCGATCCACTTCAGCAATTGCGATCTAAACGGCCGCACGTACTGTTCAACAGATTCGCCGAATAACTGATATTGGAGCATCACTTGAAGCGTATGCACTTTTTGCATACGTGTCAATACCCCCTACCTTTCGATTGTGAGTAAAGGCAGCAAACCAACGGACGACCGCTCGCGGTTGGCGGATTTACTCCGGCAACTCCGCGTTGATGCGAAACTGCGTCAGGTCGATATGGCTGCGAAACTCGACGAGCCGCAATCCTACGTTAGCCGTTACGAATCCGCTGAGCAGCGACTCGACTTAATCGAACTTCACCGAATCTGTAGCGTGCTGGGCCTCACGCTGAAGGAGCTTGTGGAGAGATTTGAACGGGGCCGATGAAAGCCGACCGAAAATTTCTGAATCAGCCCAAGGACTTTTGGGCGCACATTCGCTCTATCAGCGAAGGTGTCGGCTACACCGTGCGCTCCCAAGGCACGGTGAAAATTCCGACCATCCCTGAGATCGTAACCGCATTGAGCAACCTTGGACTGAAAACGGACCACATTGCGCAAAACGCAGAGCCCACCGAGTACGGCATGCTTATCTCCAGCTATTTCGCACACCGGGCCAAGGTCTTAAACGAGTACGTGCGGCCTCGTCTAATCCTTAAATAAGCGTATCCCCCGCGCTTCGCAAGGCGTTGAGCGTCGGCGCATCTTCGGCTCGCCCCCAGGGTTCATCCCGTCGTTCGGTTGTGCATCGGTCGCTCTCCACTACAAGGCCATCGGGAAGGCTTCGCCTTCCACGCGAACCGGAGCATCCTGACTCCGGCATCCTTCGGAACCGTTCAGCACAAAGCCGGCCGCCGCCACGACGTTCGACCGCGCTCACGCCAGGCGGCTCCGCCGCGCAGCAACGCCGTCTGCCAGGGATTGTATGACAAAAGTCGAAACACCAACCGACGCCCCGTCCGCACGATCTGGCACGGCAGGCGGATCACGCTTCCCACGAACCGCTTGAACTCCATCCGCACAATGTCCTGTTTCTCCCGCGCCTGGCATCGCCCCAGCGTCCTCGTTGCGCCGGCAGCATCAGGCCCCACCAGGCCTTGAGGCTCCACGCCAGCGACGCCATCACCATGTAGGCCCAGTTGCTCAGCAGATTGTCCACCGGCAGCTTCATCGCGCGGACCCTGTTCTTGAGTTGCTCGATCAGGTTCTCCTGGTCGCAGCGTCCGTTGGCTTGCAACACCAGTTGCTCCGCCGGCGTCACGCGGTCGTTGGTGATGTAGAAGAAGTAGCGGTACTCGTCCCACAGCTTCTCCTGGCCCATCTCCACGTCGATGCTCTTGCGGCAGATGATCAGCCGGTACGGGCGATGACACTTTCCCGGCCGGTACTCGATCTCGGCCACGTGCTCGGCTCGCAGACGAAGGTTTTCAAAGTTCCGCTCGGCAACCACTTGTTCCTTGACGTTGGGCGGCTTGCGCGGGGCCGGGTTTTCACCTCGTATCGTGGCGGACGCGCCAGTTCTTTCCACTCGCTCTTTCCGAGCAATTCCGCCTGAAGAACCAGGGATTTATGCGCATCCAACCCGAACAGGAACTTCACGTCCTTTTGATCGTCCCAGCGGTCCAGGTGGGCCGTCTGGCTGAAGTCGGTGTCGCCGCGCAGCAGGACCGAGCGGAACCTCGCCCCTCGGCACAGGGCGATGCCGCGATCCAGATACTCCGCCGCGTCCTCGTGACTGGGACGGTTGCCCGAACGGTTCAGCAGGTAGAGCGGCTCGCGCGTGTTGGCCAGCGACACCAGCAGCGGATGATAACCCCACTGCCCGTTGTAACTCAGGTCCATGCCCTTCTTGCACTGGCCATTGGTCGGAGCGATCGTGCCGTCGGCGTCGAGGATGGCCTGATCGAAGAACTCCGCGGGCTGGCGTTTCCATACCCCGACGCGCACGGAGTTGATCGAGTCCATGAGCCGATTCACCTGATCGCCGGACTCAAAGCGGCGGCAAAAGTCCCCGGCGGTGGTGGGATCGGGAATGCGTTGCGTGCCCAGGGCGTCGAGGTACGCCTCGTCGTTGCGCAGCCGCTCCAGGTCCTGCAGACAATCGCCGTCGCACAGAATGTTGTAGGCGATGTTCAGCACGTGATCGGATTCGTGATACGGCAGATGAACCTTCAGCAGATGCACGTCGCGATCGAGGGCGTCGATGAGTCCAACCTTGCGGGCCAGCAGGTGCACGGCGCCGATGCCGCCGTGAACCACGGCCCGGTCGCGGTCGGCCATCTCGTAACGGATGTTCCTGGCGGCGAACATCGGCTTGGTTCGGGACCGCCAGCGGCATCGGGCGTTCAATCTTTTTTCGATTCTGCGCTTGCGTCGGGCGAGTTTTTGGGCTGTAGTATGGTTCACTCGAAACGCCTCCTTGCGTGTGAAGGAAAGAGAGTCTTGATAACCCTCAACCTACACGAAAATCAGGCGATTTCGAGTTTTTTTGCGCGAATCAGGCGGCAACGGCAAAAATCACGCTTGGATAGGGTCTAATGAACGCGGCGCAAGCCAAAAAAGTTTTTGCTGGCCTCTGCGCGAAATACAAACCGGATTCCTGTGATATTCCCATGAACAAGCAGAGCGGTGATAAAAAGGCACCTAACTACCTCCAAGCGATCATCAACATCTTAATTCGTGCCAACTGCGAAGGGCTTAAAGCCAATCTTACGCCACGCTCGCTCACCACAATTACCCGCGACGCCAAACCACTCCGGACACTTGCCCGCTGGATCGATGGCGCGTTTCCTGACACAGTGAATCCGATTGCGGTTTGGGAGGTCAAGGAACACTACCATACGACCACATTCGGTAGCCGCGTCTCTGGGGCGATCTACGAAACGTTGTTGGACGGGATGGAGCTTGAAGAATTGCGCGTCAGCGAAAAAGTCGATGTGAAGCACTACCTAATGATCGATGCTTACAAAACCTGGTGGGAAGATGGACGTTCATACCTGTGCCGCATTATCGACATGCTGCACATGGGCTTGTTGGATGAAGCCTTATTTGGTTACGAGGTGGTGGAAGTGATGCCCGGAATAGTCAAGCAATGGGTAAAGGTCTATAAAGACCGTGAAGCAAAGAAGAAATCATCTTCCGCCGTTAATCCTGGCACGAAGCCCGCAGGCGCCGGCCGTGAACCTAAACCCAAGTAACCGTCTTGAGCCTCCTCGGTTGCCGGCCCTGGGGACGCGATGTCAAATGCAACAAAAAGTGGCGCAGTTCCCGAATCGTTCCGGCTGGAATCATGCGGCGCAAACCAAAAATAATTGTCCCATTCCGGATTTTTTTCCAAAAACACGTCCAAAACCTTCACCTCCCGGCCTTAGCAGCCCGTGGTTTTAGTCCCTTCGCCCCGACTTATCCACTGGAATCTTTCCTCCCGAGGCGCTAATTTGCTTCCGTCACAGCATGGAGGCTCCTCATGGCGATGGGCAAACGCAAATCTCAACAACAACAACCCCTTTTCGTCGCGGCGGCCGATCTCGCCCAATCCGCCGCTCATCCGTTCTATGCCAAGCTCAATGAAGTCCTGGCCGGCTGGAAGTTCGACGCCTTCGTCGAGGGACTCTGCGCCAAGTTCTACGCCGAGAAGATCGGCCATCCGTCGCTGGCGCCGGGCAAATATTTCCGCCTGCTGCTGATCGGCTACTTCGAGGGGATCGACTCCGAACGCGGCATCGCCTGGCGTTGTGCCGATTCGCTGTCGCTGCGAAGCTTCGTGGGATACGCCCTGGACGAGAAGAGCACGGAGCACTCCACCCTGAGCCGCACGCGACGATTGATCGACCTGGAGACGCATCAGGAAGTGTTCCAGTGGGTGTTGAAAGTGCTGGCGGATTACGACCTGGTGAGCGGCAAGACCGTGGGCATCGACGCCACGACGCTGGAGGCCAACGCGGCGATGCGCTCCATCGTGCGTAAAGATACCAAACAGAACTACCAGGAGTTTCTGACGGACCTGGCCAAGGCTTCGGGAATCGACACGCCCACGCGGGAAGACCTGGTGAAGCTGGACCGCAAGCGGAAGAACAAGGCCAGCAACGACGACTGGGAGAACCCGCACGATCCCGACGCGAAGATCACCAGGATGAAAGACGGCTCCACGCATCTGGCCCACAAGGCCGAGCACGCGGTGGACATGGACAGCGGCGCGGTGCTGGCGGTGACGCTGCAAGGAGCGGATTTGGGCGACACGACGACGATCATGGAAACGGTGATCGCCGCGACGGAGAACCTGCGTGAAGTGGCGGATGATGCACGCACGGAAGACAAGTTGCACGAGAACTGGATGAGCGAGGTGGTGGCCGACAAGGGATATCACAGCAACGAGACGATGACCGATCTGGAGGAGATGAGCATCCGGTCCTATGTGAGCGAGCCGAATCGCGGACGAAGGGACTGGAGCGAGGAGTCCCATGCCCGGGAACCCGTGTACGCCAACCGGCGAAGAACCCGCGGAAACCGGGGCAAGCGCCGATGCGCAAGAGAGGCGAGCTGATCGAACGATCCTTCGCGCACAATTACGAGACCGGCGCGATGCGCCGGACGCATCTTCGGCATCACGGCAACATCGCCAAGCGACTGCTGGTGCATGTCGGCGGGTTCAACCTGGGGTTGGTCATGCGCCGATTGATCGGAATTGGCAAGCCCCGGAGATTGCAGGGGCTTTTCGCATCGATTTTTGGCTTGAAGCCGAGCCTTTGGAGCGTCGTGGCGACGATCTGGACGAAACGGGCGGCGTGGAAGATCGAAAAAGTATTTCCGCCGACCGCGCGCTTGGCGGCCTGAGGTTTACTCGCGCCCCGGTGGAAATGGATTAAAACCACGGGCTGTTAGTAGAGGGAGGTGTTTATTGATCACAGAATCAGGTAAATGCCGCCGCAAAGGTCTGCGTCGCTGCCGATCGCGGCGAATTGGATTTAATGATCGCTCGTCAGCTCGCTCCATCAATCGATCATATAATTGCTACAAATGAGGGCGCAGAGGCGATCCACTTTGTTTTGCACCAGTAACAGTAACACCGTCGGCTCTGGCGCTATTGAAAACGCGGTTGCGTCGCCGGCAAATTGGCAAAAGTGAAGGATCGTGCCCCGTGAATCACCGGGGGTTAAATGGGTGGGTCGCGTCGTTCGGCTTTCGGATGTCGGATTCTCACTCCTGCATCCCCGAGGCGTATTTCGCAATATACTCCGGCACCGGATAATGCTTCATGAGGAATTCCCGGAGCTGGCCCGCTCGGCGATGAGGAAATGCACCGGCTCATCCAGCTTCTTGCCGGAAAAATTCACCGCGCGAACCAGGTCCTTGGCGCTGGTGGCCATGTGAAGGTCCTCTTCCCGGTTCAGCGGCAGAAGATGAAACTGCCACGCCTGCCGGCGATTCAGCATGCGCAGGCAGTCGGTTTCGATTTGCTGTTCATCCAGATCGACCACGCCGGCCATGCGTACGTATTGTTCGACCCACGCATCTTCGACGGCCCTGGCGTCGATGCCGTAGAGCCGTTCGGCCAAATCTCCGAACGGCCGGTTCGACATCTTCTGCACCTTCAGAATATGCTCGACCTGCGCTTGCGTGAGAGCGCCTTGTTCCACCAGCAATTGTCCGATCTGAATCCCTGCCAAAGCCGCCTCCTGAAAAAATGATCGGCGACCGTTGTCGCCCACGGCTCTATCGGCCAAAGAAGCATCGGTCTCAACCAGCAGGAGAGATTAGTCCAGAAATAAGCCCCAAATTCGCCCAGCTTCCTGCACATTCCGCTCGATGGGCTGCTGCCCGTCCAGCCAGTGAACATTATGAAACCTTCTAAACCATTTCATCTGTCGCCGTGCCAGTTGCCGCGTTTCGATTTTGATCCGCTCCACGGCTTCGGCTAGGCTGATATGTCCCAGCACGTGATCGATCAAATGGGCGTACCCCGTCGCCTCCCGCGCGGTCTTGGAGAGCACGGGAAATCTCTTGAGCAACCCGCGCACCTCATCCACCCACCCGGCCTCGATCATTTGCTTCACCCGCGAATTGATCCGCCGATTCAGCACTTCCCGATCCCACCGCAATCCGATCCATACCGCCCGATGCCGCGCTGGTTGCTCGCGCTCCCATTGTTTTTGCAGCGAGGAGATCGGTTGTCCGGTGAGTTCGTAAACTTCCAGCGCCCGCACCAGTCGTCGGCCGTCGGCCGCGTGGATGCGCTCGGCTGCCGCGGCGTCCACCTGCCTCAGTCGCTCGTGCAGTTCCTCTCCACTCATCGTGCGCAGCGCTTTCGCACCTCTTCGTCCGCCGACGGCCCTTCGAACAAACCCTCGAAAAGGGCCTTGAAATACATCGGTGTCCCGCCCGTCGCGATCAGCTTGGTCGCCTGCGCGTTCGCATGGCCAATAACCTCATCCGCCATTTCGACGAACCTGGCCGCACTGAACTGCTCATCCGGCCGAATGCAATCCAGCAGATGATGCCGAATTTCCTGTCTCTGCCGCTGAGTCGGCTTGGCCGTGCCGATATCCATCCCCTGATACACCTGCATCGAATCGACGCTGAGGATTTCCGCCGCGCAGCGCGGGCAAGTTCCATCGCCAGCGCCGATTTGCCCGACGCCGTCGGCCCCACGATCACCAGCAGCGGAATTTGGCCTGCCATTTTTTCAGAACCCGCCGTTTTTTGCCGCCAATTTATCGGCACGCCGAATGGCCGCCGATCCATAAGTCCCTGATTTTCGGCTGAATGCGTCCGCCCCGCAATCCGTTCCATTTGGCACGAGCTTTGTTCAGCGTCTAACGGTGGTTTTTACAAGGAGGCATCATTATGTCATTGCCCACCAGAGTTCAAAGAGGTATTGATCCGCTCGAGCAGGCTCAGCGAGAATTCGACAGCATGCTTGGACGGTTTCTCGGCAGCCGTGTTACTGACGGCGGCGATTATCTGGCTCCCTACGGCGTAGACGTCCGCGAAGACGCGGATCACATTTACGTCGAGGCGGAGTTGCCCGGCTTCAAGAAGGATGAGGTCGATATCAACATCGAGAATCAGACCTTGACCATTTCCGCCGGGCACAAGGAACACAGCGAACCCAAAGCTGGCGAAAAAAGCGATTGGCTTCTCCGCGAGAGGCGTTACACGCATTTCCAGCGCAGCTTCACGTTGCCGCCCACTGTGGATTCGCAGTCCGTTCAGGCGAAGCTGAACGACGGCATCCTCATGGTGACGCTGAACAAGCGAGAGGAAAGCAAGCCGCGCCGGATCACTGTGGCATAGGCGCGAAAGAGACGAAGAGACAGAAAGAGATAGAGAGACGAAGCGGTGGAAGTTCACTTCGTCTCTTGGTCTCTGCGTCTCTTGCATTTGCACCAATCTTGCATTCCGCTTGAGCATCGGCAGCTTGATCCGCTTCATTGCGCTGCCGCGAAACTCGCGCTGATAATCCTGCTCCGTCCAGCCCAGCACCTCTTCCGGATCCAGCGTCCCGCCGGCCCAGCGCGGAGCCAGCGCCGGGTCCATCGCGGCAGGAGGGTCCCGATTCCAAGGACATACCTCCTGGCAAATATCGCATCCGTATATCCATTGGCCGATCTTCGAAGCCAGTTCCGGTTCGGTTTCTCCTCGATGCTCGATGGTCAGATAGGAAATGCACTTTCGCGCGTCGAGCCGATACGGCTCGGTGATCGCCTGCGTCGGACACGCCTCGATGCACCGCCGGCACGATCCGCAGCGATCCGCGGCCGGCTCGTCGGCCGGCAATGCCAGGGTCGTCAGCAGCTCGCCCAGGAAAATCCACGATCCGATCCGCTCGTTGATGACGCAGGTATTTTTTCCCATCCATCCGATTCCCGCCCGGGCCGCCAGTTCCTTTTCCATCACCGGCGCGGTATCCACGCTGCAGCGCGTCTGCACGCTCGGCTCGATCTCGCGCAGCCCATCCGCCAGGGCGTGCAGGCGGCCTTTCAATATTTCATGATAATCCTGCCCCACCGCATACCTCGCCACGCGACCCCCATTCGGCTGGGGCTTTTCCAGCGGCACGTAATAATTGATCCCCACGCAAATGACGCTGGCCGCCCCCGGAAAATAGGTCTTCGGATCGATCCGCTCCGCGAACCGACCGGCCAGATATCCCATTGAGCCGGCTTGTCCGGCTTCCAGCCATTTCCGAAAGTAATCCCGGTAATCCGACGAACGGGCAGAAGCGATTCCCACCAGATCGAACCCCAATTCGCGGGCTTTGCGCTTGATCTCCGCCGCCATAGCCCAAGCGCTCACAATATTGCCGGCCAGCATCCGCGACATGCGGGCATTATAGTTGCCCAGCGCCGGCGGGCACGCGGAAGCGCCGATCATCCTCTTGGGCGCTGTTGGCCCTCACGCCGCCAGGTCGAACCATCGACCATCAATGCGGCAATGCCGAAAACTACCCGGAGCACATCGGCGAGAGTCGGCAAAGCGCCATATTTCAATTCGCGGATAGGCCAATCGCCGAGGTGCAGCGCCCGCCGCAGCAGGCCGTTGTGGGGACGCATTGGATTTTTCGTGCTGTTTTTCATGCTGATGTGTTCAGGAGCGAGCCTGATGGAAAAGGTAGCGAGGCGATGCTGGCGCCAGTGGCGCCGCCTTTGAAGCTCTGAAGCGCCGCGACAAGGTCTTGATGGAATTGCTGGGGATCGATGCCGAATTGTCTCAACGTTTGCAGAAAGGTTGCCTCGGTGGAACCGTCGTCGGTTGGAGTCTGGGCAGTGGTGGCCGCGGTTTGGGTTGAACTGGCGTTGGCGGTCAAGACCTGGGAGATCGCGTTTTGGATGACTTGGTTGGGATCGGCCGAGGCGTTGGTTTGCGACGATTGCAGGGCCGTGGTGACGGCCGCTTCGATTTTTGCCATCAAGGCGTGGTGAGGGCCATATCCGGGGCTGGGGACGGCCGGTGCGCTTCCGCTGGCGTCGGCTTGCGACTGCGGCACCAATGCCGATTCTATCGTGCCGGCGACATTTTGCAGTATGTGGAACAGGCCCTGACCGGCACCGAGAATGGATGACATGAGTATGCTCATTTGCTCGACCGCTTACCGGACGTTTTCGGTCAATAATGCTTCGCAACTTTAGGACGTTGTGTCCGGGCGGGTGAATTTCAGTTATCGGTCGTTGGAGGCCGATTCCGGCGGATCTATGCCGCTTGTGCGTCGCAGATTTGCGAGCATCTGGCGAAGCGCTGCTGCTCGATGGTGTGCAGAATCTCCTCGTCGCTCAGACCCGACAATTCCATCGGCGGTCCATACATTACGCGGATTTTCCTTGGCCGAAACATGCTTTGGTCGATCGGCCAAGCCTGATACGAGCCCTCGATGGCCACCGGGATGACCGGCACCTTGGCCCTGCGCACGACGAGGCTGACGCCCCTGGCGATCGGCAGCAACTCGCCGTTGTTGGTCCGCGACCCTTCGGGGAAAATGGTCAGCGCGTGCCCTTCGCGCAAGCGGGTGATCGTTTCCCTCACCGCGCCGACATCAATAGCACCCTGACGCACGGGGAAGCCGTTGAGCCACCGAAGCAGCCGGGCAAAATGGCGATTCTCGAACAGCTCGGATTTGGCGATGTAATGAAGCGGCCGTTCCAGCCGCACGCCGACCAGCACGGGATCGAGATAGCTTTGGTGGTTGGCGACCAGGAGCACGCCGCCTTTGGGCGGAACGTGATGCTGACCGTAGACCTTCAGGTCGAAACAGCAGGTGGTGAAGATTCTGCAAAAGACCTGGGCGAGCTTCCAGGCGGCCGACGGATGGTCCCCAAGATTCCTTTCGCCCGCTCGATGCACCGGAATGGAATGTACTGGGTCGACAACGCCTTTCCGCGGAAATCCGCTATGGATGTTATGCACAGTCCGTTGGGAGACCGCACCCAGCGAGCTTAAACTCCTTGGCCTAACGCCGCTACGGCTAAACGTCGAGTATCCCTGACGCGGAAATCAACTATATCAGCAAATTGTGTTGAAATAATGCTAATGTTGCCTTGTTCCGTAAGTTACATTGATCGTACGCTCGAACGCGCTTGAGTCTTTGACGCCCCCGGTCACCGGCCAGTTTTTGAAATGCTTCGAGAAAACCGAGCGCGGCGCGAAGGAGTCAGTGACAGGTATAGAAATATCAGTCCTATGACCAGGATGCCCCACGCGATGTCGGGTTGGGTTCCGTCAAGATACGTCTGCAGGGTGTGGCCGGCATCCGGGGAAAAAAGCAGGGGCAGATCCCGGGACAGATTCTGGCCGAGACGGTCGAGGTCCGAGCTGGGGATATCGACCAGGATTTTCAAGGGCATCATCAAGCTGAAGACGGTCAGCAGAAGTCCCAGCAGAGCGGCTCCGACGCTGTCGCCAATGCAGCAGGCGGCGGCGCCGACGGCGTAAAGAAGATATCGCTCCTGAATCTGCACGGGGAAAAGGAAGAACATGATCCACGGCGTGACGAAAGCGACCAGAGCGCGTCGGTCGTTGCCGCGCGTCCGGAGACCGATGGCGATTCCGCTGACGATGAGCAGGATCACATAGATCGTGTCGAAGACCATTTTTGCCGTGACGCCGGCTTCGACGGCGGGCCACCAGGATCGGCGGAAAATAAACATCGGCCAATGGGCGTGGATCGCGGGGAGCGTGAAGACGATTTGGTCGACGGCCTTCTGCCAACCGAAGCGAAGCTCAAAGACGGCGGGAACATTGCTGGTGGGACCGATGAACATGTATGGCCAGTGGATGCTTCCATAGTGGACGGCGCAGTCCCACCAGCACGCGCTTCCGTGGAAGAGCCGGATGCACCCGAGCAGGCCGCCGCCGGCGACGGCCGCCAGGACATAGCCCTGGCTGCGGCGGCGCAGCCGCATCGCGGCGGCGGCCACGACTCCGCCGGCCAGCAGGCCGACATACCACGTCGAGCGGTTTTTCGGCAGGAGCCACGGCCACCACACCACGGCGACGATCAGGGCTGCGCCCCCCGCGGTCCACGTCCAGTGCGAATGCAGAATGGTCTTCCAGCGCGAGGCCGGATTCGTTGACGGATCGGGTCTGAGCACGCCAAGGAGCCACGGAACGGCGGCGGTGACGAGCAGCATTTCCACGATCCAGACGGCGGCGGGAAGATCGAATATGCGAGGGATCGCGAAGAGGTTGGGCGGATAATCGGCGACCGCCAGATCGGCCTGAATACTGCGGGCCGCGGCCAGGCGATCGGGCGGCAGGTAGGTGACCAGCCAGCCGGAGGCGATGACGGCGAAGCAAAAGACGCCGCCGCAAGTCCAGCGAAGGGCCGCGCCGACGCGGCCCTGAACGAGCGGCCAGATGATGAAAATGGGCATGATCGAAAACATCTGGCCCTTGAAATTCGCCCCGATGGCGATGGCCACGCCGGCGGCGAACCACCAGTCGAGACTCGCCAGCAGACAGCCGCACAAATACCAGGGAACGATCCAGGTGTCCCACTGCGGCCAGACGTGTGCGTTGATGATGAGGTCGGGACTAAACCAGATCAGCAGTGCGGCGACGGCTCCTTGCCAGACGCCATAGAAATGGCCGTGATTTTCGCCGGCGCTGCCGCGCAGCACCCACAGACGCGTCAGGAAAAAGGCGCAGATGGCCGAGAAAGCTTCGAGAACGGAGTTGAATCGCAGCACCGGAGCGGTGAACCAGTAAGGCCGTTGCCAGGCATCCATGAGCGGCACATTCGGATTTGGCGGGTGATGGGCGCGCTGCCATGCGCCCCATTGGCGCATCACCAGAAGTCGAAGCGGACTGTAATCGAGCCAGGGAGTCCATCGGTCATCCTGCCATTCCGGCACTTCAGGGTCCATTTTTTCATATTGGTTCAGATACCCTTCGGGACCGCTGGCGTTCAGACCCCAGTAGGTGCCGCGACGCATGTCGTCGATAAACCGGATGGGATCGGCAACGTCGAATGCCCAGCGGCGAAGACGCAGACCTTCGATCAGGGAAATCCAGAAGATGGCGGCAATGGCGAGCCAGATCAGGATGCGCCGTATATAGGTGCCGTACGGGCGCAAAGTGGAAATGGTCGGCCGGTCGGGCGCGGGAGGGGCGACGGGATCCATGTCGGGTCAGTTTAACCCAGCGGGAGGGTGGATGGCGAAATAAGGGTTTGGGCGTAGTCATATCGAGCGCGGCGCTCGAAGACCCGCGGGATGGCCATCCCGCGGCTTTTGGAAGAATTGAAAACATTGCGAATATGTTAAAACATCAAAAGCGGCGAAAACGTGGTATTCATATTGCGCGGGCTTGATGCAGAACGAAGTCCCAGTCGGCTTCGAGGGTTTTTGGAACGGCTACGAGCCGGCGAATGAGAATTCGGCTTGTCGCGTCCAGACGGCGGGATGATGCCAGCGATAACGCGCAGACGCTCAGGTCATTCACGAGCAGGTGGAAAATGGCCGAGATCATCGGCGCGGGAATGTCCAGGCGCGCGGCATTTTCCGCGATCAGTTGGGCATAGGCGATAGTGGCCAGACATTGTCCGACGGACAGCGCGGTTTTTGTATCCGCCGCGAAGCGGCGCTGGCGACGGCGGACGAAGAGATGGAACGCTCTCGCCTGCCTGGCGAACAGGCGCACGTTCGAGACGGACCTCAGCGGCGCATAAGCGTTTAGAAAACGGGGAAATGCGACGGTGTTGATCGCGCCGGCGCGAGCCTCGAAAAGATAGCCGTTTTCGCCTGCCGCGGCGTCGCCGGCGATCAATGACGCGGGGGGGGCGAGGTGCGGATCGAAATGGGCGAAATAATTCGTCACGAATTGCGCGGCCAGCCCGAGATTGACGTGCGTGCTGCCTTCCAGGCCGGGGATGAGTTGCACGTCGCGCAGAGCCATTTCGAAATAGGTGTCCGATTCAAAACCTTTGGCTCCAAGACATTCCGAGAGCAGGGCCATGACTTTCACACCTTCGGTGCTGACCTTCGCTTTTTGCACGGCGGCGAAGAGCAGGTAACGCCGATCGGCCTCGCTGCAACCGTGGACGTAGTCCACGGCGCGGTAGGCGTAGAGCTTCATGGCGGTCAACCGCACGTAGGCCTGGGCCACGGCCGATCCAATGTGCGGCATGTCAATGACGGCCTTGCCGAAAAGCACCCGTTGAGTCAGATGAGCGAGTGCCTCTTCCAACGCGTGTTCACAGATCCCGATCGATCCGAATCCGAGGAAGAATTTTCCCAGCGTCACCGTGCCGAGCACGGCATCCCAGGCCTGCCTGCCCTCGGCGGCGAGATCGCTTTGGGGCAGTTCGTGGTCTTTGACCTCGAACTCGCCGACGAACGCCGAGCGGATGCCGAGGGTCTGAATCTTTCGCACGGAGCCAAAGCCCTTCGATTGCCCCGGGCGCAACACGAACAAAGCGGGCGGCGCACGACGGCCGTGGCCGGACGTGCGTTCGTCTTCCATTCGCGCCAATACGGAGATCATCGAGGCGGCATTCGCGTTGCCGATGTAATATTTCCTGCCGTTGGCCACGAGATGATCGGGGTGGGCTTTTTGCAGAGTGAACTCGTTGGCCAGCAGATCGGAGCCGTGACTCTTCTCCGACACCCCGAAGGCGAGAAGCCCTCCGGTTTCCAGGGCGGCGATCGCCTCGCGCTTCAAGGCCGAATTCGTGCCCATCAGGATCGAGAACAGGCCGAGGAACGTGACCTGAAGACTATATCCGTGGGCCGGACTGAAATAGGCGAAGACCTCGAGGAACCGCGTGAGCTTCAGCAAATCGAACTCGAACCCCAGGGACGAATACGATTTGGGCGAAAGCACCGATGCGTACAAGCGATGCGCGGCCTGATAAGCGATCCAATCATCGTACCACTGCTGGCGCTGGTCCTCTCCCTTAATTGCCTGCAAGCCTTTTTTCTCGAAGAACTCGGCGAGCTTTCGTGCCGAGGGATCGTTCAGGTAAAGGTTGGCGGCCCCGGATTGGGATTTGGCGGAAAAGCCCAGTGGATAAATGCGGCATTGATCGCGTTCGAGGCTGGGTCGGGTCACGGCTGTAAAGAGGTTACCACAACCCAGAGCGGCCGAAGCGCGAAACTCATCTTTTTTCAGCAGGGGTCGTGGGCGTCGTCGTCGAAGAGGGGTCATCCTCATCGTACAGATTTGCCGGCTGGAGCTGCGCGTTGCCCTGGTGGGTCAGCCCCTGGCGATACTGCAAATAGGCGGTGCGGGTGAAGACGTAGGGATCAATGGCGGCTTCGTTGCGGAACCGCAGCTCCAGACCATAGCGTGAGCGGGCGTCCACGATATAGGTGAAGCTCAGAGGAATTGTCGCGGCCCACGGGGCATCGATCCAGGTAATCGGATTGGCAAGTATGGTGACCCCATATCGCGTGCAGTCGCGTACGGTGGATGGACCCAATATCGGGATGAACAAGTAAGGCCCGGGCTTGACGCCCCATTGTGCCAATGTCAGGCCAAAATCGTTGTCGTGCGCCGGCAGGCGCAGATCGGTCGCCACGTCAAACAACCCGGCCAGACCGATGGTGCTGTTGAGGGCCATTCGGCCCGAATCGGCGAATCCCTGTTTCACTTTGCCTTGCAGGAAATCATCGATGATGACAGCCCCATAGTTCATGTTGTCGAACGCATTGCCGAGGCAGGTACGGAAAAAAAGCGGGATGAATTTGACGTAGGCATCGGCCAGCGGTTTCAGCGCCCAGCGGTCCAGATCATCGTTGACGTTATAGAGAAACCGGTTGGCCTTCTCGTAGGGATCAACGTTCTGCGAATTGGAATTGGAGGCGCAGCCGGCTGACAGACAGACGGCACAGACGCAAACGGCGCGGAGCCAGCGGAGCGTGATCTTTCCCATCGACGATGCCCTTACCGGACCGATTTTCCACACCATCTACTGTTCGTCCGCCGCGTCCTTTTCCTTTAGGAGTTTGATCAACTGGTCGATGCCGCCGTTCGACATGATGTCCTGAAATTGCGAGCGGAAATTCACGACGAGGCTGGCGCCGTCGATGATGACGTCGATCACCTTCCATTGATTATCGCGCTTTCGCAGGCGGTAATCGACCGTGGCCTGAGCGCGCTTGGAAGTTTGCTGATCGGTGCCGGCGATCTGGGTTTGGACGGTCCAGTCGCCGTCGGGATTCTCGCGGTCGCCGGTAATGGACAAGTTCTCGGCGGTGTAATTGTCGGTTGTGTGGGCGTAGGTTGCCGCCAGATGCTCCTTGAAGACGCTGATAAACTCGGCCTTTTGCGCATCGCTAAGGCCGCGCCAATAGCGCCCCAGCGTCAGGCGGGAGAGGGTTTCAAAATCAATGTGTTCATAGGCGATCGCCCGAATTTGGTCGCGGCGCTGGGCCTTGGTCAGTTGGGAGTTATCCAGGATCGCCGTCACCTGGCCCAGCAGCTTCTGGACCAGTTCGCGGGCGGTCAGGTTCGAATTGGAATCGTCCTGGGCCGGCGCGGTGGTGGGGTCCGCGCCGAGGGAAAACGCCGCTAACAGGACCAGCCCGATGCCGGCAACGATACAACGATGTCTCAAAACTCCAGCCATCTAAACCTCGCGGTTGGCTTCTGCACACTGTCCCCAATCTTACGGCGTCTTTGCCCCGTTGGCAGCCGGCGGCTGCGGTTTTTCGCTGGGTCCGCCTTTGGTGATGCCATAAACCAACTGTCCGATCAACCGTTCAAGGATGACCGCAGATTGCGTGAAAGCGATGCGGTCGCCCGACTTGAGCATCGTGTTCTCGCCGCCGGGCTGCAATTCGACGTACCGATCGCCCAAAACGCCGGCCGTGACAATAGAGGCGGAGGTGTCGGTGGGGAGCCTGAGTGCGGAATCGAGGTCCATTTGGACGAGGGCGCGATCGTCGGAATCCAGCGAGATGTTGGAGATCTCGCCGACGCGGACCCCGGCGATGACCACCGGAGCGCGGACGGTCAGGCCGCCGATCTCGTCAAAACCGGCCGACAATTCCAGGCCTCCGCGCTGATGCCAACTGAAGCCGCCGATGCTGATGGACAAGTAGACGATCGCTCCCAAAGCCGCCAAGACGAACAACCCGACGATGAAATCCCGCAGCGGTGAGCGATCCATAATCTATACTCCCCACAAGGCCGTAATGACGTAATCCAGGAGCAAGACCGAAACCGAGGCGATGACGACGGTGGAAGTGGTGGCGGCGCTGACGCCCTCGGAGGTTGGGGTGGTGGTGTAACCGCGGTACGTGGCGATGACGCTCACCAGCGCGCCGAAGCAGACGGATTTGACCAGGCTGCCGGCCACGTCGTTGTGGAAAGTGACCGCAGCCCGCAGACTGGCCATATAGCTGCCGGGATCGCCTCTCATCAGCCCGACGCCGGTGATATATCCTCCTGCAAGCCCGCAAACAATGAACAGGGCGGCCAACAGCGGCATCACTACCAGCATCGCCACCGCTTTGGGTGCGGCCACGAAGTCGATCGGATTGATCGACAGCATTCGCAATCCGTCGAGTTGCTCGGTGGTGACCATGGTGGCGATCTCCGCCGCGACCGCCGAGCCGGCGCGGCCGATGACCAACAAAGCGGCCAGCACCGGTCCCAATTCGCGGATCAGAGACAATCCCACCACCGCGCCAAGAGAGTGCTGCGCCGAACCGTGCCAGCGTGTGGTATCCCTGGAGTCCCAGCACCATGCCCACCGCCAAACCGCTGACGCAGATGATGATCAGCGATAAGACCCCGATGTTGTACAACTCACGCACGAAGGATGCGACGCGCAGCGGCGGTTTGACCACCGACAGGGCCATAGCGAACGCAAACACCGCCATGTTTCCCAGTTCCTGGATGACTCTTATGGACCTGTTGCCGAGTACCGAAATCTGGTTCACCATCGACTAATCCTCTTGCAGCGAGCCATCTAACGAAGCGTGCCTTCCAGACCTTCGTTCAAGAAATCGGCAACTTCCGGGTCGGAGTTCTGCCGCAATTCGCTCGGCGATCCTTCCACCGTCTTGCTTCCCATCAGCAGGAGTATCCGGTCGGCCATGCGCATTGTCGAGGGGATGTGGTGCGATACAAGGATCAAAGTGATGCCGGATTGACGGTTGATCTCCGTCAGCAGCGACTCGATATGCTTGATGGAAACCGCGTCCAGCCCGGAAAACGGCTCGTCGCAGAGCAAAATGCTGGGCTTGCGGATAATCGCGCGTGCCAGCGCAACGCGCCGGAGCATTCCGCCGGAAAGTTGCCGGGGAAACAGGCGGGCCGTGTCTGATACGCCGACCGACGTCAGACTCGCGTTGACTTCTTCGGCGATTTGCTGCGGGGTCATCGGGGTCTGCTCGCGCAAGGGCAGCGCCAGGTTGTCGAAAACGGTATAGGAATCGAGAAGGGCGCCGCCCTGAAACAGCATACCGAGCTTGCGCCGCACGTCGTATAGGCGACGCTCCGACAACCGCGTGATGTCCTGGCCATCGACCACGACACTTCCCGCCTGGGGATGGATCAACCCGCCGATGAGGCGAAGGACCGTGCTTTTGCCCGAACCGCTGCCGCCGAGAATGACCGAGATCCGGCTGCGCGGGAAGCCACAGGAAAGGCCGTCCAGGACGCGTCGGCTGCCAAACGCCATCTGCACCCGTTCCAGAGCGACATGAGGCGCATCGGCGGAGCCGACGGGAGCGGTGATTGTCTGGGGCTGAGGCGCCCCCGTTGCATAATTCGTCAATACGCCTCCCCGAGGCTCACGCCTCTGTTAAACAGCGCATGCCTCGTTCACTTGGCGCACCGGCCATCCGGGCCGCTGCGGACAATC
Organism: uncultured Phycisphaerales bacterium; assembly: GCA_963771925.1. Lineage (GTDB taxonomy): Bacteria > Planctomycetota > Phycisphaerae > Tepidisphaerales > Tepidisphaeraceae > PALSA-1353. The sequence goes on from CAVYVE010000001.1 coordinate 150,573, forward strand.
CTACCACAGCGAAACGGTCAGTGAAGGGATTTACCGCCCCGAACCGGCTTCACGGCTCTCAGGCCAGTCCCAGGTAGCGGAAGTACGCCGCCGCGAACGACCGATCCGCCAGCGCTTCGACCATTTGCTCGGCCGCATCGCCGGCAATGGAGAACGTCATCGTCGCCAGTAGCGGCCGCTGCTTTAGTTCGATCAGGTCGAACGCCGGCTCAAAGGGAGTCTGCCGCAATTCACGCACAAGATGTTGCTGTAAAACCCCTAAAGTCGTCTTTTCGCCGTCGGGATTCAGGCCGCCAGCCAACAGGCTGACCGATACCAGTTCCCCCCCGGCGCGTCGGACCGTGGCGACGCCGGCGCTGGCTGCGGTGGATCGCCAACGCAGCCGCGTGCCGCCGGAATCGCTCAGAACGACTTCCATCTGCTCCGGGCTTTTCCAAAGCTCCCCCGAACAACGGCCTATCAGATCGCTGGCGCCGGCGATACGCTCCAGGCTTGCATAGTCGTACGGTGTGATCCGCTTCAATTCGCCCCGGGTGTTCAGGTCGGCGACGAAAAAGGGGGACATGGGGAAATCCTTTCCCATCAAAGACCTCCAATTGAAAAACGCTGGCGGCCAAGGTCGGATCAGATCGGTTATTTCTTCAAAATCATCTCACTTTTGTCCGTTGCCAATTCGCGGACATCGAAAATATATTGTGTGCAGTTTCTATCCGCGCGGATGGAAGATCGCAATTTCCAAATGGGCAGCCTGTTTCGGGCAACCGCAGACAAGTCGGAGACAACTTTATGAAGCGCGCAACCGTTGGTGGCGAAACGCGTCCCTTCAAGTCGGCCAAGACGAGCCATGCGGAGGGCGGCAATGGACGCCGTCATCGTTCCGCTGAGGAGTCGCTTGAGGGTCAGCCGTCGATCGCGGAGCTTCTGGGGGGCCGCAAGGGGGAGGGCGATCAACTCGACAAGACCATGCTGCTAACGGCCCTCTCGGCACTGAAACGAGGCGATTTCACCGCGCGATTACCGGTGGACCTGCCCGGCATGGACGGCAAGATCGCCGATGCGTTCAACGATGTGGTGGAATTGAATCAGCGCATGGCCGAGGAACTGGAGCGGCTGAGCCAGGTCGTCGGCAAGGAAGGAAAGATTTCCCAGCGGGCGAGCATGGGCGACGTCACCGGATCGTGGAAAGCGTCGGTGGATTCGGTCAATGCGCTGATCAGCGACCTGGTTTATCCGGTGAGCGAAACGTCGCGCGTGATCGGGGCGGTGGCCAAGGGCGATCTCTCCCAAAGCATGGCGATGGAGATTCGAGGGCCGGCCGCTGGCCGGCGAATTCCTGCGCACTGCCCGCACCGTCAATACGATGGTGGAGCAGCTTGGCAGCTTCGCCGCGGAAGTGACCCGCGTGGCCCGCGAAGTGGGCACCGAAGGAAAACTCGGCGGCCAGGCCAAGGTGAAGGGCGTCGCCGGAACGTGGAAAGACCTGACCGACTCGGTGAACTCCATGGCCGCGCAACCTGACGGCCCAGGTGCGCAACATCGCCCAGGTGACGACGGCCGTGGCCAACGGCGACTTGTCCAAGAAGATCACCGTCGACGTGAAGGGGGAAATCCAGGAATTGAAGAACACGATCAACACGATGGTGGACCAGCTTCGTTCTTTCGCCTCGGAAGTGACGCGCGTGGCCCGCGAAGTGGGCACCGAAGGAAAACTGGGCGGCCAGGCGGACGTGAAAGGCGTGGCCGGAACCTGGAAGGACTTGACCGACTCGGTGAACTCTGATGGCCGGCAATCTGACCGCGCAGGTGCGCAACATCGCGGCCGTGACGACGGCCGTGGCCAACGGCGACTTGTCCAAGAAGATCACCGTGGACGTGAAGGGCGAAATCCTGGAATTGAAGAACACCATCAACACGATGGTGGACCAGCTCAACAGCTTCGCATCGGAAGTGACGCGCGTGGCCCGCGAAGTGGGCACCGAAGGAAAACTCGGCGGCCAGGCCGACGTGCGCGGCGTCGCCGGCACGTGGAAGGACCTGACCGACTCCGTGAATTCGATGGCCGGCAATCTGACCTCGCAGGTGCGAAATATCGCCGCAGGTGACGACGGCCGTGGCCAACGGCGACCTGTCCAAGAAGATCACCGTGGACGTGAAGGGGGAAATTCTGGAACTGAAGAACACCATCAACACGATGGTGGACCAGCTTTCTCAGCTTCGCCGCGGAAGTGACGCGCGTGGCCCGCGAAGTGGGCACCGAAGGAAAACTCGGCGGCCAGGCCGACGTGAAAGGCGTCGCCGGCACGTGGAAGGACCTGACCGACAACGTGAACCTCATGGCCGGCAATCTCACCTCGCAGGTGCGCAACATCGCCGACGTGACCAAAGCCGTGGCCAGCGGGCGATCTTGTCCAAGAAAATCACCGTGGACGTGAAAGGCGAAATTCTCGAACTGAAAAACACGGTCAACACGATGGTGGACCAACTTTCCAGCTTCGCCGCCGAAGTGACGCGCGTGGCCCGCGAAGTGGGCACCGAAGGAAAACTGGGCGGACAGGCCGAAGTGCGCGGCGTCTCCGGCACATGGAAAGACCTGACCGATTCCGTGAACTCCATGGCCTCCAACCTGACCGTGCAGTTGCGCGACATGTCGAAGGTGGCGACCGCCATCGCCAACGGCGACCTGACGCAGAAGATCACGGTGGATGTCCGCGGCGAAATCCTACAGATCAAGAACGTCATCAACACCATGGTGGACCAGCTCAGCTCGTTCGCCTCGGAAGTGACGCGCGTGGCCCGCGAAGTCGGCACCGAAGGCGAACTGGGCGGCCAGGCCGAAGTGAAAGGCGTCGCCGGAACCTGGAAGGACTTGACCGACTCCGTGAACTCCATGGCCGTCAACCTCACCGGCCAGGTGCGCAACATCGCCGAGGTGACGACGGCCGTGGCCAAGGGCGACTTTCCAAGAAAATCACCGTGCCGGTCAAAGGCGAAATCCTGGAATTGAAGAACACCATCAACACGATGGTGGACCAGCTCAACAGCTTCGCCTCGGAAGTGACGCGCGTGGCCCGCGAAGTGGGCACCGAAGGAAAACTCGGCGGCCAGGCCGAAGTGCGCGGCGTCGCCGGCACATGGAAGGACCTGACCGACTCCGTGAACTCCATGGCCGCCAACCTGACCGCCCAGGTGCGCAACATCGCCGCCGTGACCACCGCCGTGGCCAACGGCGATCTTTCCAAGAAGATCACCGTGGACGTGAAAGGCGAAATCCTGGAACTGAAGAACACCATCAACACGATGGTGGACCAGCTTTCCAGCTTCGCCGCGGAAGTGACGCGCGTGGCCCGCGAAGTGGGCACCGAAGGAAAACTCGGCGGCCAGGCCGAAGTGAAAGGCGTGGCCGGCACCTGGAAGGACCTGACCGACACCGTGAATTTCATGGCCGGCAACCTGACCGCCCAGGTGCGCAACATCGCCGACGTGACCACGGCCGTGGCCAACGGCGATCTTGTCCAAGAAGATCACCGTGGACGTGAAAGGCGAAATTCTCGAACTGAAAAACACCATCAACACGATGGTGGACCAGCTTGCGGTCGTTCGCCTCCGAAGTGACGCGCGTGGCCCGCGAAGTGGGCACCGAAGGAAAACTCGGCGGCCAGGCCAACGTGCCGGGCGTCGCCGGCACATGGAAGGACCTGACCGACAACGTGAATTTCATGGCCGGCAACCTCACCGACCAGGTGCGAAACATCGCGGCGGTGACGACGGCCGTGGCCCACGGCGACCTGACCAAGAAGATCACCGTGGACGTGCGCGGCGAAATTCTGGAACTGAAGCAGACCATCAACACGATGGTGGACCAGCTCAACACCTTCGCATCGGAAGTGACGCGCGTGGCCCGCGAAGTGGGCACCGAAGGAAAACTCGGCGGCCAGGCCGAAGTGAAAGGCGTCGCCGGCGCCTGGAAGGAATTGACCGACAACGTGAATTTCATGGCCGAGCAACCTGACCAACCAGGTGCGCGACATCGCCAAGGTCGTGACCGCGGTGGCCAACGGCGATCTGAAGCGAAAACTGACCGTGGAAGCCAAGGGCGAAATCGCCGCACTGGCCGACACGATCAACAGCATGATCGACACGCTGGCGACGTTCGCCGACCAGGTGACGACGGTGGCCCGCGAAGTGGGCGTCGAAGGAAAACTGGGCGGCCAGGCGTCGGTGCCGGGCGCATCGGGAACCTGGCGCGACCTGACCGACAACGTGAATCAGCTGGCCGCCAATCTGACGACGCAGGTGCGCGCCATCGCCGAAGTGGCCACCGCCGTGACCAAGGGCGACCTGACGCGCTCCATCGCCGTCGCCGCCCAGGGCGAAGTCGCCGCGCTGAAGGACAACATCAACGAAATGATCCGCAATCTCAGCGAAACCACGCTGAAGAACGCGGAGCAGGACTGGCTCAAGACCAACCTGGCCAAGTTCAGCCGAATGTTGCAGGGCCAAAAGGACCTGCTTACGGTCGGCCGGCTGATTCTGTCGGAACTGGCGCCGGTGGTTTCCGCGCAGCAGGGCGTGTTTTACATGATGGACAGCAGCGCCAAGGCGGACGAGCCGTGCCTCAAATTGCTGGCCAGCTACGCCTACAAGGAACGCAAGAACATCGACAACCGTTTCAAGCTCGGCGAAGGGCTGGTCGGGCAGTGCGCGTTGGAGAAGGAAAAGATTCTGCTGACCAACGTGCCGAGCGATTACATGCACGATCACCTCCGGCCTGGGCGAGGCCAAGCCGCTGAACATCATCGTGCTGCCGATCGTCTTTGAAGGGAAGGTCAAGGCGGTCATGGAACTGGCCAGCTTCGACCGGTTCAGCCCGACGCACGAGACGTTCCTCGATCAGCTGACCGAATCGATCGGCATCGTGCTCAACACGATCGAAGCCAACATGAGGACGGAAGATCTGCTCAAGCAGTCGCAGTCCCTGGCCCGCGAACTGCAGAGCCAGCAGGAAGAACTGCAGCAGACCAACGCCGAACTGGAAGACAAGGCCAAGCTGCTGGCCGAGCAGAACGTCGAAGTGGAACGCAAGAACCAGGAAGTGGAGCAGGCCCGCCAGGCACTGGAAGAGAAGGCCAAGCAGCTGGCCCTGACGTCCAAGTACAAGAGCGAATTCCTGGCCAACATGTCGCACGAGCTGCGCACGCCGCTGAACAGCCTGCTGATTCTTTCCGACCAGCTTTCCAAGAACACCGACGGCAACCTGACCGGCCGGCAGGTGGAATTCGCCCGGACGATCCATGCGTCGCGGCAACGATCTGCTGGGATTGATCAACGACATCCTGGATCTGTCCAAGATCGAATCGGGCACGGTCATCGTGGACGTGGGCGAAGTCACCTTCCGCGATCTGCACGATTACGTCGACCGCACGTTCCGCCACGTGGCCGATATCAAGAAGCTGGAATTCACGCGTCGACATCGGACGCCGTCGCTGCCGCGCGACGTGCACACCGACGCCAAGCGGCTGCAGCAGATTCTCAAGAACCTGCTGTCCAACGCGTTCAAGTTCACGGAGAAGGGCATCGGTCACGCTGGAAGTGAAGCCGGCCACCAGCGGCTGGAATCTGGAGAATCAGATGCTCAACCGCGCCAAGTCGGTGATCGCCTTCTCGGTCAGCGACACCGGCATCGGCATTCCCGCGGAGAAGCAGGCGATCATCTTCGAGGCGTTCCAGCAGGCCGATGGAAGCACCAGCCGCAAATACGGCGGGACGGGGCTGGGCCTGGCGATCAGCCGCGAAATGGCGCGTGCTGCTGGGCGGGGAAATCCGGCTGACCAGCGTGCCCGGCGGCGGCAGCACGTTTACGCTGTATCTGCCGCAGACCTATGTCCCGGTCAAGCCGCCGCGCCGGACCGCCGGAGCCCGCGGCCGCGTTGCCGCCCGCACCGGCCGAGCCGGCGCCGGTTGCGCCGGTCGCCGAAGAGACGGCGGTCGAGGCCGGTCGAGCAATTCGGCGACGATCGCGCAACATCGCGCAGCGGCGACCAAGTCCTGCTGATCGTCGAAAACGATCCCAGCTTCGCCAGAATCCTGGTGGAGATGGCCCACGAAATCCAGATGAAGGCGGTCGTCACCTCGCGCGGCGCGTCGGCGATTTCACTGGCCCACGATCTTTCGCCCCATGCCATCACCCTGGACATCAATCTTCCGGACATCGACGGCTGGCGCGTGCTGGACCGGCTCAAGGACGACATGGCGACGCGGCACATTCCCGTGCAGGTCATCACCACCGACGAAGAGCGCGGCCGCGGGCTGCGACTGGGGGCCATGGGCGTCTTGACCAAGCCGATTCGCAACAAGGAATCGCTCGACGAGGCGTTCGGCCGCATCCGTCAGGCGATGCAGCCGATGACGTACCGCCTGCTGCTGGCGAGTCTCCAAGCTGAACAGGATCGACCAGCGACTCGTCGAACTGATCGGCAGGTCCGGATGTCGAGATCGTCGCCGTTGACGACGGCGCCGGCGCCATGCGCGAACTTGGCCGAAGGACCGATTTGATCTGATGGTGCTCGATTGGGACCAGCCCGACGACAAGGCGCTGGATTTGATCGAGGAGATGCGCGAGCAGCCGTCGCTGGCGCGATTTCCCGATCCTGCTCTATTCGACGCATCCGCACAGCAAGAAGGAGGAGATCGCACATCAAGCGGCTCACGCAAACGACGGTGCTGCGCGACGTGCGATCGCCGGAGCGCTTGCTCGACGCGGTGTCGCTCTTCCTGCACCGCCCGGTGGAGAAGATGACCGAGGACAGCGCGGCAACTGCTCAGCGAACTGCACCAGGCGGAGGCCGTGCTGGCGGCAAGAAGGTCCTGGTCGTCGATGACGACATCCGCAACATTTTCGCGATGACCAGCATTCTGGAACCGTACCAGATGCAGGTGATCTCGGCGGAAACCGGCGCGAGGCGATCGAGATATTGCAGCGAACTCCGGACATCGATGCGGTGCTGATGGACATCATGATGCCGGACATGGACGGCTACGACACGATGCGGGCCATCCGCAAGCTGTCGAAGTTCCGCGCCTTGCCGATCATCGCCCTGACCGCCAAGGCGATGAAAGGAGACCGTGAAAAATGCATCGAGGCCGGCGCTTCGGATTATATTTCCAAGCCGGTGGACACGCAGCAGCTTCTGGGTTTGCTGCGATTGTGGCTGCACCGATAAGTCAAGGAACGGACGATGCATGAGTGATCCCGATCGGCCGGGCCGAACATCCTGATCGTGGATGACAAGCCCGAAAACTGCTGGCGCTGGAAGCGGTGCTGGAGGACTTGGACCAGCGAATCGTCTGCGCCAGCTCCGGCCGCGAGGCCCTGCGGCATCTGCTCGACCGAGGAATTCGCCGTCATCCTGCTGGACGTGAACATGCCGGACATGGACGGTTTCGAAACGGCGGCGCTGATCCGCCAGCGGCCGCAGCCTGCAGCACGTCCCGATCATTTTCATCACCGCGTTCGGCGACGAAATGCACATGGCCCGCGGGCTACAGCCTCGGGGCGGTGGATTACATCCATACCCCGGTGATCCCGGACAGTCCTCCGCAGCAAGGTCAGCGTCTTCGTCGAGCTGCACCAGAAGAACGCGCAGGTGCGCCGCCAAAGCGAAACCTTGCGCCGCCGGGCCACGCAATTGCAGAAGCTGGCCGCCGCCTCCATGGCCATCAACAGCGCCGTCGCCATCGAGCAGATGCTCCAGACCGTCACCGACGGCGCCCGGGACATGATCGGGAGCGCAATCAGTGCGTCTGCGCTGTTCACGGTTGATCCGCTCACCGTCCAGCCGGGGCAAACTCCGCTCGGCGTCGAGCTTTTCCGACGGTTGCACCAAATGGCGCGACGGCCAGCTCAACCTGGAAGCTCTCGCCTCGACCGTCATCGCCCAGACGCCCTCCGCCACCCGGTTGAGCAATCGGGAGCTGCGCGAGCATCCGGATTGGGACAATCATCCGGCATGCTTGGCATCCCCACTGCAGGTCGGCCTGCTGGCCGCGCCGCTGACCGACCGCGGCGGCAAGAAGTCTGGGCTTGATTCTCCTCTTCGAACGACGCTGCGGCCCAATTCACCAGCGACGACGAATCGCTCCTGGTGCAACTGGCGCAGATCGCTTCCATCGCCATCCAGAACGCCATCTTCGCCCAGGAGCGCGAAGCCAATCGATCTGAAGGATGAGTTCCTGGCGACGCTTTCGCACGAACTGCGCACGCCGCTTAACGCCATCGTCGGCTGGACCCAGCTTTTGCGGATGGAAGACCTGCCCGGCGAGACCGTCCACGGGCTGGACGTCATCGACCGCAACGTCAAGGCGCAGACCAAGTTGATCGAAGACCTGCTGGATGTCTCGCGCATCACGACGGGAAAGATGCGGCTGAATCGTTCGGAACGTCATCCTGGCGCCGATCGTGAAGGCGGCGATCGACGCCATCCGCCCGTCCGCCGAGGCCAAGGACATCGCGACTTTCGTTCGACATGAAGCACGGACGTTCTCATCAACGGCGATCCCGATCGGCTGCAGCAGGTGGTCTGGAATCTGCTCTCCAACGCGGTGAAATTCACGCCCGCCGGCGGCCGGGTCCACGTGACTCTGGAAAGGGTCGATTCGCAGGCGCAGATTCGCGTCGCCGACACGGGACGCGGAATTGAGCCGGAATTCCTTCGCTTCGTATTCGATCGTTTCCGCCAGGCCGACAGCACGACCACGCGGTCGCACGGCGGCCTGGGGATCGGCCTGACCATCGTCCGTCACATCGTGGAATTGCACGGCGGCACGGTTTCGGCGCACAGCCCGGGTCTGGCCAAGGGGGCGGAATTCACGGTGAATTTGCCGGTCTCGATGCACCTGGTTTCGGCGGACGCGCCGCGCGCCGACTCGGCCGCCGGTCGCTCGCCGCCGTGCCCGCGGGATATTCCCGTGGAATTGGCCGGGAAACGCGTGCTGCTGGTGGATGATGAAGCGGATGCCCGCGAGGTGGCGTGCAAGATTCTTCGTCAGGCCAACGCCGAGTGTTTCCGCCGCCGCCTCGGTGCGCGAGGCGATGGAGTGCCTCCGGCGCGAGGTCCCCGACGTGCTGGTGTGCGACCTCGCCATGCCCGGTGAGGACGGATATTCATTGATTCGGATGTTGCGCCAGTTTCCGCCCGAGCGCGGAGGCCAGACGCCGGCCGTCGCCCTGACCGCCTATGCACGCGAAGAGGATCGGCATCGGGCGCTGACCGCCGGTTTTCAAATGCATCTCAGCAAACCGATAGAGCCGCGGCAGCTTGTGCTGGCCATCGCTCGCCTGCCGGGATTTTCCGCAAACATCGATAAACCCGTGGAAGAGCGTTGAATTTGCCTCGGCGGCGGTTCACGGCGGCCCAAGCCGCCGCGCCGCGCGGTTCTTCATTTAACCCGAACGATGACGTTGGATGCCATGATGCTGTTGGGCACGATGATCCATCGGCCGTCGTCGGTCATGAGCTTGGTGTGGCCCAGCGTGAATTCCTTGACCGTGCCGGTCGCTGCGCCTGTGGGGGCGCTGATGGCTAGGACGTCGCCGATGGCGAACGGGCGATACAGCAGCAGAGAAAGTCCGGCGATCAGGTTTCCCAGCGTGTTTTGCGCCGCCAGGCCGATGATCAGGGACACCAAACCCGCGCTGGCCAACATCGCCTCGCCCAATCGCTGCAAGGCGGGCACCAGGTGCGCATACATGATGATGGCTGCCACGAAACAAACGACCTGCGCCAATTGGCCGAAGAAGCTGATGGCCGTTGGATCAATCATCGCCGGCGAGCGGCTGGTCAATCGGCGAACCCACAGGTGCAAAAGTCTGGCCGCAATGATGGCGGCGGCGAGAAACAATATCCCCAGCGCCAACGCCCCCCATCGGGTGGCGGGATCAAGAATATCGCGGAGCAACGCGCGCAACGCCGGTATTATGCTGAAAGCCGCTGTTGATGAGAAGAGAGCAATTCTGCGATTTTTGGGGAACTGAAGCCCACGGACATTATTGGGCGCTTTCCGCCCCGGCTTGAGCAAGCGGATTTTCACCCGGTCGCTGGCCAGCATCTTTCCGGGATTGATGCGCTGCTGCGGATCGAACGCCGTCTTCACTCGCGCAAAAAAATTCATCGTCCGCTCGTCGAACAGATAGGGCATGAGGTGGATTTTCTCCACGCCGACGCCGTGCTCGCCGGTGATCGTGCCGCCGACGTCCACGCAGAATTGCAGGACCTTCTGGGCTGCCCGAAGCGTGTTCTGCACCTGCTCCTCGTCCCGGTCGTCGTACAGGAAAATCGGATGAACGTTCCCATCTCCGGCATGAAAGACATTCGTGATGCGCAGGCCGTGCTCGCGGCCGATCTCGTCGATCCGCCGCAGCACCTCGACCAGTTTGCTCCGTGGAACGCAAGCGTCCTGGGTGCAATAGCTTTGGCTGATTCGCCCGATCGCGCCGAAGGCGCCTTTTCGCACCTTCCACAGATATTCTCGCCGGGCGGCATCTCCGCTGCTCTGAACGGTGATCGCGTTGTATTTGCGATGAATCTCGACGATCTGCGCGGGCCTGCTCGTCGAGCAGTTCGTCGATCCCGTCGATTTCGGTCAGCAGCAGTGCTTCGGCATTGGCGGGCAATCCGAACGCGAACGCCTCTTCCACGACGCGGACCATCTGCCCGTCCATCATTTCCATGGCCGCCGGCAGCAGGCCGGAGGCGATGATCTCCGCGACGGCCGAGGATGCGTCGGCGGATGAGACGAATGTGCCCACGATGGTGCGGTAGCCCAGAGGCTTGGGTGCAAGGCGGACCCACAGGGACGTGATAATCCCTAGCGTCCCCTCGCTGCCGCAGATCAATCCGACCACGTCGATTGGGCCGCGCTCGCAGGCGCCGTTTTCACCGCCGGTTTGGAGAACCGTGCCGTCGGCCAACACCATCTCGATTCCGAAAACATGATTCGAGGAAACGAAATCCTTGAGCGTGTGAATTCCGCCGGCGTTGGTGGCGGCATTGCCGCCGATGGTGCTGGCCCGCTGGCTCGAAGGGTCGGGGGCGAAATGCAATCCCGCGCCTCCCGGCAGGGCGGCGACGGCTTCGGAGAGCTGCGTGTTCCGCACCCCCGCCTGCACATGGGCCACGCGATTCTCTATATCAATCCGCAATATCCGGTTCATCCGCGCGGTCGAAACGATCACGCCCTCGTCGAATCCGACGCATCCCCCGGCCAATCCGGTCCCCGATCCCCGCGGCACGATGTGGACATCGTGACGGCTCAGCAGCTTCACGATCTCCACCACCTGCGCGGTACTGGTCGGAAAGACAACCGCGCCGGGGCAGGCCTTGGCGATGGTCAGGCCATCGCTCTCGTACACCCGCAATTCCGATGGATCGGAGACAACGGCCTTGTCGGAAAGAATTCGCTGAAGATCGGCGATGACATTTGCAAGCGGCATGGTTCAAGGCCCATCGGCCGCGCGCACGGCCCGGACGAACGCCTCCATTTTTTCCACGGATTTCTCCCGGTGCGCGGATTCAACACCGCTGCTGACATCGACCGCAAACGGCCGCATCAGGCGGACCACGTCGCCCACATTTTGCGGCGTAAGCCCCCCGGCGGCGATGATCGGCGGCAATCCGGCGAAATGGCCGGCGGTCTGCATGGCGTGCAGGGCGGCGAAATCGTTGACCACGCCCGTCCCCCGCGCGCCGATCCCGGCGTCGCCGTTTCGAGCAGAATGCCGATCAGGTTCGTCAGTTCTAGATCGCCGATCGCCATCTGCCATCGGTCGAGCGTTACCGTGTCCCCGGCCGCCAGGTGCAGGGCCTTGACGACGCGAAGGGGTTTCAGTTCCGCGACAAACTCCGGCGGCTCATCGCCGTGCAACTGCACCGCCGCCAATGGAACGAGCCGCAGGACGCGGCGAATTTCCTCCGCCGCCGCGTTGACGAACAGCCCGATCGGCATGACAAACGGCGGCAAGCCGATGACGATTTTGCCTGCATCATCCGTGGAAACGCAGCGTTTTGCGTTCGGATCGAAAACAATTCCAATGGCATCCGCGCCGGCGCCAGCCGCCGCCGCGGCATCCTGGCTTCGGCAAACTCCGCAAATTTTCACGCGCGTCCGGGACATGGTGACATGTTACCATATCGGCGGAAGGACGATTGTTCATGGCCGTGGATCATTTCCTGGCGCTGGATCTCGGGGCCGAAAGCGGGCGGGCGATCCTCGGCACGCTTGACGGCGGCAAACTCTCGCTGATTGAGAAACATCGTTTCGCCAATCCCAGCGGAAAAATTCTGGGCCGATTCCGCTGGAATTTGCTGGCACAGTGGGAAGAAGTGAAGACCGGACTGCGCAAAACGTATGCCGATCTGGATGGCGAGCTTGCGGGGATCGGCGTGGACACATGGGGCGTGGATTTCGGCCTGATCGCCGCCAGCGGCCAGATGCTCGGCAATCCCATCATGTACCGCGATCCGGGTACCGACGGCGTAATGGAGCGCACGTTCACCACCGTCCCGCGCGAGAAAATTTTCGATGCCACGGGCGTTCAGCTCATGCAGATCAACACACTGTTTCAGCTCGTGGCAATGAAAGAGCGAGGCTCCAAAATTCTGGATGCGGCCCAGACGCTGCTGTTCATGCCCGATCTGTTCAACTACCTGTTGTGCGGATCGAAAAAAGCGAACTGTCGATCGCATCGACGAGCCAGATGTATGATCCGCGCCAGCGGCGATGGGCGACGGAAATCCTGGAATTGCTGGGGATCCCCACGCGCATTTTGCCGGAGATCGTGGCATCAGGGACGGTGCTGGGCAATCTGCGCGCGGATGTGGCCCAGGAATGCGACGTGAAACCGGCCCCGGTGATCGCGCCGGGTTGCCACGATACGGCCAGCGCGGTGGCGGCCGTGCCGGCCGTTGACGAGGATTTCTGCTATATCAGCTCGGGCACATGGTCGCTGATGGGCGTGGAACTAAAACAGCCCATCGTGTCGGACAAAGCGCTCAAATACAACTACACCAACGAAATGGGCGTGGGGCCGCGGGTGCTGTTTCTCAAGAACATCATGGGATTGTGGCTCGTGCAGGAATGTCGCCGGCATTGGCAGAAGCAGGGTCGCGAACATGACTACGCGGAGTTGACGGCCATGGCCGGACGGGCCGAGACGTTTGGCTCGCTAATCGATGTGGATCATCCGTCGTTTCTTGCGCCGGAGCGGATGGTGGAGAAGATCGACAAGTTCTGTGCCCAGACCAGGCAGCGAGCGCCGGGATCGCCCGGCGAATACGTTCGGACGTGCCTGGAAAGCCTGGCTCTGACGTATCGCCGGACGATTGAAGGGCTAGAGGATATTCTGGAGCGGAAGATCAGGGTCATCCATATCGTCGGCGGCGGGACGCAAAACGAATTGCTGAACCAGATGACCGCCGATGCGTGCGGGCGAACGGTCGTGGCGGGGCCGGTGGAGGCGACGGCGATCGGGAATGTGCTGGTGCAAGCGATGGCGGTGGGGCGGGTCAAATCGCTAGGCGACGCGCGGGCGATCGTAAGGGAAAATTTTAGCGTGAAGCAATATGAGCCCAGGGATACGGGGAAATGGGAGGGGGCTTATCGGCGATACGCGGAGATTCTGAATCAGGGCTGATTGGCTTTACGCCGCTTCGAGCAGCAGGCCCGTTTTGGCGCCCCATTTCAATCTGCGGTATGACTGAACCGTGACCGTTTCGCTTTGCAGCATCGGCTGGAGGGCGTCGGCCCATAGATCGTCGTGATCGACCAAAAGTCGCACGGCCGGCGTGGCCGAGGCGTCGATCGCCAACTGCGGCAGGGCCATGCGAATCAGTTCGCCGTTCTCGGCCATCCAGTGAAGCGCCAAGCCAATGTAGCGGAATTGGCTCAGGCCTCGGCCGGCGACGGCCAGAAGAATCAGGCGATGATCCCGGCCGACGGCCAGCACGGCCCGCGGGCACATCGGCGGACAAATCGGGCATTGTATCCACCGGCCATCGACGCCGCCCTGGCGAACGATCGCGTCCAAAATGGATTGTTCGGTGTGGTCGGCCGGAAGATCGATCACTTCGCACATCGAACGATCGACAGCGGCCAACTTCGGGGAGGAGGGCGGAGCGATCCGTGGATCGGCGGCGGAAATCTCTTCGGTGGTATTGAGTTTCATGTGAGTGGTTGGCTCGGGGTTGTGTTTTGTCTGGGGACCGACGGCGTTGCAAATGAACTGACTGAGAACCTGCCAATGCGGAGCGGGGGCTGTTTGCGGCCTATCTTGACTCACCCGGCAATTCAACACCGCGTGTTCGGTTACATTCGGGGCCGGACGAAGGGGAGATTCGGCTTCCAAGGCGCAGCCAAGGAACTGGCGGCTCACGGCATCGAGCTTGCGGAAGACCGCATCGGCCTGAGCGTCGTCGCGGGCGTTGAGCACCACCAGCGTCAGCCGGGGCTTGGCGATCTCGGCCAATCCCTTGAGCGTTCGGTACGTCGCGACGACATCCTCGTGATCGACCGTGGTGAGCAGAACCCAATGCGGGGTGAGGCGGAGCAACTCCCGCGCCTCGGCGGAACGGGGGTTGGGAAGGGATATCAGCCAGCGGTTCACATCGAAAGCCAATTCGGCCAGGGTCTGGCCGATTTGCCGGGCGTCGGCGGCGTTGATGGTGATGGGAGTCGCGCCTGGGCCGCCGCCGACTTCGAAGCAACTCAGGCTCAGTTCCGTCGAGTCCACCTCAATCAAGCCGACGTGTCCGGATTGGACGGTCAGATGACGGGCGTATTGCCGCACGCCTTGGGCGCGTCCCTCAAGCAGATGCGAAAAAAGGACGGCGGAGGTCTGCGGCGCGGCGGCGGGGCGGGCCTCGCCGTGGGGCTGAGCTTCCGTTGCAATCGGATTGGCATCGGCTTCCAGGGATGCGGCAAATTCCTCGGGAGACATATCGACGCTGGGGTCGATCGGCTGACGCGGGGGAATTCGGTTGGGCCGAACGCCTCCGGTTACGCGGCTCCGAACGTCGCTGAGAAACAAGTGGCTGAT
Source organism: uncultured Phycisphaerales bacterium (assembly GCA_963771925.1). Taxonomy (GTDB): domain Bacteria; phylum Planctomycetota; class Phycisphaerae; order Tepidisphaerales; family Tepidisphaeraceae; genus PALSA-1353. The sequence continues at coordinate 165,661 of CAVYVE010000001.1, forward strand.
TTCGCTGAGCGATCGCTTGGAGTCCATGGGTGAATCCTTTGCCCGCGGGCTGAAGTCGGCGGGCCGCTGGGGGCCGGTGCGTTTAATCCACTTCGATGACGTTGTTCAGTTCTCCGAACTGATTCACTTCAACATATTTGTTGTGCGGATCGGTCATCCATTTGCCGTCGACGACGAAGCGGTAGCGGTATCGGCCCGGCTGCAAAGGCAGACAAGTCCAGAAATCGCCGGGCCGGCCGCGGCTGACCATGGGGGTGGACATCGGGGACCAATTATTGAAATCGCCGGCAATGAGGACCTTCTTGGCCTGCTCGAAACGGGCGGCGAAAACCACCTCTTCGCCGATCTTCTTGACGCCGTAAAATTCCTCGATCTTTTGGGCGGTGTTCCTGGACGGCAGCGGATTGGCCGGATGACCGTTCCCGTTGCCATTCCCATTGCCGTTGGAATACCCGCCGGCGCCGGTGCGGGAAGTGATTCTCGGAAAGTTGGCGTCGGCGAGTTCTTCTTCATCGGAAGACAATGCGACGGCGGAGGCCGCCGGTTGCGCGACGGGTTGCTCGCTCAATCGGCCGGCGAGAATCTGCGTGCGCGAAAGGGTCGCGACGGCCGCGGAGGCGCTGACGGGCATCGCGGCGGGCATCGGAGCGGGTGCGGCGCCGCCCGGCCGGCGCCAGGATGGAATTGCGGCCGAACTGCACGTTCGTCAGCTGCGCCAACTGCTTGGCCCGCTGCACCAGTTCCGCCGGACGCGAGAGCTTGTCCATCGGCGTCGGTTCCAAATCGACTGGGGTATGTCCCATCAACTCACGGGCTAAATTCACGAAATCCTTGTAGCCCCGGCTGCCGGGATCGTATTCGGTGATGGGCTGGCCGAAGCTGGCGGCTTCCTTCAGCTTGGTGTTGAAGTTGACCGTACTCTCCATGAGATATTCCTTGAACTTGTTGCGGAGTTCGGAGAGGACTTCGCGGGCCAGCTTGGTGCGGGTGTCGTACAGCGTGGGCAGCACGCGGATGAGGATTTCCTTGCCGCACTTCTCGCGCAGCATTTCCAGCGTTTCCATCATCTTGGCCAGGCCGTGAAGGCTGAAATAGCCGGTTTCGACGGGGACGATGGCTTCATCGCAGGCCCGCAGGGCGTTGAAGGTGATCAGGCCGACGCTGGGGGGGCAATCGATGATGCACCAGCGGTAATTCTGGCGAACGGATTCGACGGCTTTTTTGAGCCGGTCTTCGCGGCCCATGCGCCCGGCGAACATCTGCTCGAACGCCGACAGCTTGATGTTCGACGGCGCCAGATCGAAATCGGTGGCGATCTGCCACACCGAATCGACGAGCCGGCACGGCTTTCCATCGCGGTCTTCGATCAGGCAATCGAAGATGGTCCGCTCGATCTGTTCGTCGGGAACAGCCAGGCCAACGGCGCAGTGTCCCTGGGGGTCCATGTCGACGAGAAGGGTTTTCTGTCCGAGACGCGCCAGACAGGCGGCCAGGTTGATGCTCGTGGTGGTTTTTCCGCAGCCGCCTTTTTGGTTGATGATGGCAATGGTCCGCATTTGAGACCTTCCTTGGTAGCCTGGGATGGGCGTTGGCCGTTCCGTCGGCCGGCTTTCAGTGCGCGTCGTGCCAGTTTGCCCTCGCGCACGGGGATATATCCCGATAAAACGACGGGATGTATCCCGTGGTTTTATCGGGATGGCGGGGTGGATAACTTTAACCTTATCGGACAGGAGAAACGGCGGCGGACGCGACGCGCTACAGCCTTGGCGTGTTTCCCCCGCTTTTAGCCGGCCCGCTTGCGGGCCGTGGGGCGCACAATCGGCCCGATTCCCGCAAAAACGCGGCCCGCAAGCGGGCCGGCTAAAAAATGAATCCGACTCGCTCTCCGCGCGCGCCCCGACGATCCGATAACCCGGTGGACTGTCGCCCTCGCTTGACGCTAAGATCAATCGGCCCGATTATTGAGTGGTGTTCAACAGCATGAGACACGCGAGACACGTCATAGCGGTGACTCTGATGGCGACGGCAATCTGTGCCGATCGGCTCGCTCCCGCCGTGCCCGCGGAGCCGCCGGCGACGCATTTGGCCGGCCGGCTTATCGAACGGTTGAGCATGAATTTCCGCCGTGTCCTGCCCGCCGCCCGGCTTTACCAGCCGAGCTGCCTGGCCGTCCGGCCCGCCGCCGCCAGGACGGTCGCCTTCGCCGACCAGACGCTCGGCTTCCAGCGCGTGCTTCTGTTTCCCTTCCAATTCCGCCTGCCTCCGCCCATCGCCTGATCCCGATTCCGTCGATTCCGTTTAGCCGCGACCCGCAAGGGGAGCGCGTTTTTCGATATGGTTTCACAACCGTGCCCGGCAACATGAGAGGCGATTCATGGCCGTTACTTTTTCCAAGGCATTGACCAAAGTCTTCGGCAGCCGCAACGAGCGCCTGCTGAAGCGTTACCGCAACGCCGTCGATCAGATCAACGCGATGGAGCCGAAGGTTCGCGCGATGGGCGACATCCAGCTCCGCGAGCGCACGCAGGAAATCCGCAAGCTCCTGACCTCCGGCCAGATCAGTTCCGCCGAGGTCCTGCCCGAAGCATTCGCGATCATCCGCGAATCGATGGACCGCAACATCGGCGTCCGCTCGATCTTCGACCCGGAGAATAATTTCGAACCGGACCAGCTCAACGACGAAATGCTCGAAGCCTACGACAGCGTCCAGCGGACGCTGATCGGCACGGGCCAGTCCTGGCGCGAGGTGTCCATCCCGCCGAAGATTTACGATGCCATCCGCCGCCCTGTACCCTGAAAGCCGCCCCCCGTTCCGCACCCGCTGCTTCGACGTGCAGCTCATCGGCGGCCTGGTGCTGTACGAGGGCAAGATCGCCGAGATGGCCACCGGCGAGGGAAAGACCTTCGTCGCCCCGCTCGCCTGCTTCATGCGCGTCCTGGAAGGCAATCATTGCCACGTCGTGACCGTCAACGACTATCTGGTCCGCCGCGATTCCAACTGGCTTCGCCCCGCTTTTGAAAACCTCGGCCTGTCGATCGGCTTCATCCAGGCCGACATGGAGCCGGGCGGCGATGCCCGCCGGGCCGCGTATAACTGCGACATCACCTACGGCACCAACAGCGAATTCGGCTTCGATTTTCTGCGCGACAACATGAAGACGACGGTCGCCCAGCAGGTTCAAGGTCCGCTGCAATTTGTGATCGTGGACGAGGTGGACTCGATCCTGATCGACGAGGCGCGCACTCCGCTGATCATCAGCGGCGCCGCCCACGACGACGCGGCCAAATATCGCGCCGCCGACGTCGTGGCCCGCAAAGTCCTGGAGCTTCACAAGCCCTACGCCGCCGCCGAAGCCGCCGAGGATGCCGCCAAACGCGCCATCAAGACCGCCGAAGGAGATGTGGACCGCGCCAAGACCAAGGCCGAGAAGGAAGCCGCCCGCGCCCGCGGCCAAAAGGCCGAGCAGGCCCTTGCCGAGGCCACGCGCCGCAAGGAATCCCTCACCCAGTATTACGAGGTCGAGCTGGACAAGAAGACCGCCCATCTCACCCACGAAGGGATCGCCGCCGCCCAGGACGCGGCCGGCGTCGGCAGCTTCTTCGTCGGAAACAACATGGAATGGCCCCATCTCATGGAACAGTCCATGCGCGCCCACGCCGTTTACGAACGTGACAAGGATTACGTCGTCGAGCGCGGCCAAAAGGGCGCCATGGAAGTCATCATCGTCGATGAATTCACCGGCCGGAAAATGGTCGGCCGCCAATGGTCCGACGGACTCCACCAGGCCGTCGAAGCCAAGGAAAAAGTCCCCATCAAGGAGGAAACCCAGACCCTGGCCACCATCACGCTTCAGAATTTCTTCAAGATGTACAAGGACCGCGCCGGCATGACCGGCACCGCACAGACCGAAGCCGAGGAATTCGGCAAGATTTACCGGCTCGACGTGGTGACCATCCCCACCAATCGGCCCTGCGTGCGTGCCGATCACGAGGACCGCGTCTATCGCACCGAACGCGAAAAATGGGATGCCATCATCGAGGAGATCAAGGAGACCTGCGAAAAAGGCCGGCCCATCCTCGTCGGCACCACCAGCGTCGAAAAGAGCGAGATGCTCTCCAACATGATCAAGCACAAATACGGCATCGAGCACGAAGTGCTCAACGCCAAGTTCCACGAACGCGAGGCCCCCATCGTCGCCCTGGCCGGACAACACCACAAAAACCAACTCGGCGAAACCGTCGGCAACGTCACGATCGCCACCAACATGGCGGGACGCGGAACGGACATCAAGCTCAGTCCCGAAACCCTAACCGCCGGCGGTCTGCACGTCATCGGCACCGAACGCCACACCGCACGCAGAATCGACAACCAGCTCCGCGGCCGTTCCGGCCGGCAGGGCGATCCCGGCTCCAGCCGGTTCTACGTCAGCCTTCAGGACGAACTCATGAAGATGTTCGCCGGCGACTGGACGATCAAAGTCCTCGGCTGGCTCGGCATGGAAGAAGGCATGGCCATCGAGGACAAGCGAATCAGCAAGGGCATCCTCCGCGCCCAGAAAAAGGTCGAAGAGCGCAACTACCTCGCCCGCAAAAATCTCCTCGAATACGACGAAGTGATGGACCATCAGCGCACCATCTTCTATGGAATGCGCCAGAAAATTCTTCGCGGACACGGAGTCGATGCGGTCATCTGGGAGATGATCGGCCAGGCGATCTTCGACGCGGTGGAAAAATACATCACCGAGGATTACGCCGCCGCCACCATCGCCGAATGGGCCAAGGTGAATTTCGACACCACGCTCGAGGCGGAGGACTTCCACGGCAAGCGCAACATCGACGAATTGGAAGCCTTCATCAAGGACCAATCCCGCGCCGAAGCCGAAACCAACATCACCGCCACCCTTGGCGAATTCATGGGCGAGGACCAGTCCGACCCCAAGCAATGGGACACCAAGGGCCTGCAAAGCTGGGCCATGAGCCGGTTCCACGTGAATCTCTCCCAAAACCAGATTCGCCAGATGAGCGCCTACGAGGTCGAGGAGAAGCTTCGGACCGCCGCCATCGAACAGATCAACAACCGAAGCTGTTCCGGCCTGATGAAATATCTCGACGTGAATTACGCTGAGCAGGAGCTGGCCAACTGGGCCCGCGAAAAATTCGACATCAAGATCGATCCCAAGGAATTCATTCTCGACGAGCGGGGCCACAATCGCCTGCCCTCCGAGGAAATCGTCGATCTGATCGAATCGCGCGCCGCGCCGCCTATGCCCGGCGCGAGATCGAATATCCCGTCCAGCACGCCCTGACCTTCGCCTACGGCGGCCCGGAGGGGTTCACCGATCATCCCTATTCCGCCGAATACATCCGCACCTGGGCGAAAGTGAAATACGGCCTCGATCTCCCCGTCGAGCAGATCCGCACCGGCGGACTTCAGAAGCTGCACGACACGCTCGTCGCGCATCAGGAACGGTTCCTGGCCAAGGGCGAAATGGAAAAAACCGTCGATGCCCTGATCGCGGCCAATCCGGATGTCGAATCGCTCCGCACGGCGTTCAACGAGCGGTTTGGCCAGAAACTGGCGCCGCGATTTGGAGATCCGGGTCGAGACCGGCGAAAAGGACGCCCGCGTCGTCACCAAGCCCGCCACGCCGCAGGAGCTTCGCCAAATCCTCATGGACCGCGCCCGCCTCGTCCTCCGATCCGAGCTGACCGATCTGGAGCAATTCATCCTGGTCCAGATTTTCGACCAAAGCTGGAAGGACCATTTATACGGCATGGACGTGCTGAAGGCGGGCATCGGCCTGGTGGCTTTCGCCGAGGAAGACCCGCGCGTGCGATTCAAGAAGGAAGGCTACCGATATTTTGAGGAGATGATGGCCGGCGTGAGGGACAAGGTCACGGACCTGATTTTCCGCGCCCGGGTGATCGGCGCCGCCCAGGCCCGCGTCGCCTACAGGGAAACCGCCGCCGTGCACGAATCGCCCACCGGCTACGGCGTGGCCGAGAACCTCGCCGCCACGGCCGGCGCCGCCAAGGGCCAGCTCCCCGCCGAAATGCACGAGGCTGCCGAGGAAACCCAAGGCGAAGGCGCGAGAGTCAAGACGATTGTCCGCGAAACCCCGAAGGTCGGCCGCAACGACCCCTGCCCCTGCGGCAGCGGCAAGAAATACAAGAAATGCCACGGCGCCGGCGTGGCGTGAGGCGATGGACCAAGGACGCCCAAACTTTTCGAGTATTTCGGAATAGTGATATTCTTTTACTCAAACGAGCATGAGCCCGTACATGTCCATGGGCGGTCTCAAGGCAGGGAGACCCGCGCATTTTTTGGACCGTGCCCGATTTGCGGAATTCGCCGTTCGAGACGGCGACCTGATTTGGGGCGATTACGATCTCTGCTTCCCAATCGCCGATCTCTACGAAAACAGGATTTGAATCGCTGGAGGTGAATTATGCCTAGGCGCCAGTTCGCTCTGAACGGCGGGCAGTAGAAACCGGTAATTTAAAGACGCTTGCACTATCCAATAAATGGGCGCCGATTTTGGTTTTGCAGCCTGAGACCGGTATGAATTACCAGATTGCGTCCGTCTTTTTGAAGGATGGCAAACGATTCGACCATGTCGTAATCGTTGGGGGCTTCATAACAACAATTGATGAGAGCAATGACATTCCATTCACGGAGGAAGACATAGACAAAATTGTAGTTAACCACGGGAAATGGTTGCGGCAGGCGAATCGACCACTTTTTGCATTCGCGGCGGAAGAATTGAACCGCGGAGACGCAGAGACGCGGAGGAAGACTCAGAGAAAAGCAAATTGAATTTCTCCGCGTCTCTGCGGTTGCATTTTTTGGATCGCGGCCGGAGAGGCGGAAGAAAATCAGTGTTCTCCCTCGCTCGGCCCAGTGGCCCCGGGCGGAAGGTGCGATTGGATTATCCGCATCACCAGCTTCGCCGTCGGCTCCGAGCCGAAGATTCCCACATCCACGCCGCACCAGCAGAGCATCGCCGAACGCCGCTCGACGGTAATATCGATTTCCGATTTGCGATCGTCCTGAAGCTCGAATTCCCACCTTTGCCGACACCCGCGCATTTTGCGATCGCGGACGATCCGAAGCCCCAGATCGCCCGCCGCAAGGCGCACCGCCCGGCGGCAATCGCCGTCGTCGGCTCGGAAGGCCGCATCCAGCTTCCCGGCCGAATACACCTCCGGCGCGGTGGAAACCGCCGTGCCGGCGATGCCGAAAATCGTGCCCAGCGTGGCCAGCGGTATCAGTGCGCAACCGCCGCACGCCAGCAGAAAACCCGCGCTTAGCCCGATCAGCAAGGGCCGTCGAACTGACACGCCGTTGGGAAAACGCCGACTCATCTCCCGCGGCCGAGCTTACGAAGCTCCGGGCCGTTTGGCATCGGCCAAAATGGGCCAGGTTCATGCAACCAGGTCAACGCCGGGTCCAATCGTCTGTGCATGTCAAAGGCCAGGTCGTTTCGGCGCTGCTCGTTGGCGGGTTTTTGTCAGTTCTCATAAGATCGCGCGGCAAGTTATCCTGACGGCCGAGCGCCCGGCGATGAGGAGATCAGACATGAATCGACCCAAACCACGCGTGATGAGGCTCCTGCTTGCCGCGATCCTGTTTACGGGTTTGTGCGGTTGCTTCGTCGCGGGCGACGGCGATGGCGGTCCGGTGTGGGGCGGGCCGCCGGTCTTCTTCGTTGGCGGATATTACCACGACTACGGCCACAACGCGTTCCACAACCGGGGCGGCCACTGGAGCGCACAGCAGCGAAGCGCCAGGGGAAGAGCATCGATGGGACCCCGCGCCGGCGGCGGGGGACATGCCCCGGCGGCTGGCGGTCGCGGCGGACACGGCGGGGGCGGCCATAAATAACCGCCGCGCGCCAACAACGATGGCGAGAAGAAATCTATGAAAATCCCAAAGCGCGGAAATGTCGGATGGATCGTCGCTGGCCTGCTGGCGGCCGGGGCTTGGCTATTGGCAAACGGATGCAACAGCTCCGCAAGTTCCCCGCCGGCCCAGCCGTCGGTGCAAGCCCCCGATGCCCCAGCCCCCGGCCAGCCCGTGTTCGACACCGCTGAGGAGGCGAGCAGCGCCATGCTCGCCGCCGTCAAGGACCAGGACCACGACCGGGTGCATCTCCTCCTCGGCCCGCAATGGAAAGACCTGGTCTCCGGCGACAAGGTCGAGGATGCCAACGCTTTCAAGGAATTCGCCCAGCGCACCGCGGAGTACACGCAATTGCAAAAACAGGATGACTCGACATCAATCCTCTACGTCGGCAACGATCATTGGCCATTCCCCATTCCGATCGCAAAAGCGTCCGATGGGAAATGGTTCTTCGACACCGCGGCGGGCAAGACGGAGATTCTCGCCCGCCGGATCGGCCAGAACGAGTTGGACGCCATTGAAGTCTGCCACGACTACGTCGAGGCCCAGCGCGAATATGCCCGCAAGGACCGCGACGGCAGCGGCGTGCTCAAATATGCCCAGAGAATCCAAAGCACCCCGGGAAAAATGGACGGCCTATACTGGCCCGCAGCGCCCGACCAGGAGCAAAGTCCCCTGGGCCATTTTTTCGCCGCCGCCGCGGCCAAGGGCTATGAGCAGACCGCCGGCCATCCGCACGAGCCGTATGAGGGATATCACTTTCGCGTGCTGAAGCGTCAAGGCCCGGCCGCGCCGGGCGGAAAATTTGATTACGTGGTCAACGGCAACATGGTCGCCGGCTTCGCCCTGGTCGCCTTCCCGGTGGACTACGGAGCATCGGGAATCATGACGTTCATCGTGAACCAGCAAGGCGATGTCTATCAGAAGGACCTGGGTCCGGATACTACCAAGCTTGCGCGGAAGATAAGCGAGTACAACCCGGACAAGACTTGGACGCTGGTGAAGGAATGACCGCTGATGGGTCGAAAGTTTATTGACTCGTTGACGGTCATTTAGGACCTCCGATTTGATCGTGCTGCTGACCGTTTCCAGCCGCTAACGCTGGGCGTAGGATTCGCGCGATGAAAGCACAAAAACAATTAAAGATCGACGCGGAGGATATTTTCCTGTGCGCCGAATCTTTTTTCGCCGCGTCGCTGCTGGTACTTGATCGGTTTCCAAAAACGACACCGGGAACGCGAGATTCCCTTCGGTACGATATTCTGGCTCCGTATGTCGCCAATTCGGCATTTTCCCTCGAACTTTACTTTAAGTGCATTTATTTCTTGGACAAAAATCGTAGAATCAAGGGCCATAGCCTATTGAAACTTTTCTCTAAGAAACTTTCCAAACCACGACAAGATAAAATTGACGAATATGCTTCAGCGTTTTCCAAAAACGACCAGAATTTTTCCGCTCTGTGCAACGTCGAGCCAATGGTCCGCACGACAACAGGCTGCCTAAAATATAGTGATCGCGCCTTTGAGTATTATCGCTATGTTTTCGAAGGACCAATGCTCACAGATAAGGCAACCGGCACTTACGAAACTTTTCAACTTGCGATCTTCCACATCATCATGGCAGTTCGTCGCCTGATCGTCGAAATTCAGCCGACTTGGAATCGGTACCTGAGTACGCCAATTCCGGAAAATTAAACCGGAGCAGATACCCTCCTTCACCTACCCTTGCTTGCGAAGGCGGTTGCCATCCGGGTCATACTGCCGGGGGTGGTGGCCGCAAAGCGAGCCGCCTACAATGTAGTTTGTGAACAATCCAACCGACCCATGGAAGGCACACAACATCATAGTCCTTAAATAAGCGTATCCCCCGCGCTTCGCAAGGCGTTGAGCGTCGGCGCATCTTCGGCTCGCCCCCAGGGTTCATCCCGTCGTTCGGTTGTGCATCGGTCGCTCTCCACTACAAGGCCATCGGGAAGGCTTCGCCTTCCACGCGAACCGGAGCATCCTGACTCCGGCATCCTTCGGAACCGTTCAGCACAAAGCCGGCCGCCGCCACGACGTTCGACCGCGCTCACGCCAGGCGGCTCCGCCGCGCAGCAACGCCGTCTGCCAGGGATTGTATGACAAAAGTCGAAACACCAACCGACGCCCCGTCCGCACGATCTGGCACGGCAGGCGGATCACGCTTCCCACGAACCGCTTGAACTCCATCCGCACAATGTCCTGTTTCTCCCGCGCCTGGCGCTCGCCCCAGCGTCCTCGTTGCGCCGGCAGCATCAGGCCCCACCAGGCCTTGAGGCTCCACGCCAGCGACGCCATCACCATGTAGGCCCAGTTGCTCAGCAGATTGTCCACCGGCAGCTTCATCGCGCGGACCCTGTTCTTGAGTTGCTCGATCAGGTTCTCCTGGTCGCAACGTCCGTTGGCTTGCAACACCAGTTGCTCCGCCGGCGTCACGCGGTCGTTGGTGATGTAGAAGAAGTAGCGGTACTCGTCCCACAGCTTCTCCTGGCCCATCTCCACGTCGATGCTCTTGCGGCAGATGATCAGCCGGTACGGGCGATGACACTTTCCCGGCCGGTACTCGATCTCGGCCACGTGCTCGGCTCGCAGACGAAGGTTTTCAAAGTTCCGCTCGGCAACCACTTGTTCCTTGACGTTGGGCGGCTTGGCGCGGGGCCGGGTTTTCACCTCGTATCGTGGCGGACGCGCCAGTTCTTTCCACTCGCTCTTTCCGAGCAATTCCGCCTGAAGAACCAGGGATTTATGCGCATCCAACCCGAACAGGAACTTCACGTCCTTTTGATCGTCCCAGCGGTCCAGGTGGGCCGTCTGGCTGAAGTCGGTGTCGCCGGCGCAGCAGGACCGAGCGGAACCTCGCCCCTCGGCACAGGGCGATGCCGCGATCCAGATACTCCGCCGCGTCCTCGTGACTGGGACGGTTGCCCGAACGGTTCAGCAGGTAGAGCGGCTCGCGCGTGTTGGCCAGCGACACCAGCAGCGGATGATAACCCCACTGCCCGTTGTAACTCAGGTCCATGCCCTTCTTGCACTGGCCATTGGTCGGAGCGATCGTGCCGTCGGCGTCGAGGATGGCCTGATCGAAGAACTCCGCGGGCTGGCGTTTCCATACCCCGACGCGCACGGAGTTGATCGAGTCCATGAGCCGATTCACCTGATCGCCGGACTCAAAGCGGCGGCAAAAGTCCCCGGCGGTGGTGGGATCGGGAATGCGTTGCGTGCCCAGGGCGTCGAGGTACGCCTCGTCGTTGCGCAGCCGCTCCAGGTCCTGCAGACAATCGCCGTCGCACAGAATGTTGTAGGCGATGTTCAGCACGTGATCGGATTCGTGATACGGCAGATGAACCTTCAGCAGATGCACGTCGCGATCGAGGGCGTCGATGAGTCCAACCTTGCGGGCCAGCAGGTGCACGGCGCCGATGCCGCCGTGAACCACGGCCCGGTCGCGGTCGGCCATCTCGTAACGGATGTTCCTGGCGGCGAACATCGGCTTGTTCGGGACCGCCAGCGGCATCGGGCGTTCAATCTTTTTTCGATTCTGCGCTTGCGTCGGGCGAGTTTTTGGGCTGTAGTATGGTTCACTCGAAACGCCTCCTTGCGTGTGAAGGAAAGAGAGTCTTGATAACCCTCAACCTACACGAAAATCAGGCGATTTCGAGTTTTTTTCGCGAATCAGGCGGCAACGGCAAAAATCACGCTTGGATAGGGCATAGTTAAGCCCCTCGATTCAAAAGAATACGAGGTGCGCTTCGTGTACGTCCAGCCGACGGTGAAAAGCTATCAGACCGAGCCGAGCACTAACTGCAAACCGAGCGTGGAAATCATCGTTAACATTGGACCGCCAATAGTCGCCAGAGTGGAAGCCGACTCCCAGCCTCCACAGAAACGTTCCTTGGAAGACTTCAAAGCAGAAGCGATTAAAAGGGTCGAAAAGTTTCGGAAGGACGAATAGAAAGCGGAAATTAAAGGGGCGCGATTAAAATTGACGCGGCCTTCACTCTTCCAGGTCTAAGCCGCGGAGCCGGGCCAGGGTTTGATCTTCGCCAGTGTCTTGCTCAGGGCTGATTCCGCGACCTCGGTGTCGTATGCGGCCTGGGCGCGGAGCCAGTAGCCGTTGGACAGGCCGAAAAAGCGGCAAAGACGCAGGTCCGTATCCGCCGGGACGGCTCGTTTGGCGGCCATGATCTCGCCGATCCGCTGGGCCGGCACGCCGATTTCCTTCGCCAGACGATACTGCGAAAGCCCCATCGGGACGAGGAATTCCTCGCGCAGAAGCTCGCAGGGCGTCACAGGCTTGAGCTTTCGCAAGGTCTCTCTCCGCTAATGGTAATCCACAATCTCCGCGTCCTCGGTGGTGGGCGCTGCTCATCCAGCTTACTCGTGGTCAGCTCGCGGCCGCTTGAAATTCCGACAGTGACGGCAATTTATTGACAAAACGAGGCGAAAAGTGTTAAGTTTTGTTAGGTTTTGTTCAGTTGGGGTTCGCAACAAGGCGACTGAAGCCGCCGCGCCGCGCGGCGCTTACTTCCACTCCACTCGCTTGGCGTCGCCCCAGAGGTTCTCCAAATCGTAATACAGCCGAGCGTCCTGATTGAAGATGTGCAGCACCACGTCCACGTAATCGACCGCGATCCAGGTCTCGCCTTCGTAGCCGCTGCGATGGAAGCTTTTGAAGCCCGTTTTCTCGGCCAGTTCGTCGAGGTCATCGCAGACCGTGCGCATTTGCGCGGACTGGTGCCCGTGGCGATGATGTAAAAATCCGTGACCGGCGAGATGCCGGCCATGTCCAGCACGACCACGTTGTGACAGCGCGTGTTGTGAGCCAGACGCGCTGCTTCAATGGCGAATTCCCTCGACGCCTTTAGCCGCTGTTCGATTGTCGCCGGCTTGGGCGGCAATTCGGTTGCGATCTCCCGTCCTATGATGCACCTGCCTTTCTTAGAGCTTCCAAAATAGCTAATGACCCTGCGATGGGCCGGAAATGGCCCAGATGCTAGGCGGAGCGACGAAGCAACCCTGACAAAACGGGTTGTTGAGTCGCGACAACGCCGCAGATGGGCCATTTCCGGCCCACCCGAAGGGCGACGCACTTTTCGGCCGGCCTCGGCGTCGCTCCTCCTCAACGACCATACGATCATGGTCGCTTCGTCGTCGCTTCTTGATGCCGGCCGAAAATTGCGTCGTCGCAGGGTCATTAGATATTTTTAGAAGCTCTTAGCTCGACTTTTGCCGTTTTTAGACGGCGTTTTTCATGAACGGACTCTCACAAAAAATCGGACTCCCCCGTACATTCGCTGATGCTTACTCGGCGAATCGGAAAGGAGTCCGATATGTTGTCTGTTCCCAAGGCGGCGGAGCCGCTTGTTTCGGCGTTCTCTGTAGCATTCACCCGTCCAACTTTCCAGCGCGTCGTCGTGCTTTTTCTGGCGCGATCCTCTCGTTGCGGCACCGCACCGTCACCGGCATGTTGCGAGCGGTGGGGCCGCTGGCCAAAGGGCACTGGTCCGACTTCCATCGCGTCCTCTGCCGCCGCGTCTGGTCTTGTTGGCCGTTGGGCAAGGTTCTGGCGGCGATGGTGCTGGAACTGATTCCCGCGGATCAGCCGGTGATTTGTCCGGTGGACGACACCACGCCGCAGCACAAGGGCAAGCACGTCTATGGCAAAGGGTGTCATCACGATGCCTGCCGCTCGACGCACAGCCACGTGGTCTGGGTATGGGGGCACAAATGGGTGACGCTGGCGATCAACGTGAAGTTCCCTTTCGCCTCGCGCCCGTGGGCGTTGCCGGTGCTGTGCGCGTTGTATCGGCCGGCGGAATTGAATCAGGCCGAAGGCCGGAGGCACAAGACGCCTCTCGATCTGGCCCGGCAACTGATGGCCACGCTGATCCACTGGTTCCCCGAGCGAAAGTTCATTCTTCTGGGGGACGGCGGTTACGCCAGCCACGAGTTGGCGCGGTTCTGTCATCGCCACCGCCGGCAGGTGACGCTGGTCAGCCGGCTCCATCCGGAGGCGAATCTGTACGGCCTGCCGCCGGCGGGAAAACCCCGCACGGGTCGGCCGCGCATCAAAGGACGGCGATTGTCCAAACCCCAGGCCACGGTCAAACGGTCCAAAGGGAAACGATTCACCGTCAACTGGTACGGCGGCAAAACACGCCGGGTCGAACTGATCTGGGGCGAAGGGCACTGGTACAAGGCCGGCAACGGATTGGTTCCGGTCCGCTGGGTGTTCGTCCACGACATCCAGGGAACGCACCGGGACGAATACTTCTACAGCACCGATCCGACGATGCCGCCCCAGCAGATCGTCAGCCTCTACACCGGACGTTGGAGTATCGAAGTGACATTCCAGGAAGTCCGCGCCCATCTGGGCTTTGCCACGCCGCGCAACTGGTCGGCCAAAAGCGTGCTGCGAACGGCCCCGTGCCTGCTGGGATTGTTCAGCGTCGTCAGCTTGATCTTCCACCGGCACACACATGGAAAAGGAACGCGACCCGCGTCGTGCGCGTGGTACGCCAAGGCGGAGACAACCTTCGGCGACGCCATGACGCGCGTGCGTCGATTGTGCTGGGCGGAGGTTTTTCAACAGTCGCCGAAACATGCGGGTCTCACAAAACTACCAAGGCCGTTACGGATCATGCTGCTGGATCATTTGAGTCGCGCCGCATGACGCCGCAAAAACGGCAAAAGTCGAACTTAGTCGAATCTCGATCACTTGTGCCGGACAAAACAAGCGGATTGGAATGGATGAAAACCCCAATCCGGGATTGGCCACGAGCCATGTATCATACGCGCGATGAATCCCGCCGATCAGGTTGGCCGGCAGGGAATCGTGGCGAATGATGGGAATCCCGCCGGGCAAACAGATCTGACCGCCGTGGGTATGGCCGGTGAGGAAAAGATCGGGCTGCAGAGGCCGCGACCTGCGGATCAGATCGGGATAATGCGACAGGACGATGCGAACCGTTCGGGGCGGCTTGTTTCCCAGCGATCGCACGAAGGCGGGATCGAAATCCGTGCGCTCGATGCCGGCGATGCCGATCAATTCCAGCGTGGCGGATGCTGAATGCAACAGCAGTCGGCGATGATCCAGTAGAGTGACGTTCAGGCTCGCCAGCGGAGGGCCGAGCAGATCGCCGTCGTGGTTGCCGAGGATGGTGACCGCGCCGAGCCGCGACCTCAGCGAGTTCACCAGCCGCCGGATCATCGGCATCACCCGGCGAACGTCGTGCTTGTTCTCAAGGAAATCGCCGGTGTAGACGATCAGGTCGGGCGGATCGGCATTGTTGCGGGCGATCAGTTCGTCGTAGGCCGGATCCCATCGCCGCCGCATGTGAAGATCGGTCACGTGCAACAGGCGAAATCCTTCCAGTTCGTCCGGTAATCCCGGGATTGGAAGCTGCGCATCGACCCATTCAAAACCCTTGGCCGAAAGCATTTGCAGGCGGGGACCGATCCGATCGCGCCGGATGACCGGTTCCAGCCGCATGAGCTGGTTGGCGGGCGGGGTATCGTTTGTCCGCCGCTGTCGGCCTGCTACCGTCACGATGCCTATGTCCGTCGAACTTCGTAACACGCATTCACCTTGCGGCACGCCGGCTGGTTCGGCTAAAATACGAATAGATCGTCAGAGTTCCAGCATCCTCGCCATTTGTACCGGCCCAAGCCGATGAATCATCCACGACGCAGTTCTGTAGTTTACGCGCTTTACATCAATGCGGCGCTACTTTTAGCGATTTTGGCGGCACTTTTGAGCCGGGGCCGGCCGGTTATCGTCCCGCCCGCCAGTGCCCAATCCGCCCCGGAGCAGCCCATCGCCGGTGGTAACGGCATTTTCATTATGCCCTGCCAACTTCATCCGGAAGTCTGGGGATGCTATCTATTGGACACCCAGCGGCAAACCCTGTGCGTCTATGAGTACCGGGCGGGCGAAAAGGCCCTGATTTTGTCGGCAGCCCGAAATTTCCGTTTCGATTTGGATTTGAAGAACTATAATACATTTCCGGCTTGGTATGATATTCAGAAGGCCGTTGAAGACGCCGCGAAGAACCAACGCATGAATGAATCTCAGCTTCCTCCTGTTGTTCCGCCGCCTGCGCCCGACAATAATCCTTAGGAGATCCGATCATGATGGCCAAGATGTTTTACACGCTGGACGAGGCCAAGTCCGCCCTCGGCAAGAATGAAGACGAGATCAAGCAATTTGCCCGTGAAGGCCGGCTTCGCGAATTCCGCGACGGGCCGCGCCTCATGTTCAAAGCCGACCAGGTGGAAGCCCTCAAGGCCGAGTTAAGCGGCGGTGGAGATTTCACCGATTTGACGGCCACCGACAGCGGCATGGCGATCGGTCTGGCCGACAGCAAAGGGGGCAGCGGCGTCGGCAGCGGCCTGGGCAGCGGAATCGGCAGCGGGGTTGGCAGTGGCGCCGGTAGCGGCATCGGCAGCGCCGTCGGCGGTGGAGCGGGTAGCGGTGTGGGCAGCGGGCTAAGCAACTCGGGATCGGGTTCGGCACTCGGGTTGGTTGATACCGATGCGGGTCACTCATCCGGAACCGGTATGACGCTGAAGGAAGATACCGCCTTGGCGGCGGACTTGGGCTTGTCTGGCTCCATCGGCGGCGTGCCGTCGCCTGGCCGGCCTTCCGCCAGCGTGTCGGGGCTTTCCGGCACTTCCCAGGGCAGCAGGGCCGGCGTCGATGTCTTCCAAAATGACGAAGTCGAACGCGTCGATCCGGCCGCGCAAACCGCCATCTCGCCCGGGGTCAGTGAAATGGGTGGAGAAGGCGTCGGCTCCGGTTCGGGATTGCTGGATCTGACTCGCGAAAGCGACGACACCTCGCTCGGCGCGGAATTGCTGGACGAAATCGCCCCCGGCGGCACGGCCACCGGGCGGCGCGCCGTCGGCGACACCGCCACCGGCGGGCAAAAGATGGTCGAAATCCGCGGTGCCCTGTCGGATGCCCCAAGCTCGGGGAGGTCTTCGATGGGCGCGCCATCCATCGAGGAGGCCCCCGATCCCATGGCTCCCGCCTTCGGCGCCGCCGCGCTGGGCGCTTCCCTGGTCGCTCTTTTCGGCGCGTATGCCCTGATCACCGGCGTTCTCGATACCAGCCCGGATATGCTTCAAAATGCCGGCAAGTACGGCTTCCTTGGCATCGCCGTGGCCGGCCTGGCCGTTACCCTCGTCTTCTTTGTCGTCGGCTTGATCATCGGCAAGACCACGACGCGCTGAGACGGGGCGATGAGGCGGGGCGCTGAGGCGGGGCGACGAAGGCGGGCCGGGGCCCAGCCGTAAAATTCCCATTTTATCGGCAACTGCTCTTGCAAATCCGAAAATTTTTGGCAGAATGCCGCGCGTACGCGGTAGAAAAAAAGCGATTCACAGTTCGCTTGCCGCATTCACAATTCATTCGCATGGAGGCCTACGATGGCACGGATGCTTAAGTGGCTTGGAATAGCCGCACTCGCCTTTTCGGTTACCGGTTGCGTTTCTGCCGAACAATACAGCGCCATGAAGCTCAGCCGCGATCAAGCGGTTGAACAGCTCAATCAAGCGGAGGCCGACGCCAAGAGCGCTCAATCGCAGGCCGAGGCTTACAAGGCGCAGCTCGAGCAGATTGCCAATTCCGGCAACACCACTCAGGCCATGCTGGCTAATTATTCGCAGCAGGTCGCCCAGTTGCAGGCCCAGAACGGGGCGATCACGCAGAGATATGAGGATCTTCTCAATCGTCCGCCGCAGGTCGTGGAAATGGGCGAACGCGCACTTCCCGCTGATTTGAGCAATCGGCTCACCGAATTCGCCAACGAGAATCCCGACATCGTCACGTTCGACCCCGCGCGCGGCGTCGTGAAATTCAAGAGCGACGTCACCTTCGGCTCCGGCAGCACGGATCTCAACGAACGTGCCGTCGAGACGCTTCAGCGCTTCGCCTCGATTCTCAATTCGCCCGAAGCCGTCGGCTATGAGCTGATGGTCGCCGGCCACACCGACAACCAACGCGTCACCCGCGCTTCGACGATCAACGCGGGGAACTTCGACAACTGGTATCTCTCGGCCCATCGGGCGATTTCCGTGGCCGCGGAATTGGTTAAGAACGGCGTGAACCGGGCTCGCCTTGGCGTCGCCGGCTATGCCGATCAGCAGCCGATCGCGTCCAATGCCACCGACGCCGGCCGCGCACAGAACCGCCGGGTTGAAATTGTCATTCTTCCCACGCATCCGCGCGGCGGCTCCATGGCCAGCCTCGGCGGCGAACGCTCCGTCTCCCAGCGAATCGCGCCTCGGCGCCTGGACAAGGATTCCGACGCCACCGGCGACGAACGCGAGGCTTTGTCCAAGTAGTCACAGGGAAAAGGTCGAGGATCTCCACAGCCTGCATTTTCTCTCTCCGCATCGCCCCGCTCTTGAACAACGGCGGGGCGATTTTATCTGCGCCGCTGGGGCGGAGAAAAATAGCCTGCACCGTACGAATAATCAGGATATGATATTACGGAAGGTTGGCTCGGATCACGCGTAACGATGGGAGGCAGTTCCATGCTCGACCGATCATTGATGGCGAGGATCGTTCTAGGAATCGTGGCGGTGGCGGCTGGACCATCACTGGCCCAGATGGATCGTCAGGGCGGCCCTAACCAGGGCGGATATCGGCCGTGGCATGGGCACGGATTCGGCGGGTATGCCGTGGCGGGGCCGGCGCCGTCGCAGCAAGGGCCGGTGTACGACCTGGCCCCGGCGATCGCCCAGGCTGCGTTTGCGGAAGCGCAGTTCGATAACCGATGGATCGACTTGCAGTTGATGCTTGCCAGGGCCAGAAGCGATTTTTTTATCTCCAGCGACTACCTGACCGCC
Organism: uncultured Phycisphaerales bacterium; assembly: GCA_963771925.1. Lineage (GTDB taxonomy): Bacteria > Planctomycetota > Phycisphaerae > Tepidisphaerales > Tepidisphaeraceae > PALSA-1353. The sequence goes on from CAVYVE010000001.1 coordinate 184,438, forward strand.
CGCAAAAACGTGGAGGATGCCCAAACGACATTCGAGGCGGCGCGGGATGCGGTACTGGCTCGGTTGCAAAGCGACCGGACCTACAAGAACCTGATCGAAAAACGGACGCAAGAACAGATCGCGCTGAAATCGACGGGAGCGGGCAGCGGCCTGCGAAACGCGGTGGCGGTGGAAAAGATGCGCTACGGCGCGATGGCCAGCGAAATGGAAGCGGTAGCGCTGGCGGATGACCCGGCGGTGCAGGATGCGAGGGGGCGTTTGGTTGCGGCCCAGGAAACGCTGACGCTGAAGGAGAAGCAGTTTGAATCGTACCTGTTCAGCCGGAAGGAGACCGTCTCGGCACGACAGGCGCTGGAAACAGCCCGGGCGAACAAGGCCGGGGCGGAAGGATTTCTGCGCGGGGCGGAGATCACCCGGGCGGATCAATTGAATCTGAATTTCACGAATTATTCGGGGAATTTGGTCGGGAACGGTCCGTGGTGGCCGTAGGTCGGGAAGGGGAAGAGAACCCCATGGCGGCACCGTGGGCTTTTGAGGGCGGGGGTCGCACAATAGAATTCGAGGCATGAAGCGGCGGTGCGCTTATCGGTGGATCGTGGGATGCGCGCTGCTTTGGGGCGTCTCTGTGGCGCGGGGACAGACGATGCTGAAGGTGAACCTGGGGTGGGGGGACGCCGTGCGGATGGGACGGTGGACGCCGGTGTTCGTGGCCATCGCCGATCCGCAAACTGCGCCAAGTCGATTTGCAGATACATGGGACTTATGGGGAGAAATCGCTGGCCGTTTGGGTGCATCAGACTGCGGTGGCGCAGCCGAGGCCGACGACTTACGAGTTGCTGTTTCCGCTCAACGGGCAGCCGGCGCGGATCGAAGTGATCGCCTCCGATGAAAAGACGGGGCGGACGCTGGCGGCGCAGCCGCTGCAGAATCCGGCGTCGTTCCTGCCGGCCGGGCGCGTGCCGATGCGATTGCTCGGACCCAACGAATTTCTGCTGGGGATCAGCGGAGAGATCGGCGATGCGCTGCGGTTGCAGGCACAGGTCAATCGGGCGGGCCTGGCGGCGGGGGTTCTGGATCCGATCCGTCTGCCGGCGAATTTCATCGGGTATGACGGGGTGAGCGCTCTGGTTCTCGTGGCGGCGGATCTGGCGGAACTGAAGCCCGAACAGGAGCAGGCGATTCTGCAGTGGGTTCGGCGCGGCGGGAATCTGGTATTTATTCCCGGAACCCGCGCGATGCCGAGTAACGACGATCTGGTCGAAGCGCTGCCGTGCGAGATCGGCGTGAATCGGATGGTCGGCGGGCTGAATGGACGGGAATTATCGCCGCGGGCGGGGGCTGCGGCGGTGAAGGTAATGGATCATACCGGATATAAGCGGCGATGGGGGTTGGGATACGTCTTGACGCTGCCGATGGATATCGCGCCGGTGCAATTTGCGGAAGCGAATGCGGCCAATACGCTTTGGCGGTCGATGCTGGCGGGGATGGTGAGGGTGCCGCCGACCCATGAGCCGACGGAGATGGTCTTGAGCGATGAGCAGGATATTCTTATTGGCGGTCCGAACGCTGCCGACAGCGTGGGACGCGGCCAACGGGAGTCGGTGGCGATCCGGCACGTTCTGGAATTGCTCGGGGCGACGGGATCGGAGCCGCCGGTGGATTGGCGACGGGCGCTGATGTGGATGGCGGGGATATTTTTGCTGGTGGGGCCGGTGGATTCGATCATTCTGATGCGGCTGGGACAGACACCGCGGAATTGGGTGACGATCGTGGGATGGGTTGGGCTGCTGGCGTCGGTGGGGACGTATGCGGCGATTCGGCCCGCAGATTCGCCGACGATCCGGCGGTCGCTGCGCCTGGTGGATCAGGTGGACGATTCAATGGTGGCGGCGACGGATATCATCGCGGTAAATTCACGCCGCGCGAAATGGGCGCGGATGAAGCTCGATGAGAATGAGTGGTGGGAGCCGGCTAACCAGGCGGCGCGATCGTTCGGGCCGGAGCGGTTCGTGGACGCGGTTTGCCGAGAGGACAGGAATGGCTGCCGGCCGGAGTGGATTCGGTTGACCGGAGGAGAGGCGCAGGCGTGGCATGGGGAGACGGCGGGGACCGGGCGCGCCGTTGTTGCGGGCGAAGTTGAGCTTCAGTCGCGATCGGGCGGGCAATGTGCATTTGGCGGGGAAGCTGGTGAATGCTTCGACGAATGTGATGAGCGATGTTCAGATCGAGACGGCGGAGGGGAATTGCCGGATCGGGCAATTGCTGGGCGGCGGGGCGTCGATGGATGTGGATGCGGAACTCGGCAATCAGCCGATCGTGATGAACGGGTTGCCGGCGGACGTGGGGGATGTGGCGCCGGAGCGGGCGGATCGGGTGGAGCAGTTGGTGAAAGCGGGGTTTGCGTGCGTGTATTGCCGGCTGGGGGAGGATCGGGAGCGGTGGGAGGTGGTGCGGGCGGCGGTGAGGGTGGAATCGCATGGCGGCTGAAGCCGCCAAGCCGCGGAAGGGAAGGCCCGGCGTGGCATGGCGACATCAGTCGCCATGTGACTTGATCGCGGTACATCAACAAGCGAGGCGAGCCGTTAGGCCCGCCTCGCCGGGGAATTACCGGAATCTCCCGTCCGGAAGACCCGTCAATGACCTGTCATCGAAGTAGCGTTATCGCCCGCGGTGTCGGTCTTCGGATAGTTCGTGATGCCCACGACGGCCGGGGAATTGGTGGCGGGGTTGGATCCGGAACGGAATTCAATCTGCTCGGATTTCAGGCCGCCGCGGTCTTCCAGGTAATGTTCGACGGCCAGCCGGCGATCCTGGGAGTATTGGTCGTTGTCCGGAACGGCCATGTAAATGATCAGCGGATTGCAGCTATGGGAATCAGCCAGGATGAGGTCCAGAGCGTTGGTTCCCAGACTGCTGAGCGTGGGGCCGTCAAATTGATCGGGATAGAGCGTGCATTCGCGCGCGCACCGGCGGCCTCCTGGGTATGCGCGATCGTTTGGAATTCGCTGATTTCCGCCTTGGAAGTGGCGGTGTCATTCTCGGACGCGGGCTGGCTGCAGCCGGCGGCGAGAAGAACCGTGGCCGAGGCGGCGAAGAGACACAATGTTTTGAGACGCTTGCATGACGCCATGGGATTCTCCATTTCAGAAATCGGCATTTTGTGAGTGCTGTTTAAGTTTCGCATAAAAATCGTCATTTCATCAGCGGGCTATTGAAGAGCTGGATCATGACCGGTCCGAGAAGAACGATAAACGTGGCCGGGAAGATGAACAGGACCAGTGGGAAGCTCATCTTGACGACGCTTTTGGCGGCCATTTCCTCGGCCTTGTGTTGCCGGGCGATGCGGAGACTTTCCGCATGAACGCGAAGGGCCTGGGCCACGCTGGTTCCGAACCGCTCGGCCTGGTTGAGCATGGCGGCCAGGGACATCATCGAAGCGTTGGCGGTGCGTGCGCCGAGATTCCGCAACGCTTCGTGCCTGGGCATGCCGACGCGCGTCTGCATGTGTGCGATGCCGTATTCGCGGCTGATGGCGGGGTGGACCAGCGACAGCTCCTCACCCACGCGCTGCATGGCGGCATCGACGGTCATGCCGGCTTCCACGCAGACGACCATCAGATCCAGGGCGTCGGGAAGGCCGTATTCCAGGGACTTTTGATTGGCCTTGACCTTCATCTTGAGCCAGATGGTAGGCAGGACGTAGCCGGCCAATCCGCCCACGGCCAGGAACAGGAACATGCTGTTGAGCCACCAGCCGACGGCATAGCCGAGGATAAGACCCAGGGCGATTCCGATCACCTTGGAGCCTTGAACGGTGCGGAGAGCCGAAGCGCTGTAGATGCCGGCGCGGGCCAATTCCCGCTGCAGGGAGGACTGTTTTTCGCGGCCCTTGGGCATGAAGGGTTTGGCTGCGGCCTCGCCGAGCCGCCGGAGCAACGGAACGATGCCCGAGGCGCTCTCCGGTTTTTTGATCACGGAGTCGGATTCCGTCTTGCCCTGAAGCCGGGAGCGGAGCCGCTCTCCGCCTTCGCCCTTGAATAGCAGCAGGGAGACGAAATAGACCAGCGCCGCAATCGAGGTGAATGCGAGGAGGATGATGAGTGATTGTTGGCTCATAATTGCACCTTTGAACGGTCACACCTTGATGGTGGTAATTTTTCGGATGGCCCACGTTCCCATGATGAGCATCCCCGCGGCGATCCCCAACAGCATCAGCCCCGTCGACGTATGGAGCAGGACCGAGGCGTAGTTGGGATTGAGGTAGTACGACACGAAGAACAGTATGACGGGGAAGACCACCAGGATGTACCCGGTGAAGCGTCCCTCGGCCGTCTTGGCCTTGACATGCTGCTGGAGCCGGATGCGCTGACGGATCATGTCGCTGATATTGTCGAGCACCTCGGAGAGATCACCGCCGGTCTGCCGCTGAATGAGAATGGCGGTGACGAAAAATCCGAAGTCGGGGTTATCGACGCGAATGGCGGTGTCCTTCAGGGATTCCTCGAGAGCCTGGCCGACGCTGTGCGAGTCGTAGCAGCGGCGGAATTCACCGGAGAGGGGCTGCGGGAGTTCGTCGGCCATCATCTGAAGGCCGGTGCTGAGGCTGTGCCCCGCGCGGAGGATTCGGGACAGGAAATCGAGCGCTTCGGGAAGCTGATCGAGAAATTCCCTTTGCCGGCGGTTGCGGGCATGGTTCAGCAACAGCAGCGGAGCAAAACCGAAGACGACGGAGCAAGCTGCGCCGAGCAAAGCCAAACCGGTCACGATGTAAATGGTGAAGAATCCCATCGTCGCCAAGCCCAGCGACAGGAAAAGGAACCTGGCCAGCGAGAAGCTGGGCCAGTTCTGAGCAAGGCGGTGCGCCAGCAGGCGTCCGAACGGGATCCGCGCCAGCGCCGGAGAAGCCGCCGATCTCCTGCTGGCGTCGGACGACGGTGAGCGTCGCGGGATCGAATCCTTCAGAGCTTTTACCCTCGTGGGTAAGACGCTGCTGAAGCTTTTTGCGCTCGTCGCTGAGGCCGCCGATGACTTGGTACAGTCCCCAAATCAGCAGGACGACCGTGATGGCCACGAGGAAAGGAAGGATCATCTGGTTCATATATTTTCACTCCAGTGGGGTCGCGCGGCGACCTCATGGCTGTAGTTTGGTGGCCTCGATCTTTCTTCGTTGGAAAAGTTCCGCGGGCAGGGGAATGCCGCGGCTTTCGATTTTGTCGCAGCAGCGCGGACGGATTCCATTGACGGTGAAACAGCCGACCGCCTGCCCGTTGCCGTCCACGCCCGTCTGTTCGTACTGGAAAATATCGTGGGCCTGGATGCCGTCGCCTTCCATGCCGGTGATTTCGGTGACGCGGGTGACTTTTCGTTTTCCGCCGGTCAAACGCGATGCCTGCACGACGATCTGCAAAGCGCTGGCGATCTGATGCCGCAGGGCGCGAATGGGGATGTCGTATCCGGCCATGGCGATCATGACTTCCAATCGGGCCAGTGCGTCGCGCGAGGTGTTGGCGTGAACGGTGGTCATGGAGCCTTCGTGGCCGGTGTTCATGGCCTGGAGCATGTCCAGGGCTTCGCCGGAACGCACCTCGCCGATGATGATGCGGTCGGGCCGCATACGCAGGCAGTTCTTGACCAGATCGCGCTGGGTGACCTCGCCGCGGCCTTCGATGTTCGGCGGGCGCGTTTCCAGGCGGACGACGTGCGGCTGTTGGAGCTGAAGCTCGGCCGCGTCCTCGATCGTGACCACGCGCTCATCGGGAGGAATGTAGCGCGACAGACAGTTCAGCAGCGTCGTTTTTCCGGAGCCGGTTCCGCCGCTGATGAGAATATTGCACCGAGCCTGCACGGCGGCGGAGAGGAAATCCATCACCGGAGGCGGGAACGCGCCGTGGCGGATCAGGTCTTCCAGTTGCATGGGCTTGGCGCCGAACCGGCGGATGCTCATCGCCGGACCGTCCAACGCCAGGGGCGGAATGATGGCGTTGACGCGGCTGCCGTCGGCTAGACGGGCGTCCACCATAGGGCTGGTTTCATCCACGCGGCGGCCGACCAGCGCCACGATTCGGTCGATGATCTGGCGAAGATGCTGGTTGTCGCGGAAGTGGATGTCCACACGCTCCAACCGGCCGCGACGCTCGACGTAAATCTTGTCGTATCGATTGATGAGGATGTCGGTAATGGTCGGGTCCTTGAGCAACGTTTCCAGCGGACCGAGGCCGAAGGTTTCGTCCATCACCTCATCCATGAGGCGTTCCTGGTCCTGGCTGGAGAGCAGCCCGCGCTCGCTCTGGCACAGTTCGCGGATGACGATGCGAACTTCGGCGCGGACGGTGTCGGGCGGCAGCGTCTTAAGGTTCTGCACGTCCAAACGCTGGACCAGTTGCTGGTGAATGCGGACTTTCAGTTGCTCGAACTGCGAGCTGCGCTCGGCGTTGAGCGGACTCGGCGCCGAGGCGGCGCGAAGCCCCGACGGCATCGACCGGGATGGAGAAGGCGCCTCGACCACGTCGGCCGGGTTGTTGGGAATCGGCTCCTCCGGCGTCACGACCGCCGCGGGACCATGTTTTGACGAGAAAAGACCCATTACTGAGCACTCCGGTTACAACAAATTCACTGCACCGTTTCTCATGCGGCAACGCTTCCCTGCTGATTCTGTTTCGCCGACAACGTGCCGGCCAGTTCGAGCAGGCTTTGGCTGATTTCGCTCTTGGGAGCGCGGAGCACAACCGGCTCGCCGAAATTGATCGACGCGATCGCGTTCTTGAAATCGTTGGGAATGAGCCAGGACAGCTTGATCCCGAGCGACCGCTCGATTTCCTGCGGCTCGATGTCGTTGCCTTTTTTGACGTATCGATTGACAACGGTAAAGATTTTCGCGGATTCGACGCCCATCCGTCGCAGCGCGCCGACGAAGCGTTCGGCGTTCTTGGCGCTGGGGACGTTGAGTTGCATCACCAGGAGATTCACATCCGATCCCTGCAGCAGCGCGGAATACATGGGTGCAATGCTCATCAGCGAATCGACGACGACGTAGTCGAAGACGCGGCTGAGCATGTTGAGCAGGCGGACCAGTCCGCTCTGGTTGACGCGCTGGGTGTCCTCGGGCAGGTCGGGGCGCGAAAGGATCGCCACGCCGCTTTTCTTGTGCACGGTCAGGGCATTGTCCAGGAGTTGCTTGTCGAGCTTTTCGGCGGCGTCCATCACGTCGGCGATGGTGTATCGGCAGCGAATGTCGAAGAAGCTGGCGGCGCTGCCGCGGACCAGGTCCATGTCGATCAGGACGGTCTTGCCGATGGGCGCCAGGGCGGCGGCGACGTTGCAGGCAACGGTGGTCGAGCCGCATCCGCCGATGGTCGGCACCACGTGAATGATCCTGGCTCGTTTGCCCATTCCGTGGACGGCGGCGACGCGCTCCAGCGCCGTGGTAAATTTGTCCTCGCTCATGGGCAGGGGGATGAATTCCTTGATGCCCAGGTGCATGGCCTCCATGAGCAGATTGGGATCGACGGTCTGGCTCATGAGGAAGAAATTGACGGCGGGGAACTGGCGTGGAAGGCCGGCAATCTTCTTGAGCGTGTCGCCGGGATTGGGATCGAGATTGACGATGGCCAGAAGCGGGCCATCGGGCTTGCCCAGGACGCCGGCCAGCGGTTCAACGTTGGGGAACTGGGCGACGGGCAAGGCTCCAAAACGGACCAGGAATGCAGCCAGTTCTTCCCGGTTGGTGTTGTCGGCGTCGACGATGACGCAATTCATCTGAACGTACATTTCGCATCGTCCCTGGTTGAGGGGTCCCTGGTTGAGGGGTCGCTGAGTTCATTCATCATTCCCGCCGGTTCATAGTTATTTCCCCGGCGCCGACGGCGGTTGGAAGCCGGCGGGGCCTTGGTACGGCGGCGTCTGTTCGGCGCTGAGCCGCAACTGCTGCTGCGGCGGATAGACCTCGCCGCCCAGGTCCTTGAGCCAATACAATTGCGCGGGGCTGGGATCACGCCACTTCTCCCCGGGCACGGGCGTCATATCGCCGGGATCGATGCCGTGAACCAGCACGGGCGTCACCATGATGACCAGTTCCGTATCGTTTTTCTGATAGGACACCGAACGGAACAGGGCGCCGATCACCGGCAAATCGCCCAGAATCGGGAATTGATTGTTGCTGGCACTGACCTGGTCCTGCAGCATTCCGCCCAGAGCGAAAGTCTGGCCCTCGCCCAGTTCAATGGTTGTATCGGCGCTGCGCTCGGTCAGGCCGGGCACGGTGGTTCCGTCTAGCGTGACGGTGTGGCTGTAGTCCAGTTCGCTGACGTCAGGATGAACTTTGAGACGGATGCGGCCGTTGCCCAGAACGATCGGAGTGAATTCCAACTGCACGCCGTACTGCTGAAACTGAATCGTAATGGAGGTTCCGCCGCCGCTGTTCTGCGGAACGGGGTAGGGGAACTGTCCTCCGGCGAGGAACGTCGCCTTTTGGCCGCTGGTCGTGACCAAGTCAGGCTCGGCCAAAGTGCGAAGCAAGCTGTTTTGTTCCAGCGCGTCGACGAAATAAGCGAAGGCGATGGGGCCGAACGCGCCCGTGCCGAACATGCTGGCCAAAGTGTCGCTCAAGGCGGTGTTCGTCACGAGCAAACTGTTGCCTCCCGCGGTAGTATTGGAAAGGCCCAGTGAATTTGCGCCCACATTGCTTCCGAAGACGCTCACGCCGTCGTTGCCGCCGAAGTTGAAGCCAAGCTGTTCCTCGGCTTGTTTGGAAACCTCGGCGAATTTCACTTTGAGCATCACCTGCTGCCCGCCCGCGATTTCCAGCAGGTCCACCACCTTGTTGCCAGAGCTGTAGGGAGCGGCGACCTGCTCAACCTGAGCGGCCGTCTGCAGGTCGCGCACGTGGCCGGTCAATGTGAGGATGCCGTTGGCATCTTCGACATTGATCTTGGATTCGGGAAACAGAGCCACCAATTGCTTCTGCAATCGAGCCAGCGGAGTGGAGACGTCGACCTCGACGATCTGTGTGTGGTCGTCTTCGTCCCAGAGAATCAATTGGGTGGTGCCGGACTTCTTGGCGGTGATCAAGAGATCGTTCGGCCCGAGCGCAATCACATCGGCAACCTCGGGTAGAAGGATGTTGGCTTTCTTAATCCTCTGCGCGAACGTAAGCTTTTTGGCCTTGCCCGGCTCGATGGTGATGATCTGCGACGGTTGCTCAGCGGAAGAGCTGATGTCGGACGAGGCAGTGGCCGCCTGGGCCGCGACGGGGGCGGTCGATGGCCACGCCAACGTCCACAGCGCCATCGCCGTGCCGATTGCCAGTGCGGATTTCCGCCCGATTCTGAACAGTTGCTTGTTCGACATGATATTCTTCCTTGCTCGTTGCATGTTTCGATAATCGGTCAATTCCCTGGGAAGGCGCATTGCTTCACCGCGCCAGATCCGTCTCGCCCAATTGGTTGCCGTACCTGGGCAGGGCGAACTTCGCTTCGGATTCGTTTCCGCCGCGGATGATTTCGATGATCCATTGATCGTTGTACATGTCATAGCTGGGCCGGGTGGTGGCATTGGAAGTCATGGCCACACTCGGCTGGGTCGAAGGCGACCGGGTGAGGACCGGCTCGATTTCGTCGAAATCATCGGGGCTGGGGGTGTGAGTCCCAACCAGTTCGGCGAATGTGTATTCCTTGGTCTGGACCATGGCCAGATCATTGCCGCTGCGGAGCGAGAGGCGCGTCCGGCCGATTTGCGAGGCCAGCTCGACCAGTTCCGCCTGTTCGGGGGTGACCAGGAGGGTGACGCTGCGGCCGCCGCCGTCGCCGTCCGACGGGTTGTGCTTCATTCCAACGGCCAGGATTTTGACGTTCTGTGCCAGAGTTCGCGCAACAGGTAATCCGGTCTTCGGGTCCTTTACCGTCTGGAGCAGATCGACGTGGCATCCCGGAATGAGATAGCCGGCGACGCCGGTGATCTCAGAGATATCGACGGTGACCGCTCTCATGCCGATTGGCACGGTTGCCTGAAGGCCGGGACCTACGCCGCGCGGAGCAAGCAAGGTGGTGGTGATCGCCTGTCCCTGAATCAGAGGAACAACCGTCACCCGGCCAACCAGTTGGTCCGGCGAGGTAAAGACCGTATCGGGAACCGCTTCAGACGCAACGTCACCCATGGTCAGGTCGTCCGTGGTAAGCACGTCGCCGGCGTCGATGTTGCGCTTGGCGATGACGATCTGAGTGCGCTTGGCCTCGGTGGTGTTCTGAGAACGGTTCTTTACGAAATTGAACGCCATCTTGGCGGCGATTCCGCCCAGAATTAGCGCAACAACCAACGGAGCGATCTTTTTCACATTCATAGGGTTCTCCCAATAGGCAGTTTGCCGTTGTAATTGTTCTCGGATGGATCGGTTGTTCGGTTTAGGAAAGGTGCGAGGAGTTTTGGATTTTGAGACTCGGCGTGGTTATCTGACGGGCGGCACGACGGACCCGTCGCCGGCCCGGACTTTTATAGGATGCGCCTGCAGAGACAAAAGCGCCGGCTGACGGATTTTTTAGCGGCGGTGCCCAGCACCACGGGTTTCCAAATGCAGATCAACCCGCGGTGCTGCCCGCCGCCGCTAAATAAGAGGTCGCCGGCGCCTCTAGCCCCCTTGCCCTTCTATTCGCATCGAAGAAGCGCAGGTTAACGTCTTACTCGCACCGATCAGCGCCATCGGTCGGAAGCCCGCGCCGACGGTGCCCCAATTGGCCGTGATCTTCACCGTCAGCGTGTCGCCGACGGTGTCGGACGAAAGGCTGGTAACTGTCGATCCCGTGGTGCTGTCCGTGTAAGTGACGGTGTAATTTCCAATCGTGTAGGTCCCGGAGTTGCCGCTGGCCGTGGTGCCGGAAGGAACCAGGTTGGCGACCTGCAACTGGTTTTCGATATCGGCGTTGGCGGTTGAGAGCGTCGCGCCGGTGACAATGGCGTTACGGCAACCCTCGCGGGCGGCGCCTTCCATCGAGTTTTTCACGTAAAAATAGTAGCCGAATTCGATCAAGCCGAAGGTGATCGAGAACAGCAGCGAAAGCGTCAGCGCCAGTTCGAGCGTGGCGGTGCCGCTTCGGCGGAAGCAAAGCCGACGACCGAATTGTCCCGCCGATAAACGTGCGCGAGATGGCCATTTTTTTAAGAACATTTTCATCTCCCAACGAGCTTGCCCATGGAAAGAACGATTACCGCCGCGAAGAAGACCGGGACAGCGAAGGGCAAAGGCCGGCTGATGGACCGGGACGATTTGCCCGTTTCGACGGCGTTCCGCAAACCCAGTTCCGAAACGTAACCGAAATTCGCGATGATGAGAGCGCCGTTGCGCAGCAGCTTGCCTGTCCGCCGTTGCGCCACGGCCTGCGTGACGACGATCACCAGACCGAGCAGAGCCTGGACCATAAAGATCAGCACGGCTGGACCGGGTCCGACCCAGGCGCCGACCGCGGCGAGAAGTTTTACGTCGCCAGCACCGATGGCGGACATGGAATACAACACCAAAGGAATGGCCCCGCCGGCGAGAACGCCGAGCGCCGCATGACCGACGGCGGCCGCCCCAAAGACGGCAGCGCGACCCAGGCCGGCGGCCAGGAGACCGAACGTCAACCAATTGGGGATTCTACGCTGGCGCGTGTCGATGACGGCAGCCACCGCGAGGGCGCCGATGAGCGGTGCCCAGACAATCAGGAAGGGCCAGGCCATATTTACGGATATCGTCCAATTAAAGGGATGAATTAACGCTGGTAAAAACAGAGCGGTGGGATCCGGATGTGGATTCCCACCGCGTCTGATTCGTGCGGAATGATCGCCGCCTTGAGCATTGGCAGTCGCTTGGCGTGGCATGCCGAGCATAGAATCCGACACGTACGGCGCCGGCTGGTAGCCGCGCCTGTCGCTCGTGCTCAATGCCTGCCAAACGGGATGCCGCCAAAGGCGGCTAAGCCGTCAGGATTACATGCTGCTGTTCAGCGAGTTCCATCGGGCAAGGACCTTGGTGCCGACCGAGCCGATAACGGCAATGGCGGCCACCACGATCAAACCGGCGATGAGGGCGTACTCAAGCACCTCGCCGCCCTGCTCGTCCTTAATGAAATTGCGGATCGTCTTCATAATTTTTCTCCCAAAGAGACGACATGACTTTCGCTTCGGATGTCGGCCGCCAGACCGGCATCACCCGCGCAAGCGCTGTTGCGCTGAAGACCGCGCCGCCCAAATTGCAGCACGGCCCCTCCAGGTCCGTCGCGGCATCACACACGTGACCTCGCCAACAGACCCGATTGCAGACCTCTCATCGGCGGGCAGCGGAGGCGGCTTAATAATGAACCGGCAATTTTTGCCGGGGGTCTGAATATGCGGCGAAATAGAAAGGAATCCATTGATGTGGAAGGCGTTGTTATCGGACATTTTTCCCGAATCGCGCGGCGTCGATGCCTGGACCGAAAATCGCGGCGGGCCGATGGCGATTGATCCGCCATCGGCCCGCGAAAGCGAATGATCGCCTTGCAGCCTTACATGCTGCTGTTCAGCGAGTTCCAGGTCGCCAGCACCTTGGTGCCGACGGAGCCGATCACGGCAATCGCCGCCACGACGATCAACCCGGCGATCAGCGCATATTCCAGCACCTCGCCGCCTTGCTCGTCCTTGATCAGCCCAACAACAAAGCTTCGGATCGTCTTCATGTTTTCTCCCAAAATGGGGTGTTGCGAGAAGCCGCGCCGGATGCCCGCCCCTATGGAGGCATTCCGTCGCGAACAAGCACTTTTGTGCCCAAGACGGTGCTGCCCCGATGCAGCACGGCCCCTCCGGGAATGTTCGCCACACGTTCTGCGATCTTGCGAACAAACCGGTTGTACCCCGTTCATCGGCTCGCATCGGACACGCTTTAATTGCATGGCGCAGTTTCCGCCGGTTTCTCATTATGGGACATGGCTTGGCGGATATGCCGCCGGATATTTGCATTATCCGCGGCGAGCGGGCAACAGATTCTTCCAGGCGATTGGATGGACCTCGAGATAATACCGTCCGCCGGCGGTCCGAACCTCCACGGGAACCCCAAACGTCCGGGAAAGAATCTCGGAGCGGAGGACCCCATCCATCGCGCCGATCGCCGCCGGCCGGCCATCGGCCAGCAGCAGCACCTGCGATGTCGTCGGCGGCAATTCCTCGATGTGATGCGTAATCAGGATGACCGTCGGTGCGCCCGCGGATTCCAGCAGGGATTGAACCGTCGCCAGGACCTGCTCGCGGGCCAGCACGTCCAGGCCGCTGGTCGGCTCATCGAGAATCAACAGGGCCGGTTGCGTGACGATCGCCCGGGCAATCAGGCTGCGCATTCGTTCGCCGTTGCTGAGCGATGCGTATGGATGATCCACCACGGCCGCAAGCCCCGTCTGCCGCAGAAGGCGCCTGGGCCTGCGCGTTCATCTTACGATCCGCTTCGTGATAGAGTCCGATGCTTCCGAAATATCCGGTCAGGACGACCTCGCGCGCGGTGAGGGCGGGATCGACATCATACGGCCCGGCGGGCTGCACCAGGCGAATGCGGCGGCGAAGCTCCGGGAGATTCGCCTGGCCGAATCGGCCGCCGAGGACCGTACACTCCCCGGCCGTGGGCCAGAGATGGCAGGCGGCGATGCGCGCCAGCGTGCTTTTGCCGCTGCCGTTGGGGCCGAGGATGGCCGACAGCGATCCGACGGGAACGGTCCAGTTGATGTCGCGCAGAATCCAGCGTCCGTCGCGCATTACCCCGACGCCGCGCATTTCCAACGCCGGTTCTTGCCGGGCCGAAGACAAATCAGTAGTGTTCACCGCCTCAATGTAAAGGAAGATGAGATGCCCGCAAATGCGCCTCCCCGCGGATTTGTGCCGCCAGGTCTGGACCCTTCCGATGTTTCACAGTTGGAGAAGCTCTATCGCCAACTGCTGGATCGGAAAATCGGAGACGTTCAGGAACTGAAGGATTGGCTGGAGGATTTTTCGGAGTTGGCGTCGGCCGTGGATGAATATGGCAGCCGGCGATACATCGGCAAGAGTTGTCATACCGATGACGAGGAGATCAAGAAGAGATTCCTGCAGTTTGTCGAAGAGGTGGAGCCGCGGACAAAGCCCATGGCCTTTGCTCTTCAAAAGAGATATCTGGAATCGCCGCTGCGGCGGAAGCTGGATCGCCATCGCTTTGACGTGATGGACCGGAGATGGCAGGCGGAGGTGGAGATCTTCCGCGAACAGAACGTGCCCATCGAAACGGAAGTCACGCGGATAGTGACGCAGTACGATCAGATCAACGGCCGGATGACGGTGAATTTCCGTGGCGAAGAACTGACCGTGCAGCAGATCGCGCGCTTCCTGGAAGAGCCGGACCGAACCACGCGGCAGGAGGCATGGGAATCCAGCTCGCGGCGGAGGCTGGAGGATCGCGAGGCGATTGAGGCGATTTTTGAGACGCTGTTGCCGCTCCGGGAGAAGCTCGCGCACAACGCAGGCTTGAGCGATTTCCGGGCCTATCAATGGAAGGCGAACAAGCGGTTTGATTACACGCCGGAGGACTGTCTGCGGTTTGCCGATGCGATCGCGGAGATATGCGTGCCGATGGTGCGGCGGCTGGACCGGCAACGGGCGGAGGAGTTGCGGCTTCCAATTATCCGGCCGTGGGATTCGGCGGTTGATGTAAAGGGCAGGCCACCGCTACGGCCGTTCGACCAGAACCACATCGACGTGTTCGTGCGGAAGACGCGGGAAATCTTCAATCGCCTTTCGCCGGCGCTGGCGGCGGATTTCGACCAGCTTCGCCGGCACGGGAATCTGGATTTGCAGAGCCGCAAGGGAAAGCAGCCGGGCGGGTATCTCATGCCGCTGGAGCAGTCGCGCCAGCCGTTCATTTTCATGAACGCCGTCGGAATGCAGCGCGACGTGGAAACGCTGCTGCACGAAGGGGGGCACGCTTTCCACCACCTGGCCGCGGCCGGGGAGGACCTGGTTTTTCTTCGATCCGCTCCGATGGAATTCTGCGAAGTCGCGAGCATGTCGATGGAACTGCTCGGCAGCGAACACCTCGGCGTCTTCTATGATGAGGCGGGCGCGGCACGGGCAAAGCGAAAATTGATCGAGGGGATCATTCAATTCTTCCCATGGATGGCGATTATCGATTCGTTCCAGCACTGGCTTTACACACATCCCGGCCATCGCCGTGAGCAGCGGCAGGCGAAATGGCTGGACCTGATGAACCGATTCTGCGGGGCCGTGGATTGGACCGGATTGGAGCCGGTGCGCGAATCGCTCTGGCAACGGCAGGGGCACCTGTTTCACGCGCCCTTTTATTACGTGGAATACGGTATCGCGCAGCTTGGGCGCTGCAATTGTGGATGAAGGCCCTCCAGGACCCGCATCAGGCACTGGCGAATTATCGGGCGGCGTCTGGCGCTGGGCGGCACCCGGCCGCTGCCGCAACTTTTTGCCGCTGCGGGCATCGTCTTTGATTTCTCTTCCAAAACTCTTCGGCCCTTGATGGAAGCGCTCGGCGAGGAATTGGAAAGTTTGCCGACCTAGGCCGTGCCCCGGCTGAACTCCTGAACGCTTCGCACGAAATCATTGGGCGTGCCGAAGTCAAAGCGCGTGGCCCCGGTCATTTCGACTGCCAAATATCCCTCGCGTTGCCGTTGCAATTCCTGGGTGCGCGTCAATTGAAATTCGCCGCCGTCTCGCAGGTCGTTGCGGATCATCTCCTCCAGGATTTCGTAGATCGACGGGGCAAGCAGATGCAGTCCAAACCAGCCGAGGAATTGGTCGGGGCGCAGTCCATCGACGTGCAGCTTCTCTCGTGCGGCATCAACGCTGGGCTTCTCCATGATGAACGAGACTTCGATCAACTCTGGATTATCGATGCGTCTTTTCCCGGCGATGGCTCCGAAGCCTTTTAATTCATCCGGCCCGATCCGATTGACCGCCGAGACGCTTTTGCCGCCGCAGGTGGCGGACATTTCGGCCAGCCGGCGGTAGGGTGAAACCGGCCGGCCGCGGAAAAGATGATCCCCCAGGCACAGCAGCACCATCTCGTCGCCGGCAAAGGATTTGGTCTGATAGACGGCGTGGCCGTAGCCCTCCTGCCGATGCTGAATGGCGAAACAGACGCGCTGGGAAATCTCGGACATCCGCTGAGCCTCGGCCAAAAGGGCGGGGTATTTCTCAAGACGCTTCAGATACGCCCGGTCTGGTCCGTCGAGATAGGCGCGGATCAGTTTGTCTTCGCCGCTCTGGACGATGATGCAAATCTGTTCGATGCCGGCGGCCGCCAGCTCCAGCAAATGATAGTGAATCAAGGCCCGGGCGATGCCGTCGGGGCCGACGATGGGAAACAATTCCTTCTTCAGGGCATGGGAGGCGGGGAAATGGCGGGTCCCCAATCCCGCCGCGGGCACCACCGCTTTGAGAACCGGATGCGTCGAATTTGCTGAGGTCATGCCACATATATATCGGCGATGAAGGGGCCGCTCGGCAACCCCTCGGCAGTTGACCGAATGCCGCCGGCATATAAGCTGAGCGGAATAATCTTGGAGAAACCTTATGAGCCTGCTGGCGGAAAAAAAGGGATTGATCCTCAACATAGCCAACGACCGAAGCATCGCCGCCCATATTGCGCGCGCCGCGGTCAAAAACGGCGCCCAGTGCGGGTTCGGATTTCTGCCGATGGATAATCCGGAGAAATCGGAGCGTCGCGTCCGCAAGGCGATGGCGGAAATGGGATTTCCCGATGAATGGCTTCATCCCATCGACGTGGCCCGGGACGATCAGATCGAAAGTTTTTTCGCGGCCGCCAGGGAGCGGTTTGGCAAAATCGATTTTCTGGTTCATTCGCTGGCGTTCGCGGATCGGACGTATTTGAAAAAAGAGTACGGCAACTTCACCTCCACGCCGCGGAACGTCTTTGCCCAGGCCCTGGACATCAGCGCGTACAGCCTGCTGGCACTGACGCGGGCGGCGGCGCCGCTTATGCCGGACGGCGGATCGGTGATTGCCCTGACGTACCTCGGCGGTGAAAAGGTTGTTCCCGGCTACAACGTCATGGGCGTGGCCAAGGCGGCGCTGGAGGCGACGGCCCGTTACCTGGCGTTCGATTTAGGCCCGAAGAAGATCCGTGTGAACACCATCTCGGCCGGCCCGGTCCGGACGCTGTCGGCCATGGGGGTGGGGGGGATCGATGAGATGTTTGCGCACGTCGAAAAAAAAGCTCCCTTGCATCGCAACATCGACGGCGACGAGGTCGGCAAGACGGCGCTGTATCTCCTGAGCGATCTGTCCAGCGGAGTGACGGGCGAAAACATTTATGTGGACGGCGGATTCAATACGGTGGGCCTCTGAAGCCGATATGGCCCCGAACGCCCGGCTTGAAAATGCGGGAGGCGACTTATAGACTTTGGACCCAATCGCGGGTGTAGCTCAGTGGTAGAGCGTCACGTTGCCAACGTGAATGTCGAGGGTTCGACCCCCTTCACCCGCTTCTGAGGCCCGGCACCGCGGAGCGCCGGGCCTTGTTGCTTTTGTGCCGGATGCGGCCGCGATGCCATGAAAAGCGAAGATGCGGTAAAGTTGGCGAGACGGCACCATCACGCGGGCAGGTTGGCCGATGCGGAGACAATTTATCTTCAGATTCTTCAAAATCAGCCGGACCATCCTGAGGCGCTGTACCTGTTGGGAGCATTGAAGGGCCAGCGGGGCGATATTGATGCGGGGATTGATTTGATTCGCCGCGCCATCGGCTTCAGGCCCAACGCCGCCGAGGCACACCGAAATCTTGGGGTACTCTTCGCGCAGCAAGACCGAATGGAGGAGGCCTTCAACGCGTTTTCGCGGGCGGCCCAGCTCCAGCCCGACTCGCCGCACATTCATCAGGATATTGGAAAGATCCTGATGAAGCAGAATCGGCCGGATGAGGCGATCGCCGCTTATTCAAAAGCCATTTCGTTGAAGCCGGATTTTGTTGAAGCGCATCTACTTCTGGGCAATGCGCTGAGCGCAATGAGGAGGTATGACGAGGCGTTGGCGGCATATACTCGCGTCGCCCAGGTCAAGTCGGATTCCGCCGAGGCCCATTACAATATTGGCCTCATGCTTGGGAAAAAGGGCCGGCCCGACGAGGCGATCAGGGCATTTCTCAGGGCGGTCCAACTCAAGCCCGATTTTGCGGCGGCGTTTTTACATCTCGGGCTTGCCTACCGCGATGCCGGGCAGCTCGCGGAGGCTCTGGACGCCTGCCGCCGGGCGGCGCAGATCGGCCCGGATTACATGGCCCATATAAGCATGGCCATGATTCTCGCCGAGTTGCATCGGTTCGATGAGGCGCTGGCGTCTCATGCGCTGGCGGCGGAACTCCAGCCGGATCACGCTCTGACGCATGAAGTGCTGGGCCAAATCCTGTTGCGCCAGCGGGGTGCTGACGCCGCGATCGAACACTTTCGGCGCGCCGTCGCAGCCGATCCCAGCCGCATCGCTGCGTGGAATTCTCTTGGCGTGGCTCTGCAATCTCGGGGCGATTTTGACGAAGCCGCCGCTTGCTTTCGGCGCATGCTGGAGCTTCGCCCCGACCTGACGGTCGCCCATGCGCGTTTGGTCAACACGAACAGGCAAAAAGCGAGCAATCAGGAGATTCAGCCGTTGATCGCGTTGCTGAACCAACCGGGCATGCCACCGGAGCAACGCATCGGCGCGGAGTTTGCGCTGGGAACGGCGCTGGATGATGCCGGACAATACGACGAGGCCTTCGCCCATTTTTTGGAGGCCAACGCGGGTTTGAAAGCGATCCGAGCCGCGGTGGGCGAACGTTATGATCCGGGCCAGTTCCGCGCTCTCGTCGATCAATGGATTGAGACGTTCACGCCCGGGTTCTTCGAGCAAAGACGCGGTTGGGGTGAGCCGTCGGAGCTTCCGGTGTTTGTCGTGGGCATGGCGCGCTCGGGCACGACCCTCGTGCAACAGATTGCCGCGAGTCATTCACGGGTTTACGGCGCCGGCGAACTCGGGGAAATCGTTCACATCGCACACACCCTGTCGGGAAGCGAAACGGAGATCGACGTTTCGGGATGGGACTCGCGGTCCGTGACAATGGCCGCGCAGAAGCATTTGCAAAGGCTGCAGGCGATGGGACCCACGGCCGCTCGTGTGGTCGACAAGATGCCGAGCAACCTGCAACATCTGGGCCTGATCGCTCTGCTGTTTCCGTCGGCCCGCGTCATCCTCTGCCGGCGTGATCCTCGCGATACGTGCCTGTCCTGCTATTTCCAGGGATTCGTCCAAGGGAACAGCTTTTCATTCGACCTGGCCCATTGCGGCCACTACCACGTGCAAAACGACCGGCTGGCGGCCCACTGGCTCCGTGTCCTTCCGCTGGCGATTCTGGAAGTTCAGTACGAAAATGTGGTGGCGGATTTGGAGGGCCAGAGCCGCCGGCTGATCAGCTTCATTGGCCTGGATTGGGAACCGGCTTGCCTCGAATTCTACCGCGCTCATACCACCGTGTTGACCTCCAGCGCTTGGCAGGTCCGCCAACCGATCTATAAGAGTTCTGTTGGCCGTTGGCGTCACTACGAGCGGCATCTGGGCCCATTGTTGGAATCGCTCCGTCATTGATTCCAGCCGCTCGCCGGCGTCATTTCCCTCCGCGTCCGTGTAGCTTTTGTGATGGATACGGCCGTGATATACTCGGCCGGAAATCATGGCGATTGTGACAGGTGAACTATATCAGTGAACGGCGATGAGGCTGTAGAGTCGGCGAGACGAGATCACATGGCCGGCAAGTTTGCCGACGCGGAGAAAGTCTATCGCCAAGTTCTTGAGCAGCGTCCGAACCATCCCGAAGCGCTATATCTTCTGGGGACCCTGGTTGGTCAACGCGGCGATACCGATGCGGCTGCCGATCTGATCCGCCGGGCGATCAGTTTGAGGCCCGACAACGCCGATGCTCATCGAAATCTCGGCGTTCTGTTGGCGCAGCACAAGAAATACGACGAAGCGCAGGCTTGCTTTTCGAAGGCGGCCCAGCTCAGGCCGGATTACGCGCAGACCCGTCAGGACATCGGAAATATTTTTACGATTCAGAGCCGATTGGATGAGGCGATCGCCGCATACCGAATGGCCATTGTGCTGAATCCCGAATTTTTCGCGGCACACGCCAGTTTGGGCGATGCCCTGAGTGGGAAGGGGCAGTTCGACGAGGCGCTGGCCGCGTACTCTCGCGCCGCGCAGTTGAATCCGAACGTCGCGGAAGTCCACAACAACATAGGGAAACTGCTTTTTAAGAAGGGTCGATTCGACGAGGCGGTCATCGCTCATTCAAAGGCCGTGCGGCTGAAGCCGGATTTCGCCATGGCTTATTTTAGCTTGGCTCACGCCCACCGCGCACTTGGATCCGGCCGGCTGGAGGAGGCCTTGGCGGCGTATCGCCAGGCGGCGAAGCTGAAGCCTGATCTGCTGGAAGCTTACATGAGCATGGCGGTGCTTCTGGCGGATGCGCGGCGATTTGACGAAGCCCTGGAATGCCATGCCCGCGCCGCCGAGCTACAGCCGGATGCCGCCCTCACGCATGAGGCAATGGGCGCCATCGTGCTGCGCCAGCGCGGCGCGGAGGCGGCATTGGAACACTTTCGCCGTGCGGTTACTGTCGATTCCAATCTCTTCTCCGCCTGGAATTCCCTGGGCGGGGCATTGCAATCTCTAGGCCGGTTTGACGAGGCGGCGGACTGTTTCAAGCGGATGCTGGCGCTGCGTCCCAATGCGGTACTCGCACATGGTCAATTGGTGGGTACAAGCCGAAAAAAAGGCAGTCAACAGGAAATCGAGCCGCTGCTGGAGGCGCTGCGTCAGCCCGATTTGACCACTGAAAAACGCATTAGCGCGGAGTTTGCGATCGGGACGGCGCTGGATGACGCGGAGCGCTTTGAGGAGGCGTTCGGCCATTTCGCGCAGGGTAATTCGCTGATGAAGCAGCAGCGGGCGCTGACCGGCGATCGTTATGAGCCGGAGGTATTTCGCGCTTGGGTTGACCAAGTGATCGAGACGTTTACGCCCGAGTTTTTTGAGAAGAGGCGCGGCTGGGTCGAGCCTTCCGAGCTTCCGGTGTTCGTCGTGGGAATGCCGCGTTCAGGAACCACTCTAGTGCATCAGATCGCCGCCAGCCATCCGCGGGTTCACGGCGCCGGAGAACTGAACGACATTTCGCGCATCTTCCAGACGCTGGAAAAGTCCGAGGGAACAATCTCCGCGCCAACATGGACGGCCGAATCTTTGAGAGACGCCTCGCGGCGGCATCTTCAACGCATTCAATCACTGGATGCCAATGCGCAGCGCGTGATCGACAAGATGCCGAGCAACCTGCATCATCTCGGCCTGATCGCTCTGCTGTTTCCCTCGGCGCGCGTCATCCTCTGCCGGCGCGATCCTCGCGATACGTGCCTGTCCTGTTATTTTCAGCATTTCAGCCATGGGAACACCTTTTCGTACGAACTGGCCCATTGCGGTCTTCACCACGTGCAAAATGACCGCCTGACGGCTCATTGGCTCCGCGTTTTGCCGCTGGCGACGCTGGAGGTTCAGTACGAAAACGTGGTGGCGGATTTGGAGGGCCAGAGCCGCAAGCTGATCGATTTTCTCGGTCTGTCCTGGGATCCGGCCTGCCTCGAGTTTTACCGGGCGCAAACCACGGTTCTGACATCAAGCTTCTGGCAGGTTCGCCAGCCAATATATCAAAAGTCAGTCAGTCGGTGGCGACACTACGAGCGGCATCTGGACCCGTTGCTGAAAACCCTGGGCGGTTGAATCGCGGCGGCGGATTCTATACGGGC
This sequence comes from uncultured Phycisphaerales bacterium, assembly GCA_963771925.1. GTDB lineage: Bacteria > Planctomycetota > Phycisphaerae > Tepidisphaerales > Tepidisphaeraceae > PALSA-1353. The sequence goes on from CAVYVE010000001.1 coordinate 206,271, forward strand.
TGGGAACGCCAAATCTCCCACATTCGGCGGTAAGCCGATTCAATGTCGTGCGCAAAGCGCGGGGCGTCCATCAATGGCGACGCTTCCATCTGCTGCCGCAACGTTGAACGCAGATGGTTGAGCCGGGCTGGGTTGCCGGCAAGTTCGGCGGCAATTCCAACGTACGCCTCGGGGTCGCCGGCAATCAGTTCGGCCATGCCAACGTTCGTGAGGAGACTGACTCCGACGCGCGAAACATGGGCCGAGCCTGCCAGGCTCACGACGGGCACGCTCATCCACAATGCCTCACACGTCGTCGTGGTGCCGTGATAGGGATAGGTATCCAGTGCGACATCAACTTGAGAGTAAGCTTCCAGATGTTGGCGTGGCTCTTTGATCGTGCCGCGAATCTCCAGGCGGTCGCCGGCGATGCCATGCCGCGCGAACTGATCGCGCAGCCGCTGCCGTGATGATGCTTCGCCGGCGCCGGCCGATTTCAGCAAGAGGCGCGATTCTGGCACGCGGTGGAGCAAATCGGCCCAGATGTTCACGATCGCGGGGCTGACCTTTGGCAGGGCGTTGAAACATCCAAAGGTGATTGGCCCGCCTTGGCGCGCCGGATTTCCGGGGCCTCCTCCGGAGCGTGATAACACCAGGCGCATGTCGCCAGACGCCATAAGCGCTCGACGTTCAGCGAATCGGTCATGCCGGGCGGATCTGCCAGCGCGTCGGTGAGCCGGTAGTCGATGGCGGACATCCCCGTCGTGTCGGGATAACCAAGGTAAGTGACCTGAACCGGCGCCGGCCGACGGGCAAAGACAAGCAGGCGATTGCCAGACGTGTGGCCCGACAAATCGACCAGGACGTCCACGCCATCAGCGCAGACCAGTGTCGCGACTTCCTGGTCGGAAAGAGCGGAAATGTCTCGCCAAGCGTGGCAAGAACATTTCATCCGCTCGGTGAATTTGTCGGGACGCTGAACATTACTGTAGCCGAAGATTTTGAAATTCGCTGGGTCGTGGCGCTCCAGCAGCGGCATGAGGAAATGGGCGACAGAATGGTGGCGGAAGTCGCCCGACACGTAGCCGATGCTAAGGCGGTCCCGGCGCACCGGGAAGCGGTCGTTAACACGGGGGCGGAATTGGCTGGACAGCGCGTCGGCGTGCCGGCTCGACCAGGCACGATGTTCGGCCACAATGGCCCGGAGATCGTGAGGCGGATGATAGTGCATCGCAAAAAGCAAATTGCTATGCGCTGGCGTGGTTGGGCATGAGTTGGATGGCTTGGCGGAAGGCGGCGATAGACTCCTCGATCAATCCTAAGTTGCGTAGAGCGCCGCCCAGACTGTTGTAGGCTTCACCAAAGTCGGGTTTGAGCCGGAGAGTTTCGCGGCTTGCCGCCGCCGATTCATCGAATAGTCCCTTGTCTCGCAGCGCGATGCCCAGGTTGTGATGGGCTTCGGCGATGCCGGGCATGAGCCGGATGGCTTGGCGGAAGGCGGCGATGGACTCGTCGAGCAGCCCCTTCTCGCGCAAAACATTTCCCAAATTGCTGTATGCTTCCGCGTAATTCGGCACAAGTTCGATGGCGTGACGGAAGGCGGCGATGGATTCATCGAGCAATCTCTGATCTCTCAAAGCTATGCCCAAATTGTTGTAATAATCCGCGACGGCGGGATTAATAGTGATGGCCCGCCGGATCAGTTCGATGCCCGTGTCCAATCGGCCTAGCTGACGGTTGATGACGCCGAGAAGTTGCAGCGCATCGGCGTAATTGGGCTGTTGGTTCAGCACGTGGCGATAGATTTCCTCCGCCTGGGCGAGTCTTCCGGCCCGGTGATGCTGAACGGCAAGCCGCATTGCCTGATCGACAGTGAATTGCGTCATCCGTACATCCGTTATTTACTGGGAGGACCAGAATACAACGACCCCACGATGCAATCGATCAGCAGTTTTTTCAGAAGCAAGCTGAACAATGTCCACTGCCCCTCCCGCCGCTCCTGGGAGATGAAAAAAAAGCCACGGGAGGAAATCTCCCGTGGCGATTATGCCGCGTGGGCAATGCAGCGTTGACGAAACTAACTGCCTTTGACCTTGGATCGCCGGCGCATCAGCAAGGCTGGAACGCCAATACCGAGCAATCCCAGCGACGCCGGTTCGGGAACCTCATACGTAACCTGCAGGTTGTCCAGGTACATGGTTTCCGTACCAGAGATGACGCCGCCGTACTGGGACGGGTTATCGTAATCCTGCATGATGAGCGCCCGAAGTGGAGTGGGAGCGTTAAACGTGACCTCGACTGACTCCCACGTTCCATTATCGTTGCCGGAATAGAACGGGTTTCCAAGCTCCCAGCCGTCTTCGTAGCCGGAGTCCATATTTACGCCGTCGACGTAGACGTGGGCGCCATTGGTGTGGTCCAAGTTATCCGTGCCCGAGAAGCCGCTGAACAGTTGCATAAACCCATTGCCACCGTTCAGGTCTTGCGCCGAGCCCGCCCCTACCATCAGGTCAAACGAAATGGAGTCGACATAACTGCCGTTGCCGCTCACGCCGCCCGGAAAGATGTCCGTGTCGAAGGCGGCGGATCCCGGACCGGAGGAGGGTTCACTCCAAGTCCAGGACATTTGCACCGAACCGCTGCCGGTTGCTGGAGAGATGCCGCCCGTCGCCGGGCCATCGTTCACACCGGAGTTAAAGGCGACCGACTCGCTGGCGGTGGCGCCCCCATTACCATACTTAAATACGGTATTTACCGGCGGTGGGTTGTAAGTCAGGGCACCCAGGTAAACCACATTCGGCGTCGTATCGGACGAATTAAAAGTTTGAGCGTCCATGGTGTTGGTAAGCGATAGAGAAGCGCTCGCCATTGACGTTGCCATCAACGCTGTCCCGACGGGCAACAAAGCTACGAACACCGATTTACGCAATCTATTTTCCCGCATGATTACTCTCCTCCGAAACGTGCTTGCGTTTCGACTAGGAAACTGCGCGACACCCAAGCAGAGGAAGGAACGCCCGTCCCCGGAAGTGCGCCCGGGTCTCGCAATTTCAAACCGCCCACTTTCTTATTCTGTAGGCAAAAGACTGTTAGGCTCATTCAAACCATCGTGCGTTTTGTTCTAACCTGCACCTCCTTTGCCAAGGCGCCGAATACATAGATCATCAATTATTATTGAACGGTTGACTGGATTCCCGAACGATAAGCCGCACGGGAAGCTCCTCATGATGGCCGCGATCACGGATGGAACCCATGGACCTGCCGAGGATCAACTCCGCGGCGCGGCGGCCGATTTCGTATGCCGGCTGCCGCACGGTCGTCAGCGGCGGCGACATTTCGCAGGCAAAGTCGTCATCGGAAAAACCAACCACGGACAAATCGCGCGGAATGCTGAGATTCAACTCCGCGGCGGCGTGGTAGATTGTTTTCGCGTATAAGTCACAGGCCCCGAAGATCGCGGTGGGCCGATCCGGCCGGGAGAGAAGCTCTCTGGCCTGGGTGATGCTCAGGCTGGTTTCTTCGCCCGGCGGCGCTTCGAGAGTGATGACGCTGGCCCCGGGCATCTCACGGACGGCATCTTCAAATGCCTTTCGCCTCGCCAAAGCCCAAGTGGCCACGCGCGACCCGGCCAGATGTCCCATCCGTCGGTGGCCCAGCGCATACAGATGGGCGGCGACCATGCGTCCACCGGACGCTTCGTCGCTTCCAACAAAATCCGAATTGAATTCCGCAGGGAGCTGATGGTCGATCGTCACCACCGGAAGATTGCGAGAGGAGAATTCATGAATATGATCTACGAATAGCTGCGCAAAAGCAGGCCAAAGAATCACGCCATCAACCCTGCGGTCCACCAAGCGATGGATTTGATCCAGTTCATTACCCGCGGTTTCGCTGCGCCGCCGTTGGGTGGAACCAGCGTGCACCGTCCAAAGCGTGATCGGCACGTGATCGGCCAGGGTCAGTACGTCGTGGATGCCGTAGAGAACCTCCGACCAGTAGTAATCGAACGGTGGCATCATTACGCCGATCATTCGCGTTTTTCCTGTCTGAATTCCTTGGACCAACAGGTTCGGTCGATATTTCAGGCGTTCGGCCGCCTGCAGAACGCGCTGGCTGGTTTCATCTGAGTTGACCCTACGGCCGGATAAGACAAGCGATACCGTCGATTGCGACACACCAGCCTGTTGGGCAATCCGCTTCTGGCTCGCTTGAAAACGTAACCGCGCCATTTGATCGCCATTTAATATATATGAACTATGGTTATAGTCAACATTATTCTGAAGAGATTATACCCCATAATCCGGCGTGTTTTTGAGAGACAATCAATATCTCGCAATGTTCAGAGAAGACATGATCGCAACATTCTAAAGAATATGTATCATATTGTAGTATAATTAGTTAGGTGGTTTAGTCGAGCCGATTTCTCTGGCGTGCGGCTTCCGCCTAGGCGCGGTCGTTGCCTGATGAACGGATTATTTTTTGCTCGTTCATCAGACGCAAGAGCGGCTACGAATGGCGTAAACCGCCCTTTCCCGATCAGTATTTGGCCGGTCAATGGAGATTGGTCAGATTGCGGCGGGAAAAGACGCCTAAAATGCGGTTCCTCTTTTCGATGGGAACGGGGCCTGCATTTTGGCTCGATCCTGGCCTGGGGAGGCCACTTCGGGTGGCCAACGAGTTTTCCTGTCCAATGGGGTTGGTGCCGTGGCGATCAACGATGAACATGATTGCGAGAATGCGCCGCACAGTTCATAGCGCAGCCGTTAGCCGCACATCCAAAAAACGAGCACATTACACCGGACTGTTGCCCCAAAGCGTCACACGACGCTCAGGATTTATGTCAGGTTCCAATAACGTCTGATCGAACTCAAGGTCATCAGCAGACGATCCGTGGCACTGATTCTTACCGTCGCTCGCGCACGTTTGCGTCGGCCTTATGCCCATGCCAGTTTCTTCAAGTTCTGCACCGTTGCAGCCGGACAACAATGAATTTGCGCACGCCGCCGTCGTCGCAATCGGCTGGCGTCACCCTTGTCGCCGTCGCCGAGGCTGTCGCTTTCGGCTGGGTAGGTTCAGCGCGACCGGTTCGCCGGGATTTCGGAACTGGCTCGCAAATTCCGGCGGGGCCCGGGTGCGGAGCCGGTCTTTCGTTCGCCAATGCAATGCAGGAGGGCTGGAAGAACCCAATACGGCCCCAAAGGATTCTTTCCGCCCCCCCGACGCTACATTCACATTTCCGACATCAATTCCCCTTCGCTGGCGCAAGGCCGTGGCGATGAGCGAGAACTACATGCTGACTCCAGCCGGATCGGATTTGTTCGCGGAAGGACTCCATTGAAACCAGCACGCACCTGCCCAGATCATATATATGAATGAGCACAAATTAGTTGCATTTATTGCGGGACCGGATATAAAGCAATCGAGTTATTGTTGTGGCAACGCGGTGCAGGAGGCGGATCCCCACCGTCTTGGCACCACAATTTTTGGGGGTTTCAGGCGGGTGGACGAGGGCAAATCGGATGGCTGTCAGCAGGATGTTCTAAGAGCTGGCGCAAAGACGATTGCCGTCAAGCCGCACCTGCTGAAAAAAGCGAGGATAGAGGATATATGTTGCGCTGTAAGTCCTCTTCGCGGGTTCGGCGTCAGACCGACATTCTTGGATCAATTTGTGCGGTAGAGCAATTGGAGACGCGCACGCTGTTGTCGGTTGCAACCGTCGATGCGGATACGACCATACGTGCCGTCCCTTCCGATCTGCTGGGCATAAATACCGCGCCGTGGGACGGGCAACTGCAGCACGGCGCAGACCTTGAGTCTGTCCGAGGCCGCCGGGCTCGACGCTGTTCGCATCGGCGGCGGCTCGACTGCGGATACGGTGCATTTCAATTCCCTGACCTATTACAACAGTCCCACAAGTACCAGCCAACCACAAACGATGTCTGCGACCTTTGGACAGGTCGCCGAATATGCGGCTTCGCTAAACGCTGTCGGCGTAGTAACGATTGATTACGGCGAAGGTAGCCCGCAGGAAGCGGCGGCGCTGCTTGCTTATCTCAATGGCTCACCCAACAACACGACGACCTTGGGGATGGGCGAGGAATGGAACGTGTCTACGAAGAGCTGGCAGCAAGTGAATTGGCAGACCGTCGGCTATTGGGCGAGCTTACGCGCCGCCGCGCCATTGGCTCAGAATGATGGATTGAACTTTCTTCGGCTCGATCATCCGGCGTCATTCAACATTCAGTACTGGGAAGTGGGCAACGAAGTATACGGAAGCTGGGAAGTCGACGAACACGGTCAGGCGGATGACACTTTGACGATGCAGGCAGGTGAATCGCCAAAGCCCCACGATCCCGCGACTCTTATTTCCTTCGGCGCAGTTCGCGGCGCTCGCGGCGGAAATCGATCCCGGGATTCTCATCGGCTACGACAGCCAGATGGTCGATGGCACCCAGCTTGCCGGGAGTGACTATACCAATTGGATGGTTCAAACCCTTCAGCAGTGCGCGATCCAGGGTTTCACCCCCGGGTTCATCGCGGATCACTATTATGCCCAGTCGCCGGGGGATGAATCGGATTCCAGTCTGCTCGGCGTCTCCAACACCACGACCAGCGCGTCAAATCCGTATGATTGGACTCAGCGCGCCGACGATTACGATGCGCTTTTCCACCAATACCTTCCGGACGCGAACATCCAACTGATCGCGGATGAAGTTAATTCCGTCTCTTCCAGCCCCGGCAAACAATCGACGAGCCTGGTCAATGGACTTTTCGTCGCCGATGCGCTGGGCAGTGCCCTGGAGACCACGGGGAGCGACAGCTTGACCGGTTACGACGGCTTTTGGCTTTGGGACCTGCACAACGGACCTGTGACCAACGGCAATAACTCATCCAGTCTCTATGGCTGGCGAAATTACGGCGACTACGGCATACTTGGCAATGGCAGCGGCAGCGAGCAAACAAATGAGCTGTCCCCTGACTATTTCGCCATAGAATTGGGGTCGGAAATCATGGTTCCGGGAGGCACGGTCGTCGCCTCCAGTGAAGACAATGAAACCAGCATGGATGTTTACGCGGTTCTTGAGGCCAATGGCGACCTTGACTTACTCGTTGTCAATAAAACCAATCCCAACAGCGGAACTCCGCCGAATAATCAACCCGATCCGACTTTGACTGAGCAGTTCAATCTTTCCGGCTTCACGGCGAGTGGGCAGGCGGAGATTTGGGAATACGGCGTTGCCCAGGATGACGCCCAGGCCAATTCGTCGAACCACGCGGCCTCTATCGACAACTTCAATACCACCCTGTCCATCAGCGGCGATAGTTTCAGTTATGCCGTGCCGGATTACACGATGATGGTGATCAGTCTTACACCGGAAAGCGGCCCCACCGTCGCCCAGGCCGCGGCGGCCGATCCCAATCCCGTCACCGGAACCACCACCGCCCTCAGCGCCCTCGGATCCGAAAACGGCTCCGGTGCCGGTCTGAACTACACCTGGTCGGCCACGTCCGTGCCGGCCGGCGTGAACGCTCCCATCTACAGCGTTAACGGAACCAACGCCGCCGCCAACACGACCGCCACGTTTTACGGCGCGGGAAGCTACAGCTTCCTCGTCACCATCTCCGATGCCGAGAACAATTCCGTCACCAGCAGCGTGAACGTCACCGTCGAGCAAACGCCCACCGGCGTGATCGTGAGCCCCTCTTCCGCCACGGTCGCCACCGGCGGCACGCAGCAGTTCTCGGCCACGGCCACCGATCAATTCAACAATCCCATCAGTTCCCCGACATTTACCTGGTCCATCACCGGCACGAGCGACGGCAACTCCATCGACGGCACCGGCCTGGCGACGCTGGGCTCGACGCCCGGCACGTTCACCGTGATGGCCACACTCGGCTCGGCCAGCAACACCGCCCAGGTGAGCGCCGACGTTGCCCCGACCGTCTCCAGCTTCCAGGTCAACGACGGCAATGCCCAGCGTTCGATGGTCGATTCGCTCACCGTCACCTTCAACGAATCGGTGACGCTGGCGGACAACGCCATCACGCTGAACCTGCTGTCGCAGACCGGCGGCTCGCCCACGCCGATGAGCTTCACCCTCAGCGGCTCGGGCACGACCTACGTGCTGACGTTCACGGGTTCGGACGACGTCGGCAACTCGCTGCCGGATGGGGCGTACGAACTGATCGTCTCGGCCGGCGGCGTGAGCGGCACCGGGAACCTGAACATGTCCGCCGATCAGGACTACGAGTTCTTCCGCTTGTACGGCGACTTCAACGGCGACGGCAAAGTGGACAGCGCCGACTTCGGCGTTTTGGCGATCGATTATGGCACCCAGACGAATTCGAGCGATTGGTATCTGGACTACAACGACGACGGCGTGATCGACAGCGCCGACTTCGGTGCCTTCGCGGTTCGCTACGGATCCTCGATATCGATTCCGTCGGATCCGAACTTGGCGTTGCTGGCCGCGGCGACGACGGTCCCCGCGACGCCGCCGACGCCGACCTCCACCGCGACCAGCACGTCCGCAACGAAAGAGCTTTTGGCGACGACGACAACGACGCCCCCGCGCCTCAGCAGTACAAGGCGAAACATGTTCGACATCGGCACTAACAGTGAGACGCCTGCTCTCGAAGTCATTGATGGTTCTGATGATCGCCGGCGCGGCGGCGATGTTGGTGTTTGGCCCGCGGCCCGAGTTCGGCGCACCGGCCAATCGGGTTCAAATCCAATATTGGGATAAATGGACCGGCCTTGAGGGCCAGCAGATGCAGGGGATTGTCGACGACTTCAACAATACGGTCGGCAAGGAAAAGGGGATCTGGGTCAATTTCGTGTCGATGAGCCAGATCGATCGCAAGACGCTGATCTCGACGGCGGCCGGGGTTCCGCCGGATGTGGCGGGGCTTTGGGATACCCAGGTTTTGCAATTCGCGTCGATGAACGCACTGGAGCCGCTGGACAGTTACGCCCGGCAATACGGCCTGACGCGGGACCATTACAAGCACGTTTTCTACGACGGCTGCGAATATCGCGGGAGGCTGTACGCGATCCCGAGCACGGTCTGGTGCATCGCGCTGCTTGTGGAACAAGGAGATTTTTCAGGAGAAGGCGGCCAAACTTCGGGCGGCCGGCTTGGACCCGGACCGCACCCCGCGAACCATCGCGGAACTGGATAAATACGCGGAGGCGATCGATACCTGGGAAACCCGCGGAGGGACCAGACATCTTAAGCTGACGGGTTATATTCCCCTGGAGCCGGGCTTGGCGACCAATTTGATCGGCTATTGGTTCGGCGCGAAGATCGCCAACGCCGATGGAACGAGGATGCTGCTGAATTCGCCGGGGATGTTTGCCGCGTATAATTGGATTCGCGGTTACAGCGAGCGGATGGGCAAGGATCAAATGGCGGAATTCCGCAGCGGGTTCAGCAGCGGCGCGACCGGGCTGTTTAATACGCCGCAGAATCCGTTTCTCGTGGGCTGGAATGCAATGGAACAACAAGGCCCGTGGATAGCGGCGTTCATCGAAAAGCTCAAGCCTTCGATGAACCGCTGGCATGTTCCGCCCGATCAGGTTCGGCGGGGAAAGGATTTCGACAGCGTCGAGATCGGCATGAGTCTGGCCCAGGTCCAGAAGTTGCTTGGGCCGGGAGATTCTCCGTCCAAGGGCTTCGCCATTGCCGCCGCCGGTTCCGCACGGGGCGGAAATGCTGCATGGCCGGCGGGCATCAAGGACATATACATGACGTTCATCGACGAGAAAGTTTCGGCGAAGGAGGCAAATGGTTGCCGTCGAAAATGCGGAAGAAGTATTGCCAATGGGGCGCGGCGGCGTTTCCTTCGGCCGTGCCGGGATTGAAAAACGTCACCTGGGCGGGCATGGACGTGTGGGTGGTTCCCAGCACGTCCAAGCATAAGAAGGAAGCGATGGAGTTCATCGCCTTCGCGAGCCGGCAGAAGGAGATCGAAAAACTCAGCATCGGAACATTGCAATCTCTCGCCGCTGGAGGATGAGAGCCAGGAATACCGGGACGATCATCCGAATCCGTACGTGGATGTGTACGAAGAATTGGCGGCCAGCCCGAATGCGCGTGGGCTGCCGCGGCTCGATCAATTGGCCGCAGATTTTTGACGAGCTGACGCAGGCGGCGGAGCGAACTTATCTGCTTGAGGGTTCGACGGCGCAGATACTATCGAGATTCAGGGCGTGCCAAAAGGAATTGAACAAGGCGCCTGAACGTGCCGGAAGATACGAATCTCGACGGTCTAGGCCAGGCGGCCAATGAACCGGGAACTTCAACAATTCGCCAAGGGGATGGCGTTCTTTCGCCATGGCTGATGGGGTTTCTGGTTTTCACGCTGGTGCCGGTGGCGGTGTCGTTTTATTTCAGTATGATGCAAATTCGATTTGCTTGAGCCTCCGCGATTTATTGGGAGCACATAATTACACGGACCTCTTGCACGATCAGCTTTTCTGGCAGGCGACTTGGAACACGTTTTATTATACGCTGATGGCATTGCCGGCGGGACTGCTGGTGTCGCTGGGAGTGGCGCTGCTGCTGAACGTCGAGATGCCGGGGCGGGCGATCTGGCGGACGATCATATTCATGCCGTCGCTGGTGCCGATCGTGTCGTCGGCGATTGATCTGGATGTGGCTGCTCAATCCGCGGTTGGGCTTGATTAACGTTCTGCTGGCCCGCGGCTTTTCGCTGCTGCATCTGATTGGTCCACTCCGCCGTGGCTGTCCGATCCGCGGTGGGCGATGCCGGCGCTGGCGATGATGAGCTTGTGGGGCGTGGGCAACGCGGTGGTGATTTATCTGGCCGGTTTGCAGGATGTGCCGCGTCGAGCTTTACGAGGCGGCGGAGCTGGACGGCGCGGGTCTTCGGGCCGGGTTTGGCACGTCACGATTCCGATGGTCTCGCCGGTGATCTTTTTCAATCTCATCATGGCCATCATCGGCGCGCTTCAGGTTTTTGATGATTCCGTACATCATGACCAGCGGCGGGCCGGTGCATTCCACTTATTTCCTCTCCATGTATCTCTACGACAACGCGTTCGTCTATTTGCAGATGGGATACGCCAGCGCCATGGCCTGGATCATGCTGCTGTTGGTTCTGGCGCTGACGGGCGTGGCGTTTTTGTTCAGCGGCCGATGGGTGCACTATCAGGGCAAATAGAATGAGCACGCTTCCGACGGATTCCCCGCAGATGTCGAACCAGCGCAAACGGGCGATCGTCGCGCCGGCCAATGCCCCCAAAGCACGGCGGCGGCGGTATCACGCATCGCTGGGTGGCGCTGATCGCGATTATTCTCATTTGCTGCGGGTTATCTTTCCGTTCGTCTGGATGATCTCCACCAGCCTGAAGACGCGTGGACAAAACGATGAGCGATCCGCCGCAGTTGCTTCCGCACCCGATCGTGCCGGGGAATTACTGGAAGGTCATCACCTCGGACAAGGTGGATTTTCCGCTGTACACCCGCAATACGCTGGTGATCGCGGCCCTGTCGGTGCTGGGCACGACGCTGTCCAGCGCGGTGGCCGCGTACGGATTCGCCAAGATTCGATTCAAGGGCCGCGGGATTCTCTTCGTGCTGATGCTCTCCACGATGATGATTCCGTTTCCGGTGATGATGCTGCCGCTGTTCATGATTTTCCGTTTCATCGGCGACCACACGCCGCTGCAAATGCTGGGCACTTTCGGCCGCTGTGGCTGCCGACGTGGTTCGGCAGCGCCTTCAGCATTTTCCTTCTTCGGCAATTTTTCCTGACGATCCCGGACGACATCGGCGAGGCGGCACGCATGGACGGATGCAGCGAATGGGGAATCTTCTGGCGGATCATGCTGCCCCTGAGCACGCCCGGCGCTGGCCGTGGTGGCGCTGTTCTCGTTCATGTGGGCGTGGAACAATTTTCTCGGCCCGCTGCTGTATTTTCCAGCGGCCCGAGCAATACACGCTGGCCCTGGGACTCCAGGCATTCCAAAGTCAGCAGGGCGGAACCGATTGGAACCTACTCATGGCCGCGTCGATGCTGGTCATGATGCCGATGATTATGCTGTTCTTCCTGGCCCAAAAGACGTTCATTCGCGGCATCGCCACGACCGGATTAAAATGAAAACAGGTCGCGCGGAGGCGCAGTGCTCGCCGAGGAAAGGACAGTTAAAATCTCTGCGCCGCTGCGCCTCTGCGTGAGCTTCTTTTGGAATCAGGCTGCGAGCGCGGCGCTCAAGGCCGCACTATCTGCACGCTAACTCCGCCGGGCAATGGCATGTCCGGCCGCTGCGGGACCGATCGGGATCGTGGAAGCCATGGTTGGTCCTTTCCCGGCATTTTCAGTTCCATTCCGTTCAATGAAATCTGCGGCGACGCCATCAGGTTGATCGTTTCATAGGGCGTATCGGGATGCGAGTCGTAGAAGTCTTGAAGCTGCTTCCTTGCCTGCGGGGTATATCGCTCGAGGTAGCCAACATAATTACGCTGTCCGTCGGTATAAACGATGGCAATGTTGGCGATTTTTCCGTTGTGGTCGAAAGGGGCCAGCTTGTAAATGCTGTCCTCGAAATAGGTCTGACCATCGTCATCGGAATAGAAGACCTCATAAGGGTTAATTCTTGACCACTTGTTGGGCCAGAGATAATGAGCACCGATCGTAATTGCGGCCGCAAACAGAATCGCGGCAATAACTAGACCTGCTGCACGGTTTTGCAGGGTTTCTCGGATCGATATGTCATAGGCACTTCGCCCCACGATTGTCATGCCTCACGCTGGCAGTAAGCTCCCCCGAAAAGCTCCGCCGATGATTCCGTTCCAGCGATTGGGAATCAAGGTCTAACAATTGTTACGTTTAGCTGGTCCACCCCATCTGGAAGCTTGACATCTGGCGTTCCCATGGCACGAACGTCCACTTACCGCTGCCCGGCAAACTAAATTCCATCCCGCCGTAAATAATCTGCGGCGACGCCATAAGGCCGATGATCTTATAGGGCGCATCAGAATTTGCTTCATAGGCCTCTTGAAGCTTCTTTTTTGCGTCGGGGGTGAACCGCTCGAGAATGGTGACAAAAGTTTGTTTCCCGTCAGTAGCCACGATGGCGATGTTTGCCACCCTGCCATCGTGATCCCACGGCGCGAATTTATAGATGCTATCTTTAAAATAAGTCTTGCCGTCATCGTCCGAATAAAATCTGTCATAGGGGTGAATCGTCGTGTGGTGAGAAAAATAATAAGAAACTATAATCGCGACGGCGACCAAAATAAGGGCGCCGGCGAGTACTAGTCCGACTTTTGTACCCTGCAACTTGTTTCGGACACTGATGAGAGTCATACGCAATTGAGTTATTCGGGCTGAGTTGCCGACGGATAGGTCGCATTTAATGAAATGTCCCTTGCGACCACTGTGCCAATGACCCTGGACTCAACGTGTCCATCGACAAACAGAAAGTTGCCGGTCGTGTTATTCATGTGACGGAATCGCATTGCGTTACACATTGCGCCATCCCATTCACCGTCGCCGAGGGTCGAATCCGCACAGTCCATGTTCACCGTTTGTAGGATTTGTGCAGTGACGAAGCCTTCGCTTGAATTCGCAAGCGCGGCGTCAGTTCCGCTGGCGCTTGCAAAATTACCGATCATGACAGGTTCGTTATAGCCTTGACCGGGATTGGTCTTGGAAGTGTTTTTAGGATAATTATTGCTGGGTGGCACAGGGTAGATCAGATAATAAGCATTTGAGCCTGCGCCTCCTGGTGGGCCACCCCAATTTATAGCGGAGTCGTCAATCCAGTCCGCAACAGGTCCGAAGGGCCATGTCCAGTCGACATGCTGACCATCCATGAGGTTCTGTGGTCCACACCATGCCATCATGACTTGTGCGCCATGCTGGATATTGCCAAGGCTACGAATGGGAAGGGAGTGTATGGTCGATACGGTGGTGCCGGTGGTGGCGGAATCGCCGGTAGCCATATCCACCATTGTGCTATCCGCCAACACACGCGGATTGCATACGTAGTCTGATACCCGCGCGGTGTATGGGAGGCCAGACGTATCATAGTCGTGGAAGACACCCGAATAGTCCACGGCCATGTTCACTTCATTTGCAGCGGTGAACGTTGTCGGGCCATAGGCACCGCTCTGCGCAACCCACAGGGGATAGTTGCCTTGGCCCGGCGTAGCAGTATTGGTGAGCCTCGTTAAGGTGTCGGGCCAATCCCACTCAGTCTCCATCGGGCCCGCCGTATATTTGTTAAAAGTGGTGGCGTTACCGGGGGGATCATCGGTACCTTCCATTTGCGCATGGCCATAGGGTAGAAAACCATTATTTTCAGCCGCATAGATTTGGATCATTTGACCCATGGTGCGTAAATTGGAAGAGCAAGCAACGAGATTCGCCTGCTCCCTGGCGCGGTTCAGTGCCGGCAATAGCATTGAGATCAACAGTGCGATGATCCCGATCACCACTAGCAGTTCAACCAGTGTAAACCCTCTCCGGACGACCTTGATCGACATGCGCTCCTCTCGGCATCGCCTAGATTCCAGCATCATATATATGAATTCAATAGTGTCAACACCTTTGTTATTTTTGATCTGGTGAAAGCTGGCCGGCGGATGAAATCGCTCAAAATGCGACGGGAAACGGCAAGGAGAGGAACATTGGCCACGGATAAAACGGCGGATTCACACAGATAAAACGAAATAATGCTTCAATCATCCGTGTGCATCCGACCTTTATCTGTGGCAATAATCTGCAATAAAAAACGGGAACAGCCAGCCGGAGAGCTAAAGATCGTGCGGCCTCCATCCTCTTCAGTTCCACCGTTCAGTGGTTGCCGGATCAAGGGATTTCGTCGCCGGACAGTTGACTGCCGTAGTCAGCCGCTAGAACTCCAAAATCGGCGGAAGCAATCACACCTTTACACGCGAAATCATCCATAAAATTGGTGGAATTCACTTGTTCGCCGTAATTATTGGATAAGCTGCCAAAGTCCGCCGAATCGACCAATCCGTCGGAATTCGTATCGCCCCAGAGAACGCCGAGGTAGAGGGTGTAATTTCCCGCGACGTTGGTATTGACGTTATCAAGGTCGTTGACCGTCACAACCAGCGTTTGCATATTGTTCACGTTGTAGACCTGGACGTCCAAGACATTTCCGCTAGTGGAGGTTGAATAAACGGTTCCGTCTGTCCCGCCGAGATAGTTGGCGAGGCCGACGCTGAAGTCGGCGCCTTCGGAAACAGGCTGGGCGAACGTGAATTGGATGGTCTCCAGGGTTGACGTATTTTGGGAGGTTTCTCGCCCTTCGACGGTCAGTTGCCCTTGTCCCGTACCCGGCCCCGCGCCAGAGGCTACGTCGATATCGACGTTAATGCCATAATTCGTGCCGCCCTCATCGAAGATGGATTGCGCCGACAGGAGCGATGGCGCCTGGGGCTGGGAAGCGACGCCGTAGACGCACAAGGTTAAGTATTGGTTCGGATCAATATCTGAACCGACGAGGACGACGCTGCCATTGTAGAAGATTGCGGATTCTAGAGCTGCAGTATCGTCGATATACGGATTGTTGAGTTGATAAATTGACGATCCCACGATCCATGTCCCATCAGCGGCCGAGGCCGAAGCGGCATCTACGGCCACCTCGCCATCGGAACTGACTTGCATTTTGGTGGGGAAAGCGTTTGCGATGAACTGTTGGCCCACGTCGGCGGTCGAGGATAAGGCTCCGGTCGAGGAACTTAGAGTTGAGAGAAAATATCCCGAACCGGTGGCGCTGCTTCCCTGACCTTCGACAATGAGATTGCCTTGGTCGTCAACGCCCATGCCGCTCAGGATTTCAAGGGAAAGTCCACTTGCACCGGAGACGGAGGTAATTTCTGACCATCCGGGGGTCGAAGAGCTTGCGTTGAAAGAGGGGTCGATGTTACCGCTCGAAGTGAGTTTAACTACGCCAACTCCAGGCGTGGTGCCCAACCAATTATCACCAGCGAAGATACTAACAGATCCGTCGTTCAAAGACGTAGCTACAACGTCGAATCCGTTGGTATTTGAGCCATCTGGATTCGAGACTGCAACCGTTCCCGGGTATAATGAATTGCTTCCAAAATTCGAATCAAAATACCCGGTCGCCCCTATAAGCTCCCATATTGGCGCCGTACTGGCTGGGGCATCGATCCCGGCGCCAACCAGGATTATATCGTTGTTGGTCGGGTTGATAGCCATACCCCTCGGGTACATCACAATCGAGGTCTGATCGTTGTCTAGCCCGAAGTCCTCCGATACGATCATCGCCCCGTTACCGCCGAGAATCGCATCGGCACCAGGGTATAGAGGATCTGGCAGGTCATATCCGAACGAAGGATTGGGAGTGCCGTAGGCCTCCGGATTTGCGCTGCTGTATCCTTGAAGTGTTATCAAAACAACGTCGCCGTCCAAGCTGTCAAACGATTGGCAGACATCAATCTGGCCGTTGCCGTCGACGGCGATGCCGACAAGATTTGAGAAATGCATGTTGCCGACGATACCGTTGTTCGTCGCTAATGCCTCGGCATCGATAACGTCGAAACCTGGCTCGGCGGATACTCCAGTGTTGCTAACGTCACCAAAACTTGTATCCAAGATTAACGCGCCAGGGTCGCTTTGGCTCTCCTTAAAGGCCGCAATGACGATTGGATTATCGCCATTTTCTTGATCTGTACAGGCATACGCGACCAACAGGTCACCGGTTTGGGCGTCGTAGGTGCTTACCTCATTGGCTACAGGCGCGGGGAGGCTCGAGACCTCCGCGGACCAAATGGGAGATATTCCCGTCGCGCTGAGCAGCACGCGGGATTCCATCGGCTCAAGCAAGGCAGGAGTTCGGTGAGAGGCGCGATTTTGATGGAACAACGACCGTTTTCGGCAAATGCGCAGCATGGCATGTCTCCTTCCGCTGGAGGTGGGTTAGTCAATCAGTTCGGAACCCACACTTTCTGCGAGTGTAGATTCCTTGATAACAGACGAGGATCGTGTAACGCGCGAGGTTTAAGAACTCAACAAGAAAATCATATTTTTGCATAGAGATTTTCCCTATGACCGGACAGAACAGCTTGACGATCTCCGCGGCTAATTTCGCCTTCCGGCGGGAAACGTTTTTTGGGAGCGGATAGGTCTTTGATGGAGTTGGCAACACGGCGGCTAAAGCCGCCGCGCCGCGATGGAATCAATCTGGTTAAGCTTCTCAAGCGGATCGCCGGTAGGGACTTACGCCGCCGAATTCGCTTTCACGAAGTCGATGATTTCGTGGATGTAGGCGAAGGCCAGGCCGGTGACGGTATCGGCGCAGCCGTAGTAAATGGCCAATCGGCCGGTCGGAGCGTCTAAAAGCGTGGCGCAGGGGAAGACCACATTCGGGACGTCGCCGACGCATTCGTATTGCATCTGCGGCGACATCAGGTAGGGGGCCGCGCGATGGATCACTTTCCACGGCTTTTCCAGATCGAGCAGGCAGGCCGAAAAGCTGTACACGAATCCGTTGCAGCTCGTCAGCACGCCGTGATAGAGCAGCAGCCAGCCTTCGCTGGTTTCGATGGGGATGGGGCCGTGCGCCGATCTTGGTGGATTCCCAGGGCTGCCTGGGCGCCATCACGAAACGGTGCTTGCCCCAATAGGTAAGGTCGGGGCTTTGGCTGAGGAACATCTCGCCGAAGGGCGTATGGCCGCGATCGCTGGGGCGGCTGAGCATCATGAAATTCCCATTGATCTTTCGTGGGAACAGGACGCCGTTGCGGTTGTAAGGCAAATAGGCGTTTTCGAATTGGTGGAAGGTTTTGAAGTCTTTGGTCCAGCCGATGCCGATGGTCGGGCCGTGATATCCGTTGCACCAGGTCACATAATAACGGTCTTCGATCCAGCAGACGCGGGGGTCGTAGCCGTATTCCCACCGGGACAGTTCTGAATCGTCGCATTGGAAGCGGATGGGCTCGGAACTGATGTTCCAATTGATTCCATCGTCGCTTTTGCCGGCATAGAGGCCCATCCGCCGCTGTTTGTCGTCGCAGCGGAACACGCCGGCGAACGCGCCTTGGAAAGGTACGGCGGCGCTGTTGAAAATGCTGTTGGAAGTGCTGGTGAGGTTTCGGGGGATAATGGGGTTTCGGCTGTATCGCCAGACGACATCGGGACAATCCTTGGGCCGATCCTCCCATGGAATCTTGGGCAACTGTTGTCCTCCGATGATCTTATAGTTGGAAGCCGGCATCAAAATCATTCCTCGCTGTTTGCCTGAGTCGAATTCATGGAACAGAATACCAAGGCGTAATGTCGCCGCCAATCATTCAAGCCGGCGCCGTCTCGGTTACCCCGGTCATCTATTGCCGCCGGCCTTGAAAGGGCCATTGACGGCCTGCCTGTTTATCCTGGCGAATAATTCCGTTGACAAGGAAAACGGATTCGGTATGATTTCATATATATTTTCTGCCGTCGAATTGTCAAGCATGAGGGATGAAGCTCAGGCGAGGAAACGATAAGAACCCCACATCATCTTTGAAAGGAGCTTGCAATGAGGAGGTCGAGAGTTGCCGCTTTGTTGAGCGCCGCAGCCTTTGCAGTCAGCGCCAAAGTAGCTAGCGCGGATACAAATCTGTTTGTGACTGAGGCGGATTTCGGTGGAAGTGCGTATGCGCCGATGGGCACTAATCCGATACCGGCTGCCTATGTCGGTAACCCGTTGGGCCACACCTATGATCCCAATTACAATGTGAATACCAACAGTCCTGGGGCGCAGGCGACCCAGACGAACTGGCTGGGAATCGGCACATACAACTCCGCCACCTCTGGGACCGGCGGGGGAACCGTTGACGATACCGACAGCCTTGGCAACACCGTCAGTTATTCGAATACCTCCCTGGGAGGCGTCAATATCACCTCCAATGGATTGGGGAACTTTGACGATTTTAACCCGGCGACGGGCACGGGTCATACGCCGGACGCGAATCTGGGGACGTCGTGGGCGAATCTGAGTTCGCCAACGGGTTCGATGATCATCAACAATTATCAGGGGCGCGAGCGAATCGTTACATGGCGGCTACGACTATGTGAGTACGGGTGAAATGTTAACGGATCTGCCGAACACCAGCACGGAGAGTCCCGCGAGCGTGGCGTTCATCAACGCTCTGGCCACAAGCCAGGCGATCGCCATTGATTTTACCGCTCCCGGCGGCGGCACGACCTTAACCTCGGACGGAGACAACGCCAACCCGTATTACACTCTTTCCTTCGGTACCTTCGACTCCGTATCCGAAGAGAACCCGACACAATACGCGGGCATCATCAACTCCGGCTCTTTTGGCGCAGGTTGGGCCAATCCCTTCACTACGGTTTCCAGTAAGGATTCAGGCAGCTACAACGATGATCCGGCGCTTTCGTGGTGCAGCACGGTACCGGCGCCACCAGTTACTGGACCGCCTATTTGCCCTACTCGTTCGCCGCCGTCGCATCGGCCACCTTTTTGCAATTTTACGCGGTTCTCAATATGGACGGCTACGCGGGCGGCAATGTTACAATCGACAACATCCGCACCATTTCGCCGACCTGGGCTAACGGCACTGGCTCTGCCGATACGAGTTGGGCATCAACGACAACCTATCCAGGTACTGCCGGGACGATTGACGCGAACACGGTCCTTCCAACGAATTGGATCGGCGGGTTCCCGGGTGGAAAAGTGGGCGGCGCGTCCGGCGCCGTTGCGCAATTTGAAGATCTCGAGGGCCTCGCCAGCGGTGCCCCTAATACCGTGACCACCACACTCGATGATACATGGACCCTGGGCACGCTCAGCTTCAATACAACGGCCTACCAGTACACGATCACTCCGGGAACCGGAGGATTGGGAGCCAATAACCAACTCATAATGGACAACACGATTAATTCCGCCCCGGCGCAAATTAACGTCATTGATGGAGCGGGGGGCACTCAGTCCATCACCTCTTTGATGGTGTTGAATTCCACCACCGACGTCACGATTACCAATGCCGCTGACAGCATGCTGATATCGGGCAACATCAGCGGAGCTGGAGGCCTGGGCATGGCCGGCGCCGGCACGCTGAAGATCACCGGCAACAATTCCTATTCCGGCGGAACCACCGTCAGTGGCGGCAAGCTCGTCATCAGCGGCACTGCCGGAGCGCTTCCGGCCAACAGTGCGGTTTCCATTACCGGCGGCACATTGCAATTTGCCCTCAACAGCGACCCCACCCGCGGCGAAACACTGTCGTCCTTGTCGATTTCCGTCGGCGGGGCATTGGATCTGGGCAACAACCACATGATCATCAGCGACTCGGGCGGCAGCATAGATTCGACGATCCGCGCCTATCTGGCCGCCGGTTACAACGGCGGAGGTTGGAACGGCGCCAGCGCCCTCAGCGGAGTCATCACGACCACCGCCCCGATCACGATCGGCGCCGGCACCTATAGCATCGGTTATGCCGACGGCGCCAACAACGTCGTCGCCGGCCTGCCTTCCGGCGAACTTGAAGTGGCATACACGCTTGCCGGTGATGCGAATCTCGACGGCAAGGTCGATTCCGCCGACTTCGGCATTCTGGCCGACAACTACGGCGCTTCCGGCGCCGTTTGGGATGCGGGTGACTTCAATTACGACGGCAAGGTGGACAGCGCGGACTTCGGAATCCTGGCGGTCAACTACGGCCAATCGGCCGGCAGCAATGCCGACGTGGTGACGGCGGCCGATTGGTCGGCCCTGGACGCCTTCGCGGCGGCCAACGGCATGACGCTATCCCAGGTTCCTGAACCGGCTTCCTTGGGAATCCTGGCCGTCTCCGGCGTGGCGATTCTCGGCCGCCGCCGCAGGCGATCGCCGCAACCGCGCGTTGATTGCGGTTGAACGACCGAAGGACCGCGAGCTTTTCGGCGCATGAAGAGGGTAGATTGCCGACCTGCGTGTCGGGAATCTGCCCTCTTTGTTCGTTAGATGGGTGAAGCCGCTCTCCAATTTCAGACGGAACCGACTTGATCAAGTTTGTCTTTGGCCTGCAAAAACCGCGGGATGGCCATCTACGGGTGGCTCGATGCGAGCGCGTCATGGACCGGATCAGCAGAATCTGAGCGAATCAACCGCTTCTGATAACCGGTGATAATCCGCGGGCATGTTGTAAGCCTGGCAGCAGGGCCGCACAAAAGTTCGGCCGGACCACTGCATCACCGGCGTCTCAATCTGATGCTCGGCATACAACCGTTGCTGAAGCGCTTTCGCTTTCGATTCATCCAATCGGTCCAGGGCGGCGGGCAGCGGCACCGTGACCATGGAGCCGAGCATTCGGCCGTCGGCGGGACTGATCGGTTCGACGCCCCAGCTTTGGCACAGCATCGCCCCGGCCCATACGGCCAGGGCGTGGTTGTGGGCCATCAATCGTTCGAATCCGAGGTCGGCCAAAAACTCAATCGCTCGCGGAATGGCAAGCCATGCGCCGAAGTCCCGCGTGCCTTGCCAGGCGAATTCCCGGGAGAAGCCGGTCTCGAAAAAATGGCTGATCACGAGCGGATGAATGCCGGATTGCCGGTCGGGGCGAACCCAGAGGAATGCGCTGCCCTTGGGGGCGCAGCCCCATTTGTGCAGATTGCCGGCGTAGTAGGCGGCGCCCAGCCGCGAGACATCCAGCGGCACCATCCCGGGTGCGTGGGCGCCGTCGATCAGCACATCGACATCGCGCTCGGCGCAGCCGGCGATGATCCGTTCGACGGGGAAGATCAGCGCCGTGGGGGAGGTGATGTGGTCGATCACCAGGAATCTGGTTTTCGCCGAAACGACTTTGAGCACCGCCTCGGCAATCTGGTCGGGGGATTCGATCGGAAGCGGCACGTCGATTTCCCGGTAAGTTGCCCCCGATTTGCCGGCGACGTATCGCATCGCCTGACGCACGGCATTGTAAACATGCGTCGTCGTCAGCAATTCATCGCCGCCGTGAAAGTCCAGGGATCGTAAAACCGCGTTGATGCCCTCCGTGGCATTGGTCACGAATCCGAAATCTTGCGCCGTCATTCCGAGCCACGATCCCACCTTGGCTTTGACATCGGCGATCAAATCCGGCATCCGGCGTACGAGCATTTCGATCGGCTCGGATTCGATCCGCTGGCGCCACAGATTGTGCTCCTCGAACACCACCCGCGGGACCGCGCCGAACGAGCCGTGGTTCAGGAACGCGATCCGCTCGTCCAGCAGCCAATCGGATCGCGCATTTTCTCTCAGCGGCGCGGGAGGTTGCGGCAGGTCCTGGTGCATCGGTTTGATTCCGTGCCTATACTACGGGACGGAGAACAAACGTGAAAACCGAACAGGCAACATTCGCGGCCGGTTGTTTCTGGGGAGTCGAAGCGGCCTTCCGCAAAGTGGACGGTGTCGCTCGAAACCGAGGTCGGCTACACCGGCGGGCAAAACGTCGATCCGACCTATAAACAGGTGTGCACCGATCGGACCGGACATGCCGAGGCCGTGCAGGTTACGTTCGATCCGGCGAAGGTGAGCTACGCCGAATTGCTGGACGCGTTCTGGAGCTGCCACGATCCGACGACGGTCGATCGGCAGGGGCCGGATGTGGGATCGCAATATCGCTCGGCGATTTTTTTTCACGATGACGAGCAGCAGCGGCTGGCTCGCGAGTCGCTGAAGGAAGTTGACGCATCGCACGTGTTCCGGCGAAAGATCGTCACCCAGATCGTCCCGGCGGGGAAATTTTATCCCGCGGAGGAATATCACCAGCAGTATTTCCAGAAGCAGGGGGCGGCCGAGTCCTGCCATGTAGGGGTGGCGGAGATTCATACCAAGCTCGCTGCCGATGCCGCGGCCAGCCGTCAAGCGGCTGGGGCGGCCAGTTGCGCCGCGGACGATCCGAATGCCGCGTGCGGGGTGAGTCATTGGCAAGTGAGCGACGAGGAGCTTCGGCGGAAGCTGACGCCGGAGCAATACGCCATCGCCCGCCAGGCGGGAACCGAGCGCGCCTTCACCGGAAAATATTGGAACGATCATCGCCCCGGGATTTATCGGTGTGCCGTGTGCGGGCAGGAGTTGTTCGATGCCGGGACGAAGTTCGATTCCGGCACGGGTTGGCCCAGCTTTTTCACGCCGATCAGCAAAGATGCCGTGATCGAGCGGGACGACAATGCGCACGGGATGCGGCGAACGGAAGTTTTGTGCTCGCGATGCCAATCGCATCTCGGCCACGTCTTCGACGACGGCCCGCGACCGACGGGCAAGCGCTATTGCATGAATTCGGCTGTTCTGGATTTACACGTCGATACGAAGCAGACGACGTAAGACAAGCTTCGGCCGCCATCAACTGACTGAACCCAAACGGACCGTTTTTGTGTTCTCCGCGGGTCATTTCGCTTTCTCGAAAGTGGAAAACGGTCCGTTTGAGTAATTGGCGTCTCATCGTGGCGGGCCGAAGGGCCATCGCTGCACGGTCGAAGGCCACCGCCGCACGCGGCGGACGAGAAGGCATCCTAAAGCTACGATTATGGTGTCCTACTCAGCTCGTTTGATGACAACTTCCGCGTTTTTAGAGCGTCAGGGCCGAAGTTGTTACTGTTGCTGGTGCATTTCGCGAGAGCCATAGAGGTCCTGGTGGAAGTCGGAGCCGTGGAGTCCGAGACCTGACAGGCCCTTCGACCGGCTCAGCATCGGACAGTGAATGGCTGGTGCGATGCTCCGTGCAAAAAAGAATGTCCTCCTATCTATATGGCCAAAAGGTGAAAGTTTTGGGCGGCAATTGGCGAAAAGCTTGCTGCCGGCGAGGGGCTTCTTTCTGCAACGGAGCAAGACAAAGGCAAAGCGACATCCACCGATATCTATGTTCGTAGCCTCAGCTGGGCGGGTGTACTACGGGTCCGGAGAGTTTCGTGCGCAGCGTTCCGGTCGAAGCACCGCATGTACATGCGGGCTGCCGATGTTCTGGGGCGTGCGATAACCGCCCGGCGTTGGGAAAATATTACTCATGGGCGCAGACCTTCCAGCGAGGCAACCGCCGCGACCAGAGCGGAGCAATCCTGCAATCGTTGGCCCAGCGCGGCGGGTTCAATCCTACAAGCCGTGTTTGGCAAGACTTCCTCGCGGAATTGGGCGCGAACCATCTCGAGCCACGGCTGGCCGAGGTGGGTGGCGAGGCTGCCGAGAAGGATCGCGTCGGGGCGGAGAAAGTCGGCGAGATTGGCGCAGACTTCGCCCACGGATTTGGCGTTGAGCGCGATGATCTCTGCGGCGTCGGGGTCGCCGGATTGCCAGAGTTGGGTGAGGGTTTCGGCAGACGATGGGGTGGGCCAGCGGTGGGGGAATCGCCAGGAGGCGAGTTTTCCGAGCGATGCGCCGGCGCAGAAGGATTCGACGCTGCCGCGTTTGCCGAAGGCCTCGGGGCCGTCGTCGCGGTGGCGGGCGTGGCCGATCTCCAGGCTGCGGCCGGCGGAGCCGCGATAGATTTTGCCGTCGAGGACCAGGCCGACGCCGAAGCCGGTGCCGCAGGTGAGGTAAATCAATCGCGTCGTGCCGCGGCCGGCGCCCCAATAAAACTCGGCGAGACCGCACGCGGCGGCGTCGTGCTCGATTCGCGTCGGCAGTCGCAGGCGATCTTCCAAAATCGTTTTGAGGGGAATGTTGTTCCAGCCGGGAAGGTTTGGCGGGGATTGAATGATGCCGCGGTCGGCGTCCAATGGGCCGCCGATAGATGCGCCGACGGCCATGATGCTGGCGTGGGTTTGCAGCAGTTTTTGAGCGTGGCGCAAAGGTCGTCGATCATCGGATCGGGGCCGCGAGGGGAGTTGGACGGCCATTGGATGCGATCGACGATTTGGCCGTCGCGCCGGCCGACAATCGCGGCGCACTTGGTGCCGCCGATGTCGAGACCGAGAAATAAATCTGGATTCATTTAACGTCCGGCGTCCGGAAGGTCTCGGCGAGCTTGGCGAATTCCTGGGCTTTCCACCAACCATCGCGATAGAAAACGCGGTAGCGGAAATTCAGCGGCCGGCCCTTCGGGACCGACATCGGCTCGTGAAAGAGAAACGCGGCGTTCATGAAGTCGTAGCCTTCGTCGGTTTTTCCGTACCACGGCGTGGGGCTGCGGGGATTGTCGGGATGATCGATCATGCCGAGGGAAATCCTGGCGTTGGGTTGTCCGTCCACCACCGCGTGAAAAATGGCCCAGGGGTGGGGTTGTCCGGTGAGGGTTCGGATGGACTGGCCGTTGGGCAGGAGATAGCCATTCCCGTGAACCTCGTATGGAGCGCGAAACGTGAGGCCGCCATAGCCGCCCCAGGTGGTGTACGGCGTGCGATCGAGCAGGAGATTCTGAAGGGGCTGGAGTGAAGTGGTCCAGTCGATCTGGCGGATGCCGTCCGCCAGGACGGTGAACGCGATGGTGCGATGTTCCTCGATGACCGGGCCGGTCGCTTGCGAAGTCCACAGGAGATCGTGGACGATGCGCAAGGTGTCCGGCGCGGACAGTTCGCATCGGGGCTGGCCGACGGTTTTTTGGATTCCAAACGGTGCATGTTCTTCCCAAAAATTGGATTGATTGATGAATTTAATGGCGAACCAGAGTCCGCGATGCCAAACGTGGTCGGGCATCTCGAATCCGGTGATCTCATGTCCGGCGGCGGTGCGCAAAGGATGAAAACAAGGCTTGGGAAGCTTTTCGTCGAATCGGTAACTGGCGATCGGGGAATCGTTGGTGTGGCAAAGATCGATTCGGCCGTCGACGGACTGGCTGAATGATAATGTCTGAAGAGGAGATTGCGGAGGGGTGGTCATGGTTTATTCGAATTGGCAGGGTTCGCCGGCGGCGAATCTGTGCAGAGTATACAGCAACGGGCGGGTGGGGGCTCGGCGGGGGGTTCGAGCCCGGCGGTGCAAGCACCGCCGGTTTTGGGGGGCTTGATTTTGGGGGGGCAACTGGGGAGATTCGGGGGTGTGAGATCGCCGGCGCCGAAGCTCCAGCATCCTTGGAATGGTTGGTATCACTGCATGGGACATACCTACGGCACCTGGCTGCCGGGCGATCCGCGCGGGTTTCGGACCCGGCATCATCGGCGGCATGTCGATGGGGATTACAAATCTCCGCCGCCGAAAGGGAAATATGAGGGGCTGCACCGATACTCGAAATCGTTAATGGGCCGCCCGGCGGTGTGCCTCGGCGCCGATCATCGCCCGCTGATCGCGGGGCTTTTGGTGGAATCGCTCATGCGCCGGAAGATCAATGTCGTGATCGCGTGCGTGGGTTCGGTTCATTTTCATATTCTGGCGCGAATTTCTGATTGCTGGGCCGACCATTGGATCGGCATCGCGAAAAAGGAATCGTCGCATTTCGCCAAGGAGGCCGGGGGAGGCGCCATCGGCGGTGTATGGGCGGCCGGCGGAAAATGCCAACCGATCGCCAATCGCCAACATCAATTGGCGACGGCGCGGTATATTTGGGATCACCGAATGGAAGGCGCCGCCGTCTGGTTTCGCGGAAGGATATTTGCGCCGATAACCGCGCCGTCCGGCTCGTTGCCGTGAAAGCCGGGGGAGCTTGCTCCCCCGGGTTGATTACCGATCACCATGCTTCAACAAACCCGCCATCGCTTCACGCTCCCGTCGCTGTTTGCGTTCCTGGCCGTTTTGGGTATAGCCTTCCTCGCCATGGCCCAGGATTCGCAGCCGATCGCCGGGCAATTGACGATTCACGCCGACGAGCCGGGCGCAACGATCAATCGCAATATTTACGGGCAGTTCGCCGAGCATCTTGGCCGGTGCATCTATGGCGGAATCTGGGTCGGCGAGGATTCGCCGATCCCCAACACCCGCGGCATCCGCAAGGATGTGGTCGCGGCATTAAAAAATCTGGCGGTTCCGGTCTTACGCTGGCCCGGCGGATGTTTCGCGGATGAATATCATTGGCGCGACGGGATCGGCCCGCGCGATCAGCGGCCGCGGCGCATCAACACGCATTGGGGCGGCGTCATCGAAACCAACCAGTTCGGCACGGCCGAGTTCATGGACCTGTGCCAGCAGATCGGGGCCGAGCCATATATCAGCGGCAACCTCGGCAGCGGCACGCCGCGGGAAATGATGGACTGGATCGAGTACATGACCAGCGATTCGGATTCGGAATTGGCGGATTTGCGGCGGCGCAACGGGCGCGACAAGCCGTGGAAGGTTCCGTTTTTCGGCGTCGGCAACGAAAGCTGGGGCTGCGGCGGCGACATGCGGCCGGAGTTTTATGCCGACAATTTCCGCCGATACCGCACGTTCGTCAAGAATTTCTCCGGTAACCGGATTTACGCGATCGCCTCCGGCGCCAACGGAGCGGATTTTAACTGGACGGAAGTCCTGATGGACATGATCGGCCGCCGCATGAACGGCGTTTCGCTGCATTGGTATTCGGTCCCCACGGGGAACTGGGCGCACAAGGGATCGAGCACCGATTTCGGCGAGGACCAATGGTTCTCGACCCTCCATCAAACGCTTCGCATGGAAGAACTAATCACGAAGCACTCCGCCATCATG
This sequence comes from uncultured Phycisphaerales bacterium, assembly GCA_963771925.1. Taxonomy (GTDB): domain Bacteria; phylum Planctomycetota; class Phycisphaerae; order Tepidisphaerales; family Tepidisphaeraceae; genus PALSA-1353. The sequence continues at coordinate 233,785 of CAVYVE010000001.1, forward strand.
GATAAGTACGATCCGGACAAGCGGATCGGATTGGTCGTGGACGAATGGGGAACGTGGTACGACCCGGAGCCGGGGCGGAATCCCGGGATTCTCTATCAGCAGAACACGCTGCGCGACGCGATCGCGGCGGCCGTCAATCTCAATATCTTCAATCGGCATTGCGACCGCGTGGTGATGGCCAACATCGCGCAGATGGTGAACGTGCTCCAGGCGATGATCCTGACCGACGGCGAGAAGATGATTCTCACGCCGACGTATCATGTGTTCGAGATGTACAAGGCGCACCAGGGCGCGACGCTGATTCCGGCGGACGTGTCGGCTCCGCCGTACAAGCTGAGCGACCAGAGCATCGAGCGCCTGAGCGTGTCGGCCTCGCGCGACTCGGCGGGGAAGATTTGCGTTTCGATCGTGAATCTCGATCCCGATCATCCGGCCGACGTTTCGACCGTGCTAAAGGGCCTCGCGGCCAAAAGCGTGACGGGGCGCATTCTCACGGCCGGGGCGATGAACGCCCATAACACGTTCGATCATCCCGATGCGGTTCAGCCCGCGGAATTCTCGGCTTTCGAGATGAAAGATGGCGGGCTGACGCTGCATCTGCCGGCCGAGTCGGTCGTGGTGCTGGAAATTCAATGAGCCGAGATGCCGATCAGCCGTAGAACACTGCTCGCGGCGGGGGCCGGGGGGTTGCTCGGATGGAGATGGCTCAGACAGGCGGTGGCGATGACGCAAGCGCCGAGACATCCGGGCATCGACCGCCGGGCGCTGGTGCGCCGGCATAACCCGCTGGTTCGACGATTCGATCCTTTTTCTGCGCTGAGCGTCGGCAATGGGAATTTCGCGTTCACGGCCGACGCGACGGGGTTGCAGACTTTTATCGACGAATACCGGAAAGATTTTCCGTTGTGTACCTGTGCGCATTGGGCATGGCACACCACACCCGCCCCGGCCGGCGTTCGGCCGGAAGATCTGCGGTATCGACAATATGATTCACATGGCCGAAGCGTCGGATACGCCACCGATCGTCGGGGACAGGAAGCTCTTTTCGACTGGCTCCGTGAAAATCCGCATCGCATGCACCTGGGACGCGTGGGATTGATCTTGAATCGGGCCGACGGTTCGCGGGCGATGCCGGCGGATGTCAAGCTGATGGGCCAGACTCTGGATTTGTGGAGCGGAACGATCAACAGCGCCCTGCAATTTGAAGGCGCGGAGGTTCGGGTTGAGACCGCGGCGAGTCATCCAAAATTCGATGCGCTGGCGGTGCGGATCGCTTCGCCATTGATCGGAATGGGAAAGCTCGGAATTCTTGTGGCATTTCCGTATCCTTCGCCGGATACGGACATGGCGGATTGGAACTCGCCGGCGAAGCATCAGACGCGTTGTGAGGAGAAAAAAGGCAGCGCGGTTTTTCGCCGGAGGGTGGACAACGACCGTTATTGCGCGAGCGCGAGCTGGTCGGGCGGGAGGCTCGAGCAAATGGGGGCGCATGAATTTGCCGTGTCGCATGGATCGGGCAATGTGCTGGAATTCGTGATCCGCTTCCGCCCCGGCGAGACGGACGATCCGGACGATCTTTTGCCGTTCCGGCAAATCGCCCAAACCAGCGCCGAATATTGGCAGCAGTTCTGGGAAAACGGCGCGGCGATCGACCTATCGGGCAGCGGCGACGGACGTGCGGCGGAACTGGAGCGGCGGATCGTGCTGTCGCAATACAACACAGCCGTGCACTGCGCCGGCCCGATGCCGCCGCCGGAAACGGGGCTGCTTTTCAATTCCTGGTACGGCAAATCGCATCTGGAAATGCACTGGTGGCACGGCGTGCATTTCGCCGCGTGGAATCGGTTCGAGCTTTTCGAGCGGAGCCTCGATTTCTATCAGCGGATTATGCCCGTGGCAAAACAGACCGCCGTGCGGCAGGGATACGACGGCATCCGCTGGCCGAAAATGGTTGGGCCGCTCGGCCACGATTCGCCGTCGCCGGTGGGGCCGCTGCTGATCTGGCAGCAGCCGCATCCGATTTATTACGCGGAGCTTTGCTATCGCTGCAAGCCGGGCAAACAGACGCTGGAGAAATGGTCGAACATCGTTTTCCAGACCGCGGATTTTCTGGCGAGCTTCGCGGCGTTCGAAGGCGATCGCTACGTGCTTGGGCCGCCGATGAAATCCGTGCCGGAGAATACGGATGCGATGGCGACGAAAAATCCGACGTTTGAATTGGCGTATTGGAGAATGGGATTGGCCATGGCACAGGAATGGCGCCGGCGAATGGGGATGGAGCCGAACGCGGGATGGGCGGACGTGCTGGAAAGATTGTCGCCGCTGCCGAGCGAGGATGGACGCTATCTCATGATGGAGGGAATGTCCGACACGTACACGCAATGGAATTGGGAGCATCCGTCATTGCTGGGCGCGTATGGGATGCAGCGGGGCGACGGCGTGGATGCCGAGACGATGCGGCGGTCGCTGCAAAAGGTGCTGGATGTCTGGCAATGGGATCGGTGCTGGGGCTGGGATTTTCCCATGGCGGCGATGACGGCGGCAAAATTAAGTGAGCCGGAACTGGCCATCCGGGCATTGATGATCGAATCGCCGAAGAATCGGTATCTGCCGAACGGCCATGTCTATCAGCGGCCGGGTTTGACGGCGTATTTGCCGGGCAATGGTGGATTGCTTGCGGCGACGGCGATGATGGCGGCAGCGGGAGCGTTTCCCCAGGACGGTAAATGGGCCGTGCGATCCGAGGGGCTGCACGGATTGATTTAGAGCGCATTCATTTGGGATATAGCGTTCTAAGCCTGCAGGATTGCCATCCTGCAGCTTTTTGTGAAAATCGAAAAGGCTGCACGACAGGTCAAGATTCCATAGGATTTCAAGCGGGTTGCCTTACCTCGATTTCCACGCCCCGCGCGGACCAGGATGCGCCTAATTCGCTGGGAAGGCTGAACCGCTCATAACAGTGGTCCAATGTCTTATCCAAATCTTTGACGTACGTGCGCGGTTGGCCGGGGGCGCCTTCGACGGTGACCAGCTCTGGCGGGAAATCGACAATATTCGGCATGGATTGTTGAGCGGCGTAGATGCAGGCGGTTTGGGCGCCGGCGGCCTCCGGGCCGCAGGCCACGGGCTGGGCGGTTTGGATCGATTGAAGAACGTCGAAAAGTTTGTGCGGATAGTCGGAAGACGGGGGCGATCCGTAATCAATCCGCGAGCCGTCGGGCCGCTGGGCCACGATGGCGTCGCCGAATTTTCCGTAATGGACGGTGGCCTGCTCAAATTCGTAGCGGAAAACGGGGTTGCACTCGTTTTGCGTGGCGTGGCTGGCGACGAACAGCACCTCCGCCGCTCCCTTGGTGCGGCAACGGAGGATCACGGTGTCATAATTCTGGATCGAGTTGGCGCGGTAAAGCTCGGCCGTGACCGCGACGGGCCAGTCGCTGCGGTCGATCGCTTCGCCCAGAACGTAAAACATGTTGTGGAGGTAATGGGCGCAGGCGTTGTTGGCGGGGCTGTCCAGGACGAGTCGGCCATCGGGGTCGCGCTGGCGGCCGGCCCAGGGATTGCGGGTGTAGTATTTGTGGTCGCGAGGCCAATACACGCGCGTGCGCAAGCGTCCGGGCCTGCCGAACCGGCCCGCGGCGATGTCTCGCTTCAATTGCTGAATTGCCGGCGAAAACGACCACTGATAACCGATCGCCAATTGCCGCCGATTACGGTCCCGCGCCTCGGTCATCAAACGGACCTGCTGGGAATCCGCGCCCAGCGGCTTTTCGCAAAGGACGTGTGAACCGGCGTCCAGCGCAAGACAGGCCTGCTCGCAGTGCAATTGCAGAGGCGTGGAAAGAATCACCAAGTCCGCCCGGCCCGAGCGCAAAAAATCTTCCAGGGAATGGAAAAGAGGAATTCCCTGCCGGCGGATTTCCGGCAGATGCGCACAGCCGTTCGGGAGCGGGTCGATCCCCGCGACAAATTTCATCTTGGCCGCCGTTTCAGGGTTCAGCAGCGCCTTGACGTATGTGTGTCCGTAGCCTCCCAATCCCACGAGCGCCACGGATTGAACCGCATCGGTCACGTCAACTCCAATCCAAGGATTTCATCGCCCTTGTACGGGCGTTTCGGATGCCTCAAACTCCAGTGTAATAACCCGAGCGGACCATTTTTGCTCGCCGCCGCGGGAAAACTTGAACCGCCGAGGCGCAGAGGACGCGGAGAAAAGTGGCCTTGCCCCGCTCCAAATCTGCGTGCATCTGATTTGAATCTGTGGCTAAAAGGCATTTTCTTCGCGCCCCCGCGGCGATCTCGCGATTGGAAGTCAATCGGAAAAATGGTAAGCGCCCGATTCAATTTCGTAGACGGCGCTCTGACCTTCCATGCGCAGGAAATTGGCGCCGTCTTCCTCCACGTCGTGCTGCGACTTTGCGGGGACGTACACGGTCGCGGTCACGCCGGGAGGGATCGTAACGGTCATTTGGATTTTGTTGCCGTCGCGTTGCCATTGGCTGATGATGGGTCCGCGAATGGAATCGTAGCGGGCGCGAGCCGAGGTGACGTCGCCGACCATCGCGGGTTTGATGAATACGTGGGCAAAAGCGGGGTCGGCGGGGTCGGGCTGGATGCCGGCGAGGTCGCGGTAAAACCATTCCATAATGTGGCCGAGCATGAAATGGTCCTGAGAAGCGCTGGGGTCGGCGTCCCAGGATTCGCAGAGGCTGGTGGCGCCGTGGGCGAGCTGGTAACCGTAGCCGGGATGGTCCGATTGATTGTTGACCTTGAAGATTTCTTCGGATTGCCCCTGATCGGCCAAAGCTTGAAGAACAAAGCGATAGCCGACATCGCCCGCGGTCATGGCATCGCCGCGTTTTTTCATGTCGGCCACGATGTTTGCGACGATCATTGGAACGTCGGGCTGGGGAGCCAGGCCGAAAACCACGGGGATGGCGTTGGCGGTCTGGCTGTCGGTGGCATAACAGTGCTGGGCGGGATGATAGAAAGCTTTGTCGAACGCCTCGGTGACGCGCCGGGCGCGGGCGGCGAATATTGCGGCGTCATCGGGCCGGCCAAGGACGCCCGCGGCCTCGGCCAGGACTTGAAGGTCGCGATAGTAAAACGCGGTCGCGGTCAGCGCGATGGGCGTTAGCTGCGATATCCCCGGGTGCTTGGGGCCGAGGTCGAACCAATCGCCCAGGCCGTACGAGACGATGTTGTTTTGGGCTTTTGTGGACAGGTAATTCACGTAGCGTTTCATCATGTCATAGGACTCGGCCAGGACCCGGCTGTCGCCGTACCACTGGTACATGCTCCAGGGAACCAGGACGCAGGCGCTTCCCCATTCGGGAGAATCGAGAAATCCGTCGTTGTGCGTGGCGTACTGCGGTACGAAGTCGGGAACGAGGCCGTCGGGATGCTGAGCGTCGCGCATGTCACCGGCGATTTTGTTGAACAGCGGCCCCATGTCGTGGCAGTAGAGCAGGGACGGGCCCATGAGATGGTCCTGCTCAAGCCATCCGAGCCGCTCGCGATGGGGACAATCGGTGAGAATGCTTTGGCTGTTGCTGCGGATGGCCCAGTCGATGAGCGTGGCGGTGCGATTGAACAGATCGTTGGAGCAGGAAAATTCGCCGGTGGCCGGGGTGCTGCTGGTGATGAATCGGCCTTGGAGTTGCAGCAGTTGGACCTGACGCGGACCGTGGATGGACCCGGAAGGGACGGCGCCGTGGACCTGGATGTATCGGCACCCGATATAGGTGAATCGCGGCGACCACCGCTCTTCGCCCTGGCCGCTCAGGGTGTAACTGAACCATGCGCCGCTGTCTCGTGCGAAGGATCGCTGCGAAATCGAGCCGTCGGGATTGAGCAATTCTCCAGGTGTGAGACGGACGGTGGCGCCGGCAGGGCCTGTCACGGTGATGGCGGGAATGATGGAGCAGTTCTGGCCGAGGTCGTAAACGAAATCGCCACTGGGGAGTTGCGTGATTTTGACGGGGTTGAAGATTTGCGCGACCTTGATGGGCCAAGCGCTATGATCGGAGGCCATGAGCTGGCCGCCTGGGCCACGCATGGGGACGGCGCTGGTCCAGGCGGAATCGTCGAAACTTGGCTCATCCCAATGGGCCTGTTCGAGGCGTGCGTCGTAATCTTCGCCGCCGTAGATGCTGGAAAACGTGATGGGGCCGGGTGAGACTTTCCAGGTGGAATCGGTGTCGATGCGCCGGGTTGACCCGTCGGGAAAATCGAGGAATAGTTGCGCGATGAGCTGCGGCGAGCCCATGGAGCCGAGGAATTCGGTGTATCGGCCGGCGGTGACGTTGTACATGCCGTTGCCGAGCATGACGCCGACGACGTTGGGGCCGGGCTTGAGAAGCGAGGTAACGTCGTAGGCGACGTAAAGGCAAGTCTTGCGATAGTCCGTCCAGCCGGGCTGGAGGAGATCGTCGCCGACGACCTGGCCGTTGACGTGAAGCTCGAACTGGCCGAGGCCGCAGAGATAAATGACGGCTCGCTTCGGGAATGTCGTGACCGTGAATTGCTTGCGGAGCAGGGGAAGGATGGGGCTTTGAACGCCGGGGACGCCCCAGGATTTATCGGTGTAATCCGCGAGTTTCCGGGCCGGGGCCCAGGCATTCGGGGTGTCGTTCGGCTCAACGGCTGCGTGCCAGGAATTATCCGTCGTTATGATTTGCGCTGGCCCGGCGCCGGCGTTCCGGACGATCGCACCCAGAATGCCGCTGTGGATGCCGTCTTCGGCGGCGAGGATCGAGACGACGTGAACGCCGGGCGACGGCACGGAAAGATCGAACGTTTGCACGCATTGCGCGGATCGTCCACGACGGCGATTTGCCGTCCGTCGAAAAACGCGGTGGCGGAACCCCTGGCGGCGAGAACCAGCCAAAGACGCTGCGGCTGGGCGCTGGCGGGAATCCGGAATGTCCTGTGAAAGACGGCGATGCGCGATTTTGAGGTGATCGTGCCCGCCGCCGGTTCCTGGGGCCAAATCCAACAGGCGTTTTGCAGATCGGCGGCGGTCGGCTCGTCGCCGCGGCCTATCCAATGGGCCTGCCAATCAGCGGATTTCAGCAGGGCCATGGTCCATTGGTGCGTCGGACTCCACGGGCATCGTTTTGAATCCTTGTCCCAGACGCGGACTTTCCAGAAGCAGGTTTGCCGCGAGACGAGGGGTTTGCCGCCATAGGGAATCTGAATGGAATTGCCGGAGGCGATTTTGCCGGAATCCCACAGGTCGGCGTGATTTTGGATCAGTAGTTGGGGATCGCTGGCGACGAGTATTTGAAAAGCGGTTTGACGATCGCCCTGTCGGTCGGATTGGAGAATCCAACTGAGCCGGGGAGCGACGGAGTCGATGCCAAGCGGATTTTCGCGGTATTCGCAACGAAGGCTGCCAGCGGTCAAGGCTGGGCCGGCACAGCCGCCAAGCAGCGGAAAGAGAATCGCGGCGAAAGAAAGAACAAATCGGCATCGAAACATAAACCGGCGGGTCAACGCGTGGATCGTTCGTAGATGATTTCGGGATTGATGTCGAGCGGATCGGCGCCATGAAATTAAAAAAGTTTTCCGTTGGCGGGGAAATGATGGGCAACCGTGAGCCGGAACGTTACAATTGACGCGCCGAGGGATTTGGGGAATATCATTGACATGAAACGAGAACGGCTGGCTTGGCTGGTGAGCATCATTCTTCTGGCGATCCTGGCATTTCAGTTGCCCGGAACGCTGGGCCAGCGCGACGATGAATATGCCTGGATGCGCACCCTCGTCGAGATCCATCGGCAAGTGCTCGATAACTACGTCGATCCGGTGGACGATGCGCTGTTGAAGCAGAAGGCCATCGAGGGAATGCTGGGGGCGCTGGACGATCCATACACGGTTTACATTCCGCCCGACATGAGGAGGAGTTCGACAAGGAACTGGGCGGAACCTTCAGCGGGGTGGGGATCTCGTTGCGGGAGATCGGGCGGGAAAATGGTGGTCTAGTCGCCGATCGACGGCGGCCCGGCCGACCAGGCCGGAATCGACGCCGGCGACATCATCGTCAAGGTGGACGGCAAGCCGATCGCCGGATTGGAGATCGACGAGGTCGTCAAGCGGGTTTCGGGGCCGGTCGGGTCGGCGGTCGTATTGACCGTCGATCGCGGGGGGAAAGAACCTGGATTTCACCCTGCAGCGGCAACAAATCGTGCTTGCCGACCGTCATGGGACACGATCGCAACCCGGACGAATCATGGAATTATTTCGTGTCGCAGAGCCCCAGGATCGCCTACGTGCGCGTCACGCAGTTCGACGAAAATACATTCGATGAATTGAAGGACGGTTTTGCTTGGCAGTTGACGGCCAAGGCGGGCTGATGGCCGCGGGAATGCAGGGACTGATCCTGGATTTGCGATTCAATCCGGGCGGGCAGCTTCAGCAGGCGATCAAGGTGGTGAACCTGTTCATCAAGAAACGGCGTGATCGTCACCACGCGCGGGCGAAATTCGCCGGAGGAGATCGACCGGGCCAACCCGCAGGCGACCACGCTGCCATATTTCCCGATGATCGTGCTGGTGAACGATCAGCTCGGCCAGCGCGGCGGAGATCGTGGCCGGCAGCCTCAAGGACAATCACCGCGCGCTGGTGGTGGGTCAGCGGACATTCGGCAAGGGATCGGTGCAGCGCGTGATCCAACTGGGCGGGGACGACGGAACGCTGAAGATGACGGTCGCGCATTGGTATTTGCCCAGCGGCCGGCTCGTGAGCCGGAAGAAGGATTCGAAGGATTGGGGCGTGGACCCGCAGATCGTCGTGCCGGTGGATGAGGAGGGAGAGAGAGGGAATCGAGGATTTGATGGAACGGCAGGAGGCCATCCGCTATCACCCGCCGACGACGATGCCCGCGACGCAGCCGACGACCGAGCCGACCGATCCGCAATATCAGCAGGCCCTGACGACGATGGTGGGCCTGGTGATTCTGGACACGAACAAGCACGCGACGACCCAGCGCGAACCGAGACGGGCCGGGCGTCGCCCTGGATGACCGGACGGAATGGCCCGGCTCTTTTAGAAATGTTGATCCTCGGAATCGAATCCACCTGCGATGAGACCGCCGCGGCGGTCGTTGCCGATGGCGTGCGCGTGCGCAGCAGCGTCGTTGCCAGCCAGGTGGATTTGCACGCGCGCTATCGCGGCGTGGTGCCGGAGATCGCCAGCCGGGCGCATATCGAAAATATTCTGCCGGTTGTCGTCGAAGCGATGGAGAACGGCCGGCGTGAAACTCGCGGACATCGATGCGGTGGCGGTGGCCCATCGGCCGGGGTTGATCGGGTCGCTGTTGATCGGCGTGACGGCCGCCAAAACATTGGCGTGGGCGCTGGGCAAGCCGCTGATCGGCGTCGATCATGTTCACGCGCATCTGTACAGCGTGCGGCTGGAGACGGGAGTCCGAGATTCCCATGCCCGCGGTCGGATTGGTTTGCAGCGGCGGCCACACGGCCCTCTATCGCATCGGGGATTTTCTGGACGTGGAACTGATCGGATCGACGTTGGATGATGCCGTCGGCGAGGCGTACGACAAAGTGGCCGCGATTCTGGGGCTGGGATATCCCGGCGGCCCGGTCATCGATCAACTCGCCCAGGAGGGCAATGCCGGCCGCGATCCGGTTTCCGCGGAGCCGGCTGAATCGGCAATCGCTGGATTTTTCGTTCAGCGGGTTGAAGACGTCCGTTCTGTATCATGTTCGCGGATATCAGGGCCGGGAGCGCGAGGCGACGAACCTGACGGCCGCAGGAGATTCGCGACGTGGCGGCGTCGTTTCAGGCGGCTTGCGTGGACGTGCTGGTGGAGAAAATCCACCGGGCGGCATCGAGCGATACTCGGCCCGCGAGCGTCGTCATCGGCGGCGGCGTGTCCGCCAACAGCGGACTGCGAAAGGCAATGTCGAAATTTCCACTTCCGGTTTTCTTTCCGCCGATGCAATACTGCACGGACAATGCCGCGATGATCGCGGGTCTGGCGGATGTTCTGCTCTCGGCCGGAAGGACCAGCCCATTGGATCTCGATGCGATTCCGCACAGCCAATTCAGCCATGCATCGAATTAAAACGCCACCGCCGCTGCCGCCTCGTCCCGCCGACGGACAAAAGGGCCTGTTCGGCCGGGTGCTGATCGTCGGCGGAAGTTTGGACATGATCGGTGCCGCCGTGATGGCCGGCGCGGCGGCCCTGCGCATGGGCAGCGGATTGGTGCAGATCGCCATGCCCCGGCCAGTGCTGGCGACAGCGCTGTCGGTCGTGCCGGAATTGATCGGATTGTCGCTGGATGAAACAAAGGCATCGACTCGGAAATTGCTCGACGCGGCCGAGAAAGCCGATGTCCTGGCGATCGGGCCGGGATTGGGCCAGTCGCGGTCAATCGGCCAGCGGCTCGATGCGTTGTTCCGGCTGGATAAGCCGATGGTGGTGGATGCGGATGCCTTGAATTACCTCGCGTCGCTGCCGGACATGGCCGAAATTTTTCGCCGCCAAGGCCGTGCTGACGCCGCATCCCGGCGAGATGAAACGCTTGGCGAAACTGATCGGCCGCAGTGAAGTGCCGAAGGACGAAAAAGGCCGGATCGCCATCGCCGCCGAGGCCGCAAAAGCATTCGGCCAAGTGGTGGTTCTCAAAGGCCATCGCACCGTGGTGACGGATGCGAAGAATGTCTACGTGAACGACACGGGTGACAGTTCGCTGTCGAAAGCCGGCGCCGGCGACGTACTGAGCGGAATTCTGGCCTCACTGATCGGTCAGGGAATGGACTGCTTCGCCGCAGCGTGCGCGGCCGTGCGTTTGCATGGAAGGGCCGGCGAAATAGCCGGAAAGCGGCTGGGCCGCCGAAGCGTGCTGGCACGAGACGTGATCGAGGCCATTGCCAAGGCGATTGTGTGAGGTTCAAATCTTGTCAATCCGATCCTGCCCAACTTGCCCACTTAAGCGAGTGGTGACGAGATGTTGAACGTCCATGCCGCTGGCGCATAATGAGCATTAATCCACCCTTGATGGGCTGTCATACAAAGCCATTTCATCAGCGGTAGGTATGTCGAATGTGTCGGCCCAATGCTGGATCTGCTCTCGCGTGATCGGCGGATCTTCCATACCTCGCTGTTGAATTCTCTCAAAGAGCACCTCAACCGGCACGGGCAGATAGTGCAATTCGACTGCCACCCCCAATGCTCTGGCCCCAGTCCGCAGGAACGTTGCGCTCGGAACGGGCCCACGTACCCCATTCGATTATAATTGTTTGGCCGAGAACCAGGAGTTGCTGTCCTAGCTTCCACTGCAACGCTTCAATCTTGGTTCGCCTTGCTTCGTCCCACAAATCGATAGTGAGTTCTTCCATCCACTCATCGGGGCACAAACGGACTGCGCGAAGACTGCGCTCCAGCTTCTTGGCAAGTGTTGTCTTGCCTGCGCCCGGCAGGCCGCAGACAATGATCAACCTTGCGCTACTTACAGCACTCATACAGTTTCCTGGCCTCGATTTTTGAGCAGAAAACGCAGAAAAGTTCAACCGGCGTCTTGTCACTCTGAGTTTTGCAAAAATCACCTTTAAAAGAAGGAGTCTCGAGTCTTCTAAAAGTCAGGACACGCCTTGGGCGATACTTTGCTGATCTACCCAAAAGAACCAATCCGCTCGGCATTGTCACGGTATGCGGTCAGGCGGTGGATGCGGCAGCAAAGTCGCAAACGGTGTTGAGTGTAGGAGAGTAACCGTCGAGCGTCGAGACCTCGATCGTGGGGAGATCAAACGCAGGGAGATCATAATCGCAGGCCGATTTCAAGATGCCCTGCTCACGATAAATCGCCACCCGCTTATCGCCGTGATAGAATTCTCTCTTGGGGTCGTTCAAGCCGCGATGCAAGTGGCGACGGGCAGCGATCTCACTGTCGACGGAGCAAATGACAAAGCAGACTCTTGCCGAGGTGGTAAGGGCGTCCATCCGTGGTTGCCACACGTGATGCTGAAAGGCGGCCTCGACGATGAGTGATATCTTACGTGCGAGCAGGAACGAGACAGTATCGAAGAAAATTTCGGTAGCGACTCCGTTGGAATCGGGCGGAAGCTCATCGTGGCGAATGCCGATGGTATTGACGTAGCCTTCCTTAATTTCGTCGCGGCTGATGACGGGCATAAAGAGGAGCTTGGCCAACTCTTTAGAGAGCGTGGATTTGCCCGCGCCCGGCCTTCCAGTAACGATGATACATTTGGGCTTGTCAGGCACTTGATGAGTTCTCCACGTGATGTTAGAGCCGCATTATAAGGGACAATCAGAAATCCTTGATTTCGACCCAAAAATGCAGGAAAAGTTCAACTCGTGTCCCGTCACTTCGCGCGTGTTCGAATGAGCGGCCGCAAGATACAAGATTCCGCTGAAAACGGAAGATGACGGCTCTTTGCGATTTGCCGGAACTTATCCCCAGGCCACAGGATCGAATCGAATGTGACTACGCGCGTTTGGGAGGCAGGAATCTGCTTGTCGCCCACGATCCGTTTGGGAATCCGATCTGCTTCGTGGATGAGAAGACCGTTTTTTCGGGGGTGAACGGACGGGGCCGCGCACACGAGGCGTCTAACTTGCCAGATGGGCCAACAGCGGTCGATGCTCTTGGGCCAGTCGGCTGACGTTTTGGATAGTAAACCCCAAAAGCCTGCCCTTTTCATCAACGCGCTCCATGACGGCATCATCTCCCGTTTGCCGCATAATTCCCGGCGCATCGGAAAAGAGGACCTCAAGGAAATCCGCCTCCGCGTCGAACCAAACTTTCACGGTGGTTTTTGCCATATCACGATTCCTGATTTCACTTTGTCAGTCAAATATGCCGTTATGATAAAGGCATCATCCACCTCGTATTTTATCACGACGCATAGCCATTTGTCTCCAAATCCTTCCGTTGATTGAAACCGATGAAACAGATGTACGCTCCGATGCGTGCGTGATTGAACGACGATTTCGGGAGATTTCACCGTTTCTGCAATAAGCCGCTGCGAACCGGACATTTCCGTATGAGCGAGGATGTGCTGAATTCGTTCATCGGTGAGCCGCACGGGACGACCTGAATAATCGGTGAGGACGGTCACGTTGAGTAAAGGCTTATTTCATCCCGCCGTGCATCGTCGCGTATGCCATCACCAAAACCGCGGCCACGGCGGTGATCGATACGCAGATGGCGACGATCAGCAGTGTCGTGAAACGAATGTTTTGCCGGTGAATGACGCGCTGCAGATCGCCGTCGCGGGATTTCAGGTTCTCGCGAAGATTTTCCAGCACCTGCGTGCCGACGGCGGAATGACGGCTGGCCTGCTCCAGCGCGACGCTCACCGAACCGAGGCTGTCGGCCATCGCCTTGTCCTGGTGGTTCAGGGTTTCGACCCGTTCGCGGAGGCCTTCGAGCAAATCGCGCTGCTCGCCGCCGGATTCGCTGAGCTTTTCCAAAATCTCGCCGAGGGTTTGGTCCTGTTCTCCTTGGTGCTGAAGTTGTTCGTGGATCGCCTTGAGCGTCTCGCCCTGGAGGCGATTGTTTTCGGGAATCGTTTCCAACAGCTTCGGCAGGGCGGAAAGATAGCCGATCAACTCATCCTGCCGGCGGCCTTGGGCGACCATGTTCTGACGGATTTCGTCCATCAGATCGGTGAGGGAATGAAATCCATTTTGAAGCTGTGCGATGGCGGCGGTGTTTTTCCGCCAGGGGCGCAGGGTGATGGGATTGGTTTCGACGATCACGCCGGGCGCGTGCTCGCCGTCGCCGCTGCCGTTGTCGCCGTTGCCGCCGTTGGAAGCGGGGGCGCGTTTGAAGATTCGTCCGATACGGTTGAGAAACGTGTCTGTTTCCGGCATGTCAGCCTCCATGCGCGATGCGTTGGTCCCGATGTCTTGCCAAGCACGCGGCCATTGGCTCAAAACCGCGTGGTTTGACAGGCATTTTCAACAACTCTACCATCCGCGCGGCATGGGTCAACCTCGGATTCTTGGCCTGGCGGCCGCGGCGGTGCTCGCACTGGTGGTGGGCCTGCTCGTCGGCCAATGGGGTCGGAGGACGCCTCATCCAGTTCCGGCCGGGGCGGCGCACGAGGTGAGGATCGCTTCGGTCACGCCGGCGGGGACGGATTTGGTCATCGGCATCGGGGCGGCGGATCGGCTGGTCGGCGTCAGCAATTTCGACGAGGATCGCGACGGAACCGTGGGCAAACCCCGCATCGGCGATTATCAGAATATCAATTGGGAGAAGATGGCCGGTCTGGGGGCAAACGTGCTTCTGCTCCAATACGGCCCCAACCGTGTGCCGGATTATATCCGGCAGAAATGCGCCGACATGGGGATCAGGATCGTGAATCTGAAGCTGGATACGATTGAGCAGATCGAAAATGGAATGTTGATGCTGGGCGAGACGATCGGCCGGCCGCAGCAGGCCCGCGTCGCGGTCGCGGCCCTGCGGGCCAAGCTGGACGCGGTGCGGGCGCGAGTGGCGGGCAGGCCGCGCGTGCGGACGCTGATCGTGACCGATGACGAGAATTTCGCCCTCGCCGGCCCCGGTGAATTTCTGGATGAGATTTTGCGCATCGCCGGCGGAGAAAATGCCGCGGAATCGCTGGGCAAGCCGTATCCGCAGGTGGATCGGGAGATGATCCTGTCGATGGCTCCGGATGCGGTGATCCGGCTGGTTCCCGATGGGGATAAGAAGCCGCAGGTCGTGCGGCAGGGGGATCGGATTTGGCGGAGCTTGGGCGATCTGCCGGCGGTGAAGAATCATCGCGTGTATGTGTTGACCGAATGGTACGGCGAGTTGCCGAGCTTTCGGATCGGAGAAATGGCGGAAAAATTCGCCGATGTTCTGCATCCTCAAACGGCGGAGCGTCCACATCAATGAACCGCTGGAGCAGCGAAAGATTGATCGTGACGTTGCTCGCATGCGCCGCGGCGGTGGCGGTGGGGGTGGCGCTGTGCATGGCCGTGGGATCGAAAGGGGCAGGGTGGCCGGGGCTGGAGATACGGGAATTCCGGCTGGAATCGGCGATGAACGCCGCGCTGATCGGCGCGGCGCTGGCGGCGGCGGGAGTGGCCTATCAGGCTATCCTGCGAAATCCGTTGGCCGATCCGTATCTCCTCGGCGTCAGCAGCGGGGCTTCGCTGCTGGGGTACGTGTGGAGTCTTCCGCTGTTCGCGGCGATGGTCCGGGGATTGGGGATTTTGGCGCCGCTGAGCCAACAATCGTTTTCATTTCTCGGCGCGCTGGCGGCCGTGGGGATTGTGTTGGGATTGGCCGGCCGGCGCGGCCGGCTGGAGCCGGTCACGCTGCTGCTCGTCGGCGTGATCCTCAATGCCGTGAACGGGTCGGTGTATCTGCTGATCAACGCGCTGGTGGAACAGATGCCCGGCAACGGGGGGCCGATCGGGTTCCTGGTTGGCGGGATTCAGATGATCACACGCGGGCAGCGCTGGGCGGCTTTCGGGTTAATCGCGATTGGCTGGATCGTGCTTCTGCAAATCAGCGGACAACTGAACGTCGCGGGCCTCGACGACGGCGAAGCCGAATCGCTGGGCGTGCGCATTCACCGGCTGAGATGGATCGCCCTGATCGCGGCGTCACTGATGACCGCGGCGGCGGTGGCGATCAGCGGGCCGATCGGATTCGTCGGACTGGTGTGCCCGCACGTCGGCCGGCTGCTCGTCGGGACGGACCAGCGCCGATTGTTGCCGGTCTCCACGGCCATCGGGGCGATCCTGCTCATGGCCGCCGATGCGCTGAGCCGGTATCTGAGCGGCGAGAGCCTGCTGGGGAATTTACTGCCGGTGGGGGTGCTGACGGGATTGCTGGGCGGGCCGTTTTTCCTGTGGCTGCTATTTCGTGTAAGGAGAGCGGGGTAAACGGCGAGCTTTACAAACCAGCCCCAATCACTAGACTCCCAGCCCTGCCGCCAATCGGGGGCGGACTTCGGCAAGCTCAGTCGAGCCGAGAGGAATTTACTTCTGGTTTTCGGAGGCCATCCGTGGCTCATTCACTGTCGGCAAACAAACGAATCCGCCAAAGCATCAAGCGCCGCGCCGCAACCGCGCCCGCAAGGAACTGATTAAGGATCAGACCAAGGTCTACCTGAGTGCCCTGGCCGGCAACGATTTCGCCAAGGCGGAGCAGGAACTGCGAAAGACCGTTTCGCGGCTGGACAAAGTGGCGGCGAAGCACACGATTCACAAGAACACCGCCGCCCGCAGGCGCAGCCGATTGACGAAACGGCTCAACGTACTCAAGGCGGCGAAGGCTTCCAGTGGTTCGTAAATTCAAATCTCACGCAGAGCGCAGAGGCGCAGAGATAATTCTTATTGTGATTTGTTTTTCTCTGCGCTATCTGCGCCTCTGCGTGAGATATTCTTCTCTTAGCAGACAAATGGCATGTCCGACGCATCGGTGATGGAACAGATCGTTTCCCTCTGCAAGCGCCGCGGCTTCATCTATCCAGCCAGCGAAATCTACGGCGGACTAAACGGATTCTGGGATTACGGACCCCTCGGCTGCCTGCTCAAAAATAACATCCGCGATTGGTGGTGGAATCAGATGGTTCTCTGTCCGCCGATTGGGCCGGATGGGCATCCGATCGAAATGGTCGGGCTGGATTCGGCGATTATTCAGAATCCGAAAACTTGGGAGGCATCCGGTCATGCGGCGGGATTCAGCGATCCGATGATGGACGATACCGTAACTAAGAAGCGGTATCGAGCAGATCATTTATTTGTAGTCCTCGTTAGTGATGGGAAATGCGAGCAATTTGGCGTTGCCATTGAGGCGGCTTCGTCCGCGGAAGCGGACCAATTGTTCGACGGGATGGCGCCGACCAAATACTGACGATAAGCTATTAAGCGTCGCCGAGCACAAATATGGATTCAATCGGAAGTCCATCCTTCGTGTTAGAGTCGAAATAGCGGCAAAATTAAGTGATGCAGAACGCGCAAGAACCTTTGCACCCAACAACCTGGCACCCGGCACACTTACCACTGCTCGCCAGTTCAACCTAATGCTCACCACAGAAATCGGTGCAGTTGATCCGGTCAAGGCATATCTTCGGCCAGAGACGGCCCAGGGAATCTTCCTCGAATTCAAAAATATCATCGATACCACGCGCGTTAAGGTTCCCTTCGGCGTTGCGCAGGTAGGTAAGAGCTTTCGCAACGAAGTCACGCCGCGGAATTTTATTTTCCGGTCGCGCGAATTCGAGCAGATGGAAATGGAATGGTTCTGCCATCCGGATGAGGCGGGCAAGTGGTACGAATTCTGGAAGGCCAAGCGGATGGAGTGGTGGCGGTCGCTGGGGGTGGCGGAATCCAATCTGCGATTTCGGGATCATGCGAAGGAAGAGTTGAGCCACTATTCGAAGATGACCGTCGATATCGAATACAAATATCCGTTTACCGCTCCGGATTTCGGCGAATTGGAGGGGATCGCTCATCGCGGGGAATTCGATCTGACGCAACATTCCAAACATTCGGGGCAGAAGCTGGATTATTTCGATCAGGAACTTCAACTTAAATTGAAGGAGCAGGGGGCGAGTGCGGAGGAGATCAAGGCCAGAAGCCGGTACGTTCCGAACGTGATCGAGCCGGCATCGGGGCTGACGCGCGCGGTGCTGGTGCTTTTGTGCGAGGCGTTTACGCCGGACGAGGCTCGGCCGAGTAAGATGTTTTTGAAGTTCAAGCCGCAGTTCGCGCCGATCAAGGCGGGGATTTTTCCGCTGGTGAACAAGGATGGGATGCCGGAAGTTGCGGAGAAATTGTATCTGGATTTGCGGGGCGAGTTCACGTGTGAATACGATGCCAAGCAATCCATCGGCAAGCGGTATGCCCGTATGGACGAGATCGGGACGCCGTTCTGCGTGACGATCGATGGGCAGACGTTGACGGACCGGACCGTTACCGTTCGGGATCGGGATGCGATGGGGCAGGTCCGGGTGGGGGTGGATCAGGTGAAGGGGTATCTGCGCGAGCGGCTGTGAGAAGAAATCAGCCCGCGAGGCCGCGGGCGCTAAACGTTTAGCCCCGGCGGCCTCGCCGGGTGATGTCTTCGCCGGGTGGTGTGCCCGCTCGCCGGGTGATTCCGCATTTCGAATTTTCCGGCTATCCTGTTACGCCGGTATGTCGACGCAGTTGGACATCCTGGCGCTGGAGCCGTTTTACGGCGGGGTTCGCAAGGCGATGCTGGAAACGGTGATGCGGTGCAGCCGGCATCGATGGACGCTGTTGAAGCTTCCGCCGCGGCGGATCGAGCGGCGGCTCTCGGCGGCGGCGCATTGGTTCGCCGAGCAGCTTTCCAGACATTGGGCCGGACACCTGGATTTGCTTTTCACCAGCGAGGCCTTGAATCTGGCGGATTTGATTCGGCTCGTGCCCTATCTGGACCACAAGCCGTCGGTGGTTTATTTCCACAACAATCAGCTTCCCGATCCGGATGGGCCGGCATCGAACGGTGCGCACGATCTGGTGAACCTGAACACGGCCCAGGCGGCGCTGGAGCTTTGGTTCAACAGCGAATTCCATCTGAATTTGTTTGCCTATCGGGCGGCGGCGATCGTGGAGCGGCACGCGGAGCTGTCGAGTCGAAATCCCGTGCCGGAAATGCTGGCCAAATCGCGCGTGATGCCGCCGCCGTTCGATCTGCAGCTGGCCAGCACCATTCAGATGTCCAATCCCATCAAGCGGCAACAGCGCACGATTTTCGTGAACACGCGCGATGCGGACATGGATTTGCTCAACCTGGGTCTGTCCACGCTGGCGATGCGGGGCGAGCGGTACACGCTTTTGACGGTTGGGCCGCTGGAGAATCTGTCGAATGATTTTGCGCGGACGGCGATCGACGAGGGGGACGAGTACGCGCAAACGGTCGCGTTGCTTCAGGCGGATATTTTCCTGAGCACGCAGCGGTGGGCGCCGGTGGATTTGTTCGCGGTCCGGGCGCTGACCGCGGGGTGCTGGCCGATTTTGCCCGAGGACGGGGTCTATACGGAGATGATCCCCAAGCGGTTTCGCAATACCTGTCTTTACGACGGCACACCGGATTCGCTGTCGAGCCGCATCCAGGATTTTTGGCATCTCCATCCCGATGAGGAGGGCACGGCCGAGGTGGCGTTTCTGGACGCGATCAAGGGCTTCGATGCCATCTCCGCATGTAAGGCGATGGATGAAAGGCTCAGTACGCTCGTGGCCAGGCATCCGGACGGGCGATGAGACGCGGTTTGACGGCTAAGTTGTCATTTCCCATCGAGTTATCGGGCAAAACTGTGGATTGAATGGTATGATACTTTTTCCAGCCTTACCCAGTGCTTATTCTCTGACGACAAAAGATTTAGGAGGAAGCTAATTTACATGGTCAGTGCGGCGAATCTCCTCTAGAATAGGCTTTTACGGTCTTGAGAAATTGCAGTCCGTAGTCGGCCGCGATGATTTTTATTGGCTGGGTCAAGGAATGTCCGTATGTCGGTCGCCGTTTCGCAAGCATCAACGTCTTCACGCGCATCTGCAGCGCCGCAGTTAGCGGAATTTTCAGGACGGCAGCGGCGAATGCAGGCGGGGACCAGGCGTGTCTGGCGGGACGGGAAATTTTTTCGCCTCGGCGACGAGAAGTTTTACGTCAAGGGCGTCACCTACGGCCCGTTCAAGCCGGATGCCAATGGATTGCCGTTGCCGGACCGCGCCCAGATCCGCCGCGATTTCGAGCGGATGCTGGAACTGGGCGCCAACTGTCTGCGCATTTATCACATGCCGCCGGTCTGGTTCATGGATTTGGCCCAGGAAATGGGGTTGAAGATTTTCCTGGACGTTGCGTGGCCGAAGAACCTGACATTCGTGGGCGACGCGGAACTGACTCGCCAGGCGCAGGATGCGGTGCGATCGGCGGCGCGGGCGTGTGGAAATCACCCGGCCGTGCTGGCCATCAGCGTCGTCAACGAGATTCCCTCCGACATCGTGCGCTACGTGGGCCGGCGGAAGATCGAGCAATTCGTGGACGACCTGGTGATGGTCGCCAAGGCCGAAGCGCCGGAGTGCCTGGTCACATTCGCCAATTATCCAACCACCGAATATGTCAATCCCAGCGCCGTCGATTTCGTCTGCTACAACGTTTATCTGCACGAGGAGAAGGCGTTTCGCAATTACCTGGCACGGCTGCAGAACATCGCGGGCGACAAGCCGCTGATGCTGGGCGAATATGGCGTGGATACGCTGCGCGAGTACAGCCCCGAGGGCCAGGCGAAAATCCTGGCTACCCACGTTCATGCGGTCTTCGAGGAGGGGCTGGTCGGCACATTCATCTTCAGTTTTTGCGACGACTGGTTCCGTCACGGATATCAGATCGAGGAATGGGCGTTTGGGCTGACGACTCGGGACCGCCAGCCCAAGCCGGCGTTCGCGGCGGTACGCGACGTGTTCCTGCGCGTTCCGCAGACGGCGGATGTGACGCTGCCGATGTGCAGCATCGTGATCTGCTCGTACAACGGCGCCAGCACGCTGGAATCATGTCTGCGGTCGATGCAACGGCTGCGGTATCCCAGCTTCGAAGTCATTTTCGTGGACGATGGATCGACCGACAACACGCAGGAGATCTTGGAGCGATTCCCGTGGGTTAGAAACATCCGGCAAAGCAACATGGGCCTGAGCCATGCCCGCAACGTGGGTATGAACGCCGCCAAGGGGGAGGTGGTGGTCTATACCGATAGCGACTGCGAAGCGGACGAGGATTGGCTCTATTACCTGGCGTTGCCGCTGGTGCGGAGCGGTCACGCGGGAATGGGCGGGCCGAACCTGATTCCCGACGAGGGATCCTGGATTGCGGATTGCGTGGGGCTGTCGCCCGGCGGGCCGACGCATGTCATGACGGATGACCGCACGGCCGAACACGTTCCCGGCTGCAATATGGCGTTCTACACCGCCATCCTCAAGCAAGTGAACGGATTTGATTCGCAATTCCGCAAGGCCGGGGATGATGTGGACGTGATCTGGCGGATTCAGAACCTGGGCCGAAGCATCGGATTCTCGACATCGGCGCAGGTCTGGCATTATCGGCGAAATACGGTCAGGGCATATCTCAGGCAGCAGCGTGGCTACGGGGAAGCCGAGGCGCTTTTGAAATACAAGCATCCGGATCATTTCAACACTCTGGGAGCGAGCCATTGGCGCGGCAAAATTTACAGCGGGGACCAGATCGGCGTGAAAATCGGCGGGGACGTGGTGTATCACGGCGTCTTTGGCACCGGGATGTTCCAGACGATTTATCGCAGGCCGGCGTCCATCGTGGCGATGATGCTGATGAGCGTTGAGTGGCATCTGCTGGCGGGATTCACGTTGTTGTTGTCGCTGGCGTTCGCGCCGCTGATTTTCGTGGCGGCAGGCATGTTTCTGACGCCGGTGGCATTGGCGATCGTGGCGGCGTGTCAGGCGCCGATGCCGCCGCATCGGCACTGGCTGACGCGCCCGTTGATCGCATATTTGCATTTCCGCCAGCCGATCGCGCGCGGCTGGGCGCGTACAGCGTTCGCCTGAGGGCCAAGGTGCTCAAGGGCGAGGCCAGCGGTTATCAGCGGACCAGGGAGTTGCCCTTCGATCCGGCCGAGCCGGGGGCGCTGCGGTATTGGAGCAAGCAGTTCGACCGCATGCCGCTGCTGAATCGGATCGGCGAGGAAGTGCGCGCCGCCGGCTGGCGGGCGCGGATGGACAGCGGTTGGCACGATTGGGACATGGAGATTTACGGAAGCCGATATGCCAAAGTCCGCCTGACCACGGCGACGGAACACCACAACGAGAACGGAATGCTGACGCGCGTGCGCGTGGAACTGATGCAAAGCCGCTTCGGGCAGGTGCTGATGGTTGGAACGATGCTGCTGGCGGGTTTATTGCTGCTGCACCTGTGGCCGTTCAGCCGGCCGGCAGTGCTCATCCCGGTGGGGTGGTGGGCAATGTACCTGGTCAATCGCCGGCGTGTCTCGGCCCCGGTGCTGGGTCTGATCGACGCGGCGGCGGAAAGGGCGGGATTTTATCCCGTTCCGGCCGCGCCGGCTCCGCAGGCCGTTAGACCCGAGCCGCAGGCGACGCCGGCTCGACCGCCGGATGCTGAGTTGGACGAGGATGGAGAACTGTCGATTGCGTGAAAAGGGAGGCGCAAGTGGCAAGTGCAAAGTGGCGAGCCAACCATTCAACTTGTGCTTGCAAGCGGGTACTTGACACTTATTTCCTATGCGCTTCTACCTCCGCGCCATTTCCTATTTCCGCGAAGACCTGGGTCTGATCCTGGCCTCGCTGGGATTGATCGTGGTGTCCACGCTGGCGCAGTTGCTGCAACCTTACGCGGTGGGGATCCTGTTCGACTGCATCCTGGGCAGCAAGGGGAATCCGCTGTGGGTGTATCGGGCATTTTTCAAGCTGGCCCGTTCGCTGGGCATCGGGCCGGGGGATTTGGTGCGGCAGATCGTGCTCCTGGCGGTTGTGGCCGTCGTGCTGCGCGTGATGCAGGAGGGGCTGACAATGGCCCAGCGCCTGCTGGGGGCGACCATCGGCTACAACGGATTGATCCGCGTTCGCTGCGATTTGTTCCGAAAGCTTCAGCAGCTCAGCATCGGATATCACAAATCCCAGCCGCAGGGCGACGCGATTTATCGCCTTTCCTACGATGCGGGTGGCTTTCAGACGGTGCTGACCGTGCTGGTCAACGGCGTGCTGGTGAGCGCGGTGACGCTGATCATCATGACGTGGCTGATGCTGCAGATGAACTGGCAACTGACGCTGATCACGCTGTCGGTGGCGCCGATTCTACTGTGGACCACGAAGCGGTTTTCCGAACCGCTGAGGAAGCGGTGGTTGGAAGCCAAGGAGGTGGATACCCGGCTGACGACGGCGATTCAGCGTTCGGTGGCATCGATCGGGTTGGTGCAGGCGTACGGGCGCGAGGCGGATGAATTCGATCGGTTTCACGACAGCGCCCGGGAAAGCAAGCGGGCGAACATTCGCCAGACGTGGCAGGATGCGTGGTATTGGCTGCTGGTGGGGACGATCTTCGGGGTGGGATATTCGGTGATTTTCGCATACGGCGGATCGATGGTATTGCACCATCGCTACGCGACGCTGACGGCGGGGGTGCTGTATATTTTTCTGTCTTACGTGAACCAGGTGTATGGACCGCTTCAGGCAATCAGCGGGAGCGGCGCGAGCATCCAGAGCGGCGTGGCGGGCGTGCAGCGCGTATTCGACGTGCTGGACCGCGATCCGATCATCCAGGATGTGCCCAACGCCGCGCATCTGCCGCGCCGGCCGCGCGTGCTGAGCTTGCGCGATGTCAGCTTCGAATATCGCCCCGGCGAACCGGTGCTTCGCCAGATCGACGCGACCATCAAGCCGGGGCAAATGGTCGCGTTCGTCGGGTCCAGCGGGGTCGGCAAGACAACGCTGCTCAACCTGTTGCCCAGATTTTATGACCCCACCGGTGGGGTGCTGTTCCTGGACGACATCGATATCCGCACGGTGCGGATCAAGGATCTGCGGGCGCATGTGGCGCTGGTGCTTCAGGAGAATCTCATTTTGCCGACGACGGTGGCGGAGAATATTTCCTATGGGCGGCCGGATGCCAGCCGGGCGCAGATCGAGCAGGCGGCGGCCCTGGCGGGTGCGGCGTTCATCGAAAAGCTGCCGCAGGGGTACGAGACCCTCGTCAGCGAAAGCGGCGGGAATCTCTCCGGCGGCCAGCGGCAGCGGATCGGCATCGCGCGGCGCTTCTCACCGAGGCGCCGATCATGGTCTTCGACGAGCCGACCAGCGCGCTCGATCCCCAACACGAGGCGATGATTGCGCGAACACTTCAGGACCTGAAGCAGCAGCGCACGATCATCGTCGTGAGCCATCGGCTCAGCACCGTCATGGATTCCGATCAGATTTTCGTGATGGACGAAGGCCGGATCGTGGAGAGCGGCAAGCACAACGAACTCCTGGCACGCCGCGGGGTTTATTTCAGCATGGCGCAGCAGCAGTTGAGGGTGGAAACGCAGGCGGCGGTGTGAGGTTCAGTTCTGGCTGGCGTCGATTGGTGATCGGGGTCGTGCGCCGATTCGTTTGGGGCCGGTCACGTGGGTACACGTTCGAAGCCCGCGGGATGGCAATCCCGCGGCTTTTGTGGGAATCGAAAACGGTGCGCAATGGGCGAACACGCTGTAGAGCGGCTCGGCGGCGCAAAAAAGCCCAGGCCATAAGGCCTGGGCCGTGTGCTTCGCGTAATCGAGGTGTTGTTCAGGCATTCTTTACCACTTCAATGATCGCCTGGGTCTTGATGACCATCTGGTTCTCATCGAAGAGGTGGAAGCTCTGGACGAGCAACTCGTGACTGCGGCGCTCGATGTCCAGAACACTCAGCGACCCGCCGGTCTCCTGCTTGCTGGGGACCTCGGCGGTCATCAGCTCGCGTTTGGCGGCGTAGCTGGAAATCTCGTGCTTGGTGGCATCGTAGAGCGTCTGCGTGAGCTGCTCTTCCTGCGTGCTGATCATGTAGCGAATGTTGCCATAGGTGTCTTCGTGGTATTTCTCGCCCCGGCATGGAGTGGAAAGCAGAAGACCTCGGTCCGTCATCGGCTCACTTTTGGTGACGATGACTTCGGTCAGCGTGTTTTTCCCGGCGATCAGGCTGATGACGTGCCCGCCCTCGACGAGCCAAATATCGGCTTCGTAGGCGCGGCGGCTCACCCGCTCCGACGCCAGGATTCGAAACAATTCCGGGTGGAGCGTGCGCTGGTATAGCAGGAGGGTCAGCCCTCCTGAACGACGTTGCTTGGTACGATTGCTCATAGCGTCCCTGCTCTTTCTAGAAGGGGAGTCTCCCTTCACATTGTGACAGAAGGAACAAAGTCCCATACTGTCGGAACCTAACATCAGTGCGGATAGACATGCTCGCCATCGGCGAGAGTTTCAGGAAATGCCAGGCATCCTGCCTGTGCCTTTCCGATCCGCCACGCGAAGCACGACCCGCCCCCAAGGACGGATCAACCCACCGAATCCTGAGCGCGGCAACCAACACCGCCATCCGATCCGTGGACGCCAAAGATTATAGATATATTTACCTTGAAAACGAGAAAATAATCATGTGTTAATGTGGGCAAATGCCTGCATGGCCACGATTGCGATGTCATAAGCTATGTGGCAACCAGCAGTTATACCAAATCCGCGCGTGAGAAATAAACCGGCAAAATAAATCCCCGCGGCTGTGCGAAACACAAAACTTTGCATTTGAAAATGCTCGTTGCCCAAGTAATGGTATAGGGAGAATAACGTAGCGGAAATGAGCACCATTAGTAGGTTTGTTAATGACTTGTTGATTACCAAAAGCCGTGCCAAAATCAGCGAAATCGCCGTCATCAGGACCAGGCGAAAGACAAACTCCTCATAAATGCCGGCTCCCAATGACAATACCACGTTGCTTTGCCAAGTCCCCTCACTTGCGGCCAGTGGGATATGAATGTTCCACCGCGCACCCCGGCCCCCAGTGCCAAGAGCGGCATCGCCAGCAGGCAGCTTTCGAAAAGCATTCCCCACAATGTTTCCAGGTTTACCCGCCACGGATCTTTTCGGGCCATGTGCCAGATCAAAAGCAATCCGACCAATACGAAGCATGGAATGAACCGGCCGGGCGCCCCAAGCTGCTGGAAGAAAATCTGCAACATGCGGAAGGCGATGGGGTCGGCGGGATGCACGGCATCGCCGATTTCAAACAGAATTATCGCCGGCAGAAGAAACGCCAGGCTGTGCAGGGGGAGTTCCGAGCGTTTGAGATAACGTCAGCCAGCGACCGGCGGAATCGACCGCGGCGGGGCGGGCAGACTCGGCGCGGCTCATCTGGCTTCCCCCGCACCCGGTTTCTCGGTTGGAACATCGGTGGGCTGCTGCAGAATCCCGGTCAATCGAATCGCTCGCTTGCCCCGATACTGACCGATCTGTGCGGCGAACTTGTTCTTCCCTTCCACCTGAATCAGCACGTCCTGCACCGATTCCTTTTCCGTGGTGATCAGATCGCCCACTTGCAGCGTGAGCAGGTCGTTCAGCTTGATGGTCGTTTGTGCCAGAAACGCCCGAAGCTGAATCGGGGCGTTGCTGACGTTTTGGGTCAGCCGGCGGAGATGATCCTCCTGCGCCCCCTTGCGCTGATAGCTGAACCAGTTTTGCGTCGCCAACATCCCCATGATCGGTTCGATCACGTTATACGGAATGCACAATGCCATGGTGCCGGCACGGCTGCCCATCTTCAGCTCAAATCCAACCACCACGACCGTTTCATTCGGCGGAACGATCTGCACGAGCTGCGGATTGCTTTCGAAATCCTCCACGCGAAACGTGACTGGCGTCAGATTGCTCCAGGCCTCGGAGAGGTGGTGCGTTGCCCGGTCGGTGATTCGCTGAACGAGCCGCTGCTCGATCTGCGTCAGCGGACGCTGGGGGACGAACAACTCGGCGTTGCTGCCGCCCAGCAGGCGATCGACGATCGGATAAATGATCAGCGGGCTGATTTCCAGGCAGAGCTGCCCATCCAAATGCTCGGCTTTGAGAAGGTTGAAGCAAGTGGGATTGGGCAGCGAGTGAATGAACTCGCTGTAGGTCAGTTGCTCGATGTGAGCGACGGACACTTCAATGATGGTGCGGAGATATCCGGAAATGGCTGCGCCGAAATTTCGGCCGAAGCCTTCGTGCAGGGCTTCGAGGGCCCGCATTTGGTCCTTGCTCACGCGCTCGGGCCGTTTGAAATCGTAGACCTGAACGTCCAGGGGAGCCTTGCCCTTGGGGCCGGAAGCCGGCGGAGCCGCTTCCTTCGGGCCGACTGAGCCGGTATCGACCGCCGCCAGCAGAGCGTCGACTTCGGATTGATCCAGTACGTCACTCAAAGCCGGCGGCCTCCCTGCCGTAGAATTCCATAAGCATTATCGGACATTCCAGACAAATATCTATAACCACCGTACCGACAATCGCCCGTTCCAAAACGGGCTCACGCAGAGCGCAAGAGGCGCAGAGGGCTGAATCTCTGCGCCTTTGCGCCTCTGCGTGAGACTTCTCTTCCCGGTAGACCGGCTCCAAACACACCGCTATTATCGCCATCATGAAAGAACGGATTCGCGTTGGCGTCATCGGTTGCGGGGCGATCAGCGGAAGATATTTGCAGACGAGCCGGAATTTCCCCGTCATCGAGATCGCGGCGTGCGCGGATTTGAATCGGCAGGCGGCGGAGAAAAAGGCGGCGGAATTCGCCGTGCCCAAGGTCCTGGAGGTGGACGAGTTGCTGGGGGACAAGTCGATTGACCTCGTGCTGAACCTGACGGTGCCCAAGGCGCATGCGCCGCTGTCGCTGGCGGCCCTGAAGGCGGGCAAGCACGTTTACGTGGAAAAGCCCCTGGCGGTCACACGTGCCGATGGACAGGCCATTCTGAGCGAAGCGAAGAGCCGGAATCTTTTGGTCGGCTGCGCCCCGGACACGTTTCTCGGTTGGGGGCTTCAAACCGTACGAAAGGCCATCGACGATGGATTAATCGGCAGGCCGGTCGCTTTCACCGCGTTCATGATGTGCCCCGGTCACGAGCACTGGCATCCCAGCCCCGAGTTTTACTACGAGGTCGGCGGCGGGCCGATGCTGGACATGGGCCCGTATTACCTCACAGCTCTGCTGAATTGTCTGGGACCGGTGAAACGATTAAGCGGGTTGGCATCGGTGGCGATTCCCGAGCGGACGATCAGCAGCGAGCCGAACCGGGGCAAGAAAGTGCGCGTGGAAACCCCCGACCACATCACCGGCAGCATCGAATTCGAGCAGGGCGCGGTGGGAACGATCGTGACGAGTTTCGCGACGCGGTTCGCCCCGTACGACGGCAAGACGCCGATCACGATTTTCGGGACCGAAGGAACGCTGCTGGCGCCGGATCCCAACTGCTTCGCCGGCCCGGTAAAACTGCGGAAAAATGAGGACGCGGAATTCAGCGAGTTGCCGGCGATTTTTCCGCATCAATACGAGCGCTCCATTGGACTGGCCGACATGGCATACGCGATCCAGAAGCGAAGGCCCGTCCGCGCCAGCGGCGAGCAGGGGTTTGCGGTTCTCGATTTGATGCTGGGGTTTCTGGATTCCTCGCGCGACGGCAAGGCCTATCGGCCGATTTCTCGGTACAGCCGGCCCGCGCCGCTGCCGGCGGAGGCGGGCTTTGGAGTGTTGGATGAGTGAGAGCCGCGGCTAACGACGCGCCGCCGGCGCAGGCGCCTCACGATCCAGATTCTCCAGCAACCCCGCTATCGTCATCTGCAGGACCGGATGAACCGCCTCGGGGGCGAACTCGGCCAGCGGCTGAAGAACGAACCGCCGCTCGTGCATCAGCGGATGCGGGACCACCAGTTCCTGACTGCTGATGATCTGCTCGCCGTAAAGCAAAAGGTCCATATCGATGATTCGCGGCTCCCATCGCTCTCGCCGAACCCGGCCAAGCGCTCGCTCGATCTCCAACAAATGGTGCAGCACGGCATGGGAGCCGAGCGTGGTTTTCAATTCCGCGGCGGCATTGAGGAACGGCGGCGAATCCGGCGGCCCGCCGACGGCCGGATTTTCCAGCAAGCTCGAGACGCGGACGATGGAGATGCCCTCCGTCCGGGCCAATTGGGCCAGGGCCGACTGAATATTATGCCGACGATCACCGAGATTGGCGCCCAAGGCGATGTAAGCCGTCACCTCGGTTTGGTTCCGCATCCCTTTAGCCTACCCGGATTGCGGAAATTGGGGGAGAGCACTGGCCATGGGCCGATGCCTCAGAATGTCCCAAAAGTCCCCACATTTTCGCGCTCGCCCTGGGACTATCCTCGAAATCAATCGCTGAGGCGGCGGAATCAACAGGCGTGGAGGCGGCATAAAAAATGTCCTTCTCTATATATATGGCGCGGAGGTGAAAGTTTTGGGCGGGTTTTCCGTCTTGGTCGGGATTTTTTTCTTCGGCGCCACTACGGCGACTTGTGGAAGACCAATCCCAGAACGCGCGGCTAGGCCGGATTCATGGAGCCAGCGGGATGCCAATAGAACTCGCGACCGCGTTTTTGGTTGAATTTGGACGACTCTCGGCCAAAATGGCCGACCATCTCAACACGCTCATTGCGTCGAGCGGAGTTTTCTGGGCGAAATGATTGCCAATCGCAACACCTCGCGGCGAAACTGCCCTGTCATGGTACTCTAACTCGAATGCGAACGAACTACTTCACAAAAAAAGCGCTTGTGTTGGCAAGTGCCGCCTTCTGCCTGCTCGGTCGAGTCGCGATGGCTCAGACGACGCGACCGATCCAATATGGGAATAATCCCGCCGCGGGCCAATTTTACGATCTCCACGGTTTTCGCATGTACACAGAGGTTTACGGCAGCGGTGCGCCCGTGCTCATGATTCACGGCAACAACGGCAGCATCTCAGCCTTCTCGCACAACATTCCGGCCCTGGCTAAACATTTCCGGGTGATCCTGGCTGACAGCCGATCGCAGGGGAAATCGTTGGACCCGGATCATCCGCTGACCTTCGAGATGATGGCCGACGATTTCTCCGATTTGCTCGATGCCATGCACGTCGATTCGGCCAACGTCGTCGGATGGAGCGACGGCGGAATCAACGCATTGCTCCTGGCGATCCGCCATCCAGAAAAGGTAAAGAAACTCGTCGCCACCGGCGCAAACCTCTGGCCGGATGCCGACGCATTCCGACCCGGTGTTTGGGACGAGGAGTATTCTGAATTCAAAGCGAACCTCAACAAAGAACCGTCCAGCGATAAAGAAAAGAACGACCGAAAACTTTTCCTGCTCGATTGGCAGCAGCCTCATATCTCACTGGCTGAATTGCACAAAATTAAATGTCCCTGCCTGATTGTCTGCGGCGATCACGACCTGATTTCCATTTCCCACACAGTGCTGATTTACCAAAACATCCTTCACGCTAATCTCTGGGTCGTGCCCAACTCCGGCCACGCCACGCTGATCGAACACGCCGACGAATTTAACAGCGAGTGCGAGGAATTCTTCTCATCCGCTTTTGTCGATCATCAGTGAACGGCGTTCCTCGCTGTTCTCAAATATGACACCTTTGCCAGCGGGGCACGAATAGAACTCGCAACCGCGATTTTGAACGAAATTCGCGGATTCTCGGCGGAATTGTCCCGGGAGATCAATAACTTCTCGATCCTCCGTGTCGCCATTCCACGCCCATCCATTCCGAACGCACGACGCCTGGTTGAGAGAACGAAGGGGACAGAGAGAACGAAGGGGACAGGACCCTTAATATTAAGGGTCCTGTCCCCTTCAGTTCTTCCAGCGTCGTTGGCCTGATCGCTCAGCTCCAATACTTCGCAAATCTCGCGTGGCGCATTCCCGACCCACGATTGGCATCCAGAGCCAATTTCCTGAAGGTTGCTCTATCCGCCACGTATTGCATTACAATCCTTGTCGGATTGGTGGGCAACTGGGGGTCATTACGGCCCGGCGTGGGCACTCCAATCAGCATCGTAATTATGATGAGTGCAGCGCCATCATCATGATCCTGGCAACGGTGATCTTCGGCGCCATGTATCTGTTCATGATCGGTAAATTCTGGCGTTGCTTCAGCGAGCAGGCCATGCTAGCCGAGCAGTCGTGGGCTACGCATCCGCATGGATCTGGATCCGGGTGAACCGTAAGCGCTCGCTCGACTGCGTCTCCCCGCCCGTGAATTGATTTGGCAATATGGGCACCCGGGAAGTGCTTATGGAAGCCATGGTCAACCACGAGGCGGACAACAAGTGCCACGCCACTATGCGGAGTGCAGAGTTCAGCCACGAATCGTATTGTTCCTTTTTTAGCTTCCGGAATTCTCAGTGAAATGGTCCAGTTTCAACGTTGTCCCTCGAAAACTCGTTGCCATTATTTGGGTTCCGCATAGCGGCGCGCTGTATCAACCACCATAAGCAACCTAAGACCGCGACACAAGTAACCGCCAACAACCATCGCATATACTTGATCATCGTACGCGCCTCGAATAAAAAAACAACCAAAAAAAGTTGATTGTCGCATGCAATGTTAACCTAAAGCGACTCAGAAATCGTTAAGTAATTTGCTGATAGGAAATTTGATTCTGCGGGGGCGTATGGGGGGTGAGGGGTTTGTAAATCCAACGGGTATATTCGATGATGCTCAACATCGCGAGACAACCATCGGTATGATAGTGGGTCAGTTTGAAATTAAATAGTTTTTTCGACCGCTTTCCCGCATTCCGGGCAACGGTCGGGCGTGGCGCGGAGATCGTAGCCGCAGGAGGGGCATGCGTTTCGCTGGAGGCGGCGTTGGCGAATGCGACGGCGCAGAGCCGCATTAAGGGACAGGACCGGGAGACAGATAAAAACTACCGCGAAGAAGGCGATTGGCGTGGTTACCGAAAATGTTTGCTGGAAAGATTTAGAGGACGCGGGAGAGACCCAATCAAAGCCGAATCTGTTGAATTTGCAGGTATCGGAAACTAAAAGTGGGTCATTGGCCGTAATGTTGGGTCGGTAGAGAGGATAATCGGTTGCGGAGTCAACGGTCCATGCGAAGTCGCGCTTGTTGTCGATTACGTTTGTGCCGGGGAAGCTGTCACGCTCATCTTGGAGCATGAGGCCCCCCCGCGACGAGTAGAGTTGGCGCAAATGGTTATATGTCGGCGTACCGTCCATATCGCCGGAATGGGCATCGTACCAGGCGAGTTGGTCGCTTCGCCAATAACTTCTCACCCACAGCAGGGATGTCGCCAGCCACAGCAGCATCGAAGTAGCGGCGATCGCGTTGAAGAGCCATCGGCGGAAGCGCTTCATCAACTGGAATTGTACCACGCTTCAGCCGAGCAGCTTCACCAATTCCTCAATCTCCCAAACATGATCGGTCAGCCCTACTCCTTTGCTTCGGCCGTCGCCAGGATATATTTTCATCCGCCAGATCGTTCTTCTCGAACCATGCCTGGAGCGCCACTCTCAGTGCTGAGAACTGAAGGGGACACGACCCTTTACATTAAGGGTCGTGTCCGGCTCTGTCTCGACCCCCGATGTTCGGCGCATGTTCGGTAGCGCTCTGTCCATTGCATCGCTACAAGATGCAGGATGGAAACATCACAATCGCCACGGAAGGTGCTGAACGCCGCTTATCATTTGGTCTGCCGCGTGCTCCGCGAATATTCCAGTGAATTCTCCCGTCATGATTTCACGCTCCGGCAGCTCTTTGCCTGTCTGGTGCTGCGGGAGTTCTACGGCCTGAGTTATCGACGCACGGAAAAACTCCTTCGCGACAGCCCGCAATGGCTGGCGGACATCGGCCTGTCCGCCGCGCCGGATCACAACACGCTCTGGCGCGCGTTGAATTACATCCTCAAAACCCGACGCGTCAATCGCATGCTCGATCTGCTGGTCATCCACTTCGATCAAGCCAAGCGGCTGCGGCTGTGGCAAAAGCCGCTGGCGCTGGACAGCACCTGCTTCGAGCAGCATCATCGCTCGGCTCACTACGAGCGGCGGTGTCGGCAGATGCAACTGAAATCGCAGGCGAAAGCTCGAAACATACCTGAAAAACCAGGGAGTTGGGGAGAATCGGTCAACGCCTCGCGAAGACGCAGCCTCACCGCGATGCCCAAGCTGTCCCTGGCCGTCGCTTCCAGTTGTCACCTGATCCTGGCGGCCAAGGTGCGGGTCGGCAACGGGTCGGACGCGCCGGATTTTGACGACCTGCTGGTTGACTCCTGGAAACGCGCGGCGGTGAAGACAGTGGTGGCCGACAGCGGTTATGATTCAGAGGCGAACCACTGCATCGCGCGACAGGATCTCGGCGTGCGATCGATCATCCCGCCGGGCATCGGCCGCCCGACGAGCAAACTTCCCCACGGCCGATGGAGACGACACATGGCCAGACGATTTGCCAGGAAGGCGGATCAGAAGGCGTATGGGCAACGTACGCAGAGCGAGACGGTTCACAGCATGATCAAGCGGAATCAGGGATCGGCCCTGCGTTCACGGACGCCGGAACGTCGTAAGAAGGAGATGTTGCTGCGGGTGCTCACTCACAACATCGCATTGCTCTGCGCTGAGGAGGAAGGGGATTGAGACA
The DNA here is from genome assembly GCA_963771925.1 of uncultured Phycisphaerales bacterium. GTDB lineage: Bacteria > Planctomycetota > Phycisphaerae > Tepidisphaerales > Tepidisphaeraceae > PALSA-1353. Next base: position 266,920 of record CAVYVE010000001.1, read on the forward strand.
GAGCCGATCCTGTCCCCTTCAGTTCTTCTAATATTAAGGGTCCTGTCCCCTTCAGTTCTTCCGACATCTACGATGCCGCCGGCAACCTGGTGGATGAGTGGGAGCCTCCGGTCGCCGATCCCGCTCAATCCAATGATTCTGTTAATCCCCAGTGGCAGTACGCCTACGACGCTTCGGGCGATGAAACCTCGCAGACCGATCCGAACGGGAACGTCACGAGCTTCTACTATGACGAGAACGGCAACATGGTCCGCCAGACCAGGCCGGATGAGTTATCCGAGACCTGGACGTACAACCAGTTCGGCCAGGTGGCGAGCAGCACGGATTACGACGGCAACGTCGCGACGTACAGCTACTACGGTAGCTACAACGCCGATGGATATGTGGGAAACGTGCAGCAAGTGGTCTACACCGGTTCCGGCAAGGCGACCGAGACGGTCACGTATACCTACACGCCGCTCGGCCAGCAGTACCAGGTGACCGACGCCTCGGGCACGACGACGTACAGTTACGATGCCTTCGGCAACCAGACGCAGGCGATCACGCCGGAGGGGACGATCAACTATGTCTTCGATCCGGCCACGGGCAATCACATCGAGACCTGTACCAATGACACGGAAACCTTCTACGGTTACGATTCGCAGGGCCAGTTCACGAGCGTGACGGTGAAGGAGGCCAACGGCACGACGCTTTCCACGCCCCTGACGACGAATTACACGTATGACGCAGCGGGGAACCTGCTCAGCGAGTCGGACCCCAACGGCATGACGACCGCGTACACGTACGACGATGAGAACCGGATGCTGACCGAAACGGTCACGGAGAACGGGACTACGCCGCTGTTTGGCGTCAGTTACATCCTCAACGCCGACGGCACCAGAAAGTCCGACTCCGAGACGGAGTTACAGCCCGGCGGGACCACGGCGACCCTATCTACGACATGGACGTATGACGCCCTGGACCGGCTGACGGGGGAGACGATCACCAGCAGCTTGTCGGGCGGAAGCCAGACCGACACTTACTCCTATGACCTGGATGGCAATCAGATCCAGAAGGTTCAAACGACCTCAGCCGGGACTGAGACGACTACCGACACGTACAATGGCGACAACGAACTGACTCAGAGCGTGGACAGTTCCACCGGGACCACCACGTTCGGGTATGACGCCAATGGAAGCCAGACCAGCAGCACCAACGGGACCAATGTCACGACCTACACCTATGACGTTCGCAACCGGCTTAGCAGCGTGACGACCGGCGGCGTGACGACGACCTACGGATATGACGATGCCGGCAACCGGGTGAGCGAGACGACCGGCGGCACGACGACTTACTACCTGATCGACAGCCAGAATCCCACCGGATACGCCAAACCGATTGAGGTGAAGGTCAGCTCGACGACGGCGGCCCCGACCACAACCTACATCCTCGGGCTTGATGTGATTGGACAGGTCAACAGCAGCGGCACGGTGAGCTACCTGCTGGTGGACGGCCAGGGTTCGACGCGGGCCTTGACCAATGCCAGCGGAGTTGTGACCGCGACGTTCAATTATGACGCGTTCGGTAACGCGATCGGCTTCAACCCGGCGACGGCACCGACAATCTTCCTGTTTGGTGGCGATGGGATGTATGACGGCGCGAGTGGCCTGTACTTCCACGGCAGCGGTCGGCAATCGGAGAACGAACTGGACCGATTCATCACGACCAATCCGCCCGAGTACAGCAGCAACGACAGCCCGATCACGCTGAACACTTATCTGCTCGACAATGCCGACGCGGTTAACAACAACGACCCGACAGGATGGTTTACGCAAAAGTTTGGCATCGCCGCCCACAATGTGATTGGCCAACTCTACCTGGATGAACATCCGGGCACGGTTATAAACCCCGACATTGGTGTGTTCGGGATTCTCAAGCCCGATATCTTTGATGTCTTCAATCATAAGTTTGCAGAGATCAAGCCGTTCACGTTCCCGGGTGTCACCAGCGGCTTTGCGCAAATTATTTCCTATGATGCGCTCTACGGCCCCAACAGCCCTACGAAGTTGAACTACACGCGGGACACCTCTTGGCCTGGTGGAGGATACAACTTCACTGTGGTCAATGGTGTGGAACTGTTTTTCTTCAATGTGCAGGGGATTATTTTTTACACGGATCAGACTGAGGAATCAGAAGAGATCGAAGAAAACGTGAAAGATGAAAAGTCCGCTTTCCGGGAACTTCGAGAACTCGATGCCAATACAGATGAAGCCGACGAAGAAGAAGCCGATGCGGAAGGCGACGAGTTTGATTCGATTGAGGATCAAGCCGAGAGAGAAGTCAAGGACGTTGCCGGAAGCGATGAAGCCGATCTTGGCGACGAGATTGCGATCGACACTCTGGATGGCATCGAAGGTGCCATATGAAAAAGAGAACTTCCTTTGTCCGGGATGACGGTGTCACGGTTGTAATGGAGGATGGTGTTCTTGACAGTGAAATACCCCCCGGTGACGGGATACGAAGGTTTTTCCACGAGAATGGTGCATTGAAATGCGAGGTGCCGGTCGTTGGCGGCGAGACACATGGTGTCGCTCGCGATTGGCATGATAACGGCCAGTTGGCCAGCGAAACAAACTATAGCCACGGCAAGATCCAAGGAGTAATTCGCGATTGGGATACCGATGGGTCGCTGCTCCATGAGCGCGAATACGTGTTACCGAACGCGGTGTACCATAAAACATATGCTGATGTCGGTAGGATTCGCCATGTCTTCCTTTGGAACGGCAAGCCAGTCTCCAAAGCGCGTTGGCTGAAGAAGCTTGAGGAAGCAGGTATGGCTATGGCCGAGTTGGAGCAGCGGTTTGGTACTGCACGCAAATCAGAGGCGAAGTGATTCCTTTTATGGTCGCCTGACTTTTTTGCGCTCACAACAAAATACTTTCCCCATCGTCCCTGTAGCTCCGTCGCGTCGGCGTCGGCCCTCGCCCCAAGAGCGCAGCGCCGGGGGCCGACGCTGATGCGATGGAGTGGAAGGGACGATGAGCGAAGGGTACTCCCGCCGCTGCCCCTGTCAGCTCTGGAGCCGAGGCCGAGGTCCGGCTGTATCCAGTTCACGTCCCGCCATATCCATGATCGCGCGCAATGCGCACGCCGGCGTGCGCGCTGGTCACGTTCACCCCCTTCCTTCTTTAGCTGCTGATAGCTGCCGCTGTGTTCGAGACGCGCGGAATTATCCGGCCCTCTTGCCGGCGTGCTGCGCGATCAGCGCATCAATGACTTTTAAGATGGCCTTTTGTTCTGAGGGCGGCAGCGCTCCCTGTTGCTTGATCCGGCGGGCCAGATGGCTGTTGCCGTGGGGCGCGGCGCGCTTGGCGGGCGTGACGCCGAGAAGCTCATCGGTGGACAGGTCCAAAGCGCCGGCCAGAAGAACTGAAAGAAGAACTGAAGGGGACAGGACCCTTAATATTAAGGGTCCTGTCCCCTTCAGTTCTTCTAATATTAAGGGTCCTGTCCCCTTCAGTTCTTCCGTCCCCTTCAGTTCTTCCCGGCAGGCGGTCCAGACGGCCCCACGACCTTCGTTATGCACCTTGACCCGTTCGTGGACGTTGGAGGTGTGACCAACATACAAGCTGTCGTCGGCACAGCGGAGGATGTAGACATAAAAGGAATCTGCTCGCGCAGATGCGGACATGAAAAGCCCTTCGACTCACGAGTACGTTCGCTCAGGACATTCGACTCGCTGCTTGTTCGACTTCCAAACGGCCCACGCCTATCCAACAAACTCTTTACTTCCAAATTTGGCCTGCCATGAGCGAGCGCAGCGAGTCGAATGGAGCCATGGGGATTTGAACCCCAAATTCCACCATGCCATGGTGGCGTGATCCCATTTCACTATGGCCCCGCGATTACTCGGCTCAATCTATCGGTTGATGGACGGGAGTCAAGCCATGCGAATCGCGGCTTGTCCTGAGCGTGCCACGGGGCGCTGGCTCACAGCGGGCCGTCCAACGCGGGTCACTCATCGCTTGCAAATGCGTCGTCGGATTTTTGCAGATAGGTGAAGAAACACATCCACTCGATCCCTTCGCCGATTCCGCGAAGCGAAAATAGCTTAAAGAACCAAGCCAGATCGCGTTCGGTTGGCTCATCGGGCGGGGCGGAGGCGGGGCCGACGATGTCGGCGGCGGCGACGCCCATGATGTAGTCGGACAGGTACGCAATGTTGATCTCGTCGGCGGTCTGCGTGGAAAGCGCGAAGATGCTGTGCCTGCGAATGATCTCGCGAAGATATCGGTCGGATATCTTCACCTCGATGGCATCGAGGGCGGCGAGGTAAGCCAGGGTTTTGGGGTCCTGCTTCCATCCGTAGGTTTGTCGTTCCTCTTCCCTGTAGCCGTTCAGGGCCGCGTCGAAGTGGGCTTGCAGGCGTTGGTAGAATGTTTCGACCTGATCGCCGACGAGCCAGCGGACAATGGTGACTTCGCCGGGGCGGCGGCGGATGTGGTAATCGTTGGTGGATAGGCCGGTGGTTTTGAAAAGGTTTAGCAAACCGGCCGCTTCGGCGGCGGAGGGGTCGGGCAGGATCGGACTGTCGGCCGACTTTGATTTTTCCAGTCCACCGAAGCTCCGCTGAATGTCGCGGGCTATCTGCGGATCGAGGCCGGGAAGAATCCGGGCGTCGAACTTCCGGCAGCCTTCAAAAACCGCGGCAAGCTCCGCGTGCATGCGGAATTCATCGGACTTCTCTTGCGCCCGATGCTTCGGATCAATGGGAAGCTCGGCCGGGCCTTCGTTCGGTTCGTCAAACATGCCGGGAATAGGATAATCGATCGGCGTATTACTGCGGAGTTCGCGCCAGCATTCCCAGCATAACGCCTTGAAATCCGCCGGCCACGCCGGTACTGAGGATGCTTCCATCAACGTCCTGCCTGAGCGGCGTGAACTGGCCATCGCCTGTGCGATAAAAAAATGAATAAGGTCGTCCCGCGGCCTCGATCTTCAATTCAATGCGGTCAGATTGCTCCGGCAGGGGAGCGGAGGCGAGAATCTGGATATCCGGCTTGGTGTTCTCGCCGGTCGCCTGTTCGATGAATACTTCGCTGGCCACACCGCGATCGATCCGGACACCGAGAAAGAAGTAGTGCGATTCATTCTGAAACGCGACCACGCCGGCGTCGCAGGAAGCGGTGGTCGAAGTCAAGCGGATCACGGTTGAGGCGGAGAATCTCGCGTGTTGCTGTCGGCAACAGATCAGCGATGGATTGTCGTAAGAATTCAGGGCGGCCGATCGCGGTGCGATGAACAGGCCGCCGTGGCCGGCGTTCAGCGAATACCAATCTTGCGCGGGCACTCGCAGGAAATTCCAGCGTAAATCCAAATGGCCGCGATCGAAATGGTCTGTCCAGGAAAATGAGCCGGTCAACGGGATCTTTGCCGGCGGTTGCGCCGGTAGGCTTGGGCGTTTTAGGATTCTCGGAATAGGTTGATCGTCTTTGAGGATGATCGGCCAGTTGTTTTCCCAGGTCACGGGCAGGAGAAACGTTTCGCGCCCCAGGTTAAACCAATTCCGTTCATACGGCCGGCAGGCCAGGAAGACCGCCCACCACTGGCCGTCAGGCGTTTCGACGAAATCCGCATGGCCGCGCAGGTGATTGGATCGGGGCGATCGGGCGGCAATTGCCGCTGCGTCAAAATCGGATTGCCCTGGAACGGCTTGTATGGTCCCCAGAGCGAGTCGGCTCGAAATACCACTTCGGAGTGTGCTTCAGCGGTTCCGCCTTCGGCGGCGATCAGGTAATAACTGCCGTTTCGCTTGAACAGGTGCGGGCCTTCGATCCAATGCGGGTGCTTGGAGATGTCGGTTCCTCCGTTGACGAGAATCTTCTGCTCGCCCGTCATTTGGCCGGTTTTCGGATCGAATTCCCCCATGCGGATAGTACGGTGACCATCGTAAAGCGGCCGATTGTCCGGGGCGGGGGCACAGTTCAGGACGTACGCGCGTCCATCATCGTCGAAAAAGAATGAGGGATCGATTCCGTCCACGTCGTTGAGCCAATGCGGGTCGGACCAGGGTCCGGCCGGGTTGCGGGCCGTGACGAAAAAGTTTCCGCCGCCGCCGACGAGCGTTGTGATGAGGTAAAACGTGCCATCGTGGTATCGGATCGTCGGGGCATAGATGCCGCGTGAAACATCCGTCGCGTGGATCGTGTCGAATTGAGACGGCCGATCCAGGACGAAGCCGATTTGCGTCCAATTGACCAGGTCCCTGCTGTGGAAAATCGGAATGCCGGGGAAATAACAGAAGGAGGAATTCACCAGGTAGAAATCGTCGCCGACGCGGCAAATGCTGGGGTCGGGGTAAAATCCGGCGAGGATCGGATTGAGAAATTGCTCGCGCGGAGATTTCAGCCGCGTCGCCGCATCGTCGGTTCCGCCGTAGGTGAAGGATTCAAAATTCACCCAGGACGTTTTGGGACCCAACATATCGTCCATCATGCCATTCGCCGAACCGATCATGAGAAACACCATTACCGCTCCTCGCGCGACAATTTCGCACCAATCCGAGGTTCGTTGTATCACGGCTGGAAACTATGTGCGATTGCGCCGAAACGTTCAACTTTCGCCGTCGGGATGGGATTGAAATTCCTTCGCGTATGCCGACGATAATCGAAGAAAGGCTCTCGCAATGAAGGTCTTATTCATCGGCGGAACGGGAATCATCAGCACGGCCTGCACGCGCTTGGCGGCAGAGCGGGGGATGGATGTTTATCTGCTGAACCGCGGCGAAACGCCGGGGGAATTGCCTCATGGCGTCACGCACGTCCGGGCCGACATTCACCGCGAAGACCAGGCCAGGACCGCGCTGGACGGACACAGATTCGATGTCGTGGCCAACTTCGTCAATTTCACCGTAGAGGACGTTGAGCGCGACATTCGGCTGTTTGGGCACAACGCGGGCCAGTATATCTTCATCAGTTCCGCATCGGCGTATCAGACGCCGCCGGTGAATTATCGCGTGACCGAATCCACGCCGCTGGCCAATCCGCACTGGGAGTATTCGCGGAACAAGATTCTGTGCGAACGGAGGCTGATGGCCGAACACCGCCAAAGCGGTTTTCCGGCCGTGATCGTACGTCCATCGCTCACGTATGGGGATACGCTCATTCCGCTGTCGGTTACCAGTTGGACAAAATCATGGTCCGTGGTGGACCGGATGCTCAGGGGAAAGCCCATCCTGATTCACGGTGATGGGACGAGCCTGATGACCAGCACGCACAACAGCGATTTCGCCAAGGGTTTTGTCCCGTTGCTGGGAGACGCAAGGGTGACGGGGCAAGCCGTGCACATCACCAGCGATGAGGTGCTGACTTGGAATCAAATGTATCAGGCCGTCGCCGAGGCGGCGGGCGCGGCCGAAATTCGTCCACGTTTCCAGCGACATGCTGACTGCATTCAATCCCGAACTGGAAGGCTGGCTGGCGGGCGGCTTTTCCAACAGCACTGTGTTCGACAACCGCAGGATCAAATCGCTGGTCCCCGATTATGCGGCCACGACCCCGTTCCGGCAGGGCATTGAGCAGACCATTCGACATTTTCAAGCGAATCCGCGATTGCAGCTCGTCGATGCGACATTCGATCAGTGGTGCGACCGGGTGATCGATGCGATGGAAAAGGCGCGGCCGCATGCCATGATTGGATAATCGCCCGCGGCCCGCCGGGTCCGTTGCGTCATTCGGTTCGTGCTATCCAGGCCGCCGCGTCATCGGCGATCGGCGGAGTGGTTAATGTCACCGGCTCCGCGCCCGCCGCGATGACGGTTTCTTCAGACAGGACTTTTGCGGTGCGCGTGTCCATCCAGGTGACGCGATACGAGCCGGCCGTTAATCCGGGGACATGCAATGTTCCTGAAACCGTCTGGCCCTTGCCGGGGACGCGATTGTAAACCCACAAGACGGCCATGTTCTCATTCCCCTTGGCAAGCACGGCCAATTCGGGTGCGTAAGGCGTCAGGATGAATTCGCTGATGTGGGCCCAATCGGCGCCGGTGTTTTCAAGACGGATGGTGTGCCGGCCCTGGGGAATGGGCAGTTCCAGCGTGGCATTGGGGCGCGGATTGCGGGGTGGCGGCGGCCTGCCGCCGGATCTGGGCGGAGGGGGCGCGGCGGGGCCAAGGTCGAGCGTCGCCGCAGGCTGGCCGTCCAGCTTCACTTCCAGACGCGCGCCAGCCGGCGTGGTTTCGTCGATGTGCACGGAAAAGGTTCCCGCGGTGGGATAATCGACGTGCAGCACGGCGAAGGGAAACATCTTTTTATTCTTGCCGTTGCCTTGCAGGTACGCGGACATGCCGCCGAGGCCGTCGATCTTGCCGGTGGGCTGGATCGTGAAATCCGTGAGTCGGGCCGGCGCCCAACTGGTGCCGGGACCGAATCGCAACGGGCCGATGCTTGGCGTTTCGGGGATCACGTCGATCGGCTTGAGGTCTTGCCGTTTCAGCATCCCCGATTGCTGGATGAATTTTTGCGCGGCCGTGTAGTTGTATAACAGATTGTTCGGTTCGACGATGTCCCAAAACCAATACTGGGCGGCTCCGCTGGACTGGCTCATCATGCTTCCCCACAAGCCGCGGTGCAGCACGTTTCCGCTCTTGGGGTCCGGGTCGTCAAACGCGCCGAACTCGCCGTAGAAATAGGCGCGGTCGAGGTGATCGTCGTCGAGCACGGCGATGGCCGAGAGAACGTCGGGGGGATAAATGTGCGCTTCGTAATAATCCATGGCCGTCCAGAGCTTCGGCTCGGTCACCAGCGAACTGGTGGTGATCAGATGATGATATGGGTCCTGCTCGCGAATGAATTTGGCCATCGTCACGTGCCACGCGGCGACCCCGGTGAGATCATTTTTGAAGCCATCGGTGAATTCCACTTCGTTGAAAAGCTCCCACGCCATGATGGCCGGCGAATAACCCCAGCGGGCGATGATGTAACGGAATTTGCTCTTGGTAAGCGCGATGGCTTTGGGGTCGCTGAAGAAATCATCGGGCTTGGCGAGCCATCCGCCGTTGGCTTTGTTCCAGGGATTCAGTTGCCAATTGGGGTCGGCCCCGGTGCTGTATTCCCCGTGATGCTGGAGAACAAGATGGAAATGGACGTTAGCGGCATCGGCGGCTTCAACGATCTGGTCCCACAATTTGGCAACGGGGAGCATTAAATAACCGAGCTTGGGTTGTGTCTGCTGGGCGTTGGCCCAGTCGAGATTCTTGCCATCCCAATAGCACATCCAAATGCGCGTCCAATTCACGCCGGCGCGGCCCATGCGGGCAATCGAATCCGCAAGCGGCGGTTGGTCCGTGGCACGCCAGCCGAGATTGTAACCCAGCGGGTAGTAGGGCGACCCGTCGTCCAGCACAAACCGTTTGTTGTTATTCGGATCCAAGCGAACAAATCCGGGTCCGGGCGTGCCGGTCACGTCGAATTCGGCGGGCTGAAGGTTTTGCGGCTTGGCGTCCAGGCCGTTGAGCGTCACGGTTCGGATGGTGTACTTCCCCGGCGCGGTGGGCGTATGGCGCACGCGCCATGTTGTTCCGCCATCGAAGAATGCCGGAAGCGTCGTCTCGCTTCCGTCAGGATTGACGAAAGTGACCTTCACATCGTTTTGCCTAAAATCGAACGGATTGCCCTGAACCTGCGGCAGATCAAAGGCGGCTTCCAGCCTCTGATACGTGCCCCCGGCAGCCACGGCGGGACTGGAGGCTAAGAACATCATCGAAAACCCGAGAGAAAATAGCAACCGCCAATATGCTGAAAACATGCGTTTAATATACATGAAGTGCGTGCATGACCCAAACAAATACCATTTAGCGGTCGACCGAAGGGCGCCGGATTCGGCTTGGATTGAATTCTGCCGCGATTCAAACTGGTTGTGCATGTCCTGGCCGTTGAGTCCTCGCCGCCCATCTTTATAATCCCCTCTCCCGTTTACAAGGCGGAGAAACAGTGGTTCGGGCATGGCGTTGATCGTACAGAAATTCGGCGGCAGCAGCGTCGCTGATGCGCAGAAAATCCATCAGGCGGCCAGGCGGGCCATCGCTGAAAAGCAAAAGGGCAACCAGGTCTGCGTCGTCGTCTCGGCCATGGGGGACGCGACGGACGAATTGATCCAGTTGGCCCAGCAGATTTGCCAGAACCCGCCGAAGCGGGAGATGGACCAGCTTCTGGCCACGGGCGAGCAGGTGACCATCGCCCTGATGGCCATGGCCATCCACGCGCAGGGTCACGAAGCGATCAGCTTCACCGGCGGCCAGATCGGGCTGGTCACGGACAACGCCTTCAGCAAGGCCCGGATACAATCGATCAACAAGCAGCGGATATTCGATCAGCTTTCGGCTGGCCGGATCGTCATCATCGCGGGCTTTCAGGGCGTGACGCCGGAAGGGGATTACACGACCCTCGGCCGCGGCGGGAGCAATGCCACGCTCGTGGCCATCGGCGCGGTGCTGAACGCCGAGGTATGCGAGAATTATACGGACGTGGACGGCATTTTTACGGCCGACCCGCGGATCGTCAAAAACGCGCGCAAGATCGACCGCATCAGCTACGACGAAATGCTGGAATTGTCCGGCCTGGGCGCCAGCGTCCTGCAGACCCGGGCGGTGGAGTTCGCCAAGAAATACAACGTACCGATTCACGTGCGCAACAGTCAAAACGACAAAGAAGGCACCTGGATCGTCGCGGAGACACCTCACATGGAACACATCGTCGTATCCGGCGTGGCGCTGAAAAGGGATCTGATCCGCGTGACGATGAAAAACGTCCCGGACCGGCCCGGCATGGCGGCGAAAATCTTCGGCGACATCGCCGCCGCCAACATCGTCGTCGACGACATCATCCAGAACGTCATGGACGACAACACCGCCAACGTCAGCTTCACCGTCGAGCACGGCGATCTGCACGAAATCAAGCCGGCGGTGGACCGGCTGCTCAAGGAGGTCGGCGGAAAGACTTCGCCGATTTACCAGGATGGGCTGGCCAAGGTCAGCGCCGTCGGCGTGGGCATGAAAGTGCACACCGGCGTGGCCCAGCGAATGTTCAAGGCCCTGGCCGACGCGAAGATCAATATCCAGAACATCACGACCAGCGAGATCAAGATCAGTTGCATCATCGACCGGGAAGACGCCAATCGGGCATTGCAGATCGTGCACGATGCGTTTGAGCTGGGGAAGACGAAGTAAGCGGGAAGGAAAGAGGGCAGGAAGTGCGGCGACTTCACATGAATTGAATCACGCCGCCGACTCGGCCTTTGTCAGCGCACGATCGATCTTCGCCATCGTGGTCATCGTCGGTGTAATCCGGCCTTTTTCAATGCGATTAAGAGTTTCAGCGGCAATGCCTGCGCGGCGAGCGAGTTCAGCCTGCGTCAAACCGACCGCGCGGCGGTCGCGGATGATACGCCGCGCCAACCCAACGCGAAACGCCTCGACAGCCGGGTAATTGCCATCGGGAAGCGGCTTGGGCAACGGGGGCAGTCCGCGCTCGCCGATCAAGCCGGCTCGGCGCTCCATACGTCTGAAGTCGCGTTCTTCCAGGATCACGAATCGCTTTCCAGCGAGCTTGAGCATTTGAACAGTCATAAAGTCAATCTTCATAGAACCCGTCGCGGTGCCCGATCTTCTCCACGACGATCGTGTTGCCTTCCAATCGAAATTGAATTCGGTAATCGCCCGTGCGGATTCGATAGCGTCCCGCTAGACCATGCCGCAGGGGTTTGGCCCCGCTTACGTCAGGCCAAGCGGACAATCGCTCAACAACCCGCACGATACGCCGGTGCACGACACGCGGCAGGGCGTCCGCTTGTTTCAAAGCATCGGGTGTGACGATTACCGTCACCATCGAGATATCATCGGTGGAATTGACTTGGGAGTCAAGATTATTGATTTTAATGCAGGAATCGAATCCGCCCCTTTCCCTTAAAATGGAGCCGACCAGGATCGAACTGGCAACCTCCGAGTTGCAAACCCGTGCTCTCCCAATTGAGCTACGGCCCCGAATAATACGGCGAATTGTATCGAAGTCCCCGAGCGGCGCACAGGGACCGTTTTCGGCGGGAGCCGGGCCGTCCTCGGCCCGGCTCAGTTGCGATCATCGCACGCCCATCAGCACTTCCATCGTCAACTGGTCGAGCCGTTCGTAGGGCAGCGGGGCGGCGGCCAATTCAATGCGGTCCAGCGGGGCATCCAGACAATTTGAGGGCGTTGGATTTTGAATATCTCGCCGTCAGCTTGGATAACGCCGCGTCCTGAACGTTGACCGATTTGATGATCTGCTGGATTTCGCGGTCGGCGTTCCATCGCCGGGCTTTTTCTTTCAGGATCATGTACGTCCTCATGCAGCCGCGGGCGAATTCCTTCACATCGGCGTAATCGCTCTGGCGATAGGCATGGGCGTCGAAATGGCGCGGGCCGTCGTAGCCGCTGATCTTCCAGAAGCTTCACCAGGAAAAATGCGTGCTTGAGGTTGACGCTGCCGAAGCGGAAATCCTGGTCGTAACGGCCGAATTCCTGATCGTTCAGATCGATGTGGAAAAGCTTCCCGGCTTCCAGGGCGGCGGCGACCTGGTGGACGAAATTCAACCCGGCCATGTGTTCGTGGGCGACTTCGGGATTCACGCCGCACATTTCCGGATGGTCCAGCGTGGGAATGAAGCCGAGATAGCTGCCGGTGACGGCGAAATAAATGTGGCCGCGCGGCTCGTTGGGCTTGGCCTCGAACGCGAATCTTGTATCCGTATTTCTGGTCGATGCTGTATTCGCACAAGAAAGTTGATCGCCTCGCGGAAACGCTTGATGGATTCGACGGGGCTTTTCGTGGCGTCGGATTCGACGCCTTCGCGGCCGCCCCAGAAGACGTAAATCTTCGCCCCGCATTCGGCCCCGAGGTCCATCGCCCGCATCGTCTTCTGGATCGCGTAGGCGCGGATTTGGGCGTTGTTGCTGGTGAACGCGCCGTCCTTGAAGACCGGGATCGCTGAACAGATTGGTCGTGGCCATCGGGACGACCAGGCCGTTGTTTCTGAGGGCTTTCTTGAAGCTCCTGACGATGTCGTCGCGCTGGGTGGCGTCGGCGTCGATGGGGACGAGATCGTTGTCGTGGAAATTGACGCCGTACGCGCCGACCTCGCCGAGCAGATCGCAGATTTCCACCGGAGAAATCACATCGCGCACCGGGCCGCCGAACGGATCGCGGCCGATGTTGCCGACCGTCCACAGGCCAAACGTGAATTTCAATTTCGGATCGGGTTGGTAGTTGTTGGACATACTTTGGTTCCCTCGTTGTGGAACGGCATTCTTATGCAAAGGCGGTTATGATGCAACGGGGATGCACGGCCAGCACATACGCGTGGATGTCGATTTTGCCCGGGTGAGGGAAAACGCCGTCTCCATATCACAGCGGGCGGGCGTGGACGTCATCGCGGTTGTGAAGGCGCAGGCGTACGGGCTGGGCGCGCGGCGAGTGGCCGAAACGATCGGCGATCTGGTGTCGGGATTTTGCGTGTTCAGCCTCGATGAAGCGCGGGCGGCGGCGCTGTGGGAGGTGGCCGGCAAGCCCATCCTTGCCCTGGGGCCGGCGGGGGGTGTTGGGCCGGAGGATTTTGCCGAGGCCCACGTTCGGCCCGCGGTGTGGACGGCGGGAGAAGCCGATCGTCTTCGTGCGGCTCGGCCGGTCCTGTGCGTCGATACAGGAATGCGGAGATTTGCGTGCCCGCTGAACGAGGTCGAGGCGGTTCTCAAGACCGGGGAAATCGACGAGGCGTTCACTCATGCCATCCGGCTGGAACAGGTCGCGGACGCTGGCGGGGGCACTCGGCGGCAGGGGGTTGCGGCTCCACGCGGCGGCATCGGCGCTGCTGGAGGAGCCGGAGGCGCGGCTCGACGCGGTTCGGCCGGGGATGGCGCTTTATCGCGGAGCGGTTCACGTGGCGACGCGATTGGTGGAGGCTCGCGACGGCGGCGGCCCGGCGGGATACGGCGGATTCACGGCCGAGCGATTCGGCGTCATCCTGTGCGGATACTCGCATGGCCTGCGGCGCGGGCCGTGCCTCATCGGCGGCATGCGGCGATCCATTCTCGAGGTTGGAATGCAATCGGCGTTCGTCGAAATCGGACCCGACGACCGGGTCGGAGATGAGGTCGTTTTGCTGGGGGATTCGATGACGGAATTGGATCTCGCCAAGGCCTGGGGCGCCAGCGAGCAGCAGGCCCTGCTTTCCATGGCCAATATGGGGGCCCGGATCGGTGACTGAACTTCCGCGGCCTTTACATGCTGCTGTTGACCGAGTTCCAGCGGGCCAGCACTTTTGTGCCGAAGGCGCCGATCACCGCGATGGCGACAACGGAAATGAGGCCGGCGACGAGGGCGTATTCGATGACTTCGCCGCCACGGTCGTCATGGACAAACCGGGTTAGCTTAGGGATGAGTGACATGAGATTGCTCCATAAAGTAAGGTCTCATAAATTACTGGAGCGCCGCTCCCACAAAAAGCCTACCGCGGGGGACATCGACCATAATGTGCGTCGGCTTTATCGCCAAATAGAGACGCCGGAGTCCCGATAGATCGGGACTCCGGCGTTCGTGTTTATACAGGGTGGTCCAGCAGGCTCGTTTTTCAGGCGACGGCCGGTTTGCGGGCACGCAGCCAGGAATAGGCCGTTATCAGAGCCAGTCCCGCACCAGCCATTTCCGAAGAAGCCGGAGCCGGCACCGATGCGGTGATCGGGTCGCAGTCATTCGGCGGAGGAATCGGGGTGATCGACGGGCCGGCCGGATCCGGTGGCGGCGGCGGCGGTGGCGGCGGCGGCGGGGGATTCGAGTTGTTCGTATTATTGGGCGGCGGCACATTCACGGTCGTGATCGTCACGGGTGGGCTGCCGATGCGGCAATCGTACGAACGGTAGAAGAATGAGTTCGACAAATTTCCCGTGTTGGGCTGCACATTGTTGCCAACGCCGGATTGCAGGACGAAGTCCGTGGTCGATGCGCCCGAAATCGCAGGAAGCATCAGAAATATGCCGATTCCGCTTATTCGCAAAAACGTTTTCATATTCAGCCCTCTCTAAAAAAAGCGATCCAGAACGGTCACATGCAATCTGATGATCGAGCTTACGACTACTTCAACAATCTTTCGGCACGCCGGGCGCCGGGATGACTCGCATGTGTCCGAAGTGAACGCTCCAGAGTTTAACCCGGATTTTGAATGCGGGCCGGAAAATCAAGGCTTTTTGGGGTGGTCCGATGGGCGAGTTGCTTAAATTGGGGGGATTTGTGCCGTAGTTGCGACCCAAGAGGAGTGGCCGCAAGGGGGGTTGGCGGGCTCCCGAAGGGCCTTCGTTAAAATGGTGAAAATGGGGCCGGCCGCGGATGGGGTGGAGAGGCGCCCGCGCTGTGGGGGTAGCAAAAATTGCACTGGCCCGTGGGAAACAAAAAGGCCGTGAGGCAACGCGCCTCACGGCCGAGTAGGGGATGCAGAATCGGGGTTCAGGCGACGATCGACCGGCGACCCCGGACGAAGGTCATCAGAGCGATTCCGAGGAGGCCGACGCCGCCCATCGCGGCAGAGGCCGGGGCCGGAACCGAGGCGCAGCAACTATCGTGGCTGTGGCAGCCGTCATCGTGATGGTAGCAGCCATCGATCACCAGATCGCAATCGTTGTCGTCATGGTTGTCGTGTTTGCAATAATGGTTGTGATCGTTGCGGTCGCAACGCCAGTCGATCTTGCAGTCTTTGTCCTTGTTGCCCTTGTCGTTTTTGCAGCCTTTGTCGTCCTTGCAGTCCTTGAGGTATTTATCCCCGCATTTATCGAACGGGTCGATGCCGCCCTTGCAGTCATCGAGCTTGAAGCACTTGTCGTCCGACAACTTATAGTCGTCGCAGTTCTTGTCGTTCTTGTAGCACTTGTCATCCGTGAGACACTTATGGTCATTCTTCCCATAATTCCCGCAGTCGACGTTGATAAACGACGCGCGGGTGACGCCGGAAAGAACGAGCGTCAGGCAGGCGATGCCAAGACCTGTGAACTTAACCATTGCGGAAGCCCTTTCGAGAAAATAACCGGCTCCAACCACGGGATGCGCGAACGCCGCACACCACCGCGCGTCGGCAGTATCTGGAACAGCCCAGCTTGCACTTCTTTGGTCGCTGGAAGTGTTAAACGGTCGAGAGGAACATAGCCCACGATTTCAATGCGTGCGGCAAATCCAAGAAAAATTTAGCTTCGCAAAAGGCTTGGGCGCGCGTAATGGGGAAGTCCGAAATGAGCGTAAGTTTTGTTACGTAAATGACGGCGGCGCGTTATAAGACGCCGTGGGATCGCCTCATTTGAATGCGGCTGGCGGTCCGCAGAAGAAGTCCTCGCCGGCAGTTTGCCGATACATAAAAGCAGCTACCGCCAAGGCAAGGATGACCATGAGTCAGATCAATCCCATTACCGGCTCGATCCTTCAGGCCCCTACCGTGCAGCGGCAGCAGGAATCGCAGAAAACCAGCCAGATTCGACAAGTCCAGGACCGGCGCAGGAATTCAGCCGCGACGGACCAAGAGCAGGTGGAAGAATCGGTCTCCAGCCCCGACGGGTTGCAGCCCATCGGCGACGATCAGCCGGGGCAACAGCAGCGCAAGGCCACCTATTCCCGCCGACAGCCCAAGGATTCGGAGACGGATTCAGAGGGGCAGCGCCTGGATCTCGAGGCGTGAGACGGCGCCTTCATACGCGGCCGGAGGGCCCCCGCACGGTCACGTCACTCCCGGAAGCATCGGTCAGATGAAATAGAAACACCGCGGCGGCGACGGCAACGTTGAGCGAGTCGGTTCCCAATCGCATCGGAATGGTGACGCGGCGGTCGCAGCGGGCGATCGTCGCCTGATCGAGTCCCTGCGCTTCGCCGCCGAAGACGACGGCCATGCGCGGCTGGGGATGAACGCCCTTGAGCGGCTCGGCATCCGTGGCAAGGACGGCGGCCAGCCTCTGCACCCCAAAATCGCGCACCAGGGCGTCGAGATCCGCCAGCAGATCGCCGGAGCGGATGATCGGCAGGGAGAAAACCGCGCCCATGGATACGCGGATGCTTTGGCGGAAGAACGGATCGCAGCATCGCTCGCCGAGGATCAGCCCGTCGGCGCCGAAGGCCGCCGCAATGCGAATCAGCGCCCCGAGGTTTTCGGTGTTGGTGATCTGCTGGCAGACGACGAGCAGAACGGACCGGCCCGGCGGGGGCACGACGGCCGTTAAACCAGGCGAATCCGGCCGGACCCCGCACCCCAGCACGCCGCTGTGAAACTCGAAGCCGATGACGCTTTGGATGAGATCATCGTCGCCGACGAAGACCGGCACGTGCGGCGGAACAAGAGGCTCAATCGCGAGACGTTTTCGCTGCGCGATCAGCAGCGATTCCACCGGCAGTTTGCTGGCCAGCAGCCTTCGCACCACGTTTTCCCCTTCCGCGATGAATCGGCCGCCGTCGCGGGCGAGTTCCCTGTCCTTCAGATTGCGGTACGGCGCCAGCAGCGGATCGTCGAGATTGTGGACGGCGTGAATGGGCATCGCACCGTCATAATTGCAAATCCAAAGAAAATATCGAGTCTAATGGTCATTGCGTCTCCAATAGGATGGATTAGTTGAGCACGGATAATCTCCGGAACCCCAGCGTTGCATTGATCGATGCGCCAGCGCCGGCGCATCACGCATTGCGTTTGGCGGATTACGTCTTGCTTGGCGTTTTCTGCGCTTCTGTTCGGATACGTCGCGATCAGCGGCCGACCGATGACGGTACACGAAGCCCGCCTGCCCGAATGCTCGCGCGAAATGATGGCCCGGCATAACTGGCTGATTCCGATGGACGGAGCGCGTCCCTGGCTCGAGCGGCCGCCGTTTCCGCATTGGTTTATGATCGGCGTCAACGCCGCGATCGGACAGAATTGCGATACCGAATGGTCCGCGCGGATTCCATCCGCCCTGGCGGGGCTGCTGATCGTGCTGATGTTGGGGCGGATCGCGGCGGGATTTTTCGGCCGCGGCATTGGCATCGTCGCCGGGCTGGCGCTGGCGACCTTGTGGGAGTTCTATGCGTACGCCACGCTGGCGGAAGACGATATTTTTCTCGCCCTGCTTGTCGTTGCGGCGTTTGCCTTGTTCGTTCAGATGGAGTTTTTCACCGATCCGGCCGTGGCCGATCGCAGATTGGGATTTGTCTCCTGGCGGCCGTGGCAAGTGATCGCATTCTTCATCGTGCTGGGCCTGACGAACCTGGCCAAGGGGCCGATCGTCGGCGCGGCGGTTGTCGTCGGTCCGCTCGCGGCGTTCTTGCTCATTCCGCCGATTCAGTGGCAGCGCATCCGCCGGTATTTTTGGCTCTGGGGAATCTTCATGGCCGCCGTCATCGCCGTCAGTTGGCACGTCTATGCCGCCTGGCGGTATCCGGGCCAAGGCGGATATTTGGCCAATCTTCATTATGATTTTTCAGGAACGACGGAGTTCGACGAGCCGTGGTGGTATTATCCGCCGACACTCCTGTGGGCGATATTGCCCTGGACGCCGGCGGCCATCGTCGGACTGGCAATCACGGCCCGCGCCGCTTGGTTCGGCCGCGACCGGGTCCCGCGGTTTTTGTGGTGCTGGGCCATCCTTCCGATTTTCATCCTGTCGATTCCGCATCGGAAACATCACCATTATCTCGTTCCGAGCCTGGCGCCCTGGGCGATCCTGGCGGCGCTGGGGGCGCGGCCCATCGCACGGCACATGTTCAAAGGCGTCGCATGGTCGCGCCGGCCGAGGTTTGGATTGCTCCTGTACGGACTGGCGGGCACGGCGGCACTTGTGATTCTGGGATGGAAGCGGCTCCTGGCTCCGACGCCGGATCCGCGCGCCAGATTTCTTCGGCCATCATGCTGATCGTTCTGTGGAACGCGTGCGTCTGGGCTTTCTATCACGGGCTGTGGAGGAAAAATGTCCGCTGGATGCTGGCGGCGATCGTGATCGGTTTTGGATGCGCGTATAGCTGGAAGCAAACGCATCTCCGCGATGAGACCGTCGCCGACACGCAGTTTCTTCGCAACGATGTCGAGGCGGCCGTGCCCAGGGACAAGCTGCTGGCCATCAACGCCGCCGTGGGTCCGCTGGATTTTTTCCGCATTCAGTTTTACCTGCGGAGCGATGCCCTGCAGCTGCACAATCTGAGTTATCTGCGCAGCGATTTGATTCACGTGCCGGATGCGTACGTGGTCGGGCGGGTTCAGGATTTGCAGCGACTGCAATCGCTGGGGAAAGTGGAATTGGTCAAGCGGTCGTGGCGGCCGAAGAAGGTCAATGTGCCGCAATTGGCGCTGTTCCACCTGACGTTCGCGCCGGACCTGAAACGCTATCCTCCGCCGCCGGTTTCGCCGATGCAGGCAATGATGCGTCAGCCCGGACCTTGGTGCGGGCCGCCGTTGGATCATTGACTTGCGGTTGGCAGAGCATCGGCGACGCGGCGAATGACGGTGTCCCAATCGCCCGGCGCTTTCTGGCGAAACAGCTTCATCGTCGGATACCAGGGACTGTCCGGACGATCCAGCATCCAACGCCAATCCGGCAGAAACGGCAAGAGCAGCCACACGGGCTTGCCCATCGCGCCGGCCAGATGTGCCACGGCCGTATCGACGCTGATGATGAGATCAAGATTCGCGACCAAAGCCGCGGTGTCGGCGAAATCTTTCAGCAGATCGGACCAATCGGAAATCGGAAACGAAGCATTCGCCGCCCGGATCGGCAGCAGATTGTGAAAGCGAACGCCGTGGCGGCTTGCAAGCGGCGAGAACTTTTCCAGTCCGATGGACCGATTGCGGTCATTGACGTTCTGGGGTTGGCCGGCCCAGGCCAATCCGATTTGCCGAATACCGGGCGATGGCTTGATCCGATCCCCCCACGATTCCGCCGCCGCCGCATCGGCCGTCAAATACGGAATCGGCGCTGGAATCGACTGCAACGTTGTCTTGAACAAGCCGGGAAGGCTCGGCAACGCACACTGAACGTCAAAATTCGGCAACGGTGTGCCAGCCGGCACGAAGCGCTCGCACACCCGGAAATCGCTGAAAAAGCCGCAGAAGCGGCGCGGGACACTCCAGAATCACATGCCCGCCCCTGCCGGCCACCAGCGGCGCGTAGCGGATGAAATGAATCGCGTCGCCGAACCCCTGCTCGCAGTAGAGGAGAATCGTTTTGGCGTCGATCCGGTTTCCATCCCACATCGGCTGGGGAAAATTGCGCGGGGGAAGGACATCGGGACGTTTTCGCCGCCATTCATAGTCGGGCCATGCGCGGTCCAAATTGCCCAGGACCAATTCCGCCAGCGCCAGGTTTAAATGGGCGGCGGCCAGATGCGGCTTGAGCCGGATCGCGTTGCCGGAGGCCCGGATGGCTTCCTCGAATCGGCCCAGCAATTGCAGCGCCGCGCCAAGGCTCTGGTGGGCTTCGGCCAAATCAGGATTCAAAATCACCGCCGTTTTTGCGGCCGCCGCCGCTTCGTCCAATTTCCAGCATTCGCGCAGGGCATTGCTCAGATTGACGTGCGTTTCCGCCAGTTCCGGGCGCAGGCGAATCGCTTGCGACAATGCCTTGATCGCTTCATCGAGCCGCCCGCGCATGCCGAAAAGAGCCCCGAGATTCGCGTAAGCCTGGAAAAAGTCGGGCTTCAGGCGCACGGCACGGTTGTAAGCGTCGATCGCCTCGTCGGGCCGCTGGGCTTCGGCGAGCGCCAACGCCAGCACATAATGCACTTTCGCATCATCCGGAAACCGCGTCAGACTTTGCCGGCAAATCTCTACGGCCTCCAACGGCCGTTTTGCCGCCAAACGTTCCGCGGCCAGTTGCAGCGATTGCGACAGTGCGTCGTCGGCCATCATCTGTGAATACCCGTAACCGCCACTTTTCGTTTCCCTTGACGTATTTCATTCCGCCGGAATAATCCCGTTCGCACCGATCCGTTTTTAATGTGGAGGAGCATGGATCCAACTCGAACCGATCCGATTCCCAATCCGGCCGTGCGCCGATTGAGCCTTTATCTGCGCCAACTCGAAAGCTTCAAGCGTAAGGACCGCCGCACGGTTTCCAGCAAGCAACTTGGCGAGAGCCTCAACCTCACCGACGCCCAGGTCCGCAAGGACTTGGCGTATTTCGGCCAGTTCGGGCATCCGGGCATCGGATATCGCGTTGACGACCTGATCGCCCAGGCCCGGCGGATATTGGGGACCGACAAAATCTGGAATGTTTTGCTCGTGGGCGCGGGCAATCTGGGTCGGGCGCTGATGGCCTACAATGGATTCGACGCCAAGGGTTTTCGACTTGTCGCGGTCTTCGATTCGGCCCCGGGCCTGATCGGCAAACGGCAAGGGCCGTTCTCCTCGCCCCAGGGCGCCGGTTCGGCAAAATCCAAACGCTTCTTCAGTCATTCAGCCGATTTCCGAATTGAAATCCACGGTCGAAAGACTGGGGATTCGCCTGGCCATCCTGGCGGTTCCTGCCGACAGCGCCCAGGAAGTGGCCGACAAATGCGTCGAGGCGGGAATCCGCGGGTTGCTCAATTTCGCCCCGGTTTCGCTGAAGGTTCCCAGTGACATTGCCCTCAACTCCGTTGATCTGGCCGTGCAGCTTGAGCAGTTGTCGTTCCAGGTGAATTTCTCTCCGCTGGGACAGACGGCATAACGCCGGACCGACTTGCCAAAATCCTGTCCGCACACACCACCGCCGATCCCAACACCACAAAAACCGCGGCCAGCATTGCCACGTTGACGATGAGGCGCAGCGTATCCCAGACTGCCGGCGTCAAGAAATGGATATGGATACCAACCCGAGCACGCCCCGCGAACCTCAGTGATGAACACGAACGCCAGCGGATAAGCCAGCCAAAGTACAATCTTGCGCCATCGCAGGAAGCTCCTCCGCATCAACGTGATCCAGAAGATCGGATAGCCGATCGGCATAACATAGTGCACGATCAGGTCGGCGACCCACTGCAAGCCGGTTGGATTCCAAAGCCGGCGCAATGCGACCACGTAGATCAGTCCGACAACAAGGATATACACCACCGCTCCGGCGGCGATGCGCAGACCGACCAATTCAGTCTCTCGGTCGAGTGCGGGTGGCCACGCAGATATCGTGAGAATCGACGCAATGAGCAGATTGGTGAGAATCGTGAAGTAGCTGAAATAATTTAAAATGGCCAATACGATCTGGCGCTGAGAAAGCCCGGCGCGGACCATAAGATAGAATTGGATCGCCAACCCGGCCCAACCGATTCCGGCGAGAACGCCGGCCACTACTGCGCGATGATCTTTCGGCGGTCAACCATCTTTTGCGGAAGCTACGGCGGAAAATTTCGCACGATTCCCAGATACATTCGCATCCCCACGGCCAGGGCGGCATCAGTGAAATCGTAGCGGTCGTTGTGCAGCGAAGGATAATTCTTGCCGGTCCGGCGGGCTCGACGCCGACCAGAAAAAAACATCCCGGGCGTCCGTTGCAGATAGTAGGCGAAATCCTCGCCGCCCATGGACGGCCGGCCGACGGGGATATAGCGGTCAGAGCCCAGATAGGTCCCGTGCGATCTTCGCCACGTAATCGGCCATGGCCGGATCGTTGACCGTCGCGGGATAATCCTCCGATCCAATCGATTTTGGCGGTGCATCCCGCGGCGGCGGCGACGGCGGTGATTCGCCCGGCGAAAATCGCCGGCTTTCACCAACGCTGCGTGCAGGATTCGCTCAGCGTGCGGACGGTTCCCTCGATCATCGCCCGATCGGGGATGATGTTGGTAGCCGTTCCGCCGTGAATGATGCCGACCGTGACGACGGCCGGCTCGGTTGGATCGAGGTCGCGGCTGACGATCTGCTGGAGATTCACGACCACTTCGCAAGCCGCAGACGACTGGATCGACGCCGAGATGCGGATAACGCGCCGTGACAGCCTTTGCCGAGAATGATGGCCTTGAAAACATCGGTTGCCGCCAGGAGCGGCGCCGGCTTTGGTCGCGACATAACCGACGGGCAATCCGGGCCAGCCGTGCAGTCCGAAGATCGCGCGTACCGGGCGGGCCGATCCGGCCATCGAGCACGCCGGCGCGACCAGGCGCCCCGCTCCGCCGCCGTCTTCTTCCGCCGGTTGGAAGATCAGTTTCACGCAGACGGGCAATTCGCCATGCAATTCTTTGAGTATTCCCGCGGCCCCCATCAGCGTCGCGACGTGTCCATCGTGTCCGCAGGCGTGCATCCGGTCGGATGGGTGCTGGCATAGGCCAGGCCGGTCATTTCCTGGATCGGAAGCGCATCGATATCGGTCCGCAGGGCGACGCACGGCTTGGCTGGATCGCCGATCAGGCAGACCGTCGCCGTCGGGGCATCCGGCCCGCCGTCGATGTGCGAGATCCCAGCCGATCCAGTTCGGCTCGGATCATCTTGGCGGTCTGGAATTCCTGAAAGGCGAGTTCGGGAATGCGATGAAGGCGATGCCGCAGATCCGCCGCTTGGGCCGAATTGTTCTTCGATGGTGGAGTCGAGATTCATGCCGACCGACATGATACGCTTTTCACGAGGCACCGCAGTACGCGCGAGTGCTGCCAATCGCCCATAAATTTGGATGGATCAATAAAGCGTAGGAAGCAGGCCGCACGCATGGCCTGCTTCGTGTTTCGCTGCCTCGGCCCTTCTGGCGAAAGGCCGGGGCAAAAAGATGCGACGCGTCTTTGGGATTTTCTAGTCGGCCGACCCGCCGCCGGTCGTCTCTTCCAGCATCTTCCGCAGATAGGAATTCTCGCGGCGAGTGGCTTCCAGATCGAATACCAGATATTTGATGCTGAGACGCAGGTAATCGAGACTTTCCTGAAGGCTGCTGACGGTCTGGCGGAGACGCTCGTGGCGGGCGCGTTTCATCGGCCAGCTTGTCCAGCTTTTCTCGCTCGCTGGCGGGCAGCGTGCTGATTTCACCCATCAATTCAGCCAGTTTCGTTTGGAATTCGTGCTCGTTCATGTCCGTGTCTCCCGCTGTGGGAGGTAGTTTGAGCAAAGGCCATTCCACATCCGTGCCCGAGCGTCGATCCATCTGGATGCCGACATCGCAGCCGGCATTTCTCCGCGTACAGGCCGCCGGTCGGACATTGCCGGCCGAATCGGCTTTGCCGCATGTCGCCGCCTGGCAACATTCACCGCGGCGACGGCGATGCGAAAAGGATGCTGACCAAAACCCACTGTTGCATACGCACCGCATGGGCGAATGCGCTGCATTTCCGGCCGTTGGTTATCCGACCCAAACCGCGGCGTAGCCAACGGCGTTGTCCGGCGTCTGCGGCGCGACGGCGGCAAGGGTCTGGTAACTGCTCGTGTGCCGAAGCACCACTGCCTTGCTCGCTCCCTGTTCCAGACAGGCGGCCATCATAGCGGCAATCGCGCCTGCGCCGCAGGCGTTGTTGTGAGTTCGCGCCTCCGGCACGATTTTTTCCGGCGTCATATCCGCTACAATCCGCAGCACCCGAAGATCATTTTCCATCGCCCACCGCATCGCCGCTTCGCCGACTCCCGCCGGCGCGAAACGGTAATTCGGGCCATAGTGCGTCAGATCGCTGCTGGCCAGATAGACCGCCGACAATCCCGCCGACACGATCGCCCGCGCCACCGACCGTCCCAGTTCCACCGCCGCCGGTTCGGGCGGAACCTCGATCGGCAGGATCTGGGCCCGCGGCCAGGCCGCCTGGATCAGGGGCAATTCCACCTCCACCGCATGTTCGCGCTGATGGAAGCGGTCATCCGTGACGAACTGCGCACGTTGGCCGACAATTGGTCGCGCAGCGGCGTCGTCACGCTCGATTCACCGCCGGGCACGGCCCAGCGCACGTGCGAATCGAGCACCCCGCGGTCGATCGGGATCGGCGTGTGAATCGCTCCGAATACCACCACCACGTCCACTTCCGCTCGCCGTCGAGCCAGCGAATGAATCGATTCCGCGGCGACGGCCCCGCTGCAAATCCAGCCGGCGTGCGGGACGATCGCGCCAATTCCCGGCCCAGCTCCCAGCTCCGCCGACTTCCGCGTGACCGCCGGGCCGGCCGAGTCGAGCAGTTGATTCGCCGCCCGCCGGCATGCCGCCGCATCGAGCGGATAAAACATTCCGGCAACCGCCGGAGATCGCACGGAGACTTGCCACCGACTGGTCCCTTGGCCCGGACATGCTGGTTACTATAATCCTGACGTTGCACGGCTGGTAAGGTTGTTTAATTTGGCAACAGTGCGATAACCATTTCGCATGACCCAGCCGACACGACCCCGCCGCTGTGCCGTCCGAAAATCCGAAGCCCGACGCTGTTTTCCCATCCGTCGAGGCTTTCCCAGATTCTCCAATATCACGGCAACCGGAGTTGGGAACGATTCGGCCGCTGGAAGCGCCGCTGTTTCCGGTGCCGGGATCGATTCGTCCCCCGGCGCTCGATGCGCCGCGGCCGCCGCCAAAACCCTCGGCCGCGCCGCCGCCGCGCCTGCGGCCCATTGCGCCGGCGGGAGCGCCGAACAATACTGGACCCGCCTCCGATGCGACCTCCAATGTTCCGTCGCTGGCTCATGCTGAAAGCTCCGCCACCCAGGAGATTGCCGATGCGCTGTCAAATGCGCGATCGGACCGCAGACGGCGATCTTTCCAGGAAGCGCCGATTCCATCCCCGCAGGCGCGCCGATGGCCAAAACTCATTCTCGGGCGACTGGCAACGATCTGCTTTTTATTCGCAGAACCATCATTCCAATTCTTCTGACCTGCGGGGTGATGCTGGCCGGAGCGGGCGCGCTGATCCTGTTCGGCGGCGAAGACAATGCGCTGTCCGATATGTTTCCACGCTGGACGCCGTTCATGTTCTTCCTGCTGGCGCTGCTATGCCTGGGCTTCGGCGCGCTCAACATGCTGGCGGTGGCGAATGCGGGGAGAGGCACGCAAGGCACGAAGGCGCCAGTGAAAGGCGGAGGAATGTATGTTTCCTTTTGCTTCCATTCGTGCCCTTCCGCTCGCGTTGACTCCGACGCCGGGCACTTCTATTATCCAGCGGTTTACTTGAGGAGAATGACATGGCCGGCGACAACGTGCTGCAAATTACCGACTCCAATTTCGAACAGGAAGTGCTGAAATCGGACAAGCCGGTTCTGGTGGATTTCTGGGCCGAATGGTGCCAGCCATGCCGCAGGCTCGCCCCGACCATCGAGAAACTCGCCACTGATTACGCCCAGCGCGTGAAAGTCGGCAAACTGGACACCGATTCGAATCACGCCACCGCCAGCAAATTCGGCATCAGCGCCATTCCCACGGTGATCTTTTCAAGGGCGGCCAGGTCACGCAGAAGTTCGTGGGCCTGCGCGGCGAAAAAGACTTTCGCGACGCCCTTGATGCGGCGCTGTGATCGGACGACCCGATTCGATTGAAACACCGGCCTGCCGACTGAAGTCGGCAGGCTTCGCGTTTTATTGCCCGCCGGACGGCTGCGTGGCCGCGCCGGCCGCGTCGCCGGCCTGCTGCTTGAGTTCCTGCGCCTTCTCCTCTTCGGTCTTGGCGCGGCGCTCGGCGCTGCTGGCTTTCTTCTCCGCCGCCATCTTCGCTTCCAGATCCGTCAACTCTTTCTTCTGATCGTCCGTCAACACGGCCATCATCTCGTCCCGCTCCTTTTGCCTAAGCTGATCTTCCTGCTCCATCGTCCGAGCATGAATGTCCTTGAGCTGGGTTTTTTGATCGTCCGTCAAATCGGTAAGGTGACTGAACGGCGCAATGACCCGGCTCCGGGTCGAGGTCCGCATTTCCGGCGACGGCTGCGTCGTCGAATCATCGGCAATGGCAATCATACAAGCACCCACCAAAACGGCCGCCGCCAGCGCGGCAAGGCATGTCCTGACATTCATGGCAAGTCTCCTTTTTGAGATATAAGCGATGCCCACAGATAGGCGATTTCAAGAATACCAGCCAGAACCACCAAACCACAAAAGAATGGCCCATCCTTCAACAGGGGGGCCGAATGCGGATTTCGAGCGTTTTGTTGCGTTTTTGCCGCGGAAGGCGTGTTTTACGGCTTGCGGGCGGGGGCACTTTCAAAGAGGGGATTATTGATCTTCAGCTTCCCGGCCGGTGCCGGAGGTGCGGCCGGAGTCTTGACATCCCGATTCGCCTGCGGCTGTGCCACTTGCGGCTGCGCCACCTGCGGCTGGGCCACCTGCGGCTGGGCCGCCTGTGGCCGCGCCGCCGGCGGGGCCGATTCCGCACGCCGATCTTCCGCCGCATCGCTCGGCGCCACGTCCGGCCGATACAGCCGGCCGTTGAACGCCTTCTGATATTCCGTCCAATTAGACTCCACCCGCTCGCCCTCCCCGCGCGTCAGCGCCAACGCCATCATCAGCTTCGCATCCAGATTCTCGATGACGTGAACCGCGATCGCCTCCGGCGTCGACGGCAACCGCGCCGCCCCAAACTCCGGCTCGCCATGATGGCTCAGAATAATATGCTGAACCACGTCGATGAGCGGCTGCGGAATCGGTTCGCCCAGAATCTTCTCCGCATCCTGGGCCTTCTTCTCCACCCAGATCGCACCCTTGACGATATGCCCGACCAATTGCCCGCCATCGGTGTAGGCAAACGCGTTCTCGTAGCTCAGTTCCCACGTCTTGGCCAGATCGTGCAGGAAAATCCCCGCCACGACCAGGTCGCGATTCAGCTTCGGATAAAACTTGCAAACCGCATCGGCCACTTCCATCGCGTTGAGCGTGTGCTCCAGCAATCCACCCACGAACGCGTGATGGAAATTCATCGCCGCCGGCGCTCGGCAGAAATTGTTCATCAACTGTTCATCATCCAGATACGCCCGCACCAGCGCCGCCAGATGCCGGTTCTGAATCGACCCGCAGATCTCGAACAGCCGCTGGCACATCTGATCGATGTCGCGCTCGGTGTGCGGCATCAGATCGGCGATGTCAAACGACCCCTCCTTGGCCGGCCACATCTGCTCGATGATGAGTTGAAGATTATTCTGATAATTCTCCACCCGCCCGCGGATCCGCAGCATCCCCCCATCCGGCATGGCCGCGAACATCTCCCGCGTGGCGTTCCAGATCCGCGCCGTCAATCTGGGCCGTGCGATCCGAGCAGAACGCCTTGATGTAAAACTTCCCCGAAGCCGTCGCCGCCAATTGTTTGTTGGTGATGATGAAAACATCTTCCAGCACATCGCCGGCCGCGCAATCGCGAGAGGAACAGTCGCCGCATAAAGTGTTTATATCTTCCGCGGGCGTGGAAGGCCAATGCGGCCGGATTCGACAACGGCAGCGTTGCGCTTCGTTACAGAATGTTACACATTCCAGAAAATGATTAGTGAATGCTAACTTACTGGCGATCTTAAATCACGGTGGCTGCGACGGTTAAACCCGACCAGCGCCGCCGGGCGCTTTTTGCGCGAAAAGGCGCAACATTTGTCAACATTTTGCGAAACCGATGCCGGCGGCGCAACTAGCCCCTAGTTATTCGGCACCACGAGCGTTTTGAGATACCGCGTACTCGGATCGGCATTCACCCCATTGCGATCGACAATGTAAGCGAACCGCCGAGTGACCACCGGCTGAGGCGGCATTGCCGCATTCGTCGAGCCGACGTTCTGCCAGCCCTGAAGCACGATGTAAATCGTGAACGTGTCGGATCGCGTGGTGATGAGATTGCTGATGCGGTCGAGAGTGAGGCAGTCCCACTGATAATCCTCGCCTATCCCGGTTGCCGTAGCCGACGGCGCGCTGCCGGTCTCAAAATTGGGGTCCGGTGGCGTTATCAAGCCTGTAGCGGAAGTCGGCGCCGTGGGCTGGGCGGCTGTAGGAAGTGTTGGCGGATTTCCTGGTGTCCAAGCCACGGCGGTGCCGCTCTGAAAACCTGGAACTTGATCCAGATCGAAAATCGACGTAAACGGGCCAAAGCTCATTCGATAATTAACAATGTTCTGGGCGATCTGCTGGTCTATCTTCGTATAGCCCGCCGTCGTGCTTGGTACAAAGGGCAGCATGCTGAGCACCTTCCATGAAGCCGTGTTGATATTGATCAAGCCTTCCACGCCAACATTATCTTGCTTTGTTTGATCGGTTGCGGTGGCGTCAGCAGTTAGTGTTGGTGTCGGCGGGACTGGCGTCGCAGTATTTTGCGGTGGATAAGCGAAAGTTGGAGTGCCAGTGTAATTACTTGATGAGAGATTCGGATCAAAATTCGGCAAATACGTATCGGTGGTGGATTGAACGGTCAAGTAGTTAAATAAATTCCGCGTCCACGCATAATAATCCGGCAAATTCTTATTAGTCGGTAATTCTGTTGCATAGTAGAACGACGCGGCCATTGGAACAAAACGCCCAATGTTCTCGGTAGGAGTCATCGTGCTGGTATTAGTTTGATCATCAACAGTGCGCAGCCACCGTCCGTTGGAAGAGAATTCAGTTCAAGGAACGCGTTAGAAGCATTGTAGAGCGTATAGCCAGTTATCACTGTTCCGGAAATGATCGGATTAAGAATTCTAATTCGATAGGCGCCGATGAATGGGATGTCCAGCATGTCACCGTTGCGCGCAAATCCGCCGAGCGGATGAACGAAAGGTGTAGTGTTTGCGACCGTCACTCCGTTTGCGACATTCGGCGCTACAACGGATTTGGAAAATGCGACGAAGTAGCCGCCGCCAACAACCCCCACATTGTAAACCTGAATTGGAGGAGGTAGCCCGCCCGCCACGCTGACGCTACCAGACGAAGATTGGCCAAATGAGGACGAGGGTTGAGTTGTGGGCTGGGTGGTCGATCCCGGACCCGTAGTTGGGGGCGTGGTCGTGCCTGGAGCGGGAAGTGATGTACCTGACGCTACGGGCTGCACGTAGGTCGCCACTCGCGCGATCCGTTGGGCGCAAGTGTGTTGTAAGTCCCGGGGTACGTTGTCCTGAACAAATAGACTCCGTTGGTATCGTTGCCTTCGGCACGAACGTAATTCCAAACCGAGTAATAGTCGGCCGGACCGGGAACGTCCTGTTTCAGATTTGTAAAATCGTACGAATCGACCGGAACAAGATCGGCAGTGTTGTTAATCTCATTAAAGCTCTCGCTACCCGCAGCGTTCGCGTTGGCCGGATCGACGTAAGCCGTCAGCGTACCATCTGCGCGCCGCGGACGCAAAATCACCAATTCGCCGCCCAGAGAAGGACCAGTCTGCCCGGGTGGAACAACGGTTGTACCATTGATGACGTTCTCCAAGAACGGCATGTAAACATCGTTGTACATTGTTCCCGTCGCACTGGGCTGCGTTGTCGGTGTCGCCGGACCTGTCCAAGCCACCGGTTCCGGCCGTCGGCAGTATTCCGCTGTCAGCAGGACGATAGTTCGCCGCGTCTGCGTCCGGCTGTGTAGTGGATGCCCGGTATAATTGCAGTTTTCGATGAGACAGTAACCGCTGGGCTGAATCACCACCGGATTAGCTGTAGTACCAAGCGTGCCAATGGTATTCAATTGCAAGTTGGGATAAGTCCCACCATTGGCAGCCGCCTGACGGTTGATGTAGGCCAACGTCCAGTTGATGAGGACCAGCGGCACGGGGTAAGGATTAAACAATTCGACAGCAACATAGCCGGAGGGGTTGGTCAGACCTGTAGTCGCATCCTTTCCGGCATTCGTGTTGACATACACTTCAGAAATAAATGGCTGCGGGCGCTGCTATACACCCGTACTTCCACATCCGTCGCCGCGGGGGCGGCTCCGGTGGATTGCGCTATTGCGGCGTTCTTCAGAATGATCGTTTTGCTGATAATGTTTTGCGAATTGTCGCGCAGACCAAGCGTATTTACGGCAGCGATTGCCGCCCTAAGCAGCATCGTATTGGTGTTCGTCATGGCTACCTTGGCCTGCGTTGCCGATTCGTCAAGTGTGCTTGCCGTTGCCGGAGTCACACTGGTCGGATCACGGAGCGGCGAGCGAAACATAAATTGAGGATTGGCTGCCGTGTCGTCGTAGATGCCGTAGGCGGAAGTCGTGTCGTTCGTGTAACCAAACGGCGTTGCATTCGATGGATTGCCGGCCATAACGGACCAGAATGCGCGAAATAGCTCTCGAAAGGTAGCGGTGTTGACGTTCGCCTTGACAGGATTCACAGACCAAGGCTGAAGCTGCCAATTTTGAGTGTTGATTGCATTCAAAACATTGGTGTAATTGGGCGAGGTACCGCCCACGGTACAAGCGCGGCTCCAGCGGGCGCGTAGCCTACCGCTCCGCCGACGGTGGTCGGAACGACGCAGATGAACGTATATCGCGGGCCCGAATAGTTTGGATACATCTTCTCATTGGGGGCGATCACGATGTCATTGGTGCCATAGGTGTTTGCTAGAGCGTTGGGATCCCATTCACCCTTGAAATGCTGGTTATTCGCGCCACTGTAGGGGAGCATGTAATTGGGAAGAATCGGATCGGAAATGGACGGCTGAGTGGCTGGAATAGTCTGCTGGTACGAACTTGGATAGGTCACACCATTATGTACCTGTCCATCATTGTTGTTATACACCTGTTGAACGTAATTCGAGACGGGATTATGCGTGACTAACAGCGGGCGAAGCGATAACGGTGCGGTGACCGCGTCCGAACCGGTCGGATAATTGAAGTTGTTGGCATACCATTCCGCCGACTGAGAAGGATCGTACGGAGTATACGGAACTGAGGTTGTCCCCGATCCGCACAGGGAGATCGGAAACAGTGTTTCGATGACGGATTGGGATAGGCTGTTGGGGTTCTGCAGGCCGAAGTGATATGCCAATGCCGCTTCATCTGACAGGGGAAGTCCTTGGTATCGATTTCCGGCCGGCGGCGTGCCTCCGGTGTATGTGTTGTATCCGGGATTGGCGATCCGGCGAATGAATTGCTGGTAAAACGCTTCGCCTTCCTGTCAAGAAATTGTAATCGAGCGGTGCCTGCCCGTGCCCCGGTTGAAAGCGGCTGGCGGCACATTGTCGTCGACCGCTGTTTCATCGAAGGGCGTTTGACTGGCGACGGGATACTGGGCGGACCGGCTGTAACAGTGTTGTTGAATCGAAACGCATTCGAGTTCAAGATCCGATGGACTGGTTAGGGGACTCCGGGAATGTCGCCTATGTTGACGATTCCTGCAACCCAACGCTGGTCTGGAACAAATTCCAGGAACGTTGGGATATCGGTCAGGGCGGAGGGAGTACCGGAATAAATGAAATCCTGATCCCGGCTCCAGGCGGTGTTGGCGTTGATGGCGGAATTGTTGTCGATGATGCGAACGCCGGCAAACCAGGTCAGGCCGTCAAGGCTCATGCCGGGGATGCGGAACAGAAGCGAATCGGCGATGCCGTCGCCATCGGCATCACCGGCGCGCAAAGTGCCTGCCGCCGTATTGCCATCATAGGTGAGGCGCCGGAACATTGTAGCCGTTGCGAGAGCGTGAGGAAGGTCGGGAACAGACGGCGTCGGCGGGCTCGCGGCTGCCGCCAACCAAGGGCGTGCTTAGCAACGTC
This sequence comes from uncultured Phycisphaerales bacterium, assembly GCA_963771925.1. GTDB lineage: Bacteria > Planctomycetota > Phycisphaerae > Tepidisphaerales > Tepidisphaeraceae > PALSA-1353. The sequence goes on from CAVYVE010000001.1 coordinate 299,463, forward strand.
GTAAGGACGGTTCCATTGTGCCGCTCCGAGGGATTTCGCGGAGAAGCTGGAGCGGACGGTGGTAGCCGGGTACGTCGGATCTTCAAATGGCGTTCCGAGAATCGACATCGGAACCAGCGCAGCTTGCGGCGCCTGCAGGCGGTAGAACTTGAATGGATTGAGTGATATATTGCCAAAGCGGGTTGCCGTTGCCGGCGGAGATCGGGAATTCGATCGGCGAGCCAGGGATCGCTGCCCGCGGCCGTGAAGGGCAGGTGGCCGTTCATCGGTTGCCAGCCGGAATTGACGGCTGAGCCGACTTCAGATCGTTAACGCCGGATACGATCGCGCCGCCGCCTTCCGGGATCGTCGTAGAAAACTGACGGATTGATCGCGTCGTTGACGATGTCGCCCGGGATTGTAGCCGCCGGGAGCGGCCGGAACGTTCGGATTAAGCGATGCGGCGGCGACGAGCCCGTGCTTGGCCCTGATAATAGCTGCGATTGACGATCGTTGTGTTGCCTGTGTAGGCCGTGTTTCCGTGAAGGTTGCCGAAGGTGTCGTTCAGGTCATCGATGAGGACTCCGTCGCAGATTTTGGACAGGCCGTTGAGCGTGTCGTCGACGTCGGTAGCTCATGACGTTCTGGGCGGAGGCGACGCGTGCGGAACGCGTCGTGGAAATGTACGTCGCGCCGAGGATCGCCAGCAGAAGCAACAGAACGATCACGATGATGAGGACGGAACCCGGCCGAGAGCGGCGGAAGCGGGACGCCAGAAAGGAGACGGGAGAAAGTCAGGAAAGGAGATTACTTGTCACTTGTCACTTGCCGACTTGCACTACATTCCATTCACTTCAGCCTGAACACATACTCATACCACGGCCCGTCCTTGATCTTATTATTCGGGTCGTCCACCTTGATCAGAATGCGAATCATGGCCGGCATGTCGTCGTGCCAGGCGGCGACGTAACGGGGGGCGATTTTTACTGAGGTGATGGGATTGAAGGCGTTGTTGTTGCCGCCCGCCATGGCTGGCGTGGAGTACTCCCATATGCTCCATAGTCACGCGTAGGGTCGAAATTTACGTCTACTTCCCAGGGCGGAGTATAAAGGGTGAGTGACCTGGAGCAGGGTTGCCTGGACTGACCGTCGAACCACATCGTGTAATAATCGCGCAAGGGGATGACATCGGTGAAATAATTCAGCATGAAGTCATCGGAGCGGTAGAGGATGCCGATGTCATCTCGCCCAGCTTATCGGGCGTGGCTGTAGTCATATCCGCGAATGAGGACGGTCTTGCCACTGCTGTCACCGGCATGGGGCGATCCACCGGTGGAGCTTCGCGGCATGCCGTACCAGCGGATGTGCTTGTTGCCGTTGGCATCGAGATAAAAGTCGATCTGGCCGTCGGGACCGAGGCCGGTCATGTTGCCATTGATGTCCTGTTGCAGATAATCCCCGGCGTATTCGACAATGAACTGGCTGCAATGCTGAAGGAAATATGGGGCCATCTCCGCCAGGGCGGCGGCGCTGATCGGTGATTGGATCAGCGGATTGCATTGCGGGCGGTTGTAGCCAGAGGCCGGGATCGTTGAACGGACTACGTGGGGCAAATCCGTGTACGTCTCGGCGTGAGGCTGGTATAGGTCGGAACCACGTTGTAATAGCTGACCGCGTAGGGCGGATTCTGGATGGGGGCAGATAGCGGTAGCATAGGGCGTGCGGCGGTATACGACTGTGTCAGCGGAACGGATAGACCAGCGGATTCCACCAGAGCGACGAACCGAGATAGCCGGCGTTTTGCCAGCCAAGGATCGCATTGGCGATGATGCGGTCGTACTGATCCGGCGTGACGCCGGCGAGGTCGTATCGCGAGGATTGGATTTGGGTGCCAGTGGTTAATGTTGGCGTGGCACCAGATGCCACGGCGATCACATCCGGCGTTCCGTAACTCAGCGGAGACATGTTGACGCCAAACGCCGTTGTGCTGTCGAGTCCAAACGGAGGATTTTGGGGAACAGGGTTCGAATACCCGTTTGGGAGGGTTGCGTAGTAATAATCGCCTTGAGTAATTGGCTGAGCGTTTCCGGCGGTGTTCTGCCAGGGATTGGCGAGCAGTGTGATCTTCCGGGCCAATACCCAGTCGGAGGCGTAGGCCCCGACGCGTGGAACGCCGGTGACGGTGTTGTTGGCGAACATGTAGTTGTAAATTGGCCGAACTGTTGGGCAGACTGCTGGGGCCATAGAAGTTGCTCAGATCGTTCGCGGGCAGAGCGGCGTGGCCGATTTGGATGAAGGCGTCGTCGGAGGATTCGGTGCCGATAGTAGGTGCCGTCGTTGCCGGAGCGGCGGTGGTAGGTGCCGTGGGCGAAGAATTTCAGCAGGTCGGCGCGGTGATTGCGATTGTTGAGGATGGCGGGGGAGAGCGTGGAAGCGAATCCCGGTCGGCGTCGGGAGGATTGGAGATCTTGACCTGGGTGCCCGCGTTGTCGGTGACAATGATCGTTGGATCGGAGCTGGTCTTGGCGTCGTCGCTGTTGAGGAACTGGGTGACGAACTGGCTGGCGATGATGAAGCACGGCGGATTCTTCGAGACGTTGCGAAGATCGTCGAAGAGCAGCGGGCTGGGTGGACTGGGCGTCGCTGTTGATCCGTTGAGGGTCTGGCCGGCGCCGACGGCGTCGGTGGCGCTGCGGAAAACGAAATTGATGCCGATGATCAGAAGCAGGACCATGGCCAGGGAAAGCATGAGTTCGACGAGAGTGAAGGCGGTGGGGAAGTGCAAGTTGCCAGTGCAAGTGGCAAGGCGAGTTTTCCAACTTGCACTTGTTACTTGCACTTGCGGCCGTTGGATTTGCATGCTTGGAATTTCATTTCAATTATTGCTGGTGTTGACGCGGATGAAGGCCGATCCGGCGGCGATGTCCTGATCGGGGCCAGTGAAGGGGCCGGTGTATTCGGACCGAGTATGCGGTCTGGACAGTCGGGGCGGCGCCGATGATCCAGACGTTGGCGGTGAAGGCGACTGGCCGCGTCGGGCGAAGCCGTATGGCGGTCGCGTCGGCCGGGGTAATGTCGTACCCGGTTGGAGAATAAAAGCTGATGCAGCTGCCGGAACGGTCGGAGCGGAAGTTGGAGCGTAGCGGTTCCGAGGCGGAAGATACGGCCGACAAGTTGGCCGGAGCCGATTGGCTGGTGGCTGCCGGCTGCGGCGAACGAGAACAAACGCACCGGTTGCGCCGTTGGGGCCGTTTGTTGTACTGAAGTTGCCATGGCCGTCGTCGAGCCATCTGTGTTGTAGTAGAACTGTGGCGGGATGGTTGCTGATCGCCGGGCAGCGGCGGCGGGTTTAGTTGGGATGGAGCGGTATAGTCGATGGAGACGCGATAGTTATACAAGATTCGGCGGGATCGGCGGAGGGACCGATGGCGAGAATCGGCGGCATAGGGCGAATTGCGTTGTCTCGCCGGCGCATATATTGGGTGATATAGTTCGGAAAATTCGGATTCTCCAGGGCGATCACGTACACCTGTGCGAAGGGGCTTAGAACTCGCATTGTTCAAATCACGGCGATAGAAGCCGACCCAGCCGAATCGATGGTCGGCGTTGTAAAAATGTCGGATCCTAACGCTTGCATGAGATTCGGCGAAAAGGCCTGCACCGTGGGGCCCGCCAACTGTCGGTCGGCTGGAACAGTGAGATAGGTCGTGCCCGGCAGTGGCGCGGGGTGGCCGGCGACCTGGGCATCCGCGACGGCCTGGATTTTTTTGATGGCGTCGCGGATGACGGCGGTGCCTTGGGTTTCGTTGGAGACGGCGGCGGTTTGCTGGATGGCGACGGGGAAAATGCCGGCGATCATGATGAAGCCGATGCCCAGGAGGATCACGGCGAAGAGGACTTCGATGAAGGAGAAGCCGGGACGGGGGGAATGTCTCACGCAGATGCGCAATGGCGCAGAGGTCAATTTATCTTCTCTGCGCTATCTGCGTCTCTGCGTGCAATTGGCAATGGGCAGTTCTTCATTTCGCTCGAATCAATGAGCCGTTGAAGGGATTGACCATCAAGGCAATGCCGTTCTGATCGATCCAGTGTTCTTCGATGAATTTGTCCTCGACGACGCCGCTTGTCGGTAGGCGGATTGCTTCCGACGGGGCGGTCGTGAGAGAATAGTTCATGTCCTAGTCGATGAACTGTGCGCCGTCGCCGATGGGCGTTGATGCGCCGCTGGAATTTACGGTTAAATTTGCATGTTGGGCGCTTGTAGGCATCGTGATCGAAGACCACGAGTCTGACGGAGGACATCAGGGGTAGATATTGTGGGTTCGCTCCGGGCGTTGGGGAATAGCTCACAATGCTTGCCAGATCGAAGCCCACCATGCCAATTCCTGCACCGAGCTGATTCTCCGACGCGGTATTACTGTTGTACTGATTTTACGTAAAGGATTCGTAGAATGGAACTCCGAACGGTACGGTGGTCAGCGTTCCATCGGGGGCGAACACGATGCAGCCGAGAGAACGGTAGCGGTCGAGTGGCGGCAAAACATTGGTAGTGGGCGTCCATTGGTTATTAGAGTTGTTTCTGTAGGTGTTATTATTAAGTGCGACGCCGACGCCTTTGGCAGAAGGGTGATGTCGCGATAGAAGATGGGACGCTGAGTAGTGGCGGTCTAGATTGTTTACCAGCTCAAGTGAATAGATGGGTCCGTTGCTTGCGGCCGTAGGAGAGGGAGTCCAATTACTGGGACTTGACCATTCGCCGGGCTGAAAGAGGGAGGTATACGCCCGGTCGCCGCTCGCCGGGATGCGGCCTGCTACAGTGTCTGCACCTGCACTTCGGCCATGGCGGTTTGCTGGGTTTTGGGATCGATGAAAAAACAGACGCCGATGGTTTGGCGGTTGTAGATGGCGTCGGCGCGGGCATTGGCGACGAGGCGGAGATCTGGTTTTGGGCGGTTGCGACGTTCGTGCCGCCGATCAGGGCGTTCCAGACCGGAATGGCGATGGCCAGGACCAGGATGATGATCGTCAGGACGGTGATCATCTCGATGAGAGTGAAGGCGGGTGGGAAGTGCAAGTTGCAAGTGCAAGTGGCAAGTGAATGCTTCGACTCGCGCCGCCGAGTTGGCGCTTTCGCTTGTGCATTCGAACTTGTACTTGAAACTTGCACTTGCAACTCTCTTTTGGTCATTTGAACGAATAAATGTTGTCGTCGGTCATGCTGGAATTCGGCAGGAGCGTCGGTGCCGTCGGGACCGTATTTCCGTGTGCGTTGCTGAAATCGCCGTCGGGGCCGGCGGAAACGAAGAAGGGGTGGGTGGCGATCATTATGCCGGTGGGGAGATTGGCCGCGTCGTAGGTGGCGGGCGTGACGGGCTCTCCATTAGCAGGGTTGGTGATAAAAGAGGTTGTGCCAGTTACCACGCCGCCGCTGGTGACGACTCCGTAATTCGTACCGTCAAGACACACGACTCCTGAAACCGGCCAACTGGGAGCAGAGCCGGGGGAGGCTTGGGGCGTATTCATTCCGAGACCTCCGCCGGGGACAAACAAGATGGGGTTGCCCCAGGCATCGAGCACGAGAACGACGGACATCTGCGTATTTGCCGCGGGGCCGGTAGTGGCGATGAAAGTGACTTTGAGGATGTCGGTGGGAGGCAGATTATTGACGATCGTTTTGTTTTCGGGGATCGATTCCAGGGTGTACATCACGCAGATCGTGTCCAGAAATGCGGGGTCGACAATGCTAGGGGGATTGGGGATGGTGTATGTGGATCCCTGCGAAGAGTTCGGAATATTCCCGGGGCCGGGGGCGTCTATTTGGCCCGCCGTCCAGAATAGACTTTCGGTTCCGTATTCTGTGCCCGCGGGCAGGGCGGAGAGGTTGCATGTGTAAATCTTGGCCCTTGAAACCGGAATTACCATTGGCACTCGTGAGAGATTTGTGGCTTGTTTATAGTTGTCGAACATTGTCATGCAGGTTTCGAGCATGGTTCGGGTTTGGCGCTGCTTGGCCTGGGCGGTGACGAGTTTGACGCCGCCGTAGAACAGGCCGATGAGCAGAAGGATGATGCCGATGACGACGAGGAGTTCGATGAGTGTGAAGCCTACCCTCACCCTGGCCCTCTCCCGGAGTACGGCTCGGCTGTCTTCGACCCTGAGGCTCGGCTCGACTGAACTCGCCGAAGTCAGACCCGAAGGGAACTCGCCGAAGTCCGGGCGAGGGGGAATAGGTGGGGCTGCGATGGGGGCTGATGGTTTCATCTCTTTCGCCTTGGGAATGATTCGTGGTGTCTTGTGGGTTGGGACAAGGGCTGGGCCACGGGTTATTGCGATACGCTGCCGAAACTCGTGATGTCGTCAGCAGTTCCGTAAATGCCGTCGGGGCCGGCGGAGATCAGGATAAATTGATCGACGGCCCGGGGGCGGCCGGTGTAGTTGACGTATGGATCGTTGGTCGTATTCGTCGGAGTGATCGCCGAATTGAAGAAATAGGGGCCGGCGTTGTAGGGGATGTCATTCTTAACCGTATAGTAAACCGGCGGCGGTCCGATGCTCGATAAGATGGCATTGGCTCCCCTGGGGGGAAGGCCCTGTAAATTGTGCTGACCCTGCACATTTTGGTTTGCGACGACGGGGCTGGTGGGGCCTAAGCCGATGCTTCTGCCGCTGGCGTTAGGCACAGTATAGGCTGCGATATCGCGAACATCGTATTGGTACAGCGCATTGGCGCCGGTGGTTAACGTCGGATCCTTGATGATGCCGTCGGAAACGACGCCGGGGGCGACGGTGCGGGCGCGGAGATAAAGGATGGGGAGGGGGCCGGGGCTGGGGAAGCGATCGACGAATACGGGGATGGGACTACCGTCGGCTTGAGTGCCGGCCGGGTCGGTGAAGGGAACCGGGGTGCCCGATGCCTGGTAGCTGGTGGTCTGGAAGGTCTGACCGCCACCCGTTGGCTGTTCGCACCACATCAAATAGGTTGAGCCGTTGGGGAGGAAAGAGGCAGTGCGGCCGGGAGACGTAGGGTTGAGATTCAATGGTCCCAAGCCAACTTCCGTGGGAGCGAATGCGAGCGCGTAGTTCAACAACGGAGTGACGGAGTTGTCAGGAGTGCCTGTGTTGAGCCGCAGGCCACCCATAAGTCCGAGCACCAGGTTTTCGGCACCGGTAATGGGATAGCCATTACCGGTGGCCTCGCCCAGATTCATGAGTGTGTAAGTCGGGGGATTTGTCGCGCCATTATAAAGATATAACGGGTGCGGGGCGAGGGATCTTGGCGAGGCGATGCCGCCGGAACCGTTCTGCCCTTCAGTGTAATCATTGCTCAACGGCCCCGGATATGCGTTGAACGTCGAATAATACTGATTGCACGCATTGGAGATTTGGCTGATTTCGTTTTCGGTGTCGGCGTCGTAGCTGGCGTAGCGGATTTTGCTCACCACGGGCAGGAGAATGCTCATCAGGATCAGGATGATGCCGATCACGACCAGAAGTTCGACGATCGTGAATGCGGGGGGATGAGCACGGGGATTGCGCGTGGTGGGCATGTCGTTATTCTACGGGGTGTCCACTCCCGGAAGAATTGGGGGGTGGCGCTCAAATCCCGCGGGATGGCTATCCCGCGGCTTTCGAGAAAAGGGACGTGGCGCGTCACAAATGGCGTCCGGATCGGCGGTTGGCACTAACCGCTAACCACTAACCACTAACCACTTCCCTCTCACTGCACTCGGGCACTCTGGCTATAGTTTTTGTTAAGCAGACCCAGGTCGGTGCCGTTGACTACTCCCTCGTAGTTGAAATTTCCCTGATCCCAATTAGTGACGTTCTTGCCGTAGTTCGCGGCCACGATGGCGGAGTCCGCGCTGCTCACCATGCCGTCGAGATTGGCGTCGCCGTAGAGGGTGTAAAGGATTTCGATCTGTCCGGAGGACAAACCGGAGACGACGCCGTCGGCGCCGTCGGCGTAGCCGAGGGCGTAGTTCCCGCCGGCGGCGGATGATCCGGCGGCCGAGGAGTCGATGGCGCCGTTGGCACTGGCGCCGTTCCAGGCGCCGCCGTTGTAGCCAGCGGCCAGGAGAGAGCGGATCGTCGAGACGGGATCGCTGCCGGGGGCGTAGTCGATCATCATTTCGTTGCCGCCCAGATCGAGCGTGCCGCGGACGGTCAGGGAATCGGTGGTGATGCGGGTGATGTCGGAGCGGATGGGGGCGGTGGCAACGACAAGGGATGCTCCGGAGGCGACGGTCAGCGAGGAGAAGTTTTCGGTCAGAATGCCGTGGCCGGCGATCTGGGCGGGCAAGAGCACTTTGCCGGCGTTGATGGTGAGGCTGTTTACGCCGGAGCGGGGTTCGACTTCCCGATTGGCGACGTTCTTGAAGGTGATGGCGCTGGATCCGATGGAGACGGTGGTGGCGCCGAAGGTGATGGCATCGTTTCCGCCGGCGCCGACGACGATGAGGGTATTGTTCTTGGAGGTCGCGCCGCCGTTGAACAAAATGCCGGCGGAGGGGATGGGGTTGCCGGCGCTGGTGTCGATAATGAGCGTGTCATTGGAGCCGCCGAAATTGAAATCGAGTTGAGGAGAGCCGGCGATCTGGCCGGAATAGATGACCAGGCCATCGCGGAGGATTTCATACGCGTTGGGGCCGTCGGCGCGAAGAGTCATGGTGTCGTTGCCGAGGGACTGGGTCGTGTTTTGGGAAGTGTACACGGCGTCGTCGAACGCGAGGGTGTTCAGGGCGGTGTTTACGGGCGCACTGGCGCTGCCGTTGTCCGAGAAAAAGGCATCGCCCCGCAAGATCGCCTGGGAAATAGCGGGTAAATCCTCATCAACTATTTGGGTGCCCTGCGCGTTTACGTCCCGTGTCACACTGAACGCATTGGGATAAACGTCCACGACGCCGGCAGGGGTGCTGACCGCGCCAAGTGAAATGAGGGGCGGATCGGTGGCGGCCGTGGGAGTTTGACCGTACGACGCCGCGGATGCGTATCCCGCTACAGTCGTTCCCTCCGGTATCAGCAGAACATTCGGCACGGCGGCGTGCACTTCCGCGAGAACGGCGGCCACGTTGGGAATGCCCTCGATCGAATCGATGTAAAACAGCGTGCAGCCCCAATTTTGCTCGGCGTATTCGATCTTGCTGATGAGCACTTGCGCGGGATCCGACGTGAACTGATGCCAGACGATGTTTTGTGCTGGGGTGCTGCCGAGAGTACTCACCTCGGCCTGGTCGGCCCGCAAAGTTACACCGACTTCCAAACCGGCCTTGGTAAACATCGCGAAATATTCGTCCGCGAGATTGTCGGACGCCGGAAGCGAGACGTAATACTTTGCCACGTCCGAGTTGAAGTCGCTTTGGGGAGGTATCGGCTGGTTCAGGTTCGGATCGAGGGTGAGCGCCAGAGTCGGGTCGCCCACGTATGTTCCGCTGACGGGATCGCCTTCCATGTCCCAACTCACCATACCTTGCTCGCCGTCGGCCAGCATTTGGTCGATTGAGGACGCGGCATAGCTCAGCAAGCCCTGGGAAAAACTCAACGCCTCGTTCGCAGAGGTGTTGTCGTTGTTTAAGCCGGAAACACTGGTGGGAAACAATATTCCGATGGCCTGACGATTGTTCCACTGGAGGGTAGAGGGATACTGCGTGGAAAACGCCTGGTCGATGTCCTGAACCATTTGCGGGCCGGTTCCCGTGGGGCCGAAGCAAAGAGGCGTTGTAAGCGGCGCTGCCTCCGGCCGGAATGGGCGAAATCATAGAGGGCCAACTCGTCGGATTGTTCCATGATGGGAACGTACAGAATTCGGCCGAGACGGTCGTGCCGCCGCAGAGTTCGACATATCCCGGCACCTGCTGCTGAACGGCGAGCCCGATGACATCGGTGCCGGTGTCATCCGTCACCGCCAACGGACTTTGGGTTCCAAAGCTGACCGTCGTATTCATTTCAACACCAAGCGACATCTCCTTCAGCAATGTTAGTTGAATGCCTTCCAGGGTGTCATTTCGAGTAGAGGTGTTGTAGACCGTGACGTTGTAATCAAGCTGGGTCTTCGCCAGGACGTATTGAACATCGACGGTGAAATCCTGCACCGTGTATGCCATGGTGTCCGTATTCGAATTCCATTGTGAGGAGATCGTTTCAGACACGTAATTTCCGTTCGGGTCGACGACCAACCCTAAGAGGGACATCCCGGGGTCGCCAACGCCGGAGTTGTTGGCAAGCGTGACGCCGTTGTAAGCGAGGCTGGAAAGACCGCCGGCGCCGAAGGTGGCGGACAATAAGGAAGTTCCCGCGGCAGCGACGCTGAAGGATTGCGGAGATGCGCTTGTAAACGAAGATAAATCGGTGTCCGTGACGGTAAGGCCGACCGACCATTTCCCCGCGGCATTGGGCGTGAAGGTCAGGGACGGGACGCTGGTCACTCCGCCGTTTTGAAGTGCAAATGAAGCGCCATTTTCATTCGTGACGGACCATTGATAGCTCAATAGATCGCCGTTATTGCCGTAGGGCGCGGCGTTGGCCGTGATGGTGATGGGAGTGCGGCGCTGGCGGCCGGGATCGATGGAAGCGAGACCGTGGGCGCATCGCTGGCGCCGCTGCTGTCACAATAAAAGTTGAACTGCGGATTGGATTGCGTTGCAGCGCCGGCGCCGAATCCGAGCAAGGTCAGGGTGTAGGTGCCGCTGGGCAATGAATTGGCCACATCTTCGGCGAAGCTGGATTGCGGAAAAGTCAGCGTGTAGGTTTTGTTGCCGTTGGAGGGCGTGAGGACAAACGGCTCGGGGTGCGGTGAGACCGAATTCGTTGTCGCGGTTTCCATCAATGTAAACGAACTGGTCGTCAATGCCAGGGGTTGGCTAAGGTTAAGGGTTAATGAAGTAACCGTGGTGCGCTGCGCATTGCCACTATTGACCTGGAATAAAGTAACCAGCGGGAGGCCAACGTTGACGGTAGCCGTGGCCTGTGCCGAGGAATAGGCCTGGTCGTTCTGGCTTGCGGCGGTAATCGTAATCAAGGGATAGTACGTCCCCGGGGTGGAATACTTGTGAATGCCTGAAACCGTAAAATCCTGGTAGCCGACAGCAATCGTGCCTCCGGAGACCGATCCGTCGCCCCAATGGATCAGCGCGGTCAATTCATTCGGCTCGGTGCCGTTGTCGGCCGCGGCGGGATAGATGGCAAAGGCCACATTCCCACTGAAAGTCTGGCCGCTGGTCGCGGTAATTGTTTGGCCGACGACGATGAGGGGTTGTTGGGTTTGATAAGCGCCGATGTCGGGGTCGACGCTGGGCCGGGGATCTCCGCGTTGATCGGTAGTGATTCCACTGAAAGTCGATCCGTGGCCGATGGCGGGACTGTCGGTTTGCAACGCCATCGTTTCAGTCGGCCCACCGTTGTTGGCCAGCGGCGCGAGTTGCGGATTGGCTGGGTCGATATCGCTGCTGGTATTGGCGCTGAACTGTCCGGTGTCGTCGGCGATGATGTCATAAGAGCCGGCGAATGCGCCCGAGAGGTCGCCGCCGCTGGTGTCGAGGGCGACGATTGTTCCATTCAGCACGGCAGCGGCGGAAGAAGCGTTTTGAATGCCGCCGCCTTGACTCTGCGCCGAATTTCCGCTGATCGTCGCGTCGGTCACGGCAAGCGTGCCATTATTGTAGATGCCGCCGCCATTGGTGGCGGTGTTTCCACAAATCGTTGAATTCCGGATGGTAAGGGTTCCAATGTTATCGATGGCTCCGCCGTTGCCGGATGCCTGATTTCCTGTCAGGGTACAGTCTTGGAGCGTCAATACGGCCGTGTTGTAAATCCCGCCGCCGTTGCCGGATTCCTTGCCGCCCGAGATCGTCAAATTGGATATCACGGCATTGCAGTTCACCACGAAGACTCGACTTTCGTTTTGACCGCTGATCGACAATGAACCGCTGGCGGGGCCCTGGATCGTCAGCGTGCCGGAAGGATCCGCCAGGATCAATGCGCTGTTCAGGTTGATCGTGGCCGGCCCGTTATTCGTGAGCGTAGAAGAGAAGATGATGGTCTGGTTGCCGCGGGCACTGTCTGCTTGTTGAATTGCCCATCGCAAGGTGCCGCTGGCGCCATTGTCCGCCAGGCTGGTGACGGTAAACGACAACAGGCAACGCTCCTCGAGCGTCTCCATGACAGCGCTGAGAAGACCGTGGCCGATTCGGGGTCCGTTTGTCCGCCGGCTAGGACGATGGATGCGTTTCCCCCTGGAGGCGGTATCCGCTGCCGTCATGATAGCTCCTTCGAAGACGAGCGGTAATGCACTGGAACAGCCAGGGCGCGACGCAATTACATCGAATTACTCCCTTGCGCCCCTTTAGCTGAAGACCTAGAATTCCAAAAAGCCCGTAATGCCCCCCCGCAATGCCCCCCGTAACGCCCTTTGACAGCCCGTAGCCCCCCAAGCTCGGTTTCTCCGAGCCCTTTGTTCAAACGATGTTCCCCGCCCGACAACGGCAATCATACCACTCGGCGATGCGAAAACCCTTGAAAAACAGGCGGTTTCGCAAGCCGGCCTTGATCGTCCGTGATCCTCTTCCTAGTGGGACATCTTCGAGATTTTGGGGAATAGTCAAGACAAAAACAAGCGGAAATATCCTTTTTTTGCGGCTTCGGCGGAAGTATCGCATCGACCGCCTCGCTCACTCCTTTGACGTCTGGGCGTCGCCGAAGAGGAGGTTTTTCATGTTCCGAGTGATGTCGCCAAAGAGGATGGGGGTGGTTTGGGGGTCATCGAGAAAGCCGGTGATTTTTACGGAGACGGCGTCGTGTTGGATGGCGTCCAAGGCGGAGTCGATGTCGGAGAAGCCGGGGATGTCGATCGATCGGAGCGGCCGGGCCGAGCCGACGCCGATCAGGTTCACGGGGCTGTGCGGCAAGTGCAGAAGATCGGTGATCTGGCCAACGATGCGGATTTCGCTGCCCCTGTCGTAGTAGCGCATGGCGGTGATGTCGGCGTTCTTGTTTTGGATCATGAAGTCGAGTTCGCCCTCGCCGGTCGGTTTGCTGGGATTGTGCAGGATGTGCATGAGATTGTAGAGAACGGCGATCGGCCCGGCGCCGGCCAGGTCGGATTTCTGGATATAAATCGTGCCCTGGCCGGAGGCGTAGTTGGGTTGCCAGGGATTGCCGACGATGGTGATCTGGCCACTGAGGATTCCGGGGGTGCGATTGGTTTTGGCGCCGGCGGGCATCACCGCGTCGAGGTTCAGATTATCCAGGTTCATTTGCAGGAGCGATTGGTAGATATCGCCTTTGTGCTTGCTGATTCGGCCCCAGAAGTGGATGGAGCCGCCGGCAATGGCAAGGTCGCTGGGATCGGACGGCTGGTCATCCAGAACGAGTCTGCGGGAGCCGAGATAGGCGGACAGTCTCAGATCGCCGATTCTGATGCCTCGGAGTTGAACGGCATTGGAGAGGACGTGGAGTTGGATGGCCAGCGGCTCCAGCGGGCGAGGCATGGTGGCCGGTTGAATTTCCAGCGAGCCGGCGAGTGTGCCCGACGCCGACGCCAGGTCGGGGGAGAATGTGTCGAGGGCGGCGAGATTAATGTCTTTCCAAGATAGGCCGATGCGCGTTTGGTACAGATGATCGAGATCGACGGCGCCGTCGCCGATGGCGCTGCCGCCGAGGGATTTGATTTGAATGCTCGTCGCCTGGAACTGGCGATCGTGCGCCTCGATGTTCGCTTCAAGCTGCGCGATGGGATGTGATTTCCAGGATGCGTTGGCGCTGAGATCGAGATGTCCCAGCGCGGATTTTGCGGACAGATCGATTTCGAAATGGCCCTTGGCGCCGATGGAGCAATCAATCGGGCTGCCCTGCGCCAGGGCGGGCCAGGACTTGGCGTCCAGATCAATGGCCAGGAGGCGGGGGTGTTCCAGCGTCGTGGACAATGTGACGTGCGCGCGGCCGGTGACGGCGCCGACTTTGCGGATGAGAAGGGCCGGCCCGATCTTGACGATGCCGGCTTCGAGCCGGATTCCCGGGATTTGGATTTGGTCGAAGGTGAGATATGGCGCGGCGGCGGATTGATGCGGGTTGCCGATGACGAGGTGATGAATGGCGGCGGAGCCGTCGATGGTGATTCCGTCGAGGCTGAATCGCTGGACATTGACGGACCATTTTCCGTCGAGGGTTCCGGCGATGTCATCGGTGTCGGCGGCCAGCGGAAGCGAGAGGTGTTTGACGGAGAGATTGTCGATGCGGAACAGGCTGTTGTGGACGGGCCATTGACCGTCCACGGTCCACGCGCCGCCGAGGAGTTGAACGTCGTGGGCGCCGAGGGCGATTTGGCCATTGCGGAAATATCCGGCGAGAGTGAGTTTGAGATTGCCGACGGGTCGCTGGCCGATGTGAACGTCGCTGCCGCTGGCCGCGCCGGTGAGGGCCAGATCAAGCGGGGCGATCGTGCCGTTGAGATCGATATTGGCTTGGAGCGTTCCACGGAAAGGCTGCGTCGCCCCGACGGGCGTGGCGAGCGGTGGATTTTCGCTTAGATAGAGATGGGCCTTGACCGGCTTGGGGAGTTTGTAGACGTAGTTGCCGTTGAGATAGGCGCTGAGCAATCCGCTACGGAGATAAACCTGCTCAAGGTGGATGCGGTCGGGGTTGGCCCAGATGTTGAGATCGGCATCGATGGTGGCGGAAGCGGCGCCGGGAATAGCCCATCCGCGGCCGTCGAGCGAGAGCCACGCGGTGTGCGTGGCGTTGGAATACCCGCCCTGGCCAGCCAGGGGATGCGCGTTGCCGATGCTCAGATTGTGAAGCAGCAACCCATCGGGATATGAGCCGACATCGGCCCGCAGGCCGGAGAGATCGATGGATTGGTGATCGGAAGTGTCGAACCTGAATTTTTGTGCGACCAGCGAGAGGGACAGGTTCTTGAGCGTGTTGCCGGCGCCGTCGAGGACAATCGTGGCGTTCCATTGTCCGGATTTGACGGAGCCGTTGCTTTGCAGCGTGGCCTGGAACCTGGGCGAGCCGAGATTGGCCGCGTATTCGAGTTGCAGATCGCCGGATTGAAGGACGGAGGATGGCAACTCCACGTCGCTCCAGGCGGCGTGAACGGAGGCGGAATCGTCGGCGAAAGCATATTTGCCGTCGAGGCTGGCGCGGCCGCCGGCGAATTCGAGGCCGAGATTTTGCGACTCGACGCCGGAGCCGTCGATGTTGATCTGGCCGCCGACCAAACGGACATCAGCGGCATGTGCGGCGGAATTGGAGATCAACAGGCCGTCGGGGCGGAGAGTGGCTTGATCTCCGGTGGAGTCCAGCTCAAGCGGGCCTGTCAGGGCGAGTGAAGAGTATTCGGCTTTTTCCAGATCGAGACGGCCGGCGAGATTTCCGGAGTCGATTTCTCCGGTCCATTGCGCCTGAAGCTGCGCCGATGCAGGCCAGGATGCGACCCAGGGCGAGGTCCAATCCTGAATATTATGCAGGAGAAGATTTACCTGGTGCGCCCAGACCCCGCCGGGTGCGACTTTGCCGGTGAGATCGAGATGGTCCGGCACGGTTGCGTGATATTCCCAAATCAGCGGGCCATCGGGCGTGCCGGTGATGTCCAGAGGTGAAACCGTGGCGGTGCGATGCTGGTTATCGGTGACGACGATCGTGGCGTCGCCGACGTAAAGCCTGGGGAGAACCGGGATGCCTTGGCTTTGGGACTTCTGATTGCCGCCGGCGGCCCGGGCCAGGAGTTGGGCGACTTGCTCGAGGTTCCAGCTTCCGTCCGGAGCCTGCCGGACGTCCAGCCGCGCGTCTTCCGCGCGGATTTCGTTGATGGTCAGCGATTTCCCCACCAGCAGCAGCGGAAGCCAGGTGTGCCTGAGTTTCAATACCGGCACGGAGAGGAAAGCCCTCTCGGCGAGGGGAAGCGTGAGGGTGACATCGTCGAGGGTTGTGTGTCCGAAGAATCCGGTGGAAAGCGATTGGGCGGACAGGCGCAGTCCGAGTTGCTTTTGCACGGCGTCGACGACGAGATTTCGGGGCAGATCGGTAAGGAAAGCGATCTGAGCGGCGATGACGAGCAACACCAGCAGCGCGACGATAGCCAAAAGAACGCGCAACCAGCGCCGGGCGGCGACGGGACGGGATGGGGCGGGGGACTGAAGCATGAATTCCTGTTGCCGACTTGCGGGTTCATTTCGTCACTTCCGGCGGCGGCTTCTGCGCCGGCGGGATGTTCCCGACGGTGTGGGTTTTCAGGCCGAAGAGCCAGTAATCTTCGCGGGCGGTGCGGCCGACGAACGGGCCGGAGCTGACGACCACCTCGCCGGTGTCCTGCCAATAGGCGACAATCGCTACGCTGGCGAAGCCGAACTGCTTGACGCTTTTCACGAGGGCCAATTCGGGCGTCTCAAATGGGATGCTGGCGACGCCCTCCGTGGGTACGGTGATGCTGCTGAGGCCGAGCAGGAATTCCAGGTAATCTACGCCGACGCCGCCCGTGCGGACTTCCAGGACGATGTCGGCATCCTGCTTCCTGTCCACAAGGCGAACCCCGCCGAGCAACAGCTTGGCCCGAAGGTCCGCGACGAGAAAAAGATATTCCTGCGGAACCTGGCGGAAGGAGAGCGCCTCGGAATTTTCGCGGAGGGTGGTGAGATACGTCGTATCAATGTAGACCTTGCGGTCGCGGAGCTGATCGACGGAGATGCGCTGCACGGCCAGGTGGGTGGCTTCGGATTCCAGGAACAGTTGCGTGGCCGTGAACTCGGGATTGGTCACGCGGATGGTGGAACAGCCGCCCAGAAGGGCCAGCAGGCCCAGAAGCGGTACAATTTGTAGCCAGCGGATCGGCATAGAAAATCGGGCCGGAAATCAGGCGATCCCAAGCACTGCAAGATATAGGAGAGTGGGTGGCCAAGGAAGGGTAAAAAATCGGCGGAGTCGATGACGGCTACATCGGGCGGGTAATCACGAATTCTGCCATGGTGTCCAGAATCTGCCGCTCCTGCGAATCGGGGAGAATCTTCAGCGCGGCGCGGCGCGGGAAATCAGCAGGCGGGCGCGCTCGATGCGTATTGCACCGAATCACTCGGCAAAATCAGGTTGCGAATCCGCTCCACCTTGTCGGATTCGTGACTCTTGAGCAGCGAACGCAAAAGCGTCCGGTGCTCGCGCGGGGCCATGCGCATGAAATGAATGATCGGGAGAGTCAGCTTGCCTTTCTGCACGTCCAGGCCCAGAGTTTTGCCGACGGTGGACTCGTCGCCGAGGATGTCGAGGATGTCGTCCTGAATTTGGAAAGCGGTTCCGAGGCACAGGCCATACTGGCGGAGGTTTTCCACGGCCGCGTCGTCGGCCTCGGCGTAAGTGGCGCCGAGCTGGCAGCAGGCGGCGCACAGGACCGCCGTTTTGCAGGTGATGATCTGCAAATAAGTTTCTTCGTCCAGATCGAGATTGTTGCGGTTGTGGATTTGCAGGAGTTCGCCTTCGCAAACCTGGTTGGTCGTGCGGCCGATGAGGCGCGAGGCGAATTGGGATTCCAGGCTGGAACAAAGGTGGAAGCTGTGGCTGATGAGATAATCGCCCAGCAGAACGGCGGCCTCGTTTCCGCGGAGATGGTTGATGGTGGCGCCTTTGCGGCGAAGCTCGGCTTCGTCGAGCACGTCGTCGTGGACCAGCGTGGCCATGTGAACCATCTCGACGACCGTGGCCAAGACGGTGTGGGCATCGGTGACTTTTCCGCAGGCTTTTCCGGCCAGGAGCACCAGCAGCGGCCGGAGCATTTTTCCCCGAAAACGGCTGACATGGCGGACGAGCGTGTTGACGGGGGCGATGGCACTATGAAGTTCAGAATCGAAAAGTTTCCGGACCGCATCGAGTTGGGGCCGAACGCAATCGGTGAGCGAGGCGAGGAGCGGTCCGGCCCGGTCGGGGAAGGTGCGGGCGTTAGCCATGGCGGCGGCATTATATGGATTCGGATGCCGAGGGGAATTTGTTGCCGGAAGTTTCGAAAATATTGAAAGTTGCCGCGCGGGCGTCACGCCCAAAAATTATCCCCATATCATTTAGTCCGGCGTGAGCACACGCCGGGCCGAATGGATCATCGCTCCGGCACATCCAAAGATCATTTCACTTGGGCTTGCGGACCCGGGGGTTTGCGGGAAGAATCCTGGAGAATGCGGTTGGTTATCTGGTTCGCGATCATCGTTTTGATGGGCACCTATCCGACGCCCATCTGTTTCGCGGCGGAGAATTACAGCGTGACGGGCAAGCCATTGATGATCGTGAGGACGCCGGAAAAATTGGCGCAGGGGCCGTTCAAACCGGATTGGAATTCGCTCAAGCAATATCGGACGCCGCAGTGGTTCAAGGATGCGAAGTTCGGAATCTGGGCGCACTGGTCGGCCCAATGCGTGCCGGCACAAGGCGATTGGTACGCCCGGTTCATGTATATCCAAGGAAGCGACGACTACAAATATCAGCTTGGTTTTTACGGACATCCAAGCGTCTTCGGATTCAAGGACATCGACCACATCTGGCATGCGGAACATTGGGATCCGGAAAAGCTGATGGATTTGTACAAGCGGGCGGGGCGCAGTATTTCATGGCGCTGGCGAACCATCACGATAATTTCGATTGCTTCGACAGCAAATATCAGCCGTGGAATTCGGTGAACATCGGGCCGAAGAAGGACATCGTCGGAATCTGGGCGAAGGTGGCGCGGGAGCATGGTTTAAGGTTCGGCGTGTCGGTTCATGCGGCCCATGCGTGGAGCTGGTTCGAGGTGGCTCAGGGCTCGGATAAAACCGGGCCGTGGGCCGGCGTGCCGTATGACGGGAAGATGACCAAGGCGGACGGCAAGGGCAAATGGTGGGACGGACTGGATCCGCAGGACCTGTATGCGCAGAACCACGTGCCCGGGACGAAGTTGGTGTGGGATTGGAAAGTCAGCGAGGGCAGCAGCACTCCGGATTTGGCGTATTGCGACAAGTTTTACGATCGAACGCTCGATCTGATCAACAAGTATCATCCCGATCTGGTGTATTTCGACGATACGGTTTTGCCGCTGTACGGGGTGTGCGATGCGGGACTGAAGCTGGCGGCGGATTTTTACAACGCGAACATGCAATGGCACGGCGGCCAAAATGAAGCGGTCATCACCGGAAAGGAACTGGACCAAGAGCAGCGCCAGTGCATCGTCTGGGACATCGAGCGCGGGCGGGCCAACGAGATCGAGCCGCTCCCCTGGCAGACCGACACCTGCATCGGAAACTGGCATTACGACCGCAAGATTTTCGAGACGCACCGTTACAAGTCGGCCGAGACGGTGATCCACATGCTCATCGATGTCGTCAGCAAGAACGGGAATCTGATGCTGAGCATCCCCATTCGCGGCGATGGGACGATCGACAGCGATGAACTGGCGTTGCTGAAACAGTTGGCGGATTGGATGGACGTGAATCGCCAGTGCATTTTCGGGACTCGGCCGTGGACGGTTTTTGGCGAGGGGCCGAGCATGGTGCCGCCGACGGACAAAGGCAAGCGGTTTTACGAGCCGGTCGTTCAGTACACGGCCCAGGATGTTCGCTTTACGGTGAAGGGGGATAGGTTGTATGCGATCGCGTTGGCGTGGCCGGCGGATGGGAAACTGACGATTAAATCGCTGGCGGCCGATTCGCCCGATTATCACGGAAAGATCGGCGAGGTGCGGCTGCTTGGGGTTGACGGGACGCTGGCGTATTCAAGGGATGTATCGGGACTGACGATCACCCTGCCGCAGCACAAGCCGTGCGATTACGCGTACGCGTTTGAGATTCAATTGCAGCCGGCGCCGGCACGTTGATGGCCGGGCATTGGCTGAATTTTGACGTTCGGGGCGCGACGACATAATTTAGCGGCGATGGGCGACTCGGCCTTCCAACAGTGCATCAACCCTTCCTGCGCGGCGACCTTCGATGTCGGCCAAGTCCTGGTCGCCTGCTCGCGCTGCGGGAGTTTGCTGGATATCCGCTACGACTGGGCGAAATTGCCCAAGATCAAGGGGATGGGCTTCTTCGAGCATCGCTGGAGCACCAAGGGGATCGGCGTCGAGGGAACGCTGGATTTTTCGGGCGTTTGGCGGTTTCGGGAACTGCTGCCGTTCTATCGCAGCGAGGAGCAGGTCGTCACCATCGGCGAAGGCCGAACCGTGCTTGCAACAGGCGGACCTGCTGGCGCGCGCAGCTGGGCATGAACAAGGGGAAACTGCTGCTGCAATATGAGGGGCTGAATCCGAGCGGGAGCTTCAAAGACAACGGCATGGCGGCGGCATTCACCCATGCCCGGATGGTGGATGCGAAAAAAGTCGCCTGCGCTTCCACCGGCAACACCAGCGCGTCGCTGGCCATGTTCGCCAGCCTGGCGCAAATGCGCGGAATCGTCTTCATCGGCAGCGGCAAGATCGCACTGGGAAAGCTCAGCCAGGCGCTGGATTACGGGGCGTTGACGATCCAGATCCAGGGCGATTTCGACGATTGCCTGCGGCGGATCAGGCAGGTCGCGGTCGATGTGCCGGAATTGGGGATTTACCTGATGAACAGCGTGAATCCGTTTCGGCTGGAGGGACAGAAGAGCATCATGTACCGCGTGCTGGAAGCGATGGATTGGCAAAGCCCCGATTGGGTGATCGTGCCGGGCGGAAACCTGGGCAACTGTTCGGCCTTCGGTAAGGCGTTTTTGGAACTGAAGGAACTGGGACTGGTGAAAAAGATTCCGCGGCTGGCGATCGTGAACGCGTCTGGAGCCAATACGCTGAACGAGCTGGTGGCGCGAAGGGGATTGAAATGGAACGGCGGGGCGTATGATGCGTCGATCGTGCAGAAGCATTACGCGGCGCTGGACGAATCGAACTATCGACCGCATACCGTGGCCAGCGCCATCGAGATCAGCCGGCCGGTGAATCTGCCCAAGGCGCTGCGGGCGCTGGAGGTGATGAACGGCGTCACGCTGGAGGTGAGCGACGAGGAGATTCTGGAGCATCGGGCGATGGTGGCGCGGTGGGGCTTCGGATGCGAGCCGGCCAGCGCCGCCAGCGTGGCGGGATTGCACAAGCTGCGGGAATCGCAAACCATCGGGGCGGATGAGACGGTGGTGTGCATTCTGACCGGCCACGAGCTGAAGGACGCGAACGCGACGGTGAAATACCACACGGGAGTGGATTTGAGCGCGGCCCAGGATTCCGCGCCGTGGAAAGAGCCGACGGGAAGGCTGGCGAATCGGCCGATAGTCGTCGAGGACGATTTGGAGAAGATTATTGAGGCGATCAGATGAAATTCGAAATCCGAATTTCCGCCGGAAGGGCGGCTCATGCCGGCGATTAAACTCGCGATCACCGGGGCCTGCGGACGGATGGGCCGGCGCCTGGTCGCCCTGGCGAAGGCGGACAAGGCGTTCCAATTGGTCGCCGCAATTGATCGGCCGGAGTGCGCGGAAATGTCGCGCGATGCGGGAGAAGTCGCCGGTATCGGGGCGATCGGCGTGCCGATTACATTCGATTTGCGGCCGACGCCGGACGTGCTGATCGATTTCACGACGCCGACGGCGATGCGGCATTGGCTCAAGACCTGCCGGGATCGGGATATCGCCATGGTGATCGGGACGACGGGGCTGAAGGACAAGGATCACGCGGCGATCGACGTGGCGTCGAACGATGTCGCGATCCTTCAGGTCCCGAACATGAGCGTGGGGGTGAATGTGCTGCTGAAGCTGGCGGCGCAGGCGGCGGCGAGCCTGGGAGAGGATTACGATATCGAAATCGTCGAGGGGCATCATCGCTTCAAAAAAGACGCGCCGAGCGGAACCGCCCTGGCGCTGGCGGACGCGATTCTCAAGGCCGTCGGCAAATCGCGCAAGGCGCTGGCGTACGGTCGCCACGGCGATGATGCCCAGCGACAAAGCGGGCAAGTGGGAATTCATTCGCTGAGGATGGGAGACGAGGTGGGGAAGCACACGGTTTATTTCGCGGCGCTGGGGGAACGCGTAGAACTTGGACACGTGGCGACGAATCGGGATACGTTCGCTCTGGGTGCGCTGCGGGTGGCGAAATGGCTGCGCGGCGCAAGGCGGGGAGATATTCGATGTGGGATGTATTGGAGATGAAATGAGTGAAGTTTGTTGTAGCCGGCCCGCCCGCGGGCCGTGGTCTTGCGAGAGTCGCGTTCCTAGGCCGAGCCTCGGCCCGCAGGCGGGCCGGCTAAAAAATACGATTCGGATATGTTTCTTGTTCGCCGCCGCGGCGCTTCTGTCGGGGTGCGCGGCGGGCGGATCCGGCGAGACGCCCCTGCCGCCGGAGACGACGCCGCAGGCGTTCAGCAATGCGGATTGGGCGACCGTTCTCTCCGCCGTGACGACGCCGGATGGTTACGTGAAGTGGGATTTGCTGAAGAACGATACCGATGGGGTTCGCGAGGCGCTGCTGAGATATGTGGGCCTGGTGCAGGCGGTTTCGCCCGACAATCATCCCGAATGGTTCGCATCCGATTCGGATCGGTTGGCATATTGGATCAACGCGTTCAACGCGACGTGCATGTATGCGGCGATCGAGCACGATTATCCGGGCACGATGCTGGCGGGAACTCCGCCGGAAATGATTTTTGAGGTGGAGAAATTCACATTCGGCGGAAAAGAGATGACGTTGAACGATTTAATAAAGGCGAAGCTGGGGCCGGCGGGGGATGCGCGGGTGTTTTTTGCGATCACGTTTTGTGCGCAGTCGAGCGCGCCGTTGCGGTCGTCGCCTTACGACGGGGCCGTGCTGGATGCGCAACTCGTGGATCAGGGCCAGCGGTATCTGAGCGATCCTCGCGCGGCCGTGCGCGACGGGAATGCGGTGGAATTGAACGATCTGTTCTTCCGATATCGCGAAGATTTTCTGACGGGGTTTCAGAAGTTGATGGGTCGAAAGGCCACGGGCATTCTGGACGCGCTTCAGCCGTATGTGCAGAATGATTCGCCGATCGTGGGGGCAACGCGCGTGGAGAGGCTGGGGTTTGATTGGTCGTTGAATCGGCCGCCGAGGTGAGTCTGGAAACTGGAAACCGAAAATGCGAACGACCTGACTGACCCATTTAGCCCCCGGTGATTCACCGGGGGCTAAATGGGTTAGTGTGATCGTTCTGGCTTCGGGCTTTTCGATGAACACTCGCGACCTTCGCCAACTTGATCGTCAGTTCATCTGGCATCCGTTTACGCATATGCGGCAATGGTTGGCGGACGATGCGCCGATCATCACCGAGGCCCAGGGGATGTATCTGATCGACAGCGACGGGAATCGGTACCTGGATGGGGTGTCGAGCCTGTGGTGCAACGTGCACGGACATCGGGTGCCGGAGATCGACTCGGCTATTCGGCGGCAACTGGATCGCGTGGCCCATACGACGATGCTGGGGCTGGGCAGCGAGCCGGGAATCGTGCTGGCCCAGCGGCTCATGCCGCTGGCGCCGAAGGGATTGACGAAGATTTTTTTCAGTGATTCCGGGGCGACGGCGACGGAAATCGCGTTCAAGCTGGCGGTGCAATATTGGCATAATCTGGGTCGGGCGGAGAAAAATGAGTTTGTGGGCTTTGGCGAGGCTTATCACGGAGACACGGTCGGGGCGATGTCGGTGGGCCGGGTCGAGGCGTTTCATCGTCCGTATTTTCCGATGCTGTTTACGGTGAACGTCGCGCCGACGCCGCATGTATATCGGAGCGAAACGCCGGAGGACCCGGCGGCGGTGGGCAAGATTTGTCTGGATGGGCTTGAGCGGATTCTGCGCGAGCGCGGGGGAAAAATCGCCGGGGTTTGCATCGAGCCGATCGTGCAGGGGGCGGGGGGGATGATTGTCCAGCCGGGCGGATTCCTGGCGGGGGTGCGGAAACTGTGCGATGCGCATGAAGTGTTGTTGATCGCCGACGAGGTGGCCGTGGGATTTGGGCGGACGGGCAAGATGTTCGCCTGCGAACATGAAAATGTTTCGCCGGATTTGATGTGCCTGGGCAAGGGGATTTCGGGCGGATACTTGCCGCTGGCGGCGACGCTGACGACCGAGAAAATCTTCAACGCTTTTCTGGGCGAGACGTGGGAGGGGAAGACGTTTTTTCATGGGCATACGTATACGGGCAATCCGCTGGCGTGCGCGGCGGCGATCGCGTCGCTGGAATTGTTTGAGAGGGATCAGTTGGTGAAATCGGTCGAAGACAAGGCCAAGAAATTGGCGGAAATGTTGGACGAGCTGCGCCGCTGCGGCACGTGGGGGAGATTCGGCAAAAAGGGTTTATGGTGGGTATTGAATTGGTGCGGGATAGGCAGACGAAGAAGCGGTTCGATCCGAAGCGAAGGGTGGGGGCGGAGGTGTGTGCGCGCGTGCGAAAACATGGGGTGATTCTGCGGCCGTTGGGGGATGTGGTGGTGATTATGCCGCCGCTGGCGATGCCAGTGGAGGATTTGAAGACGATCGTCGCGGCGGTGGGGGAGGGAGTTGGGAGGATTTGAAGAAACCGCGGGATGGCTATCCCGCGGCTTTCGAGGAAGTGATCGGAATCACCAAGAGATGGGCGTCGGCGGGACTGGCGTCGCGGTAGAGGACAAGGATCGAGCGGCGAGGGCACTCGGTTGCCGGGGGCGGGAAAAGTTCGCGGAGAATCGTCAAGGCCATGGGGTGCTTGGTCCATTGGGGGATGTCGATCTGAAGCGGGCTGTCGGGGGAGAATTGTTGGATTTGACGGACGGCATCGATCTGTGCAGAGAGGGTCGTGCCGTAATTGGGGCTGCGCGTGCCGGCGTCGCGGTGGATGGTTTGGGCAATCGTGGCGGTGATCATGAGCAGGGCGGCGGCGTAAATGGCGATCATCCAGGGCGCAATGCTCTTGCCGCCAGGAATATGAAGGCGGCGTAAATGATCCAGGTGGCATTGAAATAATGAGGGCCGTCGTAGATGTGCAGGAGGCCGTCGAGAATGGACTGGAAAATGACGCGCCCCAGGCGACGGCGAAAATGTGATCGACGGGCGAAGCCCGGGGCGAGCGGCGAAGGACGCGCCATGCGCCGGGGAGGGTCAGGAGCATCGCGATCCAGACCGCGGGGTAGGCCAGGAGCGTTATATCAGTGAGGATGATGTTGGGATGCCAGGCGTCGCCGAGGATGTTTGACAAGCCGGCCGCGGTGAGATGGTGAGCGCCAGAACAGGGAAGAAATAGCCGCGCCACTGCGAGGTTCCGCCGGGGATGGTCTGATGGTGGCTATGCAGAAGGTCCGACCAGTACGGCCAGGATATGGCGGCGGCGATTGCGAGGATCGCCCCGATGCTCCATTTGAATCGCCAGAGGGAACGGGATTCGAAAAGGGCCAGGTGCAGGGCGATGGCGGCGATGAGGGCGACGGCCATCAGATGGATCAGCAGCAGGAGCATGGCGCACGAGCGCCGCCAGGCGAAGGGACCAGGGGCGATGGGTCAGGACGAAATCGGCATAGGCGGCGAAGAGCATGGCACACAAGGGAATGCAGAGGCTATTGTCCCAAAGCTGCCGGCTGTAAAGCCAGAGCCAGGGCGAAAGCATGACGGCGACGGCCAGCCAAGGCGTGACGCGGAGAGTTTTGGCCAGCCAGTAGAGCGCCGCGGCGGTGATGGCGGAAAAGGCCGCGGCGCGGATGGCAATCATGATGATGGGATTGTGCGTGAAAGCCAGAAAGATTTGATCGAGCCAGATGGCCAGGGGGCCGTAATGGACGCCGCGGGTGCCGATCAGACCGTACGGCGCCGCCGTGAAGGGGAGGCGGATTTTCCAGAGGTGAGAGGCAGTGGTGTTGCAGTACATGGCGCCGTAAAGAAGCAGCGGCTCATCCGCGATCCAGGGCGCATCGCCGGGGCGGAGGGTGGTGGCGACCACGATCAGAGCCAGGGCCAGGACAGGAACTAGAGTCGCGTGTGGGGATTTCATGGAGAGCGGGATTTCACGGTTCATCCTGTTGCGGGAAAGTACGCGAGTATACAATCTGATTCCAGAGAACGGTCGGAGGTTTGTTCATGGGCAACGCGAAAGATCAAGACGCTTCCGGGGGATTCAGCCGCAGAAAGTTTTTGCAGGGCGTGGGCGTGGTCGGGGTGGGGGCGCTGATGGCGGATCATCCGTTGCTGGCGGCGGATGAGCCGGCGGGGGCAACGGATGGCATCGTCAGCGGGAACGTCGAGATCGTCCTTCAGGTCAACGGACGCAATCGCAAAGTGACGGTGGAACCGCGGACGACGCTGCTCAACGCGCTGCGGAACAACATGGTTCCTCCGATCACCGGGCCGAAGCTGGTCTGCGACATGGGAACCTGCGGCTGCTGCACGGTGTTGCTGGATGACAAGCCGGTGTATGGGTGCCTGACACTGGCCATCGACGCGGTGGGGAGGAAGATCACGACGGTGGAGGGCATCGGCACGCCGGAGCATTTGAGTCCGGTCCAGGCCGCGTTCGGGGAGAAGGATGCGATGATGTGCGGGTATTGCACGGATGGATTCGTGACGTCAATTACGAGTTTGCTGAAGGCGAAACCGAATGCGACGGAGGAGGAAATCCGCGAAGGGTGCAAAGGAAATTTTTGCCGGTGCGGGACGTATTCCCGCATATTCCAGGCCGCACTGGAGACGGTAAAGGCGCGGGGGTGATCCAATTATGGCTGAAAGCGATCGAGAAACCTCGCAAACGTTGAGCTGGGGTCCGAATGACAAGCATCGCCTGCTGAACACGCGGTTGCCGCGCGTGGATTTTCCTTACAAGACGACCGGCACGGCGATTTACACTTACGATGTTTCGCTGCCGGGGATGTTGCAGGGCCGGATTCTGCGCTCGCCGCACGCCAAGGCGACCATCAAATCCCTGGACCTGTCGCCGGCGCTGAAGATTGCCGGCGTGAAGGCGGCGGTCAAGCGCGTGGATGTGGGCGGAATGGTGCGGTTTGAAGGTGATCCGATCGCGGCCGTGGCGGCGGTCACCGCGGAAATCGCCGAGGACGCCATCATGGCGATCCAGGTGAGGTATAACGAATTACCATTTGTGGTAACCGCCGACGACGCGATCAAGCCCGGGCGCCGGCGGTGTATCCCGACGACTCGGCCGTGACGAATAATACGCGGGTGAACAACGAGCGCGGCGATCCCGAGAAGGTCGCCGACGCGTTGAAATCGGCGGATGCCGTGGTGGAAGCGGAATACCGCACGCCGACCTTGCACCACACCTGTCTGGAAACACATGCGGTGGTGGTGGACTACCGCGGCGGGGACTCGGCCACGGTTTACGTCTCCACGCAGGGAACTTTTTCGATTCCGAGCGACGCGGCCACGGCCTTGGACCTGGACGAGAGCAAAGTCGTCGGCATCGTTCAATACATGGGCGGCGGATTCGGGTCCAAGGGCGGCATCGGCGTCGAGGGGCAATTGGCATGCAGACTGTCGAAACAGGCTGGTGTGCCGGTGAAGATGGCGCTGGAGCGGCGGGACGAATTCCTCATGGCGGGAAACGGGCCGGGGAGCATCGCAAAAATTCCGCGCCGGGGCCAGCAACGATGGAAAGCTGCTGGCGGTGCAAGTGGAAGAATACGCGCTCGGCGGACTTGGCGATGCGCGGCTGGCGGGTCAGCCATACGTCTACCGCGCCGAAAATATTTATCGCAAGGCGGGGGCGATCCACACGAACGAAGATGCGGCCCGGCCGCTGCGCACCCCGGTCATCCGCCGGCTTGCTTTGCCATGGAATCGTTGATGGATGAATTGGCTTACAAGCTGGGGATGGACCCGGTGGAATTTCGGATTCGGAATCTTCGTGAGGAGGACGCACACATCCGCCAGTTGCGGCGTGGGGCCAGGGAAATCGGCTGGGACCGGCGCAGCCGGACGCCGGGCGGATGGCCGGGCGCGATCAAGCGCGGGTTCGGATGCGCCTGCGGCGTCTGGGGCGGCGGGGGGAGACCGCAGTGCGTCGTCGATGTCGATGTGAGCCATGGCGGGGCGGTGACCGTTTCGTGCGGCACCCAGGATTTGGGCACCGGCACGCGGACGTACATGGTCGCCATTGTGGCCGAGGAACTGGGGCTGGAGATGCGCGACGTTCACGAAAAAATCGGCGATACGAGACTGACCGATGCCAACTTCTCAGGCGGTTCATCGACGGCGGCGTCGCTTTCCCCCGCGGTGAAGGTCGCCGCCATGCACGCCAAGGCGGCAATCGCCAAAGTGCTGGCCCCGCTGCTCAATGCTGATCCGGACGCGCTTGTTTTTGCGGATCGAAAGGTCGGCGCCAACGGCAAATCGCTGACTTGGAGTCAAGCGTGCGCGGCGTTGCCGGCCGCGGGAATTTCCGTGCGCGGGGAATTCAAGCGTGGCCTTTCGTCCAGCGGAACACATGGAGCGTGCTTTGCCGAGGTCGAGGTCGATACCGAAACTGGTCACGTTCAGGTGGTTCGCATCCTCGACGTGCAGGACTGCGGGCTTCCGCTGAACCGGCTGGCAGTCGAGAGCCAGATCAACGGGGGAATGGTGCAGGGAATTGGTATGGCACTGCTTGAGGGTCGGGTGATGGATTCACGGCTGGGGATCATGATCAATTCCAGCTTCATGGACTACAAGATTCCCGGCTGCCTGGAAATGCCGCGGGAAATGCTGCCGCTGATTGATGACGACGATGCCCGGCAGGAGGTGGTGGGCGTGGGTGAGCCGCCTGCGGTCCCGCCGGCTGCCGCCGTTGCCAACGCCGTCTTCAACGCTTGCGGAGTGCGCGTTCGCGACTTGCCTATTACTCCGGACAAGATCCTCATGGGCCTGACGGGTCCGAAAGCGTGAGCTTGAAAGGATGTTGACTCATGAAGGCGTTTGAATGGTCCAGCGCGAGAACCGTGGATGAGGCGGTGAAGCTGCTGGCCGAGGTGCAGGCCGACGATATCAGCGAGGTCGCGCGGCCGTTTTCCGGCGGGCAGGATTTGCTGACGACCATGAAAGAGCGGATCGTCGTGCCCAAACGGGTGGTGAATCTCAAAACCATCGTGGGCATGGACGGGATCGAATACGACGCCAATACGGGATTGAAGATCGGGGCGCTGGCCAAGCTGGTGGAAATCGAGAATCATGCGGAAATCATCAGGAATTTGCCCGGACTGGCCGAGGCGGCCGAGTCCATTGCCACCGTGCAGCTCCGCAACCAGGGCACGATCGGCGGGAGTCTGTGCCAACGGCCGCGATGCTGGTATTTCCGACATCCAGATGTCATGTGTCTCAAGAAGGGCGGGGACACGTGCTATTCGGAAAAGGGCCAGAACAAGTACAACGCAATATTGGGCGGCGGACCGTCGTTCATCGTGCATCCATCCGATCTGGCGACAATGCTCGTGGCGTTGGAAGCGTCCGTCACCATCGCGGGGCCGAAGGGCACTCGGGTCGTTCCCCTGGAGAAATTCTTCACGTTACCCGCGAACAGCGACGTGACGAAGGAGAACGTCCTGGACGATGCGGAGATCGTGACGCAGGTTCAGGTTCCCGCTTCGCCGTTTGCGGCGCGATCGACGTATGTGAAATTCAAGGAGCGTTCATCGCTGGATTTCGCGATGGGGGCGGCGGCGGCGGCGGTTGAACTGGCCCCGGGTGGGACGGTGCGGCAGGCCAGACTGGTTCTCGGGGCCGTTGCCCCGATTCCCTGGCGCGTGCCCAGGGCCGAGGCCGTCCTGGTCGGCAAGCCGCTGGGCGACGCCAGCATCAACGCGGCCGCTGACATTGCTCTGGAAGGCGCGTCGCCGCTGGAAAAGAACGCGTATAAGATTCCGCTGTCCAAGGCCCTGGTGCGGCGGGCGCTGAACAAGCTCAAGATCGCATGATTCACGTGGAGAACGCCATGAGCCGGCACACTTCGCTTTCGGTGATGCAAACCCCGTTTTGCGGGGATTTACGGTCGAAGAAATTCTTTCTGCTGGACCGGATAGCCACCACTGCCGAGGATTATTTAGACCCCAGCCATCATTGTTGGTGCTATCATACACAGCAAGTGGTGGGTCCGGACGGGCAGATCGTGCAGCCCCAGCGTTGCGTGCCGGGCAGAACGTGCTACCGCTCGGCCCTGCAGCGGCCCTGAACAGGAGATTCCATGAATCTCGCGATATTGATCGCATCGGTTTGCAGCCTGATCGGCCCAAACACATCGGCAAAGATTCCCGTGCCCATGGCCGGCGATTATGTGGAAGCCCGAACCGCCAGCGTTTTCGCGGGACCATGCCACTACAACGGCGAGCTTGTCACCACCGGCCGCGATGCGCTGATGGCCTGGCAATTCAATTCCGGTTCGTGGGATCGGGTCGATTTGTCCGGCGTGCGCGTGATGGCGGTCGTCACCAGTGACGAAAACCTCGGCCACGCCGGCGGCCCGCGCAAATCGGAGATCATCATCGACCGCTCGGCGAGCAAGCAGCAGGCCGCCGCCGCCGCCGGCGCGATTCTTGCCCACGATGGCCAATCGCTCGGCGAGATCGTTTCCATCGGCCGCGGCATCGTGAGCTTCCGACATTACGGCGGGGAATTTCACGTGACCTGTGCCGGTTTCGGCTCGATGGATGTGAAAGCAATGCCCAATGGTGAATGCTGCAAGCAGCCGAATCTGGTGTGGTATTCCCCCCTGGCTCATCTGACCTGGAGAAAGGTCGGGTACACGATCAACGCCTCGTACGTTGCCGGGACGATTGGCGATCCCTGGCAGCGGTCGGACGAGAACGGCGCGTTCTACGGACAGTTCACCTACTAACGACCGTACTCAACAACCCAATTGCAAAGATAACCCGTATTCCCGCGGACGTTGGCTGGCCCGTGTCCGGGTGTTGACGCCGGTTGGTTGCTCGCCATTCGCCTTTTGCGGAAATTTTCCGGGATTGACGACCTTTTCGACGATGTGTTATCGGTCAACGTCGGCCACTCGATGTGTAGCGGCCGATGTTTTTTAAGTTGGGAGGTTCGTATGAGCAAGATTTACAGGAAAGCCGCGATATCCGCGGGTGCGGTTCTCGCGGGCGTGGGTGTGCTAGGCGCGGCGTCAGCGCCGGCGGCCTCGATTTCAGTCGATGGCTGGGACATCTCCTGGAGCACCGGCGTAACCGTCTCGGCTGCGCAGGACTCCGTTAATGCCAGCCAGGTCGACGTGACGAAGATGGCCACGTTCACCGCGCCGAATCAGGGGTATCAGATCACCTTCGTGCCGATTTCCGGTTACACGGGAACGGCCGCGACGCAATTCGTGATTCCGACGGAGATGATCACCAACAACACCGGCGCGTCGTTCAACGGGTTCTCGTTTGTCCTCTTGAACACGACCAGCGATCTGGCGACCTTCGACAGCGTTGCCAGAACGTTTATTCCGCCGGCTGGTTCGGGGTATAATTTCACTTCCGTATCGCTGGACCCCGGCAATACGATCCTGACGTACACCGGAACCCAGGACAACGGCGTGACATCCACCTGGGGCAATGGCGATGCGAGTTCCACCGGCGACAATCTTCTGATTGACGCGCCGGCCGGATCGGATTTCTCCTTGAAGGAATTGTCTTCGTCCGGCTCCGGCCCCGGCCCGGTTGTTCCGCTGCCGGCCGCCGCCTGGCAAAGCCTGGTTGGTTTGGGCGGCTTGGCCCTGATCGGACTGAGACGCCGGATTAAACAGCGCCGCCTCGCGTAGTCTGATTATCCGCAACGCCAGTTTCGTTATTTTTGAGAAATGACGGCGGCGAAGCGAACGGCGGCTCGACAGCCCTCGAGCCGGCCGTTCGCTTCGCCGTCTTTGTTTTGCCGGCGCCTTCGATACGATAGCTCCTTGCCCCTTTGAAGATTGCGTGGAGCCGATTGAAAACCCCGGCATTCCGATGCTTCGCCACACGGTTGCCGCCTTGGCTTATCGAGCGGCCAAGACTTTGCGTGGAGCGACGCCCGGTTTCGACTATTTTCGCGCCGCCCCGACGACGCGCAAGGCTGTGCAGATTTTGGCCCACATGGGAGATCTATTGGAATGGGCCCGCGCGCGGCAGACGGCGAAACGGATTGGCCGGAAAAGATTTTTCGGGGTCCTATCGCGGACGCGCTGACTCACGTTGGCCAATTAGCCACGCTTCGCCGCTTGGCTGGGTCGGAATGGATCAAGCTCCGCCGATTCGGGAATTTGATTGACGGTGAATCTCTCAAGCGGATTATTCACCGCCGAGGCCCGGAGAACGCGGTGCTGCAACGCCGGATCGAACGCTTGTTGGATCGCCGGCGGGGTCATGGGCGGCGCAATATTATAGGTTTGGCACGGAAGTCCAGCCTTATTCACGTTCTATTAATGTTGCTAGTCGTATGTTTCCGGGAGACAATCTGGGGCTGTTAGCCGGAGGCGAAAATGCGACGGAAGCGGATTGGTTGGGTCGGATGCGCGCCGATCATTCTCGGCGCGACAAGCGTTGGCTTGGGCGCGATGGTAGCCCAAGACACGTTGTATAGTTCCAGCAACTGGTCCGGCTATTTCGCCAGCGCGCCTTCGGGAGACGAGTTTTCCAATATCTCCTCCACCTGGGTGATTCCCACCGTGGAGGCCCCTTCCAAGGGCACGACCTATTCCGCCGATTGGATCGGGTTTGACGGCGTGACGGACGGCACGGTCGAGCAGTGCGGGACCCTTTCGGACATCACAAGCCACGGAAGCGCCGTGTATTCGGCATGGTACGAATTTTATCCCGCAAACCTGGTGGAAATTAGCAGTTCAACGTTGGCGGTCCATGCGGGCGACACGATGAGCGCCGAAATTACCTATGAGGCTTCCGAAAGCACGAGCGGAAACTACGCCTATTATTTCGACCTGAGCGATCAGACCACCGGCGAGTCCTACACCAACACGCTCTATACCTCGGGCAACGATGCCCGGTCGACGGCTGAATGGATCGACGAGGCGCCGACCGTCAATGGCGCACAATCCACCCTGGCCGACTTCGGCGGCGTCACCTTTTCCAACTCTCTGGCGGCCCTGGATGGAGGCAGCAATGAAGCGCTCGGCGCCCTGAGCTACAACCCCATTGAAATGGTGCAAAGCAACGCGGTCGTTGCCACGCCGTCGTCGCTCAGTTCCAGCGGTGAGGCGTTTAGCATCTATTATGGCTCGGTGTCGCCAAATCTCACCTGGGACAACGCGGGCGGCGCAAGCCCCAGCGATGGAAAGACCTGGGACATCGACCACAACCACAACTGGAACAACGGTTCTGCCGCCACGTTCTATACCGATGGCAGCAACATTACTTTCAACGACGCCAACAATGGTCATTACGCCGTTGCGCTCAACGTCAGCGTCGACCCCGCCTCGGTGACCGTCAACAACAGCGACGGCAACTACACCATCAGCGGCACCGGCACGATTGCCGGAACCGGCTCGCTCACCAAATCCGGCACCGGTTCCCTTTACCTCGACACGGTCAATACCTACACCGGTGCAACCGTCGTCAACGCCGGCAAGCTGATCGTCGGAGTCTCCGCAGCGCTGCCCAGCAATAACAATCTCTCCATCAACGGCAGCGCCGTCGTCAGCCTGGCTCCCGGCACCGGGGCAACCTCGCTCTCCGCGCTGGCCATCGCCGGCGCCGCCACGCTCGACCTGACCAACAACCAGGTTTTCATCAACTACGGCAGTGGTGCTGATCCCATCACCACCATCATCAGCTATCTCGATGCCGGCTATAACGGCGGGAATTGGAACGGTCAGGGAATCATCAGTTCCACTGCCGCGGTTAATTCAGCATACGGGGTGGGATATGCCGATTCGGCCGACCTCGGCAACCCTGCGATGCTCTCCACCGACCAGATCGAACTCGAATACACCCTGTACGGCGACGCGAATCTCGACGGCAAGGTCGACAGCTCCGACTTCGGCATTCTGGCCGACAACTATGGCGATTCCGGCGCCGTCTGGGACCAGGGCGATTTCAATTACGATGGCAAGGTCGATAGCGCGGACTTCGGGCTGCTGGCTCTGAACTACGGCCAATCGGACGGCGGCAACGCCGACGTGGTGACGGCGGGGGATTGGGCGGCGCTGGACGCTTTCGCGGCGGCCAACGGGCTGACGGCCGACGGGCCGATGGCCGGGGGGCTGAGGGCTAACGTACCGGAGCCGGCAACGACCGGTCTTTTGGCCGTAGGCATCGTCGGCGCGCTTGCCCGCCGAAAACGGGGACGCAGCTAGTTATTAACTAGCTGCGTCCCCGTTTCCCTCATTTGCAGCGCAGAAGCGACATGATGGCGAAGGCCGTGCCGTACGGCTTGTCGTAGTCCCACATCGGATAGTCCCACCAGGAACCGTCCGGCTCCTGGTGAGGGAGAATCACATCCATGAGCTGTTGAGCGTACTCGCGCTTGGCCGCGGGGCCGAGAAGCTCGATCAGGCACGCGGCGTAATAGTGATCGAAATAATAGTAGTAGCCGGAGGTCTGATACCAGGACTGGTGCGGGATCGGCGTTTTCCGGCCCATTTCCAGGGCGGCATGTTCGCGGAAAAAATTATCGAGGGCCTGACGACAAATGGTGGGATCGACCTTGGGCGATTCCCACAGAAGCATGGCGAAATCGGTGGCGACGGCGCGGCCGATGCTGCCGCGGAGCATGTTGGCCGGCAGCAGGGGCTCGTATTTGTAGTCGGCGCCGTAGAGAACGGCGCCGTTGGGCAGGCGCATTTCGGCGAGCCGGCGGAGGCCGCGATTCACCATGTCGCTTGAGACGGTGTAGCCCGCACGGCGGGCATCGTACAGCGCGACAAGTCCGGCGGCGGTGCCGAAGCTGGTGGGGCCGCCGGCGGGCTGCTGCGTGCCGGCCTTGAAATCGTAATAGTTCCATCCGCCGGTGTAGGTTTCGTAGCGGGCCATCCGATCAAGGTGGAAATCGATGGCCTCGCGGATGCGGGGGTCGTTGTTGGCAGCCGACTCGATGGACAGCGCCTGGACGATGTAGGCGTGGGCCCAGACATTGTAGAGCAATTCGGCGTTGCCGCGGCGAACGTCGGGATGGCTGAGGAGAAACTCGACGCCGCGATCATGGGCCTCGTGTTCACCGGCTTCGCGCAGGGCCATGACGCACAAGGAAGTAACGGCGACGCGGAAGGCGTTGTGGGAGCCGGGAACGCTGACTTCGATTTCATTGCCGTGGGAAACGGTGCCGGTGCCCCACGATCCGTTGGGATTCTGGCTCGATTCGAGGAAAGCAACGCCGTCGGCGATGGCCCGGTCGATGGGCCGGGCGTAGGTATGCGTCGGAGGGGATGGAGCGGTAGCGGCGACGGCGGCCGGGATCCGGGCAGGGGGATGGGTGGAGCAGGCCCAAAGCAATGGCAACGACATCGCGAGAATGACACGTTTGGAATTTCCAATTCCAAATCTGAGAATCCCAGCATGGAGAACCATCGGACGCATGGGTGTTTACCGTGCCGCTGAATGCTCGGCGTTTGTCAGTACGCTTTCCCCTTCGGAGAGGCCGGACTTGATCTCGAGGTTACGGCCGTCCGATGCGCCGATGACGACGGAGCGGGGCTCTTCAACGGGGGAGCCGGGCTTGGTCATCCAGACTTTGTCCCTCCAAACGGCCGAGACGGGAACGAGCAACACATTGTGCCGGTTGCCGGCGTTATAGTTGACGTCGGCCCAGTATCCTGGCGCCAGCGCGGATCGACGGAGGGGAGATCAACCGCGATGTCGAATACCTGATCCTGGCCCTGGTTCTCGGCGACGACGGATGGGGCGTGGCAAATTCCGTCGTAGGTCAAATCGGGTATGGCTTGGGGCGTGATGCGGACCTTGGTTCCGGCGGAAAAATAGCCGAGTTGGTTTTCGGGGCATTCGGCGGTGAGACCCAGTTGGCCGGGGCTGTAAACGGTCAGAAGGACCTGGTCGGCCTGGACCTTTTCACCGGGGGCGAGTTGGTCGGGATCGATCGGTTTCCAGGCATTGTTCTGGAAGCTGCCGTAGACGACGACGCCGTCGATGCCGGACGCGACTGAGAAGAATTCGAAATCAAGGCGGAGCCGATCGAGATTTTTGCGTGCTTCGTCCTCGGCGGCCTGGGCGGCGACGAGGCTGGTTTGACGCAGATCGGAGCTTTGGATTTGGGCCGCGTTGAGTTGCGCGAGGCCAATCGACTGCTGGCCAACGCCGTCGACCAATTGCTCGCGCTGGATGCCGGCTTCGAAATCGGCATAACGATCGGTGGCGGCGTGCATGGTCTTGGCAATTAACTTTTCCAGGCCCAGGACGCGGATGGCGCGCTTCATGACGATATCCGCGGTCTCGTTGGTGAGATCTTCGGATTTGTACATTTTCTTCAGTTCGTTCAATTCGTCGGTGTCGCTCTCGACATAGTAATCTGAAATCCTGGCAGTCATGGAACGCGCCAAGAGGGCGATACCGGAGTCAACGTCGTCCCATCGCTTCAATTCCGTCTGGGAATCCACGAGTTGCTGTTTTGCGCTGGACATGGATTGTGCGTCGGCCTGCTCGCCGAGGCGCACGTCCGCCTGGGCCTTGGCGAGATTGGCGCGGGCGATGTTCAACTGGTTCTGGGCCGCGGCGATGGCGGTGTCGATTTTGTCGGTATCCAATTCCAGAAGCACGTCGCCTTTGGAAACCTTCGCGCCCGGGGCGACGACGTGCTTGATGATGAAATCATCGTGGTATTGCCGGGGATCAAGTCGGACCTCGAACGGCTGCACGGGCTGGAAGACGCCCTTGAAATCGAGGGCGAGGTTGAGATTTCCACGGCGGACGATGGTGGAGTTGCCGGAGTCGGCCGGGGCCGGGGCGGTGGCGGGGGCGGTGGTGTTGCCGGCCAATGCCCACGCCGACGCGGCGATCCCGCAGGCGAGGGCAAGCTTCGTCCATTTTCGAAGGGGAATTGAGTGAGCCATGATTTCTCCTTGCCGTAAGTTCGAAGCAAAATAAGTCCGCCGGACCGTCTAATCAAATAGGACGCAGCGAAACGGGATTATTGCAGGGAGAACGAATCCCGACGGCCGGTACGTCCCTGCCAAACGCGGGCCTCTTCAGAGCCCGGCAAAGGATTTCCGGAAGTCAGCCGCGATTCTTGATCCAGAGGGCCAGGGCGTCGGCCACTCGTGTGACGACGCTGTCCCAATCGCCCCAGGAGCTCTGGCGGAATAAGCGCATCGTCGGATACCACGGGCTGTCCTCCCGCTGCGGCATCCAGCGCCAGTCCGAAGCGAATGGCAACAACGTCCAGACCGGCTTGCCCATCGCACCGGCCAGGTGCGCCACGGCCGTGTCCACCGCAATGACCAGGTCCAGATTGGCGATCAACGCCGCCGTGTCGGCAAAATCCTTCAGTTCCTGCGTCCAATCGACAAGCTCCATGCCGGCCGGGAGGGTCTTGCCTTCGACAGCCGCGTCGCCTTTTTGCAGGCTGAAGAAACGCACGCCGGGCACTTGCCGCAGCGGGGCCAAGATCGCCAGATTCATCGAGCGGTTGCGATCATTCTTGTGGGCCGGTTCTCCCGCCCACACCAAGCCCACCTTCGCGATTGCATAATGGTCGACCAGCCGCTGTTGCCACCGTCTGGCGTCTTCGGCATTGGCCCACAGATAGGGGACGGTGTTGGGAAGGTTGGCTAATGTCGTCCCAAAAACACGCGGCAGACTGAGCAGAGAGCAGTGGAAATCGAAGGGCGGCAGGGGCTGGCCTGGGACCACGAATTGGCATTTCGCCGCAGCGGTGTGGAACAGCCGTTGGAGTTCCGGCTGACATCCAAGGATG
This sequence comes from uncultured Phycisphaerales bacterium, assembly GCA_963771925.1. GTDB lineage: Bacteria > Planctomycetota > Phycisphaerae > Tepidisphaerales > Tepidisphaeraceae > PALSA-1353. Next base: position 337,208 of record CAVYVE010000001.1, read on the forward strand.
ATTCTGCCGTCCCGTTGGGCCACCAGCGGCAAGTAGCGGACGAATTGAATGGTGTCCCCAAAGCCCTGCTCGGCGTGGAGCAAAATGGTGCGGCCTTCCAGTGGACTGCCGTCCCATTGCGCTTGAGTGAACCTCTGCGGGGCGGACAAAACATCCTCGGTTTTACATCGCCATTCATGTTCATCCCACCCTTGTGGAAAATCCCCCTGCGCCAGCAGCGCTATAGCAAGGTTGCAGTGGGCTTCGGGGTAGTTGGATTTGAGGGCGATAGCCTGACGATAGGCGGCGATTGCCTGGTCGAGATGTCCTTGGTCTCGCAAGGCAACGCCGAGATTGCTGTAGGCTTCGGGATAGTTGGGCCCGAGGGCGATGGCCCGGCGATAAGCGGCGACGGCCTCATCGAGTTGGCCTTTGTGTCGCAGGGCAACGCCGAGATTGGTGTGGACTTGCGGCAAGTTGGGGTTGAGCGCGATGGCCTGACGAAAAGCGGCGATCGCCTCGTCAAGTCGTTCTTTGTCCCCCAGTGCGTTGCCAAGATTGCTGTGGGCTTCAGGATAGTTGGGCCTGATTGCGATCGCCTGGCGACAGGCGGCGATGGACTCGTCAAGCAGGCCCTTGCCGCGCAGGGAAATGCCGAGATTGTTGTGGGCCTCGGCGTACGCAGGTTTGATCAGGAGGGCTCGACGGAGGGCGGCGATGGCTTCGTCGAATAGTCTCTTCTTATTCAAGGCGTTGCCCAGGCTGTTGTGAAATTCGGCGATGTCGGGGTTGGTCGCAATGGCCCGGCGGATCAACTCGATGGCCATGTCCAACCGGCCGGCTTGAAGAGCAACATCGCCAAGCAGGTGCAACGCGTCAGGATGGTTGGGATGACCAGCCAGAACCTGGCGATAAATCGCCTCGGCCTCGGCAAGCCGACCAGCTTCATGGTGGCGCACGGCCTGTTGAAGCGTTTCAGCCGTGTTCAAGGCCATCATGGCGACCCCTGTTCATTGTAACGAGTGCTGGCAATGCCTCAGCGATCTGCTGGATGGGCGTTTGCCAATCGGTGGGCGTCGGCTGGCGGAAAAGTCGCATCGTCGGATACCAGGGCGTATCGGTCCGATCGAGCAGCCAGCGAAAATCGGGTCGAAATGGAATCAGCACCCAGACCGGCTTGGCCAGTGCGCCGGCGAGGTGCGCGACAGAAGTGTCAACGCTCACGACCAGGTCAAGATGCTGCACCAGCGCCGCGGTGTCGGCAAAATCGTTCAGCTCGGCGGAGAAATCGGCCAAGTCCATATTCGGCGGCGGAGGTTGATGCGAATCATCCCCTTTTTGCAGATTGAAGAATTTGACGCCGGGGACTTCGGCCAACGGTGCAAAAACGTCAATCGATCGCGTGCGATGGTCCCAACCGCTGTGCTTCGATCCCGACCAGACCAGCCCGACGCGCGAAGGTGTCTCGCCAGCCAGTCGCCTGGCCCATCGCGCTACTCGATCCGCCGGCGGCGACAGATACGGGACCCTATTGGGAATATTCTCCAGCGTTAGCCCAAGGACACACGGCAGGCTCTGAAGCGGAATCTGCCAATCGAATGCCGGCAACGGTTGGCCGCGGCTGATGACGCGATCCAGCCCAGCCATTCCTGTAAACAGCGGCGCCAACTCGGACGGGCATTCGAGGATCAACTTCGCTCCGCGCTGTGCCACTTGCGGCACAAACCGGATGAAATTCAGCGCATCCCCGTATCCGCCTTCGGCGTGCAAAAGGATGGTTTTGCCGGACGGATCCGAACCATCCCAACGTGGTTGCGGAAAATCTCGATCAAGGTGAAGTTTGGGCACTTTCAGCCGCGAATCAAATTCCGCCCATCCCTCCTTCCAATGTCCCAACAACAAAAGGATGCGGGAATACCTCCAGCGGAGGGCGGCGTTGCCGGGTTCCAGCGCGACGGCCGTATGGAGGCTTTCCATCGCCTCCTGCCATTTTCCCTGCTGCTGCAAAACGCCGCTCAGATTGCGGTGGACCTCGGCGCAGTTGGGGATGATCCGCAGGGCTTGGCGATATTCTGCCACAGCGTCGTCGAACAGACTTTTATCGCGTAGGACATTGCCGAGATTGCTGTGGGCTTCAGGATAGTTCGGCCTGAGGGCGATCGCCTGCCGATAAGCGGCGATGGATTTTTCCAGCAGGCCCTTGCCGCGCAGGGAAATGCCGAGATTGTTGTAGGCCTCGGCATACGCGGGCTTGATCGAGATGGCGCGACGGAAGGCTGCAATGGCTTCGTCGAATAGCCCTTTCTTGTTCAAGGCGTTGCCCAGGCTGTTGTGAAATTCGGCGATGCCGGGGTTGGCCGCAATGGCCCGGCCGATCAACTCGATGGCCATGTCCAAACGGCCGGTCTGAAGCGCAACGTCGCCAAGCAGGTGCAACGCGTCAGGATGGTTGGGATGACCAGCCAGAAGCTGGCGATAAATCGCTTCGGCCTCGGGTAATCGCCCGGACTGATGATGCTGCAATGCCAAATCAAGGGCGTGCTGGATCGTGAGTTGGGCCATGCCGTAACTGGCAATATCCGATGTAGGCTACTGCTTGACAAGAGACGGCAATGCGTCGCTTGGCGCGAACGCGCAGGTGATCCCGGTCAAGGCCATTGCGCGGACGGCAAAATTAATGGCTCTTTTTGGGGGGCTACTTGCGGGCCAAGTGATCGCGATAGAACTCGATCATCTTTTGCATGCCTTCGCGGCGGGGGACGGTGGGGGACCAGCCGAGGATTTGGCGGGCGCGCGTGATGTCGGGTTGGCGAACCCGCGGATCGTCCGGCGGCATCGGGTGGAAGGTGATTTTGCTTTTGCTCTGCGGAATCAGGGCCAGAATATCCTGAGCGATTTGCAGGATGGTGATCTCGTCGGGGTTGCCGAGGTTGATCGGCTCATGGAAGTCGCATTCCATCGTGAGATTGATTCCGCGAACCAGATCGCTGACATAGCAGAGGCTGCGGGTTTGCTTGCCGTCGCCGAAGACCGTCAGCGGCTCGTCGTTCAGCGCCTGGCGAATGAAGCTGATGACCGCTCGGCCGTCGTACGGGTCCATGCGCGGGCCGTAGGTGTTGAAGATGCGGATGATGCGGGTGTCGACGTTCTGCTCGCGATGGTAGGCCATGGTGCAGGCTTCGCTGAAGCGTTTGGCTTCGTCGTACATGCTGCGCAGGCCGATGGGGTTTACGTTGCCCCAGTAATCTTCGCGTTGGGGATGGACGGCCGGGTCGCCATAGCATTCGCTGGTGCTGGCCATGAGGAAGCGGGCGTTTTTGGATTTGGCAAGCTCCAGAAAATTCCACGTTCCCTGGCTGTTGACCTTGAGCGTGGCCACCTGGTGTTTGACGTAGCCGATGGGGCTGGCGGGCGAGGCCATGTGGTAGATACGGTCAAGGTTGCCGTCAATTTTGAGCGGTTGGATCACGTCGGCATTGATGAACGTGAAATGGGGATTGCCGCGGAGGTGGGCGATGTTCTGGGGTTTTCCGGTGATGAAGTTATCGACGCCGACGACATCGTGGCCCTGGGCCAGGAGCAGATCGGTAAGGTGCGAGCCAAGAAAGCCGGCGGCGCCGGAGATGAGAATACGCATATCAGTTAATAAGGCTGATCCAAAATCTGGACGTCCATGAGTTGCCAGGGCGGACCGAGATCGTCGCGCACCTGGCCGGGCCGTTGCCACCGCACATAGTAGCCGTTGTGATCCACCTGGCCGACATCGCTGGAGCAGGTGACGTTGCCATAAACGGCGACCCAGGTGATGTTCTTATTGATATCGTAATACGCTTCATAACTCACGTTGTCGTCGAACAGGGCGGTCGTGGGAAACCGTAGATATTGCGGGACCAGCGCCTGGGTCCGAGAACGCAGGTCGTATTCCCACTGGGTCCGCACGGCGATCGGGACGAAATTCCCGGCGTCGGCATAATGGCCGTTCGGATCCATCTGGCCGCGACCGTACGGATTGGACGCGCAGCCGGCCATGAATAAAACGGCGACAAGTGTTGCTAATCGGATCATCGGCATGGCAGCGTCGGGGAATCAGTCCGAAAATCGGAAACGGATGATGGTCAGGATAGCCTTGATGCCGTCTTTCCAGGTGATTTTCTTTCCCTCTTCGTAGCTGCGGCCATAGTAGGCGACGCCGACTTCAAAAATTCGCAGGCGCGGCCGGGCCCGGGCGATCTTGGCGGTGATTTCCGGCTCGAATCCGAAGCGGTCGCACCTCAGTTGAATTCGATCCAGCACCGATTTGCGGAAGACCTTGTAGCAAACTTCCATATCGGTGAGGTTCAGATTCGTGAACATGTTGCTGAAGGAGGTCAGGAATTTATTACCCAGGGTGTGCCAGTAATACAGCACGCGATGCGGCTCGCCGATGAATCGGGAGCCGTAGACCACGTCGGCCTTGTCGTCGGCGATGGGCTGGAGGAGCCGGGGATAGTCCTCGGGGTCGTATTCGAGATCGGCATCCTGGATGAGGACGACATCGCCGGCGACCTGCTTGAACCCGTCGCGCAGAGCGGCGCCTTTGCCCTGGTTCACCGGCTTGTGAACGACGCGGATGTCGGTTTGGGGGAAGAGGTCCTTGAGTTGATCGAGTTTGGCGGCCGTCCCATCGGTGGAGCAGTCGTTGACGATGATGATCTCCCGATTCAAGCCGTCGGGAAGCTGGGCGGCAACGACCAAGCCGACCAAATGCTGAATGGTCGATTCCTCGTTGTAAACCGGGATGACGATGGAGACTTTCGTTACCGTCTGGCGGGGGCCGCGGGCCTGTACGTACAAGTTATTTTGCGTCGCATCGGCGGCGCAGCTTCGCTTCGGTCGATTCCATGGTCGTCGGATCGGAATACATCGGCTTCAATCAGGGGAAAATCCTACTGACCTTCGGGCAAAACTCAATTATCGCTCCGCCGCCGTGGCGAAAGCCGCGCCATCCGCGGACCGCGTTCCCGTGATCGGCTGAAACGGACAACATACGCCTTGACACCAAGTTAAGACCACAGCTATTGTTGATTCAGCCGCCCTCGCAGGAGCCGTCGCGATGTCCGTGCAGATGGAACTCCATAAGATCATCATCAGCGAGATGCAGGACTCGCAGATTATCGTCCTGAAAGAAGTGGACGGCGAACGGAATTTTCCCATCGTCATCGGCAGCAACGAGGCCCTGGCCATCGACCGGCGGCTGAAGGGTCATCCCACATTGCGGCCCATGACCCACGATCTGCTGGCCAGCGTTATTCAGCAGATGGGCGGCACCATCGAGCGGATCGAAATCAACGACCTGACCGATCACACGTTTTTCGCGCTGATTCACATTCGGCGGGATGGCGAGGTCTTGCAGATCGACAGCCGGCCGAGCGACGCGATTGCACTGGGGATCGCGACGACGGTGCCGATTTACGTCGCGGAACATGTCTTGGATGCCGTGGGGTGATAACGCCGTCGAAACTATGTCTTGGCTTTCACCGCGGCGAGCAGATCGGCGTTGGTCTTCTGTTTGGCCATCACGTCCAGAAGGGTCTTCATCGCCTGCGCCGGCGGCATGTTGGTCAGCAATCGGCGGATGTGATGGGCGGCGGTGATCTGCTCCGGCGTCAGCAGCTTTTCTTCCTTGCGCGTGCCGCTGGCGGCGATGTCCAGGGCGGGATAGATGCGCTGGTTGGCGAGATTGCGGTCCAGAACCAGTTCCATGTTGCCGGTGCCTTTGAATTCCTCGAAGATGACCTGGTCCATGCGGCTGCCGGTGTCGATGAGGCAGGTGGCCATGATGGTGAGGCTGCCGCCGTTTTCGATTTTTCTGGCGGCGCCGAAGAGGCGCTTGGGGATTTCCAGGGCGCGGTTGTCCAGTCCGCCGGACATGGTCCGGCCGCCGCTGGGGCCGCCGGTGTTGAACGCGCGGCCCACTCGGGTCAGCGAATCCAGCAGCACGACGATGTTGGCGCCGAATTCCACCTGGCGTTTGCAGCGTTCGATGACCAGTTGGGCGAGGTCGAGATGTTTTTCGACGGTGTTGTCGTTGCTGGAGGCGTAGACCGTGCCGGGGACGTTGCGTTTCATGTCGGTGACTTCTTCGGGGCGTTCGTCCACCAGAAGCAGGACCAGCTTGACATCCGGGTAATTGTGATGGATTCCGCGGGCGATGTTTTGCAGGAGGATGGTTTTGCCGGAGCGGGGCGGGGCGACGATCAGGCCGCGCTGGCCGAAGCCGATGGGGGCGAGGATGTCGATCACGCGCGTGGTGAATTCGGTTGGGCTGTGCTCCAGCGCGCAGCATCGGTTCGGGATCGAGCGGGGTGGAATCGTAGAGCGTGGTGGTTTCGATATACTCGGCAGGGGTTGCGGCCTTCGATGGATTCGATCTGGGTGATGACCTCGCCGCGCGGCGTGCCGCGGAGGAGCAGGCCCGGACGAAGCCGCAGCTCGCGGATCAGCTTTCGCGGCACGATGCCGCGCCGCAACGGGCGCAGGGGATGGTTCGGGTCCCGAAGCTGGCCATCGTGGCGCTCGTCGGGAATATGGAGGATGCCTTCTACGGCGGTTGTCGCTGTTTGCATGCAAACCACAGGTGCGATGGGAAAGGCCCTACGGTAGAATGCACTATTGTACGTAAAAACAATCGGGCTGTAAACAAGGAGCAGAACATGGAATTGCTGGCGAAATTGCAGGAGGACATGAAAACCGCCCTGAAAGGCGGGCAGAAAGACCGGCTGAGCGTCATTCGGATGCTGCTGAGCGACGTGAAAAACATTGATCTGGCCCCCAAACCGACGACGGCCGAGGACGCCGTCGCCGCCTACGGTAAAAAGCTGCGCAAGAGCCTGGAGGAATACCAAAGGCTCGGAAAGCCGGCCGAGGTGGAAAAACTGAGGTTTGAGATTTCCGTTGTTGACGAATATCTGCCTAGGAAGGCATCTTCGGAAGATACGGAAAAGCTTATCAATGAGTTCCTGGCGAAGAACGCGTACACCGAAAAACAGTTTGGACAGGCCATGGGAGCGTTCATGAAAACCTATGGGACGATGGTTGAGCCTGCCGCGGCGAATCAACTGCTGCGCAAGGCGTTGGCGGGGAAATGAAAAAGACTGTCAAGCAACTTGCGGTTTGTCGATAGATGTGCTTAGATGCAGGGCGTGGTGAGAAGATGCGCTGCGGGGACGGATCCTCCGTCCTGGCCCACGTGCTCATGAAACTTAACGATAAAGGAGTTGCATTATGTCCAGCAAAAAGCCATCGTATTCGAATTCATCTTTCTCCAAGGGTCCGGCCAGCCGGCCGGCTCCGGCGGCGACGGCAGCCCGTAACTCGCCGATCCGCGCCCCGGTTCCAACAAGCGCGACGTGACGCCTGACATGATCGCCAAGCGCGCCTACGAGATTTACCTTTCCGGCAAGGGCGGCTCGCAGGTGGAAAACTGGCTGCGCGCCGAGCGCGAACTCCGGGGCCTGTAATCCCGTTGCTCGACCCTGATCTTGCAGGCGAAGCCGAGCGCGTTCCGTAAAATAGGCGGATTGCGAGCGGTCTGGTTGCGCCGCCGTGCCTAAGATTAGACGGTATGGAATGCCTATCGGATTCCGCAGGCGACCGACCCGGCGCTGTTCCGCTTTTCCCGTTGCCGAACGTGGTGTTGTTTCCGCGCGCGGTCTTGCCGCTGCATATTTTCGAGGAGCGATACAAGCGGATGACGTCCGATGCCCTGGTGGGCCAGCGGCTCGTCGCCGTGGCGCTGCTTCGGCCGGGCTGGGAGAAGGACTATTACCAACGGCCCGCGATTGAGCCGGTCGTCTGTGTCGGGAAAATCCTCACCTGGGAAAAGCTGGCGGATGGGAAGTACAATTTCCTTCTGCAAGGCTGGATGCGGGCGAAGATCATCGGGGAAGAAAATTCTTCCCCCTATCGAATTGCCCACGTCGAGCCGCTGGCGCAAACCAACGTGTTGGAAATCGATCTGGCCAACGAACGTCAGCGGCTGATGGAGATGTTCTGCTCGGGACCGCTGGCGTCAACGCCGGCGGGCGCGGAATTGAAAAAGATTCTCACCAGCCCCTTGCCGACGCATGAGGCGGCCGATCTGATCGCATTTCATGTCCTGAATGCCGTTAGGCTGAAGCAATCGCTCCTGGCCGAGCCTGACGTCGCCCGGCGCATGAGCCGGCTCATCGCGGCACTGGATGCGGCTCTGCCGATCCTGGAAGTGGCGTCCACCGGCGCCAGCCCAAGCGGGAATTTCAACTGATCTTCATCACATCGAAGCCGATTGATCCACGCCGTCTTTGCGTTCAGCGCGCTTTTTAGCGAGGATGCCCCCGCTGGCTCAGGAACCGACGGCATGTGGTACTTTGCGTACGGATCGAATCTCAATTCACGGGCGGTGTCGGAATGGTGCCGTCACTACGGATATCGCCAGCCCGGCCTTAAACCGGGCCGGCCGGCGGTGCTGGACAATTTCCGGCTTTGCTTTCCGATCTTCAGCGAGTATTTCGGCGGTGGCATAGCCGACATCGTTTACGATCCCGGCAAATACGTCGCCGGCGCGCTGTTCGATCTCAGCGAGGCGGATCTGAAGGTCCTTGACGCCAAGGTCGGGCGAAAGCTGGACCCGGCTTCCGAAAAAGAAATCGGCGTTTATGCGCGGACGCAGGTGAAAGTGGCCCCGCTGGCCAAGGGGGAACCGGTCCTCGCCATGACGTATCAGGGCGTGGCCGTGGAAAAGTATCACATTCCGCCGACACAGCATTACATGGATTTGGTGGTCCAGGGAGCGTACAGCTTCGGCTTGTCGATGATGTGGATTTCGTATTTGCAGAGCTTCAGCACGCAGGTCGGCCGCAAACCGCGGCCTCCGGGATACGGAGACGTGGCGCCGCGGATGTAAGAATATTTGCCACAGATGAAAATCAGATGCACACAGATGAAATAAATGAATTAGAAGCAATCACTTTCTATTGCATTTCATCTGTGCGCATCTGATTTTCATCTGTGGCAAAAAAGCATTTCTCCGCACGGGAATTTTACGGCGGGGGCGGCGAATGGCGATTGCGGTATTGCTGCATCGCCATCTTCAGCGTATCCACGATCCGGGGCATGTGAGGGGCGGCCGTCAATACCCGCGCCGAAACCGCGGCCGTCGGATAAAAGCCGGTGATGAAATCGAAGAAGAACTCCGCCGGCGAGTGGCCGACCATAATGCTGTTGGCATACGCCCCGCTCAGACTGTCATCGGGAAGCTTGAAGTTCTCGTAAATCTCCGCGATGGTGGGCCGACGCTGCGGCGGCTTGGGCAGGGCGGGGGGCGCGCCAAACGCTTCGATATATTTCGCGAGGTTGTCGCTGGCGGCCGTGACAACCTGGTCCATGACCGCGGGCACGACCACCACCCGCGCGACGATCTGATACGGCCGGGTTAGGCTTTGCAGGAAATCCAGCACGAATTCGTTGGGACTATCCAGAACCAGCACGCCGGTGGTGATCGCCCCGCGCGCAACCGTTCGGGAACGCGCGCGGAAACGGGCTGATGCTGAAACTGCTGCGCGTAAGTGCCCAGATCGCTCAGCGGCGGATCGGCCGGCTTGTCGCCATCGCCAGGTGCGTCCATATCGGCAAGCCTAATCCTCCCGCTCCCAAGAATCCACCCGCGCTCGGTTTTCAATTTTCGGATAGCACGGTGGCGTCCGGGTTCTGGCCGTTATCGGAGTTGAACAGCGGCTGCGCTGATACCGTCGCGGGCGACGGCGCGGCCGCAGCGAACGCCTCGACGAGAACGTCGGTCGCCGCAACGCCGGGATTCGCAGCCAGCACCAATACTCCCGCGGCTGATGGTGAAATTTGCAGGAGGACGCGCCGCTGCTCGAACTCCTGGCCCTCCGGGCTTAGTGGAACGCTGTTGAAGAGATATCGGGTTATGGCCACGGTGTAGACCTGGATCGTGCCGGTCGTTGCGGCGGTGAGCGAGCCGTCGCTGGCGCCGAGCGTGTAATCGCCCGGAGCGGTCAGGGCGATGTCGTTGAAAACGGCAAGGCCGTTCACGGCGGCCACGGTTGTCACGCCACTGAGCGCGCCGCTGGTAGGCCCGCTGATAAGGGCGAGCGTCACGTCCGAAGTGTTGGTATTCACGACCACGCCGCCGACATCTTCCACGCCTACGACGATCGGAGACAGCAAGACGCTTCCCGTCAGCGCCGCGCCAGGCTGGGAGACGATTGCAAGCCGCGTCGGGATCGGCGAGTTGTCCGCGGTAACGCTGCTGCTGATGGTCAGTCCCTCCGAGTCGGTGATGGTGACGGTCATAATATATGTGCCCGCCTTCGAGAAAACGGCGGTGATATTGTTGGCGGCGTTTGTGCCATTGGTGACGCCCGTGTAGGTGACACTGCCCGGGCCGGCGGCGGACCATGTATAGGTCAAGCCCGCGCCGCTGCCATTTTCGATTGCGGTGACGCTCAGGCCGGTGGTGGAGCCGGTGGCGGGATTTGGCGATGCCGCCGCGGCGGCCGTCAGGATCGGGCCGGTGTTCACGCTCACGTTGGCGAACGTGGCCTCGGTGAGCTGCGCATTGTACGAGGCGGTGGCGGCAAGGCCAACGTTGGCGGTCGTCGGCATCGCCGAGATCGTCACCGTCGCGCCAAGCTGGGTCCACGTCGTTCCGTCGGAACTGTAGTATCCGCTGAACCGGTCGCCGTCGCGGATGATTTTGACATATTCGGTTCCGATCAGAACGCCGGAAAGCGATACCGACGATCTGGTTCCGCCGGCGATGGTCCGGTATTCGAAGACGAGGGTGTCATTGGCGGTCTGAACGATGGCGGCGAAGGGATCGTTGGAATCGGCGCCGCCCCGGATCATGACGCCGCTTTGGGGCGCGTCGCCGTTGCCGTCGGCGTCGGTCATGGCGGTGAGTTGCGCCGAGACGACCGCGCTGCCGCTGATCGGCTCGGAGGCGAAATTGAATTGGTCGGAAGTTCCCTGGATGCCGGCCCCGCCGCCGATGACGGTCCATTGATTCACGGTTGTGCCCGTGGAAAGGGTGGTGGTGTTGGTTGCCCAGCCGGGGTTGCCGGGGGTGTTGATATCCGTGTCGGTCCAGTCGGCGGGGAGACTGCTGGCGGGATTGCCGACGATGATTCCCCGGCCGTTGACGCCGAGGTAAACGCGTCCGAAGACGTTGGGATCGGCGGCCATGGCGTCGATCACTCCGCCCCATTGCTGGCTGACGTCGTTGAGCAAGGTCCAGGTCACGCCGCCGTCGTCGGATCGGTAAACCCCTTCGAAGCTCCCGATCGTTCCGTAGATGTAGATCGCCGGTTCGGTGCTGCCCGGCGCCGGGCGCCCAGGGCCATGGAGGGAACGTCGGCAAATCCGATGACGCTGTTATGGGTGAAGCTGACGCCGAAATTGGTTGACTGATAAACGCCAATGTAGGTGGACATCCAAAGATCGCCGGCCACGAACGGATCGGCGACGAGCGTGACGTTGCCGACGCCAAGCGACCCGCCGGCGGACGGGAGGAAAGTCTGGCCGCCGTCGTTGGAGACGTACAGCGTCCAGGAATTGTCGCCACCGTTTTCGGTCCAATAGTAGAAGTAATTGGGATTGACCTTGTCGGACACGACCGTTCCGCCGGCGAGAGTCCCACTGGGAAGCAGCGATGCGGTCCAACTGAGCCCGTTGTCGGTGGAATAGTACGGCGTGCCGCCCGAGGGCGCCCAAACAATGGTGGAGGCATTGGCGGAGACGGCGATGCTGCCTTCGGTTGCGTTGGTGAAAGGCGACGAAGCGAATGTGGTCCACGTGGCTCCGTCGTTGGTCGTGTACGCAGTAATGTAAGGGTCGCCGTATGGAGCCGCGCCGACAATGACTTCGAAATCCGGATCCTGCTGGGCGAAATCGACGCTGGTGGTGGTGGCGCGCGCCGTCCGGAAGGTTGGCGGAATCAATGCCGCCCGCGGCGGGAGAAGACGTCAGCGTGGTATGCGCGAAGCCGTCGATGTCGCCCATGGCGCTGAATAGCGGCACTCCCGCCGGCGGGGCGACGAGGTCGTTCACCGCGGTGAACTCGATGCCCTGGTCGGGGAAATACCAACTGTTGGCGGCAGTGAGCATGGTGGTGCTGGTTCCGTCGTTGGTGGCCCAAATTCCCTGCCCGGTGCCGTACATGATCTGGGCGGAATTGAACGGGTTGATGGCAACCGCGGCGGCCCAGTTGCCGATGCCGTCGCCGAATGCCGCGACCCACGGCGCGTTGGCGGTGTTGCGCGTGTCGTCGTATCCGAAATAACCGCCGCCTTCGGCGCTTGCGTTGTCGTAGAGCGCGGCCCAGGTGGGCGTGGCAGTGTCGGCGTTGGTCGTTCGATAGATCTGATCGGTCGCACTGTAGTTGTCAAACGTCGTCACCACGATTGTGGAGGAACTTTCGGGGTCAAGCGCGAGGCCTACGTAGCCGAAGTTGTCGCCGCCGGCGCCGGGGATGACCGGCGAAATGTTGGCCCATACGCCGGTGTTGGTGTCGTAGCTCATCACCGCGCCGTCGGTGATGTTGCCGCTTGGCGGGAGGTCGTTGGTGTACGTGAGGTAGAGATAACCGTTGGATGCCAGGGCGGCTCGGTCGGGCATGAATCCCGATGTGGGAGAGCCCGTTCCGGTGATTTCGGACCAGTTCGTGCCGCCGTTGGTGGTGACGTAGAGATTCGTTCCCGCAGCCGTGGATGAGGAACCGACGTAAATGGTCTGGCTCGCATGTCCGGCTGAGCCGGCGGGATTGAACAGGACGAATGAGATTCCCGCCGATGCGGCGCCGGAGGGGAAGCTGGTTACCTGCGAGAAGGAATGCCCGGCGTTGGTGCTTTCCCACAGGCCGTTGGCGTTGGAGCCGACGAAGACGATGTTGCTGTCGTTGGGATCGACGGCAATGCGTTCGCCCATGCCGCGGCCGTTTTCGTTGCCGCCGACGTAGAAACTCATCGCTGTCTGCGACCAGGTTGTGCCGCCGTTGGTGGAATAAAGCACGTCGCCGTCGGTTCCAGTATATTGGCCGACCAGCGCGTACAGATTATTGGCGTTTTCGGGATCGATGGCGAAGCTCAGCACGCCGAGTTCCTGGGATTGCGTGCCATTGCCGGAAGTGGCCGTGTTGTTGCCTACGAAATCCAGAAGTTCCTGCCAGCTTTGGCCGTCATTGGTTGATTTGTACAAGCCGCCGATGTCGGTGCGTGCGTAGATGACGTTCTGTTGGGTGGGGCTGTAAAAGATGCCGTCCACGAACCCGCCGCCTTCGATTTGGGCGTTCTGCCAGACATAAGTGGACAGCAGCAGGCGCTGCTCCAAGTATTCGATGACATAGGTGGGGCATCGGTTAAGTCGCCCGTTTTTTGATGGAGGTTTCCCCGTACCGTCCGACCGCCGCTTCACACCCATTGTACCTCCCAACAAATCGCGTCAGGGCAACGCGCCAATAAGTATGGCGGTCCGTTGTTTATTACAGAAGGCACAAATCACCAAATTTTTGCGTGGTAACCAGCGGTGCCGTCGCGGTGCGCGGCTGGATCCAAGGTTATCGGACGTATGAGTTTGGCCGGTCCTAAATACAAATTGGCATTGGACTTATATGATTCTCCGGGCGGAGAATTCGCGCAGGATTGCCGTTTGCGGTCGCGGAGGCCCACCGCCCAACGGGCCCCTCTATCCGCCGGCCGACGTGAACCTACGTTCTACTACAAAGATGGCCGTCCAAAGTCGATATACATTGATGACGGGCAACCTCGTTAAGACCCCAAGATTGCCCGGCGAATCATGATGGATAACTCACCATCTTCGACAAAACCCGGGCCGCTGATTCTCGTGGCGGACGATCAGGCGATCATTCGCGAACCGATTGCGGCGCGGCTGATCGGCCGAGGGGTATCGAACTATTCAGGCCGAAATGGCCACAGCGCCGTTGCCCTCATTCGGCAACATCGGCCCAGACCTTGTTCTGCTCGACATCGCCATGCCGAAGATGAACGGCCTGGAGGTGCTTAAACTGATCCGGCAGAGATTCAACATTGGCATCCGTGCCGGTGATTATGCTGACGTGCCATCAAGGATCGCCGGATTATGACCAACGCGGCGCAGTTCGGAGTGCGGGATTATCTTTTGAAAACGAATTTCTCGCTCAGCGAAATGTTGGCGCGGATGGCCAAGTACTTCCCATCGGCCCAGTCGGCGCTCGGTCCGCGCCGTCGGCATCCGGCGAGCGTCATCGGGCGATCGGCCGGCGCAGACCGCCAAGCCGAAGCCAAAGCCGGACAAACGGCCCGTCCGATCCCAACCGCTGCTGACGCGGGAGCAGTGCCTTGCCCGCGTGGAAAAGGCATTGGAAGGGCGGTCGCTTTCGGGGATCGTCACGGAAGTGTTGACGCTGGTGAATTCACCCCGTTCGGCGCTGACGGACCTGGCATCGGTCATCGGGCGCGATCCGCGCTGACGGCGCGCGTTCTGCACACGGCCAACAGCGCCGCCTTCCGGGTGCGCGGAAAATGGTCACCACCCTTCCCGAGGCGGTGAAGCAACTCGGTTGCGGAAATATCCGAAACATCGCCATGACCCTGGGCGATCGTCGAAGTGATGCCCGCCGCGGAATCCGATGGATTCGATCCCATCCGAAGCTGGCAGCATTCGTTTGCCGTGGCCCTGCTGTCGGAGCATCTGTGCCAGTCGCCGGTGGTGACGAGAATGATTCCGCCGTCGCCTACGTCATCGGATTGTGCCACGATCTCGGCGAGATTCTGTTCCGCACGGAATTCGGCCGGGAATACAGCCAGATTCTTCAGGCCGGCAACCCGAACGGCGTCTCTCTCACGATCTGGAGCGGAAAATGATCGGCATCACGCAGGGAGAACTGGCGGCGATCATTCTCAAAAAACTCGGGCTTCCCGACAACATTCGACATCCCCTCGAGAAGTACCATGCGAGCCTGAACCTCCGCGCCCGGCCGACCTCGGGCCGCCTCGCACTGCGTCTTGCAAATGGCCGATCTGTTCGCCAACGGCATGTTGATGGCCGGCCGCGTCGGTTCCTGCGTGAGCCCTGTCACCAAGGCCGAAGTTCCGCGAACTTTTTAAGAAAGATGATCCGCCCTTGCCGGACGTCGATGCGGTCCGCGGGCAGATCCTGGCGTTGACGGGCATGTTGGCGAATTTGTCCGCCGCCGATCAGGCCAAGCTCACGCAACCGCTGATTAAGCCGACGCAAAAGCGGGCCCTTTACATCCGTGATCACGATCCTGTCTCCGCGTTTGATCCGCATGGCGACGGTTCTGAAGATGCTGGCCAGCGTGACGATGTTTGCGAAGCTGCCTGACAAGATTGATTCGGCGACTTACGATGCCGTCGTGATGGCGCGGGCTGAGACTCCGCCGCAGGACATGAAGTTGCCCGTGCTTCATATCGATCCGGACCGAGTAAAGACGGCAACGCGAAAGCGCAAGCCTCGACCGGGCTTGTGACGAGCGTTGCCACGATTTCGCTGGAAGGCCTCGCGTAAGTTATCTGGCCGAGTCCACCCGCCGCGGCGCGAGCCGCCGCGTAGAGCATCGGAACGTTTAAAGTAGCGTCAAACCATGAATGTCCTCTCTCTTTGCCGCGGCCCCGGGCCGGGTAATCTGCTTCATTCCACACGATGGTTTGGTTTCTCTTTTACCTCGTCGTATGCACTGATCGGCTGGGCAATCCGCGCGGGAATGGTGACGGTGGTCCTCCGTCGGCAGTTCGCGCCGGGAGCTTCGGTGGCGTGGCTTGGCATCGTCTTTCTGCATCCGTACATCGGGCTGTGTGCTGTACATGCTCGTCGGCGAAAGCCGGCTGGGTCCGCGGCGTGCGGAGCAGCATCGCCAGATCATCGCCCGGTTCCGCGATCCCGGATCGCCACGCCGGCCGCGCTGCCCCATCAGACCCAACCGGATTCCGCGCCTTCGTACCTGCCGATGGTGCTGCAAGCCGAGAAAATCAGCGGTTTGCCGGTGCTTGGCCGGGCAACCAGCTTGATTTTCTGCCGGATGCCGTGCGGAATTCCGCGAGCGGCTCGTGGCTGACATCGCCGCCGCCCGCGAGCACGTGCATCTGCTGTATTACATATTCGCATGCGACAAACGGCCTGCGCGGTGGCGGATGCTTTGATCCAGGCCGCCGGCCGCGGCGTTCATTGCCGCGTCCTCGCCGACGCCCTGGCGTCGCGCGACTTCTTCCACCGCAGGGGCTTGGCGCCAAAGTTGATCGCGGCGGGCATCGAGGTGGTTCCCGCTCTGCCTGTCGCACCCTTGCGCCGCCGACTGGCTCGGATGGACTTGCGGAATCATCGCAAGCTGGCGATCATCGACGGCCAGATCGGTTTCGCCGGGAGCCATAACCTGATCAATGCCGACTACGGCGGCCGCAGGGCAAATCCCTGGGTGGACCTTACGGCTCGATTCACCGGTCCGATCGTCGGCGAGTTGGCATCTATCTTCGCCGAGGACTGGGCATTTGAGACGGGCGAGGACATCGAAATTCCCTATCCCGACCGACGGAATCTTCAATCTCCGGACGGCGCGGCAGATGACGTGACTGGGCAGATCGTTCCGACCGGACCAAGCGTGCCGGACGCCACTTACCGCCGCCTGCTGCTCGCGGCCATCCAAAGCTCTCGCCGCGAGTTGATCCTCACAACTCCATATTTCGTTCCCGATGAAACCACGGTGCTGTCGCTGATGATGGCCGCCGACCGGGGGGTGGTTGTGAAGCTGATCGTTCCCCAGACGGCGGATCACTTTTTCACCGCCGCCGCGGGCCGGGCGCATTACCTGTCGCTCCTGCGATCCGGCGTGGAGATTCATCTGTATCAGCCGGCCTTGCTCCACGCGAAAACGGTCACCGTGGACGACGCCTTCGCCCTTTTCGGGTCGGCCAATCTCGATGTTCGCAGCTTCAGCCTGAATTTTGAGTTGAGCGTCCTGCTCTATGGCCAGCGGATCACCGAGCGGCTGCGGGCGATTCAGAAGGATTATCTTTCGCATTCTCGCCCGCTGGAATTGGCCGAATGGCAACGCCGGCCGATCGCCAACGAATACGCCGACCGTGCTGTGTCGCTGCTATCGCCGCTGCTTTGATCCCATCGCGTGGAGCATAAACCGGGGTATGATGCTTCGCGCATGCCGTCTGTGACAGTCCAGCAAGCGCTCGCCGCCGCAACGCAGCTCCAGCGGGCCGGCCGGCTCGCCGATGCGGAAAAGTTTATCGCCAGCTTCTGGACGCAGGAGCCCGATTGCGCCGATGCCCTGCATTTATTGGGCGTCTTCACGCTCAGCGCGGGCAGAACCAGCAGGCGGTCGAGTTGATCGGTCGGGCTATTGCGCTTTATCCGGTTCGGCGCAGATACCACTCCAATTTGGCCCGTATCCAATATGCGGCAAAAGATGTCGATGACGCGATCGAGGGCTATCGTCAGGCGGCATCGAACTTCAGCCTGGCAATCCACAGGCGTAAACGATCTGGGCACGGCGCTTTTCGGCGTCCATCGGCTTGACGAGGCGATCGGCGCCTATCGCCGGGCCGTAGAGATCAATCCGATTTTGCGGATGGCTGGTCCAACCTGGCCAACGCTCTGCAGCAACAACGGCGATCTTTCCGAAGCATTGAGCTGCTGCCGAAAAGGCTTGGCGATTCGGGCGGATTTCGTCGAGGCGGTGGGGTGCTCGCCAACGTTCTGTGCGACCTGGGCCAGATCGACCAGGCCATCGCGGAATATCAGAGGGCCATTGTGCTTCGCGGCGATATGCCGGAACTTTACAACAATCTGGCCCTGGCCCTGCACATCGCGGCCGATTCGATCAGGCGATCGCCGCCCTGGACAAGGCGGTGGCATTGCGGCCCGAATTATGCCCAGGCCTGGGCAATCGCACAAAATGCTGCGCGATAAGTGGCTGGCTGGACGGGGCATGCTGCCGCCGTCGAGCACTGGCGATTTCCCCGGACCTTGCCGAGGCCCATCAGAATCTCGCCACGGTGCTTCTCGATTCCGGCAGGATCGCCCAGGCGATCGAATCCAGCCGCAGGGCGCTGGAATTGTCGCCCGCCATGCCGGAAGCGCACAACGTTCTGGGCAACGCGCTGAAGGAGGACGGCCTGGTCGCCGACGCCATCGCCTGTTTCGACCGCGCCCTCGCCCAAAGGCCCCAAGACGCCGCGATCCACAGCAACAAGCTCTACTCGCTGCAATTTGATCCCGATTGCGATGCGCCGGCCCTGCTCCGCGAGCAGCGGCGCTGGAACCAGGTGCATGCCGAGCCGCTGAAACATCTGGCCGCCGGGTGCGACGCGGATCGGTTGGCCGATCGCAAGCTTCGTATTGGCTACATCTCGCCGTATTTTTTTCATCATTCCGAATCATTTTTCGTCGTCCCGCTGCTGGAATCCCACGATCACGGGAAGTTCGAGGTTCATTGCTACAGCGATGTGGCCCAGCCAGATTCCGTCACCGAACGCCTTCGCCGCTGCGCCGACGCGTGGCGCGATTGCCGCGGCCGCTCCGATGCCGAAGTGGCCGAGCAAATCTTCGCCGACCGCATCGACATCCTGATCGATCTCACGATGCACATGGGCCGCAACCGCGCGCTGGTGCTGGCGCGGAAGCCGGCGCCGATTCAGGCGGCGTGGCTGGCGTATCCCGGCGGCACCGGAATGGACGCGATGGATTACCGAATCACCGATCCATGGATCGACCCGCCCGACACGGACGAATCGTGCTATGTCGAGCGCTCGATCCGCTTGCCGAACGGCTGGTGTTGCTACGATCCGCTCAGCGACGCTCCGCCAAGCCCCCCAGCGCCGGCGGACCCATTCGCTTCGGATCGCTCAACAACCCGTGCAAGCTCAACGAGCCGCTTTTGCGCCTGTGGGCCAAGGTCGTGCAGGCCGTGCCCGAATCCCGGCTGCTGCTGCAAGTTCTCGGCGAGAATCATCGCAAGAGGATTCTGGATTTCTTTCAGTTCCTGAACGTTCCGCCGGCCCGATTGGAGTTTGTCGCTCGCTGCGGTCGGCCGGAGTATTTGCGGCTGTACGACCGGATCGACATCTGTCTAGATCCGCTGCCGTACAACGGGATCACGACGACGTGCGATGCGCTGTGGATGGGCGCGGCGGTGGTCACGCTCGCGGGCAAAACCGCCGCCGGGCGAGCGGGAACCAGCATCCTGTGCAACGCCGGTCTGAGCGAACTGGCCGCCCGCGACGGCGAGCAGTTTGTTCAGATCGCGACATCCTTGGCCGCCGATTCGCCGCGATTGGCCGAGCTGCGGTCCACCCTGCGCCAGCGCATCACCCAATCGCCGGTGATGGAAGCGCGGAGATTCGCACGCGACATGGAAGCGGCGTATCGGCAGATGTGGCGGGACGTTGAAACCCGAAATCCGAATAACGAATCAATTCCGAAATTCGAACGACGCGACTGATTCCATTTAGCCCCCGGTGATTCACCAATCGTATCTACACAAGTCACCCGCTCTCAGATGGATGGGAGTGGGCTGCGGACCGAATTAGCGGCATCAGTTCATCGGCTGCGGTTTTAAGGTCTTCCAGGCTCATCGTTTCCAGTAGGATCATCATCGGCACCAAGACGCACAGGCCGGCCAACAGCGCCGGTTCGGTAAATCCCCGGGAATCTTTGGTGCGTTTGATCTGTCGGCCGCTCAGCTTCACCAGTGTCGTGCGCAATTGCCGCGACTGAGGGCTGGCATCCCGGGCGATGTGCCAAACCAGCACCGCGATCATAGCCGTCACCAGCAGTCGTCGGCTCAGCGTGGCGGCGGTTTCCTGTCGCCACTGTTCGATCTGCTGTCCGGCGCCCTTGAGCAGCTTGTGATACGATTCGATTTGCCATCGCCAATAGTACCAAAGCGCGATCGTCGAATGGGACACCCCTGGCAGGTTGTCCAGCAGCAGCCAGCGGGCCAGCACTTTTCCGCTTTGGTGACGCACCTCGGCGACGACCAATCGCAGCGTTATTGCCGCTCCCGGAATCGTCGTGTGCTTCTTCTTTGCGCCGTGGCGGTCGACGCGATGGCGGCGAGCCGGGCGGTTCAATACCACCGTCGTTTCCGCGATGAATTGCTCGGCGGGTTTGCCCTTGTGCAGTACCGAGCGAGCCTGTTTCATGCGGCGATGCAGACCATCGGCCACCTCACGCAACGAACGGTCCTTGCCCTCGTGCAGCACTCGCCGGCTATCGTTGGCGCGGATAACGAACTTCTTGCCTGCGGCATCCCAGCGGCGGTAGTGCGCCACCGAATCGGCCTCGCGGTCGATGATAAATACCGCCGGTTTGCCCAGGGACATCGCCGCGACGTGGTCCATCACCGGCTCCAGCCCGTCCAGTTGAGACGCCGGCTTATGCACCGTCGCATGGCGTGTGGTGTGTACTCCGTTTTCGGCCCGTAATTCCAGGCACAGTGGCGCAATGGGAGAGCCGTCGCGATCGCTCACCGCCAGTCCCGTGAACATCTCATAGCCCAAGTCATTCGACCTCGACAATTCGATGCGATCCGCCTTGGAACCGTGGCCGTTGTAATGCAGGTTGCTCCAATCCCCGATCACCAACAACCAACGCTCACAGCACGGGGGGATCGTCACCCGCGCATGCTCGATCAACGGCGAGCACAACGCCGGCAATGAAATTCGCTCATTGCTGTAAAATCGCCACGCCGCCTGGGTGGTGGCAAATCCTCTCGCCAGGGAGGGCGGCGCATGAACCCCGGCGGCCAATCGTTGGGCGGAAGAAAGCTGACTCACGATCAGGTGATGATACCGACGCTGCAGCCGCGGCTCCGCCCCGGCCAGGGTAGGTACATACAACTCATCCTACCTCAAATGCTTGCAACTGATGTGTAGATACGATTGGTGATTCACCGGGGGCTAAATGGAATCAGTCGCGACATTCAAATTTCGTTTCGAACATTCGAATTTCGGAATCGATTCGTCATTCGGATTTGTGGTTTCTGGTTTTCCCGCTCCTTCCTTTTGCCTGCGGTTTAGCGCTCAGCGGATCATCCGGCCACGAATGCTTCGGATACCTCACCCTCAGGTCCTTGCGAACCTGAAAATACGTCGTCGCCCAAAAACTTTTCAGGTCGTCGGTGATCTGCACCGGCCGGAAATTCGGACCCAGCAGATGGAGCACCACCGCGACGCGGCCGGCGGCGATCCGCGGAGTGTCTTGCCAGGAAAAAACCTCTTGAAGCCGAACCGCCAGCACCGGCGCCTGGTTTTGCACATATTCCAAACGAATCCGATTTCCGGTGGGGACCGCAATCGTCTCCGGCGCCTGCTCGCTCAAAACGCGATCCAGCGGGAATGTGAACCGCCCTTGCAGCGCATCCGCCAGCGGCAAACGCTCGATTTCCGCAACGCTTCGTTTCCCGATGCACAGTTCCGCCAGCACATCGCCCAGTTCATTTTCATCAAACGCCGGCCAGGAATACTCCGGCATCCATCGCCGCAGCAGCGCGACGCGGGCAAGAAAGGCCGCGGCCCGTTGATCTTTTTTGAAAAACTCCGCCGCCCGCGGCCGGAGGGCGGCGGCGAGCGATTTCGCCGGCCTCCCGGAGATCGACCGGCGCATCGCTTTCTTCGGACAGGATCAGGTCGCGATATCGTACCACGCCGCGGCCTGACCACCCGCTCACGCCGCTCGTCGAACACCGTCGTCCGCTCCCGCGAGATGGATTGCGGAAATATTTCCGTCAGCCATTGCACCTGGATCGCGCTGGCGATGCGCACGATCGCCTCGTGCGCATCGGAGCGGGGATCGTCGCGGGCGTCAAGGGCGAGAAAGAATTCCGATTGCCGGACGACCGATTCGGCGTCGAGCCGCACGCCGCTGCCGCCGGTCATAATGCCCGCCGAGCGGTCCTGGCTGCGCCGGCGGCAAACGCGGTCGGGATAAGCCTGGAGCAAAAGCTTTAGAAGCGTTTCATCGGATGGCCGAACATCGGCGGCATTTCCCGATCCCGATCTGATCGGGCGATTCGCCGCAGTGCATCTCTCACTTTCGACGACTTGCCGGGCGGCGATTGGATCGATTCCGCGATCGAGCAAATGCGCCGCGAAGTGATGCCGCTCGGCTTCGGCCAAATCCGCCATGCGGATGAGAAGATCGCTGTCGCCCTGCGTCGGCCGGGCCGCGGAGAGCGGGGCGGCTGAGCTGAAATCCTGCCGGGCGAATGTCTCTTTCCGAGAGCAGGGCGGCCAGCGCCGCGCCTTCTTCGGCACACCCCGCGTCGGCGGCGGCGCACAGCAGCCGGCCGATCCGCGGGTGCAGCGGCAGCGAAATCAATCGTCGACCCATCGGCGTCACTCCGTTTTCGTTCAACTGCTGCCAGCATCTCCAGCAGCCGCTGGGCCGATTCCAGGGCGGCCATCGGCGGCGATTCAAACCAGTCGAAGGCCGACGCATCCGCCTTGCCCCAGGCGTAAACATCCAGCACCGCGCCGGACAGGTCCACGCGCTGGATTTCCGGCAATTCGAAATCGTCCAGGGCGGCCTGCTCCTTGGCCGACCAGAGCCGCAGGCATGTTCCTGGCTCGTGCGCCCGGCCCGGCCGGCGCGTTGGGCGGCCGACGCCTTGCTGATTCGCTTCAACTCCAGCCGGTCCAGCCCGCGCCGTGGATCGAACACCGGCACGCGGGCCAATCCGCTGTCGATCACCCATCGCACGCCATCGATGGTCAGCGAAGTTTCCGCGATGTTGGTGGCGAGAATCACTTTTCGCCGATCGCACGGCCGAAGGGCCAGCGTCTGCCGCTCGGGCGGGAGGCTGCCATGCAGCGGGAAAATCGCCAGATCGAATCTCGCGGCGACGGATTGGAGTTCTCGCGCGACTCGGCGGATTTCCTCCGCGCCGGGAAGGAAGACCAGGATATCCCCGTCCGATTTGGCTCGGCCGACGACATCCTCCACCGCGGCGGCCACACGCGGCACGATCGGCAAATGCGCCTGCGGGTGATATTCGATCTCCACGCCAAATGTGCGCCCCGGCACGTTCACCACGGGACAGCCGCCAAGGAAATCTCGCGGCCGGCTCTGCCTCCAGCGTCGCGGACATGACGATCAGCAGCAGATCGTCGCGGACCGTCTGCCGCATTTCCCGCAGCATGGCGATGGCCAAATCCACAGTCAGCGAGCGCTCGTGGAATTCGTCGAGAACGACGGCCCCAACGCCTTCAAGAAATGGATCGTCCAGCATTCGCCGCGTCAGCACGCCTTCGGTGAGAACGCGCAAGCGCGTGTCCTTGCCGATCCGTTTTTCGAAACGGATTTGGTAGCCGACTTCGCGGCCGATTTCCCAGCCGTTTTCGTCGGCGATCCGCTGCGCCGCCGCCCGCGCCGCCACGCGCCGCGGCTGAAGGATCACGAGATTCGGATGCTCCTGCGAAAGCAATCCGCTTCGCAAAATCGCCGGCGGCACGCGCGTCGTCTTGCCCGCTCCAGGCTCGGCGACGATCACCAGCGATTTGGCTGCCTCGAGCCTTCGAACGATTTCCGGCAGATGCGAATCAATCGGCAGGGGGGTCATCGGCGAGGAATTGTAAGGTGCCTCCCGGCGGACCGCGAAGGATTGGAGTGTCTCCGCTTCGACTTTGCGCCGTTCATCGCCACGGATCGGCTTGTTATTTGGTGATCCTGAGTTCTATCCAGCCCTTCGCACCCGTTTGGCGCGGGAGGGCTTCAGGAAAGCCGGCGAATGGGCTTGGATTTTATCGGTAGCCTCAGGATCAAAGAGATTTTCGCCACAATCCGGGCAGGCGTAGAACTCCACGTTCGGAACGGCGTACGGCCGACCGTTGTAGACACGTCTGAGGGTGCGACAGACTCGCTTTATTCGGGCGCTGCCGCAGGTCGGACAAGATTTGATGGTCGGCATTGCCATATTGGTCAGTCCGCTCGTTTGCCGGACACTAATACATAATAGGTGTCAATGCCGGAACTGACAACGAGCTTCCCCTTCGTATATATGACAGTGCCGCCGAGGGTTGTGCCGTGAATGATGTGAAGGTATTCCCGACCGTGCCCCCGACGCGTGGAGCGGATCGTTTTGTATATCGCGTTGGCGTATACGATAGACTCTTCGACCTCCGGACGAATCAGGTGATCGAGTTCCATTTCTAATTCGGCCTTCGCAGTGTAGACGATGTTGCCGGCAAGAACGGCGCACTTGATGCGAACAAGGGTATTCATGCGCGACCGCCGTTATTTCAATCGCTCTGGATTCAATCCTCTCAGCTCCTTCACGACAAATCGCCCGTCCTTGCGGATCAGTTTATCGTCGAACCACATCTCTCCGCCGCCGGCTTCGGGGGTTTGGCGCATCACCAAATCCCAGTGAATCTCGCTCTTGTTGCCGTTGCTGGCCTCGTCGTAGCAGGCGCCGGGCGTGAAGTGAATGCTGCCGGCGATCTTTTCGTCGAAGAGGATGTCCTTCATCGCCTTGACGACAGTACGGATTGAATCCGATGGCGAATTCGCCGACGTATCGCGCGCCGGCGATCGGTGTCCAGAACCTCGTTGAGTTTGTCCGGTCGCGGTGCTGGTCGCTTCGACGATTTTGCCGTCGCGGAAAACCAGGCGGACATCGTTGTGCGTCGTGCCGCGGTAGATGGTGGGGCAGTTGAAGCGGATAACGCCGTTGACGCTTGTTTTGCACCGGGGCGGTGAAGACTTCGCCGTCGGGGATGTTCACCTGGCCGTCGCAGCAGATGGCCGGGAATGCCCTTGATGCTGAAGGTCAGGTCGGTTTCGCCCGGGCCTTTGAGGCGGACGCGGTCGGTTCGCTCCATCAGCTTTTTCAGCGGCTGCATGGCCCGGCTCATCTTCGCGTAATCCAGCGTGCAGACGTTGAAATAGAAATCCTCGAACGCCTCGGTGCTCATCTCCGCCATCTGGGCCATCGACGGATGCGGCCAGCGCAGAACGCACCAGCGGGTCTTGGCGATCCGCACGTCGCGATGGACTTTTTCCCAGACCGTGGATTCGTAGAGCTTTTGCTTGTCGGCCGGGACGTCGGAAAGCTCCGAGACATTGGGGCTGCCGCGGCGCCGATGTAGCACTGGACGTTTTGCATCTGCAGCTTTTCGACGCGGGCGATCAGCTCCCATTGCGATTCGGCGCCGGCCATCGAGCATCAAGGCGCGGTTGATCTCATTGCTCTTGAGCATCACCAGCGGATGTCCGCCGGCCGCCGCGGCATGGCGCACCAGGCGCTGCGCTGAATGCGTGCGGCACATCGATCGCCTCGATCAGAATCTTTTCGCCCTTTTTCAGGCCGCAGGAATAGTCGGATCAGCATCTTCGCGAGTTTGTCGACGCGGGGATCGAGCATGGGGGGCATCATACGAGTTGCGAATCTTCCGAACCACTGCACGAATCCGTCCGGCGCGGTAAAGTGCCCCTCGTTTTTGAGGGAGTGATCGATGTCGGCGGCGCCTCGACTGGCGTGGATAGGCTTCTGGCTCGTTATTGCCGCGGTCGGCGTGGGATTGGTATTCCTCCTCGGCAAGCGGCCGGCTCCACCCGTCTCTCAGACCCCCACGACTCGGCCGGCGGCCGCAACTTCGCTCGTCACCAGCCCCAGCCCGGCAACGCGAACCGCTTTGGCCATCGAAACCTACGGCCAACTCCTTCACGCCGACCTGGCCAACTATCCCGACGCGCGTCCGTGGGCCATTCCCGTTGATTTGGCCGATGCCGCCCATCTGATTTTGCGCGAGCCGATTTATGTTGGCTCGCGCGGCGATCTGTGGATCACTTGTCGTGATGCCGATCCGCTGCCGGCGGTCCTGGCCCGTGCCGCAAACGAAAGCGAGCATCTCATCGATCGACCGGTGCAGTACATTGTCTGGTCCATCGATCGCCGTGGGTTATGGGAGCCATCGGCCATTTGCCGCAACGGCGATGGATTCGAACTGGTTTCCGCAACCGACACGCGTCCGATTCCCTGGCATCGCGCTTATCGCTGGAACATGGCGATGACATGGATCGACGGCACGGCAACGCGCCTGATCGTGCCCACCGACGCCGGCGTCAGCGTGATGACAGTCGGCGACAAGTTGAGCGAGGATTATTGCCAGCTTCTCGACAGCACCGCCCCGGCCCCGCAATCGGCCCCGCAATCGGTCCCGCAATCGATCCCGCAATCGGTCCCGCCGCCGCGGGTCCTGTTCGATCTTCGCGGCCTGTTGGCGTGGATTCCCGCCGACGGCGATTTCGCCGGCTCCACCCGCACGGCCAGATATCTCGACGGCAAATGGGCCTATCTCGATTCGGCCGCGTGGCCGTCCGACATCATTCATCTGGTTCCGATGTTGGATGGCAGCGTCCTGCAGATTCGCCGCGGATCGCCGGCCGGCGGTGTGCAACTGACCATCGTGCCGCTGGATAATCCCACCATCGACGAGAACCAGATCACCACCCTGACAGACCAACTCGGTGACGACGATCCCGACAAACGCGCGGCCGCATATCAGCAACTGACCCAATACGGCCCGGGAATTTATCCAATCCTCGAAAGGATTTCCCCCGGCGCTTCGCCCGAAGCGCAGGCGAGAATCCGCGAGCTTTTGGAAGGCAAGTTGGCCACGAAACTCGGCGGAATGCTCGTCAACGACGACCAACTGACTGTGAGTGCTCGCCTGCCCGACGGCGGCGTGATATTTTTCGCCCCGCACGGCGTGAGCATTCCGCAAGAGGGTCAGGATCCCAAGATCGTCTCGCCTGATTTTCTGGCCGTTCGCCCCGGCCAGCCCGTCGAGGAATTGCCTCCCGCGGTTGTGGATCAACTTTCCAAACCGAATGCCACCATTGCCGGTTGGCGCGACGAATGGATCGTCGGCACGCCCGACGCCGGCCCGGCGCGCTATCTGCCCCCGAATCAACTTGAACCGTTGCTGCGCCCGTCGGAGCGCGGTTTTTGCCGCTTTCTGGCCATCGACGGCCGGGGACGATGGCTTTTTTACGACGACGCTTCACAGCGCACGCTCATCCTCGATCCGACGGTTCCCGATCCCACGCCACGGCTGGCGATTTGGCTGATCGATGCCGGCGACGCCGCCGGATGGAGCAAAGCCGATTGGCCGGTCATTCGGCGCGGATCGGCCCACTGGATCATCAACGGCCATGATTTTCAGCCGCTGGATCCGTCCGACGAGATGCGGACCGTGTTGCCAACAACCTGGCCCACGACCGCGCCTTCGCTGATGACCGATGCCGACGGCACTTGCTATTACGACGGCCGAATAGATCTGACTGTCGTGACCGCCACGGGAAAGCAGCGCACCTGGCTGCTGCCGGATTCATGCGCCGGCTCCGCCGATCAGACCCCTTGGCTGGTCGGCGATCGTCAAGGACAATTGTTCCTCTTCAACACGACCGGCCGTATCGCGCGGCTGCGCCGCACGCCCGCCGCCGCTCAGCCATTCGCGCTGGAGGCCGTCTTCGACCGGCACGTTCCCGATTTCCAGGACATTCGCCGCATTTGGTGCGACCACGCCGGCCGGATTGACGTGATCTATGAAAGCTCAAGACTGGCGTTGATTTTCCCCACCGGCCAAGTCCCCCCAGAGATCGAGGACAAAATCCTCCCGCAGGATTTGCGGCGAATCGACGCGCCATAGTCGCTGCTGTATTCAGCCCAGCCGCGACGCACCGCGAGTTTCCTTCGCCAGCTCTTCCCTCACTCGCCGCACAACATCCGCCCAATCGCCGCGCAATTTCTGGCGAAAAAGCCGCATCGTGGGATACCACGGCGTATCTTCGCGTTCCAGCATCCACCGCCAATCCGGCGCCATCGGCAACAGCACCCACACATTTTTTCCGATGGCTCCCGCGAGATGTGCCACCGCCGTATCGACGGCGACGATCAAATCCAGATTCTCGATCAACGCGGCCGTATCCGCAAAATCGGTCAGCCCGCCGGTCCAATCCGTCAACTTCAATCCCGGCGGCGGATTGGCCGCTTCCGCCGCTGGGTCACCCATCTGCAAACTGTAGAACGCCGCGTTCGACACTGAACCCAGATCCGCGAATTGCCTCAGCTTCATCGACCGATTCCGTTCATTGACATGCGTCTTGCGTCCGGCCCACACCAACCCGACGCGCATTCGCCGATCACTCGAATCAAATCGGTTTGCCCACTGCGAGACGGCCTGCGGATCGGCCTTCAGGTAGGGAATCGGGGCGGGAATCGTCTGCTCCGAAATGCCCAGCAAACCCCCAAGACTGAGCAGCGGGCAATGCACCTCATACGGTGGAATTGGTTGTCCCTCTTCGATGATCTGGGCCACATCCCGGAAAATCCGCAGCAATTCCGCGGGGGTTTCCAGAATCACTTTCGCCCCTCGCTGCATGAGTTGCGGCATGAACCGCGCGAATTGGATCATGTCGCCAAACCCCTGCTCTGGATATAGGAAAATTGTTTTGCCGGCCAGATCGCCGCCGTTGTAGCGCGGCCGATCGAATTGCGCCGGCCGACCATGGGGGCGACTTGCAACCGCCATTCATATTCCGGCCAGCCGCGCTGAAAATCGCCCAGCCGAAGATAAACCAGTGCGAGATTGGCGTGCGCCTTCGCATAGTCGTTTTTGAGCGAAACTGCCGTGGAATAGGCGTCGATGGCCTCGCGATATTGTGCCATGTCCGCCAGGGCCTGCCCCAA
Organism: uncultured Phycisphaerales bacterium; assembly: GCA_963771925.1. GTDB lineage: Bacteria > Planctomycetota > Phycisphaerae > Tepidisphaerales > Tepidisphaeraceae > PALSA-1353. The sequence continues at coordinate 365,943 of CAVYVE010000001.1, forward strand.
ATGGTTGTAGCCCCGCCACATCTTTGGTTGCAGACGGATCGCGGTACGGATGGCCGCCAGGGCCTCCTCGGTCCGACCCGCTTTCAGCAGCGCCCCGCCCAGGTTGTTGTAAGCGTCCGCATCATCTTTTTTCAATTCGATGGCGCGCCGAAACTCCGCGATGGCCTCCTCAAGCTGCATGGCTTCCGCCAGCGTCACGCCCAGGCCGTTGTGAAATCCCGGCTCGTTTTGCTTCATCGCGATGGCCCGGCGAAAGCTCGCCGCCGATTCGTGCAACCTGTCCAGCGGACGCAAAAATTCGCCCAGATTCGCATGATATTCCGCCACATCCGCTTGCAGCGCAATCGCCCGCCCGATGAATTCCACCGCCGCCTGCGGCCGGCCCTGCTGTCCCAGAGCAACCCCCAGCAGATGAAGCGCATCGGCATTGCCCGGCTGCCGAGCGAGAACATCGCGGTAGACCTTTTCCGCTTCGCCGGTCCGCCCCGCGCGATGATGGTCGAGTCCCGTCGCAATCGCGCGGCTGGCCCAATCGCCGGAGGATGTTCGGTTGGTTTTCACAAGACGCATCCAACGTTCACAAAAGCCGCGGGATAGCCATCCCGCGGGTCTTCGCTTCCCTTTGCGCGGTGACCTCCGCTACCATTATCCATGTTAAACCGCCGCCTCCAGGAGATCGACATGAGCCGCACCAAGACCGAGCTTCACCGCCGACCGCCGCAGTCCAAATCGACGACCCGGGCCCAACCGGCCGTCGACCGCCACGTCCGGGCCTGGATCGACCAATGCGTCGAATTTTGCCAGCCGGAAAATGTCTTCTGGTGCGACGGCTCGCCCGAGGAAAAGCAAACCCTCCTCAATCGCGGCGTCAAAGACAATGTCCTCATCGAACTGAATCAGCAAAAACTCCCCGGCTGTTATCTGCACCGCAGCAATCCCAACGACGTCGCCCGCAGCGAACAAGCCACTTTCATCTGCACCCCGAGCCAGGACATGGCCGGGCCGACCAACAACTGGATGGACGCCCGCGCCGCCTACGCCAAGTTGAAGTCCCTCTTCAGCGGCTGCATGAAAGGCCGCACGATGTACGTCGTGCCGTTCGTCATGGGCCCGATCGGCTCGCCCCTGGCCAAGGTCGGCATCGAATTGACCGACTCGATCTACGTCGCCGTCAGCATGGGCATCATGACCCGCATGGGGACCGTCGCCTGGAAGCAGTTGGAATCCACCGTCTCGTCGTCCGATCCCGACGCTGAGCCGGAATTCACCCGCTGCCTCCACAGCGTCGCCGACTGCGATCCGCAGCGCAGGTTTATCTGCCATTTCCCGCTGGACAATACGATCTGGAGTTTCGGCTCCGGCTACGGCGGAAACGCGCTGCTGGGCAAAAAGTGTCTCGCCCTTCGCATCGCCAGTTTCCTTGGCCAGCAGCAGGATTGGATGGCCGAGCACATGCTGCTGCTGGGCGCCACGAGCCCCGAAGGCGAAAAAACCTACGTCGCCGCCGCCTTCCCCAGTTCCTGCGGCAAAACAAATTTTGCCATGCTCATCCCGCCGAAAAAATATCGCGACGCCGGCTGGAAGATCACCACCGTCGGCGACGACATCGTCTGGATGTGGGTGGACGACACCGGGAAATTGCGGGCCATCAACCCCGAAGCCGGATACTTCGGCGTCGTCCCCGGCACCAACGAACAAACCAATCCCAACGCCATGGCCGCCATGCGCTCGGGATACGATCTTCACCAACGTCGCGCTGCTGCCGGATGGCGATGTCTGGTGGGAAGGCAAAACCCCCCAGCCGCCGGAACGCTGTGTCGACTGGACCGGCCAACCCTGGACGCCCAATTGCGGCCGGAAGGCCGCCCATCCCAACAGCCGATTCACCGCTCCGATGACGAACAATCCCGCGCTGGATCCCGCCGCGAACGACCCCGCCGGCGTGCCGGTTTCGGCGATCATCTTCGGCGGCCGCCGCTCACGCATCGTCCCGCTGGTCTACCAGGCTTTCAATTGGATGCACGGCGTCTATCTCGGCGCGACCCTCGGCAGCGAAACCACCGCCGCCGCCACCGGCCAGGTCGGCGTCGTCCGCCGCGACCCGATGGCCATGCTCCCCTTCATCGGCTACAACATCCGCGATTATTTCGTTCATTGGTTCCGCATGCGCAAGAAGCTGACCGATTGCCCGCGCATCTTCCACGTCAATTGGTTCCGCACGGATGAGAAGGGCAAATTCCTCTGGCCCGGCTACGGCGAAAACATGCGCGTCCTGAAATGGATCATCGACCGCTCCCACGGCCGCGCCTACGCCAGAGAAACGCTCATCGGCTGGATGCCCCGCAGCAGCGACATCGACCTGGACGGCCTCGACATGCCGCTGGACCGATTCGAGCAGCTTCAATCCATCAACGTGGACGATGTGAAAGCCGAGTTGATGAGCCAGGAAGAATTATTCCTGAAACTCGCCGGCGACCTGCCGAAGGAGATGATTTTTCAGCGGGAACTTCTCATCAGCCGGCTATAGCTTTTTGACGGTGCTTGGTGACACCGACCGCGTTTTCGATAGCGCCAGGGCCTACGATGTCACTGTTACTGTCGAATTTCCGAAAAGATCCCAGCGACGGGGTTGGGGTTTGAAATGTCTGAGAATCCGCCGGAGGCGAAGAGTAGAATTTTCTGTACCGAGCGGGTTCCGACGAAAATATCTCGCCCGCAAAATTCAGACTCACCGCCCGCTTCGCTAGAGAACGCGGAGACCGCGGAGAAGACACCAAAAACGAATTGAGGCGATGGGCGCACACTCAACTGCGTCGCCGTTTCTGGTTCTGTTCTCCCCGGAAGTGTCCCATGCTATGATGCGGCAATCGGGTAGATCAATGACTGGTTCAACACTCATCGCAGGATCATCACCGCAAAAGGGGCCGCGCGAACGCCGCTTAAGGGCCGCCGAGTTTTTCGCTGGAATCGGATTGGTCAGGCTGGCTCTGGAAGGCCACGGTTGGGAGGTGGTCTTCGCTAACGACATCGACCCCGACAAGCTAAAGATGTATAAGGCCAACTTCGGCACTTCCCATTTCAAGCTGGGGGATATCCATAAGCTCACGCCGGACGATATCCCAGTCTGTGATCTGTATACCGCTTCGTTTCCATGCAACGACCTATCCATCGCTGGTGCTTGGGAAGGGTTGAACGGCAAGGAATCTTCGGCCTTCTGGGGCCTAATTCAGATACTGGGGGACTTGGGAAACCGACGGCCACCGATGGTGATGCTCGAAAACGTCGTCGGGTTCCTTCAATCCCGTGGCGGCAAGGACTTCGAAACAGCACTGCTGGCGCTCAATGAGCTTGGCTACACAGTTGATGCCTTCATCCTGAATGCCGTCCACTGGGTGCCGCAGAGTCGCGCCCGTCTGTTTGTGGTTGCGAAGGCAGCGCCGAAGGAAGCGGGGCGCAATCCCTTCGCCATGGAATCTGAGACGCGCCCAGATGCACTGTTCACTTTCATCAATACGCGACAGAACATCCGTTGGGACATTCAGGATTTACCGTGGTTGCCGAAGCCGCAGCTGACGCTCAAGGATATCGTGGAAGATTTGCCAGACGATGATCCCCACTGGTGGAACAACGGCCGCGCTGAATACTTCTTCAGCCAGTTGAGCGAGCGCCACCTTTTGGCCGCACGACTGATGATTGGTCAGAAGGCATACCAGTACGCCACGGCATTCCGGCGCGTCCGATATGGACGAAGCATGGCCGAGTTGCGCACCGATGGTATCGCCGGTTGCCTCCGAACTCCTCGCGGCGGCAGCGGCCGGCAAATCTTGTTTAAGGGCGGCAGGGGCAAATACCAAGTTCGCCTACTTACCGCCCGGGAATGTGCGCCTCCAGGGTGTACCTGATGATTACGTCATTAATGTGCCGCTGAATAAGGCTCTTTTCGGTTTTGGCGACGCGGTCTGCGTGCCTGCCGTTGCATGGATCGCCAAACACTATCTTACTCCCATGGCTACGGCCCTCGTCCCCCGCAAAACGCACCCGACGCTATTCTGAGACGGCCATGACACGCATTAATCTGCAAAGCTTTCTGAAAGAGCAGATGCAGCAGGGTGGTCGCTACATCGCGGCGCGTTTGCAGGCTGCCATGGCATTGCTCGAACGGCTCCGAGAGACGCCCGTATTGCGTCTCGACGCTCACAAGAAGGCCAACAGCGCTGGGTTGGACTCCCATGAAAAATATGGCGACCGCGTCCACCAGCGTCTCGGTTTGGAAGCCATCAACAGGAATCACGGCCGTCGATCGTCGAACGTGGGCGGTTGGGGGCAGGAGCTTCTCGATCGGTTAAAGGACGCAGGTTTTGAGTCGGCCTCATCGAACGACCAAGCGAAATTGCTCACCACGATGCAGGACAGTTTTGGCGCAATTCTTCGCGGCATCTTGGAAGAGGAACCATTGGAAGCAAGGACGAAAGGCAGGAGTGTCGAGGCAGTCATCCGCGAGATACTCAAACAGGCCGATGCCAAAGGAAAGGCGGGTGACGTTGCCCAGTATCTCATCGGCGCCAAGCTTATGCTCCGTCTGAAGCGCGAGATCAAGGTCGTTCCCGCAAACAAGGGTGACCGCAAATCACGGTCCGACCTGAAAGCGCGAACGGGCGATTTCGAGATCGAAAATGCAACCATTGAGGTGGCCGTTGGCCTGCCCGACGACAAACATTTGGCCCAAGTCGCTGAAGCGCTCGAAGACAATGACCTCGAAGTCTGGCTGCTGACCCGTCATGATCGTGTAGCAACATGGAAAAACGAGCTTGAAGAATTCGAGGGCGTGGATATGCGCCGCGTCATCGTAACGTCGGTCGAGTCATTCGTCGGGCAGAATATTTCCGAGCTTGGCGATTTTTCATCGAAGGGTAAGGCCACGCAATTACAGGAGTTGTTCAAGCTGTACAACGAACGCTGGGTCGCCCAGGTTGGCACACCGGGTATTCGCATCATCGTAAAGTAATCACTGCTGAGACCGAGGGACTCGGACGGCTGCTATAACTGCTTGCTGAGCGCCTCAAATGCCACATTGCGTATGCGCTTTCAGATTTGAATCATGCCCGAAACCTTCACCAAAGCAGAACGATCGCGGATTATGGCGGCGGTGAAGTCGCGAAATACAAAGCCTGAATTGCTCGTCCGGCGGCTCATCCACAGTCTAGGCTACCGCTTTCGCTTGCACCGGCGCGACCTCCCCGGAACCCCGGATATCGTACTGACCAAGTTCCGAAAGATCATCAACGTTCATGGATGCTTCTGGCACATGCACACCTGCCGGCATGCCCGCTTGGCGCCGGCTACCAATGCCAATTATTGGCTAAAGAAACGTCTCGGCAACGCGGCCCGTGATCGCCGCGTACTGCGCCGACTTCGGCGCGACGGTTGGCAGGTGCTCACTATTTGGGAATGCCAGACCCGCAACATTCCGAAGCTCAGCGCGCACATCGCCCATTTCTTATCGCGCCCCACGGCGAGGAAGCGGGCGTGATCTCTCAAAACACTCTTACATTTGATCCGGATGCTCGATGCCGAGCAAATCCAATCCGACCTCCAGCGTGCGGGCGGTCAGGTCGCATCGTGCCAATCTGCTGCCGTGTGGCCGGGGTAAAGGAGAAGGTGATATCCGGCACTCCATAATCGTGGATGTCAGGAATGACATTTCGTTTTCGTCGCATGTTTCCGACGACATGTGACGCGAGCCGCAATCGGCGCGCTCGCCTGCGGCGTCGCGTCGTGAATTGGGCCAAATGCAATTGATTCCCGGCGCGGTCCGCTTTTGCTTCCAATTTCAGTTGGGTTGCGATTCATTTTTTTTATTTTTGTGTGGACACTGTTCAGCGTCATGACTATTTTGCAGTTGCTTCCGCCTGACCATACGGGGCCAATGTAGTTGCCGCGCGTTTCCGGAGAAAAAATTGCAGTTAAAATCTTTGCGCCCTCATGCGGCACTGGGGGTTATTTTTTGGCTGTTGGGAATGTATAGCCCGGCCTTCGGCGGGCCGCCGCCAACTGTCGGCTTGAACACTCAAGGCGACGTCAACGTCGCGACAGCGCCGTTGGTCGGCCGCAATTCCGTCCCGATGGGCCGTGGCGACGAACTTATCGCCGACGAGGCCCAGCCAATCGACAACATGGCGCCGCAAGACGCCGCCGACGATACGGCCAGTTCCCACCCCGAGGCTGAGTCGGACAGCGATCCGTCCGACGGAAACGGGCCCGATGCGGTCATGGACCCGGCAAATAATAAGATGCAGCTTCCGTCGCCCGTTGCCGCCGGTACGCCGGGCAGTTGGGGCGACGGCGATGACGGCCAGGCGGGCGACGACTTTGAGCCGATACTCGGCAACTCTCCATCGCGGATCTATCCGTCGCCCTGGAATTCGGTCGTGACGTTCACCGACGCCGCCGACCGCGGCGAAGAAGCGACCGTCATCCGCGACAATGGCATGACGCCGCCGGCTAAAGAGCCGGTGCTCCGCGTTGCCGTCCATCTGAACCCCAAGCCCTCGGAAGGAGATCTCAGTGATTTGACGGCCGCGGGCCAGGGGCGAGAGAGTGACCAAGAGAGCGACCAAGAGAGCGACCCGGGGAGTTTTTCGACGGGCCATCTGTATCGGAGCGATTGGACCACCGACGTTCAACAGGCGGACGACGATCAGCTCATAACGCAAGCCGTTCTCGACGGCACGGCGGCCGTCGACCAGTTCAGCGGCTCGCCGCAGGACTTCGGCAACGACGGCGCGGCGTCCGCGGACGGATTTTCGGGCGGCGGCGTGTACGGCGGTGCGAACGACGATCTGGGGTACGTGGCCGCCGCCAACGGCTACGGTGCGACGCAATCGGAGATCTTCTTGGAGCCGACGATTACCAGTGACCATCTTCCGAACGTCGCGGGCTACACGTTCGCGGCGGCTCCGGAGCTGGCGCGTGCCGCCATGTTTGTCGGCGGAGCCTGCGTCCTGCTCATTCGCCTGCGGCGAAACACCGTGCCGCCGCGGTCGGGTCTGCACTCCCGGGCTGCGCGTTTTGGCCCGTCGAACGAATCCCCCCGTTTTCCCCGCGGTTGCCAGATTCGGCACCGCAACCTCTTGAAAAAATCGGCAGGGTCGAGACAGGGGCGGATGCAGGTAACCGTTTCGCGGGCGATCTGCCGACAGAGATGCATTTTGAAAGGGAATTGCTGAATAGCCAGCCAAGAAGCCCCGGATGTACATCCGGGGCTACGAAAGCAATCTCGCCATTGTTTTGCTTTCCGCTTTCACGTCCACTTCATCTTGTTTTACGACAATTGTTAAGATTTTTAATGGACAACTACGATCCAGACGGTTATTTTACCCCGGCTTCCGGCCAACCACACGGGGGCCAAAGTAATTTGTTGCACTACTCGTGCGGGAGAGAAAATTGCAGTCTAAATCCTTGCGCCCATTGGCGGCATTCTTGGCATCCTTGTCACTTTTGGGAGTTTGCAGCCACGCCTTCGCAAGTACCCTGCGAATCGTTGATTGGAACATTGAAGACGATATCGACGGCTATACCACGCCCCGGCCCGGCCTAAATACCGTTCTTGAGGGCATCGGCAATGAGACCATTGCCGGCGATGCCCAGCCGATCGACATCATGTCCCTGGAAGAAACTACCAGCAATTCCACGACGGTCCAGCCGATCCTGAACATGCTCAACGGCGATTACGTTGGCGCGAATTATCAGATGAGTTCCTACCAGGCGACGCAGTCGGGCAGTAACTCCGACGGAAACGGGCCCAACGCCATCGTGTACAACGCGAACACGGTGCAGCTATTGGCGTCCGTCGGCGTCGGCACGCCGGAGGGCTCGGGCAATGGAGAATACCGCCAGGTGGTGCGATACGAATTCGAGCCCATCGGCAGCAACACCCCGTTTTATGTATACGTCTCGCACATGAAATCGGGCTCGACGTCCGCCGATGCCACCGACCGCGGCGAAGAGGCGACCATCATCCGCAACAATGAGTTGACGCTGCCCGCCAACGCGTCGGTCCTTTACATGGGCGATCTGAACTCGAATCCGCCGGAGGCGGAGTTCACCAATTTCACGGCCTCGGGCCAAGGCGAAGCGTACGATCCGCTCAATTTCTCCACGGCCGCGGGAAATTTGACCGAATCGGCCACCGATCTCCGATACCGCGACGACTACCAGCTCATGACGCAAAATGTTCTCGGCGGCACGGGGGCCATCGATTATGTCAGCGGTTCACTACAAGCCTTCGGCAACAACGGCACCACCTCTTCCGGCGGCACGGTGAACAGCGGCACGAATACCGATCTGGCGTACATGACGACCGCCAACGGCTACAGCCCGACGCAGTCGCAAATCCTTTCGGCCTTGACGACCGCCAGCGACCATCTGCCGAACGTCGCGGACTACACCTTCGTCGTCCCCGAGCCGGCGAGCACGGCTCTGGCCATCGGCGGAGCATTCCTCCTGCTGTTTCGCCGCCGGCGCGAACGCGATTTGACGGATGCAAGCGACGCGAGAAGCATGTCGTGATGCGATGTGCCGAAATGTCCTTACATCTGATCCGGATGCTCGATTCCGAGCAAATCCAATCCCGACTCCAGCGTGCGGGCGGTCAGGTCGCACAATGCCAATCGGCTCGCGCATGGGCGGCGGGCTTTGGATCACGGGGCAATTCTCGAAGAAGCCGCTGAAACGCGTGGCTAGTTCGTACAGGTAGGCGCACAGATGATGCGGCTTCAGTTCGCGGGAGACCAGATCGATCAATTCGCCTAGATCGCAAAATGTGCTTGGCCAGGGCCAACTCGAACGGGGATTCCAGGAGGATTTGGCCGGGCTTCGATTCTCCCGGCTTTTCGGAAGATCGAGCGGATGCGGGCGTGGGCGTATTGAAGATAGGGGGCGGTGTTGCCATCCAATGCCAGCATCTTGTCGAAGGAAAAAACGTAATCGCTGACGCGGTCCTTGGACAGGTCGGCGTATTTCACGGCGCCGATGCCGACGGCGTGGGCGATGGCGCGGCGGCGATCTTCGGGCATGTCCGGCTGCTTCTCCGTCACGACACGCAGGGCACGCTGCTCGGCTTCGTCGAGCAAATCCTTCAGTTTTACCGTGCCGCCGGTGCGGGTGCGGAAGGGTTTGCCGTCCTCGCCGAGCATCGTGCCGAAGGGGGCGTAGTTCAGGGTGACATCCTTGGCCCAGCCAATTGTTTTTGCCGTCCAGAAGACTTTGGCGAAGTGCTCCTGCTGGCGGCTGTCGTGGGTGTAGACGATTCGCCGGGCCGAGCGTTTGGTGATTCGATAGCGGATGGCGGCCAGGTCGGTCGTGCCGTAGAGAAAGCCGCCATCGGATTTCTGGATCATCAGCGGGGATTCGTATCCCGGTACATGCACGACGATCGCGCCTTCGGATTCCACCGCGATGCCGGCGGATTTCAAATCGGCGACGATCTGCGGCAGATCGTCCTGGTAATCCGATTCGCCGCGCACATCCTGCGGAGTCAGCTTCACGCCGAGCTGCGCGTAGATTTCGTCGCAAGTTTCCAGCGTCGCTTCGCGTGCCTTTTGCCAGGCCTCCTTTTCTTGAAGGTTTCGGGGATCTTTCGGGTTCTGGATGAAGGTGGTGAACAGCCGCGGCAAGCTGGCCAGCGAATTGCTTCCCACGAATTCCTGCTCGGCAGCTTTGGTCTCCGTGGCCGCGGACACGAATTGATAGAGCGTCTCCAGCGACGAGAGTTGAAGATGCAGGTCCTTCAGTCGCTGGCTCGAAGATTGCCATGCCGTTGGGATCCTGGCTGAGAAAATAGTTGTGCATCTCCACCAGCGAATGAACGACCGTTGCCTTGGCCGGCTCATCCCGGGCGTCGGATGCTGCCTTCATCCGTTTGGCCAATCGGTCCAGTTCTTCCGATTGATGCAGGTGGTCGGCCAGAACGTGATACCAGATGGCCAGGACCACCCGGCCGAATTGGGTGCCCCAATCTCCGATGTGGTTTTGGCGGATGATATGATTCTGCTGGAATTCAAAAACCCGGCTGATGGCGTCGCCGATGATCGTGCTGCGGAGATGGCCGACGTGCATTTCCTTGGCGATGTTCGGGCCGGAATAATCGACGACGATGGTTTGGGGGTCGTCCACCGGCGCGACCCCCAGGCGGGGGTCGGGGAAAATCGCGTCGAGTTGGCCTGCGAGCCATGCCGGCGAGAGACGAACGTTGATGAACCCGGGGCCGGCGATCGTTACCTCGCTGGCCATATCCCCCAGGTTCAGGCGGGAGCGGATTTCCTCGGCGATGGCCCGCGGATTCAGTTTTTTCCCCGTCTTTTCCATGATCGGTTTAACCAGACCCATCGCGGCGTTGGACTGATAATCTCCAAATTTCTCGTTCTGGCTGACGCTGATTTGCGGATCGCAGGCCAGATTAAACGCGTCTTGGATGGCGGCCCGGAAAATCCGATCTAATTGTGAGGGGATTGATGGCATAATGAGTAAACGGATTCGACGTATTATTGCGGGCCGAAACTATTGCGGCCGGCAGGGATGGTACATTGGGGCGGCTGCTATCTCCATGGGTGGGGAAATGCCGATAGCAGCACAACATAGGTCGGTCCCGGTCACGGAGGTTCCTGCGTAGGTCTCTTCGGGGCGGGGCGGATGACTATCGAAATGGCGAGCGTTTGATTCTGGCGTTTTTTGGAGATAAGGTTCTGCGATCCGATCTCGCCGCGTTGGAAGCTTTGAGATCGGGCGCTTTTCTTATCAGGTGGATTCAATGAAGAGTTTGCTGGGCCGAGTGATTTTGGGCGTGGGGTGCAGTTTTGGCTTGATGCTGTCGGTGTCATGCGGTCAGCCGCCCAAGGCGGCGGCGGCGCAGCCTGGTCAGGATCAGTTTGGCGCGACGATTGACGGGCAACCGGCGACACAGCCGACGCCGACGACGCCGGAGGCATTGGAAGAGGCGGCCGTCCAGGCGGCTCGAAACGGTAATTTCGGGATCAGCGAGCAATATCTTCAACATGCCGAGAAGCTTTCGCACGATCCCCAGATCGAGCAAATGGAAATCTGGGTCAGTGATTTCCAGAACCAGCAGAGAACCTTCAGCGAGGCGCGGCACGATCAATTCGAAAAAGCCCAGGGCGACGTGCGGCTGCTGCTGGCGCACCACATGGACGGCTACGCCATCGACGAAGCCGCTCGCGCCTATCTGCTGGCAGACAACAAAGATGCTTTCCGCCACGAGAAATGGATCGACGCATTGGTGAGGGAATCGGCCGCGGCCGCCGACAAGGATGAAAGCACCGGGCTGTGGCTGAAGGCCTGGAGGATGTATGAGGATTTGGGGGTGGTGGAGCCGGCGAATCCCACGTGGAAGAATAAGCTCAAGCTGGCGGAGCTGCGGGTGCGGCTGCTATTGGTCTACACGCCCGATCTGATGAAAAAATTGCAGGATGCCGAGGTCGCACGACCGCGAGGCGGCGGACAATCTGCTTCGGGCCTCGACGCAACCGTCGGTGGCGAATGCGGCGACGACCCGGCCGGCCGTCGCCGGCAAAGCCCCGACCACCGAGCCGACCCTGGCGGTCGGCGTCACGACCGAACCCTCCGAACGCAGGGCGACGACGATGCGATCGCGCCGACGGATTGGCGTGACCAGGTCCGCGGCGTTCAGTTCGACATGCTGCTGGACGCGCTGGATTTGGCAGCCCATCAATACTATCGGGACGTCACCTATCAGGACCTGCTGGAAGGGGGGCTTGCACGGCCTGGAAGCGCTCATGACCACCGATGGGCTGGAGGAGGCTTTCCCCGGCCTGAAGGACCACGTTCAGCGCCAACGTTTCCTGGACGAAATCGAGGAATGGAAGGCCAAGGCCCAAACGGCCACGGCCGACAACGCGGGAGATAACCTGGTTTCGGCCCTGACCGATCTGCGCGATTTGAATCAACGCACGGTAAAGCTTCCCGAGGGAGTTTTCGTCAGCGAATTTGCCGACGGGGCGTTTTCCAAGCTCGATCTGTTCAGCACGGTGATCTGGCCGTATGACGTGGAAGAGCTGGAAAAGACGACGGAGGGAGAGTTCGGCGGCGTGGGAATTCAGATTCAGAACGACGACATGGGCAACATCGAGGTCGTGCAGCCGCTGCCCGATACGCCGGCCTCCCGCGCGGGCGTGCATCCGGGCGATATCATCACTCGGATCAACGGCAAGATCGCCAAGGGCCTGTCGCTCGACGGGGCGGTGAAAATCATCACCGGCGTTCCGGGAACTCCCGTGACGCTCACTCTCAAATCCCTGAACGGTTCGGTCAAGGACTACGTGCTGGATCGCGAAATGATCAAGGTGGCCAGCATCAAGGGATGCACGCCCACGTCCGACGGCGGCTGGAACTACATGCTCGATCCCGACTTGAGGATCGGCTACATCCGTCTCATCAGCTTCAGCAAGACGACCGCCGAGGATCTGGGCCAGGCCATCGACGAACTGAAGGACGAGCATGCGCGGGCGATCATTTTGGATTTGCGCTACAACCCCGGCGGATTGCTCGACACGGCCAAGAAGGTGGTGAACAAGTTCATCGACCACGGCGTGATCGTCAGCACACATGCGGATCGTCCGACCGTCAATCCACCGACGGTCATGACGGCCGACCCGCAGGATTTGCAGACGACTCTGCCGCTGGTGATCCTGGTGAATCAATATTCCGCCAGCGCCAGCGAGATCGTATCCGGCGCCCTGAAGGACCAGCATCGCGCCCTGATCGTGGGTCAGCGAACTTATGGCAAGGGGAGCGTGCAGATGCTGCTGCCGCTGGATAGTCGAAAGGCGTATCTGAAGCTGACGACCAGCCACTATTATCTTCCCAGCGGGCGGTGCATTCACCGCGAGGACAACAGCAAGACGTGGGGCGTGGACCCCGATGTGGCGATCGCGATGACGCCCAAACAGATGAGCGATGAGAACATGGCTCGTCTGCATCTGGACGTGCCGGATGACCCGGTTTTGGCCACGCCCGGCGGCCCCACGACCCGTCCGACGATGAGCGACGTGCTGAAAACCGATCCGCAGCTCTCCGCGGCGTTGCTGATCACCCGCCTGGAGTTGACCAGCCAGGCGACCGAAACCGCCAGCAGCAACAGCCAGGCGGCAATGCGGTAGATGGGGTTTGAATCCCGCGGGGTTCCGATCCCGCGGGATTGCCATCCCGCGGGATTGCCATCCCGCGGCTTTTGTGGGAATCGGGGGAAGCGGCGCCGTGGGGGGAAAATTCCGCGGATTACCTCTTCAATTGCAGGGTCGCCAGCGCGGTGGTGACGTTGTCGCTGACGTCGAAGAGCTTATCCAGCCCGGTAATCAGAAACGTGGTCCAGACCTGATCGACGACGTTGCAGAGAACCAGCTTTCCGTTTTGCGAGTGAATCTGCCGGCGAAGGCGCAGCAGGGCGGCGATGTTGGATGAATTGACGAAATGCACGGCCGAGAAGTCCAGAATGCTGTTGAGGCAAGGCGGCTCCAGGCAGCGGCGCCTTCGAGGTCTTCCGACAACTGCGGATCGTTCCCGAGATGCACGACGGCCACCGAATCCGACCATTTTTCGATCGGCATAGCTATTCCTCTTTCAAAGGCCGCCGCAGGTTAATCGCCCGGACGGCAAATCGCAAAAATCTACTTCCGGAAATGTTTGCCTTTGCTCGAAGGTCGTTTTGCCGTCCTTGGTTTTGACTTTGCCCATCGTCCTGGCCGTCAACTCGATATAAATCCGTCCGCCCTGATTGACGATATCTCCGCCGACGACTCCGCTGTGGATCACCTTGGCCCCGTGCTTGGCGAGGAGTTTTCCCTGGACGTTTCCGAAGATATGGACCCTTCCGCCGGATTCCACGGTCAGATCGCCGTAGATGCTGCCGCGGAGATACAGCTTGCCCTTTTTCAAGACCTTGACGTTTCCAACGATCATCCCCCAAAGGGTGTACAGTTCGTCGATAACGATGTTGCCGCTGAGTTTCCCGCGCTCTTCCCGCATAACGGATGACTGCGAATAAATGCGAAAGGCCCTGAGATAGACTCTAAAGCTCAAGATTCGGCGGCCGGGCCGGCGGCAGGCGGGGAGGAGTTCCCACCCATGGCCGAGCGCAAACCCAATCGGCTCTGATGCTGGATCGCCAGAACAATCAGGATAGCGACGATCGGCCAGCCGACGAAACGGGCCCAATAAAGAATAGAAGGCCGCACCCCCGCGGGATGAATCCGGCCGCGCACCGCCAATTCGGCCCAGGTATACAGCACGCCGGGAATTTTGAACTCGGTGGAGGTGAACGTCTGGTTGTTCAGAAATGCCTGCCAGGGAAACAGCAGCGCCAGCAGAATGACGCACCAAAGCAATGCCGTCACCAGCCGGGAGACCCCCAGCAGCCGTCCCATAAGCATGATGGACACGATGAGCCACAGATCCACGGCCAGCACGAACGGCACGACCACGCCGCCAAAATCGATCAGACCCGTCAGATATTTCAGGAAGTCGATCAAAACCGCGGGGGTTTGGTGCGTGACCGCGGCCGTGGGGCCGGCCATACCGGCCGGGCCGCCGGGGGCGATCTGAATTTTATATCGCACCGTAAAGAACAGCCCCAGTTGGAAAAGAAGCATCACCAGCAGCAGCAACACCAAGACGTTCCTGGCCTTGCGAGTCGTGAGCAGGGCGTCGGCATAATCCGCGATGTTGGCGATGATTGATCCGGGCATGGAGCGTGTCTCCAGAAATTGAGGTATCGGGACATTCCTAACGAATAACGGCAAACTTGGCAAACGGGCCTCACGCGCCGCCGCCGACGGCGACGCTCAATTCTTTCAGCAAGGATTCATTTGCCGGTGGAAACTGATACGCCGACAATTCCTCAGCCTTGACCCATTTCACTTGCTGGCATGCGATGGCCTTCGGCTCGCCGCCGCCATGCTCGCACAAGAATGGGTGCAGCGTGATCCGTGAATGCGGGTAATCATGCCTGATCGCCGGCAACTTTCGCACGATCCGGGCCTTGATGGCCAACTCCTCCATCAACTCGCGGGCCAGACAGGCTGTTAGATCCTCCCCCGGTTCACATTTGCCGCCTGGAAACTCCCAGAGGCCGCCGAAAGTATCGTCGGACTTTCGCTGGCAAATGAGGATTTGCTCTCCCTTGGTCACCACGGCGATGGCCACGTCGATTCGCTTCATCCCGGCAGTGTAGTGGAAGACCGCCAAAGCCGAAAATTTGGCCCCCAAATCCAGCGGGCCCTGGAACCCATAGTGCGGTGGCGTTGATTTACGCAACCAATGTCCAGATAAGTGATTACGTTCGAAGGACATTGATTTTGCCCCATGCTTTTGGTGAATTGACAGCGTTATTCCCCACGGTTATATTTTCGCTGTCGCTTTTGATGGCGATTCCCATTTGCGAATAAGCGGCTTCTAGCCGTGGCGCACTTCCGGAGGTGGATAGGAGCCACCCCTCCGGAAGTCTTTTTGGCTTTTGGTGCATTGAGATTCCCATCGCGTTGCCCCACAATGCGCTGCGATGATTTCGTCTAAGCCCGGCAACCCAACGCCCAAGTCGTCGTCAACCTGAAAATCTGTCGGGACCATTACCGCCTGGTGCTTGGCTTGCCCGACATTCCCGCCCACAAAGCCGGGACAGTTCATCCAGATTGCCTGCTGCGATCTGCCTGCCCTCAATGCCGACCCATGCGAGTACCAATGGTGGCCGGGCGAGCAGTCGAATCTCATGATCCCGAACTGACAGTCCCCATTGCGCTGATTCGCCGTCCGTTTTCCCTGGCTGGTCGGCGCGATGCGGCCCGCGTGGAACTCGACATCATCCACCGCGTCGTCGGCAATGGCACGCAATATCTGGCCGATCTCGTCCCCGGCGACACCGTGAGCATTCTCGGACCCCTCGGCAACGCCTTTACTCTGCCCGCTGGGGACCAGTTTGCCATTCTCGTCGGCGGCGGCGTTGGAATCCCGCCGATGATTTATCTCGCTTCGCAATTGCCCAATGGCCGCGCCATCGCCTTTGCCGCGGCGCTCTGCCGCGACCTGATTCCCCTCACCCTGACGCCTGCGCCGTACCAGGTCGCCGAATTCTGGACCCACGGCATTCCCACAATTCTCTGCCACCGACGACGGCTCATTCGGCTTCGGCGGCTTGGTCACCCAGGCACTGGAAGAATTCCTCGATCATCGCCTGGCCGGCGAATTCTTCCCTGACGATCTTCGTCCTATCATATACACCTGCGGCCCAGAGCCGATGATGAAACGCGTCGCCGACATCGCGATCCGGCGTAACATTCCCTGCCAGGTTGCGGTCGAGCGGGCCATGGCCTGCGGCATGGGCACCTGCCAAAGCTGTTGCATCCGCGTCAAAAAACCCGACCCCGCCAAGCCCCCATTGCCCGGCAACGACTGGTGTTATCGTCTGACCTGCACCGACGGGCCGATCTTCAGCGCCGCCGATTTGTTGTGGTGATTACAGAACCGCCGCTCCAATCGCTTCCACGCCCCGATGTCGCGTTTATTGTGCGACAAGATTAATCGTGCTGACGCTGTAAGCCGGCATCGTGTAACTGAAATTCTGCGGGTCTTTCAGCGAGATTTGCCCGGCATTGGCGGGGCGGGGACTTGAGCGGGTCAGTTGATATACCTGCACGGAAGTAAACGACCTGGCGTTTTTTAATTGCAGGTCGGCCGCCACGGGGTGATCGGTTTTGTTGATCGCAATGACGACCATGCGGTTGGGATTGGCCGAATCGGTGCTGGCGTAAACGGACGAGTCGGGGTCGTCATCGGTGGTCGCGGAAACGGAGGTGTCGCCGAACGAGCCATTTTTGCCGTCGAAATTGCGGTACATTTCGAATCCGCCGGCGGTGAACGGTTCGTCGGGAAGGTTCGGCCATTCGTTGGCTGAGAAAACGCCGGTGCGGCCGAAGATGCCCAACACGTCGGCCTCGGCGATGCCGCCGGAGATGTCCCCTCCGCCGCCATAGTTGTATTCACTGATCGACAGCTTGGTTCCGGGATAATTCTTGCGCGATTTTCTTCTGAAATACGGGTATCAGGTCGATGGGGTGCCGCGTATTTTTCGTGATCCAACTGGTTTCCATATAGGTGGGGTCCCACAGCGATCGAGGCGCCTGCAATCGGGCGGCGACGACGGCGGGATTAGATTCCATTCCGTCGATCCGCACGCCGCCGCCGGTGGCCTCGGGATACCAATGAACGTCGAGCACGTCGAGCAGCCGCCGGCCCGCCGCCGCGCCGGCCTTGGCCAGTTGCTGCAGATAAAAGACCTGGAAATCACGGCCATTGGCATCCGGCGCGTCCTGCAAAGTGACGTATCCGCCCCACCCATAGTTCGCCGGGCCGAAAATCAGGGTATTCGGCTCGACGTTCTTTACCGCCGTGGCGTAGGCAATCGTTTTTCGCACCAGCTCGGCGTAAGTGAGTTTTTTGGGATGTACCTCCGCATGGGTTTCGGACCAGAGGCCCGGCTCGTTGTCCAACTCAAAATAAATGCGACGATGGGGGTCCGTTTGGCCGTAGGGATAATTGGTCTTGACCCAGTTCACGAATTCATCCTGATAAACGACCGTCGAGTTGGGATCGGGCGTCAATGTGAACGGGGCGTTCTTGGCCGGCGCTTCGGGACGAAAGCGGGTCTGAAGATAATCCGGCCCGCTCTTGCGAACGTCGCCGTCGGCTTTTTCGTCGGCGGAAACAGAGCCGTTGATCGGCACGGTGATCAGCGCCGCGGCGTCGTGGTCGTAGGCATTGTGCAGAACGGCCGCAACCGCCGCGCCTGGTGTCGTGCCGCTGAGATAGCCGTCATTCTGGAAATGGTAGTCCGAACCGGCGTTGGAAGCGTTGGTGACCCAGTTGTATGCCGTCGTGCGATTACCGCCGAAGCGCAGAAACGTCGCGTTCGCCCAGGCGTCGTCGATCGGCTGATTCACGCCGTAAATAAGCCGCGAGATCGGCCGCACCTCTTTCTCGGCGTCGATCGTGAAATGAACGGCGCCCAGTGCGGAGGCGGCGGCCAGGAGAGATACGCAGAGCAGCGGGATCAATAGGTATCGCATATACCGCAGAAATATATATGAAATCCTTATCCCGGTCACGCAATGCGCCACGTGTGCCGGCGTTCATTTTGAGAGCTTCGCCACCAGCCGCCAAACCAGGTGCGGCGAGAGGGGGCGGGATTGCGTTTTGTTGAATTCGTCCACGAGCTTGTCGAATCGCTCGGAATAGGGCAGGCGATCGCGCTTGCCGATGTCCGGGCCGAGCAGATTTTTTACGATTTGCTCTGCCTCGGGCGACACGTCGGGCGATGGGTTGCGGGCTTCGCCGAGCTTGGGCAGATTGCCGGCCTTTCGAACGTTCAGCAGATGACGCCAAACCTCGCGGCGCGTCGGTTTGGGCTCGGGATGCTGAGCAGCGTAGAGATTGTACAACTCCTCAAATTGCGGCGTGTACGGCAGGTCGTCAGCGGTTCGGCCAATCTGTTCGTAGACCTTCACCAGAAGCTGGCGCTTGGCCGGGAGCGTCGGTTCAATACCCGAGAAAAGCATCGTGGGCGCGGCGCCGTCTTCGGCGGCGCCGGCGCCTGCCGAGGCGGTGGTGCGATCGAGGAGCATCAGGACATTCCCGAAGGGATCCTTCACGGCCGCGCGGTAGCCGTGGGCGGCCTGGCGGGGCGCATGGACGAATTTCAGTTGAAGCTCCTCCCGCCTGGCGTACAGGGCCCGCACATCATCGACCAAATAATAGATTTCCTCGGCCGGCTGATCGGGATCGGCCCGCAAGACGATTTCGGTGAGTCCGTCGGCCATGAGCAGCGCCGCCGCCCGATTGTCCTCCCGCAGGAGTTTCATGCCGAGCACGTCGCGGTAATACCGCACGGCGCCGGGCAGCGCCGGCACGCGAAGGATGATTCGGTCGACCCGGCGAAGCATGGGGATCACCGACTTAGGGCGTCGGCTGATAACCCGCGACGCCGAATTGGGACAGGAAAAACGCGAACGAATCCGCGCTGAGCTGCTCCCGTTGCGTTCGGGAATCGCCGATGCCGTGGCCGGCTTCATAATCGACGCGAAGCAGAATGGGCTTCGTGGAAGCGGTGGCGGCCTCGAGCCGGGCGGCCATTTTGCCCGGTTCCCATGGCGCGACGCGCGGATCGTTGATGCCGGTCGTCAGCATCACCGCGGGATAGGCCACCCCGTCGCGGACGTGGTGGTAGGAATCCATGGTAAAGAGGTCCTCGAATCCGGCCTGGGTGGCAACGCTGCCGAATTCCGGGATGTTGGGAATTCCGTTGGGGGAGAATTCCTGGCGAAGGGTGTTCAAGGCCCCGGCCTCGGCGATGGCGGCGGCGAAAAGATCGGGCCGCTCGGTGATGCTGCGGCCGACCATGATTCCGCCGGCCGAGCCGCCGGTGATGCCCAGCTTCGACGGCGAGGTGTATTTCTTGGCGATGAGATATTCGGCGCAGGCGATGGCGTCGCGCCAGGTGTTGGGCTTGGTGAGCTTGTAGCCGGCCTTGTGCCAGTCCTCGCCGCGTTCGCCGCCGCCGCGGACGTGGGCGACCGCCAGCACGCCGCCGCGATCGAACCACGCCAGATGCGATGGGCTCATGTAAGGCTCGATCGTGATCCCATAAGCGCCGTACGCTTCGAGGATCGTCGGATTCGATCCGTCAAACTTGATGTCCTTTCTGCAAACGATGGAAAGGGGAACCAGCGTTCCGTCATAACTGGGTACGTCAACCTCGCGCGAAGTGATGTACGGCGGGGCGTCGTAGGGGCCGGGCGGTTGAAGGCCGGTGGATGTCGAGGCCATCGTCGCGGGGTCGAATTCGTAAATGTTCGCCGCGCGGGTCCAGGCGGTCATGCTGAAAACGATCCCCGGCAGACGGTTGTCGGCCGATTGGATTCCGACATTGCCGTCGTACGGCAATTGCATGAGCCGCGGCGAGCCGCGGTAGGGCATGCGGATGATGTGGGATATTCCGCCATCCAGTTCCGTCACGTACAGGGCATCGGAAGCGCTCACCATGCCGCGCAAAACGCCCCGGCCCTGGGGCAGGAGCAGCTTGGCATGCGCCACATCGGGATGATGCAGGCTCGTGCGCATGAGCTTGAATCGAGAAGCGTCCTTGTGCGTCAAAAGGAAAAGATCGTCGCCGCGAAATTCCGCTTCGGTCACGTCGGCGTCCACGTCGCAAACCTTCTTCCATGCCGTTTGGGGCTTTGCCAGAGCCGCGATCGACGACGCGAAAATCGTCACCTCGTTCTGCGTGCCGTGGTCGACGAAGCCCAGGACTTCACGGGAATCGGGCTGAGTTTCCACGTAGGGGAAATCCATGGGCCGAATTCCAAGCCGTGGCGTGGCATCGATTCCAAGCGCCGCAACGTCCTGATCGGGATTCTGGCCCACAACGTGCAGATAGACCTGGCTTTTCTGCTCGAGTTCCAGCGGTGAGGCGTCCGGCCCCAAGTTCTGCATGCGGTTGAAGAAGAAGGATTTTCCATCGGGCAGCCAGGCGACGCCGGGATCCCACACGCGGTCGATTTCCTCGCCGGTGTCCTTGCCCGTGGCGACATCGCGGATGCGCAGGATGCCGATTTCGGCTCCGCCCTGGGAAATGACGTAGGCGACGTAACGGCCGTTGGGCGACGGGGCATAAGAATTGATCGCCGCCGGCTCGCCGTGGGGGCCTTTGAACTGGTCGGTATCGACGAACAGGACTTCCTTACCGCGCAGGCCCCGGCGCATGTAGAGCTTGCCCAGGTTCTGGCCGCGGAGAATCTTCATGTAGAAATATTTGTCGCCGGGCAGAAGGGACACATCACCCACCGACGCGGGGACGGCATCGACATATTTTTTGATGTCGGCAAAGAGGGCGTCGCGGCCGGGAATCCGATCGAGCCAGCTTCGCGCATAATCCGCCTGGGTTTTGAACCATCGCTGGACCATCGGATCGGAGAGGTTTTCCATGTAACGATACGGATCGACGACTTTGATCCCGAAATAGTCGTCGGTCACCGGCCGCACCGGGGCGATGAGCGGATTGGATGCCGTGGTGGTGGGGGCGGCGGTGGGGGGCGCGGCGCTATTTTGGGTCGAGGTCGCGCATCCCGCGAGGGACGCTGTCAGAAAAATCAGGCTGAACACGATATTCCGCATCTTTATCCTCGTCTTCTTCTTCCGCCTGTTTCTGCTCAACTTGCGTTGGTACATGAAATCCGCCGCGGAAGACAAAAATTCCACCGACCAGGTTCCAGAAGATTTGCGTCATTCGGATGGACATCGTCAGGGCGAAGGCCTGGCCGACGGTCGCGCCCTGGGGTTCCAGCAGCATGATCGCAAAATACTCCATGACGCCCGCGCCTTGCGGGCTGATCGGGATCGCGCCGGCCAGCACGATCACCGGAACGGCCATCCAATAATAAAACAGGCCGATATGCAAGCCGAACGCGATTCCGCACAGTTCCGCGGCGAAGATGACGGTGATGTGAACGGGGAAGCTTATCATCAGCGCCCCCAGGGCCAGCCACGGCCGCCGGCCGTAGATGTGCATCGTCTCGATCGCCTTGCGCACCTGCCTTTGCATGGGCAGCTTATTGATGATGAATTCCAATCCGGAGATTCTTCGCAGCGCTGGAACGTAGAAGACGATCATGGAGGCAGTGACGGCGGCGACGATTGACGCCGACGCCAGCGCGACCTGTCTGCATCTGGGGATGTGCCATTGCAGTGCGGCCATGGCGCCGCCGAGGATGATCAGCGCCACCAGCCCCACAGCCCGGTCCACCAGCACGGACATGACCGCCCGCGTTCGGTGGTGCGTTTGCCTCGCGACATAGTACGCCTTGAACACGTCCCCGCCGGTCGACCCGGTCGGCATGATCGTGTTGTAGAACATTCCCACCATGTTCAGCACGAACGTACGGCTCAACCGCAGATGGATGTCCACTGCCTTAAGCAACTCATGCCAGCGAAGGCTGGTGATGACGATGGTCACCGGAAAGACCGCCAGGGCGGCCAGGATGAAAAGTGGGTCGGCTTCGCGAAGCATCCTCAGCACGCCGATCTGCACGCGCGGATGGGGGACGGTGATCTGGTAACCGGGGTAGTCGGAAGCGGGCTCCCAGGTGGCCACGGGGCCGGTGGGATGGTCGGCCACCCACAGGCCGTTGACCTGCTTCAAATTGGCCGAGAGATCGACGCCGACGACGTACTTCACACCGCCTTTTCCGACGACGCGCAGCTTGGGGCGGTCCGGCTCGTTGACGACGTCGGCATTGGCAAGGGCGATAATCTTGCCGGTGCGCGGGTCGATGACGTGGTAGACGGGGCTGTTTTCCGTCGCCGCCCGATCGGTCAGGACCAGGTTCTTCGCCGGCATCGTCTCGCCCGGCAGAAAGCCCCACACGTGGTCGTGCCACGACATCTGGCTGATCACCCACCAGATGCCGACGACGGCGATGGTCCAGCGAACGAACTCCGTGGCGATTTTCAGAACGCGCTTCTTATCCATTGCGAGCCGAATTCTTATTATCGGCAAGAGCTTGGCAACTGCGGTATTCCCCCTATATTGATTGGCGAACAAGGATTCGTACATGCTTGGCCGGAAAATCGTGATCGTCGCCGCCATGTTATATGCCATCGTCATGGGGTGCGTGATGTCCTCGTCGGAGCCGTCCCCGGGGAACACCAGTTCCCCCGTGACGGCACAGCCGCCGGTGACGGGATTGGTACACATCGCCGGACAGCGGCCGTTCTGCGGGGTGGCGGTTCAGCTTCAGCGCGTCGATTGGGTCGGGCAATATGAGAAAACCATCGACGAAATCGCAGCCGACGGCGCCGACACCGTTTCCCTGGTCGTGGATGCCCGCCAGGAGAACGGCGAAAGCAACTGCATGTATGTCGATATGCGGAAAACCATGACTGTCCCGCAGCTTACGGACATCATCGATCACGCCAAGAGCAAACATCTGCGCGTCATCCTGATGCCGCTGGTGTTGCTGGACGATCCGCTCGACGACACCGAATGGCGGGGCACGCTCAAGCCGCGCCGCTGGGACAAATGGTTCGACAACTATCGCGACATGATCGAGCATTACGCCCGGATCGCGCAAAACACCAACGTGGACGTGCTGGTCGTCGGCTCGGAACTGGTCACTTCCGAAGAAGACCATCTGGATGAATGGATCGAAACGATCAAAGACGTTCGCGCCATTTATAAAGGACAATTGACTTATTCGTCGAATTGGGATCGTTACAAAAAAGTGCCGTTTTGGAAATACTTGGATTTCATCGGCATGAACAGCTATTGGACGCTTGGCCAGAACCGGGATGTGACCGTCGATCAGATCGACGAGCAATGGAAGAAAATTCAGGCTCAGATGTTCGCGTTCGTCGAGCAGGTTCACAAGCCGGTGATTTTGCTGGAAGCCGGCTGGTGCAGCCTGGCCAACGCGGCCAAGGACCCGTGGGATTACACGCAGGACCAGCTTTCGGCCGACAACGATTTGCAGAAGAAGCTTTACGAGGGATTTTTCCAAAGCTGGTGGGGCAAGCCGCAATTGGCCGGATTTATGATTTGGGAAATGCACCCCGGCGGCGACGACACGGGCAAGGGATACACGCCGCAAGGCAAGCCGGCGGAGCAGATCATGCGCCGGTGGTTCGCCAAGCCGCGGTGGGAGATTATGCAGAACCAGTGAAGAATGCGAATTCGGCAACGGGCTCACTCGGTCGAGGACGAAGTGTAACTAATTGCCCCGACGGCATCACTGCAGCGGAGCGGTTTTCGGCGTACGGCGGATCAGATTTTTATCGGTTGCAGTTTTCGTCACGGCCGAGATCACTGGCTCGTATGTCAGAAATCGTCGCCGCTGCTGAACCCGTTGGCTTCTCCGGCGACGACCGGGCGAGCCGTCGGCGGACGAACAAGAGAGTCGCCGTCTGCGGCGTCCAGCGCAGCGGAGTTTCGAGCCGAGGGGTCGAACTTGAGTTCGAAATTCCACTAAACTGGCCGCGGAACGCGGCGACTCCGCGTCATGTCCGCCGACGGCTCGCTGGAATGTCAACAGGCCAGCCGACGGCGTTCGCGGCGGCAGCGATTTCTGACATACGAGCCGGCGATTTCGGCCGTCAAGAAAATCGTAACCGATCATCCTCTTATTGATCCGTCGGCTTGGCGTCACAACAAATGAATTGTGCCCCTGACGCCGCGATTAAAGGTTCTTCACAAAACAACCGAATTGGCTATACTAATGGTGATGCACTACCTTCCCGAAAGTCTGGCCGAAATAAACCGCTAGGCGCGTTCCGGCGCCGGTCCCGATCTGTCGGGGCTTTCGCCGCCGCGCCCGACACTCCGTTTGACTCCCGCTGTTTACCTTCTAATTTAGCTGGACTTTCGAGGAACCGATCATGCAAGCCATCGAAACGCGCTATCGCACGCACACCTGCGGCCAACTCCGGCAATCCGATGTCGGCAAGAACCGTCAAGCTCGCCGGGTGGGTTCATTCCTACCGCGATCACGGCGGGCTGGTCTTCATCGACCTGCGCGACCGCGACGGCCTGACCCAACTCGTCTTCGACGCCGACACCTGCGGCAAGGCCCATCACGATGAATCCCGCAAGCTCCGCGGCGAATGGGTCATCAGCGTCGCCGGCGCGGTCGCCGCGCGCGGCGCGGATGCTGGTCAACCCCAAGCTGCCCACCGGCGAGATCGAAATCCGCGTGAAGGAACTGGAAGTGCTCAGCACGTCTCCCACGCCGCCGTTTACGCCGGATGAGCACGAAACCGTCACCGAGGAAAAGCGCCTGGCGCTACCGCTATCTCGACCTTCGCCGGCCCGAGATGCAGACAGACCTCCGCACGCGCTATCGCGTGACGAAGATCATGCGCGACTATCTCGGCGATCTGGGATTCTGGGAGATCGAAACGCCGTTCCTCACCAAATCGACGCCGGAAGGGGCGCGCGATTTCATCGTTCCATCCCGGCTGGTGCCGGGGAGTTTTTACGCGCTGCCGCAGTCGCCGCAGCTTTTCAAGCAGCTTCTGATGGTCAGCGGCTGCGACAAGTACATGCAGATCGTCCGCTGTTTCCGCGATGAGGACCCGCGGCCGACCGGCAGGCGGAGTTCACCCAGCTCGACGTGGAAATGTCCTTCATCGACCGCGAGAACATCATCGCCATCATGGAGGGACTGCTGCCGCACGATCTGGAAGGAGATCCTCGGCAAGGAAATTCCCAACCCGATTCCGCACATGCAATATGACGAGGCGATGAGCAAATACGGCTCGGACCGGCCGGACCTGCGCTTCGGCATGAAATTGCACGACATCACCGATCTGGGCCAGCAGACGGATTTCGGCGTCTTCAAAAACGCCGCGATGGTCAAGGCCATCGCCGTCCCCGGCGGCGGAAAACTCAGCCGCAAGGAAACCGATGCCCTGGCCGAATGGGCCAAGGGCTTCGGCGCCAAGGGTCTGGCCGTCACCAAAGTGACCGCCGGCGGCTTGGACACCGGCGTCGCCAAATTCCTCGCCCCGATCGCCGCGAAGCTCATCGAGCGAACCGGCGCGAAGGACGGCGATCTGCTCTGCTTCGCCGCCGACAAGCCGAAGATCGTCCACAAGGTTCTCGGCGAACTGCGCCTGAAAATGGCCCGCGATCTGAAGCTGACGCCCATCCACGGAATTCGCCTGGGTGTGGGTGGTGGATTTCCCGCTCTTCGAATTCGACGAGGAGGAAAAACGTTTCGCCAGCACGCACCATCCCTTCACCGCCCCGCTGGACGGCGATCTGGCCAAGCTCGACAGCCGCGACCGGGCCACCGTCGAATCGATCAAGAGCAAGGCCTACGACATCGTCGTCAACGGCAGCGAAATCGGCGGCGGATCGATCCGTATCCACCGCATGGACATTCAGCAGAAAGTCTTTTCGCTTCTGGGCATCGACGAAGCGGCCCAGAAGCCGAAATTCGGCTTCCTGCTGGACGCCCTGCATTACGGCGCTCCGCCGCACGGCGGCATCGCCCTGGGCCTGGACCGCCTGATCATGATCCTCCGCGGCATCACCAACATCCGCGACGTGATCGCCTTCCCCAAAACGCAAAGCGGCGCCGACCTGATGTGCGGCTCGCCGAGCCCCGTGGATGAGAGACAACTGCGCGAAGCCAACATCCGCGTCGTAATGCCCACGGGAAAAGCCGATGCGGCGAAAGGATAGTCATGCGGCGGTCTGCTCGTAAGAAAAATGAGGGATGTCGGCTCGATCGCCGGCGTGCTCAACCGTGATTCCGCAAATACGGCCATCACGGTCAAGATCAATGATGGTGTTCTCGTCGAGGTCCTTCGATTCCGCGATCTCCGCCGCCTTGAATTCGATGTACAAAGTGTCCGTCTCTTTGAAATATTTGATCTTCATGGCATGAAAGACCTATCAAAAAATGCGTTATGTACCGTCTGACCGTCAGTGCATTAACAGTACTTCATCACCCAGCCGAATGACCTGCTGCACCGTCGCCGATTCGATATGCGAATCCACTCCATTGCCGCCAGCGCTCATAGCCACGCGTACATCGGTATGATCGTCCATGACGCCACGCTCCGAAAGTTGTACCATGATTCGCACCAAAATCGTCGCAACCTTGGGTCCCGCCTGTGGCGACGTCGAAACGCTGTATTCCCTCTTTCAGGCCGGCGTCGGCGTTTGCCGTCTGAATTTTTCGCACGGCGTTCTGGATGGACATCTCCAGATGCTGCGCAATATCCGCGAGGCCGCGGCACGGTGGAACCAGCCGATCGCCGTCCTCGGCGATCTGTGCGGCCCGAAAATCCGGCTGGGGTCGGTCGGCGCGCACAACGGCGCCGACGGCATGCCCATCCAGGTCGGCGATGAGCTGGTCATCCAGCGCACCCCCTGCGTCGGACAGGACGGCCGGGTCAGCAGCATCTATGCCAACCTCGTGGACGACGTTCAGGTCGGCCATCGCCTGCTGATCGAAGACGGCATGCTCCGGTTCATCTGCACGGAAAAAAACTTCGGCGAGATTCGCTGCAACTGCACCATCGGCGGAATTCTCAAAAGCTCCAAGGGAATCAATCTGCCCGACACCAGCGTCAATGTCCCCTCCATCACCCAGCGCGATTGGGAATGCGTCGATTGGGCCATCGAAAACGATTTGGATTATCTGGCCCTTTCCTTCGTTCGTTCCGGCCGAGGATCTGTTACCTTCTGCGCGAGCAACTGCGAAACAAGTCGGCCGACATCCATCTCATCGCCAAGATCGAGAAGGCCGAGGCGCTCGATGCACATCGACGAAATTATGGAAGCATCCGACGGGCTGATGATCGCCCGGGGCGATCTGGGCGTGGAAATGGACGTGGCCGAGGTTCCGATCATCCAGAAGGATTTGATCCGCCGTTGCCAGACGGCCGGCAAGCCGGTGATCGTCGCGACGCAGATGCTCCAGTCGATGATCGAGCAGGCCAGCCCCACCCGGGCCGAGGTCAGCGACGTCGCCAACGCCATCTTCGACGGGACCGACGCGGTCATGCTCAGCGGCGAAACATCCGTCGGGAAAATTCCCGCTCGGGTCGGTTCACACGATGTCCCACGTGGCGGAAGTGACCGAGGAATATCTCATCCGCTCGACATCGGCGTCGCCGATCGCGTCCAGGACGGGTTCGTCCACGCTCCGTTTTTCGACGGCGATTGCGCGCGGCGTGTTGGAGATCGTCAACGATCTGAACGTCAAGCTCGTCGTCGTCTGGAGCCAGACCGGGGCCACGGCACGCATCTTTTCCAAGGGGCGGTTTCCCGTTCCTCTGGTGGCGCTTTCCAGCGATCACCGCACGTTGCGGAGGATGGCGATGCACTTCGGCGTGATTCCGCAGGAAATGGCCCCGCCGCAGAAAATGCTCGATCTGGTCGACAGCGTGGATGGCCTGGTGCGGGAGCGCAAGTTCGCCGCGCTGGGCGACCGCATCGTCATCGTCGCCGGCGCCGCGCTGGGCACGCCCGGCACCGTCAACGGCATCATCATCCACACCGTCGGCGAGCGATGGACCGGCGAAGTCGATAACAATCTGTCCGGCGGCCAGATGGTCGATTCGGCATGGAAATGAAGATTGCGATTGTCGCGTCTTTCTGCGCGCTGGCGATCCTCGCCGGATGCGCGCACACTTCCCCGAACCTCGCATCCACGACGCGGCCGTCGTTGAAATCCATTCCCGCCGACCGCGCGACCGCCGCATATTGGTTCAGCCGGCCCGCCGTGGCATCCGTCACCAGCCACGATTACGGCAAGCTGTGGGACGCCTGCGCCAGACGCTCCGCAACGATCAATTTGACATCGACGAGGAGGACTACCGCGAGGGCGTGCTCACGACCTGGCCGATGATCTCCAAGCAGTTCTTCGAGATTTGGCGCAGTGATGCCGGGACGTTTTATGACGTGATGGTGGATTCGCTGCAAACGATCCGGCGCTCGGTTCGCTTCGATCTGTCGCGCGGCCCGGATGGGACGTATGTTGCCCGCCCGAAAGTATTGATCGAGCAATCGTCGCATCCGGAGCGTCGAATCTCGGCGGTGTCGGAGGCGGCGCGGGCGTTCGTCCCGCAGGGCGAGCCGCGGATGCGCGTCACGGAAGAAGGGGTCGCCGTTCCCAGCCGATACTGGTATGCGCTGGGCCGCGATGAGGCGATGGAACGGCAACTGGCCAATTCGGTCCGGGAAAAGCTGGGCGGGTAAATTCGAAATTCGAATTTCGAGCTTCTCACCGTTTCTTTTATTCCGGCAGCGATTCCATTTCCCTCCTGACCGCTTGCTCCTCCTTGCGGCTCAGGCGCTTGGGCTCGGTTTTGTCGAGTTGGTCGTTGTACGACAGGGCCAGCTCGTACTGCTTCCGTGCCTGCCGGAGCAGGTGAAACAGCTCCAAATCCCGGGCGTATTCCAGGCGAAGCGAAACTTCGTTGGGGTCCAGTTGCATCACCTTGTCGAAGTCGGCGATCATCCGATCGGGGTTGCCGGTCTGGAGCCAAAGGATCGCCCGCAGGTGGTACGCGGCCAGCAGGACGGGGTCTTTTTCAATGGCGAGCGAATACCAGGAAACGATCTGCTTTTTGAGGCGGATGGCGCGGTCGAGTTCCGCCAGATCGCTGAGCGGCACGGGCGGACCGATGGACGCCTGCAAGGCCCGGCCGGCGCGGTAGGCGTAATCGGCATTCATCGGCAGGAGTTGATCGGCATAACCATAATCATCCGCCGCGGCCACGAAATGACCGGCGCGAAGCTGATCGTCGCCAAGGTGCGCAGCGGCTTCGGCACGGCAGACGGGGACGACAATCCAGCCCGCGGCCGCGAGCCAGATGACGCACGTTCCCACCAACGCCCCGACGGCGACACGCGAAATATGCGGATTTCTCACCGGCGGATTGCCGAGCCGAATGCCCAGCGCCGTTCCGACGAGGATGCCGAACAGACACAAAGGCCCCGGTTCGAAGAGGGAGAATTCGATCAGATTATGGATCAGGAAAACGCCCACGCCGACGAGGATTCCGTACAGAATCCACGGGGCCGGGCGATCGTCGATCCGCGGATGTTCCAGACTGCGCAGCGCAACAACCAGGCAGCCGATCAGCAGGGCGCACAGATAGAGCAGGCGTTTGGTCAGCTCGACGAAGATGTACGCGCCGCTCTGCGAGAAATCGAGGCTGGCCGCGATGTTGATGACGATGGCCGCCAGGGCGATGACGGCGAGAAACAGGACCTCGCGATAGTTCGCCGTTTTCTTCGGCGGGGAAATCACGGCCGGCGGCGTGATCGGGCGCGTCAGCTCCCACCAGAGCCGAAGCAGCCACGCGACCAGCAGGATTCCGCCGACGGCCCCCAGTTCGACGAAGAATCGAACCAGAAAATCGTGGGGATCGCGGATTTCCTCGGAAGCGGCGGGGAGCCGGTCACGCACGTAATGCGGGCCGAAGTTTTCCCATCCGAATCCGCGGAGCGGATGCCGCAGGAACATTTTCCACGCGGCCGTCCAGTATCGCCAGCGGAAATTCATGCTGTCGGTCGGCAGTCCGTGATGGACAAGTCCGTGGCCAACGACGGCGGCGATGCAAAGTGCGACGATTCCACAACCGATCCAGAACCATCGTTTGGATTGGCGCGCCATCGGGCCGCGCCATTTCCACAGGATCGCGAAGAGGCCGACGACCAGCACCGGCATGACCAGGGCCGCCTTGGAACGGGTATACACCAGCAGCAGGATGGCCAGCGGAAAAAAGATTGCCAGCGCCACGGCCCAGCCGGGATCGTCGCGGTCCTTGATGCGCTGAATCACCACGCCCAGGCCGATGGTCATCAGCAGCACGACAAGGCCGGCGAATGAATTGGGCGAGGCGTTGAACCCCATCAGCTCGTCAAACTTTTTGGCGAAGGATTGTCCGGCGAAACTGTTCGGATCGAGGCCCTGCTGCAGGAGAAGTTTCGTTTGCTGTTCATGCAGGATCGGCATGTCGATGAATTTGTAATAGAAGCCGCACGCCAGAAAGGCCAGGAGCAGTCCATAGGCGATTGCCGCAATGATGCGCAGGCGCATCCAGCTTCGCACGATCTGGGACATCGCCCAGAGCAGGGCCATCGCCGCGATGAAATTAGCGGTGGAAATGACGTCCGCGAATTGATCGTCCGCCCATGCGAGGCTGGCGGCCATCCAAAGGACCAGCGGAGCGATCAGGGCCAGCGACCATGCCCAGCGGATGGTGTAGGTCTTGTCGAGGCATCGCCGCAGCAGCACAAGCATGGTCGGGACGCAGCAGAGCAGATCGAGCACAAGCGAAGCATCGGCCCCCGGCCCGCGCGGGATGGCGACGCCGCCGACGTTGATCTCGAACGGATCGCGGATGGTTTCGAGCAGCATGCACCGGCACGCGACCAGGGCCAGGGCCAGGCCGAACGCCGCTTGGGTGAGAATGGCCCGCCAGTCGATGACGGGCCGGGGATCGGCAACGGTCTGATAGTAGCGGAACTTGGGGGTCATGAAATCAATTTTTGCCACAGATAAAAATCAGATGCACACAGATAATACAAAAATTCCGAAAGCAGCCATTTTTATTGTCTTTCATCTGTGGCTAATTTCTTTTCCGGCAAGGGATGCTGCTCGAGCAGCGCCACCATGCCAAGGATCAATACGGTCTGTACAAAGATCAGGATCGCGACGCCGCCGGTGACGTGGGGGAGCATGACGGCGGCGATGCTCGTCGCGGCGGCGACGAGGTATAGACAGAGCACCGCCGTTCGCCGGGACATGCCGCGGGCCACCAGGCGATGGCTGAAATGGTTCGTGTCGCCGATGAACGGACTTCTGCCGCGCATCAGGCGGATGATGCTGACAACCACCAGGTCATACAATGGCAGCGCCAAAACAATGACCGGAGCGAAGATGGAATACCAGTGATTTTCGAACCTTGTTTCCGGGGCCAGGTACGTCGTGCGCACGGTCAGGACGCCGAGAACCAGCCCGATCAGCAAGCTCCCGCTGTCACCCATGAAAATCGTAGCCGGGGGAAAGTTGTGCCATAGAAACCCGAGCGTGGCGCCGAGCAAGAGCCCCAATCCCGCGGCCACGAACCACTGCCCGATCGAAAGCGTCGCGAACAAAAACGCGGTCGTGCAGACACAAGCTACGCCGGCGGAAAGACCATCCATGTTGTCCAGAAAATTGAACGCGTTGGTGACCGCCGCGATCCAGACGACCGTGATGATAATGGAAAGCGTTTGCCGCCGGGGACCGCGTGATCGAGAAAGGTCAGGATTCGCAGATTTGCCGCCAGGACCAGCGCCGTCACGATGAGCAATTGCACGATCAACTTCAACAGCGGTCCCAGCGCCGCCTTGTCATCCCACAATCCCAGCAGGTGGATGGCCGCGCCGGCCAGAAGGATTTTCCACGCCAGCGGCGTCTGAAGCCGGGCGCCGGACCAATACGCGTCGATCTGCCCGGCAACCAGATGGCGCAAAAAACCGGGCGGCGGCGCGAACGTCACGTAGAGCAGGGCGGCGATGATCGGAATCGCCAGCCCCCAGAATATCCCCACTCCGCCGCCCAGCGGCTTGGGGTTCTCGTGAATCTTCCTGCCCCCCGGCTTGTCGACGAATCCGATGCGCCCGGCGAAGGCCGTCATCCAGCGCGTGATGGTCCATGAGATGGAAAAACTCACCGCGAGCAGGCAGAGGATTACCAGTCTCATGGACGGGCGGTTCGATGGCGAATCCGTCGAGAAAACCGAAAAAGAAGGACCCCGGCAAGGGGTCCTCCCGGACATCTGCAAATTCGCCCGTCAGTCACGGCACTCGGTGACGCAGGAATTCGATCTTGTCCTTCAACTCCTGCAACTGACGGTTAAGCACTCGCCGGTCCTCCGGACCGCGCACGTGCTCGATGGTGCGGCGTACCTGCCGCGCGTCGAGTTCAAGACGCTCGATCTCCGCTATGAGATCGGCCTCTGGATTGTAAACAGCGCTCATCGCAGCCTCCATGTAGCGAATCACTCAATTCTAAGCCTGTCGGCCGCCAACGGCAATCACTTTAACCAGAGAAGATCGCATTAAACCGCCATCGGCTGCAAAGGCGATTTTTCCATCCTAATTACCCTTGCCGGTACGCCCACGACGGTTGCCCCATCGGGCACGTCCGCGATAACCACCGCGCCGGCCCCGACGACCGCGTGCGAGCCGATCTTCATGCACTGTATGATATTACATCCCAGGCCAATGAAAGTTTCATCCCCGACCCGCACCCGCCCAGCCAGGGTCGCCGAGGGGCAGATATGCACGGCTTGCCCAATTTCGCATTCATGATCGATCACGGCCGATGTGTTCACGATCACCCCGTCGCCGATCTTGGCGTCGGTGCTGACGACAGCGCCGGCGGCGATCACCACATTTCGCCCGATTCGAGCCGTGGGCGAAACGCTGCTGGCCGGATGCACGGCGTTCACAAGGTCGAATCCCTGATCCAACACTTTGCGGAAGTATCGCCGCCGGGGCGAGTTATCGCCGATGGAGATGATCGCCGCTTTTACTTTCTGGGCCTTTAGCTTGGGCAACAGATTCACCTGTCCCAGCACGGGCAGACCGCCGACGGTTTGGCCGGTGAGTTGTGGGTCGGCGTCGAGAAATCCGACGGGCTTGTACACGCCCCCGGCTCGGAGGATATCGAGAACCACCCGCCCATGCCCGCCCGCGCCGATCAAGACAATGTCCATGGATTCATTATCGGACGCGGCTGCTCGGATGCGCCACTTTTCCGCAGCGCGGCGCGGCGGCTTGGGCCGCCGTGTTCCAAGCCAAGGACTTCGATTGCCAAAACCAATCGACCCCAATAGATTCAATTCGATCATGGCGGGTACGCTTCTGTCAGCCGTCGAATCGCGGCATCCATCTGCGCTTGCCGAAATGCGGCGAGTGTGGTTCCCAGGAGGCCGGCGGCTTGCGACTGGAGCGCTGGCTGATCCTGTTCATCGTTCTCGGCGTGGGGCTGCGCGTGTTTCGCTACGCCCAGGGCTTGCGAAATATTGAACTTTCCGGGCGCAATGATTCGAACCGCCTGGAAAGGACAACTCGGTGACCGCATGAGGACGACCCAACTTTCCCGATGGTTGCAGTGGGGGATCATGGCGGTGACCGCGATCGTGGTCTTGGTCGGTTGGGAGTCGTTGATCCCGCACGTGCGGGGGGATTTCCCGCATCATTACTTGCAGGCAGTGCTGCTGCTGCATGGAAAATTCATCTACCCCGGCGGGGTGAATCGCGTTTATCCGCCGTTTTGGGCGATGGTCCATGTGCCTTTCACGGTGGTCAGCGCCCATGTGGCGATGCTGATCCTGTATCCCTTCGGCGTGGCGGCGATGGTCGCGCTGGTGCTCGTCCTCAAAAAGCTCGCCGACCGGCACTGGCCGCTGCGGGGCGATGCGCTGGCGTGGAGTACGATTCTGGCCCTCTTGCTCGCTTCTCCGTTTTTGGATCGCGATCTGACGGAAGTGGGCGTGAACACCGTGCTGGTGCTGTTTTGCTGGTGGGGCGTGTATCTATGGATCAAGGGCAGGGACGTGCTGGGCGGCATATTCATCGCCCTGGCGGCCGCAATGAAGTGTATGCCCGTGATGTTCATCGGCTATTTTTTGTGGAAGCGGCAGTGGCGCATCGCCTGCGTGGGCGCCGCTGCGCTGGTCGGATTCAGCGTCCTTCCAATGGCCGTCGCCGGGCCCAGGGCTTATGCGAAAGTGGAACGCTATTGGATCGGAGTGGTCTGGTCGGGCATGACCGATCCAGATCCGACGCGCACGGTGATGGGGGACGACCGCGTCGGAAACCTGTCCCTGCGGGCCGCGCTGGCGCGATATCTGATGCACATTCCCTACGGCAATCCCGCTCGCCCCGAGACACCCGTGGACACCATGATTCCCACTCGGCCCCCTGACCCGCTGTATTTGCAGTTCTTCAATTTTGCGCCGGCGACGGCGGGGCGGATCGTCAAAGTGATCCTGCTGGGCATAGCGGCCATTGTCATGTGGATCTTCCGCAAACCGGCGGCGGATCGTCACGATCCGGCCATTCTGTGGGAATGCGCGACGGTGTCGATGGCCATTCTGCTCTATTCGCCGCTGACGTGGACGCACCATTGCGTCGGCACGCTGCCGGCCCTTTATTTCATCTTTCGCGCCATCTATGCGGGCGCCGAAGTGCCGCGGTGGGTCAACTGGATTCTGCTCGGTTTCTTCATCATCATGATCGGCCTGCATCAGGCGCTGCTGGGTCGGCGGCTGACGAGCCTCCGCGAAGCTTACCATCTTAGGAATTTCGCGCTGCTGGGCCTTTTTATCGCGGTGTTGGCCTGCCACGCCGTGCGGCGCGGCAGCCCATACCCGCCGTCCAATCGCCTAAGAGCCCTGAGCCCGGCCCTGCGCCAATTCCTGCCTGATGTGCTCGATCGCATCCATCAATTCGTGATGGCGGATGTCATCGGTGGTAGGGTTCTTGGCGACGAAGGTGATGGTGCCGGTCGGCTCGAGGACGGCGCTGTCCACTTCCGCCAGCGAGCCGATTCCCTGGCGATGCGCCGCCGCGGTCAGTTCGGCGCGGGTTATCAGCTCCCGATTGAGATTTGGTGGCAGGATCCGGCCATGGCGAATGAGATAATCGCGCTGGCCCTCCACGAGTGTTTCCAGCC
Source organism: uncultured Phycisphaerales bacterium (assembly GCA_963771925.1). GTDB lineage: Bacteria > Planctomycetota > Phycisphaerae > Tepidisphaerales > Tepidisphaeraceae > PALSA-1353. Next base: position 401,267 of record CAVYVE010000001.1, read on the forward strand.
GCCGGTGGCCGATGGACGAATCGGACGACGAGATAATTCACCAGCAGAAGCGTGGCGGCCCCCAGGAGTCCGCCGGTGACGGTGTTGTCATCGCCGATGATGGCGTTCTGCACCGTATTGGACAGCGTCAGCAGAACGATCAGGTCGAAAGGATTGAGCTGGGCCAGCTCGCGTTTGCCGGCCAGGCGCAGGCCGACCAGCAGAAACAGATAGACGCAGATCGGCCGGAGAATTTTCTCCAGGATGGGAAGCTGCAGAACGAACATATCGTGCCAGGGGATGGACATGCGTTGCCTCGTTGTTAAAGACGCGGGGATCATAACTGTTGCGATTGACGGGTGAAATCATACTCGATCGGCGATTGCGATCGGCAATCAGCTTGGCCATAGCGTTTGACGCATCCCGCGGTTTCGGTGGACTTTGCGCCATGGCCCGGAGGGTTTTCATCACGGTGGGGGAGGCCAGCGGCGACCAGCACGCCGGCCTGCTCATCCGGGAACTCAAAGCCCTGGACAAGGAGATCATCGTCGAAGGATCGGCGGCCCGGCGATGGCCGAGGCCGGGGCCATGGTCCATTACGACACGGTGCAGCGCGCGGCCATGGGGTGGAAGGCGGCATGCTGCGGTTTTTCGAGATCAGCCGAATCCATAAATGGACGCGAAACCATTTTCGCGATCATCGCCCGGACTTGCTCATCTGCATCGATTCGTGGGCCATGAACTGGCATTTCGCGAAGCTGGCGCATGGGATGGGCAGATTCCGGTGATGTATTACATCGCGCCGCAGGCCTGGGCCAGCCGGCCTGGACGGGTCAAGCGGCTTGCGGCGATACGTGGACCGCGTCGCGTGCATCCTGCCCTTCGAGGAAAAATTTTTCCACGACCATGGCGTGGAGGCGACGTTCGTCGGGCATCCGCTGTTCGATGAATTGCCCGCTCATCCGGCGGAGGATCCGCAGACAGCGATTTCCCCATCGCCCGCCGGTGATCGGGGTGATTCCCGGCTCGCGCCTGGGCGTGGCCAAGGAGAATTTCCGCAATCTCCTTGAGGTTTGCGACCGAATCCTGGTGGGATTTCCGCAGGCGAAATTTCTCGTCCCCACGATGCCCGCGACGCACGAGATCGTGAAGACGCTGTCCTGGAGGCGAAGATATCCCGCCGCCGGCCCGTGCAAAGGCCGACGGACTGGAAACGATCGGCCCGTTTTCGATGGGGCTGAACCAATTCAACGAATTGGTTCCGCGATGCGATTTGTGTCTGACCGTTTCCGGCACGGCGACGCTTCATGCGGCGGGGCACGGCGTCCCGCAAATCGTGGTTTACCGTCTCAACCCGGTGATCTGGCATCTCGCGGCCCGGTGGCTCATCAAGACCCGCACGTATTCCCTGGTGAATCTGCTGAACGACAGCCACCGGAGATCGTGCCGGAATTCATCCCCTGGTACGGCTCGAACCAGCCGGTGGCGGACAAGGCGCTGGAATATCTGCGGAATCCGCGATTGCTGGCCGAGCAGCGCGATCGGGTGAGGAACCTGATTCGCGGGCTGAATCGTCCGGGCGCCAGCCGCAGCGCCGCGCGGCTGGCCGTCGACCTGATAATGGGCCGCGCCGCCACGGTGTGGCCGCATCGTCCCCTTTTAGCCGTCGGGCCTGCCCGCCGCGGGCTCATCGAAGGTGATAATCAGTCTCGGGCGTCAGAAACACGAGATGCATCGCCGACGATCTGGGCCTTTGCGACCGTCCGGATCGCCTTGGCATACAACCGCATCTGCTGCTTGTAGCCTTCCGCCCGTTGCTCCAACGCGGCCCCGGCGACATTGTCAGTCTTGTAATCGACCAGCGCCACGCCGCCGGCGGTGGGAATAAGCAGATCAATGCGGCCCCGGATCATAATCCGATCCATGGCGTCGGAAACAGGTCCGCTCTCCGGCGGACTCATCCGCCAGCGCGAATGGCAACTCGCGCATGAGATTCGCGTGATTGGCACGGATGAGTTTTCCCACGTCGCTTTGGAGAAGCCAGCCAATGGCCTCGCGATCGACGAGGTTGGCGAGATTTCCCGACAGCAGTTTTCGCCGCACCAGACTTGCTGTCTGACCCTCAATGTCGCCGGACGAGAAGTCGAAATGCTGCAAAACGGTATGCGTGGCGTTGCCGATGTCCGTGGGCTTGGGGCTTTGCTCCTCCGCGAAAAACCGGGGCAGATCGAGCTTCCGCGGCAGCGGGGCGGTGGAATCCGTTGATTCTTTCGCCGAACCTTTGGCCTGCGAAGTCACCGAAGCGGTCGCCTGCACGCGGCAAAACGATTCGAAGGGGTAGCGATCACTGAATCGTTTGATGAGTTGCTCAGCGTCACTAGAAGGCGGCGGCTCGGCCGAAAGCGGTTCGAGACGGGCGAGGCGCTGTTGAAGATCGGAGAACACCGGGCGCTCGTGGCGCGGATTTTTCCAAGCGGCCACTTCGCCGGCGGGATATTCCTGGATTTTGAAGATATTTGGATTCATGGCTGCGACCGGGCCAAGCCAATCCATGACGCGCTTGCGCTTTGCACCGCATCCGGCGGCAGCGGCCCGGCGTGGCCGGTCCACTGGCTGATCCATCCCTGACGATCCGTTTCACCGCACGTGGCCACCAGGATGAGATGTTCCTTGGCGCGGGTCATGGCGACGTAGAGGAGGCGCAATTCCTCGGAGATCGTTTGCCGCAGAAGGCTTTGCCGCACGAGCGTGGAGGCCAGCGACGGATAACGAATGAGCCGGTCCTGATCGACGACCGACATGCCCAGGCCGGATTGGCGACCGACCAGGATCGTTTGCTTCGTATCCGAGAGGTTGTGCTGCTTGCCCAAATCCGGGATCAGAACGACCGGAAATTCCAGGCCCTTGGAGCGGTGAATGCTCATGATGCGCACCACCTGCTCGGCCTGGCCGATCGGAGAGGGGCGCGGCGCGTCCTTTTGCTCCCGAAGGTTTTCCAGAAATCGCAGGAAGCGATACAGGCCCTGGCGGAGGAACGAACCGAACTGGCCGGCCCGCTCGTGCAGATGCAGCAGGTTGGCCACGCGTTGCCGGCCGTCTTCCAGACCGCCGCAGAAGGCGAGGTATCCGGTGTCCTCGTACAGCCGCCAGAGCAACTCGGCGACCGGGCGCTTGTTCGCCTGGTCGCGCCATTCGTGCAGGCGATTCAGAAAATCGCCGAGAAACGCCGCGAGTTCGTCGTCTTTTTCCTCGGCATATCGGCGCACGGCTTCATGGAAAGGAATCGGATTGGCATCATCGCAATAGGCCAGGCGAATCCGGGCCAGGGCGTCGTCCGGATTGGGCAGACCGCTCAGCGGGCTGCGGAGGACCGCGGCCAGCGGAATGTCCTGCTGCTGATTGTCGAGGATTTGCAGCAGGCAGATGATGTCGCGCACCTCGGTCGCCCCGAAGAATCCGCCGCCGCCTTCGCTGTGGACGGGGATCCCGTGGGCGCGAAGCACATCGGCGAAATGATCGGCCTTGTGCTGCATCGCCCGCAGGAGAATCACGATGTCCCCGAAGTCGATGGGGACCATGATCGGCTGGCCGGCGGGATCGGCCTTGCAAACGTTCATGCGCGGCGAGGGGCCGTTGCCCATCAGTTGTTGGATTCGGCGAGCCAGGAGAATCGCCTCGTAATCGGCGCGTTCCAGGTCCTGCGCCGGGCAGCCGCGGCGGATTCCTGGGCTTCGGCGGGGTCGTCCGGAAGAAAATGCAGTTCGATCGGTGCGCCGGCGAAACAGGGCGCATGGCCCGGCGGCGGGAACGCGCGGCCGGCCGCCAGGCGATGCGATTGATCGTATTCAATCTCGGCCGCCTGACGCGTCATCAATCGCTCGAACACGCCGTTGATCGCCTCCAGGAGCGGGGCGCGGCTGCGGAAGTTTTCACGTAAATGGATCACTTCGCCGAGCCGTTTGTCGGCGGCGGCGGAAAATCGCTCTTGCCGCTGAAGAAACCGCCCCGGCTCGGCGAGACGGAATCGAAAGATGCTCTGCTTCACATCGCCGACGCAGAACAGATTGCCGTCGCGCTGGCCGACGCGTTCGCGGCTGACCAGGCCAAGGATCGCATCCTGGATCGGATTGATGTCCTGATATTCGTCCACCAGCACATGCCGAAACTGCTCGTGCAGCGACCGGGCCAGTGCCGACGGGCGAAGCGAACCGCCATCGCCATCCCGCAGAATTTGCAGGCTGCGGCGCTCGAGATCGGCGAAATCCAGGGCGCGATCGGCATCCTTGGCGGCGGAATATTCTTTGCCGAAATCCCGCACCAGCGAAAGAAACGCCTGGGCGTGAGGGGCGGTCATCATCATTCCCTGCCGCCACTGCTCGCCGGTCGAGGAAAGCAGATCGGCCAGCGGGTTTTCATCCAGGGCGTTTTTCACGGCGTCGAGAAGCGACTTGGCCAAATCTTTGTTGGCCGGCTGACCGCGAACGGCCGGGGCGCGCGGCTTGGCCGCTCGGAAATCAGCGGCCTCGCTGACGAGCATGTCGAGCCCGTCACGGCCCAAAACCTGCTGAAGATGAACGAAAAATGGTGACAATTCCTCCAGGTGCTGGACGTAGGGCAGAAAATCGCGGCCGAGGGCGCACAGCGATCCTTTGGCATCCTCGCAACGCCGCACCAGCGACGCCAGGGCGTCTTCGATCTGCCCGAAGAATGCGCGGCCCAGGGCGGATTTTTCCAGGGGTTGTTCGGCGGCCTCGCGCAGGACGGCGGCGGTGTTTTCGATCCACCCGTCCGGATCAATCAGGCTGTTCAAAAGCTGGTGCGTGGCGATGACCTGCTCGATGAGGGCTTCGTCGTTGCCGTCGCCGTACGCGTCGATGAATCGATGGAAATCGCCGGATTCGTCGGTCTCGTAGCGGGCGTGGAAAAGCTCGGTGGCGATGTCGCCGCGGAGAAGCGCCGCCTCGTCGGCGTCGAGGATGCGAAATTCGGGATCGATCCCCGCCAGGGTGAAATTCTGCCGCAGGAGCCGGGCGCAAAAGCCGTGAACGGTGCTGACGTGGGCGTGCTCGGCGAGGTCGATCTGGCGAGCCAGGCGCCCGGAGGGATGTTGCGCCATTTGTTGACGGAGGGCGGCCTGGATGCGGGTTTTCATTTCCGCCGCGGCGGACTCGGTGAAAGTGACGACCAGGAGTTGATCGATATCGCACGGATTTGTCGCGTCGCAGACGAGGTGTGCGCAGCGCTCGGCCAGGACGGCGGTTTTGCCCGACCCCGCCGCGGCGCTGACGAGCAGGCTTCGGCCGACGGTCGTGATGCCGGCGATCTGCTGCGAAGTCCATTTGGGAGCGGCGGTCATTTCCCCTCGCTTGTTTTCTCGAACATTTCCGGCCGGGTCATCGGCTGAAGATCGTCATAGCATCCGGGACTTGGCTCCAGGCGGCACAGGGCGCGGAATTCGCAGCTTGTGCACGGAGTCGATTTGCCCAGGCGATACGGTCGTACCTCGATCCGCCCGGCGATGATTTCGTCGGCGATCTGGCCGATGCGCCGCTCGACGTGACGGAGCAGGGCGGCGAATTCGTTCGCGGCGGCGGCGTCGGAATCGTTCACGCGGCCCACGTTGCCGTCTTTGTTGATATAAAGCTGCACGACCTGCGAAAATCCGGTGGTGAGGGACCTGTCCAGTTTATTCGCGATGCGCAGATCGAACACGCCGCGGGGTTTGGTCAGCAGATGAAACAGCGGATCGTCGGGCGAAAGGGCTTTTTGCGGATCGTCTCTGCGGATTCTGCGGAGAAGCTGGATGTACAGCGCGGCCGCGGGCGTGAGTTTTCCGTGCGGATCGAGGTGGCGGCCATTTTTTTCCAGGACGAGAAGGTAGCTCAGCAATTGCAGGGACAGGCCGTGAAAAACGCTGGAAGGGTCGAGACGATCGGCCGAAAAACGGTAATCGACGACGCAGGCGGTTCCATCGCTTAGCAAGTCGATGCGATCCATCTTGCCGCGGATCAGAACGTCGTTTCCCGCCGGGGTGTGGATGGCCAGCGGGGGCAGGCGAGGATCGGTTGCGGGATCGCCTTTGGGCGGGCCGAAGCGGATGTTCGTGAACGTGGGACGGAAATCGCCGCGCTCGGCGGCGGCTTTCTGGGCCGAGGCGACCAGGCCGAGTGTCTTTTCGATGTAAGCGAGCAAATAACGGTTGCGGGCGGTGCTCAGCATCAACTCATCGCGAAGCTGCCGGCCGAGCTGCGCCGTCAATTCCGAGATCCGCGTGCTTGGCGTCGGCGTGTTCGAGGTTTTGCCAGGATTTTTTGGATTCGATCAGATCGCGGACGAGGCGTTCGAGAACTTCATGGCAGATGCGCGAGAGATCGGCTCCGGTGACTTGCCGGCGCTGGCGCGGCGTGAGCGCAAGCCGTGCCGGGCGAAGTGCTGGTAGGGGCACATGCGGAAAGATTCGATTTGCCGCACCGTCACATTCAGGGGAGAAGCGAACAACGCGGCGGCGCGCTGGGGGTCCAGAATGGCGTCGTTGTGATGGCTCAGCGCCTTCCAGGCTCGATAACGGATGACATCGGTGGCGTCGCCGGACGTCGGGCGGTTGGCGAACCACTGATAAACCGGTTCCCAACTGGGATCTTGCGCTCGTCGCGGACCCAGCGCATCAGGCCGCACACGAGTTGCCGGGGCGTGGCGATCAACCGCGGCGGCAAATCGTCCTCGCGGCGCATGGGGAAGATTGGTGCATTGGGAATCGCGTCAACGACGCGCCGCCACAGGCGCGAGGGGGCCGTGGGCCGGCCGTCGTCGTCGCAGGCGCTGCGCGTCAGAAGCAGGCGCTCGCCGGCGCGCGTGAAGGCGAGATAGCCGAGGAAGTTTTCGTCCAGAAGCCGTCGGGCCGAGTCGGGATCGAGGTCGATATTGCTCTTGCCCAAGGCCCGGCGATCGGCGTCGGTGAAGACCGATCCTTCCCGGCTGGCGCGGGGGAACTGGCCTTCATTGAGGCCGAGGACAACGCACGCCTTCACCGCCGGCGTTCGCGTGCGGTCCACCGCCCCGACCAGGACCTGATCGACGGTCGGCGGCGTCAGGGCCAGATCGAATCCTTCCAGCGCCGAATCGACAATGGCGGAAAAATCTTTCGGCGAGATCGGCTCATCGCCGAAGAGATCGACCAATTCATCGAAGAGTTTGACCAACTCGTCCCAGACGCGTTCGTGCTCGGCGCGTTCTTCGAGGTTCTGACGCTCGGCGGCGCGGTCCATCCACTGAACGATCTGCCCGCGGCACTGCAAATCCTCCAACAGTCGGACGACGGCCGATGCCAGCGAGCGGACGGGAAGACGCTCCGATGCATTGACGGCCCGGACGAACGGAGCGAGCCGATCCACCAGCCGGCGGCGCAGGGCGTCGATGTTGTCGGCATCGGGCGGCTGGGTGGGCGTTTCGCCGGATTCCTCGGCCGGCCGGCGCCGGCCGGTCCAGGGGCGATCGCTGGTCCATGTGCCGTGATGAATGCCGTGGAGCAGGACGTAATTCTCCAGCGCATCGGACTCGGCGTCGGAGAGGCCGACCAGGCCGGTTTTGAGGATCGCCATCGCCGGCTCATGGGACCATTGGGTGATGGCGACGGCCAGGGCGGCGCGGATGAGCCGCAAGAGCGGATGATGCGAGGCGGTTCGGCGGCGATCGACGAAAAAGGGGATGTTGTGCTCGCGGAAGGACGCTTCGATGAGTTGGTGATAATCGTCATCGCTTCGCATCGAGCACGGCGATGTCGCGATAGCGCAGACCCTCGATGGTCTGCTTGCGAATCCAGCGTGCGGCGGCGTCCACCTCGGCCCGGCGGTCTGGAGCTTCGATCAGATGGATCGCGCCGGCCTTTTCTTGCGGATACGGATTGGAATGGGGGAAAAAGGCGGCTTCAAGCGATTTCAACGTCGGGCCGCGGAAGCGGCGCGGCTCTTCGAGGAGGATCGGGTCTTCCATCGGGACGCCGTTTTCCTGCAAGACAAACCGCAACCGGCGATAGGCCTGCTCACCGCGGAAAAAAAGGCTGGTGTCGGCGGGAATGTGATGGGGATTGGCGATGCACGGGCTTTGAGGATCGATTGTCAACGTCAGTGAAACGGATCGGCAGATTTTGGCCAGTGAGGCGATCACCGCACGCTCGGAGCCGGTGAAATCGTAAAACGAATCGATAAAGACATCGCAATCGCGCAGCGAGCGGCAGTCGCCGATGGCCGCCAGCGCGTGGGCCAGGCGGCGATTGGGATCGAGCCGGTCCTGGCCCAGAAACTGCGTGTAGCGGGAATAGATCAGGGCCAGATCGTGGACCTTGGCGCGAAGCGCGGGGGAGGATTGGCTTAATTGTTGTTGGATGCCCGCGGCGTCCTGGCCGCTGCGTTCGAGTTCGGCGAAGGCGCCGTCGAGTTCAGCGGCGACGCCGCTCTGATGGGCGACGGAGCCGAAGAATTGAAGCTGAGGCTGAAGTTGGCGGAGGAGATGGCCGAGGATCATCCGCCGGCCGCGATCAGTGATTTCGGGCAGGGCGGTCCCGCCGCATTCGGCGAGGATTTCAGCGGCCAGGTCCTGGAAGTCGAGAATTCTGGCGCGGAAATATCCGCCGAGACCGCCGGTGCAGGCGAGCTGGCGCTCGGCCAGGAACGTGGCCTGGCGCGGGACGATCCAGTAAACGGCCGGACCCAGCGGCTGATTTCGAATCGTGCGAAGAATCCGATCGAAACACCAATGGGTCTTGCCGGTTCCGGCCCGACCGAGAATGAATCGTGCGGCCATGGGGCAAACAATAGCCTAACACCCGCTTGAAGTCGAACGCATTTTTATGGAAATGCGGTGACGAGCACGAGCAGAGCCATCACAAGGCCAACCGCGAGTTTCAGGATCATTCCCTGAAACCGTCCCTTGGCGGCGCCCCAGCCGATGCCGAGGGATTGGACGGCTGGCTGACCGCCCAGGAGTTCAAGAACGGCGGCACCGACGAAGCTGCCGATGCAGATGCCGACGATGGAGAGAACGATGGGGAAGAAGAAGCTGCCGATGATTCCGCCTAAAACTCCGCCGGCGATTCCGCCGATCATACCGCGGCGTCCGCCGCCGGATTTTCGGGCGGCCGCGCTGCCGGCGAGCAACTCAAACGCTTCGCCCGTCAGGCTCAGGACCAGCAGGGCGATCAGCGTTTTGAATCCCAGGTGCCGCTCGTGGGTGATGAGGGCGTAGACGGCGGCCGAGCCGGTGATGAGCCAAAGGCCGGGAAGGGTGCAGACAACCAGGATCAATCCGGCCGCGGCGATGAGAAGGAGAAGAATGTAATAGAGCCAGATCATAAGCCAGAGGCATGGAGGCACGGAGGGAACGCGAGGAGGAATTCGCGCATCGCCGCTTTGTCTTTTCCTCCGTGCCTTCGTGCCTTTCCTAAATCACAATCATCCTCGAAATTCGCCAAACGATCCACGCGAGGGCGGCCAGGATGGCCAGGGCAAGTAAGCGGTCCATGAATTTCAGGAATTTCCGCCAGGCGATGCGGCGGGTGACGACGCCGACGTCGCCGACGATCAGTTCGTCGGGCGGGGTCAGGGAGGCATAGACCCGCATGAGCGCATTGGCACGGTCATCGAACGTGTCGGGTGCGATGGTGGCGAGGGCCTGATTGGCGGCGGCAAAGTGATTGGCGGCGGCGACGGTTGAGCAATCCATGGCGACGGCGGCTTGCCGTGAATCCAGCTTTTCGCCGCGGCACAGTACGAACGCCTCACGCTGCTGCGGCGGCAGAAGCCGAAAGGCGCGCAGGAAGGCGATGTACTCCGGCGACGGACGAATCAACCGCCGCAGCAGGGGGTCCTGACCCAGATTTTGCCGCGGCGGGGCGAGATCGCGGCTGGTGAGAATGGTGTGGTGAAGAAACCAATTGGTCGCTTTGACTTCGCTTCGCCAATTGGGCAGGGCGCGAAGGCTCTGATTCATGACAATTTTGACGGCCGACTTTCCGGCGTCGTCGTCGCCGCACAACGCGTAAGCGATGCGGCAAACCCGAGGATAGTGGGCGCGCAAAACGGCTTCGACCGCGGGTCGATGAAGTCTGCGCCTGCGGGAGGATCTGCTGGAAGGTTTCGGGAACGACGGTGCTCGTGAACGACAGTGTGCGCGGAGGATGGGGGAAATGGAAGCGGGATTAATTTGGCCGTGTGACGGTGCGCGGCCCGGCGTGCGGCCCGGCGTGTGTTCACGCCGGGCTAAATGGGGTGAATTGGGGTGAATGCCGGAGTTACCTTGTCACGCAGGCTTGCGGCTGTGAAAAGATGGCGGAATTCGTCCGCCGTCATCTGCCGGAACGCCTCGGCGTAGCCGCGGCCGTGAAGGTGCTGAAGGGAGCGATATCGGTTCAAACCCAGGGCGGCGGAGGCGTAGTCGTCGTTGCCGGTCTGGCTGGGAAACGCCTCGATGGCCTGGCGCTTCAATTCGACCATCGATGTGATGTCCACGTAACGATTGGCCAGCAAGGGCGTCCAGACCTCGTAACCCCGGAGAACCAGACGACGCAACACCTCGCTGGACAACCTGAGCAACAAGTGATTCAAAATCCGGTTGGTGGACCAGTGATCGGGATGGCCGTCGTTGAGGGCGGGAAGATATACATATTTGGGATTCTTCTCGGCGAAGAGTTGGCCAATACGGGCGACAAGTTCCGGGGTCTCCACGAGGTTGCTGTCGGGGGCGTCGAAAAAGATCGGCGGGGGCGTGCCGATGATCTCGGCGGCGCGGCGGCTTTCTTGCTTTCGCCGCTCAACGAGCGTGCCGTCGGGGTTGTATCCGCCCCAGCGGCCGTCGGTCAGAATGGCGACCGTGACCGCGGCGCCGGCGAGAATATGCCGGCGAATGGTGCCGCCGGGACCGATCACTTCGTCGTCGGGATGGGGGGCCAGGACCAGCACGGGGTCGGCGTTGAAATCGGAGATCAATTCCGGCGTCTGGTCTTCCCATGATCCCGCGAGCCACATCCGCAATGAGCTGTGCGCATCCCGCGGTATGAGGCGACGAAACAAGACGTCGCGGAATTTAGTGCGTTTGCGTGACACCGCTATATTGATCGGCCCCAAAGCTTCTTGGCAATTAACTTCGAATCGCGATTCCAGAACGGTCCTGGTCAATTGGTGGCCAGGATGCAGACGGTCGCCGGCTTCACTTTCGTGACCTCTTGCTCCGTTGAAAGCACAGCGCTTCCTTCGGCGCCCGGCTGAACCTCGACGTGGTTGCGCTTGAGAAACTCACGGATATGCCCGGCACTGATCCCGATGCCGTAGCTGTCGTATTCTCCGGTGGTGATGCTCTTCATGCAGACGATGGCCATGACGTTACCGAATTGATCGACGATCGGTCCGCCGCTGTTGCCGGGGTTCACCTTGGCGTCGGTCAGGACATCGGCGCCGTTGCCCTGGTCCTGGTCGTTGGAGGAGACGACGCCGCGGGTGATTTTCAGGTCGGCGCCAAGCTCGTCGATCATGGGAAATCCCATCACCACGCAGTCAGCGCCTTCGGGGGGCGAATTCTCCGGGGCGAGATGAAGAACCGGCATCTTCCCTTTGACGTGGGCGCGGATCAGGGCCAGATCGAATTGATCGTCGATCGCCACGACATCGGCGGAAACCGAATCGCCGTCCGGCAGGACGACCAGGAGGTTCTTGGCGCCCTTGGCGACGTGACGATTGGTCAGGATCAGCCCGTCGTTGCCGATGAAGAATCCCGTGCCGCTCCAGGCGAGGGAACCGGCGCGCCCGTCGGGGTTGGGGACACGGTGTTCGTGGGGCACCGGCGGCGGCAGCAGCCAAAAGCGATCGTCGGACGCGGGACCGGCGATATCGTATTTCGATTGCAGAAGGCTGGCGGCTTCCAGCGTGGATTTCATCCGCGGCAGCGTGCGGAAGTCCGACGGCGCCAGGGCCAGCGCCGTCACCAGGTTTTGAACGACATCCTTGCTGTCTTCGATCTTCACCGCATCCACGAATTCATCCAGCGCGATCTCAAAACGCTTGCGGAAGAAGTTGGCGACGGCCAGGTTATTTTCCGCGTCGGCCGACTGGGGCCGCAGGCGGATGGAGGTGGAGAAATACTGCGCCGCCCCGTCGTAATCCCGCTCCTGCATCGAGACATAACCGAGCGAATAATTCGTCAGAAACGAATTGGGATAGACCTTGACGCTTTGCTTGAGCTTGTCGACGGCCTGGAGGGTTTCATCTTTTTCGAGCATATCGACGGCCTGTCCGGTGAGTTCGGCGGCCTGGGCGATGATTTTTTCCCGCTCTTGGCCGCCGACCCAGCGGCCGTTGATTTTCTCGGCCCCGTCTTTGGCGAGTTTCTTCCAGCGATCCAGCTCCTGGCTGCGCCGTGGCGATGTCGGGGCTGTCGGGATATTTGTCGACGAATCGCTGCCAGATGGAAACGGCCGCCAGAGCGGATTCGGCGTCGTCAGCCCGATCGCGGGCTGTGCGGAAGGCCACCGAAGCATCGTCGCTGGCGACGCCCGTCGAATCCGAGGCCGAGGCGGCGTCGGCATCGCCGGTGTCGGCGGATTGGACGTCATCGGCATCGACGGTCCTGGTGCTTCCATCGGAAGATTTTATCCAATATCCATCGGAGGTTTTGATGACGGTTCCCTCGAGAACGGTTCCGTCTTTGAGAACGATCTTGCCCGCCCAGGCCGTCGAGACCATCAGCAGCAGCATGGGAAGCAACCAACCGAAAATCGTCTTTAGCCGCATACCCTGTGTCCCCGGCAAAAAACGCCAAGCCAAATGATGCCACGGGCATTATGCGCCGTGACCGGTGGAATTGCACGCCAATTGTCGCGGCGCCTCGGGCGGAGCGTTTCGACGGCCTGGTAGAACATAATATGCCGACCGCAGCCGCTGGCCCAGCGCCTGTTGCATGTGTTCAGCCAGCAATAGGTTAATCGGATCGGTCTGATGCCGAGTCAATTGGGGCAACCGGCCGGGCGCTGGCGCGGTGGGGATCGAAACGATCATCTGCAGCAGCCGCAGAAGCCGAATGTCCAGGGCGATGCGGTCTGGAAATTCATTTTGGCAGTTTCGGCAACCAACCCCGCCGCGGGAAGGGGAAAAATAAACCTCATTCCCGTCGCCAACCGTCGCTCCGCAATTCAAACAAGCGCTCAGTTCAGGCAAGAACCCGGCCTCGCGCAAAAGACTCAACTGGAAAGCGAGAAAGGCTTGCTCGATCCGGCCCGTCGCCAAATCGTCCAGGACGCTGCGCAACTGATCGAACACCTCCGGATGGGGATCATGCTCCTCGATCAAAACGGAGACCAGTTCGGCGGCGTAGAGGCCCAGGTAAAGTGCCCTCAGGCCGCGACGGAGGCCCGTGTGTCCGTCTTCCAGTTTCCAGTCGGTCAGCAGGGCAAGCTCGCGCGATGTGTCGAGCGAAAATACGCCCTGGCCCAGGTCCAGCAGATCAATGCCGCCATCGAATCGGCTGGCGCCAGCCTTGGTTCGGCGGTGAGCCCCCTTGGCCATGACGCGCACGATCCCATGGCTGCGCGACAGCAGCATGAGAATCTGCGACGTCTCGCTGTAATCGAGCCTGCGAAGACAAATGCAAGGATCGGCAACCAGGGGCATCGCAAGATTATAGACGTTGTCCCGACGTTTTTGGTAAGTCCGCGGTGGTGTTTGGTTCCTGCGGGTGTGGCGCTTCTTTGTGGCGATGTCTTATTTTTCCCCTCTCCCGGTACCCCCGGGAGAGGGCAGGGTGAGGGTGATTTCGACGATGGTTCGACGGTCATTCCTTGCTCCCAAAAGGCCCTCACCCCGACCCTCTCCCGGATTACCGGGAGAGGGGGTCAGAGTAAGTCGCCGCCTCAAATAAGAGTTACACCCGTCCCTGCCGGGCATGGTAGAATTACCTCGGCATGTCAAAGCCCACGGTCATCGTCGGCGTGATTATTCTGGTTCTGGTATTCGCGGCGGGAATTGACTGGGTGCACAATATGACGTTTCCGAACGGGACCACCGGAGCGAATCTGGATGTTCCCGACACGGGCATTGCGGTCCCGCCGGCGGGGACTGGGGGAGGCGGCGTCCCGGGCACTCGGATCATGAATCTGGTGGTGATCGATCAGGCGACCGGAAAGCCGATCGCCGGAATCAGCGTGCGTAACGTGGGGATGACTAGCCGGTATCGCGGCAGAACCGGCTCCAACGGCATCGCCCGTATTCCAATTCCTTCGGGTAAGAATCATGCCAGCTTCTATATCCATCTCAGCGGCAGGGGATACGTGGCCGAGCAATTAAGCTGGAATTCCTGGGATCCGCCGCAGGAAGTGCCGTCCAGCTATCGGGTGGAACTGGAAAAGTCGGCAAAGCTGCGAGGCAAGGTCGTAGATGACGGCGGCCACCCCGTGGCCGGGGCGACGGTGATCCTTGCTTTCAAGAAGAGCTATTCCGATCCCCACGAAGAACTCGACATCAAGGGCTATGACCCAAATAATCCGCTGAAAACCGCGGCGGACGGGACATGGGTTTTCAGCGGCGCGCGCGCCGCTGCGAGGCCATTAGAATGACCGCGCTGGATAGCCGCTACGTGACCGGGGATACCTGGTCGCCGCAGCCGGTTTCGCCGATTTCAAAATTGTATGACGGGACGGCGACGTTCATTCTTCATCGCGGCGTTGCCGTCGAGGGCGTGGTGGTGAATCCAAATGGCTCGCCGGTGGAGGGAGCGTCGGTGGGGATCGGCCCGAACCGGCTGCGGGGCGATGCCATTCCCCCGCAGACCACCGATGCTTCGGGCCATTTCGGCTACGCGTTTGAGCCGGGGCACGATGTCGTGTTGACGGTTCAGGCCAGCCATTACGCGCCGGAAATGCTGCGGTTCAGAATGGGCCGGGAAAAGCAAAACGTGACGATCAAGTTGTCGCTGGCGCACTGGATCGCCGGCAAAGTGGTCAATGCCGCGGGCGCGTCGGTTCCCAATGCGATACTGTTTTTGGAAAGTTGGCGCGGATGCCGCTCGCTGCGGGAGGTTTTGCAGACCGACGAGCGGGGTCGATTTCGTTGGAACGAATCGCCCGCCGATGCGGTGACGTTCTACGTGTCGGCCGAGGGTTTGCGGCAGGCCGAGCAGGAACTGACGCCGGATCACGATCAGACGATTACCCTCAAACCGCCAATCGACATTCATATTACGGTTACCGATGCCAGGACGGATAAGCCGATCCAAAGCGTGGAAATATGGGGTACTTCGCCGGGATCACCGCCGAATCGAGGCTGGAAGGTGCTGCTGTCCAGCTCTTCCGATGGACGATACGAGCTTTCTTACGATCGGACACAGCCGTACGTGCTGCGCGTCTTTGCGCCTGGCCACCTGCCTGCCGAATCGCGCGTTTGCAAGCCCGAGGAAGGGGATGTCACACTCGAAATGAAGCTGACGCCCGCCCCGGCAGCCCGGCCCGCCACTGGGCCGTGAGGCTCAGGGAATCAGCACGATTTTCCCGAAATGCTCTCCTTCCATCACCTCGTGATGGGCTCGGGCGGCTTCGGCGAGCGGGAGTTCCAAACCAACCACGGGCCGGAATGTGCCGGCTTCCATCGCGGCG
Source organism: uncultured Phycisphaerales bacterium (assembly GCA_963771925.1). Taxonomy (GTDB): domain Bacteria; phylum Planctomycetota; class Phycisphaerae; order Tepidisphaerales; family Tepidisphaeraceae; genus PALSA-1353. The sequence goes on from CAVYVE010000001.1 coordinate 416,874, forward strand.
GTGAGGGCGCTGTAAATCGCCCGATGCTCGACCAGCGTGGCGCCAAACAGCATCAGGCCGAGGATATTTGCCTCTTTGCGCATCGTATCGCGCGGATCGATCTCGATTTTTCCGCGGCTGCCGATGACGACGATTCGTCCGCCGCGACCGATGGCGGCCAAGTCCGAGGCCAGGTTTTTGTCGGCCGCCATTTCCAGGATCAGGTCGAAACCGTTTCCGTCGGTCAGCGATTTCACGTCGTCGGCCCGCTGGGTGACATCGTGGTCCGTGGCGTGATGGGCGCCCTGTTCCAGCGCGAATTTCCTCCCCTTGTCGCTACTTGAGGTTGCGAAGACATTCATTCCCGCGGCCCGCGCCAATTGCACGGCCGAGACTCCCACGCCGCCGGTGGCTCCGTGAATCAGCACGGTCTCGCCTGGCAAACCCCGCCCGCGCTGAAACAACCCGCGATAAGCCGTCCCGCCCGCGATTCCAGCACCCGCCCCCTCCTGAAACGTGACGCGCTGCGGAAGCGGATGCACGTAAGACGCATCGGCCAGCGTCAGTTCCGCGTACGATCCGGTGACGGTCCTGTCGGTATAAACGCGATCGCCCGGCTTGAAACTCTTCATCCCCGCTCCCACGGCCTCAACGACGCCGGCCGAATCGTTCCCCGGCGTGTATGGGAATTTCTGCGGCCCATATCTTCCCGTGCGGATGTACGCCTCGATCGGATTCACACCGATCGCCCGGACGCGCACAAGCACCTGCCCCGGCCCGGCTGACGGCTCGGGCGCTTCTTCCCACGTCAGCACATCCGGCTCGCCGAACGAATGAACACGAATCGCTTTCATAAACGCTTCCTCGTGGATTAACTTATCAGGATTTGCAGGAGGTGATAGCGACAATTGCCGCCCGGCCGGAATTCGCCTATTCTCCCCCTCCGGCCGAGGCGCGAGCACGTAGCTCAGTTGGTAGAGCAACGGACTTTTAATCCGTAGGTCCTGGGTTCGAGTCCCAGCGTGCTCAATTCTGCTTCCAACCCGGCCGCACCGCGAGTTACTCCGGTGCCGTTCGGCGTCAAGTCAGGTGACAGGCGAATTCCATCGGTTCCGGTCACTGCCGACGCTTGGCGGTCTCGGATTTTCCAGGATTCATTCCATCTCATACCTTAATTCAAGTTGAGGGCCGATGATTCTTACGGTCAGTTGGTCGGCGATTTGTCGGTATTGCGGGTCGGCCGTTGCGCTTCCCCAGGCGAGGGCGAATTGCTCAAGCTGGGTCTCGCCGTGCATCTTTTCGCTGACGCCCAGCACCACTTCCCTGGCCTCCAGGTCGCGGGCCGTGGTTGCAATCGCATACAGGGGATTGTTGGTCGGCAAAACAATGGGATACACCTGCTTGCCGACGTGCTCGGCCACGTTCACGATTTTGGTCAGCAGATCGCGGTCGCCGTCGTCCATGGATGTTTCCTGCTCCGTGACGCCGAGGGTGCGGGCGGGAAGCACCTTGCAGGTGACGACGACCACGTCGCGCTGATCGGTGTCGGTCTCCTGCAGGATTTTTTCCAGTACCGGCAGGCTGCGCGGCCCGCGGGCGGCGACGAGAATCGGCTGGGGATGAGACAGGCCCAGGGACTGCACGGTCACGCTTTCGCTGGTTCGCTCGTTGAATTGTTCGAGATGCCCGTGATTGCCGCCGTGCCTCCTGTACGAAATTCGCTCCATGACGACGAATGCGGCCAGGAAACAGGCGGTGAAGCTGAGACCCCAGATGGTCGCCGTCTCCTTCGTCAGGAGATTCATGCAGGCGGTGCAGAAAAGGATGAGAAAGACGGTGACAATCCCGATCGGCAACTCGATCTTTCCGCGGCGCGTTTTGATCGCGATGTTCAGCGGAACGCTATATTTTCGCGGAGATCGGTCCTTGAAACGCAGCACGGTCATGGCCATCGACATGAACACGAACGACCAGATGACGCCGAAGGCGTATGCCTCGCCAAGGGTGTTGACGTCGCCGAGGCTGGCGACGATGACGATCACCTGCGCGACGCCGATGAGGTTGATGAAACGATTGGTCGTTCCAAATCGCCTGTGCGGATGCTGGAACCAGGGCGAGAACACGCCATCCTCGGCGAGGCGATTCAGGACGCCGTTGGAGCCGACCATGCTGGTATTGACGGCGCCGGCGAGGATCAGGAATCCGACGATCACGACGAAGCATTCCATGACGATCTTGATCCACGCCGGCCCCAGGAGGTAGTGAACCAAGCCGTTGATGAGATTGTCGCGATATCCGCCGTTGTCGCGCTCGACGTGCTGATGGGCGCGATTGATGACCAGGATCCGATCGGTGGTGACGACGGTTTCGCGGCCTTGCGGGTCCAGCGGGCGGGCGACGAGGTTCCCCAATCGGCGGCGTGCCGGGCGTCGGGAGGACGGAGATAATCCACCTCCCACCAGCTTTTGCCGCGGGCGAGGGCGGTGGTGGCGGTTCCGTTGTTGACGACTTGCGTGATCACGCGTTTTCCGTCGGGAATGATCAGCACGGCCAGAAAACTGATGACGCCCGTCAGGACAGCGTATAGATGAACATCGTCAGGCCGGTGCGAAGCAGATTCTTCAGCTTGGGCGCTTCGATCTCGCGATTGACCTGCGCCAGGGATTCTTCGCCGCTCATCGCCAGCAGCGAGTGTCCGAACGCCGCCAAAATCCCCAGCGTTCCCAGAATCCGCGGGAAATGCTCCAGCCAGCCCGAAGACGCTTGTTTGTTGGGATCGAGGCTGCTTTGAGTGAATATCGGATGGAACGGCGGCAACTGAATCGGCGGTGTGTGCATCGATCCAGAGCGTCACCCCGCTCCAGGCGAAAATGATCACGGCCCATCACCGTGGTCAACTGCATGATTCGAAGCGCTTTGTCGCTGGATTCATGAATGCCGATGACGTTGATCCGCCAGAAATAGAGCGGTGATGCCGATGGCGATCAGCATGGTCAGAAGATTGATGACATCGGGGTGCGTGGTGGCGTCAAAGATGATCGGGATGGGCGGAATGCCACGTCAGCAGCTTCAGCATGTCGCCGATAAGGCCCAGGAGATATTGCCCGGCGGCGACGGAGCTGATCGGGCCGGTGAGGATGTAGTCGAACATCAAAGCGCTGACGGAGAGCTTGGCGAGGCCGCCGCCGACGGCATCCTTGACGACCTTGTACACGCCCCCGCGCGTGAACAGGGTGCAGCTCTCCATGTACACGGCGGTAACCGGATAGACGAAGAGCATGACGGCCAGGATGAACCACGGCGCCGCCTTTCCGATCGCTTGTTCGCTGATTCCGCCGATGTAATAGGCCGTGCTGGCCAGATCGCACAGCACGATCGACGCGGCCCGCCAGAAGCTCATGAAGGCCAGCGCGACGCTGCTGACCACCAGGACGTTGATTCTGCGCTGTCGGGCGGCATCCGGAAGCCGAGCGAGGTCCAGGTCGTTCAATGAGGTCTTATCCCTCGACACCGCACTTCCTCAGGGATTTCAGGGTAGTTTCAGATCGATTTCATTGCGGTTGCGTTCTTTTTGTCTGTCAAACTTTCCGATCAGCCGGGTGGTCCACATCGCACCGAAGACTGCGCCCAATTCCATGACCACAAAATACGCCAGGACGCCGACGATCGGCATCTTGTAGTGAACCATCAGCAGGACGCACACGCCCAGGATGACTCCCTGGGTCGGTATGAAAGTCCTTTTGTAGCGTTGTTTCCACATGCGGGCTCCTTGGTAAGACGATCGTTCAGGGTGCGGCCTCGATGTACAGATCGGCCTTGTGCCGGGTCACATAGACCTTGAAATCACGATATAACAGAGCTTTGAAGACCTCGCCCCATGGAAAGGCCCGGACATGATAAATTTTTATTCGGAATCCGCCCATGGATTCCTGGAGATCGCCGGTGTCGCCCATCATGTAACGGAGCGATTCCGCCACATCGACGCCGGGATTCGCAAGCGGTGAGTTATTGTTTTCTGCCATGGTCGCACCAGGCTGCGGCGGCGTCAGAGGGCGGCTTCGTTGCGTTCGCCCGTACGGATGCGCACGACTTCCGGCATGGGTAAGACGAACAGCTTGCCGTCCCCAACCCCGCCGGTGCGGGCCGATTCGACAATGGCGTTGACAGCGTTGTCCTTGTCGGCATCCTTAACGGCGATGAAAAGGCAGACCTTGGGGACGAATCCCGCGTCCATTTTCGGACCGCGGTACCGCTCGTTGTGGCCCAATTGACGCGCGAATCCCTTGCTCTCCAGGGCCGTCATTCCAAGAATGCCCAATTTCACGAGCGCGACTTTCACCGCCTCGATCTTGTTGGGCTTGACGACGGCAATAATCATTTGCATACGAACCTCCATCTGCTTCGGGCTGGGCCCGTCGAACTTCAATCAGGAGCCGGGACGCGGCGGCGGCATGACCGGCAACCAATGGGATTGCAACTGCAGCAGCACCGTCGCCATGAGCATCGACGCGATGCTCACGATGAATCCGATCTTCATCCAGTAACCAAACTTGACCGTCCCATGTCCGCGCCGCTCCAGCAGTCCGCAGGCAACGATGTTCGCCGTCGATCCGATGATCGTCATGTTGCCCATGAACGTGCCGCCGAACAGCATGAACCAGTAGATGGCCGACGAATAAGGCCCCGCGGCGCTGGCGCGGATGTCATGCACGACAGGCATGAACGTAGCGACCGCCAGCACATTGTCCAGAAACGCGCTCAGCCAGCCGGTGGACCAGCCGATCACCTGGATGACCGATGTGTGCCCGCCTCGGACGTCGCTGAGCCTATGGGCGATGACCCCCGTGACGCCGGTGTCCTGCAACGTTCCCACCGACGCGAAGAGCATCATGAAGAACGCCAGTGTCCACCAGTCCACGCGGCGTTCGACCAACTCCCGCGCCTTCTCCCGCTCCAGGAACAGCACGACGCTGCCCATCGCCAGGGCCGCCACAACCATCATCGTCCCCTCGCGCAGACTGTAGATGATCGACCCATCCGCACGATGGGCCACGGTCCCGTCCGGCAACGTCATGGGACTATGGAACAACTCTCCAAGCCACGTTTCGGTCTGGCGGTGCGTCACCAGCAGCAGGATCAGCCCGATGAGCACCGCCCAGGCAACGCGAAAAGCCCGTCGGCCTTCAGCATCGTCCGCCTTCTGGGGCGAATAGAAGGAATCCGAAAGCGCGCTGTCGGACGAACCGGTCGATTCGTCCGTTTCGACCGATTCTCCTTCGCCGCCGACGGCCAGCGCCATGGCCGGGCGGGCGGCCGATCGGGATTTGGCCGCCGCGGCAAATTCGGCGTCTACCGCCGCGCTGAATGAGCTCGAACGATTCGGCGAACCACCACCGGCAAATGGCGAACGTCACCACATCCACCACCAGCGCAATCGGGGCCGCATCCTTCAGAAAATCCGTGAAGCCCAATCCCGTCTTCAAAGCGATCAGCACGCCGATCGGATTTCCGACCGAACTCATCGCCGATCCGTTGTTGCACGCGAAAACCAGCATGATGACGAACGGCACGGGATTGAGCTTGTACTTGTTGGTCAAATGGAGCATCGCGCCGGCCATGAACAAAATGGCGGTGACTTCGCCGACCAGCGCCGACGCCAGTGACGCCAGGATCATCATTGTCATCAGCAGCACCTGCGGGCGCGGACCGACCATGGCGACGATGGCGCTGACGACGTGTTCGAAAAACCGGCATTCTTCGAGATATCCGATGACCAGGAACGTGCCGATGAGAAAGACCAGAACGTCCAGGCTGGCCGCCTGGGTGAATCGCTCGACCGTGAGCAGGCTGCAAGCCATCAGCAAGGCGATGCCGCCGAAAGCGAACGCCAGGCGGAACTCGCCGTACAGAAGCGTGCCGCAGATGAACATCGAGAAGATGCCGATGCTGAGGATCTGCCGTGCGCTGAAGACCAGCAGGCCGGTTCCACGTAACAACAGCAGCACCAATACAGTGCCGCCCAAAAGGCCGAAGAACTTACAAACTTTTAACATGCACGGCCCTCAGGTCGCCGGCGGCCCGTTCTGCTAGAAAAGCCCGCCGGCCCGGATGAGGGGCCGGCGGGCCGATGCTAATTGCCAGCAAGCTTGCCTTGCCTGGTCCGGCTAGAACGTCGCCGGAACTTTCGGGAACCTGAGCGGCTCGATGTCCAAGCATCCTGCCAGCCTTGGCCGCCTCGACCTGCTCGTCGGTAATGTTCTCGGGCAGGACCTTGGGAGTGGTTTCCGGGTAGCCCATGGCGCCCATTTCGGGAATATCCAGACCGGCGATTTCGGTCTTGGCCGACACGCGGTTGCCGCCGACCAGCCAACCCGGTGATGATGAAGAAGATGCCGCCGGCACCGACATTCCAGGTGATGTTCGCGGCCACCTCAATGGCCTGCGAGGCGAGCTGTTTCAACTGGTGGTCGCCGTAGAACAGGCCCCACACGCCGGTGGCGACGCCGTTATAGCCGCGCGTAGTGACCATCGGCGAACAGGCCGACCGACAGCACGCCCCAGGCCCCGCAGGTGCCGTGAACGCTGATGGCGCCGACCGGATCGTCCACGCGGATCTTGTCGAAGAAGAAGACGCTCAGGCAGACCAGTACGCCGGCGACGGCGCCGATCCAGAACGCTCCGACGCAAGTGACGAAACCCGAGGGCGCGGTGATCGCCACCAGCCCGGCCAGCAGGCCGTTGCACATCATGCCGGGATCGGGCTTCTTGGTCGGGCCGAACCACCACATGAACAGAACAGCCGACAGAGTCGCGCTCATGCCGGCCAGCATCGTGTTGGTCGCGACGATGCCGATGCGATTGTCGCTGGCAGCCAGCGAGCTGCCGGGATTGAACCCGAACCAGCCGAAGGCCAGGATGAATGAACCCAGCATGCACCATGGGAAGATTGTGCGGCGCGATCGGATTTACGAGCTTGCCGTTCTTATCATACTTGCCAAGTCGCGGCCCGAGCAGGTACGCACAGATGAAGGCCAAAGCTCCGCCTTGGAGGTGCACGACGCCGGAGCCGGCGTAGTCGCAGGCGCCATTGCCCAGGCCCCAGTTCAGTCCCATCTGCGCCAGCCATCCGCCGCCCCATACCCAGCAGCCGAAGATCGGATAAGTGACGGCGCCGATGAACAAGACTGAATACGAAGAAGCTCTTGAAGCTCCACCGCTCGGCGCAGCCGCCGGTGACGATGGTGGCGGTGGTGTCCATGAAGACCATTTCGAAAAGGAACCACACGGCGGCGGCGGCGTCATAACCCTTGCCGGTGCAGGAAGAATCCGGTGTGTCCGCACAGGCCGTAAAAATGGCTGGCGGTGTGGATGCCCCACATGCTGTCCAGTGAGGGAATTCCGCCCAAGCTGACCCGGCCCGCCGATCGGCGATCCGTTGGCTCCGCCGCACATGAACGCAAATCCGCATACGAAGAATCCGAACATGCCGATGGCATAGATCATGAAGTTCATGGCCATCGTGTGGGCCGCGTTCTTGCCGCGGCACAAGCCCGGTTTCCACCAGCGCGAAGCCGGCCTGCATGAACATGACCAGATAGCCGCAGACCAGCGTCCAGACGAAGTTGACGGAGTAAAGCGACTTGGCGACGTTCGGCGCCAGGCTGGCGGCATTGGGCGTGTCGGTGGGATTGCCTTTTTCGTCGTTGTAGGCGTGCCAGACGCCTTTGGCGTCTGTCCCGCCTCCCGTCCAACCCGGCAGGCCGGCGTTGGGCGTGATGAGCGAATTGGCGCCGCCGGTCGCGCCCGATGAATCCGCATTCGGTGCGTCAACTGGCTGCGTTGACTGCCCGTTGACCGTCAACGCGCTACACATCAGCAGCAGCGCGAAGACCGCGGTACAAGGCAAGAACAAGGAACGCCATCGTCCCACCGAATGAAGAAGCTTCATAGACTCACCCTTTGCCACAAGAGAGACACCGGTTGCGCCGTCGAACGCTCGACAGTATGCAGCCGGATGACCAATCAAGAATTGAGAAGCGTTGATTGACAGCAGCTACGCTCTCTCACTCCCGTGGACGCCACTGAACAAAGCGAGTGCCATCATTTGGATAAATTTCACAGGACGGGGGAAGCGCCGGGAGCATGTCCGCATTTCACAGTTACAAGGCATCGGCGCATCTGGTGCGCGCCTGGCGCGCACGAGCACTTTGCGCCGGGTTCTGCGCCGGACTCAAATCGTCACAACTGGATGGATGCCCAAAGCATGCACGGGCTGTTGGACCGCACTTCACATAGACTTCCATTAGGCGGACCATCGGCCGCCGACCGTCGCACACGTGCGCGCGGTGCCGGTCGAAACCTCCCGTTTCAAAAGGCCCAAAAACCTGATATGCTGAATGCGTGAGCGTAGTGGCCTGATTTATAGGATTGAATAACAGAACAATTGACTTTGCGCAAACGCACATAAAATCGCAATTAACGACAAGTCGAATGCTTGCTGTCGGCACGAAAATAAGCAGAACCCAAACCGCGAGCGCGTTTTCGCCTGTTTATCGCGCAGCGGCGCGGTTTCGTGGGTTCAATACAATGGCGGTTCTTGGAAAATGCACGGTATTTGTTTTGCGGTGCCTGAGTGGCGCGGCGGCTCTAATCTCAGGCGCATCGGACAGCAGCGGCAATAAGAACATGCGGGAAACACAGTCGGAATCCCCGGCGCTGCGAATACTCGTTATCGACGACGAGGAACATATCCGCTTTGCCGTGACGATGTGCCTCGAGACCGAGGGGCACAAAGTGGTCGCGGCAGCGAACATCGAAGCCGCGCTGGAGGAGACTGCCCGCCAGGCGTTTGATCTCATCTTTCTGGACGTTCGGCTCGGCACGCAGAACGGTCTGGACTACATCAAGAGCCTTCTGGAAGAGAACCCGTGGGCGAGGATCATCGTGATCACGGCCTACGCGTCGATCGACACCGCCGTGGAGGCGATGAAGAGAGGGGCCAGCGATTATCTTTCCAAGCCGTTCGAGGCGGCCCATCTCCTGCTGCTGACGCAAAAGGTTTCCGAGCGCCGCCGGCTGGAGCGGCGAGTGGATGCCTTGCAGAGAACCCTGGGCTCGATGGATGTCGAGTCCGATTTTCCCACTTCCAGCCCGATTTGGCGCGAGTCGATCGAATTCGCCCGGCGGATCGCAACCGCGAACTCACCGGTTCTGATTCGCGGCGAACCCGGCACCGGCAGGGGCCGACTGGCACGCGCCATTCACGAATGGAGCCGGCGCAGCGGCGGGCCGTTCGCTTCGCTCTGCTTCGAGGGCCAATCGATTGACTCCATCGAAGCCGAGCTTTTCGGCGCGGGTCCGGAAGTCGGCGGCAAAGTCGGGGCCGTCGCGTTTTGCCACGGCGGCACGCTCGTGCTCGAAGAGATCAGCCATTGCCCCATGCGGCTTGCAGCACAAGCTGCTGAGCCTCATTCGCGACCAGGAATTTGAAAGGCAGGACCAGTTTGTTCGCCGGCCCGCGGATGTGCGCATCATCGTAACCACAAGCATCGATCTACAGCCGGCGGTTGGGACGGGGCGATTCCGAGACGATTTGTACCTGGCGATCAACGTTGCCCAGGTGGACATCCCGGCGCTGCGCGAGCGGGCGGAGGACATCCTGATGCTGGCCGAGCGCTACCTGGCACATCTGAGCCGCGAACACCATAAGCCAATCGCGGGCTTTACGCGCGACGCCACATTTGTGCTTCAGATGCATCGGTGGCCGGGCAACACGCGGGAATTGCGGAACGTCGTCGAGCGGGCGGTGCTCGCCTGTCAGGGCGAGTGGATCGGTCTGGAACATCTTCCCGTGGACCTGATCAACGCCGTCAGGGGCGCAGGGCCCAGATCAACGGATATCAGGTCGGCGATCTGGTTCCGCTGGAAGTGATCGAAGAGGCGCATATCCGGCAGTGTTCTGGCGACGGCCAAGACCATTCGCCGAGCCGCGGCGGTGCTGGGAGTGAACGCCAGCGCCCTTTGCCGCCGACTGAAGCGGATGAGGATGGAGGCCCAGGATGACAAGCTTGCGCAATAGGCTCTGGCTGGGGATTGGCAGCCTGCTGCTGATCATTCTGGTCGTGAGCAGCTTGACCATTATCGTTTTCACGCGGTACAGCCATGCGCTGGAGCGCGTGTTCCGGGAAAATTACGACAGCGCCGTTTATTGCGATGCCATGAAGGAATCTTTGGACCAGCTCAACCTGCGGGCCGAGCGATTGCTCTGGGAAGAGCCCGCGGCCCGCAAAATCGACCTCGCGAAAATCGAATCCCGATTCGAAAGCAACCTCGCTTCGCAGTTGGGCAACGTGCACGCTGCCCGGCGAACGTGAAGCCAGCCTGCACTTGGCCGACTTATGGCGGCAATACAGGGAACATTACGAGAAATTTGACGATGCTGCGGGCCGGAAGGTCGGAGCTTTACGAGCGAGACCTGCTTCCGCGTTACGAGGAACTGAGACAGGTCGCCCAGCACGTCGCGGACATGAACATGTCCAACATGATATCCGTCGATGGCCAGGCCAAGCGAACGCTGGTCGCCGTGCGCAACAGTTTGCTGATTTTGGTCATTACCGGCACCGCGCTGGCAGCCATGGTGGTTTGGACCGCGAGCGTCAGCGATTCTTCGTCCGCTGAGGGAACTCACTCTTTCGGCCCGCCAGATCGAGGCCGGCAACCTCGAATCTGCATCTGCCGGTCAAGTCCCACGATGAAGTCGGCAATCTTGCCGAGGCCTTCAACTCGATGGCGTCGCAAGCTTCGGGAATTCAAGCGGATCGACCATGACCGCCTCCTGCGGTCAGCCGACAGACCACGCAATTGGCGATCGACAGTCTTCCCGACGCGGTCTTTGTCATTGGACCGGACGAAACCATTGAAATTTCCAACGATGCGGCCCGATCGTATTTCGGCATCGAACCGGATCGGAAAATCTCCAGCTTGGGACTGAACTGGCTGGCGGATCTCTGCGAGGAGGTGAAAACCCACAGGCGGGCCGTCGAACCTGACGGGTACAAGTCCGCGATTCAGCTTTTCGTCAACGGCAAGGAACGATTTCTCCTGCCTAGGGCGGTTCCGATGTTAAGCCCGGACTACCGGCCTCTCGGCGTGGCGGTGATGCTCGTGGACGTGACTCAATTGCGTCACGTGGACGAGGCGAAAAGCAGTCTGCTATCGACGGTCTCCCACGAGCTGCGAACTCCTCTGACCTCACAACGATTGCTCCTGGGGCTTTTGATCACCAGCGTCGGCCCTGTGCTGTCGCCAAGTCAACGGCGCATGCTGGAGGTCGCCAAAGCCGACAGCGACCGGCTCTACCGCACGATTGACGAGCTACTGAGCATCAGCCGGATCGAATCGGGCCGAGCGCAGTTCCAGTTCCGTGCAATGTCGCCCGGAGACATCGTTCGTTCATCGGTCGAACCGCTGGCGGAACTTTTCACGGACAAGCACGTGCGATTGAAAGTCACCGTGCCGAATGATTTGCCGCTGATCAACGCTGATGCCAAGGCCGTCGATTCAGCGCTGACGAATTTGCTGTCCAACGCGTTGAAGTTTACCCCTTCTGGAGGGGAAGTCTTCGTTGCCGTCGAGAATTCAGGTAAGACGGTGGTCTTCACCGTCGGGGACACCGGCCCAGGCATCCCCGAAGAGTTTCGGTCGCGCATCTTCGAGAAATTCTTCCGCGTTCCTACGTCGTCGGGACCCTCCGGCGCCGGCTTGGGACTCTCGATAACCAAAAACATCATCGTATCCCACGGCGGTCAAATCGACTTTATATGTCCCGCCGGCGGCGGGTCGATCTTTCGGTTTCAATTACCGTCAGTATGTCAGCCCGCTTCAGCGACCGCTGTCTGATCTCCATTTGGATCAGGCGCAACGGCCAGATTTGAATCCGTGGGCTGCGGGTTCGAGTCCCAGCGTGCTCAGTTGTTTTTTGCGATTGAATTCTCTTCAACAACGTCGGCGTCGGCGGAGCATGATGGTGGCCGACAGTGCGGCCATACCCAGCGATGCCGGTTCGGGAACCTGGCCTGTTGTGATGCCGTTGGCCAAGGCGAAGGCATCCAAAGCCGACCAGTCGGCCGCCGTCGCCACGTCGGCATCGCTGCCGACCGATTCGCCGTAATTTAACGCCAGGCGTCCGAAATCCGCGCTGTCGACCAAACCGTCGTAATTGAAATCGCCCTGGTCCCAAACGGCATCTGAGTCGCCGTAGTTGTCGGCCAGAATGCCGAAGTCGGCGGAATCGACCTTGCCGTCGAGATTCGCATCGCCGTACAAAGTGTATTTGATCTCGATCTCATTCGACGAGAGCCCGGCGGGATTGCCTGGATCAGCCGAGTCGGCGTAGCCCAGGCCGTAGTGGGAATTGACCGCCGCGGTGGAGGAGTCGATGCCCAGGCCAGTCCAGCCGCCGCCGTTGTAGCCGGAGATCAGATAGGCGCGAATCGCGGCGACGGGATCGGAGCCGGCGGTGTAGGATATGAGCAGCTTTTGGTTGGTGAGATCGAGCGCCGCAGTGCCGTTGAGAGTCAGGGAATTAACGAAGCTGATCGAGGCCGGAGCTGATGCGAGGGCGCTGGCAAGCGACGTGTGGGCATCAGGAAAATCGAGTTGATTGATATCGTTCGCGGTCTGGCTAAGGGTTGCCTCCGCGGTGGTATTGCCTTCGAATTGCACTTGCGCCTCGTAAAGTTGGTAAACCAGTTGCAATTGCGAAAGGCCGTAGGGCACGCCGGTAAACTTCTGAATCTCCTCCAGGTCGGTGAATCCGTCCTGGACGGTCGGCTCGATCTGAGTGCCTTCGCCGTAGTCGTTCCAGGTCGCAATCTGTATCGAGTTGATGTTCTTGGAATAGGTCTGGTCCTGGTCAAGCGTTTCGGTCAGAGTCTGCCCATTACTGTCACTTTCCGGGATGACGAAACCAGCGGCGCGGGTGGATCACCGCCGGCGGCGTAGAAATCGTTGTACCCCGGATACGCCACGCCAATGGAGGTACTGAACTTTGACGCCTCGTTGGCGAGGAAATTCTGCTGCACGGACAGATCGTCCGATGTCCCCTTATCCTGATACACCCATGCCAAATTCCCCGACGGCGGGCGGATCCAACCTGCGAGGCTTGATATTGCAGCGGCACAATCGCCGGGGTCTGGCCTTGCACGCCGGACAGGATCGTGGTCCATTGGCTGGGCTGTTGGTACGTTATTGGCCCAAAGAGCAGCGTCAACGGGTTGTTGTTCGCTCCCACCCTGATGTAGTTAGACTGGGTGTAGTAGTTATTCTCCAGGTAATTGATATTCGCCGTCACTTCACTGGTCGATGTCGCAAAGCGATCTTCCAGGCAGACGCCGACCTGCAGCCCGTAAGTCTGGGTGGCACTGACAATCTTGTTCGAAGCGTTCAGCAGCGAGGCTTCGTCGCCATTCGATCCCGTCCACGCCATACCAATCGACAATCGTTCCGCTGATTCCCCGAGCTTCATCAGCAGCATTTGGTATTGGATCACATACTGATCGCTCGAATCGTAGGGGCCGATGAGCGGGTAATAATACGAAGCGATTTGCCGCTCGCCGTTGGGCTCGATGGTGTTGGGATTGCTGGTTATTCATCGTCCAGTGCCAGCCCCAATTGTTGGCCCCCAGCGTTTCGGGGGTCTGGAACCACGGCATGATCTGCACGTAGACCGGGATGGGATTGGTCTTGGGCACGGGAGCGGATTGGGCAAGCAGCGAACGGGGAAGACAGGGCAAGCAACCAACTACGACAACTACGAACCGTTTCATCACCGCTCCTTACTGGCAGCGCGGCCGCCAAGAACTCCGGCGGCGCTCACCTCCGGCGGCACACCAAGATAACGGAATCAACTGTCTCCGCCGAATCGGCCTGCGCACAGCGTAAGTATAACACGATTGTTCCATTTATCAATTGCGTTCAGGGGGCAGCAGGGGGCCAATTTGAGCTTTTTAACGGAGCCGGGCCGTGTCGGCCCGGATCGCCTTTTTTTCCCGAAGGTCCGGGGTTCGAGTCCCAGCGTCCTCAATTCGACACGATTTTCCACGCTTGTATTGTCATTCCCGACTCGATACGGTCGCAAAAATGCTCAGGCGAAAACGGCCCGCTCGCCGCGCCCCTCTTTTTCAATCTCCGCCAAGAATTAGTGCGCACGTTGTCGAAGTTCTCGAGCCGCGGGTTCTATTGTCGGCCACGCTCATGGGGGATGCGTTCAGTTATCCCCTGGGCGATTTCGATGATGCGGGTCTCTCCCTCAACGGCGGGGCGGCCATTTCGGATCAATCGTATTCCAATCAACTCCAACTGACCGACGGCGGCGCAAACGAGTCGCACAGCGCCTTTACCGAACAGCAATTCAACGTCTCTTCCTTCGCGACGAATTTCAATGTCCAGTTCAGCGGGCCGTCCACCTCCGGCTTCGCATTCGTACTGCAGGGGAGCGGCGACGCCGCGGTCGGCACTGGGAACGCCGGGGCCGGCGGCATCGCCAAGAGCGTGGCCGTCGAATTCCTCGCCACGACCTCGGGAACCGAGACCGAACTGAGCGTTAACGGCGTCGCCACCACTCCGGTATTGCTCACGCCCTCCAGCATCGATCTCAGCAACGGCCAGGTTATTCTGGTGAGCATCGAATACGACGGCAGTACGCTGCAAGTCACCGAGACCGAAAGTCAAACGACGCTCACTCCGATCCCCAGCACGCAAACCTACAGCAACGTCAACATTCCTTCGGCCACCGGCGGCCAGGCCTATCTCGGCTTCACCGGCAGCGACGGATCGAGCGGCGTGACGCAGGTCATTCAAAGCTGGGAATTCGCCGACAATCCGCCGACGGATACCGACATCGGCTCTCCCGTCGCCGCGGGCAGTTCGAGCTATTCTGTTGGCGGGCAGTACGCCGTTCACGGCGCGGACCGGCGCGGGATCGACTTCGGATCAGTTCCATTTCGTATCCGAACCGATCACGGGCGATACGACGATGATCGCGCAGCTTTCCGCGCCGCCGGCCGGCGCCGCGACCGCCGGGTTGATGCTGCGTGGGGATACCACCGCCGGCGCGGCGTTTGCCGAAGTGGACATGACCGCCGGCGGCGTGCAATTCATCTCGCGATCCAATGCCGGCGCCGCCGACAGCGTGAGCGCGACCCTTTCCGCCTCGGGAGCACAATGGCTCGAATTTGGTGCGCGACGGCCCAACCGTCAGCGGATACATTTCCTCCAGCGCCGGCGGCCCGTGGACGCTGGTCGGCACCGCGCCGGTGGTCGGCTCGACCAATGCGCTGATGGGCCTGGCCGTCTCCAGCGGCAGTTCCACCTCGCTGGCATCCGCCGATTTCTCCGGCGTTTCCGTCACCCCGACGGCTTCGATCGGCCTGGACACCGGCAACGTCGCCCCTTCGAATTGGCAGCCGATCTGGGTGGACATCATCAAGCAATCCGGCGGTTTTTATACCGTCTCGAACCACAACGACCCGGCCCCGACGAACGCCGACGGCTGGCCGACCACCGATTTCGCGATTCCCAATTTGCTTACTTCGGTGGCCGGCGAAGCGGGGATCTACAGCCTCTCAATGGACGTGAGCCAGGATCCGACGGTCTCGTTCGGCGGCGCCACGCTCTCCAACGCCAGCTACAACTCTTCCACCCACGTCTACACCGCCAGCGTCACCATTGCCGCCGGGGTAAACGTTTCGATGACGGTCACCAACACGGACGGCGGCGTCACCAATCTTCAGATCATCAGTCCCGGCTATAGCACGACCGATCCGCCCATCTTCACCACCGGCTACATCAGCTTCCTGCAATCGCTGCATCCGACGGTGCTGCGATTCATGAATTGGACGCAGACCAACAATAACCCCACCATAACCTGGGCCCAGCGCCCCATGCCCGACGACGCCACGCAGACCGAAACGGCGACGCTCTACAACTACAACGGAACCGTGGACACCACCGGCACCGCGATCGGCGTTTGCTGGGAATATGCGATTATCCTGGCCAACGCCGTCCACGCCGACATGTGGATCAACATCCCGGCGCAGGCCAACGACAATTACGTCGAGCAACTCGCCAGCCTGATCAAAAACGGCGACACGATCAACGACGTTTCCTATCCGGCGCTGGATCCCGACCTGAACGTCTACGTTGAATACTCCAACGAAACGTGGAACTCCGGCGACGAGGGCTATCAATACGCCACCGACGCCGCGGTTGCGGAGGTCGTGGCCGGCGCCCAGAGCGGCGGAACGCCGTCGAATCTCAACTACGATAATCTTTCCCTGGCGCAGAATTCCGACGGCACGTATGTGAACGCGTCAACCTGGCAGCTGCGCTGGACGGCGCCGGCTGTTGCAGATCGGCAACGATTTCGCCAGCGTCTTCGGGCAATCGGCGATCGACACCCGCATTCGGCCGGTCCTGTCCAACATCCCGATTCCCTCCGTCGATGCTCAGCAGTTGGCGTACATCGACGCGGTCTTTGGCGCGCCGTCAAAATTCTTCTACGCCATCGCCGCCGCCACCTATGCCAACATGGCCGGGCCCGGCGACACAACCAACACGGTCAACGGCGGAAACAACAATCCCAATCTCACCGCCGCGGACGTCCTGAATAATCTTTCAGCCAACGGGTATGCCGCGACCAGCTTCTACGTCTCATTCGGCGCTCTCGCTCAGCAATACGGGCTGCAGATGGACGCTTACGAATCAGGCCCCGATCTCTCCGGTTATCAGGACACGGCCACGTCCAAAATCCAGGCGGAACTCGAACCGCAATTCACCACGTTCCTCGAGCAGTATTACGAAGCGTGGTACGCCAACGGCGGCGGGACGGTCATCTATTTCACCGGCGCCGTGCGTGCCTGGGGAGACGAAAACGGCGATTTCCAGATCTCCGATTCGCAAAGCGACCTGTTCGACCCCAAGGAGATCGGCTTCCGCGCTGTCGCCGGCGCCCGCGCCCGGTGTGGTTCCGGCCGCCCTGACAACTTTGTCGGCCACGGCGGTTTCTTCGACGCAGGTAAACCTGACATGGGGTTCGGCTTCGGCCACGGCGACGGAATATCGCGTCGAAGCCTCGACGAGCAGCACTTTTTCCGCCAATCTTGTGACTCAAATTGCCCCGGCGAATTCCACGGGCTGGTCGTTCACGGGCCTGTCGCCCGGAATCGCCTATTATTTCCGGGTGATCGCGACCTCCGATGCCGGAGATGCCGTGCCATCGAGCACGGCCACCGCCACGACCGCCGGACAGGCTGCCGTTCCCGCCGCGCCGTTTAATGTTTCGGCGTCTGCTGTTTCCAGCAGCCAGGTGAATGTTACGTGGGCCGACAATTCGCTCATTGAAAATGGATTTACCATCACGGTGGCGAGCGATCCGGGCTTTACGCAGGTTGTGCAAACCCTGACCGCGCCCGCGGATGCGACCAGCATTCCCGTTTACGATCTGAACGGCGTCACGACGTATTACTTCGAGGTCTGGGCGTTCGATTCGGCCGGCGCGTCGGCCGCGACGGTCGTGCAGCCGGTCGTCACCCCGCTGCCCGTTCCCCTGGCGGAATATCAGTTCAACGAATCCAGCGGAAGCACAGTG
Organism: uncultured Phycisphaerales bacterium; assembly: GCA_963771925.1. Lineage (GTDB taxonomy): Bacteria > Planctomycetota > Phycisphaerae > Tepidisphaerales > Tepidisphaeraceae > PALSA-1353. The sequence goes on from CAVYVE010000001.1 coordinate 434,500, forward strand.
CTGGATTCCGGATCAGGCACTCCCGCCAACGGCACGATCGTCGGCGGCGTCACTCGGATCGCCGGTCCGTACAATGGCAAAGCCCTGGCCTTCGACGGCTCGACCGGTTACGTGAGTCTCGGCACGCCCGCGAAGCTCAACCTTGAAGGGCAAATCACCGTTGGCGCGTGGATCAAGCCAACCGCGGTGACGTCGCAAGCCGACATTGTTAACCAGGACTGGGACGGCTTGGATTATCCGTTCTTCCTCGACATGACCAGCGCAAGCACGGTGAACTTCGGCACGTACCGTTACCTCGGCAACGGAAATTCCGCCGCTCAGGCCACCGGCACATCCAGCGCGCCGTTGACGGACGGCAAGTGGCACTACTTAGCCGGGGTGTATGACGGACAGGATTTCAAGGTCTACATCGATGGTGTTCTGGTCGGCGAAACGGCCGACCCGTATGGAGTGACGTATGGGACCGAACCCACCGACATCGGCCGTGACAGTAACGACGGCGGCGGAAGCTGGGACTACTTCGATGGCGACATTGCGGATGTGGAAATCTTCAGCAACGGCCTGTCCGGCGCGGACATCGCCAAGCTGAGCGGCGCACCGCTCCAGGACACCTGGACCGGAACGGCTTCGACCGCCTGGAGCAATTCCAATAACTGGAGCGCGGCGGCGACGCCGGGCGGTTTTACCAATGTCACGATCAACAGCGGCGCCGTTGTCGCGAGTTCGGCAATTTCCGTGGCCGCGCTGACGTTGAACGGTGCAACCCTGCAACTCGGCGCCGGCAGCGGGGCCTCTACCATCTCCTCGCTGACGCTCACCGGAAACGGGATTCTCAATCTGAACAACAACTCTCTGATCATCGACTACGCCGGCGAATCCGACCCCATCTCCGCCGTCACCGGCTATCTGAAAACTGGCTACAACCACGGTTCCTGGAACGGACCGGGCATCGACAGTTCCGCGGCCGCCGCAGACGGCAGCTACGGTCTTGGCTACGCCGACGGCGTCTCCGGCATCGTCTCCGGTCTGTTCGCCGGGCAGATCGAAGTCAAATACACGTTGAACGGCGATGCGAATCTGGACGGCAAGGTCGATTCCGCCGATTTTGGCATCGTGGGAGTCCACTACGGCCAGCAGGTCAGCGGCTGGGACGAGGGCGACTTCAATTACGACGGCGTTGTCGACTCCGCCGATTTCGGAGAGATGGCGCTGAACTACGGCGATAGCGCAAGCGGCGCATCGGAGGCGGGGCCCGAGGCGACGTCGCTGCTGGCCGCCAACACCCCCGACCCTTCGGCGACGGAGCCTGCAAAGCGCCGCAACTTGCCCTCCCCGCGCCGCTGAATTGGCCTAAACCGCATGGACTTCCGCGATGCCGCTGCCGGATCGGCGTTGCCAGGGGCGTTTTACGCCGAAGTGCCGATAACCTCCTCTGTTATGGATGCCGTTGAAAGTTGAAATTGATCGTAAGATCGCTAACTTGGCGGCAGGGTTAGGCGGTACAGGCGTGCCGCGCCTGGAGAAATGAGTTCGTAATCCCCTTATTGCAAGGGACGGAGTCAACATGAGGGCTTGGAAAGGATTCGCGACTTTGGCGTTGGCGATGCTCGTCATCGCGGGGACGGCTCGGGCGGACGACAACGATAATTCGATGAACGGAGGCGATCAGAATAATCCCGCTCCGGAACAACCCGAAAATCCGGCTCCCGAAGAAACACCGGCGCCGACGCCCGCCCGCCCCGGCCGCAACCAACGACGCCGCCATCATGCAGGGATTCAAGGCGATCGGCATCGGCCAGCCGATGGAGAATCTCGGATTCTACATCAACGGCTACGTCGAAGCGGGCTATCTGTACGACCTGACGGTGCCGAAGGATCAAACGCCCGCCAAGACGGCCCCGGGCAACGATATCTTCTTTGCCGGGCCGTACAAGAATTCCTTCATCTTCGATCAGGTGGATCTGCAGATCCAACGCAAAATGGTCAACCTCGCCAAGGGGGACTGGGACGCCGGTTTCATGATCGAAGGATACTACGGCAGCGATGCGTACTTCACTCACTCCAACGGCATATTGGACAATAACAACAAGGAAGGCGGGGCCAACGGACCCAACGATCAGCTCGATCTTCTCCAGGCGTACGTCACCCTGGGGATTCCCGTCGGGACGGGATTGACCGTCGAGGCGGGAAAATTTCTCAGCCTCCTGGGCTACGAACAGATCAATCCCACGGAAAACCTCTTTTATACCCACAGCTACGCCTTCTCATACGGCACTCCATTCACGATGACCGGCATATTGGCCAAGTACACGTTCAGCGATCCGTCTACGCCCGATTCCTCGACAACCTTGTTGGCCGGCGTGACGCGCGGATGGAATCAGTCCATTTACGACAATAACGGCGACCCGGACGGCGTGTTTCAACTCAAGAGCACGTCGAGCAACCTCGATTTCACGGCGAACCTGCTGATCGGCCCCGAAGGCGTGCTGCCCTACGGCCCGCCGAATAACGGCGATTGGTGGGTGATTCCCGAAATGGTCCTGACCTGGCGGGCCTCGGATCAATTCAGCGTGGGGTTTGACGCCCTGTACGGCTTCGCGACCGATCTCACGCAATGGTTCAGCGCCGCCCTTTACACTAAATACCAGCTCGATCCGCACTTGGCGATCGGCAGCCGATTCGAGTTCTACCACGACGGCAACGGCGTCACCACCGGGGTCGGCGGCGTCGACACCAACTACTTCGAAGCCACCATGGGCGTACAGCTAAGCCCATTGCCCGACAGCCCGCTTTTCCAGTCCCTGACCTTCCGTCCCGAATTGCGATTCGATACTTCCGACCAGGCCGTGCTTGATTTCGCGCATTACAATCAGTTGACAGCGGCCATTGACGCATACTGGAAATTCTAAGTTTTTGATGAAATATCGCCGGGTTGTGCGGATTGAGAGTTTTATTGGTGAGTCCGGCGGACAATCGTTATAATGCCGAATGCTGTAGACGGTTGTCGCGGCGAGAGGAAAGGTAAGCTGGGGATCTGTGCGTGCTCCAGTGACAATGGGGCCATCCAACGGTTGCTTTTCCTCGTATTTCCTTTCTAAAGAAGGTGTGTGATGAGGAGACGTTTTGTGCGCCAGGCGACCGGTCGGCTTGCAAGATTTTATCAGGCGGCGACCAGCGTCGAGATCGAGATGCTGGAACGGCGCATTCTGCTGTCGACGGTCAATCCTATTGCTCCACCGCCACTGCCAGAACAACCGGAACCTCTTCAAGGTGTCGTAGGGACTCCGCAAAGTCTCGATCCGGCGCTTCTGAACGACGCTTATGGCTTCAATGAGATTGCCTACGACGATAATGGTACCATTATCGCCGGGAACGGTGCCGATCAAACGATCGCAATTGTTGACCCGTACGGCAGCCCCACAATTGTGAATGATTTGCAGACTTTTGACGCACATTGGGGAATCAGCAACGATGATGCCGAAGGCAATTTTGCCCTGACGGTGCAAGCGCTAACCATCCCGGCCGGGCAGGTTACGGACACGTCGGTGGCCGACCAAGAGGGGTGGGCAACGGAGGCGTCATTAAACGTCGAGTGGGCACATGCGGTTGCTCCCGGAGCGCACATTTTGCTCGTGGAGGCCCCATTGGTGGCGATACCGACCATAACGGAACCCAACGGCACAACGAATCCGGACTATGAGTCGATTTATGAACAAGAAATTGACGACATGGATGCTGTTGTGTATGCCGCCGAGCAACCAGGCGTGGTGGCGGTTTCCATGAGTTGGCAACAGGACAACTCCATGATACAGGCGCCGCTGCCACACCTAATGCACCGGACAATATTGATCCCGCCTTGTTCGACGGATACTTGGTGACGCCCGCCACCCACTCGGATAACGATACCGCCCTTGGAGATAATGCGGGGGTCACATTCCTTGCAGCTTCTGGCGATGATGATGCGGGCTATTTGCTGTCTTGGCCAGCAACATCGTCAAACGTCGTTTCCGTTGGCGGGGAGCAGACGGTTGTTGGCGTCAACGGACAAGTGCAAAACGTACGCGCGTGGGATGACAATGGCGACGATGGCGATCCGCCAGGCGCTAGCGGTGGCGGCAATGATCCAAACTATGTGGAGCAATGGAACGTGCCAATTGTTGCGTTGGACGCATCCCCGTTAACGGGAGTCTGGGTATATGATTCCACGCCTGACGGAGGAAACGTAGGATGGGGAGTCGTCGGCGGAACCAGCTTCGCCTGTCCCGCATGGGCGGGATTGGTTGCTATCATTGACCAAGGGCTTATGTACCGCGGGATAGCGTCACTGACGACCGGGGAGACACTAGATGGCTACACTCCTATACCAGAGATTCCAACGACTGGAGATTATCCCACTGGCATTCTGACCCTTGCGGAGGGCGGCTATTTTGATAATCCCAATACGCCCTACGTAATGCCGGATGGACACGATTCATTTGAGGATTTTGATACTCTCACAGCTCCTCCGACCCCGGAGACCTCTTACCCGTTGTGGCCGCAAACCGGCGGCACCTATCCCGGATATCGGCGTAACTCCCGGCAACGGCAACACCGGCTGGGCGTGCGCGCCAGCACCTATTTCTTCGTCGAAGACATGGTGAGTTACGGAACGGCGGGCTTTTCGACCGTCGAGGCTGCAGTCACGCCCCAACTGGATTTTGTCGTGCAACCGCAAAACGAGGAGGCCGGGCAAACGTTTTCCGTGACCCTGACCACTTATTACCCCAATGGGACTTTAGACACCTCATTTAACGGCACCGTTGACCTGGGCCTTTTAACTGCAACGGGTACTTCGCTAAATTCTCAGTTCACGCCTGTGACGGCGTCCAATGGCGTTGCAACCTTCAACGGCCTTACGATTGATTCCGTCGGCTCTTACCAACTTATCGCCAGCGCCAACAATGCCAACGGCGTGGATTCCGATACGTTTACGATTTCTCCGGCTCCAACGTCGGCGGTGAATTTCATTACTCAGCCGATGCCGCTTTGGCAGTTCGGGACGTCCACCAGCCCAATCGTTGTCGGGATCGAGGACCATTTTGGAAACGTCGAAACCACCGTCAACTCCACGATAACGCTCAGCATTGAGAGCGGGCCGGTAGGCGGAACGATCACCGGAGACACTCTGGCGACGGCTTCCCAGGGCACCGCGTCGTTCTCTGCATTATCGTTCAGCGTTCCCGGTACCTATATCCTGATGGTCACGGACGGCGCATTATCATCCGATTCCGACGCGTTCATGGTCGTTCCGATTCCAGTGCCAATACGCTACACGTTCAACGGCGCCGCCCTGAGCGCGCGGCGCTTCATCAGGAACTCGTCCGGAACGCAGTGCTGTATACCTCCAAGGGCGCGCCCACCGAGGCCGAGGTGGCCGCGGCCGTTGCCGCCGACGGCAGCCCGCAAGCTCTGTTCAACGAATCCTATGCGGCCGCGGCGACCGTTCCCGTGGATCCGTCCACCTTCGCCGCTCCGGCGGACGTATCGAGCGTCTCCTCACAACTGCTCGACGGCAGCGGTTCGGGAGACAATCAGCTTCTCAATAATTGATGGACATCAATCTCCTCGTCCTCGGCGTCGGCAATTCGCGCCTGGCGGTCGGCGCGTTCGCGGCCGGCGAACTTGTCCACTCCGCTCGGCTTTCCCATCACGATCGCAATGTGTGGCCGAAGGCCATCCAAACCGCCTGGTCGCACATGGCCGATTCGTCCGCCCCGGCCGTCGCGGCCGCCAGCGTTCATCCCGATCTGAATCCCGTCGTCGATGAAATCGTCCAGCATGAAACGGGCCAATCCGTTCAATGGGTTGGCCGGGAAATCGAACTGCCCATCGAAGTCCGCACGCAAAATCCTTCGCGGACGGGGATCGATCGCATCCTCAACATCGCGGCCGCTTACGAACAAATGGGAAAGGCCTGCGTGGTGGTGGATGCCGGCACGGCCGTGACCGTGGATTGCTGCAACGACCAGGGCGAATTCCTCGGCGGGGCGATCGCGCCGGGCCTGGAAATGATGCTCGATGCGCTGCATGAGAAAACGGTGGGATTGCCGCGCGTTTCGTTCGAAGTGCCCGGCGGCGGATTCGGAGATTCGACAGAGTCGGCGATTTCGCGCGGGGTTTATCACGCGATTCGCGGATTGGTCAAGGAAGCCGTAGAGAGTTATGCGGTGCAATTGGGTTCCTGGCCGGAGATCATCGCCACCGGCGGCGACGCGGAGAAATTATTTCAGGGTTGGGAGTTGATCCACGCCATCGCCCCGGACCTCGGTCTCTACGGCATCGCCCTGGCCTACACGGATTTCCATCTCAAGCACGATCTGTAATTCGCGGGCATCTGAAGGAAGCGTTCGGCAGGTCCTATCAACGTGCGATACAGGGCTAGAACCTGCGTGTCCTGCCCCCCGAAAATGTCCCTGCCTGACGAGATAGCATCGCGGCCCGGCATTTCCTTCAAGCAGCAGCTTCATGACGACGACCTGCATAGACCGGCAAAACCCCCAGTCGGCGCAACGCGCCGTGTGACCTGTTCGGGTCGAATCTTGCGATGCCAGGGGCCAATTTCTGAATGACAATCGGCCTCAAATGCCGTTATAATGCGGGACGGTTATTACGGAAGCTCACCTATGCACCAAGTCCAACTCAACGATAAGCTTTACAAAGAGGCCCAGCGCCGTGCCCGCGAGGCGGGGTTCGGCAGCGTCGATGAATTTGTAGCCGACCGACTCGAAAGCGACTTTTCCGAGGAGCAAGAAAACTTCGATCATCTCTTTACGCCCGAAGTGATTGCCGATCTCGACAGAATTTCTGCTCAAGTAAAAGCGGGTGGGAAAACCTTTACGATGCAAGAGGTTGACGAGCATTTCGAGAAGAAACGGCAAGAATGGTTGCGGAATCACGCCGGCTGAGAGTCTCATTATCTCCCGTTGCCCTTGCCAAACTCGATGAAATCGGGGATTGGAACGCTCGCACCTTCGGCCCTGACCACGCCCATCAATACGTCGCCTTCCTTCGAGCGGAAACGGCCAAACTTGCGACGTTCTATTTTGCCGGCAAGCCCGTCCCAAGTCGCCCGAAGCTCAGTTACGTCACCATCCGCAAGCGTCGCCGGGGCCACGGCCACATAGCCGTTTATGAGGTCATCAGCGACGTTGTGTACGTGCTCACCTATTATCACACGGCCCAGGATTGGCAGACAAAGCTAGGGGAAGAATTCGAGCAGGAATAATTCCCTGCCCCCAACACGACATTGTACGCTCTGCGAATCTGCGGTGGTCTCGTATCGCTGAATGATTCGCTGATTTTCACGACGCGCGGCGGCGGCTACGTGGACGTTTGCTGCGAGGTATGAGCAACGCCGGAGGCCGCGTCGGTGCGGCGGTGTCGCTTGACGTGTCGCGGCCATCCACTACGTTTGGGAATGTCTCGGCGGTGCTGGTTCCCACGGCGCTGATGTTGCGGCGAAGGATTAAAGGTCCGTTCGATGGATCGCGACAAGTCAATCAGACGGTTACTCTCCCGCGGCGGCCCGTGGGACATGGCGGTCATCGGCGGCGGGGCGACCGGCGTCGGCATTGCCGTCGACGCCGCCTCGCGCGGATACTCCGTTTGCCTCTTGGAGCAGAGCGATTTCGGCAAGGGAACTTCCAGCCGATCCACCAAGCTTGTCCACGGCGGGGTTCGCTATCTTCAGCAGGGCAACATCTCCCTGGTCATGGAGGCCCTCAAGGAACGGGGCATTCTCCGCCAAAATGCGCCGCACCTCGTTCACGATCTGGCCTTCGTCGTGCCCAACTACGTCTGGTGGGAAGCTCCGTTTTACGGCATCGGCATGAAGGTCTACGACATGCTCGCCGGCCGATTCGGATTCGGCAAGTCGCGGCTGCTGTCCAAGGACGAGGTGCTCGAGCGCATCCCCACGCTAGAGCGGGACGGCCTCCGCGGAGGCGTCCTTTACTATGACGGCCAATTCGACGACTCACGCCTTCTCATCGACCTGGCCCAGACCGCCGATCAGCAGGGCGCGGTCTTGCTGAACTACGCCCGCGTCGTCGGTCTGACTCACGATCGAGGACAGCTTCGTGGACGGGCTGGTTTTCGACGATGTGGAGGCCGGCATCCGCCACACACTCGCGGCCCGCTGCGTGATCAACGCCACCGGCGCTTTCAGCGATGCGGTCCGCCGGATCGACGATCCGGCCGCCGCCCCGATGATCGCCCCCAGCCAGGGCGTGCACATCGTGCTGGACCGCGCCTTCATCCCGGGCGACTCGGCCATCATGGTCCCCCGCACCAGCGATGGCCGCGTGATGTTCGCCATTCCCTGGCACGGCCACGCACTCGTCGGGACGACCGACACGCCGATCGCGGAAGTGAGCCTGGAGCCTGTCGCCATGGAGGAGGAGATCAACTTCATCCTAGAGACGGCCGCGCAATACCTGACGAAGCGGCCGTCGCGCGACGACGTTCTGAGCGTCTTCGCGGGAATCAGGCCGCTGGTCAAAGCGTCGGATGCGGCCAACACTGCCGCCTTGTCCCGGGAGCATACAATTCTCGTCGCCAAAAGCGGGCTGTTGACCATCGCCGGAGGCAAGTGGACGACGTACCGGAAGATGGCCGAGGACTGCGTGGACCAGGCCGCCACGCTGGCCAAGCTGGACGAGCGGCCGTGCGTTACGCGGGGGCTGAATATTCACGGCTATCACAACCACGCCGAGCAGTTCGGCGACCTGAGCTACTACGGATCGGACGCCCCGGCGATCCGCGCGCTGATGGACGGCGACCCGGCCATGGGCCGCCGGCTGCACGAGGCGCTGCCGATTTACGCGGCCCAGGTCGTCTGGGCGGCTCGGCAGGAGATGGCCCGCACGGTGGACGACGTGCTGGCCCGCCGTACACGTGCCTTGCTGCTCAATGCGGCCGCGGCGATCGCCATGGCGGGCGACGTGGCCCGGCTACTGGCCGCCGAGCTTGGACGGGATGAGCAATGGCAGCGCAACCAGGTCGCCGAGTTCGCCGCGATCGCGCAGAATTACCTGGTCCGCGGAGCCGGACGGGCCGGCGCATCCTCGGCTTGCTGATGGAGGCTCCATGGCTTTGTCATTTATCCTGGCTCTGGATCAGGGGACGACCAGTTCGCGGGCGATCCTCTTCGACCACGGCGGCCAAATCCGTGGAATCGCCCAGAAGGAATTCCGGCAGATCTTCTCGCCCGGCGGGCGGGTTGAGCATGATGCCGAGGAGATCTGGAACTCGCAGATCTCGGTGGCGACGGAAGTGTTGGGACGCGCCGAGGTCTCGGCGAAGGACGTGGCGGCCATCGGCATCACCAACCAGCGCGAAACGACCGTCATCTGGGACCGCCGCACCGGCCGCCCGATCCACAACGCCATCGTCTGGCAGGACCGCCGCACCGCCGAGTTCTGCGACCAGCTCAAGCGGGACGGCCACCTGCGAGATGGTGCAGAAGAAAACCGGACTGGTGATCGACGCCTACTTCTCCGGCAGCAAAGTCCGATGGCTGCTCGACAACGTGCCCGGCGCGAGGGAGAAGGCGCAGGCCGGCGAACTGGCGTTCGGCACCATCGATTCCTGGCTGCTCTGGAACCTCACCGGGGGGAAAGTCCACGTCACCGACGCCACCAACGCCTCGCGCACGATGCTCTACAACATCCACGACCAACCGCTGGGACGATGACCTGCTGGAACTGTTCGAACATCCCCGGACAGATCCTGCCGGAGGTGCGCTCCTCCAGCGAAGTCTACGGCGAAACCGACGTCCGAACTGTTCGGGGCACCCATTCGCATCGCCGGCATCGCCGGGGACCAGCAGGCCGCGCTGTTCGGCCAGACCTGCTTCACCCGCGGCCTGGCCAAGAACACCTACGGCACCGGCTGCTTCATGCTCATGAACGTCGGCGCCGAGGCGGTCGCATCCAAGCATAAGCCTCCTGACCACGGTGGCCTGGCAGTTGAATGGGACGACCGAGTACGCCCTGGAAGGCAGCGTCTTCATCGGCGGGGCGGTCGTGCAGTGGCTTCGCGACGGGCTGGGGCTCATCAAGTCCGCCTCGGAGATCGAGGCCCTGGCCGCCAGCGTCCCCGACACCGGCGGGGTCTACTTCGTCCCCGCCTTCGCCGGCCTGGGCGCCCCGCACTGGGACCAGTACGCCCGCGGCACCATCGTCGGCATTACCCGCGGCACCACCGCCGCCCACTTCGCCCGCGCGGCGCTGGAGAGCATCGCCTACCAGGTCGCCGACATCCTCGACGTGATGCAGAAAGACTCGGGCATCCGGATCGCCGAGCTGCGCGTGGACGGCGGCGCGGCCGCCAACAACCTGCTGCTGCAGTTCCAGGCCGACCTGCTGCGGGTCCCCGTGGTGCGGCCCAAGGTCACGGAGACCACGGCCCTGGGCGCCGCCTATCTGGCGGGCCTGGCGGTCGGGTACTGGAAAGACCGGCAGGACGTGCGGGCCAACTGGGAGGTGGACCGTGTTTTCGAGCCGCAGATGGGTGAGGCCGATGTTGCCCACCGCCGCAGCCGCTGGGCCGAGGCCCTGGGCCGCGCTCGCGACTGGGAGGAGCACTCCAACGTTGACGTGACAAAATCCAGTTGAATCCTCGCCCGCTTTCCATGCGGGAGATTTGGCAGGCGATTCTCCCCGCTCTTTGATGTGGGCTTTACTCGCCGAGGGCTTGGGCCACCCGTTCGATCACTTCAGTCCAATTCCCCAAGCTCTTTTGCCGGAATAGTCGCATCGTCGGATACCAGGGGCTATCCTCGCGATCCAGGAGCCATCGCCAGTCGGGCGAATACGGCAGAAGCACCCACACCAGCTTGCCCAACGCGCCGGCGAGATGGGCCACGGCCGTATCGACGGAGATCACCAAATCGAGATTCGCAATCAGCGCGGCCGTGTCGGCGAAGTCGTTCAGTTGCGCCGTGTGATCGGCCAGTTCCATCCCCCGCGGCGGATATGAAAGCTGCCTGGCGGCTTGCCCCTTTTGAAGACTGTACAACCTAACGCCTTGGACGTTGGCCAATGGGCCCAGCAGCGACAGGTCCAACGAGCGGCCGCGGTCGTTGGCGTAACCCGCGCTGCCCGCCCATACGATCCCCGTTTTTTTTCCAGCCGAGTCGGCCAAGCGCCCGGCCCAATGGCGCGACAATTCGCCGTCCGCCTTCAGATAAGGAATCGCCGCGGGGATCGTTTCCATTCTCGTGCCGAATACCAAGGGCAAACTAAGCAGTGGACAGTGCACATCGCAATCCGGCGGTGGCTCGCCAGCGCCAACGACATTTTCGATTCCCGCAAGGCTCGCAAAAAGTCTGCACAATGCCGGCTGGCATTGCAGGATGACTTTGCCGCCGCGGTTTGCCACCACCGGCACATAACGGACAAACTGGATCGTGTCGCCGATGCCTTGCTCGGGATGCAGGCAGATCTTTCGGCCGTCCAAGGCCGATCCGTCCCAGCGCGGCTGGACAAATTCGCCGCGGGTCGGGGAGACGCTTTTCAAGCGCAATCGCCATTCGTGCTCGGGCCAACCTTCAGCGAAATCACCTTTCAGCAAAAGAATGAGGGACAAGTTGTGATGGGCTTCGGCATAGTCGGGCTTGAGCCGCAGGGCATGACGCAGCGCAGCGATGGCCTCATCGAACAGGCCCTTGTCCCGCAGGGCCTTGCCCAGGTTATTGTACGCCCCGGCATAATCGGGCTTGAGACGCAAAGCGCGGCGGTAGAGGGCGATGCCCTCATCAAGCAGCCCCTGATCGCTCAGCACATTGCCGAGGTTGTTCTGGGCTACAACATAATCGGGCTTGAGCCGCAGGGCTTGGCGGAATGCAGCGGCGGCCTCGTCCAGTTGTCGCTTGTCGCGCAGGGCGTTGCCCAGGTCGTTGTGGTACTCCGCGACAGCGGGATTGACCGCGATAGCCCGCTGGACCAGGTCGATGGCCGCCTCAGTTTGGCCAATCTGAGCGGCAATCACCCCAAGCAGGTGCAGTGCATCAGGTCTATTTGGCTGCTCAGCCAGGACCTGACGATAGATTTTCTCCGCCTCGGCCAATCTACCGGCCTGGTGGTTCTGAATCGCCAGTTGCATTGCCTGATCGATCGAGCCTTGCATCATCCGCTTGTCTTTCGTTTTTCCAGAGGTTCGGATCGCTCGACGCCCAACTCAGCGAGGGCTCGCGCAATGCGCTGGATCACATCGGTCCAATCTCCGATGCTTTTTTGCCGAAACAGTCGCATCGTGGGATACCATGGTGTATCCGTCCGGTCGAGCAGCCAGCGAAAATCAGACTGGAACGGGATCAGCACCCACACCGGCTTGGCCAGCGCACCCGCAAGGTGCGCGATCGACGTATCAACGCTCACAATTAAATCGAGATTCTGCACCAAGGCCGCGGTCTCGGCGAAATCGATCAACTCGGCCGAATAATCGGCCCAATCCATCCCTTTCGGCGGAGTTTGACGCGAAGCTTCCCCCACTTGCAGGCTAAAGAATTTGACGCCCGGCACTTCGGCCAACGGCGCGAAGACGTCGATCGTTCGCGACCGGGCGTCGCGACCTGCGTGCTTCATTCCCGACCAGACCAGGCCGACGCGCCGCTTGGCTTCGCCGGCAAGGCGATCGGCCCATCGCCGCGCCGCATCCACCGGCGCCGACAGATAGGGAACCTTGTTCGGCACATTCTCCGCGGTGAGGCCCAGAACGTGCGGCAGGCTCTGAAGGGGAATCTGCCAATGGAATGCCGGCAGCGGCTGGCCGCGGGCGATCACGCGGTCCAGGCCAGCCATTCCATCCATCAACCGAACCAGTGCCGGCTGGCATTCGAGGATCAATTTCGCGCCAAGCTGCGCCACCTGCGGCACGAGCCGAATGAAATTCAGCGCGTCTCCGTGTCCTCCCTCGGCGTGCAGCAGGATCGTTTTGCCGGATGGATCCGCGCCATCCCATTGCGGCTGCGGGAAGCCCCGATTGAGACCCAAATGCGGGAGCCTGAGCCGCGAATCAAATTCCGCCCATCCCTCCTTCCATTGGCCTAACGTCAGAAGCACGCGGGAAAGGTTCCAGCGGCTGGCGCTCGCGTTGGCGGGCTTGATCTCGATGGCCTTGCGAAATGCTGTCAGCGCTTCGTGCCATTTTCCCTGGTCCAGAAGACGCAGCCCAGATTGTTGTAAGCCTCGGCATAGCCGGGGTTGAGTCGCAGAGCATCCCGGCAAGCGGCAATCGCCTCGTCGTATCGCCCCTGATCGCTCAATGCATTGCTCAGATTGTTGTAAGCCTCGGCAAAATCCGGCTTGAGGCCTATGGCATTTCGGTAAGCGACGGCGGCCTCTTCAAGCAACCCCTTGTCGCGCAGTGCATTGCCGAGGTTGTTGTGGAAGCCCGCAATGGATGGATTGATGGCGATGGCCCGCCGAATCAACTCGACGGCCTCGTCCAATCGGCCGATCTGACTGGCAATCACACCAAGCAGATGCAGTGCATAGGCATGTTTCGGCTGCTGATTCAACACCTGGCGACAGATTACCTCGGACTGCGCAAGTCTTCCGGCGTGGTGGTTCTGAATGGCCAGTTGCATTGCTTGATCGATATTGAGATGCGACATCCGCGACACTTTCGTTTTTCGAGAAGATCACAGTAACGCGGACTTACGCCTTGTCGACAAGAAGCAGTGGGGGCTTCCTTTGCTCGCCATGAGTTCGGGATGGAAAGTCTCCGGCGCTCAGTGCGTATTATGTTGCTTTGATCGAACCTTCGCACTAATCCGGGTAGTCCCGGTAGACTGTGATGATTTCCGGAATCCGGCTCAGCAATGCGTCGTGGACGATGGGATCGAATTCCGTTCCGCGGCCGGATTGTACGATTTCGATGCACTTTTCCAGCGGGAATGCGACCTTGTAGGGGCGTGAACTGTGCAGGGCGTCGAACACATCCGCGATCATTGTGATCCGGCCCTCCAACGGAATCACCTGTCCGCTGATTCCGGCCGGATAGCCGGAACCGTCGAACCGCTCGTGGTGCGTTAGCGCGATCGTGGCCGCCATGGTAAGAAGCGGCGAGTCGAGAGACTGCTGCGGCGCCAATCCGAGATCGGCATACTTCCGCGCCAACTCCGCCTCGCTGTCGGTTGTCGGATCAATAATCGCCTTGCCATATTCGCAATGCTTGCGCATCACCGCGAATTCCTCCGGCGAGAGCTTGCCGGGCTTCAGCAAAATGGCGTCAGGAATTCCGATTTTACCGATGTCGTGCAACTGAGCGGCCAACTCGACCATCGCGGATTCCCGCGGACCGAATCCCAACTCCGCCGCCAGAATTGCCGCGCATCGCCCGACGCGGATCACGTGCCGGCCCGTCGCGTCGTCCCGATACTCTCCCGCGCGCCAGACATTGGATCACGCGTAAGCGCGACATCTCCACTTCCGCCGTTCGCTTCTGGACTTCACGCTCAAGATGCACCGAATGGCCAGCGAGATAATCGTGGTGTGCCTTGACGATCAGCACGTTCCGCAGGCGCGGCAGAAGCTCGTGGGGATCGACCGGCTTGGCGAGAAAATCCGTCGCCCCCAACTCCAGTGCCGACAACTTCGTCTCCGAATCCGTCGAGGCCGTCAGGATGAGCACCGGAACGTGCTGGAACCGCTGATCGCTTCGAATCGATTGGAGGATCTCCAATCCATTGACCTGCGGCATCACGATGTCCAGCAGCACCACATCGGGTTGTTCGGCCCGGAGCGTGTCCATCGCCGCCGTCGAGTCGGTCGTGGTGATGAAATTCCTGTATCCCGCTCCCTGCAAATGCTTGCGAACCACCTTGATGTTGATCGGCTCGTCGTCGACGATCAAAATCTTGGCATTCAACAGACGAACATCTTCGCCGCTGAGCTGCGGCCGATTCTCCGGATGCGAAAGCTCGACCAGACCTCGGGAAATTGTGCCCGGCGCGAAGTTCATGGAGCGATCCTTCCTGCCGCCGCGCCGGCGGCGACTTTTGGCTCGGGACGCACGACGCGCCGACCCAGGTCTTGCACGTCCGCCAGCGCCGCGGCGATTTCATCGAGCCGCCGCTCCTTGGCCAATTGTTCCAGCGTGGCCGCCGGACTCGTGAACGCGTTGAAACCGGCGGTGCCGCCGGAACCCTTGAGCCAATGCGCCAGCGACGCGAGTTGCGATAATTCCCGCCGCTCCCAGGCCTTTTGCATTTCGCCAATTTGCTCTTGCAAGCGATCGGCGAACTCCTGAACGATTTCCAGAAACTCTGGATCGTCGATGGGCAACGACGATTCCAGCAGCGGAATATTCTTCGGTACTGGAGGCGGCGTGCGGCCAGCCGCGGTTCGCGGACTTGGCGCCGCCGCGTCGGCGGCCAATTCGCCCGTCAATTCCGACAGAGTCCGCAACAGCAGATCCACGTTGATCGGCTTGCTGAGATACCCCGAGCAGCCGGCCGCTCTGCATTTTTCTTCTTCGCCCTTCATGGCGTTGGCGGTCAGCGCGATAATCGGCAGCTGGCAGCCTTCTTCCCGCAGCCGCCGCGTCGCCGTGAAGCCGTCCATGACCGGCATCTGCATGTCCATGAGAATCACGTCGTATTTCCCCGCAAGCGCCTTCTCGACGCCGATTTGGCCGTTATTCGCCAGCTCGACAGTCGCGCCAGCCCGCTGGAGCACGATGGTAATCAGCTTCTGATTGGAGGTTCCGTCTTCCACAACCAGGATGCGTGCCGGCTTCAACCGGACCACGGTTCCCGGGGAACCGGCGGCTGGCGAATGGCGCGCCGTCTGCTTCAGGGGATCGAACATCTCGATCGCTTCCGCCGGTCCGGCGTCCACCGAGACCGTGAACACGCTGCCCTTGCCGTATTCGCTTTTAACCGAAAGTCCGCCGCCGAGTGCTGTCGCACATTGTCGACTGATGGAAAGCCCAAGACCCGTTCCGCCGAAGCGGCGCGAGATGGAATTGTCCGCCTGCGTGAACGGATCGAAAATTTTCCGCAAGGACTCCGGCTTCATGCCGATTCCGGTGTCGATGACGTCGATGACGAGCTGCGGCGCGCCGTTGAGCGATCGAGTCGCGCAACCAGTCGCACGCCGCCTTTTTCGGTGAATTTGATGGAATTGCCGACGAGGTTGGTGATCACCTGCCGCAGTCGGGTCGGATCGGTCAGGGTCGTCGCCGGCGCGGGTCCATCCCAGGCGAAGGAAAGCTCGATGCCCTTGTCCTGCGCGCGGATGCCGAGCACGGCGACCACTTCGGAAATGATCTGGTGCACGGAACATCGCGTCAGCTCGATTTCCAGTTTTCCGGATTCGATCTTGGAGAGATCGAGGATGTCGTTGATCAGTTCCAGCAGATGCTGGCCGCTGGAGTGGATGGTGTTGAGAAACTCCATGCGCTCCGCCTCGCTGTCTTCGTAGCCGCGGCGAAGAACGTCCGTGAAGCCCAGGATGGCGTTCATCGGAGTGCGGATTTCGTGGCTCATCCGAGCCAGAAAGTCGCTCTTGGTTCGATTCGCCTCATCCGCCGCGTCCCTGGATTTGCGCAGCTCGATTTCCTTTTCGACCAGCGGGGTGACGTCTTCGAAACTGGCGAGCGCTCCGCGAGCCTTGCCGCGCCCGGCGATGGGCGAGCAATTCACGATGAACGTGCGCCGAACTCCCGCGGAGTCCTTCAAATGCAGTGTGCGATTGCGCTGCGGCTGGTTTTCCCGCACGGCCAGGAGCCAGGGAAAGTCGCCCGCCGCCGCACCGCGCTTGTCGTCCGGCAAATCCTGCTCCCACGGCAGTTGCGTCGCCCGCGTTCCCATCAGTTTGTCGGGTTCGCATCCCTTCACTGCGGCAAACGCCCGGTTGGCCAGAGCGATCCGGCCGTCCTGATCCAGGATCAACAGGCCTTCCGCCAACGTGTCCAGTGCCGCCCGTACATGCGGCGGCACGACCTTCGACGGATCCAGATGCTGCAGCGTCCGTTTCAGGTAAATCAGAAACGACGCCATGCTCGCCAGCGACACGAAGAAAATCATCTTGGTGTACGGCGAGTCAATGAATCCGAACAACCCCGCCCGCTTCAGGGACCGGAAGCGGATTTCCACCGATCCCCACAGCTTGTTCTGCGACCAAATTGGCACGAACACGCGCGAGTCGGCGTCCGCGCCGGACTTGGCATCGCGCCAGTGGGCATCGTGATGACCGATGTCGGTGATGAGAAATCCGTCGGCCTTGCGCACGCCCATCGAAAGAATGTCGGGATTCCGCTGCGCCTCGGTGCGCAGGACGGCATCGAGTGCGGCCATATCGCCGCGCGATACGAACGCCGAGGCGTTCACCGCGATCGCCTCGGCGAGCGTGGCACGGCCCCGCATGGTCGCCGCCTGGTCGTTGGGCACAAATCCCAGAACAATGGCCAGTCCCAACGCGCTGATCAGCAGCAACTGCAATCCAAATACAATCTTCACCCGGACGGGTATGCGATTCATGTCGTCTTCCTTGCCGTTTCAGGCGGAATTCTCATCGTTCATTCCGTTGACCTTTGTGATGCTCTGATTCGAGCGATCGACCAGCGACTCCAGCGATTCCGCATCGCTCGCGCTGCGGCGTTTCTTTCGCTTCCTGGAATTTTCGAAGCTGTCGAGGACGGGCAGCGGATCCATCGATTTCCAGGCGGGGAGAATCGAGAGCAGGCTGCTCAACAAAGAACCGCCGCGCAACAGCCAGATGAGATAGGCGGCCGAAGCGCCGAAGGAGAGCACCGTCGCCGACCCGGCGGCAAGCTTCAGCGACTTCTGCGACGCCATCTCGGATTTTACCGTGTCTAGATTCGTTAACATCTGACTTTGCGGCGTCAGGAATGCGAAGACCTGGTCGGGCACGGTCTCAACGCGCAGATCCGGCACGGCCGCGGTTGGCATCGGCGGTTTCGTCGCCGCGACCGCCGCAGGCGCAGCCGATGCCGTCGGCGCCGATTTGGCGGAGGCACTTGTGCCGGAATTCGCTGGCCCCGAATTGCCTGCGGGCGCCGGCGTTGCAGCGGGCGCCGGGGCCACGGCGGGCGCGTTGTCAACCGGCGACGGCGCAGCCGATGCGATGATCGGCGCGTCGGAAAACACATTGTCATAGGTTCCGCCGGAAGAATATGAGGAGAGCGTTGCCGTGGCGTCGCCGGTCGAGTTGGACGGCTGATTCAAGATCGCGGCGATGCCTGAATTTCCGCCGGAATTCGACGATGCCGCGGCTCCGGATGTCGAACCGGTCGCCGGACCGGTCGCGGCCGCGGCTGGCTGAACCAGCGCCACCGTCGCGCTGCCGCTGAGGCCTTCGCCGCGGGCGATGATGGTGGCGTCGGCGGTGCCCGTGGCGGGAGCGGAGTAAAGACCGTTGGAGTCGATCGAACCGATGCTGTCGAGCGTGGACCAGGTGAAAACGGGTTGCGTAGCCAGGGCAGCGCCGAACTGATCGAGTCCGGTGGCGGAGAACTGCTCGCTGGCGGCCGGCTCCAGGCTGGAATCCGCGGGCGTCACCGCGATGCTGGTGAGCGTCGGAACGACTTGCACCGTCACGGGGCTTGTAACACGGGCGCCTTCGGCATCGACGATGGTCACGAGAAAGTCGTATTCGCCGCCGGCGGTGAATGTGGCGGTCACATTTTTCGCCGCGTTGTTGCCGTTGGTCGAGAAGATGACCGATGCCGGGGGACTTCCGGTTACGTTCCAGGTGTAAGTCAGATTTGACTCGCCGCCGTCGTCGGCGCCGAGAACGCTAAGTTGTGTGGACGTGCCCGTCACTGGCGTTGGCGTGGCCGCGGCGGGCGTGGCGACGGTGGGCGCCGCGTTTGTGACGGTGATGGATGCGTTGCCAAGGACCGCGTCGCTGGTTGCCGTGATCGTCGCCGGGCCAGCGCCTCCCGAGCCGGCTGCGGTGTAAAGTCCGTTGTCGTCGATCGCGCCGCCGCCGCTGGACACCACCCACGCAAACGCGGGCTGCGTCGCCATCGCATCGCCGAATTGATCGTAGCCCACGGCGGAAAACTGCTGCTGGCCGTTCTCGTTCAGGTTCGCCGTGCCTGGGGTGACGATGATGCTGGCGAGCGTTTGTACGACCGTTACGTCGACGGTTTGGTTGGGATCGACCCCATCGGCGACCTGGAAGACGTAATCCCCGGGGGCGAAGAAGGTAGCCGTCGTGGCGTATGCGGCCGTAGAGTCGTTGACGCTGAAAGTTGGGGCGGTTGGGCCGGGCTGGGAAAGAACCGACCAGGTGTACGTATCGCCGGTCGTTGCGCCGCCGACGACCGAGAGTGTGGCGGTGGTTCCGGTGACGGGGTCTGGTGACGCGACCGCGGTACCTGTGTCAACGATCGTGACATTTGCCGATCCGTTGACCAAACCGCTGTAGGCGGTAACCGTATCGGGGCCGGTCGAACCGGGAGCGGTGTACAGACCCGTGGAATCGACTGATCCGCCGGCCGGCGTCACCGGCGACCAATCGAACGTCGGCTGCACGGCCATGTTTTGTCCGAATTGATCGAGTCCGGTCGCGGTGAACTGCTGAGTCTCGCCGGTTGTCACGTCGGCGCCGGCGGGCGAAACCGCGATGCTCGTCAATGTTTGATCGACCACGACCGACACCGAACTGGTGGTGGAAAGACCGCCGGAATCGGTGATCGTCGCCAGCAATTCGTAGGTGCCCGCCGCGCTGAACGTCGCCACGGTATCCTTCGCGGCATTGGAGTCGTTGAGGCTGAAGCTGGGGCTTAGCGCTCCCGCCGGCTTGCTGGTGACCGACCAGGTGTAGGTCAAGTTGGATTCCCCGCCATCGTCGGCGCCGAGGACGGTCAAATCGGCTGAAGTGCCGGTCACCGGATTTGGGGTCGCTTGTGCAGGCGTGGCGACCGTCGGCGCGGCGTTGGTGACGGTGACCGTCGCCGATCCGATCACCGATCCGTCAATGGCCGCCACGGTCGCCGTCGTCGGCGCGTCCGGAGCGACATAATTGCCCGCGGTTGCGGAGAAATTCCCGCCACCCGACGTGACCGCCCAGCTAAACGCCGGCTGCGTCGCCATCGCCTTGCCGAACTGGTCGTATGCGGTCGCCGTGAATTGCTGGCTGCCGTTCTCGTGTAAACTCGCCGAACTCGGAGAAACGGAAATCGACGTGACCGTCTGAGTGACCGTCACCGTAATCGTCTCGCTGCTGGAGCCGAGCAATCCGAGGAGCGCGCCGCTTTGGAACTCGAAGGAATACGTTCCCGCCTGGTAGAACGTCACTGTGGCCGAGGTGCCGGATGAACCGACGTTTAATTTCGGCGTCGTCGCGCCGGACGGCTTGCTGGTCACCGACCAATTGGAGGAAGAAAGCAAACCGCCGCCGGCGCCGACCACTGTCAGCGTGGTGCTCGTGCCGGTCACGACGCTCGGCGAAGCGAGGATCGCCGGCGAATTGACCACGGATATAATTGCCGCGCCGCTGACGCCTCCGCTGGATGCGTTGACCGTCGGCGTGCCCGCCGACGATGAGGAGTGATAGAGGCCGCTTCCCGTGAATGATCCGCTGCTCGCCGACCAGGTGATGCTGGGCTGCGTGGCAATCGCAGTGCCGAATTGGTCCAGCGCGGTGGCGGTCAATTGCTGAGTGCTGCTTGTGGTCATGGTCGCCGGCGGGCTGATGGTGATGCTGGTCAGTGTTTGCGACACCTGCACGGAGACGGTGCTGGTGGCGGACAGTCCGGCGGAATCGGTGATCGTCACCTCGAATTGATAGTTTCCCTCGGCATAAAACGTGGCGGTCGTGTTCGATGCGCTGTTGTTGCCGTTGACGCCGAACGTCGGGGTCATCGCGCCGGTTGGCTTGGACAGCACCGACCAGTCGTAGGAGAGATTACCCGCCCCGCCGGCGTCATTGGCGGCGACGCTGAGATTGGTGGTGGTTCCCGTCACCGTGGCGGGCGAGGCGGCCGCCGGCGTGACAACCGTGGGCGCTGTGCCGGAGGTGATCGCCGGACTTACCGTGTGCGACTGCGAAGCCAATCCAATCGACGACGTTCCACTGAATAAAAGGCGCGGCTCCAGGCGCTCCAGATAAAATGACCAGGGCCGTATCAGGTGCTTCGCCAACGGCGTATCTTCGGCCCGTAGCCGACCGCCCGGAAAATTCGCGCGGAAGCGTCTTGCCAGAAATTTGCATGTGTCTGAATGCAAAGGCATTTGTGGCCGTTTTTGCCTGGAATCGGTACACGTCCATCGACACGAACCGCACACGTTTTATCGGCCAGAAAATGGCCCCCCTTGTTCGAAAAGCCGCCACTTATCCAAGGGGGTTTGCAAACGCCTTTTGCAACAAATACACGGTGACGGTAAGGTGATTACGCGATTGTTATCGCACCTATTTCGCTCATCTTCTGGCCTCGCTTTCATACTCATGCTTGGATGAGGCAAGAGCCATGACCCAAAGCCGTGCATCGTGGCGCGGCAATAAAAGCGGCGTACCTTGGCTGGATTTAGCAGAACCATGAAATCGAAGACAGCCATTTCGCTTCTGGCCGTTCTCATGGTTTGCATTCAAAGTGTTTCGGCCTTTGCAGCGGCGACGCCTTCGGTCGGATTGGGCCAGGAAGCCGATCCGGATTTTGGTCCGAACGTACTGATATTCAATCCGTCGATGACAACCGATTCAGAAGCGGATGGATGCCATCTTCGCCAGCCAGCAGAGCGGTCAGTTCAGCTCCAATCGCTACGCCTATCTCTTCAAGCCGGGACATTACGATCTGGACGTTCAGGTCGGTTTCTATATGCAGGTGGCGGGGTTGGGACAATCACCCGATGACGTTTCCATCACCGGCGCGGTACGCTCCAAAGCAACCTGGATGAAGGGCAATGCCACCTGCAATTTCTGGCGGTGTGCCGAAAATCTGTCCGTAACGCCAACGCGGGACGGGGACGTCGATGTCTGGGCCGTTTCGCAGGGGACGGCGCTTGCGCCGCGTACATGTGAAGGGCGATTTGAAACTTTCAGAGAATGGATGGTCCAGCGGCGGTTTCATGGCCGACTGTAAAATTGACGGTGAGGTGAATTCCGGATCGCAGCAGCAATGGTTTTCCAGAAACGCCCAGTGGGGAAATTGGCGCGGCGGAATCTGGAACATGGTATTTGTCGGCACGACCAACCCGCCCGACGGGACGTGGCCTTTTAAGCCGTACACGGTTGTCCAGGAAACGCCGATCATCGGTGAAAAGCCGTATCTCTTTGTTGACGGCGGCGGTCACTATTTTGTCATGGTTCCCAGCCTCAACTCTCACGGGTCGCAGGGAATCTCTTGGGCTGATGGGACGACATCTGGAAAGCCAATCCCGATTGACCAATTCTTTTTGGCACATCCCGACAAGGACAATGCCGACAGCATCAATGCCGCGTTGGACGCTGGGAAGAACCTGCTGTTCACACCGGGCATTTATCATTTGGAAAGCAGCATCCGCGTGACGCGACCGGACACTGTGGTCCTGGGCTTGGGATATCCCACGCTCGTGCCGGACGCGGGACTCCCGCGATGGTGGTTTCCGATGTCGATGGGGTCAAAGTGGGAGGCCTGCTCTTCGAAGCGGGCACGGTCGAATCACCGACGCTGCTGGAGGTCGGGGAACCGGGCCATGCGGCATCCCATTCAACCGACCCTGTTTTCCTTTACGACATTTTCTGCAGGGCCGGAGGCGCGAACGCCGGAACGGCAAGCTCGATGGTCACCATCCAATCCAACAATGTCGTCGGCGACAATTTCTGGCTCTGGCGCGCGGACCATGGCCAAGGGGCCGCGCTGGAACTCAAACAAGGTTCGCAACGGCTTAATCGTGAACGGCAATAACGTCACGCTTTACGGCTTATTCGTTGAACATTGCCAGGAGTATCAGACCATTTGGAACGGCAACGGCGGACGAGTCTACTTTTACCAATCGGAGATGCCGTACGATCCGCCCAGTCAGGTCGCTTGGTCGCACGGAGGCGTCAGGGGGTACGCTTCATACAAAGTGGGCGATGCGGTAACGACGCACGAAGCATGGGGGTTGGGCGTGTATTGCTTGTTCCTTCGCGCGCCGTGATTGCCGACAGCGCGATCGAAACTCCGGTTGCTCCCGGAATCAGGATGCACCACATGATAACGTTTCGGCTCGGCGGACGGCGCGGCAGCGGCATCAAGCATGTCATCAACGACAACGGCGCCGCGGTAATCTTTACCAAAGAGGCGCGGGTTAATTGAGCGGGGTCATCAGCTTTTGAGATAGACTCTCATTACTCGCCGAAACCTTTGCTTCGATGCGATCACTCCGCGGGGAAATCGATTGGGCCGATCGGAAGCTCGCCGGCGCAGCGGTCCCACGGAGCATCAGGCATTCTTGTCCAGTCGCGCCTGGATCGCGGC
Organism: uncultured Phycisphaerales bacterium; assembly: GCA_963771925.1. Lineage (GTDB taxonomy): Bacteria > Planctomycetota > Phycisphaerae > Tepidisphaerales > Tepidisphaeraceae > PALSA-1353. The sequence goes on from CAVYVE010000001.1 coordinate 457,957, forward strand.
CCATAGGTCGTCCAAGCCCATCTGCCGGGTCCACCCGGAAATGTACGTGGAGTCGATCTGCTCTGGGCTGGTTTTGAGGATGCCGACGATATCACGAAGGTGCTTCTCCGAGCCACCCTGGCGGTAGTAATCCATCTTCTTGATGATCGTGTCCTCTGGAGAAGCGAAGGACGCATCAAAATCGTCAGCCGCGTGCAGACGCCGGACGCGGGCAAAACGCGACTCGTTGAAGGGATCGGTTTCCGGCACGATCACATCCACCTTCAGACCGGACGCAGGGTGAATGATGTTGAACTGCGCCTTGTTGCGCACGGCGTCACGCGCCGCCGCCTCGCTGACGTAAAACTCGCTTTGCGGAAACCGGCGACAGAAGTCGGCAACCCGTGATTCCGATAGTTCGACGACGATATCGATGTCATTGGTGAATCGTGGCTCGCCATAGAAGATGGTTGCGGTCGAGCCGGTTACGAAGTAACGCAGGCCCATATCCTCCAACGTGCGGGCCATGAACCGCAGAAGATCAAGCTGTTCCATGCGACAGCCTCCGGGCCGCCTCCTGTTGGATGCGCTGTTCGTTCCAATCAGCGTGCTCAGCGCGAAGGTGGCTCATCAGCATCTTCCGGGCACTGGTGTACATCCCACTGGCGATTCGCAGGCGCTGGGCCCCGGTCTTGGCGCGGATGATGCGGGCCATATCGTCATCCATCACCTCGATGGGCAATGGCGATGAATCTTTAGGAACTCGCTTCATTATTGCCTCACCCGCGGGATATAGGCGCTGCCCTGCCGAACGTAAATCTTATCAGAAATGGGATGGTCGCCTTTCGGAAAAACTCTGGTAATAAGCTGGGCCTGTAGCCAATGCTGGCAGATGGCGGCAGCCTAATCCGCCGGGAAATCGATCGCGCCGATCGGAAGCTCGCCGGCGCGGTGCAGCTCCAGAACGCGTTGGATGTCCAGGTCTTGTCGGCGGTCGGCGTCATTCATCGGGATCGTTTGGCGGATCGCCTGGTGCAACTCGCGGCTTCGGCGGTTGCAGCCTTCGCCGTTGCGCAGAATCGACCCCCTGACATACGGCCAGTTGCACGATGGCCAGCACCGTTTCCGTCAACTCGGCGATCCGCAAAGCGTCGCGGGCGGCGATCGTGCCCATGCTCACCTTGTCCTGATTGTGCGATTCAGTGCTGCGGCTGAAAACGCTGGCGGGCATCGTCAGTTTTCAATGCCTCGGCCGACAGGGCCGATGCCGTGATCTGCATCGCCTTGAAGCCGTGATGGCTCACCTGGTCCGCGCCGCGGCCGGCGACGAGATCGGCGGGCAGGCCGTTGTTGGTGTGCGGATTGCACAGAAGAACCATTTGCCGGTCAATCAAATCGGCGACGTTTGCCACGGCGATCTTGAGAGTGTCCATGGCCATGCAGGGGTGTCCGCCATAGAAATTGCCGCCATGCAGGACATCGCCGGTGGCGGGGTCGAGCAATGGATTGTCGTTGGAGCTGTTGATTTCGGTTTCGATCAGGCCGGCGGCGAACGTGAGGCAATCCAGCAGGACGCCGATCACGTGCGGGGCGCAGCGGATGCAGTAGTGGTCCTGAATCCGGCCATCATGCTTTGATCCGTTGCTCTGAGCGTATTCGATGTCATCGGCGATCCAGCGGGCGCAGGCGAGTTGGCCGGGATGAGGCTTGGCGAGGAAAATCCGCTGATCGAAATGCCCGCGATTGCTGCGAAGGACATCGCTGGCCATGGCGGTGACGGATGCGGCCCAGCGCAATGCGCCGGGCCCGTTCGTATGCGATACACGCCAGGCCCGTCATGACGCTGGTGCCGTTCATCAGGGCCAGGCTTTCCTTGGGATGCAGCTGGATCGGCTTGAGATGGACGGCGGAGAGGGCCTGGGCGGCGGGGATGATCCGGCCATCGCAGGAGACTTCGCGTTCGCCGATCAGGGCGGCGGCGACATACGAAAGGGGCGTGAGATCGCCGCTGGCGCCGACCGATCCCTCGGCCGGGATTCGCGGAAGGATTCTGCGGTTGATCAGATCGCACATCCGCTCCAGCAGCATGGGCCGAACGCCGGATCGGCCCTGCGCCAGGCTGGCGAGCCGCACGACCATGACGGCGATGGTTTCGGATTCGTCGAGCATCCGGCCGGTTCCGCAGCCGTGAAACCGGACGAGGTTCGTGGCCAATTCGCCGGTAAGGTCGGCCGGCACAGACGTTTCGCACGAGGCGCCGAAGCCGGTGTTGACGCCGTAGATTACCTCGCCTTTTTCGATGAGCCGATCGAGCAATTCGACGCTTCGATTCAGCGTTTGCCGGAAGGCGGCCGAGTCGTCCAGCGCGATCCGGGCCGAGCCGTTGGCGATGGCCAGAACGTCGTCGATGCCGACTTTGGATGGGCCGATGGTGACAACCGGTTTGGCGGCGGGCGGGCTTTCCCCTAGCCCGGTCGTTGATAAACGTTGGTCTCGATCAACATGTGACAATGATAGTTCGATTGCCGGTCAATGCCAGTCGCGGTCTAGTGATTGATGAAAGAAACTGCCATCCGACCGGCTGCGTCTCCGGTGGCCAGGCAAATCCCGCTGGCGCGGGTGGAGGCGGCGGCGGCGGAAGTGGCCGACAGGCAGCATCCGGCCGCGAAAAGATTCTCAATCAGCGGCGCAGCGCAAGCGCATCCGGCGGAATGTCGTAGTGCCGGCCCACCGGCGGATAGGCGTAGGTCGGGCCTTGCGAAATATCCCACCGTTCAATCGGCCACCAGCCGTGAACGGCGTCCGGGCCGTATTTGCGCGCCTCAAGAATGTCTTGTTCCGTCATGATGTATCTTGCCGCGCAGGCGCAAGTCCGTCGCGCGGCAGAATTCGCGGCGATTTCTCGACGATCTGTGCGACGGCAAAACCGGGAATTTCCCGTTTCAGATGATCGACGACCCGATTTGCGAAAGATTCCGCTTCGTCGGGGGCAAGTTCTTCGGGATTGATCGCCAATTTGCAGATGCCCTCGCCCTGGCCGGGGCCGGGATAGAAGGCGGTGAAACGAGCGGTGGGGGGCAAAAGGCCCGCGTCCACGGCCCGGGCCAGAAAATAGGGCGTTTGCAGGCGCAGCATTTCCGGATCGCCGGTCAGGCCGGCGAGCCGCACGGCAAAGCCGCCGAGCATCCGCGCCGAAACCTCCTCCGGCGGCAGGAACGTATCGTCGCCGGCCAGCCGCAGCACGTGGCCGCCGCCGGTGCAATCGATCACTGCTCCAGTGTCGATCCAGCGATTGGTACCGGGTCTTCAAGTTGAATCGCCGTCAGGCGCGAACCGTCACGCCGAACGTTCGCGACGCGGCAATCCATTTGCACGTCGATCTTCGCCTCGGCGCACAGGTCCGACAGGGCCGCTTCCCATGCCGAGGCCGGGAATTCCAGCACCCAGGCCTTGCCGAATTGGCGCGTGCGGACATCCGTCGGCTCCTTGCGAAGCATTTTCTCGACGATGTTTCGCTGGGCCGATCCGTTGAGCGTGTCCAGCGGATTTTTCGGAGCCTGGGAATAGAGACCGCACATGCAGCGGTGCATGGCGGCGGTGACGGAGCCTCCGAAGCGATGGGTGGCGTCGATCAGAAGAACGTTGGCGGAATTGCCCGCCGCCGCCGCGGCGCTGACGCCCGCGGGGCCGGCCCCGATGACGGCAATGTCGTAGTCATCTTTAATAGCCCGGCTCGTTGGGGTCATAGCTGATATCGACGACGCTGTACCCCGACGTATAACTGCTGTCGTTGCCGAAGGTGATGATTCCCACGCCCTTGTAATGTGCGGCCATGCGAACGTCATCACTACCGCTGTAGTGGAAAGGAATCCATGCCTTGCCCGTCTGATAGGTGTTCATGGAAGTCGGCTGGCCGATGGCGGCGAAAACCGCGTCCCGTTCCTCGCCCATTTTCACCTTGGCAAAGATGCTATCCGGCGGAATGGGCCTGGCCGTGGGTTGAGTGGCTGGCGGCGTGTTCGATGCAGTATCAGACGAGCTGTGACTGCAGCCGACAAAAAAGCCGGCAAGACAGACAATGGCGAGCGATCCCAGCAAACGTGTCTTCATAGAAATGCCCTCGTGCAAGAGATGAAAGAAAAATATATCACCGTGGAACCGTGCAAGCAAGTGCGGAGTTGATGCCGCCGAAGGCGAAGCTGTTCTTCAGAAATGCCGAAAACTTGTGCGGCGTTTTCTCGCGGACATGTCCGATGCCCGAACAGGCGGGATCCACTTCCTCGAGATTGTGCGTCGGATAAATCACGCCGGAATTCATCATTTCGATCGTGGCGGCCAACTCGATCGGGCCGGAACCGCCGAGCGTGTGGCCCATGTTTCCCTTGAGGCTGCTGACGGGGACATTCGGCCCGAAGACCGCGCCGATGGCCGTCGCCTCGGCGGCGTCGCCCTGCGTCGTGCCCGTGGCGTGGGCGCTGACGTAACCAATGTCTCGCGGCGACAGCCCGGCTTCATCCAGCGCGTGCACGCATGCACATCGCCATGGACGCGTCGATCGGATTGGCTGACGTGGATGCCGTTGCTGCACGTGTGATAGCCGACGACTTCGGCGAGGATTTTGGCTCCGCGTCGCTGGGCGTGCTCGTATTCTTCCACGACCACGACGCCCGCGCCGTCGCCGCAGACCAGGCCATCGCGTTTCACGTCGAAGGGCCGCGGGGTTTGGGAGGGAGACGCGTTAAATTTGCTGGAAGCGGCATAGAGGATGTCGAACGATCCAACGACGGTTTCGTGCAGTTCCTCGGCCCCGCCGCAGAGCATGACATCCTGCCGGCCCAGGCGAATCTGGTCGTATGCCGCGCCCACGGCCTGCAATCCCGAGGCGCACGCCGCCGACGTGGCGGAAACGACGCCTTTGACGCCGAGATACTGCGCGACGTTCAAGGCGACGGTGTGCGAGATGCAGCGGAAGAATTCGGAGGCGCCGAGCATTTCGTATTCGCTGCCGGAGAAAAGCGTTTCGTAAGTTTGCGTGAGCGAGATGGAGCTTCCGGTGGTGGAGCCCATGATGCATCCGAAGCGCGGGATTTTCGGGAATGCCGGCGGGGTCGATCGCCGCGTGCTTGAGCGCCTGCACCGACGCTTGGACGGCGAAGATGCTCATGGGGCTCATCGTGCGGCGCAGGGCGCGTGGGATGGCCTTGGGATCGCGAAGCTCCACCGGCGAGCCGACCTGGCATCGCAATTTGCCGAAGCGATTCCACTCCGGCGGCATCGCACGGGTGGCGCACGCGCCTGCGTCAAGCGCCCGCATCATCTCCTCCACCGAATACCCGATGGGGGTGACCACGCCATACCCGGTAATCACCGCGCGCTTGAACAACATAATTTCCCAGCCAGATATTCCCTGAACACCTCGCGGCCTAAAATGCCCCGGCAGACAAAAAAAGCCGATGTCATCGACCCGATCACTCCCGGCAACAAGGCGCTTTGTCCGGCCGCATAGAGATTCGAGATCGGCAGCCGCCCCGACAGATTAAGCTGCCCGATCTTTTGGCGAATTCCATACGCGCTGCCGTCGGGATTGTGCAGGTAATCCCGGTAGGTGAGGCTCGAAGCCGAATCGATCACCCGCATGTCCCGGCACTCGGGGATATGTTCGCGGATTCGCCCGACGACGGATTCCGTGCGCTGGCGCTTGTACTGGTAATATTCCGGCGGACGCCGTTTCAATTTGCTCTGGGCCCAGTGCTTGATCGACTCCGGAAAGGCGACTTCCAGCGCGGTGACGGTGTTGACCGGCCCATCCGATCCGCGCTCGCGGCTTCGCAATACCATCATCGCCCCGTCGATTGGGTCGTGCGAGTTGCACGTCAGCATCGTGTTGAGATCCGTGTCCGGCAAAATCGAAGCCAGCGTCACGGCGCCCTGCTCCTTCATCTGATCCAGCGATCCATAGACCGTGAAGAACGAGTTGGATGGCTCGAAATCCGTCACCCGATCCTTGAAAGCCTTGGAAAGATGCTCGTGCGGAAGAACGGACAGGATGCTCTGCGGGTGCATGGTGAAGATGCAGGAGCTGGCCGTGACCTCAGTCCCATCCGTCAGGATGAAGCGTCCGACCTTGCGGTCCTTGATGTCGGTGCACTGCTGAATTGAACAGCGAGTGCGGATGTCGATTCCGTCGTTCTTCAGCACGTCCACCAGGGCGTCGACGAACGCATCGCCGCCGTCTTCCACGCGGGCCAGCGATTCCTGCAATCCGAAACAAACTCGGCAATGCGTGGCGAACGAGGCGTCGGCAGGCCGCGTGCCGTAGCACATGCACAGTCCGCCCAGGATCGTCTGAAGGATCCGGTCCGGAACGTACTCGTCCATGACCTCCTGCAGGCTGATGCGGTCTTCCTCGATCGGAGGCGGAAACTCGTCGAAACCGGAGACCGACAAGGTCGGCGTGGCGTCGATCACGGTCTGGAACCGGCGCAATATCGGTCGATTCCATCGGCGAATCGCGGGAAATCACGCTTGAGCTTTTCGCGGACCACGTCTATTCCGCACGGCACGACGTAGGTGAGGCCGATCGCAGGAAACACCATGCGATGGCACGCGTCGCGCGGGAAATAAACGGGCCGAATCCGTTCGCGAACCCCCAGCAGCGAGAGCATCACGTCCAATACGCCGGTGCCTTCGTCGTTGAATCCGCCGGTGAAATGGAATCCGACGTCGTAGGGAATGCCCTCAACGCGAAATCGCGCCAGCGAGCCGCCGAGGATCGACGCTTTTTCCAGTAGCAGCACGCGTTTGCCGTGCTGGGAGAGGATTCGCGACGCGGTAAGCCCGGCGATTCCGCTGCCGACGACGATGGAATCGTAACTGTTTTTCATGTCTTAATCTCACGCAGAGGCGCAAGGCGCAGAGGAAATCAATTCTTTTAGTGCGCCATCTACTCTTCTAAGCCGTTCACGATTCGAAAAATCCCGTCCTTCATCAACTCCGCACCGAAGTTGAGCAATAGACCTAACTGCTTATTTGCCAGCCGCAAGTAGGTGAGAAGTTGTTTTTTATGCACGGGCAAGATCGATTCCACCGATTTAAGTTCAACGATGACCAAATTCGCAATGATTAAGTCAGCCCGGAAACCGACTTCGAATCTTGTATTTCGCCATATCACCGGCACCGGAACCTCTACTTCAACCAACAGACCGCGATCGCGCAGCTCATACGCCATGACATGAAGGTACACAGACTCCAGCAGGCCCGGTCCCAACGCGCGGTGAACGCCCAGAGCGGCATCCACGATAATCCGCGAGACCTCGTTATGTTTCATTTCCATTTCTTGACTCTGCGCCTTGCGCCTCTGCGTGAGATTGTCTTTTTTTAAGTCGCCAGACCTCCGTTGATGCCGATCACCTGTCCGTGGATGTACATGGCCGGCTCGCGGCAGAGAAACTCGATGACCGAGGCGACGTCTTCCACCTGGCCGATGCGTCCGAGCGGAATCATCGGCAGCAACTGTTCCTTGGGCAAATTGGCGGTCATGTCCGTCTCGATCAATCCGGGCGCGACGACGTTCACGTAAATGTGCCGTTTGCCGACCTCGCGCGCCAGGGCTTTGCATGCGCCGATCAAACCCGCCTTGGCGGCCGAGTAGTTGACCTGGCCCGCCTGACCGACCTGTCCGGACACGGACGCCACGGCCACGATTCGTCCACGCCGGGCGCGGAGCATTGAAAACAGCACCGAGTTCATGACGTTGTAAAAACCGTCGAGGTCCGTGCGGACAACATCGCTCCATTCCTGTGGCTTCATCCAGACCAGCAGGTTATCGCGGGTGATCCCCGCGCTGTAAACGATGATGGCCGGCGGCATCGCCTCGGCCCGGTCGCGCAAGGCTTTTTCCGTTGCCTCGTGGTCGCCAACGTCGAAGCAAAGCAACTCGCATCGCCGTCCGAGCATTTCGATTTGCCGCTGGGTATCGCGGGCCTGCTCGTGATTGCTGCGATAAGTGAGCCAGATGTCGCACCCGGAGCGGGCCAGTCTGATCGCGGTGGCCTTGCCGATGCCGCGGCTGCCGCCCACGACTAGAGCAATGGTGGGGATATCTTCTGACAACGTGTCCTTCCACGCCCCATTTCGGAATCCGAGACGACGGCCGCAAGTATACACACGGCCATCCCTTCATCAAACCGATTGGCGTTTGGCGGAGGCGTTTTCTTCGGGGGCGTGTTCGCGCTGGGCGCGCTTCGCGGTCGCCTTTATTCCGGCCGGCGAATCACAGGTTCGCCGAATCCAGCGAATTCTTATCGACATTGATCCCGCATTCGATCTTGCCCTGATCCGGCCATCGGCCGGAACGCAAATCCTCCCCCTCGCCGACCGGCCGCGTGCAACTCAGCGGGTTGCAGCCGATCGACGCGTATCCTCTCTCCCAAAGCGGATGGCGCGGAAGATCGTGCTTCTTCAAATACGCGTCGATCTCTCGTCCCGTCCAGTTGAGAAGCGGCGAGATCGCATGGCAATTGTACCGGTCTGACCATTCGATGAATTGGCGATCGGCTCGTGTCCTGGCCTGGTCCCGACGAATCCCCCGCAGCCAGCAACGCGGCGACAGCTCTTTCATCGCCCGCTGGAACGGCTCATTCTTGTTGGCGGCGCAGCAGGCGTCGATGTCCTTCCGCCAATTCGGATTCTCCTCCCCGGCATGGTGCAGGTAGGCAATCGGATCGTTCCGCGTTCGATAAATCCAAACGTTCAGATTCAGACGCTGGCGAAGCTGCTCCATGAAAGCATGGGTTTCGGGAAACAGATAACCCGTATCGACGAAAACGATGCGAATATCCGGCTTCACGCGATGGGCCAGGTGAACCATCACGGCCGAGTCGGCCCCGAACGAGGATGACATCATCAAGTCGTCGCGGAACTGCGCCGCGGCCCACTCCGATGATGCGCAGCGGATCGCTCGACTCGAACATCTGGTTCAAGGTCGGCAGGTCGAGTTGGGCCAGCGTGTCATTGGTCATTGGTCATTTGTCATTGGCAATGCGGCGGATTTGCGATGCTGGATCGCCGCGAGGAGATCATCGAAGAATTTGCGCGGGATGCGCCGGCCGGCGGCCGTGCCCAAATCGATCTGCTTGTTCGCGCCGTGGAAATCGCTTCCGCCGGTTTTCACCAAGCCGAAGCGATCCGCAAGAGCGGTGTATTGCTCGACGAGGGCCGCGTCATGATCGCTGTGAATGACCTCGATGCCGGCCAGACCCACGTCGATCAAGTCCTTCACGATGCGCTGAAGTTGTGCATCGTTCTGGTAGCGAAGCTGGATCGGATGCGCCAGCACCGGCAAGCCGCCGCATTCGAGGATCATGCGGATCGCCTTTTGCGGCGAAAGACGCTCTTTGTCGAAATAGGCGGCCCCGCCGGGGGCCAGATATTTGTCGAACGCCTGCTTGATCGAATTGACGTATCCCTTTCGCGTGAGGATTGCGGCGATGTGCGGCCGGCCGACGACTTTGCCGCCGGCCTCGGCTTCCACCTCGGCCATTGTAATCGACACGCCCAGTTCCTGCAGCTTGGCGATGATTCTGGGATTGCGGTCGTCCCGGCCGGCGAGAAGCTTTTTCGTGAGATCGCGCAGAGTCGGGCTTTGGGGATCGACGCCGTAGCCCAGCAGGTGCATCGTTCCCGGATGCGGATATTCCGCGCTGATTTCGATTCCGGGAAGAAAGTCGATACCGATCCGTCGGGCCTCGGCGGCGGCCTCGGCGACGCCGGCGATCGTGTCGTGATCCGTCAGCGCCAACGCCGACAGATCCCGATCGGCCGCGAGGCGCACGACATCCGTCGGCGACAGCGTGCCGTCGGAAGCCGTGGAATGGCAATGAAGATCGACGAAGGCGGACGACATAGACAAGAACCTTCATTCCCGCAGATAGCCGTGTTCCTCCAAATACGCCAGGATTCGTTTGGCCGCGTCTTCGGGCTTGGCTTTCTCCGTTTCGATCAGAATCTCCGGCTTCTCCGGCGCTTCGTACGGATCGTCGATGCCGGTAAAGCCCTTGATCTGGCCGGCGCGGGCCTTCTTGTAAAGACCCTTCGGATCGCGCTTCTCGGCCTCGGACAGCGAAACCTGCACGTAAACTTCGATGAACTCGCCCGGCTTCATGCCGGCGCGAACGGCATCGCGGTCTTTCTTGTACGGGCTGATGAAGCTGGTGATCGCGATCACGCCGGCATCGGTGAATAGTTTGGCGACTTCGCCGATGCGGCGAATGTTTTCGGCGCGGTCTTCGCGCCGAAAAGCCGAGGTTCTTGTTCAGCCCCATGCGGATGTTGTCGCCATCCAGACGATACGCGTGCTTTTTCATGTGAAGCAGCATTTGTTCGAGAATGCAGGCGATGGTGCTTTTGCCCGATGCGGAAAGGCCGGTCATCCAGACCGTGACGCCCTTTTGGTTCAAAAGCCGTTGCCGCTCCTCGCGGCGTGACGGAGCCTTCGTGCCAGGTGATATTGGTTGCTTTTTGTTCAGCCATGTTCGAATGTCTTATTCCTCTTCAAACAGCGGCGTGCTGAGATACCGTTCGCCGAAGCTGCACATGATCGTGACGATCATTTTCCCCTTGTTTTCCGGCCGGGCGGCGACCTTGGCGGCGGCGGCGACGTTGCCGCCGGAACTGATCCCGCCGAAAATCCCCTCCTCCTTGGCCAATCGCCGCGCCCACGCGAACGCCTCCTCATCGGTGATCTGAATCACTTCATCCACGATCTTCGTGTGCAGATTCGCCGGAACGAAGCCGGCGCCGATGCCCTGGATTTTGTGCCGGCCCGGCTTGAGCGGCTGATGCTGAATCGTCTGCGTGATGACCGGACTGGAAACCGGCTCGACCGCGATCGCCTTGAAGCTCGGCTTGCGCGGCTTGATGACTTCGGACACGCCCGTGATCGTTCCGCCCGTTCCCACGCCCGACGACCAGAATGTCCACCTTCCCGCCGGTGTCCTGCCAGATTTCCTCGGCGGTCGTCTGGCGATGAATCTCCGGATTGGCTTCGTTGCTCGAATTGCTGCGGCATGTAGCTGTTTTTGTTCTCCTTCAGAATGGCCTCGGCACGATTGATGGCTCCGCGCATTCCCTCCTCGGCTGGGGTCAATTCCACCTGCGCCCCCAGCGCCTTCAGCAGCCGGCGCCGCTCGATGCTCATGCTCTGCGGCATCGTGAGAATCAGCTTGTATCCCCGCGCTGCGCAGACAAACGCCAGGGCGATGCCGGTGTTCCCGCTGGTGGGCTCGACGATGACCGTATCCTTATTGATTTTGCCCGTCGCGTTCGGCGGCATCGATCATGGCCACGCCGATGCGGTCCTTCACGCTGGCCAGCGGGTTGAAAAATTCGCACTTCACCAGCACGATCGCGTGGTCCTTGGGGATCAGCCGATTGAGCCGCACCAGCGGCGTGCCGCCGATCGTTTCGGTGATGTCGTTGAAAATTCGTCCCTGGGGTTTTAGCGGCATGGTTACCTCTTGCGTTTGTTCCCGGTGCCTTGTCCATTCAGTGGTCTGAGCGAAGTCACCAACAAAAGATCGACCGTTTCGAAAGCATCCACATTCAGATCGAGAACCGCGACGGTCCGGCCCGACCGAGACATCGCGACATTTTCAGGGTGTTTAACAGGCAGCCACCGGCCGTCGGCGAGATGAATCGCAAACGGCTGAAACGGCTTGGTCTCCCAATATTTGCGGAACGCTTCGATCGTCATGTGCATTTCACGTCCGGCAGCGGCGACGAAATATTCTCACCGGTTTCGATCGGGGCGCCGACCAGGTTGCCCCATTCCGTCCAGCTTCCATCGTAATTCTTTACGTTCTGGACGCCAAGCAGATACTTCAGCACGAACCACGTGTGGCTCGATCGTTCGCCGATGCGGCAGTAGGCGATCGTCGGCTTGGCCAAATCGACCCCGGCGTCGGCGTAAAGCTTGCGAAGGTCCTGGGTGCTTTTGAACGTGCCGTCTTCGTTGGCGGTTTTCGCCCACGGAATGTTCTTGGCGCCGGGAATGTGTCCGCCGCGCTGGGCCGTCTCGGTCATCCCCGGCGGCGCGATCACCTTGCCGGTGAATTCATCCGGCGAGCGCACGTCGACAAGGTTGATTCGCCTCATTGTCCAGCGCGCCACCACTTCATCGCGATACGCCCGAACGGCTTCATCCGTGCCGGGCAGCTGCGTATTCGCTGCGTGGAAACGACGGCCGGTCCGTCACCAGTTCCCGCTTTTCCAGCTCCCACTTCTTGCGGCCGCCGTTCATCAGCCGAACGTCCTCGTGGCCGTGATATTTGAACTGCCACAGCGCCCAGGCGGCAAACCAGTTGTTGTTGTCGCCGTAAAAGACGACCGTGTCGTCGTTGCGAATGCCGGCGGCCCGGTTCAGTTCCGCGAACGTCCGCGGATCGATCACGTCCCGCCGGACCTGGTCGTTCAAATCCGTCTGCCAATTCCAGCCGATCGCGTTGCGAACGTGCCCCTTGTCGTAAGAGGCGGTATCCACATCCACCTCGACGATTTTCACTTTCGGATCGCTGGTATGTTCGGCAACCCAGGCGGTGCTGACGAGCAATTCGGGATGCGCATATTCGCTGCTCATGGGGGTCCTTTCGCCGCTTGCGCGGATGATTTCCTCGGGCTTGAATTGTTCCGTCGATTCGTCCAATCGCCAACTCGTCATCGCGGCGGGCTTGCCCTTGGCGATGGCAACGATCACATAACTATAAAACGGCCACGCGTTCAGCCGATCGTATTCGCTTGGCGTGGCCGGATGATCGGGATGGCTGTGATAAAACCCCAGCACAGCCAGCCCCGCGTCGGCGGCGCGCTTTTCCAGTAGCATCAACTGCCGCGCATCCAGTGAAAAGCGATGATATCGTTCTTCGGTCGCGAATGCGTTAACCAACGGCTCCAGCCGCTGCACGATGCGCTGGCCAACCGAACCCGGCGGATTATCCCGGCCCAGCATCGCCCCGCAACATTCGTTCGGATACGCCGCCGCGCCTTCACGCTCGATCTGAACCCATTGCTCGCCGGTTAAAACCAGATCTCATGGTCAATTCTCCGCTTCGCTCGATTCTTGCCAGAATGCTTCCGAAAGATATTTCGCCGCCGAATCGCAGAAGATCGTGACGACGACCCCCTCTTTGAGGCGGCCCGCGACCTGAAGCGCGGCAAAAAGATTCGCGCCAGAGGAAACTCCGACAAGCAGTCCTTCCTGCCGGGCCAGCCGCAAAACCAGTTTTCTGCGCGTCTTCCGTCGCGACCTCGATCTGATCATCCGCCAGCGTTTCATCGTATATGCCCGGGACCAGGGCCGTGGGCATGTACTTGAGCCCTTCCAGACCATGCAGCGGCGCATCCGGCTGCATGCTGATGCACTGGATGGCCGGATTCAATTCCTTCAGCCGGCGAGTGACGCCGACGAATGTTCCGCTGGTTCCCAGGCCGGTGACGAAATGCGTGACGCGTCCCTCGGTCTGTTTCCAGATTTCCATGGCGGTCGTTTCGTAATGGGCCCGCCAATTCGCCTCGTTGTTGTACTGGTCGGGATAGAAATACTTCTCCGGATCGGCATCGACCAGTTTGCGGACATACCGCTGCGCGCCGTCCGTTCCGCCGGTCGGATCGGTGAGAATCAGTTCCGCGCCATAAGCCAAAAGGCATTGCTTTCGCTCTGGTGTGGCGTTTTTGGGAAGGGCGAGCGTGACGCGATAGCCACGCTCGGCGGCGATCATGGCGTAAGCGATGCCGGTGTTGCCGCTGGTGGCATCGATGAGAATCTTGTCCGGCGTGAGCAGCCCGCGCCGCTCGCCGTCGAGAATCATGTTCAAAGCCGCTCGGTCCTTAATGCTGCCGCCGGGGTTGTACCACTCCGCCTTGGCCAGCAATTCCACCGGAGCGACGCCCTCGCTGATGCGCTTGAACCGCAGCATCGGTGTGTTGCCGATCAGTTCCAATACCGAGCGAGCTTGCTGCGCCGGAGGCGATGCGACGATTCTCATAAATTCCTACTAATGCTAGGGGGAAGTAGGATTCAGTCAAGTATGATTTTAACTCTAACTGCCGACAAATCTTGCATACAGCGATCTGGCCCGCGATGGCTCGGCCAATCCCTGGACAACCAGCCGGCCATCGGTGAAAAGGGTCAGGTCGATCCCAGCCGGATCGTTCAGCTTGCAGCGAACAAACCAGGGCGATGTAGCCACCGCTCCGATCTTCCGCCATTTTTCGGCGGTGACGGCGAGGTCAATTTTCCCCGTCAGGCCGCCGCGAACGACCTGAACGGCCCGCCGTCCGCACAGGTTTGTAGTGAAATCGCTTCCGTTCGTCGAGAGAAAAGGAAAATCTCTCAGCCCGCAGCAAGGACAATCCGCGATGGGTTTGCTCGCCGAGGCCATCGTGCGGAATTGTCCGCTCCAGGCATCCAGCGAAACCAGGCCCGGCAATTCATCGCTGCATTGCGGCCCTTCAACCAGCATTCGCATGGCCAGCGCCGCCTGCAATCCCCCTACCATCGCCGCAGCCGGTCCGAGCACGCCGGCCGTGTCGCAGGTCGGCAGTTCCTCCGCCCGTGGCGGGTTCGGAAACACGCAACGCAGACAAGCCGTGCGCTGCGGCCAGATTCCCCATACTCTTCCAACCGTGCCGACACAACCACCGTAAATCCAGGGAATCTTCCGCATCACGGCCAGATCGTTAATGAGATATCGCGTCGCGACGTTGTCGGTGCCGTCGAGAATCAGATCGGCTTCGTCCGTCAAGGTCTCAATATTCGCCGAATTGACGTCCGCAACAATCGGCTCGATCCGCACCTGCGAATTGATCTTCCGCAATCGCTCGGCCGCCGCCACCGCCTTGGGCAATTCCCCCGCGGCATCGCTCTCATCGAACAGAATCTGCCGCTGAAGATTGCTCAGCTCCACCAGATCGCGATCCACAATCCGCACCCATCCCACCCCACCACGAACGAGCATTTCCGCCACGACCGATCCCAGCGCCCCGCACCCCACGAGCAGCACGCGCACGCCCCAATCGCTCCTGGCCGTCAGGCCCAATCTGCGGCAGGATTTGCTGACGATCGTATCGACCCATGACAAATGTCCGATCGCTCGATTATAGTGACTCCTCAACAAGGAGCGACATGCCCGTAGACACGCAGCAAATCCTTCAGGCGGCCGAGAAACTGGGCCAGATGCTCAAGGAGCATCCGACGGTCGAGCGATTCAAAGCCGCCCAGAAGGCGGTGTCCGAGGACGCCGAGGCCGGCCGATTGCTGGCCGAATTCGAGCGCCAGCTAGAATCCCTCGGCCGCCAGGAACAACAAGGCCGCCCCGTCACCGACGCCCAGCGAATGCAGCTGGAATCCATGCAATCCAAGATCGTTTCGCACATCAAGATCAAAAACCTGAACCTCGCCCAGGTGGAGTTCGTCGACCTCCTGCGGAAGATCAGCCAAACGTATCAGCGTCCCATCGCCGACGGCACGCCGGGACCAGCCGCCCCGGCAACCACGCCGCACTAGAGAACCCCAAGAGAACCCCATGTCCAAATGGCTGCTAAAAACCGAGCCAACCTCTTATTCCTGGGCCGATCTCCTGCGCGACAAGAAAACCGTCTGGGACGGCGTCACCAACGCCCTGGCCCTGAAACACATCCGCACGATGAAAAAGGGCGACCTCGCCCTGATCTACCACACCGCCGACCAGCGCACCGCCGTCGGCATCGCCGAGATCACATCCGATCCATATCCCGATCCCAAGGAGCACGACAACCGCATCGTCGTCGTCGATCTGAAGCCCAAGGGCAAACTCCCCCACGGCGTAACCCTTTCCGACATCAAAGCCGACCCGGCCTTCGCCGGCTGGGACCTGCTGCGCATCAGCCGACTGAGCGTCGTTCCCGTCCCGGAGAAGATGTGGAAAAGGATCGAGCAGCTGGCTGCCGCAGAACAGTAGAGCAGTAGAGCAGTAGAACAGTGGACAGTAGAGGTCAAAGCGCGGACCGGAGCAAAGCAATAAGCGGTCAAACTGAACAGAACTTGACAAAACTTAACACTTCTCGAGTGTTCGTAAGCCCGGAATGGATTCACCGCCCGCTCGCGGTGCTCGGAGCTATAACCGAAAGTCGTGGATGGTTGGCGGCTGAATAAAAGCGGCGTACCTTCGGTGGATCGTCACAAACGGTTCACCAGCGTCCCACGCGGGACAGAAAGGATACGCCTCATGGACTCTAACTCATTTCAGCTTCAGTTGGCAACGGTGCCAGTCATCGATGACATTCTGCGCGACACCGCCCGCCGGGCGTTGCAGTCGGCCGTCGAGCGGGAAGTCGATGACTATATCCAACGCGGCAGCCAATGCTTGGATTCGGCCGGCCATCGGCTGGTGGTGCGCAATCCCCGAGGCTGGCAACGGGCGACGGGGCGCTGGGTTTCTGGAAAGCCCTCAAGCAGGTCTACCCCGGCACCCGAACGCAGCGTTGCTGGGTGCACAAGACGGTGAACGTGCTGGACAAACTGGCGCGTGGCCAACAGGTCTCGGGCAAGAAGATGCTGCACGAGATCTGGATGGCGGCGAGGAAAGAAGATGCCCTCAAAGCGTTGGGCCAGTTCGCCGCGACGTATCAAGCCAAGTTCCCCAAAGCGGTGGAATGTCTCTTGAAGGACCAGGAGGAATTGCTGGCGTTCTACGACTTCCCCGCCGAACACTGGCAGCACCTGCGCACCAGCAATCCCATCGAAAGCACGTTCGCCACGGTGCGATTGCGAACGTACAAGACCAAAGGCGCCGGCTCGCGAACGGCCTGCCTGGCGATGGCCTTCAAACTCGTGGAATCGGCCCAGAACCATTGGCGAAAACTCAATGGCAGCGCGCTCTTGCCGGAGGTGATCGCCGGAGTGATCTTCAAAGATGGAACGAAGCTCGCCGCTTAAAGCTGTCGTGGCCATCCACTACTTTTGGGAATATCTCTGATGCTTGTGCGGCGACTCTATTCGGACAAAGCTTGCAAGCCGACAGTAAAGTCGCCAAAGAGGCCATGAGAAGTTGGACGCGGCAAAATGCATTGGGTACTATTTGTAGCTGTCGTGTAGGATTTATCTAAATGACGTTGTCGTCATCGAAACGCAACTATTCACTTGCGACGGTAGCCTTCCTTTTCGTCGCTTCGCTTGTTGAACTTGTGCAGGGCGCGGGCATTTTGAGCAACTATCAGCGTGCATGTGATCTCTTCTACACATGCCTCGACAAGGTTGCGCATGACCGGGTCGTCCCACATTGGACATCCGATGGCAACGCCTTTTGGTATCGGTCTTATGAATCGAACATGGATTGCCAGTTCTACTGGGTAGATGCGATGACAGGTGTTCGCGAGTTGGCGTTCGACCACGAAAAGGTGGCGTTGGCACTAGGCAAGGTTTTTGGGGGCAGAATTGATCCTGCGCCAGTTGCGTATTATCGGCATCGAATCGAGAGATACGAAAGGCACAATCATAGATACCGTGGATCGGCGATGGTTCGTCGAATTTCCCGACTATTCGATAAAGTTGTTGCCGGGGCATCCGATTCCACCCAATGTGCTGGCTCGCCTGAGCGAGTCGCCGGTCATTCGCTACACGGGAATGGGAGCCCTTATCACGTTCATCAATCGTACACGCGGCAAAATACTCATCGAGTCGGCGGGAGAAGAAGCCCATACCCTGAACCCCGGTGGACACGCTTGGCGATGGTGTTACGTGGGGCAAATCTTTTCAGTCACGACACCGCAGGGGGAGTCGCTCGGCACTTATCAGGCAACGCCAGATGCGGGATGTGCGATAGTTGAAGGTCTCCCGGCGCCACCCGCTACCGGACCTGCAGCTGACGCGGGTGATGCCTCTTCCCCGGAACCGGTGTCTCCAGATGGGAAATGGGTGGCATTCACGAGGCAATACAACGTCTTCGTCCGCGAGGTGAAAAATGGCGAAGAGTTCCAAATAACGTCAAACGGAACCGAAGAGAATGGATATTTCGATAACCCGAGCCAATTAATTAACTGGTCTCCGGATTCCAAAAAACTCGTTGTGTTTCGAGTGGTTAACGGCGATGCATCTGGGAGCACCTCGTACAATATCGAAGCATGCCCTTCGGATCAGCTCTTTCCCAAGCTGCTGAGCAGGACATCCTTTAGAGTCGGTGACGTCTGCCCAATACCGACTCCACGGCTGTTCGATATCGCGAGCCGAAAGGAGATTCCGATCGACAGCACGATCTTCGCCAACTCAACACACGTACACCCAGACGAATTATGGTGGTCCATAGACTCTACACGTTGTTTTTTTTTATGCCATCGCCGAAACTGTAAGTCCCTCCGGTTGGTGTCTTTCAACGCAGATACAGGTAAAGCAACAACGATTATTGACGATGAGACCACAACCTTTATCGATGACGTGTCGACCGTTGGTCATCACGATGACAAGATTCTTGCCTACCGCCTTTCAAAAACGCCGGAGCTCATCTGGATGAGCGAACGAGATGGCTGGAATCATCTTTACTTGTACGACCTGAGGGGCAACGGCAGACTCGAAAACCAGATCACCAAGGGCCACTGGGTCGTGAGAAGTTGGGACGACAGCTTGGATCGCGTTGATGAAGACAAGCGACAAATTTATTTCCGCGCCGGCGGGCTGGTGCCGGGTCAGGATCCCTACTACATTCACTATTGCCGAATCAACTTTGATGGTAGCGGACTACTCGACCTGACGCCGGGCGATGGCACGCATTCGATAAGCTATTCGCCTGACCGTCGTTTCTATATCGATACGTACTCGCGCGTGGATATGCCGCCCATCACTGAACTGCGGCGAAGCAGCGATGGATCGCTCGTTTGTGCGCTGGAAAGAGGCGACATGAGTGCGCTGCTCACTACTGGATGGAAGCCGCCGGAGCGATTTGTAGCCAAGGGCCGTGACGGAAAGACGGATATCTACGGCGTGATTTATAAACCAAGCAATTTCGATCCCGGCAGGAAATACCCCGTCGTGGAGGACCTTTACGCTTCTCCCGAAAACTCGTGGGTACCCAAGGAATTTTCTGCGTACAACAAGGATATGATCTTAGCCGATCTGGGTTTTATCGTGGTCCAGAGCGACGGGATGGGAACCAGCAACCGAAGCAAGGCATTTCATGATGTATGCTGGCACAACGTTGATGATGACGGTTTGCCGGACCACATTGCATGGATCAAGGCGGCGGCCGCTACGCGTCCTTACATGGACCTTTCCCGGGTGGGGGTATATGGCGTAAGCGCCGGAGCAGCAGGCGCCGTGCGAGCGCTGGAGTTTTATAATTACTTCTACAAGGCAGCAGTCGCTTGGGATGGGATCTACGACGAGCGCATGGCGGATTTAGGCGATGGCGAAGGGTTTATGGGTTGGCCCGTGGGACCGTGGTACGCCGAGCAGTCTGATGTCGTAAACGCAGCGAAACTTCAGGGCAAGCTGTTCCTGATCGTGGATTCATTGGATCAGGTAGTGGACCCTTCGTGTACCATGCAAATGGTCAATGCGCTCATAAATGGCTCGAAAGACTTTGATCTTCTGGTCGTTCCGACGGGCGATCATGGTGATCAAAATCGTCCGAATGACTATCCCGATTGGCGGATGAGATTTTTCTTTGTTCGCAACCTCTTGGGCGTTGAACCGCCGCCGATACAGTGAGAGTCAGGCCAAGCGGGACACGGAAGTGCAAGCGACAAGTGCAAGAGGCAAGTGAAGTAGCTCGACCCCGGCGAGCCGGGACTTTGCAAGCTCAGCATTCTGAATTCGGATTGCGAATTTTCCCCGCGGCGGCTTTGGCTTCGCTCAGGGAGCGTGCGGGACGAGCGGCGGGCGCGGCTACCGGCGGGGGCGCAATCGGCGGCTTGTTCTCGTGGCCTTTCAGAAGGTGATCCTCGATCGCTTTGAAGATCTGGTCCGCCGGGGCGCGGTCGTAGACGAAATCGTCGATCTTGAAAGTGCCGCGGGCGGATTTGGGGGCGCCGGTGCTGCCGCGAGGGGGGGGATCGGCCAGATCGTATTCGACGTAAGCGATGCCTTTCCGGTCCCACGATTCGCGATTGACGGAGTGGATCTTTTCCAGGGGGATCGGCGGAGAGCCGGGGACGTGAAGGATGCCGTTCTCCAGACGATATTCGCCTCGCGACTGGTACAACGCCCAGAACAGAATGAACAATCCGGCCGGCGGGAGGACGACGCCCAGGACCTTGTTGAGCATGATGTCCGTGGCGGTTTTGGGTTGTTCCATGGGATGCGTCACGGGCCACTGCGGCCAACTTACGAAGCCGTCGTAAATGGACCAGGCCCCGTACGCCAACAACAAAAGGGTCATCAAATATCGGGCGATGCGGTAGTAACGGCCGGGCTTGGCGATGATGACTCCCTCCGTCATTGGCGCTGCCGTGACCGCTTGCGTATCTTCCGCCATAATCTTTCCTCGCCCGATGGTCCGGTCGCCGGAAGGCCGCTCTTAACCACGCATCAACGCTTGACGCAGGTGTTGGAGTCCGTCAATGACTTCGGCAACATTCGCCAGGCCCTTTTGCGTTTCCCTCTTTGGCGGTCCGGATTCCGCGATTAATTCGTGCCGGTCTGTGGCCATCTCAATCAGCAGGCGATCGAGATGATGAATCGCCTCCGTGTCGATAGACTCCCGCGACCTGGCTGGCATCGCGGGTGATCTTAACGAATCGGGGTATCGATGCCAAACGGGATGCTTAAGTTTTCCTTCATGATCGGGAGGCAATGGCGCTGTGGACGGGCCGGACCACTTTGGGCAAGACGTACCGATCGCACAACTGCACGGCCCGGTCGGTCATGTCCAACAGCAATTCTTCCATCGGAACCTGGGGCCGATCTCCCCAATATCGGCGGAGGATTAGATAGACGCTAATGACATCATCGGAATAATCGCCGGTGCGGACCTGATAACTGTTGGTGCGCGTCACGATGTCGATGCGGGCCTGGAGGCGGCAATCATCGCTCAACGCGACGGTCACCGAGGGCTGCACGTCCACGGCCTTGGTTCCGGGCTCCTCCGAGAGGCAATTCAGAGGGGAATCGGCCAGGAGGCTTTCGGCGATGATCTCGTCGTGATTTCCGTTGAAGCAGAGATCGAACCCGAAAAGCACGTCGAGGTAATCGATCTCGACCGGGCTGATGCCCAGGTGATACGGGGCCAGTTCCAGCAGAAGGCGATGAAGCTTCAGCGCGTCGGGCACCTTCGCGGGGTTCACGTGTCCGGCGCTGAGTCGCCGGGATTCAAGAGTCACCCAGCGATAATTCTGGCTGGAGCGGTCCTCTTCGAGATTGAATTCGCCGTTTTCCGATTTGCGAAACCGGGTCATCGAGGGAAATTCCTTTTGAATCCGCTCGAAGAAATGGAGAAGGGTTTCGCGCTGGTGCGGAAGGTTCAACTGCGAGCCCAGCCGCACGTTGATGTAGAAGTCCTCGCAGAAAGAGGAATATGGATTTGACATGCGCTCTCCCATCCGAAACCGGCTGCCGGCGTCCCATTCGGCATCCAGCAGACCTTGAGTGTAATGCATTTGTTGTACAACGAAAGGCCGCTGTCAAGGGTTTGGCCAGGAAACCCGCGAGTCTTGGCGAGGCAGGCGCGGCAGGATATAACACGCTCGGAAACTCGGGGGTCAATCGGAGTCTAAATGGAACGTACGCTGGTCATTCTGAAGCCCGACGCCGTGCAGCGCGGCCTCTGCGGGCAGATCATCGATCGATTCGAAAAAAAAGGTCTGCAAATCGCCGGCTTGAAATTCATGAAAATCGGCCCGGCGCTGGCCGAGATGCATTATTCGCCGCATCAGGGCAAGCCGTTTTATGACGGATTGGTAAAATTCATGACCAGTTCGCCGGTGATCGTCCTGGCCCTGGCCGGGAAGGACGCGATCGCGATTTCGCGGAAGATGATGGGGGCGACGTTCGGATCGAAGGCCGAGCCGGGGACGATCCGCGGGGATTTCGGCGTGAGCAATTCGTTCAATCTGATTCACGGATCGGATTCGGCCCAGAGCGCAGCGCGAACTGGGGCTGTTCTTCAACGCGGACGAACTGTTGGAATGGACGCCGGCGATTCAGCCATGGGTGTACGATATGGCCAAGGGCCAGCCGGAGTGAGCCATGGGCTTTCGCAATGTGGTCAACGACGGTTCGTCGAATCAGCCGCGGTTGCGATTCCAGCAGTGCACGTCGTCTATGGCCGGAGGGAGTCAGGAGTCGATCCCGGCATTTTTGGATCGCATGGCCGGGGCGGGGTTTTCCGGGTTTGAAGCGCACTGTCAAACAGAGCAGGAGGCGGATGAGTTGGCGGCCAGGTTGCGCGACCGGGGGTTGGCGATTGGATATTCGGCCGTGGGCGGCGAGGCGGACGATCTGCTGGCGCCGTTGGAACTGGCGCATCGGATGCGGGCGGAGTATCTGTCGGTGCGGGTGACGGGATCGTTGAAATCATCGCCCGAGATCGCGGATGTTTTGGAGGAGATGTACGACCTGGTGAATGATGCGGGCCTGCCGCTGTTCGTCGAAACCCGCGGCGCAAGCGTGACGCAGGACCTGCGGCGAACCGTCAAGGTCATCCAGCGCTTTAAGAAGGTTCGATTCACGGGCGATGTCAGCCACTACGTGGCGATGGGGCAATTCGGGGCGGCGTGGAGCGATGAGGTGTGGGATCATTTCCAGCCGATCGCCAAACGCTGCGGCAACTGGCACGGGCGGCTGGGCGGAGAAGCGATCTCGAGCGAAACGGCCCGGCAGTTCAAAAGATTATGGACGTTTGGGATCGGGGCGTGGCTGAAGAAAGCGCGGCCGGGGGATGTATTGCCGTTCTGCTGCGAGTCGGCGGCGGGGGGATGGGAGCAGACCTTGGCGATCAAGAGCGTGGCCGAAGAGGCCTGGGCCGATGCCTGGCGGAGCGGCGGGCGGAGGAAACGCAATCGGTGTTGAACGAGTCGCCGGCGTCCGCGGGCATCGCTGCGGATCAGGGGATGCACTAGGGCGTAGTCACGAGGCGTCGGGTGTTCTAAGCCCGCGGGATTGCTATCCCGCGGCTTTTTAGAAATCTCTATCCAAATCGTCCGCTTACGACCCGAGCTTGGCCTTCGCCGCGGCGGGGATGGCGATCGTGGTGGAGCCAACGTCTTTGAATTCGGTCGTCGTCGTGCGATCGACATCGCGGTCGTTGCCGTTGAACGAGACCGTGCCGGTCACATGGAATTCGATTTTGGTCAGGTCTCCGTCCTTGATCCAGAACTTGATCGATCCCTTGGGATTGGTGACCTGAATCTGCGGGGCATTGTCGTCCGGATTGGTGGTTGGCCGGCGGGGCCGGAACGTCAGCATATCTTTCGCCGCGTCTTCGGTCAGATCGGCACTGTATCCGTCGTCGGTCTTCTGAATGTTCTGAAGCTTGGGCAGGAGGTCCTGGGCCTGGGCGGTTGGAGTTTTATAGTTCTGAACCATAAAGGTGAGAAACCGCTCGGGAGAAAATCCCTCCTGGTCGGCGGCGGCGGCGGCCAGCTCGGCCTTGGATTTCCAGCCGTCGTCCGTTTTGACGGCCGCGTTATCGCCTTTGATGAGGATTTCGTAGGAATTGTCGGGCATCTGAAGCGACAGCCAGGTGAGGCCGTCCTTTTGGGTTTTGCCCGTTTGCGTCATGTTGCGGAAGCCGCCCTCCAGCGTCGTGGTCCATGTATAGTTGGGGCTGTCGACTAATTTCTGAAACGCCGCCTGGACGTCGTCCTTCGGATCCGCCCGAGCGATCAGCGCCGAAAAGGCCACGAACGAAATCGTGGTGATGAGTACGCGGCAAAGCATGGGACACTCCTTCGCTGAAGAACCCGATCGAGCGTAACGGAAACCCGCCGCGGAGATGATACTCAAGCGTGTCGAACAAATGCAACATTTTTGCGAGGCTTCATTCAAGGGCCGACAATGAACGCCGCATGAAATCGGCCAGGGCTGCGTCGGGCACGGGTTGGCTCTCGATGCGAATCAAGCGGCGAATGGTGCTGACGATGGCGGTGGGGTCGGGCCTGGCGA
This sequence comes from uncultured Phycisphaerales bacterium, assembly GCA_963771925.1. Classification (GTDB taxonomy): domain Bacteria; phylum Planctomycetota; class Phycisphaerae; order Tepidisphaerales; family Tepidisphaeraceae; genus PALSA-1353. The sequence continues at coordinate 482,060 of CAVYVE010000001.1, forward strand.
TTCGGCAGGCGCGGGCGGCCAGCGACACGTGGGCTGCGGCTCCGGCGGACGGGACCTTCAGCAACGCCGCCAATTGGGTCGCCGACTCGGCCCCGACCGACGGGGCCACCCTGAATTTCGACGGATCGTCGATTACCACCTTGACGGACGACATCGCGGGCTTGAGCGTCAGCGGAATTACCTTCGCCGCCGGCGACAGCGCTTATTCGATCGGCGGCGGCAACATGCTGACCCTCGGCAACATCACCCAATACAGCGCCGCGGCGCAGTCGATCACACTTCCGCTGTATTTCTCGGCCGACGATATCCTTAACCTTGCCGATGGGAACATGACGATCAGCGGTCCGATCGGCGGCGACTCCGGCTTGACCCAGACCGGCGCCGGCGCTGACGCTGAGGGGAGCGAACAATTACACCGGCTCGACAACCATCGGCACCACGTCGGACGGCGCCCAGACGGATTCCAATCAGCACGCGACGATCGGATACGGCAGCGGAACGCTGACGCTGGATTTCAGCGCGGCGGGGCGCCATCGGCCGACATTCTCTACAACGGCGTGTCGGCGGGGGAGTTGCTCATGGGCGGCGGCACGCTGGAAATCATCGGCTCCTCTTCCGGCGCGAACTCGCAGGCGTTCGGGAATTTGCAGCTCAACGCGGGGTTCTCCACGTGGGATTTGGCCCCCGACGGCCAAGCACTGTCCATGAGCATCGGAACCTTCTCAACCAGCGCGCTCGACATCAACAGCAGGTCGGCGCAGCTCAATATCGTTTTGCCAACCGATGCCAGCGTCACCACGCAACAGCTCAACAGCAACGACTCATCCAGCCTCGTGACGGGGGTTCTTTCCACCAACGTCAGCGCGGACATCACCGTCAATGGCACGAGTTGGGCGATCAACAGCACCGACACGGCCGGGGGCCAGATCGCCGCGATGCCCACGTCCTCCTACACCCAGAGCACCGCCACGAGCGTCAGTTCTGCGACCAGCGCCATCACGGCAACGCCAGCCACCGACGTGGTCGTCGATCCGACGCTGAGCAACAACTCTTTTACCAACACGATCCGCTTCAACACGCCGGATGGGTCGAACCTGACCAACACGGTGACGCTGAGCAGCGGTCTCAGCCTGGAGATTCGCGGCGGCGGGGTGCTGGTGACGCCGAATGTCGGCGCGAGCAACGTCACGTTCACGGGCGGCGAAGGCTCGACGCTGATCGGCGAAGCCAATCGCGGATTGTGCATCTTTCAATACGACCTGCAAAACCAGTTGATCGTCAATCTGCCCATCGCCGACGACGGGACGAGCAATTCCGTCGTGATCGGCGGCGGCGGCACGGTGGACATGACGAGCAACGCGGTCAACACCTATGACGACAACACGATGATCAACGGCGGAACGCTGATTATCGTCCAGAATGCAAACCTGGGATTGCAGGGCGCCGGCGCGGCGGTGTGTCTCAACGGCGGGACGCTCGAAGCCAACGGCACATTCGGTCTCTACAACGGCATCGCGGGAACCGACAACCGGCCGGTCGGCCTGGGCACGCTCGGCGGAACCATTGACGTAACCGGCGGCAACACGCTCACCATCGCGGGCGACATCCAAAGCCAGCAGAGCACCAGCGGAGCGGGGCCGCTGACCAAGACCGATGGCGGAACGCTGATTCTCACCGGCGCCAACAATTACGCCGGCGGCACGAACATCATCGGCGGGGTGCTGATCGCCGGCGCTAACGGGGCCGTTCCCGACGGCAACGTATCGGTGGGGGCCGCGGGAAGGCTGGAATTGGCGGCCGGCACGGGATTGGCGAGTTTCACGTCGCTATCGATCGCCCCCGGCGGCGCGGTGGACGTGCAGAATAACGAGATGATCCTCAGCTACGGCTCGTCCGATCCAGCTTCAACAATCCGCGGATATCTGATCGCCGGATATTCCGGCGGAGCGTGGAACGGCGGCGGCATCGAAAGCTCGGCGGCGGCCGCGAACTCGAATTACGCCCTGGGGTATGCCGACGGCGCCGACGGCGTCGTCGCGGGCCTGTCCTCCGGCCAGATCGAAGTCGCATACGCTCTGTATGGCGATGCGAATCTCGACGGCAAGGTCGACAGCGCCGACTTCGGCATTCTAGCCGATAACTACGGCGAATCTAACGCCGTCTGGGACCAGGGTGACTTCAATTATGATGGCAAGGTCGATAGCGCGGACTTCGGATTGTTGGCCCTTAACTACGGCCAATCGACCAGCGGTGCGGATCTGGCATTGCCGCACCGACTGGGTTGCCCTGGATGACTTCGCGGCGGCGAACGGCTTGAAGGCGGAATTGCCGGAACCCGTGGCCGCGGGCATTGCATTTTTCGCAAGCTTGATCGTGCTGCCCCGGCGACGGCGTGGGACTCGCCGTTGAACTCTACCCTTTGATAGTCGCGCGGCGAGGGAAGGCTTATGCAGGATGGGCTTGAGGCGGGAGGCGCTCCAGGACGAAGGTAAACACTTGCTCGGCGATGGCGAAGGCTTGGCGGATGTCACCTGGCACCAGGAACGCTTTCAGCGATTTTTCGACCGCTTGCTGACAATGGAAACCGATCCCTTCGCCCAGTGTAGCTTCGGCCTGGGCCTTGAGTATCCATTGCCGGACGAGGTCGATGTCACGCGGCATAGAGGCGTTTCCCTTTTGCGGATGCCCTCATGCGGCAGGGAAAAACAACCGGGAGCCCATTTGTCGATTTCCCGGCGCGGGAAGACGACTAATTCGATCGGGACCTTCATATCCGCCAGCCCAGATAACCGCGGCGTTCCAATTCGTGACGATCACCCGCGTCGTTGGGGACGACCACCATCAAGTCGATGTCGCGGTGTTCGTGGGTTTAATCGCTGGCGTGGGAGCCAAAAAGATAGATTTCCAGCGGATGCAGAGAATCAACCAGACGCAGCACGACCTGCTTCAGCAAATCATCGGAAAGGTGCTATACGGATGCAATTATAACAGCAATTGACGAGCTGGATATGAGGGCGAGCCGTTACACCAGCATCATCCCCGGCTGTTCCAGCAGGGTTTTGAGGGTTCTGAGGAAATCGGCGGCGACGGCGCCGTCGACGACGCGGTGGTCGGCCGACAGCGTCAGCGTCATCATCGTGCGGGCGACGATCTTGATCGTTGTGAACCACGGGCCGTTTTTCGGCGGCGGCGACGGCCAGGATGCCCACCTGCGGGGGATTGATGATCGCGGAGAATTCCCGGATGCCGAATGTGCCGAGATTGCTCACGGTGAATGTGCCGCCGGTCATTTCGTCCTGCTTGAGCCGCTGGGCGCGGGCGCGATCGACCAGATCGACGCTGCGCTGGCGGATTTCTTTCAGGCCCATGTGATGAATGTTGCGCAGGACCGGGACGATCAGGCCGTCGGGGATGGCGACGGCCATGCCGAGGTGAACGTCGCCGTAGCGGGTGATTTCCGTGCCGTTGAACGTGGCGTTGAGAGCCGGATGCCGCAGCAGGGCGGTGGCGACGGCCTTGGAGACAAAATCGCCGAGGCTGAGGCGGATTTTTTCCGGTTCCAGCAGATCGTTCAGCTCGGCTCGCAGCTTTGCCAAATCTTCCACGTCCACGTCGATGGATTCGTAAAAGTGAGGGATGTTCTGCTTGGACGCCAGCAGGCTCTTGGCGATGGCGGACCGCATCTTGGTCAGGGGAATGACTTGCGTTTATCGCCGTTGCCGACGTGTGACGAGAGCGGGGGCGGCGGAAGCTGGAGCCTGCGGAAAGAACATCCTGCTTGACGATTCGGCCGCCGGGTCCGGAGCCGCGGAGGGCGTGGAGATCGATATGCTTTGTCTGCGGCGATGCGCCGGGCCAGGGGCGAGACGTGAATGCGCTCGCCGCCGTTGTCCTGCGCGAAGGGGCGGAACGGCGAACGGCGGGCTGGCGTGTGGCGCCGTGGCCGACATCGTCGGGTTCGCGAATCTCGCCGCGCTGGCCTGGCGAAGTTGGAGTTGGGGGCCGCGACCGCGACCGCGGCGACCCCGGCGGGCTTGCGCGAAGCGGCGACTTCCTGGCGCGAAGCCGGCTGCGACGCGAGCGGCCGGAGCGCGGGGTTGCGAACGCGAGGCGACCTTCTTTTTCACTTCGGCGGGATTTTCCGAGCCGGTGGCGATCACCGCCAGCAGCGAGCCCACGGGAGCCTTCTGACCCTCCGGGAACAACCAGCGCGGCCACGACTCCGGCGTCGAAGACTTCCATTTCCATGACGGCTTTGTCGGTTTCGATCTCGGCGATCTTTTCGCCGGAGCGAGATTTTGTCGCCCTCTTTTTTCAGCCATTTGACGAGAGTGCCGTCGGTCATGGTGTCGCTGAGCTGGGGCATGGTGATGTCGGCGGACATGGTATTTACCTGTAACAGACTTCCTTCACGGCCGCGACGATGCGATCGACGCTGGGCATCATCGCTTCTTCCAGCGGATGCGAGAAGGGGACGGGGATTTCATCGCTGTGGACATACTCGATGGGCGCGTCGAGATCGTCGAAGCAGCGCTTTTGGATTTTGAGAAGGATGCCGCTGCCCATGCCGCAATAGCCCCAATCCTCGTCGATGATGACGCAGCGGTTGGTTTTCTTGACGGATTGGACGATGGTGTCTACGTCCAGCGGCCGGAGGGTGCGGAGGTCGATCAGTTCGACATCGATGCCGTGATCGTTTTCGAGGGACGTCCACCGCGGGGCGGACGACGCGCTGCAGCGGCCGGCCGTAGCTGACGACGGTGACGTCGCCGCCCTGGCGCTCGACATTGGCCTTGCCGATGGGCAGGAGATATTCCTCGTCGGGGACTTCGCCCTTTTCGGCGAGCATTTTTTCCGATTCGAGAAAGATGACCGGATCGTCGCAGCGGATGGAGGTTTTGAGCAGACCCTTGGCGTCGTAGGGCGTGCTGGGGGCGACGACGATCAGGCCGGGGATGCGGGAATAGACTGATTCCATGCGATGGCTGTGCGTCGCGCCGAGCTGGTGGGCGATGCCGTTGCCGCCGCGGAAGACGATTGGGACTTTGAACTGTCCGCCGGACATATAGCGGACGTTGGCGGCGTTGTTGACGATCTGATCCAGCAGACGAGCGTGAAGGACCAGCTCATGAATTCAATGATCGGCCGCAGCCCGCAACAGGCCGCCCCGACGCCGAGCCCGGAGAATCCGGCTTCGCTGATGGGCGTGTCGAAGACGCGGCGCGGGCCGAATTTTTCGAGCATTCCCTCGGAGACCTTGTAGGCGCCGTTGTACTGGGCGACTTCCTCGCCCATGAGGAAGACGTTTTCGTCGCGCTCCATTTCCTCCGTCATCGCGGCACGGAGGGCTTCTCGGAATTGGATGGTTGGCATGTTTGCACTCAGCGTTCGGCTTACAGCTCCACTGATCGACATCGTCAAATTTCACCCGGCGGCTCGCCGCCACCTGGTAATACAACGATCAGCTTGTCGTTAAATGCGAACTAAAGCGGCTTGCCGACCATGTAGTTCTTACCGTCGCTAGTGACGATGCGAAATGGACGAAAAGGCTTTTGAATTCGCAATTCGCTACTCGGCTTGTATCGACTCAATCTTGCTCATCTGCGTCGCCTCACTGTTCGATCGATCCTGATTGCATACCGACCAGTTGGCTCGTTCTTAAAATCGTTTCGCCGAAGCGGGCGTGAAATATCTGAATAATGCCGGATCCAGAGCAACTTGAACCCGGTCATTGATTTCATAACGATCTCCGCTGGCGACAATAATGCGAACGGCTCGAACGGTTGTCGATTCAGCCAATCGCCCATCTCGTTTTCGAAGCTCAGTTCTTCGGCCATAGCTTACTTCGGCTCGTACGGATATTTCTCCGCAAGCACATCATTGAACCGATCTTCAAGGGCCGGGAACGGATCGGCGTCGGCCTGGGTGGCGGCCTGGGCGATCTCGGCGGCGACGCTTGCTCGATCTCCTGTATCTGCTCGTCGGTGAGCAGGCCGGCGGTTTTGAGGCGGTCGGTGTAGAGCGGTGATGGGGTCGCGGAGCTTGGCGCGTTCGGCTTCTTCCTTGGTGCGATATTTCAACGGGTCGGACATCGAGTGGCCGCGGAAGCGATAGGTGTTGGCGACGATATAGCTCGGCCCGTCGCCGCGCGCGGCGCGTTCCTTGGCATTGGAGAGGCCCTCGATGACGAGGTCGATATCGTTGCCGTCGACGGCGTAGTGGGGCATGGCGTATCCGCTGCCGCGCTGGACCAGGTCTTTTTCGGCACTGGAGCGCTCGACCTGCGTTCCCATGGCGATGCCGTTGTTTTCGACGATGAAGATGCAGGGGAGTTTGTAAAGGCTGGCGAGATTGAGCGCTTCGTTGAAGGTTCCCTGGTTGACGGCGCCGTCGCCCATGAAGCAGAAGGTGACGCCGCCGGTTTTTTTGTACCATTGGGCGAAAGCCATTCCGACCCCGAGGGGGATTTGGCCGCCGACGATTCCGTGGCCGCCGTTGTTGCCGACGTCGGCCTGGAACAGGTGCATCGATCCGCCTTTTCCCTTGGAGCAGCCGGTCGGCTTTGCCGAACAGCTCGGCCATGGCCGCGTGCGGGCGACATCCCCAGTGCCAGGCTGTGGCCGTGGCAGCGGTAGCCGTTGATGAGATAATCCCGGGACGGATCGAAGATGGCGGCGGTGCCGACGGCGATGGCTTCCTGGCCGCTGTAGAGATGGCAGAACCCGCCGATTTTCTGGCCCGGGCGAGTGTACTCCTGGTAGGTTCGCTCTTCGAACTGTCGGATGAGCATCATCATCCGCAGGCGCTCGCGTTCCAGGCGGCCATCGGATTTTTTAGTCGAGGTTCGCCGGTCTACTTGATCGGCTAAGGTCATTTCAACAGCTCCATTGATACGTGGGTGGTCATAGTTGTCACGGCAATCGAAGGCCGGCCCGCTGAACAACGCCTTCCAAGCGCCGGAAGGCGAAGTGTAGTGGATTTTAGCCACCCCATCAAAGCACCCGCTGACGCGCGATTATATCCTCATTTATCGGCCGGACGGCGGATTTACTCAACTCCCGACGGGGCCAATACTTTGGGGCCGTGAAATAGTATAGGGAATCCCAACAAAAAAGTCGCCGGGGATGTTTGGCGGGCCTGCCCGCGGGAGCGGTCGGAACGTCCCAATCAGTCAGCAAAAAAAAGCAGCGGTCGCCATTTGCAGGAGGCCGCCGCTTCACTGATATCTCAAGAGACCGAGGAACTACGCCACGTACCGATCGGCATTCTGCAAAATACTGCCGGGCTTGGCGAAGCGTTCCCAGGATTCGCTGTGACACTTCGGGCAGATTCGCGCGCTCCACCACCGTATCCTCCGGTTCAAATCCACAGCATCGGCATTGCAATCCGAAAACGGCCACGCGATGCGCGCTGTGCACGTATGGATCGAACGTTGCAAAATGCCCTTCCGACGCAAACCGTTCCATGCTGATCGACATAATTGCTCCTTCTCACAAAGTCCTGATCTCCTAAGTAGAAAGGAGCGTAGCAATGGCTATACCGATCAAGAGGAAAGCGAACCCCAGTTGTTTTGTGATGTATTTCCGCGATATCCGCGAAATCTGATATGAAACGTCGGAAGATGTTTTTGTCGGAGGGGCCGACGATTTGTCAGGCCTGCGTCAAAACGTCGTCTGGAAGCGATTTTCCTTTGCCTTCCACTTCATATTGACGCAGCTTTCGTTGCAGAGTGCGAACAGAGATGCCCAGTTTTCCCGCCGCGTGGGTACGGTTCCCCGCACATCGGTCCAGGGCGTTGGCGATCGCAAGCCGTTCCAATTCCTCGATGGTCAGCCCCACGGGGATTTCCTTGGGCAATGCCGACGGCAATGACCCCGCCCCGATGCGCTCCGGCAGGTCGCGCTCCGTCATCACTTCGCCCTCGGCCAGCACCAACATGCTTTCCAACGTATTCCTCAACTCCCGGACGTTGCCCGGCCAGCGGTAACTCTCAAGCCTCTCCATCACCTCGCGGGACACCCGCCGGGTGACCGTATGCTTCTGTTCCGTGATTTCTTGCAGGAAATGGGCGACCAAAATGGGGATGTCGTCTGATCTATCGCGCAGCGGAGGCAACATCATCGACACCACGTTCAGCCGATAGAACAAATCCTCGCGGAATTTGCCTTCTTCGACCATCTTGCGGATATCTCGACTGGTGGCGGCCAGCACCCGCACGTTCACCTTGTGATCCTCCTGCCCGCCCACCGGACTCACGGTGAATGTCTCCAGCACGCGCAGCAGCTTGGCCTGCAAACCCAATTCGAAATCCCCGATCTCGTCGATGAACAGCGTTCCGCCGTCGGCCTGCTCGAAACGGCCGACGCGGCGATCGGTCGCCCCCGTGAACGCCCCGCGGACGTGTCCGAACAATTCGCTCTCCACCAGCGTCGCCGGGACCGCTGCGCAGTTCACCGCCACGAACGGACCCTTCTTCCGCGGGCTGTTGTGATGCAGCGCTTGTGCCACCAGTTCCTTGCCCGTTCCGCTTTCACCGAGGATCAGCACCGTGCTGTCCACCGGCGCCGCCCGCTGGATCTTGTCGAAAACCTCCTTCATCTGTCGCGACTGACCCACGATCCGATCCAGCCCGAATTTCTGATCCAATCGCCGGCGAAGATGGTCGATTTCTTTGTCCTTGGTGATCGTGTCGATCGCCCGGCGAATCAGCAGGATCAATTCATCGGCGTTTACCGGCTTGGTGACATAATCGAACGCCCCGCCTTTGATCGCATCGACCGCCGTGTTAACGCTGCTGTGGCCGGTCAGAAGAATGAACTGCGTATCGGGTTTTCTCTTTTTCCAAAGATTCAAAAGATCCAGCCCGCTGACATCTCCCATGTGCAGATCGCTGAGGACCACGTCAATGTTTTCATCGACGTACCCCAGGGCTTTGTCGGCGTTCTCGGCCCCAAAAACGTTCAGTCCTTCCGATTTGAGCAGGGAGGTGAGCAGTCGGCGCTCCGCCTCGTCGATCTTCCACGACAAGTATCCGCCCGGAATTTGCCATGAAATACCTCGGCTTCCTGGAACGAGCCGCGACATCAATGCCACTTCCCTTTAATATCATACCTTACAATAGGCGGACAACGGACGAATTGTCGGACAAAATAGGTAAGTTTAGAAGGCTTCTGCATGTTCCAATGGCTCCGTAACCTGCGTATTTCCCTGGCCGCCAAATGTCAGATTCTTTTTGGTGCGGCTGTCGTCCTCATTATTGGGGCCGCACTCTACGTGCCCTGGAGACGCATGGACGACCTGATCCTGATGGTAAACCTTCAGACGGCCGAGGGTTTGGCGTCGCAGGCCAAATTGGAGCACATCGCCCGCGAGCAACAGATGCTTAAAAGCAGGTCCATCCCCCAACCTGCCCCTGTTCAGGGTATTCCGATGCTGGCGTCGGGGTACTTCGAGCCACGCCTGATCCCCATCCATCCCCCTAAATCCATGCCTCTTGGCCGGTTCGAAATTGCCGCCCTGGGATATTTCTGGACCCATCCAGCCGAATCCCACTACGCCCGGACCTATCGCCTGAACGATTCGGAACGCTATCGGCTGGCCATGCCGCTCTACGCCTCGGATCAGCCATCGTGCCTGGAGTGCCACGCGGGCGGCGCGGATCAGCGGATTCCACCGTGACCACTCATCCCTCGGCCGCGGCCGAGTCCACCTTGGCGGCGGAACGAAAGCTTCTGGGCATCGTCGTTGCCGATATCCCTTCACAAGTCAACGAAAACCAATTGTTCCTCAACCGCGCCTTCATTCTGCTGGCCGGGGTGATCGCCGGCACGCTGGCAACCGGCGTGCTCTACATCATCACCACTCGACTGATTCTCCAGCCGGTCCGCGTTCTGCAGGAAACCGCCGAAAAAGTCAGCCAGGGCGATCTGAACATCCGCTCCGACATCAGCACCGGCGACGAATTCGAGCAGCTCTCCGAAACCTTCAACACGATGCTGGCCAATCTCAAATCCAGCGACGAACAGCTCCGCACCATCAACAAGGCGCTGGATTTGAAGCTCGGCCAGCTCGCCGAGACCAACGTCGCGCTCTACGAATCCAACCGGCTCAAGAGCGAATTCCTGGCCAACGTCAGCCACGAGCTGCGCACGCCGTTGAATTCGATTCTGGGCTTCGCCGAGCTTCTGCGCGATAGCGCGCAGAACGCCCGATCCCAAGGCCGCCCGTTATCTCCAGAACATTCTCACCAGCGGAAGAAATCTGCTGGAACTGATCAACGACTTGCTGGACCTGGCCAAGATCGAAGCCGGCCGGATGGACGTGCGCTCCGAGCCGCTGCCCCTGGCGGATCTTTTCGAGGGACTGATCAATCTTCTCAAGCCGCTGGCCGAGGCAAAGGAACTGACCATTGCTTCCATCGGTGGCGTCGGACGTTCCGATTCTTCAGACCGATCCGGCGAAGCTTCAGCAGGTTCTATACAACCTGCTTTCCAACGCGATCAAGTTTTCCCCGGTCGCCGGCCGGATCGACCTGACCGCCCAGGCCGAAGGTGCCGAGCACGTGCGGATCACCGTCAAGGATCAAGGTCCGGGCATCGAACCGGAAAAACAGGAAGTGATCTTCGAAAAGTTTCGCCAGATCGACGGCTCGGTCACCCGCGAGCACAGCGGCACCGGGCTGGGCCTGGCGATTTCGCGCGAATTGGTCGCCCTGCTGGGCGGAACGATGGGCGTCGACAGCATCCAGAGTCAAGGCGCCGCGTTCTGGGTGATTCTGCCGATGAAGACCCAGCCCGGCCAGCGCGATCTCCGCGGAAAGCTGATCCTTTCCTAACCATCTACCGCATCTGGTTCCCCAACCATCTAATTCACCCCTTCGGCTCAAAAACTGTTGTGCACCAAAATGCGCATCATAACTCACTATTTACGACATATTTGCTAATCGCGATGCCACTAGAAATGCCGTTGTGTCCTAAAATTATATAAATAAGCATGTTAGCGAATTTTTTGTTATCGATTTATTATCATACAAGTTACCGCAATAAAAAGGATGGTTATTTTGACCCATCCGAGCGCCCATTTCATAACAGGTTTAATCACGACCGGGAGTCAGTTGCCGGTTGTATTTCCTCCGAGAGGCCGCGGTGTTATTGTGAGGATTGCAATCCCGATGGCAGAAACAGAATCAAATGAAACCCCGCCCGGCCCCGATCCGCGCCGACCACGCGCCAATCCAATCCCGCGCGGATTAAACCCTGGTTTCGCCAGCCGCTGTTGGTTTATATAACCATGGTGGCCGCGTTCGCCGTTTGCGCGGTGATCGTGATCCACTACGTCATCGTCGCGCAACGGACGGGCCATCCCTAGGTATCGCGACGCATCCGCGCCATCGCGTGATCCCACAAAAGCCGCGGGATTTCAATCCCGCGGGCTTCGATCGCTGCACAACAATACGGTTTATAAAAAGACCGCCAGCGCCTTGGCAACATTTTCGTCGAGGCCGGCCTTCAAGGCTTCGATCTGCCCTTCATCCACGCCGAGGCTGGACAGCACCGCCGGATCGAATTGATGTCCGGCGGCCGTCAGGTTGAACCCTTGGCCGCACTGGCAGCAGAGAATGTCGGCGATGTAAACCACGCCGACCAAAACGCGGTCGGCCTCGGCCGTGCCGGTTGGATTATGGTGGAATCCCGCGACCTGCTGACAATAGGCCGGGAAGTCGCCATTGCTCCGTCAGCGCCTGGCCGAGCGCGGTGTGATCGACCCCCATAATTTGCCGTTCGGTTTCGCAGAAATCGGCCCCGGTTCTCTTGGCGGTCGTGCAAATGCACTGGAGTTTTTCCGGCCAGATTTGCAGTTCAACCAGAATCCCCGCATCGTGCATCAAGCCGGCGACGAACGCTTCGTCGGGAGCGGGAATGCTCAGACTGCGGGCCAGCTCGCGTGCCGTGACTCCGACGCTGATGCAATGCGTCCACAGGTCGCGAGCGGTGAATCCCTCGCCGAGCTTCACGCCCCGGAACAGTTGCCCGAGGCTGGCCGCGACGGCGATGTTCTTCACCGTCGTTCAATCCCAGCAGGACGATGGCGCGCTCGACGCTGCCGATCTGTCCGGGGACGCCGTAGAACGCGCTGTTGATGACCTTCAGAATCCGCGCCGACAGCGACGGATCGGTGGCGATGATCTTGTGAAGTTTTCCGACCGAGCTGCGCGGATCCTCCACGGTAGCGATGATCTGCGCCGTCACCTCCGGCAGGGTTGCCAGGGCGGCTACGTTCTTTACCGCGTCGCGCGCTATCGACCGCGGATCGACGACTGCTGTAGCTGTCGGCATATTCGGAACTATCGAGGGAAACGGGCATGTCCTTTAGACCCGAGCGCCTCGCCGCTCAATAGCTGATAATCTTCCGCAGCAGATGCTGATCGATTCTCATCCCGGCGAGAATCGACGCGATTTTGGCTCCAGCGTTCTCGCCGCCGTACATGTTGGCACATTTCCCCCGGCGTGATCGGCCGTGGCCGACGATTCGCCAGGCGGCGGCGGCGATGGCGGATTGCCGATACGGCACATTCCGCACATCTTCACATCGCTCTCGCCCGAGCTGCCGCGGGCCGACGTCGATCACCGGCGTCCGAAAACTCGCCGCTTCGATGATCCCGCTGGAACTGTTTCCCACCAGCATGGCCGCGTCGCGCAAGAGTCCGAGAAACACCGATCGCGGCACATCACGCCGAACGATGAATCGCTTGCCTCGGGCCAGCGTTTGCCAGCAGCGGATGATCCCGCCGGCGCCGGGATCATTATTCGGATGAATGATGACGATCCGCTCAACCCCGTGGCCACGAACGCCGCCAGCACCGTGCCAGCCCGCCGAAACTCGGCCGATTCATTCGCCTCGATCGGGTGCAGCACCAACAGCGCGAATGGCCGCGGAAGGTCCGGAAATTCGGCGCGAATTTGTGATGGCGATGCCGCCGTGCGGCGGATGCCGTCGATTCCCGGCGAACCAACGCGATGAATCCGCCGGCGGTCTTCGCCCATTTTCACAAGCCGCTGGGCGCTTTGCCGCGTCGCCGGAAAGTGAACGTGGGCGAGTTTGGAGATGGCGTGGCGAAGCGCATCGTCCATTTGCCCCAGCGCCCGGTCGCCGCCGTGGATATGGGCGACGGCGATGTCGCACAGATGCGCCGCCGCCGCCGCCGCGAACGCCTCCACGCGGTCTCCGACCACCAGCACGACATCCGGCTTGAGCCGCTCAGAGTTCCCGGGCCAGGGCCGCGACGGCGCGGCCCGTCGCCGACGGCCCGGTTGGTCCCGCGCCACGGAACCACGGCGTCAACCTGCGATTCGATCGATCGTCCGGCCATGCCGCGGATCGAGGTGCATTCCCGTTGCGATGATTTGCAGATGCAGCCGGCGGTTCGCCCGGATCGCCTCCAAAACCGATTGCATCAATCCGAACTCGGCCCGCGTGCCCGTGACGAAGCAGATGCGGCGGCGCGGCGATCGGGAATTTTTACGCGGCATCGGAGATCAGCTTGCCAGCTCAGCATCTCGCCCGCCTTGATGAAATGCCCGGTCCGCTGCCCGATGATCGACGGCCACGCGGAAGCGGGAATGCCCGTTCCCGGCCGCTGCACGAGTGAGATCGCTTTCCCGAATGACGATGGCCCGCCGCCAGATCGCGCCGGCGACGAGGCTTTGCCGGCTGACCGTGCGCACGTCGCGCTCGATGTCCAGCACCCGCTTGCCTTCCCGTTCCGCGCAATTTGTTCCGCCAGGCGGACGAGCTTCACATAATTCGCGAAATCGCTCGGGGTCCAGGCTGGCCGCGTGATCCGGCCCGGCGGCGGCGCGATCGTAAGTCAGATGCTTTTCCAGAATGACCGCGCCCGCCGCCACCGCCAGCGCCGCCGGCGATCGATTTCCGTGGTGTGATCCGAAAATCCAACCGCCACGCCAAATCGCCCGGCCAATTCGGCGATCCAGCAGCAGATTGGCGCTGTCCGCGCGGCGTCGGATAGCTGCTGATGCAATGCAGCAGGGCGAACGAAGCGTCCCAACCGCGCAGCCACGCGATGCTGGACGCTGATTTCGTTGAGGCTGGCCGCCCCGGTTGAAACCAGCAGCGGCAATCCGGTTTTGGCGGCTCGCCGCAGCAGCGGCCAGTTCACGATATCCGGCGAAGCGATCTTGATCGCCGGCAGATTCAGTGACTGGACCGATTCCACATCCTGCACGGCGAAAACGGCGTCGCCAGCGGAACCATCCCCGCCGCCAGATTTCCTCCACGATCCGGCGAGATCTCCGTTCCTCCAACTCGTAATCGCCGCAGCATGTCGATCGGCGACGCATCGAGCATCGACCGCTTCTGATATCCCGCCAGCGCCGATGATTCGTGCATAAGCCGATCGGCGCGGAAGACCTGCAGCTTCACCGCATCCGCCCCGCATTCGGCCGCCGCATGCAACCAACTCGATCGCGCGCTCTGCGCTGCCGTCGTGATTCACGCCGATTTCGGCGATGACCATGACCCGGCCGTCATGGGAAAATGGCGAACTGCTGATTTCGAGATGTCTTCATGCGACCCTCGCCTTCTTTTCTCCCTCGCCCCGGTAATCCGGGGAGAGGGCCGGGGTGAGGGGCATGGTTTGCTGCTCCTTGAGAATCGCCTCGGCCAGCAGCAGATCGCGGGCATGGTCGATTTCAACGGTCTGTCCGATCTCCGTGATGATTCCCCGCCGGTCGATGCCGAAGAACGCGTGCGGATCGCTGCGGATTTTCCCTTGCCCGCAGCATCGACACCGCGCGACACCGCGACCACCGCGCCGTCGTGCAGATACAGCGGCGTCAAATCCTGGCGGCGATGAATGCTGCCCGGCACGAGCGGCTCAACCCGGTCGCCGTCGAGTCCGGCGACATCCAGGCCGGATGCCATTTGCCCACCGGGCAGAACGAGCGGACCGAATCGCAGCCGGTCTTTCGCAGCAGTTCCACCGCCCGGTCGATGACGCCGTCGCGGCGGATCGGCACGTTTCCGTAGAGCGACGACCAGAGCATCGGCACGAAAGTCCGCTGCATTCGATCGCGTCCATGGCATGGAGCATCGCATCCTGAACGCTGGCCGAGGCTGTCGCCAGTTCGGCGGGCCGGTCGATGACCTCGCAGGTCCGCGGGCCCGCGCCAGTTCCTTGATGTTCGGGCAATCGGTCGAGACGACCGTCCTGGCTCAGACCGCTTCGATTCGCCGCGACGTGATCGAACGTGTATTCGATCACCGGCCTTCCGCACAGCAGGCGGAGATGTTTGTCTTGTCAGCCCTTCGCTTCCGCCGCGGGCCAGGATGACTGGCCAATGGTATTCATGGTCGATGCCACTCCTTGCATGTGCCGCACAGCGGATGGCGATGCCAATTCGCCGGCGGCGTGATCGCGGCTCAACGCCGCCATGGCCCCGGTCCAGATGCTCTGGATCGAGTTTTCGCCGATACGCCCAAGACATTGCCGGCCGAGAATATCCTGCTCGCAGGAAACGACTCGGCCGTCGCACAAGACGGTCAGCCGCCGCGCCAGCCGCACGCATGCCTGCCGCCGGGGCGGCTCCATTTGCGCCACGGATACGTCCGGAATCTTCCCCGCGAAATCGACTGGGCCCGACGATCACCGCGCATCCCAGCACGCGCAGCCAGTGGTCGTACCACGCCTCCATCTCCGCCAGATTCACCGCGTGTCTTGACGAACGTCGGAACCACCAGCGGCGTGCCGCGGCCATTGGATTGCCGCCGCGAAACCAACCTTGCCAGGTTCTCCATCACCGATTTGAGTCCATCCACGCCCATGATGGCCTGGTACGTTGCGCGCGAGGATCCGCGGGAAAATTCACGCGAAATAACGTCCAGCGGCGAATCGGCCAACCGATCGATCGATCGCCAGGCTCGACGCCGAGCAAATCGGTCTCCAAGGCGATCGCGCCGATGCCGGCCCGGTGGGCTTCGTCAATCATCGCAAACAGATCGCGGATGCAGCAGCGGATCGCCGACGCCGCCGAGAACCAGCCGAACATCGTCCGCCGCCGGCCATTTCCTCGAACAAACGCCCGGGCCGATCTGCGTGTCAGATCAGGCCGGTCGATTTTGAATGATGCGTGGCGGGCGAATAGATCGGCCGGGTCGCCCGGCGCGTATTCAATTCCAGCACCACTTCGCGCGGCAACGCCGATGCATCCGGCGAGGCGTCGAGAAACCGAACCAATTGCTCGGCCTCGGTCGAGATCAATTCGCCGTTGAGATGCACGGTCGCGCCGGCGATGCGGTCGATTTGCGCTCGCTGAATCCAGGGTGAATCGGTGCGGCGTCCGCGCCAGGCGGCGTGGCGACGGCCACGCACGAGGGGGTGGAGATCGGATCGCGCAGCGGCAGATCGGGCAGATACGCCAGCAGAGTTCCCGGATGCGATGCCGCCCGCCGCAAGTTGCTCGATCAGCGACTTGCGCAGCAGCACGCCGGACAATCCGGGCGCCGCCTGCGAAAAACACAAATCGACTTCCGGCTGCGATTCGGCGTGCTCGATCAGACGACGCGATCAGAGCGGGATCAACCAGCGCGGCCGCCGGATCGACGAGCAGCACGGCGTCGGACTCCGGTCTGTTTCGGCGATTTCCGCAACCCACGGCCCGTGAAAGCCGCGGTCGAATTCGCAAGTCCCGAGCAGTCCGCCGCGCCAGCCGTCCGCCCAGCGCCGCGCCGCCGACACCGAATCCAGATGCGGCAGGCACGTCCGGGCCGATCGGGCGACGGATTCGACGCCGTGTTCCGCGGCGATGGGAGCGACGGCCTCGGCTTGATCTTCCCAGCAGAGCACGACCGATTCTGGACACGCCGGGGCATCGTCCGAGGCGAAACAGCGTCCACGCCAGCGGCGCTTCGCCGCGGAAGCGGCGCGTGGCGCTGTCCGGCCGGCCGGCCGGTTCGTGCAGCATCGACAGCACGGCCGTGATCTTCACGCCGCCTCCTTGCGTCTCGCCGATTCCCGCGCGAGTTCATCAGCCACTTCGGTCATGTTTGCGAGAAGGCCCGCGCCGCCGCGACAACCGCCCGCACATTTTCGATGTCGCGCTCCACCTGCATTTTCTGACGGTCTGGTCCCTTGCAGCCGCGCCGCTGCCAGACGGCGGTCGCGATTCGAATCGCCGAAGCTCGCTTTGCTGCGAGAACTGCATGACCAGGTCATACGTGCGGCCAAACCCGTCCATCCGGACGCGAAGCTCGTCGACCCGCGCGATCAGCCGATTCACGCGACGCTGGTCTTCGATGTGATCCCGAATTTCCTCCAGCAGCGGCACGGTGTGGTGGCTGATCCGCTCGATTTCCGCGGCCTCGTCCTTGCGCAGCAAAATGCTCTTTCCGACAGCTTTCCAGAAGATCCCATCGTGGCGGCGGGGCGTCGGATTCAATTTCCGGCAATGGATTATGGCAAAATTCCTCAATCGCCTCTGCCAGCGGCATCGCCGTCGATCCCCGCTTCATCGCTCCGCCCTCGGTGGCGTCGATGATCCGCGCACTTGACTTGCCGAAATCCCGCTCGAATTGCAGCAGATACGTGAAGAGCCGTTCCTCGGTGTACATGGGCCGGCCCTGAAAATCCGGGAATTTGCCGCAGGATCGGCCGGTCGCGGACGATCTGTTCCCATTGCTTCATTTCCACCGTGCAGAATCGGCCCAGTTCCGGCCGCCAGACATCTTCGTAGCTGGTCCCCGGCGTGTAGCACAGGCCGTCGCTGAAGCCCAGGTCCTGGCCCACAAAAATGATCGGATCGCAGCCGAGATGCTCGGCCAGGTAGAAAGCCAGATGCGCCACCGTCGCGCCGCTGGTGAGGGACGCCTTGCCAGGATTCAACTCGCGCAGCAGGGCTTCGGCGAAATCGTTGCCGATCAGATTCACCGGCCCGGTCATCATCTCGAAGATGCGCGGCGTGGCCTTGGGTTCCGCGACCAGCTCAGTGCGAATCCTCGGCGGAAGTCTTTCGAAAAATCTCGTACAGATTTCGTGATAATCCAGCGAAGTCACGAAATGCGGCTGGCATCCCATTTCGAGCAACGGCTGTAATGTCGTCTGAACCGCGATGAGGACCGCGTTGCGGTCCAGGCCCTTGAGCAGATGCTTATTTTTCCGCAGCGACGGCCCGGCCGAGACGATCACCGCCGGGCAATCGCGATACCGGCCGCTGAGGCGGTTGATTCCGCCCGCCGCCGCGTACCAGCCGATGTTCCGCGCGATGTTGCGGGCGGTCTGCTCGCTGTTGAGCAGCAGCGTATTCATGCTGGTGCGGCAGAACGAGGCGAATTCGCCAAGCCAAACCTCCATCTGCCGGTAAAATGAATCGTGCAGCCGTACGCTGGGCGGATGCCGGATCGTTTCGGAACCGACCGAAATCAGCGCCGTGTGCGGCGTGAGCCGGCGGAACAGGATCGACTTGTCCAGATTCCAAAACCACATCAGCCGATGACTCGCGATTGCTTTGGCCAGATCGCGATGCTCCAGGGCCGTGCGGATCATCTGAATGTCCGGCTCCAGGATGCAGAAGATCGCTTCGTCGCTGGCCTGCTGGAACAGAAGCTCCAGGTGATATCCAAGCCCAAGGCCCATGAGGTAAAATGTGGTCCGCCGTTCGATGGGAATGGATTCGATCAATTGCCGGGCTTCGGTTTGCGGCTCGTATCGACTGTGGAGATAAACGCGGCGTCCGTCGCTGGTTTGAACCGAGACGGTGGGCGGGCCGGATTTGGATTTCTCAACGGTGTAGGGCGGCCCGTCGAGCGACGCTTCCACGGCCTCGGCGAGCTTGGGCTCGGTCGCCCACAGGGCGGCCAGGTTACGGACCAAGGGCGCGTCGGCGGCGAGGATCAACGCCTGGGATGGATCGGTGGCGATGGTCATTCGGCACTGCTTGCTGTATTTATCGGACCTTACCGGACAGAATATTGAACTAATTCATGTCGGACTTCAGCGACTTTCTCTTTCACGCGACCTGGTGGATGCTCGCGATTGCGGCGGGGGGCGGTGTCATCGCTTTCGTCGTCGGAAGCCGGCGAGCGGACAAGAAACTCCAGCGGCTTGGATTGGCATTGGTCCTCATCGCCGGCGTGGTGGCCGGATTGCGGTTGATCTTTCCAACCGATCGCGAAAAAATGGAAAAACGGTCCCGCGCATTGGTCAAAGCCGTCGATGCGCAGGATTGGAATTCCCTGCCGGCGCTGTTGGATGCCGACACGATTGTGAGCTACAAATCGCACGTCCTCGCCGCCGGCAGGGCCGACATCATCCAGACCGTCCAGACCGACTGGAATCGCTACTCGCTAAAGTCGGTCCACATCATCGGCCTGCAAAGCGAGCAGACCGAAACGCTGATCACCGTGTCGCTTGAGATCTACACCACGCAGGATTTCGGCGAGGGAGAGCCGGCCCTCACCACCTGGCAAATGGATTATCAACAGTCGGGCGACCAGTGGATTCTTGAGAAGATCACGCTGGTTCGCATCGGGCAGACAAACGGAGAGGAGTATTCGTTTTGAAATACTCGAACGGATCGTTATTGCATCCAAAGCGCAAGAATTGGGCCGCGGAGGACGCGCAGAAAAACCGCGGCGTCAATTGTCGAACCTCTTGCGCACATAATCGGGCTTTCCGCTGATGCCTTTGAAGCTGCCGTCGGCCCCGCGAATGTTGCCGAATTTCGTGGCCAGGACGACTCTGCCCCGCCGGTCGCGGATGGACTGCTCATCGTTTCGGGTCCCATAAAACTCGGACATTCCCATGCAGCCCAAACCCATGGCGGAGACGGACAATCCCGATATTCCCAGTTTACGGCGTGGAATTCTGGTGCTCGCGGCGGTGAACTCCTCACCCAAAGGCTCAATTCGACGACAAACTGTATCATGGGCGATAAGATACAAGTATAGGCGTTTGCAGGTGTAACTTTGCTGGAGCCAGCGCGTGTCACTGGATGAGAAGGGGCGGCAGAACGAGGCCGCCGAGAGCACGAACGAACTGTTTGAACGTGCGGTGCGGCAGCATTCGCGACGGCTTCTGGCGATTGCCAGGGCCATTGTCGGCCACCGTGCTTCCCCGGAAGACGTGGTGCAACAGGCGTTTATGAACCTGTACCAGCACCGCGAGCGGTATGATTGGCGCGAGCCTGGCGGGCTGATGCGTCGGACCGTGGTCAATGAGGCGCTGCGAATCCTTCGCCAGCCTCACATGTCTGTCTTGCCCGATGAGGCAAGCGACCAGGGTCGTTCGCAGTCGCCCAGCGGCCACATGATTGAAAGCGAGACGATTCTGCACGTCCGCCGTGCCATTGACCGATTGCCCGAGAACTTCCGTGCCGCACTGGTGCTGTGCGAATATGAGAAAATGTCCTATGCACAGATCGCCGAAACCCTTGATGCCAGCATTCCCCAGGTTAAAACCTGGATTCATCGCGGCCGGCGTCAATTGGCCGAGTTGCTTCGAACCTATGTCCAATAGTCCGCCGTTTGACGGAGCGTAGCAGCAAGCAAAGGCAGGGATCCCTATGGCAGTGAACGAGAGCGACATCGAATTGCTTCATGCCTATATTGATGGCGAATTGCCCGTCGCCGAGTGCGAAGGCTTATGGCGCCGATTGACCATCGAGCCGGACCTGATGGCCGAGCTTGACCATCTGCGCCGATCATGCCGTCAGGACGATGGTCTGGTCCAGCCTCGAGCCCAACGATCATGGCGTTGCTCGCGTGGAGGCAAGAGTCATGCGCTCGGCCAGGCGCGAAGACCTCATGGACCGGGTCAGTTGGATCACTCGCATGGTCACGACGGTCGCGGCATTGGTCCTCTTCGGAGTTACCGTCGGCTGGCTGGGCCGGGAACGCTACATTGTTTCGCCCGTGGCGACGGTGAATCAAGGCTCCCCGATTCGGGCCGTTGCGTCCGAGGGTCCTCAGTTACCCTCCAGTGGGCCGGTCACGGTGCTGGTTGAGGATGGCACGGGCAAGACGATTCCAGTGCAATTTCATTCCATGGAGGAAGCCACCAGGTTCCTCCAGGATTTCAAAGTTCCGCAATCGGCCGCGCCCACCGGTGCGGATTCCCCGATCGTGCCGGCGATGGACAAATTCTGACCCATGTCCGCACCCCGGCGAATGTTCAGACATGCTTTCAATCCGCCCCGTAAAACCCACGGCGCGCCGTGGGGCTTTTCGCCTGCTTGCTTCTCCTGCTGCCAAACCTGAGCAGCGCCCAATCCACCGACTCCGCCACCACGCCGCCCGCTGCTGGCCGAACTGAACCAGGAAACCCAGGAGCTTTTCAAGCAAGTCGCCTCCAGCATTGTCCGCGTCCAGTTGCCGTCGCCGACAGTGGTTTCCCTGCCGGCCGATGATCCGCTTGCCAAATGGGCCGATCGCCTGGATCCGCAATCCCTGGCCCGGCTGATCGAACTGCAACGCCGCGCCTCCGACGCCGCCTACGCCACGGCCGAGATTCGCCCGACCACCGTCCCCTCCAGTTCCGAGCCGATCGTCGGCCGTCGCTTCATCGTCCTGAAACTGGACCGCATCGCTCCCAACGGCATCGGCATCGTGATCGATAGCGACAATCACCTGCTGATCCCGCGCTATGTGGACAAGGCCGCGTGCCCATATCCAGTTCCCGTGGCCATCGGCGACGGCCGATGGGCGACCGCCACCTTCGTCGCTTCCGATCGCCAATCCGATCTGACCCTGCTGCAACTGCACCATGCCAAAGTCAAGCCCGCGACGGTGTCGGCCGATCGCCCGGCTCCCGGCACGCTTCTGCTGGTGATGTCGCTGAACCCCGCCGCCAATCGGCTGGCCGTGTGGGAAGGTTGGGAACCCGACTTCGCCACGCTGGTGAACATCGACGGCACGATCGCCGGATTCACCAAGGGCGGACATTTCCTCTCCGCCGCCGCCTGCGCTCCGGTCGTCAGTGAATTGATCCGCCACGGCGTGGTCCGCCGGGCGCTGTTGGGCGTGGTGGTGGACGCGGTGGCTCCCGACGATCCCGCCCGCCAGCTTTATCCCGCCCTCGGCGCCACGCCCGCGCTGAGGATTCAAGAGGTCATCCCCGGCTCCGCCGCCGAACACGCCGGCTTGCGTCCGGACGATCTGATTCTGAGCCTGGCCGGCCAATCGGTAGGCGACGGCCCCGCCTTCGCCGCCGCGATCGCCAACCGCCGCGGCACCACCCCCATCGCCGTCCTTCGCGACGGCCAAAAGCATATCGTGAAGGTTGACCTGCAAGTGCAATAGCCCGCCCGCTCCCTGGCCGTGTTACAGAAGGTTACAGAAGGTTACAGTTTTGAGGTTTTGATTAGTGATTACTAACTAATTGGACGACCGCAAGTCTTTTTGATACATAGGCTTATTGCAGACGTGGAGCAACGTGGCTCCGAAAGACAGGGGATTGCGCATCAGCGGGCTGAACAACGATCTGGCGATGGAATCGCGGGCGACTGACTTCATCGCCGTCGTTGTGAAACGCTGGATGTCAGCTTCTGCGAAAGATGCGCACTCGCCTGTTGCCGCGGTTCAGCACGTGGTAAATTACATCAGGAATGATCTGCGGAAGCGGCCGAGGCGGGCAGGGAAATCTAGCTGCGGCGAGTGATGCGGTCAATATGGGAAGTGACGCCTTTATGACTCCAGTTATGGAAAAATACGAGTAAAGGGTAACGTCCGTTTCAGTTAATTCAATTCCAACACGTGCTGTGCATAAACTGCGTCGCGATTCCAAACACCGGCCTGCACTACGGCGGCGAGCATCAGCGCGACGATCAGCCCAGCGGTTCCATGCGATATGCGACCCATGCCGATTCTTTCTCTAAGGCGGTCTTGATCACTTTCTGCTCATCGTTCGTGAGCCGGGCGAGGCTAGCGGTGAAGGTGTCGGCGACGCGAAATTCCATCGGTCAGTGCTTGAACGCCACTGTTCGCTTCAGGAACTCGTCGAACATCGGCACGGTGAATGCCATGTCTCCGAACGACGGACTGTAAATCATTGCTTTCTTGATTAGTGAGGCCCGCACTGGACCGTTCGAAGTCACCTTGACCTTGAGCAACTCCGCGACATCTCCTGTGCGAACAGCTCCAGACCCGACTTCGGCCATTGCACGAAGGAACCGCTTTTCGCCAGGCGTCAGTCGGTCGAATCGGACGCGGAAGAAGCCCCTATCGAGCTCAGCGACTGCAAGCGGCGTCGCCTGGGAAACGTGGTCAACAGTGATCGGACTTGCATCGGCGACGTTCCAGCACTTCGAGCCCCACTCTTGGATAAAATAGGCGTAGCCCTTCGTGACCTCGAGGATTGCGACCAGCGCCACGTCTTCAAACTCGACACCCGCGGCGCGGGTGGGGTCACGTAAAGCCTTTGTTGCGTCGGGTTCGGACAAAGGGCCAATGTCGGGGAACTTGAACAGTCGCTCTGCATAGGACTTCGAGTTACCCGCCAGCGCCGGCAAAATCGGCGGACCGGCACCGCAGAACGCGATCGGAAGTTGTCGCTGCTGGATCTGGTGCATTGCCATGATGACCGCGCTCAATTCCTTCTCGGAAAGGTATTGCACTTCGTCGAGGAGGAGTATGGCGGCCCTGCCGCGATCTGCCGCAGCTTCTCCGACTGCCACGAATAGTGCTGGCAAGTCGATCTCGATGTCGCCACTGTCTGCGGAACCTTTCGCAGGCGCAATGTCGATCCCATAGGTGACGTTGTTGACCGTTATCTTTAACGCGCCGGCGAAGCTACGAAGGACGCCCAACGCCCGTCTAACTTTGTCGCCAGCGCCAGCGATTTGGTCGTACTCGAAGAGGAGCTGACGAAAGAACGGCGAGAGCAACGGCCCCAATGGCTTCTCCTCGTGAGCCTCGATCATGACGGGGTCAAAACCCTGGTCTTGAGCGAGTCGCCGGATTTCGTTTAGCAGAACGGTCTTGCCGACGCCCCGCAATCCGGTCAGCATCAGCCCCTGTGCTGCTCGGCCTGCTTTGATGTGCGCATGCGACGCGTGCTTCTTCCAGCACTGCGTCGCGTCCGACCAGTTCCGGTGGGCGGCTCCCGGCACCGGGAGAGAAGGGATTTGTGACCGGATCCATGCGATCATTATAGCCAGTTATTATCAGTTATAGTGAAAATCAAGAATAAATACCTAAATTGGCTATAATCGAAACCTTCATCACCTCATCCCCCCAGATGATTCACTTTCATCGCGACCTTCCCGCCGTCGGGCTTGAGGAACGGCTGGGATGTGTCGCTATCGAAGCTCGCCCAAGCTTCCTCGTTAATATGCGCCTTCAAGGTCGTCTTCAGCGAAGTGGTGTCGCGGCAGACCACCGACCATTTCATCGGCGAATTTAATTTAAAGGCGCAACACCGGGCCGAGGACTCCACGGCCGGATAGGTCGTGGGAAGCTTGGCCACGCGCTGCGGTCCTTTGCTTACGCGGCTTCGACTTCGACGAATTCCTTGCCGGCTTCGGTGGGAACGGGATCGCCGGCGTCACGGCATTCCTCGACGTAAAGCTCAATGGCTTCGCGGATGTTGGCCAGCGCTTCGGCGCGGTTGTCCCCTTGGCTGACGCATCCGGGCAGGGCCGGGACGCTGGCGACGTAGCCGCCATCTTTTTCCTGTTCCAAAACGACCGTGTAACGCATGATGGTTCTCCTGTCAGATTGTAGCACACTTTCTCACTGGCCAGGCTTGCCCGGGTGCGTGCCGCCGAAGGCGGTGGGGCGTTTTGAGCGTTAGCCGAGCAAGCGATTGAATCCGATGTGCGCGGCCCACTACGCGCCATTTTTATCGTTCCAGCATTCTGTTTTTGTGGTAATCTTCTCCTTCGGAGAATTGCCATGAATGTTTCACTCAAGCCGGACGTGGAGAAGTACGTCGAGGACAAGGTCAAAACCGGCCAATTCGCGTCTCCGGAGGAGGCCGTGAATATCCTTCTGGCGCAGGCGCGCAGAGGGAGGAACTTACCGCGGAAGACATTGCCGAGCTTCGCCGCGAAGTAGATATCGGAATCGCCGAGGCGGACCGGGGTGAAATCGCCGAGTTCAGCGCCGAGGACATTATCGCCGAGCGTCACGCGGTGCGCAAGAAAGTCTCGTAATGGGGCTTAGAGTCTATCTCAAGAGCTAATGACCCCGCGATGGGCCGGAAAAGGCCCGATGGCGAGGCGGAGGCCCGAAGCGTATCTGAAAATCGATACGTTGAGAGCCAACAACGACGTCCAGCGGGCCTTTTCCGGCCCACCCCGAGGGCGACACGCTTTTGGGCTGCCGTCGGCGTCGCTCCTCCTCGACGTATCTCCGAATTGATACGCCTCGTCGTCGCTCCTTGATGGCGACCCAAAATCGTGTCGTCGCGGGGTCATTAGCTCTTGAGATAGACTCTTATTCGCCGAACGCCGGTGTCGCGCCGTGATTTTCAGGCGATTTGGGAATACGTTGCCCGGGACAATATTTCGGCCGCGGATAAGTTGCTTCGCAGCTTCGACACGAAACTTCAACTACTTTGCGAGCATCCCAAGGCCGGCCCCGCGAGGCCTGAGCTTCGGCCGCGCCTTCGGAGCTTTCCCGTCGGCGAGTATCTCATCTTTTATCGGCCAATCCGTGGTGGCATCGAACTGATCCGAGTGCTTCATGGGTCGCGCAGCCTTCGCAAGGCGCTACGAAATTCATGAGCGAGGGGCCGGGATGCCCGAAAAGGGTACGATCGAACTTCACCGGGCTTGGCCGGGCGCTTTGGTCTGGAGCTTTTTCAGGAGCCACATTTCGCCCTGATGATCGGCCTCGTCGTGCAGGCCGTGAAGGATGGACCAGCGCAGAGTGCGCATTTTGGCGGGATCGCCGACGGGTTGGGAAAGCTGTTGTTCCGTTAGATGCCCGATGGCCGTGGTCAGGCGCTCGGCCTGGTCGATCAGCTTGGCTTTGACTTCGGCGAGGGCGGGCCATTGCTTCACGGCGGCGGGTTGGCTGGTCCAACTGAATTTGTCGAACCAATCCTGGGGGTAGATCGGCGGGTTGCCCGTGGCCGGGGCGACGCTCAGGTGCTCGACGACGATCAATGAATGGCCGGCGTGCCAGAGGATGGTGTTGTGCAGGCCGGGCGGGGCGAAGAGGGCTTGATCGTCGGTGACGTTGTCCAAAATCCGCAGCGTCTTGCCGCGAATTTCCCTGGCGAGGAGCAATAGTGATTCATCAGGCATGGTTACCCCGGCGCGGGCAGGGGGCCGCCGCCGAGAGTCAGGTCGGGGCCTTTGGGGTCGGGCGCGGGCTGGATGACCGTGCCGCGGCGGCTTTGCTCCTTTTCCAGCAGGTCGCCGACCGTGGGCTTGGTGAGAATTTCGCCTTTCATGACGCGGTCCACCTCGGAGGCGTCGAGCGTTTCGTAACGCATCAGGGCCTTGGCAGATGGCTTCAACGCGGTCCTTGTTGGCCTCCAGCAATTTGCGGGTTTCATCGTAGAACTCATCGATCAGATCGCTTGGTTTCCTCGTCGATGGCCTTGGCGGTTTCCTCGGAATAATCGCGGCTGCCGGCCAGTCTCGAAATAATTCATCTTCGAATCGTCTTCGCCGTAGAAGACGAATCCGAGGCGATCGCTCATTCCCCAATCGCGGATCATTTTGCGGGCCAGGCCGCTGGCCTGGCGGATGTCGCCGGCGGCGCCGGTGTTGACGTCGCCGGTGAACATTTCCTCGGCGATTCGGCCGCCGAAGCAGACCTTCATGAACGCGTAGCACCATTTCTTGGAATGGGACATGCGGTCTTTTTCCGGCAGGGCCATGGTGGCGCCGCCGTAGTTGCCGCGGGGGATGATCGTGACCTTGTGGATGGGATCGGCGTCCTTTTCCAGGTATTGGACGACGGCATGGCCGGCCTCGTGATAGGCGGTGGCGATTTTTTCCTTTTCGTCGATGGCCCGGCTCTTGCGCGCCCGGCCCCAGCGGACTTTGTCGCGGGCCTCTTCCAGGTCGTCCATCTCGATGAATTCCTTGCCGGCCAGGGTTGCGCCCAGGGCGGATTCGTTGATGATCGCGGCCAGATCGGCGCCGCTGAAGCCGGGGGTGGCGCGGGCCAATCTTTGCAGATCGACGTTGGGGCCGAGCTTCACCTTGCGGCTGTGGACTTTGAGGATTTCCAATCGGCCTTTGACATCGGGCAGCGGGACGTAAATCTGCCGATCGAATCGGCCGGGGCGGGTGAGGGCCGGGTCGAGCACGTCCACGCGATTGGTGGCGGCGCAGACGATCACCTGGTCGTTGGTGTCGAAGCCGTCCATCTCGACGAGGATGGCGTTGAGGGTTTGCTCGCGTTCGTCGTGGCCGCCGCTGGAGAATCCGCTGCCGCGGCGGCGGCCCACGGCGTCGATTTCGTCGAGGAAGATGATGCAGGGGCTGTTGTCCTTGGCCTGCTTGAACAGGTCGCGCACGCGGCTGGCGCCGACGCCGACGAACATTTCCACGAAATCCGAACCGCTGATGCTGAAGAAGGGGCAATCGGCTTCGCCGGCGATGGCCTTGGCGAGGAGAGTCTTGCCGGTGCCGGGTTCGCCGACCAGCAGGACGCCGCGGGGGATTCGTCCGCCGAGGCGCTGGAATTTCTTGGGGTTCTTGAGGAACTCGACGATCTCCATCACCTCTTCCTTGGCCTCTTCGATGCCGGCCACGTCGTCGAAGGTGATGTTGGTGTGGTCCTTGGCGGTGATTTTGTGCTTGCTCTTGCCGAAGCTGCCGAGCATGCCGCCGGCGCCGGCGCTGTTGCGCAACTGGCGGAAGAGGAAGAACCAGATGAATCCGAAGATCAGCAGCCAGGGAACCAGCGGCAACAGGATCGTCGTGACGAGGTTGGAGCTATTCTCGGCATCGACCTTGGTGTCGCCGCGGTTCTTCATCAGTTCTGCGAGATAGCTTCCAGTGGAGAAAGTTCCGGCCGGATATTCGGTGCTGAAAAGCTTTACATTGGCCGGGCGCCGGGGATTTGGACGTTGTCCTTGACTTCGCCCTTGATCTCATCGCCGTCGATGGTGAAGTCCTTGATGCGATCCGAGTGGTAGAGGTTCTCGAAATCGGAAATGGGAATCTTCTGATAGACCTGGCTGGTGTTCTTGAGGAGCATGACCAGCATGATGGCCAGGGTGATGAACAGCACCCACCCGAACAGGCCCCGACCGACGCGCATGCCGCCGCCGTTGGGGGGGGTTCGGCCGTTCTTGCGCAAGGGTCGCTCGGGCGGTCTTGGTTCTGACATTTTGTTCCTCTAGCCTGGGCGCAAATCCTTGACCGAACGCAACCAGCATCGGCGACGTTACATCGGGCGTCGATCCAATATCTACGTCCTGGCCATCATAAGGGTCTGACCGGCGGTTTTTCCAGCCTTAAAGTCCATACAAGCGTCGCAAACGGTAAAAATGGGCGTTGGCGACGAAAAACGGCTACCAGGGGCCTTCCATTTCGTTGACGATTGCCAGGGCCAAACCCTCGACGTTGCTCTGCGACGCCACGTATTGGCCCTCGCCCAGGTACGGGAAATAGGTGGTGGTCTGCGCAAACGACTGGCGGGAAACCAGCACTTTGCCCGTTCGCACGTCCGTCCACGTGAAGTTCACGATGATGGTGTACGCCTGTTCCTGCGGCGTGTTGGTGAACGGATCCAGCGTCAACGTCGAGGGCGTGACCGAAACGATCTCCCCCTCCAGCACGGTGTCGGCCCGCTCGCGCGGCTCAACCTTGTACGGCGTGAATTCCTCGATCTTTTTCGCCAGCGCATCGGACAATTGAAACTCCACGCCCTGATGAAAATCCTTGGTAGTGAATATCGGCACGGCCACGCTGTGAATGTTATCCCGATAAACCGATCCCCAGTGCCATCCGCCGCCGCCGTCGGATTGATATCCGCAGCCGGCGGCCGCCGGCAGAAGAGATAAAGAGAGCAAGAGACAAATAGACGAAGTGCGCCGCATGATCCATTTCGCCACTTTGTCTCTCCGTCTCTTCGTCTCTCCGTCTCTGGCTTTCATCTTTCCGACGCATCGGCGCTGGGTTCGGTGGCCGGGGCGTAGCCGTCGGCCGAGGGCGGCGGGGCGTCGGCCAGGACGATCGCCGGCATGTGGGCGAGATGCCGCCGGGCCTCGGCGGCCTCCGGGGACGCCGGATAGGTCTGCACCAAAAAGCGATACTCGTACGCCGCGCCGCGCGGCTCGCTGATCCGCTCGTAAAACTCGCCCCGTTCCAGCATCTTGCGGCAAAAGGCGTTGTCGATCTCGTCCAGCACGGTCTGCACGTTCTCATCCGCCGCCAGCTCGGGATATTGCCGCTGAATTTCCATGAGCTGGGCGCGGGCGTCGATGATATTGCTGGCGTCGAACCTGGTTCCGCGGAATTGGGCCAGGGAGGAAAACGCCGCCCGCAGCTTCACCCGCGGAACGTCCTCGCTGTTCGGATAGTTCTTCACATACGTGTTGTAGCAGTCCTCGGCCAAGTCGTAATCGCGGTCGTTGAAATAATAGTCGGCGGTGCTGAGCATCGCGCTTTGCGCCAGCGGCGACCGGGAGCCCGCTGCTGAATGCGCCACATCATCTCCACGGCTTCCGATCCTTCGTCCACGATCCGCATGCCCAAAAATTTATCCTTGTATCCATCCATGTACGCCTGGGCGATGTCGAACTGCCTCTGCAAAGCCGCCTGAAACAGCTTGCTTTCGGGATATTCGTCCATCAGCTCATCGCAATAGAAAAACGACTTGAACCGGTTGTCGTCCTGAAAATAGAGATCGGAAAAGAGGAAGATGGCCCGGTCGCGGTCGGACGCGTCTTTAGCATGTGATTTGACCCAGAAGGTCAGAAGCTTCCTGGCCGTGTGATAATCGTGTTGAGCGAGGAGTTGTTCGACGTAATCGAGCGCCGGATCGGGCGTGGCCGGCGCCATGCCGTGACGGGGAGCCATCTCGCTCCATTGCCCCTCGCGGAATTGCCAGGTTTTATCGCGCGCACCCCTCGCCGCCTGAGCCGCGAGCAGACAAACGACCCCGCACAAGACCAGCCGCCATCCCATAAGGCGGGATTGTAATTGCATTCCGGCGGTCCGCAAACCCGCGGGCGGAATATTTTAGCGCGCAAATTCCGGTGGCGGGCCAATTTGAAACTACAGAGCCGGGGCGTGTCGCCCCGGTCCCCAACTGGGGTCCAACTGGGAAATCCAGATCAAAAGATTTGAGTCTTCGATTGGACATTGGCAGCGATGCTCGGCCTATGATGTCCCTGATGTTCAACGGAACGAACAAACAGAGCTTCAACAGGAGATTCCAATGTACGCTGTCACAGGTGCAACCGGTCATACGGGAAAAATCGTCGCTCAGCGGCTGCTCGATGAAGGCAAGCAGGTCCGCGTGATCGGCCGGGACGAGAAACGCCTCGAATCGTTGAAGCTCGCGGGGGCGGAACCTGTCGTATGCGACCTGACCGACGCCGCCGCGCTTTGCGCGCCTTTGCCGGCGTCAAGGCGGCGTATGTGGTGATTCCTCCCAATATGTCCGCGAAGGATTACCGCGCCTTTCAGGACCGAGTCACGGATGCCGTGAGTTCGGCTCTTTCCACGGCGCGCGTCGAGTACGCCGTTACCCTTAGCAGCTACGGCGCGGATAAAGATGCGAAAACCGGTCCCGTCGTCGGCCTGCATAACATGGAGCAGAGCCTCAATGCCATCAATGGCCTGAACGTTCTGCACCAGCGCGCCGTCTATTTCATGGAAAATACGTTCGCGCAGGCGGGCATCGTCCATGCGATGGGAACGGCCGCGGGCCCGGTCAAGCCCAATCTCAAGATACCGATGATCGCCACGCGCGATGTTGGTCAGGCCGCCGCCGAGCGGCTCCTGCGCCTCGATTTCAAGGGCAAACAAGCCCGCGAGCTTCTCGGCCAGCGCGATCTCACCATGATCGAAGTCGCTCGAATCATCGGCCAAGCCATCGGCAAGCCGGATCTCACTTATGTTCAGATGTCGGATGATCAGTTCCGCGGCGCCATGCTGCAAATGGGCATCTCGGCCGACTTCGTCAATTTGATTCTCGAAATGGTGGCTGCCATGAATTCCGGCCACATGCGTGCTCTGGAACCACGATCACCCAAAAATACCACCCCGACTTCTTACGAAACGTTTATTGCCGAGGAATTTGTTCCGCTTTATGAGAGCCAGGCGGCTCACGTTTAGCGTTGACTTTCATTCGATCAACATCGCGTTGACATAGCTGAAGAATCGGTGGCGATTTTCAATCGCCTGTTGACACACGCGGCGCGGTGTTAGCTTCGCACCACGTGAGCCACATCTGGCGATAGGCAGCCTCGATATTGCGGGCGAATTGGGGGGCATCCATCAGCGGCGATCGCTCCATCCGCTGGCGAAGGGTCGAACGCAATTGGCTCAACCGGGAACGATCGTTGGCCAGCTCGGCGGCGATCGACACGTATTCTTCGCCGCTGCACGCGATGAACTCCGGCAGACCCACGTTGCTCAGAATGCTCACGCCACCCCGGCCCACCGCGGTCCGGCCGGCCAGAGTCACGACCGGCACTCCCATCCACAGCGCATCGCACGTCGTGGTTCCGCCGCCGTGCGGGATCGGATCGAGAGCGATGTCGATCGAATGGTATTGCGGCGGATATTCGGCCAGCGGCTGGCGCTGGACGAAGGTGATCCGCTCGTCGGCGATGTTTCCCTCGCGGAAAAATGCGCGAACGGAGTCGAGATGAGCGCCGATTTTGCTGTGCAGCCGCAGGCGCGAGTTCGGAACCGCCTGCAGGACCTGCCGCCACAGCGCCAGCGTAGGCGGCGTGACTTTCGCGAAGCGATTCATGCAGCCGAACGTCACAAAACCGTTCCGATCCTGCGGCGGCGCGGCGACGGCTTCGCTTTGCCCATCGGGCGGCTGATAACACCAGAACGAGTGCGGGAGCCGATACGATTTTTCGCTGTAGTATTGGTCGCCTTCTCCCAACGGGTCGAGAAAGGGATCGGTCAGGCGGTAGTCGATCGTATCCAGACCGGTCGTACCGGGATATCCGAGCCACGACACCTGCACCGGCGCCGGCTTGCGGGCGAAGACGAGCATCCGATTCCTGCCCGAATGCTGAGCCAGGTCAACGAGGATGTCGATCCCATCACCGCGAATCTCGTCGGCAAGTTGCTCGTCCGGCACTTGATAGCTGGAGCGCCAATGATCGGCCAATCGCTTTAGCTCCTCGGTGAGAAGATCGGGAGCCGCCACATCCGCGTAGCAGGTGATTTCAAATTGCGTGTGGTCGTGATGGGCCAGCAGCGGCTTGAACATGCGGCCGGCGACGTGGTTGCGGAAATCCGGGGAGATATAGCCGACGCGAATGCGCCTCTCCGGCAGCCGGCTGTTGCCGAAAGGTTTCGGATCGCGTTGCAACGGGCGGGCATGTCGCTCGGCCCAGCGACGGTGTTCGCGCAGGATCGCCGCGGAGTCAAAGTCGGGGTGGAAATGAACCAGATAGAGCAGATTCGAATTTATCTCCGCCGCCGATGGAGCCAACTCCACCGCCTTCCGCAGCGATTCCAGCGCCAGATCGGGCCGGCCTTTGTCATGGTACACGTTGGCGAGATTGCGGTAGGCTCCCGCATAGTTGGGCTTGAGCTGCACCGCGAAGATACTCCGCGGCCGCCTCATCGAGGCGGCCCAGTTCGCTCAGCACGTTGCCGAGATTGTTGTGCGCCTCCGCGTTTTCCGGTCCCACGCGCAACGACCGGCGGATCAACTCGGCCGCCGGCTCGAATTGTCCGCACTGCGCGGCCAACATGCCCATCATTTGCAGCGCCCCCGCATGGTCCGGCTCCCGCGCCAGAATCCGCTGATAGGCTGCCAACGCCTCGGCCGTGCGTCCGGCGTTATGATGGTTCATGGCGAGGCGCAGTTCATTGTCGGCGGGCATGTTGGCGGGCTTCCGGATGAATTAAGACGCGGACTCGGAAACGGGGAGGAACCGCTTGATTTCAATTTTCCGTTTGATTCATCCCACGACCTGCAAGCTGCGCGATTTTCTGCGCGGAATCTCGGCCAGCGAATCATAGCCGTTCGCCCCCGTCACCTTTGCGGCGACCAGTTTCCCGGCATGAAGGCCGTCTCCAAACACCTTCGTCACCGAGTCGATGTCCGGCGCCTGAGCGCTGGTCCTGCCGATCCAGTTGGCATCCGCCCCGGCATCCGGCCGGTCGATCAGCACTTGCACAGTCTCACCGATTCTCCGCTTCGCTTTCGCAAAGGCAATCTGCTGCTGGGTCAGCATGAGTTCCTCCATGCGGTTGTCTTTGACCTGCTGGGGGATTTGTCCTTCCATCCGTCCCATGGGCGTGCCCGGCTCGGCGCTGTAGGGGAAAACCCCCATCATGTCGAACCCGAAATCCCGCACGAACTGCACCAACTCCCGATGCTGCGCTTCGGTCTCGCCCGGCGAGCCGGCAATAAACGTGGTTCGGATCGTCACGCCCGGCGTCCACTTCCTCAACTTTTCAAGCAGCGTCTCGATCTGCCGCCGCGTCACCCGGCGTTTCATCATCGTCAGCATTTGATCGTTGATGTGCTGCAGCGGCATGTCGATGTACTTCACCACCCGATCGCAATCCGCCAGCGCCCGGATCATTTCGTCGGTGAAACAGGACGGATAGGCGTACATCAGTCGTAGCCAATGCACGTCCTTCAGTTCCTTGTTCAATGTTTTCAGCAGCCCCGCCAATCCCGGCCGAAAACCGATGTCCGTTCCGTAGCTGGTGGTGTCCTGTCCAATGAGGTTCAGTTCCACCGCGCCGTCGGCGGCCAGTTCGCGCGCTTCGGCCAGGATGTGCTCGATCGGCTTGGAGCGCATCGGGTCCGCGGATGGATGGGATCGTGCAAAACGCGCATCCCTGGTTGCATCCTTCGCTGATGCGTAGAAACGCATAATGTCGCGGCGTCAGCCGCAGGCGCGCCCGGTCATCCTCGAAGACCGGCAACCGGGCCGTTTTGGTATCCTTTGCGTCGGGATCGAGCTTCGCCTCCACCGCCAGCCGGCGCGACAGGTCGTGATATTTGCCGAGAAAATGCCCGCCAGTTCTGGCGCGGATTTTCCGCGCCGCGCACCGCCTGGACGATGTGTTCCCGGTCAAAGACACCGACCAGCCGGTCGATTCCCGGCGCCTCGGCCAGCAGTTGCGTCTTATGCCGCTGCACCAGGCATCCCGCCACCACCACTCGCCGGCATTTGCCGTGCTCCTTCAACTCGATGGCCCGGCGGATTTCCTGCAGCGATTCCACCTTGGACGCTTCGAGGAACCCGCAGGTGTTGATGACGATGGCGTCCGCATCCTGCGCGTCGGGCCGTCACGGTCAGGCCGTCGGCGGCCAGCAAGCCGAGCATCCGCTCGCTGTCCACAAGGTTTTTGGGGCAGCCCAGGCTGACGAATGCGATGGATTGAATTTCTTGTTGACGTTGCCAATCAAAACTCCGTGCAGGGTGCCGCAGGATACAATTTTCGTTCCCCGATGGATAGTAATCCGCTTCTTTCAGGTGTTAATGCCGCCTAACTTAAATGTCTATAAACTTAGGAGGTAATTGATTTTAAGTCGACTATTCGGCATAAAGTTATATGCAAAGTTGAAACAGGTCAGTTATCCTGATAAAATCGTTCGAATGGCCATCCGCGAAAAAGTCCGGCGAAAAATCCGCGCCCGCAAGGCGTCGGGCCGGCCGGTTCGTCGGACTTCGGTCAAGCACCGACAAGCCGGTTCATGATCGACCTGAAGAAGACCCGCGGTCATGATGCCGCCGGCCAAATCAGGCCCTATCTTCAGCTATTCCAAGGCCTTACGATTTCTCGCCACGCTCAGCGATTATCGAGCGTTTGCGGATTGTCCGTTACAACCACGAGAATTTCAACCTGGATCGCATGCGGGCGCTTGCTCAAGAGGCTGGGCAATCCGCAGGACCATTTCCGCTCGGTCCACGTTGCCGGAACCAAAGGCAAGGGCAGCACTTGCGCCATGATCGCGGCCATGCTTGCAGGCCAACGGATACAAAGTCGGCCTCTATACCAGCCCGCATCTGGTCGATGTTCGCGAACGCATCGTCATCGACGGCGACATGATTTCGCAGGCGAGTTTCGCCCGGCTGGTCCGGCTGATCGAACCGATGGTTGCCCGGCTCAAGCCGACGCCGACTTACTTCGACGTGCTGACCGCCATCGCGTTCAAATACTTTGCGGACAACAAGGTGGACATCGCGGTCGTGGAGACCGGGCTTGGGCGGTCGGCTCGACAGCACCAACGTCATTCGGCCCGAAGTCACCGCCATCACCAGCATCAGCCACGATCACATGGCCCAGCTTGGGCCGACGCTCGGCCACATCGCCACCGAAAAGGCCGGCATCTTCAAGCACGGCATTCCCGCCGTCAGCGTGATTCAGGATCCGCAGGCGGAGGCCGCGCTGAAGAAGGTCGCCGAGAAAGTCGGCGCTCCGCTGGATTTCACCGGCCAGACGATCGAATTCAGCTACCGATTCGAATCCAGCCGGATGCTGGGGCCGCACAACCGCGTTTGCCTCACGACCCCCAACAGCAAATTCGAGCACCTGGCCGTGCCGCTCATCGGCGAGCACCAGGCCATCAACTGCGGCCTGGCCCTGGCGGTGATCGACCGCCTGAAATCCCGCGGCATCGCCATCAACGACGCCCGCGCCATGGAAGGACTTGCCAAGGTCACCATCCCCGGCCGGATGGAGATGGTCTGCCAGACCCCGCGCGTGATCGTCGACGGCGCCCACAACGCCGCCAGCCTCGATGCCGCGATGAAGGCCATCGGCCAGCACATTCCCTACGACTCCATGGTCGTCATCTTCGGCTGTTGCGGCGACAAAGACATGCCCGGCATGCTCGAGCGCATCACCAGCGGGGCCGACAAAGTGATCTTCACCCGCGATCAACAACGTCCGCTCGGCCGATCCCCACGAACTGGCCGCGCAATACGTCGAGCTTTACGGCAAGATGGCCCAGGTTGCCGAGAATCTGGAAGAAGCCCTCGGCATCGCCAACCGCGCCGTCACCAAGGAAGACCTGATCTGCATCACCGGCAGCTTCTATCTCGTCGGCGAGGCCAAGAAGTTTTTCGCCGCCAAAGCCGCGGCGGAAATCGAAAATTCGAAATTCGAATAACGTCACCCACCCCATTTAGCCCCCGGTGATTCACCGGGGGCTAAATGGGGTGGTTGCGTCGTTCTCGTTTCGGAGTTCTGGTTGATTCCCAGGTGCTCCAGCACCCGATCGGTCATCACTTCCACGTCGAATTTGGCCGCGGCTTGCCGCGTATTTCCCGCCAGTTGCGCGTGCAGCGCATCGTCCCTGACCATCCGCTCGATTTGATCGGCTAAATCTCCGCTGTCCCAGACGCGGAACGTCAATCCTCCGGCGCCGTCGTCTTTCCCGATCGCCTCCGCCACGCCGCCGTGATCGGGCACGATCACCGGCGTTCCATGGCTCATCGCCTCCGCCGCCACCATCCCAAACGGCTCGCGATGGATCGACGGATAAACCACGCACCGGCTGTGCGCGTATAACGCGGCGCGGAATTCGTCGCTTACCCGGCGCTTCCAGAAAATCTCCAGGCGAAGATGATCCGCGATCGTTCGGCAGATTTCCTGATATTTCCAGCCGAAACTCGATCCGCCGCAGATCACCAACTGAAATTCAACGCCCCGGTCGCGCAGAATCCGTGCCGCATACAACAGCAGGTCGATTCCCTTCTCGGCATCCTGCCGGCCGAGGTACGTCACGAGGGGAACCTTTGGATTGAGGTCGGGCAATTTTTCCCTCAGCACGGAGAAGGCGGGCTTGGACGTCTCGGCGGGCAATTCGATGCCGGGATAGATGGTCACCATCCGGGCCGGATCGATGCCGATCTCATCGCGCAATCGCATTGCGTAGTCGTCGCTGACGGCGATGGCGGGCCATGGGCTGCCCGCCGTGCAGCGGCGGAGCATCGCGTAATAATCCGCCAGCCGATTCCGGTTCTGCGCGTAGTTCGCAAAAATCTCCTCGCCCTGAAACGTGGCCAGATAATCGAACGGATGAACTCCGCGCCGCTTGGCGGCCAGGGCGATGGGGCATGCCATCACGAAAGTCGGCAGCAGATGCGTCACGCCGTCGCGGGCCATCAATTTTTCCAGCCGGATCGCCGCTTCCGGGTCCGGGGCGGGATCGCACATGCTCGCCACGAAATTCTCCGCCAACGACGCCAGGAGCGCGGGGTGCTGCTGCAAAAACCTCAGCCGCCGCGTCCGCGTAAACACGTTGGCCGCGCGCCAGCATTTCCATGGCGGCGCTGGGCCTGCGCAGCAGGTAACGTCCTCCGCGAAGCAACCGACTTTGCGGGATGCCCCGGTCCACCAGGTCCGGATTCGTTTCCATCATCCAGTAGACGAAGACCTTGAATCCCCTGCGATGCAACGAATTCGCCAGCCGCATGTCGCGGATGATCGCTCCCTCATACGATCCGCTGGTAAAGGCGAGAAATCCGAAGACGGGCCGACTCACGATAGTGGCAGCCTCCTGGCCATCGCGAGGTAACTTTCGTAATTCGCCCGAACCTCGCGGAGTGAATCCCCGCCGAACTTTTCCAGCAGCGCCCGCGCGATCTCGAACGCGATGACGTTTTCCATCACCACCGAAGCCGCGCTGATGGCGGAAATGTCCGATCTTTCCCATCCGGCTTCCGACGGCTGTTTGGTGTTCAGATCGACGCTCATCAGCGGCTTGCCGAGGGTGCTGATCGGCTTCATCGCCCCGCGCACGACGACGGGCTTGCCGTTGGTCATCCCGCCTTCCAATCCGCCGGCGTTGTTGCTGCCGCGCACGAATCCCATCGCCGGCGTGTCTTTTTTGGCCGGATCAAACCCGATTTCATCATGAACCCTGGACCCCGGCCGCCGAGCGGCCTCGAATCCCAGGCCGAACTCCACGCCCTTGAACGCCTGAATGCTGGCCACCGCCGCGGCGATTCGTCCATCCAGCCGGCCGTCCCACGTCATGCAGCTTCCCAATCCGATCGGGCAGCCGAACACGTGCGCCTCGACGATTCCCCCGGCCGTGTCCTTGGCCATCTTCTGATCGTTGATGAACTCCCGCATCGCCGCATCGGCCGCCGGATCGGGACAATAAACCTCCGAAGCGTCCCGCGCCTCGAGCAGCTCGCGCCAATTCTCCTCGGTCACGGCAAATTTTCCCTCTGCCGATCCGACGGCCCGGACGAATCCGAACACTTCGATCCCAAATTCGCGCAACAGACATCTGGCCACCGCGCCGGCCGAGACGCGAGCCGCCGTTTCCCGGCGCTGGCCCGCTCCAGCGTCAGCCGGCAATCCGTCGTCAGCCATTTGACCGATCCGGCCAAATCCGCATGACCCGGCCGCGGCCGATGCAGCGGCGGCGTCGCCGCCGGATCGTCCAATCGCGAATCCTTATTAACAATCTCAATAGCGATCGGCGACCCGATGGTTTTGCCCAGGCGCACGCCGCTGAGGAATTCCGCATGATCGGTTTCGATTTTCTGCCGTCCCCCGCGCCGTATCCGCCCTGGCGACGACGCAATTCCGCGTCGATGAATGCCTGGTCGATGGCCACTCCCTCGGGCATTCCTTCGATCAGCGCAACCAGCGCCTTCCCGTGCGATTCGCCCGCCGTTCTGTAGGACAGTTGGCCCATACCCCCGATGTTATCAAACTGGCCGATATCTGTCCCGCCTCTTGGATTTCCCGAAAGCCGCGGGATGGCCATCCCGCGGGTCCGTACCAAGCGGTCGACCGATTGCGGATTCATCACAAAATAGACCCCGCGAAATAATTCCTTTCCGATTTCCAAAAAACACGTCCAAATCTTTCACCTCCGCGCCATAGATATAGAGGACTATCAACCCCCTTCGGCGCCGGCGATAGGCAAAGAGGCACTTGTGACCACCGACTTCGACTCTCACCCCGCTTGCAAATTGTGCCGACGATAGGAGTCCCACGGCCCTCATCGCAAATCTGGGGACTATTGAGACAATATGGGACATCGATCACCCGAGGCGCGGCCGCTCACGTGGTCCGCGCCGCATCCGCCGCCCGCCATCCCGCCCGGGCCTCTCGTGCGGATTGCACAAACCGCTGACTCACAATAAACAGCAGTGCCACGGCCCATAGATTAAACAATGCCACGAACGTCCATGGCAAAACCATTGTCAGATAAAAGACCAAATCCGCGTGCCGAATACCGTCCCAAGCCCCGATCGCGCAGGCGATCATCAGCGCCGGCGAAGCGGTGCAGCCCACGGCCACGATCGTTACATGCTCGGCCAACCGCGGGCGCAAAGCCGCAGCGCCAGCCATCGCAGCCGAAAAAACGTCAGCGCCGGACATAACACCGCCGCCAACATCAACCAATCGCTTATCGACAGGATTTCCTCGTCCCACCGCGGCGTCGCCTGGAACAAAAACTGGGCGAATTGCATACCGTATACGAACATTCCCATCCCAACGACCGGCAACAGCGCCATGATCCAGAGCATCCAGCGATGCACCCGCCATATTCCCTTGGTCGCGCCTCGCCTGTTATTGCGCGAAAGCAGAAAATTCGCCGCCGCGTGCAGTATTGCGATCGCCGGCAGACCCCAGAAAATTCCCGTCATCCACGCGTCGGCAAAAATGATGAAGTCGTACCCCGCCCAGCGAAGCAGGATCCAGGTTAAAAACAGTGCCATCGCCAGATACGAAATCAGCAGCATCACCGCCGCCGCCGCGATCATCGTCACCCACCTCGGCGGGCAGTCATTGGGATGTGAATGTTCGATCACCGACCGATGCGCCGCCAGCCCGCACTCCGGACACCGCGCTTCGGGCGGCGTCGCCCGCAAGTCGTATCCGCATCGCAGGCAAACAGGCATTAATCTGAACTTACCCGCAGGTTCCCGATTGACCAAAAGTTCGGGGAAGTTCAACGCGAGGCCGCGGCGGCGCGTCGTTCGATCTGAGGATTTGGTTCCGGCGTCGAATGGAGTTCATAGTAATTCTGAAGGTTCAGCCAGACTTCCGGACCCGTGCCGAATGCGGCGCCGACCTCCTTGGCCGTCTCCACGGTGATTCGTTTCTTGCCGTTGATGATCTCATTCACTGCCTGAAGAGGGCGGCCAATGATTCGGGCAAAATCCGCCTGAGTCCAGTTGCGGGCCGTTAGCTCATCCCGGATGTAGTCGCCGGGGGGAAATACCTCGGCGGGCTTGAATGATTTGGTCATAACTTTCTCCTACAGGGTCAGTGATAATCTTCAATACTGACGATCATCACGGTTCGTTCCTCCTGTTCAAGGATTTCCAAGATCAAACGGTATTGACGATTCAACCGCATGGATCGCTGGTGGCGGCGATTCCCTTTCAATTTTTCATAATGCAGCGATTTCATGGCGTAAAAGGCTCGCTCGTCCTCCGCGGAGCGAATATAAGCCATCCGTTTGCGAAACGCTTTGACGACGTCCAGGCTGAATCCGCCGCGATAGAGTGGGTCCATCTCGATACGCTGAAGGTCTGTTTTCTCGAACCGCACCCGCACCAGCTACACCTTATCACCCAATAGGTGGCATTGCAACCGAAAAACACGGCAAAGGCCCCGCCACGATTTTGGATTCCATTATTGGTCCCAATTGGTTAGCCTGGTGGTCTGGCATTACAAAAAGGAGTCCCCATGCCCCGTCTCAAAACACTCGACAAATCCCAGGCCAGCCCCAAGTCCCAGCCGATCATGGCCGAACTGGAATCGAAGAAGATGCTGCTGAACATTTTCCGCGGAATGGCCAACAGCCCGGCCGTGCTGGACAGCTATCTGAAATTCAGCGGCGCGCTGCGGGACGGCAAACTCGACGGTAAGACCCGCGAAGCCATCGCCCTGGTGGTTTCCCAAGCCAACCGCTGCGATTATTGCCTGGCGGCCCACACGGCCCTTGGCAAGAATGCGGGGTTGGACGATAGGGCCATTCATGACGCCCGCCTGGGCCGCTCATCCGACCGAAAAACCGGCGCTGCCGTCGCGCTTGCCCAGAAAGTGCTTTCCTCCAACGGCAAAATCTCGGATGCCGACGCCGGCGCTGCTCGCTCCGGCGGGCTCGACGACGGCGAAATCGCTGAGGTCGTTGCCAATGTCGTCCTGACCCTCTTCACCAACTATTTCAATCTTGTCAATCAGACTGAGGTGGATTTTCCAAAGGTTCCGGTGGACATCACCTGAATGTTTCCCAACTCTGCTGGAGCACAGGGCTTTATGATGAATGCCATGGGTTCCGGGGCCGAAAATTTTGCTTTGCGACCGGGCAATGGGGTGGACGCCCGGCCCCAATTAGGATAATCTTGCCTAAGCCAAATGGTCGCTCGGAGCGGGCCTCTCCGCGTTGCGTGATTTTGCGCCGTTCGCCAAAGTGCCCCTGGTGGGGCTAGTGTAGACCTGATGACACGGTCTTTTAACACCATTCCGAACGACGTGGACCAGCCAGACGAGGGTGCTAAGCAGCCCTCCGCTCCGGTCATGTCGGTTTGCCCCTTCTGTGGGGCCATTGCCGAAAAAACCGAAGGGCCGTGCGTCCGCTGCAAGATGGACAACACCGCCCTGACCCGCCAAGCCACTCGGGCGCGGGTGGGGCCGTGGTACGTCATGCAGGCCCGCAATCCCTCGGCGCCGGGGATGAAATGCAGCACGCTCCTGGCCCTGATTCGCAAGGGTCAGGTCACACCCCGATCCGTTATCCGTGGGCCGACGACGTTTCAGCTCTGGCGGTTCGCCGCCCGCGTCAAGGGGATCAGTCGTGAATTCGGTTTGTGCTATTCCTGCGGCGCGGAAGTTCAGAGGACATCCACGTTCTGCGCCCGGTGCTCGCGCTCGCAGGAGCTTCCGCCCAATCCCGACGCCCTGCTGGAGAACGAAGTTCAATCCAGCAAGGCGGTTTATCGAGAGGTGCGCCCCGCCGCGCCCAGTTTAGGGCAGCGGGCGAATTCGGAATCCACCGCTGGCGAGCCGGCGCGTCCGGGGGCGGCGTCGGGTGAATCGGATCCGATTCGCACTTCCCGGCCGCAGACGCAAATTCCCTCCGCGGCCGAAACCATGGCCGAACTGGCGGAAATGCCGTCGCCGCATCGGGCACCGCCGGAGTTGCAATCCCGGCCGCGGCAGCGGCCGCAGGAGGGCGTTCTCAGCCCCAGAGAGCTCGCCGCCGCTTTCAGTCTCCAATACGATCCGACCATGGATACGCCCGGCTCTCGGCGCCGTCGAGCCGCGCGGCGCATGGGAAAGCGCGTCATCGGCGTGGCCGCGATGCTCTTGGTTACCGGCGGGACCGCCGCGGTCTTTTACTACAGTCCATCGCTTCGTCAGCGCGTGGTGGCGTGGGTTCAGGATTCATCTCCATCGGCCAGCACATCGACGGATGTGCCCCCGGTTGAGTCGCCTCAGCCCAAGACGTTGCAGGCGC
This sequence comes from uncultured Phycisphaerales bacterium, assembly GCA_963771925.1. Classification (GTDB taxonomy): domain Bacteria; phylum Planctomycetota; class Phycisphaerae; order Tepidisphaerales; family Tepidisphaeraceae; genus PALSA-1353. The sequence goes on from CAVYVE010000001.1 coordinate 524,636, forward strand.
AAACTCCGCCCTGGATGATGCCGCCGCCGGTTGATTCGCCTCCGATTACCACCGCAACACCGCTTGCGACTCCGCAGAAACAGTCGGCGGACAACTCGTCGCCGGCGGCCTCCGCGCCCACGCCGGCGGCAGTCACGCAGGCTCCGTCAACGCCGCCCGCGGCTGTTCAGCCGGTTCAACAGCAGCCCGCCGCGCCCTCTTCCGTAGCGGCGAATATCGGTGTGCCTACCCCCAATGACGCCAGTACGGCGGCGGCTGCCGCGACGGCCGATAAACTTCGCCAATCCGACGGCGGCGATCTCGATACGCTGGCGATGGAGCTTCGCGGCAACGGCTTGGACGCCGAGCATCGCCAGGATTTCGCCGCGGCCGAGTATTACTACCAGCAGGTCGAGCAGCTTCCCCGCGACCACTGGCCCGGCGACATCGAGCAACTTCTCAAAGACGTCCACCAAAAGGTCGTGGCCGGCGAATCACGCTAAACGGTTTCAATTCGACATTCCCGCCGACTGAAGTCGGCCGGCCGCGCTGTTGCGGGGCAGGCCGCGCTATCGCAGCAGGCCGTTGCTTTCCATCTGCAGCGGCTCTTCCTGCAGAACGACGTTGTTGTAGCGCAACAAGGTTCCCTTGGCCTTCTCAAGTTCGGCCAGGGCGATGTTGTAGTTGGCGATCGCCTCGGCTTCGTTCTCAAGCGACTCGGCGAGGGCATCCTGAAGCTGAAGCTTGGTCTGAACAAATTCCGGGGTGAGCGGCTCGCCGCTGCGCTCGCGGGCGTTGATGCGCGTCAGGGCGTCCTCGGCCGCGAAACGTGATCGACGGCTGGAGCGGATGATCTCCCAGGTGGTGTTCACCGCGCGGGCGCTGGTCTTGACGTCCACGGAAATCTGCTCGACGTAGGAGCGGTATTGCTCGATGGCCTGCATGCGCTGCAGCAGCGCGCGCTTCCAAATGGCGCGGGCGGCGCGATTGCCCAGGGGAATCTGCAATTTGAAACCGGCCGTGACTTCCCAGTGATTCAGCTCGGAATTGCTGCTAATGGAGTCGCCCAAATCCCCGCCGGCGCCCTGGGGGCCGACCGAGCCGATGAAATCCAATTCCGGAAGCAGGTTGTTTTTCGCCACGCCGACGGTCACCGTCGCCGCATCCACTTTCAACTGCTGTTCGCCCAGTTCCAGCCGGTTTTCCATGGCCGTGTCGATCTCGTCCTGAAGATCGAATTCGACCCGGTCCTCGACCGGCATGTCGGCGGGGAGAATGACGACGTCGGATGTGACGGGAAATTCCGGATCGCTCATCAGCGCCTTGAGTTGATCCGACAGATCGCGGGCCTGGGCTTTGAACGAAATCAACTGGCTTCGCCGCAGCTCCAGCTGCGTCTGGGCCTGGGCCACTTGCAGGGGGCTCACGTCGATATTCTCCCGCAACCGGTTGAACAGGACGCGGTAGGTCGACTCGGTCTGGGCCACGAGTTGCTGCTGAATGCGGATGTCCCGCTCGGTCTGAACGAGCTGCCAGTAGGCCTTCTCGATGTCCGAGGCGTTCTGCTCGACGGCCTTGCGGAATTCCAGCAGATCGACTTTCTGATTGAGCCGATTGATCGTGATCTGGGCGTGATTCACGTCGTAGCCGAAGTTTTTGAGCAGCGGCTGATTCAGCGACAAGCTCAGATTGCTCTGATAAAACGGGTTGTACAGCGTCTGCTGGGGATTGAACCAGTTGTAGGTGTTTTGATATTGCAGTTGAACCTGTCCGCCGCTGGCAAGGTTCTGTTGAAGCCCGGCCTGGAAAGTATCCTGTTCCGTCTGGGTGTCGATGGCGACGAAGGGGATGCCGCCGTTGAAGCTATTGTAGATGTTTCCGCCGGTCGCGTCATTTTTGTTCTGATACTGCATGTTGGCGAAAAAGGTCGGATCGAAATTGGCTGAGGCCTCGATCACCCGGGCGCCTTCGATGGCCGGTTGATAGGCGGCGACCTTCACGTCGTGGTTGTTGGCGATCGCCCGATCGATGATCTCGTGCAGACTCATGCGGACGATGGGGTCGGTATCCAAATCCGGCCCGGTGGAGGGGCGTACGGGATGGCCGTGAATCTCGGTCTGGCCCTGCGGGCCAACGTCGGCGAAAGCGCCCTCGCGGGTGGTCGGCAGCGGGCGCAGGTCCATGGGCTTGACCTCCGAAGAGTGAAGGCGCTCGTCTTGTTGCAGGAGTTGCGGATCAAAAACATCCGGCGGGGCAAGATCGCATCCGACAATCCCCCATCCCGCCGCCAACGCCAAAACCCCCGCGCCCAGGATAGTTCTCAGCACCATGGGTGCATGATAGCAAATGATCGACGCATGTCTCGCGCCCGCGTACGGCATTTTTTTGCACGGAGTGACGCAATCGGTGGCCGGCGGCTTGTCTGACGGCGGGGCGGTATGATATAAATCCGCTCATGCCTCCTCCGGGCCAAGTCCAGAAACAAATTCTTCTGCATCGAGGAGTTGACCTCGGGGCCTATCCGCTCCAGGCATACGAATTCGTGCAACAGGGACTGGCGTACACCGTCCAGCGGCTGTACGGCCCGCCGAAAAACCCCCGCTGCGCCAGGCACGTCACCGGCCAACAGTTGTGTCACGGGCTGAGGGAATTGGCGGTCCGCCAGTGGGGATTTCTGGCCCAGACGGTCCTTCGCCGATGGAACATTACCTCGACGATTGACTTCGGCCAGATCGTCTTCAGCCTGGCCCGGCAAAAGGTGATGGCGACCACGCCTTCGGACAGCATCGAGGATTTCCGCAACGTCTACCAGTTCACGAAGGCGTTTGAATCCGCTTATCGCATCGCGCTGAAATAATGCCCAAGCCGGAACAACCGCCAGGCCAACGGGCGGCGCAGCCGCACCCCCAGCTCAAACCGCATCCCCGGCTTTTCAAGGCGCTGTTCGTGATCTTTGCGCTTTGGTTGGCGCTGCTGTTGGTGCTGTATTTCTGGACGGTGTATCCCCTGCGGCATCCGGGTAGGTAGCGTAAACGAACGGATCGGGGACGCGTCGCTTGCGATCCGGGCCGACGCGGCGCGCACGCTTGACGCCGATGCCGAGGGCCGATGAGATGAATTCGATGGCCGATGTGACGAAGACGGCGAGCCGACCGAAGACGGCGAGCCGACCGTTTTGGCGGGGGGCGCCGCTGGTTCTGGCGCTGCTTTGCGGAATCGCGGCTTACGGCAACAGTTTCCGTGGTCCGTTCATTTTCGACGATATCGACGCCATCCCGAATAATCCGCGGATCAATAAGAATCTCCCCGATTCGGGCCGGGCGGGTCCCACGACTCTCTCTGGCCGGCCGGTGTTGCGACTGAGCTTCGCGGCCGATTACGCGATCGCGGGCCTGCACGTCGAGATTTACCACGCGACCAATCTGCTGATTCACCTGGCGGCGGGAGCGATTCTGTTCGGCATCCTTCGCCGCAATCTCTCCCGCCGGGAATTCTGGGGCGATCGGTTTGGCTCGTCGGCGCCGTGGCTGGCCGGCGCCGTCACGGCTCTGTGGCTCGTGCATCCACTGAACACATCGGCCGTCACCTACATCGTGCAGCGAGCCGAATCCCTGGCCGCATTGTTCTACCTGGCGGTGATCTACTGTCTGATTCGCGATGCCCAAAGGGAGAAGATCGGTTGGAAGCTGGCCGCCATCGCGGCGTGCGGCCTGGGCATGGCCACCAAGGAAACCATGGCAACCGCGCCGATCGTGGCGCTGTTGTACGACCGGACGTTCCTCGGCGGCTCGTTCCTGGCCGCGCTGCGAAAACGCGCGTTTTTTTACGCGGGACTGGCCGCGACCTGGGCGATCCTGATCGCCCTGATCGCCGGCGGCGCACGCAGCGCCTCCGTTGGATTCGGGCGGAATATTTCTCCGATGGATTACGCGCGCACGCAACTGGGAGTGATCGCGCATTACTTTTCGCTCGCGATTTGGCCGCAGGGTCTGGCGCTGGATTATTACGGTTGGCCGATTGCCCGTCATTGGTCGCAAATCGGAAGCGGCGGGGCGGTGGTGGCGGTTTTGATCGTTTTCTTCGCCGTCCTGTTTTGGATCCGGCCGTGGCTGGGATTTTTGGGAGCGTGGTTCTTCATCATTCTCGCGCCGTCGTCGAGCTTCGTGCCGATCTTCACCGAAATCGCCGCCGAGCAGCGAATGTATTTGCCGCTGATCGCGCCGATCGCCCTGCTGGTGGTCGGCGGATGGTCGTTGTTAACGTGGAAACAAGCGGGCCGATTGATCGTGCCCATCGCTCCGTGGGCGTTATTGGCCGCTTTTGGTTGCCCTGACCATCCGAACTCTCATGCGCAATCATCAATATTGCCACCCGGAGAATATCTGGGCGGATAATGTGATTGAGCGGCCGCTGGACCCTCGGGCGCGATTCAACCTGGGATATTCGCTGGACCAGTCGGGCAACCACGCGGCGGCGGCGGTCCAGTACGCCAAGGCCCTGGAGCTGGCCCCGGATTATTACACCGCCGCCGACGCTCTGGGGCGGGCGCTGGTGGAATCCGGCGACCTTCGGGCGGCGGAGAATTTCTATACTCGCGAAATACGGCTGTTTCCCGCGTTTTCCGGCGAGGCCCATCGCCAGCGCGGCTGGCTCCGCGCCGAGCGCGGCGATGCGTCCGGCGCCCGGCGGATTTCGACGCCGTCACGCGCCCAGCGGAAATTCGCCATGAGCCACGAGAATTCCGATTCCCGCCGCGGGAGGTGGATCGCGCCTTTGCTCGTGATCTCTGTCGGGGCGATCGCCTACTCCAACAGCTTTAAGGGCCCATTCATTTTCGATGACGGGACCGCGGTATTATAGAATCCCCAGGTCCACCAGCCTGACGGGATTTCTGATACCGCCGTCGGGGCCAACGGCCGTTTCCGGCCGGCCGGTCACGATTTTTACATTTGCGGTGGATTACGCGATCGCCCACGCCCAGGTGGAGCCGTATCACGTGACAAATCTGCTGATCCATTTGCTGGCGGCGGTTTTTTTTTACGGCGTGGTTCATCGAACGCTGCTGAAAACAGAGTTGTGGGGCAATCGCTTCGCCGGATCGGCCAGGTGGGTGGCGGCCATGACAGCGGCGATGTGGGCGGCCCATCCGCTGTGTACGGAGGCGGTCAGCTACACCGTGCAACGGAGCGAATCGCTGGCCGGGCTTTTCTTTTTTGCCACGATGTACTGTTTAATTCGCGCTGCCGATGCCGACGAGGCCGAGCAACGGTGGAGCTTCGCGGCGGTCGTTGCCTGCGGCCTGGGAATGGGCAGCAAGGAGGTCGTCGCCGCCGCGCCGATCCTGGCGATTCTCTACGACCGCACGTTTCTTGCCGGAACCTTCAAAAAAGCTCTCAAACTGAGATGGAAAATATATGCCGGCATGGCCGCGACCTGGGTCTTGATTCTCTTTTCGCTGCGCACCGGCGAGCGTGAAACGATGGTGGGCTTGCATCTCGGCATCTCGCCGCTTGTTTACGTGCGCACGGAATTGAACGTCATCGCGATGTATCTCCGTCTAGCGTTTTGGCCGAACAACCTGGTTTTCGATTATTACGGCTGGCCGATGGCGTCGCGATGGTCGGAAATTGCCTGGGGCGGATGGCTGGTGCTGGCCCTGGCGATCACCACGCTGGTAGCGCTGTGGCTCAGGCCATGGCTCGGCTTTCTTGGGGCCTGGTTCTTTTTGATCCTGGCGCCAACGTCGAGCATTCTTCCCATCAAAGACGAAATCGCCGCCGAGCAGCGAATGTATCTTCCGCTGGCGGCGGTCGTGGTGCTGGCCGTGGTCTGCGGATGGAATCTGGTGCGCCGGTGGAAATGGGCCCGGATGACGGCTGCGTTGGCGGGATGCGCCGTGGTGATCTGTTTCGTCCGGCTCACCATGATCCGAAACGATCTCTATTCAACTCAGATAGGAATTTGGAGCGACGCCGCAGCCAAGCGGCCGACCAATACGCGTGCACAATACGATTTGGGCATGGCCTGGGCGAAATACAGCACGGGTTTCCCGCGGGAGTCATCGGAGGCGATGGATGCGGCCCGACAGGCCGCCCGGCAGTTCCAGAACGTGCTGACGCTCGATCCGACCATCGTGCCGCACGATTGGCGGGCTGGGGGAATCGCTGGAGCGCATGGGCGATCCGCAGGCCGCGGACGATTTGTACACACGATCGCTTCCGAAGTACCCGCGCACCGCCGCCTATCTGTATGAGCAGCGAGGCGAGTTGCGTGCCCGGCGGGAAGATTGGGACGCGGCGAAGTCCGATTTTCTGGCGGCGGTTGCGGCGGATGGCAGCGACCCGGAGGCCCATTATCTGCTCGCAAAGCTCTATCAACACCAGGAGGATTGGAGCGACGCCCGCGCGGAACTGGAAAAAACTCTCAAGTTGTCGCCACGCTTTCCAGACGCGGCGCAGCAATTGGCGAAGCTGGAACGGAACAGACCGTGGTAATCAATTATTCGGGTTGACCGCGAAGTTTTTCGGCTGCTGCGCGGGGCGGAACGGGCCTGCTCGGCGCGATTGGCCCGGCGGCGGCCGTGATCTGGGCGATGATCGCCTTCACCTCACCGGCGTCGTTTGCGGCGCGGAACGAACCGTGCAAAAACGAGGGGCCCAGCGGATCCACCAGGTGTCCGCGCCGGCATCCGGGCTTCATCCACGCCTTGCGGATCGTCACCAGAGCGCCGTCGGCCGACGGCTCCACGTTCACCAGCCCGGTGCCGCGGTATTCCACGACGCCCGGGCGATCGGCGTCGTTGCAAACCAGGCACCACTTGATCGCGGCGTTGGTGTTGGCCGGATCTTCGGCCTTGACCCCGCTCATCGGCGTCCAGAAAACCCGGATGTGAATCAGTTGGCGCGGCATCACGCCGCGATCCAGTGCGCTCGGCTGAGCGTCGTCCTGGACCAGCACGATGTCCGCATCACCCGTGTTGCTGCTGGCGATATAAGCCTGAGAGAATTTCTGGATGAGTTCGTGCCGCCCGTCCTGGCTGACCAGGTGCAACGTTCCTTCGTCGGAGGAGCAGCCGCCGATCAGCGCGGCAATAACAACGGCTACGAACAGGGGAATCCGGCAAGCCGGCCGAGAGCAATCCGCGGGTGCCACCGATCGATCCTCCATCAGGCAATTCCCAATAATCCCAGCGCATCGCGTTCCACAATTCCGCGCAGCGCTTCGCGGGGGACCACGGGCAAATTCGTTCCCTGGGTCAGTTGGTTGATGCTGTACAACGCCTCGATGCAATCGGTAACCGAGGTATAGGGGAAATCGCTGCCGAACAGCAATTTTTCAATGACTTGTGATTCATGCGCCGCCACCAGCGCGTTGTAGGCGTGCCACGGGCGGGCGAGCAGGCCGCTCACATCCGCATAGACATTGGGGTGCTTGCCCAGCAGGCAGATCGTTTCTTCCAGCCAGGGCTGGCCCAGTTGCGCGATGATGATCCGCAGCTTGGGGAATGTCCGGGCCACCTCATCCAGAAGATACGGCCGGGCGAATTCCAGCTTGCTTTGCTCCGTAAATTGACCCACCGGATGCAGAAGGATCGGCATGTTCAGCTTTTCCGCCTCGGCGTAGAGCCGCATGGCCCGCGAATCGCTCGGATGGAAATCCTGGTTGGCGGGGGACAGGGTGATTCCGCGAAGCTGCAGGTGGTCCCGGGCCGCCCGCAGTTCGTCCAGGGCGGACCGTTCCGTCGGATCGATCCCGGCAAACCCGATCAATTTCTGAGGAAATCGGTTGACGTATTCCGCCACGTAGGCGTTGGGGATCTCAGCCTGAAGGTATTTGCTCTTAAACCCCAGAACGATGGATTTATCAACGACGGAGGACTGCGCCCAATGGTGATCGGGATCGGCGGCAGGCATGGACCGCCAATGGGCCTTGCCTCCCGGCGTGGGCCGGGGCGGCCGCTTTGCCGCCGTGCGGGGCACATCGCCCAGATCGAGCTGCCCAAGCTGATCCGGCGATTGCCATATATGCGTATGACAGTCAACAATCATAGATGCCTGCGGCCGGTAGTCTAAGGCGATGCCAGAGCCGCGTCAAAGGCCAATAATCTATTCGGATGCCGCCGGCAACAATCTGGAATCAAAACCCGTAAGTCACGAAACGACACGGAAATGCGATTGGACGGTTAATTCCGGCAACCCTTTATATTTACATGGGTTGACGGGCTTTTGCCGGGTGGCTACTGTGTCGTTTGAAGGAGACAACCCATGCCATTCACGCTTCCGCCGCTGCCTTTCCCGTCCGATGCCCTGGAGCCGAACATCGACAAGATGACGATGGAAATCCATCACGGCAAACATCATGCGGCCTACGTCAACAACCTGAACAAGGCCCTCGAACAGGCGCCGCAGCTCGCCGGCAAGTCCCTGGAGGAACTGCTGGCCAACAACCTGGCGATCGTGCCCGATCCGATCAAAACCGCGGTTCGCAACAACGCCGGCGGGCATCACAACCACACGCCTGTTTTGGGAAATTCTCAATCCCGCGGGTAAACCGGGCCCCGCGCCCGTCGGGCCAGCTTGGCAGCGCCATCAACAGCGCGTTCGGCTCGTTCGATCAGTTCAAGGAGAAATTCACCGCTGCGGCCACCGGCCGATTCGGTTCCGGCTGGGCATGGCTCGTCAAAAAGGGCGGCAAAATGGAGATCATTTCCACCGCCAATCAGGACAGCCCCGTCATGGATGGAGCCTATCCCGTCATCGGCCTGGATGTCTGGGAGCATGCGTATTACCTGAAATACCAGAACCGCCGGCCGGATTACATCACGGCGTGGTGGAACGTCATCAACTGGAAAGTCGCCGACGCCCGGCTGGCGAAGGCGAAATAACGGCCCGACGATTTGGGAGCATTTGAAGCCCGCGGGATGGCCATCCCGCGGCTTTCGGCTGCCTACAGCGAACAGGCGATGATCGGCTCCTCGTCGGAGCCGGAATGCAGCCAACGGCGGCCATCCACTTCTATCAAATCCATCGCAGCCTTGGGGCCCCAGGTGTTTGGAGCGTATTGCTGCGGCGGGGATTTGCTCTGGGCCCACGCCTCCTCAATGGGATCGATGACCCTCCAGGCGGCTTCGGCTTCGTCGCCGCGGATGAACAGCGTTTGATCTCCCAGCAGCGCGTCATACAGGAGCCGCTCGTAAGCTTCGGGCGGTTCGGTCTTGAACGTCGTTTTGTACAGGAAATCCAAGGCGACCGACTTGATGAGCATCGATCCGCCGGGGACTTTGCCGTTGAGCCGCCAACTGATCCCTTCCTCCGGCTGAACGCGAATGATCAGGTCGTTGGGAAAAACGTCGATCGCATTGCTTCTGGAAAAGCGTCAGCGGCGGGGAGCGGAAGCGGACGACGATCTCGCTGAGCTTTTCCGGCAGGCATTTGCCGGTGCGGAGGTAAAACGGCATGCCGCTCCAACGCCAATTGTCGATGAACAGTTTCATCGCGGCGAAAGTTTCGGTTTTGGAATTGGCGGCGACGCCGCGGGCTTTGAGATAGCCGGCCGGTGCGGCTTCAGGCCGGATTTGTCCTTGTATTCGCCGGGGCCATATTGGCCGCGGATGGCGTGGGAATCGACCATGCTCGGCCGCATGGGACGGACCGACTTGTAAACCTTCACCTTTTCATCGCGGATGCTGGTGGCGTCCAGCGCCGCCGGCGGCTCCATCGCCACCAGGGCCATCAACTGAAACATGTGGTTCTGGATCATGTCGCGCATCGCCCCGCTCTTGTCGTAATAGCCGGCCCGGTCGTCGGCGCTGAGCGTTTCGCTCACCGTGATCTGGACGTGATCGATGTACTTGTAGTTCCAGATCGGCTCGAAAATCGAGTTGGCGAAACGCATCACCATGCAGGTTCTGCACCGTTTCCTTGCCGAGGTAATGGTCGATGCGGAAAACCTGTTGTTCCTCGAAAATATTGGTGCAGGACGACGTTGAGATGCTTGGCGGACTGGCCAGATCGCGGCCGAAGGGTTTTTCGATGATGATGCGCTTCGAATCCGGAGGAGTTGTTGCGAGCCTTGGATTGCAGCCGCTCGCCCAGACGGGTGATGATTCCCTCGAACGCTTCCGGCGGAGTGGAGATGTAAAACAGTCGGTTGCCGCCGGTGTCGTTGGATTTGTCGAATTCCTTAAGCCGGGCCGCCAGACGGGCATGATCGTCCGCGGAATCGTATGAGCCGGCGACGTAATAAATATTCGGTTCCATGCGTTTCCAGACGGATTCATCGATGGGTTGCCGGCGGGCGTTTTTTTTGATCGCCTCGTAACAATCCTTGCGATATTGCTGATCGGTGAGCGGGGTGCCGTCTTTTTTTTCCTTGGACCGGGCGTAGCCGACGAGAACGAAGCGATCGCTGACGAGCCGCTCGCGGCAAAGTTCGTAGATCGCGGGGATGAGCTTGAGCTGGGCCAGATCGCCGCTGGCGCCGAAGATGACGATGGCACAGGGGACGGGATTGGGCATGGGGGTAGCTTAACGTATGAACGGCGGATGAGAAAGTTGTGGTGAATCAAAGCCCCGGATGTACATCCGGGGTTCGTGCGGATTACAATAGCCACTCATGCGCGATCCTCGTCTTGCAAAATTGGCGGAAGTGCTGGTGAACTACAGCGTCGGCGTGAAGCCGGAGCAACTGGTGCGGATCAATGGGCCGGCGGTGGCCGAGCCGCTGGTGATCGAGGTCTTCCGCCAGGTCGTTCGCGCTGGAGGGCATCCCATGGTGCGCATGGGACCGGGCGAAACGACGGAAATCTTTTTCAAGAATGCGACCGACGAGCAATTGGAATTCCTGAATCCCGTCGCCAAATTCGAAATCCAGAACATCGATTGCTCGATCGGAATCTGGGCGGATGAGAACACCAAGGCGCTGACGCACTGCGACCCCAAGCGGATGGCCAAAAACAGCGCGGCACGCCAGCCGATTTCGGAAATCTTCCTGCAGCGGGCGGCGGAGGGAATGCTGAAATGGACTGGAACGCAGTTTCCCTGCCAGGCCAGCGCGCAGGACGGCGAGATGTCGCTGTCGGAATATGAGGATTTCGTTTTCGCCGCGGGACTGCTGGGCGACGCGGACCCGGTCGCCGCCTGGAAAAAGGTTTCGCAGCGGCAACAGCGATTGGCGGATTTTTTGAACGGGAAATCGGATTATCACGTCGTCGCGGACAATGGCACCGATATCCGCATGTCCGTGGCCGGCAAGAAATGGATCAACTGCGACGGACACGAGAATTTTCCCGATGGCGAGGTGTTCACCGGCCCGGTCATCGACAGCGCCAACGGGATCGTGCATTTCAGCTTCCCGGCCGTCCACGGCGGACGCGAAGTGGAAGATGTCCGCCTGAAATTCCGCGACGGGAAAGTCGTCGAAGCGTCGGCGGCCAAGGGGCAGGAATTCTTGATCTCCATGCTGGACATGGACGGCGGAAGCCGATTCCTCGGCGAGTGCGCGATCGGAACGAATTACAACATCACGCGATACACGAAGAATACGCTGTTCGACGAGAAGATCGGCGGCACGGTGCATTTCGCGCTGGGAGCGGGCTATCCGGAGACGGGGAATTCAAATCAAAGCGGGCTGCATTGGGATATGGTGGTGGATTTGCGCAAGGGGGGATGGGTGGAGATTGACGGCGAAAGGGTCAGTCAGGATGGCCAGTTTACGCGGGAGGGATTTCCGGGGTAATTGGAAATGGTATAATTCGATTTGGAGCGAACATGACCATCCGCTTGAAGACCGCGATTGAACGGCTTAACGCCGACGAACTCGAACAAGTGACTGTTCTGGCGGAGTCGCTGGCGCATCGGCGAGCGAACGAAGCGGCCCACAAGGGCCTCAGCCTGGCGTGGGTTGGGTGTCTGGCTGACGCCACGGACAAATCGGGTGTGGAAGCGGCTCATCGAGCCAACGAGATTCGCCTCGGTTTGCTCTCCAAGAGCGCGGGCAAGTGAAATACCTCATCGACGCGAATGTCTGGTTGGAGGCCATTTTGGGCCGGGCGCATTCCGAAGAGGTTGTGCGGATGTTGACGCAAATGCCGGTAGGCATATTGGCAACGACCGATTTCATTCTGCACTCGGTGGGCCTTCGGCTCACCCCGTCACACGGCGCGGAATTCCGCTGCTTCCTGGATGATCTCGTCATTCGGAGAGTCAATACATTGCATTTGGCTCCATCCGATTTGTACGGGGTTCTAAACGTCATGTCCGGACACGGACTGGATTTTGATGACGCATTTCAATATGTCGCGGCGGAGCGATTCAATCTTCAACTCGTGAGTTTTGATGCCGACTTCGATCATACTCCACGAGGCCGCCTGACGCCGGCACAGGCACTGAGCGCGACCACGCCGGGGAAATAATCCGGCCGGTCCGGATGAACGATGGCGATTCATAAAACATCCCCGCGCGACGGTCCGGTGATCCGTCCGGCTGCAGCCGGCGATCTCGCGGCCATCAACGACATCTACAATCACTATGTTCTGCATTCCACGTGCACCTATCAGGAATCGCCAGAGCCGATTGAGAGCCGGCGGCAGTGGTTCGGCGAACACGGTTCGGCTCATCCCGTGACGGTGGCCCAGATCAACGGAAAAGCCGTGGGATGGGGGGCGCTGTCGGCGTACCATTCGCGATCGGCGTATCGCCACACCGTCGAGAACTCGGTGTATGTACACCACCAGTTTCAGCGGCGAGGGATCGGCTCGATTATTCTGGCCGATCTGATCGAGCGCACCGCGCGATCGGGCATCGGGCCATCATCGCGGGGATCGATGCCGAGCAGACGGCGAGCGTGGCGTTGCACGCCAAGTTTAGGTTCAAAACAGTGGGGCATTTCAATGAAATTGGATTCAAATTCGGACGCTGGCTCGATGTGATTTACATGGAGCTTCTGCTGTGATCGGAAAAATAGTTTCAGAGATCGGCCAATGTGCCGGGTTCAGACGGGAGAAACTTCCCCGGTGACGACGGTGTCGTCCAGCATCACGGAAGAAACACCGCGGCCGCCGATTCGAGCTAAAGACGGCTGGATATTGGCGGCGGTGGCGGTAGCGGCGCGTGTGGCGTGCATGTCGGTTTGGCCGGCGCGGGCATTCTCCTGCGATTTGAAAGATTGGCGAATCATCGGCGGCGCGATGCTCGTCGGGTTGAATCCGTTCGATCAACATTACGGTTCGCTGCTGAATTGGCCGCCGATGTGGATGGAGATCCTGTACGGGCTGGCGCGGATTTCCGATCGGCTTGACTGGCCATTCTTCAGCTGCATTCGCGTCTTGCTCATTGGATGCGATGCCGTTTTGATTCTCTCGACCTGGGCGCTGCTTCGGTTGTTAAAAGCCAACGGCCCCGCCCGGGGCGCAGTGCTGTGGGGATTGGCGCTAAACCCGTTTTTGATTTTATTGACTATTCAGCAGGGAAATTTCGACGTTATCCCGGCCATCGGGATTGTCTGGTTTTTGTATTTTCTGATTCGATGGATTCGAAACGGCGATGCAATGGATTGGCTCTGCTCCGCGGCCATTCTAGGGCTGGCGGCGTTTGCTAAAACGTTTCCGCTGGTGCTGCTGCCGCTGCTGGGCGCACGGTGGAGGCGACTTGCGTGGAAGACGCGGCTGCTGGGTGTTGCACTTTGCTTCGGTCCGACGGTAATGTCGCTGGCGCCCCTTTACGTGCTTTATCCGCGCGAAATTACCAATCATGTCATTGTTTATCGAGGTACGCCCGGGCCATTTGGAACTTCGGGCGTCCTGCAATGGCTCGGCGGCCTCGGCGAGGTTGCGCAATATTCGCCATATTTCACGGCTGGTTTACTCCTGGCGATGGCGCTGCTCGCCATGGTTCTGCAGCGGTGTCCGCCGCGGCGGGAACGGGATTGGGTGTTGCTCGCCGCCGTCGTATTGATTGGAGTGTTCGAATTCGGAACGGGCTATTGCGCGCAATACTGGATGTGGGTAGCCCCGCTGCTGACGATCATTTACGTGCAATATCGTGGGGCGATGCGCTCTATCATCATCGTCACCACCGCTTTGGTTATCATCACCAACATCCTGGAATTCGCATACAACGCGAACGCGGGTTGTTTCATAGTTCATTGGTTTTCGACCCCACCGAATCCGAGACTAAGCGAATGGTTCAACGACACCGGCCGAAGTCTTGTGGCAATCACTTTACCGATGTCGGCGGCGACTTTTATTTTGTGGATTTACGCTTGCGTGCGCATGTGGGAATCGATGACGCGATCATCCATATCCGCGGTTGAGCCGAATACTTCTGATTTCGGACGATGATTTGGCAGCTTTTCTTACGCCACGGCCGCGACGACTTTTTGCGCGGCGTCGGTCAGATCATTGGCGGTTTGCAGGGTGGGCATCTGGGCTTGGGCGCCGGCGAGAATTTTACGGGCCTTCTCAACGTTCGTGCCTTCGAGGCGAACCACCACCGGGATTTTGAAGGCAACTTCGTGGCCGGCCTGGACCAATGCCTCGGCGATCAGATCGCACTTGGCGATGCCGCCGAAGATGTTCACCAAAATCCCCTTCACCTTGGGATCGGACAGAATGATGCGGAAGGCTTCGATGGCCCCCTCGGCCGTGACGGAGCCGCCGACGTCGAGGAAGTTCGCCGGCTCGGCGCCGTGAAGCTTGATGATGTCCATCGTCGCCATCGCCAAACCCGCGCCGTTGACCAGGCAGCCGATGTTTCCGTCGAGGGCGATGTAATTCAGGCTGGCCTTCTGGGCGCGGACATCAAGCGGGCGTTCCTGGGATTCGTCCACCAGTGCGGCCAGATCGGGATGGCGGAAAGCGGCGTTGTCGTCGAGATTGAATTTGGCGTCGATGGCCAAAAGCTTGCCGTCCTTGGTGAGCACCAGCGGATTGATCTCCGCCAGCGAAGCGTCCATTTTCAGGAACGCCTTGCTGAGATTGAGCATGAGCTTGGCCGCTTCGGCGGCAAGCTTGTCTTTGAATCCCAATTTGTAGGCCAGATCGCGGGCCTGAAACGGCTGGAGACCCAGCAGGGGATGCAGAGGTTCCTTGAACACCTTTTCGGGGGATTTTTTGGCGACTTCTTCGATTTCGACACCGCCTTCGGCGGAGGCGATCACCGCCGCGGCCCCGCGGGCACGGTCGATGGTGATGCCCAAATAATATTCGCGGCGATGTCCACGGCCGGAGCGACGAGCAGGATCGAAACGGGCACGCCGTCGGGGCCGGTCTGGTTGCTGACCATCCGATGCGAGAGCATGAACTTGGCGGCGTCCCAGGCCTCGTCGGCGGATTTGACGAGTTTCACGAACCCGGCCTTGCCGCGTCCGCCGGCGTAGACCTGCGCTTTCACGACGCAGACGCCGGTGTGGATTTTCTTGAACGCCTCGGCCGCGGCCTCGGGCGAGCGCACGACCTCCGCCTCCGGCACGGGAACGCCGTGGTCGGACAGAATCTGGCGGGCTTGGTATTCGTGGATTTTCATGATGGTTTACTGAATCGTCCTTCGTTGCCGGTTATGGCGATTGCCGTTCGTCGGCTTCGGCAAGGAGCTTTGCCAGGGCCGTCTCCAGACCGAGATTCTTTGCCCATGGTCTCAAATAAACGAGATCGAGAGCGCCGCGATTTAAGATTGCCACGCCCAAAGCATCACGATACTGGCGCTGAGAGTCGAATTCAACCGACCACTCGAGCTTGGATAATATCGAATCTTCCGGGGTGACGACCGAAACTTGCCGCCGAGAATCGTGGCCGGGATTCTTCGGGAAAATTCACGGATGCTGAAAGCCCGATCTTTTCTGACGATCAGATCGGCCTTCCACCCATGCTCGGTGTCGATCACGTTGAACACGGACCGTCGGTTCAGCGCGGCGTTTGCCGCGTCGGGGCTGACGTACCATTCCGTCGGCAGCGAACGGACGAAACGGTTCAGCGTTTCGGCATTCGGGTCGATGACCAGGTCAAGATCGTTCGTGGCTCGCGGTTCCCCATGAAAGCTGCTGGCGAGCGAACCGCTAACCATGAATGGGATCGCCGCGGCGTTTAATAATTCCGTGATCTGGTGTAGAAAACCTTCCTGGTTCACGGTTCGACATCTTCATCGGGATACACCAATTTGAAAAGCTCCGGACCGACGGTAAGTTTCGTGGCGGCGAGCCGAATGCGCCGCTCATCGTAATCGGGATGGCGACGGCGAACACCCGCTTCCGTTATGGATCGCAACGAACGATTCAGGTCGAAGGTCATTCTTGCCCGGCCGGCAAAACCCAATTTGCGCAGAACCTCCCACATGACGGAATTCGGCACATGCGATTGTTTGATCTCAGCCATCAATCACCCATGATACCGAACATTGCTACAATCCGCCCGTCATGAGCGCCAATCGACCGGCCATCGTTCTCAGCAGCGGGGGATTGGACAGCACAACCTGCCTGGCGATCTCGCGGGCCGAGGGATTTTCGCCGATTTATTCGCTGTCATTCGACTACGGCCAGCGGCACCGGCACGAACTGATCGCGGCGGCGAAGATCGCCAAAGCGATGGCAGCCGCCGAGCATCGGGTGATTCGAATCGATCTTCGTCAATTCGGCAAAAGCGCCCTGACCGATGCGATCGATGTGCCGAAAGACCGCGATCAATCCGATATGGCGGCGGAGATTCCGATCACTTATGTGCCGGCGCGGAACACGATTTTCCTGAGCTACGCGCTGGCCTGGGCGGAAGTGCTGGATGTGCGCGACGTGTTCATCGGCGTGAACGCGATCGATTACAGCGGATATCCGGATTGCCGGCCGGAATATATCGCGGCATTTGAGAAAATGGCCAACCTGGCGACGCGGATGACGACAACCGGCGGCCGGCGTTTTGCGATTCATGCGCCGCTGATTCAAATGACCAAGGCGCAAATCATTCGGCGCGGGACGGAATTGGGCGTGGATTACGGATTGACGTTTAGCTGTTACGACCCCGACGAGCAGGGGCGCGCCTGCGGGCGATGCGATAGTTGTTTACTGCGGAAGAGGGGATTTGCGGAGGCCGGGGTGGCGGACCCGACGATGTATGGTTGAAAGCGGCCGGGCTCCCGTTCGTGTCATTCACCGATTGCCTGCTCCTGTTCGACGAATGGTCGGACCCATGCTCGCAACTCGTCCCAATCGCTATCCTTAGGTATCGGAAATGGGTCGATGGCCACGCAGTCAAGCAGTTGCCCAAGCATCATCTCAACAGATCGCCTGGGTATCTGGGGGAGCATGGATTCGTAAAAGCTTCCGTGGGTTTGGTAGTGGTGGCTGAGAATGAATGGGTTCCACGTTTTGTACAGATCGTCCTCCGATCGGATGTCGATGATCTCTGTCTCCTCCATTCTCCGACTGTTAACGTCGCCCCAGCCCTGCTTCATCAAACCCATCGCCTCAACGTCAGTGGCGGGCGCTCCGTATCCAAATATCGTCAGTAGGAAGCACGTTCTCAGCGCCGACTGTACCCACTGCCACGAACGGGAAATGATCGGGTCTGAGGTGTAGTTCTTCTGGGCGACCGGGTAAAGAAGCCGGCTATCGACGAGCGGCTCGCCGCATTCACTGCACTTATTGCCCCGGTTGCCAATGTTCGGCCTCTCGTGCCGCGTGCAGTAGCCAATGGCTACATTGCCGTGCAAGTGCAGCAAACGAGGCGGCTTCGCGATCGAAAAGCATCGCCGAACAGCTTGGATAAGGAATGGGTCCCAGTTGAAGCTTACCACCAGATCCTTTGGGCGCAGCGAAAGCAGGAGGTGATCGTAGATCGTGGGGTGATGTGGTAAGCGCAGCTCCGTAAAGTAGCTGAATACCACGTCCTCCAGTTCCTTTACCAGCGCCGTGTGATTCCCGCTGGTTACGAGGCGCGAGTAGAGTGCCTCAAAGTTCTCCCCTTCAACGTAGACGCCGGCCGCTTCACGCTTGGGGCGGAGCTTCAGAATAGAAATAAAGTCGGCAATCACGGGCAGCTTCCGGCCGTCTGCATCACCCGAAGGGCAACACGCGCAACTCCGCCAGCGCCTAAGATGACGATGTGCCGCCGGACGTTCAGCGTCGGTGGTGGTGGCATTTTCGCAGTCATCGCACGATTGTATCTGGGAAAGCAACCTTGGTGTGAGGCTAGTCTCGGCGTAACTGGGGAAGAAGGCCAAACCGCCCGGCGCAGCCAGCTCTTTTTTGGTGGTTTCCGACGGAGTGCAGCGCTAACGACGCCGGCTGAAGGCCAGCTCGACAAGTCGATCCATGAACACTTCATCCACCCGGCGAATTTCGCCTGCGGGATCCGACTGCTCATCCAAGACTGATCGGGCATGGGATCGCCCAGGCAATCCTGGACGGTTCGCAGGCACGGCAACGGAATCGAACCACGAAGGCACGAAGGTCACGAAGACAGACACGAAGAAAGAATTGATCTTTATTCATCGTGTCTGTCTTCGTGATCTTCGTGCCTTCGTGGTTGCATTTCCTTCGCGCGACGATTGCAAGGCCGCGGCGGAATGGGGATGAGGTTGAAGAATCGGAATCAATCGGTAATATGCGGCCCAACGCTGAATTTCGCGAGCGATTCGGCACAATCCGGGTAGGTAGCTCAGTTGGTAGAGCAATGGACTGAAAATCCATGTGTCGCCGGTTCAATTCCGGCCCTACCCAATGAAGCATTTCGGAACGTGGCCGTATCCGATTCGTTAACTCACCGCATCGGAATAAAGCGGCTCATTGGCCGGTTCCCACGGGTTGGCCATAGAGCACGCCGCGGCCATCGGTGCCGACGTAGACGCGTCCGAAGATTCGGGGGTCGCCGGCGATGCAGCGAAATCGTCCGCCATATTGATGCTGGTCGTCGTTGATGCGAATCCATGATGAAGCCATGTCGTCAGATCGCCAAATCGCCTTTTTGTCCCCCAGGCTCGCGACCGCGAAGAGCGACGGATAATCCTTTCCAGCGGCGGCCTTGCCAAAACTGAGGAGTTCAACATGAAGCGGGTTATTGATGCGGGCGAAGAAGTTGCCGCCGTCCGCGGAGTGGTACAGCGTTCCGTTGTCGATGAACCAGAGATCGCGTGGTTTGCCGGGAGTGGCCATAAGCGGCCATGGGCCTTCGTGCCAGGTCGGCTCGTCGTCCGCGATATCGCCAGGAAGGCCGTGGGTCTTTGAAGCCTTGAAAATTGCGCCGCCGTCGGTGCTGGTGAAGAACCGTCCGGTGGCAAAATCGATGGCATAGAACGCCAGGGGATCAACTCGGTCGGCGACCGGGCGAGCGCCCGTGAACAAACCTTTGACCCGGGTCCAACTTTTGCCATGGTCGCGAGTGAAGACCGGAATGGGCGTCATGGCCATGAACGTCGCTCCATCGGCGGAGACGATGATCGCGGGAGATTCATCGCGCCTGCGCCGGCGGAACGTGCCGGACATTTTCATCGGATGCCACGAAAGACCGCCGTCGGTGGAATAGCCCAGCGAAGCTTCGCCTTCGGCCGGATTTCCGCTGCGGACGACGACCAATGGATTTTCGCCCGCGCAGTCCAGCGAAACGGTGGTGTTGAAGCGCGGATTGTCGTACATGGCGGCTGGAGAGACGCCAAGGTCTTCATGCACAAAGCCGCCGATATCGCCGAAACCGCTGAGAAGATGCGCACCCGCGACGGGCTCAAGAGCGTGATGATCGCGGTCTGTTCGATTCCTTCGACCCATGGATACCAGTGCGTCGTTCGGCCGAGGCTGACATTTGAAAAATCGTTGGTGGCGTAAATGGTCGCGCCGGTCGAATAGGCCGCATGATTGGAATCAAACGGATCGATGGCGAAGGCGGCCATCCACCAACCGAGCTTTGCGGTGCTATTTCCCCACAAAAGAAAAGGCGTGGCACGAACATCGCGAATGCTTTTTGCGGCGATGTCCATCCAGGTTTTGCCGGCGTCGGTGGATCGCCAGACGGTGTCAACCGGCGCCCAGCGGTTCATCGTGGTGACGCCGAGGGTTCCGGGCCGCTCGCGGTCGAGGGACAAGCCGCAATACCCGCCGCGGGGACGATTGGGTCCTTTTTCGGGGGTGATGTCGGTCCAGGCTGGGCGGTTTGTGTCGAACTTCATGACCGCGCCGTCGGTGACGCCGTTGGGGCCCGTGCCATTTCCATAGGTGATAAAAAGGACGCCGGCATCATCGATCTGTGCCTGTAAGGGCAGCATCTCGGGGCCGGGTCCACCGTCAACGGCGGTCCATGTCTTTCCCGCATCGTCGCTGCGGAAAAGGTGCTCGGGACCGGGATCGGCCGAGCCGACGAAAATGGTTTGCGTCGGCGATCCGCGCGTGCCGGTTCGGGGATCGAAGACGACAAAACTCAGTCCGGTGTTTGTGGGTTGCCCCTCGCCGGGCAGGCCGCGGCCTCCGATGGGGAAGGCGGCCACCTTTGTCCAGGTCTGCGCGGAGTCGGTGCTGCGCCATAGCCCGTCGTGACGCGAGCCGAAAAAGAGAATCGTGTTGTCGTTGGGATCGATTGCCAGTCGTTCCCCGACGCCGCGGCCGTCTTCGTTGCCGCCCATGCGGAAACTGACGGGAAAGACATCCCACGTTTTGCCGCGGTCGTGGGAACGCAACATTGCCGCTGGATCGGTTCGATACATTCCGGCGGCGATATAAACCGTGTTGGCGTCGATCGGATCGGGGGCGATGCTTTCACCGCCGAAATAACTCGATTCCGGCATCGAATCCTGCAGCGGGATCCATCGTTTTAGAGAATCGTCCCAGCGATAGCATCCACCCATGTCGGATCGCAGGTAGACCAGCCCCTTTTCGATGCGGCTGAAAACGATTCCGGGAATGAAACCGCCGCCGCCGACTTTAACGTTGCGCCAAACGTACGGTTGCGTCGTCGTCTGGGCGGACGCGACGGCGCCTGTGACCAAGGAGCCGACGGCGATGATCGCAGCCATCGCACGGGATACCTTTTCCAACCTCATTTTGCCTCCGCTTTGCAGAACCGTCGCCATGGACTGAACTCATTGGAAACGGCAACTTTATACTTCAGCAATCGCTTGCTGTCGAGGGCGTGTGCGGCGGGAAGTTGTCAATCGCCTGATGGCGGAAATCAGTCGTCAATCGTTCAGGGAGAATGCAAGCGGCTTGGCGGTGTCCGTCCAGCTCACCAGCGGAGCTTCCCCGGCGGAGCCACGCGGTTTTCCATTGCTGATGTCGCCGATGGAACGATGTGACGGCAACAGCACCTTCACGTCCCTGGCTCGTCCGTCGGAACTCAGCACGAATTTCCGGCCGGTGCGCTGGCAACGGAAGACGACGCGATGCGGATTGTCGCTCGCCGGGACCGAAACCGAAACATCCGCGCCGTCCGCGATCTGAAATAATTGCAGGGTCAGTTCCTCATTCGGTTTCCAGCCTGGCTTTTCCTCATCGCCGCCGATGGGAAGGATGGTGTTTTCGCGCACGAGCAGCGGCATCTGCATGAAGTCGATGGACTCCCGCCGCCATACGCCGCCCTCGATGACCTCTCCGGAAAAGAAATGCGTCCAGCGTCCGTGCGGCACGTAATACTCGGCAATGTTGTCCTGACGGAATACCGGGGCCACCAGCAGCGACGAGCCGAGCATGTACTGACGATCCAACTGCGCGCATGCGGGGTCGTCGGGGAATTCCAAGACCATGGCCCGCATGACGGGCCAGCCGAATTCGCGGGCATCATGCGACGCCGAAAAAAGATAGGGGAAAAGCCTGTTCTTCAACCTGGCGAAGCGCCGCATGACGAGATCGGACTCTTCGTCGAAGAGCCAGGGAACGCGGTAGGAGGAACTTCCATGCAGGCGGCTGTGAGTGGATAGAAGTCCGAATGCGACCCATCGCTTGTAAAGCGCGGGGTTGGCGGTGCCGGAGAAGCCGCCGATGTCGTGACTCCAAAATGCCGCTCCGGAAGCACAAAAGCTGAGTCCGCCGCGCAAGTCCTCGGCCATTGATTCCCAAGTGGCGTCGCAGTCGCCGCCCCAATGGACGGGGAATTTCTGGCATCCGGTCGCGGCCGACCGCGCGAAGACGATCGCGTTGCCCTTGCCGTGGAAGTTTTCCAGCAATTCAAATACCGCTTTGTTGTAGAGGTAGCTGTAATGGTTGTGCATCAGGGCCGGGTTGGACCCGTCGTGATAGGCCACATTTTCCGGAATGAACTCGCCGAAATCGGTCTTGAAGCAATCCACGCCCATTTCCAGGAGGCGGCGAAGCTTTCCGCAATACCATTCCACCGCCTGGGGATTCGTGAAATCCACCAGGGCCATGCCGGGCTGCCAGGCGTCGCGCTGAAAGACCCGGCCATCGGGGTATTTGAGGAAATAGCCGTTGTCGGCCCCTTCACGGAAGAGTTTGGAAAGCTGTGAGATGTAGGGGTTGATCCAAACACAGACGCGCAATCCCTTGCTCTTGAGGCGGCGAAGCATCCCGGGCGGGTCGGGAAACGCGTCGGTATCCCATTCGAAGTCGCACCAGTGCCGCTCCTTCATCCAGAAACAATCGAAATGGAACACGCTCAGCGGGATGCCGCGCTTGGCCGCGCCGTCGACGAATTCATTGACGGTTTTTTCGTTGTAGTGGGTTGTAAACGAGGTGCTGAGCCAAAGCCCGAAGGACCACGCCGGCGGCAGGGCGGGACGACCGCTCAGACGCGTGTATTTTTCCAGGACTTCTTTCGGACCCGGTCCGCGGAAGACGTAGAAATCCAACTCTTCCTCGGGGACGCTGAACTGCACCTGCGATACCCGTTCGGTGCCGATCTCGAAATCCACGCGGGCGTTCGAATTCACCAGGATTCCGTATCCCCGATTGGAAATGAAAAACGGAATGTTCTTATAGGCCAGCTCGCTGCCGGTGCCGCCGTCCTCGTTCCAGATGGAAATGCTCTGGCCGT
Organism: uncultured Phycisphaerales bacterium; assembly: GCA_963771925.1. Taxonomy (GTDB): domain Bacteria; phylum Planctomycetota; class Phycisphaerae; order Tepidisphaerales; family Tepidisphaeraceae; genus PALSA-1353. Next base: position 547,569 of record CAVYVE010000001.1, read on the forward strand.
TCTTGGCAATGGGCCCAAAGCGCTCGCCCAGGCCGTAGAGATATTCACCGACGGCCATCCGCAATCGCTGCATGAGCCATCGGCCGCCGGCGCGGTGGCTCATTTGTCCGAGGCTGTCCCCGGCCCCGCCGGTAATGATCGTCGAGCCGTCCTCGAACTGCATCGACCATTTGCTCTTGCAGATTCGCAGAGTCAACCGGCCGCTGGTGAAGGTCAACTCATCGGGCAAATCCTCGATCTTCACGTTCGCGGCCGACAGCGAGTAATCCAGATCGGGTTTGACATCCCGGCGAGGGTTCACATCGTGGTGCACGATGCGCACGCGGATCACATCGGCCATGGGAGAAGTGATGTGCAGTTGCAGGACGAGACCTTCGAATCGGTCGGACGGATCGGGTCCGTTGCGATCGACGGCCGCCACCCAAAGCGAATCGCGCTCCAATTTGTATTCCGTGACTCTGCGGACACAGATCGGCGTGATTCCGTCGGCCCATTTCCATACACCATGACTGAATTTCATTGACCGTGCCTTCTTGCGACAAAGAATGCGGGCGAGTCATTATGCGACTCGCCCGCTGATCTGCAATAGGATTTCGGAACTCGCGACCAGCCTCCAAAATCAGGCCTTGCGGCGACGACGAAGCACGAGCATGCTTAGTCCTGTCCCCAGCACACCAAGGCTGGCCGGTTCTGGAACGGCAACGGCGGTTGTTCGGAGATTGTCCAAATACATCGTTTCATTCCCGGCGGTAAAGCCGCCGCCAATCTGGATGAATATCGCTGTAGGATTAGAGGATGCCGCCAATGTCGCGTCGAGTGCAGGAGACACAGGAACCGTGATGGTGGTTTCAGCACCGATAACCGTGGATGGATAAGTGTAGCTGTCGAGAGAAACAAACCCGGTATCCGCGTTATTGATATCGATATCAAATTGCAGGTAATACCCGAATGAAGCGGGGGGCGTATACACATCAAGACTCACTGACGACGCGTCGGCCAGAATGGACGTCAAAGCCATGGAGCTTGGTCCGGCCAGCATTTGGGAGTAGTTGGGACCGGTCGTCGCCGAACCGACCGCAAGGCTATAAGTTCCATTTGTTACCCCAGGACCTGTCACGGGTGTGGCAGTATACGTTGTGTTGGTGCCGCCGGGCGCGGGAACCGTCCATCCGTCCAGTGAGCCTTCCCACGATTCGATTAGGGTCGCGCGCGCGGTGCTTGGCACCACAAAGCATAGCCCCAGAGCGGCAATCGCTCCAAATCCACACTTGCTAATCCGACTCATTTCGACCATTTTTCCGAACATTCCCAACCTCCTCCGTGTTTGCCTGACGGCGGGGCACGGTACCCACAATGTGACGTGATAGATCGAACTTTTACGATACTGACCGCCATGCAACAACCGTTTGCTGCACGGACGCAAATTTAACCTGAACTGTCGTAATGTCAAACAAAAAATGGCGTTCGGCAATCGTTTTCTTCATGGCTCAATGGTTATGCAATTTAACTGGTTGCGAAATAAGTAGTTATCATTGTAATCTTCGCTCGAGTCTTCATGCTGGGTGAAATGGAGTATTTTGACGGAGCCGAACCGTGTCGGCTCAGTCCGCGCTTGGTAATTCCGGAAAAATCGGCGTTTGCTAGGCGCTGGCGGCGATAAAAAGTCTTGCAAGATGCGGCAAGTGCCGCGTATAATCTCGTCGGCAATCGCTTGCCGAGAGAACTGATATTGGTTGCGGACGAAATGAGCATCAGGCATGGCCAGGGCCACCACAAATCTAAAGGAAGTTGCGGAACGGTGTGCCGTCGCTCCTTCGACTGTCAGCCGGGTTTTGAATAACTCAAAGCATGGTCGATTCTCCGTTTCCCAGCCGGTGCGCGAGCGAATCCTGAAGGTGGCCGAGGAACTGAATTACCGTCCCAGCATGGCGGCTCGCAACTTGACGGTCAGCAAGACCCATCTCATCGCGGTTTTGGGTGTTCCAAGAATCGAATCCGATCACGTCGGTCCGCAGGAAGAAGCCATCGGCGCCATGGCAAAGGCCCTCGACGCGGAGGGATACGAGATTTGCGTGCAATTCATCAGCCTTCGTCACGGCCCGTTTGAATTGCCGCCATTGCGCGTAGATGGCATCGTGGCCGTTGGTCCGACCAGTCTGGAGGACCTGAAGGTTCTGGAACGCAGCGGAGTGCCGTACGTGAGCCTGGACGGCGTTGCCGGAAGCCACGGAATGCAGGTGATTCCGGATGACGCTCAGGGCACACGGATGGCGATTGAGCACCTGATAGGGCTGGGCCATCGGCGCATAGCGTACCTGGACAATCCGTCGATTTCGGCGTTACATGCGAGTGTTCTTACACGTCGTCAAGCCTTCGCGCGTGCGCTGAAGGAATTCGGGCTGGAGACTCCGCTGGTCGAGCCGCCAAAGTTGCCCGACGATGTGTCCTGGGATTCAACGTATGAGCCGTTTTTGCAGCGCGCCGTGATTGAGGGCAAGGCGACGGCTGTCCTGGCGTATTCGCACTTCGCGGCGTTGTCGCTGCTGAAAACCGCACACAATCGGGGGATTTTGGTACCGAGAGATTTCAGCCTGGTTTGCTTCAATAATGTTCCGGTGTTGAAGCTGACGACGCCGTCGCTGACGGCGGTGGATGTTCCATCGGCGGCAATGGGTCAGGCCGCGGCGGAAATGCTTTTGCGCGCGATCAATGACAAAGATTCGGTCGCGCCGCGATTCCGGAAGCTGGAAGAGGAATTGATCGTCCGTGAATCGACGTCGACGCCGAAGCGGACGAAATGAAGCGGGTAAACATCGCTTCCAATTGAAGATGCCGAGGAGGCAGGTGTGATTTTCTCGCACCCTCAAAATTGTTCGAAATCCCTTTCAGAAAGCGCTTGCATTTGGCATGGCGTGGAGATAAAATTGCGCTCGTCGCGCCTGGTAGAAAAAGCGGAACACGCAGCGTTGGCCCAAAACGAGGAGTCCCGCCAATCATTTTTATCGGTAGCTTCGGCGATCACGTCTCAGTGATGAACTGAAACTTTTGCGGAGGGTATTGCGATGAATCGAGGAGAAAAGACCAGAACGAGCGGTCGAACGAGCAATCCCATTTCGAATCCTGCCGGCAAGAGACGGCAACGTCTGGCGCTCGCTTTAGCGGCGGCGGCAATCGTTCCCTGCGGACATGCCTTCGGTCAAGCTCTGTTCACAACCCAGGACGATTTTTCCGGTACGACTGTCAACGGCTTAGCAACGTCGGTGACTGCCGTCACATCTGCAACCTATGATTTTGACCAATCGACTACCAATGGCGCGGGAAATACCACGAATCCTCGATGCACCGGTACCGCAGGCGGCTGCAGATCAACACCGGCAGCAACGCACTCGCGTACAACAGTCTTGTCCAGTTGACGGGAGGCGGGGCGGAACTGACTAATTCCGCCTTTATGAGTGCCTGGGATCCGACCGGATCGGCCACGGCGGGAACGTTGGCGGCTTACAGCGGAACCATGTACATGGTTTATACGACGCCCACGTGGAATACCGCCCCCAGCTACTACACTTTGGGTTTGCTGTTTCAATACTCGGGCGATAGCTACTACCAAACATTCTTCCCGAATTCCACCACCTCCGCGGGGGTCATTGATGGCTATCTAACGACCATAGCCACATACAATTACACGGTTGAAGCCAGCCCCGCCGGCGGTGGATTCGGGTTCAGCCTCATGATCAACTCCAGCGGCAGCGAGGCTACCTCGCCGATCTTCGTGGATGACATCTCGATGACGATGCCGGTCTACACACCCCCTCCGGCCAATAGCGCGGTCTGGGCGACCAACGGAAACGGGAATTGGTCCTCCAACGCGACGGACGACGTGAACTGGGTCGGTTCCATGCCTCCTTCGGGCAATCCGAATTCGACGGCGACGTTCGGCACCAACGGCGGAACCATTACCGCCAGCCCCACGGTCAATGTCATTGGAACTCAGGAAATCGGCTCGATGACTTTTAGCACTCCCCAGGGATACACCCTTTCCGGCTCCGGAGAGATCATCGATTCCAACGGCATTACTGTCACCGCAGGGAACAATACGGTCAACGTCAACGGCGGGGTGAGCCTTAGTAGTGCCACCGAAACCATCAGCGTCGCAACAGGAAGTAGCCTGTCGATCCCAGTGGTCTCGGACACAACTTATGGGTTCCTCCTTCAAACCGGCGGCGGCACGCTGACCATCGGCACCATTGGCGACCTCAATCTCAATGCAACCGGAACGCTTAACCTCGCCGATGGCTCTGAGCCGGCAGCCAATAACTCCTACTTTTTCGACATTCAGCCGCAGGCAAACGCAACGATCAACTTAGGAGCCAACAACTACATCAACAATAACACGATGGAGAACACCGGAACCATCAACATCGGCGCTGGCACTACCTTGGTATCGGGACAAGATGGTGATTTCACTTTCGCCGGCGCGTTTTCCGGCTCGGGGACACTAATCCTGGGCAGCGACGCGGGCAGCGCCGGCGGTCCCTATACAATTGGCCTCACCGGCGACAGTTCGAGTTTCAGCGGGCCAATTACCGTCGCCTGGACCAACCAACTCCAGGTCGGCACCGGCGCGGTTTTGGGCAACGCCAGTTCAACGAATACGCTTACCCTGGATTCCGGCAGTCTTCAGGCCATCGGAAATGTGACCCTCCCCCAGAACGTTACGATCGAAGATACGCAGGGCATCGCCGGTGGAGTCACCCAGATTGATACGCAGACTTACACGCTCGGCCTGTCGGGCCACATAAGCGGCCCGAACACCTTGCAGAAGATCGGGGCGGGCACTCTTATTCTTGGCACTTCCAATACGTACATGGGGCCGACAGACGTTACGGCCGGCACCTTGGTGGTCGGCGCGTCGGGCGCGTTGCCGACCAACAACGCCCTGTCAATCACCGGCGGTTCGCTCGTGCAATTGGCCACGAACACCGGAGGCGCCACTCTCGCTTCGCTGTCGATTGGCAGCGGCTCGTCGCTCGATATCGGCAATAACCATGTCATCATCAGCGACTCGGGCGGCGGCATCGATTCCACAATCCGCAATTACCTGGTTAATGGTTACAACGGCGGCAGTTGGAACGGCGCCAGCGGCGGTTCCATTATGACCTCCGCGCCGATCACGATCGGCGCCGGCACCTATAGCATCGGTTATGCCGACGGCGCCGATGGCGTGGTCGCCGGCCTGCCCTCCGGCGAACTTGAAGTCGCATACACCCTGGCCGGCGATGCCAATCTCGACGGCAAGGTCGATTCCGCCGACTTCGGAATTCTGGCCGACAACTACGGCGCTTCGGGCGCCGTTTGGGACGAGGGCGACTTCAATTACGACGGCAAGGTGGACAGCGCGGACTTCGGAATCCTGGCCGTCAACTACGGTCAATCGGCCGGCAGCAACGCGGACGTGGTGACGGCGGCCGACTGGTCGGCCCTGGACGCGTTCGCGGCGGCCAACGCCGTCACGCTGTCCGCGGTTCCGGAGCCGGCGACGGGCGGTCTTTTGCTCTTGGCTGGTCTGGGAGCCCTTTGCCGACGGAGTCGTCGGCTCAGGCAGCAATGATGCCGTCGTGCGGCATCGACTTGAGGCGCAGCCATCGGCCACGATGGGCTGCGCCGCCGCCGAGGCGGTCGGTACAGGAGCGCGTATGACTCGCACGGGACTGCGTAGCGGATTCACATTAGTCGAGCTGCTCGTCGTCATTGGAATCATCGCGCTGTTGGTTTCCATTCTTCTGCCGGCGCTGAATAAGGCTCGCGAGCAGGCCAATCTGGTTGCCGATGCATCAAATCTGCGGAATATTGGGCAAGCGATCGACGAATATGTTGCGGAGAATAAGGGCTATCTTCCGTATGGTTATGCCGCATCAGGGCCGATCACTGCGGCAAACCCGCCCCATTGGTGGTGGAGCGATACGCTCAGTTTAATGCTCGGCCAAAAGCCCAACCCCGCGGTCGCCAATCAACCCCTCTCATTATCAGAGATTTTTCACGATCCGGAAGTTAATTCTTATGGCACGCGTGATCCGCGTTCTTGCGACTACATAGCGAACAGCCGAGTATTGGCGAATGAGGGACTGGCCGCTGGGTATTACAACGGTACCACGGCAACGCCTTACCAGCAGACCTACACGATTCGAACCGCCGGGTCGATTCAGCGATCATCCGAAGTTGCCATGGTATGGGACAATCGGGTCAATTTGGTCACGCCCGGGTACATCGGTTCACAAGATGGCGACCAACCGATAAACGAGGCGATGGAGGATTGGACCAACGATTATCCGCAGAGCACCTCATCGGGATTTGCGTATCCGGTACCTTATTATTCCAAATACACCGGATACGGGCGGCGCATTTTACTCGGAGCCGGCAACAGCGTGGACGGAGGGATAACCAGCGCGTCGCTGACGGGCGCGTCGCTTGCCGGAGAGAAATACGACAATGTCGATTTTACGGCATACGCAAACGCGGGTGCGCAGTTTTACACCGAGATGCGATTCAGGCACATGAATAACACCACGTGCAACATCCTGTTTCTTGACGGCCACGTTGATGCTTATGTCATCGGTACGGTTACCGCAAAAATGCTTTGTGTGAATGTGAATTGGCCGCCCGGCCTTTAGAATTGATAAGCATTGCGAAAGTGGTTCCACAGCGACGCGGGTTTTGTCCCCGCGACTGCCCGGAGCGCCGCCTATGGCCATTAGAGAAGCGATCAATAAAAAAAAGTCCGTGGGTTTAGGGCTTGCGATCGCATTTTTGGCCATAGCAGGCGTTATTCTGGGTTACGGCGTGTTGCCGGCACACCGCATCAAGGGTGACAAGGCTTATTTCACCGCGGACGACGGGCAAACCTGGTTTCTGGACTCGACTTACCGAACTCCTCCCTACGATCACGATGGCAACACCGCCGTAAGGGCGATGGTTTACAGCTATGATCACGGGGACAAAGCGTTTTGCGCCTACTTGATGAGATACACAGACTCGGCCAAAAAGCGCCTCGACGATGCAATCGCCGATGCCGTAGGGCACGGTAAACCGCCGTCCTCCGTCGGACTATTCAATGACCTGCAATTGAATAGAACAGGCATGGAAGTGAAGGTTCCCGGCGCCGGGCATTCCTGGGTTTTGAGAGATTCTCCCGACGGCGCGAACGCAATGAATGAGGGGCTGGCCGCTCACGCCGATAGTACATCGGATATGGTGATCCCGGATTAGCGACCCATCGGCCCAGCAAAACGAAGCTGTGCGGTTCTCGCGGCGGGTATAAATTGACACGACAACACGACGCTTGTTGTAAATAGAATGTGAGTGGTATCTGAAGTGCACTCCACATAACGCTCTCGATTGACATCGCGTTCGCTCCGATTGAGACGCGGAGTGTGAGCCGGGGGCAGCGGCATCGACGACATTTGACGGTTGCTCCCAGCAGGAACAAAACTACAAAAAAGGCTGACGCCGGTCGTGGGCAAGAAACCAGTGGAAATGTCAAATGAAATCGTTAGTTCATAAATCGCAGCGACAGAAGTCTATTGCGAAAATGTGCGGGAAAGGCGTTTTTACGGCTGCTTCAGCCCTATATTTTTCAGCCATCTGCTGCTCTTCTTTACCGAGTTGTTTCGCGGGGGATGCCGTTCCTGCCAGCACGCGGCCCAGTATCGCGGTCAACCTGACGTCGAGTTCATCGCCGTCTGCGCTGCCCAAGACCTTCAAATGGACGTCGACGGGCCCGCTCGCTCAGCCAAAATCCAGGTGGGTCTCGCTCAAGGACTTCAGCTGCGTGGTCTACACAATCAGTACATCGTCTACATGTCGAGGGTCAACAATGCAGGGAGCTACGGCGGGGCCATGATGACCTTCACCAATTGGTCTCAGATGGCTACAGCCACCCAGCACTCGATCCCTGTAGGGGGCATTGCGCCGACCTTGATCTATTTCACCCCGAAGAAGATCTGGGTTCTTATGTACGAGTGGGGCCCGTGGCCTTTCAGTTACCTGACCTCGACCGACCCCACCAACCCATCGGGCTGGTCGGCCCCACACGAACTCTACGGGGGAAGCTCAATCGACGAAACGGTAATCTGCAACAGTAGGACCGCCTATCTCTTCTTCGCGAACGACAACGGAAACATCTACCGGGCGTCGATGCCGATCGGCGACTTCCCGGGCACATTCACCAACCCGAAGACCATCATGACCGACACCAAGGCTAACCTGTTCGAGGCCGTGCAGGTCTACACGGTGAAGGGAACGAACCAGTACCTCATGCTCGTCGAGGCGATGGGCCGTGCAGGAAGGTATTTCCGATCCTTTACCGCGACCGATCTGGCGGGTTCGTGGACCCCGCTGGCGGCGAGCGAGAGCAATCCCTTCGCCGGCAAGGCCAACGTCACCTTCAGCGACGGCAACGCCTGGACGAGCGACATCAGCAGCGGCGATCTGGTTCGCACCAATCCCGACGAAACGCAGACCATCGACCCATCCAATTTGCAGTTCCTCTACCAGGGTCTTGGCCCCCACGCGGCAGGTCTTACCTACAACCAACTCCCCTGGCAACCGGGGGTGCTCACGCTGGTGCGATAGTCATCCGCGACGGCGCCGTGCTAATGCCATATGGCTTCATGTCGATTTCGATCGGGAACTGGCGAGATTCTTTGATAACGAATTTGCCGGGAACGCCGATCAGCCAGGTGGCACGCTGGCTGCCATACCTTGTCAAGACGCGGTGCACGTTGGATCATTGCATCTTACAACATGATTCGAACGACGAACCAGCCGCTTTTCGATCAGGCATTGCAGCACCATCAGGCCGGACGACTGCGCGAGGCTGAGCAACTTTACCGGCAAGTTTTGACCCAGGATCCGCGGCACGCGGATGCGCTGCACTATCTGGGAGTCGTCGCTCATCAAACGGGGCGGAGTGAAATGGCGGTGGATTTGATCCATCGGGCGATCGCCCTTAATCCCCGGTTGCCGGGCGTCTATAATAATCTCGGCAACGCCCTGGCGGGCAGAGGACAATTCGATGAGGCCATTGCCGCCTATCGCCAAGCCATTATCCTCGGGCCCAACTACGCGGAAATTCACAACAATCTGGGCATTGCCCTGGCAGGCAAAGGTCAGTTGGACGAAGCCATCGCGGCCTATCGCCGGGCCATTTCGCTCCGGGCCAACTACGCCGAAGCCCACAATAATCTCGGCATCGTGCTGAGAGATAAAGGGCAACTCGACGAGGCGATCGCGTCCTGTGGTCAGGCGATCGCTCTTAAGCCCGACTATGCCGAGGCCCGCAACAATCTGGGCAATGCCCTGGCAGGCAAGGGACAACGCGACGCGGCCATTGCCGCCTATCGACAAGCCATTGCCCTCAAACCCAACTACGCCGAAGCCCACAACAATCTCGGCAATGCTCTGGCGGGCAAAGGACAACTCGATGAGGCCGTCGCCTCCTGTCGGCGGGCGATCGCACTCAATAGCGGGTCGGCCGAGGCTCATAACAATCTCGGCAATGCCCTGACAGGCCAAAGACGATTCGATGGGGCCATTGCCGCCTATCGTCAGGCGATTTCCCTTAAGCCCGATTACGCTGAAGCTCACAACAATCTCGGCAATGCCCTGACCGGCAATGGACAGCGCGACGAGGCCATTGCGGCCTATCGGCAAGGAGCCGCCATCAACCCTGATTACGCCGAGGTCCACAACAATCTCGGCATGGCCCTGTCGGACAATGGGCAACACGACGAGGCCATCGCCGCTTGTCGCCGGGCGATTGCCCTCAAGCCGGACTTTGCCGAAGCGTACAACAATCTAGGCATCGCTCTGGCCGCCAAGAGACAATTCGACGAGGCCATCGCGGCTTACCATCAGGCGATTGCCCTCAATCCTGAATTGCCTGAAGTTCACAGCAATCTTGGCAGTCCCCTCTCGGGCAAAGGACAATTCGACGAGGCCATCGCCGCTTGTCGCCAGGCCATTACGCTCAGGCCCGACTACACTGAAGCACACAACAATCTGGGCAACGCCTTGGTAGGTAAAGGGCAGTTCGATGAGGCCATCGCTTCCTATCGTCAGGCCATTTCCCTTAAGCCCGACTACGCCGAAGCCCACAATAATTTCGGCATTGCCCTGACGGAGCAGGGACAGCACGATGAGGGCATCGCCGCCTATCGCCGAGCCATCACGCTCAAGCCCGACTACGCCGATGCCCATTTCAATCTCGCTTTGGCGCTGCTGGCGCGGGAGGATTTTGAACGAGGCTGGGAAGAGTATGAATGGCGATGGAAATCCAAGGATTTTCCCTCCCTTCCGCCGGACTTCACTCAGCCGCAGTGGGACGGAAGCCCGTTGGAAGGTCGCACCATCCTGCTGCGCCGAGCAGGGTTTTGGGGATGCGATTCAATTCATCCGCTATTTACCGCTGGTGGCCCGGCGCGGCGGGAAAATCGTCATCGCATGTCATGCGGAACTTCAACGGTTGTTTGAGACCATGGCCGAGGGACAGAAAGTTGTTGCCCAAATGCCGCTGCCCGCCTTTGATCTGTACTGCCATCTGCTAACTCTGCCGCGAATCTTCGGCACGACTTTGGCCAACATTCCCCAAGACGTGCCCTACCTGCGGGCCGATGCCCAGGACGCGGGGCGGTGGCAACGGCGGATCGCCGAACATTCTCGAATCGCGAAGATCGGGTTGGCATGGGCGGGAAGTCCAACCCACAAGAAAGACCGCAATCGCTCAATGAAGTTGGCGACATTGGCCCCACTGGGGCGGGTACCGGGCGTGCGTTTCATCAGCCTGCAGAAGATGGACGCGGCCACCGATGGCGAAGGTAAAACTCCACCGGCGGCCTTGGAGCTGCTCGATTGGACGCAGGAGTTGAAGGATTTTGCCGACACCGCGGCGCTGATTGCCAATCTGGACCTCGTGATAGCGGTGGACACGGCGGTGGCGCATCTGGCCGGCGCCATGGGCAAGCCGGTGTGGACGCTGTTGCCTTTTTATGCCGATTGGCGCTGGTTGCTGCAGCGAGAGGACAGTCCCTGGTATCCAACGATGCGATTATTCCGCCAAAGCTCCCCGGGGGATTGGGACAGCGTCGTCACGCGGTTGGCCCAGGCGTTGGCCCTTTGGGTCGGGAATCGCGCCTGACAATCCAGAATCCTTTGCGGCGATGATGGCGAGAACTATCCTTGGGATCGTGATGCGGGATCGGTCGGAATCGTCGAAGGATCGCACGATTGATCGCAGCGTCATTTTTGTTTTTGCCGCGGCCGTGGCGATCGCGGTCGTCTCGGCGGCGCTGCGGCATCGCCTCTACAGCCTACCGTTCGCGGAGGAAGCAACCGTTGCCGGTCATATGGTCCATGGCGATGGATTTTTGAGCCCGTTCGACCCATCGCCGGCCGCGCCGCCGACGTGTTTCGTCGCGCCGCTGTATCCGGTGATCATCGCCGCCGCTTATTGGCTGGCGGGAATATCACGAATGGTTCTGGTGCTGCTGGCGATCAATGCGATCTGCTTCGGCGTGATCGCCGCGGGGGTTTTTCGGTTGGCGAGATTTTATGTTTCGCCGCTGGCAGGATGGCTGGGGGCGCTGTTTGTGGTCGTCCATCCCGTCACGCTGTACTTCGTCACGGATTGGTGGGACAGCTACGTGGCGCTGGCGATTTTCGTCGTGCTGATCGTAGCGGCCACCGAAGTGCGAAAGACGCGGCATCTGTCGCGCGCATGCGCGTTGGCGGGAGCGGGGATGGGCGTGCTGTCGCTGACCAACCCATCCTATGTGCTGTCGTATCCCCTGCTGATTCTGGTCGGATTGCGTGGCCGGAGCCGGCGGGACCACCTGGCGGGCGTCGCCATGGCCCTGGCGAGTTTCGCCGTCGTTCTGGCTCCCTGGACTTTGCGAAACCTTATGGTTTTTGATCGCCTCTATTTCGTTCGCGGCGGAGTGGGATTTCAGACGTGGCTGGGCAATCAACCCATTGCCACCGGCTGGCTCGAGGGGGAAATGCTCCAGGCCAGCCCGGCCGTGAACGACAGCGAACGATCGCTCATCCTGCGAATGGGGGAGCCGAACTATTTCGACCTGTGCGATCTGCGGTTGAAGCAGGAATATCGCCAGGCCCCGGGGGATTTCTGGTTGCGTTCGGCGAAGCGATTGGTTTTCATTTTTTTCAGCGATCCGACCAAGGCGTATCTTCCGTTTCCAATGACGAACAACGTCCGCTGGAAGGGAATATATGTGGATCGGGCGGTGCTCCATGGCGCGGTGGCCCTGCTGGGATTGGCCGGCGTATGGATGGCTTGGCGTCTGTGCCTGGGATGTGTTTGGATCTTCGCGGCGGCGTTCCTGGCTGAAGTCCCCTTCCTTTTCACGTTCGTCAGCGACCGCTACAACCTGCCGATGCGCGTGATTCTGCTGATGTTCAGCGGGATTCTTTTCGCGTGCTTGATCCATCGGCTTCATCGCGGCACGTGGCCGGCGCCACGGACCCACGGCGACACCCTGGGATTTTTGGGATGAGATTTGGTCTTTGCGGCGGCGTGGGTTTATACTGCGGCCGTCATCTATGAAAAACATTGCTCTTCGGCGGATTGGACTCATACTGATTTTCTCAATGCTGGGCGGTTGTCAGGCGGCAAACGGAATCTTTGACGTCAAGGATTTTGGAGCGCGCGGAGACGGCCAACATCTCGACACCCAGGCGGTGAACCAGGCGATCGACGCCGCGGCGAAGGCCGGCGGGGGGATGGTGCGTTTTTCGCCGGGGACTTATCTCTGCTATTCGATTCATCTGAAGAGCAATGTCACGTTGTATCTCGGAAGCGGAGCGACGATCAAGGCGGCGGGCACGACGTACCAGGGCCAATATGATCCCCCCGAGCCGTTCCCTTTCCCCGATCAGTACCAGGACTTTGGACACACGCATTGGCACAACAGCCTGATTTGGGGCGAGAACGTTTATAACGTGGGGATTGTGGGTCCGGGAATGATCGACGGGAAAGATGCGCTGAACCGTGGGTCGTCGAAGCCGCCCACGACCAAACCGTCGACGACGCAGCCGTGGCAGGATACGACGCAGCCGTCGGATGATACGGTTGAGCCGTGGGAGGTGGAGGTGACTCCGGAGGAGATCGAGTCCCGGCGCCGGGATGACGGAGCCGGCGGAGATGCGGCATCACCGCTGGCGGTGGGCAACGTCGCGGATTTCGCCGGATATTCCGACGGACGATTACGCGGCGATGTTCGCGGCGACGCGGCCGTCGGTTGAGCCGGCTACCCAACCGACCACCCAGCCGGAATATCCCGACGAGAAGGAAGCGCTGGCCAGCGGGATCGCCGACAAGGCGATCGCGCTGAAGACATGCCCACAACGTCATTCTGCGGGATTTCTCGATTTATGAAGGGGGGCATTTCGGAATCCTGGCGACGGCGGTGGACGGATTGACCATCGACGACGTGAAGATCGACACGAATCGTGACGGGATGGACATCGACTGCTGCCGGAACGTGACGGTTACGAATTGCAGCGTGAATTCGCCGAACGACGATGCGATCGTGCTCAAAAGTTCGTACGGGCTGGGTTACGTTCGGGATACGGAAAACGTGACGATCTCGAATTGCCTGGTCAGCGGAGGGTATCAGGAGGGATCGCTGCTGGATGGGTCGTTCAAGAAGATCGGGCCGGGCTACAGCGTCGGGCCAGATGGGAAAGATCGGCACATCTCGCGGACGGGACGCATCAAGTTCGGGACGGAATCGAACGGGGGATTCAAGAACATCGCGATCTCGAACTGTTTGTTCGACGATTGCCAGGGCCTGGCGATCGAAAGCGTGGATGGAGGGGTGATCGACAACGTGACGATTTCGAACATCGTGATGCGGGAGGTGACGAGCGCGCCGTTGTACATTCGGCTGGGGAGCCGGCTGCGCGGGCCGCGAGATTCGCAAACGGGCGCGATCCGGCACATCAACATCAGCGACATCATTTCGCAAAGCGCGGCGGTGCGCTATGCGTGCATTATCAGCGGAGTTCCGGGACATGATATTGAGGACGTGCACATTCATAACATGCGGCTGATTTATCCGGGCGGCGGCGAGGGGTCGTGGACCAGGCGAGAGCCGTGGGAGCAGGTGAAGGGGTATCCGGACCCGTCGCGGTTCGGAGGCTCGCCGGCGTGGGGATTTTTCATCCGGCACGTGAGCGGGCTGGAGCTGACGAACGTCCAGATGAGCGTGAACGAGCCGGACGTTCGGCCGGCGCTGCTGGCGGAGGATGCGCGGCAGTTATATTTGCAGCATGTGACGGCGACGAATGCCCGCAAGGAACCGGTGATTGAACTTCGGGGAGTGCGGGATTTCACGACGCGCAGGTGCAGGGAGTGGAGGACATGCATTTGCAGGAGGCGCGGACGGAGGATTATTAGGGCCTCGAGGCCCGCGGGATGGCCATCCCGCGGCTTTTGGGGGGCGGTTTTGCCGCGCGGGCGCGGGGTTAGGCGGCGTCTTTCATGGAGAATATTTTGACGCAGTTGCGGCCGGAATGCTTGGCGGCGTAGACGGCCATGTCGGCGGCCTTCAGCAGGTGCGAGGGATCGGTCATCGGTCCATTCGGCTCCATCGTGGCGACGCCAATGGAAACGGTCACCGGGACGGATTGGGTTCCGCAGACCATGGGCTTCTTGGCGATGGCCAGACGAACGGTCTCGGCAAGGGCGGCGGCGACGGCGCGGAGTTTGCGACAAAAGGAGGGCCAGTTCTTCGCCGCCGTAGCGTGCCGCCAAATCCTGGGGCGGGCGGCGGCTTCGGAGCAGCTTTCCAAGGTTGGCCAGAACCAGATCGCCGACCTGATGGCCGCAGCGGTCGTTGATCGACTTGAAGTTATCCACGTCGATCATGAGAAGCGTAAGCGGAGCGGCGGCGGTCTTCGAGGCGTTGAAATGCTGCGCCAGGGCATCATCGAAAGTCGCGCGGTTGATCAGTCCCGTCAACGCATCGATCAACGCCTTCTTCTTCAGGACCTGGTTCTGCTGCTGGAGCTTGCTGGCCTGCATCTGGGATTGAAGCGTCAGTTCAACGAGGGCTTCGTTGGCCCTTTCCAGAATGCCTTCGTAGTTTGACGCCGCGCCGACTTTGATTTCAAAGAGCGAAACCACTTCCTTGGTCTTGCCGGAGATTTCATCCAGAAGCTTATCGCAAACGGCCTCGGGCAACTTGAAGGCCGAAGCACAGAGGGATCGCACTTGAACGATGGCGTTAGCGGCCTGGGCGTCAACGAAGACATCGGCGCAGAGGCCCGAGAGATGGACCACCAGGGCAATGGCTTTGAGGGTCGGATCGGTGACGGTGGCGGGATCATGACTGGCGCCGATGGCGGTGACCAGGATCGGCGGCAGCTTCCATTGCTCGGCAATGAGTGCGCCGATCTCGGCATGAGTCATGCCCAGCGTCTCGGCTTCCGCTTTGACCAACTCGACGTGGGTGGGGGATTTGTCGCAGATTTCGCTGTATTGCTGGCCCAGGGCCTGGTCCAGAATCAACATGCCGATGTCCTGCAAAAGCGCGCCAGAAACGCCTCTTCCTGCTGGACGATCTTCATTTTGGCGGCAATGGTTCTGGCGGCGGTGGCGGCGTAAAGGCTGCGCCGCCAATAGTTCAGATGATTGAATCCACGCTGTTTGTCCTTGCTGAGCGTCGAGACCAGTGAGAATCCCAGGACCAGCGTCTTGACCGATTGCAGGCCGAGGATGACCAACGCATGGCTGATGGTGCTGACGTGCTGGCTGCGACCATAGAAGCTGCTGTTGACGGTCCGAAGGATTTTGGTGGAAAGAGCCGGGTCCTTGGAGATCAGCCGGGCGATTTCCGCGATGTCGACATTTGGTTTGCTCGCCAATTCCAGAATCTGCATCGCTATGGAGGGCAACGACGGCAGGTTGGGGCACTGGCGAACCTTCTTGACGAGCTCGGTGTTCAAGATCCTCAACCTTCTTTGCGCTCAAGGGCTTACGGAAGATGATCGGTCACATGGAGCGGGCACTTTTACAAAACAAGCTCATGCCGGTTTGATATTTCCGGCGAGGGGTTTTATCGGGGTGGAAGGCCCCACGGCGGCGCCATGGGCCAGGGAGAAATATTGCGAAAACCGCGCTATTGCTTAAGGGCGGCGGTCAGAATCGGACGAAGTTGGTCGTCCTCATCGGGGACAAAGTGGCCGGCCTTTATGACTTTGCCGTCCTTGCCAACGACGATGGTGATCGGGATCATTCCATCCGAATCGTACACTTGCCCAACCGTCGCGTCGGAGTCCATCAGCACGGGGATGCTAAGTTTGGTGTCGGAAATGAACTTCTGAATGGTTGGCTTGTCTTCCTGCTCGTTGACGGCGAAGAACTTCACCCCTTTGTCCTTGAAGTCTTTATAGATCTGGTCCAGGTGCGGCAGCGACGCAACGCACGGCCCGCACCACGTGGCCCAGAAATCCAGAACGTATACCGAGCCCTTGAGGCTTTGGCTGGTAACCTGCTTGCCATCCATGTCGGTCAGCGAGAAGGCCGGGGCGGGCTTGCCTTCCAGTTCGGAACCGCCGTTGGCAACGGACAATTCCTGTGCGCCGGGCGGCGGCGACCAGGCGAACTGTTCCGCCTGGGCCGGTGCCGAGGGAGTGTTGATGTAATCCATCGTCAACTGGGCCGTCTTGACCACGCTCGCGCCTTGCAGGCGAGCGTCTTTTGACAGGTCGGCAACGGCGCGGCGCAGGAGATGGGTCTGGGGATCAACTACCAGCGTTTCATCGTATTGCGGATGGAGGATGATGATCGCCGGAAACGCCTGGCCGTTGATCTTCACATCGTCCACGCGAGAAACGGAGGTCGCATCCTGCAAGAGTTCGCCGGCGGCATCGCCCGAAAGCGCCAGCGCCAGCGAGAGGTCCTGACTTCGCAGAACGTCGGCAATGTCGTCGCCGAGAGAGTGCAGGTCGACCTTGCCCTTGGGGGCGTCGCTCAAAAGATATCGGTTGCGCCGGGAGATAGAAATAGACCTTCTGGCCGTCGTTGCCCACCAAAGCGTCGTCGGAGGGTTGGGTCGAAGCCGGATCGCCGGCCCCGGCGCTGCTGTCCTTCATTTCGCTGCGAAATTGGCCGGTCGAGGAGTAGAGGCCGGTGAATTGGCCGGCATTATTTTCTGCGCACTCCGTCGATGTCGAATCGGCCTTCGACGGTCCCGGAAATCGAAACGGATTTAAGCGACGCGTAAGCCTGACGCATCTGGTCCAGTAGTTTGCCAGCCCCGGGAGAGATGACGACCGTCGGTTGTGTGGCCGCGGACTGAGCGCTGGAATGCGATAGGGCTGCGACGCCGATGGCGATCAGTGCCGCGAGGACGCATCCCAACGTGATTTTTCTTCGATTGGACATCTCGGAACTCCGCAAAGCGGATTGTAGGGTCGTCGAACTCCAATTGCCAAATGCGGTCTTTAACAGAGCCGGGGCGTCCTCGCCCCCGGACCGGGCCGACACGGCCCGGCTCTGCTCAGTCAAACTCGTCGCCGCGGAAGGTGCTGCCGAGGTAGGCGCTGCGTACCTCCTGGTCGTTGATGATCTGTTTTGGCGTGCCGTCTTTGAAGACATGGCCGTCAGCGATGATCAGGGCGCGATCGCAAACGCGCAGGGTTTGGGCGACATTGTGGTCGGTGATAAGAACGCTTTTTCCGAATTCGTCCTTGAGCCGGCGAACTTCACTCTGGAGGTCTTCGACGGCGATGGGATCGACGCCGCTGAACGGTTCGTCCAGGAGGATGAGCTTGGGATCGGTGACCAGTGCCCGGGCGATTTCGAGTTTTCGCCGCTCGCCGCCGCTGAGGGTGTCGGACTTCTGATTTCGCTGGTGGGTCAGCCCGTATTGATCCAGCAGGGCCTGGGCGCGTGTGAATGCGCTGGCGGCGCGTGAGGTTGAGGGTTTCCAGGATAGCCAGGATATTCTGCAACACGGTCAGCCTGCGGAAATCGCTGCGTTCCTGGGAGAGGTATCCGATTCCAAGGCGGGCGCGTTTGAACATGGGCAGAAAGGTGATATCGACCGCGTCGAATGCGACGGCGCCGCTGTCCGGCTCGACCATGCCGAGGATCATGCGGAAGGTGGTGGTTTTCCCCGCCCCGTTGCGGCCCAGGAGGCCGACGACCTCACGCTGACGGATCAGAAAGCTGACGTCGTTGACAACCGTCCGCCCGCTATATGACTTAACGAGCTTGGTGACTTCCAAAAGATTCATGCGATTCGCCCGGCGGCGTCCGCAGCGGGGGCGGATAGTGTCCCGCAAGAGGGGGGAAAATCAAGCTCTCCCAACGGTTGTGGATAACTGGTGGATAATTTCGGGAAATGTCGGTCTGTCGAGGAATCCGCGCCAGGGAATCCTGCAAATGAACCCGGAATCCTAACAAATACTGAAAATCGTCCTGATGTGATGCTCGAATGGTGAATAATTGTAAAAGCCATCTATATATATAGTTACAATTGCTGCAAACGTCAAAAATTCAAAAGCGTGCGGATTTTCCGAAGCGATCCGAGCGTTGGACGCAAAAAGCAGTGGAATAATGGGCAAATTCCGCGCATTGGGGCTTAGCTTTGTGGATAAGTCTGCTCTGGATTGGGGAAAACCACGGTCTTTTTTGGAGCGTTGGGTGGGGCCGTGGTATGTATTTGCTTCAGGCGTCATTGACCCCGTCGGCACCGGGAGACGCGATCCGCTCGGGAAGGGCTCGGCGGACACTTACTTCAAAAGTGCCGCAGAGTTGATCGACGCGTTCGGCGTCGATTCATGTCTTGAAAGGAGTGGCTGTATGGCCACGGGAAAGGTCAAGTGGTTTAACGACCAAAAAGGGTTTGGATTCATCTCTTCCGACAACGGCGGGAAGGATATTTTTGTTCATCACACGGTCATCGAAGCGGAAGGATTCCGGACGCTTCAAGATGGCGAAACGGTGGAATACGAAGTTGAGGACGGACCCAAGGGGATGAAGGCCACGCGGGTTCGCCGCGTGTCCGCGGCCGCGCCGGCCCAGGCATCGGCGCCGACGAACTGAGAAGCCTTTATAGACATGAGGTATGATTACCCGCCTGTCTTGGGCGGGTTTTTTGTTCGGTCATTGTCACCGGCCATGGATCAGCGGACAATGCGGCAATGAAGTATCGTCGATTGGGAAAAACCAATTTGCGCGTCTCTGTGGTCGGGATGGGCACTTGGCAGTTCGGCGGGGAATGGGGCAAGGATTTCCGCCAGGATGAAGTCGATCGCATGTTCGACGTTGCCAGGGAAACGGGGATCAATTTGATCGATACGGCCGAGTGCTACGGGGACCACACCTCCGAATCGTTCATCGGCAACGCGATCCATCGGGATCGCGCAGTGGATCGTGGCCACGAAATTCGGACACAAATTCCACGGTCATCTGAACCGCACCGATGAACGCTCGCCGCGGCAAGTGGCCACGCAAATTGAGGATTCACTGAAGGCCCTGAATACGGATTACATTGACCTGCTTCAATATCACAGCATTCGATATGAGGAATTCGCCAATGATGAATTGACTGTCTTGCTCGAAAAACTGCTGCAATCTGGAAAAGTCCGTCAATTGGGCAATTCGATCTCCGGGCAGACCAGAAAGAACGTGAACCAGGTGGAGGATTCGACCAGACGGCACGTGGAGGCGATTCAGGTGATTTACAATCGGCTGGATCGGACGCCGGAGGAGCAGGTTTTTGGAATCTGCGAGAAACAGGACCTTGGCGTGCTGGCGCGTGTGCCGCTGGCGAGCGGCTTCTTGAGCGGGAAATATAAGCCGGGGACGGCGTTCGGCGAGCGAGATATTCGCGCGAGACAGGATCGGGCGTCGATGGAACAGAAATTGCGCGAGGTGGAGGAAATCCGCCGCGCGGAAGTGCCGCCAGGCGCGAACATGGCCGAATGGGCGCTGGCGTGGTGCTTGCAGCATCCGGCCGTGACAAGCGTCATTCCCGGCTGCAAGAATGAGCAGCAGGTCCGCTCGAATGCCCACGCGGCGGAACTGGAAATGGTGCGCGAAGATCATCCGCAGGCATGGAAATGATTCTGTCATTTGGCATAAGTCACTGGTCATTTGTAAATATGCTAATGACAAATGACCAATGACATTCCGCCAATCGAGCGAGTGGCCGTGGAAGAGATCATCGATCTTCGCCATGCGGTGTTGCGCGGGGTTGCCGCGGGAAGCGGCGAATTTTCCCGGCGATGAAGGTCCGCACACCGTACATCTGGCCGCCAAGGACGGGGGAATGACGATCGCGTGCGCAACGATTTTGGTGAACCAATGGGATGGCGAGCGGGCTTGCCAGTTGCGTGGAATGGCGGTTGATCCGGCACATCAGCGGCGCGGGGTCGGACAGCAAATGCTGGCGGAAATCGATCGCATCGCGGCCGAAAAGGGCGTGCGGATTTTGTGGGCCAACGCTCGCAAGCCCGCCGCGGAGTTTTATCGGAAATATGGCTGGGAGATCGTTTCCGAGGAATTCGAGATTCCCACGGCCGGCCCGCATTTCAGGATGGTTCGACGATTGAGATGACTAAAATCAAAATGCAACCACGAAGACACGAAGATCACGAAGACAGACACGAAGAAACTTCAGCGACGCATTTCTTCGTGTCTGTCTTCGTGATCTTCGTGTCTTCGTGGTTCTATTTTGTATTTATCGCCCGGCCGTTTTGGCGGCGATAGGGATCACAACGATGCTCTTGGGATCGGTGGGACATTCCAGTTGGCAGACTCCGCAGCCGATGCAGCCGAGCGGATTCACCGCCACCCGGCCGGCTTTGAGTTCGATGGCGGCCGAGCCGAGCGGACATTTGTCGACGCAGATCGTGCAGGATTCGCCGCGGCTGCGAAGGCAACTCGATTCGCGCCAAACCGCCGTGCCCATGTCGATGTCGTTGATGGACGTCGGCAGGATCGAGGCGGTCGGGCAAACGTGCATGCAGTTCAGACCGGAGCAGACGACACAGGCGGCGGAATTCGCGTCGATGTACGGAAAGCCGCCGGCGTTGGCGGGATCGATTTTGATCGCGTGCACCGGACAGGCGGCCACGCATTCGCCGCTGCGCGAGCAGGTCTGACGGAATTGCCCTTCGGGCAGCGACCCGGGCGGCCGCAGCCAGGCATCGTTGATAATGTCATGCTTGGATGCCTCCGCCGAGGGCTGATCGAGTTTGCCCAGCTCTGCGGCGATTCGCTCCAGCGGCTTGGCGGCCGACGCCAGCGGGCGAAGCAATTCCGACAACCCGAGTCGGAAAAATCGTCGGCGATCCACCGGTCTATTCTCGTCCAATGCCATGGCCTTCAATCTATATGATAGCTCGCGGAACGTCGGGCCGGACCCACGCGACACGCCATCTCACTATACACGGCGAATGACCAGGTTTTGGGTGTCCACGACGCCGGCGATGTCGAACACATCGAGCCGGGCGGCGAAATCGATGTCCGGTTCAAGTCCGGCCTTCGTGATGTTCCGGCCGCCCTGACACTCGCGCAAAACGCGCGGCAAATCATTGCGGCAGTGGAGGAAGAGCTGTTGCGCCATGCGGGCGGCATCGTTGGCCAGGCAATATTTCCCGGTCCGGAGCAAATGGTCGCACACCGCGCCGGCGCCGATGGCGTCTTCCATGGCGATCTCGCGATCGGTTCCCGATCCGAGCAGAAGCACGGGATGATTGGTCGCGGCGGCGGCGCTGGCGGCGGCGGCGGCGTTCACCAATGCCCCGACAAAAAGGGCGGACGCCGATCGCGCGGCATTCAGCGCTTTCGTGCCGTTGGTGGTGGCCATGAAAATATCGCGGCCGGAATGTTCGGGCTTGAATTGGCGTGGGCTGTTGCCCATGTCGACGCCGGGGGCGGGCAGGGCGTGCAATTCGCCGCAGAGGATCGGTCGGGGCGTTTGCGCGGCGGCGGCCGATTTGGCGTTGGCCAGATCGGCGAACGCGCGGACGCTCCGGATGCCGGCGGCGAACGCCGCCACGATCGTCGTGGTGGGCGCAGCACGTCGAACACCACGGCGGTCTTCCCGGCCAGCGACGTTTTTCCCAGTTGCCCCGGCATCAGAACCACCTCGACATCCATAATCACATCCAATCATTCCTCTTTTCGCGAGATTAGCGATAGGATGGCGCTCGTGCAAAGGAGATCGGATGTCCAGTCGAATTTGTGTCATCGACATGCCCGGTTTGAGCCGGGAATTGCTGAGCGAGATTCCGCGGGATTGCGCCGTTGGCCGATGGTTGGCCGGTAAAACGGTGCTGGGATTGACGCCGAGTTTCCCGGCGGTCACGTGTTCGGTGCAGGCGACGCTGACGACCGGTGTCGAGCCGGCAAAGCACGGGATCGTCTCCAACGGTTTACCGACGTTTCGATCAGGGCATGACCAGGCGCTGGTGGACGCGGGCAGTTTCGCCGAGTACCGCCGGCAAATCAGTTTCTGGGAGCAGTCGAATCAATTCTTGGATGCGCCGCGTTTTTGGCAGGATTCCGTGGGCAGGAGCCGATGGAAGACGGCGTTGCTATTCTTTCAGAATTCGATGCCGGGCTTCGCCGGGGTGGCTCGGCCGGCGGCGGACATTGTTCTGACACCCAAGCCGGACCACGGGCCGGATGGCAAGCTCGTGAATCTCTGCTGGTCGCAGCCGGCGGAACTGGTTGGGCGACTGTTCCAGGAATTGGGTCCGTTTCCGCTGATGAATTATTGGGGACCGATGGCGGGGATCGCTTCGAGCCAATGGATCGCGCGGGCGGCGGCCATCGTCTGGCGGGAGCAGAAGCCGCAGCTTCAGTGGGTTTATGTTCCGCACCTGGATTACGACATGCAACGGTTCGGCCCGAATTCGCCGCAGGCGAAGGCGGCCGTGCGCGACGCGGCGATGGCGATCGAGCCGCTCGTCGCCGAGGTGTTGGACGGCCGCGGGAAAATGATCCTCCTCAGCGAATATGCGATGCGTTCGGTCAATTCGTTCCTGCAGCCCAATTTCATCCTGGAGCGGGAAGGATTGCTGACGACGCGCCAGACGCCGGACGGCCGGCTCGTGGATTACGATCGGTCCTCGGCCTTCGCGATGGTGGATCACCAGATCGCTCATATTTATGCGAAGACGCCGGAGGAGATCGACACCGTGGCCCGGGTGCTGGGCAGGGAGGGCGTTGGCGCGGTGTTGAGGACGCCGGCGGCGGGCATTCGTCACCGGCGGGCCGGTGATTTGATTCTGCTCGCCGAGCCGGGAACCTGGTTCGACTACCGCTGGTGGTCGCGGCCTGAGGATGCACCGCCGTTTGCCAGGACCGTCGACATTCATCGCAAGCCGGGCTACGACGCGTTGGAATTGTTCTGGGATCCAACCACCAAAGGCGTGTCGCAGAATCCCGGACTCGTCAAAGGAAGCCATGGCATTGTCGCGCCGGGCGAAGCGGTTTTAGCGGGAGACATCGGGGACGTGAAAGGCCCGAGCGTGGGGGCGTTGGAAGTCGCCCGGATCGTCGCGGCGGGGCTTACGGTTTGACGGTGATGCCGGCGGACCGCAGCTCGATTGAGCCGGGCCTGGCAGCGAGCGAGATACGTCACGTATTGCTCGCGGTCGTCGTGGTAATCATCTCGCTCCGCCATGTACCGGTGCGTCACCGGGTCAGTCATGAATCGCGTGGTGGCCGCCTCGGCGGCCTTCAAAATCGCCAGATAAGTCCTGGGGTCGGCCTGCTCGATGGTGACCCGGTTGTATTGCAGGCCGGTGCGCGGGTCCTTGGGGTAGGTCTGGGTCATGACCGCCTCGTCGATGTAATACTTCAGAATCGTTACGGCGAAGCGGCGCATGGCGGCCCGGTATTCCCGTGCGGCGGATTGGAGCAGCTGCCGGCGCCGCGTTCCGTTCGCGGCGGCCGCGGCGAGGTAATCATGGTCGGCCAACATGAACTGCTCGCCGCTGAGGGCGTCGTCAACGTGGACGAAATAAACCGAGGCATTGGCCTTGTAACTTTCCATGTGCTGCTGGAGCGCGATCCTTGCATCGTGGAAAAGACGGGCGGCCAGGGAATAACTGTAAAGCGCGGCATCGTAGTCGGCCTTGTCGGACGTCGCTCGATCAAAGGGCATCGCGGCGGTGGGAAGTTCCAGCTCGATCGGGTCGGCATATTCAGGAATGTATAGCCCCCACATGCGCAGCTCGAATCGGCGGCCGCGTTCCCATTCGTCCTTGGCCCAGTCCTTGAGGGTCAGCCCCGGACGCGCGTCGATGACCGTGTCGCCCTCTTGAATGTGGTGCTCGTTCCAGAGGTTTTGCAGGTATTGGGCCCGCGTGTAATCGTTGTATGCGAGGGCGAGGGTGGAAAGGCCGTAGGGAAACGGCTGGTATTGCTTGAGGAATTGCAGGGCGGAGCCGTCATACCACAGCTGGGACGCGGGCAGATTCCTGGGGCGCGGATAACGCGGGACCAAGAGATCGGGGAAGATGTACCCGTTCTGATCGAGCATGGGATCGAGGCGGACGCGGCGCCAACTGGGGTCGTGCTGGGCATCGGGGCGGCTTTCGGGAATGAAACTGACGTCCGGCCCGGTGAACTCGGGGGCAAGCTGCTTGGCGATCATCGGCTCGAGGAGGACATGATCCATTTGGGTCTTCTCGTCGGGGGAGATGGGCGACGCATCCTCGATCCACCCGGCCTTGACGGCGAGGGCGCGGAACTCATCGGCCCGCCGAGGCGGGAAGCTCACGCGGGTGAGGGTTTGCGTTTCGCGGCGGACGCGGGCACGATAGTAAACGTGCTCCTCGCTGGTGCCGAGCTTGTCCCCGTAAATCTGCGCCACGGCCGTGATGATGTTGATGTCGTCGTGCCGCTCGCGCTCGACTTTCTGGCCGTAGTCGATGGCGTCGAGGATGGTCGTGTACTTGTCGCGGAGGCTCGACATCTGCACGGAGATGTTGTAGGCCTTGTTCCAGATCTGAAAGAGATGAACGGTGTCGAATTCGGGCTGGAGGAGACGAATCCATTCGACCTTGGTGTCGAAATCCTGGAGGTCGTGCTGTTGTTTCTGATTTTCGCTGCTGGTCCAAAGGATCATGACCAGCGGTCCGCGCAAGCCGCCCAGCAGCAGGGCGGTGGCAAAGCTGGGCATGGAACTGAGTGAGGAGTCCGAAGCGGAAGAAGCCGCCGCGGCGCTGCTGGGGAGGCTGTTATTGCGGATGGCGTCGTGGTCGGCGATGGCCCAGTCGCGCGTGTAGCGGGTCGCCACGAGCCCCGCGATCAGAAGCGCGGCGACGATCAAGCGTCCGGCGGTACCCCGGCGGCGGAGCCGCGGTTCGGGCGAAAGCATCACGCTCATGGCGCGACCTCTTTGTTGCGAAGCAGGACATAGGCCAGGACCACGGCGGGAACGCCGAATCCTCCCAGAACCGCCAGGGCTTGCAGCAGCTTGTCGGCCGAGACGCTGACGCCTTGCTCGATGTCCTCGATGGCGTCGAATTTGGACGTGTCGGGCAGAATCTGGGCAAACCCGTTGAGGACATTGGACAGGGTATCCACGCCCGTGCTGACGACGCTGGAAAGAGCGGGATCGGTAAACTTAAAATCGTTGACGATCTGCCGGCCCAGGCCCGGACCCGAAGCGTCCGCGAGCTGATCGACGCCCCAGTGCCCCAGCAGGATCAGCACGGTCAGGACGATGGCGATCGGCCAGGAAAGGAACGTGCTGCACAACACCGCGAAAACGATCACGAGGATGCTCATCATCCAGATGATGGACAGGCTCTTGATCAAATTCACTTCGAAAGGCTGGTGGGAGAGGATGAGCTGGAGTGAATCAGGGACCAGACCGATGGTTTCCTGGCTGCTGATGCAGTGGAAGAGGATGTCGAAATTGCCGGTGGTGACCGCGTCGGCGGGGATGCTGAAATAGGCGGGCAGGCGGCTTTCCACCAGGACGGGATCGGGCAGGACGGTGACCTTTTTCGTGGCGTCGTCGATGACCCGCACGGCGAGCTCGGTGGCGTCTTCCTGCCCGGCCTCGATGTCGGAATTCGAGCGTTCGACCTGCACGTTGAGTCTGAAGCGGGATGCGGTCATGGACGACCAGATCGGCGCGGGGGTGTTGCGAAAACTGTACATGGCGGTGACGTTGGGCGCATCGCTTCCGCCGCTCATTTCCTGGTCGTAGTGGACGCCCACGTGGCCGCGGAAGGCGAGCAATTCGTCGGTCCCATCGGGGCCAGGCAGGGGATTGATGTTCGTGGCGTGCGGACCGTCGATGTCGATGCTCGTCCGGTTTGATCTCGGGGATGAAACAATCGACGGGATGGGCTCCGACCACGTAATTGACGTTTTCGCTGCCACCGGTCACGCGGATGTTGAATTCGGGATGATTGAACAAGGCGATCGCCGAATGCGGCGGGAGCCAGGCGTATGCGTATTGCCCGGTGCTTCCGTCGGAAAGCTTGACCGGCTCGCTCAAGCGCACCATGGCGGCGCTGTGAACGGGATTGATCTTCTCGGTCTTGGAATACTGGATGATGTTCTGCACCAGTTCGCCGGCGGTGGAGCCGCCGACCATCAGATTGCCCATGAACAGGTCGAAGTAGTTTTCATCGAGGATTTGCAGGGCCACGAAGGGGGGAAGAAGTCCTTGGGTTGTGTCGAGCCGAAAGCTGGGCCGAGAACCTGCGCGGCCGGGGCTGATCGCTGGGCTCGCCGGTGCGATCGGTGTTGAGGGCGACGCGTATGACCAAGCCGTTTTGGCCGATGCCCTGGTGGGCCCAATCTTGCAGGTCGTCGCTGGGCGGGCCGAACAGGACAGCGCGGTCGCCGAGATAGCCGACGATCAAATCCTGGTCCCCCTCGTTGCTGATGGTGCGCAGCGGACTGTGGGGATCGGGCGGCGCGCCGATACATCCCGAGTTCATCGGGCGCCCAGAGGCTGCGGGCGGTCAGCAGGCCGGTTTGCTGGTATTCGTTGAGCCGGCCGCGCTCGGTGTCGCTCACGTCTCCTTCCTGAAGGCGATAGGCGATCTGCTGCCGCTTTTGATGCGCGCTGAAACGCATATAGGCCCAGGTGAACAGCCCCATGATGATGACGATCGCCAATGCGACGCGTGAAAATCCCATCACCTTGCCCAGGACCAGTTCCAGCCGCGTGACGGGCTTGGTGACGATCGTGTAGATCACCCGGCTTTCGATTTCCTTGGGAAGATTCGTGCAGGCCAGAATCATGCTGGCCAGCATCACGACCACGGCGGTGGCGAAGAGGCAGACTTTGAGGGATTGGCGAACGGCGTCCTGCTCGTCGAAGGCGCGCTGGAACTGGGTGATGCCGATGACTCCGACGATGGCCAGTGGCGTGATCCACAGGACGCGTTTGCGGATGGATTCGTCGAAGCAAACGCCGGAGATTGCCCAGACGCGCTTGAAGCTGAACCGCGTGAGATCGCCGGCGCCGAGGACGAAAAGCCCGAAGATGACGATCAGGGCAATGACGAGCCGGCCCCAGTTGTCGGCGAGCAGTTCAGGGATGCTCAGAAGCGGGAGAATGTGATGGTAGGAATACAACGGATACATCCTCGTCATTTGTCATTGGTCATTGGTCATTGGTCATTTGTAAAAACACGCGGATTTTGCGGCATCAAGCTAATGACCAATGACCAATGACAAATGACAAATGACAAATGCCCAACTCCTCATCCCGATCCGACCGACGATTGGCCGGCGGCGGTGTTTTCACGGACGACCCGGATGAACAGGTCCTCCAACGTCGTGGTCGGATGAGTGACCACCGTGTTGTTGAGTCCCATGCGGGACAGAAACGTCTTGATCTCCGTGATTTGCTCATCGTTCATGCTGGGGGCCTGAATCTGGGTGACATCCTTCACCTGAAGCAGGTCGCGGACCTGGCCGATGGTCTGCATCGTGCCGCGGAACAGGATGGTGATCCGATCGCAGACGTCCTGCACGTCGGCCAGCAGATGGCTGCACAGCAGCACGGTCTTTCCCTGCTGTTTGAGGGAAAGGATCAGGTCTTTCATTTCGCGTGTTCCGATGGGGTCCAGGCCGGTGGTCGGCTCGTCGAGCAGAATGAGATCGGGATTGTTGATCAGCGCCTGGGCGAGTCCGATGCGGCGGGCCATTCCCTTGGAATATTCGCGGAGCTTGCGTTTGCGGGCCTTGGCGTCCAGGCCGACCGTGTCGAGCAGTGCGGGAACGCGGCGTTTTAATTCCGCGCGGGGAATCTTGAAAAGCCGGCCGTAAAACCGCAGCGTCTCTTCGCCGTTGAGAAATCGGTAGAGATAAGATTCCTCGGGAAGGAATCCGATGCGTTCGTTGATGGCGGTGCTGCCGGCGGGCTGGCCCAGTACCGTGGCCGAGCCGCGCGAGGCGAAGATCAGACCGAGCAGAAGCTTGATGGTGGTGCTTTTGCCCGATCCGTTGGGGCCGAGCAGGCCGAAGACCTCGCCGCGGTGAATGGTGAGGTTGAGGTCGTCGAGGGCGCGGACTTTGTCCCTGCCCCAGAAATCCTTGTAGATTTTGGTGAGATGTTCGGTATGAACCGCTTCGTCGTTATTTGCCATCATGATGTCGGAAGGCCGCGTCCGCTTGCGAGGCCCCAAAGCAATTGTCCGGTGACAAAAGGAATGCGCCGGTCAGTTAGAAGTTGCACGATTAACCGAGTTTAGCGTCGCGGGCCCATGGGAGGCTTGCGGGAAGTGCGCGCCTGGCGGCGGCGCTTTTCGCTGGGCTTTTCGTAATAGGCGATTCGCTTGATGTCTTTGGTGAGACCCTCTTTCTCACACATCTTCTTAAACCGCCGCAACATCTGCTCGGCGGTTTCGTTGCCACGCGATTTGACCTTGATCATCCAGCACAGTCCTTTCACAATCCGGGAAAACCGATAGCTTAACGGAATGGCCCAAATGTTCAATACACACACCCTTTCGATCCGGGTCCGCTACACGGAAGTGGATGCGATGGGCTACCTGCACCATAGCCGGCATTTGCAATATTTCGAAATGGGGCGGATCGAGGCGCTGCGGGCGGCTGGGATGAGCTATGCCGACCTTGAGCGGCACGGCGTGTTCTTCGTGGTGGTCAAGGCGGAAGTGCGCTACAGGGCCCCGGCCAGGTACGATGAGGAATTGACGCTGACGACGCGAGTGACGCGCCAAACGTCGGTCCGGTTCGATCACGAATATGAACTGCGGCGCGGGCAGACGCTGGTGGCCGAAGGATCGACGACCATCGCCTGCGTCGGTCGGGACGGGCAGTTGAGGGCGATGCCGCAAGAGATGATGGGGAAATAGATCCCGGTGAGATGAATCACGGCCTTCCGTTTAGCCGCGACCCGAAGGGGAGCGGGCCGGGCACATCCCCGCTCCCCTTCGGGTCGCGGCTAAACAAAACTCCTTTTCAACTCACCTTCGCCCCCGGCGCCGTCGGCTCCGACGGCGTCACGACGATCACCCGTCCCGTGGCCGGATCGGTCGCGGCCAGCAGCATTCCCTGGCTGATTTCGCCGCGCATCTGGCGCGGGGCCAGGTTGGCGACGACCACGATCTGTTTGCCCACCAGCGATTGTGGATCGGCGATGTGCTGGCGAAGCCCGGCGCAAATCTGCCGACGCTCGCCGCCGAGGTCGATCTGAAGCACCAGCAATTTATCGGCGTTGCCGTGCGGTTTGCACTCCAGTACCGTCGCCACGCGCAAATCGAGCTTGGTGAAATCATCGTAGGTGATGGTGGCCGGGGGTGTTGGCGTCGTCGTCATGTCTGGTTTTCCTCGATAAATGGATGCCAGTTTTCAGTTTACGCCGCGGTGGCCCCCTCGCCAAGCCACGGCGAGATTTTTGTATGGCCTTCGGCGCGGCGCGGCGGCTTGAGCGGCCGTGCTGCCCAATCTATGTGAGGGTTTACTTATTCTTTCGTTTTCCGAATGATTCTGGTAGCTTTCAGTGTCCATGCGCTGCCCATTCTGCGAAGCCGAGAAGGATCGCTTGAAGGTCATTGATTCGCGGACCTGCGAGGGGGGCAAAGCGATACGCAGGCGGCGGCAATGCCTTAAATGCAACAAGCGCTTCACCACCTATGAAAAGATCGAGCAAAACATCCGCCTCAGCGTGGTGAAAAAGGACGGCCGGCGGGTGCCATGGGATCAGAGGAAGATTTTCAGCGGACTGGAACGGGCGTGCTTCAAACGGCCCGTGCCCGAAAGCGAACTCCAACGCCTTGCCGACGAGGTGGAAGAGGAAGTTTTCAAAACCTACGATCGGGAAGTCCCCTCGGATGCGGTGGGGCGATTGGTGACCGAGCGATTGCGCCGGATCGATCAGGTGGCGTATGTTCGTTTTGCCAGCGTTTACAGGCAGTTTAAGACGCTGGAAGAGTTGGTGGACGAGGCCAAGGCGGTGATCGACGCCCGGCGATATGAAGATCCGAGCCAGGGCCGGTTGTTCGCGGAAGCGGCCGAATCGCCGCGGCATACCGATGGGGATAACGGCGACGCGTCCCAGGCCAAGGGCCCTCCTTCCGCGAAGGACCGTCCGGGCCGACGCAGGGCCGTCAAGCCGGCCGGGCATTCGATAGCCGCCGTTCCCTCCAAAGCGTAAAAATGTCATTGATGACAATTCAGTTAGCGGTCCGATAATTTCTGGAGGCCTTTTTTATGCGCCGATGGACAGGACGGGCGATGCTGGCGCTGACGCTGGGATTGGCAGGCTGCTCTGCCAAGACCCTGCCGCCGCCGAGCGGACAACTCTGGCCCACTCTGCCTTTGCAGCAGGTTCCCGATTTCATGCGGGGACGCTCTTCGAGCGCGTCCGGTTTACCGGCCTGCAAGACGCGCCGGTCTACGGCTACAGCCTGGTCGTCAATCTCCACGACACCGGCGACAGCAATGCGCCCGCCGTGGTGCGGGATTACATCATCAAGCAGATGCTGCTCCGCGGCTTCGACAGCTATGTCACCGGAACCTATGCGAATGTCTCTCCGGAACAGATGCTGCGGGATAAGCGGGTGGCGATCGTCGAAGTCGAAGGGAAAATTCCCGTCGGGGCCCGGCAGGGGCAGAGCTTTGACGTGATCGTCCGCGCCTTGCCGCACAACGATACCAAGAGCTTGGCGCACGGCGACCTGTATCAATGCGACCTGAGCGACATCGGGCTGATCGATCCGCAGGGGATCGACGCGCATTTGCAGGCTTACACGCCCGGAGGCCCGATTTTCGTCAACCCGGCGTACGCGCTGACCGAAGGGGCGGCCAGGCCGATCGCATTGCCAACGGCATTGCGGGTCGGAACGGTTCTGGACGGCGGGGTGGTGCGATTTGATCGCCCAATCCCTCTGGAGATTCGCCAGCCCCAATACAGCATGGCGATTTGGATCGAGCAGATTATCTCACGGCGTTGGCAGGCGCCGACGCAACTCGGGATGGTTCACGGAGATGGCAGCGACATCGTGGCCAAAGCCGAGAACCAGGGATTGGTCCTTGTTTACGTTCCGCCGCAATACAAGGGGGACTGGAAGCATTTTCTGGGCGTGGTGTCGCATATTTATTTGAATCAATCGCCGGCGTTCCTGGCCGGCAAATTGCGGCGAGCTTGTGGCCATGGCCCATCAGCCGGGCGCGCCTCTGGCGGATATTTCGCTCTGTTGGGAAGCGATGGGTCCGGAGGCGTTGCCGGTTTTTGAGCCGCTGATTTCCGATCCCAATCCGGACGTGGCGTTCGCGGCGGCACGGGCGGCGGCGTTCTTGGATGACGAGCCGGCCAAGCGGGCGCTGGTCGATATCGCCCTTAATCCGGCCCAGCACAATCAGCTTGATGCCGTGCGCGTCCTCGGCGAGTTGCCGGATTCGCCCGAGGTCGATCAGATGATCGTACAGCTGCTGGATTCCGATCGGGCCGACGTGCGCGTTGCGGCCTATCAGCTGCTGATTAACAGCCGCGACAACGATCCCGCTTCGACGGACAATTCCGGGGACCAGATGCGCCGCCATTATGGGATTCTGACCTACAACATCGCCCATCGGTTCCTGCTGGATATTGTTCCCAGCGAGGGGCCGCCGATGGTTTATGCAACCAGCACCGGCGTGCCGCGCATTGCCGTGATCGGGCATCAGTTGTCGCTTCGCACGCCGCTGACGTTCACGGCCATGGACATGCACCTGAGCATCACCTCCAACGACGGGACGAGCCTGCTGACGATGTTCTATCGCGATCCGCTGTCTCCCGACACCGTGAAGGTGGATACGCATAACGACCTGCCGGAAATTCTGGCCCGCCTCGGCGGAGAGGGGCCGGACGACAATCAGCGAATTCGATCTGAGCTTCGCGGACGTCGTTGCCGTGGCCCAGCAGTTGGTTGCCGGGCGTGAGGTTTACGGCCTGAGTCTGGCCGACAACAGCCGCCGGCAGTGTACGTTTGAACTGGAGCATCCCCTGTTGGAAACGGACCAGTGGACGAGGATTCCCACGGAGAACCTGGAAGGCCGGCCCCAGGGCGAGGCCGCCGTGGTCACCGCTCCGGTCCGGCCGGTCAGGACCGGGGGTTGAATGGATTGGAAAATCGAGTCGAAATCGGATAGCTTTATCGTCAGCCTCAAGGCCAGGGATTTGGCCGCCGCCTTTTCGGTCAAGGAGGACCGCACACGATGCGTCTGAAAAAACTCATCCTGCACGGGTTCAAGAGCTTCGCCGACCGCACCGAATTCGTCTTCGACACGCCGATCACCGGCATCGTCGGACCCAACGGCTGCGGCAAATCCAACGTCGTCGATGCGTTCAAATGGGTGCTGGGCGAGCAATCCGCCAAGAGCCTGCGCGGCGATGCGATGATGGACGTGATCTTCAACGGCTCGTCCTGCGCGCAAACCGGCGGGGATGGCGGAAGTCACCCTCGTCTTCGAGAATCCGCAATCCCCCGACGGCACGCGGGCCATCAATCTCGACACCGATGAAGTCGCCGTCGGCCGACGCCTCTTCCGCGACGGGACCAGCGAATACCAGATCAACAACTCAACGGCCCGGCTGAAGGACGTGCGGGAACTGTTCCTCGACACCGGCATCGGCGTGGACGCCTACAGCGTGATCGAGCAGGGGCGCGTCGTCGGCGATGCTGGACGCCAATCCCCAGGAGCGCCGGCTGATCTTCGAGGAGGCCGCGGGAATCTCCAAATTCAAGGCCCGGAAAAAAGAATCGGAACGCAAGCTCGAAAGAGTCGATCAGAACCTGCTCCGCGTCAACGACATCGTTGAGGAAGTGGAAAAGCGCCTGCGGAGCGTGAAAATCCAGGCGTCCAAGGCCCGCACCTTCAAGGAGCATTCCACGAAGCTGGCTGAACTGCGGCTGGGCCACAGCTTGCAGGAATATCACACCCACAGCCAGGCGCGACGGGAATTGGACGCCTCCCGCGAGGAGGCCCGGTTTCGGCTGGACGATGTCGGCGGCGATCTGGCTTCGGCCCAAAACGCGCTGGCCGCCAAGAAGGAATCGTTTGAATCGCTCTCGCAAACCCGCCAGCGCCTGGAATACGAACTGGTCCAGGCGCGGTCGCAGATTCAGTCGGCCCGGCAGCAACAGCAGTACGCGGCCCAGCAACTCGAACAGATCGCCGAGCAATTAGCGGCTTTCGAGCAGGACAAGGCGCAAATCCAATCGAAGCTGCGGGAAGTCGGACAATCGCTTTCGGCCGATACGGAGACGCTGGCCGCCCTGACCGCGGAACTGGATGAGCAGCGCAACCTGATCGAGCAGCGGCAGAAGGCGTTTGCCGAGGGACAATTGGAATTGAACTCGGCCGGGGCGCAGATCGAGAAACAGAAGTCGGCGATCCTGGATTTGATGCGCAAGCTCGCGGCGGTCGGGAGCCGCCTGGGCGCCATCGACATCGAGCGGAAAAATGTCGCGTCGCAGCAGGACCGGCTGGACCAGCGGCGGATGCAGCTTGAACGGGAACTGCAAACGCTGGAATCGGCCCGGGCGGAATTGGACGGGAAATTGCGGGAGATCGCCGCGAAGATCGCCGCCCAGCAGGCGGAATTGGAAGAAAAGCGCGCCGCGGCCACCGCGCTGGGCAAGCATATTTCGCAGATCGGCGAGCGCCTCGGGGCCGCGAAGGAACATCGGTCGGGGCTGATTTCACGCCAGAAATTGCTCGCGGATTTGGAAGCCAAACGCGAAGGGGTCAGCGAAGGCGTCAAATCCGTCCTTCGCCAGCGCGAGACGAAATTCCCGTTCATTCGCGGATTGGTCGCGGATGTTCTGCGCGTGGACGTGGAGCACGCCCAGATCATCGAGGCCGCGTTGGATGGAAAGGACCAGTATCTGGTGACCGGACGATTCGGCGGCGGCGCTGGCGGCGGAGGCGGCACTCGACGAACTCGAAGGCCGCGTGAACATCCTGTGCGCCGACCGGCTGACGGATTCTAACGAAACTTACGATTGGAACGCCCACCCGCAGCGGATTCGGCTGGCGATGGATCTCGTGCGATTCGAGCCGGCCGACGCGGCGATTGCCCGGCATCTTCTCGGTCGGACGGTCGTGGTGGACGAGCTTTCGATCGCGCACGACCTGCTGACCAATGGGCCGCGGGGATATCCGATACGTCACCGTCAACGGGGAGATTTTGGAGGCGGATGGGGTTCTCCGCGCGGGGCCGCTGACGGCGGCGATGGGATTGCTCTCGCGCCGGTCGGAACTTGAAGTCATCAGCCAGCAGATCGCCGAGGTGGATGGGCGGATCGAGCAGCTTGGGCGAGAGCTGGCCGAGGGCAGTACGCAGGCCCGGTCGCTGGAGGAGGATATTTCGTCGCTGCGGAACGCGGTATATCAGTCGAACACGGCCAAGGTGGAGTGGAACAGCGCCGCGGCGCAGAACG
The DNA here is from genome assembly GCA_963771925.1 of uncultured Phycisphaerales bacterium. Taxonomy (GTDB): domain Bacteria; phylum Planctomycetota; class Phycisphaerae; order Tepidisphaerales; family Tepidisphaeraceae; genus PALSA-1353. The sequence continues at coordinate 582,531 of CAVYVE010000001.1, forward strand.
CGGATCGGCAAAACGCGCTGAAACGCGAGCAGCCGGTGGTGGATCGCGAGCTTCAGTCGCTGGCGGCGCAGATGCAGCGGCTGGAATCGGAACAGAATTCGCTGGCGGCGCAGCGGAGCCAGATGGAAGCCGACCAGTCCGCGGCGAACTGCGCGGTGGAAACGCTTACTGGGCAGCAGACGAAGATCGCCGAGCAGCTTCGCGAATTGGGCGAGCAGTTGACGGGGCTGCGGGTGCATCTGGGCCAGGTTCAGGAGAAACAGCTTGCTTGCCAGCAGTCGGTGCAGCGTCAGACGGCGGCGCAGGCCGAATTGGGGCAGCAAATGGAGCGTGTGGAACATGCCGTCAGCGGCGGCGGGGTCGCGCCGGGAGGACGTGCAGCGCCAGCGTCAAACGGCGGCGCACGAGGAGGAGACGCTCATCGCCGGCGTCGCGGCCGACGAGCGGAAATCGGCCGACCTGGCCGGGCAAATCGCCGAGGCGGGGAAACTGGTCGGGCGAACTGTCGGCCCAGGTGGAAAAATCGCGCCAGCAGCGCGAGGGAATCGAGCAGGAGCTGCACGATCTGGAAGTCAAAGCCGGCGAAGTGCGCGTGCGGATCGAGACCCTGGTGCAGCGCACGATGGAGGAATCGCAACTGGACTTGCCGGCGCGTTATGCGGAACTGACGGCAGGGCGGAAAACAGTACGATCCGGGACAAGTGGATTGGGAAGCGGTCGCCGAGGAGATTCGCGAGCTTCGGGAAAAGATTCAGCGGCTTGGGAACGTCAACGTCGAATCCATCGACGAGCAGGACGAGCTGGAGAAGCGCCGGCAATTCCTGGACACGCAGGTGTCGGACCTGACGACATCCAAGGCGCAGCTCCAGCAACTGATCAGCGAGATCAACGCCGAGAGCGGCGTCCGCTTCGAGCAGACGTTCAACGCGGTGCGGGAGCATTTCCAGGGGATGTTCCGCAAGCTGTTCGGCGGCGGCAAGGCGGATATTTATCTGGAAACCGAGCTTGATCCGCCCAGAAATGCGCCGGTGCAGTTGGATGAGGCCGGCCAGCCGATTCCGCCGCAGAAGATCAAGGTGGACATTCTGGATGCGGGGATCGAGATCATCGCGCGGCCGCCGGGCAAGCAGCCGGTGACCATCAGCCAGCTTTCCGGCGGGGAAAAGACGATGACGTGCGTCGCCCTGCTGATGAGCATTTTCAAGACCAAGCCCAGCCCGTTCTGCATTCTGGACGAAGTGGATGCGGCGCTGGACGAGGCGAACAATCAGCGGTTCAACCTGATCGTGCAGGAATTTCTGGATCAGAGCCAGTTCATCATCATCACGCACAGCAAGCGGACGATGCAGATCGCGGACGTGCTGTACGGCGTGACGATGCAGGAGCAGGGCGTCAGCAAGCGCGTGTCGGTGAAGTTCGACCAGATCGACGCCCAGGGGCGGATCAGCGAAACGGCGGCGGCGTAAGTTATCTCACGCAGAGGCGCAGAGAGCGCAGAGGGTTCATTCAAAAAAAAAGAATTTGAATCTCTGCGCCTCTGCGTGAGACTTTTTATGTCCGGGACAATTGCCTTTTTCGCATCAGGCAAGCGTTCATGTCCCAAAATGTCCCAAAAGTCCCCAGATTTTGCGGAGAGGCCGTGGGACTCCCCGGCGAGAACGGAATGTTTGGGAACGCAATGTGAATCGAATGCGATGCACATAAATCCTCGTTTGCCGATGGCCGGAGTAGTCAGGGGAAATGCAGCCCTCTATTGATAGGGCCGGGAGGTGAAAGTTTTGGACGCATTTTTGGGAAAAAATCCACTTCTCGAAAAAATAATTTTGCGCGTTGCCCAAAAAAGATGGTCTCACGCAGAGGCGCAGAGGCGCAGAGGTTTCATAAAAAAGAGGAATTTAAATCTCTGCGCCTTGCGCCTCTGCGTGAGATTTTTCTTCTCCGGAGCGATTGCGGATATGATGCCGGCTGCGCATGAGCCGGGCAAATCAAAAATTACGCATCATCGTCGGCGGACTCGTCGGCCAGTTCCCGCTGGGCGGGGTCGCGTGGGATTATTTCCATTACGTCCTGGGGCTGGATCAGCTTGGGCATGATGTTTATTACCATGAGGACACGTGGGTCTGGCCGTTTCAGCCGGTGCTGGGGTATGCGACGGACGATCCATCCTACACGGTTCAATTCATCGCGGATTTCTTCAAGGCGCATGCGCCGAATCTGAATGAGAAATGGCATTACCTATTGTGCCATGAAAAGCATTTCGGCATGTCGGGGGAGCGATTTCGCGAGATCGCGCAGAGCGCGGATATTTTTCTGAACGTGAGCGGGGCGTGCTTCATTCCGGAGGAACTGGGGCCGCCGGTGCGTGAAGGTGTTTTTGGATACCGATCCGGGCTACAACCAGATCATGCTCAGCGAGAAGTTCGCGTGGTCGGAGAACGTTGGGCGGTGGTGCCAGCAGGTGAGAAGACCATGATCGGCACCTGACGTATGCGGAGAATATTTATGGCGCGGATTGCCTGATTCCGCGGATGGAATTTCGATTGGCGTCCGACGCGCTGCGTGGTGACATTGCCGCAGTGGAGCGCGGATGCGGGATTCGCCGCCGGCCGCGGATGCGGCGATGACGACGGTCATGACCTGGGACTGGTTCCGCGGCAAGCTGACGCATGAGGCGGCGCGGAATATTTCGCGAAGATGGCGGAATTTGAGAAATTCCACGACTTGCCGAAGCTCGTTAAAATACCGCTGGAACTGGCGGTGAACGGGGTGAAGGCTCCGCTGGGGCAACTGGCGAATTGGGGCTGGCGAGTGGTGGATGCCCAGGAAACGACGCTGACGCCGCGGTCGTATCAGGAATTCATCGCCCGCAGCGCCGGCGAATGGTCGGTGGCGAAGAACGTTTATGTCGCGACGCGCAGCGGATGGTTCAGTTGCCGAACGGCGTGTTATCTGGCGGCCGGCCGGCCGGCGGTGGTGCAGGAGACCGGATGGAGCAGGTTTGTGCCGGGCGGACGAGGGGTGATTCCGTTCAGCACGATGGACGAAGCGGTCGCGGGGATCGAGGCGGTGGCGGCCGATCCGGATGGGCAGCGGAAGGCGGCGTATGGGATTGCGCGGGAATATCTCGCGCCGGATAGGGTGTTGCCGGCGATGATTGATTCGATTTATAAAGGAAAAAGCGGAAGGTGGGTAGCGGTTTGAGCGTATTCGATGTGGGACTGGAAGTCGATTCCCGCAGGATTTGCCATCCTGCGGCTTTTGTGAAAATGGAAGACGCTACTAACCACTAACCACTAACCATTGCAATTTATGTCTCGGCGTCTCACCATCGTCGTCGGCGGTTACATCGTCGCGTTTCCACTTGGGGGAATGACCTGGCATCATCTGAATTATCTTCTGGGCCTGCACGATCTCGGACACGAAGTCTGGTTTCTGGAGGACAGCGGGTCGTATTCGTATCCGTACAATCCGCTGACGTGGCAATCGTCGGCGGATTCGACGTACGGCCGGGAATATCTGGAGCGGACATTTGAGCGGTATGGGATTCCCAGGCGGTATTGCTATTACTCGCAATTCGAGGATGCACATTACGGGTTGAGCGAAGGCGGAGCTGAATGACCTGCTGGGGCGGGCGGATTTGTTGCTGTGCGTGAGCGGGGTGACGCCGATGCGGCCAAGAGCGGCCGCGGCCCGGCGGACGGCGGTGATCGATACCGACCCGGTCTTCACGCAGCTTCGCATGACGCACGATGCGGAATTCTTGGGGTATTATCGCCAATTCGACGCGGTCGGCGACGTTCGGACGGCTGATCGGAACGGCCCAGTGCGATGTGCCGACGCAGGGGCTGAATTGGATCGGCACGAATCAGCCGATTTCCCTGCGGCATTGGCCGGTCGCGCCGCGGCGAGAGCCGGGGAGTTCACGACGCATCGGGAAATGGGAACATACGACCGAGCGTCACGTGGAATTCAACGGGCAGCGGTATCTGAGCAGCAAGGGGGCGGAATGGATGAAGATGCTGGATTTGCCGCGGCGAGTGCCGTGGAAAATGACGATGGGGATGCAAACGATGCCGGCGGAGACGGCCAGGAAGTTTGCCGGCCATGGGTGGAACTGGTGGACGCGGAGAAGGCGACGCTGAGCTGCGAGGCGTTCAGGGATTTCATCCGCGGCCAGTGCCGGGGAATTTACGGTGGCGAAGGAAATTTACGCGGATCTGCCCAGCGGATGGTTCAGCGATCGGAGCAGCGCGTATCTGGCCAGCGGCCGGCCGGTGGTGACGCAGGGCAGCGGATTCGACCGTTGGCTGCCGACGGGGGAAGGATTGTTTTCGTTCGGGACGCTGGACAGGCGGCGGCGGCGCTGAACGAGATCGCCCAGGGATTATCCGCGTCACGCGGCGGCGGCGCGGCGAATCGCGGATGGAATATTTCAATTCAAAGAAGGTGCTGGCGGAGCTTTTGGAGAAGGTGATGTAAGCGCAGCTATTCCGGGCCGCTGGTGTCCGGCGGCGTCGATTCCCAACGCATCGGACAAATCGCGATCAGATGATCCTGCTCCTGCACGATGATTTCGCGCAATGATCTCGCTGAGGGCGAATTCGCCCAGCGTATCCGCCTGACGAATTCGCGTACGGTAATTCTGGATGGTGACACGCTCGTTTTCCAGATCGAAACGCAAGCATCGCTTCGGCCTTCTCCGACGTCTTCACCGGCTTTGGCGTGACCGTCGGCATGCCGCCGAGATAGTCGATCTGCTTGGACAGCTTCAGGGCGTGATCGAGTTCCTCGGCGGCGTGTTCTTCAAGCTCGCTGGCGATATCCATGTATTCGGCGCCTTTCAGAACCTGGCTATAGTTCACATAGGCGATGATCGCCTGATACTCGCGCGATAAATCCTCGTTGAGCAATTCGATCATTTGTTTTCGGGTGATTGGCTTTGCGTCTTTCATGCTGTCGTCCTTTCGGGGTCTTTTGGTCCGGGCGGCCGAGCATAACATGAAGCGGCGGAGTGGAGGGCGAAAAAATCGCGACTATTGCGGGCGAGCAGGCCTATGCTGATGATGGTCGCATCAACGGAAAGGAGTATGTGTTGGACATGAGACGGCGTGTTGTTGGATCGCGTCGGCGGCGGCGTGCCTGGCGCTGGCGGGGTGTTCGGGGCACGGGATCCGGCTTCGGGCAACAAATGGAACGGGCCGACCGTGCTGGCATCGGTCAGCGTGGAGGATGGTCGCCGTCGGATCCTGACGTCTCGGCCAAGGTGATTCGGACCGAACATTACCTGATTTATTCGACGATTCAGGACCGGCCGGATTTGCTCAGCCGCATGGGGCAGCTGATGGAGGGGGCGTATGGCATGTATCGGCACGCTGGCGCCGTCGGTGACGCCGACGGACCATCCGATGCAATGTTACATGTTCGACACGCGGCCGCAATGGATGGATTTCACGCGGCAGTCACACGGGCCGGGATCCGAGCATTTATCTCCAGATCACCCGGGGGGGATATACGGTTCATGACTGGTACGTCGCGTATTACATCGGGGATATCGCGCACGTATTCGGTGGCGGCGCACGAGGGGTGGCACCAGTTCGTGGCGCGGCATTTCCGGGGCCGGCTTCCGCCGTTTCTGGAGGAGGGGTTGGCCTGCATGTTTGAGAGACGTGGAGTGGCAGAATGATTTGCCGCGATTTAATCTGTCGCTGAATCCGGAGAGGGAGCTGTCGTTGCGAAGAGGTGGAGGACCAGGGCGAGTTGTTTCCGCTGAGCGAGCTGATCACGCTGCATGCCGGGCAGGTTGTGGGGCGGTCCGGGCATACGGATCGAAGCGTTTTATTCCGCAGGATTGGGCGTTTGCGCGGTATTTGTGGGAAGGGGACAACGGCAAATATCGGCCCGGCGCTGCAGAGGCTGCTGGCTGATACCGCCGCGGGAACGGTTTACGACCCGACGGGTTCGCTTCGCTTGCCGTATCTGGCCTGGAACCCGGCGGGGGTCGAGCCGCTTCTGGAGCACTACCTTGGGGAGGATCTGTCCAGTCACCGATGCGGGATTCCGGCAGTTCATGCACAAAGTCGCCTACGAGGAAATGACCGAGCAGTTCCAGATGCAGTGATGTTTGCCGGCAAAAATTTATATTGGTGGGGAGCGCCGTTGGCGTTATATTTGCGCTATGCCTGAGTCTACCCATGCCATCCATCGCCGTGAATGCAGGTTCACCGGCCGGGTCCAGGGGGTGGGTTTTCGGTATACGGTGAAGAATCTGGCGATGCAGTACGAGGTGCACGGATACGTGCGGAATTTGCCGGATGGAAGAGTGGAACTGGTCATGGAGGGGCCGGACGAGGAAATGGATAGTCTGCTGGAGGACGTGAACAGGAAAATGAACAATTACATCCAGCGGGCTTGACCAGACGATCGCCAGCGCCACCGGGGAATTTGATTACTTCGCCATTCGGCATTAGAACCTATCGCATCACTCGATGTATCGCACGCTGGTTATTATTCGATATACGTTTCTCGAAGCGGTTGTGCAGCCGATCTACGCGCTGCTGCTGACGCTGGGGGCGGCCATTTTGTTCATCTTCTCCCTGCTGCCGTTCTTCACGCTCGGCGAAGATACCAAGATGTTCATGTCGGTCTCGCTGGATGTGATCCTGCTGCTGGTCCTGCTGGCGACGCTGTTTGCGACGAGCAAGTCGATCTACGAAGAGATCGAGGACCGCACGATGCTCACGCTGATGAGCAAGCCCGTCCGCCGCTGGGAAGTCATGGTCGGAAAATATCTGGGCATCGTGATGGCGGCCGCGTTGGGCGTGGCAGTTTTGGGAATGGTCCTGATCCTGGGCACCTGGATCCGGATTCCGACGGACTATCTGCTCAACGCCAACTCGCTGAACGACATCGTGCGCGAGCGAGATCTGGAACTATCGCCTGATGCACATCGCGGGCTGGTTCCGCAACTGGTGCTGACGTGGCTGCAGATCAGCGTGCTGGCGGCGGTGGGGGTGGCGCTGTCGACGCGGTTTTCGCTGGTGGTGAATTTGCCGACGGTGATCATTCTCTATCTGGCCGGGAATCTGACGCGTTTTTTGCTGCCGATTGCCGGCGGTCCGCTCGGCGGCAAGCCCGAGGCCGTGCGGATTGTGGGCAGGGTGGTGGCTTTGCTTCTTCCGTACCTCGGCACGTTCGATCTGAAGGACGTGACCGTCCTGTCCGACGATCAAGGTCGGCACGTTCCGCTATGACGCGCAGGCCGTTTCGCTGGGGCCGATTTGGGGATACGTTGGGATCGCGGCCCTGTACGCGCTGGCGTATTGCACGTTCGTGCTGTGCGCGGGGATGTGGAGCTTCCAGCGGCGCGAACTGGGCGGCGGCGAAGGGTAGGCGTGGCTTGGCCGCTTCAGCGGCCATGTGGCCGGATTTCAAACCCTCACCCCTACATTATAGGATTTCCGCGCTTCCGCGCGTATATTATTGTCCATGAGCGCACCGACGCGCGAGCAATTCGTCAACGAAGTCCTGAAGGTCGTGGGCGAGAAATTTCCGCTTGGTGAAGATCGCCCGCGCCGACCAGCCGTTTTCGATGCGCGTCAATGGTCACGTCGCTTCCCTGGAAAGTCTCTACCGGATGTCGGTGTTGCGTCCGAAATCGACCCGCCGGCACGTCGAGCGGTGGATCGTGGAATTGCTGCGCACCGCCGAAGGGACGCCGGATTTGGATGGAACGTTCGAGGAGCTGCGGCCGCGGATTTTGCCGATGGTCGTCCCCGAAAGCGCCGATCCGAATCATCTTTCGGTCATGCAGCCGCTGGTGGACGGGCTGGCCGTCGCATACGGAATCGACAACGACCGCACCATCTCACACGTGACGCAAAAACGCTTGCAGCGATGGAGCGTCTCGCTCGACGATCTTGCACGAAGCCGCCCTGGAAAACCTCACCCTCCGCAGCCAGACGATCGGCGCCCACGCCGCACAGGATGACGACGGCAATATCGAGCTGATCCTGTTCCAGACGATGGACGGCTACGACGCCAGCCGGTTGCTCTTGCCGGATTTGCACGCCAAGTTGCGGGAGCACCTCGGCAGCCCCTTCGCGGCCGGCGATTCCCAATCGCGACATCCTGCTTTGTTTCCGAAACGACGAGCCGACGGTCGAGCACCTGCGGCCGCAGATTCAGAAGGACTACGAACAGATGCCGCACCAGGTCTCGGACAAGATTTTGCTCGTTACCGCCGATGGGATTGCGCTGAGGGAATGAGGGGAAATTCGAAACCAGAATGAATCAAAACCCGAAATCGGAATGACGCGACTAATTCCAATTTGCCCCCGGTGAATCACCGGGGGCTAAATGGAATTAGTCGCGTCATTCGGACTTCGAATTTACCCTCCTTCCGTTGTAAAACCCCGTCGCTCCACTAAAATCCGCCTATGCGCCTGGGCATTTGTGCGAAAGTCGAACGCGCTGCCGAACTGCGCACGGCCGGGGCCGATTTCGTCGAAGAAAACATCCAAACGCTCCTGCAAGGATTGACCGATGACGCGAAATGGCATGGCATGGAACGGATCAACGGATCGGCCTTGCCGGTGTTTGCGGCCAATTCGCTGGTCCCGGGTGATTTGAAAATCGTCGGCGAATCAGTGGATTTCGATCGCTTGCAGTGGTACATGGGCAACATCGCCTCCCGCGCCCAGCGGGCGGGGATCAGGGTTCTGGTCTTCGGCAGCGGCGGGGCACGGAATGTGCCCGAAGGATTCGACCGCGGGCGGGCCAGAGAACAGATCGTGACGTTCTGCAAGATGGCGGCGGGCTTGTGCGCCAATGCGGGGATCACGCTGGTCGCCGAGCCGCTGAATCGCAAAGAATGTAATATGATCAACACGGTTGCCGAAGCCATGGAATATGTGAAAGCGGTGAATCATCGGGGTTTCCAATGTCTGGTGGACAGCTACCATTTCTGGACGGAGAACGAGCCGCTGGAAAATCTGGCGGCGGCGATGCCATGGATTCGCCACGTTCACGTCGCCGACAAGGATGGACGCGTGCCGCCGGGCGAAAGCGGCTCGGCCGATTACCGGCCGTTTTTCCGCGTGCTCAAACAGGCGAACTATCAGGGGGCGATCAGCGTCGAGGCGCCGGACTTCGACGAGTTTCAAACGATCGGAAAGCGAGTGGTCGCTTTTCTCAGGCGGCAATGGGAAGAGGCCTGAAATTTTCAGTCGACTTTTTTTAAGGACACTAATATATGTCTCATCGAATTTTCAACTTCAGCGCCGGGCCGGCAATGTTGCCGACCGAGGCTTTGGAGAAATCCGCCGTCGCCCTTTTGGACTATCAGGGCAAGGGATTCGGAATTTCCGAGGTGAGCCATCGCGGCAAGGAGTTTGAAGCGGTCAATGACGAGGCCATCAATCGCTGCAAGCAGCTTCTGGGCCTCGGCGACACGCACGATGTGCTGTTCTTGCAGGGCGGGGCAACGCAGCTTTTCACCCTGATCCCCATGAATTTTCTCCACACCAGCGCGGACTACCTTGTCGGTGGAGAATGGAGCAAAAAGGCCGCGTCGTTCGGCAAAGAAGTCGGCCCGATCAACGTCGTCGCCACCAGTGAAGCCAGCAATTTCGACCACACGCCGGCCTCGGGCGAATGGAAATTGTCGGACAAGGCCGACTATTTTCACGTCTGCTCCAACGAGACGGTCCATGGGCATCGGCTGGTGAATTGGCCGAAGCATCCGAATCTGATCGTCGATGCCAGCAGCGAGTTCATGTCCCGGCCGCATCCGGTCAAGGATTGCGCTGGTCTACGGCGGCGCCGCAGAAAAACCTCGGCCCATCGGGCGTGGTCCTGGCGATCGTGCGCAAGGACCTTTATCCAAAGCAGAAGAAAACGCCCAGCAAGCTGTGGAGCTTCAAGGACCAGGCGGAGAATAAGTCGATGCTCAACACTCCGCCGACGTTCGGCGTGTACGTGCTGCTGGAGGTCTTCCGCTGGCTGGAAGCGCAGGGCGGCCTGGCCGCGATGGAAAAACGCAACGCCGCCAAGGCGGGCCTGATCTACGGCGTGATCGACGCCAGCAACGGATTTTACAAAGGCACGGTCTCCAACAAGGAGCAGCGTTCGCACATGAACGTCACTTATCGCCTCCCGAGCGAGGAGTTGACGGATGAATTCATCAAGACCGCCACGAAAAACGGAATGATGGGCCTGAAGGGTTATCGCACCGTCGGCGGAATCCGCGCCAGCATTTACAACGCCATGCCGATGGAGGGATGCCAGGCGTTGGCGCAGTTCATGAAGGATTTCGCGTCGAAAAAGGCGTAAATCAAAATGCAACCACGAAGACACGAAGAACACGAAGACAGACACGAAGAAAATATTTGATTTTGTTCTTCGTGTCTGTCTTCGTGTTCTTCGTGTCTTCGTGGTTGAATTTCCGCAAGACCAAGCGGCGAAAGAAAAGGCGAGTCCATGTCGGATCAATCCATCGAGTCGGCCATGCAGGAAAACCGCGTCTTCCCGCCCTCGGCGGAGGTATCGGCCAAGGCGTGGATCAAATCGCGCCGGCAATATGACCAGATGTATCGCGAGTCGATCGACCGCCCGGAGGATTTCTGGGGAAAGATCGCCGGTGAACTGCATTGGTTTAAGAAATGGGATCGCGTGCTGGAGTGGAAGCTGCCCGACGCCAAATGGTTCATCGGCGGCAGGACGAATATCGCCTATAACTGCCTGGATTTTCAGATCGAACAGGGTCGCGGGGAAAAGACCGCGATCCTTTGGGAAGGCGAGCAACGGCAGACGTCCGCCGGCTGACGTATCGGCAGTTGCGGGAGGACGTTTGCCGGTTGGCCAACGGCTTGAAAAAACTGGGCGTGAAGAAGGGGACGCGGGTAACGATTTATATGCCGATGGTTCCCGAGGCGGCGGTGGCGATGCTGGCCTGCGCCGGATCGGCGCGCCGCACAGCGTGATCTTCGGCGGATTCAGCAGCCAGGCCATCGCTGATCGCGTCGAGGATGCGAAAAGCGAGATCGTCATCACCGCCGACGGCGGCCGGCGGCGCGGCCAGATCGTGCCGCTGAAACACAACGTCGACGAAGCCGCGAAAAAAACGGACCTGATTAAAAAGGTCGTCGTCTTCAAACACACGGCCGAAAAAGTCGGCTGGACCAATGATCGCGACATCTGGTGGAGCGACGTGATTGCCGGCCACGCCGGCTCATGCGACGCCGAGCCGCTCGACGCCGAGGATCCGCTGTTCGTGCTGTACACCAGCGGATCGACCGGAAAACCCAAGGGAATCGTCCATACCACCGGCGGATTTATGGTCGGCACATATATCACCGCCAAATACGTCTTCGATCTGCACGATCAGGATATTTATTGGTGCAGCGCCGACGTGGGCTGGATCACGGGCCACAGTTACGTGGTCTACGGCCCGCTGGCCAACGGGACCACTTCGCTGATGTATGAAGGAGCGCCGAATTTTCCGGATTTCGGCCGGTTCTGGTCGATCATCGCCCGGCACAAAGTGAGCGTTTTCTACACCGCTCCGACGGCCATTCGCGCTTTCATGCGGGCTGGCCGGCAATTTGCGGATGGGCACGATCTCTCCTCGCTGCGCATTCTGGGAACGGTCGGCGAGCCGATCAACCCCGAAGCGTGGATGTGGTATCACGAGGTGATCGGCCACGGCAAATGCCCGATCGTGGACACCTGGTGGCAAACCGAAACCGGCGCGATCATGATCACGCCGTTGCCCGGCGTGACTCCCACCAAGCCGGGCACGGCGACGCTGCCGTTCTTCGGAGTGGATGCCGCCATCGTGGACCGCGATGGGAAAGAGATGTCGCCGAATCAAGGAGGATTGCTGGTGATCCGCCGTCCCTGGCCGTCGATGCTGCGGGGAATTTTCAACGATCCGGACCGTTACGCCCGCCAATATTGGAGCGACGTGAAAGACTGCTATTTCACCGGCGACGGCGCCCGGCGAGACGAGAATGGATATTTCTGGGTCATGGGCCGGGTGGACGATGTGATCAACGTCTCCGGCCATCGCCTCGGCACCGCCGAGATCGAAAGCGCCTTGGTTTCGCACGCGTCCGTCGCCGAGGCGGCCGTCGTCGGAATGCCGCATGAGATGAAGGGCCAGGGCATCGCGGCTTTCGTGACGCTCCGCGGCGGATTCAAGCCCGGCGACGATTTGAAAAAAGAATTGATGGTGGTGGTCACGCAGCAGATCGGCAGCCTCGCCCGGCCCGATCAGATTCGTTTCACCGATGCGCTGCCCAAAACCCGCAGCGGAAAAATCATGCGGCGATTACTGAAAGAGATCGCCGCCGGCGGCGAGGTGAAAGGCGACATCACGACGCTGGAGGATCTAAGCGTCGTGGCGAGGTTGAGCGAAAAGGAAGAGGCATAATCAATCCGCGATCCGCTTGATCGTTTTCGCATTCCTACCAAGAAAGTTGCACCGCAGAGACACGGAGGACGCAGAGGAGAAAAAAGAGGATCATATCTTCTCTGCGCCCTCTGCGGTTCAATTCACTTTCTCAAATCTGGCAAACGGTCGGTCTGAGTTGTAGCTTTACCTCATGGCGACCGGACCGATCCTGGAAGAAGCGCTTGAGCACCACCGCAGCGGGCGGACGAGCCAGGCGGCGGAGCTGTACCAGAAAATCCTTATCTCAGAACCGAACAGTGCCGGTGCGCTCCAGGGCCTGGGAGTGCTGGCGATGCAAAAGGGGGATTTCCAAGCCGCGGTCGATCTCATCGGCCGGGCGGCGGCGGCGAAACCGGAGGCGGCTAACATTCAGGCCAGCCTCGGCCAGGCGCTTGCAGGATTCGGCCGGCATTCCGAGGCAATCCCGGTCTTTCAGCGGGCGCTGCAGATCAATGATGATTTGCCCGAAGCATGGTTCGGGCTGGGGCTGGCGCTGCAAACCGTCAAACGACGCGAGGAAGCGGTCGTCGCGTATCGGCGATTCATCGGATTCAGCCCGGATATTCCCGAAGCACACATGAATCTCGGCACGGCCCTGTTTTCGCTGGGCCGTGTGGAAGAGGCGGCCGAGGCGTTTCGGCGGACGCTCCAGTTGCGGCCCGATTACGTCGAGGCCATGGCAAACCTCGGCGGAGCGCTCGTTTGGCTCAAACGGACGGAGGAAGCGATTGCGCTGTTCCGCAGCGGTCTGGAACTGCGCCCGGATTCGCCGCTGGTCTGGAACAATCTTGGCAATGCCCTTTACGGCATGAAGAAATACGACGAGGCGATCGACGTGCTGCGGAAGGCGCTGGAACTGAAGCCCGATTTCGCCCAGGCGGCCTTCAACCTCGGCAATGCTCTTACGGGGCGCGGACGTTACGACGAGGCGGTGCAGATGTTTCGGCGGGCCACCGCCCTGGAGCCGAGGATGGTCGATGCCCACAACAACATGGGCAACGCCCTTCAGTTGCTGCGAAAATACAAAGAAGCCGCCGAGGCCTATATGGCCGCACTCAAATACAAGCCGGATTTTATCAATGCGTACAGCAATCTCGGCAGCGCCCTGCGCACGATGGGGAAAGTGGACGAGTCGATCGCGGCTTTCGAGCAAGCGATCAAACTGCGCCCCGATTTTCATCTGGCCTATTCCAACCTGGGCAACAGTCTTAAAGACGCGGGCCGGCTCGATGAGGCGATCGCAACGTATCGCCGGGCGATCGAACTGGACCCGAAGGATCACGCATCGCACAGCAATCTCGTTTTCGCGGTGCAATACCATGAGGATTACGATTCGGCCGCGATTCTGCGCGAAGCGCTGCGGTGGAACGCCCTGCACGCGCAACGGCTGACAAAAGAGATTCAGCCGCCCGAAAACGATCGGACGGCGGATCGGCGATTGCGCATCGGCTACGTCGGGGCGGATTTCCGCGAGCATTGCCAGTCGCTGTTCACGATCCCGCTGCTGTCGAACCACGATCGTGATAATTTCGAGATTTTCTGCTACGCCCACGTGTCCCGGCCCGACGCGACGACCGAACGGATTCGCGGATACTGCGACGGCTGGCAGTCGATCGTGGGAATGGCCGACGACGAGGTGGCGAAGACAATCCGCGACGATCGGATCGATATTCTCGTGGACTTGACGATGCACATGTCGCTGGGGCGTTCGCTGGTATTAGCCCGCAAGCCCGCGCCGGTGCAGGTCGCGTGGCTGGCCTATCCGGGAACGACCGGCCTGTCGGCCATGGATTATCGTCTGACCGATCCGTACCTCGATCCCCCGTCGACAGGCTCAGGGCACGGCGGCGAGCACGATCACGATTATTGCGAAAAGTCGATTCGCCTTGCGGATACATTCTGGTGTTACGATCCGCTGTGCGAGGAATTGGAAATTGGAGATTTGCCGGCAATTCGCAACCGATACGTCACCTTCGGCTGCCTGAACAATTTCTGCAAGGCGAGGCCGAAAACGCTGGAGCTTTGGGCGCAGATTCTGTCGGCCATGGCGAATTCGCGGCTGATTCTGCTGGCCTCGCCCGGCGGCCATCGGCAGCGCTTGCGCGAATATTTCCAGCGCAAGGGAATCGACGGGGATCGCATCGATTTCGTCGAATTTCAGGCCCGGCGGGAATATTTGGCCGTTTATCGCCGGATCGACATCGGTTTGGACACGCTTCCGTACAACGGACACACGACGAGTTTGGATTCGATGTGGATGGGCGTGCCGGTGGTCACGCGCATCGGGCAAACGGTCGTGGGCCGGGCGGGTTGGAGCCAATTGTGCAATCTCGACCTGAAACAGCTCGCGGCCAAAAGCGATGAAGAATTTGTGAAGATCGCCGTGGATTTGGCCGGCGATCTGGAACGATTGAAAGAATTGCGAAAGACCTTGCGGGAGCGGATGAAACGGTCGCCGCTGATGGATGGCAAGCGATTTACTCAAAGCGTCGAGTCGGCGTATCGGCAAATGTGGAAAGGCTATTGCGATCCGGATCGTTCCTAATCCGGAAAAACTCAAATTGACCGCCCGCGAGTACGCTAGAGACGCAGAGAACGCGGAGAAAACAAGACTTCATCAGAACTTGCACGTCACAAAATGCAATGAATTTCTTCGCGTTCTCCGCGTCTCTAGCGAAGCGGGCGGTGAATAACCGGCCATTCCCGCACCGACGATCGCCACGGTGGCGGGTTTGCCGGTCTTGGGCAGACCATCATGGATGATCTTCTCGTATGTTGATTCGGGCACGGATTGGTCTCCTCACCGGAGTTGGGCGCTGAAAATGATCAAGGCATCCAGAGGCGGCGGAAGCATACCGATTTCGAGAGCGCGATCAACAGATAAAACCCGGCGATCCAAAGCGCTCAAAAGGCTACGAAACAATTCATTTTTTCGCACTGGCATTGACGGTTTCCGCGTTTTTGATAGCGCCAGGGCCCAAGTTGTTACTGTTACTGATGCAAATCGAAAGACCGCGAAGGTCTGGTCGGGGGGACCCTTCAGGGAGCTTACGCGGGGCTGCAAATGGCCAACGCGATGGTTCAAGAGAGTCTCCTCTACTAATGCTGCCCGAAGGTGAAAGTTTTAGGTGTGTTTTGGAGATAAAAATCCGCCGAAGAGAGATTTCTTTTCGGCCGCCCTCGGCGCATTTTCCGTGCCCACGGTTCAGGACGTGATAAACTACATCAAGAATGATCCGCCGAAGCGGCCCAGAGATGGAGCGATCGGTCAAGCGATGAAGCGCACCTTTCCGCTGGGCGGGCGGGAGCGGGTGCAGCGAATGGCAGAGAGTCCCGACGTGTTCAGCACATTGCGTCCCCGCGGCTGGCGGACGCGCACTCGGGGAAAACGGGAGTAAAGGGCGATGTCCCCTTCAGTTAATTTCGGCCCTCCATGCCGCCGGGTTTCAGAGCGTTTTCCACTGGATTTGGTGCGAAGGGTTCGAGGCCATCGCCATCGCGTTCAAAGGCGTCCCCGACGACGAGTCGCGGGCACTTTTCGGTATCGCTCCGGACCGGAAATAAACTTGCCATCCGCGTCTCTTTATGGCTCCATCCACAATACGTCGCCCGCGTTGTACTGGCTGTCGCCGGTTCCCGGCGGCAGCGGCGCCCGACCTGCGAGACCACGGCTTTGGCCGTCACGAGAAGGGTAACGGAAAAAAATTGGATTGTTTTGGGTTTTGTTGGTTCGGAAAACGCGCTCCCCTTCGGGTCGCGGCTAAACGGGGCGGAAATC
Organism: uncultured Phycisphaerales bacterium; assembly: GCA_963771925.1. Lineage (GTDB taxonomy): Bacteria > Planctomycetota > Phycisphaerae > Tepidisphaerales > Tepidisphaeraceae > PALSA-1353. The sequence goes on from CAVYVE010000001.1 coordinate 598,760, forward strand.
GTGGGTTGGATTTACGATGGCTTGATTTCCGGGCCGTCGCAAGCGAAAAGATCAGCGGATATATATGGCAAAGGAGTGCCCATGGCTGGAGAAACGGAACTTCATAAAACGCTGAAGAAGGAAGCGTGCCGGTGGCTGATGCGGATGGGGTATCGGTGCATCGCGGCGGAGGTGCGGCTGCCGCCGCTGGGAATCGTCGATGCGGTGGGGACCGGGGTGTTTCGGGCATATCAGAATTATCTGGCGATTCCGCGCGAGGTGCCGCAGGTTTGTTTTGTCGAGTGCAAGGCGACGCGGTCGGACTTTCTGCGCGATTGCTCCAATGAGGGGCAACTGGAATTCTGCATGGGCGAGCGGCGCGGGCACGGCGGCGGAAACGCCGGCGGGCGCTGCGGCGATGTATCGGGCTGGGGAAATTCGATTCGTGTCTCATGCAGCCAATGGCGAATTTGCATTATGTGCTGGCGCCGGCGGGGGTGGTGCAAAAGAAGGATTTGCCGCCGAGGTGGGGATTGCTCAGCTATGGCGAGACGGGCGTGAACGTGGTGGTCAAGCCCCTGTGGCAGGAATCGGGGCAGACGATGTATGTGGAATCGGCCATTGCGCGGACGTTGACGGGGGATATTTTCCGGGCGGACGACCGGGCGATGGCATCGGTGAATCGGGAACTTTTCGCGCAGCAGATGGCGCTGGCGGATCGGATAAGGTCGATCCGGCCGAGGGCGATTTTGGCGCCGGGGAACGACACCGTTTTTGGCCCGGGTAAGAGTGCGGGTGCGCATCGCGTTTAGCCGCGACCCGAAGGGGAGCGCTGTTGCAATTCAAAACGCGCTCCCCTTCGGGTCGCGGCTAAACGGTGATTGCGTCGAAATCGCAATTGGAATGGGGGTGTGACAACTGCCGGGGCGGCGCTACGATCATCGGCCGTGCGCCTTGTGAGCTACAACATTCTCGACGGCGGAGAAGGGCGGGCGGATCCGCTGGCGGAGGTGATCGAAGCGCAGCGGCCGGATGTCGTGGTTCTCGTCGAGGCGGACAACGCGGCCGTTGTCGAGCGGATCGCGGGGCGGATGAAGATGGAGTTTATCCTGGGCGAGGGACGGCGGCATGGGGCGGCAATACTGGCGCGGGACGATTCTGGAATCGGTGAATCATTCGCTGCTGCGCGAGGAATTTTCCGATTGCGTGCTGGAGGCGACGGTGGGGGGGCCGGACGGAGCGCCGTGGACGCTGGCGGCCGTGCATCTGCATCCGCGGGCGCGGCTGGAGGACGAGCGGCGGCGGGAGCGGGAGATCGAGGGGATTCTGGAAATATTCGGCCGGCATCGGAAGGAGAATCGGGGGCATCTGCTGGCCGGGGATTTCAACGCGAATTCGCCGATTCAGAAGGTCGATCCGGAAAAATGCAAGCCGCGCACGCGCGAGGACATCGCGGCCAACGGCGGGGTGTTGCCGCGCAGCGCGATTCAGAAGCTTCTCGATGCGGGGTATGTGGATTCGTTGCAGGCGAGGCACGGGGCGGAGGCGGGGATGATCGGGAGTTTTACGACGCAATTTCCGGGTCAGCGCGTGGATTATATTTTTGCGCACGGAATCGAAAGCGGGCGCGTGAGAGAGGCGAAGGTGGAGCAAGATCGGCTGGCGAAATACGCGAGCGATCATTTTCCGGTCGTCGTGGAGATCGATTGACGTGAGTTGGCGCACGTACACGGATTTTTTGAAGCGGAAGCGGTTTGCGCTTCGGTTGGCGGCGGGGCTGGGGCGCGGCCGCGGCGGGATGCGGTGGCTGGATCAACTGAATCCGCCGAAGCGGGCACGCCTCGTGCCGAATCTTGCCGGGTGGGAGGACCGCGAATTGTCGGCGGTATGGATCGGCCATGCGACGGTTCTGCTGCGGATGGGGGGAATGACGATCCTGACCGATCCGGTATTGGTCAATCGGATCGGACTTGGATTGTGGCTGGCGACGCTGGGGCCGAAGCGCCATATCGCCGCGGCGATGTCGGTGCGGCAACTTCCCAAGATCGATTTGATCCTGATTTCGCACGCGCATTTCGATCACCTGGATCGGCAAACCCTGGCGGCGCTGGACAAGAAGACGGCGGTGGTGACGGCACACGACACGCGCGATCTGGTGTGGGATTTGGGATTTCGCAACGTGAAGGAATTGCGGTGGGGAGAGCAGGCGCGGTTCAACGGCGTGGCCGTCACCGCGCGACAAGTGCAGCACTGGGGAGCGCGAACGTTTTTCGACCAATATCGCGGTTACAACGGATATCTGCTGGAATCGGGCAGGAGCGCGCGTGCTGTATGGGGGGGACACGGCTTATCAGGATTTGTTCAAGGATGTCGGGCCGGTGAACCTGGCGATCCTGGGGATCGGAGCGTACGACCCGTATATTCATGCGCATGCCACGCCGGAGCAGGCGTGGACGATGGCTAATCAAGCGCGGGCCGAAGTTGTGCTGCCGATGCATCACAGCACGTTTCGGCTGAGTCACGAGCCAATGAACGAGCCGCTGGAGCGGATTCTGACGGCGGCGGGACGGGACGGCGAGCGAATCCCCGTGCGGGAGGTGGGCGGGACGTGGACGGCGAATTGAAAGAGGACGGCAACACGGAGCCGCGCAAACGGGTGGGGATTGTCGGCGCATTCGGATTCGCGTTTGCGGGATTGTGGTTTTTGGTGCGGACGCAGCGGAACGCGCGGATAGAAATAGCGATCGGCGCCGCGGCGTGCGGGCTTGGGGCGTGGCTGGGGATCGGACGCGCGGAATGGGGCGTGCTGGTGTTGACCATCGCCCTGGTGCTGATCCTGGAGGGGTTGAATACGGCGATCGAAGCCGCGGTCGATTTATCCACGCCCCAGCGGCATCCGCTGGCAAAGGTGTGCAAAGACGTGTCGGCGGGGATGGTCCTCATCGCGGCTGTGGCATCGGTGGTGGTGGGATTGCTGATTCTGGGTCCGCCGCTTTGGCACAGGCTGATCAGATAGGCGAAATTGCCCAAAAAATGGGGGATGAAGCGCCATTTATGCGGAGTTTTGCTTCCGGGCTCGCGTATAATTCAGTATGCGTTGAAGGAGCGAAACGTGAAAAAGCTGATTCTCCTCGCGGCGGCGATTTTTATAGGGGGATCCTTGGCGGCGGCGGCGCCAACGACGCAGCCCACGACCCATCCGGCGTTGCCGCTTACGAAGGTGCTGATCGTTCCATTCAAGCAGGCCGGTGATACGAGCAGCCATGGGTGGGTGGGGCCGGCGATTCAGGAAAGCCTGATGACGGATGTTGCCGGATCGCCGGATACGGAGGCGGTGGCGTTGAATCATCCATTGGCGAATGGGGAAAAGCCGGAGGCGGTGAAGGCGGCGAAGGGGGTGGGGGCGTCGATCGTGGTGTTAGGCAGCTACCAGTTTTCCGACGGCCAATTGCGGGTGATGGGGCAAGCGGTGGATGCGGCGTCGGGCAAGATGCTGGCGACAATGCAGGCGGCGGGGCCGGTTACCGATCTGTTTAACATCGAGGCCGCGCTGGGGGCGGAGTTGTCGGGAACGCTTCCGCAGGCGTCGAACGGTTTGCCGCTGGTGACATACGGACCGGCCCAGACGGCCGTTCCATATTACGCCGGTGCTGCGGATGACACGGCTCCATCGGATGTCACGGCGCCGCAGCAGACCTATCCGTACGCGGCGCAGCCGTACGACTATGTGGCGCCCACTTATCCTTACGTATATCCGTACGCGGGGCTCTATCCGTACTATTATGCCTACCCGTACGGCCCGTACGGCTCGATTTATTTGGGCATTGGAGTGCCGTACTTGGGAAGCGGTGGCGGCGCGTATCATCAACACTGGTACGGATACCACGGCGGGGGACGCCGGTAGTGGGGCCGGGACAGGCCTACAATTGAGAGTCAACGCTGAAGGAGCGCGATATGAAAAGAGTAATTCTTCTTGTGGCCGCGATGCTGATGGCGGTTTCTCCGGTTGGGGCTCAGCCGACGACGCAGCCGTCGCCGATTGAAAAAGTGCTGGTCGTTCCGTTCAAGCAGGTGGGCGACACGAGCAGCCATGGATGGGTGGCGTCGGCGATTCAGGAAAACCTGATCTCCGATGTTTCGGCATCGCAGGCGGCGGAAGCGGTGGCGCTGAATCATCCCCTGGCGAACGTGGATAAGCCCGACGCGGTGGCGGCGGCGAAGGACGTGGGGGCAACGCTCGTGGTGTTCGGCAGCTACCAGTTTTCCGACGGTCAATTGCGCGTGACCGGACAAGCGGTGGATGCGGATTCCGGCAAGACGGTGGCGACAATGCAGGCGACGGGGCCGGTGACCGATCTTTTCAGGATTGAGGATAGTTTAGTGACGGATTTGGCGGGAGTGATTCCGGGGCTTCCGAGCAATCTGCCGCAGGTTTCGTACGGTCAGGCGGAGACGGCCGCTCCGTATAACGCCACGGCTCCGGAGACGACCGCCGCGCCGCAGGCCTATCCGTCCGCATCGCAGACGTATGTTTATCCATCGACCACCTATGCGTATCCGTACCCTGGGTACTACGGCTATGGGTATCCTTCGTATTATTACCCGTATTCGCCGTTCTATGTTGGAATCGGAGTTCCGTACTGGGGCGGATGGGGATGGCGCGGCGGCGGCTGGCACGGTGGGTGGGGCGGTGGAATTCATTTTGGCGGCGGCGGCCATTTCGGCGGAGGCGGTCACTTTGGCGGCGGCGGACGGCGTTAATCTGGAGCCTCCGCGGGGAATCCATGGCGGAGCGTGTTCTCGGTGACGCAACGCGGCAGCAGGAAATGGCGGAGATAATCCGGGCCGCCGGCTTGCGTGCCGGCGCCGGAGAGCTTGAATCCGCCGAACGGCTGGCGGCCGACCAGGGCGCCGGTGATCTTGCGATTGATGTAAAGATTTCCAACGCGGAATTCACTGCGGGCGCGGCGGATGTTCGCGGGGCTTCGGGAGAAGATTCCACCAGTCAGGGCGTACTGTACGCTGTTGGCGATCACCAGCGCCTCATCGAGGTTCTGTGCTTTCGTGACGGACAGGACCGGGCCGAAGATTTCTTCGGTGGCCAGGGAACTGGCCGGGGGAACGTCGGCGAAGACGTGCGGGGCGACGTAAAAGCCCTCGGCGGCGAGGGGGCCGATGTCGCCGGCGAAAACCAGACGGGCGTCGCGCTTGCCGCGCTCGATGGCGGCATGGATGCGATCCAGTGCCTGGGCGTCGATGACCGGGCCGAGGCGGCAGGCGGGGTCTTCCGCGGGGGCGATCTTCAGGCTGGCGACGGCTTCGATCAGCCGAGTGAGAAACAGGTCATGTACGTCCGCAAGGACAACCGCGCGCGAGCAGGCCGAGCATTTTTGGCCTGAATATCCGAACGCGCTGGCGACGACGCCGGCAACCGCTTCGTCAAGGTCGGCATCGTCGTCGATGATGACGGCGTTTTTGCCGCCCATTTCGACGATGACCCGCTTGACGTGATCCTGATCGGGGCGGGGTTGGGCGGCCAAGTGGTTGATGGAAAGTCCAACCGCCCGCGAGCCGGTGAAGGCGATCAGGGCGATAACGGGATGGTTCACCAGCGGCGGGCCGATCTCTTCGCCGATGCCGGGGAGGTAGTTCACCACGCCGGCCGGCGCGCCGGCTTCTTCGAAAGCGAGGGCGAGGCGGTAGGCGATCAGCGGGGATTGCTCGGCGGGTTTGAGGATGACCGGATTGCCGGCGACCACGGCGGCGGCGGCCATGCCGGTGAGGATGGCCAGGGGAAAATTCCACGGTGCGATCACGACGGCGGGGCCGCGGGGTTCGTAGAGCCATTGGTTTTCCTCGCCGGGAAGATTTATTCCGTGCGGCGAAGAAAGCTCGCGCATCTGCCAAGCGTAATAACGGCAAAAGTCGATCGCCTCGGCGATGTCCGAATCGGCATCTCGCCAGGGTTTTGCGCATTCGGCGATTTCCACGGCGGCCAGCTCGAAGCGATCACGATCCAGGATTTGGGCGACGCGATCGAGCAGGGCGGCGCGATCGTCGGCGGGAACGTCGCGCCAATCGGCGAATGCGGATTTGGCGGCGGCGACGGCCTGATCGGCGTGCTCGGGAGCGGCGCAGCGCAGCGGGCCACGATGCGGGATTTGTGCGAGGGATTCAGCGATTCGATCCAGCGTCCGGTGCTGATGCGCCGGCCGGCGATGATCAGGGGATATTCCGCGCGGGGCTTGGCGGCGAAGGCGTCGATGGCCTGGGCCATCGCGGCCCGGTTTGGTTCGCGGGAAAAATCGGACGGTGGAGCGTTGGCAAAGGCGCGAATCGCTCGCGGCGGAGACATCGGCGGACGAATATGCAATACGGGGTTCATGAGCAACTGCTCCTCGGGCGCGTGCTCGATAAAGCCGGCCCGTAAGAAGGATTCATTGGACGTGTTTTCCAGAAGCCGGCGGACGAGATAAGCCATCCCCGGCAACAATTCGCCGATGGGCGCGTAAACGCGCACGCGATGGTTCATGCTCACGAGCGCGGCCTTGATGGGATTGGCCATGCCGAAAAGCATCTGGAATTCGATTTCGGCGGGCTGCGCGTGCAGCCGCTCGGCGTGGGCCAGGGCGGAGGCGATGCTGCGGATATTGTGGCTGGCGATGGCGGGGCGAAGAAGCTTCCGATGCTCGATGAGGAAGGCCGATGCGGATTCGAAATTGGCGTCGGTGGCGGCCTTGTCGGTGAAGACGGGAACGTCCCAGCCGTTCTGGGCGGCAATGACGGTTTCATAATCCCAGTAGGCGCCTTTGACGAGCCGGACCCAGACCGGCGCGGGGCGGCGGGCGGACCAATCGGCGAGATCTTTCAGGTCGTCGAGCGTCGAGCGGAGATAAGCCTGGATGGCTATGCCGACATGGGGCCAGTCACGGAATTCGATTTCCGTCAGGACCGATTTGAAAATCTGCAGCGTCAGGTCCTTGAAGGAGAATTGCTCCATGTCGAGGTTGACGAACGCGCCGCTGCGGCGGGCGGCGCGGAGAATGGCGCGAAGGCGATGCAGCACGGCGTCGGCGGTGGCGCGGCCGTCGAGCGGATCGAATTGGCTGTAGAGAGAAGAGAGCTTCAGCGAGATGTTGCGCGCGGAATGGGGCCGGCGGCGTCGCGGTCGATGAGCGGGTCGTCGGGAAAAGCGGTGATGCGCGGGAAGCGTTTGGATGAGATCGAGATAGCGTTGCTGATAGTGGTCGGCTTCTTTTTCGGAAATGACCGCTTCGCCGAGCAGATCGACCGTGAAGGCCAGGCGGCGATTGCGCAGGGCGGCGACGGCTTTGACGGCGCGATGGAGATCGGGGGCGGCGATGAATTTGCGGGCCATGCGGCGGACATTGAAATTGGCCGCGGCGGCGACGAAAGGGGAAAGAAGACCGTCGCCGAGCGCCGGCCGTAGCGGCGGCGGCAATCGCTCGGAAACCGGCTGAAGGTATTGACGCAGATGATCGGCGACTGCGGACCGGGAACCGAGGGTGGGAAGAACGTCGACGAAACGGAAGAGCTGGGATTTGACCGCCGCGTCGCGCATGGCGAGGTTCATGAAGGCATCGTCGAGGCGGGCGAGCGGGGAGGGGACCGCGGACAGGCGCGGACGCGGGCGAATATTTCGCGGCCGATTTCGGAAATTCGATCGTCGAGAGTTGGCATGATCGGACGAGTCGGCGCGGTGTGATGATTATTCACCGGAGCCCGCGGGATGGCCATCCCGCGGCTTTTGGGGGAAGCAAGTTTTAGTCGGCGCGGGCCTGGGCGGAGCGGGCGTAGGTGCTGCCGGAGGGGGGATCGAGATAAAGAGTGCCCCAGGTGTTGGGGCGAAGCTCGGTGCGCATGGACTTGGGCGCGGACCAGAAGAAATTCGAGGCCGTGGAGAAGTCGCGAACGTCCAGGTTGAACGCAAGCGTCGGCTCGTGCAGCGGGTCGAAGCCGTGCAGGGCCGTGGCGGGAATGAAGAGTTCGACGACGTAGCGGTCGGGGAAGATCTTGACGAACTTGCGGATCGACGGAACGGGGATGAGATTGTCCTTGAGGGCGTCGCCGTCACGGTGCCATTGTCCGACGACCGCGGCATTCGTGGTGGGGTCTCGCGGAACGACGAAGAACTGCTGACAGTTGACGTCATAGCTGAGCTGGTCGGAAGGCACGGGCCGGGTGGAGATGAAGAATTCCAGGTTATCGCGCGTCCACCACCAGCCGGTGGCGGGGGTGGTTTCGAGACGATCGTCGAAGACCTCAACGGCCAGGTACAGCCCGTCGCGCGTCCAGCCCATGAAGGCCTCCGGCAGACGGACCTTGACGCGGCCGACATCGACCAGCTGCTCACGGCGGATGTCGTCGAAGCGGGAGTCGGCAGGCCAGCCGGTGAGCGTGCCATCCATCGCGGGGGCGTGGGCGAAGTAGGGCACGTGCATGATCGGCTTGATGGTGTAGCTTTCGCGCCAGACGTCCGATTCGGAATCGGAGGTGCTGCGGGCATGGAGCGGGTTGAGCAGCGGCGTGGTCTGCTGGATGGCGCGGACGAGCAGTTTGTAGGGACGATCGTGAACGTCGACGACGCCGAAGTTGACGTCTTCCCCGTCGCTGCTGCGGCCGGCGGGGGGTTCGTCGCACCATTGGAACCAGTCGGCGCCGACGATGTATGGCACGCGCGCCAGGCGGGTGGTCATCAGACGGTAGCCGTCGGCCCGGGCCTGCTGGTCGGGAACCTGGCCGGAGAAGCCGACGGTGTCGCGGTCGCCGCTGCGGCCATCCATCGCGTTGAACGAGTATTCGCTGATGACGATCGGCTGGCCCGAGCGGACGTACATCATGTGGAACATGTCGGCATCCAGGCGGGCATCGGCGACATAGTAGTTGAGCGATTGGGCATCGGTGTAATCACGAGAGGCCGAGACCACTTCCTCGGGAGCGAAACCTTTGAATCGCACGCCGAGGATCAGGTGGTTGGGATCATAGCGGCGAACCAGCGCGGTGGTTTCGCGGAAATAGTCGTGGGCCAGGTGAGAGAGCCAGGCGGTGCTGAGCCGATCGTAGGCGCGGGATTGGTCGCGGGGGAGAACGGGCCAGGTTTCCAGTTGCGACCAATCGGCCAGCTTGGTGGACCAGTCGAGGTTAAAATCGTGCAATTGCGGCCAGACCCAGTGAATGGTTTGCAGAACCTGCCGGCGGTTGGGATCGGTGTTGGGCAGATCGTCGAAGTACGCGCCTGGGCCGGAGAAGCCGTCGCCCCAATCCAGCTCGTTGTCGAGAAAATAGCCGACGAGATGGCGGTTGTCCTTCAGGGGACTGACCTGTGTCTTGACGGCCTGTTCGACGGACTCGACCCAATCGGGCGAATAGAGCCGCTTGGAGGAATCGTTGACCCAATCCCAGAGATTCAGGTCCTGGCTCATGGGAACATCCAGATCGTGAAACGCGGGATTGCACCAGGCGCCAAGGCCCTTGAAGCCGTAATCCCTGACGCGGATGAGCGTGGCCCGCGCCCAGCGGTTGAGGTCGGTCGGATCGAACTTGCCGTCCCAATCGGTGGACCTAAAGCCGATGGAATCCCGGTCGCGGCCCAACTGTTCGGGCTGCACGGTGGTGACGGTATTGAGAAATTGCAATTCACCCGACGGCGAGACGAACCACCAGACGCCGTCCTCATCCTCGCCGAGACGCCAGAACCCCTTACGCCCATGGATTTGCCGAAATGGGCGAGGCGAGGATGCGGCCGAAGAACGGCCCGACAGGGCCTCGAGGGCTGGGTAAGTCGTGGGATTTGAAGGGGCGTAGGCGTCGCTCAGATAGGGGTAGCTGAACCACCCGATCAGGAGCAATATTTCGGCGATAATCGCAACTCGTCTCATGACTTCCTTCATGAGTAATACGACTGTTGGGCCGGCTGGGATTGCCCGGCTGAGCTCGCCACGAGAAATATATCACAGGGGAGCCAAGCCTGTGGCCAGAATTAGTGGGTCTTTACACATCGGCCAGGGTTTCACTTCGATTGAATTCGATTTTTGCCCGTTTAGACCGGTTTTACGGCCTTTGACGGCTTTGTAATCATATCGACCTGGGATTGCCAGATGGTTAAGCGAAAACCGGCCGTGACGAATGAAAAAAGCAAAATTTAACCTGTTGTGATCGCACGGCCTTGCACGGGGATTGGCTGGTGGCCATTTCCTATCGCCTGTTGTGTCTGGAGCCTGGATAAACGAAGAAATCGACACTAGTTCCATTTAGCCCCCGGTGAATCACCGGGGCTAAATGGAAATTGAGCGGGTGCTTGGCTATGCGATGCCGTTTCAAGGGGCCGTTTCGGTGGGGAACAAGGCAATCGCTTGACGATTGACCCTCGGCGATTACATTACTCCGCTCTTTCGGGCGACCCCGGGGGCGTCGAAACAGGAAACTTTGCCTGCGAATGTGGCGTACAGTCGATATCTGTCACTGAAAGTTGCAAGGGATTGTTATGGCTCGTGATCTGTCGAAAATTCGCAATATCGGGATCGCCGCCCACATCGACGCGGGGAAGACCACCGTCTCGGAACGCATTCTCTATTACACCGGCAAAATCCATAAGATGGGCGAAGTGCATGAAGGCACCGCCGTCATGGACTTCGACGAGGAGGAACAGAAGCGCGGCATCACCATCAACTCGGCCGCGACGACCTGTCCGTGGGACCGCAACGGCGAGCGGTACACGATCAACCTGATCGACACGCCGGGCCACGTGGACTTCACCGCCGAGGTGGAGCGGTCGCTGCGCGTCCTGGACGGGGCGGTCGCCGTCTTCGACGGCAAGGAAGGCGTCGAAGCCCAATCCGAAACCGTCTGGCGGCAGGCGACCAAGTACAACGTCCCGCGCGTCTGCTTCATCAACAAGATGGACAAGGTCGGGGCGGATTTTGATTTCAGCTTCAACTCCATCCGCGAGCGCCTGGGCGCGCCGGCGGTGGCCGTGCAAATCCCCATCGGACAGAGCAACACGTTCAAGGGAATGATCGACCTGATGCGCGGCGTCGCGATGTATTACAACGTCGGCGACGACAAGGACCGGGGCAAGACCATCATCGAAAAGCCCATCCCCGCGGAAGAAAAAGAGCGCTACGACAAATGGCGGCACGACCTGATCGAAAAGGTGCCGGAGACCGACGATCACCTGATGGAAAAATATCTCAACAGCCAGGAGCCGACCGAGCAGGAGCTGCGCAAGGCCTTGCGCACGGCGACGATCACCTTCAAGCTGCATCCGGTTTTCATGCGGGTCGGCCCTGAAATACGTCGGCGTTCAGCGGTTGCTCGACGGCGTGATCGATTATCTGCCGGCGCCGGTGGACATGCCGCCGATTCACGGGCACGACGTGAAGGATCCGGACGAAGATCATCGAGCGGCAGCCCAATCCGGATGAGCCGTTCTGCGGCCTGGTGTTCAAGATCGTCAACGACCAGCACGGCGATTTGACTTACGTGCGGATTTACAGCGGCAAGCTGGAAAAGGGCAGCCGGGTGCTCAACAGCAACCGCAGCAAGCGGGAGAACATCAGCCGGATGTTCCAGATGCACGCCGCCGACCGCAACCCGATCGACGTGGCCGAAGCCGGGCGACATCGTCGCCTGCATCGGGGTGAAGGACGCGCTGACCGGCGATACGCTTTGCGATCCGGACCATCCGATCATTCTGGAACGGCCGACGTTCCCCGAGCCGGTCATCAGCATGTCGATCGAGCCGAAGACGGCGGCGGACAAGCAGAAACTGGGCGAGGCCCTGACCACGCTGAAGCGCGAGGACCCGACGTTCCAGGCCAATTACGACGAGGAGACCGGCCAGACCATCATCGCCGGCATGGGCGAGTTGCACCTGGAAATTCTGCGCAACCGGCTGACGCGCGACCACAAGGTGGAGGTGATCGTCGGCAGGCCGAAGGTGGCGTACAAGGAAACGATCACGGGCAAGGCGGTGAACGTCCGCGGCAAGCACGTCAAGCAGTCCGGCGGACGCGGACAGTTCGGCGATTGCATCGATCAACATCGAGCCGTTCAACGGCAGCGGGCGTCGATGCCGGAATTGCTGAAGAAATGGGGTTGGAAAGACGGCGTGGCGTTCGAGAACAAGGTGTTCGGCGGATCGATTCCCAAGGAATACATCCCGTCGGTGGAATACGGCGTGCCGCATGGCCGCCAAGACCGGCGTGCTGGCGAATTATCCGCTGATCAACGTGAAGGTGACGCTGGTGGACGGCAGCTATCACCCGGTGGACAGCTCGCAGATCGCGTTCGAGTTGGCCGGGCAGATCGCGTTCAAGGAAGCGTGCCAGAAGGCGGGGCTGACGCTGCTGGAGCCGATCATGAAGGTCGTGGTGACCACGCCGGAGGAATTGGTCGGGCAACGTCACCGGCGACCTGAATCGGCGGCGCGGGGTGATCGTCAACAGCGATCAGCGCGGCAACACGCGCATCGTGGAGGCGGAAGTTCCGCTGAGCGAGATGTTCGGATACACGACGGAATTGCGTTCGATGAGCACAGGGCCGGGCCAGCTCGGTGATGGAGCCGCTGAGATATGCGCCGGTTCCCGCGAACGTGAAGGCGGCGATTCTGGAAGAGTTGAAATAAACGGATTACGGGGCCGGGGGCGGATCGCCCCGGTCCGTTCCGGGCCGACACGGCCTGGCTCTGTTTTTTGCGCTTGAAGTTGCTTTCCCATCGTGATAATTTCCCGTCTTCGTTGACGTACAATCTAAAAAGGAGCCGGCATCATGAATGGGAATCGGCGCGTTATGCTTCGAGGATTTTGGGGTATTTTCGCGGTTGTGTTGTGCGGGCTTTTGACGGCCTGCGAGGACCGACCGGCCTCCCTGGCCGTCCTGCTTCAATATTCACCCAGCAGTTCCGTCAACAATTCCGTCACCCTCCCGCTGGGGCAGGGCAAGATCTATCTCATGCCCATAGAGGACCAGCGGACGAACAAAACCCAGATCGGCGTCAATGTCGAAGACCCCGATCAACCGGTTCCGATCATCTCCGACATTCAACCCGCGACCTGGGTGCATGATGTCCTGGCGCAAACGCTCAGCGGCAACGGCTTGAATCTCGTCAGCAGCGCCGATGAGGCCGACTTGTTGCTCAACGTCGGTTTGTCGACTTTCTGGGTGAAAGAAGATTCGAAGTACAACGCCCGGATTACCCTGGTGGTGAAGGTGCTGGACAAACAAGGAACCCTGCGTTTTAACGGCAACACCAGCGGCCAGGACCAGATCTCCGCACGCGGCCTGAATCCGGTCACCTATAATCTGATGCTGAGCAACGCATTGTGCAACGCGATGGAACATCTGCTCAACAACAGCGACTTCATGCATTCGCTGGTGGTCGCCCCGGCCCCCCCGCCGGCCCCGGCCTCCACGCAATGAATGGCAGTTCGGTTAGCAGACACTAGATTCCTAAGCCCCGGATGTACATCCGGGGCTACGCGCTTTCGGATCAATCGTATAAGACCTCGTAGCTCCTCGGCAGCGGAGTCTTGTTGGATGGGTGGGGCGCAAGCCACCAGGGATGTTTGAATTGGTCGATGAATATCCGGCGATGGAACGGGGGAAGCCAGGAGAAATAATTGATCGTGCCGAAGCGCGACGGCATGGTATCGACATACGGTTGCCACTCGAGGCGGTAACGGCATTTCAATGCGGGGGTGTAGCCCTGATTGGGGTTGTAGGCGTTGGCGGGATTGCGGATGCCGTATCGGTTGATGTGGCCGGCTTGCTCGAGCTGGGTGTAGAAGTTGTATTCGAATCCGCCGGCGATTTCGGTGGAGTCGGCGCCGCTGGATTCGAGACGGTCGACGGCTGCGCGGCGGGCGGCGGCCAGCGCCAGAACATCCTGGGTAGATGCCAGGCCGTAGGCCGAGTAAACGGCCAACAACGACCAGGCGATGGCAAGGGTCGCCAAGCCGCAGGCGCGGGGCTTGAAAGAACGCAGAAATGGAACGGCCACGCAGGCGATCAGCGGCAGGCAATACCGATCGAAAACCAGGTCCTGGGCCGATCGGATAATCATCAGAGCGAAATAGGACGAGCCGAAGATCGCCAGCACGGGCAGAGCGCGCGAATCTTCGGCGAGCAGAACGCGCAGCTTGGCGAATGTTGTCCGCGGCTCGAAGATCAGCTCAGTGAACCGGCCCAGGATAAGAAAACCGCTCAACAGCACGAGAACGGAAAGAAAACAGCGAACGGCCACCGGCAGGGCGACGGGGCGGTGACCGGAAAGCTCCAGGCCGTCGAGGACTCCGTGGATCGAGAGGATGTTGAAAAGCCACGGAGGAAGTCCGAAGTTCGGATTCCGTACGATGGCCCAGCCAAGGAGGCAGAACACGACCGCGTGGACGGCGCCGTGCCAGGTCTTGCGCAGCGCCAGAGCCTCGCCGCGGAGGCGAAGACGAACGGCAGCGAAGCCGGCAGGATAAGCATCAGGGTGGTCAGGCAGATCGCCACGAGATTGCCGGCGAAAATTCCGGGCTTTGCCAGGCCCATGCGGATGGAGGAGAGCATGGGCGGATCGAAGTAGCACCAGGGCTGGCGACCGAACCATCTCATGCACAAGACGATGTCGGCGACGACCAGCAGCCAGCCCGCGGTGGCCGCGGCGACGAAAGCCAATTCGCGGCGGCGGACGAAGATCAGATACGGAAGCACCGAGAGGGGGACGACCCAGACGGTTTGCCGATTCATTCCGCCGAGGATGCCGAACAGAACGCCGATGATCAGCCAGGCCAGTGGCCTGCCGGCCTCTCGCGTCGCGCCGGCGCGAATGAAGGCATAGAGGCACAGCAATATGAAAAAGAGGGCCGGGACATCGGTCATGTAGGATTCGGCCAGGGGAAGAAACAGGGGCGAAAGGCACGAGAGCAGCGCGAAGAAGATCGAGTTGGCCGGGCGGACATTGGCGCGTCGGGCCAGGAGGTACGCCACCGCGGCGCAGCCGACGGCGAACGGGAGCGTGCTGAATCGCAGGACGATGAAGGAATATCCGAAGATTTTTGCGAACATCGCGCCCCACCAGACGTGCGTGATGATCAGCGGAGCGCTCCAGCCGTTATACGTGATGTGCCCAGTGCGGATCAGTTGCCGGACCGTGAACGCGTAAGACCAATCATCGTCGAAGGGCATTCGGACGAAGGGGTTGACGATCAGAAAGGCGGCGGCGACGGCGGCGGCGCACCAGACGGCGTTGCGTGCCTCGGTGCGTGACGCTGTGGTTTCTGGCATGGGTCTGGATATCGGGTGCATCAGTAGAACATTTCGAAATCAACGCCGCCGGGCAGAGGCGACCGGCCGTCCGGCGGCGGACGAGTCAGCCACCAGGGATTGAGGAATTCGTCGATATAGATCGCGCGGTGAAACGGCGGCAGCCAGGAAGTATATCGGATCGGGGCGAACCTGCCGCGGTGCGTTTCGCAGGTCGGATTGTATTCGACGCGGTATTGGCACCATAGCACCGGGGTCAGGCCGAGCTTTTGATTGATTCGACGACTGTGATGGATGGCGCGAAGGTCGTTCACCTGGCCTTCGAGCTGAAGCTGGGTCCAGCAATCATATTCGAACCCGGCGGCGAATGCGGTGGGAGCAACGCCGGCGTCGTGGAGCGTCTGGATTGCCGCCACCCGCGCCGCGGCCAGGGCAAACAGGTCGCGCGTCACCGCCAGCGAAAACGCCGAATAAAACGCCAGGACGATCGCGCCCGTTGTAAAAGCGGCGACGCGAACCCGCAAGCCGTGGGAAGCCCGCTGCGCGTACAGGAGAGTAAATATCGCGATGATGGGGATCAGCGGAAGCGCGTAACGGTCGAACAAAAACGTCAGCGTCGAACGCACGAGCAACAGCAGAAGATAAGCGATGCCCACCATCGCCATCATGATCAGCACCGCGTCCCCGGGGCGGGGGAAAAAGATCCGCTTGGCCACGCTCGTCCAATGGCGCCATCGGCTGGCGAAATCCACAAGCAACGCCAGCGATGCTCCCAAGGTAATGAAGACCAGGATCGACCAGGCGGTCGAGAACCACTCCGGCATCGCCGAGGGCGGATGGCCCGATAGTTCGACGCTGACGAGGATCCCATCGGGCCAGAGCAAGTTGGGCAACCATGGCCAAAGCAAAAGATGGGGATCGGTATGAACTTTCCACGCGAAGCCAAGGCCGATGAGAACGGCGATCACGATCAACCGCATCGAACGGCGGCAGGCATTGACGGTCAGAATCACCAGGGTCGCGCCCACGGGCAGCGTGAGAAGAAACAGAGTCAGAAAAAACCGCCCCGTGCGGTGCAGCCCCACGCTGTAATATTGCGTCGCCGATTCCAGAAAGGTTTTCATGGAGGGGTCGATCACGACATCGTGCTGGCCGGAGAACCAACTTTGCGTGGCGATGACATCGCTCAGTACAAGAATCCATCCCACCGCGGCGCAGAGGCAGAACCGTCGATTCTTCCTTGCCACCCAAAGCAAGTAGGGAATGAGGATCAGCGGCACGATCCAAACAACCTGGCGGCTCATCCCGCCGACAACGCCGGCCACGACGGCGACGGCGAGCCAGGAGATTCGCCGTGCCGCGGCGGCCTTCGCCAGGGCATAGATGCTCAGAAGCATAAAAAACAGCGCCGGAACGTCGGTCATGAACGAGGTGGCCAGAGGCAGAAACATCGGCGAAAGTCCGAGCAGGAGTGCGGCAAAAACCGCCGGCCCCGGCCGCAGACCGCTCAAGCGTCCCAGCAGAAAGCAAACGAGAGCCGATCCCATCGCAAACGGAAGCGTGCTGAAGCGCAAAGTTGTGAATGAAAAGCCGAAAATCCCGGCCCAAAGGGCGCCCCAGTATGCCTGCGTGATGATCGCTGCCGAGGCCCAGCCGTTGTAAATGATGTGGCCGGTTTGCAAAAGCCTTTGAACGGTGAAGGCGTAGGACCAATCATCGTTGAATGGCAGTTCTACGAACGGATTCACCACTAGAAAAGCCGCCAGGACCACTGCCGCGCAGAGGATTGCACACCACACGTCGCCACGACGCATAGAGGCGAACGGTACACCGGAACAGTTGGCGATTGCAACATATATGAGCAGGTTCGGCGAGTCGGCGGCAATTGGAGAATTGCCTTCGGGCTCCGCTTGACATCACTTTCCGCATCGCTAGATTATTGCGTCTTTCCCCCGTTGCCAACGAGAGTTGCGGCAGACGGGGCTTCACGAGGAAACGCGGCAAATGCAAGGCGATCGGATTCGGATTCGGATGGAAGCGTATGATCACCGGGCGTTGGACGCCTCGGCGCGGGAGATTGTCGAGCACGCCAAGCGGACCAACGCGCGGGTTTGCGGCCCGATTCCGATGCCGACGCGGATTGAGCGGTACACCGTTTTGCGGAGCCCGCACATCGACAAGAAGAGCCGCGAGCAGTTCGAGATGCGAACGCACAAGCGCGTGATCGACATCTTCGAACCGACCGCCAGGACGGTGGAGGCGCTGAATCGCCTCGTCGTGCCGGCGGGCGTATTCGTGAAGATCAAGGCGTAATTTTCGTCGTAATATAACGCCCCTGATTGAAGGGGCGTTTTTCGTCGAGCGGACCGTGGGGTTCATCCAAGAACCCGTTCGCCCAACAATGGGCCGCGAGTCGCGAACGTGATTTTGTCTGGAAAGTTGTTGGACAGAGGATATGACGCCAGCACTGCTCGGAAAAAAAGTCGGGATGACGCGCGTGTACGACGAGAAGGGCGCGGTGGTGCCCGTGACCGTCGTGCAGGCGGGGCCGTGCCACGTCACGCAGGTGAAGACCGTCGAGAGCGACGGATATTTCGCGGTGCAACTGGGCTACGGCGACTGCAAGGCGAAATTCAGCACGTTTCCGCTGATCGGACATTCCGCCAAGGCGAGCGTCGGTCCCCAGCGGCATTTTCGGGAAATCCGGCTGAAAGAGGCGACGACGCTGACGGCCGGCGCCGAGGTGGACGTGGATCTGTTCAACGGCGTGAAATACGTGGACGTGATCGGAACGAGCAAGGGCAAAGGGACGGCCGGCGTGATGAAGCGGCATCATTTCGGCGGCCAGCCGGGCTCGCACGGCACGGAACGCAAGCATCGCTCGCCCGGCTCGATCGCGTCGCGCGCCACGTGGCGCGGCCAGTGCGGCAAGCCCAAAAAGGGCGTGCGCATGGCGGGCCACATGGGCATGGACAGCGTCACGGCGCGGAATCATCCGCTCGTGAAGGTCGATAAGGAAAATCATCTTCTGCTGATTAAAGGAGCTTTGCCCGGACCAAACGGCGGGCTCCTTTTTGTTCGTAAAGCCATCACCGCCAAAGTGAAGAAAAGAAAAGTCATGATCGAAGTACCCATATTTGATCAGGCCGGGCAGAAGCTGGAGAGCGTTCAGGTGGACGAGGCCAAGCTCGGCGGGACGGTGCGCAAGAATCTCCTGAAGCAGGCGTTCGTGGCGTATCACGCCAACCAGCGGCAGGGCACGGTGCAAACGCTGGCCCGCGGCGAGGTGGCCGGCTCGACGCGGAAAATGTTCCGCCAAAAGGGAACCGGCAACGCCCGCACGGGCGGGATACGCAACCCGATCAAAAAGGGCGGCGGCCATGCCAAGCAAAAGCGGCCGAAGGATTGGCGGCAGGCGTCTGCCGAAGAAAGTCCGCCGGCTGGCCCGGAACAGCGCGATCCTGATCAAGATTGCAGAGCAACGACGTTCGCGTCGTCAATGAGATCAAACTGCCGCAGCCCAAGACCAAGCACATGGCCCAGGTTTACAAGGCGCTGGGGATCGATCGGAGCTGTCTGCTGGCGATCAACGGCCGGGATGAGAATCTGGAGCGATCGGCCCGCAATCTGGATCGCACGACGCTGACGACGGTGGCGCAGCTCAATGCCTGGGACATTTTGAAGAATCGGACGCTGCTGTTGACCAAGGCGGGTTTGGAGCAAATTCTGGCGTAGGCGAATTGAGCCGCAGGCGAAACGATGGACAACACAAACGTCATCATCAAGCCGCTGGTCACCGAGAAGAGCACGCATCTTGCAGGAGTCGCGGAATGTGTACGCGTTCCAGGTGCGTCGCGCAGGCGAACAAGACGGAGATCCGCCAGTGCCGTGGAGGCGATCTACAACGTCAAAGTGGTCGACGTGCGGACGATGAACCGCAAGGGCAAGCCGCGGCGATCGCGGTTCAAGATGGCCAAGACCAGCGATTGGAAGCGGGCGATCGTGACGCTGGACGAGAATTCGAGGATTGAGCTTTCTAGGACGTATGCAGCATGGCCGATTAAATATTACAATCCGACTTCTCCCGGGCCGGCGAGCGGGATCGGTGCTGGACTACAAGTCCGCGCTGACCAAGTTCGAGCCGGAGAAGTCGCTGGTGACCGGGCGCATCCGCGCCAACGGCCGCAACCATCACGGCGTCATCACCGCCAAGCATCGCGGCGGGGGAAACAAGCGGCTGTATCGCATCATCGACTTCAAGCGGAACGGCAAAGACGGGATGGTCGCCAACGTCGAGGCGATCGAATACGATCCCAACCGCAGCGTGCACATCGCGCTGATCAAATATGAGGACGGGATCAAGGCGTACATTTTGTGTCCCAACGGGCTGAGGTCGGGAGCGAAGGTGGTCAGCGGGCCGGATTCGCCGCCGGAGATCGGGCAACTGTCTTCCGCTGGCGAATATTCCGACGGGCTTGGAGATTCACAACATCGAGATGAATCCCGGGCAGGGCGGCAAGCTGGTTCGGTCGGCCGGCGGCGTGGGGCGGCTGGGGGCGCGCGAAGGGGAATGGGCGGTGATTATTCTGCCGTCGCGGCGAAATGCGGCGGGTGCGAAGTGCGTGCCGGGCGACCATCGGACAACTGGGGAATCTGGACTGGATCAACGTGAGCATTGGCAAGGCCGGCCGGAGCCGGCACATGGGCATCCGTCCGCACACGCGGGCCAAGGCGATGAACCCGATCGACCATCCGCTGGGCGGCGGCGAAGGCCGCAGCAACGGCGGGCGGCATCCGGTGAGCAAGACGGGCGTGCCGTCCAAGGGCGGCATTACCCGCAGCCCGCGAAAGAACAGCGAGAAATTGATCCTGCGGCGCCGGAAGTTCGGCACGCATCAGCAGCGGCCGCAGACGGTGAACGTGTAGAGAAACCAGAATGACCAACCCAGCGGAGCATCAATGAGCCGAAGCGCCAAAAAAGGCCCTTACGTGGACGAGAAGTTGTTCCGCAAGGTGTCGAAGCTGAACGAGAACCGGGCCAAGCAGCCGCATCAAGACCTGGGCGCGGATGTGCACGATCATCCCGGAGTTCGTGGGCCATACGTTCGAGGTCCATAACGGGAACAAGTTTTTGAAGGTGTTCGTGCAGGAAGACATGGTCGGGCACAAGCTGGGCGAGTTCTCGCCGACGCGGATATTCAAGGGCCACAGCGGCAAGAAGGCGGTTGCGGCAGCGGCGGCGGCGGCGAGTGGAACCGCCCCGGCGCCGGCGGCGTCGTGAACGATGTACGGAGTTTTTGGCTATGCCATTTGAAGCCAAACATCGTTTCGCCCGCATCGCGCCGCGGAAAGCGCGGCTGCTGATGGACCTGATCCGCGGCCGGGACGTGGATGATGCCATCACCATGCTGCGATTTTCCAAGCAGCGGGCCAGCGGGATGATCGAAAAGGTCGTGCGTTCGGCGGTGGCCAACGCGGCCGAGCAGGAAGTCCGCTCGCGCAACGCCCTGTACGTGGCCAAGTGCTGGGTGGATCCCGGCCCGGTGATCAAGCGGTTTATGCCGAAGGATCGCGGCAAGGCGTATTCGATCATCAAGCGCACCAGTCATCTGGTCGTGACGCTGGATGAGCGGCAGGACAAACAAAAGGCCGGGCGAAAGTAACGAAAGACGATTATGGGTCAAAAGGTCAATCCAATCGGTTTCCGCGCCGGGATCACCGAGGACTGGAAGAGCCGGTGGTACGCCCCCAAGTCGGCGTACGGGGATTTCCTGGTGGAGGACTATCAAGGTTCGCAGGCACATCGACAAGCGGCTGAACCGCCAGCCGCCGTTCGCGGCGGTCAGCGATATCCTCATCGAGCGGACGCGCGAAGAGGTGACGATCACGCTGAAGACGGCGCGGCCGGGACTGGTGATCGGCCCCAAGGGCGCGGAAGTGGACAAGCTGCGCGAAGAGTTGGAAGACCTGATCAAGCGCAAGGTCGCGCCGATCAAGGTGATCGAGATCAAGAATCCGGATTTGAATGCGCAGCTGGTGGCCGAGGCGATCGCCGAGCAGCTCAAGAAGCGGGCCAGCTTCCGGCGCGTGCTGAAGATGCGGATGGAAGCGACGATGCAGGCGGGAGCGAAGGGGATTCGGATCAGCGTGGGCGGCCGGCTGGGCGGGGCGGAAATCGCCCGCAGCGAAAAGGCGACCACCGGCTCGGTGCCGCTGACGACGCTCCAGGCGGACATCAGCTACGGTTACGCGACGGCGTTCACGACGTACGGCGCGATCGGCGTAAAGATCTGGATTTATCGCGGCATGTACGGCGAAGAAGTTCTGGAAACGGATGTGCGGCCCGGCGGCAGCCTGCGCCGCGGCAGAAGGTAACGAAAGTCGGATGAGGTGACCCATGCCCATGATGCCCAAGCGGGTGAAGTTCCGCAAAAGCCATCGCGGCAAAATGAAAGGCAACGCGACGCGCGGCAATACCGTGGCGTTCGGCGAGTACGGCTTGCAGGCGCTGAAGTCGGCGTGGGTGACGGCCCGGCAGATCGAGGCCGGGCGCGTGGCGTGCAGCCACTTCCTCCGCCGCGAAGGACGCGTGTTCATCCGGATTTTTCCGCACAAGCCGGTGTCGGGCAAGCCGCTGGAAACGCGCATGGGCAAGGGCAAGGGCGAGCCGGAATATTGGTGCGCCGTGGTGAAGCCGGGCACGATGATGTTCGAGATCATCGGCGTGGACGAGGTGACGGCCAAGCGGGCGCTGGCCCGCGTGGCGCACAAGATGCCGATTCCCTGCCGGTTCGTGCATCGCCGGCATGCCGATCGCATAGGAGCCGACGTCATGAAGATGAAGGAAATTCGACTGAAGGAAACGGATCACCTCCGGCACGAACTGGCGCGAGCAGCAGAAGCACTTGTTCACGCTGCGGACCCAGTCGGTGACGGAAAAGCTGGAGGATCCGAGCCAGTTGCACAAGGCCCGCACGGACATCGCGCGTCTGAAGACGGTGCTGCGTCAGCGAGAGATGGAGGCGGCCAAGCCGGAGGCGGCCAAGCCGGAGGCGGCCAAACGCGCGGCGAAATAACGCGAGCGAGATCATTATGCCCCAAACGACGGACATGCAGACCCCGGCAGCGATCGCAGATTCGCAAGATCCTGGGCGTGGTGGCATCGGACAAGGGCCACAAGACGATCAAGGTGGTGGTGAACTATCAGACCCGTCACGCGAAGTACGGAAAGTATCTGAAGCGGCGAACGGTCCTGCACGTCCACGACGAGAAGAACGAGGCCAAGGAAGGCGACACGGTGGAGATCGCCGAGTGCCGGCCGCTGAGCAAGACCAAGCACCATCGGCTGCTGCGGATCGTGCAGAAGGCGCCGGAGCGGGCGGTGGTGGTGTCGGCCGAGGAAGTCATGACCGGAAAAGCGCCGGAGGAACGATGAGAGGAAGTCATTGGTCATTTGCAGGACGCATCTTCACCAATGACAAATGACCAATGAGCAATGACAGTATTTGAGTAATCCATGATTCAGCAACAGACCTACGTAGACATCGCCGACAACACCGGCGCCAGGCAGGCGATGTGCATCAAGGTGCTGCGCGGCAGCAGCAGCAAGGGCAAGTTCAAGCGGAGAGTGGCGCACGTCGGCGACGTGATCATCTGCGCGGTGAAGAAGGCGCAGCCGGCCGGCGAAATCAAGCAGGGCGAGATCATCCGCTGCGTCGTGGTGCGCACCAAGCAGCCGACGCGGCGCGATTGACGGCAGCTATGTGCGGTTCGACCGGAACGCGGCGGTGGTGATCGACAAGGAAAACAATCCGCGCGGCACGCGCATTTTCGGCGCCGTGGCCCGCGAGCTGCGCGACAAGAATTTCATGAAGATCGTGTCACTGGCGGCGAAGTGGTCTAGAGGCCAGAAGCTAGAGACTAGAGACTAGAGGTTGGGTATGCCGAGGCATATTAAGACGGGCGATCAGGTGATGGTGATCACCGGCGCGGACAAGGGCCAGTCGGGGAAGGTGCTGCGCGTGCTGACGGGAAGGGACCGCGTGGTGGTGGAAGGGATCAACCGGGTGTGGAAGCACGTTCGTCCGTCGCAGCGGAATCCGCAGGGCGGGCGGATTCAGAAGGATGCGCCGATCCACGTCAGCAACGTGATGCCGATCGATCCGACGACCGGCAAGGGCAGCGCGGATGCGGTTTGAGAAGACGCGACGGCAAGAAGCATCGAATCGCCGTCGGCAGCGGGACGGATATGGGAATCGTCGGCAGGAAATAGCGGAATATGTCGGTCCGTTAGCCCCCGCTTGCGGGGGTTTTGCAATCGAGACGAGTATGTCGGAAGAGAAACAAGACAAGCACAAGCAGGCGAAGGGCCACAAGCCCGAGGGTGGCAAAGGCGATGGCCACGGCAAGGGCGAAGGCCACGGCAAAGGCGAAGGCCACGGCAAGGGCGGTGGCGGCGGCAAACGCAGAAGGCCAAGCGTCCCGCGGCGGTGGCCCAGGAAGAGGCGGCGGATACGGGCCCGCAGGAGCCGGCGCCGCCGCCGCGGCTGCTCGACGCATTTCCGCGAGAAGGTCGTGCCGGGCTTGCAGCAGAAGTTCGGCTACAAGAATGCGCTGGCGGTGCCGCGGCTGGAGAAGATCGTCATCTCGATGGGCGTGGGCAAGCTGGCCACGGCCGGCGAGAAGGGCAAGATCGAACAGGCGGAAAAGGAGCTGGGCGTGATCGCCGGGCAGAGGCCGGTGCGGTGCAAGGCCAAGAAGAGCGTGGCGAATTTCAAGGTGCGCGAAGGTCAGGAGACCGGATTGAAGGTGACGCTGCGCGGAAACCGGATGTACGAATTCCTGGACCGGATGGTTACGCTGGCGATCCCGCGCGTGCGCGATTTCCGCGGGCTGTCGCCGGAAGGGTTCGACAAGGACGGGAATTACAATTTCGGGTTCACGGAACAGACGGTTTTTCCGGAAGTGAACGCGTCGGAGGTGACGTTTCAGCAGGGCATGAACATCACGATGGTGACGACGGCCCCGAATCCCGAGCAGGGCCGGGAATTGCTGAAGCAGTTTGGATTTCCGTTCCGAACGGATGAGAAGCAGAATGCGAAGTAGAGCGAATCGGAGCAAGATCTTTATGGCCACGACAGCGTGGGTGACAAAACAGAAGCGCCGCGAGGCGCTGGTGAAGAAATACGCGGAGATGCGCCGGCAAGCTGAAGAAGCAGAAGAATTACGCCGGGCTGGCGAAGCTTCCGCGCGATTCGAGTCCGACGCGTTCGCACAACCGCTGTCAATTGACGGGCCGGTCGCGCGGCGTGCTGCGGAAGTTCAAGGTCTCGCGGATCATGCTGCGGGAATTGGCGCTGGCCGGCAAGATTCCCGGCCTGCAAGAAGGCGAGTTGGTAGATCATCGGAGACCGGGCCGAGAGGGCCCGGCTCTGTAGAAGAGGAAAAAAAGAGCGATGAACAATCAAGACCCCATCGCGGACATGCTGACGCGGATTCGCAACGCCAACCGCGTCGGCCGACGAATCGTCCTCATTCCCCGGAGCAAGATTTGCAACGGCATTGCGCAGGTGCTGAAGGAAGAAGGATACATCGAGGAATTCGATGTGATCGACGACGGCCGCAGGGCCGGCTTCGGGTGAAGCTGAAATATTCGATCAGCGGCGAGAAGGTGATCCACGAGCTGGATCGCCAGTCCAAGCCGGGCCGGCGGATTTATCGCAGCGTGGACGATCTGCCCAAGGTGCTCAACGGCATGGGCATCGCCGTGGTCAGCACGAGCAAGGGCGTGATGAGCGACCGCAGGGCGCGGGAGCAGAACGTCGGCGGAGAATTGTTGTGCACGGTGTCGTAGCTAGAAGCTGGAGACTAGAAACTAGAGACTAGATCATGAGTCGTATCGGAAAAAAGCCGGTTCCTATCGGTAGCGCCAAGGTGACGTTGCAGGACCGTCTGGTGCGGGTGGAGGGTCCCAAGGGAAAGCTCGAGCAGCGGATCCATCCGACGATCAAGGTGGCGCTGGATGCGGCCAAGAAGGAATTGGTCGTCACGCGGCCGGACGATGAGCGGCAGAGCAAGGCGCTGCACGGCCTGACCCGGTCGCTGCTGGCGAATATGGTCGAGGGAGTGACCAACGGATACAAGAAAAGCCTGGAAGTGCAGGGCGTGGGTTACAAGGCGGAACTCAAGGGAAAAACGCTGGTGATGGCGGTTGGATATGCCAATACGATCAACGTGACGGTTCCGGCGGGGGTGACGGTGACGGTGGAAGGGCGCGAAGATTCACGTGACGCGGGCCGGACAAGCAGTTGGTGGGGCAATTCGCCAGCGACGTTCGGCGGGTGCGCAAGCCCGAGCCGTACAAGGGCAAGGGCGTGCGATATGAAGGCGAAGTGGTGAAGATCAAGCCGGGCAAGGCGTTCGCCGGCGCCGGCGCGGCGGCCAAGTAAGGACCAGAGCATGGCTGACAAGAACAAAAAGAAGCAGGAGCGGCTTCTGCGGCGAAGAAGATCGGTGCGGGCGAGCGTGTTCGGCACGCCGGAGCGTCCGCGGCTGAGCGTTTTCCGCAGCGACAAGCACATTTACGCGCAAGTGATCGACGACTATGCGGGCCGAACGCTGGCGGCGGCGGCGAGCACCGACAGCGACGTGCGCGGTTCGGAACTGAAAAACGGCGGGAACATCGCCGGCGGCGAAAAAGGTCGGGCTGGCGATCGCGGCCAAGGCCAAGGCGGCGGGGATTTCGGCGGTGGCGTTCGATCGCGGCGGGCGGCGGTATCATGGCCGGATCAAGGCCCTGGCCGACGCGGCCCGCGAGGGCGGATTGAAATTTTGAGAGCGAGCGAATTATGGCTGAAACAGAGCAGAAAGACGAAAATCAACAGGCCCCGCCGGCCGCCCGCAACAAGCCGGCGACGCAACAGGCCGGCGCCGCGGCGGAAGCGGGTCAGCGGAGGCGGCGGGCGGCGGCCAGCATCGCGGCGGCCGGGGCGGCCGGCAGGAGGGCGGCGCGGCAACGCGGCGGCGGACGCGACCGCGGCAGCGACGAAAGCGGAATCGAATCGTCCGTCGTGCGAATCTACCGTTGCTCCAAGGTCGTCAAGGGCGGCCGGACGTTCAGCTTTGGCGCGCTGGTGGTGGCCGGCGACCGCAAGGGGAATGTCGGCATCGGCTACGGCAAGGCGAACGAAGTGCCGCCCGCGGTGGAGAAAGCGACCAAGGACGCCCGCAAGCAGATGTTCAAGGTGAACCTGAAGGGAACGACGATCCCGCACGCGGCCAAAGGCACCAGCGGCGCCAGCACCGTGGTGCTGGTTCCGGCGCGGCCGGGCACCGGCGTGACGGCGGGCAAGAGCGTCCGGCCGTGCGTTGAGTTGGTCGGGATCACGGATATCCTGACCAAGGCGTACGGCTCGACCAGCCCCAAGAACCTGGTCAAGGCGACGATCGCGGCGTTGAAGCAACTTCAAAATGTGGATCAGGTGGAGCAGAGCCGAGGGGTTAAATTGGAAAAAGGAGCGGGGGAACTGGTCTCGGCGTGATGATGCGATCGTCCCACGGCGGCGCCGCTTCGACTGGCTCAGTGCAGGCGTGGGCTTTGGATCGAATGGAGTGAGATTTGATTTATGAGCATGATTCATGACATCACGCCTGTGACGCCGCGAAATAAGCACCGCAAGCGCAAGGGCCGCGGGGAAAGCAGCGGACATGGCAAGACTTCGGGCCGGGGAACCAAAGGGGCCAAGGCCCGCGTCGGCACGTATATCAAGCGGGGCCACGAAGGCGGCCAGACGCCGATCTTCCGCCGGTTCCCCAAGCGCGGTTTCAGCAACCACGATTTCGCGCGGCGGTTTCATATCGTGAATCTCTCGGACCTGAACCGGTTCGAGAACGGCGCGGTGGTGGATGCGGCGACTCTGGTTGAAGCGGGACTGGTGCCGGATGATTCGCAGCCGGTGAAAGTTCTCGGCGACGGCGAACTGAGCAAGAAGCTGACGGTGATGGCGGGGTGGTACAGCAAATCGGCGCACGCGAAGATTGCCGCGGCCGGCGGGGCGGCTCAAAATCTCAAGGGCGAAGCGTTTGAGTTTCCCAAGCCCAAGAAGAAGTTCGTGCCGCGTGAGCCGGTGAAGAAGAAAGTCGTTGCCGAGGAACCGGCGGAAGCGAAAGCGGAGACGCCGAAGCCGGAGACGCCGAAGCCGGAAGCGCCTAAAATGGCGGAGCCGGAAGGGGCTTAAATCGTCCGGGGCGAGACGTCGCGGCTCTGTTTTATGATCAAGTCGTTTTTGAACATCTTCCGGGTGCCTGAGCTGCGGAACAAGGTGCTGTTCACCTTCTTCATGCTGTTGATTTACCGGATCGGATTCTGGGTGCCGTTGCCGGGCGTGGATCAGACATGCGATGGAGGAGATCGCCAAGAACCAGGACGATACCAGTGCGGCGGGCCGGCTGGCGAGCTACGTGTCATTGTTTTCCGGCGGAAGCCTGCAGCAGAGCACGATCTTCAGCCTGGGGATCATGCCGTACATTTCATCGTCGATTATTTTCCAGTTGTTGCAGACGGTCGTTCCCGCCCTGGAAAAGTTGCAGAAGGAAGGCGAAACCGGACGCAAGAAAATTCAGGAATGGAGCCGATATGTGACGGTTCCGCTCTGCCTGGTCCAGGCCATTTTCTGATGAATTACATGATGTCCGGTCCCAGCGGAACATCGATGGTGCAGCCGCTGTTCCAGCGGCATTATGCGGCGCAGTTCTGGCTCATGGGATTGCTGGCCCTGACGGCGGGCAGCATATTCCTGATGTGGCTGGGCGAGCAGATCGACGAATACGGCCTGGGCAACGGGGTGAGCCTGGTGATTCTGGCGGGCATCGTGGCCCGCATGCCGGGGGCGATCGCGGAGTTGGCGCGGCAGACGACCCTGACCGGGCAGACCAGCGGCGTCAAGCAGATCACGCCGGGCAAGATCATGTTCCTGGCGGCCTGTTTCGTGTTCGTGGTGGCGGGCTCGATTCTGATCACCCAGGCCCAGCGCCGGATCACGATCCAGCAGGCCAAACACACCCGCGGCCGACGCGTCTACGGCGGCCAGCGGCAATACCTGCCGCTGCGCGTGAATCACGGCGGCGTCATGCCGATCATTTTCGCCCAATCGCTGATGCTGTTCCCCGGAATCGCGCTGGCGAAGCTGGCGACCATGACCGGATCGGGCTGGATTCACGGTTTTATCGATTTGGCTGAACGATGAATTCTCGCGCGGGAAATTCATTTACCTGATTACCGAAGCGGCGATGATTTATTTCTTCGCCTATTTCTGGACGACCGTGCAGTTCCAGCCAAAGGAGATGGCCACCCAGCTTCGTGATTACGGCAGCTTCATTCCCGGCCTGCGTCCGGGCAAACGGACGAGCGATTATCTGGAAAAGGTCATGATGCGGATCACGTATGTCGGGGCGGCGTTTCTGTGCATCATTGCCGTCGTGCCCGTGATGGTGACCGCCAGCCTGGGGATCGATCCGCGCATATCGGCGTTTCTCGGCGGCACGGGCCTGCTCATCGTCGTCAGCGTCGCCCTGGACATGATCCAGCGCATCGAAGCCAATCTGCTCATGCGGAACTACGGCGGCTTCCTCAGCAGCGGCGGCAAGGGAAAAAGAATCAAGGGGAGGCAGTACTAGAGGCTAGAACCTAGAAACTAGAGACTAGATATGGCTAGCCTCTAATTTCTAGTCTCTAGCTTCTAGCCTCTAGAACCATGCCGATCATCATCAAAAGCCGTTTCGAGATCGAGCGCATGCGGCGTGCGGGGCAGCTTGGCTGCGAAATTCTGGCCAAGATGCGCCAAGCCGCCGGAACCGGGCGTGAGCACCCGGCGCTGGATAACCTGGCCAGGGCGGAACTGGACAAGGCCGGAGCGACGGCGCTGTCGAAGAACTATCCCACGTATCGGCCGGGCGAGGGGTTTCCCGGACATACCTGCATCAGCATCAATGAAGAAGTGGTGCATGGAATCCCCGGGCCGCGAACGCTAAAGGAGGGAGATGTCGTCACCCTGGACCTGGCGTTGTCGCTCGACGGCTACTGCGCCGACACGGCGACCACGGTGGGCGTGGGAAGGATCAGCCCGGCATTGCAGCGATTGCTGGACGTGACCAAGGAATCCCTGGCGCTGGCCCTGACGAACATGCGGCCGGGGCGGCGCTGGTCGGAAATCGCCCGGCTCATCCAGCATCACGTCGAAAAGAACGGATACAACGTGGTGCGCGAATTCGTCGGGCATGGAATCGGACGGGGAATGCACGAAGAGCCGAAGGTGCCGAATTTCGTGACGGCCGAGCAGCTGAGCGGCGATTTTTTGCTTCGTCGGGGCATGACGCTGGCGGTGGAGCCGATGGTGGTGGCGGGCAGACGCGACGTGGACCTTTACCGCGACGGCTGGACGGTTTTCACGGTGGACCGGATGCCGGCGGCGCATTTCGAGCACACGGTGGCGATAACCGACAGCGGCGTGGACATCCTGACGGATGGGCGGGGACCGATGGCTGATTCGACGATGGCCCACACCGGAACTTGAGCGAGGACGACCGTTGTGCTATAATTTCCGATTCGCCGGTCATAAGCCGATCCGGTCCAAGGTATTGCACTCATGAAAGTTCGAGCCAGCGTCAGAAGGATTTGTGAGAACTGCAAGATCGTGCGCCGCAAAGGCGTCGTGCGGGTGATTTGCAGCAATACGAAACACAAGCAGAGACAGGGTTAATTCAGGGATAAGGTAAAAACCATGCCGCGAATTTCGGGCGTCGACATTCCACCGGACAAACCAATCTGGATCAGTCTGACCTATTTGTATGGGATCGGGCGGAGCAACAGCCGGGTGATCCTGCGCGAGGTGGGCATCGACGCACAGCGCCGGGCCAAGGACCTCAGCGAAGAAGAGTTGGCGAAGATCATCGGGATCATCGATCGGGATTATCTGGTTGAAGGCGTACTGCGGCGGGCGATCACGCAGAACATCGCGCGTTTGCGGGACATCGGCAGCTATCGCGGGAACCGTCATCGGCGATCGTTGCCGGTGCGCGGCCAGCGCACGCGTTCCAATGCGCGAACGCGCAAGGGACCGCGGAAGACGGTCGCGGGTAAGAAGGGCGTGAAGGAGTTGGGCAAGTAAATCGGAGCATTCATGAGCGAACAGGCGAAACCGGCAGACCGGCGCAAAAGCCGAGGCGCGAAAAAGAAGAAGATACGCAAAGGCGTGACGCGCGGCATTGCGCACATCAAGGCGACGTTCAACAACACGATCGTCACGATCACCGATCCCAACGGCGAGACCATCGCCTGGGCGTCGGCGGGAAGGGCGGATTCTTCAAAGGGCGCGCAAGAGCACGCCTTACGCCGCCGGGCGGGCGGCGGAGAACGCGGCCCAGATCGCCAAGAAGGCCGGGATGATGGAGATCGAGGTGAAGGTGAAAGGTCCCGGCGCCGGCCGGGAGCAGGCGATTTTGAATCTGCAGAACGCCGGGTTGAAGGTCCTCGGCATCGAGGACGTGACGCCGCTGCCGCACAACGGCTGCCGGCCTCCGAAAAAGCGGCGGGTATGAACTCGGCCGCGAGTGGAACGAGACGGAACTAGACAAATAATCACGGCATCCCATCGGCGAGGCGGAAGACAGATGGCCCCTAACGGTTGGGGCGGTAACCTTCGGCGATCCGGCGGGAAGCATAGCTTCGGGAGATCCTTTTATGAGAATGCGTTGGCGTGGTCTGGAATTGCCGTCGCGCGTCGTTCGCGACGAGCAGGTTTCAACGGATACGTACGCGAAATTCATCGCCGAGCCGTTCGAGCGCGGCTTCGGCACCACCGTCGGCAACAGCCTGCGGCGAATCCTGCTCTCTTCGCTGGAAGGGGCGGCGGTGACGCACATCCGGCTCAAGGGGGCGGAGCATGAATTCTCCAGCCTGCCGGGCGTCATGGAGGATGTCACCGACATCATCCTCAACGTCAAGAGCCTGGTCGTGAAGCTCGACGGCGACGACAACAAGGAGATGAAGCTCGTCGGCCAACAAGCCCGGGCCGATCACCGCCGGCATGATCGAGGCCGATCCGGCCATCACCCTCGTCAACAAGGACCATGTTGATCGCCACGCTGACGGAGGACGATTCCTTCGACATGACGCTGACGGTTTCCAAGGGCCGCGGGTACGTCACCGCGGCCGAAAACATCGAGGATACCGAGGAGCAGGAGATCGGCCTGATCGCGGTGGACAGCATTTATTCGCCGGTGACGCGCGTGCGGTACAGCACGGAGGATGCCCGCGTCGGCCAGAAGACGGACTACGACCGGCTGATCCTGGAGATCTGGACCAACGGCACGATCTCGCCGGAGATGGCGCTGGTGGAAGCCAGCAAGATTCTCCGCAAGCACCTCAATCCGTTCGTGCAGTATTTCGAATTGGGCAGCGATACGGCCAACGACGATGCGATCAACGCACTGCGCGACGCCAACAAGGCGATGATCGATCCCGACCTTCAGCAGAAGCTGAACATGACGGTCCAGGAATTGGACCTGTCGGTTCGGGCGAACAACTGCCTGGAATCGGCCAAGATCGGCACCGTGCGCGACCTGGTGCGTAAGACGGATTCGGATTTGCTGAAGGTTCGCAGCTTCGGCAAGACGAGCCTGCGTGAAGTGAAGCGGAAGCTGGCGGATTTGGGCCTGAGCCTGGGGATGGACCTGGACGCGGCGCAGCAGGCGGCCGTCACGATGGCGGACGACGCCGACGACGACGGCGGCGCCGAAGCCCAAACCAGCGGGGCCGCCGAGACCTCCACCAGCGAGTGAGCCGAGAAGGAGAATTCCCACATGAGCAGTCACAGGATATTCGGCCGGCAGCTCAGCCGCGACACGGAGCATCGCAAGGCGATGCGGCGAAATCTGGTGCAGAGCCTTTTCGAGCATGGCAAGGTCCGCACGACGCTGCCCAAGGCGCAGGAAGTGAAAGCGATGGCGGAGAAGCTGATTACGCTGGCGCGCACGGGAACACTGAACGCGCGGCGGCGCGTGATCTCCATTTTGCAGGACCGCCGCCTCACCGACGAAGAGCAGGAATTCACCGGCAAAACGGTCGTGCAGAAGCTTTTCGAGGAGATCGCGCCGAATTTTGCCGATCGCCATGGCGGATACACGCGCATCATCAAGTTGAGCGATTTTCGCATCGGTGACGGCGGAAGCCTGGTGGTGTTGCAGCTTTTGACGGAAGAGGCCACCCCACGCGGCACGATCCGGCGCAGCGCCGGACGCCGGCGAAAACGCAACGAACGACGGCATCAATTCGCCTCTCGGGTGCTGAAGAAAGCCAAGCCGGAGGCCGCGGAGACGGCCGGCGAAAAGCCGCTCGAAGAGCGGCCGGCGCCGGCGAATGAATAAGGTTGCTACCCGGCCGCCGCGGCGTTCTCGAATTGCGAGTCAAGAGTTTGCCGAGCCGGGGCGGGAAATGACCCACGATGCGCTGCACGAAAAAACCGCGGGATTGCGGCGCGTTTCGTTTGCCGCGCCCGGCGGCGGATTCGGCGATTGCGCTGGGTTTGTTACGCGATTCGCAGGACGGTGCGGTTGGGGGTGAAAACAAATCAATGGGCGATACAGGGCTCGAACCTGTGACCCCCAGCGTGTCATGCTGGTGCGCTAGCCAACTGCGCCAATCGCCCTCGAATCAACGATCATAGCCGTTGGCCAAACTCCCGGCAAGTCAGGGTTTGCGTCCCCCGCGATCGCCCGCCCGTGCATCCCAAATCGACATTTGACAGCGGCTCGGGCAATTGTATATATATGCAGCAGATGATGAATTGCTCGAACGCGCGATATTGGGGTTGGTTTACGGGATACTTTTATCCCTCCAGACATGCCGCGTCCTGAGATTCATCGATCATTTAGAAGGAAATCGACGGCCTCAGGACGAAAATCCTGGGGCTTTTTTGTTGGCCGCAATCGAGCATCCGGGATTCGCCGACGCGGAGGTCGCATGATCGTCGTGATGAAACCGCTCTCGCCTAAAAACCAGGTGGAGCATGTCATTCAACTGGTGCGCGAAATGGGACTGAAAGATCACGTCATCGTCGGCGAGGAGCGAACGGTGATCGCCGTCATCGGAGACGATCGGTTCAAGGACCGTTCGGTCCTGGAATCGGCCCCGGGAGTGGACCGGGTGGTGCCGATCTTGGCGCCGTACAAGATGGCGTCCAAGGAGATGAAGAATGAGCGAACCGTGGTTCCGCTCGGAGGGGCGACAGGGGCGAAGATCGGGGGAATCAAGATCGGCATCATCGCCGGGCCGTGCAGCGTGGAGAGCAAATCACAGTTGCTGGAAGTCGCACATGCCGTGAAGGAAGCGGGAGCCGTCGGATTGCGCGGCGGGGCGTTCAAGCCTAGAACCAATCCCTATTCGTTTCAGGGCTTGGCGGAAAAGGGTTTGGAGTTGCTTGCGCTGGCGCGCGAGCAGACGGGGTTGGCGGTTGTGACGGAGGTGATGTCCATCGATCAGGTGGCGCTGGTAGGCAAGTATGCGGATGTCCTGCAGGTGGGGGCGCGGAACATGCAGAATTTCAATCTTCTCAACGCCGTCGGCGAGCAGAGCAAGCCGGTGTTGCTCAAGCGCGGGATGAGCGCGACGCTGGAGGAGTTTTTGCTGGCCGCCGAGTACATCATGTCCAGGGGCAACACTCAGGTCATGCTTTGCGAGCGCGGAATTCGCACCTATGAGGATTACGTGCGAAACACATTGGCTCTGGCGGCGGTGCCGGAACTGCATCGCGTGACCCATCTGCCGGTGATCGTCGATCCGAGCCAGGGAACGGGCAAGAGTTATTTGGTGGATTCGATGTGTCGCGCCGCGGTGGCGGCGGGGGCGGACGGGCTGATTATCGAGGTCCACAACGATCCGGAACACGCGATGACGGACGGGGCGCAATCGATCACGCCGGCGCAGTTCGCCGAGATGATGCGCGCCATCGCCCGCATCGCGGCCGCCGTGGATCGGGAAGTGTGAAAGGAAAACCCATTTAGCCCGGCGTGAGCACACGCCGGGCCCGGACCGAAACAACCGTGCGATGAATCCGCTGCTTCTGGACATTCCCGGGGAGTTAAGCAGTGAACGCCTTTTATTGCGCGTTCCGCGCGCGGCGACGGCGCCATTGCATATCCTTCGGCCCGCGATTCGCTGAAAGAACTGAAACAGTGGATGCTGTGGGCAACCGATGATTACAACGAACAAAGCGGCGAGGAGTGGTGCCGCAAAGCGGCCGCCGATTTCCTGTCTCGCAAACAGCTTCAGTTTCTGATCTTCTCCCGGCTCGATGGCTGTCACCTCGGCAACATCGGAGCGTTCAAATTCAATTGGGAAATCCCCAGTTGCGAGATCGGCTATTGGCTGCACACGGCCCACACCGGCCAAGGATACATGACCGAAGCGGTCGGCGTTTTGACAAGGATGCTTTGCCAGACGGTCGGCGTGCGTCGAATGCAGATTCGCACCGACACGAAGAACCAAAAGAGCCGGCGCGTCGCCGAACTTGCCGGATTTGAATTCGAAGGCGTGCTGCGCAGCGATGCGTTGGCGATCGGCGGGGGACTGCGGGATACGTGCGTATTTTCGTTGGTCAGCCGACAGCGACTTAGGATTGAGTTCCGTCGGGGTTTATATTGTCGTTCTCCGTATCCAGCACATTCAGCAGCGATCCGTACATCCGTTCCGCCACCTGGATGACCATCGCATTTGCATCGTACATGATCGCCGCATTTTTTTGAGTGATGGTCTCGGTCGCGAGGTCCACCGGCCTGCCCGTCTGGTCGATTCCGTCGATCGAAACGCCGCCGGTGGGGTCGGGCGTCAGATCGACCTCTTCCGCGTCGTAATTCGGCGTTTCGGCGTTGACGATATTATTGGCCGAGAGGTTCAGGATCGTCTGGGCCGCAGCCAACCCGGAAGCGGCTATGCCGTATACGTCCATAAATGCCTCCGACATCGCTCAATGTCGTCGCGAAGGGAGGGTGAAATTAGCGCCGAGGCACGAAGGCACGCAGGCACTGAGCCACGAAGGTAAAGACAAGAGCGCCTGCGGGCTTTCCGCTTTAATCCGTCTGTAATACGATCTGCGCCGCGAAGGAGATCGTCGCTGATGAAGATTGGAACTTATTATTATCCGGAGCAGTGGCCGCGTGAGCAGTGGGAGCGTGATTTCGACAACATCGCCAGGCTGGGGCTTCAGATCGTTCACATGGCTGAATTCGCCTGGTTTGACCTGGAGCCCAAGCCGGGCGAGTTCCGATTCGACTGGCTGAGTGAGTGCGTGGATTTGGCCAGGCAGCGCAAGCTGGACGTGATTCTCTGCACGCCGACGGCATCGCCACCGGTCTGGTTGAGTTACACGCTTCCGCAGACGTTGCCGGTGTATGAGGGGCAGATTCGCGGGCGATTCGGCGGGCGGCGGCATTACAACCCTCTTTCGCCGGAGTTTCAGGATGCCACGCGGCGCATCGTCGGGGCCATGGCCGACCATTTCGGCGATCATCCGGCCGTCATCGGCTGGCAGATCGACAACGAATACAGCAATCCGTTCGACCAGTCCGAAGTCACTCACGCCGCGTTCCGAAGATGGCTCCGCGAGAAATATGGCGACATTCAATCGCTCAACCGCGCCTGGGGCAATCAATTTTGGAATACGTATTACACCGATTTCGATCAGATTCTGATGCCCCCGTCGCGCGAGCCGAAATATGGCAATCCGCATCAGTGTCTCGACGCGTCGCGATTCTGGAGTTGGGCGTTCGCGGCTTACAACCGCATCCAATCGAATATTCTCAAGGCGAAGGTCGGAAATCGATTTATCACGACCAACTTCATGAACCTGCATCCCGATTGCGATCCGCAGGACATGGCCGGCGATTTGACGCTCAGCACGTGGGACAGTTATCCGATCACCGGCCGGGAGAAAGAGGGAGACGACCAGGCATATCGCATTGCCGATCCGGCCCAGATCAGCTTGTGCCACGATCAGATGGCGAGCTATCAGAATCGCTGGGGTTTGATGGAATTGCAGCCGGGGCACGTGAACTGGAGCGGAGTGCCGGTGCGGGTTTATCCGGGCGCGATTCGCCTGTGGATTTGGACGGCGTTCGCGCACGGGGCGGAATTTGTGACGACGTATCGGTTTCGACAGCCGCGTTTTGGCGTCGAGTTGTTTCACGATGGGCTGATGGGGACGGATGGCGTGACGCCGTCGGCGGGCGGGCGGGAATTTTCGCAGGTGTTGCAGGAAATGCGGCGATTGGATTTGTCGCGGGTCCCGAAATTCGCCGATGAGCCGCTTCGGCCCCGCGAGACGGTGGGGCTGGTGCTCGATTTCGAGCAGATTTGGTATTACCTGACGCTTCCGCAAGCGCGGCGATGGAATCAAGCGCGTTGGCTGGCGAGTTGGTATGCGGCGCTGAGCCGGCTCGGCGTGCGGAT
This sequence comes from uncultured Phycisphaerales bacterium, assembly GCA_963771925.1. Lineage (GTDB taxonomy): Bacteria > Planctomycetota > Phycisphaerae > Tepidisphaerales > Tepidisphaeraceae > PALSA-1353. The sequence continues at coordinate 635,508 of CAVYVE010000001.1, forward strand.
TCGAATTCTGCGTCCCGGCACGGCGTGGCCGGGGGACTTGCCGCTGATCGTCGCGCCTGGCGTGCAGATGATCGACCGGAATTTGGTTTCGCAATTCGATGCGTACGCGCGCGGTGGCGGCAATCTCGTGCTCACTTGCCGGACCGGCTTGATGGATCGCACCGGCCAACTCTGGGAAGGCCCATGGGCGGCGCCCATTCTGCCGCTGATCGGAGCTTCCATCGACGGTTACGATTCGCTCCGCGATGACCGGTTCGGCCAGATCGAGTTTGAAGGAAAAAGATATCCCTGGGGCGTTTGGGGCGATCAGGTGACGCCCAATTCCGGGACCCAAGTCCTGGCGACGTACGCCGATCAGTTTTACGCCGGCGCCGCCACGGTCACGCGGTCGCGGCTGGGCAAAGGGACCGTGAGCTACTTCGGCGTATTCAGCGAGCAGCCGCTGATCGACGCATTCGTCGAGTCCCTGGCAAAATCGATGGGCCCGGAGCGTTTGTCGCCGCGGATGGTCCCAACCCGTGTTCAGGTCCTGGGTCGAGGTCCGTATCACATTGCCCTGAATTATCAGGATGAATCCGTTGCCGCGCCGGCCCCGGCTTCGGCGACGTTCCTGATCGGCTCGAGGAACATGGCGCCCGCCGACGTCGCGGTGTGGGAGGAATGATTTTGTTGATCCCCACATGAGCAAGATGCCCGGGTCACAGGATACAATGCGATCATGAACAGCGACCTTGACCGTGTTCTGATCTCTCACGACCGCATCGCGCAGCGAGTGAAGGAGCTGGCCGGCCAAATCACGGCCGATCATTCCCCTCCAAACATTGGCGGCGGCGAGATCACCATCGTCCCCATCATGACCGGCGCGATGATTTTCGTCAGCGATTTGATTCGCCAAATCCCCATCGCGATGAAGATCGGATTGGTGTCGGTCAGCAGCTATCCGGGGCGAAGCATCCAATCGCGCGGCTCGCAGATGCTGGCCAATCAGGTCGGCGAGATTCAGGGCAGGCACGTTCTGGTCGTGGACGACATTCTCGACAGCGGCGGGACGCTGCACATGGTGGCGCCTGCCCTGCGCGAAATGGGTGCGGCCAGCGTGAAAAGTTGCGTCTTGCTGCGCAAGGACCGCCCGACGGCGCATGCCGTTCACGTGGACTACGTGGGTTTCGAGATTCCCGACACGTTCGTCGTCGGCTATGGTTTGGACTACAATGATTACTATCGGAACCTGCCGGATATTGTGATGCTCAAGCAGCAGGTGCGCGTCCCATGATGATGCCGCCGCCGAAGACGGTGCACGAGATTGTGCACGGGGCCGAAGCCGGCGCCGCCGCCGGCGCCACGCCCGCCGCCGCCGCGCGGGCCACTTCGCTCGGCACGCTTCTGGGCACCCACGTTCTGCGCGACGGCGAACTGGTGCTGATGATTTTGAAGCCGTCGCTCTGGTTCATCGTTTTCAATTCCTTCGCTTTCGCCGTGGTGGTCGCGTTCATCGCCGTGGTCCTGGCCGTGTTGGACCATCGCATGCACGACCATTTCTATTTCGAGGCCGCGATTTTTTTCATCGCCGGCCGGCTGATGTTCGCCGCGCTTCAATGGATGGGCCGGCTCTACATCCTGACGGATTTGCGCGTGCTGCGGATCACCGGCGTTTTCGGCGTGGAGATTTTCGATTGCCCGCTTCGCAAGGTCGTGCGGGCGAGGCTGGTTTCGGCTTCGCGCGAAAAGCTCGTCGGCGTCGGATCCATCGAAATCATTCCCAGCGACGAAAGCATCCCGACGGCCGTTTGGCAGACCATCGCCAGGCCGCGCGAGATTTACGAGCGCCTGCAGGCGGCGATCAACCGGGCCAAGCAATCGGGCTCGGGATGTGCGTGACGCGAACGGCGCGGCAACGCGGCCGGCTGCGCGGCCTATGCGGCAATCGGTGAAACCCTCGGTTTCTTGAGTTTCCGTCGAGCCTTCCACAGGTCAAATTGCATTTGCTGGCTCAGCCAGGACTCCGGCGTCGTTTTGAACGCGATGGATAAGCGGATCGCCATTTCCGGGCTGATCCCCGATTTGCCGTTGAGCAGTTCGGACAGGTTCTTGCGTGTCACGCCCAACGCCTTTGCCGCGGCAGTAACCGAAAGTCCCAGCGGCGCCAGGCAAAGTTCTCGTATGACTTTTCCAGGATGTGGCGGGTTGTGCATGGGCAAGCTCATATTCCACTCCTCAGTGATAATCCACATAATCGACGTTGGCCGCGTCTTGCCCCTCAAAACGGAAGACCACCCTCCAATTGCCGCTGACGTTAACCGCAAAATGTCCCTTGAAGTTGCCTTTCAAGGGATGCAACCTCAGGCCGGGCAGCGCCATGTCCCCGGGTCTTTGCGATGCGGAAAGCCGGGCGAGAATCAATCGGAGTCTCTTTGCATGATCGGCGCGGATTCCCGACGCACTCCCGGTAGTGAAGAACTTCTCCAGCCCTTTGTGCCTGAACGACTGGATCATTTCACATCCGGATTGTAACCTGATACGTTACAGGTGTCAATTTGCTTTCGTCACTGCCCAATATCGCCATCGTCCTGACGCCGCCGTCGGCGGCGGGGGGATCGGCCATCGCGGTGATCCGTATCCGCGGGCCGGCCGCCGGCGAATTCCTGCGGCGAAGGTTTTCCAAACCCACCGCACCCGGCCGATGTGTTCACGGGGAGCTTCGCGATGGCGATCAGATCATCGATGACCCGGTGGTTGTCCAGGCCGAGGACGGTTTCTGGGCCGATCTCTGCCTGCACGGCGGGGCGTGGGTTATCGAATCCGCGCTGGAGCTGATGCGGCGGGAAGGATTCGAAATCGTGCCGGCCGGCGCGGTTCCAGTTCCCGATGCGGCGCTGGACGATGCGGCCTCGACTTTCGAAAAGGAAGTGCTGGCGCATCTCCCGACGGCCATGACCGAGCCGGCGATCCGCATGTTGCTGGATCAGCCCATTGCCTGGCGGCGGGAAATCAATCGAGGAATCGACGCCCGCGCGATTCTGGAGGACCGGACGCTTTGGCGGCTGCTGAATCCGCCGAAGATCGCCATCGTCGGCGAGCCGAACGTCGGCAAATCGACATTGGCCAATCGCCTGTTTGGAACGGAGCGTTCGATCACGGCCGATTTGCCGGGGACCACGCGCGATTGGGTCGGCGAGATGGCCGACATCGACGGCCTGGCGGTCATGTTGGTGGATACGCCCGGCCAACGCGAAGCCGTGGATGCCATCGAGCACGCGGCCATCGCGGCAGGGCGCAATCAAATCCTCGGCAGCGAACTGGTTATTTTGGTATTGAATGCCCAGTCCCCACCGGCGATGCCGATGGACTCTTGCGGGGGATTGACGGTCGTCAACAAATCTGATCTCGCCCACGGTTGGGATTTTTCGTCCTTGGATGCGTTGGCTATTTCCGCCAAGACCGGCGCGGGCATCAAGGAGTTGTGCCGAGCCGTTCATAGGCGGCTAGGGGTCGTGGACATAAATAATTCCCGGCCATGCTGGTGGACCCAAAGACAGAAACACCTCCTGATGGAGTCCATTCGAAACCCGCGCGCGTTGACATCGCTCCTCCATTAATTCTCTTGCAATCGCTGTCGCTTCTCGGTACAAGATTTTCGCATTTCGTGACCACGGACAGTGGAGGAGAGAATAATGCGAAGATCATTCACGTTAGTGTCCTTGGCGACCGGACTGATTGCCGTCGGTTTTAGAGCGGGAATCGCTTCCGGCCAAACCAGCACCACCTATGTTTATGATGCGAGCAATTTGAACAGTATTAGCCAGGTCGCCGAATTCACCACGCCCGGCACGGTTGTCGCCTCGGTGTATGACTCGACCGACGACCAGTATGACTTCGTTTCCGTTGAGGCGGGCCAAACGACGGTCTATGCCTATGACGCCATGAATCGAGACCCCGTTCCCACCGACACGATCACGGTCCCCGGCGACGCGAGCGGGGCGGCCTACGACTCGGCCGGCAATCAGATTGATGTCAGCATCGACATGCCGGCAACACCACCACCTATGCCTATGATGCGCAGAATCGCACCTTGCAGCCCACCGACAACATTGACACTCCCGGAAATGCCACGTCCACAACCTACGATCAGGCCCAGAACCAACTCGACGTTACGGTGGACATGCCGGCAACACCACAACCTATACCTACGACGCCGTGAACCGAACCTTGCAAAACACGGATGATTTCACAACTTCCGGCAACGTGACAAGGTCCGCTTACGACGATGCAGACAACCAGATCGATGAATCGGAGACCAATGCGGGCAACACGACGACCTATGCGTACGATGCGGTGAACCGGCAGCTACAGAACCCCGACACGATCAATACCCCGGGCACAGACACGTTCACCATTTATGACGCCGTTGGTAATACAATCGACGTTTCCACGGTGGATCCCCTCGGCAACACCACGACCTATATTTACGACGCGGCCGGCCGCGAACTCGATACGAGCATAGACACGCCCGGCGAAGCGGGCAGCACGCTCTACGATGCCGCCAATCAGGAAATTTTTGTCACGGACGTTCCGGAGCCGGCTTCGGCGATAGGGATCGTCTTGCTGATGTCCGGCGTCGTGCTTCGCCGGCCGCAGAGAGTACAGCCGCAGAGAGTGGAGCGATAAATCCGGATGTCATTAACGAGATCAAAGCGTTGCCCAATGACGTGCAACTAACGCCCACTCAAGTGTCCGAGTTAAGCAAGAACATTGATGCGGTCTTGAACAAATCCTTACCGGCGAAGGCGGCGAGCGGCAACGTTCAGAATGTCGTCGATTTGTTTAACAACGATCCCCGCTTCCGCTTTATCAACCAGGTGCCGGGCGCAACAGAAAAAATCAACCAAGTCGCTAGGCCAATACGGAGCGAGCTTAAATAAATGATCGACCGTGAGAATCAACACACAGCGATCGATGATTGCAAGGCGATCTTGCAGGAATTGGTAGCAGTATGGCCCAAACCAAACCGCAACGAACCGGCGGACTTCCGCAGTCGCTTGCGCCATCGCCTATCAAAAGAGTTCAGTGAGGTCGATCTCCTGAATCGTATAGAGGGTGTTCGCACATGGGGAAGCACAACTTGCTTCTGCTTCTGATGAAGTAAGCATTCGATTTGCCGACCTAGACGGCTCTCTTCAAAGAGCAATCTTCATTAGCGAACATGGCCGCGATTGGCTGCTAAAATCATTGAAATTTCAATGCCCCGTGTGTTTCGGAACAGGCAAGAATGATGGCCAAATATGCTCAATGTGCGATGGGTTGGGATGGGGAGCGTCGTGACAAAACGCATTTGGGCACCTACTTGAAAACCCAGTAGGTCTGCGGATTGCGCTAACTTCCCGCTCAGGCGGGAGTTGCCGGCGTCGTTGCCGTCGCGCAAGGTGTAAACACCTTGCCTCGCGTGGTCACAGGTTGCGCCAGGTCAAGGCTGGGAATGGACTTACGAAAAGCGCACCTTGGTTCCTTTTACCTTGCTGTCCTTCTTTTTACTCCATTTTCCCTTCCAATCCGTCTTTTTAGCCCCTCGACAAGCTCGGGACAGGCTGCCGATCTGGCCATCAAGCTGCACGTCGATGGTGGCCAGTTGCACGCCGATCTGCGCCATGGTCGTGCGCACTTCAGTCGCTCTGGCTGGCTTCCTGACCTGCTCAACTGCGCGCTCCTGGTACGCAGGATCGACATCAGCTTGGCGTTCTGGTCGGCCTGAACGTGCGCAATGCTGCGTGTTGGAAAGCCGCTGATGGACATTGCCGGTTGGCCTGGATGACGTGTAGATGGTGTGCGCAACAATGCCCGCCATTCCCTCCTTAGCCGCTTCTGTGACGTGCCAACTGCGCGCCCATTGTGCGCAGCCCAAGCGACTGCCTGACCTTCCCTGACGCCTGACCTGGTGCGCAACTGCGCACACTCCAAGCGGCTGATGAGGCGGCTAAAAGGGAAGTCGGGACGTGCCGGCGTGCGCGCAGTCAACAACCTGGCTGACCCCCTGGCCGGCTCTGAACGTGCGCAATGGTGCGCACCTGGAAGCTGGCAACCGATCCTCTTTGACCCTTCTGCCGGCATGATGCTGTGCGCCGTTGTCACCAACAACAGACCCGTCCCCGTCGTCCCTGTAGCTCCGTCGCGTCGGCGTCGGCCCTCACGAAAGAGCGCAGCGCTGGGGGCCGATGACGGGGCGATGGTGTGCAAGGGACGACAGCGGAAGGTACGCCTTCCACTCCCCTGGCAGCTCTGGAGCCGAGGTTGAGGTCTGGCTGGTGTGATTGAGCGCACCACGTCCGCCTATATCCCTTCATGTCCGGGTATATCCATCATTGCGGTGATGCGCACGCCGGCGTGCGCGCTGGTGATCGTCAGGCGGCTTGCTGGGGCTGGTAGTGGAGGACCAAAAGCTGGCTGTCGCGGACGGCCAGTTGCGCGTAGGCGCGCCCCTGGTCATCGGAGAACTCGACTTCAAAGACGCCAGGGGAAAGCGTCTCGACGACGGTTCCGACCTGGCCGCGCAGCAGTCCCTTGTCCGGCAGATCGGCGGTGAGGGCGACGACATCGAGCAATTGAATGTTGGGCGTCATGGGCTGACCTCTTACAGCACGTAACAACTGGTCAATCTTAGCACGTCCTGCCGGGAGAGAACAATCCATGCCGAGCGGACGATCGCGCTGCCGGCGGCGGTGGTCATGGGGAAGTCCAGCACGTAGTGCTGGCCGAACTCGTCGGCGTCGGTCGGCTGCAAATCATCCTGCCGGCTCTGCACCGCATCTAGCAGCTTCCGGTGCAATAACTCGGCGTCGTTGGCGGTCAATCCCAGGCGGGCGCGGAACACGCGGGCCTTGTGCCGCCCGCGCGGGTGCGTGTCGCTGAGGCAGTAATCCCGCAGCTTTGCCACGTCCACCACGACGCTGCCGAAGCGCTGGGCCAACCGCTCACCATCCCTTTAGCCGCGAAGGGCCTAATCAATATCCCGCGATGCGGGCGATGTCCTGATACGTCACCAGCAGAAACACGCCCAGGATCAGCACCAGGCCGACCATCTGCACGATCCGCTGCGTATCGGCGAAAGCGGCTTGCCCTGAATTTTTTCCAGGATCAGCAGCGTGAACAATCCGCCGTCGACGACCGGGATCGGCAGGAAATTCACGACCGCCAGGTTCGCGCTGATCGGTGCAAAGGAACCAGATCAGCCAGACGATGCCGCGGCTGGCGACCTGAGCGCCGACGATGCGCCAAACCGACCGGGCCCATGACGTTTGAAAGTCCCACGTCCCGGGTCAGCATGCGCTGCAGCGTCACGTAAAACTGCATGATCAGGTCGCGCGTTTCGATGACGCCCCATTTCAGCGCCACCAGCGGATTGTGAGTGTGCAGGCGCTGACCATCTGGACGCAAATCCAGATATTGAGTCAGCGTGATCTGCCTGCCAGCGTCGATGTCCTGCTGCCGCAATTCGATCGTCGCGACGGTCGGCTTGGCATCCTCGTCGGCGGGAACGAAGGTGATGGAAATGGTTTGGCCCGGCCTTGGCGGAAGCGACCGCTCGGCGGACATCAAACCAGTTGTGATCGGTTTGCCGTCGATGGCGGTCAGGGTTGCCCCGGCGGGAATCTTGCCGGCTGGCCGGGACTCTCGTCCAGCGTCCGGGCCACGACCAGATGCATTTCGTCGCAGCCAAGCGCGATTCCCAAACCCATCCGCCCGCCGCCGTCAGGCAGACGGTAGGAGGACAAATCCTCGGCGACGTGCGGCTTGGTTTGGCCGGGATCGAGCACGGTCAGCGAGACCTTCAGATCCTTGTCGCCGGCCGTCGGAAAGGGTGCTCCGGATCTGCTCCAGCGCGGGATTCTGCAGGTGATCGGTGCCGCCATCGACCGCCAGGATGGCGTCGCCGGGTTTGATCTTACCCAGCGCCGGAGAATTATCCAGTTCAGGCCCACGACCATCGCACGCGGGATCATTCCCAGGAAATTCACTTCCTGGCCGCCATCGGCATCGCAAAATGCGGCGTCACGGTTTTGTGCGAAATCTGACCGTCCGGCGGATTTGACGGTCAGATCGACCGGGTTGCCGTCGGACGCCTCCAAGGCCGCATAAAGTTGTGCGATGGCGGCATCGCCGCTGGTTTTCACATCCTGGCCAGCGATTTGGGTGATGGCATCGCCCGGCCGCAGAGCGCTTAAATCCGCAAGATTCGTCTTCGCTAAGACAGAATAATCGGCCGGCTGGTCATGGATCGGGCTCCATGGCCTTCATGGAAAACGGCTGGGTGATGCCCAGTTCGACCAGCCCATTTCCATCGGTCGGTTTTTCCGGCGTGGCGTAGAGCGTTTCCTCGTGGCCATCGGGATGCCGTACGAGGATCGGCACGCGCGTGCCCTCACGAGTGAGGGCGACATCGAGTTGAATCCGGCTGTAATCGCCGTAGGTCCACTTGTCGTCGTATTTGACGATCGCATCGCCCGGCTGGAGCCCAATTTGGGCGTGCCGTCGGCCTGCGTCGCGCGAGCCGCGGGACTCATCGAAACGGTCCCGCCCACCACCGCCGGAGGAACCGGATAGCCCATCATAAAAACGATCATGAACCCGATGGCTGCGAAGATCACGTTCATGACCACGCCGGCCGACACGATCACCATGCGGGCGCCGACGGATTTGTTGTTGTAGGCGCGGGGATCTTCGACCGTCACGCCCGGCTTGAGATCGTCTTGCCCCAGCATTTTCACGTAGCCGCCCAGCGGAATCCAATTCAGACGATATTCGGTCTCGCCGATGCCGAGCTCGATCGCCGATGGTCTTGGCCTGGTACTGCGAAATCGGCGGCATCCGTTCAGTTTCGTTTGGCTTTGCGGCGGTCGCCTGTTCGGCGTCGAGATTCTGCTGGAGCATCTGTTCATACGCAGGGGTGGTGGTTCCCCAATGGAATCCCAAGCCCTTTCGCCATGCGACGACGGCCGGGCCAAAGCCGATGGCAAACTGCTCAACCTTCACATCGCAATATTTGGCGGCCAGAAAATGGCCGAGTTCATGAAAGAAGATGACGAAACCGAGTCCCAGCGCCAGCAGCGTGTAATCGAGCGCGTTGTGAAGAACAAGCATGAATTCCATCCGTCCGCTTTCCTACGCCAGGGGAGCACACGTCCCCGACGGCAACTGCGCGGGAAACGATGCAGGATTCCGCGGCTTGGCGAGCCCAGCGATCCGCTTCGAGCAAATCGTCCAGAGCCGGGCAGGTCTGAATACGATGTTGCGAAATTGTATATTCCACGACGCCGCAAATCTCGCCGAAGGGGATTTTGCCGGCCATAAAGGCGGCAACGGCTACCTCGTTTGCCGCGTTTAACACCGCGCCGGACGTCCCACCGGCCTCGGCCACCTGGTACGCCAATTTCAATGCCGGGAATCTCACAAAGTCCGGCGGTTGAAAATGCAGCGATTGGACTTTGCTCCAATCCATCCGCCGGCTGCACCCGGCGGCACGCTGGGGGTATGTCAGGGCGTATTGGATCGGCGTTCGCATGTCCGGCGGCGAAAGCTGGGCGATCACCGAACCGTCGATGAATTCGACCATCGAATGAACGACCGATTCCGGATGCACGACGATCTGCACCTGCTCAGGCCGAAGATCGAACAGCCAGCACGCTTCGATCAGTTCCAGGGCCTTGTTGAACATCGTGGCGGAGTCGATGGTGACTTTGCTGCCCATTTGCCAGGTGGGGTGATTGAGGGCGTCGGCCGGGGTGGCGTTGCGGAGGGTTTCCAGCGGTGCATTGCGGAACGGGCCGCCGCTGGCCGTGAGGATCACCCGGCGGACTTCGCGCGATCGGCCGCAGGACATCGCCTGGAAAATGGCCGAATGCTCGGAATCGACCGGGAGCAATGCAACGCCGCGGCGGCGCGCTTCGGGAATGAGCAGCGAGCCGGCAACGACCAGGGCTTCCTTGTTGGCCAGGGCGAGGGTCTTGCCGGCCCGGACGGCCGCCAGGGCCGCGGGCAAACCGGCCGCGCCGACGACGGCGGCCACCACGATGTCCACGTCATCTTGCCGGGCAAGATCGACCAGGCCATTTTCACCCGCAAAGATGCGCGGCCCGCCGGGGCCAAGCAGGCGCCGCAATTCTCCCACGCGAGATTCGTCAACCAACGCCACGGCACCGGGGGAGAATTCCTTCGCCTGGGCCGCCAACTTTTCCGTTTGCCGATGTGCGCTCAAGGCCGAAGCGCGATAGGGCAGCCCCAGATGCCGGATGACATCCAGCGTGCTGCATCCGATTGAGCCGGTGGAGCCGAGAATCGCGATGCGCTTGCTCACGTCACACACTATAACGGCCAACCCTCGAATTTACATCCGGCGCAACTTCAAGTCCTGGATCACCTGCGAAATAACCGGCTTCCAATCCCCGACCGTTTTCTGCCGGAATAGCCGTATCGTGGGATACCAGGGACTGTCCGAGCGATCGGTCATCCAGCGCCAATCGCCGAAACGCGGAAGAAGCAGCCAAACCTTCTTGCCCATGGCTCCGGCGAGGTGGGCGACGGCGGTATCCACGGAAATGACCAGGTCGAGATTTTCGATCAGGCCCGCGGTTTCGGCGAAATCGCTGAAATCTTTGGCAAAATCGACCACTCGAAGGTCCGACGGCGCGGCATCAGCCTTTTGGTCGCCGTCGCGCTTTTGCAGGCTGACAAAAGTCGTGCCCTCCGCCTGGGTCAGGCCCACGAGCAAAGCCGGATCGATGGAGCGATTGGAATCGTTCTTGTGAGTGCGATTGCCCCGCCACGCCAGCCCGACGCGGAGACCCTCTTTTCCGGCCACCTTGGATGCCCACTTGCGGGCAATTTCCGGATCGGCCGACAGATACGGCGCGGCCGGCACATCGTCTACTCTCGTGTTGAAAACCTTCGCCAGGCTGAGAAACGGACAATGCAGGTCGAATGCCGGCGCCGGCTGGTCCTTGGCGATGACCCGGTCCGCGCCCAAGCGGCCGAATAGGCGAATGAGTTCCGGTTGAACTTGCAAAATCACGGTTGCCCCGCGTTTCTTGACCATCGGCACATATCGGGCAAATTGAATGGCGTCGCCGAATCCGCCGTCGGCAAACAGGAGAATCGTCTTGCCGGCCGGATCGCCGCCGTCCCATTGCGGGGCGGGAAATTTCAGCCGGGCCCACATCGCCAGCACCCGATGCTCGTATTCGTCCCAACCCCGCTGGTAATCGCCCTTCTGAAGAAGCGCCAGGGCCAGGTTGTAACGGGCGCCGCTGTATTCGGGATTCAATTCGGCCGCATGTGTCAGGACGGCGATCGCTTCCTCGCCATGGCCCGTGTCGTACAGGGCGGCGCCAAGATTCGCCTGCGCATCCAGGCACCGCTCGTCCAGCCGGATGGCGGTTCGATACTCCTCGATCGCTTCGGACATCCGGCCGCTTTCCCGCAGCGCGACGCCAAGGTTGCTGTGCGCCTCGGCGTGACCGGGCTGATAAAGCACGGCCAGGCGATAAGCGGCGATGGCATCCTCGAGTTTCTTCTGCTTGTGCAGGGCGACGCCGAGATTGCTGTAGGCGTTGGCGTAGTTGGGGCGCAGCGCGATCGTTTTCCGATACGTGTCGGCGGCTTCGGCAAGCTCGCCCTTGTGCAGAAGCGCGTTGCCAAGATTGTTGAGCGCTTCGGGAAATTCCGGACGAAGCCGGACCGCCTCGCGATGGGCGGCGACGGCTTGCTCGAATCGGCCCAGGTTGAACAGGATCAGCCCCTTGTTGTTGTGGAATTCGGGGCAGGCGGGATCAATGGCAATGGCATGGTCGATGAGGCTCAACGCCGCGTCGCCGTGTCCGGTCTGGGCCGTCAGCGCGCCCAGCAGATGCAGGGCGTCGGGGTCATTGGGATCCTGCTGGAGAACGGAGCGGTAAATCGCCTCCGCCTCGGCGAGTTCGCCGGCGGTGTGATGCCGCAGGGCCTTCTCGAGTTGTTCATCCTGGGTTGGTTGTTCCATTGGATTTCTCTTTTTCCCGCATGGCCCACGGCAATGTCAATCCCACGGCCAGCAGAACGATGGTCTCGCCGCAGTATACAATCATCGACTCGCCATGCAGTTTTTTGAACTGGGGCGAAGACGATTCGCCGGCCAAACGCAATCGCTCCATGCGGCTGGTGATGAGCACCGGCCCCAAGGCCGCCGGCACCGTGGCGATCGCCAGCATCCAGAACAACGCGGTGACGCGGACGGATTTGGCAAGCACTCGCCAGGCGACCGCACCCAGCAGTGCCGCCGCCGCGAGGAGCAGTTGATATCGCTCGAACACCAGGAACAAGCGGGGCGCCGCCTTCAGGGCGGTTTCGCGGTCTTCCGCGAAAAGGTCCGTGACGAAAAGGAACAGGCTTCCCAACCCGCCAAACCACAGCGCCCACGCGATGCAAACCAGGCCCGCGGCAATCTTTCGGAGCATTCGCGATAATATACGCGACACGCCCCGGCCCTGTTAGCGCCCGTCCTCTTTTCCTTGCCGCCTCAGCCGCTACAATGATGACGCCATGTGGGGATCGGATGCCCCGGATGACTGTATGGCAAGGATTGCTTTTTCAGGAGACCGTGTCTCATGGCCAAAATCGACGTGACGGACTACCGCTTTCCGCAGGGATGGATCGATCCCGCCCGCGCTGACGAGCTATCGCGAAAACATTGCCGATATCTCGAAGACGGCGACATCATCGCTTTCGATTCCACTCCGTTCGAATTTTCCCGCGAGGACCGGGAGTTCCTGCTTTCGCAAAAGCAAAGCGGCCTGAAGGTCCACAAAAACGTTTCCTACCGCCCCGGCGAGGATCTTCTGCGCGGCGACGCCTGCGAAAGCGTCGAGGATAACCAGCGTCTGCACGACATCATGCGCAGGTATTCCAAGGAGGTAACGCGATTCATTCGCACGTTCCTCGCTCCGTACGGGCCGCATTTGACGCTGGATTTCGCCAGCTATCGGCCGCTGGAAGAGAAGGGGCGCGATCTGCCCGTTCACAAGCGCAACGACCTGATGCACGTCGATGCGTTTCCCAGCCGCCCGACGCGCGGGGGACGGATTCTGCGGGTGTTCACGAATATCAACCCAAGTCGGCCGCGGATCTGGGAGACGACGGAGAAATTTCCAAAACTGGTGCAGACGTTCGCCGACGACGCCGGCTTGCCGCAGTTCGCCCGCGAATCCGGCTCGGCCGGGGAAAAGATCCGCCAGGCTTTCGCGCCGGTCTTCCGGGCGGTCGGCGTCAAGGGAATGGACCGCAGCGCTTACGATCGCTTCATGCTGAAGTTCCACGACTATCTGAAGGAGAACAACGACTATCAGACCAAATGGCCCAAGACCCGCCTGGAATTTCCGGCCGGCAGCACGTGGATGGTCTACACTGACCAGGTTCCGCACGCGGCCATGTCGGGACAGTTTATGACGGAGCAGACGTTTATCATTCCGGTGAAGGCGATGGTGACGCCGGAAAGATGCCCGCTGCGCGTGCTGGAAGCGCACTGCGGCAAAGCGCTGGTCGGATAAGCCGAAAATCCCAACTAATTCCATTTAGCCCCCGGTGAATCACCGGGGGCTAAATGGGCTGATGCGGATTTTCGCCTATCCACGTTACTCCGCCATTTCGGCAAAGCGCTCCTTCAAATCGCCGTACAATTTGTGATACACCGCATATTGCCGTTCATACAGTTCCGCCATCTTCTTGTTCGGATTGAGCTTTTTCGTCTGCTGAATGCACCCGCAGGCCGCCTCTTCGACGCTGCTCCAGACGCCGATGCCGACGCCGGCCAGGAGGGCCACGCCGTACGCCGGGCCTTCATCGGCGTTGGTGGTGACGATGGGCTTGCGATAGATGTCGGCCTGAAGCTGCCGCCAGAATTCGCTGCGGGCGCCGCCGCCGCTGGCGCGGATTTGCGTGACGGGGATGTTCATGCGCTGCATGATTTCCAGGGCGTCGCGCATGCCGAAGGTGACGCCTTCCAACAAGCGAGCGGATCAGCATCGGCCGGGTGGTGCGGGAGGTGAGGCCGATCCATCCGCCGCGGGCATGGGGGTCGGGATATGGGCAGCGCTCGCCGGTCAGATAGGGAAGGAATTGCAGGCCTTCGCTGCCGGGCGGAGCCTTTTGGGCCTGGCGAATCAGCAGGTCGTACGGATCGAGCTTTTTCTTTTTCGCTTCGGCCATCTCGGCCGTCGCGAGGTTATTGCGGAACCATTGGAACGATCCCCCGGCCGAGAGCATGCAGCCGAATACGCACCATTTTCCCGGCACGGCATGGCACATGGTGTGGACGCGGCCCTGGGGATCGCGCGTGGGCTGATCGCTGTGGGCGAAAACGACGCCGCTGGTGCCGAGCGTGGCGCTGACGATCCCGGTGGCGACGATGCCGTTGCCGACGGCCCCGGCCGCCTGATCTCCGCCTCCGCCGACGACCGGCGTGCCGGGCGACAGGCCGAGTTCCTCGGCCGCCGCGGCCGTGAGCGTTCCCGTCACTTCCGGCGATTCGTGCAGCCGCGGCAACAGCTGCTTGTCGATCTCCAGCAGTTCCAGCAGCCGATCCGACCAGGTGCCGATTGACCACGTCCAGCAGCAGCGTGCCGCTGGCGTCGCTGACTTCCGTGGCGTATTCGCCGGTCAGGCGATAGCGGATGTAATCCTTGGGCAGCAGAATGTGTCTGGTTTTCTCGTAAACCTTCGGCTCATGCTGGCGGACCCAGAGGATTTTCGGCGCGGTGAATCCGGTGAGGGCGGGATTGGCGACCAGTTCGATCAGGGCCGCCCGGCCGCCGGCGTGGGATTCGATCTGGGCGCATTGCTCGGCCGTGCGCTGATCGTTCCAGAGCAGGGCCGGCCGCAGCGGCTTGGGGCCGTCGGCCAGAAAAACGCTGCCGTGCATCTGGCCGGAGAGGCCGATGCCCTGAATTTCCGCCGGCTTGACTCCGGCCCGTTTTCGCACGGCTTTGGTCGCGCTGACGACGGCCTTCCACCAATCCAGCGGGTTCTGCTCCGACCAGCCGGGCTTGGGCGAGGAGATCGGATGCTCCGCCATGGCCGTCGCCAGCACTTCGCCGGTTTCGTCGCAGATAAGCGTTTTGGTTCCGCTGGTGCCGATGTCGATGCCGAGGAGATAGGCCATGGTTGATGTTCCTTGAAATACCGGATAACAAAGGAAAGCGAATCGCCCATGAACATAACCGTTTCCCAACTTGCCGAAAAGATCGGCGCTATCGTCGTCGGCGACGGCGGGGCGGTTGTCTCTTCCATTCACACGCTCGAAGAAGCCGGCCCCGGCCAAGTCAGCTTTCTGTCCAATCCGAAATATGAAAAGCTCCTCGAGACAACGCGGGCAACGGCTGTCATCGCGTCGAAAACCACCCGCAGCCGCGCGTGACGATTCTCCGCTGTGATGATCCCTATTACGCATTCATGCAGGCCATGGTGCTGCTGCACGGGCATCGAAAGCATCCGCACGTCGGCGTGCATCCGCAGGCACATATCGACCCATCCGCGAAGGTGGGCGACGGATGCGTGGTTTATCCCGGCGCCTATGTGGGGCCGCGAGCGGTGCTGGGGAAACAGTGCATTCTTTATCCCAACGCCGTGGTGTACGACGATTGCGTGCTGCACGATCGCGTCACGCTTCATGCCGGGGCGGTGATCGGGCCGGATGGGTTCGGCTATGCCACGCACGGCGGGGTGCATCACAAGATTCCGCAGGTGGGAATCGTCGAACTGCACGATGACGTGGAGATCGGCGCGAACGTGACCATCCAGCGGGCGACGCTTGGCAAGACGGTGATCGGCGCGGGAACGAAGATCAGCGATCTCGTGGCCATCGGACACGGCGCGGAAATCGGGCCGCATGGACTGCTCGTGTCGCTGGTCGGAATCGCCGGCAGCACGCAAATCGGCCATCACCTAATAATTGGCGGCCAAGCCGGGGTGGCCGGACATTTATCGGTGGGAAACCACGTGACGATAGCCGCCCGCGCCGGCGTGATCGCTGATGTGCCCGACAAGACGGTGCTGTACGGCGCCCCGGCCACGCCCGCGCCACATGGCCGCAGGGCGGTTACAATTGCCGCCCAGCTTCCCGAGCTGGTGGATCGCATCCGCGATCTGGAAAAGCAGGTCGCCGATCTTCTGGCGGCCAGGGAGGGCAAGTCGTAGAGCCGGCGGAAAAACCATCGCGGATCGCAACAGTTTCCCGCCGGCGGCGTCTTTTGGAAGGAGAACCAAACGAGGAACGGGCATGGGCTTCGTCGAACGCATGAGCTGGTGGCAATGGATCGCCCTGAGCCTCGTCCTGGGTGCGTTACTGGGATATCTCAATTCGGGGCCGGCAAATCCGTCGGTCGAGCATAGTTCGGTAACGCCCATGATTTTCGAGACCGGGCTGCTCGAGAGGCCCTACGTCGATCCAGCCAACCCCTCGCACCGCCGGCAACGGATCAGCGGGATCGTCGTTCATCCTGTCGAGGATCTGCCGATAGGTGGCAAGACCCTGAAGTTCCAGCTTGTGACATTCACTTTTTTTCTCGATCCAAGCTCCAAAAACCCCTCGGGATCGACGGAGCGGGCGGCGATGTTGGCGCCGTATCCCTATGAGCCGCAGCCGCGGCACGGCCCGGGTCCCCAGCGGTACGAATACCCGGCCGCCGGCATGTACGTCGGCCGCCGCGGCGACACGGTTGAATCCCTGGCAACCCGTTTTTATCACAAGGCGACGCCCCAGGGGATAAAAGCGATCATCACTGCCAATTCAAACCTGCGCGATGCCAAGAACGCCAGGCAAATGAGGATCTTCATCGGCCGCCTTTACTGGATTCCCTGGAACCCGGCCGATGGGCATACCATCAGCGACTTCCTGCTGGCCGCCGGCAAGATGCTTGTCCATGAGCGTGGGGCGGCGGCCATGCCCATCTCGTTCCGATACACGTGGTGGGAAACTCCCAAGTATGTGTATGAGATTTGGATGATCGGATCGTTTTTGCTGGTCGGCGTGATTTGGCCTGCCCTGCTGAGTGTGATGGTTAAGGGCGGCCTGGGCCGGAGCGACGACGACGAAGAATATCTGTCCCGGTTCAAGGGTGCTCCCGAACCGGCGGCCGCCCCGGCTCCCGCCGCGGCCGTTACGCACGACGACATGCAGCGCTTGCGCGAACTGGAACAGAATCTGGAAGCCTCGCTGAAAGCGTCCGCCCCGGCGGTTGCGGAGGCAGTGCCGCCGCAGCCGGCTGCGCCGGCGGTAAAAATGTTGAGCGGCGAGGCGGCCCCGGCGCCCGCCGTGCCGCAGACGCCGGAAGAAAGGAAGTCGTACCAAGGCGAATTCTATCCCGTCGCCAAACCGGGCGGGCCGAAAAAGGAGTGAGGCTGTTTATGTCCGAGGCAGAGGCTCCCGCCGTGGTCGTACTCGTCCGAGACCTCCTTTTCGCCAGCAAAATAACCGCCGAGGCCCGGGCGGCCGGCGTTGCGGTGCAAGTTGTTCGCGATCCCGAAAAGCTCCTGGATTTTTCGCAAACCGGCTCGAAACTGCTGATCGTGGATTTGACGCTTTCCGGCTCAATTCCGGCCGCGGTAAACTGGCGGCAGGGGGAAGCTGGGCGGTCCGTTGTCGCCTTCGTGTCGCACGTCGATCAGGACACCATTGCGCGGGCCAAACAGGCCGGCATCGACGAAGTCCTGCCCCGCGGGCAGTTCGTAAAAGTCCTTTCTAAGCTCCTGAGCCCGCGGCGAGCCTAAATCACACTTGCAACCCATCCCCGCAGCCGTACACTTTTGTCGTCTTTAACAAGGATTCTCATGTCAGCAACAAATCGCCAGATTGCCGACCTTCTTGGCCACGATGCCGAGGGGTTACTGAATTACACCGCCAAGGGCTTCAAGCGCGAGACGCTACATCTTCCCGGCTCGGATTTCGTCGATCGGGTTATGTCCGCCACGGACCGCACGCCCATCGTGCTGCGGAATTTCAACATGATTTTGAAAACCGGCCGACTCGGGGGCACGGGTTATGTCTCGATCCTGCCGGTGGACCAGGGGATCGAGCATTCCGCCGGGGCGAGCTTCGCTGCCAATCCGACTTATTTCGATCCCGAGAACATCGTGAAGCTGGCGATCGAAGGCGGATGCAACGCCGTCGCCTCGACGCTGGGCGTTCTAGGGGCCTGCTCGCGGAAGTACGCTCACAAGATTCCGTTCCTGGTGAAATTAAATCACAACGAATTCCTGAGCTATCCGAACAAGTACGACCAGGTCATCTTCGGAAGCGTGAAGCAGGCGTTTGACATGGGAGCGGTCGCGGTGGGGGCGACGATTTATTTCGGGTCGGCCGAATCGGATCGGCAAATCCAGGAGGTCTCCCGAATGTTCGCCGCCGCTCATGAACTGGGAATGGTCACGGTTCTATGGTGTTATCTGCGTAATGCGGCCTTCAAGACGCCGGAGAAGGATTTCCACCTTGCCGCCGACCTGACCGGCCAGGCGAACCACCTGGGCGTGACGATTCAGGCGGACATCATCAAGCAGAAATTGCCCGAGAACAACGGCGGATACAACGCGCTGAAATTCGGGAAGACGGACAAGCGCGTGTATTCGGAGCTGACGCCGGGGGATCATCCGATCGAGTTGTGCCGATATCAGTTGGCGAACTGCTACATGGGCCGCAGCCCGCTGATCAACAGCGGCGGCGCCAGCGGCGAGCACGATTTCGCCGACGCCGTGAGAACGGCGGTGATCAACAAGCGCGCCGGCGGAATGGGCCTGATCAGCGGCAGAAAGGCCTTCCAGCGCCCGATGGCCGACGGGGTGAAGCTGCTGAACCTGATCCAGGACGTATATTTGGATCAGGGGATCACGATCGCCTGACCTGCGGCCCATCCATTGTGCCGCCTGCCGACTTCGGTCGGACTGACCATTTTTGCGTTCGCAGCGGAAAATTTGAACCGCCGAGGCGCGGAGGCCGCGGAGAAACGCGTGGAATGAACTCTCCACAGTCCCGGTCCGTATTTCCTGCGCGTTCTTTGCGTCTCCGCGGTCCATTTCGCTTTTTCGAATGTGGAAACGACCGGATTGAGTTGAAAATCTTTAACATGAAAGCAAGCAAAACAATCGACCTCTCCAAAGTCCGCCGCGAATACGGGCGCGGGGAATTGCTCGAATCGCAGGTTCTGGCCGATCCGGTCGCGCAATTCGCGGTTTGGTTTCACGACGCGCAAGCGGTGGAACTCGAACCCAATGCGATGACCCTGGCCACCGCCGATGCGTCGGCAGCGCCGTCGGCGCGCGTGGTGCTGCTCAAGGCGGTGGAAACGGATGCGTTCGTTTTCATCACCACTTACACGAGCCGAAAGGGGCGGGAATTGGATGTCAATCCACGGGCGGCGTTGGTTTTTTTCTGGCCGACGCTGGAGCGGCAAGTGCGCATCGAAGGCCGCGTGAACAAGATCGCCCCCCGTGAAAGCGAAATTTATTTCTATGCCCGTCCGCGCTCGGCCCAGATTGCCGCGCTGACTTCGCGGCAAAGCCAAACCGTCGCGTCGCGCTCGGAGTTGGAGAAGCGCAATGCGGAGATCGAGGCGAAATATGCGGACAAGGCGGTTCCGCTGCCGGAGTTTTGGGGCGGTTATCGTCTGATTCCATCGGTGATCGAATTCTGGCAGGGCCGCGCCGGGCGGCTGCACGATCGAATCGTCTACGAACGTCAAGCCGATAACTCCTGGCAAATCCGGCGGCTTCAGCCGTGAAAGACTCACCCGGAAAAACCGCGCTCATCACCGGCGCTTCAACCGGCATCGGCCGCGATTTGGCCGAACTTTTCGCCCGCGACGGGCATCATCTGGTGATTACCGCTCGAAACGAATCCCTGCTCCAGGAATTGGCCGGGAAGCTGCGGGATCAATATCACGTGAAGGTCGATGTGATCGCGCAGGATCTTTCCGTGCCTGGCGGTCCACAGCGGATATTCGAGCAATTGCAATCCAAGCCCATCGACTATCTGGTCAACAATGCCGGATTCGGCACGCACGGCCCGTTCGCTCAATCCGATCTTCCCACCGAACTGGCGATGTTGCAGCTAAACATTGTCGCGCTCACGCATCTGACGCGGCTGCTTTTGCCGCCGATGCTGCAGCGCCGCGGCGGCCGGATCATGAACGTGGCGTCGGTCGCCGGATTTTTGCCGGGGCCGCTGATGGCGGCTTACTTCGCCACCAAGGCGTACGTGCTCTCCTTCTCCGAAGCTTTGTCCGGTGAAGTTGCCGGCGGCGGTGTGACGGTCACCGCGCTGTGTCCGGGGGCGACGATTACGGAATTCCAAAAGCGGGCCGGCATCGAAAGCTCGGCCCTGTTTAAGATGAACGCCATGAGTTCCACAACCGCGGCCCGGATCGGGTACAAGGCGATGATGAATGGCCGGCGCTGCGTGGTGACGGGGTTATCCAACAAGTTCAGCGTTCTGGGCCTCCGCTTCATTCCGCGGCGAATGGCGGCGGCGATGGCAAAAAAGTTGAACGAAACCCGCTGAGGCAAGAATCGTCCCGCGGCAGGCGAGCGGGTTTCGGATTTGAATCTCCGGCGGATTATCCATAATCTGTCGATCGAGAAAGGAAGTTCATGCGACGCGCAAAAATCAGCATCATCGGCGCCGGAAACGTCGGCGCCACGGCGGCCCATTGGGCGGCCAGCAAGGAACTGGGCGATATCGTCCTGGTCGATGTTCCGCAGGTCGAGGGAATGCCGCAGGGCAAAGCGCTGGATCTTTATCAAGCCTCGCCGGTGGAGGGGTTTGACGTCCACATCACGGGGGCGACGACATACGAGCCGACGGCCAACAGCGACGTGGTGATCATCACCGCCGGTGTGGCCCGCAAAGCCGGGCATGAGCCGGGACGATCTGATCAACATCAACACGGGCATCGTGAAGCAGGTTGCGGAGAATGTCGCCCGGCATTCGCCCAAGGCGGTGTTGATCGTCGTCAGCAATCCACTGGATGCGATGGTTTACGTGGCATGGAAAGCCAGCGGATTTCCAAGCAAGCGCGTGGTGGGCCAGGCTGGGGTTTTGGATGCGGCGCGGTATCGGGCGTTCCTGGCGGCGGAGATCGGTTGCAGCGTGGAGGATGTTCACGCGCTGCTTCTGGGCGGCCACGGCGACGATATGGTTCCGTTGCCGCGCTACAGCTTCGCCGGGGGGATTCCGGTCACCCAGCTTGTTTCGCCCCAGCGGCTGGAAGAGATCGTCAAGCGCACCCGCGGCGGCGGCGCGGAGATCGTCGGCCTGCTTAAAACCGGCAGCGCGTATTACGCACCGGCTGCGGCAACGGTGGCGATGGCCGAATCGATCATCCGCGACAAAAAACGCATCCTGGCCTGTGCGGCGTATTGTGACAAGGAATACGGCGTCGGCGGATATTTCGTCGGCGTGCCGTGCATCCTGGGCACGGAGGGGGTGGAAAGGGTCATCGAAATTGAGCTCGACGAATCCGAGCGCAAAATGTTTAAAACCAGCGTCCAGCATGTGATGGAGCTGGTAAAGAACGTCAAAATAAGTTGAAAAGCAGCCCCGGATGTACATCCGGGGCTAAGCAGGGGGCCGTGCAGAGTGACAGGGCCTTTTCCCTGCGTTATACATAGTCGCCCGTGGGCCATTGCAATCTATTTCAACGTCTGCGTTTCGCTGAGCGGCCTGATGGCGTTCGGCGGCGCTGTGGCCGGCTTTTTGGTCGCCGGTGGATGCGCGACCGGGCCGCGCGTCTTGCCGCCGCCGCTGCAAGTGACGATCGACCGGCATACCACGGAATATCCTGACGGTTTCGATCTCAAGCCGTACGTCGTCAATCTGGACAGTCCAACGGGGTTCTGTTTTGACGAAGACGGAAACATGATCGTTGCCGAGGGGGGAATCGACGGTCGCGAGCCGCGCATTTTGCTCATCCGCCCCACGGGGGGCATCCTTTACATTTACCCGCGGGGCACGCGGATTCCGGTATTCAAGCCGGGTTTTCACATCTACGGGCCGGTCGGCGGGATCGTCGCTTACCATGGCAGGATTTATGTCAGTCATCGGGACGAGCACGACATGGGCGTCATTACCGCGTTCGATTACCACGGGAATCATAAGACGGTCGTGGCGGGTTTGCCGGCGCAAGGAGATTTCAGCGTGACCGATCTGGCGATTTCGCCGATCGACAGCCGGCTTTATTTCGGAGTGGGCTCTGCGACCAACAGCGGAGTCGTCGGGCTGGACAACTGGGACGAAGGCTGGGTCCGCCGGCACCCCCTGGCGTGTGATCGGCCCTGGCAGACGCTGAATCTCCTGGGATTCCGTTTCGACGTGCCGAATCCGCAAGCAAGCATCTTTTCGCCAAGCTCGCTCGTGACGGTTCCGTTCGAGCCGTTCGGCGTCAGCGACATCATTCAGATTCCCGGAGTCGATTTTCCCGTGCAAAAGCCGTCGGGCGTGATCATGAGCGATTCGCTCGACGGCGGCGATCTGAAGGTCGAGGCCTGGGGCCTGCGGGATCCCGTGGGTTTGGCGCTGGATGAATATGACTCGATCTACGTCACGGACCAGGGCATGGAACTGCGCGGGACTCGGCCGATTGATAACGATCCCGATGCGCTGTTTCAGTTGAATGCGCTGCGCGGCGTGTGGCTGGGCTGGCCGGATTATTCCCGCAGTCTCGAGCCGGTGAGTCTGGCCAAGTATCAGCCGCCCAAATGGATGGTGATTCCAACCGGCTATCCGAACGTCCGGGCGGTCATCGACCACGAAACGAGCAAGCTGGCCACGCCGGATAAGGACCTGGTGCGCGCGGTGTTTCCCTGGCAATCGGGGGCGTCGAAGATGGCGTTTTTCCCCAAGTTCGGGCCATTCCATAATCCGCGGTATGAAGGGGGAGTGCTGGTGGCGCTTTGGGGAGACCGGGCGCCGTTTTCCACCAGCGACCGCCCGATGTCCACGCCGCTGCCGGGCTACAGAATCGTCCGCGTCGATCTGGATAACCGCATCGGCGAGATCGAGAATTTCATTTACAACACTCGCGGCGGCCCCGCCAGCGCATCGGCTGACAGCAGCGGCGGAGTGGAGCGCCCCATCGACGTGAAATTCGGCCCCGACGGGAATTTGTATATTCTGGACTTCGGCCGGGCGACAATGAAACACGGTCATCTTCAGACGGAAAGCGGCACGGGGAAAATTTTCGTTTGTCTGCCCGCCAGCCAATCAATCGGCTCGCAGTGAGCCAGGCGCGGATGCGACGCCATTCATCGGCCTGCAACGGGGGCGGTGAATCGAACAGATTCAATGTCGCCATCGGCCCAGACCGGAGTGGGGCGGCGGCGTGTGGGCAACGGGGCGGCCGGCGTTTGACCCGCGCCGCGCCGGCTCTTAAAGTTTGGATGATGCCGGTCGCTGGCGTGGAAACCAACTTGGCTGACGCGGATCCGATTGGGGTTGTCTTCGCGTGTATTTGCCTGCTGGGCGTCGTGCTGGCCGGCGCCTACGCGGTGATATGGCTGCGCAAGCGGCTGCGGAACATAGATGACTCCGACGTTCCGGGGGCGGGTTTTACACTCGGCGATCTGAGGCAGCTTCATCGCGACGGAAAACTTTCCGATTCCGAGTTTGAGCATGCGCGGGCCAGGGTCGTGGCCGCCGCCCAGCGCGCGGCCGAAAAGGACGCGGCAGAACCACCCGGCGCCGGGCCCAAGGGTTCTGGATAGCGCATCTGCGATTGTCCCGCCAGCCGCCCGGCGCGGCAGACGATTGGCGACCCATGTCGTACAGAACCATATTACTCTTCGGCCCTCCGGGCAGTGGCAAAGGAACCCAAGGCAAAATCCTCGGCGCGATGTCCGCCTACTTCCATTGCGCCTGCGGCGACGTATTCCGCTCCCTGGATCCCAAGAGTGAAATGGGCCTGGAATTCGCCAAATATTCCAAGGCCGGCTCGCTGGTGCCGGATGAATTGACCGTCAAACTCTGGCGCACGTGGATCGAGCGGATGGCCGCGTCCGGGCAGTACAAACCTGCGGATCAATACTTGCTGCTCGACGGAATCCCGCGAACGGTCAATCAGGCCCGGCTCATGGCCGACGATCTCGACGTGCGGGCCGCGGTGAATCTTTATTGCAACAACGTCTCGCAGATCGTCTCTCGGCTGAGCAAGCGCGCCATTCTGGAGAATCGGGCGGACGACACCGACATCGAAGTCATTCGCCATCGCATCGACGTATACGACGAACAAACCGAGCCCCTGCTGAATTTCTACACTCGGGGCAAGATTTATCGCGTCAACGCAACTCGCCCGCCGGAAATGGTGACGGCAGATATCCTCAGGATCATCGAAACCGTCCGGCGCGATTGGTAGGCGTCTTTTACCAGAACTCCCGATGGACCCTATTGGCCGTCACCACGACGAAACCAAGCGAATGGATACGGGCCACGGCGTGGTGGACCTTACCGTCTTTGAAAATAGAGTGCCGCCGCGGTTCAGGCTGGAGTACCTGGACCACGTGGGCCGGTAAATTCAGCCGACGATGGGTGAGACGCTGAGCGTTGAAGCCACCCGCAGGGTTGGAACCCGGTGGGTTTTCATGTTGGCCGGGAAACGCAACGAACGTCGAATCCACCCCTGAAATCCCCAAGCACGTTTGATTATTCAATGGCGAAACCCGCAGGCATTCCTTCGCTCGCATGCTCAAAGCGGATTATTGTCACCAATCCCTTGACGGATTCGATCTGTAGTGCCACGGCTTGTCCATTGTCCTCCTCGGCCAGTCGTACGTGAGCTGGATTGGGAATGGAATGCGTGGCGTGTGTTTGAGCCGAATCCCCGGCGATAATCTCGATCCACTCGCCCGTGCCGGCTTTGGGGTCGGCGGCAACGATTCCCACGAGCGGCAGATCGCGAAAATGCGATGTAACGCCCAGGTCGCCGCTACCGAGCGTCTCCACATTCACTCGCTCGCCCTGGTGAAGCTGCGTAAAGTCATCGAAGAACGGCGGCCACACGTCATCACGAATTTCTCTGGTTCGCATTATGGGGCTTCCTTTCGGAACGAAGTACACGGAGATTTTAGGAAATCATGCAAGCCATTGTCTCGTCCGGAAAAAAAGAAAAACTCACAACTCTCATGCAGCCTCAACGGTAAGATTCACTTCATCTGATCGACATGCTTTCCGACCGCCGGTTCCTTTGAATAGCGTAGATACAGGCCAGATGCGGTGCTTTGGGGGGATGAGCGGAATTGCGCTACCCGTGCCTGCGCGGACTCGAATTGCAGCAGCTTTTCCTTGGCGGCTTAGTTAAATGCGATTCGTGACGCGAGCCATAACAATGGAAGATCGACTGACGCTAAGTTATCTCGGTGGGTTTGTGAAATCGCTCAACGGCGAGTCGTCGATCAGTTTTTCCGACGACCTCGATTGCCACGCGAATCCGGCGCTGCGGCAGGATCTGGGCGATGCGGTCGGCCCATTCGACCACGACCACGCCGTCTTGCTCTAACAACTCCGCGAATCCAATGGATTCGAAATCCTCCGGCCCGCCGACTCGATACGCATCGAGATGAAAAAGAGCCAGCCGGCCGCCCCGGTAGATGTTCAGGAGCAGGAAAGTCGGGCTGCTGACGGCGCGCGGGTTCGCGCCCAATGCGACGGCAAGTCCGCGGACGAATTGCGTTTTGCCGGCGCCCAGTTCACCCTCAAGTGCGACGCAGTCGCCGGCGACGAGGGTTTGTGCGAGGTCGGCCGCGATCGATTCGGTTTGCGCGACGCTGTGGGAGAGATGAATCACGCGATCTGTTGGACAGGGCCGGGACGTGCCGGGGCGACGGCTCGACTGAGTTCGCCGAAGTCACGCCCCGGCTCCGTCGTTTCAAATTGAACCATTACCCGAAAATCGCCTGGTGAATCAACTCGATCGGATGGACCATCTTCAATTTTTGCCCGCGCGCCTTCGCCTGGGCGAGGAGATGCACCGCGCAGCCGGCGTTGCCGACGATCAGAACTTCCGCCTTCGCCGCCGCGATGTGGTCCAGCTTGCGGTTGGCCAGTTCCGTGGCCATTTCGGGATGCTCCAGATTGTACGTTCCCGCCGCTCCGCAGCACAGGTCATTTTCCGCCAGCGGGACCAGCTTCAGTCCGGGGATGCGCGAAAGCAATTCGCGCGGAACGTCGCGGATGCGCTGGGCGTGCGCGAGGTGGCACGCATCCTGATACGCCGCCGTGACGTTTACCGCATGGGTCATCTTCGGCAATGGCAACTCCGCCAGCATTTGCGAAATGTCGCGGTATCGCCGGCGGAATTCGCTCGCCAGGGTTGCATATTCCGGATCGTCGCGCAGCAGCACATCGTATTCCATCATCGTCGAACCGCAACCGCCGATGTTGGTGACGATATAGTCCACGGCCGTGCCGTCGCGGGGAAGGAACAGGTCGATGTTTCGGCGCGCCAGTTCCCGAGCCTGATCCAGTTCGCCGCCGTGTTTATTCAGCGCGCCGCAGCATCCCTGTTGGGGCGGAGCGTAAACGTCCACGCCGCAGGCCGAGAGCACCTCGATTGCCTGCCGATTCGTGCGGTCGTAGAAGATGCTGCCGACGCAGCCGGCGAAGAGCCCGACGATTTTGCGCGTTTTCAGCCCGTCGTTGGGGCCGCGGCGGGCGTTGCCCTTGTGGCCGATCACGGCCGCGTTCTGCAGCGCCACCAGCACCGCATCCATTCCCTTGGCGCCGGTGAAACGGGGCAACGGCCGGGGCCAGATCGGGCCGGATTCCGGCAACATGCGCTGCATCTTCCGCAGCGCCGGCGGCAACATCTCCATGACCCGCGAATCGTTCCAGCACGGAATAAACGCCGCTGCGCTGAAGAAGCCGAACCGGCATCACCGACGCCTTCAGCCGATTCGGATGAGCCACGATATTACGAACGAACCATTTCAAAACGCCGCGGTATGATTCGAATGCCGGCGGATGGCCCCGGTCATACTTGGCGAGGCGGTCGCGCGTTTCTTCGATCAGTTCGTGATACACGACGCCGCTGGGGCACGCCGATTCGCATCCGCGGCAATTGAGGCAGGAATCCAGATGCTCGCGCACCTTTCGCGTCGGTTCGATATTCCCGTCGGAAAGCCCGCGCATCAGTTGGATTCGTCCTCGCGGGCTTTCGGCTTCATGGCCGGTCTGGAGATAGGTCGGACACGCCGGCAGGCACAAACCGCAGTGCACGCAGGAGAGCGCGCGGTCGTACGTGCGGCGGTCCAGCTTCAGCGGCGAGCTAGAATGGGCCGGCTCTTGCGCGTCGAGTTGGGGCGTCTGCAAGTTCAATAGCGGCAACAAAGTATTCATAATCCAGTGGTTGATAACATCGGTCATCAACCGGCTGGAACGAAAGCTTTTTTGAGTCTCTCCAGGATCGCCGATTCCACCGGATTTTGCGTCCATCGCGGCGGCTCATCTTCGGCAAAAAACGTTGCCGAACCACCCACTTCCTCGGCGGCTTTCTGGATCGCGCCGTTGTCTCCCTGGGCAAAAGGACCGATAACAATTCCGAAACCGGCGTCCGCGACCCACTCTAGCAGTTTCGCGGTTTTCACGAAGCGGAGAATCTTTGCCGGCCCAACAGCCGCGCAAAATGGGTTCCTGGGGCCGACCAAAGTCGGCCGCGGTGCTCGATGTCCTGGGTCAATGACCGGCGCTGAATTTTCAGGGCATGGTGCTGGCTGGCCAGGGTTTCGAACAGCGCAATCGCCGGTTCGTCGTCCAGCCAGCCGCAGATCAGCGCATCGGCACGGAGAATCGCATAGCGCGGCCGCAGCGGCGTGGCGATGACTTCGCCGAGCCAACGATCCGACGGGGCGAATTCCCCCACCAACGCCGCCGCCGGCCGTCTGTACGTTCGGCACGTGATGCTCACCAATGAACCCAGCATTCCGCGCTGGCCGATCATCAATTTCACCAGGTCATACCCGGCGACATTTTTCATCGTTCGCCCGCCGGCAGTGATGAGTTGGCCATCGGGCGTTTTGAACTGGCATCCCAAGAGCAAATCGCGCCATGCGCCATATCCCAATCGAAGCGGCCCGGTGGAATTGGTCTCGACCAGGCGCCCGATGGGAAGCCGACGGTCGCCGTCGATCGGAATCCATTGGTCGAACTTCGCCAGATGATTCTGCACCGCTTCCAGCGGCAGGTCCGCGGCCACGGTCGCGGTCATGTCGGCGACGTGGCTGTCGATCTGTCCGGGTCCGACGAGCGGGTCCCGCGGCGGGCGAAATTGCATATCGCCTGATAACATCACAAACGCCCCAGGAAGCTGCCCAGCCGAGCCCACAACTCCTCACCGCCGACGTCAAAAATATCGTTGTGCCCCGCCTCGGTCACGTTATACCGCGTGACATTGCCCTTGGCTGCCGCGGCGATCTGCCCGGCCATCGTCGGTGGGATGAGTTCGTCCCGCATTCCCTGCACGACGAAAATCGGACAGGAAATCCCAGCGAGTTTTTCCAGGTTGTCAAAGCGATATTTCAGGATGATCGACATCGGCATCCAGGGGATGAATTGGTGGGCGATGTCGCGCAGATTAGTGAAAGCGCTGATGGTCACCAATCCGGCGGCGGGGCGGCGGCTGGCCAGATCGATCGCCACCGCGGCGCCCAGCGACCAGCCCATCGGCACGATTCTTTTCGGATCGATGTCCTTGCGGCCCAGCAGGTAATCGTACGCGGCGTCGGCGGCGGCATAACAACCGGATTCGCTCGGCTTGCCGGCGCTCATCCCGTATCCCTCATAATCGGGAATGATGATGTTCGCCCCCAGCCGGCGCACGTGATCGAAAACATCCGTGCTGTACGCCATGCAGGCGCCGTTGCCGTAGAAGTAGATGACGGTGGGGCATTTGCGGCTATCCGCGAAGGGTTGGCCGTTCTTCTGCAGCGCCTTGCCGAACAGCGCGGCAATGCGCGTCCCGTCTGCCGCATGCAGCGTCAGCAGTTGGTTGTCCGAGCCCTGCGTGAGCATGGCGTCGCTCTGGCCCTGCGTGGCCGCGCCGGGAAAGATGTAATAGTCCTGAATCGAATACAAGACTGCCGCCAATCCCACATAGACCAGCACGGCGATTCGAAGAGTAACAACTCCCCATCGCCGCAGCCGGTTTCGACGAGCGGTTTTCATCGGCGCGGTGGAAGCGGGCACGGACATAACCCCTCTTTCCCGCATTATAGGCCGAGCCCTGGCGAGGATCGCGTTGTCCATCACCATCGCTCGACAACGGCCAGGGGCTTCAGCCGGCGGATATCCTCGATCCGCACAATCCCCGCGCCGGGAATCAGCGCGTTGGCCGCGCCGCAGGCGGCCGCCAGGCGGCACGCGTCCGGAACCTCACGCCCGGCCGACAGGCCCGACGCCAATCCCGCCGCGAACGCGTCTCCGCTTCCGATTGCGCTGATCGCTTTGATCGGGATCGCCGGAATTTTCCAGAACGAGTTCCCATCGCACGCCGCCGCGCCGGCTCGTCCCATCGTAATCACGACCCACTGCGCGCCCTGCCGGTGCAGGGCAATCATCGCCTCTCGAAGCGCCCCGTCATCGCCGATCCCCTTTCCCATCATCGCGGCCAACTCCTGACGATTCGGCTTCACCACCAGCGGCCGCGACGGCAGCGCCCGCGTCAGCGGACTTCCATGCGCGTCGAGAATGACCGGAACCCCCGATTCTCCCGCGGCCCGGCAACATTCCAAATAAAAATCGTCGCTCACGCCTTTCGCCAGCGTGCCGGACAAAATCATCATCCGGCACCCCGGCAGATGTGCCTTCATCGTGGCGAGCATCCGCGCCGATTCATCCGTCGACAGCGGGCCCGCTTCTTCCACCAGTTCCGTCGCCGTGCCCGCTGCGCGATCGACGACCGTCACGCACGTCCGCGTGGTTGCCGCCGATTCCACGCAGTCGTGTTCAACGCCCGCGGCTTCCAAATCGGATCGGATGAATGCGCCGGTGTCTCCCCCCGTGGGAATGCACAGCATCGCCCGCTGCCCCAGCGCGAGTAGCACGCGGGCGACATTAATCGGCTTTCCAGATGCCGCCCGTCGCACCTCCGTCGCTCGATTCACTTCATCCGGCGTCACGCGGTCGAAGACCATCGTCTGCTGAACCGTCGGCGTCGTGCCCAGGCAAAGGTGCATGAGGGAATGATGGATGCGAATGGGATGGCAAACAAGCCCTCATGTCGGAAATCCGAAATCCGAATAACGAATCGGATTCGAAACACGGACGGTGCGACTGATTCCATTTAGCCCCCGGTGAATCACCAATCGTATCTACACAAGTCACCCGCTCTCAGATGGATGGGAGTGGGCTGCGGACCGAATTAGCGGCATCAGTTCATCGGCTGCGGTTTTAAGGTCTTCCAGGCTCATCGTTTCCAGCAGGATCATCATCGGCACCAAGACGCACAGGCCGGCCAACAGCGCCGGTTCGGTAAATCCCCGGGAATCTTTGGTGCGTTTGATCTGTCGGCCGCTCAGCTTCACCAGTGTCGTGCGCAATTGCCGCGACTGAGGGCTGGCATCCCGGGCGATGTGCCAAACCAGCACCGCGATCATAGCCGTCACCAGCAGTCGTCGGCTCAGCGTGGCGGCGGTTTCCTGTCGCCACTGTTCGATCTGCTGTCCGGCGCCCTTGAGCAGCTTGTGATACGATTCGATTTGCCATCGCCAATAGTACCAAAGCGCGATCGTCGAATGGGACACCCCTGGCAGGTTGTCCAGCAGCAGCCAGCGGGCCAGCACTTTTCCGCTTTGGTGACGCACCTCGGCGACGACCAATCGCAGCGTTATTGCCGCTCCCGGAATCGTCGTGTGCTTCTTCTTTGCACCGTGGCGGTCGACGCGATGGCGGCGAGCCGGGCGGTTCAATACCACCGTCGTTTCCGCGATGAATTGCTCGGCGGGTTTGCCCTTGTGCAGTACCGAGCGAGCCTGTTTCATGCGGCGATGCAGACCATCGGCCACCTCACGCAACGAACGGTCCTTGCCCTCGTGCAGCACTCGCCGGCTATCGTTGGCGCGGATAACGAACTTCTTGCCTGCGGCATCCCAGCGGCGGTAGTGCGCCACCGAATCGGCCTCGCGGTCGATGATAAATACCGCCGGTTTGCCCAGGGACATCGCCGCGACGTGGTCCATCACCGGCTCCAGCCCGTCCAGTTGAGACGCCGGCTTATGCACCGTCGCATGGCGTGTGGTGTGTACTCCGTTTTCGGCCCGTAATTCCAGGCACAGTGGCGCAATGGGAGAGCCGTCGCGATCGCTCACCGCCAGTCCCGTGAACATCTCATAGCCCAAGTCATTCGACCTCGACAATTCGATGCGATCCGCCTTGGAACCGTGGCCGTTGTAATGCAGGTTGCTCCAATCCCCGATCACCAACAACCAACGCTCACAGCACGGGGGGATCGTCACCGCGCATGCTCGATCAACGGCGAGCACAACGCCGGCAATGAAATTCGCTCATTGCTGTAAAATCGCCACGCCGCCTGGGTGGTGGCAAATCCTCTCGCCAGGGAGGGCGGCGCATGAACCCCGGCGGCCAATCGTTGGGCGGAAGAAAGCTGACTCACGATCAGGTGATGATACCGACGCTGCAGCCGCGGCTCCGCCCCGGCCAGGGTAGGTACATACAACTCATCCTACCTCAAATGCTTGCAACTGATGTGTAGATACGATTGGTGAATCACCGGGGGCTAAATGGAATCAGTTGCGCCGTTCGCGTTTCGCATTTCGGATTTCGCATTTATCCCTTATCCTTCTACGGCCATGTCCCTCAACAGCGATCTTTCCAATCTGTTCCGCACCCTCGCCGCCCTGATGGACCTCAAGGGCGAAAGCGCCTTCAAGGCCATCGCGTTTTCCAAGGTCTCGCGGATTCTCAAGGACATGACCCTCGATCTCGAAGAATACTGCCGCGACGGCAAACTGAAAGACATCGAAGGCATCGGCCCGTCCAGCCAGCGGATCATCGAGCAATATGTCAAAACGGGCCAAAGCGAGGATTATGAGGAAGTCGCCGCCAGCGTCCCGGCCGGATTGATTCCGATGCTCGACATTCCCAGCCTCGGCCCCAAGACGATCGCCATGCTGTGGAAACGAGCGGAAAATCACGTCGCTGGAGGAACTCATGGCGGCGATCGATCGGGGTAAACTCGACGGCCTCAAAGGCATCGGCGAAAAGAAAATCGAGGCCATCAAGCAGGGCATCGCCCTGCGGTCCCAGGCGTCGCACCGGATCGGCATCGTCGAAGCGCTGGACACCGGCGGGGCAATGCTCCAAGCGCTGCGGGAACTGCCGGCCGTGTCGCGCGCCGAATTTGCCGGCAGCCTGCGCCGCCGGTGCGAAACCATCGGCGATATCGATCTCGTCTGCGCTCTGAAAGACCCCGACGCCGGTGAATCGGTGTCGGCCGCCTTCGCGAAGCTTCCCCTGGTCGAACGTGTTCTGGCCCAGGGTTCGACAAAGGCCAGCGTTTTGGTCACGCGCGGATTGCAGGTCGATCTCCGCATCGTGCCGGCCGTGAATTTCGGCGCGGCCCTGCAATATTTCACCGGCTCCAAGGACCACAACACCCGCTTGCGCGGTCTGGCGCTGGACAAGAAGATGACGCTCAACGAATGGGGCCTGTACCGCCTCGACGAATACGACCGATCCGAGAAGAAACCCGGCTTCCCGCCCAAGGCCAAACCCCTCGCCAGCAAAACCGAGGAAGATATCTATCAGAGCCCTCGGCCTTGCCTGGATGGAGCCGGTGCTGCGAGAGGACCGCGGCGAGATTGACGCCGCCCGCGCCGGCAAATTGCCGAAGCTCGTTCAGGTCAGCGACATCCGTGGCGATCTGCATACCCACACCGTCGCCTCGGACGGACAGGCGACCATCGAGCAGATGGCCCACGCCGCCAAGGCGCTGCGGATATGAATTCCTCGCCATCACCGACCATTCCAAGACCCAGATGATCGCCAACGGTTTATCCGCCGAGCGTCTTCTGAAGCATGTCAAGGAAATTCATCGCGTTTCCGATCAGCTCAAAGGAATCACCCTGCTGGCCGGTTGCGAGGTGGATATTCTGGCCGACGGCCGGCTCGATTTTGAAGACGCGATCCTGGCCGAGCTGGATTTCGTCGTCGCCAGCCCCCATCTCGCCCTGAAGCAGGACACGGCGAAGGCGACCGATCGCGTTCTTCGCGCGATCGAGAATCGGTACGTGAACGTGATCGGCCATCCGACGGGCCGGATTATTTTCGGCCGCGAGGGATTGCCGCTCAATTTCCCGCGGATTTTCAAGGCCGCCGCCGACACCGGCACCGCCCTGGAAATCAACGCCGCATTCCCACGATTGGATCTGAACGATGTCAACGCCCACGGCGCCCTGGCCGCCGGCGTGAAACTTTCCATCAACACCGATGCCCACAGCATCGACGGATTCGCGGAGATGCAATACGGCATCTCGGTCGCCCAGCGCGCCTGGGCCACCGCCGCCGATGTCATCAACTGCATGAAGCTTCCGCAGCTAAAGGCGTTCATCCGCCGCAAACGCGCATAAAAAAAAGAAGCGGACCGAAGGGGAGCCACCGCCCTCGGCCCGCATCAGCATTGCACTTGACGATGAAAAGATAACGCGCCGTTGCGATGCGTCAATATCTCGCGCGGAGAATTTCGCGCACCCCAATCACGGAACTTCATTTCAGCAACATGCGAGGTTCGATGATTTCCTTCCGCGGCACTCCCGTGCGCCGTCGCCGCCGATCACCGCCAGCGGCTCGTTCGATTTGCCCGCCATTTGCAAAACATATCGGCACATTCGCGGCTCGACCCGAAGGCCCAGCCGGTTCAGGATCAGCAATCTCAATTCCGATTCCTCCATGAACGGCAATATATCATTCCCCGCATCGCAGGAACATTGGGCGCCTTACTTCGATTTCCGCGTCGTCGGCGGGTAATGCGATGTTTGCAATTCCCCCCGAAGCTGCTCCGCTCGAATCATCAGGTCCGGACTCGGCTCCGTCGCCGGCGGCAACGGCTTGAGGTCGTACGTCAACGTGTGATGATCCCTCAGCCGAATCGGCAAAAGCTCCGATATCAAGTCCAGCGGAATCCACTGATAAATCGGAGCGATCACCGGCTCGGGCTTCTTGATCGTTTCGTATCCCTCATGGCGAACAACCACGTCATAGGTTCCGTACCAGGTGAAATCCCGCTGAACCGGAGTCCGCCCCATCTCCTGCCCGTTCAAATAGACCAGCGCCCCGGCGGATTGCTTCGAACGGTCAAAATCCGTTCCACGCAGCCGCCCGTCCCCGCGAACACGAACACCAGGCCGCAGACCAAACCGATAGCTCTCTTCATCCAGAAGCGCAGTATAAACGCCGATAAATCCATAACAAGCTCGGCGGCTGGTGCTTTCCGCCGCCGGCTGACCTAAACTTCCCTCGGTGGATTCCCGGAAATGAATCTCTTCCTCGCGTCTATTCTTGTTTTCTTCATTCTTCTCGACGCCTTCGTGTTCTGGAGAATGTTCGTGCTGCTGGGCCCGATCCGCGGCCGGCGGATGTGGCGAACCATCCTGGCGCTGCTGGCCTTCGCGGCGGTGGCCTTCACGGCCTTCGAGATGGTGGCCAATCCCATCCTCGGCAGCGCTCGCGACCCCTTTCCGCGGTGGCTCATCGCCAGCCTTTACATCTGGCACTTCCTGGTCCTTCCGCCGATGGTGGTCGTGCTGTCGATCGATCTTTTTGTTCGCGCGTCGTGGTTTTCGCGGATTTGGGCGCTCGGGCGCGGAACCGCCGCCGATGGCCTCTCCCGTGCCGGCGACCTCGATGGTTTCGCGGCGTCATTTTCTCACCTCGCTGGGCATGACCGCCGTGCCCGCCGCCACCGTATCAATGGCCGCCGTGGCCATGGCGCAACTCGGAAAATTCCGGATCAAGCCCTACGACCTGGCCGTCGCCGGCTTCCCCCGCGAATTGGATGGGTACACGATCACCGTTGTGGCCGACGTTCACGCCGGGGCGTTTTCCACGCAAAAGATGCTCGATGACATCGCCGACGCCACCAACCGGCTTCGCTCGGATCTGGTTCTCCTGGCCGGCGATCTCATCAACATCACTCTGGCGGATCTTCCCAGCGCACTGGACATGGTTCTTCACATGGACGCGCGCGACGGGGTGTACATGATTCAGGGGAATCACGACGTCATTCAGGGCGCCGACCGTTTCGATCACGCGGTCCGCCGCCGCGGCGTAAATCTTCTGGTCGATGAAGTCGCCACGATCACTTCGTCGCGCCGGGGCGTGCCGTTCCAATTGCTCGGCACGCGCTGGGCCAGCGAATTCCGGGACGAATCCGTGGCGTACACCGCCGGCCTGCGCGACCCTTCGATGTTCGCCCTGATGCTGGCCCATCATCCGCACAGTTGGGACAAGGCCGTCGACTGCGGCGTCCCGCTGGTCATCTCCGGCCACACTCACGGCGGACAGATCATGCTCACCAAAAAGATCGGCGCCGGGCCTCTGCGTTTCAAGTATTGGTCGGGCCGATATAACAGGCGGGATTGCATCCTCATCGTTTCCAACGGCGTCGGCAATTGGTTCCCCCTGCGCGTCAACGCGCCGGCGGAAATCGTTCGCCTCACCCTGCACCCGAATGCTTAATCAGCAAACGCCGCGCTGCGGTGGCCGATCATTGGCGGTATAGTGCTACCGCTGGAAGGAGTTCCCAATGAAGGCGATGGCGGTATTCCCGTCCAGTAAACAAGTCAGAGTGGTCGACCATCCCGAGCCGGCCCGCGCCGGGCCGACGGAGGTCAAGCTGCGGATGATTGATGTCGGCGTCTGCGGGACGGATCGGGAGATCGTTTCGTTTCAATATGGCACGCCGCCGCCGGGATCGGAGTATCTGGTCATCGGACACGAATCGCTGGGCGAAGTGGTGGAGACCGGCCCCGGCGTCAAGACGCTGAAGAAGGGCGATCTGGTGGTGACGACGGTTCGGCGGCCGTGCGATCATCCGGAGTGTATCGCGTGCCGGGCGGGGCGGCAGGATTTCTGCTACACCGGCGATTTCACCGAACGCGGCATCAAGGGGCGGCACGGTTACATGACCGAATTCGTCGTCGATGACGAGAAATATATGAATCTCGTTCCCGCCAATCTGCGGGACATCGCGGTCCTGGTCGAACCGCTGACGATTGCCGAGAAAGCGATCGAGCAATTGTGGCAGGTGCAATCGCGTTTACCGTGGGGGCTTCCGACAAAAGCCGGACAATCTCCGCAGTACATCCACAAGGCAGTCGTCCTGGGCGCGGGGCCGGTGGGGATGCTGGGCGCGATGGCGCTGCTTCTGCGCGGATTTAAAACGTATGTCTATTCCCGAAGCGCGCCGCCCAATCCCAAGGCCGATCTTTGCACCGCGATTGGCGCAAAGTACATTTCATCCGAGCAGACTTCCGTGGACGACCTGGGGACACTGGTCGGCGGGATCGACGTGGTTTACGAAGCGGTGGGCGCTTCTTCGCTGGCGTTCGACGTGATGCGCAGTGCTTGGAACTAACGGCGTTTTCATATTCACCGGCGTTCCCGGCCGCAAAGCGCCGATTCAAGTCGACACCGATCTGCTGATGCGCGATTTCGTGCTGAAAAACCAGGTGATTTACGGCACGGTGAACGCGCCGAAGCAGGCGTTTGCGGCGGCCATTTCCGATCTGGCTCAATTCCTCACGCGGTGGCCCGATGCGGTCAAGCGGCTGATTACCGGCCGATTCACGATCGAACAGGCGATCGATCTGCTGACGAAAAAGGAAACCGGGATCAAGAATGTGGTGAGCCTGCGATGAGCGAAACCGCCGAACACGTGCGCTGCGCGAGGATGCGGCGCGAAAGGCCAACTGGAAGCGGTGGGGGCCGTATCTCTCGGAACGGCAATGGTCGACCGTTCGCGAGGACTATTCGCCGGATGGGGACTGCTGGAATTATTTCCCGCACGATCACGCCCGCAGCCGGGCGTATCGCTGGGGCGAAGACGGCCTGCTGGGGATCACCGATCGGGAATGCCGGCTCTGTTTCGCATTGGCCCTGTGGAACGGTCGCGATCCCATTCTGAAGGAGCGGCTCTTCGGCTTGACCGGGCCGGAGGGCAACCACGGCGAGGATGTCAAGGAACAGTATTTCTATCTCGATTCCACGCCGACGCACTCGTACATGAAGGGGCTGTACAAATATCCGCAGAACCCGTTTCCCTACGACTGGCTGGTGACGGAAAACGCGCGGCGCACGCGGCACGACCCGGAATTCGAAGTTCTCGACACCGGCGTTTTCGATCAGGACCGTTATTTCAACGTCTATGCGGAATATGCCAAGAATGCGCCGGACGACATCTTGATCCGGATCACGGTATGCAACCGCGGCCCCGATCCGGCGACGATTCACGTGCTGCCGACGTTGTGGGCGCGCAATTCCTGGATCTGGGGTTGCCTGCATGAAGGATGCCACGTCAAACCGCATGTTGCCCAATCGGCGCCGGGGACGGTGGACGTGGATCACGTGACGTTGGGGAAATTTCGCCTGGTCGCCGAGCAGCTCGGCCAGGGACCGGAGATGCTCTTTACCGAGAATGAGACCAACACCCAGCGGCTCTTCAATTCGCCGAATTACACGCCGTACGTGAAGGATGCGTTTCATCGGCATCTCATCAACGGCGAAGCGGGCGCGGTGAATCCGGCGGGCGTGGGGACGAAGGCCGCGGCACATTACGTGGTCGATCTTCCGCCGGGAGGGCAATGGGTCGTGCGGCTTCGACTGTTTCCGCAGGATGCGGGCTTGGCCCAAGTCTTCGGCGGGGAATTCGACCGGATATTCCGCCAGCGCATCGCCGAGGCGGATGAGTTTTATGATCTTAGGTTGTCGAAGAATCTCCCGGCGGACGTGCGCAACATCGGCCGGCAATGTTTAGCCGGCCTGCTCTGGTCCAAGCAGTTTTATCAATACATCGTGCGCGACTGGCTGACCGGCGATCCCCAGCAGCCTCCGCCGCCGGCTTCGCGATGGAAAGGGCGGAATCACGAATGGCTGCACCTGTACAACCGCGACGTGATTTCGATGCCCGACAAATGGGAGTATCCCTGGTACGCCGCGTGGGACCATGCCTTTCACATGATCACGTTTGCCACGATCGACGGCGAATTCGCCAAGGAACAACTCGTTCTGCTGATGCGCGAATGGTACATGCACGCCAACGGCGAATTGCCCGCGTATGAGTTCGAGTTTTCGGATGTGAATCCGCCGGTGCACGCCTGGGCGTGCTGGCGCGTCTACAAGATGACCGGCCCGCGCGGCGGGCGCGACCGAATGTTCCTGGAACGGACATTCCAAAAACTGCTGCTCAATTTCACCTGGTGGGTCAACCGCAAGGACATCGCCGGGAAAAATATCTTCGGCGGCGGATTCCTCGGGCTGGACAACATCGGCGTGTTCGACCGATCCAAGCCGCTGCCCACCGGCGGCGTGCTCGATCAGGCCGACGGCACCGCCTGGATGGCGTTCTACTGCTCCACCATGCTCTCCATGGCCCTGGAACTGGCCGCCGAGGACTCGGTTTACGAGGACATCGCCTCCAAATTCTTCGAGCATTTCGTGGCCATCGTCGATGCGATGAACAGCCTCGGCGGCAACGGACTGTGGGATGATCAGGACGGATTTTATTACGATCAGCTTTATCTCGACGGCAAGGCGATTCCCCTGCGCGTCCGCTCGATGGTGGGAATGATCCCGCTGTTCGCGGTGGAAGTGTTGGAAGGCGAGGTGATCGATCAGTTGCCAGGCTTCCGCAAGCGGATGGATTGGTTCCTCGAGAACCGCAAAGATCTGGCGAAATATATCTCCTACATGAAGCCGTCCGACAGCGATCACAAACACTATCTGCTGGCGGTCCCAACCCAGCAGCGCCTGGAGCGCGTGCTGAAGTATCTTCTCAACGAATCGGAATTCCTATCGCCGTACGGCATCCGCTCGCTGTCGCGCTTCCATTTGGATCATCCCTACGTCTTCCGGGCCGACGGAAAGGAATACCGCGTGCGCTACTGCCCGGGCGAAAGCGACACCGGCCTGTTCGGCGGAAACAGCAACTGGCGCGGCCCGGTCTGGTTCCCGCTGAATTTCATTCTCCTGGAATCGCTGGAAAAATATCACCACTTCTACGGCGATAACTTCAAGGTCGAGTGCCCCGTCGGTTCGGGGAAAATGATGACCCTCCAGCAGGCCGCCGATGAATTGGGAACCCGGCTGATTCGCACCTTCCTCGCCGACGGCAATGGCCGGCGCCCGTGCCACGGCGACGATCCGCGCTTCGCCGACGATCCGCAGTGGAAGGATTTGCTGCTATTTCACGAGTATTTTCACGGCGAAACCGGGCGGGGGTGCGGAGCCAGCCACCAGACGGGATGGACGTCGCTGGTAGCGCGATTGATCGTCGGCCGCGGACGGAAACTCGATCGCGAACGCCATGCATAATCCCATCCTTGGGACCGTGGACTTGCTTTACCACACGGTGGTCGTCTGGGCTCTGTTGGCGATCTGCTCGGTAGGACCGGGGCTGCTTCTGGTTCGGCGGCTGCAATGGACGCCCGTTGAAAAACTGTGCGGATCGGTCGCGGCATCCATGCTGGTCGTGGCCCAGGCGTCGATGGCGATCTTCTGGCTGAACCTCCCGTGGATCGGCGCCATGCACTGGGGCTTGTCGGCGATTTGCCTGGCGATGAGCGCGGCCTGCTGGCGCGACGGACTGCGCCTGTGGCGGCGACGGCAGGTTTGAAATGCCCTCGGCGTCCTGGGCCTGACGTGGGCGTGGACGGTGCTGTTGCTGTCGCTCATTCGCGGCTACGGCGGGGGCCGATGGTGGGGAGATTGGTTCGAGCAATATCAGCGAAGCGTTTTCTTTACGCATCACGGGTCGCTGGACTTCCGATTTTTAGGCCAATACCTGATCACCGACCGGCCGCCGCTGATGAACCTGATCTGCGCCGATTATTTGGCGCAGATCGGCGGGCGATTTGTGACCTATCAATGGACGGCCGGGTTTTTGAACGTGCTGCCGGTCCTGCCTTGCTTTCTATTCGCCGGATCGGTTCTTCCGCCTGGAAGGAGGCGCCGTGCGGTTGGTGCGGCGCTGGTTCTGCTGCTGATTTCCAGTCCGATGTTCATGCAGAACGTCACGTTCGTCTGGACCAAATCGTTTGCGGCATTTTTCGCACTGCTGGGTTTGTGGTTCTACGTGCGCGGATGGATGAAAAGCAGCCGCAGCCGGATCGTCGCCGGATTTGTTTTCGTCACCGCGGGAAGTCTTGTGCATTTGTACGTCGGGGCCTGGCTGGTGGTGATGACCGGGCATTACCTGCTGGCCGTCTGGTGGCGCCGGGAGGAACGATGGAAGGAATTGGCGTTTATCGTGACGATTTGTGCGGTTCTCCTGGCGAGTTGGTTCGGATGGGCGATCGAGATGTACGGCGTGAGGACGGCGTTGCGGTCTCATCTCGCCGAGCCGTTTCCGGGATTAAGCAACGTGCCCATGCTCAGCCGAATCCGAATCAACATCGTTTCGACGATTGTTCCCTATTTCCTGCGCGGCGCCTTACGGCGATATTCGGCAAAAAGACCTGCTGGGCCGCATCCGCGACCTCGCATTTTACCTGTATCAGACCAACGCGATTTTTGCGATGGGCTGCGTCGGGGCTGTTGCTTTGCTGCGCGGGATGGTCTCGCGATCGTCGCCGTGGCGACGATGGCCGCCGCGGCTGCGAATGTTTTGGGTCGCAATCTTATTTCTCGTCACGACGCTGGGATTGTGCATCGTGCCGCTGCCGGAGCCTTGGGGCGCGGCGCATTTGAGCCTGTTGCCCCAGA
This sequence comes from uncultured Phycisphaerales bacterium, assembly GCA_963771925.1. Classification (GTDB taxonomy): domain Bacteria; phylum Planctomycetota; class Phycisphaerae; order Tepidisphaerales; family Tepidisphaeraceae; genus PALSA-1353. Next base: position 676,489 of record CAVYVE010000001.1, read on the forward strand.
CGCTGCTCGCGCTGGCGGTGCTTGCCGGGTTGCTGAGCACATTGCCGATCGGCTGGATCGTCGCGGTGCTGATTGGATGCAGCATTGATTTCGCCGTTGGGGTGTTATTGCAGGCGCATTTGGAAAACCGCGTGCTGGGAGCGGGCGCCTGGGAGTTGAGCCGCGCCGCCATGTCAAATCTTATGCTCAAGCAAAAGGCGGAATTGCATTTCATCGGAGACGCCATGGGCGGCTCGCCGGCGCAGATCGAAATCATCTTATGCGTCATCTTTGCCGCCTTGACGCTCAACGTGTTTTTCACGGCTGCGTCGCGGCGGGGCCGGTGACGATCTCGGCGTGAAGCGGTGACTGGTCTGTCAATTGGACCCAGCCGATGGCGCGATTCTCACCCGGCGATAATTCGGAAGCGGAAGGCCACTTGCGCGGATGGAACCGGACGCCCATCCGTCCGGTGTCGATTTCGTCGAAGCCCGCCAAGCCCTGGGTGCGATCCAGGTCGGCGTCTTGCCAGGAAACGTCCACGGCCAAATCCAGCGAGCCGGGGGCGTTGCCTTTGTTCAGCAAGTCGATTTCGGTCAGCTTGGCTTCCAGCGGGCGGAGAACGACCTGAATGTCAGGTTTCCCGGCGCAAAAGAAGCTCGTCCGAACGGACGCGCAAATACCCAATACAACAGCGCGGCAATGAAAATCGCATCGACCACGAAAAAGGGAAGGAGAAATTTCCGGGTCGTGGGGCTCACGTGGAAATTTCCTCAGCCCGGCCATCCGCCCGTGATTCCCTGGGGCGAGGCGGAAACGTCTCGCAAAGCCAGCGGCGGTTGAATGATCTCGGACAAAACGTACGCCGTCCGCAGAGCGGCAGGGCGGGAGGAGATGAGCCGGCTGATGGCGAGAGCGGAAATCGGCGGCCGGGCGGCGGGCGTTGGGGGCGGCGGCGGAGGCGCGGCGGCCAATTTCGGCGTCGCGGGCTGGGCGCACTGCGTCTTCGGCGGCGGACCGCCGCGCATCATTTGCTGGAGGATCGACTGCTGCCGCCGCATCGGCGCCGGACGCGCTCTCTGTTGCACCTGGCGGCGCACGTCGGGCGACGGCGGCTGGGGCGGAAACTTCGGAACAATCTTCGGCGGCGGCGCAGGCCGATCTTCTGGAGGAAAACAGTTCAATCAGCCCTCGAACGATCAGTTCAATCAGTTCGTCCATGGTCGCTCCGGAATTATATTCCCTTGCCCGTCTCGCCCGGCTTGGCGATGGAATCGCGCATGTTCGTGTCGGATTGGATGTTCTTCAATCGGAAGTAATCCATCACGCCGATGTTGCCCGAGCGCAGGGCCTCGGCCATGGCGCGGGGGATTTCGGCCTCGGCCAACACCACGACGGCGCGGTTCTCCGCCTGCTTGGCGACGTTCTCCTGCTCCTGGGCCACGGCCATGGCGCGGCGCTGCTCGGCCTCGGCCTGGAAACGCCGCTTGTCCGATTCGGCCCGGTCCGCCGCCAATTTGCGCCGATGTTTTCACCGACGGTGATCTCGGCGATGTCGATGGAGAGAATCTCGAAAGCCGTGTTGGCGTCCAGGCCCTTCAAGAGCACGGCTTTGGAAATCTTGTCGGGATTTTCCAGAACGTGCTTGTAATCCTCGGCCGAGCCGATCGCGTTGACGATTCCCTCGCCGACGCGGGCGACGACGGTTTCTTCCGTCGCCCCGCCGACCAGGCTCTTGAGGTTTGTGCGCACGGTGACGCGGGCTTTGACTTTGAGTTGAATCCCGTCCTTGGCCACGCCGTCGATGGTGGGCTGGCCGAACTGAGGATTGGGGACGTCGATGACCTTCGGATTCACGCTGGTCTGAACGGCGCCGAGAATATCGCGGCCGGCCAGGTCGATCGCGGTGGCGATTCGCCACGGCAGGTCGATGCCGGCCTTGCTGGCAGCGATCATCGCGTTGATGACGCGCTGCACGTCTCCGCCGGCCAGCAGATGGCTCTCCATATCGCGCTGCGTGACCTGGAGCCCGGCCTGCGTGGCCTGAATCCGGCCGATCACGATCGTCGGAGCGTTCACCTTCCGCATGCGCATCCCGAACAACTCAAGAAAGCTGACTTTCGCGCCGCTGAAATAGGCGCGGACGTACAGGCCGATGAAGTTCGCCACCAGGATGACGAAGACCAGACAAACCAGGATGATGATGACGGCGACGGCGATCCAGATCGGGCTGAAGTTGGATCCCGAATCGTCCGCGATGAGCGAGGTGAAGTGCATGAAATTCCTTTCGGTCGAACAAGAGTATTCTATGGGCCGCCGACAGAATGCACCACAGAGGCCACTGAATGGTGTGGCGCTTCTTCATGGCGACCTCCTATTTTTCCCCTCTCCCGGAGTACGACTCGACAGAGCTCGTCGAAGTCCGAGAGAGGGGGGCGGAGTGAGTCTAGGGCCTATCATTTGAGAGGATTTTCCAGTCTCACCTCCAGCCACAGGCTGTCGCTCTGGACGCTGGCGATGGTTCCCTTCAACGAAGCCGGGATGAGAACCGTGTCGCCGCGGGCGGCATCGGTCGAAATTTGCTGAACGGCGGACGTCAGCCGGGCTTCGCCTTCAATGAACATCAGCACGATCGGTTCGCCCGCGGGCAACGACGCCGTTTGTCCCTTTATCGCCGCGACTTTTCTAATGCTGAAGTAATCGCATTTGACCAGATCGGGCCCCGATGGAGATTTCGCCGCTTCGCCGCTGAAATCGACGCACTGCATCGCCTGCTCGACGTGCAGCGAGCGCCGCTTGCCGGTGGATGGATCGATGCGGTTGAAGTCGAACACACGGAAGGTCGTGTCGCTTGGCGTCTGGACCTCGGCGGCCAGAATGCCGGCGCCCAGTGCATGGACCGTGCCGCTGGGAAGGTAAAAATAATCGCCGGGCTTCACCGTGATGGAACGGACGACCGATTCGACCGTGCCGTCGGCGATGGCCTTGGCGAAGGATAGCTGGTTTACGCCGGGCCGAAGACCCTTGAGCAATCGCGAGTCCGGGATCGGCATGAACGATGAACCACGCCTCGTTCTTCAAATGGGCCTCCGGATTGGCCTGCGCATACGGCTCGTCCGGATGGACCTGGATGGACAAATCCTGGGCGGCATCGAGAAATTTGATGAGGATCGGAAACTGCCCCCGCGGCCCGACCAGCGGGACGTCGCCGTGCAAGTCCCGCCCAAATCGGCCCACGAGTTCGTGCAGCGTCTTGCCGGCCAACGGACCCTGGGCCACTTCGCTGCTGATCCAATCCGCCGAATCGTCCACCACTCCCGGCGGAAAATCGTACAGTTCCCAGCTTTCGCCGATCGGCCCCGGCGGCACGGTTTTGCCGAGAATCGTTTCAATTTTTCGCCCGCCCCACATCTTCTTGAGGTATCGCGGCTTGAATTTAATCGGATACAGAGACATAACTGCATTGTGCCACAGATGAACGACGGATGCACACGGAACGGATTCTTCCCATGAGCGAAACTAATGGACACGTCAAGCATTTCGTACTCGACACCAACGTTCTGCTGCACAATCCCAACGCGCTGTTCATGTTCGACGACAACGAGGTCATCATTCCGTTCGATGTCATCGAGGAATTGGACAAATTCAAGACCAACTCCGACGACCTGGGCCGCAACGCGCGAACCGTCATCCGCTATCTGGATTCGCTGCGGATGCAGGGAAGCCTCTCCGACGGCGTGAAACTCCCGCAGGACGGCGGCAGCGTGCGCGTCATTCTGGAAGAAGACCAAAAACTCTGCCCCGGCCTGACGGCCAACACGCCGGACAACCGCATCATCTGCTGCGCGTTCGGCCTCATGCAGGAAGGCAAGCGGGTTGTCTTCATCACCAAAGACATCAACGCCCGCATCAAGAGCGACGCGATGGGTCTCGTGGCAGAGGATTTCGAGGCCCAGAAAGTCGATTTCGAACGGCTGTACACCGGCTGGCGCGAGCAGGCCGTCCCGGCCGGAACGATCGACCGGCTCTTCTCCGAGAAACAACTTCGCATGGACCTGACCGATCCGCACGTCAATGAATTCGTGTTGATGAAAGACGAGCAGGACCCCAACCACACGGCCATCGCCCGCTTGCGCGGCGACGGCTCGCTCATTCCCGTGCGCGGCCGGCGCGGCCCGGTCTTCGGCATCATGCCGCGAAACCTTCAGCAAACCATGGCCCTGGACCTGCTCATGGACGATTCGGTGAAACTGGTATCGCTCATCGGCGCCGCCGGCACCGGGAAAACGCTCCTGGCCCTTGCGGCCGGATTTGCCAAAACGCTCAACGAAGAGGTGTATCAAAAAATGCTTTGCGCCCGCCCGATCATGCCGCTGGGCCGCGACATCGGCTATCTCCCCGGCGACAAAGACCAAAAACTGACCGCCTGGATGCAGCCGATCTTCGACAACATCGCGTATCTGCTGTCCAATCGTCTCGCGCAGGACACCGGCCACGCCCAGCACGGCCAGCACGCATCGCTGACCACCGTCGAGCAGCGTATCCAGCAACTCATGAGCAGCGGCCAACTGATTCTGGAGCCGCTCACTTACATCCGCGGCCGAAGCATTCCGCACCAGTTCATGATCGTGGACGAGGCCCAGAACCTGACTCCGCACGAGGTAAAAACCATCGCCAGCCGCGTCGGCGACGGCACGAAACTGGTCCTCACCGGCGACGCGACGCAGATCGACAATCCCTATCTCGACAGCAGCAGCAACGGCTTGTCGTATTTGGTCGAACGCCTCAAAGGCAAGCCGATCGTCGGCCACATCACCCTGGCCAAGAGCGAACGATCGGAACTGGCCAGCCTGGTGACGGCAGAACTGTAGACCATGATTCCGTGCAATCCGCCGTAACTCGCAACCGGTCGATTAGCTCACTCTCTCTGCCTAATTTGAACCTCCCATGACACTTCTAATGCGACATATTTGGGAAGTTCCGCGACATTAAGCCGATTCGTCTAACGATTATGCCGCGGGCCGCAGTGTGTTTTCACCTCGACATCCCAGCGCACTCATGTGAGAAAAACCACTTTTCTGGGCGAAAATGGCCAGTTTTTGTTTGACCCTTCGGCGAAATCGTTTAATGGTTTGAATTGCCCCGCGACAATGCGCATGGGTGTGTCACTTTTGCGGGGAGGCACAACGAAATATACGGTTGGGAATGGCAGTCCTTTGACGCCGACTGCTCACATCATTTCAAAAGAGGTGGAGAATGCTGCACGCTGGATATCGAACGTCTGCTGCCAGGATTGCGTCTCGTAAAATTAGCTCCGCGTTTTCGGGCCGGGTGACGGCGCGGCGGCTTCGGTGCCTGACGTTGGCGGCGGCGGCAATCGCCGCCTGCGGCAGCCGGGCGTCCGCCCAAACCTACACCTGGACCGGCGATGGAGTGTTCGACCCTTTATATTGGAGTGATCCCGGCAACTGGCTGGGAGACGCAGGTCCCGTCTCAGGCACGGATACCACGATCGTCTTTCCTTCCTCCGCGACAGATTCCCTGGCCATCCAGGACATTGCCAGCCCCTTTGAACTCAACAGCCTCGTGTTCGATGCAAACTATTTATTGGAGGGCGATCCGCTGGAGTTCGTCAACAGTTCCGCCTCCGTTGCTCCGACGATCATGCAAGATTCCTCGGTGGGGACGCCCACGGTTGTTGTGAACAATCTTGTTCTGGGCAACGACACGACATTCGGCGGCACCGGCTCGGACCCGCTCGCGCTGGCCGGAACAATCAGCGGACCTGGGGGGCTGACGATCAACCCCGGCGAGTTATATCTCTACGGCAGCAATTCTTACACTGGCACTACCACAATAGCCGCCCAATTTAGCGCGCTGGTACTGTTCAATAGCGATGCCCTCCAGGACAGCACGCTTTCCATCGGTGGTACTCTCGTCTATCAACCCATACCATTCACGGACCCTCCGGAGGGCCGTTACGTCTTTTTCAGTGGAATCGTGGAGTTCGACAGCAGCGTGAGTTCCAACACGTTCGATGTCGGGGGCTTATCCGGCGAAGGCGATCTGGTCTTGGAAAACGACGCCGCCACACCGGCAGCCATCACGCTGAACGTCGGCGGGAACAACGCCGACACCACCTTTTCCGGATCGGTCTCCGGCCCCGGCAACCTGATCAAGGTCGGTTCCGGCACGCTGATTCTCAGCGGCGACAACAGCTACACGGGCGGCACCACATTCAACGGGGGCGCGCTTGCGACGGAAACGGCGCTGCCTTCGGAACCGGGGGCATCACTGTCAGCGGTAATACATCCCTTTATGCCGCTGGCGCGGATCAGACGCTGAATAACGACATCTCGATTAACAGTGCAGAAACACTGACGATTGTGGATGATCCAAACGGAGCAAACAACCTTACCCTTACTGGAACAATTAGCGGACCCGGCGGCCTGACCCAAAACAGCTCCGGCACGCTGATTCTCAGCGGCCCCAATACTTACACCGGGGGTACCAATTTGAGTAACGGTACGGTGGGCGCGGGCAACAACGCCGCCTTTGGGACCGGCGGCATCACTGTTTCCGGCGACACATCCCTCTATGCCGCCGATACGGATCAGACACTGAATAACAACATCTCGATTAATAGCGGGGAAACACTGACCATTGTGGATGATCCAAACGGACCAAACGTTCTTACCCTTAGCGGAACAATCAGCGGACCTGGGGGGCTGACGTTCTTCGCCACCGATTCAATCATCTCCGGCCCCAATACCTACACAGGCACTACCGCGGTCGGCGCCGAAAGCATCCTGGAACTATTCAATAGCGATGCCCTCCAAGACAGCACGCTTTCCATCGAGAGTATGATTAGCGGATTCCGTGGTAACCCCAAGATCAGCGGACACGTGGTGTTCGACAGCAGTGTGACCTCCAACACGTTCAATATCGGCGGTTTAGCCGGCAGCGGCGATCTGGCCTTGGAAAATGACGCCGCCACGCCGGCAGCCATCACGCTGAACGTCGGCGGGGACAACGCCGATACAACCTATTCCGGAAATCTCAGCGGCCCCGGCAGCCTGATCAAGGTCGGTTCCGGCACGCTGATTCTCAGCGGCGACAATAGCTACATGGGCGGCACCACATTCGACGGTGGCGCGGTAGGCGCGGAAATGGCGCCGCCTTTGGAACCGGTGGCATCACCGTTTCCAGCGGTACGTCCCTCTTTGCCGCCAACGCGGATCAGACCCTGGCCAACAACATCTCGATCAATAGCGGGCAAACGCTGACAATTGTGGACGATCCCAACACCGGGCCACACAACCTCACACTCAGCGGCGCCATCGCCGGGCTGGGAATACTGAACATGCAAGGCAGCGATAACCTCGTCCTGACCGGCACGGTTTCCAACACCGGCGGTATTTCAGTCAGCGGATCGGCGCGATTGAGTTCAATGGCGCGCTAGTGCAGTTGGAGTTCAGTTCCATTTCGGCCGCTGGCGCGTCGGGCGGAATTGTTTATGAGAATGGCGCTCAAGTCGCCGGCGGCTTCCTCATGGGCAGCGGCCCTCAAACCGTCGGCACGGGTGGAGCTTCCTTCATCGGAACCACGATTGATAATGGCACGACTTTCTCAGTCGATGGCCCTGCCACCTTTACCAACGTTTCCAACAACGCTGCCGTAACCGTCGAGTCCGGCCAGACGCTGACCTGGAACGGCGGCGACAACGCCAATACGCTCAATGTTGACGCTGGCGCCGTCGCGATGCTGAACGGATTGATCAGCACCGGGGTGATAACAATCACCGGCACGGGCTCCGTCTCCAACAGCGGCGCTAATCTGATTCTCAACGGCGGCAGCCGAACGTTGATCGGATCGGCCGCGAATCCTGGTGGAACGCTCTCCACCGCCGCGGGCACAACCATCGAATTGAACGGCGGATTACTCGACAACAACGGCGTGGTGAACGGAACGGTGGACGTGAACTACGGCAGCCTCGCCGAAGGGGCCGGCACCTATAACGGCAGCGTGAATGTCAGTGCCGGCGGCGCGTTTCACCCCGGCAACAGCCCTGGAGTCGCCACCACTTCCCAGGCCACGTGGGGATCGGGCGGCGAGTATCAATTCGACATCGAAAACCCCATCGGCCTGGCGGGGACGGATTGGAGTTTGTGGCAAGTGATCGATCTTCTAACGATCGAGGCCGGGACCACGCCCAACAGTCAATTCGTCATCGACGTGAATTCGCTGGATTCCAGCGGCGATCCGGGCCTGCTCACCGATTTTAACCCGTATCGGTCATACACATGGGAGATCGCATCCGCCGGCGACATCAGCGGGTTTTCAGCCGCCGAGTTCTCGGTGAACACTTCCGGATTCCAGAATTCGCTCGTTAGCGGCGCATTCTCGGTGACCGAAAATGGCTCGCAGGTGGACCTGGTGTTTACGGCCGTGCCCGAGCCGCGGGGCGTCATTCTGATGCTCGGCGGCCTTGCGACGCTGGGTCTGTCAGGCAGGCGGCAACGTCCGATCAGCCAAGCGCTGACGCCGTGAAAATGCACACGCAGGCAAGTCACCTGGACGCTTAAACGCCACAGCTCTGAATTATTACGGCGCACGTCACGGTAACTGTTTACCGTAAGGGAATCACTCCACCAGGGCGGTTTTCGGCCTGCGGCGGAGCCGCCATCTTCTTGGCCCGCTTGATGGTTTGAGTCTCGTCGATGATGAAGTAGACCGGCTCGCCGTTCTTGCGATACAACCGCTCAAGCGTGTCCAGGGCGATGGCCCCCGCGAAAACGGTCAGTTTGAGTTATATAAGAGTGCTTCACTCATGGCCCAACTCACCATCCAACAACTCTTCGAGTTGGCATTCCAGCACCACAAGGCCGGGCAGTTGCGCGAGGCCGAGCAGGTTTACCGGCAGATCCTGGCCCAGCAGCCGGAGCAAGCCGGGGCGCTGCACTATCTGGGCTTGATCGCCCATCAGCTCGGACGGAGTGATGCGGCCGTCGAATTGATCCGTCGGGCCGTCGCTTTCAAGCCTGATTATGTCGACGCCCACATCAATCTGGGCATTGTCCTGAAAGACAAAGGACAACATGACGAGGCCATCGCCGCTTATCGCGCGGCCATCGCCCTCAAACCCAACTATGCCGAAGCCTACAACAATCTCGGCAATGCGCTGGAAGGCAAAGGACAACTTGACGAGGCCGTTGCGTCTTATCGCCAGGCCATCGCTTTCAAGCCCAACTACGCCGAAGCCCACAACAATCTCGGCAACGTCCGGCAAGATCAAGGACAACTGGACGAGGCCATCGCCGTCTATCGGCAGGCCATCGCGCTCAATCCCAAATTGGCCAGCGCTCACAACAATCTCGGCAATGCCCTGAGAAAAAAAGGACAACTGGACGAGGCCATCGCCGCTTATCGGCAGGCGATCGCGCTGAAGCCGAACTTTGCCGAAGCGTACTACAACCTGGGAACGGCGCTGAGAAACAAAAGGCTGCGCGAGGAGGCGATTGCCGCCTGTCGGCAGGCGATCGCGCTCAAGCCGAACTACGCGGAAGGGCACAACGGCCTTGGGATTGCCCTGGCAACCACCGGCCGGCTCGACGAGGCCGTCGCCGCGTATCGCCGGGCCATCGCCCTCGACCCGCAATCACCCAACGCTTTTAACAATCTCGGCATTTCCCTGAGAGACAGGGGAGAACTCGACGAGGCGCTGGCCGCCTTTCGGCAGGCCCTTCAGCTCAAGCCTGATTCCGCCGAAGCCCACAGCAATCTGGTCTACAACCTCCATTTTCACAGCGGCTACGACGCGAAGATGATCTGCGCGGAGCACCGGCGCTGGAATCGGCAACTGGCCGAGCCGCTGGGGAAATTCATTTTGCCGCACACCAACAGCCGCGACCCCGATCGCCGGCTTCGGATCGGATATATGTCGCCGGATTTCGCCAACCATCCGGTCGGAAGGTTTCTCTTTCCGCTGTTTTCAGAGCACGACGCGGATCGGTTCGAGATGTTTTGTTACTCGGATGTTGTGCGCGGCGATGAGATGACCGAGCTTCTTCGGCAGCGCACGGCGCAGTGGAGAAATGCGCTGGGACTTGCGGATGAAGCATTGGCCCAACTGATCCGTGAGGACCAAATCGACATCCTGGTGGACCTGTCCATGCATACGTCCCACAACCGCTTGCTCCTGTTCGCCCGCAAGCCCGCTCCGGTGCAGGTGACGTATCTGGCGTACTGCTCCACCACCGGGTTGGACACAATGGATTATCGTTTGACCGATCCGTATCTCGATCCGCCGGGAATGGATGATTCGGTTTATTCCGAGCAGTCGATACGCCTGCCGCATACCTTTTGGTGTTATCCGCGAGACGATCAAGGCCCGGAAGTCACCCCGCTGCCGGCCACCAGCGCCGGCGACGTGACCTTCGGCTGCTTGAATAGCTTTTGCAAGGTCTCACCCGAGGCGTTGGATGTCTGGCTCCAGTTGCTGCGCGCGCGCCGAGATCGCAACTCATTCTCCATGCGGACGAGGGCAACCATCGCCAGCGCGCATGGGATCTGCTGGAAAGTCAGGGACTGGATCGGCGGCGTCTGAGTTTTGTGGGCAAGGTTGGCCGGTTCCAGTATTTCAAGGAGTACCAGCAAATCGACATCGGTCTGGATCCGTTCCCATGCAACGGCGGCACGACGACCTGCGACGCGCTGTGGATGGGCGTACCGGTGGTCACGCTGCGCGGCCGCACCGCCGTGGGGCGAGCCGGCGTCTCGATTCTTTCCAACGTCGGCCTGACCGATTGGATCGCGGATAATCCGGAGCAATACGTTTCCATCGCGCAACAAATGGCCGGCGATTTGCCCCGGCTGGGCGAACTGAGATCGACCCTTCGCCGGCGGATGCGACAATCGCCGCTGATGGATGCGCCCCAATTCGCACGCGATGTCGAGGCGGCTTATCGCCAGATGTGGCACACGTGGTGCGAAACGGGCACCGCCACCCGCCAAGGCGAAAGGCCATAATTGGCGATATTTCGCCGGAACGATTCCGTCTATAATAAGTGACCTTTGCCGGGAGCGGTTATATGCGCGGAATGTGGATTTGGCCGGTCGTGATCGCGATTGCGGCAAGTTTTGCGCAGGGACAGACAAGCAGGACGACGGGGGATGCCGCGGAAATTTATTTGCGGGCCGCAAAAATCATCAGAAACGATGACGCGAAAAACATCATGGCGCCGGCGGCGTCGAACATGAATTATCGGGATTATCCGCCGATGTCCGATGCGTGGATTCGGATGGAGAAGCAGGATTACGACCTGCACGGGCAGGTGCGGGAGATGGTGCATCAGGCAGCTTCCATGACACATGCCCAGTGGCCGCTGTGGCGGAAATCTGATCCGAACCGAGAGTCCGTTCTGAATGAATGCCGCAACTTGGCCAACGAAATTGGCGATGCGGCACTTTACCAGAGCGTCATTTTGAAGGATCAGCCGGCGGCGTTTGAGTCGGCTGGGGATTTGATGCACCTAGCGGAGTTGCTCAGGAATCAGCCGGGTGAAAATCTCGTGCGGCTGCTGACGGCGGTGGGGATCGACGCGCTGGCTATGGATCGCCTGATGGTGATGACTTCAGGAGCGACGATTACGGAGGATACCAACGACACCCATGATTTACCGTTGTCCACGGCACGAGATTGGATCGCGCGGCTATTGGATCATCCGGATGCCCAGGCCGTGTTCGACCAGGTGATGAAAGGCGAACCGGCTGGGTTCGCAACCAATCCGACTTTACAGGCATCGTTGCACCGCATTCTTGAGACGATTCATCGCGTGCAAGCGGAGCGGGATATGACGGCGATGTCGCTGGCGGCCCATGTTTATCAACACCAGCATGGAAGGTGGCCGGAAAATCTTGACGAATTGGTCAGTGAATTGCCCCGTGTGCCGGTTGATCCGTGGGGGGATGGGAAGCAGACGTTGGGGTATGTACTAATCAAGGGCGGGTTGCCGGATGGGGCCGATCGGCCGCTGGTATATTCGCGATGTTGGTCCAAGGACGGATTGTTCTTCAGGACCGATGAGCCGGAATATAGCTTTTATGTTTCGGTTAGGTCGAATGCGACCACCGCGCCGCGGAAGCAAGGCGGGCAGTTTCGAGATGTAGCGCGATGGGCGCCCACGGCGGGGAAAAAGCCGCGCCGACGACCCAGCCGATGCCGTGAAGATCAAAACAAACGTGCCGGCTTTCATTTCTTGCGAAACCGGATCTTGATCTCATATTCGCTGCGGCCGTCCGGGGCGTCGTCGAAGTAAACGGCGATGCCATCGTCGGTCTTTTCCATGGCCACGGTATCGCGGCCGGTGCGCGAAATCACGATCGCCGACGACAGGTCGGCGTTCTCCAGGCCGGTGTTATGTAGCACGGCATTGGCTTGCACGTTCCAAGTCACATCGTTGAACGTGACGTTCGTGGGCCAATTCATACTGTCGTGCCGCCAGACGCTCCGTGGCTGGTGATCTTCACCATGTCGGCGCCGTCGATGCTGGCTTTCAGGTCCAGCACGACCGAATTGGCCGACGGTTGTGTCACCGGCGGCGGGGCGGTCAAGCGGTGCAAAGCCGATCTTGATGTCATAGGGCGCCGATCCCCCCGGCGCGTCGTCGAAATAGACGGTGATGCCCCGCGCGGTATTCTCCATGACGACGGTATCTCGGCCGCTGCGCGAGATGACGCCGCCGCTGGTTAAGTCGGCGTCCGCCAACCCGATTTTCGCCAAATCCGCGGTGCTCCAAACCGAATTGGACTGGCATCCCAGGCAACGCCGTTGAGGGTAATGTTTGTCGGCCACTGCCAGTTGCCGTGAGTCCAGACCGCCCCCTGCGGCGTAATGCGAAGCACGTCGCTTCCGTCGATCTGGGCCTTGATGTCCAGAACGATGGGCAGCCTCGCCGCCGATGGACGGTTCGCGCCGATCCATCTCGCCGCGCCCGGATCGATCCCCGCACCAGCCGGGCGGTCCTTTGTTGCATAAAATGGCCGACCGCAAACGCGACGTTGGGGTTCTCATCGGAAAAAGTGATCTTGATTTGGCCGTTGCCGCTGGTCAGCACATTGCCCACCAGCCTGGCCCGGAATCGTTGCCGTGAAAATGGCTGGCCGGGATTTTCCTCCCATTGGTACTGGACCGTGTATCGCGTTCCCGCGGCGTGCTCGATCAGGAATTGCACGGCCCAGGTTCCGTTCCAATATCCCGACCACGCCCCGACTACGCGTTCGACCGACCGATTCGTCAAATCGACGGAACCCGCGGGCGAAGCGGGCGGAGTCGAAATGACCGGCCCCGGGTCGCGTTCAAATTAGGAGACAGTCCCCAACCCATCCACTCGGACGTAAAGTGCTATGCCGCGATTACAGCGGCGACGGCCAACACCAGCATCGCCACCAGGGCCGCGAGTTGAGATCTCCTACTTTTCATCGAGCGAAAAAAAACGGTGCGGCTTTGAACGAAAATAACGGCGGCCGCGATAGTTCCAGGGCCGACAATTACTCGTCGCCCAACAGCACCGCCAGTAATCCCTTTTGAAAATGCAATCGGTTCGCGGCCTGCTCGAAGACGACGGATTGCTTTCCTTCCATCACTCCGTCGGTGATTTCCAGGCCGCGGTAAGCGGGGAGACAGTGCATCACGATCGCGTGCCTGGGAGCGGCGGCCAAGAGCGCTTCGTCCACGGCGAAGCCGGCGAATTCGCGAATGCGGCGCTGCTTGTCCGCTTCCTGGCCCATGCTGACCCAGGTGTCGGTGTAAATCACGTCGGCGCGGCGCACGGCCTCGGCGGGCGAGCGCGTGGTCTGGAATTCCATCCGCGGAATCTCGGACTTGATGCGATCCATGTCGCCCGTGGGCAAGTCGTAGCCGGGCGGCGAGGCGAGGATGAAACGAATGCCCAGCTTGCCGCAGGCGATGGCCAGCGAGCGGGCCATGTTGTTCCCGTCGCCGATGAACGCCACGGTGCGGCCGGTCAGGTTGCCGAATTTTTCGCGCATGGTCAGAACATCGGCCATGGCCTGGCACGGATGGCTGTAGTCGGTCAAGCCGTTGATGACGGGGATGGCAGCGTATTTGGCGAGGTTGAGGATTTTCTCGTGCTCGAAAACTCGGGCCATGATTCCATCGCACATGCCCGAGAGGACGCGGGCGACATCCTTGGCCGGCTCGCGCTTTTCGAGGCCGATTTCCTCGTTCCGCAAGAACAGCCCCCGGCCGCCGAGTTGGGTCATCGCCACGTCGAAGCTGACGTGCGTGCGCAGGCTCGGCTTCTCAAAGATCATGGCCAGCGTTTTGCCGGCCAGTATCGGATCGTTTCGGCCGGTGGCGCGATGCTGCTCTTTGAGGATGGCCGAGACGTGAAGAAGATGCTCGAGTTCTTCGACGCTGCAATCGGCGATGGAGACGAAATCCTTCACTTGACGATTTCCGTTCCGATGCCGGCTTCGGTGTAGATTTCCAGGAGCAACGCATGGGGAATCCGGCCATCGATGATGTGCGTCTTGTTGACGCCCGCCTTCAGAGCGGTGACGCACGCTTCGACCTTGGGCAGCATGCCGCTGGAAATGGTCCCGGATTTTACCAGTTCGTCGATCTGGCCGACATTGAGATGGCGCACGAGGCTGGCGGGGTCTTGCGGGTTGGTTCGGATGCCGTGGGTGTCGGAGACGACGACCAGTTTCTCGGCCTTCATGGCGGCGGCGACGGCGCCGGCGGCGGTGTCGGCGTTGACATTAAGCCGATTGCCGGCGGCATCCCGCGCGATCGTGGCGATGCAGGGAATCGAGTCGGCCTGCACCAGCAGCTGCAGCAGCCGGGCGTTGACGCTGGTGACATCGCCGACGAGGCCCAGATCGATCCGCCGGCCGTCGGGGCCGGGCAGATAAGTTTTCTCGGCGAAGAGCACGACGCTGGAAAGCGAATGCAATCCCATCGCCTCGCACCCCTGGGTCTGGATGAAATTGACGATGAAGCCGTTGATCTCGTTGCACAGGACCTGCTCGGCGATGGCCAGCGTGCGCTCGTCGGTATATCGCCGGCCCATGACCATCTGCGGCTGAAGGCCCGCGGTTTCCATTCGCTGATTGATGGCCTTCCCGCCGCCGTGGACGAGGATCGGCTGCATGCCCACATAATTCATGAAGACGATGTCGTTGAGCAGATCGGAGAGCGCTTTTTCATCGTCCATGATGGACCCGCCGACCTTGACGACGACGACTTTGTTGTGGAATCGCTGAATGTAGCCGAGGGCTTCCACAAGCGCCGAAGCCTTGTCGATGGCGAGTCTGTCGATGGCATGATCCATGATTGAAAGCATCCGCGTGGGAAAGGAGGGAAGTCTAGAAATTGCGCGGGGCGGTGTCAAAAGCGAGGCGGAGCCAAACGGAACCGGGGCGTGACTTCGGCGAGCTCAGTCGAGCCGTCACCCTGGCAGACCGGGCCGACGGCTCGACTGAGCTCGCCGAAGTCACGGCCCGGCTCTGAGTTTTACTTTCGCGGTGGCGGGAACGATACTGCCGACCCGTCGGGGAGCATAGCTCAGCGGTTAGAGCAGGGGTCTCATAAACCCTTGGTCCCAGGTTCGAATCCTGGTGCTCCCATTGGAAATCTCGCCCGGAACAGCCGAGTTTTTCTCGGTGCTTCCGAGCGCTTCACCCGTCATGCCGCAATCCCATCTTATTGTTCGTTAGACGACCGCGGTTAGCCTTCGGCGATGAGAATGTCGCCGTCGCGATTGGCCGGGATGTCTTGAACTCAATTCCATCGGGTGTGGCTGATGGCGAAAAGGGCGAGCTTGAGATTCGAATTTCGGGCGTCCGGCCGGGGTCGGGTGAAGGATTTTGGGGCTTTGCACAACGGTGTTCGTCTTCTTCACGGGAATGGCCCGGCGAATGAGCTTTTCGACGGCTCTCAGAGTTGGCATTTCTTCCGGACAGCATAAAGAGAACGCGGCGCCGCTGGCGCCGGCGCGGGCGGTACGGCCAATACGATGGATGTATGTTTCCGGCTCGTGCGGCAGATCATAATTCACCACGTGCGTGATCCCATCCACGTCAATTCCGCGTGATGCGACATCGGTCGCTATGAGAAGGCAAGTCTTGCCCTTGCGGAAATTCTCCAGCGCTCGCTGGCGCAGCGTTCTGGCTCTTGTTGCCGTGAATCGCTTCCGAGAAAATGCCGCTGGCGTGCAGCTGCCGCACCAGTCGGTCGGCGCCGTGTTTGGTGCGGGTGAATACGATGGCCCGCGATATCGGCAGGTCGTTCACCAGGTGCGCCAACAAAGCCGGTTTGTCTGTTCGAGAGACGAAGTAAACCGACTGATCGATCCCATCGGCTACGGGAGACGCGTGGGCAATCTGCACGATCGCCGGATTGCGCAGAATCGCGCCGGCCAGGTTGCGAATCTCCGGAGCGAGCGTGGCCGAGAACAACATTGTTTGGCGGCGTGCCGGAAGGGCGGCGATGATTTTGCGAATGTCGTGAATGAACCCCATGTCCAGCATTCGGTCGGCTTCGTCAAGCACGAGGATTTCGACGCCGCGCAAATCGACCAGCCGTTGTCCCATCAGGTCCAGCAATCGCCCCGGCGTGGCAACGAGAATATCGACGCCACGGCGGAGAATATCCGCCTGCGGTCCGACGCCCACGCCGCCGAAGACGACCGCGGATTTGAGCCCGACGTGCTTGCCGTAAATGCGGAAGCTTTCCCCGATTTGTGCGGCCAGCTCGCGCGTGGGGCAAAGCACGAGGCATCGCGGCCGCGCGAAGCCGCCGGGACGAGCCACAATAGACAACCGATGCAGAATCGGCAGGGCGAACGCCGCGGTTTTCCCCGTGCCCGTCTGGGCGCTGCCCAGCACGTCGCGCCCGCGCAACGCGTGGGGAATGGCTTGCACCTGCACGGGCGTGGCCACGGTATAACCTTCTGAAACAACGGCGCGAAGAATCGGCTCCGACAACAACAATTCAGTGAAACTCAAGGGATAATGTCCTTTGGCAAACAGGGCGTACCAAAGGGTCAACGGCAGACGCCGAAAAAAGGACCAGTCAGTGCGCTACGACCAGGCTCGTTACGTCCAGCATCTATGCCGTCAAAAGGCGAGAATCTGCGATGGATCGAGACGGGAAGTTATGTAGGAAGTATATCGGATGAATTCAGGATGTCCAATACCTTGCCCGGCAGATAATCACCTAAGCATCAGGTGTAACTCTTATTTGTGGCGGCGCCTCACTCTGATCCCCTCTCCCGGTACTCCGCGGCAAATACGCCTCAATGGCCATTTTTTAAATCCCAACGGGACGGCTCACGCAGCGCCGCCAAGTCGGCCAGCGCCACAGGGGTAATGCGGATTGTAACGGGCCTCGCATCATCCAGAGATTCTATCGGTCGTTGGCAAGTAAGATAACATTGTTGACTTACGATAGTTTAATCCGAAATAATTTCCGTGAAGCCGACCGCGAAGGATGAAGGGCCACGAACCAAACCCAAACGATGATAACGCCTTGAAGCGGCAAGCGAAGCCACAAGAGCCATCGGCTGATGTGCAAGCCGGAGAATCGGCTGGGGAAGGCAGCCATGTAAATATTGGCGGGGAAGACGGCGATCAGCAAGGCGATCAATCCCCAGCCCGCGGCGCGACGAAGTGGAGTGATGAGCAGCGCGACGCCGCCGATGATCTCGCACGCCCCGCTGAGTGCGACCAGGAATTTGGGCGAGGGAAAGCCGGATGGAATGATGCCGCGGTAGAAACCTGGATTGCGGAAGTGGTTCGAGCCGGCGACCGCGAAGAAGAGCGCCGCGAGCCAGCGCAAGAGGGTTTGGGTCGTTGCCCTGGGCTGGGATTTTTCAGGTGGCGGCATTTCCAATGGTTTCCGCGTTTTTCGGCGCCGGCTCTTTGCCGCGCAACGTGATCCGAACCGGATGGCCGAACCACGCATGCGTGCCGTTGCCGTGAGCTTTTTCGAGCACCTCGGCGACCTGGGCGATGTTGCCGTCGGCGGGGACCCAGCCACCGTCCACGTCGGGAAAATCGACAGAGCAATTCGCGCATTTCTTGCTGCTGTCGAAGCGAATCGGACACCAAAAGGACTCGACGTTTCGCAGCATCTCCGTGCCGAGAGACCAAACGCCGGTCATCCAATCGCAATAGAGACACCAGATCAGATCGTGGCCGACGAGGCCGTGGAACTTGTGGCGGGAGACATTCACCCAATCGGCGGAGTTGTATTTGGGAAAGCCAACGAGCCATCGGATGGGCGGGTAAATGAAAGCCTCTGCCATCCGCACGAGTATGAACAGAGGGGTGACGATGGCCGTGAGCCAGATCGCGGCGTGATTGCGCCATGGGCCGACTATTCGATTCACAACGGAGACGATTCGGGGGCCGCGGGTCTCACGGCGGTGGGATAATTCGCTGAGCGCGGTCCAGATCAGGACGCACGCGACTTGCCCGACGATTGCCGCCAGAAATCCCAACCAGCCGGCACAAATAGGTCCGACGATCAGAGGGGCGGCCGTGAAATAGGTAATGACCCAATCCAGGGCGGGGGCGCGACAGAGGGCGTCGGAGATCTTCGCGCCGGGTTTTCCCATCCGTGGAATCAGGTGCAAGAGGGCCGCCGCCGCCAGCAGCGCCGGCGACGATTGCGGTTATCGACAGAAAATGGATGAGGAGATGCATAATAAGGGCCTATGGCTGGGGAGTGAGCGTTGAATCTTAATTGCGATGGTACAACGCGGGAACGTAAAAGGCGACGCGGATAAAACGGGGATTAACTATGACGGGCTGCTACAGCGCCTGTTCGTTCGTTTCGCCGGTGCGGATGCGAATGACCTGGGCGACGGGATAGATGAAAATCTTCCCATCGCCGACTTCGCCGGTGCGTGCGGCCTCCACGATGGCGTCGGTCGCCTTCTGCGCCTCCTCGGACTTGACGCAGACCTTCATCAGCACTTTGGGGACGAAGCCAACGTCCATCTTCGCGCCGCGATAACGCTCGGTGTGTCCCATTTGCCGGCCAAAGCCTTTGCATTCGACGGCGGTGACGCCCAATATTCCGATCTTGGCCAGAGCTTGTTTAACGGCGTCGATTTTATGCGGCTTAATGACCGCCTCGATCATCTGCATGACGGCTCCTCGGCAAATCAGCCGCCGGGAGTGTACACGGGAAATTGCCGGCTCACCACACCCCGCGGCCGGCGGCCGGGTTCTGTTGGCGAATCGAAATATTTGTTGATGAAAGGCCCGTTTGACACTAGAGTAAGGTGTCGCCGAGTGGTTGCATTTCCAAAGGAATTCGCGATGCAGGTTGTTCTTGTCATGTTCCGGGCGGACGGGGAGCGGCGGAGTTTTTCCATCGTCCGCGACATGACCGTCGTCGGGCGTCGCGAGGATTGTGATCTGCGGATTCCACTGGGGGAAGTTTCGCGAAAACATTGCCGGATCATGAAGGAGGGCGACTCGGTTCGCCTGGAGGACCTCGGCAGCTCGAACGGGACGTTCCACAACGGCGAACGCTGCCGCGAGGCGACGCTGGCGGCGGGGGACACCATCCAGATCGGTCCGGTGACGTTCATGGTGCAGATCGACGGGGTGCCGGCGGACGAAGACATGCAGCCGGCCACGGCCGGCGGCGCGGCGGCGCCCCAGGGTTCGGAGGATTTCTTTCCGGTCGACGAGCCCGTCCAGCCGGAGACGCCGGCGGCGGAGCCTGGCGAGGCGGCCGCGCCGGCTGCGGCGCCGGCGGCCGCGGAGGATGACATCGACTTCGATCTTCCCGCCGACAGCGCCCACCCCGCCCCCGAGGGCGGGGATGCCGTTGATTTCGATTTCGACGAAGAGCCATCGCCTTCCAATGAATCCAGTGGAAATGCAAGTGGCAAGTAGCAAGCAGCGGGCGACTCATCCAACTTGCACTTGAAACTCGTTACTTGTACTCCTTCACCTATGTCCTCTTCAAAAGAAATCCTGGATCGCGCCGCCAAGGTTTTGATCGGCAACTACGCCCGCCAGCCGGTGGTGATGGCGCGCGGGAGGGGATCGGACCTGTGGGATGCCGACGGCAAGCAATATCTCGATCTCTTCGCCGGATTCGGCGGGGCGATCCTGGGCCATTGCCATCCGGCCCTGATCGAAGCGGCCACGGCCCAGATGGGCAAACTGTGGCACGTGGGCAACACGTTCCACACCGAGCCGCAGGTGGAATTCGCCGAACGTTTGAATCGCCATGCGTTCCAGGGGCAGGCGTTTTTCTGCCACAGCGGATTGGAAGCCAATGAGGCCGCGTGCAAACTGGCGCGCCTGCGCGGGCAGGAATTTTCGCCCAAGCGGTGGAAGATCATCTCGCTGAGCAAAAGCTTTCACGGCCGATCGCTGGCGATGATCTCGGCCACCGGCAATCCGTCGATTGGCCAGGGATTCGGGCCGGAAGTTCCCGGATTCATCCACGTTGACGGCGGAAACATCGACGCGCTGAGCAAGGCGATCGATCCGGAAGTGGCCGGCGTCATCATGGAGCCGATCCAGGGCGAAGGGGGTGTGAATCTCTATCCTCCGGATTATGCGGGCAACGTTCGCCGGGTCTGCGATGAGCACGATCTGACGCTGATATTCGACGAGGTGTGGACCGGCTGCGGGCGGACGGGGCGATGGTTCGGCTATCAACATTTTCAGTCGGTTCAGGGCAACGCCGTCGAGCCGGACATCCTGACCCTCGGCAAAGCGATCGGCGGAGGTTTGCCGGTCGGCGCGATATTCGCCAAGCCGCAGATCGCCAAACTGCTGACGCCCGGGAAGCACGGTTGCACGCTGGGGGGTAATCCGGTGTGCATGTCCGTGGCCCGCACGATTTTTGACGTGATCGAGCGGGATCGGCTGCTTGCGCACGCGGCCGCGCTGGGCGAACATGCCATGGCCCGGCTTCGCAATGAGCCGTCGATCAAGGAAAAGGTTCAGGACGTTCGCGGTCGCGGACTGATGCTGGGGATCGAAATGAAAAACCCGCCGCAAAAGCTGGTCGAGCGCGGCCTGGAAAACGGGATCATCATCAATCTGACAGCGCAGAAGGTCGTTCGCCTCGCCCCGGCCCTGACCATCTCAACCGAACAATGGGATCGCGGCCTGGACTTGCTCGTCAAAGTCATTCAGGCCGTCTAATTCAAATGCAATTTTTGCCGCGGAAAAAGATCGGATGCGCACGGATGGCCCCCGCAAAGCGGGGGGCTAATGGAATCAACGTTATCGCCCATCCATTAGCCCCCCGCTTTGCGGGGGCGGCGGCGGCCGTTCTATTCGGCGTGATGCTGGGTTGTTCCGGCCCGGCCCTCTTTCCGCAGCAAAATATCCCGCCGGCCCCGCTGGTGGTTTCCGGTGACGTCTCGGCCGCTCCGGCCGACTCCGATGTCCCTCCGCCGCAGACCAGCACCGGCCCGATTAACACGGTGATGTATCAGCTTCAGACGCCGTTCGGCGCCAACAGCCGGGATGACGCGTTCTGGAAACTGGTGGATGAAGATGCCGTGGATGTGCCGACCGGCCGGATGTTGAACTATAACGGCCTCCGCGCCGGCCGGGGGCGGGTGGCGGATTGGCCCCGGTTCCTGAAGATTCTGGAGAAGGAATCGGCCCTGAAGGTTTCCGAGAGCCGGATGCTGGCCAGTTCCGCGATCGGAGATGCGCTGCTGAACATGTCCGATGTGTTGCCGGAGGAGTTGCTGTTCATCTACGGCGATCATGGTCTGACGATGCGGTCCTTTGACGATTGCCAGAATCAGTTGTCGCTGGCGTTCCAGTGGGCCCCGCGCAGGCCGCGGACCGTTCGCGTGACGATTTGCCCGGTGGTGGAGGCTTGGCGGACTCGTTTTGACTATTCGCTCAGCGACGATCCTCCGCCGACGAAATATTTACAGCGCGAGAATTATTACGATCTGCATTTCAGCGCCGACATCGCGCCGGGGGAATTCCTGGTGGTCGGGACTTCGCCGGCGACGCGGGACCCGAACCGGATCGGCAGCCGGTTTTTGACCCGCGACGGCCCGAACCAGCGCTATGAGGAGCTTCTGATCCTGGTCGGTGAGCCGGTGTCGATGTACGGCATCAAGACGCACGCCGCCAAGCCGGTGAGCCGACCCGCGCCGACATCGCTTCGGTAATCGGGCGCTTGAAATTTACGGCCGGACCGCGCAATCTTAGCGGCATGTCAAAATCCCCAGCACGCGATTTCGGTGTTCAAAGCTATTGTTTCCGTCATTTCAAGGACAACGTCCAGGTTGCCGACCTGACTAAAAAGATCGGCGTGAACAAAATCGAGTTGTGCGCCGTCCACGCCGACTTCGATGACGTGGACGCGTTCAAGCGGGTTCTGGATATTTACCGCAAGGCGGGCGTGGAGGTCGTGTCCATCGGCGTTCAGACGTTCGTGGGCGACGCCAGCCGCGAACGCAAATGGTTCCAATGCGTCCAGGCCGCGGGGGCCAAGCATATCTCCGCCCATTTCACGGTCGGCACGTTCCAAAGCGCCGTTCCCGCCGTTGCAAAGTTGTGCGAGGAATTCAACGTTCGCATCGGGATTCATTGTCATGGCGGATACATGTTCGGCGGATCGCCGGATGTGTTGGATTTTCTGCTGAAGCTGGGCGGGCCGAGGATCGGGCTGAATCTGGATACCGCCTGGTGCATGCAGATCGGCCCCAACGGCAATCCGATCCAATGGGTGCGGGAGCGATTCAAGGGCCGGATTTACGGCGTGCACTACAAGGATTTCGTCTTCGACCGCCGGGCACAGTGGTCCGATGTGATCGTCGGCACCGGGAACCTCGATTTGCCGGAATTCGTCAAGGCCCTGGAAGAAACTGCCTTCGACGGCATGGCGGTCATCGAATACGAAGCCGACGTGGAAAATCCCGTCCCCGCGCTGACCAAGTGCGTGACGAAGATGCGCCAGCTGGCGAAATGAAATGCAACCACGAAGACACGAAGAATTTAATTGCATTTCTTCGTGTTTGTCTTCGTGATCTTCGTGTCTTCGTGGTTATTTGCTTTTGCTGACCAGACGGATGTCGCCGATGGTCATTGATTTATCGATGGCCTTGCACATGTCGTAGATCGTCAGGGCGGCGACGGACACGGCGGTGAGGGCTTCCATCTCGACGCCCGTCTTGGCGCTGATGCGGGCGATCGCCTTGATGCACAATTTCACCGAACCGTCGCCGTCGGGGCTGATGTCCGGAAGGTCGAAATCAACCTCAATGCTTTCCACCGGCAGGGGATGGCAAAGGGGAATCAACTCTCCGGTGCGCTTGGCGGCCATGATGCCGGCCAGCCGGGCGACCGACAGCACTTCGCCCTTGGCCACTTCGTCCCGGGCAATGGCCCGCAGCGTGGATCGCTGAATGCGGATAAATCCCTCGGCCACGGCCGTGCGCCGGCTGACGGGCTTGTGGCCGACATCGACCATCTTCGCCTTACCGGATTTGTCGAGATGACTCAGCGGCCCGCTGCGCATGCGCGAGATTATAGAGAGACCGCGGTTCCAAGGGTGAAAATTCGCAGCGGCAATTTATAGGCTTTCCATTTGCAAACGGCGCGTCGCTCCGAAGCCCCGGATGTACATCCGGGGCTACGAGCGGCGCAAAGAGTTTCTCGAATCGGAATTACGGCATTCCGCCGCCATCGAGCTGGTATTTCCGCATTTTCTTGTACAGCGTCGTGCGGTTGATATCGAGTTCGGCCGCGGTGGCCTGGCGGTTCCAGGCGTTTCGCTGCAGGGCGGCTTCGATGATCCGCCTCTCCGGGCCTTGCAGGGCCGTCTCCAGCGGCAGGGGAGCTTCGGGAATCTCCGCGGCCACGGCCGAGGCCGATGTGCGGACGGCCGGCGCCGTCTGGAAAACTTCCGGAAGATCTTCGACATCCACGTGCGGCCGCCGGCATAGAACCACCGCCCGCTCGATGGCGTTTTCCAGTTCGCGCACGTTGCCGGGCCAATCGTAGCGTTGAAGCGCGGCCATGGCCGCTTCGGTGAAACCGAGGATTTCCCGGCCGCTTTCCTTGCAGAATTGCCGCAGAAAATTTCCCGACAGAAGCGGGATGTCCCCCAGCCGCTCGCGCAGGCTCGGCAGGCGGATCGTCACCACGTTGATGCGATAGTAAAGGTCCTGGCGGAATTTCTGGGCCGCGACCAACTCGGTCAGATCGACGTTGCTGGCCAGGATCACGCGCACGTCAACATGCTTGGTCAGTGTGCTTCCCACCGGCTCGAACGACCGCTCCTGCAAAACGCGCAGCAATTTCACCTGCATGGCCGGCGAGGCGGAGTTGATCTCGTCGAGAAACAGCGCCCCGCCGTCGGCGGCGAGGAACCGCCCCGGCTTGTCGGCGATCGCGCCGGTGAACGCGCCCTTCACGTGGCCGAACAACTCGCTCTCCAACAACGTTTCCGGCAACGCGCCGCAACTGACCTCGACGAACGGCTTGTCCCGCCGCGGCGAACGATGATGAATCGCCCGCGCCAGCAGCGATTTGCCGGTCCCGCTTTCGCCGGTCATCAGCACGGTGGTACGGCTGTCGGCGACGGCCTCGGCCAGATCGAAAATCTTCAGCATCTTGTAATCGTGCCCGACGATGTTCTCGAAGCCGAAACGCAGATCAAGCTGCTGCCGAAGCGTCTGGTTCTCGAACATCAGCGATTGCTGGCGCACCGCCTTCTCCACGACCACGCGAATCTCATCATCCACGATCGGCTTGGTGAGATAATCGAAAGCGCCCATCTTGGTGGCTTCGACGGCCCCCTCGATGGAGCCGTAACCGGTGATGACGATGGTGACGACCTGCGGCCTCGCCGGCGAATATCACGCAGGAATTCCGCGGTTTTCAGGCCCGGCATGTTGATGTCGGCCAGAAGAACCTCGATCTGCCCGCTTTCCAGGACGGTCAAGGCTTCGTCGGGCACGTCGTAGGTCCGCACGTCGTATCCCTCGCGGCTGAGAAACTGCGAGAGGGATTGCAGAATGATCCGGTCCTCGTCGAGGATCAGAATCCGCGGCTTATGGGGCGTGTTGGATTGGAGCATGTGGGAAGCCACCGATGTTTCGTCGGATCAACATCCGCTGCTTTCAAGCATCGGCAAAACAGCGCGTTGACGGTAAGCTACAGTTGGATTTTGTTGACGGAAGCCAGTCGCCGCCGGACGGAATTATGGGACGGCTGGACCGCAGAGGTGCGACCTGTCACTTGCACTCATCCGCCTGAGACGGATACTACGAATCGCGCCATCTGCGGCGGTTTACGGAGAATTTGTTTATGCGTATCGGAGTTCCCAAGGAAATCAAATCGGATGAGTATCGCATTGCAATGATGCCGGTCGGCGTGGAAACGCTGGTTAAGGGCGGGCATCAGGTGTTCGTGGAGGCATCGGCGGGCGCGGCCAGCGGGTTCAGCGATGATGACTACAAAAAGGCCGGGGCCAATATCGTGCCGAGTCATGCCGAAGCGATCTCGGGCATGGAGATGGTCATCAAGGTGAAGGAGCCGCAGCCGGCGGAGATCGGGCTTTTTCGTCCCGGGCAGATCGTGTTCACGTATTTTCATTTTGCGGCGTCGCCCGAACTGACGCAGGCATGTCTGGAATCCGAGATCGTGGCGATCGCCTATGAGACGATCAAGGACCGTGCCGGCCGACTGCCGTGCCTGACGCCGATGAGCGAGATCGCGGGGAAGATGAGCATTCAGGAGGGCGCGAAATATCTGGAGAAGCCGATGATGGGGCGGGGGATTTTGCTGGGGGGCGTACCGGGCGTGGCGCCGGCGAACGTGTTGGTGCTGGGGGCCGGCATCGTGGGGACGCACGCCGCACGAGTGGCCGCGGGATTGGGGGCCAGCGTCGCTTTAATGGATGTCAATTTGGAGCGATTGCGTTATTTGTCGGATGTGATGCCGGCCAACGTGCAGACGATTTTCAGCGATGCCCACACCGTCCGCGAGCATTTGCACCATGCCGATCTGGTGGTCGGTGCGGTGCTGATTCCCGGCGCCAAGGCCCCGCGGCTGGTGACCCGGAAGGATTTGGTGGATATGCGCAACGGCAGCGTCATCGTCGATGTGGCCATCGACCAGGGCGGTTGTATCGAGACCAGCCGGCCCACGACCCATCAGCAGCCGACGTTTGTCGTTGAAAACGTCGTGCATTACTGCGTCACGAACATGCCCGGCGCGGTGGGACGGACCAGCACGATCGCGCTGTGCAACGCGACGCTGCCGTATGCGCTGAAGATCGCTAACTCGGGCCACGAAACCGCGGCAGCCGAGGATCCGGGCCTGGCCGAGGGGATTAACATGGCCGGCGGGCGGATCACCAACTCCGCAGTCGCCGAATCGCTCCACATGCAGCATAAGCCGCTGAAGGCCAAAGCCCGGTGAAGAGATTTTTTACCGCGGAGACGCGGAGAAGAAAATTATCTTCTCCGCGCTCTCTGCGTCTCGGCGGTTCAATCTAATTTGTTGAATCAAAAAAGGCCAAGATGAGCGCAGAAACGTCACGCATGGAGAAGCTCCATCAGATGCTGGACAAATCGCCCGGCGACACGTTTCTTTTGTACGCCGTGGCCCTGGAATACCGCAAATCCGGCGACGTCAAATCGGCCTTGGAATATCTGGACAAAGTGATTCTGCATGATTGGGGCTATTGCTATGCATACCATCAGAAGGGGCAGATTCTGGAATCGGCCGGCCGGATCGACGCGGCGCGCGAGGCGTACCGGCAAGGCATCGACGCCGCCGGCCGCAAGGGAGATGAACATGCCAAACAGGAGATCGCCGCGGCGCTGGCGATGATCCAATGAGTGGAGGAGACGACGTTCGGCCATGATGAATCGGTTTGTCGAGTACCTGAACAAGCCGCATTGGCGGCGGCAGGACCGGTGCGCGCCGGGCGATCTGGACGAACCTGGCGCGTCTGGGCCTGACGGGCCTGCACGCGCTGCCGGTCAGCCGCCGATGGGTGGAGATTCATCGCCGGCCCATGCCGCTGGCGAATCTCGATCCGAAAATGGCCGGCTGGAAGATTGTTCAGATTTCCGACCTTCATTACAGCCCGGTCGTCTGGCGGCGATACCTGATCCAATATTTGCATTGGGTGAACGAACTGGAGCCGCAGTTGGTGGTCGTCACCGGCGACCTGATCACCGGCGGATATCACTTCGCCGACCGGGTCGCGACGCTGCTGTCGCAACTGAAGGCGCCCCACGGCGTGGTCTGCACCTTCGGCAACCACGATTACAGCATCTACGGCAAGCGCGTGAACGGCGAAGGCCAACGCCGGGCCGATTATCTGGAATTGTCCCTCCGCAAGCGCGGCCTGATCGTGCTGCGGAATGAGGCGCTGCGCGTGAAACCCACCGGCGCGAAATCGCCGCTGGTGATCGTCGGATTGGACGATGAATGGTCGGGGAACATCGATCCGGCCAAGGCGTTCGCCGGCGTTGATCCGTCGCAGCCGATCATCTGCCTCAACCACAACCCCGCGAACGTGCGCGATCTGATGGATTTCCCGTGGCAATGGATGCTCAGCGGCCACACCCACGGCCGGCAGGTGGCGACATCGAAGCTCGGCCAGGCACTGTATCCGCACCGATATCGTCATTACACGCACGGATATTATTCGGTGGCCGGCCGGCATCTGTACGTCAATCGCGGCCTCAGCTACGGCCAACGCATGGCGGAATGGTGCCGGCCGGAGATTACGGTGTTTCGGCTGGATGTGGCCAGAGATAAGACGACTTTGCCGGGGAACGATTTTTTAGCCGGCCCGCCTGCGGGCCGCGTTTTGCGGTGAACTGCTTTGATACCCGCAACGCGGCCCGCAAGCGGGCCGGCTAAAACGGTGACCTTACGGTCCTCGCATCGTCGGCTGCGTTGAATTTGTATTTCGGATATCCATTTCGTATCTTCTAGCTTTCGATGCGAACCGTTTACGACGTTTCGGACGTGAGGCGGACCATCGAATCATTGGTCGATCGCATCGCCGCCGCGTTTTCAGCGGCTTCTCCGCTCAATATCATCGGCATCCGCACCCGCGGCGAAATTCTGGCTCAGCGCTTGGCGCAAGGGCTGCGCACCCGCGGATTTGACGAAATCGGCAGAGGGGTTCTGGATATCACGCTCTATCGCGACGATCTGTCCGAGATCGGCCCCAAGCCGATGGTCCGGCCCACCGAGATCAACATCGACATCAATTCGCATCCGCTGCTGCTGGTGGATGACGTGCTGTTCACGGGCCGATCGATCCGCGCGGCGATGGATGCCCTGAGCGACTTCGGCCGGCCCGGAGCGGTGCGACTGGCGGTGCTGGTGGATCGCGGAGGAAGGGAATTGCCGATCCAGGCGGATTTCGTCGGACTGACCCTGCAGAACGTCCCGGCCGACCATCGCGTGAACGTGAAACTTGAGCGAGATCGACGGCCGGGACGAAATCCTGGTCGAACCACGAAACGGATGAGCACAGGAAAAACCAATTCGCACCGACCGTCTGGACCCGGAAGCATCTGCTGACGCTGGAAGCGCTGTCGGCCGAGGAATTGGAATTCCTTCTGAACACGGCGCAGTCATTCCGGGAAGTTTCCACGCGAAGCATCAAGAAAGTCCCGGCCCTTCGCGGCCGGGTTGTCGTCAACGCGTTCTTCGAGGACAGCACGCGGACGCGCACCAGCTTTTCGCTGGCGGCGTCGCGGCTCAGCGCCGACATGATCGATTTCTCCGAAAAAGGCTCCAGCGTCAGCAAGGGCGAAACGCTGATCGACACCGCCCGCAACATCGAGGCCATGGGCGTGGACGTGATCGTCCTGCGCCATCCGGCTTCCGGCGCGGCCGAGGTGCTGTCGCGCGCGGTAAATTGCAGCGTCGTCAACGCCGGCGACGGGGCCCACGAGCATCCGACCCAGGGTTTGCTCGATTTGTACACCATCCGCGAACGTTTCGGGAAAATCGCCGGATTGAAGGTGGCCATCGTCGGCGACATCGTCAACAGCCGGGTCGCGCGCTCCAATCTGTGGGGACTGAAGAAACTCGGCGCGGAGGTGATTCTCGTCGGCCCGCCGACGCTGCTGCCGCGCGCGTTTGAATCGCTCGGCGCGCGATGCGTGCATGATTTCGATTCGATCGTCGGGGAGGTGGACGTGGTCAACATGCTTCGCGTGCAGTTCGAGCGGATCCAGAGCAGCCAGTTTCCGTCGGTGCGCGAATTCACCCGGCTGTTCGGCCTGACGACCGAGCGGTTCGGCCGCTGCAAGAAGGACGTGTTCGTGATGCATCCGGGCCCGATGAACCGCGGGATCGAAATCGGATCGAACATCGCCGACGGGCCGAACAGCGGGATTCTCACGCAGGTGACGAACGGTTTGGCGGTGCGGATGGCGGTGTTGTATCTGGTGACGCAGGCGGCGGGATGAATGCAACCACGAAGACACGAAGACAGACACGAAGAAAGGCGAGGGATAGATGGATGTTTTTGAACTTCGAGCGAACCAAGCGGTCAAGGTGAGCGAGGAAGTGGAGGAGTTGGCCGTGAAAGTCATCGGCGCGGCGATCGAAGTTCATCGGCACCTCGGGCCCGGGCTGCCGGAGATCGCTTATCGAAATGCGCTCTCGCACGAGTTGAAGCTGAGAAATATCTCTCCTGCCTGGGAAGTCGCCGTGCCAATTGAATATAAAGGTGTGACGGTGGCTGAAGGACGACTGGATTTGCTTGTGGCCCAACGACTCATTGTCGAAATCAAGGTTGTCGAAGCTCTCGGTCCGGTTCATCGAGCGCAGGCGTTGAGTTATTTGCGCGCACGAAGCTGGAACTGGCGCTTCTCATCAATTTCAACGTTCCAATCCTGAAGGACGGTATCAAGCGTGTAATCAATACGATTTAATTATAATTCTTCTTCGTGTCTGTCTTCGTGATCTTTGTGCCTTCGTGGTTGTATTCGCATTTATGTCCACAATCCTGATCCATAACGGCACGATCCTCGACCCCTCGCAAAAGCTTCAGCGGCGGGCGGAGCTTCTCATCCGCGACGGAAAGATCGCCGCGATCGGAACCAATCTCGGCAAAGCCGATCGGACAATCGACGCGGCGGGTTGTTTCGTCACGCCGGGGCTGATCGACATTCACGTGCATCTGCGCGAGCCGGGCGACGAGGAAGAGGAGACGATCGCCAGCGGCTCGGCGGCGGCGGTGGCGGGGGGGTTCACGACCGTCTGCTGCATGCCCAATACCAAGCCGCCGCTGGATAACGAGGGGCAGATCGAATTCATTCTGCGCGAGGCCCAGCGGGTGGGGTTGGCCAATGTGTTTCCGGTCGGAGCGATCACCAAGGGCCGAGAGGGCAAGGAACTGGCGGAGATCGGCTCGATGCTTCAGCGCGGGGCGATCGCCTTGAGCGACGACGGCGTGGGCGTCGGCGACGCCTCGGTCATGCGCAAGGCCCTGCAATATGCCAAAATGTTCGATGCCTGCATCATGCAGCATTGCGAGGAGCCGACTCTGGCCGGCGGGGCGATGCACTCGGGGATCGTGTCGACGAAGCTGGGCCTGGCCGGGATTCCCGCCGAGGCCGAGCAACTCATGATCGCCCGCGATCTGCTGCTGAATCGAACGATCGGTTGCCGCTATCACGTTCAGCACATCAGCACGGCCTGGAGCGTGGAATTGATCCGCCGGGCCAAGCGCGACGGGCAGACCGTCACCGCCGAGGTTTCGCCGCATCATCTGCTGCTGACGGATGAATCGTGCCGGGATTACGACACGAATTTCAAGATGAATCCGCCGCTGCGCACGGCCGGCGGACGTGGCCGCCTGCATCGAAGGAGTCAAAGATGGCACGATCGACTGCCTGGCCACCGATCACGCCCCGCACCGGGCGGAGGAAAAGGAATTGGAATTCCCCGATGCGCCGATGGGGATCATCGGACTGGAATGCGCGCTGGCGCTGTACATCAAGGCGCTGATCGAGCCGGGCCATATCGACTGGATGAAATTGATCGACCTGATGTCCACCCGGCCGGCGCAGATCGTGAAGCTCGACCGCGGGACGCTTGCGGACGGGGCGGCGGCGGATGTGACGGTGATCGATCCGCGAAAAGAGTGGACGATTGATGTTCGGAAATTCCGCAGCAAGAGCCGGAATTGCCCGTTTGACGGGTGGAAGGTGAAGGGCCGTGCGCGCGCGACGATTGTGGCGGGTGAGGTGAAGTGGGAGGATCGCCAATAGATCGCGGTCGTTGGGATTGAACCCATGCTGTCTCGCTGCCCGATTCCCGGACTGTTCATCACCGGCACCGACACCAGCGTCGGCAAGACGTTGGTGGCGGCGGCCATCGCCAATTGGTTTGTGCGGCGCGGCGTTCGCACGGCGGTGTGCAAGCCGCTGGCCACCGGATGCGTACACCGGCGCGAGGGTTTGGTCAGCGAAGACGCGGAATTTCTGGCCCATCACGCCAGAGCGAAGTTTCCGCTGAACACGATTTGCCCCCAGCGGTTTGCCGAGCCCCTGGCGCCCGCCGTCGCGGCCCAGCGCCAAGCAGAAGATCGACTGGAACGCCATCGACTCGGCCATCGCGATGATGGTCGGGTCCAGCGATGTGCTGATCGTCGAAGGCGTCGGCGGAATCCTCGTCCCGGTGGACAAGCAACTGACGGTTTTGGACATGGCGAAATGGCTGGGATTGCCGGCGGTGATCGTGGCGCGGTCGGGCTTGGGAACGATTAACCACACTCTGCTCACAGCAGAAGCGCTGCGGCACGCGAATGTCGGGATCGCCGGAGTGGTGATGAACCAATTTCCGCCGGAGACTCCGCCGGCCGCGGAGGAAACCAATCCCCGGGCCATCGAACAATGGGGTCGTGTTCCGGTGCTCTGCCTGGTTCCGCAATTCAGCGGTTCGGCGATTCCGGAACTTCCGACCGATGTCGTGGGCGCGATCGATCCTGTGGATTGGCTGGCCAAGGCCCGCGGGGCGGATTGAGATTATGCGTTTAGATGGAAGTATGGTTCTCGACACCATCCAGGCACTGTGGATCATTTGGGCGGTCTACTGGTTCGTGAACGCCTTCGGGAACAAGCGGAGCGTTTATAGGCAGAGCGTGCTCGTGGGGTCTTTTTATCGCGTGATCGTCGTCGGCGCCATCGTGGTCTTGTTTAACGTCGGCAGCCACAAGAATCCGATTTTTCCGGAGACGGACTGGACGAAGATCGGCGGCGTGGTTGTGTGCGCGGCGGGGATCGGCCTGGCCATCTGGGCACGCCGCATTCTCGGCGCAAATTGGAGCGGCCTGATCACGCTGAAGGAAAATCACGAGCTGATCCGCCACGGTCCTTACCGATTCGTGCGGCATCCGATTTACTCAGGCGTCATTCTGGGCATGCTCGGAACGGTTCTGGCCATCCAGCCGTTCCTCCAAGGGCTGGCGGTGTTGGCGATTTTGGCGATCGCGCTGAAGTTGAAATCGCTCCGAGAAGAGAAGCTCATGATGAGTCAATTCCCGCACAGTTATCCACAATACAAAAACGAAGTGAAATCCCTCATCCCATTCGTGTTGTGACGGCGTTGGCAAAGCGGCCGGGGGCCGACTATAACGCGAAATGATGGACCGCATCGAGTTGTTATTCCTGGGCACAGGCACGTCGGCGGGGATTCCGATGATCGGATGCCATTGCCCGGTCTGCTCCAGCGGCGATCCGCACGACAAGCGCACGCGGCCATCGGCCGTTATTTCGTATGGCAACACACGCGTCCTCATCGACGCGTCGCCGGAGCTTCGCCTGCAATGCGTGACCAATGGAATCGACATGATCGACGCGGCTGTGTTCACGCACGGACATGCCGATCACATCATGGGGCTGGACGACATCCGGCGGTTCAATGCGCTGAAAAAAGGTCCGCTGGACATCTGGGCCGACGAGGCGACCCACGCGGCGCTGATGCGATGTTTTGGATATGCGTTCAGAGAGCCGAATCCCGAGGAGAAAGTTTTTCGGCCGCATCTGATCTGGCGAAAGATCGACGGCCCGTTCGAGATCGGCGGGATGAAATGGGAGCCGATCCCACTGTTCCACGGCGACATGCCGGTGCTGGGGTTCCGCGTGGGGCGGCTGGCATACTGCACGGACGTGAACCGGATTCCAGATTCTTCGTTTGAAATGCTTAAGGAATTGGACGTGCTGGTGCTGGACGCCTTGCAGCACAAGCGGCACGCGACGCATTTTTCGCTGGAAGAAGCCGTGGAAGCGGCGGGAAAGATCGGGGCGGGGAGGACGTATTTTACGCACATCGCGCATGCGCTGGGGCATGACGCGACCAACGCGATGCTGCCGGGGAATGTTCGGCTGGCGCACGACGGATTGCGGGTCGAAATTTGAGGATTGGGCCGCTGGCCCACGGCTGCGCCGTGGGCTTTTGGGGAATTTGGGGTTTTGACAGAGGGGGGCCGGCGCTTACACTGGCCAGCGGGGCGGGGCAATCGTGAGATCCCGCCCGTTGAAGATTTATCGCAAATTCGTCCGATAACCTCTGGAAGGGCCGAGGTCTGCGCATCGGCACGGCACGGAAGACATGACCATCGCGGTGGCGACCCATTGCAGGCAGATAAAAATAGGCGCTGCCGCGCGGTCGGATCGCGTGGCAAAATACAACCAGTTGTTCCGCATCGAGGAGCAGTTGGGCAAACAGGCGCAACACGGCGGCAAGCCGTGGCGCAGGTAAGCGACCGAAGGAACGCTTCCTCGACGACGGGCCAGGGAAGGCATGTATGGTCCTCAAATATATACGCAATAGATTAGGCGCGGGTGTTGCGGTTCCATGGGAATCCATTGAGGCTCACGACGGCCAGACGCCGACGACGTGGGAGGCCCAGTCGCCGGGCGAGTGGTTCCTCGATTCGCCCCCGGGGGATTGGAAGATGGAACCTCCGCCCGCGGTGCAGGCCGTGGAAGCGCCGGAGCCGCCGGCCGAAGCGCCCCAACAGCAGGAGGCGGGGATTGAAGAGGATGACGACGATCATCCGGCTCGCGGATCAGACGGCGGAGGTTGGACGCTGGCGGTTCTGTGCATGGGCTTGAGCCTGATCGCGGGGTGCGTGATTATTCCGCAGGCCGACGCGAATCGCCGATTGGTGTACGCGCACGAAGAGCTGCGGCTGGATTTGGCGCAGATTAACAAGCAGACGGCCGTGAACCGGGAGTTTCTATCGGAGATCGAACGCGATCCGCAGCTCATGGAGCGTCTGGCTCAGCGTGAGATGCGATCGGTTTTGCAGGGGCAGAAGGCATTGGATGTGAGATCGGACGAGGATGCCGGGCAGACGGCCTCGGCGGCTGCGGCCCGGATGTCGCCGTTCAGCATCGTGAACGTTCCGCCGCCGCCGCCGCTGGCGCCGTACAAGCCGGTGGGCGGCGAGTTCGCGGCCCTGTGCCGGGGGCCGCAGTCGCACGGATATGTGCTGGGGACGGGGCTGGTTCTGGTTGCGGCAGGGCTGTCGCTGGGCGGGCGGGCGGAGAAATTTTGAACCGCCGAGGCGCAGAGGACGCAGAGAAGACAGGGAATCCATCGTCCAAATTCTTTTGCTTTCTCCGCGTCCTCCGCGCCTCGGCGGTTCAATTTGGATTCCGAAGCGATTTTGCAAGGTGAAGCGCTTGTTCCTTGGTCGCAATCCGTCCTTCAAGCTGGGCGTCGTAGACGGCGTCCAGAATCCGACGGAACTCGGGGCTGGGAGCGAACCCGGCGGCGATCAGATCGTCTCCATCCAACAACGGCGCCGGCGCGATATCTCCTTTTGCGCTCAACTCGGCCAATTCCGATTGCAACGCCGCGATCCGATCCCGGCAATGGCCGACGGCCGCGAGGGCTTGCATGAGCCGACGCGAACCTCCGGACGTGGGCTGGGCCAAAAATCGCTTTTTCTGCGCAATCGTCGGCGGATCGGATTGCAGCAGCGGCTGGAGATTGGCCAGCGTTTGAGCCATCTCTTCGCTTTCGTCGTTGCTGATTCGAAGGGCTTGCCGCATCGCCCGGACGCAGCGGGAAATCTCCGGCTTGGCCAGAAACAGCGGCAGATCGGTTGACTCAGCCCCGGCGCGAATGCAGAGAACCGCCGTCGCCAGCGACAATCCCATGGAGATGGGATGCGCTTTGTCCAGATTCAGGAAAATCGACTGACCGACATCCAGACGATCGGGAATTTTCGGCAGAAAGCGGAAGATTTCGCGGGCCAATCGCAAATCCCACAGCAGGGTCCAGGCGACGCCGCGGGTCGGCGGCGTGAGCATGAGCCGCAGTTCATCGCCGATGCGCTCGGGGCTGATTCCCTTGATTTTGGTCGCGAGTGATCGGATGGCGTCGGCGGTGGCCGGCTCGATGGCGAAGCCGAAACGGGCGGCGAATCGGACGGCCCGAATCATGCGGAGATGATCTTCGCCGAATCGCTCGGCCGGAGAGCCGATGGCGCGAATCAACCGGGCGGACAGGTCGTCGCGTCCGCCGACGAAGTCGATGATGCGATCTTCGATGGGATCGAGAAAAAGTCCGTTGATGGTGAAATCGCGCCGCCGGGCGT
This sequence comes from uncultured Phycisphaerales bacterium, assembly GCA_963771925.1. Lineage (GTDB taxonomy): Bacteria > Planctomycetota > Phycisphaerae > Tepidisphaerales > Tepidisphaeraceae > PALSA-1353. The sequence goes on from CAVYVE010000001.1 coordinate 712,106, forward strand.
CTTCCTCGGCAGAGGTGAAGCGTACGCTGCTGGGCCGGCGGCCGTCTTCGTATTCTCCGTCGGCCCGAAAGGTGGCGACCTCGACCACGCTGCGGCCAATGCGGACCAGGATGACGCCGAAGGCGGCTCCGACGGCCTGGGTGGAAGGGAAGAGTTCGCGGACGCGCTGGCGGAGGGGCGTCGGTGGCCACGTCCCAATCTTTGGCTTCCAAGCCCAGCAGTGCATCGCGCACGCAGCCGCCGGCGAAATAGGCCGATGTGGCCGGAGTCGCGCAGGCGCTTGACGACGGTCAGGGCGTCGTCGCGGGCGCAGGGGGGTCGGCATCGGCTGAGGCATTCATAATCTGGGCGGATTCTATCGGAAATTCGGCGAGAGTTGATATGATGGGGAATTCACCCACGGCGACGCCGTGGGCTTTAGGCCGGCGGGAGTTTTTCATATGAGGCGCGTTTATTTCTTTCTGTTGGCGGGGTTCCTGGCGGCGGTGGCGGGCTGTGCATCACATCCGGCGGCGGAATCCAATGCGCCGGCAGTGGCCAATCCGGATTCAACCCCGGCGGCCAATGCGGCGGTGCGCAGACGATTCCGCTATTCCCGGCTCCGCCGGTGGGGCGCAATTCACGCTGCATTGCGCCACCTATTCAGGGCCTGACGCATGTCCTGGATGCCAAGCGGATGAAAGACGATCTGGTCCGCGGCACCGGCTCGAAGCAGTGGTATATCGTTCACAGTGCCGGCGAGAGCGATCTGTACTACGGGTTCTACAAGACATTTGACGACCCCTCGCAGGCGGCGGAATACGACCGGGCCCAATCGGACCGGGCGAAGGTTTCATCGCTGGTGGACGAAAACGGCGACCGGATTTTCCCGCAGGTCGGGTTTGTGCCGATCAACACGCCCGATCCGCCCGCGCCCGGGCCTGGGATTTGTCGAGCAACCCCGGCTACTGGACGCTTCAGATCGCCGTGTACAAGGGAGGCGTTCAGCGCAAGCAGTTGGCGGTGGACGCGGTGAGGGGGTTCCGCCAGCATGGCGTCGAAGCGTATTTCCGTCATGGTCCTTCGACCAGCGAGGTGTACATCGGTTCCTGGCCGCGTGATGCGGTGGCGCGAGCAGGAGGCATCCGCGGCCGAGGGGGACGACCCCAACGAGCCGCTTATTGGTGCTGCCGCAATCTTTCGCCGGCGCGGAAAACAGCACCGTTCTACGGGCCGGACGGACGAAAATGAAGGTGATCGTTCCCAAGCTGGAGATTCTGGATCCCTCGCTCAAGCTGGCGACTGAAAAGTACCCGTACTATTACGTCAACGGGATCGTCATGGGCCACCGGGTGCAAATGGCGGATCAGACCTGGAAGACGATTCCCTGGCCGTCGTACCTGATCCAAGTCCCCCATGACAATGGAGACGAGGACGATTCGCAGGCCAAGACCGACGTGGATCAGAGCACGGGCGATCAGCCGGCGGATTCGGGAAATGCCGCACCGGCGGTGCCGGGTTTGGGCGGGTTGCGATAGGGAAACACCTTGCGGCTTCTGATCGCCACCACCAATCCGGGAAAAATCCGCGAATTCCGCCAAATGCTGTCGACGGCCGCTGGTGCCCACTTCAGCGATCTCACCGAGTATCCGAATCTTCCGCCCATCGAGGAAACCGGCCGGACTTTCCTGGCCAACGCCTGTCTTAAAGCCAACGAATACGCCAAAACCCTTAACCTTTGGGCCTTGGCGGACGACAGCGGGTTGGCGGTGGATGCGCTGGATGGAGGGCCGGGGGTGTACAGTGCCCGGTGGGCCGCAGATTCACGAAGCGGGCAGGGGGGATGCCGACAACAACGCCCTGCTGATCCGGCAGTTGGCCCAGGTTCCGGCCGAGCGGCGGACGGCGCGGTTTGTCTGTGCGCTGGCGCTGGCGGATTCGAAAGGGCGAGTGGTTCTGACCGCCAGCGGCAGCGTGGAAGGAAGGATTCTGACAAGCCGCGCGGGGGCGGTGGTTTTGGATACGACCCGCTGTTTCTGGTTGACGGACTCGGCAAAACGACCGGCGAATTGCCTGCGGACGAGAAACATCGCATCAGCCATCGCGGAAGAGCACTACGCCGGCTGCGGGGGCTGATGGAGCGGATCGGGTTAATGACCTGATTCCGGGCGGTTTTTCACCATTTTAGCCGGCCCGCTTGCGGGCCGCGCTTTGCGGCGAATGGGGATTATCCCCTGAACACGGCCCGCAAGCGGGCCGGCTAAAAAAGGGCACCCAACTCCAGCGCGCTTGCTCTGAACCGTGTCGCGTAGCCTTACCCCTTCCCGATGGACCCAATCCCGTCTAAAATCATGGCAATGAGCCGGATTCTTGTGGCGGTCAGCAGCCCCTGGGCGGCGGAAAAGGTGGTGACGCCTCTGGTGGAATTGTCGCATCGCCTTGGCGCCGAGGTCCTGGTCGTTCACGTTTCCCGGCCCAGCGGGGGCCAAATGCGCGAGCAGGAGCAGGCCGACGGCGAAGCGGCCATCAGCCTGCTGCGGACCAAGCTCCAGGAACGCGACGTGGCCGTCCAGACCCTTCTCATGTTCAGCGACGACATCGCCCGGGCGATTTTGAATACCGCCGCCGAGCGCGAAGTCACCCTGATCGTGCTCGGACTGACCGGGAAGAACATTTTTGCACGCCTGCTGGCGGGGAACGTACCCGTGGAATTGATTAAGAACACGAAAATTCCGGTTCTGCTGCTTCCGCCGGACTGGAGCGGGGCGTTGTAGGTTTTGCCGGCAACCCCAGGGCGGGACTTTTTTGTGAATCCTGTCGTCAAATTTCGCCGATGTCCTTGCGTGCGGCGCAATGACGTTATAATCCCGCCTTCGCGCGGCGCGAGGAATGTGCCGCGGCATTAACGGAGAGTTCAAGAATGGTCAACGGCGATGATTTCATGCCCAAGGAATGCTTTTTCACCAAGGGCGTCGGACGCCACGCGCAAAAACTGATGAGCTTCGAGTTGGCGCTGCGCGACGCCGGCATCGAAAAGCAGAATCTGGTGCGCGTTTCTTCCATCTATCCCACGAGTTGCAAGATCATCCCGATGAAGGAGGGCCAGCCGAAGCTCATGCCGGGCCAGATTACCTTCGTCGTCCTGGCCGAGGCCGCGACCGACGAGCCGAACCGGCTGATCTGCGCCGGCATCGGTCTGGCGATCCCCGCAACCACGCCCACGGCTACATCGCCGAGCATCACGGCTATGGGATGAGCGAGAAGAAGACCGAAGACCTGTGCGAAGACCTGGCGGCCACCATGCTGGCGACGACGCTGGGCATTCCCTTCGACGCCGACAAGAACTGGGACGAGCGCGAGCAGCAATACAAGATGAGCGGGGACATCGTCAAAACGCGCGGCGGTCGTCCAGACCGCCGAAGGCGACAAGAGCGGGCTGTGGACCAGCGTGATCTCCGCCGTCGTGTTCATCCTGGACAAGAACCAACGGCGAAAAGCCGGTGATCGAAAAACCGAATCCGGAAAAGACCATTTCCGACCGCATGGCCGGCACCTAGCCCGCAGGCTTGCCGACTTCAGTCGGCATGATCCTATTTCGGCTGCTGCTGGCTCAGGCAATGAATCGCTCCCAGTCCCCAGATCAATTCGACGCAGTCGATGCCGATGACTTTGCGTCCCGGCAGATTTTCTGCAAGGATCTCCAGCGCTTTACGATCGTTGCGCCGGTCGCGATACGTGGGAACGAGCAGGGCGCCGTTGACGAAATAGAAGTTGACGTACGTCGCCGGCAGACGCTGGCCGTCATGCTCGATGGGCCGGGCATGGGAATTTCGACGATTTCAAACGGCCGGCCATCCTGATCCGTCAGCTTTTGCAATTGCCGGCGGACATCGCGAAGAACGCGATAGTTCTCGTCCTTGGGATCGTCTTCCATCCCGATGACGATTTTCGTCGGGGTCGATGAAGCGGGCCAGGTCGTCGATGTGGCCATCGGTGTCGTCGCCGGCGATTCCGCCGCTGAGCCAGCAGACCTTCTTCTGGCCGTAATAATCTTTGAGGTATTTCTCGATGGCGGCTTTGCCGAGGCTCGGATTGCGATTTTTGTTCAGCAGGCAATCGGTGGTGGTTAGAACCGTTCCGGCCCCGTTGAAATCGACCGCCCCGCCTTCCATGACGATGCCGGGATAGAAAACCGGCAGGCCGAGTTCCTCGGCGATGCGCGTCGGCACGGCGTCGTCATCGTCATACGGCGGATATTTTCCGCCCCAGGCGTTGAAGCCCCAATCGACGATCGCCTTGCTTCGCCGGCCGTCGCGGGTTTTCGGACGACAAACGCCGGGCCATGGTCCCGGCACCAGCTTTCGTTGGTCTTGATGTGATGGAAGAAAATATTCCGCGAGCGGGCAGCCGTGCTCGGCCAACTGTTGCTTGACGATCCGCTCGTAATTCCCGTTGGGCACATTGATATGGACTTTTTCGCGCGGCGCGATCTCGCAAAAAATACGGGCAAGATTCTCCGGGACGGTGTGATACTTGTCCGGAAATGAAATCCCCTCCGGCCGCGGCCAACTGAACCACGTCCCAGCGTGCGCCGCCCATTCCGGCGGAAAAATATAGCCCAGCGAGGCCGGCGTCTGGTTCAGGACTTTGAGCTTGGCCATTGAATTACGACGCTTTTCTTCGCCGCTGTCCGCCTCCGCCTCGTCGAAGCTGTTCGATGCGGATGACGTCTTCAAAAGCGAAAGTCAAGTAGCCTTTGGCCCGGTGAGTCCTGAGATTTGCACCTTTCAGCACCAACATGTCATCCCTCATCACATGTGTCGCCTCGCGAAATGGGATGCTGACGATCTTCCCATTTTTCAGGTGCAGACGCAGTGGAACGAACGGATCCCGTGCCAACTCCGCTTTTATTTCATCCTTTGACATTGTTGTTGGCCTCCGTTGTTTCGTGTTGTAGGCTAATAGGCGCGGCCAAGCAGTTCCAGCCTTTCGATGTTCCGAAGCGATATAAGGTTGTATCCGCCTTCTTCATCGCGGTCTATCGGTGCATCCAAAAGCAGTACGGAATTTTGAAGGATCCAGGCGTTTGTCGTGATTGTCACGTCCATGGTTTTGCCGCTTACCAGGTGTATTCGGAACGGAACGAAAGGGGAACGTTCAAGTTCGGATCGGATGTCCTCGCTGGTCATTACCCTCTCCGCGTTTTTCGCGCAGGCGCGACATCCACAAACCGCTTGGTCAGATCCCCATACGCATCGATCCGCCGATCGCGCAGGAACGGCCAATGCGTCCGGCTGAATTCCACCTTCTCCAGATCGCAATCGGCAATCAGCACTTCTTCCCTGTTACTCGACGCCTTCTTCACGACCTGGCCATTGGGTCCGGCCACGAACGACTGGCCCCAGAATTCGATTCCATCGGAATTCACGGGCTTGCCGTTGGGCCCGAGGACTTTTTCCAGACCGACGCGATTGGGAGCGCAGACATAACAGCCGTTGGCGACGGCGTGGCTGCGCTGGATGATTTCCCAGCTTTCGTGCTGGCGCTCGCCGTATTCGGCTTTTTCGCGCGGATGCCAGCCGATGGCCGTCGGATAAAAAAGAATTTGCGCGCCTTGCAAGGCGGTGAGCCGCGCGGCTTCGGGATACCATTGGTCCCAGCAAATCAGCACGCCGATTTTCGCGTATTTCGTCTGCCAGGCGCGGAAGCCCAGGTCGCCGGGCGTGAAATAAAATTTCTCGTAATAGAGCGGGTCGTCGGGAATGTGCATCTTGCGATAGATGCCGAGCAATCGAGCCGTCGGCGTCAATGACGGCGGCGGTGTTGTGATAAACGCCGGCGGCGCGTTTCTCGAACAGCGAGGCGATGACGACGACTGTGTGATTTCTTGGCGAGTTTGCCGAAGGCGTCGGTGCTCGGGCCGGGAATTTTCTCGGCCAGCTTGAAAAATTCGATGGTCTTCGACTCTGGCAGAAATATTGCGAGCGGAACAGTTCCTGCGTGCAGATGATTTGCGCCCCTGACTTGGCGGCGCGCTCCACCAGACGAAGCTGATTCTTCAGATTCGCCGCGGGGTCCGGCCCGCACGCCATCTGCGTGAGGCCGACGGGGACGATCAGCTTTTGTGCGGCATTTCGGCTCATCGCGTCCGGCCCATTCTATCCCCTCCGTCCGGTACTCCGGGCAGAGGATGCTAAGAGTGGTTTAACTCCGTGGCCAGCGAGAGCAAAAACCGCTCGACATTCTCCGCCGCGTCGCCGACGCCGGTCTTGGTTTGGAAATCGATCTCGGCCAGCAGATCGACGGCCCGCCTTCGGCCGCGCTGGCCGAGGGATTTTACGGTCTGAACGAATTTCTGCTGCACCTCGCGCGGCCAGATGCGCAGAGCCTGCCCGATGGTGAAGGCATTTTGCCCCTCGCCGAGCATCGCCAGCGCCTTGCGGACGTTTTCCAGCCAGATGCACAGCCACGTGACGGCCCGGAACTCGGCGGAAGAATCGCTCTGCACGAGTTGGCGCCAGCGTCGGACGGCCTCGGCCGGATCGCCCCCGGCCAGCGCGTTGGTCAAATCCCACATCTCACGCTCACGCTGGAACACCACGCTTTGACCGATCTCGTCCGGGCCGATGCGGGACGATTCCGATCCCAGCGCCAACTTGGCCAGTTCATTGTCGATTCTTCCCAGATCGTCGCCGATGAAATCGGCCAGCAATTCCGCCGCCTCGGAAGAGACGGTCAGGCGATGAGAAGCCTTTGCCCGCTGCACGATCCAACCCTTGACGTTCCTTGGGCGGCTGGCAGGGAATGATCTGGCCGGTTTTGGTGATCGCCTTGTGAATGCGCTGATTCGAAGGAAGGGAACTGAAGCGGAGGACCAGCGTGGCGGAATCGGAAGGGCGGGCGACGTAATCCTCCAATTGCTCGCGAAAACGGGAGACGAATTCGTCGGCGTTGCGCACGGCCACGATCTTGGCGCTGCCGAACATGGCGAAGCTGCGAAGCTCGTCCAGAACGTCGGCCAGGGCCGCGGTTTCGCCGTCGGCGTCGATGCGCTGGACATCCGCCGGCATCTGCGCGACGATCTCGCGCAGCGCTTCCTGCTGAAGAAGTGCATCGGAACCGACCAGGGCGTAAACCGGCTTGGGCACGGACACGGTTTTTACGCCGCGCGGGGGCAGAGTCAACGACCGTCGGCGTATTCGGTGCGATGAGGCAACCGCCAGCACGCGAACAGCGCGCCGACGCCGGGAACAAGAGAATGCGGTTGCCCTGCCGTGTCGGGCTTTGGTAAGTTAATTAGCGTTGAGTTGTTCGGGTCGGGAAGACCCCGTCCGTATGAATGAGCATGTCAGCGATTTACATGGCCGTCGTCGTTAGCTGCGTCGTCGTGATGCTGCTGATTGTCCAGGTGTTCCTGGCCCCGCGACTTCTGCGTGCGTGGCTTGGGGTGAAACGGGACGCCGGCGAGCCCAAAACATGGCAAGACCGCGTCGAACTTCGTTATCAGGATTTGGATACCGGGCTTTGGATGTTTGCCCGGTTCAAGCTGCGGCTCGATGCCATGTTCCGCGATTTGCCGCAGTTTCTTGAGGATATTCCGCCCATTCGCACGGCGCTGGATTTGGGATGCGGCCGCGGCGTTGCCGGATGTTCGCTGCTGGAATGGTTCCCCGAGCTGACGCTTTACGGAATCGAGCCGAATCCCAAATGGGTCCGCGCCGCGGCCGCGGCGTTCGGAGAGCGGGGGCGCGTCTTCCAGGCCGGGCGCCGGACTTCGAGGTGCCGGCGCTTCCCGACCGCCTCGATGCGGTGTTCGCCCTGGATATGATCCATTTTCTGAGCGATCCCGATCTGGACCTGACGCTGCGGCGGATTCACGCCAGGCTGGGCGAGGGAGCCTATTTCATCCTCCGGTCGCCAATCGCCCCCGAAGGCTCCGGGTCGCTCATGTGGGACATGGACAGAATCAACCGCAAACTCAAGGGCACGTATGCGTGTTTCCGAACGCCGGAGGGAATCTCCCAAGCCATCGCCCGGGCCGGTTTTCGAATCAACCATATTCAGTTGTCGGGGGCCAATCGGGAACTATGCTGGTTCATCGCCACCGCGTCGGCCGCCAATGGGAAAACGCCGGCGCCGGCGCTCAGCGCACGAGCCAGTGGAGCAGCACCATGCCGGCGATCAGAACGCCAGCGGCAACGTGGAACCAAATCAGGCCGCGCCGGTGACGGCTGCTGAATTCATCCCACCGCTGTAACCGATAGAGCCCGCCCGCCAGCCGGCGGGCCCGATCGATCCCGCGCAGCTTGCTGTTGTCGGTGGACGATCCGCTTTGGAATGCGAACGCGGGATAGCAGGCGTAAAAATGCTCGCCGTTCATATTGCTCAGCAGATCGTCGTACGCGACCCCCCGCCAGGGTATTTCGGCCAGTTTCTCGGCGAAGGGCCGATTGACGACATAGGCGTGGGCCGCGCATCGGTAGCGCACCCGCAGCACGGAATCGAAGGATGTTTTCTTCGAGGACCGGACGAAGCATCCGAGGAAGAATAGCTGCCAGTCGGAGCTGGATCGCATGAATCGAATCGCCTTGGCGAGGGTGGCGGGCGAAAACCGGCGAAAGATGACGTCGTCCTCGAAAATCAGGATGTTTTGCGCGCCCGCGGCCAGCCCGGCGCGGAGGCGGCCCATGTGCGATTCGAAAATCCCCTGTTCGCTGTCGGTTGGATGGCCCTCGACCAGGACGAATTGAACGCGCCCCTTGAGGCCGATGCGGTCGAATTCCAGCTGGGCATTTTGGCGGCGATCGGCGCGTTGGGTCAGAGAAATGCAGTAGATTTGGTCGATCTGACCCCACAACTGCGCCAACGAGTCGCCGGGCTGAGCCTGTTTCTCCACAACGGAAGTCATGGTCACCTGGCGTCCCCACCTTGAGTGTCCATAAGGATCACGGTAGTCTGGCCAGAACATAACCTTGAACGAACTGGCATACAAGATTGGGCTGCGGCTGGCGCAAATCGAATTTGTGCGAAGCGCCATTCACGACCGGGCGGACCTTGAGCCGTTCAAAAAGCGGCCGACTTTCCGGATCCTATTCGGAGTATTTCTGATCGGCTTCAGCTTCCTGGCCTGCTGGCCGGCGATCAGCGCGTTGGGGGCCATTTCCATTCATCTTCGCATCCCGATGCTGGCCGTCGTCGGCGGACCGATTCTCTATGGCCTGTCGCACGTATGGTTTCTGCTGGGCATGGCGTTGTCCGGAGCGGACTACAGCCGCATCTTCCTGCGCTGGGCTGCTCGCGTCGGCGTGGAGAAACTCCTGAGCTTCGGCGCCCGAGATCAAACGCCGGAATCGTAGCCGATGTTTTATCCCACAACGCGCAGCCCCATTCTTCAAACGAAGACCATCGCCCATTCAAAGATAAGCTCATCCCGCGCGCCGGGACAACGGCGCAGAGATTTAATTCTTATGCCTCTGCGCCTCTGCGCCTCTGCGTGAGATTTTCTTGATGCGAGATACGAGAACGCGGTTGCCCTGGCTTCCGATCCATCCAATCCCGTCGCGATTTGTGTTCAATAGGACCGCTTGGTAAACTCGCGTCATGGTGGCGGGTCGAGAGCCGGCGAATGACTGATTCTGAAATCATTGAAGCGGTGAACGAGGTGTTCGTGGATTCGTTTGAGATTCCACGAGAACAGATCACGCCGCAGGCGCAGATTTTCGCCGATCTCGGTCTGGACAGCCTCGACATCGTGGACCTGGTGGCGGCCATCCAGAAAAAATTCTCCATCCAGGTGCGCGACGACGAACGCGTCCGCTCCATCCGAACCATGCAAGACCTCTACAATTTTCTGGTTCTGATCAAACGCGAGCAAAAAGGGGCCTGATTCGATGACGCCCCCCGCGGCTCAAGCCAATCCGTTTATTTCCCTGGCATCTCTCCTGTGGCTCAATATTTGTTTCTGGTCGGCCGTCCCGCTGGTCACCTTCATTTTCCTTCTCCTGGGCGTTCCGTATGTCTGCCTATTCCTGCTCGTTTTCCGCAGCCGCCGCCGAACCAAATGGCTCATTCGCCGATCCATCAGCAATTACGGCTCGGCGGTTTTGAAATGCGGCTGGCCGCTGGTGCGCGTGCGCTATGTTGATCACGCCCCGAACGAATGCGCCGCCGTTCGTGTTCGTTTCCAATCATCGCTCATCCTCGGATGCGTTTCTCATGGCGTGTCTTCCCTTCGAGTGCATCCAGGTCCTGAACAATTGGCCGTCCAGGCTTCCGGTGGTGGGGCCGGTCTCCTGGCTCGCGGAATATTTGAAGGTCCGCAAGATGACGTTGGAAGCCTTCGTGAATGCGGGCACTCGCCTGCTGGCCAATGGAGTCTCGATCATCACCTTTCCCGAAGGCACGCGTTCGGGATCGCGCCGGCTCGGGCCGTTCCACGGCTCAGCCTTTCGGCTGGCCCAGCACGCCGGCGCCAGCATCGTTCCCTTGGCGATTTCGGGAAATGAAAACATTCCCAGCCGCGGGTCGATCGTTCTGCATCCGGGCCGAATCACCGTGGCCAAGCTTCCCGCCATCACGCGCGACCAGTATCACGATTTGTCCGCTTTCAAGTTAAAAAACCTGGTGCGCGATAGAATTCGCCAGTACCTGGATACGCTGCCGGCTTAATGATTTCTCAGACAAATGCGAGGCGATTGTTCAATTCGAATCGGCGGCCTCGGCTTCAGCCGCGAGGAAATTGACGCGTGCACAGTGCGCACGGGACTGCTCTCTTTGGAAATCGACTTGGCTTTGCCGGGCGATTGCCGGTGCATGGCCTGCCAAACGTCGGCGAAGCCGCCTCGATCCACCCTTTCCCCGCCGGAAGTTCACGGCCTTCTCGGCCAGGCGGGTGAACTGGTGCTCGACGCTGCATTCTCATCGACAGCGAGCCGGACTCTTATCCCGATCTTCTCCCACTCATCGACCATATTCGCGGCAAAGACATGCAGGTCGAGCTTTTCACCGGCGGCGCGGCCGTCACGCGCAGCCACGGCGAAATTTCTACGGCAGCGAGAAGTCGCCATCGTTCTCAAGCTCGATTCGCTGAATCCCCAGCCGCTCAACCGCCTGGCGGGCATCGTGGCCAATCTCAAGCAAGCCGGTTACGGCGATTCGGCCGAGCCGCGCATCGCGGTCCGCACGGATATTTGTGACGAAAACCTGGGTGAAATCCCGGCGATATGGCGTTGGGTCCGATCTCAAAAAATGGAGCCGTACGTCCAGATCATCACGCCGCGGGGCCGGGCGGATGAGACGCCGAAGTTCGTCGCTCCCGATCGGGCCAGGCAATTGTTCGAGGAGTTGGGTCGAATCGACCGCGATGAATTCGGGCGGGATTGGCAAACGCCCCCGTCGCTCATCGGCCGCTCGTGCAAGCGTCACCTGTTCGCCTGTCACGTGACCCCCTGCGGGACGATCTTCGCCTGCGTCGGCGTGACGATTCCGCTGGGCAATATCCGCGTTGAGCCGCTTGCGGAAATTCTAAATCTCAGCGAAGTGCTCGAAAACATCCGCGCGTTCGGGCAGAAGGTGAAGGAACCGTGCCGAACCTGTTGCCAGACGGTTGATTGCTACGGTTGCCGCGGGGCGGCTTACCAACTCACCGGCGATTACCTCGCCGGGGACCAGCTATGCTGGAAGGCCAAGGGCGTCGAAATCCCAACACTGCCGATCGGCGTTGAGGGGATAATCCCCCACGGCGAGTCGATGCGCATGATCGACCGGCTCGTCCAGATCGGCGAGCGCCACGCCCGCACCGAGTTCCTGGTCAGCCGGGATTCCCCGCTCGTGGACGCTTCGGGCCGGCTTGACGAGTTGGCCTACATCGAGATGATCGCCCAGTCCTTCGCGGCTTGCCACGGCTTTCACCTGACCGGCGAGGTGGACAAGGTCCATCGAGGGCTTTTGATTGGGATCAAGGATTTGGTCGTTTCCGGCGAGGCTTTTGTCGGCGACCGGCTCGCCGTCATCGTTCGCAAAATCACCCGCTTCGGCGATTTCGGCGTGGTCGAAGGCGATGTTCTCCATCAGGATGGAAAGCTCATCGCCGCCGGCCAAGTCAAAATCTGGCGGCCCAGCAACGAATTTTTACAAGCGATGATCCCATGAACGGCCTTGCCCGAATCTTCGCCGCCGGCGTGGTCCTGGGGCTGGCCGGTTTGTCCGCCGCCGAGAATCCTCCCGCGGATTCCACCACCCGGCCCACCACGCGCATTTCTCTCCAGCAGCTCAACCATCTTCAAAGCCAGTTGAAGGGCATCTCGACGGTGGAAGCGGATTTCGTCGAAGAAAAAACGCTGTCGATGCTCAACCACACCCTCACCATCCGCGGACATTTCGCCATGCAAAAACCCGACCGCCTGATCTGGATCGTTCGTGAGCCGGTCAGGTACGCCATCCGCATCGAAGGCGATGAAATTGAGCAATGGGATGAAGACACCAACCGGGTGGATGTGATCCGTGCCGGCGCCGATCCGACGTTCAAGACCATCTCGGACCAGGTTCAGGCCTGGTTTGTCGGCGACTACAAAGCGCTGTCGAAATATTATGAAGTCGATGTGCTGGGCGAAAATCCGCTTTCATTGCGGTTCGTTCCCCGGCCGGACACGATGATGGGCAAGCTGATGAGCCGGATCGACATCCTGTTCGCCCGAGATGAGCGGTACGTCGACAAAATGGTGCTGAACGAAGCCGGCGGCGACGTGACGGTTCTGACCTTCGTCCATACCCGGTTGAATCAACCGATCGACGACGAAATTTGGAGGATGCCTCCGAATGAGCGATGAAGCCAAGGGTGACCGCCGGGGCAGGAAATGGATGGTCATCTGCATCGTCGCGGTAGCCGCCGTTTCCGCCGCCGGCTGGCTGCGTCTGCACATCGACAACTCCCTCGAGCCGCTGCTCCCGCAGCACAACCAGGCCCGGCAGACCATTCTTTTTCTGCGCGACTCCACGTTCGCCGACAAGGCCGTGTTGTGGTTCCAATTGACCGGAGCCGGCTCCCTGTCCGATCTGATCGCCGCCGCCGACGCGACCCAAAAGCATCTCGATCCGAATTTGATCACTCGCGTGATCCAGCCGCCGAGCGAATCCAGCGCCCTGGACGAGGCGATCGGATTGCTCGACCACGCCGGCGAATTGCTGAACGAATCCGATCTGGCCGATTTGAAAAACGCCGCCGCGCCCGATGCACTTCGCAAACGCATGCGCGACGTTTACATGCAACTGGTCCAGCCGCAGGGGGCGTTCCTCCAGCGGATCTTTCGCCGCGATCCGCTCGGCATCAGCTCGAGAATTCTCAGCCGGCTTTATGCCCTGACCAATGGGCTGGGTTTTCGCGTGGAAATCAAGGACGGCCACTTCGTGAATCCCGATGGCCGCCAGTTGATTATGGTCCTGGAAACATCCACTACCGCGACGAGCCTCTCCAGTTCCGAGGCGCTGGTGGCGCATCTCCAGAACCTGTGCGACGCCGCGCCGCCGGGGATTCGGATCACGCCCATCTGCGGCCAAATCCACACGGTGCAGAACGAACAGCTCATGCGGCGCGACATCCACATGGGCGGGGCGATCAACGCCATCGGCTTCCTTCTGCTGTTTCTGCTGATCTCGCGCGACTGGCGCGTCGCCGCCGTGTTTCTGCTCCCCCTGGCCACCACGGGGCTGACCATCGGACTGTACGCGCTGGTTCATCCGAACGTCTCGGCCATGGTGATCGGCCTGAGCGTCGCGATGGCCGGCAGCGCCGTCGATTACGGCATCTACGTCTACACCGCCGTCCGAATGGGAACCGATCGCAGCGCCAACATGCGCCGCATTCGCCGGCCGATTCTGATCAGCCACCTGACAACCCTCGGCGTCTTCGTCGCGTTTGTCTTTTCCGAAGTTCCCGCGTATCGGCAATTGGGATATCTCACCAGCGTTTCGCTGATCCTGTCCCTCCTGGCCGCGCTGTTCGTTCTTCCAAAGATGCTCAAGCCCGGCGGCCGGATCATTGGTCTGGGCAGCGGAATGTCGCTGGAGCGATGGGGCAAAATCATGTCGCCGGCCGTGATCGTCGCCGCGATTCTGGTCGTCGCCGCGATATTCATTTCCCGAAAAATCAAATTCGATTCGGACATCACCCGTCTGGACGGCGTCAGCCCGGCGGTGAAACAAGCCGAGAGCGATTTCCAGAAGAATTGGGGACAGTCCGACGTGCAGCAGGCGCTTTTGGTGGTCACGGCCCCGACGAAGGACGCCGCCGAGCAGGCCAACGACGAGATTTATAAGATCGTCTCCCCCCATCTGCCCGATGGACAATTCGTATCGCTCAGCAGCATCTGGCCCTCGCCCGCCGGGCGGCGCGCCAACGAGGTGCGATGGCGGCAGTTCTGGTCCACCCAGCGAATTTCAGAGCTTCGCCATGATTTGGCCGCGGCCGGCCGGCCCTACGGCTTTTCCGCCGATGCGTTTGAATCGTTTTTCCAAAGCCTCTCGACCCCGCCCACCAACGACCGGCCCCCGGCGATTATTTCCACCATCGAGGGCCAGTTCACCGCCCGTTCCAACGGCAACTGGCAGATGCTGAGCTTTTTCGACGACACGCCCCAACTCGTCGCCACCGTGCAGGGGTTGATCGCGCGATCGGCCCGATGCCCAGGTGGTTTCGCGCGGCGTGCTGGCCAGCGCGATCTTGAAGCAATCGGCCATTTCCGAAACGCATCTTCTGGTCGGCATCAGCATCGCGTTCATCGTCATCTCGGTTCTGCTCCTCACGCGCAGCCTGTTCAAATCGATGATTATTCTTTTGCCGGTCCTGGTCGGGCTGGTTGCCATGCTGGCGGTCCTGGAGATGATGGGGCTTTCGATGAGCCTGCTCACGGTCATCGCCGCAATCATCGTGCTGGCCCTGGGCAGCGATTACGGAATTTTCGCCGCTTACGCCTGGCAAAACCGCGAGACCATCCTTGGTCAGGGTATGGCCTCGATTCATCTCTCCTTTTTGACGACGCTCGTGGGAACCGGCGTGATGCTCTTTGCCAAACATCCCGCCCTTTTCGTCGTCAGCGTCAGCCTGACCTCCGGCTTACTGGCGGCCTATCTCACGGCTGCTGCTGGTCATTCCGGGGATCTGCTTTCTATGGTTCAACCGGACCAAGCCGGAGGCCGCATGAGTCAACGCTGGGCCGCGCTGGCGATGTTGCTCCTTGCGCCGATCGCCGGCTGCGCCGCCGAGCCGTTCGTGCGCCCGCCGCTGCCGCTTTTGAATGATGTCAATCCCCAGGCGATGCGCGACAGTTTCGCCGACCGCTTGCCGGCAAGATTTACCTCCGACGATACGCTCATCATCCAGGCCCCCTTCCACCACGACGTGGCTATTTTGGGTGTCCTGCGCGTCAACCGCGCCGCCGGCACGTTTGAGATGGTCGGCCTGAACCAGCTCGGCGTCCAACTGTTCTATCTCAGCGGCGATCGCAACGGCGAGGCCGTTCGCTCCGCCATCGGTCCGCTGCAGAAGCAAAAGGATGTCCTGCTGGCCATCGCCCAGGACATCCGCAGGATGTATTTCAACCTCGTGCCGGAAAAAGACGCGAAAATAGAGATCGACTCAACCACCGTTCGGTTCACCCAGGCCACCAAGCACGGCGAATTGGTTTACGAATTCGGCGGCGATCCCGCCGTACTGCTGGAAAAACGCCATCGAGCGGCTGGTTCGGAGCAATCTGGCGGGTGAGGTATTACGATTATGCCTCGTGGTCCGGCAGTCTTTACCCTCGCGGAATCGTCATGGATAATGGACATTATCATTATCGCATCATCGTGAAGAATCGAGACTTGGGGGCCAGATAGATATGAATTCGCTCCGCGAACAGATTCGATCAATGCTTCAGGTTGAGCCGCGCGACGGAGGATTCCGCGCGGTTCTCAGAGTCGATCCAAAATTGAAGATCCTGCCGGATCATTTTCGCGATCATCCGATCCTTCCGGGAATTTGCATGGTGCAGGCGGTTCTTCTGGCCGGCGCGGCCCGGCACGGGGTTGCCGATCTTCACGTCCGTAAGCTGAAAAACGCGAAATTGCTGCAGCCCGTGCAGCCTGGCCAGCAGGTCGTCATTGATGCCCAGATGACTCCAACCGACGGCGGCGATTTTCTCATCAAGGCGAAGCTGTCGGCCGAGGATCGGCGATGCGCGGAGTTTTCCCTGGTGGCTGGCCCGGCCGCCGCCGGGCAGGGAGCCCGGTCATGAATCATTTGCCCAGGCGGCAAAAGGGCGGCTATTTCCCCGTCGACGCCGACGCCCCCGCTCCGCTGATCGTACGGGTCAAACATCGCATCCGCTTCAGCGATGTCGATCCCATGGCCGTTCTCTGGCACGGACGATATGCCCAGCTTTTCGAGCAGGCCAGCGAGGAAATCGGCCGAACCTGCGGCCTGGGCTACGCCGATTTTCATCGCGACCGCCTCCGACGCCCGTCGTGCAGATTCACGTCGATTATTTCGCCCCCGTCGTGCTGGGCGAAGAGGTGACCATCACCGGCAAGATGATCTGGGACCGAAGCGCTCGCATCAACATGGAGTACGAGATTCACACGGAGAGCGGGCGCTGGCCGCTACCGGATATACCGTGCAGATGTTCGTCGACGAAGGCGGCACTCCGCTGATGGTTTGCCCGCCGCTTCTGGAAAAATGCCTCAAGCGCTGGAAGGCCGGCGAGTTTGCCGAGCTGCGATGAACGTCGTCATTGCCCAATCGGATGTGGCGACCGCTTACGGCTGGGGGCTGGACGCGCTATGGAACGGCCTGCTCCGCAACCAAACCGCCATCCGTCCGACCGACCGATTCGCCCAGCGCGGATTCATCAGCAACCAGGCCGCCATCGTCCCCGGCCTGGAGGTTTCGCCCGAAGAATCCCGGGCCATGGCCATGCTCAAGCGGCTCCTGTTTCCTCTGATCGGAAAACTCGATCCGGCGACGCCGCTGATCCTCGCCACGACCGTTGGCGAGATCGAATACGTCGAGCGGGCGATCCTCAATCATCGGCCCGACCTCGCGGCCCAATCGCGCCCGCAGGTGCTGCTCGGACGGATCAAGCAGTTGCTTGGACTTGACGGACCGGCCTCGGTTATCTCCTCCGCCTGTGCATCCTCCGCCATGGGTCTGGCACGAGCGGCGGCGACGATCCGCCGGGGCGATGCAAAAAAAGTTCTGGTTGTCACCTGCGATTCGGTCTCGGAGTTCGTCTATTCCGGTTTCTCCACGTTGCTTTCCCTGTGCGACGGTCCGGCCCGGCCGTTCGACGCCGGGCGCGGCGGCCTCACGCTCGGCGAAGCGGCCGCGTGGGCGCTGCTCGCGTCGGATGATTCGTCGCCAGATGGCGCAACGTCGGTCCTCGGCTGGGGCAACACCACCGATGCGGTCCATATCACCGCGCCCGACCGCAACGCCGCGGATTATCCCGCGCCATCGCCAAGGCCTGCTCGATGGCTAATCGACCGGCTCGCGAAATCTCCTTCATCGCCGCCCACGGCACGGCGACGGTTTACAGCGATGCAATGGAACTGCTGGCGTTCCGCGGTGCCGTTGCCGAGCCGAAGCCGATTTTTTCGATCAAGGGCGGCATCGGCCACACGCTGGCATCCGCCGGACTCGTGCAGATTCTGGTCGCCGGCCGGGCAATGTCGCTCGGCCTGGTTCCGCCGACCGTCGGACTTGGCCTGCCCGACCCCGCCGCCGTCGCCTGGGCACATGGCACCCCCATCCAAGTGGGCCGAGTGCCGCTGGCGCTCTCGACCAGTTCCGGTTTCGGCGGCGTGAACACGGCCGTTCTTCTCGGCAGGGGGGTGCAATCGTGATTCGCGCCGCTCGCCTGGTTTTGTGCCGATCATCACGGCGTATTCGTGCCGGCCGGCCACTCCTGGCAAAAGCCGTCGCCGAAGTTGTCGGCCACGGCCGATGTTCTGGCCCTGATCGGCCGGCCCGTGAACGATTATCCCCGCATGACGAGCGAGGCCCGCTTTTGCCTTTGTGCCGCCAGCATGGCGCTGGCGGCAACTCGCTTGGCAGGAATCCGGCAATCCCGAAATCGGCCTGGTCTGCGGCGATTTCGACGGATGTCTCGCGGCCAATCAGGAATATTTCCGCGATTACGTCGCCACGCGGCCGAACGGTTGGACGCGGAAATCTGTTCATTTACACTCTGCCCACCAGCGTGCTCGGCGAGGTCGCCATCGTGCTCTCGCTCACCGGACCGATGTTTGTTCATCCATGACGATGACCCGCCCGCTGGCGGCGCTGGCTCGCCACGCCCGGGAGTTTGTTGCGGATGGAGAAGCGGATGCGATGCTGGCCCTGTGGAGCGACTCCAGCGCCGCGGTGTGCCTGCCATCGAGCGGGCGGCGAAGATGATTCCGCAATGGTTATCGAAACAGGACGCACCTCCGCTGCAACTGGCCCGCGAGTTTCAGTTGAGGGTTCAGCGGAGCATGACCCAAATCTGGTGCGGCATTCCGGTTTACAACAACGCCGCCACGATCGCCGACGTGGCCCGGCGCTGCCGCGAGCAAATCGCCTCCGTGGTCGTCGTCGATGACGGCAGCACCGACGCGGACCTGCGCGATCTTCTCAAATCACTCGACGTGGCCGTCGTTCGCCATCCGTCGAATCAGGGCAAAGGCGCCGCACTGTTGACCGCGTTAAAATTCGCCTCCGAGCGCGGCGCGGAATATCTCCTGACCATCGACGGCGACGGCCAGCATTTTCCCGAAGATATTCCCGCGCTTCCTGTCCGCGGCTGTCGCCGGACGCCATTTTGCTCGGCTGCTCGCGAGACATCGTCGGCGACATGCCGCGATCCAGCCGGTTCGGACGCGATTTTTCCGATTTCTGGATCTGCGTCGAATCCGGCGTCAGCCTCCGCGATACCCAAAGCGGCTTTCGCGTCTATCCCGTAAAACACATGCGGAATCTCCGCCTCGTCTGCCGGCATTACAACTTTGAGATGGAAGTCCTCACCCGGGCGATCTGGAGCGGGACTGAGCGTTTTGAGCGTGCCGATCCGAGTCTGGTATCCCGATCGCTCGCGAAGAATCTCCAGTTTCCGGCCGTTTCTGGACAACCTCCGCGAATTTCGCTGCTTCATGCCCGGCTGGTATTGCGGCAACTGCTGCCGATCGCGCATCGGCGACTTCCATCCGTGCCCGCACGGGCACGCCGAACCCCGGCCCAATGGCTCCGGCAGGCATGGACCGAGAATTCGAGTCCGCTGGGTCTGGCGGCGGCGGCGGCGCTGAGCGTCTTGCTGTGCATTCTGCTCTGGCCGTGGGGTCCGGTTGCCGCGCTATATCTGGCCCTGCGCTGGCATCTGAATAAAGTCATGGTCCTGGCGGGCATGGCCGTCTGCCTGCCGCGGGCGTTGCCGGCGTTTTGCATCAGAGTCGGACAAAACGTGCTGCAACCGGATGTCAGCCCGTTTTGGGTCTGGTATGTGGGATCGCATATCGTGGCATTCCTGGCGTCGCCGCTGCTGGCGCTGCTGGTGTACAACGTCGCGCGCCGTCTGCGGTCCGATCCGTTATCGTTGGCGGGGAACCAGATATGAACATCGTCGAGCTGATTCGCCGGGAAACCCGCACCCACGCCACGCGGACGGCGATCGTCGAAGGTCGCGCGCACGATCACCTACGGCGAGCTGCTGGACCGCATCACCGCGCTCGGCAAACTTCTTACCAATCGCAAAATCGGCCCGGGCCAGCGCATCGCATTTCGCTGTGCCGACGGCATCGACTATGTGATCGGCGCCCTGGCCCTTCTCGACTGCGGCGCGGCCGTCGTGCCGGTGGCTGATTCGCTCACTGCGGGCGAGGTGCTCGAAACGATCCAGCGCATCGACGTGAACAGCGTGCTCACGCACCGTGGCTTGCCGAATTCCGCCGGGGACGAAGCCGCCGAGAAAATCGACGATGTTTTCCAGTGGCGATCGCGCACCGCCAGCGCCGAGTTGGACGCAGCGCTGCCGCGATCTGGGCGCGGCGTTCATCCGTTTCTCCTCCGGCACCACCGGCGAAAGCAAGGGCGTCATCATTTCCCATCGCTCCATCGAGCAGCGCACGGATGCGGCCAACCGGGGCCTGGCCATTTCGGATCGCGACGTGATTCTCTGGGTGCTGGGGATGAGCCATCATTTCGTCGTTTCGATTCTTCTGTTCCTTCGCAAAGCGGCGACGATTGTGGTCGCCAACCAGCGGTTTCCATTTTCCGTTCTGGAAGCCGCCGAACGCGTTCGCTTCACTTTCATCTACGGCTCGCCGGTGCATTTTTATCTGCTGGCGGTTTCCAACCTGGTATCGCCGGAATCCCTCGGCAGCGTGCGGATGGCGATCAGCACGTCAATGAAGATGCCGCCGGAAATTTTTAACCAGTTCTCGAAAAAATTCGGAGTCGCGCCCTCCGAAGCCTACGGCATCATCGAAATCGGTCTGCCCTTCATCAACACCGAAGCCGGCGCGGCCGGCCAAAACACGGTCGGCCGGATTCTGCCCGATTATCAATTGCGGATCGAAAACCCCGACCCCGACGGCGTCGGTGAAGTTCTGGTCAAGGGCAAGGGAATGTTCGACGCCTATTTCTCGCCCTGGCGATTGCGCGACCAGTGCCTGCGCGACGGCTGGTTCGACACCGGCGACCTCGGCCGCGTTGACGAACAGGGGCGCCTGAGCCTTCTGGGCGCAGCAAGACGGTCATCGTTTGCGCCGGGATGAAAGTGTTTCCGGAAGAGGTGGAAGAGGTCATCAATTCCATGCCGGGGGTCAGGGAATCGTTGGTCCTGGGGCGCGAACATCCGCAGTTCGGTCAGACGCCCGTAGCCCAGGTCGTGATCGCGGGAAATGCCGGTGATCCGGCCAAGGTGATCGAAGAACTTCGCGGGCACTGTCTCAAGCGGCTCTCGTCCTACAAAGTTCCAGTGGAATTTCAGCCGGTGGATTCGCTGCCAAAAACCGTCAGCGGAAAACTGGCGCGAATGACGAGTGTGTAACCGGCGGCTCGTCTTGACGCATAATCGGACGTATTTGTCGCAATTTACGTGTCATGGGGATCGACTCGGGAATCTGGAAGGATGTTGCATAACACATTTCCAGCAATAATATTAAACGTCGCCGCTATCGCGAGATGCAACATATCAAGCCACCGATATTTTGTTTGGATGGTAGGTTATTTTGACCCTTTTTTGTTGTGGATTGCGCCAATTGTTGTTAGATGCGGTCTCAAGAACCTGAGTTCGCTTGGTTTTGCCAGCGAGGCGTCGGGTTTCCGAATGAATCTCATCCACGGGGGGTAGGAGGAAGGCCATGCATACCGAGAAGTCTCGATTTGTTGCGTTCGTTGCGTCTGTGCTGGCGGTTTTCGCACTTGCGGAGAGTTCATCAGCCCAGATTTCCATGTTTCAACTTGATTCCAGCGTTCAAGCCTATTTTGGCTCGCAAGGGCCGGTGTTTGAAGCATCCGATCCAGTGGGCGCCAGTTGGACGGCGCCGGGGTATGGGCCGTATACGCCCGGCTCGCCATTGCCGAATCTTCCGGCGGCACCGACGCCGATCGTCTATCCCGCCTCATCGCCCAATGCGTTCGGGCCATACACTTCCAATTTCAATGACTTCCTGCCCCCGTCGGCCGCGACCACGGCAAGTTCCACCATCTCAACCTATGTGAATCCGAGCCCCAGCGCGGTTTCAGATGCCAACATCCAGATTCCGTCCTGGACTCTGACCCAGGGGCCGGCAGCGCCGGCTTACGCTTATGAGCAACTTGATTTCGTGGCGAATTTCGGCGTTGTCGGCGGCTACCTGACGGGATCGTCGCCCAGTTTGCCGCTGTATATCTCCGGGAATGTTTCCGCCAACTCCGGTGCTTACGCCCAATTCTCCGCCACGATCGATTATACCTGGCAGCCGTCGAACAACACCGCGTTCACGGCTACGGGCCCGGCCGTGTCCCTGGGGCAGCTGAATTACTCATTCCTGCAATACGGCGGCGGCGCCTTCGGGACGCCGATTTTCAGCAGCGGCACTCTATCCGCAGCCCCGACGAATTGGGGCTTGCTGGAGATCACCGGCGAGATGTGGCTTGCCGGCGATCCGTCGAGCATCGAAATCAATTCCGTCCCGGAACCCTCGTCGATTGCATTGCTGGCGATCGGACTGACGGTGTTGGGACGGCGCTCGCGCGGCCGGCGTGCCCGAGTAAATTAACGGGCGCGCCTATGCCTCTTTTCGAAATGGGAGCGGAAAATGAAATTCAATACATTCGGCATCGCGTCGGCATCGCTGGTTGGAATCCTCGGCATGCTCTGGGCGAGTTCTAACGCAAATGCCCAAGTCACCGGAGTGGTCTCCGCCAACGGGCAAATCTATTTCAGTTCCGACAGCGATACCTATAACTATGCTTCGCCATCCGTCGTGACAAACCCGGGCACCGGACTGACGACAGTCAACGCCAACAACGCGCTCAATGGCCTCCCCGGCGCACGGCGGCCGGGAATCCCAATCCGTTCACCGTCGCTAATTCCTTTCCATTCGTATCGCCATATCCTTATGTTCAGGTGGACCCCCTCCCCGCCGCACAGAGGACCGTCGCCGGTGTAACCACCAGTGCCACCATCAGCCCTCCGCTGGTGGCTGACGTCACGGCGCCGCACATCCAGGCGTATCCGTTTACAGGGCTCCATCAGACTCCCGGTGCTCCGGGTTACGCGCTGGAGCAATTTGATTTCGATGCCTTCTATTCGGTTGGTTCCCTTGGGGTATTGTCGGCCACCAAGACGATCACCGCCAGCATCAACGGCAATCTGACCGCCAGTGGGGCCAATCCTAATCCATTCGCCGAGTTCGGCTACACAATTAACTACTATGAGGTCGATGCCACGACCACGTTACTCGGATCGGCCGATGCCTATGGTTCCTGGCTTGGGGCTGGGCCCGTCGTCGCGACCGTCAATGGTCCAAGCTCGCTAATCAGCGGCTTCCCCTACTCAACCTACCTCAATATATACACGGGAGTTATCGAGCCGGTGCAACTGGAAATCACCGGAACCATGTTCATGGCGGGCGATCCGGCAAGCTTCGATGTCAGCGTTGAGAACGTTCCCGAACCCACCAGCCTGGGCCTTTTGGCGACCGCAGCCGTACTGCTGTGCCGCCGCCGGCGTCGTTCAGTGATTTGATCGTCGGCAACGGGCCATCCGGGTTTAGCCTACGCCCCCGCCCGCCAAGACGGGGGGAGAACCACGAAGACACGAAGAGCACGAAGGAAAACACGAAGAAAACAAATCAAATTCTGGCTTTTGCTTCGTGTCTGTCTTCGTGATCTTCGTGTCTTCGTGGTTCTGCTTCCGTGGTTCAATTCTTCTGCCGCGAATGCAAAAACGGTCACTATGAGCTGATCCGTCCCCTCCGCGTCAGAGCAGCGACGACTTGAACACCCGCATCAAGTTTTCCGCCGTCCGATCGTCCAGCACGCCCTGCGCGTACGAAACGACCAGGTTGAATCGCCCGCGGAAATAGGTCATGCAAATGTTCAACCCCGGCGGGCAGAACACCAACGGCGTGTGAATCAGGTTCACGGTCGGCAAACCCATGAAAGTTTCGCCGGAAAATCCGGTCTCGCGCAGACACGCGAAATAGAACGAGCACATCCGCCCGCCGGCGACAAGCCCCAATAATCTGCTGCCGATCCAGTGCGGGCAGATTCGCCCGAGCCCCGCCGCATCGGCCATCGCGAAGGGAAGCTGCCGCTTCATGTGGTCCAGGAACTGGTCGCGCAGCGCAAGGGCGGCGTCTTTCATCGAAGCCGGGCCATCCGCTTCCAGGTAAAACGGCATCAGCGAAAAATGATTGAAAAGAAATGATTCCCATTCCTGGTTCGCCGGCCGCATGTTGGCGGAAGTGAACACGGTGTAGTGCGTCCCCGGAAGCAGCAGCGCCGCACACGCCTCGCGCACGGCGAGAATGGCCCGGGCCGTCGCCGACGGCAGGATGATCGGCACGCTGATTTCCTCGCCGGCTTTTTTGCTGAAATTGGCCGTCTCCTCGGCCGACAACGTCTCGTGCAGGAACCGGACCGGCCGAAACACCCCGGCCGACGGCATCCGCAGCCCGCGGACATCCAGACCGCTCAAGCGGAACAGCATCTGGTTGAGCGTTCTTCCGGACTGGAATCGCCGGGTCCATTGATCGACGTGGGCCGGCTCGGTCTGTTTCACGCGCGACGCGATCTCGTCGAGCCGGCCTTGCCACGACAGGTCGATCATGCGGAACAACGTCTCGGCCCCGAACGCATCGAGCATCCGATGGTCGAACACGATTCCGATGCGCGATCGCCTTTGGCCGATGCGCACGAGCAGACACCGCAGGTGCTGCCATTCCGATTCGAACGGCGCGTTGACGTGATCGGCGAACAACGGTTCGGCCTGATCCGCGTCGTCGGGCGGCAAATCCACCACTCGCAGCGGAATGACCGAATTCCGCGAGGATTTCGAAATCCTCCAGTACGGAGCGAGGTTGATCCAATCCCGGCCAGCCGGCCGTGAATCATCGGAAATCGCCTCGAGATTTCGTCCAAGGCCTTGCGGAGCGTTTCCTCGGTAAGCGCTCCATCCACGTCCAGGATGGCCTGCGAGAAACCGCTGACGCCGGTGGTTTTGCGGGCGTATGTCCCATCGCCCCGACGAGCCAGTCTATTCCCGTCAGATATCGCCGCCGAGGGGAGTATGGAAGAGACAGATTCAAATCTTTCGTCCCGCCTGAATCGCCGCCGCCAGGTTGCGGGCCGTCTTGGTGTCTTCGCTGGTGATGCCCGTCTTCATGAGGGCCACGCCGAATTTCTGCTCGATCACGATCAGCAGCGAGACGAAGCGAAGCGAATCGATGCCCAGAACCGTCAGGTCCGATTCCGGGGCGAGGCTGCCGGGTTTGAGCGAGACGAGAATCTCAATTTCCCGGCAAAGCTGCTGCTGGATGGATTCGAGGCTGATTTTGTCTGTCATGGCCGAGGGATTCCTTTACTGAGACCGACCGTCATTCCGTTCGCGGCGGAGGAATTGAACCACGAAGACACGAAGATCACGAAGACAGACACGAAGCAAACGCCAGAATTTGATTTGTCTTCTTCGTGTTTTCCTTTGTGGTCTTCGTGTCTTCGTGGTTGTCCCCCCGTCTTGGCGAGCGGGGGCGTCCGGATTTAGCACAGCCGCTGTGCGGTTCATTCCGCTTTTCCGAATCTGGAAAACGATCCGTTTGCGTTCCATTAGCGATTTTTCATTATCAGCAGCGACGCCATACGTGGGTCGCATGATGGCTTAAAAGTCGCGGCCTTGTCAACTGCGACCGAAGACGCCGCCTCGGCCGACACCGCCTGGATAATCCGGCCCAGCGGCCGGCCGGCGCGAATCGCCGCCATCCCTCCGAGCAACTGAAACGCCGAACTGCTGGCCGTGTGTCCGAAGTACGGGCTGAACGTGGTTGTACACCGGGCGACCATCGCCGGTTTTTGGACCGCGGTCGATGGAAGGGCCGGGACGTCCAACATCAGCAGATCCAAATCCCGTGGCAGGGTCGTCGCTTCCAGTCGGACAAATCCGCCGGCGTCCGGCGGCCCCAGCATCAAAAAGACCGCTCCTTCGCCCGGCACGAATGCTTCCTTGCCCAACAGGCGTGATGCGCAATGGAGCAACACTTCTCCGATTTCCTCCACCGCTCCGACAAGCACCCGGTCGCAAACCCGCTGGTCCAACCAACATTGCGCCAGCCCAACGGCTTGCTCGAAGCCGATTTCGAAATCGGTTGTGCTCAGCGACGGCCCGCGCAGTTCCAGGATTTCCGTGATATATGCCGCCGCCGCGCCGTGGACCGAATGCGAAAAATCCGTCGGCAGCGCGTCGCTATCCCCGCAATCCAGGATTCCGTCGAGAAAGCGAAATCCACGGCAATGCGGACCGAAGCCGGATGAGACGATCAATCCGATTCGTTCCTTGGCAATGCGTTCGCATGGATCTTGCGCCGGTCCAGCAATCGGATGCGGCGACCGCGGCCATCCGCGCGAATCGATCGGCCCGGCGCATCCGGCGGACGATGGCCGGGTCCGACAGAAATTCATCGCTGACGCGAAGGACCGCCGGGGAAACCGGCGGGGGTTCTGCAACTGTTTTTGGATGTCCCGCAAATCCCGACCCATCGGCGTGACGGCTCCGATACCCAGGATGCTTGCCGGCGGAGGATTATTCATGCCAGCCTCCGGATCACCACCGCCGCGTTGTTCCCGCCGAAAGCCAGCGAGGTTGACAGGGCGCAGTCGCCACTGATGGTCGTGCGCCGGCAAACCGGCGCGACCGAAATATCGTCTGCCTGGTTTTCAAATCCCGCGCAAGCGGGAATCCATCCCTCGCGCAGGCCCAGCAGCGTGAACACCGCTTCCAGCCCGCCGGCGGCGCCCAACGTGTGGCCGGTGTATCCCTTGGTCGATACGAAGGGAACGAGGGATTCGAAAACGCGGGCGATGACTTTTCCCTCGGCCCGGTCGTTGTCCGCTGTCGCCGTTCCGTGGGCGTTGATGAATGCGATCCGTCCGGCGCGACGTTCGCCTGCGATAGGGCCGTCCGGATCGCCAGGTCCAACCCGCGGCCGTCGGGATGCGGGGCCGTCAAGTGATGTGCATCGCATGCGCCGCCGAATCCCGCCACTTCGAAAGCGCACTTTTTACCGCGCTTTTTCGCGTGGCTCGATGATTCCAACAGGAGAATTCCAGCCCCTTCGCCGAGGTTCAGCCCGGCACGGTCGCGATCGAACGGAGCGCACGGCTGGGAACTCATCACGCCCAGCGACCAAAACCCGGCCAGGGCCACGCGATTCAGCTCATCCGCGCCGCCAGCGACTGCCAGATCGCACAATCCGCCGCGAATCCAGGTTGCCGCGACGCCGATCGCATCCGTTCCGGAGGAGCAGGCGTTCACGATCGTCATGCGCGGCCCGGTCGCGCCGAGCAATTGGCCGATCGCCTGGGCCAGGTTGGCGCGGAGATAATCGTTCACCGCATCCAGTCCCGGATGCGCCGGATCGCGGCGATACGCATCGTAGAAAGGAATGCTGTTCAGTTGAGAAGCGACGGTGGTTCCGATGCAAACGCCGACGCGTGTTTGCGGATCGAACCCGTCGATTTGGGCATCCGCCATCGCTTCGCCCACGGCCTTCATCCCCAGCCGCAGGCTGCGGCTGCGACTCACCGGCGCCGACAGAATCGGCAACTCGGCGGCGACCTGGAATGTCGGGCAGGTGATTGAGCTGTCAAACGGCAGGCCGGCGGCGATGTTTCGCCGGGCGATGCCGAAGGATTCGACGGTTGACGCAACGTCCCAGCCCGCGCTGGAAACCGCACCAACCCCCGCAATCGAAACGGATGACCGCTGCATGGGATGGGCCGATCTTCACTTGGTCGCGTTGGCGAGCACGTACGGAGCCAGCGTGTTGATCGAGTTGAAAATTTCTCGACCCTTCTGCATAGCTTTCACGTCCAGGCCGTAGTGGCGGCGAAGGAGAACAACAATTTCCACGCCATCCAGAGAATCCAATCCCACGCCGTCCTCGCCGAAGAGGCTCATGTCATCCTTGATATCTTCCGGTTTGAGATTTTCGAGGGAGAGATTCTCGACGACAAGTCGTTTGAGTTCCTCTTTAAGTCCCTCGAGAGATCGTATGTTCGCGGCTCCCACGTCGGCGACATTCCTTTCGACCCCCAGTTAATTTTTGCAAATTCTTTCTTGATTTTAAGATTGCGAATCGACTTCCGCAACCTGGGCCACGGCGCATTGTGGGATTGGATCGGTGGAATCGGCCGCCATGGCCGCGCTGGCCTTCAGAAGTGAGAACGGCCGCCGCCGCGGCACGAGTTGCCGTTTCCGGTTGAGGTTCACCAAACGGTCGAAAAGCCACAATCGCCACCGCAATTTCCAGGGCGGACGTGGAAATACGTTGCCGGCCAGGACCCCGATCACCGCTTTGTGGACTTGCATCGGCCCGGTGCCGTTCAGGAACAACTCGCGGAATGAATGATCGTAATATTGACGAATCAATTGAAACAGCGTGGCGGTGCTTTCTTCGAGGTGGGAGATGTATTTCCTTCTCGCCCTGGCCGCGGACATGCGGCCGGCCAGAATATCATCCACGTATTTCGCCACCTCCATCGCGCCGTTGGCTGCGACGGAGACGCCGGTGGAAAAAATCGGGTCCATGAACGCCGCCGCATCGCCGATGAGGAAATATCCGTCTCCCGCGTACGGCCGGCACCTATAACTGAAATCCGCCAACACGCGATTGGGTTCATCGGTTCCCACCGCCTCCTTCATCCGCTCGCGCACGGCCGGGCATCGGGCGATGCCCCACGCCAGCATCGCATCCGAATTGATGTTTTCGCTCTGCCCGATGCGCCGCGCGACCTCCGCATCCAGCACCATTCCCACGCTGGTGCGTCGCTCGTTCAGCGGAATAGCCCAGAACCATCCCTCATCCATCATGACAATCAGCGGCTGTCCCTCTTTTCGCCCCGGCGGACGCCAGACGTTGTCGAATTGATTGAAATAGGCGACCTTGCGCAGGTGCGCTTCCTCGGCGGTTTTCCGCGTCCCCAGATGCCGGCCGACGACCGTCTGCTGCCCGCTGGCGTCCAGAAGAAATCGTCCGCGGATTTCCCCCGTATCGGTCAACACCCGCACATCGCCGTCCGTGAGGGAAAGGATTTGTTTGACCGTGACGTTCTGGCGCACGTCCGCGCCGCCGCGCTGGGCCTCGCGCAACAACATCTCATCGAAGATCGACCGCTCGATGTTGAACGTCTCGGGGCACGGGCAGAATCCGTCGGAGAATTCGATCTCCAGATGCTTCCCCCCATAGCCCATGACAAACTCGGCCCCGAATTTCGGCACATGCGGCAGCTTGCGCAGCTCCGGTTCCAGTCCCAAATCCCGCAATCGATCGAACGTGGCCGGCAGAAACGATTCGCCGATGTGAAAGCGCGGGAATTGCGTTTTTTCAAGAACGATCGCGCGTCGTCTGCGCCGAGCCAGCGCCAAAGCGACGATCGCCCCCGCCGGCCCGCCGCCGATCACGATCGCATCCCAAAGCTCAACAGACTGACCATTCTCAGCCATGTCCGGCATTATGATTCAAGCCGCGCGAGCCTGCAATAATCTCGATAGGCCGCCCCTCGGCTCGACTGAGGTCGCCGAAGTCAACCGTCCTTCACAGCCCCGCTTGTTCAATCGCCCCCTTTTTGCGGGCATGCCCTTCCCCGCATCCGTCACGGGCTTTCACTTGCATGATTAGCTCAGTATTCTAAGCTCCCACTGTTCCGTTGACGCTTCGCTAGCCCACGTTGTGTCGCGAAATAGGAGGGATTATGCGTAAATTATCTTGCCTCGTGGTTTTCATATCCGTCGCCTTGTGGCGAATGCGCCACAACGCAATCCTTTGGCGTAAAGGGCCGGAATCTCATCGAGGGGTGAAGTTCATTGTTCGCCGATTTCCTCTCGTAAGCTGGTTGACTACGGCGGTGGTGGCTGCTGTATCTTGCCAAGCATACGCAGGGGGCCCACCGGCTTATACCTATACGAATCTATCCGTCCTGACGGTCCCGAGCGGCTACATATCGGGTATTGAGGGCGTTTCTCGGGACGGAACTCAGGTTGTCGGAATTCAGGGAGTGAGCGGGTCCGGGTTCTTGGGAGCTTTGCTGTGGAACAACCCTACGAGTTCGGCCGTCAACCTCACCCCCGCCGGGTTCAGTGACAGCGCCGCGCTCGCCACAAATGGAACAATCCAGGTGGGCAGTGGTCGGAGCCAAGGTACGGGGGGCAACGAACATGCGCTGTTATGGACGGGTACGGCGGCGTCGGTAGTCGATTTAAACCCTGCGGGCTTCGCCCAAAGCCAAGCCAACGCGATATTCGGTAACCAGGAAGTGGGTTTTGCCTGGGACGGGAATAACAACGCGATGATATGGACCGGCACCTCCGGGTCCGCGATCGATCTCAATCCGTCGGGCTCGTCTTACTATGGCAGCGACGCCATTGCGACCAATGGAGTCCAACAGGTCGGATACGCGTTCCTTAACTCAAGTAGCGGCGCAACAAACCATGCCATGCTTTGGAATGGATCAGCGAGTTCTGCGGTTGACCTTAACCCGTCCACAACCAATTTCAGCCAGGCACTGGGAACAAGCGGAACGCAACAGGTGGGCATCGGACTTTTCGGTTCTTATTACAACGCGATGCTCTGGACGGGCGCCGCCAATACCGCGGTTGATCTTAATCCGAGCGGTTATCAATCAAGCGAGGCGCTGGCCACGAACGGGAAATACCAGGTCGGCTATGGACAACTGGCCGGCGGTGTGGATCAAGCCCTCTTGTGGGATGGGAACGCTAGTTCCTGGGTGGACTTATCAGCCCTGATTCCCGGACCGGTCGAAGCGTCACAGGCGTTGGCGATTGACGGCGGCGGCGACGTATTCGGTTACGCCATAGAAAACAATTCCTATTACGAGGTCGAATGGAAGCCAGTACCTGAACCCTCTTCGCTCGCCCTCGGGGGTATTGGGACATTGGCACTCCTGGCATTGCGGCGAAGGCGATACCCCATTCATTCCGCCCGAAATGTAACTCCCCAAAAGTGAGCACTGATTACGGCGCACGCGGGGTCAGAACGCGCCGGCGTTCCAATACCTGCTACTCAGCAGCCAAATTCTTCAACGACTGATTCACACCCGCCCGGACTTGCGGCCACAGGCCGCCCCTCAACCGTCCTTCACAGCCCCGTTTGTCCGATGTGTCCTTGATTTAATAGCTCCGCTTCGGGAAAATAAGTGGGTACCTGTCGCAGTCTTGCGGGGAGTTGCATCTTCGCGCAAAGTGAGGAAGGGGCTGGAAAAACGTGCATCGCAAAATCGTTAACCGTTTTCGGCGGATTTCTCAGGCTTTGGCGCTGCCGCCGCGCCGCGGCGCAGACAGCAGGACCGTCAAGGTCCAGCAGGTGGGTCACGAAAACGTCAGGGTGTTGTGCCTCGATTCCGAGCGGATCGAGAACCTGTTTTGGAAAGTCGTCCAAGTTGTATGTCACGATTACGTCGGCGCCGGCGCGGATGGCGGCAGCCAATACGTGACGGTCATTGGGATCGGGCAATGCCAATCCGTCGATGAGATTCTCATACCCGGTGACGAGGCAATCCAAGACGTGAGCATTCATCAATTGGCGCGTCCGCTCAAGCTGCTCGCGCTTCAGGTCGGGCCGTTTGGCCAAAACGCCGCGTATCCATTCGTCGTGAATCTGATTCGTCCACCGGGCGCGGAATAGATCGGTCATCGCCAAGTGCATCAGCAAATCGCGCAACGGCGCGGGGTACAACACACAGGCATCGTAAAGGGCCGTGAAACTGGCCATGGACGCGGCCCTTTTTCAATAGCCCATTTTGAGTTCCTGGGCCTGCGTGGCCAATTCATCCAGCGCCTTAAGCCTCTGCCGGTCTGTTTTCTGTCTGTAGGCCATCAGATCGCTGAACAGCACGCGGCGGTGTGTACCCACCTTGCGGGATGGGATGTTGCCTTCATCCAGCAGTTTGACCAGAAACGGCCTGGACACGCCGAGCGCCTCGGCAGCTTGCTGTGTCGTTAGTTCCGCGTGGATAGGCACAAGGGTCACAGCATTGCCGGCGGCCATTTCCGACAGCAATCGAACCAACAGACGCACGGCCGATGCAGGAAGCGTGATCGCTTCGCCGTGTTTACCGGCGATTTGGAGTTTCAAGTCGCGCTGGGCGTAACGCGCAAGCCGCCGGCCTGACTCGTTCGCCAGTTGGGATTCGGCCTCGGTCGGCGCGGCAGGTTCACGCAGTGTTACTGTAGACATCGGTAAGCTCCGGTTCGTCCTGTTCACTATATCGGACAAACGAAACAAAAGCAATAGTCGAAATAATCGAAATGTGGCCCCGTATGGCGTGGTATTAGGATTCTCCGGTTTCGAAAAATCGCCGATGAGCTACGCGGCTACTTGGAAATGCGCCCAGAATACCGTTCGCGCGGACACAACCGCGAATTGCCGGACGGATAACACATTTTGTGGGCGGCGAGCATAGCGGCCCCTCGATCCGAACCCCCGACCTCTTGCGGATTCAGCGCAAAAATCGACCCCGCGGAATAATTCCTGCCCGATTTCCCCAAATCATGCCCAAAACCTTCACCTCCCCGCCATAGATATAGAGGGCCGTCTATTGGCGGCAAATGACACCCATGCTTCCAATCAAAACCTTTGCACCCACCATGCTTCCCGTCCGTATTCGCCCGATCCAGGCGGAGCCGATCCATGTGCAGGCCTGGCGAAAACGGCCGTATCCGTTTCCGCTGCATGCGCTGCCGGATGTTATGCGCGATTTCGCGATGGAAGCGTATCGCTGCTATCGCGTCGATCCGCTGTGCGCGGTGTTGCCGATGCTGGCGGTGGCCGGGGCGGCCATCGGAAATAGTCTGCGGCTGGAAATTCACGACGCGCACAGTGTGCCGGCGGTCATCTGGTCGGCCAATCTGGGTCCGCATGAGCCGCGGCATCTGGCGGTGCTGCGGCTCGTGCTTGGGCCGCTGCAATTGAATCAGGAGCTTTTCGCGGAGGAGTATGACGTGAAAATGCTCAACTATGACGACTCCATGGAGGAGTGGGAGAACTCCGGCCCGCGGGATCGCGGGCCCAGGCCGCTAAGGCCGCATCCGCAGTTTCCGGTTTTCTATCTGACCAGTTGCGATCCGCTCATCATCGCCCGGAATCTGCGAAGAAATCCTGCGCGGGCTGGTCCTCTTTCCCGAAGACATGAACGCCTGCCTGCGGGCGCTGGCCACTTCGGGGAAATCCACCGTTCACGGTTCGTTCGCGTCCACTGTTTTCGATGCGGCCGCTTTGAAGATCGATCTTCACCAAACCTCTCCGCCGGCGATTTTTGTTTCGGCCGCGTTTTTGGGCATCACGGGAATATTGGCTCCGCAGTCGCTTTGTTTTGCGGATTCGCATGGGGTCATCTCGCGGTTTCTGCTGGCCGAGCCGGCGCCGCCGGGGCCGCCGTCGGCGAGGGCGTCGTTCGCCAAGTCCATCCGCGTCGCGTGGCATAATCTGCTGATGGATCTCCTGGCCATTCGGTACGAGCCGGCCAAGGGGCTGAATGTTTTGCGATTTACCGCGGCGGCGATGGAGGTGTATGTGACCGCCCACGATCGCCTGCACGGGCAGGCCGCTTCGCTGAACGATCCGCTGCTGCGGGCGCATCTGGAGAATCTCGTGTCGTATATTCCGCGGCTGGCGCTGGTGATTCAGGTGATGAAGAATCCGCGGCGGCGGAGGAGGCGGGTTTCGCGAAGAAGTGCCGAGGCGGCGGTTGAAATCGTGCATTATTTCACCGTCGAGATCGAGCGGATTCATGGCGTGCGGCGTAATCCGCAAAGCGAGGAGATTGCGTATCTGCTGGAGATCGTCGAGTTGCATCATGGGCAGATCACACCCAGGCAGTTGATGCATGCCAGCCATCGCTTCAGGCGGTCCGTGGATCAGGCGAAGGCCGCTTTACAGAGGCTCGTCGATCAGGGATTGGGAGAAATGGTATGGCTGAAAGGCCCCCGCGATCCGGTGCTGACTTTTCGATTATTCAACCGTAACGGTAACAACTCTGGCCCTGGCGCTACCAAAAACGAGGAAGGTGTTACCAGCCCGTGAGCGAAATGCGCGATCGGCAATATCATTTATCGGGTAAGAGCGCGCGATGATATTGCCTGAGGAGGCATTTGGGAGATGAGTTCTTGGTACAGGCGGATCATGGCTTCTTGCAGCTCGCGCTCGAGCCGCTGCGCGGCCTCGGTCTTCTCCAAATCCTTGGGCACCGAAATGGCTTCTCCAAAAATAAGCCCGTACCGGATGCGGCGATGCGGCAGCCAGGCGACAATCTTGTTATAGGGGGCTGAATTGACGACCACGCAAGGCACGATCGGCGCACCCGAGATGACCGCGAGCCGGCCCGTGCCGGGCCGAATTTTGCCTCCATGGATGATCGCATCCTCCGGGGCACGGATGTGCCCTTCGGGAAATATGGCGATGGCCCTTTGTCGTTTCAGACGGTCGAGAATCACTCTCATGCCGCGAAAATCCGGCTTGGATCGGTTGATCGGAAATGCGTTCATCGATCCGAAGAACCACGCGCCGAAGCGGTAATCAAACGCCTCGGTGATGCTGACGAAATCCAGATCGCGGCGGCTGTGGCGGGCGATCAGCGGAACGTCAAACGTGCTCGTATGGTTTGCCGCGAGAATGAATGCTCCCTCTGCGCGGTTCGTTCGACATGAAGGACGATCGGTCTGGAGGACCACCAAAAGATCGCCGACCCGACCCGTTTAACCAGATGATAAAAGAATTCGCTCACGATCTAAGAGCCTATCTAAGGCACATCGCGGTCGTCGATGCCGCAGGTGCGGCAGAGTTCTTTGTAAGTCGCCCGAAATTCCGCGCGGAGGTCGTCGGCCATGAGATCGCGAGCGACCCGACGGCGCGGCTCTTCGAGCCGGGGATAAACCAATCGTCCGAAATTGACCCAAACACGGGCCCGGCGAAACGGGAGCCAGGGCCTCACGCAATTGAGCTTGTGCGTGCCCAGGATGATGGCCGGAAGCACCGGCAGGGCGGCTCGGTATGCGATCACGCAGGCGCCTTTTTTGATCGGGCCGCCGCGGAGGACCGAATCGCTTCCATGGGCCACGCCTCCTTCGGGAAATATGCCGACCACCCGCCCGGCACGGCTCCGTTCGATGGCGGTGCGAATGGCCCGCACCGGCACGCCCCGCCGATTGACCGGAAAAGCGTCGAATTCCCTCAGCATCGCCGCGAAGAGGTGATAGCGGTAAAACTCGATCCGCGCCATCCAGTCGATCCGGCGATTCACCAGCGTGGAAATGATGAACGGCTCGAGATGGCTCACATGGCTGCACGCCAGCACGAAGCCGCCGGGCAGGTTAAATCGTTCGGAATGCAATATCACCGGCCGGACGCACGTGAAGCGGATAAACCGGCAACCCAATTTGGATATGGTGTAGAGCGCGGCCATTGTAGATCGAGTGGGTCAGTGACCCGCCTCACTCTCCCGACAGACGGACCGCTCGTGGCCAGGCGTTACTTGCAGACCGACCTTCAATCGATAGACTTACGCGCGGGGAATGTAAATGAATTCCACCTGTCCGGCAATGACGACCTCTTTGCTTGATCCCGACCTCCTCCAGCAAATCAGGGAAATCGTTCGCCGCGATTTGAAGCTCCCGGCCGATGAGCCGATCCCCCAGGACATGCCATTTTTCGGCGGCAACGTCGATCTGGATTCCCTGGACATGCTGCTGCTCCTGACCAGCATCGAACGGCAGTTTGGCGTTCGGATTCCCAATGAGACCATCGGCAAGGAGGTTTTCCAAAACCTCGCGTCGCTGGCCAACTACATTCAGCGGCAGCGTGCGGCGGGCAACGGAACGCCGCGGAGCGAAACTCTGGGGACGGACTGGCTGGCGCGGTTGCCGCACGGGCCGGAATTCCGCTTCGTTTCACGAGTGGACGAAGTCCGTCCCGGCGAGATGGCGCGGGGCGTTTGGGCGGTGGACGGCAAGGAGCCGTTCCTGGCCGGGCATTTTCCCGGCTCGCCGATCGTGCCGGGCGTTCTGATCGTCGAGGCGCTGGCCCAGATGTCGGGAATCGCCGGCCCCGCCGATAGCGGCGCCAACGGTAAAATCGCCAATATCGACATTCGTTTCGAACAGCCCGCCTCTCCGCCGGTGGAGATCGCGCTCAGTTCGAAATTGGTTCGAGTGCTGGGATCGCTTCAGGTGTTCGACGTGACGGCCGAGGTGGGTCCGGCCATTTTGGCGCGAGGCTCGATCACCCTGCACCGCCAGCGGCCCGGGCAATCGAATTCGGAGACACCAACTCGGTGACGCGTGCCGTCGTGAATACCCGATCCGCGCCGGGGGCCGGAGATCGTTCCAGGCCCATGGGCTGGCGTTCAACGAGTTGGATCTCGCGGCTCTGGATGCGCCGACTTTTTTTTTGGGCCAGGCACGCCCCTTGGGTTCCAAGGCTTCTCAAGAGACCCATTGTGTGGATCACGGTGCGTTGCTCGGGGCCGATCCGCCGCGGCACCTGCGCCAACGCCCGGCGCATTTTTGGATCGGATATCACGCCCGCGCGGCTCGCCGCTTTCGCCGCGAACGTCACCGCGGCGTACTACGATTTCGTCGTGGACGTGGGCCGATCGGCGCCATGTCCGCCCTGGAACTTTCAAACCAGATCGAGTCGGTTCACGGAAGCGAGCAATACCTGGCCATGCGCCGCCAAGGCGGCGGCGCGATCGTCGTCACCGCGCACATGGGCTCCTTCGAGGTGGGTTTGGCGTCGCTGCGCGTGTACGAGCCGAATGTCCACGTCGTTTTCAAGCGAGATGCGACGAATGAGTTTGAGCTAATCCGCCAATCGCTCCGCGGGGTTCTGGGCGTCCACGAAGCGCCGGTGGATGACGGCTGGGAAACCTGGGTGGGCCTGCGCGATGCGCTGGCGCGCGATCACGTCGTCGTCATGCAGGGCGACCGGGCCGTGCCGGGACAGAAGGCGCAACCCGTGCCGATGTTCGACGCCCACATCTTGTTGCCATTGGGACCGATCGTGCTGGCGCAGATCAGCGGCAAGCCCGATCGTTCCGGTGTTCGTCGTGAGAACGGCGTCGGGGCGATGCCAGTTGTTCGTGGAATCGGCCATTCGCGTCGATCCGAACGCCAAGCTGATCGACGGCGTGCACCCACAATTGCTGCAATGGGCAAAGGTGCTGGAAAAGTACGTCGCCGCGTATCCGGAGCAGTGGCTGATGCTCGAAGCGGCGTTTGTCGAAGACAGTCCACCGACATGAGTCAGAGCCGTCCGAGGATCGTGATCAGCGGGGCTGGGCTGGTGACCGGCCTGGGATTGTCGCGCGAGCAAACCTGGGAGTCGATCCTGCAAGGGCGGTGCGCGATGGGGCCGATGAGCGCCATCGAGACGCCGCTGCCGAGCGGGAAAGACGGCGGGCAGGCGCCGGATTTGCCGGGGGAGTTTGCGCCGGATTTGCCGCGAGAGGCCAGATATCTGAAATGGGCGATCACCCAGGCGCTCGACGATGCGCGTGTCGAGCCATCCGCCTTTGACGGGCGGCGATGCGTTTGCCTGTTGGGCACAACTCTGCATGGGATGCGGGCCGCGGGACGATATTTGCGCAGCGGTGATTTGGCCGCACTTGGCCAATTCCTCGCGGGAACGACACTGCAATTGGCGATGGAAAACTCCCTCGTCACCGGCTGGAGCGCGACGACGTGTTCGGCCTGTTCGTCCAGCCTCGCAAGCATCGCGCTGGGAGTGACGCTGCTGCAAAACGGCCAGGCGGACTTGGTGATCGCCGGCGGATATGACCCCATCAGCGAGTACGTCTGGGCCGGATTCAACAGCCTGCGTTTGGTGGCGGACGGGCCGCTGCGGCCGTTCGCGAAAAATCGCCAGGGAATGAAATTGGCCGAGGGATATGGCGTCGTTGTGCTGGAGCGGGCCGACGATGCCGCTCGGCGAAAAATTGAACCTCTGGCGGCGATCCTCGGCTGGGGCGAATCGGCCGATGCGCATCACCTGACGCAACCGCATCCTCACGGCGATGGCGCCGTCCGCGCCATCAAACAGGCGCTGGCCTTGGCGGGGCTGGAGCCGGCGGATATCGATCTCATTGCTGCTCATGCCACGGGAACGCCCGACAACGACGCCAGCGAATTCGCGGCGTTGTCGCGCGTGTTCGCCGATGGGCTGCGGCGAATTCCCGTCGTGGCGTTCAAGAGTCACCTGGGCCACACGCTCGGCGGCGCCGGAACGGTGGAGTTGATCCTTTCAGCAATGGCGCTTCGCGATCAGATCGTTCCCGCCTGCGTGAATGTGACTGACGTGGAGGTTGAGTTTGACGGTTTGCGCTTGGCGACGGGACAGGCCCGGCCGGAGAAAATTCGCCGCAGCCTCAATATTTCGCTGGGCTTCGGCGGCGCGAACTCTTGCATGATCCTCGGACCGGCCGAGCCGCCGCCGGCCGTGGTGACGCAACCGCCGCCGCGAGAGGTTTACATTACCGGCATCGGCGTGGTCCTGCCGGGCATCATCGGAAACGACGCGTTGCTTGCAAGGCTGACGGCAAATGCTCCGCCGGCGTGGAACGCCAATGCCGGCGGCGTGCCGGAGGCGGAATTGCTCGGCTTGCTGAGCGCCCGGCGCGTGCGACGGATGAGCGATTACGTGAAGCTGACGCTTACCGCCGCCACCCTGGCCTGCCGCGATGCGGGAATCGACGAACTTCCGGCTTTCGCCGCGGACTGCGCGGCCATCCTCGGCACGCTCCACGGCTCGGTCAATTACAGCACGGATTATTACCGGCAAATTGTGAAAGACGGGCTGATCGCGGCCAATCCCATGCTCTTCGCCGAATCGGTTCCCAACGCCGGGGCGGCGCAGTTGAGCCTCATGTTGTCGCTGAAATCCGCTTGCCAATCGATCATCGGCACACGCACGGCCGGACTGGATGCGATAGCGCTGGCGGCGGCGCGAATCCGCGGCGGCTCGTGGGAGCGGGCCATCGTCGGCGCCGGGGAGGAATTCTGCGATCTGGTAAATCAGGCCCATCTCCACTGCGGCGTCGGCTCGCTGGAGGGATGCGCGCCTTTTTCCGGCGAGAGAGGTTTTGTGACCGGCGCCGGAGCGGTGATCTTCGTTTTGGAATCGCGCCAATCGATGCAGCAGCGGGGCGGCCGCGCCCGCGGCCGGATCGACGCGACGGCCGCCTGCTCGGGCGATCCGGCCGGGACCGTCAAATCGCTCGGCTGGGTGCTGGAAGAATTGAAGAATCCCGCGAATATTCTCAGTTCGGCTTGCGGAACGTGGATCGACCGTGCCGAAGCCGCGGCCATCCGGCGCAATGGGGAGCGCGATTGGTCTCGGCCATCTACGGCCACATCGCCGAATCGTTCAGCGTTTCACCGCTGGTTGCCCTGGCGGCGGCGATGCTTTCCGGCAGAATGCCGCGTCTGCTGGGCAGCGGGTGGGACAATGCCGGGGGAATTATGGGCGCCAACGGGGAGGAAAGAATTGGTTCGCTGGCAACGATCTGCACGGATTTCACCGGCGTGGTCAGTGGGGTGAGAATCGGCATGGTCTGATGGGAATTTCCAGCCCCATGTGGCGGACCCAAATCGTCGCGGCCTTTTCGCGTGCCCGCCGGGCGGTTAGACTTCTGCGATCATGCCTGTCGAAGCCGAGCTTCAGCCCCATCCTACGCTTGAGCACTATTATCCTGTCGAATCAGCCAAGCGCGGATTCCTCAAAGATATCTTTGACGACACCGCTCCCGATTACGATTGGATCGAGCGGCTCTTGTCGTTCGGCAGCGGAAGCTGGTATCGACGCGGCGCCCTGGTCCGCGCGGGGCTGGGGCCGGGCATGAACGTGCTGGACGTGGCGGTCGGCACCGGGCTGGTTGCACGCGAGGCAATGATCCTGACCGGACCGGGCGGCCGGGTGATCGGATTGGATCCTAGCGCGGGAATGATGCGGCAGGCCGTGGCAGCGCTCAATATCCGCGCGATCCTGGGCGTTGCCGAGCAGATTCCGTTTGCCGACGAACAATTCGAATTCGTGTCGATGGGCTACGCGCTGCGGCACGTATCCGATCTGCACCGGGCGTTTTCAGAATTTTTCCGCGTCTTGCGGCCGGGCGGGCGATTGTGCCTGCTGGAGATCACAGCGCCGCGCGGCCGGATTCGACGCGCCCTGCTGCGGGCACACATGCGCTGCGTCGTCCCTTGGATCACGCGAATCGCCACCCGGCGGGCGACATCCCAGCGGCTTTGGCAATATTATTGGGACACCATCGAAGCCTGCCTGCCGCCGGATGCCGTCCTGGCCGCCTTGCGTCAGGCCGGTTTCCTCGAGAGCCGGAGGGTTGTGTCGCTCGGAATTTTTTCTGAATACACGGCCCGCAAAAACGGCTCGTAACGCTCGGAGGAACGCGAGTGCTCTGGCGCCGGATAGTTATCGCGATGTCCGCCGCCGCCTGCACACTGGTCTGTTCATTCGCCTTCGCCGACGCCCAGCAGTCTTCCACGCTCTGCTCCACATCCAATCCGTTTCCGCAGGGCCTTTGGACCATCGAAACTTACGCTTCTTACGCCAACCAGCCCTGGATGCGCGAGCAGCTTTACTGGGCGCCGCCGGAGCCAACTATTATTTCTGGCCAAACTGGTCGTTCGGCATGGAATTCAAGGGCCTGGAAGGACTGCAGCCCGAGCGGGACGTCACGTCCTTCGGCGGCAATTTTATTCTGCGGACGCATCTGATCGTGCGGCAAAACTGGTCGATCTATGCCGATGTTTTGCCCGGAGTCCTCGAATCGAGCCATCGCATTCCTCCCTCCGGAACCGATTTCAACTTCACCATCGAAACGGGCTTCGGCTTCACGACGCATCTGTGGGATCGAACCGATCTTCTCGCCGGCGTTCGCTACCTTCATTTGTCCAACGCCCGCCTGGAAGGCTCGGACCGCAATCCTTCGCTCAACGCGATCGAGGGGTACGTGGGTCTTCTGTTCAAGTTGTGAGCGCGATCGCGCCGCTTTTTCTTTTGACGCGATTGGCATAGATTACGCTCTACTTCAATTTGGAAAGGACTGCATGTTGAAGATCGAGCAGTTGCAGGAGAAGTTCGGCGTTGACGGCGCGGTGCGGATCGAGGCGGGGCGGGGTTCGCTGCCGAAGATCGCGGTGGCGACGGATTTGGCGTCGGCGGAGATTTATCCTTTTGGGGCGCACGTCACGCAGTTTCAACCGCGCGGAGCGGCGCCGGTGCTGTTTCTCAGCCGGTCGAGCTTCTTTGACGGCCGCAGACCGATTCGCGGCGGAATTCCGCTGGTCTTTCCCTGGTTCGGCCCGCGGGCCGATCTTCCCGAATCTCCCCCGCACGGTTTCGCCAGAACACGCAATTGGGAAATCGAATCGTGCGATGCGCGAGCGGACGGTTCGGTCCGAATCGTCCTGGCGAGCGGGAGCGACGACGCGACGATGCGATTGTGGCCGCTTTCGTTTTCACTGCGGTTCATCGTGATCGTCGCACGAACTTTGGAGGCGACGCTGGAAGCGCGAAACGTCTCGACGGAATTCATGCATTTTGAGGACGCCCTTCACACCTATCTGGCCGTGGCAGACGTTCGCTCGATTTCCATCGAGGGATTGGACGGAGCGGAATACCTCGACCGGGCCGACGGCGAAAAGCGAAAAACGGAGCAGGCGAAGGTGATCGGCCTAAGCGGCGAAACGGACCGGCTGTACTATAGCTCGGCGGCGAAGGTGACGGTCCGCGATCCGGGATTGGGACGGTCCATTATCGTTGAGAAGGAAAATTCGGGGGCCACGGTCCTGTGGAATCCATGGAGCCGGAAGTCAGCGCAGATGAAGGACATGGGGACCGACGAGTGGCAGTCGATGGTCTGCGTGGAAACGGCCAACGCGCGCGATTGCGCGGTTCAATTGCCGGCCAACGCGAGTCATCGCATGAGCACGCGGATCGGCGTGGCGGCGCTGTAACCCTCACCAGAGGGAAGCGATCCGCGTTCATCGTTGAGCTGCGCGCTGGACGTGCTGCGGAGTCGGCTGCGAGAGGAGTTCGATCTTCACGCGTTTGATGCGCTGCGGCTCGGCGTCGAGGACCGTGTAGCGAACCTCGTCGCGCTCATAAACCGTCCCCGTATCCGGGATGCGCGCCAGGCTCGTGCTGAGGAATCCGCCGAGCGTGTCGTAGCCGGCGTCCTCGGGAAGATTCAGGCCGGGCAGGCGATTCAGGTCCTCAATGCGAATGCGGGCGTCGGCGTCGATGGTTTTTTCGTCGATCTTTTTCAACATGGCCGGCTCTTCGTTTTCGTGCTCGTCAGCGATTTCGCCGACCAATTCTTCCAGGACATCCTCCAGAGTGACAATGCCCGCCGTGCCGCCGTATTCGTCCAGGACCACCGCGACCTGAACTTTCTGGTGTCGGAATTCGTTGAGCAAATCGCTGAGCGGCTTGGTTTCCGGGACGTAAATCGCCGGCCGCATGATCGGACCGATGGAGAACGGCGGATCGGCCTGGCCGAGGAGCTTAATCAGGTCGCGGGCGTGGAGGATGCCGGCGATATGGTCGAGGTTCTGCTCGTAGACGGGGATGCGGGAATGGCGCGATTGCTCGACGCAATTCTTGACCTGCTCGAGCGTGGCGTGGATGGGCAGGGCGGCGATGTCCTGGCGCGGGGTCATGATGTGGCCGGCGGTCGTGTCGCGGAACTCGATGACTGATTCGATGATCTCCCGTTCCTGCTCGTCGACGAAACCTTCCTTTTCGCCTTCTTCGACGGCCGAGAGGATTTCATTGTCGATCTGTGCTTCGGTTTCCTTTTCGCTGGCGCCCAGGGCGCGGCGGACGACGTCGTCAGTGCCGTGCATCAACTTCGAGAGCGGCGAAAAAGCCCACCGCAGTCCGTTCAGGACCGGCGCGAAAAATCCGACGAGTTC
The DNA here is from genome assembly GCA_963771925.1 of uncultured Phycisphaerales bacterium. Classification (GTDB taxonomy): domain Bacteria; phylum Planctomycetota; class Phycisphaerae; order Tepidisphaerales; family Tepidisphaeraceae; genus PALSA-1353. The sequence continues at coordinate 754,795 of CAVYVE010000001.1, forward strand.
GGCGGCGGCGTATTTCGCGGCGGCGTGTGGAATGGTCACGGACAGAAACACCGCGATCACCGCGGTGAAAATGATCGTCATCGCATACCGCGAAACCACGTGGTAAGACAACTGCTCGAAGAGCGCAAAGACCAGCGCCAGCAGAAGGATATTGGACAACTGCCTGAGAATGGCGGTGATGAAGATCAGGTCCGGCGTGTGCTCGGTGACGGATTCAAACCATCGGTCCGCATCGTGGCGGCCGAGAAATTCCGCCAGGCGGGTGCGCGAATATTCGCGAAGCGAATACGTCATCGAGGAGAAAAACAAGGAGAGCAGCGAAGCCAGCACCACTCCCCCTATGGTCAGGTAGAGGGGCATTTACGGGCTCCGTGGGGAAAAAACCGGCCCAACGCCCAGGCGAGCGAGAATCTCATCTTCCTTGGCGTGCATGGCCGCAAAATCCGGATCGGTTCTATCGTCGAAGCCGCACAAGTGCAACAATCCGTGAAGGGCGTAAAGGAGCAATTCGTGAGCGACGGGATGGCCGAGTGCGGCGGGCCCGATCGCGGGCGATGGCATGGCAGATGACGATCTCGCCGCAGATCACCCGGCCGCGAGGATCGTGATCCAGTTCAAAACTCAGCACGTCGGTTGGGCCGGATTGGTGCAGGAATTGTTCGTGCAGGACGGCCATTTGCCGCCGGGAGACGATGGCGACGGAAAGCTCCCGCAGGGGCGAGCCCAACGCGGCGTGGGCCTTGCGAAGTTGGCGGCGGAGGGCACCGGCGTATGAACCGGCAACGGTCGCGTGGATGCCGAGGCGCAGGGGGTAAGGAGAATTGCTTCGGGGCCGTGGCACGGTCAGCCGATCTTCGCGATGGGTGGTTCACCCGTGACGGCGCTGGGATAGATGATTCGGCCGTGATAGATGCCCAGCAGGGTCTTGATGATGGCCCGCTCGATTCGCTGTAAATCGGAAAGCGTCAGATCGGAATCGTCGAACTGCCCGTCTTCCAGGCGAAGGCGGGCCAATTCGTGAACCTTCGCCTCAAGGCGGCTGGCGGTCGGTTCGGCGAGCGATCGGCATGCGCTTTCCACCACGTCGCAGAGCATGACGATGGCCGCTTCCTTGCTGCGGGGCTTGGGGCCTTCGTAACGGAATTCAGTGGCGGCGGGGCAGGCGGCATCGGGCTGCTGGTCGCTCTGGCGGACGGCTTTGCTGTAGAAATATTCCACCACGGTCGTGCCGTGATGCTGCTGGATGAGCGCCTGTATGCTGCTGGGGAGATTGTATTCCTTGGCAAGCTCGATGCCATCCTTCACGTGACCCTGAATGATTCGCAGCGAAAGGGTGGGGCTGAGATTGAGATGGCGGTTCTCGCCGCCCATCTGGTTCTCGACGAAATAGTCGGGCTTGTTGATTTTTCCGATGTCGTGGTAATGGCTGCCGACGCGGCACAGAAGCGAATTGACGCGGATGCTTTCGGCGGCGCCCTCGGCGAGGGTGGCAACGCCAAGGCTATGGTTGTACGTACCCGGCGCTTCCAACGCCAAGCGCCTCAGCAGCGGCTGGCTGGTGTCGCCCAGTTCCAGCAGCGTCATGCCCGTGGTGATGCGGAAGGCTTTTTCAATGAAGGGGAGAATGCCCAGCACGACGAATCCCGCGGCAAATCCGGCGGCGCCGACATGCAGACAATTCGACCAGATGAACGCCATCGGTTCCATCTCCTCGGCGCCGACGGCGGCGGTGGCGATGACCATCGCCGCCGCGGCCGCTCCGCCGACGATAATCAACTTGCTGCGATCGCGGATCTCGTCCAGCAGATAGCACGCCGTGAGCACTCCCACCCACAGGATCAAGGAAAAATTCCAAGCCCTGGTTGAGCGCGGCGGTGACGATGATGGCCTGAATGGTGGCCATGCCCAGGGCAAAGCGCTGGTCGTAGGCGATGGTGAGGATCAACGCCGCGATGATGGTGGGGGCGATGCCGAAAATATAAAGCGAGCTGTTTCCGATCCCGGCGACTTGCGGTGAGCAGGAGCATCGCCAGCAGCAGGCCGGCCATCGCCAGGGCGCGGGCGTGGTTTCGCACGCATCGCGGCTGATACCGCGCGACATAGCCGGCGAAGATGAACGTCAGGATCCCGGCCAGCAGCGCCAGGCCCAGGCGATATTGCCAGATCTTGAAGATATCGCCGGTCAACGAATCGTGATAGGCGTTGTTTTCCGGATTGAGCAGTTGGTAATCACGGTCGCTGAGCGTGGACCCGCCGGAAATGATTTTGGATCCGCGGCTGAAGAATTCGACGGCCGAACTCGGTCCAACGGCGCTTTCAGCCTGGTTTTGCTCTCGTGGGTTGCCTGATCGTCATATTGGTAATTGGGATTGGCCGCCAATTCCGCGAAAGTGATGCGGGCGATCTTCGAGCCCAGGCCCAGGCCAAATCCCTCGGCGGCTTCGTCGAGGCGCGCCTGGAACGGGTCGGGAAGATCGGTTCCGTAGACGTTGGCGACGTCGATGGTGTGGCTCGCTCGCTGGACGCTTGCGGATTTTGCGGGTCGGGCAGAGGCGGAAGGAGGACGGCCTTTCGCTCCTCGTGCCGGGAATTTGGCGGACAGGCGGGTTTCCTCGTCGCGGTCGGATTGCTTAATAATGACCAGCGGCTCATCCTCGGCGACGAGATGTTTTTGGCGTAATTGAGAAATGGCGAACGTCGGCGTCGTATTGCTGGCGGTCGGGCCCGACGCGGTCCTGTTCCAGTTCGGTGATCGCGCCGCTGTCGAGAATATCACGCAGCGGGCGGATCAAGTTCCTGCGGCGCGCGACCGTGAACGGTGTCGGGAAGGGTCCAGGAGATAACCTGGATTTTCGCCCAGATATCGCCGGGAACCCGGCGATAGACGCGGGGCGCGTTTTCGCGGGCAACCTTGACCTGTTGATCGTGCAGGGCCTGATCGAGAAACTGGAAATCGACGCGGGCGACGATGTCGTGCGGAACGTAATCGCCGGGGCGATACGGCACCACGTCCTTGCGAAGCAGCAGCAGCAGGGTGATCGCCAGCCAGAATCCCGCGACGATGCCCAGGGAGGGGATCAGGCCGCGGATCGGCGGGGCCGGAGCGCGCTTGGAGATCGTGCCGGTTCTCGCGGATCGCCGAGCGGCGCTGGCTGGTGCGGGAATGGTGTTCGAAGCCGAACAATTATTCCCTGTCCTTCCGCCGCGCGCCTGCCGCTTGACGGCCGGGCCGTCGCCGTTGAGTTCGTAGGCATCGACGATATTCTGCACGAGCCGATGACGAACGATATCGTTGCGCTCCAGCTTGACCATTCCGATCCCGCTTGATGCCGGAAAGTTTTTCCATGGCGTCGACCAATCCGCTGCGCACATCCGGCGGCAAATCCATTTGCGTGGTGTCGCCGGTGACAATCATTTTGGAGTCATGGCCAAGCCGAGTCAAAAACATGAGCATTTGCGACGCGGTGGTGTTCTGCGCCTCATCGAGAATGATAACACTGTCGTTGAGGGTTCGTCCGCGCATAAAAGCCAGGGGAATCGACTTCGATGACATCGTTGACCATGAATCGTTTGACCTGCTCGAACTCGATCATATCGTGCAGCGCGTCGAAAAGGGGCCGCAGATAAGGGTTTACCTTCGCCTGCATGTCGCCGGGAAGGAATCCAAGGCGTTCACCGGCCTCAACCGCGGGGCGGGCCAGAACGATCCGCTTGGCCTGGGCATGTTTGAGCAAGCTGGCGGCGGCGGCGACGGCGAGATAGGTCTTGCCCGTCCCCGCCGGGCCGATGCAAAAAGTCAGATCGTGGTGCAGGATCGCCTCGATGTAGTTCCGCTGCCCCGGGGTTTTCGGCTTGATGGTCCGGCCCTTTGCGTAAACGTCGATCTCGTCGGCGGAATGCTGGCGGCCGTCATCGGCCGCTCGCCCAATGGCGTGGCCGACATCTTCGACGCTCAGCCAATCCTGCCGGCGAAGGCTGCGCTGCAGTTGGTCGAGCACGGCCGCGGCCTTGCCGACCTGTTCACGCTCGCCGAGTCAGGCGGATTTCGTCGTCCCGGCCGATGACCTGGACGCCGAATGTGTCGCGGATCATCCGCAGGTTTCGGTCGGCCGAGCCGAACAGGGCCAGCTTTTTGTCAGGTTGTTCAAGAGCGATATTCAACTGCACGGCAATCACCGGGGCCGGGATTGGTTAGTCGGCCGCAGGTTCAGATACACGCCGGCCGTAAGCGATAGATCGGCAGGCGGGGTCGAGCAGATTTTCGCAGATTGGGAAAAAAAAGCGAGCGGGGTCGAAGGAATATCAGGCTCATTATCCGCTATTTCCTGGGCCTGGCTAGGGTTACGCATAATTCGGATTGCCGCTCCGCCCCGCGGGCCGTCACACAATAATGCGGTCGCGCATCCCGCCGTAGGCGAAATTGCGAACCAACTCCCTGCTGTAAAACTCGTGCGGAAATCCGAGGGGGATGGCGCTGGCCTCGTCCAGAAGCCGAATCTGGTCGCAGGAAAGCTGGACTTCCAGGGCGGCTAGATTGTCTTTGAGTTGCGAGAGCTTGCGTGTGCCGATGATCGGAATGACCGGGGACCGGCGTTGAAGCAGCCAGGCGAGGGCGATTTGCGAAGGGCTGCGGCCGACCCGCTGGGCCACTTGCTTTACGGCGGCAACCACCTGGTCCGCGCGTTGGCCGCCGGCTTTGAACGGTTGCATCATCTCGCCGCTGAAACGGGCATCCTTGGGCTGAGCGCCGTCGTGATATTTGCCTGACAACAGACCGCCGGCCAGGGGCGACCATGCGGTGACTCCCAGGCCCATGGCGCCGGCCATCGGGATCAGTTCCCGTTCGACGGTGCGCTCGATCAAGCTGTACTCGATCTGCAAGCCGACGAACCGCGTCCAGCCGCGGAACTCCGCCAGCGTATTGGCCTGTGCGATCCACCACGCGGGGGCATCGGAAACGCCCGCATAAAGGATTTTCCCCGCTCGCGCCAGGTTGTCGAAGCCGCGCATGGCTTCCTCGACCGGCGTCATCTGGTCCCAGATATGCAGCCAATAGAGATCGATGTAATCGGTGCCCAATCGCTTCAGGCTGGCTTCAACAGACTGAACCATATTCTTCCATTGGTTTCCGCCAGCGTTGGGGTCGCGGCCGGGAAGGGCATTGGTGTATTTGGTTGCGATCACGACCTCGCCGCGATGACCCTTGGTAAACTCGCCGACGAATTTCTCGCTGGTGCCCATGGTGTAAAGGTTGGCGGTATCGATGAAGTTGCCGCCCGCTTCGCGATACGCCTCGTAGATTTTGCGGGCTTCGTCGATTCGCGCGCCCCAGCCCCAATCTTCGCCGAATGTCATCGCGCCGAGACACATTTCCGAAACGCGCAGCCCGCTGTTGCCCAGAAGTCGATAACGCATGCAATGCTCCTTTGCTTGAATAACGTTCTGATTCCTATGGCCGTAAGGCCCACGGAGTCAAACGTCAAAACAGGCTAAACAGCAGATAAGCCGCCGGGGCGGCCAGCAAGGGGCTGTCGATCACGTCCAGCAATCCGCCAAAGCCGGGGATGATGTCGCCGCTGTCTTTGACCTGAGCATCGCGTTTCATCAGGCTTTCCAGGAGGTCGCCGGCTTGTCCCACCGCGCCGATGACGGCTCCAAACAGCAAAGCCTTTGGCCAAGTAAGGGTGGACAGGGCGTGGGGCCAAGCGACGGAACAGGCAAGTCCGACCAGAGCGGAAGTCGCCAGCCCGCAGAAAAGTCCCTCCCAGGTTTTGCCTGGGCTGAGCCAGGCGATGAGCTTATGCCGGCCCAAGGCCCGGCCGCCGAAATACGCGCCGATGTCGGCGAATTTCACCACCAGCAGGATCATCACCACCGCTTGCGTCGAACCCTGAAAACCGTGCCGTTGATCGACAGAATGTTTCACCCGCAGCGCCATCAGGAACCACGCCAGGCCGCCGAGATAGAGCATCGCCAATACCGTACCGGCCATGCGGGCGATCGCTTCTTCGGAGTGCCGGCCGCTGGCCCGTCTGATCGCCGCAAGAATCATCACGAACACGATGATGAACGCCAACGTTGACGCCGCGATGTGCTGGAACCAGGGAAACTGCGTCAGGAACGCGTGAACGGCCAGCAGGCCCGAACCCAGGGCGGCCAAGAAACGATAGGGCCGGACATTCTCGGCCACGAATAATCGGGCGACTTCGGCCACCGCAAACGGGAGCAGAATAATCAGCAGCAGCAGTAATCCGACGCCCGCCAGCCCAAACTCGCGCGGCGGTTGCTGGCTGGAAAAGACGACCCACCCATGGGTATTCGCCTCGGCCCAGTAATCGAAATAGAGCAGCGCCAGCAGAACGGCCATCATGAGCGAGCCGTACGTGAGACGCTGACGCAATGGACTGTGCATCGGTAGACCGGCGGTCGGGGGAATCATCTAGATTTTCAGGGGTTTGGCAACGACCAGATCAGCGTGATTCCGCCGGCAGCGTGTTGGTTGGGTCCAGCCTCCGAACCGCCGATTGCGGCAGGCGTATTCGGCCAGCGTCTTGTGAAATTCTTCGACCGAGAAATCCGGCCACAACACCGGACTCACCACCAGTTCCGCGTAACTGATTTGCCAGAGAAGATAATTGCTGACGCGCATTTCGCCGGCGGTGCGGATGAGCACATCCGGATCGGGCATCCCCGCGGTGTAGAGATGATCGCTGATGGTCTGCTCGCGGATGTCGCGCGGGTCGAGTTTTCCGGCGGCCACCTCGGCAGCGATGCCGCGCACCGCGTCGGTGATCTCGGCCCGGCTGCTGTAGTTCAGGGCGAGATTCAACTGCAGTCCGTCGTTCCCCGCCGTCTGGGCAAGCGTTCGATTGACCTCGTCCAACACCAGGTCCGGCAGATTCTCCAATCGGCCGATCTGCTTGAAGCGGATATTGTTTTCCATCATGGTCGGCCGTTCCTGCCGGAGATAGTCGATGTACATCCGCATGAGGAAGGTGACTTCGTCGGCCGGCCGCTTCCAGTTCTCCAGGCTGAAGGAATAGAGGGTTAGAAAATCGGGCGTCCGAACTCCCGGCGAAGCCGGGCACATTCGGTCACGATGGCGCGAACGGTCTTGGCGCCCTGCTGATGCCCCTCGACCCTCGGCAGCCCGCGGTTCACGGCCCACCGCCCATTGCCGTCCATGATGACGGCAATGTGCCGCGGAAGACGCTGGAAAGGCATTTCGTCGGTCAGGGTCATGATCCTTCAGTGTAAGACGGCTCGGCCCTGGATTCTATGGGGGGAATGGGAAATACGGATGCGGAGACTGAACAGAGCCGTCTCGGCCCGGTCATCCCGGGCTGAGGCGCCCGGCTCCGCCGATAGCTCCACGGAATTCGAACCCGGCTTCTCTTCCTGACAATGAATCAGATGACACTCATACGCATCCACCAGTGCCTGCCAACTGGCGTCGATGATGTTGCTGCTGACGCCAATCGTGCCGAAGATTTCCTTCGTGCCGTCAGCCCGCTGGCGGCGGCATTCGACCGTCACCCGAACCTGCGCGGCCGTCTCATCGTGCGAATTGATCACCCGCACCTTGTAATCCGTTAAATGCACCGTGCCGATCTGCGGATAATGCCCGTGCAGGCTCGTGCGAAGGGCGCTGTCCAGCGCGTTCACCGGGCCGTCGCCTTCGGCGACGTGGTGCTCCATCCGGCCGTCCACGCGCAGTTTCACCGTCGCTTCCGAGACCGGCTCGTCGCCGTGGTGCTTGTTGATGGTGACCCGGTAATGATCCAGTTCGAAAAACTTCTGGTATCGGCCGATTTCCTTGCGCACCAGCAATTCAAAGCTTGCCTCGGCGGCCTCGAAATGATAGCCGGCGTTTTCCAGGTCCTGCACTTTTTCCAGCAGACGCCGCTGAAGGGCCTTGTCCTTTTCGATGTCGAATTTCCGGCCGATCTTGGCGGCGATGTTGCTCGCGCCCGACAACTCGCTGACGAGGATCCTCCGCGTATTCCCGACCGTTTCCGGCGAAACGTGCTCGTACGTCGCGGCGTCCTTCTGAACGGCATGAACGTGCATCCCGCCCTTGTGGGCGAAGGCGCTGGCGCCGACGTACGGCTGGCCCGCCGCGGCGTTGAGGTTGGCGATCTCGTAAACGATATCGGCTGACTTCCGTCAGATGCCGCAAGCGAGCCGGTACGTCAGGCAGTCGAGATTGATACTTGAGTTGAAGATTGGCGATGAGCGGGATGAGGTCCATGTTGCCGCAGCGTTCGCCGACGCCGTTGATCGTGCCCTGAACGTGCTCGGCGCCGGCGAGCACGGCGGCCTGGGCGTTGGCGACGGCCAGGGCGGCATCGTTGTGCGTATGGATGCCCAGAACCGCGCGACGTTTTCGTTTTCACGTCGGCAACGGCCTGGGCGATGAATTCCGGCAGGTTCCCGCCGTTGGTGTCGCATAACGCCAGCACCGAAGCGCCCGCTTCCTCGGCGCTGCGCAGCGTCCGCAGCGCATATTCGCGGATTATCGCGATAGGCGTCGAAGAAATGCTCGGCATCGTAAATCGACCTGCCGGCCGGCGGAGCGACAACAGCCGCGATCGTCTCGGCGATCATCGCCAGATTTTCCTCCGGCGTGACCGCCAGGACTTTCTCGACCTGAAATTCGCTGGTCTTGCCGACGATCGTGACGACGGGCGTTTGCGCGTCGAGCAAGCGCTTTCATTCCCGGATCGTCCTCGGCCTTCATCCCGCGCCGCCGGGTCATGCCGAACGCGGAAATTTTGGCGGTCTTGAGTTTGACGCTGCCGATTTCGCGGAAGAACGCGGCATCCTTGGGATTGGAAAGCGGAAATCCGCCCTCGATGTAATCGACGCCGAGGAAATCCAGCTTCTGGGCGATCTGAAGCTTGTCCTGAAGCGAAAGATTGAATCCCTCGCCCTGCGTTCCGTCGCGAAGGGTCGTGTCGTAGATTTCGATGCGTCGTGTTGGCATGGCCATGCTCGGAAAAGACCGTGGGAAATAAAAAAACCCTGCCGTCGGGCAGGGCTTAGTGTTTCGTAATGGACAAGCAGCGGTCAGCCCTACCCAGGATATTTCCGGGGAATAATAATGTTTCGGCCGACGATGAGAAGATCCGCTGACATTTCCGCACATTGTATCGGAAAATTAGCGGGGGTCAATGATCCAATTTGCGATGTTAATTTTAGCCGGCCCGCTTGCGGGCCGTGTTGGCTCGTTCGGCAAAACCACGGCCCGCAGGCGGGCCGGCTAAAAAGGGAGAACGACCTACTGTCCGTGCGTCAGCGGAAATTCCTCATCCCGAAGCGGGATCTGCACATATCGGCCGGGATCGGACCGGTTCAGCGAATCCACGATCTCGTTGACATTGCCCAAATCCACGCTGGCGCGATCGCCGGTTTGGGTATCTTCCACGGTGCGATATCCGCGAATGATCTCGTCAAAATCGGCGTTGCTGCGCTCCTGAATCAATTCGTCGTGCTGCACGGATTTGAGGTAACTGTCGAAGGCATCCTGCTTTTCTTGCATGGACTGCTCGAACGCGGCGAAGCGCTGATTCTGGGCCGCGATGTCCTGCTGCGTGTGTTGCTGAACGACCGCATCGTTTAGCTTCCAGGATTTGGCGATGGCCAGCATCGTCGGCATATCGCGGTCGAACGACGCATCCGGTCCGCTGATCTCGCTGCAATAAATTCCCCATGTCCCGTTGCCGATCGGATAGCATTCAATCTGCGTCCAGGCGCGCATGTGAACGGTCGCCCCGTTCTGGGAATGGTCGGAGGAGAAATAGATTCGCTGGGCTTGACCGTTCGGCAATTGCGCCGGGACCGGATCGGTTTCGATGATCTGATCGAGCCTTATCGCCGGCCCGCCACGACTCTGGGACATTTCGCTAAGTTGCGGCGTCAGGTTCTTCAGCGCATCCACCGGGGCCGTATATGGAGCGACCAGCATTCTCGCCGCCGGCGTCAATTGCCCGCCGTAGGCAAGTTGCCGTTGCACGGCGGCGCCCATGGAATCGGGCGTGACCACCTCCAGCCCCAAACCCAGGCTCACGTTCTGCCCGGCCGGCCCATTGACCGATACCGCGCCGAGGTTGCTCGAACTGATGATTTTCCAACCGGCCGGAATGCCGATCGTTCCCGCGCCATCGCCGATAGATTGCTCTTGTAATTGCGTGTCGAGCGGAAGGGCGGCTGTGAGCTTGGCCCAATCCGCGGCCGGAGCGTCGGCACGATCATAAATGACCGTCACCGCCGCGCCCTTGTCGCCGATGCCGCACATGATCGTGCCCCGCATCGCACGTCCCTGAAGCGTCCCGGTAAACGTGGCCCCGCCGCGATGCTGCTGCTGAGCGTCGGCGAACGCGCCGTGTACCGTGGGCTTGTCATCCAACACGTGAGTCATATCGCGCAGCGTGGCGAGGATGGCGGCCTGCACCGTGCCGGCGTCCGGCTTCTGTGCAAAGATCGCCGATCCAGTGTCGGACGATGCAAGCACCGTATATCCCGCCGCCGCCGGGTCGGTGTCATTGCCGGCGACAACCCTCGGCTGCGCCGCGGTGACGGGGGTTTGGGGATTCGGATTCTGAGGATTCGGAGCTTGAACATGCGGGGAATCCGCGGTCGCCGCGGCGTCCTGGCCGCCCGCGGGCGCTTTGATTGCGAAAATCACCCCGACAACCAGAAGCAGAATGAATGAACAGGCCGCACCGAGGACGAAATATTTCGGCGCATGTCGAGACTCCTTTCCGGCGCGGATTATTCAGAATTCGAACGCTGCGCCGGACAGCCGGCGATCCAGTTCATTCAAAATGTGTTGTTCTTCAGCCAAATCTTTCGCCGCGAACGTGACGCTGAAGCGCACATACGCGCCGGCATCGTCCCACGGAACGGTGCTGATGAGCTTATCCGCGATGAGCCATTGGCTGAAATTCTCGGCCCGTTCGAACGTCACGCGTTTGCCGTCCTTGCCGACTGCGCTCGCGGTGATTTCACGTAGAGGAAGAACGAGCCGTCGGGCTTGCGGGCCGGCAGGCCGTGGCGATTCAGCACCGTCACCAGGCCGTCCATCCGGCGGGAATATTTGCCGGCGATCCTTTGCGTGATTTCCGCATGATCCAGCGCATAGGCGCACGCCTCCTGAATCGCCAGGAATTGGCCGGAATCGGTGTTGTCCTTGATGTCGGCATACGCCCGCACCAGCAGCGGATTGCCCACGACAAACCCCAGCCGCCAGCCTGTCATGTTGAAGCCCTTGCTCATCGAGTGCAGTTCGATGCCTACGTCCATCGCGCCGGGCGCGGACAGGAACGACAGCGGCTTGCCCTCGAAGATCAGGGCCGAATAAGCGGCGTCATGAATGACGACGAGCTTATTTCGCAGGGCAAAATCAACGACCGCGGCGAAAAATTCCGGCGTGGCCGATGCGCCCGTGGGATTGTTGGGGTAATTCAGCAGCAGCGTCTTGGCCCGGCGCAGCTTCTCGGCCGGGATGGAATTCAAATCCGGCAGGAACCGATTCTTTTCCAGCAGCGGCAAATTGAAGACTTCGCCGCCGTAGTATTGGCTGTGCGTCCCGAACACGGGATATCCCGGCGTGGTCATGAGCGCCACGTCGCCGGGATTGATGAAGCATCCGGCCAGGATCGACAGCGCCGCCTTGGTTCCGATGGAGTGGACGATCTGCGTGGTCGGGTCGATCCCGGCCACGCCGAAGACCGTGTGCATCCAGCGGGCCGCGGCTTCCTTGAAGATCGGTCCGCCGTTGTCGGCGTAGGTGCGATTCTGCGGCTTGGCGGCGGCCTTGGCGAGCGCTTCGACGCACTGCGGCATCGCCATTTCGTCTGGCTCGCCGACTCCCATATCGATCAATTCAGCGCCCGGATTCGCCGCCAGCGCCGCCCGCTTGGCACGCTTGATCTTCTCAAATTTGTAGATCTCGCCGCCCTTGCCATAGAGCTTGCCGCCGATGCGCTCGGCGAAGAGGTTTTGCAGGTATGAATCCATGCGAGTTGCGCAGCGCGCGGCGGATTTTATACATCGACGGCCACGAACTTGCGAATCTGTTTAAGCAGTCCAGGCATGTCATACGTTTCATCGAGCTTCAACGGCAGAAACACCCCCTGGTTGTGTTCCGATGCGAGGATCAGATGCTGCGGCCCGTTGACGCCCCAGCCCGTTTCCTGCGGTTGATGGCCGGTGACCAATATTTTGGCTCCGACTTTTTCAGCGAACGTGGCGGCCGTTGCGGGGCTCATGTTCCGGCCCCAGATCAATTGATACACCGGCCCCGTGCGCCGCTGATAATCCGGACCGCTCAGCGGCCGATCGAAAATCGTGAAATCGAAATTCGCGATCTGTGCGTCGGTCGGCAAACTGTGGCAGAAGAACAGCCCGTTGGGACACCGCACCGCCAGCGGCAGCGTCAGAAGAAATTCGCTGATGGCAAAACCGACGGCATCCCCGCGGTCGCCGAAGTCGCGCTTCACGCCTGCCGTGAACGCCTCGCAAACGCTCAGGCCGGCCTTCATGATTCCCTCCCCCTGAATCTGCGCCAGATCGTGATTGGCCAGCAGAAAGTGAACCTGCGACGAGAAATTGCATTTCAGTTCTGCCGCTTTGTACAGCGTTTGCCAACTGTCCTCCGCGCCGTTTGGATCGTAATGATCCCCATGAATCAACTCGTGCAAAACCAGATGGCGATCGGGATGCCGGGCCAAATCGGCAAGGCGCAGAAGTTTGGCAAAATTCGTGCGATGGTCGTGGATGTCGCCGGTCATCCAGACCTCGCCCGTGGCGGGGAGGACCACCGTCTGTTCCCGCCGCAGCGAGGAGAGCCGATTCTCCTCCCCGGCGGTTTCGAAGGCCTCGATGACTTCAGCGGCGCTCGGCGGCATCGGGTAATTCGTAGGAGAACCAGACGGATTCGTCAATACAGAGCCGGGGCGTGACTTCGGCGAGTTCAGTCGAGCCGTCGCCCCGGAAGACCGGGCCGACGGCTCGACTGAGCTCGCCGAAGTCACGGCCCGGCTCTTTCCTCACGCATATCGCGCCGCGAAGGTTTCCGGAATGTTCCTGGCGATGTCTTCGACGAACTGCCCGTAAAGAAGCGAGCCGTAAACAACCACGTCCGCGCGGCCATGCGAAGGCGCGATTGCAAACGAACATTGGTGATGTTTCCACTGGCGTCGACATCGTGTTCGCTGTGAATGGAAACGCCGTACGGCAGGCTCCAGCCGTAACATTGCCCAACGGCCAATCGCATTCCTTCCATGACCGTGATCCCTTTTTCGTGCGATGCGCAGAGATATCCGAAAAGCTTGCCGCTGAATTCGGACCAGTGATAATCGAGAAAGTTTTTCATCGCACCCGACATCGTGCCGTGATAATCGGGGCAGGCGAGCACGAACGCCTCGGCCCAGGCAACGTCGGCCAGTACGCGCGCGACATGCTGGTCCGGTTCGGCGTCGGGGTTATACATCGGCAGGCCCGCCGTGCGCAGATCGAGCAGCCGCGTTTCGGCACCGAGCTCCCCAGCGGCGTGCAGCAAAAGCGAAAGGGCGCAATCCGCTGGATTTGCTTCGCAGGCTTCCGCTGACGCCGAGGAGTTTGAGTTTCATGCGTTGGTCCATTTACCCCCGCAAAGCGGGGGGCTAACGGAAACCCGGTGATAACACTCCGTTAGCCCCCCGCTTTGCGGGGGTCATCCCGTCACGAGATGTATTGCTTTTTCTTTCGGCCGCTGAGATAGCTCTCCATGATGCACGAGGCCAACTCACCGCTGCTCGTGTAAAACGCAACGCCCTTGGTCAGCTTCGTCAACTGATCCACGAAGCTCACCCAATCCATGCCCCAATAATCCTCGATCAGCGCGAAGGTGCTGATGCGGCAACCCTCGCGGACCGAAAGCACCGCCTCCTTCAACGTCGCCACCGTGCTGCGCGGATCGGGCGGATACAAAAGATAAACGTAATCGCCCTCGACGTGAGCGGTCGGCTGGCCGTCGGTGACGATGAAGATCTGCTTGTTTTCGCTGGTGCGCTTGCGAAGGATTCGCCGGGCAAGCTGCAAGCCCATGTGCAGGTTCGTGAAATGCTGCGGGGCCTTCTCCAGCAGGTTGATCGGAACCTTCAGGCGAACCTGGTAATCATAGATCGTCACCGGCTTGGGCATCGTCAGCGGCAGCATGATCTCGGGAATGCGCGTCGCGCCGGAATAGAAGCCGACGAAGTCGATGCTGTCCTGCGGAAATCGCCCGCGAACCAGCGCCTGCATGGCCATGGCCACCCGCTTGGCCGAGAGAAATCGGCCATACCGCATCATCGACCCGCTCATGTCCAGCAGCACGACCGTGGAACAACTGGTGACTCCCTCGTGCAAATGCAGCTCAAAATCTTTTTCGCTGAATCGAATACGGGCGCGGCCCTGTTTCGCCGGGTCTGCGCCGGGAAGGCCGTGGTGCGCCAGGGCGTTGTGCAGGGTTTGATGCAGATCCAACTCGGCCACCGGATCGCCGTATTGATACGGCTTGGTTCCCTCGACGCGGTCGCCGCCGAGTCCCGGCGTGATGCGTTCGTGCCCTTCGCGCTGGCCTTCACGAAGATTGGCGAAAACCTCCATGAGCGCTTTGCGCTGCATCTTGGTGACCGCCCGGGGCGTAAGGCGCAGCCGACCTTGGCCGTCCTTGTCCAACATGCCGTCTTTCAGCAGTTGTTCGAGCATGTCCGACTCGTTCGTCGGGTCGTTCATCATCTGCTCGATGGCCTTCAGGGCCTGATCGCCGTGCTCCATGATGAATTGCATGAGCTGATCGAAGCCGAAGAGCGTGTCCTGCGTGGGAAATTCTTCGCCGTCGTATTCGCCGTAGAAGTACTTCATAGCCGGCGGATTGTAGCCGCCCCGCGGAAGGATGTCATTGCCGTCTGCGCGGCCTCACCCAGCCGTTCCCAGTCCGAACCGGTGATGCACGCGCCGTTCCAGCGGCGCAAACGCCAGCCGATCGGCCATCATGCCGATGATGACCATCACAATCATGACCGCCACGACCTGCGCAATGTCGGAATTATCCTGTCCCATCGCCAGCAAAAACCCCAGGCCTTTATGGTCCGCCGCGAGAATTAATTCCGCCCCCATGAGAGATCGCCAGGCAAAGCTGAATCCCTGCCGCAGACTGCTGGCCAACGCGGGGAGGCTGGCGGGAAACAGCACGTAGCGATACAGCCGCCAACGGCGCGCTCCCAGCATCAGGCCCGCCCGGCGATACAGCGGCGGCATCGCCCGCAGGCCGTCGCGCATCGAGATCGCGATTCCAAACGTGCTGCCCATCACCAGCACGAACAGGATTCCTGTCTCGTCCAGTCCAAACACCAGGATCGCCAGCGGCACCCAGCAAACGCTTGGGAGGGTCTGCAATCCGAGACACGCCGGGCGCAGAAATTCGTCCAGCGAAATCCATCGCCACATGAGCACGCCCGCCAAAGCCCCCAGGATGACGCTGATGGAGAATCCCACGACCAGCCGAACGGCACTGACGATGTCCGCGCCGATCAGGGGGCTATGCACGATCCGCGACGCCAGCGGCGGCTGATGCGCCTCCTGATGCAGCGGGGCGGGCCAGCCGGGGTGCAAAGGCTCGCCGAATCCGCTGGAAATCCCCAGCATCCCCAGCATCGAATCCAGCACCTGGCTCGGCGCGGGAAAAATGAATGGCCGCCACTGGACGATCCTATATGCCGCTTCCCACGTCGCCAGCAAAAGAACCCAGATCAGCGTTCTCTTTAGGCTGCCACGAATCTTCCGCCGCCAGGGCGTTGATGCGGTTGACCTCATCTTCGATCTCTTTTCGGACGAGCTTGGCGAGTTCGCTGATGTCGGGGCTGTCGAATTTTCGGGGGTGGGGTAAATCAACGCGAATCTCCTTGCGAATGCGGCCGGGATGCGTGTTCAGCACGACGATCCGGTCCGCCAGACGAACCGCCTCGCCCACCGAGTGCGTCACGAACAGAATCGTCTTCTGCGTCTGGCCCCACAGGGCCTGAAGCTGGTGGTGCAGCAGCGTTCGCGTCTGGGCATCGACGGCGGCGAACGGCTCGTCCATCAGCAAGCACGCGCCGGATTCATCACCAGCGCCCGGGCAATGGCGATCCGCTGCTTCATCCCGCCGGACAACTCGTGCACCAGCTTGTCGGCGCTGGCCGACAAATGCACCATGTGCAGGGCCTCGGCGACGCGGTCGGCCCGCTCGGACGCGGCCACCGCGGCCATCTTCAATCCGAACTCCACGTTCTGCGCCGCCGTCAACCAGGGAAACAGCCCATGCTCCTGAAAGACCATGGCCCGCTCCGGCCCGGGCGCGGAAATCGGCCGGCCGTCGAGCCAGGCCGACCCGCTGTCGGGCTGGGTCATTCCGGCCGCGATGTTCAGCAGCGTGGTCTTCCCGCTGCCGCTGGGACCGACGACCACCACGAATTCCCCGGCTGCGGCAATCCAGCGTGATGTCCTCCAGCGCCGCCTCGTTCGAATGGTCGAAACGCTTGCTGATCCCTTGCAGCGCCAGATGTCCGGCCTTGGGACTGCTCGTCGCAGTCCGTAAGGCTGCCGTCTTCTCAGCCAGCGCGTCAAAGCGACCGATGCCTCTGGGCCGGACATTTAACCGCCTTCCTTCAAGGCCGACTCGTCGGCTCCAAGCCGCCGAGTTCGCGAATGATATCTGTTGCAAACAGCCCCGTCAGGTCCGGAGCCGAGTTGATGAACTTCAGATCGTATGACCATTGCTCCATGGTCTTAAACGTCTCGGGCAGCGGATCATCGGTAAAAACCGTCCGCTGAAGCGCCGCTCGCATGACGCTGCCGGGCAACCTCTTTCCGCCCAGCGCTACCAAGGCGTCATTAAGCTGATCGGCATATTGCGTCGAATTCGCGCTCAATCGCAGCGTCCATTGGTGATGCACCGAAAGAACTTTTCGGACCACATCCGGATGCTCGGCCAAAAATTCGGGCGTCGTCACCACCACCGTTAGTGAGAACTCATGATTCGGCCAAAAGTCTTTCTCCTGCGCCGACCAGCACCGCATCGGTTTCGTTCATCAGCCGCGCACCCCAGGGCTCGGGCACCCACGCGGCGTCGATTCGCCCGCGCGCCATCATTCCGCTCTGCTGGCTGTTCCGTACTTCCTTAATGTTGCTCGCATCCGGCTGCCCCAGCACGGCCGTCACATAATGCCGGGCCGAACACGTCCTGCGTGTTGCCAAGCTGCGGCGTGGCGATCCGCTTTGCCCTTCAGATCCGCCAGCGAATGAATCCCCGAATCCTTTGACGCGACGATCACCACCCCGTTGGCCGCCGCGCCGCTGATCACCCGCACGGCCTGCCCGCGGCTGTTCACATCTGCCGACAACGCTGGACCGGGACCCGACATATCCAATATCGATGTCCCCGGCATTGAGGGCTTCAATCAATTCCGGCCCCGCGTTGAAGACCTTGGTCTTGAGCTTGTCGGCCCGAGTGCCGCCTGAAATCGCCGGATGCTACCCCGAGCACCGCCTGCGCGTGCGTCACATTGGCGAAATATCCCAGCCGCACCTCATCCAGCGCTGTCGGCGCCCGGCGGCTGATTCCTCCTCGCTCCTGCTGCAACCGCTCAGCACGGCGACCAACATCAGCAGCACCAACGGAACAATCCGCCATTTCATTCCGCAACTTTACCGGCAAACAGCCATCTTGTCAACAATTCCTATCAATTACATAGTTAATTAGTGTAACTTATTGTTTTATAAGACATAGCAATTCATTTAGCACATGCGTTTTATGATGAGGGTGTCGTTCTGCCCGCCGAAGCCGAAGCTGTTGGACATCGCGACATCAACCGTGGCGGTGCGGGCCTGGTTCGGCACATAATCCAGATCGCACTCCGGGTCGGCGATTTTCCAGGTTCATCGTCGGCGGCAGCATGTTGTCGCGGATCGCCAGGACGCAGCAGATCAATTCCACCGCCCCGGCGGCGGCGATCAGGTGGCCCATCATGCTCTTGATGCTGCTGACCGGGCAGCGATCTGGCGCAGTCGCCGAAGACCGCCTTGATCGCGCCGGTTTCGTTGCCGTCGTTTTCGCGCGTGCCCGTGCCGTGGGCGTTGATGTAATGAATGTCCTCGGGCGAAAGCCCGGCGTCGGCCAGCGCTTCCTTCATCGCCGCGATCGCGCCCTCGCCTTCGGGATGCTGATCGGTGATCCGAAACGCGTCGGCCGTCGATCCGTACCCGACGACTTCCGCCAGGATCGGCGCCGCCGCGCCTTGGCATGGTCGAGCGTTTCCAGAATGACCATGCCCGCCCCTTCGCCCAGCACGAATCCGCCGCGCTGGGCGTCGAACGGCCGGCTGGCGCACGGCGGATTTTCGTTGGCCGTCGAAAGGGCGGTCAATCGGTTGAAGCCGGTTACGCCGAACGGATGGATCATGCTGTGCGTTCCGCCGCCGATCATGACATCCGCGTCGCCGCGGCGGAGAATTTCCGTTGCTTCGCCGATCGCCTGCGTGCTGGCGGCGCAGGCCGTCAGGCAGTTCAGCGCCGGACCGCGCGCTCCGGTCAGCAGCGCCAGGTGCGACAGCGGCATGTTCGGCTCCTGCTCCAGCTCGCGCACGACGTTCATCCGCTCGAAGGCCACCTGCGCCCACTTCACGAAGTCCACCTGGTTCGACTGCGTTTTCCACGCCGGAAAGGGCCGCGGCGGTGTACGCGTCGAAATCCAGCGAGCCTTCGCCGCTGCCGAGATAAATGCCCACGCGGTCCAGGTCCAGCCGGCTCGAATCCAGCTCGGCCGCTTTCCACGCCTGTGCGCAGGCGGCCAGCGCGAACTGGGTATTCCGCCCCGCCCCCGCGTGAGGGCCGATGTCGGCGATGAAATCGGTCGACGCGGAAATCCTTTACCTCCGCGGAGATGCTGGTTGGGAATGTCGTGGCGTCGAAGAGCGTGGTGCGTGAAATGCCCGACTCGCCGTTCAGCAGACGTTTCCAGACGCCCTCGATGGAATGTCCCATCGGCGTGATCCAGCCCATTCCCGTGATGACGACGCGATTCATGCTTGCACCATGATTTACTTCGGCGCTGCGTGACATTTCAAACCGTTGAAGCCCCGGATGTACATCCGGCGCTGCGAGCGGCGTAACCTCATAGACGCTTAAACACCAGCGCCGCGTTCTGGCCGCCCAGACTGTAAACGCTGCTGACGCTCACGTCGATCTTCGCGTCCCGAGCCTCGCTCGAGACGTTCAGCTTCATCCCGTCGATCGGCTTTTTCGTGTTGACCGACGGCGGGATCTTTTCCTCGTGCAAGGCCATTGCCGCGACGGCGGCCTCGACGCCGCTGCCGGCGGCGAGACTGCCGGTTTGCGCTTTGGTCAGCGCCATCGGCACTTCCGTCAGCCGGCGAATCGAAAACCCGCTTCAATCCCGCCAGTTCCGCCCGGTCATGCGAGGCGATTCCCAATCCGTTGGGAATCAGCAGTCCCACATCCGCGGCCGAGAGCCCGGCGTCTTTCAATGCGCCGGCAATCGCATTGGCGTAGCTGCGGCCGGTGGGGTCGGGCTCGGTCACTCGATAGGCGTCCTGGCTCGCGGCGAATCCGACCAGTTCCGCATAAATCTTCGCGCCCCGCGCTCGGGCGTGTTCGTATTCCTCCAGGATCAACAATCCGCCCCCTTCGGCCAGGGCCGTGCCGGCCGCTTCGGCATCGAACGGACGAACCGCCTGCGCGGGCGAATCGTTGTGCGTTTCGTTCAATCGCTTCAGCATCGTCTGCCGCAGAAGGCCCATGGCATTGACTTTGGTCTCGGCCCCGCCGCAGATCGCCAGGTCGGCCTTGCCGCGCTGAATCGTTCGGAACGCCTCGCCGATGGCCAGATGGCTGCTGGCATCGGCGCAGGTGATCGTATTGCTGGGGCCTTTGAGGCCGTGAATGATCGTCACGTGGCAGGCCAGCATGTTGGGCAGATATTTCAGCAGCCAAAGCGGCGTGAGCTGGGCCATGCCGTCGTTGCCCCAGCGGTGCAGGTCGAGGCGATTCGGCTCCGCTTCCGACCGGGCCGTGGTCATGGCCGCGGTCAGTTCGTTGAGTTCCGCGTTGATCAATCCCGCCCCGATGTTGCAGCCGAACCGCCGGCCGTCGAAATTGGGTTTGTCGGTGTACGCCTGCGATTGGAGGCCCGAATCCTTGAACGCGTCGTCGGCCGCCACGATCGCCAGCTCGATGTCGCGCGCCATCACCTTGGTGGCCTTGCGATAGGTCTTGGGAACGAAGTCGCGCGATTTTGTAGGCCGGCGCTTCGCCCGCGATGTGCACGGGAACCCGCCCGGATCGAAGGACGCGATGCGGCGAACGCCGACCCGGCCCGCGAGCAGCGCTTCCCAATGCGCCCGGCTCCCGATGCCGATCGGCGAAATGATCCCGATCCCGGTGATGACCACTCGCCGCATGACGCACCATTCTATAACGGAATGTCCCCACCGCCGCGATAGGTCTTGAGCAGTTCCTTGAACTGCTCGCGTAAAAACGAAGTTCTCCTCCGGAAACGCCGCGCCGGCCATGTTCTTGTCGATGTGGCTGAACATCAGTTCGATCTCGGCCACGGGCGGGGAGGATTCATCCGGCCCGGCTCGCACCACGCCGCTGATCGACGCCCCCGTCTCGCTGAGTTGCTCGATCCGCGCAAAGTAATAGATCGTATCCCCCGGTCGCACCAGCCGGTGAAATTTCGCCTTGCCGATCTTGGCCAGGATCACCTTCTCGGAAAAATTGCGCGCCTCGCCCACCAGAATCCCCGCCGTCTGGGCCATGCCCTCGATGATCGAGGCAATGCGGCATGATCGGAAACGCCGGATACAGATCGTGCAGATGATCTTCCGCCAGCGACACGTTTTTCATCGCCACCGCGGAAGTCTTCGGCGTGAATTGAACGAACTTGTCGATCCAGATCCAACGCAAAACGGCTCCACCGCATTACCCAACCTTCGACTGCATATAATTCACGACCGTATCTACGTTCAAAAGCGACTGGGCACTATCCATCGACGGATTTTTGTCGAATTCCGTGAAATCCGAAAACGGCATTCGCTTCTTCAACTCAGCAATTCCCTCGGCCGTGATCTTGCCGTCCTTGATGTAGCGCTCGTCGTTCATCATCGCCGCCAGGTCGTCGGGAAACAGCTCCCCGCGCGGAATCTTGAACGGCTTGGCCGGATCGGTCGTGAACGCCTTTTCCAGCCGGAAAACGATGTCCAGGAAGTCGATGCTCTCGGCGCCGAGGTCCTCGCGGAGCGTGGCTTCGGGCGTGACTTCCTCGGCATCCACACCAAGCGCGTCGACCAGAACCTGCTGTACCTTCGCATAAATCTCATCGCGAGACATGCCCATAGCGATCATCCTTCCCTGTGATGCGGTTACGTGGCGATCACGGCCGGCCTGCGCGAGAATCGCCCAGCGGGCGCGATTGTGCTCGATCAGCCGGCGATCGATCTGCTCGGCCCGGCTCGCCCTGAAATGCCGAGAGAGTTGAAATAGGCCAATTCCAGCCGAGCCGACACCGCGGGGATCCCGTTGACCGTTCCCGATGCTTTGAAAGAGCCGCCCGACTCGGAAATCTTGACGACTTCGATCTCCACCCGCAGTGCATTGCCCGGCGTCACGAATGTGCCGTACTTCACATTTTTCGCTTCCTTGAGCACGGTGATCGATTTCGCAAACCCGCTGTTGCGATGCAAAAGCCAACCGGCCGCCTGCGTCATCGCCTCGAGCATCAAAACCCCGGGAAGCACAGGAAATGTGGGGAAATGATCGGCCAGATATTCCTCGGCCAGGCTGACGTACTTCACCGCCACCAGGCGGTTTTCCGAAACCTCTTCGATCTTGTCGATCAGGTTGAATTTCACGCGTCTGGCCGTCCGCGGGAGGGTTTTAGCGGTGGGGTGCATCGTTTGCAAGCGCCAGCAGGGAGTCCCATCGGCTCGCTGGTCTGAAAAATGCTCCAATCCCGATGATCGCATTGACAGCGCCGCCGTCGCCGCTCGACAATTTGTGCACCAATGGATCAGCCCAGCGGTTCCCAGCCCGATCAGACATCGCCTTACGTCGTTATTGCCGGCTACGGGTTGCCCGGCCGGTCCCTCGTCGAGTTCTTCTCACGCAGCCAAATCGAATACGTCGTCATCGAGTTGAATCCGCAGACCTGCGAGCGCGCCGCGGCAGGGGGGATTCGCATGGTCGTCGGCAGCGCGGCCGATCCGGAAGTCCTCCGCCAAGCCGGCGTCGAGCGAGCGACGCTGGTTGCCTTGATGATACCCAACGACGAGGTTGTCCTGGCCGCCATTCCCCATGTCCGACGCCTAAACCCCAACACGCACATCATCGCCCGATGTTCCTTTACTTCCACCGGATTGGAAGCCGTGCGACGCGGAGCCGACCAGAGCATCGTGGCCGAGCAGGTGATCGCCAGAGAGCTTCAGCACATTACATTGCAACTCTATCCGTCGCTGCGCGGACCGGAAGCTCGTTGATTCCACACCTTTATCGCGGCTGTAACATCTATGCCGGCCATTTAGGCGGACGCCCCAACGCCGGTCGCCCCGGATGTTTGAATGCGCGCGGTCCTTGTGGCAAAATGCTTTGGGTCACAGTAATACAGAGGGATTGCCCGCATGCTTCTGCAAACCAACAGTTATATCGTCCCCAGGGAAAAACGTGTGGAGCACGCGCGGCTGCTGCGGCGATTCCGTCAGGCCCTGATGCGGCTGGGCTGCGACCACTTCGAAGTATTCGAGCAGGTCGGCGCCAATTGGAACGGCGCCGACACCACCGGCCGATTCGTCCAGATCATGCGCTTCCGCGATCGCAAACACCAATTGGCCGTACAGGCGGCCGAACGCAACGATCCCACCTCGCAGGCTTTGCTTCAGGAATTTTGTGATCTGATTAACTTTCAATATCAGCAGCAGCAGGGCCTTTTCGCGGTCGGGTACTACACCAGCTTTCTTCGCATGCCGTCCAAGCCGCCCGTCGCCGCGCCCGAACCGACCCCTGCCGGCGAAGCCCAGGAGACCGAATCGCCCGGCGCCCCGCCCGACGCCGACGGCCAACCCGAACAGGAACGGGCCGCCGGGCCTTCCCTCGTCATTCCCCAACCCGAACCCGGAGCCGAACCCGAACCCGCGGCCGATTTTTCCGGCGAGGATGTCGAGGAGGAGCCCGGCGACATCGACTTCAACTCTGAATCCCCGCCCCCTCTGCCGGAGGATTCGCCCGAACCCACCGGCCACGATGCGTTCTCTTCGTTGCCCGACGATAACCTGCCCGAAACCGGCGATTCAAACGAGATTTCGGACGTTGTTCCCCATGAGGCGGCCTCCAACGGCGATGCCGAGGCTGAAAATCCCACCACACCGTCCAACTCGTAACTTGCCCGTCAACCGCGTTACCATCGTTTATCCCCGCACGATCCGCATAACAGGCGCCCGTCGGTTCGGTTCGGACCCCAAATTCGCCCCGTTGCTGCCAAGGCGAATATAATGGGTAGCCGATCACTTCCCCATCGCGTCCCCGTGGGAAGCCGTCAGGAGCCAGCGTGAAATCGTTGATCCGTTTCCTATGTCTGCTGTTGATCGTCGGCGGTTGGACCCTGGCCGCGCTGTGTCTGTATGTCGTCCGCACGCCCGATCCCGGTAATCCCCAGCAGTCTCAGTTTGTGGTGATTCCCAAGAACCGCCTGGGATTCGACGACACCTATGTTGACGCCCGCGCGTGGAAGATGTCCGATGTACCGAGATCACGGCTGGCTCATCCTGCGCGTTCTTCAAACCGGAAAAGCCGACGATTTCAAATTTCTCGCCGATCCCAAGAGCAAGCAAGACATTCAGACGCAATTGACCGATGCCCTGTCGGATACGACTGCTCCCGCGAGCCGAACCGCCACGACGGCCCGCGCCACCTTCGGTCCGGCCCGGCGTCCCTGACGAAGTGAAAGCGTCTACGCCGCCTGCACCGGCTCAAATACCTTTACGCAATTCCGCGTGCTGTTTTTGGCCGCGTACAGCGCCTGGTCCGCCGCCGCCAGCAGGGTGGCCAACGTCAGGATATTCGCCGCCTTGTTTCGTTCCGCCACGCCGATGCTCAGCGTCGGGTGCTTGTCCAGATGCGTGATCGCATCGGAAAAATCCACGGTCATAAATGCCTGGCGAAGCTTCTGCACCACCTGCTGGGCCTGATACAGCGGCGTCTGCGGCAACGCGATCACGAATTCATCCCCGCCATACCGGAACGCCAAATCCGTCTTCCGCAGCGTGATCCGCACGCAATCCGCGAACGCCCTGAGCAGGTGATCTCCCGCGGCGTGTCCGTGCGTGTCGTTGATCTCCTTGAAATAATCCAGATCAATCATGACCAACGACAGCGATTGATTGTGCCGATCGCACAGCGCCAATTCCCGTTGCAGCAATTGCTCCATGGATCGGCGGTTGAATAGCCCGGTCAGCCCGTCGGTCATGGATTGCTTTTCCGCCTCCGCCAGCAGATGCAGGCTCGTGAGCACGGTATGGGCGCTGTTCACGTAGGTTTGCGCCAGTTGCCGGCGCGTTTCGGTCCATGCGCCGCCCGGCGGCAACAACATGTGAATGACCACCTGAAGCTTGCGGCCGATATTCAGCGGCACGCAATAGGCCGGATGGCTCGGCGGAAGTTTCAGGAGCGAATCAATCGCGCAGCGGACCGGCGAACCCTCCGGCCGAAACGTTCGTGGCAAATTCTGGCGAAGACACGGGCACAACGCACCGTCCATCTCTCCCAACGGCGCCGTGTTCACCAAATCCTGCGGCCACGCCAAACGCAACTGGATTGCCGGAACCGTATCCGCTTCGCTGGTCAGGATCGCCAGCCCCGCCAAACCCAGTTCCGTGCGAAGGAAGTGGTTGAGGGTTTCGAATATCTGGTCCGGTTTACCCGCCCCCTGAATGGTTTGTGAGAAATCCAACAGCCGATCGACCGTCGCCGTCCGCTCCGCGAGCGAGGCCTGGGCAGCTCGATTGGCCCGAAGCGGCCGGGTCAGGTACAGCACCGTCCCAATGCCCGCAACGCCCTCCAGAAGCACAACCATCAACCAAAATGGCGACATAGTCGCACCCGTTGTCGCTGGAATCGGCATATTCCAAACGAACATCAATGACCGTATCGGCTGAACGGATTGACCACTCAATCTGCCACTATTTTTCCATTTTTGATTAAGCGTGACCCACTTTTGACCGGGAGGAGGGCAAAATGGTTATGCCCCAATTTATCACCGCACCTTTTTGCTGCTGACTTCGGCCCAATGATGCCGGTTGACTATCCTTCCCAATTGCGTACATTATAATCATGGATTTGCCTGAATCGCCTAATGTTCAAGCATCCAATACGGTTGTTGACCACGAGTTAGCCGTCTTAACAGACGTGGGACGAATTCTTTCCTCCACGCTCGATCTGCGTGAATCTTTTCCGAAAGTGATGCAAATAATTTCCGACTAAATTAGATATGCGCCGAGGGTCCCTGGTTTTGCTGGATGAATCCACTGGCCGTCTGCGTACAGAGGCGGCAGTTGGCCTGACTCCCGAGGAAATCGAGCGCGGGAAGTATGCGTTGGGTGAGGGCATTACGGGCAACGTGGTCGCCACCGGCCGGGCGCGGATCATTCCCGACCTGCGGACTGAGCCGGATTTCCTGAATCGCACCGGCCGGCTCACCGCCGAGACGCACCGGACAAGCCACCAGCTTCCTGTGCGTCCCGATCAAGCATCGAAGGCCGAACCGCCGGGGCCTTGTCGGTTGATAAACCGTTCGTCTCGAGATCAGTCTCTTCAGGAAGATCAGACGTTTCTGGAGATCGTCTCCGCGTTTCTGGCCCAGGCGATCCAGATCAACCGGATGGTCATGCGGCAGAAGGAGGAGCTTCTGGAGGAAAACGCCCAGCTCCGCGCTCAGGTTCGGGATCGGTATCGGTTCGAGAACATCATCGGCGACTCGCCGGCCATGCACGAGGTCTTCGCGACGGTCGGGCAGGTCGCCAACAGCCGGGCCACCGTGCTGCTGCTGGGCGAAACCGGCACCGGCAAGGAGATGATCGCCAAGGCGATCCACTACAACTCCCCGCGCCGCGAACAAGCCTTCGTCCGCGTCAACTGCGGCGCCCTCACCGGCACGCTGCTGGAAAGCGAGTTGTTCGGCCACGTCAAAGGCTCCTTCACCGGCGCCATCCGCGACAAACAGGGCCGATTCGAAGCCGCCGACGGCGGCACCATCTTCCTCGACGAGATCGGCACGCTCGAGCCGCAGTTGCAGGTCAAGCTGCTGCGGGTCTTGCAGGAGCGCGAATTCGAGCGCGTCGGCGACACGCAGACGATCAAGGTGGACGTGCGCGTCATCGCCGCCACCAACGTCGATCTTCAGGAGGAAGTCGCCAAGGGGACTTTCCGCGAGGACTTGTTTTATCGTCTGAACGTCGTGCCCATTTATTTGCCGCCGCTGCGCAATCGCCGCGAGGACATTCCCCGGCTCATCGACTTTTTCCTGGACAAATACAATGCGGCAGAACGACCGCAAGCTCCGGCGAATCAGCCGGGAAATGCTCAACGTGCTGCTGCGTTATCCCTGGCCGGGAAACGTGCGCGAACTGGAAAACGCCATCGAGCGGGCGGTCGTGCTGAGCAACGACGAGGATTTTCACGAGGAGCTGCTGCCGCTGAGCGTGCGGATGTTCGCCGCCCAGCGCCGCACCAACGCAATCCAGCGAATCCATCGAAACCCTCACCCGCCGCCTGGCCGACCAGGCCATCACCGACTACGAGCTGCGCGAGGGCGAAATTTACCAGCTCGTGATCGACCAGATCGAGCACGCCCTGATCGACCGCGCCCTGGCCAAATGCGGCGGCGTCAAGACCAAGGCGGCCGATTTCCTGGGAATCAACCGCAATACGCTCAATAAGAAGGTCAAAGACCTGGGCATCGAAGCCGCGGATTGAGCGAATAGTCATTGGTCATTTGTCATTAGAAGCTGTTTCAAAACTGCCAAAATGGCCTCCTCCCGAAGTGCCACGACGGTTTTTCGGGGTTTTGAAATGGCTTCTAGTCATTTGCAGAGGCGACGGCGAAATACCGATGATTATGACGGGTCGCCAACGACCAATGACAATTGACCCTTAACCCCTATGCGATACAAATCCATCCTGCTCTTCGGCGCTCCCGGCAGCGGAAAAGGCACGCAGGGGAAAATCATCGGCACGATCCCCGGCTTCTACCACAGTGCCACCGGCGACATCTTCCGTTCGCTTGACCTGCAAAGCGAAATGGGCCGGATCTTCTGGGAATACGCCGGCAAGGGAAAGCTCGTTCCCGACGAGATCACCATCCGGCTCTGGAAGCAGTACATCAAGGGCATGGAAATGATCAACCAGTTCCATCCCGTACAGCGAAATCCTCGTCCTGGACGGAATTCCCAGAAATCTCAAGCAGGCCCAGTTGCTGGAAGACACCATCGACGTGGTGAAGGTCATTCACCTGGTCTGCGCGGACCTGAGCAAGATGGTCGAGCGCCTGCGCCGCCGGGCCTTGAGGGAAAACCGCTTCGACGACGCCAGCGACGAAGTGATTCGCCGCCGGCTGGAGGTTTACGACCGCGAGACCAAGCCGGTGTTGAATTATTACCCGCCCGGATCGCGTCGTCCGCGTGGAGGCGACGATGTCGCAGATCCGCGTGTTGAGCAAACTGGTGGAATTCCTGGTTCCGCTGAAGGAAGAGCACGACCGTCAGCACGAACAGGCCATGGCCGGGCAAGATGCGCTCAAGCCCGATCAGGCCGAGACGGTCATCGCCCGCGAGGCCTGACCGCGAGTTCCCCCTCGATTGCCGCCCAAACTGATTCACATCGAGCTATTGACCGAGGTCCAATACCCCAGCACCTTGGTGCCGACGGAGGCGATCGTTGCGATGGCCGCAACGACGATCAAGCCCGCGATCAGCGCGTATTCCAGAACTTCTCCGCCGCTTTCGTCCTGCAAAAAGTAAAGCACAGTGTCCCTCTTTTGGGTTAAGTAATCAGTGCCGCTCGTGGTCCAAAGCATCGGTTTGCCTGGACGATACTTTGGCAATAATGTTTTCAATTCATCGGACTGCCTCATAACGCCGGCAGGCCTTTTGAATTACGCGGGATGTATCGCTTGAACGGCTACGACCAACGAGTGAATTGATCCGCGCCGAAATTTTCTCACGACCGGCTAAGATATTGGCCCGTGTCCGTGCTGATCTTGATCTTTTCCCCGATGACGATGAATCCCGGCACGCGCGTCGTCAGGCCGGTCTCCAGTTTCGCTTCCTTCAGTTGATTCGTCGCCGTTGACCCCTTGATGACCGGCGGAGTATCCACCACCTCCAGATCCACCGCCGCCGGAAGGGTGTACGACACCACCTTGCCGTCGTGAAACATGGTCACGATCTGCGTATTCGGCTTCAAATAAAGAATGTCGTCGCCGAAAACTTCCTTGGGAATCGTCGTCTGATCGTACGTTTCCAGGTCCATGACGACGTGGCCTTCATTGTCGCTGTAGAGGTATTCCACCTGCCGGCTGTCGAGCGTGGTGGTTTCGACGTCATCGGTGGCTCCCACGCGCTTGTCCATAATCGTGCCCTTGCCGACGTTGCGCAGTTTGAACTGCACCTTGGCGCGGAGATTGCCCGGCGTGTTGTGGTCGGCGTTGGTTACTACGAAAAGTTTGCCGTCGATTATGACGGCCTGTCCTCGGCGAATGTCGCTTGCTCGCATGAACGATCCTTTTCAAAACAGCAATTATAGTCCATTTCCCGGGCAGGGGTGGCGAAATGTAACCGCGGCGGACCAAGGCGTCAAACGCCCAGCCATTGCAGCCACATCTGCCGATATGCCGCCTCCACGCTGTCGCAAACCGCCGGCCGTCCATCATCGGCGACGCCCGCATCCGATCGCGCAGCGTTCTTCGCAGTTCGCTTCGCTTGCCAAAATCCTCCGCCAATCCCGCCGCGATCTCAACAAAACGCCGATCATCTCCGGCGGCAAGTTCAGGCATCTGCAAATTCGACAAAATGCTCAGCCCCGCACGTCCGGCCCCGGTGGGGCCGATTCGGCTGGTCACCGGCACGCCCATCCACAGCGCGTCGCACGTCGTGGTGACGCCATTATATGGCAACGGATCGAGGCAAATGTCGATGCGGTCGTAGAGCCGCAAATACTCCCCGCGGCGGTGGCGCCCGGCGAACTCGATCCGCCCCGGATCGATCCCGTTCCGGTGCACGATCTCGCCGATTCGCACCCGTTGCCGCTCGGACTCCACCAGCAGCAGCAATCGCGAATCGCGCACGCTCGCCAAAACCTCGCTCCACAACTTCAGCGTCAGATCGTTCAGCTTGCACGGATTGTTCAGCGATCCAAACGTGACCGCCCCTTTTTCACGCGGCGCCGCCGGCGGGACCTCCCCCAGCGGATGATAACAGCACCAGCAATCCGGCAAGCGCACCGATCGCTCGACATAATACGAATCCGTTTCCCGGCCTGCCCTGAGCTTGTCGAAGGGGGCGGATCGATCCACGCATCCGTCAGCCGATAGTCGATCGCCTTCATTCCCGTCCCGCCCGGATACGCCAGCCACGTCACCTGCACCGGCGCCGGCCTCTGCGCGAACATCGGAAGGCGATTGAACGCCATGTGCATGGTCAGATCGACCAGGATATCGATGCGGTCCTCGCGAATCTTTTTCGCCAGCCGATCGTTGGACAACTCCAGCACATTATGCCACACGTGAGCGCAGCTCTTCAGAAGTTCTGTCGCCCGATCCGGCCGCCGAACGCTGGCATAGCAATGCACCTCGAAGTTGCGCCGATCGTGAGCCTCCAGCAGCGGCAGCACGAAGAAGCATTCCGCGTGTCCGTAAAAATCCGGCGAGACGTATCCGATCCGAAGCCGGCGGTCGGGCGAACGATCGCCGGGATATTCTCCCGGCGCGTCGCCGCCGTGGCGTCGATCCCACTCACACAACTCACGGAAGATCGCCGCCCGATCGTATCCCGGATGAAAATGCAGCTTGTAGCAAAGGCTGCTATGAATCTCGGCGCTGCCCGGCTCCATGGCGAGCGCCTCCCGGCAGCAATCCACCGCCTCCTCGATGCGACCCGAATCTTTCAGCACATTCGCCAGGTTGTTCAGCACGCCCGCCTGGTTTGGGTCGCCAGCCAAAATGCACCGATAAACATCCTCCGCCTGATCGAGCCGCCCCGCGGCGTGATGGGCCAGCGCCTCTTCCAGCAACTTTTGAACCGGAGCTTTCATGTTTGGAAAAATCGAATTGAACCGCGGAGACGCAGAGGACGCGGAGGAAAGACAGAACGAAAATCAAAAACAATATCTCAAGTCTTTGCCTTTCTCCGCGTCCTCTGCGTCTCCGCGGTTCAATCCTCCGCTTCGAATGCGAGAACTATCCGTTTGGCTTACCGCACCAGCGCCGCCACATGTCGCGGTACGCCGTCTCCATTTTTCGGGCAAATCCGGCGGCATCCATCAGAGGCGATTGCCGCATCCGCTCCCGCAGCGTCAAGCGCAGTTCATTCATCCGCGGCCTGTCCCGCGATAGCTCGCTGGCGATCTTCACGAATTCATCCTCGGTTTTGGCGATCAATTCCGGTAATCCCAGCGTGGAGAGAATGCTCAGCCCCGCCCGCCCCGACGCCGTTTTGCCGATCAGCGTCACCACCGGCACGCCCATCCACAGCGCGTCGCACGTCGTCGTGATGCCGTTGTACGGCAGCGTGTCCAGACAGATGTCGATCGTGTTGTGAAGCCGAAGATAGTCCGGCCGCGTTTGCCTATCAACGAACTCCACGCGTTGCGGAGCGATGCCGGCGCTCTGGAGGATGCCCCGAAGTTTATTGCGATGTTCCTCGCCCGATGCCAGGATCAGGATTGTGGAGTCCGCCGCGGTCTGCATGACCCGCGCCCACAGCCGCAGCAGCGGCTCGTTATTCTTGCAGGGATTGTTGATCGACGCGAAACGGATCGGGCCGTCCGTTCGAGGCGCCCCAACGGCGACATCGGAAATCGGATCGTAACAGCACCAGCAATCCGCCAGTCGGATCGATTCCTCGCGATAGTAGGTCGCCGGTTTATCCGGCGGGTCCATGAATCCATCGGTGATGCGGTAATCCATCGCGTCCAGCCCGGTCCCCCCGGGATACGCCAGCCACGTGACCTGCACCGGCGCCGGCTTGCGCGAACGTCGGCAGCCGGTTGTACGCCATGTGCATCGCCAGATCGACCAGGACATCAATGCGGTCGCCGCGAATCCGCTCCGCCAAATCGCCGTCCGAGCGGCCCAGCACGTCATGCCAGATCAACGGCAGCGATTTCAGACGCGCGGTGATCTGGTCCGGTCGAATGACGCTGGCATAGCAGTGAATCTCGAATTGCTCCAGGTCATGTTTTTCCAGCAGCGGTACCACGAAGAACGATTCCGCCTGCGCATAGAAATATGCCGAGACATACCCCACCTTCAGCCGCCGATTCGGATCCCGGTCGTTCTCATGCGGCCGGATGCCGGACGCCAACGGAATCGCGTGAAGCTCGTTCCACCGCCGCTGTTCGCGGAACAGCGATTCATCGTCGTATCCCGGATGAAATTGCAGCGTGTACGTCATATTACTGTGGATGCGGGAATCGCATGCGACCGCCAGCGAGCGCGCGTAACACGCGACCGCATCCTCGATGTTGCCGCTGTCCTTGTGCACGTTGGCCAGGTTGTTCAATGCGTCACGCTGTGTCGGCACCAGCGCCAGGCAACGCTCGAAGATCTTGATCGCCTCATCCAGTTGCCCCGTGTCCTTCAGCGCAATGCCCAGGTTATTCAGCGTTTCCGGAGCGTTGGGAGCGATCTGTATCGATTTCCGCAGCACTTCGATCGCCTTGTGATGTTGGCCGCGCGTCCGCAGGGCCGCGCCCAGATTGGACAGGGCCGGTGCAAAATCCGGCTTGCGCCTCACCGCCTCCAGATACTCGCCGATCGCCGCGTCGTACTGCATCTTTTCCGACAGCACCACGCCCAGGTTGTTGTGGGCATCGGCC
Source organism: uncultured Phycisphaerales bacterium (assembly GCA_963771925.1). Classification (GTDB taxonomy): domain Bacteria; phylum Planctomycetota; class Phycisphaerae; order Tepidisphaerales; family Tepidisphaeraceae; genus PALSA-1353. Next base: position 786,961 of record CAVYVE010000001.1, read on the forward strand.
GAACTCGGGTTCAGCGCCACCGCTCGCCGCAGAATGGCCTCCGATTCATCCAGCTTTCCCGCCCGGTGCAGCGCCGTCCCCAGGTTCCCGTGTGCGTCGGCCGACCCCGGCGTGACCTTCAGCGCCAGCCGATACTCCGCGATCGCCTCCTCGTAGCGGTTCTTCATGTACAGCAAGTTCCCCAAGTGAAAATGCGCCTTCAAATGCTGTGGATTCAGCTCCGCCGCTCGCCGATGGCTGGCGATGGCCTCGTCCGGCCGCGATGCGGATTGATAAACCAAGCCCAGGTTGTCGTGATAATCCGCCGCCTTCGGATTCAGCGTGATCGCCCGCCGGATCATCTCGATGGCAATGTCGAAACGGCGGCGTTGGCTTTCAATCAGCCCTAACAGGTGCAGCGCATCCGAATGGTCAGGCTGAGCCGCCAGAATCCGCCGATACACCGCCTCCGCCTCGGCAAAGCGCCCGGCCTGGTGATGTTGCAGTCCAGTTTCCAATCGCGGCAGCGGTTCCATTGTGTGCATCTTATCCATGAGCTTGTTACACTCGTCCAATCCTTCGCCATTATCGAGGAGTTGATATTATGCGAAATCGTTTCAACCGGCTCCAATTGCGCCGACCCGCCCTGGCATTCGCATTGTGCGTGGCGATGTCGGCTTGGGCACCGGCCGATCAGATCGTACTCAAAAACGGCGATCGCATCACCGGCACCATCGATTCCGCCGACGCCGGACAGCTTATTATCACTTCCCCGATCGCCGGCAAGATTACCGTCGCTCTGTCGGATGTGAAAACCTTTTCCACCGACGGGCCGATCAAAATCCAATTGGACAACGGCACGATTCTCAACCAGCAAATTTCCCAGGGTGCCCCCGGCGAATTCAGCACCGCGCCCGGCGGCCTGTTAAACGCCCCGGCCATCCCCATATCCCGAATCACCAGAATCAATCCTCCTCCGGCAGTTTTGACCGGCTCCATCGTCATCAACGGATTGTACGCCCAGTCCACCACCACCAGCACCCAGTTCGGCGCCAGCCTCGACGCCACGCGACGCGGCGACAACGACCGCCTCGGCTTCGGCGGAGCCTATCTGTTCGGACAACAAAAAGTCAACGGCGTGGACACGACCACCGAAGACAATTGGTATGTCCGCGCCAACTACGACTATTTCTTCACCAAGCAGTGGTACGGCTACGGCAACGTCCGCATCGAAAAGAACCGCATCGAGTTTCTCAATCTCCGTTTGACCCCCGGCGTTGGAGCCGGATACCAGGTCGTCGAGCGTCCCGATTTCAATTTCAATCTGGAAGGCGGCCTTTCCTGGGTCTACGAGCAATACACCAACGTCGCCGCCGCCAATCAGAACGTCTCGGTCCGCCTGGCTTACCACGTGGACAAAACCCTGTTCGATTCCCGCCTAAAAGTCTTCAACGAGATCGCATATTTCCCGTCGGTCCAGAACGTGAACGATTATCTGGTCCTGTCCACCACCGGCCTGCGCCTGGCGATCACCAAGCGAATGTTTTCGGAGTTGAAAGCCGAGATCGATTACGATTCCCATCCCGCCCCGACGGCCCCGCGAACGCTGACCCAATACACCCTCGGCGTGGGATGGACGTTCTGATATCTCGAAAGAAGATCTCACGCAGAGGCGCTGAGGCGCAGAGATAGTAGCCCATTTTTCGCTTCCCGTTTAGCCGCGACCCGAAGGGGAGCGCGTTGTCTTTGGAACAATATTCAGACCAACCAAGGGCATTGAACGGATGAACATCCAAGGCTTCTGCGGGTAGAATGTAGGCATGTACAAAGTCGAGACGGAACTGGAAGCCGACGGCCGCTGGATTGCCGAGGTGCCCGAGCTGGCCGGCGTGCTGGTCTACGGGCAATCGCGGAAGAAGCGGTCCGTAAGGCCCAGGCGCTGTCGTTGCGCGTATTGGCCGAGCGTCTGGAACACGGCGAACCGTTGTCTCAAGTCGAGAACGTGTTTTCCATCGCGGCGTGATTATGGCACAGTGGCCTTCGCCCTTTACTTTTGAGGCCTTGAATGCCCGGTAGAGCCGTTGCGTGGGTCGCAGATTAAGTCGAAAATGTTCGCATGAGCGTAGCCGGTGGAGAAGATCCAGCACCGATTCCTCAGCCCGTTCTTGCGCCGCTCACCAGCGCCGCGATATTTCTGGTTGTCTGCATTAAGCCGGACCGCCAGAGCTACGCAGCCGTGCGCTCGTTCTGTGCTGATCTGCCGGGAATTTTTCGCGCGGTCGATTTCCGTCGCATAGAAGCAGGGCTCTCGTGTGTCGCGGGATTCGGATCGGATGCATGGGACAAGCTCTTCGGAAAACCTCGGCCGGCTGAACTCCATCCGTTTCGCGAAATCCGGTCAGGGGAACGCCATGCCGTGTCTACTCCTGCCGACGTGCTGTTTCACATCCGCGCCAAAAGAATGGACATGTGTTTCGAATTGGTTACCCAAATCATGGAACGGATTGGAGGAGCAGTCTGCGGCGTCGATGAGACACACGGCTTCCGCTATTTCGACGATCGTGACCTTCTTGGGTTCGTTGACGGAACGGAGAATCCGCGTGGCGAGGCCGCTCTCAATGCCGCGCTCGTCGCCGGAGAAGACTCTCAGTTTGCGGGCGGAAGCTACGTCATCATTCAGAAGTACCTGCACGATATGAGTCGATGGAACGCTCTTTCAACTGAGGAGCAGGAGCGGATCATCGGGCGCAAAAAGCTTTCTGATATTGAGCTGAGCGATGCGGTGAAACCATCTTCAGCCCACAATGCTCTGACGACCATTGTCGAGAACGGAAAAGAGGTCAAGATTCTGCAGGGACAACATGCCCTTCGGTAAACCGGGCGCAAGGAGAATTCGGAACCTACTTCATCGGCTATAGCCGGTCTCCGCGGACAACGGAGCAGATGCTTCAGAACATGTTCATCGGCCGACCGCCGGGCAACTATGACCGACTTTTGGATTTCAGCCGGGCCGTCACGGGAAGCCTGTTCTTCGCCCCATCAGCGACTTTTCTTGAAAATCTTGGTGACGAAGAACCTTCGATAGCCCCAACCACACCACCGCCAGGATAACCGGATCGGTCAACGTCCGAATCGAACAGCGCCCGCAAGAGACGAACCGCAGCCATTGGCGGTCCGGATAAATTAGCTGGCGGCAGTGCACGATCGTGCGTCTTGTTGCGTCACCGAAGTACATCTATTCTATGCGTTGAACTCAATGGAATGCGCAAGAGAACGCGTTAAAGAGGGTGGCAAAGTGTTCTGGGCCGGGCATTGCGGATGCGTGGCCCGCGGCCAGTGCCGGTAATTGATGCCTTCAGTCATGACAAGAAAGACATTTTCATGAGAGCTTGGTATCGCCGGCCGCACCGATCGCACGGCATTCCCGTCGTGCCGATTCGAAAACGACTTCTGACGCTCTGGCCACAAGTGCCGCTGGCCATCGCGATCGCGCTGGTGGGCGCGCTGAACGTGCTGGATGGCCTGCGCATACCTCTAATCCTGCTGCTCAAGGTGCGCGCTTTCAACGGATTGGCCGAATCGCTCTCGGTGCTGGGAGGAACAGCCCAGGCGATTCTGGGTCTGATGCTGGTGGTAGCCGGCATTGGATTATTGCGCAGATTGAGCTTTGCCTGGACGCTGGCGGTGTCGCTACTGGTCATCACGCTGGGTGTCAACGCGGCGCGGGGACGATGGGGCGTCGCCTTGTCGCCCGAGGTGGTGATGCTGGGCCTACTCATCCTCGCCCGGCGTCAGTTCACCCGCCGGACGTTTGTGGCAAGTCTCGTATTCTCGTTCAGCAGTATCTTTGCCGTTCTGGCTTACGGCATCCTCGGCAGCTTTCTATTGGGCAGCGGATTTCGTCCGCAGATTCATGACCTGAGCACCGCTGTCTATTATACGATCGTGACTCTTTCCACCGTAGGATACGGTGATATCGTGCCCGTAACGGCCGAGACGCGCTGGTTTGTGATCTCGCTTCTGGTCGTCGGGCTGGGCGTATTTGCCAGCGCAATCGCTTCCGCCCTGGGACCGAGAATTTCTGAGGAGTTGACTCGTCTATTCAATCCGAAGGCAAAGTCCATGACGCCAAAAAATCACGTTATTCTCGTCGGCGAAGGCTCGATCGCGCAACACGGCCAAGGAACTCAAACAGCGCGGCCTGAGCTTCGTTCAGATCGTAGCCTCCAAAGCAGAGACGGACGCGCCGGATCAATTGGTCATCGAGGGCGATGCAACCAATGATGAAGTCTTGCGGCAAGCCGGTATAGAACAAGCCCGCCTGGTTATTGCCGCGCGTGACGACGACGGCGAAAACGCATTTATCGCCCTTGGGGCCAAGGATTTGAACCCGAACGTGCGCGTTCTGGCCGTGGCAAGTTCGGCGCGCTCGATTCGACGCCTTAAACTGGCCCGGGCGGATTTAGTTTTTTCGCCCGCCGCCGTCGGCAGCCGGCTCCTGGCGGACCTCGTCGAAGGAAAGCCAATTCTATCCGAGTATCAGGATCTGCTGGAGGGTCTCGAAATCAAAGATGCCGGTTCGTAGATGCAAATGACTGAACACGCCATGAATTGCACTTTCAGCGAGGAAAGTCAAAGGAAAGTCAAAGGGGTCGGGGGCAGCGGAATACTCCGGGTTAGGCACGATGGATACGCCGCCAGCGTGCTTCAAGAACAACGATTGTCACTGCGTAAATGGCCACGATCACCGCCGGCACCGCGATAAAGCGGAAACTTGGGAACAAATACCAGCTTGCTGTCACGAGGGCTGTGCGCGCCAAGGCGTGGAAAGTGCCGATCCAATGTTCGATGATCCAGGAGAACGGCAGCCACATCAAACCACTGAGGATGCCAACCGACAAAGGCAATGAGGTGTAGTCTGCACGAAAGAAGGGAATAGCGATGGCGAAAACCAGCACCGCCTCGCCGACCGTGCGAAGAAACAGCCCATCGAACACGTTTTTGGGCCGCTGCTTGTCTAAGAAATTCTCCCCAGTAAAGCGGGAGAAGAGCATGCCCAGATAGAGGATGGAACCGATGGCTCCAAAGAGCACCCAGACCTTCAGGAGGGGCGACAGCAAAGCGCCCGCCACGCCGACGATCGTCCAGGCAACCGCTCCCGCCAGCGGCATCGCCAAACCACGACGCTGCGCAAATTCGCGGCGTTGCTCATCCAAGGTTCGCGGCGTGTTTAGTGGGTTTGCATTTGTCATGTAGCTTTCGGATAAAAAAGGCGACATCCATGAATGCTGTTCACTTAAGCAAATAAAGGGTCGCTCTTACGCTGGAATCGCCACTTCGAAACCAGAATTAGAATTAACTGAAGGGGACATCACCCTTTACTCCTGTTTTCCCTCATTGAATTAACTGAAGGGGACATCACCCTTTACTCCTGTTTTCCCTCATTGCGCTTCCGCCAGCCTTTCTGCCGGCCGCGGGGACGCAGCGTGCTGAACAGATCGTGACGCTCGGCCATTCGCTGCACCCACGCCCGCTCGCCCAGCGGACTGGTGCGCTTGATCGTTTGGCCGATCGCTTCCTCTTCCGCAGCGCTCTGCGCAGCGTTCACCTCCGCGATCCAATTCCTCGGCCGATCGATGGGCCAGTCGCTCAACAGCGCCGCCAACTCCGGCGGGCCATGGCTTCGCACATGCAGGCTGCTCCACGGCCAGTCCTGGGCACGCTTCACCAGCTTGGCCCGCAGCGGGTTCCGCTCGACATATCGCAGCACCCACAGCAGGTGCTCATCCTGCTGAATCATAAAGTTTTTGAACCGTCCCTGATAGACATGCCCGATGCCGATGGCGTCGTGGGCCGCCTGCCAGCGGGTGGCGTGCAGCAGGCCCAGGTAGCCGAAGAACCGCGACAGATCGCCGTCGCGTCGGGGATGCGCGACGAAATGCCAATGGTTGCCCATGAGACACCAGCCGAGCAGCGGCAGGGGATGGTGGCGATGGGCGTCGATCATCGCCCGCTGGAAGGCGGCGAAATCCTCGGAGGTCTTGAACAGCCGCAGCCGGCCGTTGGCGCGGTTGATGACGTGATAGACGATTCCTCCCGGAGCCACCCGTGCGATCCGCAGCATGGACCGGAGGGTAACGGATCATCGCCACCGAGTAAAGGGTGATGTCCCCTTCAGTTAATTCAACTTCCAGGTGCCGAAGAATGGCGCCAGATCATTGACGGACAGCGGCCAAGCGGGCTGACCGTAGCAGCCTATTGTCGCGATCGCTGACAAATTAATCGCCGTCATCCAAGCCCTTTCCATCGTCCAACTTTGCTTTTTTGAGAATTTTGTCCCTTTCTGAACTCCATATGCGCCCGGCACAAAACATGCTTGCTACAGCTACGCATACAACAACAAATAATCGAATATGGAACTGCACTATGTATTTTTGAAGAATAAAATCAGTCGCGGCAATCACAAAGCTGCTCACGATGAACGCAACAGCCGTCCTCCAGGAAATTAAGGACAGAAGCTCTGCCCTCCATCGAACCATCTCGGACGTACCTCCAGGATTACCCTTGAAGTCGCTTGGGGTCATACCGTCTAAATCCCCTCGAATTCTAAAAGCTTAGCAGCTTAATTCTAGCGGCCTTTAGTCAGACATGGCTGCAGTGGGCGTGCTATGGGCCAAAATATCCGCCGTACTCAGCCCCAGGCGGAGATTCAGGATAGCGATCATCCGGAGGCTTATTGCTATCCGCGCCCTTCCCGGCTTCAGCTCCGAGAGCACAGCCGATAGCACCCCCGATTATGATTCCCAAATCTTTGCCGCCCAAAACACCTATACCTGTTCCTTCCGGCCCAATACCTGAGCCAATGACGCCGCCAAGTATGCCTCCCAATGCGCCTCCAACAGCTCCGCCCCATATTTCCCCTTGATTATCTGCGGGGCTCACTCCATTTGCAGTTCCGCTCCCTTCAAACGGTGATACAACGCTGCCTCCTCCGCCTGTTGGCCCATATGCGATAGAATTAACTGAAGGGGACATCACCCTTTACTCCTGTTTTCCCTCATTGCGCTTCCGCCAGCCTTTCTGCCGGCCGCGGGGACGCAGCGTGCTGAACAGATCGTGACGCTCGGCCATTCGCTGCACCCACGCCCGCTCGCCCAGCGGACTGGTGCGCTTGATCGTTTGGCCGATCGCTTCCTCTTCCGCAGCGCTCTGCGGAGCGTTCACCTCCGCGATCCAATTCCTCGGCCGATCGATGGGCCAGTCGCTCAACAGCGCCGCCAACTCCGGCGGGCCATGGCTTCGCGCATGCAGGCTGCTCCACGGCCAGTCCTGGGCACGCTTCACCAGCTTGGCCCGCAGCGGGTTCCGCTCGACATAACGGAGCACCCACAGCAGGTGCTCATCCTGCTGAATCATAAAGTTTTTGAACCGTCCCTGATAGACATGCCCGATGCCGATGGCGTCGTGGGCCGCCTGCCAGCGGGTGGCGTGCAGCAGGCCCAGGTAGCCGAAGAACCGCGACAGATCGCCGTCGCGTCGGGGATGCGCGACGAAATGCCAATGGTTGCCCATGAGACACCAGCCGAGCAGCGGCAGGGGATGGTGGCGATGGGCGTCGATCATCGCCCGCTGGAAGGCGGCGAAATCCTCGGAGGTCTTGAACAGCCGCAGCCGGCCGTTGGCGCGGTTGATGACGTGATAGACGATTCCTCCCGGAGCCACCCGTGCGATCCGCGGCATGGACCGGAGGGTAACGGATCATCGCCACCGAGTAAAGGGTGATGTCCCCTTCAGTTAATTTCATCGCTGCATTGATAACTTCAACCGGGCAATCCATGTTCCCACGCTCACAGCAGTAAGAGAGAATGCTGGACAAACGAATCCAGTCACAATATGGAACCAAGTTTTGTTCGGCAGTGTTGGCCGCGATGGAGGTGGCGATAAGTGCAATCGTGCGTAAAGAGGAAGGATTCCTACCAACAACATCGCACACAGCACGCTCGCGAGGACAATGTGTTTTAGTGTTTGCCCATAGGGACGTTCCAGCGGAAAAGAGTAGCCCACAGCAATTGACAACAATACCAGCGGCAGGAACAGATCAAGCGTCTGCCATTCGGTTCCTTTTTGCGGGGGCCCCGCAGGAAGATTGTAAAGAATGCGTGCCGTCCCAGAACCCGGAAGAGAGCTTGCCAAATAAAGATGGCATAACAAAAGCAATCCTATGACAACAAGAGCCGCCATGCCTGTCCGCATGTATCCCATGAGCATCGACAATTACCTCTCATTACTCAAAATTCACGTCGTTACCCGGCGCAACCTGCCAATCCTCGGACTTGCTCACTGCAACACTGTCATTCTCTTTGTCACCAAAGGTGAAGGGTCGATAGTCAATTGAAAAGCCGAAGTTCCCGTCCTGCCACCAGTAAATGTTGACAGAGAAGTTAGAGAGATTGCTGATGATCGCTGCCGCCGTAGATTGAGCAGCGGATACCGCTGAATTAACTGAAGGGGACATCACCCTTTACTCCTGTTTTCCCTCATTGCGCTTCCGCCAGCCTTTCTGCCGGCCGCGGGGACGCAGCGTGCTGAACAGATCGTGACGCTCGGCCATTCGCTGCACCCACGCCCGCTCGCCCAGCGGACTGGTGCGCTTGATCGTTTGGCCGATCGCTTCCTCTTCCGCAGCGCTCTGCGGAGCGTTCACCTCCGCGATCCAATTCCTCGGCCGATCGATGGGCCAGTCGCTCAACAGCGCCGCCAACTCCGGCGGGCCATGGCTTCGCGAATGCAGGCTGCTCCACGGCCAGTCCTGGGCACGCTTCACCAGCTTGGCCCGCAGCGGGTTCCGCTCGACATAACGGAGCACCCACAGCAGGTGCTCATCCTGCTGAATCATAAAGTTTTTGAACCGTCCCTGATAGACATGCCCGATGCCGATGGCGTCGTGGGCCGCCTGCCAGCGGGTGGCGTGCAGCAGGCCCAGGTAGCCGAAGAACCGCGACAGATCGCCGTCGCGTCGGGGATGCGCGACGAAATGCCAATGGTTGCCCATGAGACACCAGCCGAGCAGCGGCAGGGGATGGTGGCGATGGGCGTCGATCATCGCCCGCTGGAAGGCGGCGAAATCCTCGGAGGTCTTGAACAGCCGCAGCCGGCCGTTGGCGCGGTTGATGACGTGATAGACGATTCCTCCCGGAGCCACCCGTGCGATCCGCGGCATGGACCGGAGGGTAACGGATCATCGCCACCGAGTAAAGGGTGATGTCCCCTTCAGTTAATTCTAAGAAGGAGATGTTGCTGCGAGTGCTCACTCACAACATCGCATTGCTCTGCGCTGAGGAGGAAGGGGATTGAGACAGAGCCGATCGTGTCCCCTTCAGTTCCTCCCTTCAGCATCCTCTCTCGTTCATCCGGCCGCGGCAAGCAGATCGTCGGGAGCTTTTGCCGACCATTCGTGGCCAAGACCCCTGATGCCACTAACCCGGAAAACGCAATATTGCGACAAATCGGGCGCTTTTTCGGCGCGATGGACAGCATTCCGATTGGCGACGATTGATAACTTGTCAGCAGGCAATTGGTTGCGAGAATGTAATTGATTAGCGAATACTAATTTAGTCCCGAAAAAGCGTCCGAAGTGTCCGATCCGGAGCGTCGCGAAAGTGTTAAGTTTTGTTAAGTTTTGTTCAGTCGTTCATCCCTTGACCGCTCCGGATGACAGGCCGCTGATGAAATCGCGCTGCAGGGCGAAGAACAGCAGGGCGACCGGGAGGATGCTGACCAAGGTCGCGGCCATCACGATGCCGTAGTTGTGCTGATACTCCGGCAGGCCGGTGAGGCTGTTCAGGCCGAGCGGCAAGGTGTACTTGGCTTCGTTTTGCAGCATGATCTGCGGCCAGAGGAAGCTGTTCCATTCGGCCAGGAAAGCTCAGCAGGGTGTACGCGCCGATCATGGGGCGGACCGACGGCAGGGCGATGTCCCACCAGAGGCGCAGTTCGCTGCAGCCGTCGAGGCGGCCGCATTGCAATAGCTCGTCTGGTACGTTCAGCATGGACTGGCGGAACAGGACGATGCCGAAGACGCTCACGGCGCCGGGGACGATGATGGCCAGGTAGGAATCGATCCAATGCAGGTGATACATCAGCTCGTAGCTTCCCGGGAACCAGGACTTGCGAGGGCAGGAGGATCGTGCCGAGCATGATGACCATGATCGGGCGTTTGCCGGGGAATTCGTATTTGGCCAGGGCGAATCCGCCGAGGCTGCTGAGGGTCACGACCAGGACCGTGTGCAGGGAGGAGAGGAAGATGGAGTTGACCAGCCAGTGCGAGAACGGCTGGTCGCGCAGGCGCGGAAATTGTTCAGCGTGAGGCGGTCGAGATGTCGCCAGGGGAGCAGCGTGCTGCCGAAGAGGTCTTGCGGGGTTTTGAACGCGGCGCAGATGAGCCAGATGAACGGCAGCACCGCGACGGCGGCCAGGACGATCAGCAGAAGATGAAGTGCGATGCGGCGGATCATGTGCCGATCTCCGGGCGGAAACGGAAGAACCGGAATCGGATGAGGCTCAGCATCAGCAGGATAGCCACCAGCAGCCAGCCGATGGCCGAGGCGTAACCCAAATCTCCGCTGCTGAATCCCATGAGGAACAGGTACATGACGATGGTGATTCCGCGTGCGTCGGGGCCGGCGCCTTGGAGCAGGACGAAGGGGAGTTCGAAGAGTTGGAATCCGCCGATGGCTCCGATGAGGATGACGTATCCCAGCATGGGCCGAATGCCGGGGAGCGTGACGTGAAGGAATTGTGCCCATCTCCCGGCTCCGTCCATCTCGGCGGCTTCGTACAGTTCCGGATCGACCGCCTGCAGGGCGGCCAGGAAATAGACCATGCCGTAGCCGGTGGCGAGCCAGAGGCTGGCGATCAGCACCGACGGCATCGCCAGATTGGGGCTGCTCAGCCACGGGATCACGATCCGATGGCCGGCGATAAGGCTGACGATGTGATTGATGAGTCCATCGGGGCCGAACAATTGGAAAAAGATCACGCCGACGAAGACCTGGCCGACGAGATAGCTCGAAAAGAAGCTGAAGCGGAAGAGATTGCGAAGGCGGACCCGCGCGGCTGTTGAGCAGCAGGGCCAATCCCAGGGACATGGGGATTTGCAACGCCAGGAACGCCGACGGTGTAGGCGGCGGTGTTCAGCAGGGCCAGCCCGAAGAGCAGATCGTGGCCAAGGAGGAAGCGGTAGTTGTCCAATCCGACGAAGACGAGGTGCCGCGGGCCGACCGTTTTGTGAAAGCTCAGGAAGAGACTGCGGGACAAGGGATAGAGCAGAAAGATGCAGAAGATGACGGCGAACGGCGAGACGAACAGATACGGCGCGGCGCGGGCTTGCAGTTTCCACCAGCGGTCGCGGTTCATGGCTCGAAGTTCCCGAAGTCGATTCGGCGTTGCATGTCGTCTTGTGCCTCGGTGAGCCACGCGGCGCACGGCTGTCTCAATCCATCGGTCCCACCGTGCTCGGAGACGTACTGCTCCGCCCTGTGCAGGACGGCGGCGAGGGCCAGCTCGGCCTCGATAGGTATACGGCGTCACGAATCGCTCGGGAATTTGCCTGGCGAGACTGATGTACAGATCTCCGATGCGTTGGCCGCCCACGCCAGCGGCGAAAAATGGATCGCGCTGGTGATAGACCGGATCGTTCCAATATTCCGGGATCGCGGGGAGCACGTCATCTCCCGCGGCGATGGCGGGCGGTGGCGGCCTCGGGGCTGAGATAGAGGAATTCCAGGAGCTCCCACGCCTGCTGGGGATGCGGACAATCGCGGCAGATTCCGATCATCGTCCCGCCGGAGGTGCTCGTGGGCGCATCGCCAGGATTCGAATTTCGGCAGCGGCATCATCCGCACCTTGCCCGCGAGCTCGCGGCGAAAATTCGCGCAGATAGCCCGCCTTCCAGTCCGGCGTGCAGACCGCGCACACGTTGCCGCGGTCGAGATCCTCGGTCCATCCGACTCCCGGTGACACATCCGCGCCGATGGCCCGTGGGCCGGCGACCAATTGCGCGTAAAACATCAGTCGTCTGGAGAACTTTCGGGTCGGTGAAATGCAGCTTCGTTGGGCGTGATCGATCAGGTTGATATGCCGCTGCAGGAGCATCTCGACGATCTCGTCGGGCCCGCCGGTGGATAGGGCAATGGCCCGGCGGTCGCGGCCGGCCGTGGGCCGACCAATACGCTTGAAACGCCAGACACAGGTCCTGAAACTGGCCCCAGGTTTTCGGCTTGATCGAGATCGATTCCCGCTTGGTCGAAGAGATCTTTGCGATAAGTGATGGTCACGGGATGCACGTCGGCGGGGATTCCGTAAATAATCCGCCGGCCCGTGCGCGGATCGATTTTGGACCAGGGAGCGAATCGGCTGGCCATGATGCGACTGGCCCAGCCGGATTTCTGTCAGAAAATCATTTAGCGGCAGCAAGCCGATGTCGTCGATCGGCGGGCGCAGGAATTGGCCGATTGAGTGAATCTCGATCTCGCACAAGTCGGGCGATTGCGGGCCCGGCTGCGACATGAACGCGGAAGCCAGGCGGATGTTCTCGCCCATTTCACCGATCAGGCTGATGCGAACCCGCGGGCCGAAGTTCGCGCTGGAATTGCTCCGCGAGCGACGGCATCATGCGCCCGTGAGCATCCGGCAGGCGATCGCGGAAAGTTCTGGCATGGGTTTCATCAAATGTCCAAAGGACCAGATTGGCGCGTGGGAGAGGCGGCTGTTTCCAGATCGCAACGGCGCTGACGGCGGCCGCGAATAGCAGCACGAGAATGGGTTTGCCGAGTGAAAACCGCACCGGATCGGGCCATTGTCGCGTGGGGGCCGAGGGGTGGCAAATGCAGTGGGCGAAGAGCGGGGTCAACCCGCGGTGCTGCGCCCGCCGCTAAATAGTGGCCAAAGGGGGGTCGGGGGCGTAAACTGATTGCGTGAGTTCCGGGCCGCACATTTTGCCGAATATTCCGCGAATTTCGGCGGAGCCGCGATCGCGGCCGTACGAGCCGGTGTGCGCGATCTTTCGCCAATATCTGCGGGGCCAGAGGCTCAAGTTTACGCCGGAGCGGGCGATGATTCTCGACGCCGTGCTGCGCAAGACGGCTCTCTTCGAGGCGGAACAATTGGCGGCGGACCTTCGGCAACTTGGCCATCGCGTCAGCCGGGCCACGGTTTACCGAACCCTGGCCCATTTGCAGGACGCGGGAATTCTCAAGCAGGTTTTCTTCGACAACAAGCAGTCCTATTACGATGTCATCGTCGGCCGGCAGGCGTACGACTATCTCATCTGCGTCACCACCGGCAAGGTGATCGAATTCAACAGCGACAAGCTGCGGAAGTTGCGTGACGAGATTTGCCGGCAGCACGGCTTCGAGCCGATCTCGCACCAGTTTCACATCTTCGGATTAAGCCCGCAGGCCAGGATGGAGGTCGCAAAAACGACCGGCGAAGGGGCGGGCGGCCCGGCAAAGTCTTCCATCAGCACATCGCGATAAACGTCGCCAGCGCGAGAATGCCGATCCGGATTTTCTTGTCCCAGAATCGATGGTTTGTCAGCAGAACAAACATTGGGGCACGTTCCTCGGGTCAAGATGTTATCAAGCCCCGTGCCGAAGGCGGTACTTTGCCCGAGGCGTTCAACAGGCTGGCTTTGGTCGATGCGTACCAAGTCCGTTTATTCGGTTCGATTCCTGTCGTCCACACCCCGATCCTTTCTGCGGCGATAACGATGATGTCGGAACGCGACGATAAAATGCTGGTTCCGACCACAGTCGCCTAAAATAGCGTGCTCAGCGATAAGATGTTCCCTCACTCAGCACAAGCCATTCGCGTTGCGCTATTTGTGAATCCGATAATTCAGAAATCTTGCCAATTTTCTGGGCAGCGCTTGAACAGGAGTCGAAAAAAGTCATAAAACTACGATTCTTGCTGCGGAATTTATCTAGTATCAACGCGTATGATGAGATGTTGCGACCGGCATCATTCCCAAAGGCGCCGGGGTGGTTCAATTAATTGGTTTTCGTTAGCGTGAGGAACCGTGTCATATAGGCAGTTATTCGAGAGTCTTAATCGTGTACTTCATTTTTCGCAGGCGTGGTTGGTCAGCGCAATGCCGAGGGGCGGTGCGCAGATCGTTCAGCCGTCTCATCTGAGCGAGTCGTGGAGCCGATCCTACGCCGGGGATTTTCATACCGAAGACGCCGCGACGTGGCGAGCCATCATTGCGGGTCGTGCGTTGCATGGCCACGAATGTTGGCCGCAGGGAATGGAACAATCCCGATATTATCGGGATTTTCTCGCCGGCGAAAAATTAAATCATCTGGTTGTTGCGCCGGTGAAGTCTCCGGCGATCCCCGGCTTTGACGGCGCCCTGCACGTATATCGAACGGTGGAGCAAGGCCGATTCACCGAAGGCGAGTTGAAGGCGGTATCGGAGGCCGCGGTCCAGTTCGGCCGCGTCGCCGCCGAGGCTCGCGCCTCTCGTCCGCAGGGCGAGTGTGACAAGCCCGCCCCATGGGTACAGCGGGCGAATTCCAGGCAGATCGTCATCGGCGCGAACTTCAAGCCGATCATGGCCGACGGCCTGGACGATCTCGAGCAGCGCATCAGCGACCAGCTTTATCACGATGCGCGGAATCGGATTCAGCGGCTCGGGGGTCAACCGATGACTTCCGATCGCCTGGCGTTGCCCGATGCGAGCGGCCAGTTGTGGAACTTCCGCGCCGTCGCCTACAGGAGTTACCCGGCGCTGGGGGATTCAGCGGTGGTCTTTTATTCGCTTCTGCCCGGCTACTGCGAATGGATTTCGCTGCGGGCGCGGATTTTTCCGCCGACACCGAATTGTCGCGCCTCCTTCCGGCCATCCAGTTTATGAACGAGCATTTCCGCCGCGGACCGACTCTCGTCGAAATCTCCAAGTATGTTCATCTCAGCCCGTTCCATTTCCATCGCCGCTTTACCGAGCTGCTGGGCATTACGCCCAAGCATTTCCTCCTGGAATGCCAGATTTACTACGCCAAGAGCATGCTCTTCGCCCGGGAATCGAAGCTGGCGGAGATCGCGAAGTTCTGCGGTTTCGCCCACCAGAGCCATTTCACAAGCCGATTCAAGCAATTCACCGGCCTGACCCCGACGCGCTGGCGCAAATGGGCGCTGCGGAACGACGAGCCCACGCGCGACCACGTCGAGGTCGAGAATTGAGCATTGGTCATTCGTCATTGGTCATTTTTCATTGGTTTCTCACAAATGACCAATGACAAATGACAAATGACCAATCACGAATGACCAATGACAATCCCCCATCCCGCGTCCGGCGGATCGGCAGCGTCAGCTATCTCAACGCCAAGCCGTTGATTCACGGGCTGGATAGCGATGGCGACGTGGACCTGGAATTGGCCGTGCCCGCGCAATTGCTCGAAGGGCTTCAATCACGCCGATTTGACGTTGCGCTGTTGCCGACGATCGATTATCAGCGTCTTTCCGATGCGCGGATCGTGCCCAGCGGAGGCATCGGCTGCGACGGGCCGACGTTGACCGTCCGCATCTTCAGCCGAACGCCGATCGATAAAATGACGACGCTGGCCTGCGACGTGGAGAGCCACAGTTCCGTCGCGCTGGCGCGCATCCTGCTCGCGGAGCGATACGGAATCACGCCTCGGCTGGTGGATTTGCCCGCGGAAGCGGCGGATGCGCCGGCCATGCTTCTGATCGGCGACAAGGTGGTTTTAGACGCGCCGGCCGGGATGGATTATCAGCTCGATCTGGGAGCGGCCTGGAAGGAACTGACGCGGATGCCGTTCGTCTTTGCCGTCTGGGTCGCGCGCCGCGGGACGGATTTGGGCGACCTTCCCGAGCGCTGCAGCGCGCCAGGGAGCGCGGCTTGGCCGATCTGCCGAACATCGTCGCCCG
Organism: uncultured Phycisphaerales bacterium; assembly: GCA_963771925.1. GTDB lineage: Bacteria > Planctomycetota > Phycisphaerae > Tepidisphaerales > Tepidisphaeraceae > PALSA-1353. Next base: position 802,888 of record CAVYVE010000001.1, read on the forward strand.
CCACGCCGTCCCGCGCGGCTGGCCCGCGGATTTGGCCATGCAATACCTGTCCGCTTATTTGAAATATGAGATCGGCCCGGCCCAGCTTGACGCCATTCGGCTCTTCCATGAATTGGCCGCGAAATATGCGATCATTTCCGCGCCTCGCCCTTTGGAACTCTATTAATGCGCCCTCGGCGTTGTGGTCCAAGAAAACACAGCGGACACAGAGGTGTATCGCCGGTTTTCTCTGTGCCCTCCGTGCTCTCTGTACTTAGCCGAATTGACGATTCAAGACCGCCTTTATCTTCCCTGGCCGGTCACATCCGTCATTTTTTTCAGCTCATCGGTCTTCATGTTGAAGACGGCTTCGGCACAAGTGCCGCTGTCAAGCTGGTTGACATCGACAACGGTGACTTTTCCCAATTGGCCGCCGAGGCAGGTCAAAGTCTGTTGGGCTGAATCCAACTTGAGTTCCCCGCAATAGATCGTCTTGTCGGCCGTGCGAACGGTCATCGCGCCCGTGGCGGTCAGGGATTTGAGCCGCTGGTCCGATGCCTCATCGATATCCGCGCCATTTGCCGGCGCGGTGGGCTGGCCGGACGCTTCGAATTCCACTTGCACGATATCCGCATTCTCCAATCGGGTCTCTTGCGGTCCAGGCCCGTCGCTCCAATGCACGATGGTAACATTGCCGTCGATCAGGGCCGAGCGGCCAGCATCGTCGTAGATAAACCGCTTTTGCCATTGGATCGCGGTCGTTCCATGGCCTCCGATGCTCGAGCCGTTGTCGCCCGCGGGCCGCGTGGTTGGCGGAGCTTGTTCCTTGGCAAAGATTCTTCCAGGTCCGGGAACGACCAGCCGCTTGGTTGCCGCCTCGTAGTCGATTCGCCGGCTCAGCAGATCATATTGATGCAGCAAATATCCCCCGGCATCGGCGAGAAACGATTCGACCTGCGCATCCGGATGGGTCGTGGCGGAAGAGCCGTTGTCGTCCGCCAGCAGTGAAATCATTTTGATCTGTTTATTCTTGAGGAAATCGGCGTCCATGCCATAGGCGTCGGATTGGGCCGGCTGCGTGGACGGCGATTTAGCGCGCTGCGTTTCAGGCGGGACATCCGCCAGCGTGGCGAGGATTCGATCGCACTTGGCCGAATCGCGGCTCCCACCCGGTCATCCGAGACGGCACGCACGCCGCCGATCACCAGGACCTCGTTCGTCTTGCCATCCAGAGTCGCTTTTTGTTGCCAGATCAGCCTGAGCGGGCGGGGCTTTTGCGACGGATTCTTCGGTTGCTGAAGTCCATCGAACGTACCCGGCCCGTCAATCGACGCGGTTTGATCGTGCGGGGAAAGATGGATCACCGGCCCCGTCATCGTCGAGGTCTTGTCCTTCACCACCGCATCCCGGGATGGAGAACCGAGCAGCGTCACGTGGGCGTGATCGTCCACCATTTGCACGTACAGCTCATCCGCCGAGGCCGATGATGAATCTTTCCCCGTCACCCGGACGTTCGTGGTGGCGATGAGCTTGTCCAATGTCGCGGCCTCCTCGGACTGAGACTTGCCCCCGACCGGTGCGGGCAACAAGCCGATCTGAAGATGCTCGGCAGCGAGGGTCTGATCGTTCTGCCGGGCGTGGACCGAACCGTCGCAGATAATCGTTTTGGCATACAGCGTCCCATCCGGGCCGGGGTCTCGGAACAATTGCAGTTGCTGCCCGGAAATTTGCCGGTCGCGCTGATCGGCGTCGTGGATCACGCAATCGGCGTCTCCAATAGCGGTGATCTCCCGCAACGGCGGCGACGAAGATTTGTGCGCCTCCTCGCCGCTTAGCTTGTCAAACCGCAAATCCACAGTGTCCATGGCCGTCAGGCGAAATCGCGGATGATCGATCGTCGACATTTCCCGCGAGGTCTGCCCGCTCAATCTGCATCTGGCCGTTGTCGATGTCGTAAAGATGGACGCGGCAACTTCGCTGCCAGCGGGCGTCCAGAACGCTTTTGGGATCGCTGGGATCGGGAAGCGTGGCCCGCCCCGGGCCGTCGAATGCCGCGACCTGCGTGAACTTCGAAAAATCCATGCTTTGGCCCGTGACGGTCGATACCAGCCCATCCGCTTTCGTCTGGGTCAGCATCACGTTGCCGGCCAGGTGGGCGCTGGAATCAGCCGTGCGGTATCTGAGATCGTCGCATTGAGCATCGACCCATTGCCGGCCATCCGCGGCGGCCTGATGCAGGCAAACCGGAGCGCCGCTGAAATGGATGATGGCTTTCCCATCCGCCAGCGGTGGGGCGGTGGCCTCATCAACGGGAACCATTCGCATTTTCCCCGACCAATGAATGTGCATGGGCTGGGGCGAAGGCGCGGTGGATGCAGCGGCCGGGGCCGTCGATGAAGGCCGGGGATTTTCGGCGGCGGGAGCGGGCGGCACGGAATTGCCCTCGGCGATACCCGCGCTGCGGCTGATGAAGTCCACATCCATTCGGTCGGCACGGACGAGTTCCTGGCCTCCCTGAGTGATGCGCACCCGGTCGAAAAATGTCGCCAGATAACGATGCCGGGTCGCATCGTCATTTGCCGCGAGGGCGGGGGTCGTCGCGGGCACGACATCCGCGGCGGGCGCCGGCGAAGCGGACGCCGCCGGAGCGGGCGCCGGCGCGTTCGGCTGGGCGGAGAATTCGCTCGCGTTGTAAACCGTCAGGTCCGTTCCATGCGCGATCTCCAGCGATTTCAATTGCTTGTCCACGTCGTTCCAATACATCACTAGGCCCGAACCGTCGAAGGAATAATCCCTGGCCCGAACGGTCACGGGAATCTCATCGGCATGAACGACCTTGCCGCCGGCATCAATGTATTCCTGCGTGAAAAGGCGATAGGTGTCGTTGTCGAACTGCGCGTTGGCCATCGTCATCGTCATGTCGGGCGCGTCTGCGCCTGCTCGGCGGGCGAGTCGAAGAGCTTCACGGTCACGTGACGCAGATTGCCGTAGCGCGGCGGTTCGGCCGGACCGTTGGACATCACGTCCTTCTCCGTCCCGGGCGGAAAGTGGATGACCCCGTCCACCCCTTCGATCTGCAGCACCTGTGAACCGCTGAGGAAAAATTGGATGACCGGATGCGTGACATTTACGGCCCCATCCGGCTGGGGATCGTAGTAGTCGGATTTGAACTGGCAGTAGAGCAGTCCATTCCGATCGAATTGTTTGACCCACGCCCCCGTGCCGGCCTTGATGAATGTATTGCTGCCGCCGCCGGTCGCAGCGAATTTATCCAGCAATCTTTTGTCGCCCATCAGCCCGCTGAATTTCGGCTGCATGTGGAAATAGACAACGAACGCGCCTATTAAAACGATCAGCGAGATCAAACTGATGATTAATTTCCGCATCGGAGACTATCAGCGGTGCTGACTTCGGCGAGCCCAGTCGAGTCGCCGGGGCCGCTAACTTGAGCCATCGACATCGAGCATGCGCAAAACCACCAGGTCCTGAACGTCGATCAGCCCGACCGGGCGGTCGTGCTCATCGACCACCGGCAACTCGTCGATGCGGTATTGCCGCAGGATCGCCATGGCCTCGCTCGCCAGCGCCGATTCCTTGACGCGCTTGGGCGAGCGGAGTCATGACCTGCCGGATCGGCCGACTCAGCGCCGATCCATCGTTGTCGGTAATCAGCCGGCGAAGGTCGCCATCCGAAAAAATTCCCGACAGCTTCCCCTTGCCGTCGATCAGGATGACGGCTCCGCTGCGGCGTTTGATGTTGCTGACCTCGTGCAGGACCTGGCCGACGGTCAATCTGATCCGAGGCCACGGGAAGGTTCTCGCCTCGCCGGAACGTCATGGCCTCCTTGACCCGGATCAGTTTTCGCCCGATCTGGCCGGCGGGATGGAACAGCGCGAAATCCTCCGCGCTGAAATTCCGCAGCTTCATCACCGTCAGCGCCAGCGCATCCCCCAGCGCCATCATCGCCGTGGTCGATGCACTGGGCGCCAGACCCAGGGGACAGGCCTCTTCGATTTTGCCCATGGCCAGCACGACGTCGGCCGATCGGGCCAGGCTGCTCGAAGCGGATGCCGTCATCGCGATGACCGGATGTCCGAGTTTTTTCACCAGGCTGAGAAGGCGGAGGATTTCATCGCTCTCTCCGCTGGCCGAGAGGATCAGCACGATGTCCCCCTTGCGGATGGAACCCAGGTCGCCGTGGACGGCGTCGGCGGCGGAGAGGAAATGGCTCGGCGTGCCGGTGCTGGCCAAGGGTGGCCGAGAGCTTGCGGGCCACATGGCCTGCTTTGCCGACGCCGCTGGTCAGCACCGATCCGCGGCAAGCCGAGCACCAGCCGCACCGCCCGCTCGAACGATTCGTCGATCGCTTCGGTCATCGCGGCAACGGCAGCGGCCTCGGCTTCGATGACTTGCCGCGCAAATTGGAGGGGATTGTCATTGGTCATTTGTCATTGGTCATTGGTCATTTGTCGTTTGGGGGATGAAGCAGTTCCCGCGATGGCCTGCAAATGACCAATGACCAACACTGGATTATCGGCCGCCCGACACTAAAATCAATCAATCGCCAATCAAGGACGAAGCGTGGAATATCGCGTTGAACTGGATGTTTATAACGGCCCGCTGGATTTGCTGCTCTATCTCATCAAGCGGGACGAGCTGGATATTTACGATATCCCGATCACCCGCATCCTCGACAGCTACATGTCTTACGTCGAGATGCTAAAGGGTCTGCGGAAGGAACAGGGGCTGGACATCAACGTCGCGGGGGATTTCCTGGTGATGGCCGCGACGCTGATGGAAATCAAGAGCGCGATGTTGCTGCCCAAGCCGCCGCCGGTGGCCGGGCAGGATTCCGCCGCGGCGGAATTGGCCGATCCGCGCTACGAACTGGTTCAGCAACTTCTGGAATATAAACGGATCAAGGACTCGGCCGCGCTATCTGGAACAGCGGCAGCGGGAACAAGAGCGGCGGTTTCCGCGCGTTCCGGCTTGCCCGCCGGGGCAGGCGGATGAGCCGCCGCCGATCGATCTGGACGAGGTGCAGATCTGGGATCTCTCTCCGCCTTCGGCCGGTTGATGAAAGAGGTCGGCACGCGTGGGCCGAGACATTCATGAGATTGTATTACGATGACACGCCGATCGATCTTCACGCCGCGGACATCGAGGACCGCCTGATGCGCGAGGGCAGACTGACGCTGCGGGGCCTGGTCATCGGCCGCAAGAGCCGCAGCGAAATGATCGGGCTGTTCCTGGCCCTGCTGGAACTGATTCGCCAGAAAAAGATCCTGGTCGTCCAGGGCGAAGATCAGGCCGACATCGACATCAGCCCCGCCCCGGAGGAGCACCGCAGGACGTATGTTGAGACGCCGGCGCCGGATGCGGTAGCCCCGCAAGTCGAAGAAGCCTAGACGTTGGAGGGTTTGGTATAATCGGGGAATGCCGCCGCTTCTGGAGAACAATCTGTCGCAAGTTATCGCGCTGTGCCGCAAGTACGGCGTTAAGTGCATGGAAGCTTTTGGTTCCCTCGCGCGGGGGGATTTCAATTCGGCAAGCAGCGATGTCGATCTTCTTGTTCTCTTCGAGAATGCGCCCGCCAGGGACAAGGTGGATCAGTTTTTCGGCCTTCTGAAGGAATTGGAGAACTTATTTGGCCGAAAGGTTGACCTGGTGGACATTACTGCCGCCAGGAATCCGTATTTCGTGGCCGATGCGCTGCGGTGCAGGGTGAGGCTTTATGCCGCCTAAAATCAAAGCTCCGTTGTTCGACATCGCCCAGGCCATCCTTTCAAGACATAAGCCATGATCCGACCCGCCACCATTCACGACGTTCCGCGAATTCAGGAGATCATCAACAGCCACGCCGAGCTGGGGAGGATGCTCTTCAAGAGCATTGCGCAGGTTTATGAATCGCTGCGCGATTTCGCTGTGTACGAAATCGACGGCGAGATGACCGGCGTCGGATCGGCGATGGGGCGACTGGTCGGATGCACGGCCCTGTCGATCATCTGGGCCGATCTGGCCGAGGTTCGGTCGCTGGCCGTGGACGAGGAATTTCGGGGCCGGGGAATCGGCCGGCGACTCGTGGAATGGTCGGCCGACGAGGCCCGCCGACTGCAAATCCGCCGGCTGATGACCCTCACCTACGAACAGGCATTTTTCGAGAAGCTCGGCTTCGAGGTGGTGGGCAAGGACAGTTTGCCGCTGAAGGTCTGGAGCGACTGCGTCCGCTGCCCCAAGCGCGACGGCTGCGACGAGATCGCGATGGTCCGCGTATTGCCGGAGGTTCCGATCATCGCCATGCAGCAGGCCCCGCCGACGCCGCGCGGGGTGAGCATTCCGGTGCTGGAGGAAACGGTCGAGGATTGAATGATTGTGGGGCCATCTGCGTGCATCTGATTTTCGTCTGTGGCAAAAATCGTTTTGGCATGCTAAAGTCTGGTCATGATCCACGAAAACCTCTCGCAATCGATCGAAAACCTCTCATCCCGGATGATCGCCATCCGGGACTCTCTTTGACTTGCCTACTAAACTTGCCCGCGAGAAAAGAACTGGAAAACAAAATGGGCGAGGACGGATTCTGGAACAACCAGGATGCCGCCAAGGGCAGTTGTCGCCGAGGTCAAGACCCTCAAGGCCGCGATCGAGCCGATCGAGGCGATGCTGCGCGGCATCGACGATGTGAAGGCGCTGTACGAATTGGCCGAGGAAGCCGGCGATGCCGAGTCCATGGACGAGGCCGACCGCATGTTGGCCGATCTGGAAAAGCGGGCCGAGAAAGTCGAGCTTCAATCGCTCCTGGACGGCAAGAACGATGCGAAAAATTGTTTCGTGCAGATTCACGCCGGCGCCGGCGGCACCGAAGCCCAGGATTGGGCGGAGATGCTCCTGCGGATGTATCTCTACTTTTTCGAGCGCCGCGGCTGGGATGTTTCGGAGGTCGATCGAACCTGGGGCGAGCAGGCGGGGATCAAAAATGTCACCCTGCTGGTGAAAGGCGAATACGCCTACGGCTACATGCGGGCCGAGGCGGGCGTTCATCGGCTCGTGCGCCCCAGCCCGTTCAACGCGCAGAACAAGCGGCAGACCAGCTTCGCATCGGTCGATGTGGTTCCGGATTTCGAGGAAGACGACTCCGACATCGAAATTCCCGAAGCGGACCTGGACATCGTCGCCTTCGTCCGCGCCAGCGGCCCCGGCGGACAGAACGTGAACAAAGTCGCCTCGGCCGTCCGCATCACGCACAAGCCGACGGGCATTCAGGTCACCTGTTCCGTCGAACGCAGCCAGCAGCAGAACAAGCGGCTGGCCCTGGCGCTGCTGAAAGGCCGGCTCGAGCAGATCGAGCAGGCCAAGCGCGATGAGGAGTTGAAAGCCCTGTACGGCGACAAAGGCTCGATCGCCTGGGGCAACCAGATTCGCAGCTATGTTCTGGACGACCGCCGCGTGAAGGATCACCGCACCAACGTGGAGACGACGAACGTCGAGAGCGTTCTGGACCGCGGGGAACTGGATGCGTTCATCGATGCGGAGTTGCGGAGGAAGAAGAAGGCGAAATCCCAGCGGAAGTAAACACCGACGACGCCACTTCCATTTGCAAATGCTTCAGGTCCGCACACGGAAATGGCGATTTGCTGCAACCGCTTGCGATCTTCCGTCGACAACCGCTACTATCGCGACTTGGCCATATTTCGGAAACCGTTCCTCGGCAGAGTCTGGCGTCGCGGCATCGTGCTCTTGCCACTTCTGGCGCTGGCCGGGTGCAATGGCATCGTCGCCAACGACCTTGTGCGGGCCCCAAACCTGGACTCGCCGATGCGCGGCCAGGATGCATCCGCACACCTGCTCGAAGAGCACCACGTATGGCACCAACTCCGCATTAGCGTTGGTCCGCCGCCGGCTTCCTTGTCCGTCTGGATCGTCAATCCCGTTTCAGGTCCGGCCACGGTCTTCGTTAATTCGGATGCGCCCGACGGATCGAAGGTCCGATTGGTCTTGGACCCGCGGACTCGTCCATCGACCCGGTCGGTTACGCCTGCGGCAAAGGGAACGCTATTTCTCCTGCACGGCCTGGGCGATAGCAAGGAATACTATCCGTACGAATTTTACTCCTTCATCCTGGCTGATGAGGGTTACCGCGTCGTCCTGGTCGATTCCCGCGGCCATGGCCGATCAACCGGCGACCGGATCACCTACGGGTTCCGCGAATCCCGAGATCTCGTGCAGGTCCTCGACGATTTGCAGCGGCGGGGGCTGGTCGTCGGCAACGTGGGCGTGCTGGGAATTTCTTACGGCGCCTCGACGGCCATCTGCTGGGCCGCGATCGATCCGCGGGTTCGGGCGGTCGTGGCGCTGGAACCGTTCAGCTCACTGCGCGAAGCCGCGGTCGACGCCGGCCCAATCCTCCTCGGCAATTCCAGTTGGATGTTCTCCAACCGCGATCTCCAGAACATCGCCACGCGCGTCGGCCACCTCGGCGGATTTAACGTCGATCGCGACAGTCCCCTCGCCTGCATCGCGCATTGCACGACTCCCATCCTCCTGATTCACGGAAAGGCCGACAATTTTCTGCGCCCGGCCCACAGCATCCGCCTGCACCAGGCCGATCCGAACCACAGCATGCTCATACTCGTCGATGACGCGTCCCATCTGGACCTGTGGCTCAGAGCGGCCCAAATGATCACGCGTGAATCGAATCGTTGGTTCGAGCGATATCTTCCGTGCGGGCAATCCACCAAGAATCTGCTCGCCGCACCGACGACAACCCGCCCATTTGCCTCCAACAGGGCCGTGCGATTAGGCTTGTCTCCATGACGACCATCGGCATGCACTACGATGTCATCCCCGGCAAGGAGGACGATTTCAAGCAGGGGTTTCTCAAAGTCATCACCCATCTGCAAAACGTCTCTGGCCACGTCGAATCGCATTTATTCGAAGACGTTGCATCCCCCGGCTCATTCCTGATTCTCAGCCAGTGGCAAAACATGAAAGATTTCGAAGCGTTCATCCACAGCGAAACTTTCAGGCAGGTAACAAATTGGGGTCGCACCGAAATCCTCCGCGGCCGGCCACATCATAAAGTCTACACCAACGACTGAGTTTGCGATTCGATCCCTTCAAGCCGGCTGCTCGCCATATCCATTGGCTTTGGCCGGCAACGCGGCGGCGAACAGCAACGCCCCAATCAGCGCGATCCCGAGCAGACATCTGAAGGCCGGCGCCCAGCCGTAATGTTGAACCATCATTCCCATGCCCCAGCCCGAGAGAGTCGTGCTGGCGTAACCGAAGATGCTGGTCAGTCCCACTGCGGTGGCCGCGGCGCGTTTGGTCGCCAGGTTGGCCACGATCACCGCTACCAGGGCCTGCGGTCCGTAAACGAAAAATCCCGCGGACATGAGCAGGGCTGTGTTCAGCCACACCATCCGGGCCGGGGCCAACCAGAACAAATAGGCCGACAATCCGCAAAGCAACATGCACACAAGACTCAGCGGCGCCCCGCGTCCGCGGAACAGCCGGTCGGTCAGATATCCGGTGACCAGCATTCCCGCCAGTCCCGCCACCTCGAATCCCGCCACCATCCAGCCCGCATTCACGAGCCGGATTCCCTTGGCTTCCTTCAGGACGGTCGGTCCCCAATCGAAAACGGCGAAGCGAATTGTGTAAACGAAAAAGTTGGCCGCCGAGACCAGCCAGATGTACTTGTTGGAAAAGACCTGCCGGCGGAGGAACCGCCGGAATTCCGCCGCCGATTCGTCGGCGCTGTCGCCGCCGGGCATGTGCGTTCCCTCGATTTCGGGCAGGCCCACCGATTCGGGCGTGTCGCGCAGATTGAGCAGCAGCAACCCCGCCATCCCCGCGGCGATGGCCGAGGGGATGAAGAAGCAGACCCGCCAACTGCCGTAATGGTGCACGAGATAGCCGCAGAGCACGACGATCGTGGCGCCGCCGAGCGTATGCGAGGCGTTCCAGAGCGACATTTTCGTGGCCAGTTCCTTTGGTGAAAACCAGTGGGTCAGCAGCCGAGCGCAAGGTGGATATCCCATGCCCTGGAACAGGCCGTTGATCATCCAGAAGGTTCCCAGGAAAAACAGCGACGAACTCAAGCCGAAGCAGACGTTCACGATCGCCGATGCCAACAGCGCCAGGGACATGAAGATGCGTGCGTTGGCCCTGTCGGCCGCGATGCCGCCTAGGAATTTCGAGACGCCATAGACCAAGCCGTGCAAGGTCAGGATCAGACCCAGACTCGACTTTGAAAGCCCCAGTTGCTTCTGCATGAGCGGCATGGCGATCGGGAGATTCTTGCGAACGAAATAGAACGTCCCATATCCGACCGTGGTCCAGAAAAGGATGCGCGGGCGATAGTGGCGGTAGACGTGTCGAACTTCAGCAGGATCGGTGATCGGCGTCCCCGGCGGCGGCGGGAAAAGCGCGGCAGCCAATGCGCTTTCTCACGCTCCACTGACAACCCCGATTCGGTCATTCATCTCCTCGCACCGATGTTCCCGCAAGAGTATCACGGCGCGGCGGTCGCCCGCAACCAAACGCCGGCGCCGTGCACACGCAACATTCCGTGCTTGCCTTTTCCCCTCTTTTCCATAAAACGATTCTCGTGCCCACTCTTGCTCTGGACCTCGCCGGACTTCCCTTGGCCAACCCGGTGATGACCTGCTCCGGCACTTGCGGCTACGCCTTCGAATACGCCCCTTACATGGACCTTTCCCAGTTCGGCGCATTCGTCACCAAATCCATCACGCGCGAAGAACGCCCCGGCAACGAACCCACGCGAATCGTCGAAACCCGCGCCGGCATGCTCAACGCCATCGGCCTCGCCAACGTCGGCCTCGATCGGTTCCTGGCGGAAAAAGTTCCGCTCATTCAAAAGATGCCCTGTCCGGTCATCGTGAACGTCGCCGGCCACAGTTTTGACGATTACGCCGAAACGTGTGGCGCCATGAACGACCTGGATTGCGTGGCGGCCGTCGAGTTGAACGTCTCCTGCCCCAACGTCAAGGACGGCCTGACCTTCGGCACGCATCCGGGCCGGCTCAAGGAACTCACCGCCGAGGTGAAGAAGGTGCTGCCCAAAAAGCCGCTGATCGTGAAGCTTTCGCCGAATGTGGAAGACATCACGCAGACCGCCCGGGCCACCGTCGAGGGTGGGGCGGACGTCATTTCCATGATTAACACCTTCAGCGCCATGGCCGTCGACATTCACAAAAAGCGGCCGCGCCTGGCGAACGTGACCGGCGGCCTATCCGGCCCGGCGATCAAACCGATCGCCCTGCATTTGGTCAGCCGGGTTTATCGTTCGGTCGCCAAATCCGCCAGCGTCCCGATCATCGGCATGGGCGGCATTCAATTCTGGTCCGATGCCCTGGAATTCATCCTGGCCGGCGCCAGTGCCATCGCCGTCGGCACGGCACTGTTCATCGATCCGGCGGCGCCGAACCGAATCCTGCAGGAAATGCTCGATTACCTGCAACGCACCGGCATCGAGGACTTCCACGAATTAATCGGCGCACTCCAAATCCCCAGCGACCAGCCCAAATCCGCCCCTTATCCATAACCTCCACCCTCGGATTGGGTTAGACTTGATTGCTTCGACCAGACATTTGACGCCATTGTCGAAGAATGGGAGATTTGGATAAGCTGCATAGGGCGCACATATCCTATACTTGTATTCCCCATAACCACAAAAACGCCATCCTCGTCGCAATTTGCGACTTTATATTTGCCCCTGAGCCATAATTTGTGTAGATTTTCTTGACTCGCCAACAAGGGACGAACCCTCATGAGGAAATCGCTTCATATCCTGCTGGGCGTTCCGACTGATTTGGAATTTGGGCGCGGCGTCATTCAGGGGGTCATCCGATTCTCGGCGACAACCAATTGGATCCTCAGTCATGCCCAATTGGACGGACATGGAACCGTGCACGATGGAACCTCGCAGTGGCTGCAAGAGGAACGCGGCGGCGTCATCGCCCTGATCGAATCCAGTCGCCAGGCCCATCTTTTTAAGTCCTTGGCCGTCCCCTGCGTCAGCGTTTCCGCCGCTTTGAACGACCCCGATCTTCTATCGGTCGCCTGCGATGACAAAATGATCGGCGGCATCGCCGCCAGCCATTTCCTCGAACGACGAATGCGCAACTTCGCCTATGTCGGCTTTCCGGCACGCGCCGATTCCGAATCCCGCTACGCCGGCTTTTGCGAACGGCTCGCCGTAGACGGATTTAACAAGATCGAATCTTATGAGGCGCCTCCGACATTCGATGCCGATGGCTTTCAGAGCCTCGAACAATGGCTCGATTCGCTGCCCAAACCGGTCGGCATCTTCGCGATGACCGATTCGCTGGGCCGCTGCATCATCGACGCCTGCCGCGCCGCTTCCATCCGCGTGCCCAGCAGCGTCGCCGTGTTGGGTTGCGGAAACGACCCGGTGATTTGCGGTCTGGCCACGCCGTCGCTCAGCAGCGTCGCACTCCCCGCCGAACGCGTCGGGTTCGATGCCGCCGATCTCCTGGCCACCCTGTTGAACCAGCGGAAACCCGTCGAGCGGCACCGGCAGGTTCACGTCTCCAGCGTAATTCCGCGGATCGACCGACAATGTTTCCGTTCGCGATCCGGATGTCGCCAACGCCCTGAGATTCATTCTCGTCCACGCCGGTGAATGGATTGGCGTGCGTGAATTGCTGCTGGCGTTGCCGGTGCAGCGACGTTCCCTGGAGCGAAAATTCCGCCGTGTGCTCGGCCGCAGCCCGCTGGAAGAAATCCGCCGCGTACGCGTCGACCTCGCCAAGCAGCTTTTGTGCAGCACCGATCTGCCGATGCCCATCGTCGCCCGCCGATCCGGATTTTCCGAGGCCAAGCAACTGTCGCAGGTTTTCCGAAGCCTCGTTGGAATGACGCCCACGTCCTACCGCGCCCGCTTCCGCCTTCCCGAGCCTGATCAATCGACCGCCGGCGCAGCCGCTGCCGCGGCGGATGCCAACAAAGAAAATGCGTGACCTGTCTTTTGCCGTCGTTCCGGCGGCGAGAGGAATGTGACGCGGCTCTACTCATCGAAAGCATTCTAATTCTATATTTGTCGGCGACGAGCGCCTTGGCCACCCGGTAGATCTCTATCGCTTACTATCTTCCGAACGCGTTGTGCTATAAAATGCTCCTGTCCCCGAATCGGAATTCGATGCATGTCTATTTGCCGACGATCCGGTCGATATGAAGGAGGGTCAGATGTCTCAGAGAAGAATGACCGGTGGCGGGGCGTTTCTGGCGGTCTTAGTATTTTGCACAATCGACACAAGCGTGCTGGCCGATCGGCCAACTCAGTCGGCGAGCACACGACCGATCATCGCGGATCGCGACACGCCGGCGGGGGCAATGGCTGTTTTCGATCGGGCGATCGAAAATCGCGACTTGTCCACTGCGGCCGATTGTTACAATCTGCCGGAAGGCGGCGCTTACATGCTGGCTGCCAGGCAAATTGCCAACGCGAAGCTTGACCACGCGTTAGAGAAGCGTTTCGGCAAGACCGAGGCCAAAAAAGCTCTCGCCGATGCCCGGATTCCGGTGATAACGCTATCGGTGAAGTATTTGCCGGATGATTGGATCAGCCCCGTCCATCTGCCGAATCTCGCACTGGGCGGAAGCTCGTGGGCGGGTGCGACTCCCGTGCCGACGATGCAAAGAGGCCCAGACGGCATTTGGAGAATGGGTTCGATTTCATCGACTCATCCGCTGCCGCCTGCTCTGGTGGCGGCGATGAAAGCCAAAGCGATGGAAACGACAGCGGAATACGATCCGGTGATTGCTGGCATCCAGACGGGCAAATATGCCACGATAGATGACGTGATGAACGCGCTGTTTCCGCCGGGTTCACCGCAGCGACAAGAATGGGCGATGCGGAAGCAAATGGAACAACAGCAGGAAGAGGCCAACCAGCAGTTTCTCGCCACGCAATTCGATGTATCGACGCTGGACGGAGCCGTGGACGACTACATGCAGTCCGTCATAAAAAGAGATGCGGCCGGCATGGTAAAGTTCTACTACGTTAATGCGCCCACGAATGACCGGTTTGCCCGTGCATATGCCGAACGGATATTGACGGCGGGAGCATTAGATCAGGCGCTGGTCGATCATCTGCCCAACAGCGGCCACGACGATCTTGCGGTTGACTTCGGACTTATGCCGGACCTGCCAAAAGGCATGACCTTGAGCGAGCAAGGCGACCGCGGAATTGGATCCAGGGCCGGCCCGGACCAGAAGTCGATCTGGTTCCGCAAGGTGGATGGACTGTGGAAGCAGGACATCACGCCTCAACCACCCATGACTCCCGGCGAAGCCGCGCAGCTTACAGAGCAGGACAATGCCACCGTCCAGCGGATCATCGCCAACATGATTGCCGGCAAGTACAGGTCAGTCCCGGAGGTCCGAGATGCTTTGGGCGAGGCGATGCTCAACGCGACGCCCGATCCGATGTTTGTAATGGGTGACATGCGGGTTTCGGAGGAACCGCTCCCGGCAATGCCGCGAAATCCAACTGCTGTGGGAATTGCACCGACGACCCGCACTTCACCGGCCGGTGCAATGAATATCTTGATCCGGGCGATAGAGACTTCCGACGCCGCGACCGTGGCGGATTCTCTTTACATGCCGCAAGACAAAGATGGTTCCTGCCATCAGGCGGCAGCACGGGACCTGATCGCCGGGTATCGGCTGCTATTGGCCGCCGAGGCCCGGTTTGGCGCGGATGGCGCAGCCGGTTTGTTATTGGTGCGGCTCAGTGCCGCGGTGGGTGCTGGAACCGTACACCGATGGTGATTGGCTTATCACACCGGAATATCCCGATCTCGCGTTTCTCAATTCCCTTTACGGCAGCAACGGCAATTATGCATTCAGAAATCGTGTAATCATGCATTGCGGTCGCGACGGCCTCTGGCGAGTAGGGCCAAGATTTCCGAAAAATGCCCGACAGATTCGTGCGCTGACGGTGGCGCTGACGGCGAAAACGGCGCGAATGGAGCGTGCGGCTGATGACATCAAGGCCGGCAAATATGCATCGCCTGGCGATGTCATTACAGCCATTTCGCCGAATGCTCCGGGCCAGAATCCCGCAACGCTTTGGTAATTGTGGATCATCAACCGGCGATCTAATGATACCGAGAGGAATCCGATGCGTATCACATCAAAATACCATTTTGCGGCAGTTCTGACGCTGCTTTACCTGGGCAGTAGTGCGATCGGGAGCTGCCGCCAAACCCACAACTCAGCCTGCCAGCACACAACCGATTATGACCGGGCGCAACTCACCGGCGGGCGCCATGAATGCCTACCAGGATGCGCTGAAAGACCGGGACCTCGCGACCGCTGCCGATACCTTCAATTGGCCCCAGACCAACGCCCTCATGAATGCCGCTGAATGGATAGCGGATTCCCAACTGTTCCTCGCCATTTCGAATCGGTTTGGGCAGGAAGAAGCTATTAGAAGTTTTGACGTTATGAACATGCGGATTCCTCCGCTGTTGCACAGATACACGGCTGATGATTGGAGGTCTTCTACCCTCGAGCCGCATGATGTCACGGGAAAGATGTCGCCGGTGGAGCGGATGGGCGCGCCGAATATGCAGCGGGGGACTGATGGGATCTGGAGGATGGGCATACCGGGCGATTCTCCACGGCCCCAGCCGCCGGCGGAGGTAGCTGCCGCCAGAGCCAGCGCATTGGAGCGGGCGGCCCGATACGACCCGATCATCGCGGGCATCGAGAGCGGAAAATATGCCGCGACAGGCGACGTCATCAACGCGATAAATCCTGAGGGTGGCGGCGCCAGCGGCAGCGGGCGAGATACCAGCAGCGGCAGCGGGAAATGCAGCAAGCGGAAAAAATGCGGCGGCAAGAGCAGAATGAGGCTGAAGCTCAAATGAAGCGGTTCATGGCGACGAAATTCGACCCTTCGACCGTGCAGGGGGCGGTTTGCGGCTTCATACAGTCCAGGACGGAAAATGACGTGGCCGCCATGACCAACTTTTTCTTTGCCGAAAACGACCCGGAGGGAAAATTGGCTCGCGCTAACGCCGAGCGGATCGTGGATGTCAACAACCTTGAAGAGGCAATACGAACTCACGTGGACGAGGAAAACGTTAGCGTCATCGTTCCCATGTTCGGGCTGTCTTCGGGCGGGGACTTCCCGGAGGGGTACCAGCCGCAGGTGAACGGCGACCGCGCCGCCCTCGTTTCCGGAGGCGATCCCACTCACCCGATCTGGCTGCGGCAAGTCGCCGGAATCTGGAAGGAAGATCTCACGCCGGAGGCGCCGATGACCTCCGCCGAGGCGGCCGAAGAAACGGAACACGACAACGCCGCCATCGAACAGATAACGGCGGCCGTCGTGGCCGGGAGAATCAGGACGCTTCCGCGTGTGCGCGATGCCCTAGGTGAAGCGAGGTTGTATGCGCGGCCAGCGGCAATCGGATTTGGGTTTTCCATTTCTGGCGCGGGCAATTTTGAAGTTCCTGGAGATGTCCCGCATTCCGCGCCGCTGCACGCCGGGCTGCGCGGTCCCGCGCCGACCAATCGCAATTCCCCCGCCGGCGCGATGAACTCCTTCGCCGCGGCCCTTGAAAACCTCGACGCGGCTGGTTTGGCCGATTCTATTGAGATACCGGGCGATGCCGATGGCTCGTATCGGCATGCATTGGTTAACCAATACCTTGCCGGAAGACGTTTTCTGGTCGCGGTGGAAACGCGCTTTGCGCCACAGCCGCCGATGCTTTTGCCGGGGATTACAACGTGCCCGGCAACAAAAAATGGATGAGGGACTATACCGATGACGAGTGGATCGTGGGCGCCGACTATCCGAATCTGGCATTCGCCAACAGAGCCGCCCTTCGTGGTATGGCAAGGTGGGTGCCGCTGATGCGTCGAGGTTCTGACGGCCTCTGGCGAATCACCCGCCGATTCCCCGAAAACCCGGGCCTGATTCACGAAAGGACGTTGGCCGCGGAATCGAACGTCACGGCTTACGAAAAAGCGATTGCCGCCATCAAAGGAGGAAAATACGCAACTCCCGCGGAGATGGCCAGTGCGGTAGTGCCAAGCATTAACCAAATGTCGGCAATAAGATGAATCGGAATGGCCGCTGCCAATGCAATCTGATTGGAGCCTGCAATCGATCAAAATAATTGAGACCTGGACCCGGCGGGGGACAGAGCAACGACGCGGCAAAACCTACCCCTCCATCGCCTCGACGCCGCCCATGATCTCTGACAGTTCGGTGGTGATCTGGCTTTGCCGCGCCCGGTTGTATCGCATCGTCAGCGACTTTACCATCTTGTCGGCATTGTCCGTGGCGCTCTTCATCGCCACCATCCGGGCCACGTGCTCGCTGGTCGTCGCGTCCAGGAACGCCTGAAATACCGCGGTCTTGACCGTCTGCGGCAACAGCTCGTCCAAAAGCGTCTGGGCATCGGGAATGAAATCGTAAATCGCCGTCTCCGCGAAATCCCCCGAGCCGCCGACCTTCGCCTTGGGCGCTTCCACTCCGGCCAGCGGCAGCAGCGAAAGCACGTCCGGCTTCTGCACCCCGGCGCTGACGAAATTCATGTAGGCCACGTACACCGCGTCGTATTGCCCGCTGGTGAATTTCTCGATGAACCCGTCGGCGATCTTCTCCACATCCGCGAACTTTGGCGTGTCTCCCACATCGTACCGCTGCGTAATCGGGCGGCGATGAAAATTGAAATAACTCGCGCCCTTCTTGCCCACGACGAAAAGCTCGACCTTCTTATTTTGCCGCTCCTGCTCGGCGATGAATTGGGCGGCCGTTCGCAGGACGCTGCCGTTATACGCACCGGCCAGCCCGCGATTGCTGGTGATGACCAACAGAGCGACGGTGCCGCTGACGTCGGTTCCCCCGGGACGCCGCAGCAGCGGATGCGAAACATCGCCGATGCTCCGGGCCACCTCCGCGACCAGCTCGCGAATTTTGTTGGAATACGCTTTGGTTCCGACCGCCCGCTTCAGCGATTTCTGGAATTTCGCCGTGGCGATCATCTGCATCGTCTTGGTGATTTTCCGAATATTCCGCACCGCTTTGCGGCGTTTGACGATGGCACGAGCCTTGGCCATAGGGCCGGAATTGGATACGAAACTCCCTGAACCGTCAAGCGATACCGCCGGTCATTCGCCGATCACCTTCACCAGCACACGTTTGGCCCTTCTTCCATCGAATTCCCCATAAAAAATCTGCTCCCACGGCCCAAAATCCAATTTCCCCTTGGTGATGGCCACCACCACTTCCCGCCCCATGATTTGCCGCTTCATGTGCGCGTCGGCATTGTCTTCGCCGGTCCGATTGTGCTGATACGTCTTGGCCGACGCATCGAACGGCGCCAGCTTTTCCAGCCATTTTTTATAATCCTCGTGCAAGCCCGATTCGTCATCGTTGATGAAAACGCTGGCCGTGATGTGCATCGCATTGACCAGCACGAGGCCCTCTTTGACTCCGCAAGCCTCCACGATTCGCGCCACCTCTTCGGTAATCCGCCGGAACCCCATCCGTGTCGGCAGATTGAACGTCAGATATTCGGTATGCGATTTCATGTTGCCGACGATACCCGCGGGATCACTTCCCGGCCACCGGCCAACTCATTTTCGGCCCCAGAGCCGTGGCGCCACCGCGTAATTGAGCTGCACCAACACGATGAATCCGATGCTGACGTAGGTGCTGATAACGCACAGCAGCGCCACAAATGCGTAAAGCGCCTGGGCGATCTGGATTCGCCGGCAAATCGCGGCCTGCACTTCGTGTGATATTTCCTCCTTCACCAAATGCGCCCGGGTGGCGCGGCCCCAGGTGAAGTACAGCATCGCGCCCAGCAGAAGGATGTTCAGCCAATACGCCAGCAGCGCCACGCGAAAGACGATGAATTCGGCGAGCAGCCTGGTCGAAAACGGCAGCAGGGTCACGCCGAACAGGAACGCCAGGTGCAGCCAGGTCAGATGCCGCTCGCAGCGGGCGAGATGATTGAGCTGGGTCTGCTGGCCCACCCAGAATATGCCGAGCGTGATGAAGCTCATCAGGTAGACCAGCAATTGGGGCGACATCGCCAGCAGCGCTCGCCACAGATCGTGTTCGCTGGCGACGGATTTGCGCTCGGGCACGTGAAGCTCCAGAAGCAGCAGCGTCATGGCGACGCCGAAGATTCCGTCGCTCAGGGCCGCCAAACGTTCGACGCTCTGGCCGGCAACGCGATTGTACGATGTGCTCATGCGTAACAGCTTTACCATCGGCGAGCTGAAAAATCGCTCTCGGTCGGCCGTCGCTTGCGTTTGAGCCTCGGCGGCGGGAATATTTTCGCGTGCGGCTCGCGTTCTCCACCAATGCCTATACGCGGTTCTCGCTTCAGCAGGCTCTGCGCGGAATTCGCGTGGCCCGATTCGAAGCCGTGGAGATTCTGGCCGATGTGCCGCATGCGTATCCCGCTTCGATCTCGCCCGCGCAAACCGATGCAGTGGTGGACGATCTGCGGCGGCTGGGATTGACGGTCAGCAATGTGAACGTCAATTGCAGTTTCGGATATTGGAAAGATGCGCCGCCGGAGCCGTATTTCGAGCCCAGCCTGATTTCCCCAAATCCGCAGCATCGCAACGATCGAATCGAACTGATCGGCCGGGCGATGCAGTTCGCCAAGGCGGTGGGGGCGCGGAACATCAGCATCACCAGCGGGCGAATGCTCGGCAGCATGTCGCCGGCGTCCGCCCAGCGGCAATTCGAAGAATCGCTGCAAGAGGTGCTCGATCTGGCCGACCGATTCGAGATCGATGTCGGTATCGAATGCGAGCCGGGTTTGTTCATCGAATACGTGACCGAGCTTCGCGACTGGATCAACCGTCTCGATCATCCGCGGCTGGGGGCGAACCTGGACATTGGACATTGCCAGGTCATCGGCGAATCGATTCCCGCGGCCATTGGTCTGCTGGGAGACCGCATCTGGAATCTGCACATCGAGGACATCCCCGGCCGGAAGCATTATCATCTCATCCCCGGCGAAGGCTCGATCGACTGGCAAGCGGTGAAGTCGGCCCTGCAAGCGATCAATTATGACCGGTATTTGACGGTCGAGTTGTACACGCACACGGAAGACCCTCAGTCGGCCGCGGAGAAAAGCTACGCGTTCTTGAGCAAGATATTCGAATCATAAAGGGAAGCACTCATGCGGGTGGTGACGATCTACGGCAAGCCGGATTGCCATCTCTGTCAGGAGGCCGAAGCGGTCGTGCGTCAGGTGGCGACGCGCCGGCGATTCCGTTTGGAGAAGAAGAACATCCTCGATGATCCAGCTCTGCTGGAGCAATACAAGACGGACATTCCCGTTGTGCACGTGGACGGCCAGGAGATCGCCCGCCATCGCCTGACGGCGTTCGCGCTGGAGACGGCGTTGACGAAATAGCCAGGGCGAAAGATTTGCACCGCGGAGACGCGGAGATCGCGGAGAAGGCCACAGAAGGCCAAGGCCGACTGAGCGGAAGGCGCTCACGGCCTCCATCGGTCAGGATTCGCTACGCCGCCGGGACCGGACTGGGGTTGGTGCATTAGTTTGGCGGCTACTGCCACAAATGGATTTGAAATCTTGATGTTCAATATTGATCCAAACGGGAAAGAAGAATTGGCCATGAGAGCAACATACACGCGGGCGTAACTGCTGTCCGCCTGGCGCCCAAACAATCATTCCGCGACCCGCTTAGTCGGCTATGGGAAGATCACAGAATTTGGTCCGCTGCCAGCGCGGTTGTACACTGCGAACAATTCCAAATGGCCAAAAGCGACGTCATATTCGGCTCTGAGTTTTCGCCAGCAGTGATCGACAGCTTTGCGAACCTGTTGGAATTGATCCACGAACATCAGCCCAACCGCCGAGAGCTACAGCGCGCCATCGACAAGCGATTCTTCGCCGGCAAGGGAAAGAACGCGGACCCACGAAAGACTCTCGGTGACAACACGATTCTGGCAATGATTGCCTACGGCATCATCGAACGCGAGAATAAGTCTTCGATACACTTCACAGAGTTTGGTCAGGACCTCTACGAACATCGAAACGACGATCAGAAGCTACGCGATCTGATGGGGCGGCAGTGCTTGGCACGTCTGGCTGGTGTGCGCGTGATCTCTTCGATTCAAGATTTGATGCGAGCGAACATTCCCCTAAAGAAGGAGAATATCGCCAAGCGATTGCGTGAGGAAGGGCTGCATGTTCCCACAAACGGCAAGCACCTAAACATCCTGCGGCAGTGGCTCGAATACGCTGGCGCGCTCAATGCCACCGGGGCGACAGGAGGTGATGCGCTTTGGACGCCCAACGAAGATCGCATCCGGCAACTAATCGGGGTCACCTCCACCGACATCGAGCAGTGGAGCGAATTAACCAAGCCCCAATACGACTTCGCCAGAGCATTCGCCTTGATGGGTGCGGACACCGCCACAAGCAGCGAAGTCCGGGACATGGCGATCTCACTTTACGCATCAGAATTCCCGGAAGGCGGACTGCCGCAATCCGTGCTACACCGGCTGGAAGAGGTCGGTCTGATCACGTGGGAAAAGACCACCACCGGACGCGGAGCCAAGGCCCATAAGGTCTTCGCAACCAAGAAGCTGCGCAGCGAGTTCCTTGGGCCAATTCTTGAACAAATCGCAACCACTATGGGACACGGCTACAAGCGCTTGGCCCGCATGTCCCTGACCGAAATAATCCAAGACCTCGACCGCGCCGACAAGCACCGAAAGGGAATTGCGTTGGAGGCCCTAGCGTTCTATTTTTTTCGCCGTCTGGACCTTTCTTTCGTTCAATGGCGGCTTCGCGGGAAGGCGACCGGGGGCGCGGAGGTAGACATGGTCGTCGAAGGAACCCGGCTGATGTTCAGCCGTTGGCAAATTCAATGCAAGAACTGTGTTCGTGTAGCGACCGAAGACTTGGCGAGGGAGGTCGGCATCGCTACGACGATCCGCTCAAATGTGGTGATGCTGATTTCCACCGGCGAGGTCGGCGGCGCGGTTCGCGCATTCGCGAAAAAGGTAATGGAGAATACAGCCCTTCACGTCATCATGCTATCTGGCGAACACCTCAGAGCCATCGCTGATAACCCAGCCAAATTGACAATATTGCTGAACGAGCAAGCTGGCACCGCAATGACGATCAAACGAGTTCAGCTTACCGAATAAAGACTCCATGCACCACAACCTTAAAAAGATCACTTCGCGACTGCCCGGACAGCCAGCATACACATCGTCGCTCGGCGCAATGTTCGCCGGCGACAGTCTTGAGTACCTTCGGGCTTTGCCGTCCGATTCGGTCGATCTAGTGGTGACCTCGCCACCCTTCGCGCTCGTTCGAAAGAAGCAGTATGGTAACGAGTCGGCCTCCGAATACGTGACCTGGTTCGCGCGTTTCGCCGACCAAGTTCGCCGCGTTCTAAAGCATACCGGCAGTTTCGTCATCGACATCGGCGGCAGCTGGATGCCGGGGCTTCCGGTGCGGTCAACATACCACTACCAGTCTGCTCGTCGAACTTACGCGGCCTGGCCGTTTCCACCTAGCTCAGGATTTCTTCTGGCACAGCCCCAGCAAACTACCCTCGCCGGCCGAATGGGTGACGGTCAGAAAGATTCGCATGAAGGACGCAGTCAACACCGTCTGGTGGCTCTCAAAAACTCCCTTCCCCAAGGCCAGCAACGACCGCACGAGCGTTGACTACAGCGAAGCGATGATTTCGCTGCTACGAAATGGGTACACAGCGAAGAAGCGGCCTAGCGGCCACGACATTTCAGAGAACTTTGCTCGTGACAGAGGCGGGGCAATCCCTTCAAACCTTCTGGTCATCTCGCACACTAGCTCGAACGACTATTACCAACGTCGGTGTCGCGAGCAGGGTATCCCAGTCCATCCGGCCCGATTTCCACCAGATTTGCCGTTGTTTTTCGTCTCCCTCCTAACTGACCCTGGCGACGTAGTCTTGGATATCTTCGCCGGCAGCAACGTGACCGGCTGGATTTGCGAGCACACCGACCGCCAGTGGCTCGCGTTCGAACTTGACGCGGCCTACGTTGCCGGCTCCAAATTCCGCTTCGAGCCTCAATGCACGCCACCCATTGTTGACCGCGTTGGGGCGAGAGAACCATCGCCGATTCGTCCCGTGCGCATCCGGAAAACGCCCGGGCGCCTCGGCACAGGCCAAAAGCGACTCAATGGTAAGCACATCCTCCGCACGAGCCAGAACAGCGGGCATCTCCATCAAAAGAAAGCAAAAATCGCGCCGGTGGATTCGTATCTCTGGGGCGGCATTTGATCGGTCCCAGAATTCTCGTATCTCTCAACTCAATGCCGTCCCGTCGGCTTGCTTCGTGGGCTTCCGGGAGAGCGTTGGTGAGGCCCTTCCAAAGGACGGCTCCGGTTATAATTGCGGTTCCGTCAATGCTATTGAGAATCGGCGTAGGCAATTGGGCCATAGCGATGCAATCGGATGAAAAGAAAGTATGGTTCCCCGCCAAACGGTATGGATGGGGATGGGGGCTTCCGTGCAGGTGGCAGGGGTGGGTGGTTTTTTTGACGTATCTGGTTTTGGCTGTCGGTGGTTTGTCGCTCCTCGCAAAAGAGCACCTTGTGCTGCTTGGTATCGCCTACGTCTGGGTGCTTTCCATTGGCTTGATTATCATCTGCTTTCTCAAAGGGGAAAAGCCGCGCTGGCGATGGGAAAAACAATAGGTGGGGATTGAAGACGAAATCTTGTGCGCTGGCAGGCGCGTTGATATCTTCCGCGGCCAATGGCCGTCGGAAGATTTATCGTCACGCTGGCGGCATTGGCGGCTGTTTGCGTGGCTCCAGGGGCGCGCAGCGACCTGGATTGGGGCATTATCCTTCAGGTTTTCTTCGACTTTTGAGGGCCGACGGGGGGATAGGATTATGAATCCAAGCTGTCGAAATCGAGCCAATTGTGCGGGATTCGCAGAACCTGACGTGCGACAAAATTCTTGGCGCCCTCGACGACGGGCTCCAGGGATTTGTGTGCCAGGCGGGTCGGCGAACTGAGGACATGCGCAGCCGGCGTCCGGGTCGAAATTCTGTGCCGCGACCCGGACCTGCCAAGAGCCAATTCGCTGGTGAGTTCCCGTGCCATTAGAGCCGTCATTTTACTTCTCCTGATTCGAAACTTCTAAAGCGGATTCTAACATGGGCCACAACGGGGCCAAGTGGCTTTTCGCTCGGATTTTCCGGGCGAAAATCGCGATACGGGATTCTGCGTTTGTTTTAATTTGTCCCTGGAAAGCCGAATTGCGACGGTTCCAATCCGATATGCGGAAGCGACGGCATTTTCTCCGCTGGAAGTCCCATCTTATGAACATCGCGGGGGGTCCGATTTTGCGACAGGGCAGTTCGAAAAAAAGCCAACAATAATTCTTGCCGGAAGGTGCTGGAAAGCCGCAAATGAGCGGCGCAGGTCCCATAGCTATTCGCATTTGGGCGCCGCTGGATAGAATCGGCGAATCGCAACGGCGAGTCGCAAAGATGGCCTCTCAACAGAAACATGGCGATTCATCTGATCCGCATGGCGGGCAGCGGGCCATCACGGATGGGCCGACTGTTGAGGCGGCGGATTTGGTGCTGCTGCTGGTGCATGGACGCGGAGGATCGGCTGAGGACATGTTGTCCTTGTATCGGGCGCTTGGGCTGGCGACGGTTGCGGCCATCGCGCCGCAGGCGGCGGGCAATAGTTGGTATCCGAATTCGTTTCTGGCGGCGCTGGAATCGAATCAGCCGTTTCTCGATTCGGCTCTTGCGCGAATCGAATCGCTGGTGAACGGGCTGATCGCCAAGGGAATTGCCAGCGAGCGGATCGGGCTTCTGGGATTTTCGCAGGGAGCGTGTCTGACGCTGGAGTTCGCGGCCAGACATCCGCGCCGGTACGGGGCCGTCATCGGATTGACGGGCGGGCTGATTGGGCCGGCGGGGACGCCGAGGAATTATGCGGGGTCGCTGGCGGGGACGGGAGTGTTTCTCGGGACGAGCGATCCCGATCCGCATGTGCCGCTGGAGCGCGTCAAGGAGACGCGGGCGGTGCTGCAGCGGATGGGGGCGGAGGTGCAACTTCGGAGTTATGCGGGGATGCCGCATACCATCAATAATGATGAACTCGATGCGAGCCGAACGTTGCTTGAGCGCGCCATCGCCGCTCGGCGGGAACTTGACCGAGGAAAATCATGACGGCCAATGACAAATCCATCGCTGGGATTCACCACGTCACCGCGATCACGGCCGATGCGCAGGCGAACATCGATTTTTACTGCGGCGTGCTGGGATTGCGGCTGGTGAAGCTGACGGTGAACTTCGACGATCCGGGCAGTTACCATCTGTATTACGGCGACGCCATGGGAAGGCCGGGGACCATTCTGACATTTTTTGCATGGCCCGGGGCGTCGCGCGGGCGGATCGGGCCGCCGCAGGTCGGCGCCACCGCCTTTGCCGCGCCGGCGCGGGCGATGGATTACTGGGCGGGGCGATTGAAGGAGAAATCCATCGAAGCGCAGGCGGATGTCGATCGGTTCGGTGAAAAGGTTCTTGGCTTTGCCGATCCGGATGGGCTGGGTTTGGAGATCGTCGGGGTTGCCGAGCCGATGGGGCAGCCGTGGTCGGGCGGTCCGATCCCGACGGAGTATGCCATTCATGGATTTCACAGCATCACGATTTTGGAGGAGGGTTATGAGAACACGGCCAGGCTTTTGACGGACGTGATGGGATTTGAAGCGGTGGCCAGCGAGCGGGATCGATTTCGATATCGCGCCGGCGCCGGGGAGGGAATTGGATCGAGGGTCGATTTGGTGTGCGTGCCGGATGCGCGGCGCGGTGAACTGGGGGCTGGGGTGGTGCACCACGTGGCGTTTCGAACGCCGGATGATCGGCAGCAGGAGGCGTGGCGGGAGAAGATCGCGGGTTTGAGGTTGAACGTGTCGCCGGTGATGGACCGGGTTTATTTTCATTCGATTTATTATCGGGAGCCGGGCGGGGTGCTGTTTGAAATCGCGACGGACAATCCCGGCTTCACGGTTGACGAGCCGACGGAGGACCTTGGGACGAAGCTGAAGCTGCCGCCGTGGCTGGAGCCGCACCGCGCGGCGATTGAGGCGGCCGTGCCGCCGCTGCGGTTGCCGGGGTCGGGAAAGGCATGATAGACTCTTAATCATGCTTCCGATTTTGCCGCGCATGACTCTTTTGGACAGGATGGTGCTCGGCGTGGAGCGCGTACGCGATCGACTATTGCGGGCTTCGGCGGCATTGGAAACCGCGGGGATTCTGTACGCCGTCGCGGGAGGAAATGCCGTGGCCGCGTGGGTGGCCACGGTGGATGCGGCGGCGGTGCGGAATACGCAGGATGTAAATGTTTTGTTGAGGCGTTCGGATTTGGAGAAGGCCGCCGCGGCGTTGGAAGGCGCGGGATTTGTGCATCGGCGGACGGCTGGATTGGAAGTGTTTCTCGACGGTCCTGACGCGAAGGCGCGGGACGCGATTCATGTGGTGATGGCGGGTGAAAAAGTGCGCCCGGAACATGCGACGGCCGCGCCAGACGTGGCGGAGTCCGAAAAACCGGGCGGGTTTCGCGTGGTGAAATTGGAAGCTCTGGTGCGGATGAAATTGACATCGTTTGGACGCAAGGATCAGGTTCATTTGCTGGATATGCTTGAGATTGGCCTGATCGATGCCGGCTCGACGAGCCGCTTGGGGCCGGAGCTGGGGGCGCGGTTGCAACAATTGATTGACACGCCGGAACAGTAGCGGACGCATACGCCACCAGCGACCGGGAATTCTCATGCGAGCCGTCGTCGTTCGTCAGTTCGGTGATCCGAAGCTCCTTAAAGTCGAGGAAATTCCTACGCCTCGGCCCGGCGACGGCGAGGCGCTGGTCGAAGTGAAAGCGGCGGGGATCAATCCCAGCGATGTGAAGAATGTCCAGGGTGTCATGCACGCCACGACGTTGCCGCGGATTCCCGGGAGGGATTTCGCTGGGACGGTTGTCAGTGGGCCGAAAGATGTTGTCGGGTGGGAGGTATGGGGCACGGGTGGGGACATCGGATTTACGAGAGACGGGTCGCATGCTCAGTACATTGTGTTGCCGCTGGCGGCCCTGACGCCCAAGCCAAAGACGCTTTCCATGGATGCGGCGGGATCGGCTGGCGTCGTCTTCGTGACGGCGTGGTCGACCATGATTATCGCGGCCGGCGTCTCCGAAGGGGACTGGGTGCTTGTGATCGGAGCGACGGGCGGCGTCGGTTCGGCGGCGGTCCAGGTCGCCAAGGCGCGCGGAGCGAAGGTCATCGGGGCCGTGCGCTCGGATGAGGATTTCGGCGGCGCTCGCGAGAACGGCGCAGATGAGGTCATCAACACCGGATCGGGAAATCTGATCGACGCGGTTCGGGCTGTGACCGACGGCAGGGGCGCGGACGTTGTTTTCGACACCAGCGGCGTCATGTTCGCCGAGAGCGTCGAGGCCGCGGCGATGGAGGGTCGTATTACCGTCATCGTCGCGCCGGCCGACGGCAAATCGACGCTGAACCTGCGCAGTCTGTACCGCAAAGAGCTGCGCGTTCGCGGGGTGGATACTCGTCGGTTGGATGTCGTCGCCAGTGCCAAGATTTTGGCGGAGATGCGGAGCGGGTTTGAATCCGGGAAATTCAGAGTGGACCCGGGGCAATCGCGGCCGCTTGCAGGGGCGTCGGAAGCATACGAGCAGGTGGCGCGCGGGAGGGGACGATTCTATTTGCGGCCGAACGATTGAACGGGCCGGGCGGCCCAGAGAACTTGACGCGGTTATTCAAGAATAGTATATTCGCCTAAGCGAATGCAATTGGCCGCCCCGATCAACCGCGTCAATGTTATGTTCCGGGCATTCTCGGATCGAACGCGGCTTCGCATTCTCAATCTGCTCAAAGGGGGTGAGCTTTGCGTCTGCGACTTGGTGCGCGTGATCGGCGCTCCGCAGCCGACGATCTCAAGGCATCTGGCCTATCTCCGAAGGGCCAAACTCGTGACGGGGCGCAAGGACGGCTTGTGGATGTACTACGAGCTGGCCCCGGCTCACAACGATTTCCATCGAAAGTTGTTGGAATGCCTGTCCTGCTGTTTCGGAGATGTGCCTGAATTGGCGAGGGATTCCAGGCGTCTAAAAAAGGTGTGCGGTGCGAACGACAAATGCTGCGTCTAAAATTTTTTTGCGCCATTACATTCGCATAAGCGAATGGATTGATCCAGTATGCAAAAGCTCAAGGTTCTCTTTCTGTGCACGGGAAATTCCTGTCGAAGCCAAATGGCCGAGGGGTGGGCGCGACAATTGAAGGGCGACAGCATCGAACCCTATTCCGCTGGCGTCGAGCCCCACGGTGCGAACAAATTCACGATCCAGGTGATGAAGGAAGCCGGCGTTGATATCGGCGGGCAGCGCTCCAAACACGTCGATGAGCTGAAAGACGTGCCATTCGATTACGTTGTCACGGTCTGCGATGACGCCCGGGAAGCTTGTCCCATGTTCCGCGGAAAGACGAAGGTGGTCCACGTGGGGTTTGATGATCCGCCTCGGTTGGCCAAGGTCGCCCGAAGCGAAGCCGAAGCCGTCGGATACTATCGCCGGGTGCGGGATGAAATTCGGGCGTTCGTTCAGACGCTGCCGGGCGGGCTGAAAGGGGCGCAGGCCGATAAGGACAGGGGCGCGGCATGAAACGCTACTTCGCCGAAGCCATCGGTACATTTGCCCTTGTCTTTGCCGGCACCGGCGCGATTGTAATCAATGATGTGACCGGCGGCGGCGTTACGCACGTTGGTATCGCGCTGACATTCGGCCTGATTGTCATGGCTATGATTTACGCCGTCGGCGATGTCTCCGGCGCGCATTTGAATCCAGCCGTCACGGTGGGATTCGTTGTGGCCCGCCGGCTCAGTCCGCGTTATTTGGCGCCGTACATTCTGAGCCAAATAGTCGGTTCGACGCTCGCCAGCACATCGCTCTTGTGCATGTTCGGTAATCGCGTCAGCCTGGGCGCGACGGAGCCGTTGGGTTCCCCCTGGCAGTCCTTCGCTTTGGAGGCCGTACTCACGGGAATTTTGATGTTTGTGATTCTCTGCGTTTCCACCGGCCCGAAGGAAGTGGGAACAATGGCCGGCATCGCCATCGGCGGTGTGATCGGATTGGAAGCCCTCTTTGCCGGCCCAATCTGTGGAGCATCGATGAATCCCGCTCGCTCGTTGGCGCCGGCGATCGTGAGCGGTCATCTGGCGAGCCTTTGGGTCTATGTCACCGCACCGTTCCTGGGTTCCATCATCGCCGTGCCGTTATGGATGGCGAGTCGGCCAAACTCTCGACGTTCCGCACCAACTGAACAACAAACTCTTCAAGAGGTAAATGTATGAGCGACGAAATTGAGCGGATCGTACAGGAGAAGTACGGACGGGTAGCGCGGAGCGCGCTATCAAGCGATGATGCCGGCGTGAGAGCGGTTGCCGAGGCGTTTGGATATTCGCCGGTGGAACTTTCGTCGATCCCAGCGGATGCGAATATGGGATTGTCCTGCGGCAATCCGACCGCGTTTGCCACACTGCGCGACGGCGAGACGGTTGTGGACTTGGGATCGGGCGGAGGGCTGGATGTTTTTCTTGCCGCCAAAAAGGTCGGGGCGAATGGAAAGGCCATCGGCATCGACATGACGCCGGACATGATCGCGCGGGCGAAAAAAGCGCCGCCGAAGGCCGCTACACGAACGTTGAATTTCATTTGGCCCGCATCGACGCGATGCCTCTGGCGGACGCATCCGTCGACTGCATCATCAGCAATTGCGTGATTAACCTGGCATCCGACAAGGCGAGCGTTTTTCGAGAAATGTTCCGCGTGCTCAAGCCCGGCGGCCGGGCGGCGGTGAGCGACATTGTCCTGAAGAAGCCGCTGCCCGCGGAGCTGGCGCAAGACTTAACGGCCTATGTCGGATGCGTCGCCGGCGCCATGGCCATCGACGACTACCGCAACGGGCTCCTCGCCGCCGGGTTTGCCCATGTCCATATTGTCGACGGCGGCCGCGACCTCAGCGCCTATGGCAAGATTGAGGGGCAGTCCGGCTGTTGTTCGCCGCCAATGAAAGAGAAAGTTTCTTTGCCCGTCGGGGAAGCATCTTGCAGCGGGCCAACTTGCTGCGGCGGTACGAACCAGCCTCGCACTGTGCATGAAGGTCTGTCCGCAGTGATCGAGCAATACGACCTGAATGAATACGCCGCCAGCGCCAAGGTATACGCCGTGAAGCCTGCCCGTTAAAGGACGTTTCAAGTCCGGTCGGAAAACGAAAGCCTGGCTGGCCCGTGTTGGCGGGCAATACAAAACCTTTACTTAACCCCTCCGTTTTCGTATAGTCGATTGCTTGCCGCAGGTGTCGTAATTGCCGCTGCCTGACGGAGTTCTTCCCATGACGGAACAGAATTCGGCCCCGGCGCCCGACATCAACTCCGAGACGTTTTTGCCGCAGTCCACGGTCCTCATCGTGGATGATAATCCGCAGAATGTGGAACTCTTGCAGGCGTTTCTGGAAAGTCTGCCCGTGAAAATCGTCACGGCCGCCGATGGGGTGGAAGCGCTGGCGAAGGTGGCCGAGCATAAGCCGGATTTGATTCTGCTGGACATCATGATGCCGAGGATGAGCGGGTTTCAGGTCTGCCGACAAATTAAGAGCGATCCAAAGACAAAGGATATTCAGGTTCTGATGGTCACTGCGCTGAACGAGCTGGGGGATATCGAACAGGCGACGGAGTGCGGGACGGATGATTTTGTGAGTAAGCCGGTGAATAAATTCGAGCTGCTGACGCGGGCGAAGAGTTTGCTGCGTGTTCGCCATCTCAAGGGCGAACTGGAACGGGCGCTGACATATCTCAACGAGATCGAACAGGACGATGAGGCGAGGTGAAGGGGAAGGCACGGAGGACTTCGACAGGCTCAGTCGAGCGCACGAAGGGGAAACTTTTGCCGCAAGCTATGCACGATCAAACCAGGAGCATCCGGGAATTTCTGGACGCGGCGGCGGCGAAACAGCCGACGCCGGGCGGAGGCGCCGCGGCGGCCCTGACGGGAGCGCTGGCGGCCGCCGTGGGGGAAATGGCTCTGAATTACAGCGTGGGGAGGAAAGGGTTGGAGGCGCACGAGCAGGCGCTGAAGGCCGCACTGGCGGAATTCCATCGCGCTCGGATGATGATGGTGGAGCTGATGGTCGAGGACCAATCCGCATACGAAGCATTGACGGCGGCGAGAAAGATGCCGGCCGATTCGCCGAAACGCGCCGAGGCGGTGGCGTCGGCCGTCATGCTGTGCGTGCGCGTTCCGCAGAGCATCGCGGGCACGGCCGCGGCCATTCTCGAGTCCGCGGACAAACTGGTGGATATCGTCAATCCTCATCTGCTTTCGGATTTGGCGGTTTGCGCGGAGTTGGCGATGGCGACAGTGCGGGCGGCGACTTTACAACGTTCGCGTGAATCTGGCCGAGATCGGCGATGCCGAGCAGGTTGGCCGCATCGAAGCGACCGATCGGCAGCTTTTGCAGAGGGCGGTTGGGCTGATCCAGAAGGTGCAGCCAAGGATTTGGGAACGGATTTCACGGCGAGAATGAAGAGAAATGTCATTTGTCATTGGTCATTGGTCATTTGCAAAAAACAAATGACCAATGACCAATGACCAATGACCAAAGACCCATGAGCGATTCGCCTGATTACAAGCTCGATATCGACAGTCTGAAGAATAAATCTTCGGCCCAGGGCCGGCCATTTCTGAGCGTGCTGTTTGCCTGCTGCTCGGTTTATCAGAGAATCTACCGCAATGCCGAGGGCACGGCCTACAGCGGACGATGCCCGCGATGCGGCAAGCCGGTGAGATTCGCCGTCGGCCCCGACGGGACCGATGCGCGGCATTTCATCGTGGAGTGAAACAGGAAGGTTGTTATGGACACAAGTACGCCGGGCAGGCCGTCATCCGCGGGGGGATATTCCATCGCCAAGGCCCAGGGCAAGTGCCACGTCTGCGGCCGCGACGTGGCGCCGGGCGAAAAACTCATGGCGGCGCTGCGCGAAACGCCGGCGACCCTCGAGCGGCTGGATGTCTGTCCGAGCTGCTGGGAGAATTTCGACAGGAAAGACCTGCTGGGCTTCTGGCAAGCCACGGTGCGTCCGCCGACGGCGCGGAAAAATGTTTTTGTCGATGATGAAGTGCTGTGCGAGTTGTTCGAACGGCTGGACGACGCGGCGGAGCCGGCCAAGGTGAATTTCCGGTTCGTGCTGGGCCTGATCCTCATGCGCAAGCGGCGAATCGTTTACGAATCGACGCGGCATGAAGAAGCCAGCGAAATCTGGTCGGTCCGGCTCAAGGGCCGCGAGGAATTGATGGACCTGCTGAATCCCAGACTCGACGAGCAGAAAGTGGGCGAGGTGAGCCTGCAACTGGGCGAGATTCTCAACGGGGATCTATGAGGCGAGGCGCGATGCTGGCAGCGGTCGGCAAAGCCTCCGCGGCTGTGGCGATGGCGCTGGGATTGTGCGCCTGCCATGTGTCGGCGCCCGCACCGGCGCCGGCGTATTTCGGTGATACCTTGACGCTGACGCAGCTTGTCCAGCGCGTGAATGAGAACAACGACAAGCTGCCGGCGCTTTGGGCGCGGGAGCGATTTGAAGCGACCATCGTCGATAAGCAGAACAACAAAGCCACGCGGATCAACGGATACGGCAACCTGCTGTACACCGCCCCCAATCGAATGAAGCTGACCGCCAAGAACGAGGTGGCCGATCTATTCGAGATGGGATCGGACGGCGCGCAGTTCTGGCTGTACGAGAAACACGACGGCGTTTTCTGGTGGGGAGATTATTCCGACCTGGACAAGGTGGACCCGAATGAGATTCCGGTGCGGCCGGACATGGTGATGGAAATCCTCGGCATTCGGCCAGTGGATGCGTCGCTGCTGCAGCCGCCGGCGCCGGTGATGCGTTTCAACAACGCTTCGGATGCGTACATGGTGGATTGGCAGATGCGGGCGGTCGACCACTGGGCGGTGATGAAGGAGATTTGGTACGATCGGCGGACGCTGTTGCCGCGGCGCGTGCTGCTGTTCGATGACAAAGGCCGGGTGGTGCTGTGGGCGCGGCTCTCGGGCGACGAGCAAGTCGAGATGCCCGGCGGCGACAAAAGCGCCTGGCCGTGGATGGCGACGCATTACGAATTGTCTTTTCCATATACCGGCACGAAAATGTCGTTTGACCTGAGCGATATGAGCCTGTCCCACAACGGATTTCCCAACGCGGCGACCTACCGGATGCCGGACCCGTCCTTGCTGAGCGAATCGGGCGTGAGGGTGAATCGAATTGATGAAGAAATCAGTCATTAGCTTCCTGTGCGGAGGCGTAGCCCTCGGCGCTTGGTTGGGCGTGGCGCCGTCGCCGCCGGCGGCGGAGGGGGCGAGCGCGCTGTCGATCTCGCCGGCGCCGCAACCGCGCGATCTTTTTGCCCAGGGGAGCGACAACCATTTCTGGGTCGCTCACGTCGTTAAAAGTCCCGATGGAAATTACCCTCAGACGGATATCGTTTTCCGGTCGAGATGGTCCGGCAGCGGTGATTGGACGCCGATGCCGTCGGTGGCGGACCGTGTCGTGAGCCTCGCGACGAGCAACGACGAGTTGTTGGTGGTGCTTGCCAACGGGCAGTGGGAGATCGCGGATGAAACGGACATCCGCACCGGCCCGACGCCGCCGCAGGGCAGCGTGCTTTTGGCCATCGCCAACGATCAGGACACGGTCTGGGCCGTGGTGCGGGGAATGGTGCCGCCGCCGGCGAGTGCGCCGTCGAAATCCCGGGCCACCGCGCCAAGCACCCAGCCGCGCAAACGAGCACGGAGCCGGCGGAGCAGCGGCTGATGGTTTGCCAATTCGTGCAGGGAAAATGGATCGACCCGCATCTCCTGCCGGATGATGTGAGTGACGACCCGGCGCAAATGTCGCTGGCGGTCGTGAATCAACTGCCGATGCTGGCATGGCTGAGCAGCGATGGGCGGCTGCTTGTCAGCGGGCTGACCAGCCGGAATCACTGGACCGGGCCGGTGACGGTGAATGCTCCGGTGGAGTTGGCCGATTTCAAATTGTTGACGATTCATGATCGCATGGTGCTGTGGTTGGCGGACGGACCGCGATGGGCGGAGGCGCCCACGAGCCGGCCGGCCACGCGCCCCCAGGCCGCCGAAGCGGGGGAGGTTTTGATCGGCGATGATTTCACTCGCCGCCTTCCGCTGCAAATGCCCACGGCGCTTCGGTCAAAGGTTTCGTCGCAGACGCTGGTCGTGGCGTTCGGGAATTTGCGCTGGATTGCCTACACCGACGATAAACAAATCGAGCAGGATTATGGGCTGGAGGATTTCCCCGCGTCTTTCCCGCCCGCGAAAATGAGCGTGGCCGGCAGCCCCGCGCCGCCGGAGATACCGGTACTGCCGTGGATTGGCGGCGACGCGGTTTTGGTGGCGGCGGCGGCGGCCGTGGCATTTCGCCAGCGGCAATTATCCGGCTCGGCCGCGCCGCCGGCCGGCGACGGCGGCGACGCGAAACTTCACTTGGCGCCCCTGGGTGTGCGCTTTGTCGCCGGGCTGGTTGATCTGGCGCCGATTCTGGCCGTCACGGCCATCGTTCACCCGGCCAACTCCACCAATCCCCTGAGCGGCCTCGATACGAAATCCTTGCAGATCCTCTTCGGCCTGGCGGCGCTGGCGTACGAACTGCACACGCTGGCGGCGGAACTGATTTGCGGACAAAGCCTGGGAAAGATGGCGTTCGGCCTTCGCGTGGTGGATCCCGAAGGCAAGCCGTCCGGCGCCGGGGCGATCGTGGTGCGGAATCTGCTGCGGATCGTCGATGTCTTTATGGTTTTGCCGCTGCTGATGGTGTTGGTGTCGCCGCTGCGGCAGCGCGTGGGAGATATCCTTGCGGGAACAGTCGTTATCGCGCGCGATGGGGAAATGGACGAGCGGGAATAGGCGCGAATTTTGGTTTTTCATTTCCCGGTCCGCTTGAATTGGCCGCCTGCCGGCCGGTCGATCAGCACAGGACTGGATTGCCGTGCGGCGCGATGGTCAAATCGTCGCCAATGAATCTCCAAAATACCGACCCTGCGAGTCCCGATCAAAACCGGGGCGGCAAGTCCGGGAATGATCGGCATACCTCGGACCATCTGGCAAACGAGCGAACATTTCTCGCCTGGATCCGCACGAGCATCGCGGTGATCGGGCTGGGCTTCGTCGTTGCCAAGTTCACCGTCTGGCTTCGCGAACTGTCGGTCCGGCTGGGACAGGCAACGCCAGCGCCCCACAGCAGTCTTTCAATGCCCCTGGGCATCGGGCTGATGACCCTCGGCGGTCTTTTGGCGCTGACGGCCGCATGGCGCTATCACACGGTTAAAACGGCCATCCTCAAAGATCAATCCGCCGCCGCTGAAGGCACGATGATCGCGGTTTCGGTGATTGTGGTCGTCATCGCCATTGCGCTCGTCGTCTACATGCTTGCAAGCACGTAATCTCCTCACGCGGCCAATGAGAAGCCGAAACGGCGGGCGCACTGCCGCGGACGTGGATGGCGGCGCCATTTACGGAATTGGATGCTGCGGCGGGTTATGAGGCCGGAACGACAAGTCGTTCGTTCCCAAATAGACGGCCATGGCAACCAACATCAGTACCAGTGCGGCCCAGAATTTCCAGTCGTGATGCGCGCTTCCAATACGGTTGACCGTGAGGTCCGCCGTCGCCTTTGTAGTCGGTGTGCGGGTGGCCTTGTTTCGGTTCGTCCATGGTGCTCCTATCCTGTCGTACGGGAAGCGGCCTCACTGAATCCAGTATGAGGTGACCTTGTAAGTCCCGCCAATTTTCACCAGGCTAAATGTGCATGTCTTGGTGCCATTGGCGAACGTGGCGGCGCCGCCGAGACGCATGACGGTGTGGCCGTTGACCGTCGAAATATTGAACGACGAGATGGCGACCGATTGCAGGGCTCCCAACGGAATCATCTGGCGGTTCTGCGTTTTAAGCTGGGCGGCGGTGATGCCGACGCAGTTGGCCATTGCCGCGTTGATGTTGCCGGCGCTGAGGTCATGGAGAAACTGTTTGGCGACGATTCCCGCCGGTTTGGATTCGCGATAACCATAGCCGAGCAGGCTTCCAAACGCGCTCCATCCCAGCACGCTGACGATGCCGAGGATGACACCGGCGATGGCCAGCCCCTTGCCGCCGACCGATGGGTCGCGTGTCTTTCGCATAGCGGCGATTCCCAGCGCGATGGCGAGCAGGCCGGTGACGAAGGGAATGCAACCCACGATGCCCAGGACAAGGCTTGCGACGGCAAGACCGTTGCCGCGTCGCGGCGCATAAGCGTATCCATATTCCACTGGCAGCGGGGGCGGGGGCGGGGATTGCGTCATAGACAGGCTTCGACGGCTCATCATACCCGGTCGGCAGCGGTGGTGTCTCGCCACCGCGATTTGACTGCCGTCGCCGGGATTTTACCGCGGATTAACTTGTCATCGCCCGATTTCCCGATATGGTAATTGCTGAACGGATTCTCCCACGACACGAGGTTTCACGGATGGGACGACTCGCTTTGTTCGTATTCACCTTTTCGTTATGCCTGTTGACGGCGGCGGCGAATGCCGATCTGGCCACGGAGATCGATGCGGTCCTGCGGGACAAGCTCCTGGACCGGGCGGCGATCGGCATCGACATTGTGCGGCTCGGCAAATCCGCCGGCGATGTCACCACGGTTTATCAATCCGATTCGAAACGGCCGCTGGTGCCGGCAAGTAACTTGAAAGTCGTCACCACATCGGCCGCCCTCCAGCAACTTGGCCCGGATTTCAAATTCCGAACGCTGCTGGTCTACCATGACGGCGATCTGATCCTGATCGGCGACGGCGATCCCACCCTGGGCGATGCGGAGCTGCTCAAAAAAGTCGGCTGGGACGTGGACACGGTCTTCGACACCTGGGCGCAGGGATTGGCTAAACGAAAATTTGCTTCCGCGCGCGATCTGCTGGTGGACGACAGCGTTTTCGACGAGGAATTTCTGAATCCCGACTGGCCGGCCGACCAGACGCAGAAGCGTTACGATGCCGAGATCGCCGGCCTGAACCTCAACGCCAATTGCGTGGACGTGTACGTCCGTCCCGGGGCGTTCGGCCGGCTCGTGGATTTCTGGACCGATCCGGCGACCGCTTATGTTTCGATCAAAAATACTTGCACGACCGGCGACGACAATGCCGTCTGGCTGTCGCGCGAGCCGGGGACGAACGATCTGGTCCTTCGCGGCACGGCGCGCTCGGCCAACGCGGTGCCGGTGTCGGTGACCATTCACGATCCGCCGATGTTCGCCGGGACCGTGCTGGCGGAAAGGCTCAGGGCCGCCGGGATTTCCATCACGGGGACGGTCAAGCGCAATCGCACCGAGCGTCAGGCGTATCTCGCGGCCCGGCAGGCCCGCGATCCGTCCTGGCATTTGCTGGCCGTTCACGAAACGCCGCTGCTGAGCGTGATCGACCGCGCCAACAAGGACAGCATGAATCTCTACGCCGAGTGCCTGTGCAAGCGCCTGGCCTACGCAAAAACCGGCGCCGGCACATGGCAAGCCGGCACGGAGGCGGTGGGGGAGTTTTTGCGGTCCCTGGATATTCCAGCTTCGCAATACATGCTGGACGACGGCTGCGGACTATCGAAAAACAACGCGATCAGCGCCCACCTGATGGTGACGGTCCTGACGCACGACTATTTCGGCCGCAACTCCGCGGCGTGGCTGGCATCGTTGGCCATCGCCGGCGAGGACGGCACGCTGGCCGAGCGATTCCGCGGCACCGATCTCCGCGGCCGCGTGATCGCCAAGACGGGTTTCGTCAACGGGGTGAGTTGTCTCAGCGGATACCTGCACGCGAAGGACGACAATTGGTACTGCTTCAGCATCCTGTTCAACGGCATCCCCGAAGGCGACAACAGCGGCGCGAAAGCTTTGCAGGAGCGAATTGTCCGGGCCATCGATCAACACGCGCTGGCCGTCGCCCAGGCCGCCCGGGCGAATTGAATGGTCGGGGCGCTGGTGGGCTTGGGGTAGGTCTGCGTGTCGTCATTGGTCATTGGTCATTTGTCATTTGCAAAAAACAAATGAGGCTCCAGCCCAAAAAGGGGTGGTATCAGGAAGCCCCCCAAGGGGGGCGTGAAAAATATTCGATGATCCAACGTCTATCGTCATCGCTCGCTTTTTCCCCTCGCCCCGGTACTCCGGGGAGAGGGACAGGGTGAGGGGCGGCGTTCGAAGTTCAAAAATCGCCCCTCACCCTAACCCTCTCCCCATGAGTACATGGGGCGAGGGGAAAGTATGCTGGAACGGCAGAGCCACATAGGGTCGCACGGCCAGACGCTGTGGTTTCAAACTGCAATGACAAATGACCAATGACAAATGACAAGTCTAAACACAGATCCCGGTTTCCACGAACCGCGCCATCTGATTGACGCCGGACAACCCCGGCGGATAGATTGATTTGCCTGATTTGAGATAAGTTCCCGTAGCTCAATTGGACAGAGCGTCGGCCTCCGGAGCCGAAGGTTGCAGGTTCGAGCCCCGCCGGGAACGTTGATAAGTCAATTGATAATATGTTGTTATGTAGTAAACGCAAACCCTCTGCTTAGTCCCTATCCAAGCGTGATTTTTGCCGTTGCCGCCTGATTCGCGCAAAAAAACTCGAAATCGCCTGATTTTCGTGTAGGTTGAGGGTTATCAAGACTCTCTTTCCTTCACACGCAAGGAGGCGTTTCGAGTGAACCATACTACAGCCCAAAAACTCGCCCGACGCAAGCGCAGAATCGAAAAAAGATTGAACGCCCGATGCCGCTGGCGGTCCCGAACCAAGCCGATGTTCGCCGCCAGGAACATCCGTTACGAGATGGCCGACCGCGACCGGGCCGTGGTTCACGGCGGCATCGGCGCCGTGCACCTGCTGGCCCGCAAGGTTGGACTCATCGACGCCCTCGATCGCGACGTGCATCTGCTGAAGGTTCATCTGCCGTATCACGAATCCGATCACGTGCTGAACATCGCCTACAACATTCTGTGCGACGGCGATTGTCTGCAGGACCTGGAGCGGCTGCGCAACGACGAGGCGTATCTCGACGCCCTGGGCACGCAACGCATTCCCGATCCCACCACCGCCGGGGACTTTTGCCGCCGTTTTGAGTCCGGCGATCAGGTGAATCGGCTCATGGACTCGATCAACTCCGTGCGCGTCGGGGTATGGAAACGCCAGCCCGCGGAGTTCTTCGATCAGGCGATCCTCGACGCCGACGGCACGATCGCTCCGACCAATGGCCAGTGCAAGAAGGGCATGGACCTCAGTTACAACGGGCAGTGGGGTTATCATCCGCTGCTGGTGTCGCTGGCCAACACGCGCGAGCCGCTCTACCTGCTGAACCGTTCGGGCAACCGTCCCAGTCACGAGGACGCGGCGGAGTATCTGGATCGCGGCATCGCCCTGTGCCGAGGGGCGAGGTTCCGCTCGGTCCTGCTGCGCGGCGACACCGACTTCAGCCAGACGGCCCACCTGGACCGCTGGGACGATCAAAAGGACGTGAAGTTCCTGTTCGGGTTGGATGCGCATAAATCCCTGGTTCTTCAGGCGGAATTGCTCGGAAAGAGCGAGTGGAAAGAACTGGCGCGTCCGCCGCGATACGAGGTGAAAACCCGGCCCCGCGCCAAGCCGCCCAACGTCAAGGAACAAGTGGTTGCCGAGCGGAACTTTGAAAACCTTCGTCTGCGAGCCGAGCACGTGGCCGAGATCGAGTACCGGCCGGGAAAGTGTCAGCG
This sequence comes from uncultured Phycisphaerales bacterium, assembly GCA_963771925.1. Taxonomy (GTDB): domain Bacteria; phylum Planctomycetota; class Phycisphaerae; order Tepidisphaerales; family Tepidisphaeraceae; genus PALSA-1353. The sequence continues at coordinate 842,788 of CAVYVE010000001.1, forward strand.
CCCGTACCGGCTGATCATCTGCCGCAAGAGCATCGACGTGGAGATGGGCCAGGAGAAGCTGTGGGACGAGTACCGCTACTTCTTCTACATCACCAACGACCGCGTGACGCCGGCGGAGCAACTGGTGTTGCAGGCCAACGGACGTTGCGACCAGGAGAACCTGATCGAGCAACTCAAGAACGGGGTCCGGCGATGAAGCTGCCGGTGGACAATCTGCTGAGCAACTGGGCCTACATGGTGATGGCGTCGCTGGCGTGGAGCCTCAAGGCCTGGTGGGGCCTGATGCTGCCGGCGCAACGAGGACGCTGGGGCGAGCGCCAGGCGCGGGAGAAACAGGACATTGTGCGGATGGAGTTCAAGCGGTTCGTGGGAAGCGTGATCCGCCTGCCGTGCCAGATCGTGCGGACGGGGCGTCGGTTGGTGTTTCGACTTTTGTCATACAATCCCTGGCAGACGGCGTTGCTGCGCGGCGGAGCCGCCTGGCGTGAGCGCGGTCGAACGTCGTGGCGGCGGCCGGCTTTGTGCTGAACGGTTCCGAAGGATGCCGGAGTCAGGATGCTCCGGTTCGCGTGGAAGGCGAAGCCTTCCCGATGGCCTTGTAGTGGAGAGCGACCGATGCACAACCGAACGACGGGATGAACCCTGGGGGCGAGCCGAAGATGCGCCGACGCTCAACGCCTTGCGAAGCGCGGGGGATACGCTTATTTAAGGCTTAGTGGCATGGATGGCGGGGATACGCCGGGGATACGCCAGGCGGGGGGGTGAGGCGAATCGACAATAGCGGCAGGAGTTTCCCAAGCGAAGAAAGGCAGGCGTGAAATGCTCAAGTGCTTCATGGATATTTGCATCGACTTCGATAGAGCGTACGCATTCGCATTGGAGGAAAACCCGCAAGGCGTCCCCGCAGCTTGGCGCGATGCGAAAGGCGCGAACGGAGATCGGCGGCGGGAGCTTGTCGGCAAATCCAAACCGAAAGTGAAAATATATCTCGATAGCGCAGAAGACCATAGCAACGCGACGGTCGTAATCACATCGACAGATAAAGATTTCTGGCCGGAAATTATCAAGCTCATCGGCTGGAGAATCGTTGACGACGTTTTGGCTGTCGATCGCTCGAAAATAGCACTGGCAACCGCCAGCGACGCCGGACTGAAAATCTGGTTTGATCTTGGTGGCGGCAGGTCTGCTTGCCATGAATTTAAGCCGACGTTTGCCGAATCGGCGAAGGATTTGCTAATTCAAATCGAACAGGAATGACTCGGCAAAGGCCCGCAACCGCAAGCCGGCCGGCCAAAGAAACCGAAATGAGCGATAAGTCGTCCATCTTCATTAGCCATTCTTCGGACGATGCGACGTTCGCGGGAATGGTTTTTGCCAAACTTCGGAATCCTAATTCTGAACCGTGGATCGACCAAGTGAAACTTCTCTCCGGCCATGATTTTATCGATGAAATTGACCGTGCCCTGAGAATATTGGATATGTTTGTCATTCTGTTATCCCGGCAGGCGATTGACTCGGGATGGGTCGCGCGAGAATGCAAATTCGTGGCGGATCGCGAAATACGCGAACGGCGAATTCTGATGCTGCCGTTTATTATCGATAATACTGCCCGTGAAGCATTATCCTTCATATTTGGTGGTCGCCACATTCCGCGTATAGCTCAGAACGATTCGGGAACCGAAGAAATTCTAAAGGCGGTAACTCAGGCTCATGACCGCCGGGTGGGCAATCCAGCGCCACTTCCCGCCGGAGGGTTCCAAAAGGATGATCGCATAGAAATTATGCTCGCGGGATTTCGCCCCGGAGACTGGAACCGAGCCCATGAAAACGCGCTGAAGATTGCTTCAACAACTGACGCATCAGGAACAAACCAATTGTTTGAAGCTCTTCTTAGATACATCGACTATCCCGATGATTGGGAAAAGAGGTTGTACGTCTCGATGATGATTGAGGCATATTCCTCGATCGTACCAAGCGCCTTCGATCGTATACTTTTCATGCGTTTGGCATCCAATAAAGATTTTTCCGTTCGCGCTAGCGCGGCGGGCACTTGTCAGGAATTCGCAAACTACTGTCCGGACAGAATACCCGTTGATATTCTGGTGAAATTGGCCGACCACAATGAGGATTGGTATGTAATGGCACCGGCGATGGCCGCCATGAAGACGCTTTGCCGTCATCAGCCGGGTATTTTGAGAGTTTTCTTCGGATGGCTACGTAGCGAGAATCCCAATGTAAGGGAACACGGCGCTAGTGCTCTCTCCAGTATCGCTCGAAATGAACCAGAGATTCTTGATTCCGATGAGATTTCGCAGGAAATCCAACGACTGGAAAAAACTGCAGATGCCAAATCGGCCAGAATAATTTCCGAACACCTGGCGAGAATTCCCAAGCGCGATGGAGCGCCGCGATTTAAATACGGACTATAAATGTCCTTCCATCATGATTTGGCGCACTCCCGGCCCGGCGACGGCTAATTTGTTTGCCAAAGAGCATCGATGGACTTGCGAAGCTCATCGGCCAGGGTGTCCGGCGGCAGCGTGTCGTTGCTCGAGCGCACGCTATTGAGCCGATCGACAATGCGGGCCATCGCATCGGACGCCCGGTGGTCCTCGAATAGCGGCAAGCGCCGCAATGGCCCGTTGCCGCCGCGACGCTTCACCTTGCCCAATCGGACTTGGCTGAGATCGAATCCGTCACCGAACTGACCGGGAGGTTGCAATGAAAATCGGATTTATAGGTTTGGGGACCATGGGCAGCCGCATGGCGGCAAACCTGCAAAAACAGGGTCACTCGCTCGTCGTCTTCAATCGAACACGAGAAAAGGCGCAAGCCTTATTGGCCGGAGGCGCCACATTGGCCGACTCGCCGGCCGCGTTGGCGGCGCAAGTGGAGGTTGTCTTCACGATGCTGGCGCAGCCTGACGCCGTTGAACAAGTGGCGCTGGGCAAAGACGGGTTCCTTTGCCGCCTGGCAAAGGGCCGTATATGGGTTGACAGTAGCACCGTTGACCCATCGTTCTCCAAAAAAATGGCCTTGGAAGCGCAGGCGCGCGGCATCCGGTTCCTCGGCGCTCCGGTGACCGGCTCCAAAATCCCGGCCGCGCAGGCAAAGCTGATATTTTGGGTCGGCGGCGAAGCGGCCGACTTGGAAGCGTGTCGGCCGTTGCTGCAGTGCATGGGAAACCGGATCGTTCACTGCGGCGGCCCAGGCATGGGAGCTGCTCTTAAAATGGTGATGAACCAGGTGCTCGGAACGGAACTGGCGGCTTTTGTCGAAGGATTAGTTCTGGGCGAGTCGCTGGGACTTTCTCGTGAGGTTCTGTTTGAGGCACTGTTCAACGGACCGGCAGCCGCTCCGTTCGTCGCGGTCAAGCGCGAACGCATCGAAGCCGGTAATTTCGGCCAGGCGGATTTCGCATTACGCTGGTTGCAAAAGGATTTGCATCTCGCCTCAGTCAGCGCTTATGAAAGCGGCGCGGCAATGCCCTTGACAAACCTGGCCAAGGAAATCTATCGCCTGGCAATTCGGGATGGCCACGGCGATGAAGATATTTCCGCCATCTACGGCTACCTCGCGAGAACTCATGAGGTCAAACCAACGCTTATTTCATCGCCGGAATGATACGCGGTTCGTTGCCGGTTCTGGTGATTCAGAAATGCGCGCTGGGTTCCTGATCACCGTTGGCGAGGTAGTGGAGGAAGTTCGGCCCCGGGGCTGCAGTTCTTTCAGACTTGTCAGGGAATTCATTTGAAACCCTTGAAATTCGCGCAAAATGATCGAGCGATGGAGCAGCCATCTGGCTTGCTCTGGCGCACGTAATAAATGATCTTGCTGGCGGTTGCAGCGCATTGAACGCAAAAACTCGGTGCCGGCTCCGGAGCCGAAGGTTGCAGGTTCGAGCCCCGCCGGGAACGTTGGGTGCGGCACGGGCTGCCGCTTGAATGCGGAGTCAATCATCGTCGCGCTGCTTTGGTGCTTTGTCGGGGGAGCTGAACCGCCGTCGCGGGCCGACCGGCGGGAGCAAGACGGCGATGATTCCGGTCAGGAATACCCCATCAAAAGTTCCCGCGCCGCCGATGGAGGCGATGGGCGCACCAAGGCCGTGAATTTTGCCGAGATTGAGCAGGTCGGCGCCGATCAGCGTGCCCATACATCCGCCGATATAGGCCAATGCCGGCGCGCGGCGCCAGGCCAGGGCCATGGCGACCAAAGCGGCGGCCAAGGGGGGAACGAAGATCGGAACGCTGATTCCGACCCCGCGAACGGGGCGGGCCAAGCGGTGCACCACGATGGCCACAATGACGATCGCAACGACGCTGCGCACGTAGAGCCGATTCTTGGCGATCAAATAAAGCGACAGGGCGACGGGAATGAGGGCGCCGCCGACGTTCACGGCGATGATCGTTCCGGGCCATTGGTGGACCGTGGGCACGATGTAACGGATGCCGAAAAAGTCCACGATGGAATGGGACATGACCCGCTCCGGCGGAAGCCGGGCCACGGGGATATTGATGTAGCTTCCAAAGAACGAGAGAAAGAGAATCGCCAGGACGTACCGGGGGTGAATGCCCATGCGGGCGTAGGCGTAGGTGAGGACTTCCAATTCGATCAGGGCCACGGCCATAAGGAACAACGCGCCGAGGAGCACCAGGAACGGCCAGGCCAGGGGGAAATATTGCATGCTCGAAGGTTGCATCACGTTGTGGGGCTTATTGGTTGGGGGGGCCCAGGAGCTTTTTGAACGTGGCCGCATCCATGGTTTCGTTCTTGAGAAGCTCGCCGGCAACCAAATCCAATTGATCGCGGTGATCCTGGAGAATTTTCTTGGCCTGTTCGTAGGCGTCGCCGAGGATTCGTTTGACTTCTTCATCCACCTCGCGGGCCGTTTGTTCGCTGCAATCGCGCTGGGACATTCCATCGGCCGACTGGCGCATGAACATCGGTTGCGGCTGAACCAGGTGGGCCAAGCCGAGAACTTCGCTCATGCCGTACACGCAAACCATCTGTCGGGCGACGGCGGTGGCGTGTTCGAGGTCGTTTTCGGGACCGGTGCTGACTTCGGTGAAGACGACTTCCTCGGCGGCGCGGCCGCCCAGGAGGACCTTGATTCGGTCGGTCAATTCCGGGGCGCTGGCGAGGTAGCGATCCTGCTCGGGCAATTGAAGGGTGTAGCCCAGGGCGGCGCGGCCGTGTGGAACGACGCTGATTTTGTGCAGGATATCGGCGTATTTGCAGTAGGCCGCGACCAGGGCATGGCCGGTTTCGTGATAAGCGACGCGGCGTTTCTCGTCTGGATTCAATCGGCGGCTCTTGCGTTCGGGGCCGGCCACGACCTTCTCCACCGCGTTCTGCAAGTCTTCCTGTCCGACGACCCTCGCATCATGTCGAGCGGCCAGGAGCGCGGCTTCATTGATGACATTGGCCAAATCGGCGCCGGAAAAGCCGGGCGTTTCCTGGGCGATTTTCGCTAGATCGACATCCGGACCGAGCGGTTTGTCGCGGGCGTGGAGCTTGAGAATCGCCTCGCGGCCGGCCATATCCGGCGCGTCAACGACGACCTGGCGATCGAATCGGCCCGGGCGAAGCAAAGCGCGGTCGAGCACTTCGGGGCGATTGGTCGCCGCCAGCACAACGACGCCTTCGTTGGCCTCGAAGCCGTCCATTCCAACGAGCAGTTGGTTCAAAGTCTGTTCCCGCTCGTCGTTGACCATTCCCATCTGCACACCGCGCTGACGGCCGACGGCGTCCAATTCGTCGATGAAAACGATGCAGGGGGCTTTGGCCTTGGCTTTCTGGAATAAATCGCGCACGCGGGCGGCGCCGACGCCGACGAACATTTCCACGAACTCGCTGCCGCTGATGGAGAAGAACGGAACATGCGCTTCGCCGGCGACGGCGCGTGCCAGGAGCGTTTTGCCGGTGCCTGGGGGGCCGACCAGTAGCACGCCTTTGGGAATCTGCGCGCCGAGCGCCCGGTAGTGCTCCGGTTTCTGGAGAAATGAGACGACCTCGCTCAACTCATATTTCGCCTCGTCGCAGCCGGCAACATCGTCGAAGGTCACGCCCGTGTCCGTGTCCGCAACCAGCTTGGCCTTGCTGGAGCCGATGCCGAGGATGGATTGGCCCATCCCGCGCATCCGGCGAGAGAGGAACCACCAGATGAACCAGATGATTCCGATGGGGAGAATCCAGGACCAGATGATTTCGCCAACGGCGCTGGGCCGGGAGCCGGTGAACGTCGCTCCGCCCTTTTCCAAATCGAGCACCAGATTGGGGTCATCCACGCGCACCGTGCGGAATTGAAACGACTCCGGCTTGGGGTGCTTGGTCTTGGCCGGTTCGGTGGTCGCCGACGCTTTGCGAGTGGTCGGGGCCTGAGTCTTGATCGCGTGCGCCGTGTCGATTTTCCCGGTGATATCGTCGGTGGAAACCGTACACTGGACGACCTCGCCTTGGGCCACGCGCTGCTTAAATTCGCTGTAGGGAATCGTGCGAACGGAGATGGAATGCACGGATTCCTGCCAGAACCAGAGCATGCCCAGCGTCATGAGGACGTACCACACCATCAGGGTCCACTGCGTTCGTGACCAGTGGGGGCCCTTTTTTCCCGGATCGAGGTGGGGCGGCGTGGGTTGGTTTGGCATCTGAGACATCGAGGTTATTCCTCAATCCAGGCATTGCGAAGCGTGGTACGTCACGGTAAGGACGTAAGGTAATTCTACAGCACCGGCCTGAGCACCGGAGAAGCGAATTTCAAAGCTGTAGAATCCACGCGTCGCCGCAATGGCATTGAGACCAGCGGTTGACGTATTGGCATTTCCACAATTCTGTTGCGCAACGACCGCGGCATGAGAGTCGAGCAATTGCAGCATCAGCGAACTAGTCGGCGACAAGTTCGCGCCGTCGAATTCCAATTTCGCCGTGATTGGCGTGGTCGATTCGCACCAGACGCGGCAGACCTGAATCGTCTGGCCGTTGACGGCCGGTCGAATGTCCAAGTCTCCAGCGCCCTCAAATACCTGAGTAACCGATCTCGATACGACCTCGAACGGACCATCAACTCCCCCGCGGGAAAACGCGATATAGCCCAAGCCATTTTGGTTGCGTGGAATGGTAAGCGTGACGCGTCCGTTTTCGTCCGTGCCAATGTTGTTCACATGGCCGGTGTAATCATGCAGGGGGACATTTGGGCCGAAGCCGGTATCCACGGAAATCGTGTGTGGGTTGTCGGGATCATTGTTGAGCCCCACCAACAGATGCGGCCCGCCGAGTCGTTCGTAGGCGAACACGTCCAAGTCTTTCCATCGCTGTTGCGTGGCGCCTGTGGCCAGCTTCTCGTGAATCCAAATCAGGTTATCGATCTCTGGCTTAAGGTTGTAACAACCCGCATCTGAACTGTAATCGCGGTAAAACACGCAGGGATATCCTTCGGAGGTCAGGATATAGGCATACGCCAATGCCTTGTTCTCGACGATGGGGGCCAGAGACGGGCTGCTGTCGGTATCGTGGTTTTCGACAAATGTCACGGCGGACGACGGATCGCTGCCGGCCAGACCCGCGTGGTCCAGCAGCGCCATGTTGAAATGCCCCGGCTGATTGCACATCGCCGACAACAGAAACCGGGTGGGAAAATCGAAGGCGCTGGCGCGCCGCGCATGCCGCGGGGATCAAATACCCAATGCGAGAGAAGATCCTCATTACCGTCAAAGAATTCTCCCACGGCGAATTTGCCGGCCATGGATTTACTGTTCAGGAATGCGAAGAGAAAATCCGTCGAGATCCCTTTCACGTCGTCGATTCGGTATCCCTGCACGTCCAGAGCCCGCGTCACCCAATCGGCGCTGTCGATTAAGCCGTCGAAGATATGACGGGGCGGCTGGCCGTTGATCGGGGCCAAGTCCGGCCCGAAGGTTATTTCCTTGATGCGGGGAAAGCCGAAAACCCCGGGGTCCTCGGGCACATTGGGGTGGAAATCGAGGGGGTTCTTTTCGAATCGTCCGCCGTCCGGGTTTCCGAAGGCGTCCTTGTAGCGAAACGTAAACCCGCCGGGACCGCTTCCGCCGAGACGCTGGTTTTCAACCAGATCGAGATAGACTTCCAAACCGCACGCGCGCATGACGGCGGCGCATCGCTGAAGCTGCTGGCGCGTGCCGTAGCGGGTCGGGATCGATCCCTTCTGGTCTTTGGAACCCAGATCGTAATCGTCGAAAAGATCGTATCCGAGGGATTTCGCGCCCGCCGACCCCTTCCAGACGGGCGGAAGCCAGATGGCGGTGAACCCGGCCTTGCGGAAGTCATGGGCTTGCCTGGCCAGATGGTCCCACCACCAAGGTGCGGTGGAATCGCCGTCGGCCGGGCAGGGAACGCCTGCCGTGCCGAGTTTGTAGAAGGCTTGAAGAATCACGCCCATTCTGGTGGCTCCTCGTGGTTCTCATGGTGGTCCTTGAACGCCGGATCAATGTCCTTGAGTTTGGCCCTGGCGCCGGGGGTGATTTTGAATCGTTCCAGATCATTCATTTTGCTGCTCCAGCCAAAGCCCGGGCAACGATTTGCTGGGCCTCACGCACGATGGCATCCAGGTGGGCTTGGTCCTTGAAACTCTCCGCGTAAATTTTGTAGATGTTTTCCGTACCGGACGGCCGCGCGGCGAACCACCCGCTGGCGCTTACGACTTTCAGCCCGCCGATCGGCGCGTCGTTTCCTGAAGCGCGCGTCAATTTTGCCGTGATCGGTTCACCCGCCAATTCAGTGGCCCCAATGGCGTCCGGTGACAGGTTTTTCAATACGCTCTTTTCCTGCGGCGTGGCGGGCGCGTCGATGCGGGTGTAATACGATATTCCAAAAGCGGCCGTCAACTCCTGATAATGCTGGCCGGGGTCTTTGCCCGTTCGCGCCGTGATCTCGGCCGCCAGCAGGTCCATGACCGGCCCATCTTTGTCCGTCGTCCATGGTGCGCCATCCATTTGCAGGAAGCTGGCCCCGGCACTCTCTTCACCACCGAAGCACATCGTCCCGTTGAACAAGCCGTCGGCGAACCACTTGAATCCCACCGGCACTTCCGCCAATCGCCGGTTCAAACTCTTCACCACGCGATCGATCATGCTGCTGCTGACCAGCGTCTTGCCGACCGCGGCCTGCGCAGGCCAAGCAGGCCGATGCGTGAGCAGGTAGCGGATCGCCACGGCCAGGTAGTGATTCGGATTCATCAGTCCCGCCGAGGGCGTCACGATGCCGTGCCGATCGGAATCCGGATCATTGCCGAAGGCGACTTGAAAGCGGTCCTTCAGTCGGACGAGATTTGCCATGGCGTAGGGACTGGAGCAGTCCATGCGGATTTTGCCGTCGTAATCTACCGTCATGAACGAAAACGTGGGATCAACCTTCTTGTTTACAATTTCGATGTTCAGGCCATAGAGCGTGTTGATCGGCTCCCAGCAGAATAGCGCCGCTCCGCCGAGTGGATCGACGCCCAGTTTCAAACCCGCTTGTCGAATCGCGTCCATGTCGATCGCGAGCTTCAGGTCCTGGACGTAAGGAACGATGAAATCCGTCTGGTGCGTGGTTTCGGCTTTGATCGCCTTTTCATAAGGCATGCGGCGAACATCGCGGTTACCGGCTTCGAGCAAGGCATTGGCCCGCTGCTGAATCCAGGATGTGACATCCGTGCCGGCAGGGCCGGCATCGGGAGGGTTGTACTTCAGTCCCCCATCCGTTGGAGGATTATGTGATGGGGTGGCGATCAGCGCATCGGCCTTATGGTTGCGCCGTCCGCGGTTATAATTCAAAATCGCCCGCGAAATAACGGGCACGGGTGTAAAGCCATCCTTTTGCGCAATAACGGCATTCACATCATTGGCGGCCAGCACTTCCAGCACGGTTCGCTGGGCCGGGCCTGACAACAGATGCGTATCCTTCCCGACCAGCACTGGCCCGTCGATTTGTTCGCTCTTGCGGTAATCGCATACGGCTTGCGCGATGGCCAGAATATGCGCTTCGTTGAAGGTGCCGTTATCAGATGATCCGCGGTGGCCGCTGGTGCCAAAGATGACCCGCTGAGTCGGATCGCTGAATTCCGGCTTGCGCTGGTAATAGGCTCGTTCCAGATCCTTCACATTGATCAGCATGTCTGCCGTCGCGGGTTTGCCGGCCATTGGATCAATTGCCATGACTCACCTCTCATTACAGATTGAAACCACGGCCTCTGGCCGTGCGACCGTATGTAGCTCTGCCGTTCCAGTGTACTTTCCCCTCGCCCCATGTACTCATGGGGAGAGGGTTAGGGTGAGGGGCAATTTTCGAACTTCGAATGCCGCCCCTCACCCTGTCCCTCTCCCCGGAGTACCGGGGCGAGGGGAAAAAGCGAGCGATGACGATAGACGTTGGATCATCGAATATTTTTCACGCCCCCCCTTGGGGGGCTTCCTGATACCACCACTTTTAGGGGTGGAGCGTCATTATTTCAGCCTCAGCCAGGTTAGGATGACGATGCCAACAAAATCCTGAAGAAAGTGCATGACCATCGCCGCCACAAGGCTTCCGCCATCGTGAACCACTTATCGGCCATGGCGAATCGGCGGCGAGACAACAGAGGTCGATGTGGGACCTCAAACATGCGACGTTACCTTTCATTTCCGGTCCATTTCCATTCGCGGATTTCGGGCATGTCCCGTCCCTCTTTGCAGATGTATTGCTTGTGCGCGACCAGCTTATCCTGCATCTCCTGCTTCAGATAATCGCCTCGGCCCTTCAATTGCGGCAGCCGGTCGATCGTGTCCTGAACCAGGTGGAAGCGATCCATCTCATTCATCACGGGCATATCGAAGGGCGTGGTGATCGTTCCTTCTTCCTTGTAGCCGCGGACGTGAAGGTTGCGATGGTTCGTTCGGCGATAGGTCAAGCGGTGGATCAGCCAGGGATAGGCGTGAAAAGCGAAGATGATCGGCTTGTCCGTGGTAAACAGCGAGTCGAAATCGCTCTCGCTCAGCCCGTGCGGGTGCTCGCTTTGGGGTTGTAACTTCATCAGGTCAACGACGTTGACCACGCGAATCTTCAGGTCCGGGAGCGACTTTCGCAGAATCGAGACGGCTGCGAGGATTTCCAGCGTAGGTACATCGCCCGCGCAGGCCATCACTACGTCCGGCTCGGCGCCTTTGTCGTTGCTGGCCCATTCCCAGATGCCGATCCCTTCCGTGCAGTGCGCCACGGCCGCATCCATCGAGAGCCATTGCGGCGCGGGATGTTTGCCCGCCACGACGACGTTCACGTAATGCCGGCTGCGCAGGCAGTGGTCCATCACCGACAGCAGACAATTCGCATCCGGCGGAAGATAAACGCGAACGACTTCGGCTTTCTTGTTCACGACATGATCGATGAATCCTGGGTCCTGGTGCGTGAAGCCGTTGTGGTCCTGCCGCCAGACGTGCGATGCCAGCAGATAATTCAGCGAGGCGATCTTCCGCCGCCACGGCAGCTTTGACGTGACTTTCAGCCATTTCGCGTGCTGGTTGAACATCGAATCGACGATGTGGATGAACGCTTCGTAGCAATTGAACAGGCCATGCCGGCCGGTCAATAAATATCCCTCCAGCCAGCCTTCGCATTGATGCTCGCTGAGCACTTCCATGACGCGCCCGTCGCGGGCGAGGAATTCGTCGGTCGGGATGGTCTGGCCTTCCCACTGACGCTCGGTGGCTTCAAATACGGCGGTCAGGCGATTGGAAATCGTCTCATCGGGACCGAACAGCCGGAAGTTCCGCTGGTCTTGATTGACCTTAATGACATCGCGAATGAATGTGCCCAGCACTCGCGTGTCTTCCGCATCCACCGCGCCGGGCGCGGGGACATTGACGGCGTAGTTGCGGAAATCCGGCATCCGCAGATCGCGCAACAGAATGCCGCCGTTCGCGTGAGGATTGGCGCTCATTCGCCGCTCGCCTTTGGGCGCCAGCTCGGCCAACTCTCTGTTGAATCGGCCGCCTTGGTCGAACAATTCCTCTGGCTTGTAGCTTTTCAGCCACTGTTCAAGCTGTTGCAAATGCTCTGGATTCTCGGCCGGATCGGACAGCGGCACCTGATGCGCGCGAAATGTACCCTCGACCGGCAGGCCGTCGACTTCCTTCGGCCCGGTCCAGCCCTTGGGACTGTTGAGCACGATCATCGGCCAGAGCGGCCGCGTGGTGACGCCTTTGGTGCGCGCGTCCTGCTGGATCTTCTCGATCTGCTCAATGACGGTATCGAGCGTCGCAGCCATCGCCTGGTGCATTTTTTCCGGCTCATGGCCTTCGACGAAATACGGCGTCCAGCCGTAACCTTCCAGAAGCTTCTGCAATTCATCGCGCGAAATGCGAGCCAGGATCGTTGGATTGGCGATCTTGTATCCGTTCAGGTGCAAAATAGGCAGCACTGCGCCGTCGGTCGTGGGATTCAGGAATTTATTGGAGTGCCAGGCCGTGGCCAGCGGCCCGGTTTCGGCTTCGCCGTCGCCGACGACGCAGGCGACCATCAAATCAGGATTGTCCAGCACGGCCCCGAAGGAATGGCTGAGCGAATAGCCCAACTCCCCGCCTTCATGAATCGATCCCGGACACTCCGGGGAGACGTGACTGGGAATCCCGCCGGGAAAGGAGAATTGAGTGAAGAGCTTCTTGAGCCCTGCTTCATCCTGGGTGATGTTCGGATAAATCTCGCTGTACATGCCTTCGAGATATGTATTTCCGACGATAGCCGGTCCGCCGTGGCCGGGCCCGGACACGTAAATCATGTTCAGGTCGTATTTCTTGATGACCCGGTTCAGATGCACGTAGATAAAGTTCTGCCCCGGCGTTGTCCCCCAATGACCCAGCAGCATGTGCTTGACGTGCGTCAGCTTCAGCGGCTCGCGCATCAGCGGGTTGTCGCACAGGTAAATCTGTCCGACCGACAGATAGTTGGCGGCACGCCAGTAAGCGTTCATTTTCTGAATGAGATCCGAGGAAAGCGGCGTATTCACGAGTAAGATCCTTTCGTTTGTTGTGACCGGCGCCAAACGCCGATGCGATCCAACGGGGCAAATCAATCAGGCCGGCGCCGCCGCTGTCCGACGGACGCGATCAATCCTGCACTCGCCGGCGAAACCCAAACCACTCACATTCCGAGCAGGTCGTTTTTTGGCGGCCACAGCCGACCCTTCGCATAGCCGCGGAACAGCCGGCGGCGCCGGAAGAACGCCGCGGGCACCGCAAAAGCCGTGTAAATCACTGTCATGGCGAACCAAGTGTTGGCCAATTCTGAATTCACCTGCTGCGTCGTCACCGCGCACCGCCTTATGTCGAAGGTGAATAAGAGGCCGGGCACGATGGGCAGCGTCGCATAGATAAGCAAAGCCCACGGGCTAGAGCCCTCGCGGCTTGATGGGCATCCAAGCGAAGATTATGCTGGCTTTTGCAGTTCAAGTCGAGGGAGGTTCTATGTCGGGCAAATCGTCGGCCTTTTTTCTGGCTTTATTTTGCCTTTCACTGGGAAAAGCGGTTTATGGGCAAATGACCGCCGACGAGGCGTTGGAGCGCCTGCAAGAACGAGAAGCGCAACGGGCCGCGGCAGCGACTACGCAGCCGGAGGCGAAATCAGCCGGTTTCTAGGCTGAAACAGAGGCGCGCGGTCAAGATTTATCGACCCGCGTGCAAACCCTTGATACGTTCCTCAATGAATGCTTTCGCGGAACGATCGGCTCCTCCTATTTGCCGGCCCAAACACAGGAATGGCTCAATACCGCGGCTTCCAAGGCTACAGATGCCGCGTCCAAACCAGTGGGCGTGGAGGCCAGCGCTAGAATTATCATCTCGTCCGTGACATTGGATGATGGCGGGGTCGTAGTCCATGGGAATCTATTTCCCGTATCCCAGCGCGCGACGCTGGGTCGAGCGGGAAAGGTCGTGTTAATTCCAGTTCAAGAGGCGTACAACGCCGCCAATCAGCAACTTTTGGGCCTGAAGGGCCAAATAGTAGCGCTACTGGCCAAGCGAAGCCACGCCGTTTTTGACATGGCGGCAACTCCGTCGACGGACAGTGACCGCATTGCGCGAGACAGGGCATTTATTGATGACATTGATAACCAGACAAGCAATTTGCAGTCGCTAGTGCCGGATGCTCAACGAAAGCTGGAAGCGGCGCAGACCGCACTGGACCATACGCGTCGGGACGTGTTGCAACACCAGAATGCGGGAACTCAGGACTGGGGGCCAATTACCGTCAACACCCGGGATCAATCCTATTTGACCAAACTTCCCGGCAACATCGTGACCATGCGCGTCCGGGTCCGCTACGTGGACGTAACCGTAACGCGAACACCCGACTGTGCGGGCTGGGAATTTTCAAGCGACTCTGCAAACGAGGGCCAGACGCACATGCCGATCGCGGCAGATCCCACTGGCCCCGGCGCGGTGGCCTCGGAAGTCGAGTCAACGATCACTTTAACCTGCGACGACGTAGCGAGTTATCCCACTTCTCGGCCGTCCTTGTCGCGCGCACGCCTCGCGTCAGAACAAACCTCTGCTATTGCCAGCCCTGCGGCGGATACGCAGTCGGCAGTCGTCGAGCAGAGATCGATTCATTTCAGAGGGTTTGTATCAAACCCGCATGACGACGATGCTATGACCGCATCAGTCGGCTTTGTCGTTGTCGGCATTCAGGCCGTTCTGTCCGATGGCAACGTCCGACAGCGGCCGCTCGTCACGGGCTCGTGCTTCGCAGTTACTCCGACTGGCTATTTGCTGACGAACAAACATGTCGTGAATCTCACCGATGTTCTAGATGACCCCTCCATTCATGACGACATTCGCGACCGATTCGACGCCACTTTCCAGCCCCGCACGTGGGTTTTCTTCGGAACGAATCAATACGATGCTCAGATCATTTACAGGAGCACGAAATTTGATTTGGCGGTCCTAAAGGTTAGCAGGCCGGAACAAGCCTGTTTTCGCCTCGCCGGCCTGCCTGCGGAATCGCGAGGCACCGACGTTTATGCGGCTGGATTTCCCGGATTGGGGTCGGAAGCGCTTTCTGATAAGGAACTGCAACGTGATATCGACGCAAGCGACGCATTGAACGCTTCATTCGACATCAAGTCGCAGTTTAAGCCGCGCGACTTTGACTATACGCTGACGAAGGGAGCCATTGGCCGAATTGTGCGGGATGCGGACAACGAATGCTGGATACAACACGAAGCGGTCATTCGCCACGGCAATTCAGGCGGCCCCTTACTGAATGAGTCCGGGGTCGTGCTTGGCATTAACACCTTGGCGCAGCAGGACGATGAGGGGGACGCGCATACGAACATGAGCGAAGAAATCTCCCAGCTTCGGAAGGAATTAGATCGGCATGTTCCCGGTCTGGTTTGGGTCTTGCCATGAATCCGATGCCCAAGGATCCGACGGGCTATTAACCCTGCGCCGGTTCCCTTGCTTTCCATGCCAGAGTGGCGCGCACGATGAAAACGTTCAGGAATATCGAAATCAGCGACGCGGCGAGCGTGGCGTTGAACACGTCTTCGCCGACCATTCCCGATTTCCGCGCAACCCGCACGACCACGAACGACAATTCGCCGATTTGGGTCAGCCCCGCGGCGGCAGCGATGGCCGTCGAAATGGGGTAGCGGAATAGTTTTACCACCAGCGTCCAAATGAGGAATTTGCCGGGAACAATTAGGGCCAGCATCAGGCCGAGTAGGGCCAGGGAATGCCAAATCACCTTGGGTTGGATCAGTGCGCCGATGGTCACGAAAAAGAGAGCGACGAACGCGTCGCGGAGAGGAACCAGTTGCAAGTGAGCCCCGTGGAGGTCTTTTGAGCCGCTGATGGAAAAGCCGGCGAGGAAAGCGCCCAGGGCCGTGGAGAATCCGGCGGCGTGGGACAACGCGGCCGTGGCGAGGCAAATCGCGATCGCGACGAGCAAAAACAACTCCGGGTCCTTGGTATCGCGGGCCTTGCGCAGAAGCGGTGGGATCACCTTTGTGGTCAGAAATGCCAGCGGAATCAGCAGAACCAGCGCCTTGCCGATCGTCCACGCGGCGGTCGCGAAGCGGCCTTTTTCCGAGCCGGCGAAGCTCGGCAATACCACCGTCATCAGCACCACGGCCAGGTCTTCGAACAGGGTGATGCCGATCATCACGCGGCCGTAGGATGTGTTCAGGGCCTTGCGGTCAACCAGGAGCCGGGCAAGCACCATCGTGCTGGCGACCGAGACGGTGGCGCCGACGACGACGCCCTGCATCACGGGCCATCCGAGGAGTTTCGTCGCGCCGATGGCAAGCGCGACGCACATGGCGATTCCGCACGTTCCGCCGATCAGGGCTACCCATTTGACGCTCATCAATTCCGAGATCGAGAACTCCACCCCGATGGAAAACATCAGCAGGACGACGCCGACCTCCGCGAGCACCTCGAAGGTGTGAAGATCGGACAAATGAACGCCGGGGGTGAACGGGCTGATGACGATTCCGCCGACGACGAAGCCGAGAATGAGCGGCAAGCCCAGACGCCACGCCAGCAATCCTCCGCCCACGGCGGCGAGGAAGATGTACGTCAAGTCACGAAAAAGAAGGGGATTCGCGTCCATTGTTTTGCCGCAAGTGAATTTGTCCCGCTACATCGACCACGGTTCCGCATGAATATCGGTTTCGTCCGACCAGCGGCGCTGGCAGCCGAAGGATTTCGGATTGAATGTCCTGCGGCAGGGGGGTGATGTTCTTGATGGCATCGAGAAACGCGCGGAGATTCTCAGGCCGGCTGGTGGCGCCGACCGTCGCGCGCACCTGGGGGAAGCCGTAGGCGAATCGCACGCAGAATTCGGGCCAGGTCTTGCAACCGGATCGTTCGTAGAGCGGGGCGACTTCGACGGCGCGTTGGCGGAGATAATCTTTCCACGCCTGCGCCGGGAACGTCGCGGAGCCGATGCACGTCGCCGCCGGAAACCGTTCGCATGGCGATGATCGGCTCGTTGCCCTCCCGCAGCAGGTCCCACAATTCATTCGACGCGAATCGTTGCAGCGGATTCAGGTAAAAGATGTATCCGTCCACGATGCGTTGCGAATACCCGGCCCGAATCGCCTGGAGCGGAACTTTGCTGGTCCAGGGGAAGACCTCCATCACGAACCTTCGGACGAGTCCCGTTTCCCGCAGCTTGCCCAAATCGTCGCAGCATTTTCCGCCGGCGGCAAACTCCTCGGCCAGCTTGCCGCCGAGGCACAATTGCCCGATGTCCATGTGATCGATCCCCAGCGGCTCGATGTTTTGCTGAATCACTTGTCGCGTCTCGTCAATCGTGCTCCAGCCGATTTTGAAGATCATCCTGGGCACACGCTTTCGGTCCTCATCAAACGCGGCACGCAACACCTGAAGCGCATCTCCATAGGTGTGGCTGGCGTGGAACCAAACTCCGGCATCCATTGCCAGGCGCGCCATTTTCACGCGGTCGGCGAAGGGAATTTTGTCATCGCCGAGCCGAGTCGTGCCGTAGACGAATTTGGACAGATCGGTCAGCCGAGCGGCCGGCGGCAGGGAAGGAGATGTTGGCATGAGTGCGACCTTTCGTTTTTATATTTGCGATTCCAAACGGTCATCCCTTCCGGCCATCGCCCGCCCGAAGTGCCGCCTCGAGGCCGATTCTGGCATCCGGGTAATCCGGTTTCAACTCCAGGGCCTTGCGATAAAGAGCAATGGCCCGCCGCGGCTGCCCATGCGATTCATATAATCTCGCCAGGCTGTTGTAGAGGACCGGATCGTCGGGGGTGATTCGAATGGCTTGCTGGTAGGCGTCGGCGGCCTCTTGCCAGCGATCCATCGCGGCCAGGGAATCGGCGAGATCGACGTATCCCGCCACGTTATTCGGATTGCCGGCAATCACTCCCTGGGCTTCCGTGACGGCCAGGCGGGGATTCCCATGATTCATGTCCCATTGCCACAGATGATGATGTCCGACCCAGCTTTGCGGATTGATGGAGGTCGCCTGAGCAAACGCCGCGCGTTCGTTCAACCACGTGAAGGTTTGCTCATGGCACAGCAGGGCCAAAACGGTCAATCCCGCGGCCACGGCGGCAATCACGCCGAGTGAATGTCGGCGGGCGTTCACGACGCTCGCCAGGGCCAGTGCCGGCCCGAACATGGCCAGATACAAATAATGGTCGGTGACGGTTGAAATTCCCTGGTAGTTGAATCGAATCAGCCCCAGAACAGGCAACAGGGCTGCGACGAAAACGATCGCCGCGGCGAAGACCCGCGGCCACCGCCGCCGGTTCCACACCAGAATCGCAAAGAGACCTACCGGCAAAATCCATGTCCAATACGCGTAGTGAGGAGCAAGGCTCAAAACTTCCCGCGGAGTGCGGCCGTAATCCAGGCACAGCCGCAGCGGCCACACCAGCTTGTACAAATAAAACGCCAGGGCATCGACAGCAATGAGCGGCCGGCCCCAGATTGGAACGGCCAACAATCGGTACGATGCGGGTTGCACGAGGACTGCCACGACGCACATCGCAATGGAGAGGATCAGCCACGGGGCCATTTCCGCGGCCACGCGCCGAAGCGGACGACGCATCAACAAATAGGCCAAGGCCCCGGCGACCAGAGGCGTCGCGGCCGCGCTCGGCTTGGATAATAGCGCCAGGGCAAACGCGATCGTCGCCAGGGCATATCGCGCGGACCAAGTCCGCTGGTTGCGATCGCACAGGAGAAGGTATTGCCAGATGGCGACAAGTCCGAACAGTCCCGCCAGAAGGTCTTTCATGCCGCTGACCCACCCGATGGCCTCCGCCTGGACCGGATGAATCGCAAACAGCAGCGCCGCGGCGACGGCCGGGGGATCGGCAAAGAGAAGCCGCAGAATGTTGAAGACGACGACGACGGCCAGGGCATGGACGGCGATATTCGCGCCGTGAAAAATCGCTGGATTCAGCGTGCGATGGTTTGGGCCGTCGCCGGGCTCCTGGGCAACCGCCGCCAGGGCGGACCAGACCGTGTACGTTACGGGAATGTACAGGCTCAGGGATTCGTGCCGCCAGTAATAGCCGCAGTTGGCCCAACTCGGCGGCAACATGCGCGGATTATCGAAGAGATTTGCCCCGTCGTCCCATTGAAGGAATTGCGCCCCCAGCAGCGGACTGAAAACGGCAACCGTCACTCCCACCAGCGCGACTCGGATCAGCCACGCACGCCACGACAGCGGTTCCCGGACTGCGGCGGCATGATTCATCGCCCGAAAATTAGCCGATCCGGTCGGCCTACGCAAAAATGCCCGTCGTGAGATTCCTTATTCCGAGTTTTCCGGCGGCGGCGGCACAACGCTGTCGATGTCCCCGCCGTCTCTCGCCCCCTCGAAATCCATCAGGAAATGAATGTTCTTCATCCGCTCGTCGCCGATCTGGCGGCGCAAGAGCCCGCGCCCGGCGAACGCCGGTGCGACGCGAAACGTGAATCAGCACGATATCCCGATTCTTGAGCCGGCCGATCGCGTCGATGAAATGGTCCACGTGCAGATGCCGGCCGGCCTTGGCCTTGTTCTTATGATCCGCGTCGAAGAACGTGCATTCGGTAATCAGCACCTCGGCGTTTTGAACATCCGGATGATCGAACACCTCACCCATGGTGGTGTCGCCCAGATACGCCACCAGCGGAACCTCCACCTGATACTGAATCTCCACGCCCCGGTTTTTCATCGCGACCAGTTCGGCTGCCGCGGCGCCCATGTACTCCTGCTTGAGCTTTTCGCGGACGCTGACCAGCGAGAATCCCAGGCTCGGTCCGCCGTGGTGCGTGGCGAAGCAGCGGATCAGAAAATCGCGCCGGACCTCGTGAACGTCGCCGGGCGAAAGCCCGATGAGCGTGTACGGCGTCGCCTGCCGCTCGACATCCCGCCAGCACCGCAGCAGCGTGTCCACCGGCCGCTCCAATTCGCGCGGCAGCAGGATCGTCCCCGGCTTCATTCCCTGAAAAGATCGCTGCGACAGGTAGTAGGGGAGTCCCGCCACGTGATCCATGTGCCCGTGCGACAGGCAAACGATGTCGCTGGTCAGCGCGAAGTAGGGCGATCGGCCGATGTCGAAGCAGACGTTCAGCTCGGGAATCTGTACGAGCGTTTCTTCCCCCGCCACGCTGTAGCCCACCACATGGATCTGGCCCAGCGGAATATTGGCGAATTTCTGGACGAGAAACGATTTATCCGGCATACGACACGCAACCGCCATCACCTTCAAAACCCGATCTGCCGATCCTCGATTTGGTGCTGCTCAAGATATCGCGCGAGCATGGAAATGTAACCCGTTGTAATCAGCGGCAAATTTTCAAGTCCCAGCGAGTGCCGCACGGCATCCACTTCTTTCTCGCCCGGGCCTTCGATTTCGAGGTAATTGCCCAGATACGGCAGTTCATCCAACTCCACTTCGCAACCTCCCAATTCCCACGATTCCCGGCGTTTCTGGAACGACAGGGTAAGGTGATATCCCAGATTCTCAAATATCCTCCGCACAGTCTGTGGATCGCTGGCCGAAAACTCGATCTCCTCGCGGGTCTTGAACTGTCCACGCTGAAGAGGGCCTTTCATGGTCACGGTGCATTTGCTTTGGCCGCCTTCATCCACGGCCACGCGAATTCGCAGGCCCCGGTCGGCGGATTGAAGCGAATGCTCGGGCGTGTCGAAAAAGCTGTTGGTCTCCAAAACCCTTTCGAGCCGCCGCGCCCCGGCCGCCTCGAGCTTTTTCCGCACGCCAGCCAAGTCCTGCACCTTTATTTTCGCTTCGATTTCCGTGCTCATGTCATTTTCATCGCATTTTCCCGTCGCCCGATGTACTCATGGGGAGAGGGTCAGGGTGGGGGGCGAGGGGGAAGAGTGGACGTTCATTTCACCACAAAACTCACCAGCTTCTTCTCCACGTAAATCTTCTTGGCGAAGGTCTTGCCCGCCAGCCACGGCTTCACGCTGGCCACATTCTTGCGCGGCATCGAGAACCTCCTGCTCGCCGGCCGTTGCCGGCACTGAAACCGTCCCGCGCAGCTTCCCGTTGATCTGCACCGGCAATTCCAAGGTGGATTCGATCAGCTTGGCCGGGTCATATTTCGGCCAGGGATGGCGCGCCAGGCTCGTGCCGTGACCGAGCCGGTTCCAAATCTCCTCCGCAAGGTGCGGCGCGAAGGGCGCCAACATCAGAACAAATGTTTCCGCCAATTCCCGCGGTACGCCGGAACTTAGCCGACCAATTTCGTTATTCAGCTTGATCAGTTCCGCGATGGCGGTATTGAACCGCAAGGCTTCGATGTCCTCGCCGACTTTTTTAATCGTCCGGTGCATTTGCCGGTCGATTTCCGGCGGCGGGGGGGCATCGACAATTTGCGCGGTCTTCTCGAGCTTCCTCATCCCCAACGAGATTTCGGTAAACGCCGTTGAGAAATCTCGACATCCCGACGATGTCCCGCGTATTCCACGGCTTCTGCGCCTCCAGCGGGCCCATGTACATCTCGTACAGCCGAAATGTGTCCGCTCCGTAATCGCCGACGATCTGATCGGGCGTCACCACATTTCCACGGCTCTTGCTCATTTTGTAGCTTCGCGAATCGACCGCGATGGCCGGATCGGATTTCAACACCCAGCCGTCCTTGATTTTCTCAACTTCGGTTTCCTCAATCCGGCGGCGGAAAAACTTTTTCGCCGGTGGACGCGATCTTCGCCTCGCCCGTGTCGGTCGCCGCGTCATAAGCCATCTCGACATCCGCCGCGCTGACGGGCCGTTTGTCGGCCGTCTCGAACAGCGTGTACTCCGTTTCGCCCAGGATCGTCCCCTGATTGACCAGCTTGCGGAACGGCTCGGGCGTCGAAACATGCCCAAGATCGAAAAGCACCTTGTGCCAGAACCGCGAGTACAGCAGATGCAGCACCGCGTGCTCGGCTCCGCCCACGTACAAATCCACCGGCATCCAATACTTTTCCTTCTGCCGGATCGACAAACCGATTCGGATTGTGCGGATCGATGTACCGCAGGTAATACCAGCAGCTTCCCGCCCATTGCGGCATGGTGTTGGTCTCGCGCACGGCCGGCCGGCCGTCGACGGTGACCTTCACCCAATCCTTCGCCTTGCTCAGCGGCGGCTCGAGCGTGCCGGTGGGGCTGAAATCCGCCATCTCCGGCAGACGTCACCGGCAAGCTGATCTTCCGGAACCGCCTACGCATTGCCCTCCGCGTCCAGAATGATCGGGAACGGCTCGCCCCAGTATCGCTGCCGGCTGAAAACCCAATCGCGAAGCTTATATTTCACCGAAGGCCGGGCCGTGCCTTCGGCGTTCAGGATGTGAGTCATCTGCTCCTTGGCCTCGTCCGTGGGCAGGCCGTTGATCGCCAGGCTGTTGACGGCGATGCCCGGCCCCTCGAACGCCCGCCCGCCCGGCGGCTGCGACCCATCCGCCGGCTTCACGACCGTCCGGATCGGCAATTTGAATTTCGTCGCGAATTCAAAATCGCGCTGATCGTGCGCCGGCACCGCCATGATCGCACCGGTGCCGTAGCCCATCAGCACGTAATCCGCGATCCAGATCGGAATCTTCTCATCGTTCACCGGATTGACGCGTACGCGCCGGTGAAGACGCCGGTCTTGTCCTTCGTCTCGGCCAATCGTTCGCGCTCCGACTCGACTGGCAACCGCCTGCGCGATACGCATCGACGGCCGGGCGGTTCGCCGGCGAAGTGATCCGCGAAACCAGCGGATGCTCCGGCGACAGAACCATATACGTCGCGCCGTACAGCGTATCCGGCCGGGTCGTGTAAACCGTCAGCATCAGTTCGTCATCATCCTGGCCCGCCCCGGCGGGGGGGACGCTGGCCGGGTCGATGTCGAAATCCACTTCCGCCCCCACGCTCTTGCCGATCCAGTTCCGCTGCATTTCCTTCAGCGATTCCGGCCAGTGCAAATCTTCCAGATCGCTCAGCAACCGATCGGCATACGCGGTGATGCGCAAGCACCCATTGCCGCATCGGCTGCCTCACGACGGGAAATCCGCCGACTTCGCTCTTGCCGTCGATGACTTCTTCGTTGGCCAGCACCGTGCCCAGTTCCGGGCACCAGTTGACCGGAATCTCGTCCATGTACGCCAGCCGCTGGCCGTCGATCACGTCGCGCTGCTCGGCTTCGTCCAGTTCATGCCACAGTCGCTCGATGCGCATCTCCCCGCCGATCGCGTCCATCCCTTCCTGCGTCGGGTTGAGATGAATCGACCCATCCGGCGCGACCACCAGATTCCCGTTCTGCAATTCGTTGATCAGATGGCTGATCGGCTTGGCCTTGCTATCCGCCGGATCGAAATAGCTGTTGAACAGCTGCAGGAAAATCCACTGCGTCCAGCGGTAATACGATCGGATCGGTCGTGTCGATTTCGCGGTCCCAGTCGTAGCTCAGTCCCAGCATCTGAATCTGCCGGCGAAAGTTGGCGATGTTCTGCTCCGTCGTGATTCGCGGATGAACATTCTGCTTGATGGCATACTGCTCGGCCGGCAGGCCGAAGGCATCCCATCCCATCGGATGCAGAACGTTATGCCCCGTCATGCGAAGATACCGCGAAACGATATCCGTGGCCGTGTACCCTTCGGGATGCCCGACGTGCAGTCCCGCGCCGCTGGGATAGGGGAACATATCCAGGACATACGCCTTGGGCATTTTGCCCGCCTCGGCGGGCTCCAGCGTCCGAAACGACCGGTTCGCCAGCCAGAACTGCTGCCATTTCTTCTCAATCGCGGTGAAGTTGTAGGGCATGGGTGAGAATATAACGGTTGGAAGGCACGCAGGCACTAATCTTCCGTTAGCCCCCCGCTTTGCGAGGGTCCTCCCCAATCTTCTGCGGGGGTCCTCCCCATTCTTTGCCGGGGTCTTCCCCATTCTTTGCCGGGTCTTCCCCAATTTATTTCAATTCCCCAGCCCATCGTTCCGATAACCCAATAGGACGCGTTTTTGCCAGGAAGTGGAGGCCGCAATATGTTGACCTTATCGCAATCCACCCCGCAAGGGGACACGAGCGTTGACGGCGGCATCGAGCGCCGCCGCGGACTTCGCATTCAACAGGCCCGCCCCATCAAGGTCTTCGAACCATCCACCTCCCGCTATTTCGGCGGCCAGACCCAGGACGTCTGCTCCACCGGCCTGCGCCTGGAGCTTCCCTCCTCCATGCCCGTCCGACCCGGAAAACTCTTGAGCATCCACGTCGGCCTCAGCGAAACTGGCCAGCCCCTGGCCAATCGCCGCCAGATGATCCCCGCGCGCGTTGTCTGGGTCAGCCGCTCGCCGCAAGGCGCAGCCCGCACGCTTTCCGCCGGCGTGGAATTCTTGGCCGCCATCGCCGCCCAGGCCGACGCGGCATAGTAGGGGACTGCCTGCTCTCCAATTAATTGAACCACGAAGACACGAAGATCACGAAGACAGACACGAAGAAATGTATTTGGCTTTCTTCGTGTCTGTCTTCGTGATCTTCGTGTCTTCGCGGTTGAAATTTTGCCTTCCGCCGCCCTCGCAGTACATTGCATGAATGCCCGAAAAGATCATCCGTGATCCGGTGCATGATGTCATCGCGTTCCATCTCGAACGCCCGATGGACGCGATGCTCTTCCGGCTCATCAACACGGCCGAAATCCAGCGCCTGCGCCGCATCCGCCAACTCGGCATGGCGTCCCTCGTCTATCCCGGCGCCGATCATTCCCGCTACAGCCACAGCCTCGGCGTCATGGAAACCGCCCGGCAAATGCTCGAACATCTCCGGCAACAATCCATCCGCATCGACGAAGCCGACGCCACCGCCTGCCTGGCGGCCGCGCTTCTCCACGATCTCGGCCACGGGCCGCTCAGCCATGTCTTCGAAGAAGTCAGCGGCATCCCGCACGAAAAACTCACCGTCATCATGATCCAGGATCCCGACAGCGACGTGCACCGCGTCCTGGCGGAAAACAATTCCGATCTGCCCGAACAGGGTGGCCCGACTCCTGCAATCCCCGGCCGACGCGGAATTTTTACAACGATATCCTTTCCAGCCAGCTCGACGCCGACCGCTGTCGATTATCTGCTGCGCGACAATCTCATGACCGGGAGCAAATACGGCGGATTCGATCTGCGCTGGCTGCTGCACTCCCTGACCGTGGATCGCGGCAGTTCGCGCCTGGCGGTCGCCAGCAAAGGCGTCAGTGCCGTCGAAGCCTATCTGCAATCGCGCTACCACATGTATCGCAACGTCTATTTCCACAAAGTCGTCCGCACGGCCGAGGGAATGCTCAAATTGGCCCTGCGTCGAGCCAGACAATTGGCCGGCGAAAACCGTCTGCCGGCTCACGCGCCGATGGCGCATTCAAGGCCCTGGCGGGGGGCCGATTGACGGTTCACGAGTTCACGGAACTGGACGACGTGTCGCTTTTATATTGCCTGAAGCTCTGGGCCCACGCCGACGATGCCGTCCTGGCCCGCCTCTGCCGCGGCCTGCTTCAGCGTCAACTTTATAAAACCATCGATCTGAGCGCCCGCGAAAATCCCGCCGACGTTCGCCAAGCCGTCTCCGCCGCCACTTCCGCGATCGCCGCCGTCGGCGGCGATCCCGAATACGATCTGTTCTACGACGAGCCCGGCGACACGCCGTACGAAATCTACGACGGCCAAAGCACGACGACGGACATCCTCGTGCAGGATTCCGCCGGCCGCCTGGCTTCCTTCGCCGCCATCTCGCCGCTGACGCAGGTATTGAGCAGACAATTAATGTTCCGCCGCCTGCACGTCTCGCCGCCGTACCGCGCAACGGCCGAGTCGGCCGTCAAACCCCCAACCAATTCGTAACGGCCTCTTTTCGCCGCGACGCGTGCAACGCAAAAGATCTCATCCCGGCGCGCCGGGACCGAGCGCAGAGAAAATTGCCCTCGGCGATTCCCCGCGATTTCACCGCCCTGCTACGTCCCATAATCCATGTTATGTTAAGCTTCAAGGTACTGGTATCATTTCAATGGAAGACTGATTACATTGAGGTTCCCTGCGAAGAAGCCCAGAAACAGGCATTCCAGGCGACGGCGGAAGCTGCTGGACTTGGAATGTCGACGTGGATACGGGAGCGGCTGCGCAATGGCCTTTGATATTCATAAGTACTCCACGGAAACTTTTTGGGGAACGGTCGTTATTGGGTTAATCCTTCTTTTTGGCGGGGTTGCTATGGGTGGCATTAGACCGTGGTGGGCAGGCTGCATTGCAGCCATGCTTATTGTCGACTTGGGAATATACGTTGCATTTGCCCACTTTGATCCACGGGCAAAAAACAAGGACGACATGTCGCCCGGCCCACCAATACCCGGAGCAAAGCCGCTGCCGCAAACCGAACCAATAAGACAACCAGCTGCTCGGCCATTAACCCTCCGAGAGATTTTTGATACCGATTTTTCCAATGCGCTTCTTGGTTTTTCGGGCGAATTGTCCCTTAGGCCCGCAGCGGGAGGAAAGGAACTCCAGATTAGATATCGCGTTCTCATGGATTTTGGATCGCTCACAAAATTTCTCGCGTTCTTTTTACCTTCTGCGCCGGATGCGTACAGCGTGTGCGAGTTTCTGGCAAAAAACCTCTCAATACCGTTCGACACCGCATCCGATTCTCCACTCGGCAACTCGCCGATTTGGAAGAGTTGTTCAAACAGAATGGCGCTGCCGTCCAGTTTCGGGGAAACACATATCTCGTCTTGCACTGGAAGGATAACCGCTCGCTTCCGCCGCCGCCCGGTGCACAGTCAAACTCGCGCCGATCCACGCCGGATGACATACTCCTGCGCAGAATTCGGCACAACCGATTTGCCAGAAAGCTGGAAGGATGTAACAAAAAGCGGGGAAAATTTAGCCGAAAAAGTAAAACATCTTTTCAAACAGTCGCCAAATAGCATTGTGATAAGTCCAATGGCATTGGACATGGATGATCCGGGCGGGAGCGGGAAAAAACTCTTAAGAATGTATGTGCCCGGCGGCAAGCGCAAAAACCTCGCGGCCGGTATGCTGTTAAAATGGGAAGATACATGGGAGGCCTAGACCGGCCATCCGCCTATTTCGTATTCGCCGGCTTGGCCCGGATGATCTTCTCGACTGCCGCAAGCGCCTGATGGCTGAAATCGGCGCGGGCGTTCCCTATTCCGCCGCAGCAAATAATTCAGGATGGCGCCAGATGACGTTCAGCGGACATAGTGTCCAGGGCCAGCGTCGCGCTGCGAAGATCGTTGAAACGGAAGATGATCGAGCCCATTAAATGATCTTCGGATATCCTGACCACGCAGACCTTCGACAGATCGAAGGCGACACTTCCGGCAACCGTGAGCTGTTTGTCGGAGAGAATTCTGTGCCAGGCTGCGACGGCGCCGGTGCCGGTAATCGCTGCCGCCTCTTGGCCCGGAGGAAGATGAGGCATATCGGAAAAGATCAAAACCTCGGCGGGATTCTTAAAGTTTTCATCGAGCCAACTGGGGACCATCATGGCGTATACATAGTCGAGATCGATCAGAATCCGGTCAAACCGCGTCAAAGCCATGATGATGCTCCTTGCGACGTTCAAATATGAATCAAGACCAGATTGCTATCGGCCTTGGCCGGTGCCGGCTTGATGGTTCTGGTATCATTTGGACTCGCAATCCAACCAGGAGAATGGTTATGGCCAAGTTCGTGAAGATCGAAGAAATCGTGCTCGACTTGGAGAGAATCACTTGTTTCGAGAAGACAGCCGACGAAGTTATAATTTGGATTCTCAGCCGCGAAAATCCTGTGGTCTTTACGAGCGACCAGGCATCCGCAGTTTATTTAATGCTGCTGAAGGTTTTGGCGCCGGAAGTCTGGAAGGTCCCGCCCAAAGAAGGAACGGGCGCATTTAATGAACCCTGAAAATATCAGATTTCAACGCAACAGGGCCACGACCGCCAGCGGCCCGCCGAAGCCGGCGGCGATGGCGAGGCTGCGATGAATCGGGCGCTCGATGATCGACGAAGAAAACCGCAGGCCGGGAGTCGGCAGCGGAGCTGTCGATCGCACGTTGCCCGGCACGGTCCCGTGCGAATGACATAGGCAATTCAGAACCACCGAAATCAGGCCGGCCGCGCCGAGGCTGTGGCCCAGGGCGCCTTTGTGGGAATACAAGATAGGGAATCCCTCACCCTGACCCTCTCCCGGAGTACGGCTCGACTGAGCTCGCCGAAGTCCGGGCGAGGGAAGCTGAATGGTGGTTTGCACGGCCGCGAGTTCCACGGGATCGTTCACGATCGTGCCGGTAGCGTGGGCGTGGATGAGGTCAAAACATTTGCCGCCGCCGACTTGGGCGAGCAATCGCCGCAGGGTTTTTCCCTGCGGATCGCCGGCGGTCAGGTGTGTGCCGTCGCTGCCGACCGCCCAGCGGTCGATCCGCGCCAGCGGGCGGGCCAGGGCGTTATTCGATGATTCCAGACATACCGCGGCGGCGGCTTCGGCGACGATGAAACCTTTTCGCTGGCGATCCAGCGGTCGGCAGCCATGCCCTTCTGGAGCCAGCACGCCGAGGCGGCGAAAGCTGGAGATGAATAGTGGATGTGCCGATGCCTCGACGGCCACCACCAGCACGCGCCGCGCTTCGCCGGATTCGATGGCCATCGCCGCTCGCAGCAATGCGTGCAATCCGCTGGAACAGGCGGAGGAGAGCGTTAGGCGCGGGCCGTTTGCGAATTTCAGGATTCGTGAAAGTTCGCGGTCGATCTGTGCGAGGCCGATAAGCCCCGGATGTACATCCGGGGCTACGGGGTGAAACCATGATTCGATCGCGCCTTTGCTGGTTCCGACAAACAATCCGCAGTCCGGACCGCCGCGGTCCGCCGGGGTCCAGCGGGCGTGGGCCAGCGCTTCGTTGGCCGCTTGCGCGGCCATCGGAATCGCCCGATCGGGACCGGAAAAGCCGGGGACTCTTGCGTGATCCGCAATCGAACGGCCGGCCAGAAGCGCTTCCCACGTCTGATCGGCCGTTTGACCGAGGACCGAAACCAATCCGACGCCCGTGATCGCCGGCATGGATTTCATCACGGGTTCCATTGCCGCTCGAGATCGACGATTTCACATTGCCGCTGGACCTGGCGGGACAATTTGTAGTAGCCGATCACCGCATGTTTGGCGATCGGATTATCGACGATGTTGTCGATGGAGTAGCCGGTGAAGGAAAGAATCCGCTCCAGCGGGCGCTGAACGAGCACCAACTCGATGCCGGCGTCGGGTGCGCGGCGGAGTTGAATCTTGGAGAGGCCCAGGGCGCTCAGTTCGCTCATGGCGATTGGATTCTATGCGATGGAGGCGGCGGTTTCAGCTTTCCGGGCGTTCCACGGGCGCGGGGCGGGCGGCGGCGCGGCGCCGGTCAGGGATGCCATGATTCGCTCGGCATGGACGTGGCAATTCTCGATGAAGACCGCGTACCGCTGCTGCGTTCCGCCGATGGCCGTGCCGGCCACGTAAACACCCGGCACATTTGTTTGCATCGTGGCTGGATCGAATGCCGGCACATTTCCCGGCTCTTTCAATTCGACGCCGGCCATTTTGCACAGGGTCATGTCCGCCTCGTATCCAATCAGCAGCAGCACGAAATCGGCGGGGACTTCAATCGTCTTTCCCCCATCGCCAAGCAGCAACGCCCCGCCGGGGCGGATCTCCTTGAGCGTCGTATTGAAATGCGCTTTCAGTTTTCCGGATTGGATCAGGCCGTTCAGTTCCGGCCAGAGCCAATATTTGATGCTGGTTGCGTCGAATTGCGGCTTGCGATAGCTCATCGCGACCCGGCGCCGGCGTAATGGGATCGCAGGGCCGCTTCCACCGCCGAATTCCGCCCGCCGACGATGAGCAGATCTTTCTGAAAATATTCGTGCGGATCGTGAAAATAATGGCTCACATGCGGCAGATCGTGACCGGGCACGTCCAACCGCCGCGGCCGCTCCGTTCCGCCAGTGGCCAGGACCAGTTTCTTCACACGGTATTTGCGTTCGCCGTCCCCCCGCCGGGTGGTTAGCGAAAATTCATCGCTCTCGCGCGCGATGTCCACGACCGGCTCATACGTGTTGATCTTCAGATCAAATTGGACGACCACCGACCGGAGGTAGGTCAGATATTGCTCGCGGGTGCATTTGGTCTGATCGGGCGTGAACAGCGGAACGCCGGCAATGGCGATGCGTTCATTGGAACTGAAGAAACGCGTCTGCGGCGCGAACCACGAGATCGTGTAGCCGATCTGCCGGGCGTCGAAATGAAGATAGTCGATCCCCGCGCGCTTGAGGGCGACGGCCAGCTCGATCCCAATCGGCCCGGCGCCGATGATCGCGATTTCAGCGGCGAGATTTTGCATGCCGTCTGGATCCTAGCCGGCTTGGGCGAAATGGTCACGTGATCGATCGTCCCCCGTCCAGACGAAGAATTTGGCCAGTGACGTAATTGGCGTCCGAGCAAAGAAATCGCACGGCCTCGGCGACATCTCCGGCGTGCCGGCTCGGCCGAGGGGAACGCGGCGAAGATATTGGGCCTCGCTTCTCCGCGGGGAAATCGGCCGGCCATTCCACGACGCCGGGGGCGATGCCGTTGACGCGGACGTTCGGGGCCAGTTCGCCGCGCCAATCCCAATGTCAGATTCCAGAGCCGGCCTTGCTGGCGCAATAGGCCAAATATCCCGGAATCGGGCGCTCGGCCTGCAGATCGACCATGTTCACCACGCATCCCCCCGCCGCTTGGAGCATCGCCGAAAATTTCCGGCACAGCAGCAGTGGGGTTTCGACGTGAATCGCCCACATTCGCCGGGCCTGCGACGGATCGCGGGCATCGTCCGGCTCATACAGCGATGCGTTGTTGACCAGCACGTCCAGCCGTTGATATGCCGCCGTGAATTGGGCGTTGATCGCCTCGACTGGGGCGGATGGATCGCGTAAATCCGCGCGGATCGCGACGCATCGGCGGGATTTGCTCTCGATTTCCCGGGTCAAATCTCTGGCGGCCTGGTCGCTGGTCAAATACGTCAGAGCGATGTCGAAGCCCGCATCGGCCAGGTGCAGGGCGATGGCCCGTCCGACGCGAACGGCGCCGCCGGTAATCAGGGCCACGCGAGAATGGGCGGTTTGGGGCATTGATGGCCTTCGCTGGCCGAAGATGATAACTGAAAAAGGCGATCACATGGCGGCTGAAGCCGCCAAGCCACGCCGGATTGGCCGAATTGCGATTATTTCTTTTTTTCTATCTGCTCATTGACAAATCCACGCGTCTGCGGCATCTTTCTAGGCCGACACGAGGAGATTCTGTATTAACATGCTCATTATGACGCCTCACAACTTCATGCTTTCAAACCGCGTTTGGCCACTTGTTGGCTCGGCGCAGTTCGTTACGCCGCGTGGGCGGGAGGCAGATCGAGGCTGATCATCGTCTCCACTTGAGTAAATCCCGCCACGCGGCCTTTGCGAAGACCGCGTGGCTTTTTTTTGGAGATTTCCATGGCGCAGGGGACAACGAGTGAACAAGAGAAATGGGTGGGAACCGACGGCCTGCCGGCCGCGGTGGCGGCGCGGCTCGACGGCGAGACGGCCGGGCAGACGATCCTCGGCTGGTCGGAATTCGATCTCGATTCCGACAACCGCTTCGCCACGCAATACGCCGTCCTGACCGACCGGCGGCTCATCCGGATCGGTCCGGGCGGCCGCAAGGCGATCGAGATGAAAGACATTCAGGAAGCCCGCATCGTCGAAGGGCTGGGCATGGATCGGCTGGTGATCGTAGTCGGCGACGCCTTGGCGGCGGAGATGCGATATTCGCGCCGGCATCGCCGGACGATGACGCGGCTGCATCGCAAGCTGCAGCGCCGCATCGAGACGCAGCAGGACGGCAACGCCCAGACGGACCAGCGGCCGGATTGGCTCGAAGCGGTCGAGCGCGAAGCGGAAAAACGCGAGCATTGCCCCAAGTGCGGCGAGTTGATTCCCTCGTACGCCGAGGGCGTTTGCCCACGCTGCGCCGCCCAGCGGAAAATCCTGTGGCGGCTGCTCGACGTGGCCAAGCCGTACAAATGGCAAACCCGCGTGGCGCTGGTGCTGACCGTGATCGTCTCGTCGATCGCGGCGTTGCCGGCGTGGATCAACGGACAACTCGTCGATCGGGCGATCGATCCCAGGAAGTACGGCGTCACCACCGTGCCGATTTTGACTTCGGTGCAGCGAGTGCACCAATTGATCTTCTGGGCCGCATTTCTGCTGCTGACTGTCATCATCAGCGAATGGCTGAACGGTGTGCGGCTGCGGACGTTGGCGGTGATGGGCGAACGGATCACCGGCGATCTGCGCCACCAGGTCTACGCGCATTTGCACGAATTGAGCCTGCGGTATTTCGCGAAGCGCCGCACCGGCTCTCTGATCACGCGGGTGACGAACGACACCGACCGGCTGTGGGATTTCATCGTCTTCGGCTCGATCGATCTGGTGCGCGACGTGGTGATGATCGCCGTCATCGCCGTCGCGATGTTCTGGATCAATTGGCGGCTGGCGGGCATCGCCCTGCTGCCGCTGCCCGTGCTGGCGGTGCTGACGTACAAGCGCGGGATGAAGATGCAGAGGATGTTCGGCAGGCTCTGGACGTACTGGTCGCGCATGAGCGCGGTGGTCGGCGATGCGTTGCCCGGCATTCGCGTGGTGAAGGCCTTTGCCAACGAGCCGCGGGAAATCAAGCGATTTGACCGGCGCAGCGACGAATATCTCGATAAGGCCGTGGACATTCACATTGTCTGGACATCGCTCACGCCGTGGGTCAGCGGGCTGATGCGATTCGGGGCGCTGCTCATCTGGGTGGTCGGCGGATACATGGTGATCCATCATTCCACGACGATCGGCGTGCTGGTGATGTTCACTTCGTACGTTTGGCAGTTCTATCAGCCGATCATGGAGCTGGCCAACAGCAACCGGATGGTGACGCGAGCGGCCACGAGCGCCCAGCGGATATTCGAGATTCTGGATACACCGCCGGACATTTATTCCCGTAGCGACGCCGTGCGCAAGGACCGGCTCGAAGGCCGCGTGGAATTCCGCAATGTGTCGTTCAGTTATGAAGGCGCCCAGCCGGCCCTGCGCGACATTTCGATGCGGGCGGAGCCGGGCGAAATGATCGGCTTGTGCGGCAAGAGCGGGGCCGGCAAGAGCACGTTCGTGAATCTGCTATGCCGGTTTTACGACGTGACCGATGGGCAGATCCTGATCGATGGGACCGATGTCCGCGATTACGACGTGAGATTTCTTCGCCGGCAGATCGGAATGGTTCTGCAGGAACCGTACCTGTTTCACGGAACGATTGCCGACAACATTCGTTACGGCAATGCCGAGGCGACGACGGCGGAGGTGATCTCCGCCGCCAGGGCTGCCAACGCCCACGACTTTATCGTGTCTTTCCCGGATGGATACGACACCATGGTCGGGGAGCGCGGGCAGAGTCTATCGGGCGGCGAGCGGCAGCGCATCAGCATCGCCCGCGCTATTCTGCATAACCCGCGTATTCTGATCCTCGACGAGGCGACCAGTTCCGTGGACACGGAGACGGAACGCGAAATACAACAGGCCCTGAATCGTTTAGTGGAAGGAAGGACGACCTTCGCCATCGCGCACCGGCTCAGCACACTGACCGCGGCCGACCGCCTGGTCGTGCTGGAAAATGGTAAAATCGTCGAGCAAGGCACGCATAATGAACTGGTGGACCGTCCCGACGGCGTTTATGCCAAGCTGTTCAAAACGCAGCTTGAGCTGAATTCGCAGGTGGTTTTGAGATAGGATTTCTGATTCGCACAGGGCCGGGGCGTCTCGCCGTGGAATCCGGGCCGACACGGCCCGGCTCTGTAAAAAAACGAAAGCGATGAGGTTTTTGTCATGTGCACGCAACGGAAAAAGAGAATCGCCAAAAAAACGCGCATCGAAATCGTCGATCACTGGAACGCACGCTGGCCGGAGGTGTTGAAACTGATCGATCGGTTGGGACATCGAGATACCTTGCGCATCGACGAGGACGGCTGGCTCTCGGCGCGGCAGAGCGTGGTCGTGGCCTTCGTGGATGACGAGCCCGCGGCCCACCTGTGCTTTCATATTGATCCGGTCGGAGCGGGACGGGTGGAGGCCCAGCTCGATGCCGTGGGCTTCAGCTCCGCCGAGGCGTCCCGTCTTCTGACCAAAGCTCTTTCCGAGGCGGCCGCAAGTCACGCTCGAAAGCTGAACTGCGCCCGCTTCAACGGCCTGACGCGGGCCGGAGGCCGATGATGACGGAATTCGATCTCAAACCCGACAGACAAGGCCGGCTGGTTCTCAGCCGACCCGGTTGCGAGGACGTCGCCGACGTTCGCCTTCGGCGAGCGTTTCCGTGGTCGAGTCCTTCGCGACACATCAGCGTTCGCGGCAAGGAAGGCAAGGAAATCCTGCTGATCGACGACCTCGCCGCGCTGGACGCCGATCTCCAGGCGGTGGTGCTCGATTATCTTTCGGCGACCAGCCTGATCCCGAGGATTCAGCGCGTGAATCACGTGGATGTGCGTTTCGGATTCCAGCAATGGACGGTGGAGACGGATCGCGGCCCGGCCGAGTTCCGCGTTCAGGAACGGGAAGACATTCGCTTCATGCCCGATGGTCGATTCACAGTAAAAGATGCGGATGGGAACCTGTACGAGTTGCCGCCGATTGGGGAATTGGACGAACACAGCCGGCGCGATAGAGGCGGTAGTGTGAAGAATTGCGTAGTGAAAGGCGCCTGAAATGCAAAAAATCGTCCCGCTTTCATTTAGCCCCCGGTGAATCACCGGGGGCTAAATGGAAATAGGGCAGATTTCTTGCTTATGCGGCTCCATCACTACGCAAAAGGAAATAGGCAATAGGCAATCCTTGGATTACGATTCTATACGTCCATGATCGTCTTTCCCTGCCATATTTGCCGGACTTCTCTGTCGGCGGAGGAGGCGCAGGCGGGGCAATTGCTGAGATGTCCGGTTTGCCGGACGACGCTGCGCGTGCCGGTGCCGCAGGCCGTGGGCGTGGGGCGAAGCGGTGACGGCCGGCGTTAGCGCGGCCGCCGGGCCGCAACGCCAAACCACGTCAGCGATATTGCGGTAAACGCTACGGCTTCAACTGCGGTTATTGCTCAAGCCGTCTGGAAGCCACCGAATCCATGGCCGCCCAGGAAGGTCAATGCCCCACCTGCGGCAATCAGATCACCATCCCGATCCTCGACCGCTACGGCCGGCTGATCGATCCCAAGACTCGGCAGATCATCAAGCAGGATCCGCATCCGGTTCACGCCTACGCCGCCGCGGGAGCGCGGGCGCCCAAAATCGCACGCGCCGACGACGGCAAGCAATTCATCATCTGCCCCCGCTGCTCGGCCAACAGCCCCATCACCGCCAATAATTGCAAGAGCTGCGGCATGCCGTTCACGATGGAAGGAACCACGGTCGAGTCCGTCGGTGAAAACAACGGATTCTGCGTCGCGTCGCTGGTGCTGGGGATCATCGGCCTGCCGGCGTTCCTGATCGTCATTCCCCCCCTGCTGGCGATGATCTTCGGCTTCGTCGGCCTGCGACAGATCGCCAGCGCCGATCGCGCCAACCGCGGCGGCCGCGGCATGGCCATCGCCGGCATCACCTGCGGCGGCATCGGCTGCCTCCTGGCCATGCTGTTCTTCGGCAATCATTTCTAGAATCGCGGCACGACGACGGGATTGGCGGCGTCGCCCACAGCGCTGAATCCCCACGCCATACACGGGCGAAAGCACCTCCGGCCGCAAAACGGCATCCGCGCTTCCCGACGCCACGACGGCGCCGTCGCTCAGGAGAATCAGCCGGTCCGCGCTGCGCCGGCAATGTTCAACTCGTGCGACGCCAGCAGCACCGCCAGATTCTTTTTGTCCGCCAGATCGCGGAGAAGCCGCCACAGGGCGATTTGATGTTTGAGATCGAGAAACGTGTTGGGCTCATCCAGCAGCAAAGCGGCCGGCTCCTGCGTCAGGCACCGGCCGATGAAAACGCGCTGGCGTTGTCCGCCGGACATCTGCTCCATCGGCCGGTCCAGCAATTCCTCCAGGCCCAGAAGCCGGGCCACTTCCAGCGTCACGCGCTCATCGGCGCTGGATTCCAATCCAAAGGCCCCCCAATAGGGCGCTCGGCCGAGGCGAAGGATTTCCGCGACGGTTTGCCCCGGCTCGTGCCTGGGCGACTGCGGCAAATAGGCCACGAGGCGCGCCAACTCCCGCAGCCGCCAATCACGGATATCTTTCCCTTGCCAGGAAATCCGCCCCGACGCGCGAACGTGCCCGAGCAAGGCTTGAATAAGAGTGCTTTTCCCGCTGCCGTTGGGACCGATCAGCCCCACCACCTGCCCCGCATCCAGCGAAACCGACGCCTCGCGCAAGGCGACTCGATCGCCGTAGGCATGACAGACGCCCGTCGCTTCCAACAAGCATCATTCCGTTCTTAGCAGCTTCTTGAGGCGCACCCTGCACGTCTCTGGTAATTGAACTCCCACTGTGCGACTTTGCTGTAGAGGGAGGCGGCCTCCGGCTTAAGCCCCTTTTGTTCCAGCACGCGCCCCGCCAATAGTGCATTTCCTTCGACCGGTCGTCTCCCTGAAGTTGGTAATCCTTTATCAGTCTGGCCCAGAGTATCATCGGCCTCGTCAAGATAACCGGCCTGAAAGAACGCCAGACCGAGAAGGTTTCCCGCATCGACGCGGAATTTCGGATCGTTTCGCGCCTGCTGCAACACCGGAATGGCATCCTGGAATCGGCCCAGGCTGAACAATCTCTTGCCGGCTTCAAATCGCCAGCGCATATCGGTCGGATAGGCGTCGGCCGCCAGTTCGAATTCCTTCAATTCGAACTCCAGCTTCTCGCGGATGAACTGGGTGTATTCGCTGCGCAGCTCTTCATTTTTCGGGTCCTTCATGAACGCTTCGCGTTTGCCCCGTTCCATACGGGCAAGCTGCCTCATCGTGATCGACGCCGATGCGCTGGCGATAGCGGAATTGCTTGGTCTTGTCGAACCATTCCTGCAGGAGTTCGATCGCTCTTGCCTCGAAGTCGGGATGCTCGGTTTTTTCCAGCGCCTCGACCAGCCGCATCGCCTTGCGTGGCATCATGCGGCTCGGCCTTATAGTCCTGCTCGGCCTGATGAATGATCGCCTGCTGGGCATCCAAATCCGCATGATCCTTGTCGCCGGTCAGCAGCATCGACTGTTTGTTCATGTCCCGGATCTGATCGCGGAAGCTGCCGCCCTTGGAGTAGCCGGCCGACTCCATCGTGTCCATCGCGCCCAGGTTCTTCAGTTCCGTCGTCAAATCCATGTCGTTGGGGCGAAGCATCAGGGCGTACTGGCACGCATCCGCCGCCAGACGCCAGCGCTTCAAGCCCTTGTACACGTCGCGCAGCACGATGAACTTGTTGAAATCCGGTTTTTTGTCGTCGGCGTTGGCCTTCTGGAGGATCGGACCGACCCAGAGCACCGTATCCCAATACCCGCCGCGATAGGCGCTTTGCAGCAGCGACTGCATCGGATCGGTGTTTCCCGGATCGTATGACATGAGCTTTTCGGCGTTGAGCATGTTCACTTTGTCGTCACTGGTCGGCCGCTTGAGCTTCATCGCCTCGAGGAAACCGATCGGTCTTGCCTCCGCTGGCCTTGCGCTTCAGGGAAATGTCGCGCAATTGCTGGTGGGCGTCGGTGGCGTCGGGATCCAGGCTAAAGCCCTGAAGGAACATTTCGATGGCGTACTCGAAGTTACCCGTTCCCGCGACGGTTCGGCCCCGATCGAAAAACACCTTGGCCTTGGCCCGGTCTTCTGGGGGTACTTCTCGATATCCTTCTGGAACTTCGGTCACGTGCCTTTTTCCTTCACGTTCACCCCTGTGCAGATAGGCAGCTGCGCCGGCCGAGGGGGGGCAATTCGACATTGACGAATTCACTGATGCCATTGCAATTTATCCGAGTCCGGTTGAACCTGTCAACAAATTCATCTACTGTCTATTGCGACGAGATGTTCACGGATTATACGGGCCATGATCGAGTCTGGCAATGTATGACGAATTAAAGATCATCTCTTACCCCGATCCGCGCCTTCGCCGCGTCAGCGTCACCGGTGCAAAATCTTCGACGACAACCTGGGCGCTCTGGTCCGGCGGATGTTTGAGTTGATGCGCGAGGCCAAGGGCGTCGGCCTGGCGGCGCCGCAAGTCGGGCAAAACCTCCGCCTCTTCATCTCCAACCACACGCAAAAGCCCGAAGATGATCGCGTTTACATCAATCCCGTCCTCTTCGATGCCGAGGGAGAGGAAACCGCCCAGGAAGGTTGCCTCAGCCTTCCCAACATCAACGTCGACGTGGTCCGTGCCAAGTCGGCGAGGATTCGGGCCAAAGACCTCTCCGGCAACCCCATCGAACAATTCGAGACCGGCTACGTCGCCCGCATCTGGCAACACGAGTTGGATCATCTCAACGGGATCCTCCTGATCGATCGCATGGGTCCGACGGCCAAGATGGAAAATCGCAAAATCATAAAGGAACTGGAAGAAAAGTACGCGACCGGCGCCTCGGCCGCCGCCGCGGCCAAGACCGCCGCAAAGCCCGCTAACCCGTCCCTTTAGCCGCGGCCCCTGGGCCGCGGGGCCTTTGAACGCTCAAAATTCTTGCCATGCGCATCCTCTTTACCGGCAGCGGAGAGTTCGGCCTTCCCACCCTGGCCGCCCTGTTGGCGGCGTAACATGAAATCGCGGCCGTCTATACCCAGCCCGACCGCCCCGCCGGCCGAGGCCGCAGGCTCGCCCCGACGCCGATTGCCCGGTTCGCCCTCGACCGCGCCCTGCCGCTGATTCGCACGCCCGACATCAATTCCGAGCTTCTCCCCCCCGCCGACCTGATGATCGTGATCGCCTTCGGTCAAAAGATCAGCCCCGAAACGGCAAACCATCCCCGCCTCGGCAGCTTGAATCTGCACGCTTCTCTGCTTCCAAGATTTCGCGGCGCCGCACCGATCAACTGGGCCATCCTCCGCGGCGAAACGCAAACGGGAAACTCCGTCATCCGCCTGGCCCGCAAAATGGATGCCGGCGACATTCTCGCCCAATCCAAGTTGTCCATCGGCGAACTGGAAACCGCCGGCGAACTTCACGACCGACTGGCCACCGACGGCGCAACTGATTCTTCAAACGATGAAAGATTTGCAGGCCGATCGGGTGACGGCAATTGTCCAGGATGAAGCGCGAGCGACGCTTGCCCCCAAGCTTTCGCGCGGGTTAGCCGTGATCGACTGGACCTTCCCCGCCAGCGAGATCGCGCTGAAAATTCGCGCACTATATCCCTGGCCGGGCTGCCGTGTTCGTCTGTTGGACGGCGCCGGCTGCGAATGCGCCAAGCTCACTCTCGTCCGCGCCCGGGTGACCCATGGCGAAGGACCGCGCTGGCATCCCGGCGAAATTACGATTGCCGGCGCCGTCGCCGCGCGGCGCCGAGCAGGCGGTCGAGATCGTCGAAATTCAGCCCGACGGCAGACGGCCGATGCCGTTGTCCGATTATCGCCGCGGAAATCCGTGGATGCCGGGGATGACGTTGGAATCGATCTGATGCGGCCCGTCGCGGTATAATATTCGCCACGGCTTGAGCCCCGGATGTACATCCGGGGCTTCGACTTGGATTCACGTGAACGCTCGCGATTTTGCCCTTGTTCAACTTGACTCAAAGCGACTTCCGGGATGGAAGCCGAATCTTGTGCGCCAGCCAAAGCCCTCCACACCTTCCGATCCTCGCGATCGGGCGTTGTCCGAGCAGATCGTCACCGGCGTGGTGAAAAACCTGCTGATCCTGCAGCATCACATCAAGCACTACTCCGGCAAATCGAGCGCGCAAATCGACCCGCTGGTCGTGAAGATCCTGGCCATCGCGTTGTATCAGTTGAAGTTTCTGGATCGCATTCCCGCATCGGCGGCCGTAGATCAGGCGGTGGAGCAAACCAAGCGATTCGGCCGGCGGCGCTCGGCCGGATTCGTCAACGCCGTGCTTGCGTAACATCGATCGTCAGCCGCCGCCAACGGTTCCCGATATGTCAAGCGATCCGCAAGCATACGCCCAACTCGTTCTTTCCCATCCGCCGGAGCTTTTCCGCCGGCTGGTTGCGCTGCTCGGAACCGAACGCGCTCTGGCATTTTGCCGCCACAACAACGCCGAGCCGCCGACGATCGTTCGAATGTTTAGAGGCGCCGATCCGTCCGCGCTCGGCGGAATCCGGGCGTTGCAAATCCTGCCGCATCAGCAGTCTGGTTTGTTCGTCGTCCGTGGCGCGGCGGGCGGTTTTGGCGCGATGGGCGCTGCGGGGGGTCGGCGCAGGTCCAGGACGCCACCGCCGCCGGTGTGGTCGAGCATCATGCGGATCTCGCCCGGCCAATGCGTGCTGGACCGCTGTGCCGGGCTGGGCACCAAGACGATGCAGATTCAAGAACGGGCTGGCGTCGGCTGGCCAGGTTCTGGCCGTCGATCCATCCCGCATCCCGCTGCCAAGCCTTGCGGCAATTGCTGGATGATCGCCAGATCCCCAACGTGAAAATTCTTCAGGTTGGCGAACTGGCTCCGTCGCCGGCGAGATTCCCGAGCTCATTCGATCGAATCCTGATCGACGTCCCATGCAGCAACAGCGGCGTCCTGGCCCGCCGCCCGGAGGCCCGATATGCCCGTGCCCTCGAATGCCTGGTGAAACTCCAGCGGGAGCATCCTCGACGACACCATCGCCTGGCTGGCGGCCGACGGTCTTATGGTTTATAGCACCTGTAGCGTCTGGCCCGAGGAAAATGAGTTGCAAATCAAACAATTGCTCGACCGCAATCCGGCCCTGAAGCTGGTCGCCCAGCATTTGATTTACCCGAGCTTCGATACCACCGATCCCCAGGCTTACCACGACGGCGGATACCTCGCGGTGTTGCGAAAGCGTTCGTCTGGATAGATTCTAAATCCCGCGCGGACTAGTGCCGATGAATGAGGTGTCGGAGGAAGATGAACTATTTCCTGATCATCGGTTGTGTTTTATGCGGCTGGGCCATGCTGAGGGTCATGGGCGACGAGCGGACGCAAATGGTCAACGAAGTTGAACGGCAGTCTTCGCCGGGTGGCCGAAACGGCTCCGCCGGCCGCCGCCGGCCCCCGCCGCTACCGGCCGCCCCGCCCGCCAAGCAGCCGGCCGCTACGGCCAAAGGCCAAAGATTGACTTGCCACCATCTTATGGACATACGCTAATAATGACGTAACGTCCGGCATATCCGATCCGCTGCACGAGGGCTGAATGGAACAGCAAAGAATCTCCGACATTCACGTGGATTTTCGCGATTGCGTTCCTTGCGGTCATGGCCGCCTTGGCAGTGGGCATTTCCCTGCTGCAGCAGCTCGCGGGCCGAAAGCTCTTCGGTTGCCACCGGCGGCCGCCCTTCTCGCCGCCGGATATCTGGGCCTGATCGCGATTCTGGTGACGCTCCCCATCGCCATGAATTTGGCCGCCGCCCGCCACAGCAATCTTCGGCACCAGAAGGATTTCATGACCGCCATGGGCGATCGCCTGGAAGGAATCTCGATCCTGATGAATCTCATCAGCGAACAGCAACTTCTCAGCGACCGCGCCAAGGCCGTGGCCTTCCGCGAGAAGGACCACGACGCCGTCCACCGCGCCGTCGTCGAGGAAATCGCCCGGCATAACTGGGA
The DNA here is from genome assembly GCA_963771925.1 of uncultured Phycisphaerales bacterium. Classification (GTDB taxonomy): domain Bacteria; phylum Planctomycetota; class Phycisphaerae; order Tepidisphaerales; family Tepidisphaeraceae; genus PALSA-1353. The sequence goes on from CAVYVE010000001.1 coordinate 884,516, forward strand.
CGCCGCCATCCTGCTGGCCAACGACATCGAAAGACAATTCGGCTACAAGCAGCAGGCGGATGAGTTCCGCGACGAGATCAACGGCAAGCGAACGGAGCATCAGCGCCGGCAGTTGGCGGAGCTGCTTCGCGCCGGTGGATCGCCACATCAAGGCCGAAGCCTGGGGCACGGCCTTGCAGGAAGCCCAGGGGATCATGGAAAAATTCCCCGACGATCCGCAGGTCAAGCGTCTTCCGGAGGAGATCGAGTCCCGCAGACAATTGCGAAAGCAGCAGCTTCGCGAAAGCTGGCAGGATGCCATCGACCGTCACGACGTGGACGGCAGCATCGAGATTCTCAAGCGGCTGGATCTATATCTCACGCCGGCCGAGGCGGAATCAATGCAGGAAATCGCCCGCAACGTCTTCAAGGAAAAACGCGAAGCGCTGCGCATCCGCTTTGCCCAGGCGGTCAAGGAGCAGCGAATTGCCGACGCCGTTCGCCTCGGCGAGGAAATCATGAACGATTTCCCCAACACGCGCATGGCCCAGGAAGTTCGCGAGATGATGGCCCCCCTTCGCCAACGGATGCAGGAACCGCAGGCGTCATCGACCTGAAGCGATCCGTCACGCCATAATGTCTTTTCCAAACAGACCGTCCAATCCCGCAAAGCAGACGTTGCCGAAGCCGCGGAATTTCTTCTCGCCGCTATACCTGGGTGATCGTCAAGAACATCATCGGATGGGTGCTGATTCTCTCGGCGATGGTGGTGGGATCGGTCTTGCCGGTGCCCCTCGGCACGCCGATGTTCTTCATCGGTTTTGCGATGGTGAACTTTCCCGGCAAACGGCGTCTGACCAGCCCGCCCTTCGCGGCATTCCGATCGACCTTCGTTCGCACAACGTGCCCGCATGTGGCGGTTGGCCGTGTCGCTGCATCCTTCCGCCGGCCGTCCTGTGGGTTTCTGGCCCATGAGCCGCATCCGGTTCTGCATCCGACCCGGTTGCCGCTGTTGGCAATTGTGCGGCCTATACGTCGCCGCCATCGTCGCCGCATGGATGCTCGTCTGGCTGTTTCTACTGGCCATCAACGCGATGGTCAGGATTCTGCCCCGCCTGCGCCGCCGCGTTCGCCCATGGCTGAGGCAGCGTGGAATCAACCTGCTTCCCCGCCGAAAACGGCCCGCGAAAATCGGCCCTATCGCACGGCTCTCGCTCCTCAAAGCTACAGGATGGCCATCCGTGGGATTTCGAAGACTCGAAACCGCTCCGCCCCTCCTACCCCCGCGTCGCCGGTTCCGCCCCAGCCACCGATCCGATCGGCGACAATCGTTTGCCTTCCAAATCCAGATGATGTTCCGCAGATAAATGAACGACCCGAACGCCTGCCCCAGCAGCCCGATCGGATCGCGCCGCCACAGAAAATACGCCAGCAGCAGCAGCGAGCCGCCAAGGCTCATCCACCAGAACATCGGCGGTACAATGCTCGATTCCCTTGCGCTCGCTGGCGATCCATTGCACCACCATCCGGCCCGTGAAGAGCAGTTGGCCCAACAGGCCCAGCCCCAGCCAAAAAAGAACCGTCGTCGGATGATGGCCCCGAGAAACGACGATCAGCCCTCCGCCTTTGCCGGCGCGGTAAAGCTGGTCGGTCAAGTTGCCGCGAAGCTGACTTTTTCGACGGCCCCGCCGGGATGCCAGATGAAATATTGGTAATTCCCGCCGCCGTCTCGCCGCAGATAAACCTCGGCCCGTGAAATCCGCCAGCTTGATGTCGGCGCGCACCGCTCGGCGAAAGGGGGATGCTTTCGGAAGAGCACGACCGCCACGACGCAAAAATCGCCACGAACAGGATTTCGCCCAGGACCAGGTAGAACCGTGGACATTGCCGCCTCCCAACTGGGCGCGAATCCCGCGATGATCTGCCAGCCTCGGCGTCAGGAATCTAGCCCCCTTCCGCATCATCTCCGCGGCCGCCGCCGTGACCGGATTGTCGGACGAAAGTCGCGACGAACGCGCTGATTTTCCTCGGTCCGACAGCGGCACGTATTTCCGCTGGCCGTGGCGATGGTTTTGCCCGATTCGTCCAGCGCCTCGGCCGACGTCATGATCAGCCGCGTCCGGCTGGATTCCACGCGAGCACGGCAAGACCAGAATCGGACGGCGGTCCCGCGCTTTGCCGAAACCGCACGCTCATCTCGCCGCAGACGCAAAACCGCTTGCCGTGCCACGATGCGGCCCAGACCATCGCCTCATCCAGGACGGTGGCGATCGCTCCGCCGTGCACAATGCCTTCGAATCCGACGTGTTCGATGGCCGGGAGAAAGCGCGTCTCGACCACGCCCGCTGGCGGGATCAACATATAAGCTCAGGTGCAATCCGCGAGCGTTGGCGGGCCCGCACACCAGGCATCCGGCGGTGTGTGGCAATTCCAGCAGCGACATAGTCAGGTGGAAATCGGTCTCAACCGTCTCGACGGCAGCTTGGCGGCGGCCTCGGCCTCCTTGGCTTCCTGCTGCATCTTGTACAGCGCGTAGAGACTGTTGAATCCGACGTAAAAATATCCCCCGGCGAAAATCGTCAAAAACGGCACGGCCTGCAAACAGAAATCGTAATAAATGCTGATGAAGATCCAGCACGACATGTAACAGCCGAAGGCAATTTCGATGATCGGCAGGCTCAGCTTCCGCAGCGTCCAGACGCTGGAGCTTTGCCAGGTGCGCTTGGCCAGGCCCGTCACGCCGTATTTCGGGGTTCGGATGAACTCGCTGGGCTTGCGGCAGATGGCGCCCCAGATCGCCTCCAGCACCGCCTTGGCGTTGTTCAGGCTCACGCCGACGCCCAGGGCCATCAGCATCGGCATGATACAGCAGCGCTTTCCACCCCGCTTCTCGCCCCAGCAGTTCGCGCTGGCCGACGATGAAAAACGTGCTGGCCGAGCAGGTCGCCAGAACGAACAGGCTCAGGCTGAACAGCCATTGGCCCCATGTGTGAATGTGCCTTCAGCGGGCTGTAGAAGCTCAAAAATGCCGGATACATCAGCACCGTCAGGATCACCATCAGCACGATAAACGATCGTGTTGGTCAGATGGAAAAACGCCTCGGTCTTGATCCGCAGCGGAAGATGTTTGGACCGCAGCACCTTGGGCAGCAGCTTGATGGCCGTCTGCACGCTTCCCTTGGTCCAGCGATGCGCCTGCTGCTTGAATCCGATCATCTCCGGCGGCAATTCCGCCGGGGCGCAGAACTGCGGCAGATACACGAATTGCCAGCCCTTCATCTGCGCGCGATAGCTCAGATCCAGATCTTCCGTCAGCGTGTCGTGTTCCCATCCGCCGGCGTCCTCGATGGTTTTTCGCCGCCACACGCCGGCCGTGCCGTTGAAGTGCATGAACCGCCCGCTGCGATTGCGGGCCGTGTGCTCGATCACGAAATGCCCGTCCAGGAAAATCGCCTGGCTCTTGGTCAGCAGCGACGCGTCGCGGTTCAGATGGTCCCATCGCACCTGCACCATGCCGACCTTTTCATCGGTGAAGTAATCCATGACGTTGTAGAGGATGTCGCGCGGCGGCAAGAAATCCGCGTCGAAAATCGCGATGAATTCGCCCGAAGCCTGCGGCAATCCCTCCGCCAGCGCGCCGGCCTTGTATCCCTTGCGGTCGTCGCGATGGATATATTTCACCGGATAACCCCTGGCGGCGCATCTCTCGCACGTCTCCCGGGCGATCCGGGCCGAATCGTCCGTGCTGTCGTCCAGAACCTGGATTTCGAATTTCTCCCGCGGATAATCGATCTGGCAGGTCGCCTCGATGATGCGCTCGGCCACCACCTGCTCGTTATACATCGGAAGCTGCACGGTCACGCGCGGCAACTCGTTGAATTGGCTCTTGGGCTGATAGTTGTGGTGACGGTGCTTCATATACAGGTAGACCAGGATGTAGCGATGCAGGCCGTAGATCGCCACCACCGTCAAAACGGAAATGTAAAAAAAAACGATCAGGTCGTCGGAGATGCGGTCGAGCATAGGGGCTGTGCGCCGTTTCCCTTTGTACCGTGTTCCCTTGAACGGTGGCGCGATTGTAGAGCATTTACCAAATTTGTGTCAATGATGCGATTTATTCGTGACCGCCTTCAGCAGACCGACCGCATTCCAGCTACTAACAACGCGTTTTAGGCGCTGACGCCCAGGTTGTGGATCACGGCGCCAGCATCTGTGGCCCGGATCGACCAACCGCGGCCCGACCTGCCGTGGCGAGCACGCCCCGGCTTCCCCACTGTCCCCAATGCAATATTGCTGAAATCGATTCCCGACATCCGCGAGCATGGGCTGCGGTATCGGCGTGATGTCTGCGAAAGACCCGTCTTCGTTTCCCATCGAGGTAATGGATGACGGCATAGCCCGGATCATCCGCGCAAGACCGGCGCCCAGCGACCGCGGATCGCCAGTGGGATGTACGCCAGTGCCCCGCCGGATACTGACGAACCACCAGCGCACCCGGCACTCCGATTGGACTGAACAGCGCATCCAACCGGAGGCGTCCCGGAGGCTGTCGCACGGAACCGCTTGATCTTCCGCGATTCATGGCCGGCGCGCAGGCGGACATGCCGCGGCGCTATTTTGCGGAACCCCTTTTGGCTCATTCAAAATTTGGCTCACGCAGAGGCGAAGGCGCAGAGAAAATGCGGAAGGACTTTCCCTCCCTGTCTTTCTCTGCGCCTCTGCGTGAGATCTTTTCGCCTTGCTCGCTTGACTTTCCGTAACCATCGGGTTACATTTATTGTAACCGTATGGTTACGATAAAGCGCAAACAATCCGAGGCGGTTTTCAAGGCGATCGCCGATCCGACGCGCCGGGAAATTCTCGGCCTGCTGCGGGCCGGGGCCAGCACCGTCGGAGGCCTCGCATCAAATTTCCGCACCAGCCGCCCGGCGATCTCCAGGCACATTCGATTGCTCCGTTCGGCCGGCCTGGTGGCGACGCGAAAAAGAGGCGCGGCGAGAATCTGCGAATTGAACGGCACGCCCCTGCGCCGGTCAACGAATGGCTTCGCGACTATCAGGCCTTCTGGGACCAGAATCTGCGCAACCTCAAACGATACGTCGAGGAAAACCAATGAATCCGAAAAATGCCAACGACTCGATCGTCAAGGAAATCGTCATCCAGGCCCCGGCCGAACGGGTTTTCGAGGCACTGACCGATCCGCGCCAGCGGGTGAAATGGTGGGGATCGGAGGGACGATTCCAGGCCACCCACATGGAATCCGATCTGCGTCCGGGCGGAGCGTGGCTGATGCGCGGCACCGGCATGGGCGGCAAGCCCTTCACCGTGCGCGGAGAGTATCGCTGCGTCGAGCGCCCGCGATTGCTCGAATTCACCTGGCTTCCCGACTGGCAGGAACAAGCCCCGGCAACGGTCGTTTGTTTCGATCTGGACGAGAACGGCGGAGCCACCACCGTGCGCTTAACCCACTCGGGGTTCGCCAGCGAAGCCGCGCGCGAGCAATATCAAGGCTGGCCCTGGCTGCTGGGATCGCTGCGAACGTACCTCGAGAACACGAACTCCTTCCATCCCGCGAATACGGATTGAACCGCCCGGACGCGATTCAAATCCTGCGCTGTGGATTACGGCCGATCCGAGTAAATTCAAAAAGGAGAACCAATATGCAAGCGCACATGAAACATCCGGTGATGATCGTTCCCGAAGCCATGCAGGCCCTGCAGGCCCTGAACGCGGCGGCGCAAAAAGGCGGCGTGCCGGCCAAGACCCTGGACCTTGTCCAACTGCGCGCCAGCCAGATCAACGGCTGCAGCGTCTGCGTTGACATGCACAGTCGCATGATGAAAAAGTCCGGCGAAACGGACGAGCGGCTGTTCGCCGTGGCGGCTTGGCGGGATGCGCCCTATTTCACCGATGCCGAGCGCGCCGCGCTGGCGCTGGCCGAGGCCCTCACCCGCCTCAGCGATCGCGCCGATCCGGTCCCCGACGCGATCTGGAACGAGGCCGCCCGGCACTACGACGAGCCAGCCCTCGCGGCCCTGATTATCTCCATCGCCACGATCAACGTTTGGAACCGTTTCAACGTCGCCGTCAGACAGGTGGCCGGCCAATGGAAGCCGGATTAGGAATCGAGTGCGCCGCTTCGAAAACTGCGGATATGCCCGAAGGCGATCATCGGCATAAAAAAAATCGCCGCCGTCGGAATTATTGCCCCAAAACACGTTCAAAACGTTCACCACCCGGACCTATACATAGAGGGCATTCGAATGGAGCAGCGCATCGGCCACCCGCTCACGCATGTTTTATCGCTCGACGTTTCCCGTCCCCCCGGCCCCGTTAGTTCAACTTTTTTTCACCAGTAACAGTAACACCTTCGGCCCTGGCGCTATCGAAAACGGGGTTCTCGTCCGCGAGCGCCGTCATGGACGACGATCATCGGATTAGTTTGACGGTCGTGCGGCTGCGAAAAAGTTGTGCCGGAATCCGAGCCCGTTATCATGCCGGCAATCGCCAAACGGCGGTCGCGCGGCGAGGCTCGAATGGGAAATGCCGAATAACACCAGGGGTGTGATATGAGCGGCAAGTTGCGGTCGGCGATGCTGTGGGCCGTGGTTTCTTTGCTGATGGGGGCTTACGGCGCGTCATGTGGGAGGTCCGATCCGTCAACCGGCGGCGCTTTGAACGCAGGCCAATTGCTGGATTACACCCTTCACGATGACAACCCCAACATCAATTGCGATGTCCTGCACATGAAGGTTCCGCAGGGATGGGGCGTCAAGGGGCAAGTGCAGTGGAACCTCACGGTCATGATGCCAGGCAAATGGTACGTTTGCGCCGCCAATTTGAACGGGCCGGAAATGTGGATCAGGTATCCCGGCCAGGCATTCATCTGGCGGGACAACTTCAGTTTGCTCGGGGTCAATTTCCAGGTCCGTCCCGGCGACGCCGATCCGGGCCTGGGGGATGAGATCGAGCCGCCGCTGGCCACGGCCGCGGATTGCATCAAGCAGGTGATCATTCCCCGGTTCCGAAAAGACCTTGCGCAGGCGACGGTAGTTTCGGCGAATGAAATGACGCCGGATGACGCCATGACCCTGGCGAAGGCCCAGTTGCCGGACCTCATGAATTCGCCGCAGGCCCAGCAGATGCAGATTACGCCCAAGGCCGCGACGATGCGATTGGAATACGCCTTGAACGGCCGGACCGTTCAGGAAGACATTCAATTGCTCGCGGTGTATTTCGATCTTCCGTCGAACAACGGCGCGGTGCACGTCTGGTCCATCCCGTATTGCACGTCGTTCCGCGCGGAAAAAGGCCGGCTCGACGACGAGGAAAGCAGCATTGCCAAGGTGATCGATGCGTCCCTGAAGCCCGACAGCCAATGGGGCTCCAAGCGCGACGATGTCGTCAAACAGGCGGCGCAGGCGTACGGTGACAGACTTCGGCAACTCGCGCAGGCCCAGGAATCCGACATCATCGCCAACATGAATCGCAACATTTTCAACATGACACAGCGAAGCTTTCATCGCCGCATGGATATGGAGCAGCAGACGTTTCACAACATGGACAATGTGATCAACGGCCAATCCGATTACCTGACGGCGGGCGGCAAAACCATCACGGCCCCCATGGCCCCCCTGGGTCAGACCGCCTGGCAGGACGGTTCGGGCCAGGTGAAATTCTTCAACAACGGCGACAATCCCAACGGCTCGGAGCCTGGCACGTATTGGCAGTTGAACGAGAAGTGATCGAGGCCTCCGCACGCTCAAGCGATGGTCTGCCGGAGCCCCGCATGTACATGCGGGGCTTCCTGCTCGATCAGCCGATCCAGCCGCTCAAATTCGAATCCGCGCGCCCGCAATTCCGTAATTGCGGCGCTCACGATTTGAATGATTTGCGTTGCCGGAACGCCGCCGTCGTGCAGGAGGATGATGCTGCCATCGCGGGCTTCGCGGATGATCCGGTCGATCGCGTCCTGAATTCTTCCGGCGGTGTCGAACGGGCGCACATCCCAGCCCACCAGCGTCAGGCCGGTTCGCCGCAGCGCCGATGGAAAAAATGGATTCGTCAAACCCGCCGGCGATCTCACATAGCGCGGCGTGATTTGGGCCGCCTGCTGAATCGCCCGCTGCGTCCGCGTCATTTCATCTGTTAATTTCGATCCGGTCAGGCAATTGATCCACCACGGATGGCGGTAGGTGTGGTTTTCCAGCAGATGCCCCTCGGCCGCGATGCGAGCGGCAAGCTGTGGATGGGCATCGACGTTTTTCCCGATTAAAAAAAAAGCCGCGGGAATCTTTTCCCGGCTCAGTAATTCCAACAATTGCGGCGTGGACGCGGGATCGGGGCCATCGTCGAAGGTGAGGGCAACCCGCATGGTTCCCGTTTTGCCCCGGCAAACGGCTGGGCAATAAAACTGCATCCGAATGCACCCCATGCCCCAGCCGCAGATCGCCAGGTAGACCGCCCATATCCCCGCCAGCGCCCACAACTGCGCCCATCCGCGGAATATCCAGACCGCGATCGACGCCACGGCTATCGCCAGCAGGGTTGTCCATAAGAATCGGCTCATGGCGTCCGCCGGCAATTATCCATAAAATTCGCGGGCGTGAATAAACCAACCGGACATCGAATGCGATTTGACCGATCGATCTAACTCCAAATCGTGCCCTATCGGATCAGGGCATCGTAACAACCGTCGCTTATGCGCGTCAGAATTCACCTTTTTACCGCCGCAAGCTGGCCGATGCGCCGCCGGTTCGCTGCGCCGCGGACCTGCAATCGCTCCCGATCACGACCAAGCGGGAGATTTCGGAATTCAACGAACAATTCTGGTGCGTCCGGCGGCGAAACATTCGTCGATTTCTGCACGACCAGCGGCACGACCGGCGTGCCGTCGCTGTATCCCCTCACCGCGGCCGGACCTCGATCGCCTGGGTTTCAACGAATATCTCTGCTTCCGCCGTGCCGGTCTGGGCCCCGGCGACGTGGTGCTTCTGGCCGTCACGATCGACAAATGCTTCATGGCCGGCCTGGCCTATTTCGAGGGCCTGCGCAAGCTCGGCGTGACAGCCATCCGCGTCGGCGCCGGCTCGCCGGCGATGCTCCTGAGCATGACCCAGCGCCTGCGGCCCACGGCGATCGTATCGGTTCCTTCATTTCTCAATCGCGTCGCCGAATACGGCCGCGCAACACGGCATTTCCCGTGGCCGATTCGACCGTGCGGAAACTGATCTGCATCGGCGAGCCGGTCCGCAACCGCGATTGGACGCTCGCCCCCTTGGGCGCAGAACATCGCGCGGGCGTGGAACGCGCAGGTCTTTTCCACTTACGGAATAACGGAATTGGCCTCTTCACTGTGCGAGTGCCCCGCCGGCCAAGGGGGCCATTTGCATCCGCAGCTTCTTCACATCGAGATCGTGGACGAAGCCGGCCGGCCCGTGCCCGATGGCCGCGAAGGCCAATTGGTCGCCACCACCATCGGCGTCGAGGCGATGCCGCTCGTGCGCTTCGCCACCGGCGACATCACGTTCATGACCCGCAATCGCTGCGACTGCGGCCTATGGACGCCGCGCATCGGTCCGATCCTGGGCCGCAAGGACCAGGCCATGAAACTCAAGGGAACGATGGTCTATCCCGCGGCCGTGCAGCGGGCATTGCAGGGAATCGAGCAGATCGTCGATTACATCATGATCGCCACGTCCCCCACCGCCCTGTCGGACGAGCTTGAAATCCTCATCGCCTGGCGCGGCGACCCCGGCGGCGCGCAGGAGACCATCCGCGAAAAACTCCGCGGCGAGCTGAAGGTTTGTCCCACCGTGCGCCTCGCCAGCCTGCAGGAAATCCAGTCGCTCGGCGATTCGCGTGAGCTGCGCAAGCAGCGGGTTTTTCTGGATCGGCGGAACCGGCCGGGAAGTTAGGCGAGGATCGCATTTGCGAACGCACGAATCTCCCAATTCGCGAAAAATGAGATCCTCTTTTTGTTCTGGGCGCCCACACAGGGTTGCGTGCAGCGCTTCTTTGTGGCGATCTCTTATATTTTCCCTCTCCCGGAACACGACTCGACTGAGCTCGTCGAAGTCCGGGAGAGGGGGTCAGAGTAAGTCGCCGCCTCAAATAAGAGTTACACCCGCGGGGTTTGAGATTTGCAACCATGACTCGCCGGGCTTAAAAAGCGGCGCATGCGATCCCTGCGGACGCTTCCCTATTTCGTCGTGGCAGTAGCCGCATGTGTGGGGTTCGCCGATCAAATTCCCTCCACACAGCCGGCCGGCCAATCGGGCGCTTTCGAGATCACCTTCACCGACCGCAGCCCCCTGAGCACGCGCAGCAAGCTCATGATGCGGCTGGCGGATAAGGACATCGGCCCGGAGTACGACCTATCCAAAGAACCCTTCGTCCTCTACGTGCCCCAGGCGGCGGCGAATCAATTGCTCGGCATTGTTCTGTACATGAGCCCTGACGGCGCTTCGCAAACGCCCTCAACTTTGCGCGATCCTCGACAAACGGCATCTGATTTTCATCATGGCCAAAAAATCCAACCTCTCGATCGGCGAAGAATGCGGCTTGTCCATCGACGCGATCTATAATCTCAAGCGGCGATATCCCATCGACGACAATCGCATTTTCCTGATGGGCATGGGGTGGATCGAATCCGTCGGACTGGCAACCCCCGACATCTTCGCCGGCGATGTTTGGATCTGGTACACGGGATACTGGCGGAGCTTTCCGCTGGGCGGGAACCGCTATTTCAAACCCATCGGCCATCCCCCATCGGATGAGATGCTCCCCCTGGCCAAGCGCCGCCCGCACGTGTTCGGTTTTGAAACCGACAATTACAACGACGGCATTCGCAGCAAGATTCCCGGCGTCATGACGGACAGCGGATTTCAATACATGATGACCACCGTGATTCCCGCCGATGACGTGAGCTATCCGAATTTGAATCCCCAGTGGTTCGGCAAGATGCTGGACATGCTGGAATCCGTCACGCTGACGGCCAAAGCCCGAGCGGCCACTCAGCCTTCGCCCGAAACCGCGTCGGCTTCCGCCGCCCAATCGATGTTGAACCTGGCTCAAGCCTACCTCAGCGCCGGGAAGCCCGACTTAGCCCAAAGGAAGCTGCAATCTCTTATTGAAGAATACCCCGACGGGCCGCTAACCGAGAAGGCACGGGCGATGCTGAAACAAATTCAGGATCAGCAGTGACCAAGGGATTCCTCGACATTCATACAATGTATGACAATCTTACTGTGTGTGATGTTGACGTTTGTTCAGCTTGCCGGCTTCGTGTTTGATTCTCTTCGCCATGAGAAATGTTCAATTGCGCCATGTAGGACTTGAACCTACAACCCGCTGATTAAGAGTCAGCTGCTCTGCCAATTGAGCTAATGGCGCGACTGCCACCCACAGTACTTACGCCAACGCGGTGCAAAACCAGTCAGGCACTAGCAACGGTTTTACCTGTAAAATATGCAGCGGGCAAATTTGTCGCTGGCCGATGGGTGAGGTAAAGTTCTACAGCGACAAAGTTTTTCTTTACAGCCCTGAAAGCCCGGCGAATGTCGGGCTTTCAGTGCTTTTGTGGCCAAGATTTGCCGCAAATGAAAATGGCGGGCAAATTGTCACGCCACGCGCAGTGGCGTATACTTCATCGATCACGTCCGTGTTTCAGCCCGAAGTAACAGGCACGAAAGCCCGGTTGCGTAACCGGGCTTTCTGTCTTTTGAAAATTCACGTTGCCAACGACCTATTTCGCGTGTATACTTCAATGTTATCGAGACTGAAACATGGTTAATCTGCCAAAATCCTTAGAATCACTGATGCTAGATGGCAATACTCCATCTCTTTGAGTGCGTAGTGATGAATCGGCACTAAGCCGATAGGTGCGGGCAGTCCAGCGTCGGGCTCAACACGCCAGCCATTCCACACCAGCGAGGTTAAACGCGGTGCAGTCCTCTACATTGAGGTGCGCCGTGTCTTGCGTTATTTTGCCCGCTGCCTATCCGCCACTGCATCAGCAATGGTTCAACCCGGCCGAAGCCGCCATCTACCTGCGCTTGAGCGATTCTGAACTGGAAAAGAAGTGCCGACTTAAAACCGGCCCGGCTTTTCACAACATTTCTGCCCGCTGCATCCGCTACTCGCGGGTGGACTTGGATGCGTGGGTTAATTCGCACCGCAATGGGGGTGCAGAGTGAGCGAAGCAACCCCCACCATCGCGACTCAACCCAACGTGCCCTCAGTCCCCCTGGGCCAAACGCAAACCCCTGCTACTTCGCTGGACCCGGAAGTGGCAGGCATTTGCCAAGTTAAATTTGCCAGAAACGGAAAAGTTTTCCGATTCGCTGAAGAACACACTCTACTACGGACTGGACCCGACCAATCCGTTGCGCTTTGGCCAAGGGAATAAGTTTCAGAAGGGGGAGGCTCTTAGCTGGGCCATCGAGGAGATGCTCCTGCGCAGATTGCCCAGAGGAAACAATCTACAAGTTGCTGACCGAATCCAGTTTCAGCCTAGCAGTCACCGACTGCGGAAAGGACAGCAAGAGCGATGTATATCTCCGCAAAATGATTACCCGAGCAAGGGATTGGGCATTTAACGATGCAACGGCGCTCATCAACCGCGAATATTTTGCGCCGCTTGAAGGAGGACGCACGACCTATTACCGGGAAGCCGCCGACGGGAAAATCTTCCCGATGAACAAGGAGTCATTTGAATTTGAAACCGCGCCGATAAAAGTTGAACATCTCTCACAGGACGCAAAAGGAAACCCAAAGAATATTACAGTTGAGGCTTCTAGGCTTTGGAAAGGTGACTTCGCTGCCGATATTACCATGGTGGCTTTGTGTTGGACCCATCCCACTCGGAAAGGCCAGACCAATACAATCTCTGGAAGGGCTTTGCGATTCCACCAACGCCGGGCGACTGGTCTCGGATGCGGAGGCATATCTTAGAAGTGCTCGCCAACGGCAACGTAGATTATGCCAAGTACATCGTCCGGTGGCTCGCTTGGAAGCTGAAAAATCCCGCGACTCCGCCGCGTACAGCGATCGTTTTTGTCGGCGAGGAAGGAACTGGCAAAGGAATCTATTGCCGCGAGCCTTTGCGAATTTATGGCCCGCAGCACTCCATGCACCTTTCAAGTATGGAGCAGATTGCCGGGCGATTCAATGCTGCCACGCACAGAGCATGCTGTTACGCATTTGCGGATGAAATTGGTCTCGTAAATGACGAAAACGAAGGCAACCTCAAGCGTTTAATTACTGAACCAACGCTGATGATCGAGGGCAAAGGGAAGGATTTGTTCTCGGCCCCAAATCATATTGGCATGATGATGTCAACGAACCGGGATCATTTTCTGAAAGCCGATAAGTCCTCACGTCGCTACGCGATTTTTGAAGTCAGTGACGAGTTCAAGGACGACAATGCCTATTGGGATGCTCTTTACCACGAAATCAGCCATGGCGGTACGGAAGCTATGTCTCGCACGATATGCTGGCCTACAACCTTGAAGATTGGCATCCGGATGCCAATCGGCCAGATACCGCCGCGCTCAATGCCCAGAAAGTGAAGTCGTTGCCACCGATGCAACAGGCGTGGGTAGAAATCCTATCCTCCGGTTGCTTGCCGTGCGGATTCATAGATGAAAAACAGCAGTTGGATACTTTGACTGTCGGAAGAGCTCATCGAGAAGATCAACCAAAGGCGCTCTACAAAGAGCCAGTTACCTCGACCGCTCTGGGCCATTTGCTAGGAAAACTCGACAATAAAAAAGAAGTCGACAGCGCCTGCGCGGTTGGTGGGTGCCGGGGTTGGCGAGTGCTCGCCAACAATGGAACGAAAGATTTAAGGTCATCATCGAGTGGGACGAGGCGAAAGAATGGCAAGTAAAAGAATCCGTCAAGCCAATGGATGATAAAACAGTACCGTTCTAGGTTTGCCTTCGACATAAACGTAAAGCATGTTTGTGGTTTAACACCGGTCGCAGAACCGGGGATGATGGACGATGCGGCAAGAATTAGATGATGAAAACAACGTAGAGTTGTGGAGTTTGCGTCTCTCATACTGGGTGGAGCAGCGGACGCAGCATTTCCCCAGCTGGTAGACAATTCGCAAGAGGCGTGCTCGGCTTTATTCTCACAGCACGTAAAGCTCACCTGCTGCCAGATGACCTAAAGGCAAAGTTTGTCGACAACAAAAAGTTCATCGCAAACTTGCGAGCGAAATTTCCGCCACACATTCTCTACCTTGTGGACAACTTGTCCGAGCAGCGTGCAGAGCATCCCGTTAACAGCCTACCGAATTAACAACAACGCGGCTCCGGCCCAGGCATAAGCCGCGAAGCGACCTTGGACGGTGGCCGGGGGTTTCCCCCGGCCTTTTAGTATCCGCTCCGGCTCTCCGGGCGTGCTCCGGCTGTTTTTCTGACCCGGTTTGTGGTTACTTGTTGCCTAGGAAGAAGTTGCCACAACTCGCACCGAGATTCCGGGGTTGGGAGGGTTGGACTTCCCCGGCTTTTGGACACGTGGCCGCCCGGCTTTGCTTTCGCTTATATATTTCTTCTATATAAGTCGGTAAAGAAGGAGTAGTCGGTGAAGCCATGCAGGACACATAACTTACGTGCTCTGACTATCCCACCGACTTACCGACTTGCTCCCCTGGGCCGGGGGTAGGCAGATAACAACGCGGGGGTCGAGGGGTTCGAGGGGGCTGTTTAACCTAATTCATCCACCAAAACTGATTCATGCGCCATGAGTCCTGGTGCATTAGTCCTCGCGCATGGCGCGTATTCTCTGGGGCTATTAGCCTAAACAACCCCCGCGACCCCTCGACCCCCGCGACCCCTCCTGGGCATCATCATCATCATCATCCATCGGCCGATCCAACCGCCCAAAGCGAACTCTGTGAATTGCCTACCACACCTATAGGGAATAGGGGAATAGCGGATTGTTACCCTATAACCGTAATCAACTCTGCCGATTGGCCTATTATCAGCCATTTTACGGGCTAATTTCAACGTCCTTCTTCGACCGACACAGACCGCCCGGCTTCCGCCTACTTTCTGGCAAATGCCCGAGTCTGTAACATCACAACGATGATGGCAGCAATGACACCAGCACCACCGACGATCATCTCAACGATGACACCAACGGCATCATCATCAGCGATGGCAGCGATGATGATGATGATGATTAGGCAAAATTTTTACGACAAATTTCGATAAATCCAATAAATCCAATAAATCCAATAAATCCAATAAATCCAATAATATCCAATAAATCCAATAAATCCAATAAATCCAATAAATCCAGTTGATCCAACCACGTCCGATCATTTCCGGACGTTGCAGCTGCAACTCCTAGCAAGGCAGCACAACCTCTTCATCCCCCGGGCTTTGCAACAATAACCATCAAACATTATCGCCTTGCTAGGAAACACCACCCCAGCATCTATTGCAATCGACAGTAGTTACAACTGAACCCTCGGATCAATAATCCTTTGCTCTGCGATCGTTGATGGTTATCGGAACCAAATTTATTATCGGACGTTAAGTTATCGGACTCTGAGCTGAAGCGACTAGCCTAAGGTTTAAAAACAAAACCCCCCCGCTGGCCGTCCCAGTTGCGTCAAATACTCATAGGATCAAAACTCGGTGTTGTAAATGTGCCGTTGACACGTCCCCCGGCGATGGCAGATGGCAGATGGCAGATGGCAGATGGCAGATGGCAAGATGGCAGATGGCAAGATGGCAAGATGCACGATGGCAGTATGCCCGCCGCCCCGCTCGCCATATAAATATGCATTACCCGTCATCACACCACCCAATCACAGGTCGATTTTACGCCTGCCTGCAGAGATGCCGCGCCCCCGCATACGTGTCCCCTTCTGGGCGCCTTGCCCAGGGCGTGCTTGTTCCGACCGCTAGGAAAATGTCTGCTGATAGCAAGCCCGGCAAGAACCGCTCGGTGGATGTCGACGGTGATTGCAGCAGCGACTAATGAAAAATTTCATGTCATGGTATCGTGATTTCCTTTGGGCCAAAATGCTCGCTGGCGAGGATGAATTGCAGCCGTGAGCGCATTGTAAATATGCCCATCAACGACAAAAATGCGATGGTCCTCAACGTGACTCAAAAGAAGTTGCGTTGAAGGCTGCCCATTACCGGAGGAACGAGCTGTGATTTTCTGAGGGCGATGGTCAGAAAGCGGCTCCGTGGAAGAAGCCTGCGTGTGTAGTGAGCCTCCACTGCGGCGGGATCAGCGGCAACGTCTCATCATTTCGAAAATATGCGATGACACACCCAGAGTTCGCACAAGCAGTGGAAAATGCACGCTCAGAGTGCATTGGCAAAGCTGAATAACTTGTTTACTATCGTGCGTTTCACCCGGATAAGATGGTAGTCGTCAACAATAAGACCGGTGCTGAACATATTCTCGATAATACTCGCGAGTCGAACAAGATGCTGTTGTCGTGGCTTGCGCGACACAAGCCAATGGCGTGGGCACCACGTCGCAGCCTTGAAGTTAGCGGCTCTGTCACCCCAGCAATGTGACTTCCCTGGGCCAGCCACAAAACAGTCTGCAAATTCCACTTGACAAGATCGAGGAATTGACTGCTGAAGATGCGACACTCTTTTCAATCTGCTTGATAAATTAATACCTGCGCCGATGGTTGTCGTGGGTGAACTTGAACTGGAACTGGAGAACACCACCCAAGGAGCTCTGCAAGATGGACAGCGAAGTGCATCAGATTTCTGAAGTACTTAAGCGTGAGTACAGCGACCTCACAGTTGCTGAGGCCCAAGAACTGGCTGCACAGAAATTGATCGACGAAAAGAGTTGGCTGCCCTGCAGCACTGTGACATTGACCGGTGATGCTGGTCAGTTGGCTACACACGGCATCGCCCCTGGTGATACTGATGAAGTAACGTGAGCGATTGTACGATCTGAAGTTTCGTCTGATACGCTCAGCCACTTTCGACTACAGAAGAAGCTACGCCTGGCCCAGCCGGCTTCACAGTCAACAAGGATGGCACGGTCAAAGTGGCCACCTCCGCCTGGGCACTTTGCTCTGACCGCTGCTGAAATCGCTGAGCGTATCAGAGCCGTCCAGGACGGAGCACCAAATCAATGAGCACACTTGGCGACGATACTTTCCCCGTGAATCCCCTCGCACCCCAACCTGAAGCGTCCACCTACCGCCGGCTTGATCCCCCGGGCAATCAGTTCATGAAACTTTCGCCACTGGAAAGAAGACGACGTTTTACGATAACAATGGCAGTAATTGCACACCCGCCCGTGGCCTCACGCCATCTGCAATGCAGATGCTTGCGCTATCGAGAAACGACGGCTTAAAGTTTCCACGCCTTGCTGTACATCAGCTCTGTCTGACTATGTGCACAGATAAGTTCTCTGCAAACTTGGGGTCAGATGTGGCAATTCGCTCTGCTTTTCGCTTCGCCGTTTCTATCGCGATATTCGACGTGCGATGAAATTCATGAATGAATAAGCTCAGCATCAAGTTTCGCGTTTGGCGATCGCTTCTCTCAGACCGTCGGACTGGTTTTGCCATGACAGGTTTTGCACACGACAGTATTTGGTGCGATCTCGACACTTGTTGGACACTGCCCCTTGAGATCCGTAACGCGAGCAATCTTTGCTGATTACATTTTCGACAGGCACAGGAGAGTTTGTCCTTAGTGTGATTTGCAACATTGAAAGCAGATACAGGCTGGGGGACGCCTGCTGAGGCCAATCTTTTTCGCGAGATAGATCTTTTTGCCGTCGATCGCCAGGGGCATACTCAAGTCTACTTGGAAAATTGTGCACGACAATTTCCTTTTGTCTTCCTTTGCTCCGCTCATAGACTCAATTGCCCAGCAATGGTCTGGGCAAATCGTCAGAGTTGTCTGACGGAAAATCACCAGTTGTGGTGACCCCGTTGGACATTTCTTTCCGATTTCAACCAACAATTAGGAGCTAATCGCCATGGCCGTTGCTGCGCCTCAATAAATGATGCGTACCACGTGGCAGAAGTTGCAAAGCTCGTACAGGACAAGCGCGTCAGCCGCTGGTCGAGCAGCGGGCAGGAACCCTGATTCTGTGTCTCTTAGCACAGCGGATTTTAAGGCCGCTGGATATCTCCCACCTCAGGTGCGCGATATCAACTTCAATATCGACCCCGTGGCACCGCTTGAAGAGTGGCGCAACACCACTGAAGCACCACCCGCGCCATCGACCCTGGAAGAGCAATTCGCTTCCCCAATACTTCCTGGGCATAATCTGATGCCGTCCGCTTCTACCCTCATGGAAATTTGTGCGGTGTCCACCACCCTTTCACAACAAGCCGACGATGTGTTCAAGGGCGTGGTGAAAATTCAAGAAGAGATACGTGCTCAGTTAAAAACAGAGTCTGACGAAGAATATTCACGGCTTCGTGCCGCGTTGGACATCACAGATAACACCATCCTCGCTCAAATCCGCGAAGGGATTCAGAAGAAAACGGCGGCCTTGGCAGGACAGCGTGGTGAACAACTTGCACTTTTACGAAATGAGCAATTGCAGGTGATGGCCGCGCGTTCAGAAGTTATGAATAAAAAGGCCACCGATTTTCTGGCCGCTTATCCGACGCCAACAGCGTACATTTCTTTGTATGGAATCGGATCCACGGTTCGCAATTCGTACCAACAGCAATTGGCTGGTGCGGGCGAATCTCAACTTCGCAACACGATGAACCTTTGCCTTGCCACCGGTAACCTTTCCCTGGCGCTGAAATCGTCAACAAGATTAACCAGCTGCCATCGGACGCCCGGAAAAGGCTGGGGGTCGATGGATTTTGCAAAGCTTTGGCTGGCGAAAGCCACGAGTCCCAGGCCCGCGCCTGCCGTCTGATTCAGAACAATCACCGGCAAATCCTGACGCGGCTGTCCAATTTCGCAAAGAACGGAAGCCCGGAACTAACGCCGGTGCAGAAGATTGATTCGTTCGTGCGTGCACAACAAGCTGCGGGGGACGTTGGCCGTCTCGATTCAAATCTTGCAGACGGTGCTGCGAAATCATCCCTGGGCAAAATCACAAGCGGTCTGAAAAACTTTAAGGATGGCAGGTAATGAACATGTTAATCGTACCTTGGAAACCAATTCCTTCGCCCTTTGACGATGTCACAACGGTCTGCCTCAACGATTGCTACCAAAATCGTCTGGACCACACCCGTGACCTTCCTGGGCTAATTATCGTTTGCCAGCATTATGGCGCGAACGTGGTGCAAACTCATACGGTCGCTGCCTTTTTCGGATGGGCAAAAACTTCTGCATCTGACCAGAAGTTCACCGATTATTCCAAGCCAAAGGTAAATGCCCAGGGTGGGAAGGTATTTACCTCGCCATGGCTTGGCCCGAAGGGGTGGGAAAGCGTACGCGTTGCGTTCACGGCCTTCGTCGATGGACTGAATGCTGAACATGCCGCTGGCCGAAGGTGCTGGCGGCGAATGAGCACGTTGAATGTCCAGACAGCTGTGGATGCGAAGCAAAGCCCGTTCAATTGGGTGGGCAGGCGCAATCATGAGATTTTTCGTTACAACTATTCGCGGTGGCGTCGTGGATCTGTCAATGTGCAAACTGGACAACCCGCTGCTCGCCAATGTTGAATGGGTCAGAGTGACGACACCGCTGTGGTATGAACACCTTGTTCTAAAATCTGATTGGGAGGATTTTGTCGCTGAGATGAAAAAGGAGTGCAATGCCGCTCAATGATGAAGCCATCCTTGCAGGAATCGTTCGTCACCTGTTGCTTCCGCGCGAACTGAAAGCCATCCGCATGCAGCGAGCCGGATGTGGTGAAGCCCGAGACCTGCCTGCTATCCTTGGGCATGGCGGGATGCCAATGCAAATCGATTGATTTGTGCAGCGTGTTTTGGCTTTTTGCCAAGCATGGAAGATTCTGCTGATTTTGTAGACATGTTGAATCAGAATTTCACCGTCGCCGATCTGCCCAGACGGCTTGAACCAGCATTTGCGCTGTTCAGGTGGCTTGCTGGGCCAATAGAAGCCGGGCTGGCATATGACATTCTTGAATGATGCGGCTTCTAGCGGGACGTTCCCGCGCGCTGTCCTGCGCAGGCCGCCACCCCACCGTTTTGTGGAATCCTATTTGCGGTGGGGTTTTTTGAAATTCAGCAGCATCAGCGGGCGTTCCGCTGTTCAGCCCGCGCTGTCTCATTCAGCGCGGGTTTTTCAAACCCACCCCTATCGTCCCCCTGCGCCGGTTTCATAGACGCGGCAGGGCTTTTCATTTACACGATGTGTCACCGGCCCGGAGGTAGCTCCCTCTTCAGCGATACGCCGATGGACAGCGGACCAAGTGTGCAGATGCAGTCCCTGCGGCAGGTGTGGTGAACTCTTGGCAGCGTGGCTGAATGACCACAGCGGCGATAAGCCCAAAGTAAACGCACTCGATCACGCGGCGGCGGAATTTCTTCGTCGGACGTTTCAATGGAATGCTCCAGCGAAAAGGAAGTTAGCAGTTATTAGCACGAAAAATATTAGCGTCTTGCGCAACATGGATGTTCTCCTTCAGTGAGCCAAACTGTACAGGGAAACAGCCAGTGAAACTAGAATGCTTACACCAGCGATTATGGTCGCAATGTCCAAGATCTTCTGAAAGCGGTACTTGCGGATCTGGATTTGCAGACCCTCTTCGATGGCGTCGCATATAGTGCCCTTCGCCAAGCAGACCATGCGTGCACCAATCAGATCCGCGTCTGAGGGGTAAATCGTTGTAGCGGTCAGTGATTTTCATCAGCGTTCTCCGTTGGTTAGTGTTTCCAAGGAGTCTCATCGTGCACTGAGCAATTAAAAGACAATCAAAATCTGGGTCAAGTGGGGATGGTGGATGGCCGATGGACGTGGGTATGAACTGCCCAAGGGAAGGGACAATCTTCCGTCGCGTATTAGACATTTTGTTATGCGAAGGAACAATCCACCTTCTTGATGACAGGTTCGACCGTCCCAAGCAGCTTACAAATGCGATTGACGGTTTACGCAAATTGGGGTGGCAAAGCATAAGACGATGTGGTTCGAGGGGGCCAAAAAAGTCTGAAGCAATGGCGACTAGAACGCCGTGCCATGCCGCGAGCCGCTTAACCCCCGACCCCCTACCCTCGACGAGCGAGGATGGACGATGGACCAACGAGGAATCCAATGCAGAAAACTACAACGAGGAATCCAATGCAGAAAACTACGCTGCTTTTAGTTGCTCTATCTCTCTTAGTTGCTGGTTGTGAGGGGAGCACGGTAGATTGGCACGCAATCTCCGAACGGTACAGCGGACAATTATCGCAACTACAAGTTGGCGTCTCCACCCCCGCCGACCTTCAAAGAATATTTGGTGATAATGCATCACTCCAATCCGATCGGATTTCCGATGGCCTCCGCGTAGCCACGTGGGAAGTGTTTCGCGGGGGAACGTGACGTCGGCAATTCTTGATGTGGGGACAGATAGCACACGATAAGGATCAAGCCATCCTCTTTAGATTCGAGAACAATGCTTTGGTGTCTTACCAGAGCGTGATCTACCTGATTCACAACAGTAACGTCCTGGCAGGAATCGAACCTGCAACCGCGAGATTAGAAATCTCGTGCTCTGTCAATTGAGCTAACAGGGCGCTGCCACCAATTTACGCCCCTTCCGCACCGGCACAACCGGCTCCTTAACCCCCGCCGAGCCAGCAGCGCCGCTGCAATCCTATTTGTCGCTGTCTGCAACTCTGAGAATTCTGCAACGTCGTATCCCTCCGTCACGTCTGCGGAAGTTGAGTGCCCCACCAGACGTTTACGGGTTAGCAGGTCTACCCCAGCGAGGCGAGCCACGGTAATGAATTCCCGCTTGCAACAATACGGTGCTGCCAGCGAACGTGTCTTATGTACCTGTCCCTTTTCATCCTTCTGGTAAGCCTGCTTGCGGGCATCGTGAACGTGACCGCTCTGAGACTTCGCTGGAAACACAAACCCGCCATCGTCACCAAAATTGCGCGGGTTATCGACTCGCCGCTGCCTGTAGAACGCCCAGGAGGTAGTCGCTAAGTGGTACGAACAGGGGCTTGCCGTTCTTGG
Organism: uncultured Phycisphaerales bacterium; assembly: GCA_963771925.1. Lineage (GTDB taxonomy): Bacteria > Planctomycetota > Phycisphaerae > Tepidisphaerales > Tepidisphaeraceae > PALSA-1353. Next base: position 906,604 of record CAVYVE010000001.1, read on the forward strand.
TCTTTTGAACGTGCACCGTGCCACGCTGGAAGTCGATATCCTGCCACCGCAAGGCCACCGCATTTTTGGGCCTGATGCCAGAAAAGAGCAGAAACTTGAGCAAGTCACGCCGAATGGGGTTGATCAGCGGCAATCTGCTGCCACCACTCCGCTAGGTTCTCAATGGGCAGCTCCTGGCTGCGTGCTTCGGTGTTGAAGTCCACACCGACTACAGGGTGCGAAGGCGGGAAGGCATCATAGGTCTTGTGCATTCGACGATAGATCGTTCGCAGAAAACTGAACACGCGGTTTGCTGCATACTTGCCGTTCTTCCCCGTGACCTTTGTATGCCTCTGGGCACAATCAACCCGGCGAATGCTCAGTAGCGGGCCGATTGAGCCAATCGCCCAGGTGGCATTCAAGGGAAGCGGAAACATCGTGTGCGGTTTTTTGGATCCCTATGCTCGCCGTAAAAATGCCAAGTAAAGTCCCAAGCCCTGCCGGAGCGTAATCTCCGCCGCTTCGCCTACGCGCCGCTGGGACGTTTACGCCGTTGCTCGGCACAACCCATTGCCCGAAGGTGGCATACTGCCGGTGCAGCGTCGCGGGCATCTTTCAGTGACATTTCGCCGACGCGGCCTAGCGTTAGCGGTGTGTCAGCTTCCCACCTGTCGCTGGCAGATGAACCGAGCGGACCTTGGCACCGATCAAGACGCCCAGGCCGAAGGTGGTCTGAACATCCCATACGATTACTTGGGCACGCCCCTCTGGGCGAGCAAAGGTAAGCACATTCGCGGATGTCAATTTGGCTTGCATTGAGCCTCCCAGCTAGTTAGGTTCAAACAACGGTTTTGCTAACCTTGATCTCGGTCAGAAAACCGTGCCTGACAAGCTAAAAAGGCTTAAAAAAGGGCTGGTGAGGTCGTGGAGTAGTGATTTAAGAGTCAGCTGCTCTGCCAATTGAGCTAATGGCGCTTTCGCCGCGTAAACTATCCGCGCGGGACTCCTTGTCAAGATTCCCATCACTGCGCGGCGGACTTGGATTCGGCCACCGCATGATAGTTCAAACGATCCGCAACGGCCTGCGGCGCATGAGCCTGGGCGGTCAGCGGAAGAGCTTCTGCCTGCCGCAACTGGCGCATGATTTCCATCGTCAGCAGAGACTCGTCTTGCGAATCCCACGCGGGCTTGGCTTTGTGCAGTTCAATCACCGACACAATGCGATCGGGATACAACTCGGCCAGGAGTTGTGGGCGGCCGTTGTGGCCGGGGGGCGTGGTCAGAAGCTGCTGAGCGGCATCGGCCAACTCGCGGACCGAATCGGGCCGCAGATTCAGTGGGGAGATCGTTGGCGGTGAGTTGCCGCTGAGGATCTCCTGCGGGCTGAACATTTCGGTGACGATGGGCGAAGAACCCTTGGCGGACGAGGCGGCGGCGGCATCCAGGCCTTGCGCCTGCGCGGCGGAGAAAAGGATGTGGCCGGCTTCGACGGCTTTGTCGTACGCGGCGCTTATTTTCCAATCTTGAATGACCTGGTCTCTTACATCCGCCAGGGCCGGCGCATGCGCGGCCTGGCTGCCGCTGATGCGGAAGATAAAGACGTTGTCCTGCTCGTCCTGTAGGGGATTGGACGGTTGCCACTGAACGATCGCCAGGGAGGCAAGCTGGGAATTCTTGAGTTGATCGTTGAGCCAAGGCTGGAACAATTGGGTGGCGTATTCGGGGAAGTCCACTTCCTGATTGCATAGGGATTTGCCGATGCCTTCGATCTGGGAAAGCTGCTGCGCGGTTTTGAACTGCTGGACGTTTCCGACGATGGGGGTGACCCCGTATTGCGAATGGATGGAATCGGCCAGGTCCTGGATGAATTTGAAGGAAGTGTACTGGGCGGCGGGTGAATTGGGATCGATGGCGGCGCCGCCGGCGATGGCATCACGATATGAGCCGAAGCCGGAATTCAATTTGTCGTTGATCTGCCGCAGGATCGCATCCTGCATGGTTTGGGTTTCGCGGTCGTAGAGGTCGTCGAGAACCAACGGTGCGTGGAGGGCGAAATCATCGTCGAGGTTATCGAGCTTGCGCGGGGCGGGCTCGGAGGTTTCGGCCGAAGAGGGATGGGTGGTGGGGCCGAGGCCTTGGGCGGGCTGAGTGGCCGGCGGAAGCGGCCGGCTGTCGTAGTCGTCACGATTGGCTTTGAACTCGCCGTAGGCGGCGATGTACCAGTCTTCCTTGCTCTTGGACGCCACGGCGGCATCGTGTACGTCCGAATGGTTCAAGCCGATGTATTGGACCTGCACCCGGTTGGGAACTTTGTACCCGAAACCGAGCGGGTCGGAACTCCGACCGAATTGGCTCGGTCCCGGGGCGTTGGGATCGGCGGCAATCTGGTCGCTGTACTGGTCGAACTGATTGCGAATGTCGGCTTCGGTCGGCGCCGGGACATCGCCGAGAAAACTGCTGGCGGGGATGGGAACGATTTTCGCCGAGACATCCTGCTGGGTGCGGGTGAGGATCAGCCGCTGATAGGGACGCGAGATTTTGACGACTCGCTGGTCGCTCTGCATCATTTTGCCAATCATGAGACAGTCGGCGACCGCTCCATCAAGGCGGTCGCGCTCGTCGGTGCCGGCCGGGGGAAGCGGCTGAACGTAGCTGTTCACGAAAGTCTGCAACTCCTCGGAACTGATGCCGATCTCCTCGCGGCGAGCTTCCTGACGCAGCAGGAAAAACAGCGGCGCACCCCGGTCGGATCTTTGGCTCTGCTCGATCTCATTGGCCAGCGGAGCGGTCAGAATCTGAACCACCAGAAGTCTGGGCTGGTCGTTGGGACGATTGGGATCGACAAAGCTGAGGGTTTTGAGAAATTTCCATTCTTCGTCGGCGGAGTTGAGTTGGGCCTGCGAAATCTTCGTACCGTCGAGGGTGGCGACGGCGCGGTCCGTGGTGTTGGTGGTCTGTGCGTTGGGCACAAGCCCCTTGATGAACATGAGCATCAGGAGCACGCCCATAAAGGCCATGACTTTTTTCTCGTGTCTTCGGATGAACTTGATCATGAACTAAAGCCTTCTTTAGCCTGGTTTGACGCCCGCGGCCTGGAGGCGTGCGGCCTGCCTGGCCGCCGCTTCGGCGGCGCTGCCGTGGGGAAACTGTTTCTGAATGCTCAGATCCATTCGCAGGGCCTCCCCGGGCTCATTCAAATGGTCCTCAAGAATCGCGGCCGTCCGCAGAAGCGAATCGGCGACGTGCCCGGCGCCGGCGGTATCCTTGAAATTGGCGACGACGCGCATATACGCGATCGCGGCATCGCGCCAGGCGTCGGGATCGTTCTTCAACCCGGCCTGCCCGTCCCGCGCCTGGGCGAGAATGTACAGCGCATCGGCCTGGCGACGCGGATCGACAAAAAGCTCGGCCGAACCATCAATCGTAGCGACGGCCTGGTCATAATTCTTCTGCTCCAGGGCGGCGGCGGCTTCGCTGAGCCTGGCATCGGCCAGGGCGAGGGAAGCGAAATTGGCCGTGGGATTGCCGGAATCCCCGACGACCTTCGCCAGGCGGGTTGCAACGCTGTCGATGGCGGGGATGTCGTCGCGGACGCGATCGACTTCCAGGAGCAGAGACAGCAGCGTCGCCAGTTGCTGCGTGGTCAGGCCAGGCGTTTCGACGGCGGCAGCGAGCGCTGCGGCCGCGCCGTCGAGATAGGGGGAGCCGCTCTGAGGCACGGCCGGACGATATTGAGCCGCGATTGCGGGCTGGTTCAAAACCAGGCTGACGTAACCTTCGACGGCCTTGTCGAATCGTCCGGCCTTGTTGGCGGCGGCCGTCATCAGCGGCTGGCAATAAGCCTTGAGCCAGTCTTTGTCGGTCTTCTGAATCGTCTGATCGAATTCATCGACGGCGCGATCGAAATGACCGGCGGCGTAATCCTGCTCGGCCTGATTGAACTGCGGTTCATCATCAATGGACATGGCGACGACGGAAGCCAGGTCCTTGTCCACGCTGTTGCCGAGGGTGGTTGTGAAGGCGATTCGGCCGTCGAGGATATTGGTGATCTTAACGTCGCCGTAAACGGTGGGCGCGTCGGAGGCGGGCTCGTTGGGATGGCGGATGGAGACGGTGTCCGCGCGGGCCGGGCAAGCCAATGCCGCGACGGCCAGGATCAGGAAAACGCCATAGGCGAGATGGCCGGTTCGGAGCAAATGTTTCACACGTGTCTCACGGACTGAAAATCATGCAGGAGAGGGGAGTCGAACCCCTACACCTTTCGGTACAGGATCCTAAGTCCTGCGCGTCTGCCAATTCCGCCACTCCTGCGATGGAAGCGACGCCCAGGGGATTAGACCTATTAAAGTATAGGTGTCAATTCGAGAGATCAGAGCCGCGGGGTAAGCATTGGCAATGACGGAAAAAAAAGATCCCGGCCTCACCCACGTTTGGAAGCCGGGATCCTGAACTGCGCCGGACGATTGAATCCGGCATTGCGAACGTCGAGCGACGACAACGCGTCTCTCCGTCCCTACCCCGTGATGAACACAGTATGCGAAAAACTGCCGCGCAAATTCAATATCAAAAGTGACCCACAAATTGCCGAAAATGACGCTTCGCGGCTGATTTTCGAAGTACCTTATCCGCCAAAGAGAGAATTGGGTTAAACTGGGCAAATATTACGCGATTGAAATGGTGAAGAGCTTTGAGCCAAAAACAGGCTTTTTACGACCCAAATTAACAAAGATGGCGGCTATTTGTAGCTGGCCGGGATGAATTCGAATGTCGCACCGGGCAAAGCCACGGCATTTACAATGGACCCGACGGTCAGGGGACCATCAGTGAGATCAACGGCAGAGTCAGCTTGGGGAAGTTCCACGGAAATGGGCACGCCGGCGCGGATCACGACGACTTTGTCGTCCAGTTGGAGGGCGCGGCCCTGGATGGTTCTTGGGGAACCGAACAGAGGGGCAATGAATCCCCCGCCGCTGGGAACGGTGTAGACCTTCATGGCCTTGGCGCGGATGCGGGCATCGATGGGTTGGCCGATGGGGCCGGCGTATGGCCGGACGGTTTGAAGGTGCAATTGGTAGTTGGTGTCGAACGGTTGGAAGACGACCAGGGAATCCTTGACCTCCATGACTTTGCCTCGAGCGAGAAGTCCGTTTGTCATGCCCGGAATGTAACGCATGGCGGCCTTGGGCCGCAACACGGACGGGTCTCGGCGCCCCCACACGGCTTGCGGCGGGTGGTACGGGGATTTACATTCCGCTCCGGGACGTGGCCCGGAACAACTCGGAGATGCCGATGCGATGGATGGCTATTGGGGCGATGATTGCGCTGCTGTGCCTGGGCGGATGCAAGAAACAGCCGGGGGAATCGAATGAGATCGTTATCGGCGAATACGGTTCGCTCAGCGGTTCCAACGCCGTGTTTGGGCAGGGAACGCACAACGGGATCATGCTGGCGGTCGACGAGGTGAACGCCGCCGGCGGTTTGCTGGGTAAGCCGGTGCGGCTCGTGACCGAGGACGACGAGGGAAATCAGGACGAAGCCGTTACCGTCGTCAAGAGACTGATCGACCGGGACAACGTGGTGGCGATCCTCGGCGAGGTGGCCAGCACGCGGAGCCTGGCCGGCGGCGGCGTGTGCGAGCAGGAACACGTGCCGATGATCTCACCTTCCAGCACGAATCCGAATGTGACCAAGGGACGCAAATACGTGTTCCGGGTCTGTTTCACCGATGATTTTCAGGGATCGGTCGGCGCGAAATTCGCCCTGCGCATGGGATGGAAACACGTGGCGATCTTCAGCTCGAGCAATTCGGATTACAGCAAGATGCTCTCGCAATTCTTCAAGGAGACATTCACGGCCTCCGGGGGACAGGTCGTATCCGAGGAAACGTACAGCGACGGGGACGAAGACTTCAAAGCGCAGCTCACGCGAATGCAATCGAAGAATCCGGATGCGGTCTATTTGCCGGGATACTACACGGAGATCGACCTCATTCTGCGGCAGGCAAGGAACCTGGGATTCACCGTGCCATTTTTCGGCGGGGACGGATGGGACGGCGTGACGCTGGACGCCAACTCGGACGGCTGCTACTTCACGAACCATTATTCCCCGGAGGACCCGAGGCCGAGCGTGCAGAAGTTCATCGCGGCGTACAAGGCGAAGTACGGCGCCGTCCCCGACGCGTTCGGAATCACCGGATACGACGCGGCACGGGTGCTGTTCGACGCGATCCGCCGGGCCGGCTCGGTCAATCGGGACGCGGTACGCGATGCGATCGCCCAGACCAAGAATTTCCCCGGCGCCGGCGGCAACATCACCATCGACAAGAACCATAATGCAAAGAAGCCAATCGTGATCCTGGAAATCAAGGGCGGCAAGACCCGTCTGGCCGATACCATTCAGCCGGATTGAAGACGTTGTCATGGGTCATTTGTCATTGGTCATTGGTTTATGCACAAGTGACAAATGACCCATGACAAATGACAATCCCTCCCCATGCACGTTTTCCTGCAGGAACTCATCAACGGTCTTTCCGTCGGCGCGGTGTATGCCCTGATCGCGCTGGGCTACACGATGGTGTACGGAGTTCTGAAGCTCATCAATTTCGCGCACGGCGACGTTTACATGGTCGGAGCGGTCATCGCGTATGAATTGGCGGTGAAATTGTCGGCGGCTCGGTCGCCCATCTGGGTGTCGCTTCCGGTCATTTTCCTCGGGGCAATGGGGGGATGCGCCGTGCTGGGGTTCGTGATCGAATATTTGTGCTATCGGCCGCTCCGGAATCGACCACGGCTGGTGGCGCTGATTACCGCCATCGGTGTTTCGCTGCTGCTGGAAAATCTGTTTCAGAACCGGCTGGTGTTCGGAGCGACGCCGCGGATTCTGCCGCAGCTGTTTCGTATCCGGCCGGTGCTGCGCATGGCCGTGGGATCGGAAAAAGCGCCGGTGGTGGTGACCAATCTGGATTTGGTCAGCATGGGCCTTTGCCTGGCGATGATGGCGGGACTGAGTTGGTTCGTGCTCAGGACAAAAATGGGGCTGGCGCTGCGGGCGGTTTCATCGCGGGTTGATACGGCGTCGCTCATGGGGATCAATACGAATCGCGTCATCTCGATGACGTTCGTGCTCGGTTCTGCGCTGGCGGCGGTGGCGGGCGTCGTGGATGCGATGCGATACCAGGTAGACCCGCTTATGGGGCTGATCCCCGGCATCAAGGCGTTCGTCGCGGCCGTGCTGGGCGGCATCGGCAGCATTCCCGGCGCGCTGCTCGGCGGATTGCTCATGGGATTGGTGGAAACCCTCCTGAAGGGATATTTGCCGGCGCAATACAACAACTATTCCAATGCGGCGGCGTTCGTGGTTCTGATCCTGATCCTGCTGGTCCGGCCCAGCGGCCTCCTGGGGAAAACCACCGTCGAGAAAGTGTGAGACGCGATGCAATCGCAACACGCCCCCACCGCAACCATGCTGCATCGAAACCAGGTCCCAGCCTGGGTCGTGAACGTCGCCATCGTGGTTCTCATCGCGGCGCTGTGGCCGATCAGCGCGGCCTTCGACCAATATCTCGACAGCTACGTGCTCGACGTGCTGATCCGAATTGGAGTGGCGATCATCCTGGCCGTGAGTCTGAACCTGATCAATGGGATCACGGGCCAGTTCTCGCTGGGACACGCCGGCTTCATGGCGCTGGGGGCGTACACCGGGGGCGTGCTGCTGAAACATTATCAAAACCAGATTCCCGGCGAACTTTGGCCGGCGGCGTTCATCGGCGTGACGATACTCGGAGGAATCGTGGCCTCGGCCGCGGGCCTGATCGTGGGCATACCCACCTTGCGATTGAGCGGGGATTATCTGGCCATCGCGACGCTCGGATTCGGCGAGATCATCACGGTCGTGCTGAACCAGATCGACTCGATCGGGAAATTTGAAGTCGGCGGATCGTCGGGGTTGCACAACATCCCCCATTTCACCAATTTCTTCTGGACTTACGCATGGGTAATCATCTGCGTGATGGTGATCGCCCGGCTGGTCTATTCGGCCAAGGGCAAGCCGTTCTTCGCGGTGCGCGAGGACGAGATCGCCGCCGCGGCGATGGGGATCGACACGACCTATTACAAAGTGGCCGCGTTCGTGATCGGAGCGTTCTTCGCGGGCGTGGCGGGCGTGCTGTCGGCGACGCTTTCGGGAAACCTCGATCCGAGCGATTTCAATTTCGTGAAGTCCATCGTCATCGTCGTCATGGTGGTCCTGGGAGGATCGGGAAGCATCACCGGATCGGTCCTGGCGGCCATTCTGCTGACTTATCTGCCCGAGCAATTGCGATCGTTCGAGGACTGGCGATTGGTGATCTATGCCCTGCTGCTGATCGTGATGATGCTGGTGCGGCCGCAGGGTTTGCTTGGCAATCGGGAATTGTGGTGGACGCGAAAGCATTGGCGCCGGCGCCTGGGTGAAGATCACAAGGCGCCTCCCCTTCGGGTCGCGGCTAAACGGGATGGGGCGAATTCGAGAATCGGTTGAACGTGGCTTTGCTGGAAATCAAAAACCTCGGAATCGAATTCGGCGGGCTGCGGGCGGTGGCGGGGTTCGATTTCGCGCTGGACCAGGACCAACTCGTCGGCCTGATCGGGCCGAACGGCGCGGGGAAGACGACGGTATTCAACATCGTCACCGGAGTCTACCGCCCCACCGCCGGGGATGTGCGGCTGGATGGGAAGTCCATCGCGGGAATGAAACCGTTCCGCGTCAATCGCCTCGGAATCGCCCGGACGTTTCAGAATATCCGCCTGTTCGGCGGTTTGTCCGTCCTCGATAACGTGCTGATCGGGTTTAACCAATCGGTGGCCCACGGATTTCTCGGGACGGTGGTGCGATCGCGCCGGCAGCAACTCGAGGAACGCATGCACGAGCAGGAGGCGATCGATCTGCTGCGAACTTTCGACCTGGTGGACCGGCTCAACGATCTGGCGCGGACGCTGGCGTACGGGCCGCAGCGGAGACTGGAAATCGCCCGGGCGCTGGCGACGCGGCCGAAAATCCTCATGCTCGACGAACCCGCCGCGGGAATGAACCCGCAGGAAAAAATGGAACTGATGCAACTGATCCAGGACGTGCGGAGAAGGTTTCACGTGGGAATTTGGCTGATCGAGCACGATATGAAGCTGGTGATGTCGATCTGCAAGCGGATTACGGTGCTGGATCATGGCGAGACGATCGCGGTGGGAACGCCGCAGCAGGTGCAGGACGATCCCAAGGTGATCGAGGCGTATCTGGGCAAGGCCGAGGTTTAGCGTGCTTCTTTCGGTGAGCAACCTGACGGTGTGTTACGGAGTCATCACCGCGTTGCACGATGTGTCGGTGGACATCGGCTCCGGCGAGATCGTGGCGCTGATCGGAGCGAACGGAGCGGGAAAGACGACGCTGCTGCGGACGATCAGCGGATTGCTCAAGCCGGCGAGCGGGAGCATCGAATGGTTTCCGCGCCGGCGCAGGCCGAGGAAAGCGGCGTGCCGCTGGACTATTTCGGGGCGCAAAAGGAATTGGTGGGGATGCGCGGACCAGATCGTTCGCATGGGCATCGGCCATGTACCGGAAGGCCGGCAGATCTTCGCGGACTTGACGGTCCGGGACAATCTGCTGCTGGGAGCGTTTACGCTGCGGAAAAAGCCGCAGATCGAGGAGGGATTGGAGCGGTGCTTCGGGATGTTCCCCGTGTTGGCCGAGAGAAAAATCAGCGCGCCGGCACGCTCAGCGGCGGGGAGCAGCAAATGCTGGCGATCGCCCGGGCGCTGATGGGCCGGCCGAGATTGCTGCTGCTCGACGAGCCGTCGTTGGGGCTGGCCCCGCTGATCGTGCGGCAGATATTTCAGATCATCCGCGAGATCAATCAGCACGGAGCAACGATCCTGCTGGTGGAACAGAATGCCCACATGGCCCTGACTGTGGCCAACCGGGGATACGTGATTCAGAGCGGACGGGTGATCCTCTCCGACAGCGCGGCAAATTTGCTGGAGAATCCGGAAGTGAAACGAGCTTATCTGGGAGGATGAAATTCGAATTTTTCATTCCGCTCGGTATGCTCTGCGCCATGACCACGCCAACAACCATTCCGTACGCGGGCGGCGGAGCGCACATTCCGGTGACGACGACGTTCACGATCGAGGGATATCGGATCGTGGAATACCTGGGCGTGGTGCGCGGGCTGATCGTGCGGTCGCCGACGATCCCGCAGGGAATTCTCGGCGGGCTGAAGTCGATCATCGGCGGACGCATCGGAGCGTATACGGAAATGTGCGAGCAGACTCGCCAGCAGGCGTTCGATCTGCTGATCCAGCACGCGCTGGTGGTGGGAGCGAACGCGATCGTGGGTTTCCGGTACGACGCCTCCGAGATCGCCGGCAAGACGACGGCGGCAACAGAAGTGCTGTGCTATGGAACGGCGGTGGTGATCCAGAAAGAAGACGCGGCGCGGCCGTGACGGAAATCACCAGCGCGTGGTCCAGACTTCCATGCGCAGGCGACGATGACCTGCCGCATGGGCCGGACTACGGCTTGACTGAGCGTCCCGAAGTCAGCCATCCGCGGCGGTGCCCCCGCCAATTACGTGGTGGGAAGAGACAAGCTGACCCTGCGAACGACGACGATGGTTTGATCGTCAACGGGTTCAATCTTGCGTTGCCATTGTTGAACAGCCGTCCTCATGGCCGCGATGATCTGTACGGAGGGGGAACCGCGGGAATCGAGCAGGATTTGTCTAATTCTCTCGACGCCGAACATTGCTCCGTCGGGGGAGGGCGCTTCAAAGATCCCGTCGCTGAAGACCGCCAACATGCCGCCGGGTTGAAGCTCCAGCGGTGGCGCCGGTTCCTCGGTGGCCCAATTCGGCATAACGCCCAGCGGCAGACTGGTGGAGTCAAGCTCCAGCAGGTCACGATTGCCGTCGGCACACCAATACATCGGACCGTGACCGGCGCTGGCCCAATCGAGCCGGCCGTCAGCGCCGAGGAATCCAAGGAAAGCGGTAACGAAGCGGCTGTGGTCCAGGTCGTCGCAAAGGCGGTTGTTGACGCGCCGAGCAGCTCATACGGATGCGTTTCGAACTCCGACAAGGTGCGCACGAGGGTGCGCACCTGCGAGACGATCATGGCCGGCGCCAGCCCGTGTCCGGACGCGTCGGCGAGGAGGACGCCGAGGCGGCCATCGTGCATTTCCCATAGGTCGTAACAGTCGCCACCGGTCACGCTGGCGGCGATGGCCCATCCCTCGGCTTCGAATCCGGCGATTTTCGGAGCACGCACCGGGATGAGCGCGACCTGCACTTGGCGGGCGAGTTCCATTTCCCGGCTGAAAATCGCCACCTCGGTGGCGATCCGGTTGCGCTCGAGGCCCTCAACAATCAGGCGGTCGAGCGTGCAAGCCGCCCAGACCGTGACGATCGCCACGCTGGGGCTGGCGATTCCGACGATCCATTTGCCCCAATCGAACAGGACGTATCCGTTCACCGCCGCGTATGCGGTGAGCAGCGCCAGCACGAGCAGACTGGCTCGCATGGGCGAAAACCGGCCCTGCAGGGCCGCGGCCCCCAAACCGAGGAGGATGGTGATCAACACCGTCACCCACGGCGGCGCGACACGCCACCAGCGGCCGGTGAGGACGGCGTTGGCGATCACGCCGTGAACCACCACCCCCGGGCAGTGCAGGTGCAGGCTCGTGCTAACCTGGTCCTGAAATCCGGTGGCTGTGAATCCCACCAAAACTCCCTTGCCGCCGATCTGCTTGGCGAGCCATCGCCTTTGCCCGTCGATTTGAGCGTGAAACTGGCGGTTTTGCGCCACGGTGTTCCGCAGCGCACCGACGGCATCCTGCAGCAGAACTTTTTGGAGCCGCTCATCGGGCTTCAAATCTTTGTCCGGGGTTTGCGCGAACATTTCGAGCCAGCCGGAATCTTTGAGTTCTTTGAGCGTGGTGGCGGCCATCTTTTCGCGGGCCTGGGTATCTTGTGGAGCGGGTAGCGCGGCCGCGTACTTCTTGGCCAGCGGAGGATCGAGGGCCAGCTTGTCCGCCCGGTCATTGTCGAGAATGTGGGAAATGGCCTCGTCGATCGTGGCGCTGTTTTTCCTGATCGCGTCTTCGGCGGTGCAAATGTCCCAGATCTTGGCGATGGAGATATGACAGGCGGCGACGCGATGCGCCGGCCAGTCGTACATCGTCTCCCAATCCCGGCCGCCAAACCATGGAACGGCCACGATCAGCGGCACATCCCGGCCAAGGGCGTTGGAATGGTACACGTACGTCGGAATGGAAATGGCTCCGCCGGGAGCGGGGATGATGATGTTCGAACCTTCGAAGTGGACGGCGGTCGGGTCGGCTCCGAGTATGACGCAGGCCAATGCAAGGCCCATTTGCGGAAAAAGTCGATGGTTGTATTCGGCGAACAGCGGAACGGAGCGCACCGTGGCGTTGTCGAAGATGTCGTAATTTGCAAAGGCACAGTCGGCGGCAACAGCGCTGAAGCAAGGCAGCGGCAGGGCGCTGAGCGTGCCCTGAGCGGGAGCGAGCGACAACGTTTGCAGAGGCGCGCCAAAGCGGTAGATCGCGTGGGCGGCGCTGGAAATCTCGTATTGGGCCGCCAGCGTCCGGATCAGGGGCGAATCGACGTTGGGATCGGTGTGCGGCAAAAGGCGGCGGATTAACGCCTGGACGGTGGCCGCGCTCCGGTCCAGCTCGCGGTCAATCCGCGCCTTCATCGCTTCGGCCGGGCGCGAAGGAAGAGATCGTCGATCGCCGGCCCGCTGAGTTGCGTGTCGCCCGCGGCGATCAGACGTTTGCCGAACGTTTCCGGGGTCATCTCCAGATCGTCCGTGAACCAACCGACGGCGCGCGTCAGGGCTGGGGGCGGGGCCTCGCCGGATTCCAGCTTGAACGATGTCGCCAGCACCGCGTTTCCGCTTCGGCGCAGAGCCTGGGCGAGTTCGGCGTCGTCATCTTCCGTGTGCAGTCCTTTTGAATCCTGGATGAGCAAAGGGGCTTGCGGTTCCGAAAGCAGAATGTCCAGACCGATCGCGCTGGGATCGGCGCGACGCAATTCATCCACGATGTGCGCCAGCATAGCTCGCCGCCAGGGCCAGCGCCCGAGCGCTTCCAGCGAGGCGTCATCAATATCGATATGGACAAACCGGGTCGTCGGGGGAGCCGCGTCGAGTTGACAGTGGATCACGCGCTGGTCGTAGAGCCAATACTCCAGCGATTCCAGTAGGCCAAGCGAATCGGCCACCAGCACCGCCGCCGTGACCAGGATTCCGATGGCAATGCTGCGAATGAACAGCCGGCGTTCAAGACGGGCCATATCGACACATGCGGCGAATACCGTAGCATCGCCGAAGCATGGCGGTATGTAAAATCCTTCCACCCGCCGCGCATCACGCGCGACGGAGGATCACCCCGTCATTTTTCGACGCCAGCGGAGGGAGCCCGCTGCCGCCATGCCCAAAAGGCCAAGGGCGGCAGGCTCAGGAACGGTTGACGATGAGAAGATGTATTGCCCATCGTTGGGATCGTTGTAGGTCGTGTCCATATTGCCGTTGGCATCTTCGACCGTGAGGAAACTATCGGGTCCGGCGATGGTCATACCGATTCCCGGGTCAAAGCCCGGACCGCTGCCGAGTGGAACGAGATTAAGCTGGTAAAAGAGTTGGTCCTCGGTGGCGAGCAGCGCCAGGTTTTTGAGGCTGGGATCGAGGACGAAGTGGATGTCGTCAACCACCCCGGTTTCCACTCCGCCTTCGGTGTCGCCGACGTCCGTGACCGTATCGAACAAGGGACTGCCGTCGGCTTCCTGCACGTCAACGTAGCCGCCGGTGCTCAACAGCACTTCAAATCCGACTACGTCGAACTGCGCCCAGTCCCTGCACCGAATATCCCAGCGCAAAATTGTTGGTGGTGGGGTCGAGGGCGAGCTGAAATTTGGTTGGGTCGAAGCTGGCATCCAACATGCCTTCGATGGGGATTGCAGTACTTAGATCAAATGTGGAAACGTAATCGGGGGTTGTACCCGGCAGGATCGACATGCAAGGATCGGTCTCCAGCTTCCAATCATTGGTGGCGCTGTTGGGCAGCAACCCTACGCTGGTATTCACCTCGTGAAGTTCCTTTTCCAACGCTGCATGGGCGGCAGAAGCAAATCCCAGGCAAAAAATGGTGGCCGCGATCGCCGACGCAGGGGCGGATATTGCCTTGGTCAGAGCTTCGCGGTGCGCGGTTGGTTCCCGCACCCTATTGTAAATGGAGTGCGCCGCGCACGGTGTCCCCCTGCGATCCGGATGAGCCGACATGGATATCTCCCTTCCGGTGCCGTACGGATGCACCGACCCGAATGTGGTGACAGCGCCAGACGCCCCATTGGCGAACATGCCCTGTCAATCCACCGGAACGGCAAAAGCGAATGAGGGGCCGTGAGACAAAAATCCGCAAAAAGAATCTATAAGGTAAGTACGGATAAGTAATTGCAATCTCTGGAGACCGCCTGCCGCTATTCGAGCCAATGGCTCAAATCAGTTTGAAATGACTAGGCGAGAGATAAAATTGATGTGGGGATTTGCGGCGTAAACATTCTCAGATAAATAACTTATGATTCGGAATGGTCGTTTTAACCTGCCATATGTTTATTATGAACATGCCATCCCCCCCGCGGACATCCAGCGTCCGCAATGAAGTGCGGCGAAACCGCTCTAACTTGTTCCGACGCAAATTAAACAGCAAACGTGATGCCGTGTGCAAATTCGCCAAATCCGTCATCAGCGGACGACAATTCCGTTCTTCGTGGGTAGAAACCGCAGAGTGGGGGCCGGGGTCGCGATGGCCGGACGGGCAACGGGATTCGCCGCTACGACGGCTGCGGGTTGAACCGATGTGCCGAAGCTGCCGGGACCGATGCCGGGGTTTGGATTGCCGAGCGGATCGTCTGGAGTCAACTGCTCAAGCAGTGGGACCGGCGGAACCAGGACCAAGGTGGTAAAAAGCCCGCCCGCCTGCAAGGTTCGGGTTACCTGCGTGCTTTTGATGAGCGTAACGCCGTCGCTGGCGAAGTAGTATTCGTTCAGAGGTACGCCGTTGGCGAACACGTCGAGTGTGAACGATGTGGTCGCACCGGACTCGCTCTGCGCGGCCACTCCATAAAGCCCCGTGGGAAACGAGCCGGACCAGTACGCGATCTCCTGACCGCCGGTAGGCCCGCCGCGATCGTCATAAGGGATATGGCCTCCGCTGGGCGAATTCTGATAGCCATATCCTGGATAGAGGAACTCGCCCTGCTGAAAGCCGTTGAGGATGTTAGTAAGCGGATCGCCTTTATCGACACCGACCTCAAGATTCAGATTCGCGTTTCCGGTCCATCGCAGGACGACATCGAGCGAGCCGGGAAGCCCGGCGGGCAATTCGGAATCGTATTGCGGCCGGCCGCCGGTGACGACCGGAATGTCGGCGACGGGGTCGTAAGACAAAACCGCGCCGCGGGCGACCTCGGAGGCAAGGAGCGACTGATCCGCGGAGGAAAGCGACGGGGCATAACGCGGATCTACCACGGTTTGGTCGAGGGCGGTTTCGGCTGCGCCGTTCGTGCCGGCCAGGGCCTTCGCAAACGCGCCGTTCTTGGTCCCAACCGAAACCGTTGAACGGTTATACAGAAACGCGGCGCGGCCCGTGTAACTAATGGCCTCCGGTAGATACGGCGGCTGGTCAAAGAGGCTCACATCGGTTCCCCGAACCGCAAGGGTGCTGCTGGGGCTGATGATGCTGGCTTCGTGTTCGAGGCCCGCCGCTTCAATGTCGTAATGAGTTCGGCCATATTTCATAATCAGATCGGTCGTGATCTTGTTGCCATGCTCGGCCGCTTCCTGGACGCGGACGGTGCCAAGGCGGTCGAGCGTAAAGGTCTGATCGGGCGGGATGACGCATGTGACAGAGCTGTGAGGCCCGGTCCGAAGTTCGGCGCCTTCGGAAATGAGCATTTGCGGGACCGCCGCCTGCCAAGGCTGCCCCGAGCCATTGCGAACCTGCACCAGGCCGCTGACCGCGGTGACGTAGATTCTCATCGCGCCGCTGGCCGCGGGCTGGGACGAAGGGCTGGCGGTCGTCGCGGGCTGGGCCTGAGGGGTCTCGGCCGCGATGGCGGGGCCCAGACAAAAACATCCG
This sequence comes from uncultured Phycisphaerales bacterium, assembly GCA_963771925.1. GTDB lineage: Bacteria > Planctomycetota > Phycisphaerae > Tepidisphaerales > Tepidisphaeraceae > PALSA-1353. The sequence continues at coordinate 922,768 of CAVYVE010000001.1, forward strand.
ATGAATGCCGAACTCAAGGCAACGCTGAGATTTCGCATGGGGGCCTCGCTTTCACGGGCTGGAATTATTGGCCGCGACGGGGTTCTCAAAGTCATCGACCCTTCCGATGACTCCAACGAATTCGCGCGCCGCTGAACGTCTGTTGCGGACTGCTGGGAGGGAAAACTCCCTCGTAAACGAGTTCTCGCAGGTCGTAGTGCGCTCCGTTGATCCGAAGACGTGCATTGCCCAGCCGCCGCGAATGCCCAGGATTTTGACGATGATCGTCGCCAGTGTACCGCGCCGGACGGCGCTGTTGGCGGGTTCGTCGAAGGAGGCCTTTAACATGCCGCGGGATTTCAGCGCCGCGACGCGCTGGGCATAGTCGGCGCATTTGTCGTGACCGTCGAGATCGAGCAGGACGCCGTGAAATGCGTCGTCGTTGCTGGCGAGACGGCGGTTGGCCAGTTCGTGCCAGAAGTTAAGCTGCGAGTCCATATCATCGCCGGAGGATTTCGCGGTGACTGATTGGGTGACCTGCGCGGACTGACAGCCGAAGGAGATCGCGCCCAATGCACAGCCGGCCGTCAGGATGGCCCGACCCGCGCATCGTCGGATTCGTGACAAGGTTCTCTCGATCGATGACGAGTTAGAAGGCAAAGACGGCTCCAGTATACAGAAATTGCCGCGGCCTGGACTGTATAAAGGCCGCCGAATTCGGGAAGAATACTCCATAACGGGCGGTAAGTGTGATGTCGCTGGCGATTTGCCAGTTCAGGTAAATGTCCGGCTCCCAGCCGAGGTATTGTTGGCCGGGGTTTGTCGGTTGGTCGATCGGGGCGTCCGAATTCTCCTTGGCAAAGAGATACAGATCAGTGCCCACCTGGAATCGCCGGAAGGTTTCGGTTTGAGACAGGGGGAACGTCGACGGGCCGACGCGAAGAACCATCAGATTTGAAACGGCCGCGCCGAACGCCAGGCCCGTGCTCAGAAGTCCGAATGAGTTAAACGCCCGGTCGGTGGTGTTCGGAGCATTTCCGTTGAATGTGGTGTTGGTCAATCCACGATCCGTGTCGCCGCTGGCGACGATGCCCTCGATGGTCACACGGGTGTTATGAACATCCTGAGGAACATAGTCGATTTTGAAGTCGCCGGCGTACGCGACGATGCTGTCGCGAGTCTGCGGGATCGGAACCAGCGTGAAACCTTCGACCTGCGAACTGGTCGAAAGGTCGTTGCCGCCTTCCATCACCGCTTCAATTCCATAACGCAAATGATCGGATATCTCGCCCGTCGAGCCGATGCCGATGTAGGTGCTGTTGTAGCTGTATTGGGTCGTGATCGGGCCGACGACGGAGAGGTTTTCCTGGTTGTAATCCCGCTGAATGAGCCCGTAGATGAACGGATGCTGCTGTCCGATGGCGACGCTCATCATCGCACCGAAAAATCCGCGGCGGGTGTTGTAATCGAAGGCCGGCCGATCCGGCTCGAAGTCGATCGTGCGGATGGGGGTGACGCCGGCGACGCCCGTGATGGAGACGGGTCCGTAGCTGACCGACGGCATCACGCCGTCGACGACTTCCGCCATGGTCAATCCGTTGGCCCAATAGACGAGGTCGCGGCCGCCCTCAAAAGAAATGTCGCCCGGAATCTGTTTTCCGTAATAGGCCGACTCGTATTGTCGCAGGTCAAACTTGTAAAAGGCCCGATCATATGGACTGTCGAGGTCCAGCAACCGGCTGCCGAACCCGTCGAAGCTGTCGCCGGCATTGAAATCGTTGTACTGGAGACGTTCCAAGGAGGAAGATCTGATTTGCCTCGTCGAAATCCAGACGGAGGTATCCGACCAAGTCGTATTCGCGCAGCCCGTGGTTGTCGCCGTTGGAATCGTCAATGGAGTAATACTGCGGTGAGAAATATCCGCCGTAGTCAATGAGCATGCGCTGGCCGGGAGGGATCTCCGGGTTGACGAGCAAGCGCGTGGTCAGGTCGAATTGTTGCAGTTCCGCTACTCGATTCTGCAACTGCGCAGCGCGCGCGGCATCGCTGCTCTGAGCCGATGCCACGCTACCAATCATCATGATTGCCGCGAAAGCGCCCCCCGCCCATGGTCGTCGCATGAAGTACCCTTCCGGGACGAGCGAAGGCACATAAACCCGCCAAGCGCCGTGCCCGTAGGTCGCTTAGCGGGTACCGACTTAAACGATATCTGGAAGTGCAAGTTATTGCAAAATGTTTTTGCCGTCGCGCCATGCGCGATTTCGTTGGCCCGATCGGCCGAATCGGAGCGAGTCAAAGTGAGCGAAATGCGCTGGCGTCCTTCAAGAGTCGGCGGCGCCTGATCCTCACGGATCGGTTCTACAAATGGCAGGGCGTCAAACCGCCGCCGCAGCCGGCCAGCTTCGGCAGCCGGAGCAATTCCGCGAGCAATTGCTTGGCGCGGTTCGCCCAAGTCTGTCCCCCGATATATTGCCTGCGAGCCGCTACGTCGACCGGAACTTCTCCGGCCAGGATCCGCCGCGCGAGAACGGCCGCCTCTTTCGGATTTTGCGCAATATGGATATGCGGCAGATGCTCGTACGCCTCGCGAACGGGTGTGCTGATGACCGGCTTTTGGGTGGTCAGATAGTCATACAGCCGCAGCGGCGAGCGGCGATCGCCCGAGTCGTCCGCCCTCAGATAGCACATCGAGATGTCGAAGTGCTGCATATACGCGGGTATCTGTTCATGTGGCTGACGGTTGAGAAAGAGAAAATTGGGCGTGTGGTTCAACAGATTCACGAAGTCCCGCCGCCAATCCGGATTTGATTCCTCGATATTGCCGACGAAACAAAGCCGCGCCTCGGGCAGACTCGCCGCCAGTTCCGCGATGTATTGCCAATCGTACGTAGAGTTGATCTGGCCGACGCTTCCGAGGACCGGCTTGTCCGCCGGCAGGTTGGCCGGACGCGGCAAGCTGCCCGCGTGCAGAAACGATTCCTCCGTGCCGTTGGGAAGATAAAAGACTTTTCCGCGCGTTCGCGGGCGGAAATCCTCAACCAGCAGGCGGGAAACGGCGAATACCGCCTCGCTATTTTCCAGCAACCGCGACTCCAACTCGCGAATCTCCTGCCGGTCCCAGCACGTCCAATGCTCGAACGGATCCTTGCAATAGTAGACGCGCGTGACTTCCGGAAGCTTTTCCGCGAGGAAAGCCAACTGCGGCCAGGTGAACACAATCACATCGGGCTTCCCGTATTGCGAACGAATGGTCGCGCAAACCGAATCGGCCAATGCGCCGGATAACTCGAGCCGGCGCCGTGGCATCGGCCCGATATTCATATACGACACCTTTGCACAAAGACCCACTTCGCGAAACAAATCGCCAATGCGCGGGTTCTCGGCGCCGATGACGAGGATCGATAATGACATCGGAACTTCCAATCCCCGCTGGAAAGAATATCACAGACGGGGCTTGGCGCACAAAGGCCGCGCGTCACGCCAGGCCGACGGTCTCTCAAATGACGGAGATCGCCATTGCTCGAAAGCGGTTGCGTCCTTCGGCGGCTACGCCCCGCAAAACATTTTGGACCGACCACAAGCAGAGCCGGTATGCTATGCGATATGGCCGATGACATTCGTCGGCAGAGATCCACGTGTGAAACCCCGGCCATCCATGACCTCCGACACAGTCGTTTTTCAGTCGTTCCGAACCGATCGCGTTCCGGCCTGGATCAACCGATGCCTCGAATCAGCTCGACGCTGGGCCGGGATCCGTGGATTTGAATATCTCTTTCTGGACGATGGTTTTTTTGATTTCATTCCCGCTGAACTGCGCGCTCGAACCGCCAATAAGGTGATTCATTCTGATCTGGCGCGTCTGCTTGTCGGCCGGGATCTCCTGTGCAAAGGACATCGCCGGGTGATCTGGATTGATGCCGACGTCGTCGTCTTCGACCCGGATGGCTGGCAGGTGCCGGAAGAAAGCGACTATTACTTTACGCATGAACTCTGGCCTACGGTGCAGCCCGAGGGGCCTTGCCTCGACATCCGGGCCAACAATGCGGTCATGGTCTTTTCCCGGGGCAATACCATTCTCGATTTCTACATTGACATGGCGAAGCGAATCCTTGTCTCGGAACCAACGTTAGAGAACTGGCATCTGGGCGTTCGCTTTTTGACGGGGCTGAGAAACGTTTGTCCGCTTTCGGTGTTGCCGAACATCGCCATGCTCGGGCCCGCTTTGATCAACGATCTTCTTCGCGGGCCCAAACAACTCACCGCCGCGTACGTCCGGGCGATGGGCCAGCCCCTGGTCGCGGCGAACCTCTGCGCATCAAACGCCGGCGCGACGTTCGGCGATCTGACGTTGACCGATGCCATCATGGATGAAATCACGGACAGGCTCGTGGCAACCCGGGGGCATGCGCTGAATCAATTCCTCGCTCCGCCCGTTCAAAGAGCATGATCGTGCGCAGTGATGCCAATCCGAGATTCGGCGGGTTTTACTTCAATGGGCGATACAGGGCTCGAACCTGTGACCTTACGGGTGTGATCCGTACGCTCTGGCCAACTGAGCTAATCGCCCGCGTTTTTTCGATGGTATCGCAGCCCGGCATTTCCTTCAAGCCGATGGGTGCCGCATGTTGACAAACATCGTCAAAACCCCTGCTTTTCCGTGTGGAAACACACGGCGATGTTTTCAGATCATCGGGGTTTCCCTTGTCGCCACCAGCGACAGAGACTGTCAGATTTTGCGTATCCGAGCCGCACAACTGCTGTCGAACATGCTGCGCGCTCGCATCATCAGTTCCCGTCGCCCGCAGGGCCACAGGATTCGCATCGGCTTTCGGCTCGATTGATGGCAGAGCGTTCATCGCCTTGGCCGTATCCGCCAGCCGTAACGCCGTGTAATGTTTCATCGTGGTCTGCACACGTCGTTGTGGCCCATCACCTTCATCGCCAGTTGCGGCAGAACGCCCGCACGGGCCAGGTGAGTGCCGAGCGTGGTGCGAAGGGCATGACGGTCCAGTTGTCTGGCGTCCGCGTCGTATCGTTCGATTCCGGCCCGCTGGCAATCCCGGTGAAACGTCTTGACCAACGGCACACCCGGAAAGATCGGATCAGCCTGGGATGCAAACGGCGCTACGCTTCTCATCCGTTTCAATTCCTGGAGCAATCGTGGATGCAACGGCTGATGGATATCGTCCTTCTTACCCTTGGCGTTGCCGACTTTCACGCGTATCAGGGCACTATCAAAATCCACGTCGCCCCATACAGCGGCCTTCACCGCCTTGACCCGCAAGCCGGTGTAATAAGCAAACAGGTAATAGGGCCGACGTTCATCGGAAACCGCGAGCAGTCGGGACAATTCATCTTCGCTCAAGGCCCGCCGTACACGTCTTCGATCTTTGGCTTCATTGAGCGTTGGCACGATTTTCAGCGAGTTGGAAGTTACTCGCCCTTGCTCGAAACACCACTGCATAAACGCGACTGCCGTGGCCCGATTCTGGTTATGTGTTCGGTGCGATTTGCCCACTGTCACCAGACCGGCCAAATAGCGTTCCACCCGGTTCGGTTCCAGATCGGACAGCCGGGTTGCCTTGATTCCATCCACGAGCTTGGCCAACTGCGATGTTTTGATGGCAATGTGGGCTTTATCTTGCCCGACATGCCTGCAATGGGCCAGATAATCGGCGACATGCTCCCTGATATGCTGGCGGTTCTGATCGGCGACGCGGGCTTGCGTCGCATCAATAGACGCCGTGACGCCGCAGGGCAACGTCGGTATCCCATCGTGCCGCAACCTGGCACGCGGCATCGTAATCCGTCGTGCCCGTGCTTCGGCTGACACGCTTCCCATTCTCATCGAAGAACGATGCGACGTACTTTCCTTCGCGGTTTTTCTTGCCGCCACGTTTGAAAACACTTGCCATAAGGCACCATCGCTTTCACGCTATTCTACGCCCACCCGCACCGCGTTGGACGCGATCCACGCTTCAACGGTCTCACGCTTCCATAGTCGCAGCTTCCCGCCGATGCCGATATCGGCCTTGGGGAATCGCCCCGACGAAATCAGTCGGAACAGGGTGCGCGAAGCAATCGGAACATAATATCGCCGGATCATCGCCAGAGTCAGCAAGGCGGGAGGATTTTCCGCCTGCACTTGGCTCATTTGAATCTGCATCGTGAAATCTCCTTTATTCGACACGGGACGCGCAGATCCGCGCGTCCTTGTTTTCATTGACTGTACAATGTGGTCGGACGCGGCCTGTGGCCGCAGAACACGCCACATACATATTGCGTGAAAAGGCAAAAATATTTCACAAACTCGACAATTCGGGCGACGATGTTCGCAGGAGCCTATGACTTTAAGCGATCCGGATTCGCCGATATGATTCCAGATGGCTTTCATGACAGATACATCGAACAACATGCCAGAGCCGACGCCAGAGGTGGCGGGGTTGCAGAAAAAATGCGACGATGAATTTGCTTGGTATGAAAAAGAACGGCCGTCGTTGGTCAAGTCCGAGATCGACTCTGAAAAGAATTACGACACGCTTCTGGTGACGCTTTCCACGCTGGCAATCGGTTCATCCTTCACGGTGCTCAAGGAACGTCACACGAACATCGAGTGCATCCGCGCTTATCCTTCTTGCTTGGTTGACGTTTGGCTTATGCTTGTTTACGGCCCTCGCGGATCGGTTGTTGAGCTATTGGACTCACCGCCGCTGGCGGCAAATCCTCGATGCGAAATTTGCACCATGGCAAGAGGGTGCCCGTGAACGAGCGCTGGCTGAGTATCCAAAGATACGTCTCATTTGGCTCTTGCCGTGGCTAAAGTGGATCGGTCTGCTTTGGTTGCTCTTGGGAATGATTTTCTTAATGGTGTTCGTTTTTATCGCCACGGGCGTGGCACCGGAGGTGCCGAAACCGGCGACACCTGTTATAGTAAATGCCTACAACAGCCCTACGTCCACGACGACCACTTCTTCGTCAACGAGGGCGAGTCCATAATGGGAGAGTCATCATGAGTGAAGCGCCAAAATCGTCGCCTACGAAAATAACGGCGGTTAGCCCACTGGCTGGCATTAAGGGAGGTGCCCCCATTCCGCCCACTCATGCCCGGCCAATTAATGTTGCGCCGACACCGCAACCGGCGTCACCACCACCGTCCCCGACGGGTGACGGAAAGTTTGGTGCCCCGATTCCACCGGCACCGGCCAGGCCAGTGGACATTGCCCCGGCACCTAAAGAACCACCGCCGCCGCCAAAGAAATGAGGTAGTTTATGTCCAAGAATGTTGAGACTCGTGGTTTTCAATGGAGTGACGTGGAACGACGTAGTGCGCCAATTCCACCCGCAGCAGCCCGCCCATTAAATGAAGGCGCGCCCATTCCGCCTGCCGCCGCCAAACCGGCGACGGTGACCGTGCAGCCGTCGCAAGGACAAAGCCAAAGCCAAGGACAAGGTGCTGGCGGACAGAATCGTGGAAACGCGAACAGTAGCGGGAAAAAGTAACGGTAAGCCCGCTACTTGCCACGAAACGCTACAACCAGATTTCACGGCTGCCAAAGTGCGACGCCGATTTTCGGGGCCGCTTGGATCAACTGCGTGTCGAGAGTGCAGAGCGGCAGGCCCAAACGGCTCGCCAACTCCAGATAGCTGGCGTCATAGACAGTCAGATTATGCGTGCGGGCCAACGCAAGAAGGTCCGATTCGACGGGTGCTACGTCAACGTCCGTCAGTGGATCAACATCCGCAAGAAATCGGGCGGATTGGCTCGGCTCGATACGTCCGCGTCGTTCATTGACGACCAGGATGTTTCTTATTTCGTACCAAAAGAGCGAGGGGACGATAGCGCCTTCGATTGTCGCAGCTTGCAACGCCGCTGAGGTCCATGCCGTTCGCTCGTCAACGAGTGCCCAGGCGGCAGCGACGGAACAATCTACTACAATCGGCATCTTAGTATTTGTGCCCGGCGTGCTTATCGGCGATCAATTCCTTGATGGTGCCTTTGCCCTTAACTTGGCTTGCTAGCTTGCGGATGGAATCCGCCGCCGCGGCACGCTCGGCGGGAGTGCTCTTGTGGAATTGTGCAAACGACGCATGCTTGCCGTTGGCGTCAGTTGCCGCCATTTCGTCGAGATAGGCTTCAAGGGAAACATGGTGCGCGGCAGCGGCGGCTTGCAACCGGGCTAGGGTCTCATCAGGAATCTTTACAGTGGCCACGGACAGTTCCTCTCTTTGCGTATCGAACGCTGCAAGCGTACCACATTTTATGCGGATTCGCAGCAGTTTCCTCAATCGACCTGAATAGACAGCCAAAGGCGGTCGGTATGAAATGCCGCGTGCCTGTTCGGGTCGAATTCCCTGCCCCCAATTCCGACATTGTACGCTCCACGAATCGGCCTCAAGGTGCTACTCCATGAGTACATGGAGCCTCTTCTCCGACGGTTCCACCTTGACCCCGCTTCGCTCCGCTGAAAGCAATTTTGTCCACCATCGGGGTCAGGGAAAATGGTGGGTCAGGAAGAAAGACAATCGAATCATTCGGCAACCATGCGGATGTGTCGAATTCCGCAACAGCGTCGAATGTCGTTACCCGGTATGCACATCCAATCCGTTTTGGGGCGGATCGCCTACGCCGTAACCGTTCCCGAATGATAGCACGGATTTGATGCTTGTCTTTCCCGGAAAACTTTTGCGTTTGATATCCGCCGCCGACGCGACCGTAGCGGATGCTCAGCGTCCAATCGTCCAGCAAATCCCGACCGACGGTAATTTCATAGCGGCGGTGATGATTGAGATCATTGTTATGGGCTTCCAGTGCAATCGTGAGCAGGTTTTCCATGCGGCGAGAAATTCTCTTGTCCCTTTCGCTGAATCGTGATACGCCCTGACCTGACCATAAACTATAGTTTTTGGCCGGTGTAAAGGGTTTTCTGCAAGCAGTTGAATTATCGAGGGGGCATGACCGGAAATCAGGGGGAGGTTTTTGGCCAGGGGGCAGGCCACCGTTTACGCGTCGGCCTATACGCACGTGTTTCGACTCACGACCAGCAAACATTACCGTTACAAATTTCGGCGATGCGGGAATATGCTGAGCGACGGGGCTGGACTGTCGCCATGCAGATTGAAGAAGTCGGGTCCGGGGCGAAAGACCGCCCGGCACGCAATGAAATTTTGCGAGCCGCGATGCGACGCGAGATTGATGTCGTCCTGGTCTGGAAATTAGATCGTTGGGGCCGGTCGTTGCTCGACCTTGTGACGACGTTGAAGGAATTGCATGCTGTCGGTGTCAATTTCGTGTCGTTGAATGATTCACTGGATTTCACGACGCCGAGCGGGCAGGCAATGGCGGGGATGCTTGCAGTATTCGCTCAGTATGAACGGGATATCCTTCGGGATCGGGTGAAAGCGGGGATTGCCGAGGCCAGAAAGAACGGCAAGCCGCATGGCAGGCCCGCGACGGTAACAGCGCTTGCGGATGAGGTGCATAAGCAATTTGCCGAAGGCGCCACCAAGAGCCAGATTGCAAAGAGACTTGGGATTGGAAGGTCATCTGTGCGGCGGCTACTTAAAATCGATTTGTGATTAGGCTCGCTTTGCGTCCGACTGTATAATTTTGGGATTTGGCGGGCCTAAGACCTGAGCCAATTAGTGATTACATCAGGGAACTCAGCCCTTATCTGGCACAGTCGATGTGGGGGATTTTATTCTGAATGGAAAGTGCCGGCGAGGATTACACAACCATTTCAGTTTTTGTCTGAGACGGGCCTGTAATTCAGAAACCGAATCGCGCGTTGTCGTTAATGAGCAAAGCAATGATCCGGGATCGGGCCGTGTTGGCAAGAGGCCGAACTCTGGAATGGTGGTTGGCGAAATGTAAACCACTTGTGCATTGGGGTCCACTTGGCGCGCCCACCGATCTCCGAAATCCGCAAGCATCCTGTTTGTGTGGACAATGTCATTATGAGCATTTGATAGGCATGCAAGAAAGTCCACGCGACTGTCGTATTCGCACCAACCGAGTAGCGATGCCGCGAGAAAATCCGAAGTCAGCCGTTTTGCACATTCACCGCGCTGTTGGACATCGCCGATGATTTCATCAATGTCCCGTCGAGTTTCGATTAGCTCGGCGTACAATCCCTTACGCCACCGTTGCCGTTTTAGATTGTGCTTCAACCATTCCCAAAACTGAGCAATTGCCCCTCCGATCACTGCGCCGGCAATAAAAGCAGTAGCACTCGTGGTCAGCCATTCACGCAAGCTGGACATTACATCTGTCACCGTCAACGATATCGGGAAGCCAGCCACCGGCCTTTCGTGTGTCGGTTATCGGACGTTCTCGTGTGGGCGACGTATTGCAGCGTCACCGATCCGGTCGTGGCTGGCCGACGCCAAGGTCCAGGCGTTCGCGAACCAGAGAGAACGGGGCCACAACTCCCCGCTTTCCTTCCCACTTGGCCTGAAAACAGTCAGACTGCTTGTCCGCCCCGCTTCAATTCTTTCAAAATCTTGTTAAACGCCGATTCGTGACTTGTTCCGAGAAGATCGCTGAACGGACCTGTGGATGAGGGAAGTCGGGTTCCAGGACTGCCAGTCCCCCAACCCGCTCGCAATGATTGCATCCAAGGCTTCTTGCGGCATGGGTGTAGTGCGGCCAGACCAATTGCCATGATGTAAGAAAATGCCGGACCCCGCGGCTCCGGTTGACGCCAAGGCAATGCCAAACGGCTCTTGATCAATCGCCAGTTTCTTATGGTCAACACGAAGGGCGTTGCATACGAAGATCACTGTTCCGTTGCCGCCCGTGGACGACATAACGACCGCACTATCGCATTTTGATTTCAGAACCGGTGAGAAGACATTCGGAATCTGAGATTGTGAAACGACAAGATAACCAGGATCGAATTTAATCGACTTGCTGAGCGCGGTAAGCTCGCCCGCCTGGGTACTGCCGAGGTTAATCCATGAAGGTCTCGTCATATACAAGCTTCGTCATCATCGGCATTATTCTGAAAGATAACCGTGCGGATTGCAGATTGGCGTCACCGCGCTTTGCGGAACAGCCGGCCGGCCTTACGGGCGTTTGTCATCGCGCGCCAGAATTTATGTCGCGATAATTGATGCTCCGATCGGATCACAAATTCGTCGTAGAGCTGCTCGAATTCGACTGGACGAGGGAATCGCCGGTGATTGGCGGAAATTTGGTTAGCCAATTTGTAATGTTGGTCTTTACTTGCGTATTCGTTTTTGCAGCCTGGAATAGTTTCCTCATCGTGCTTGCCAGATCGGCGACGAATTCAAATGCATTCAGGCAACAAGCATCCGGCGCCCTTTCGGTGCTAACGTTTTTGATGTGACCATCGCATATATCGTGGGACAATGCTATCGAGCGATCTCTTCCACCGTTTTCTTTGCCTTGTTCGTCGGGAATTAAACTGAAGCTATGCACAATTCCACATCGCAGGACATGATACATTTGTTTGGGAAGGTCCTTCTTTTTGCACGCATAGCTAAACTTGCGGTACGAGGTCGGCATGTATTCTTTGACGAATTTTATGAAGTTCGTCCGACCACCTCCTCCGTACGCGAGCTTGGATAAATATTCGATGACCGCTGCGCCGCACAAAAACACCCAGGGCGAGCCATCACAGCACATCTTGCCCAGATCGGGGATCATGGCTGTGAAATATTCTTCGGCGTCCTGTAGCGTCAAATCCGCCTCGCAAGCTTGGAACGCGGAACGGGAGATGAGGCGCGGACGCAGCAAGTCATTGATTCGCTGCGGCCGGGTTTCATCCCTTCTTGTCATCCCCGTTTCGACCCCTATTTCAGGTCGCCGCGCTGGTCCCGCCGGGTTGCTTCGCGTATGGCTTCTTCCCTGCTTGCAGACACCCCGCTTCCTCGCTGGGCTCCGTTCTTATCAACCAATCGCCACCCATATTCATCCGGCCTGAAATATGTCTTGCCATTAAACCACGGGCCGCCAGCCGGAGTGAGATCGATATGAGACCCACTATCGAGTTTAAGTGTTTCGGTCATCGTTACCGCGCCTTGCGAACCAGCCGACCTGCTTTGCGGGCATTGGCTATCGCACGCCAAAAATCATGTTGAGATATCTGTCGTCCTGAACGCGATATGAACTCGGCGTACAACTGCTCGAATTCGTCGGTATACGGAAGATCGTCAACGGTTCGAGAAGTTCGACCATACAGCTCGCATACCAGCGTTTCGTGACCCGTGCTTATGTTTGAGTTGGGACCCACATTAGTTTTATCGGCAGGCCGGACACCCGCATTTATTGATCCTGGTGTACTTCTTGCGGTTATTGGCCGTAACCCGCCATAACCCCCGTTGCACGCGAACGCCCCATTGAATTCGCCTCGCAGCTTTGCATAACCCTCAATTTTCGGGAACTGCTGCCCGATGTTCCTAAGGATTGGCGTCGCTGCATGACACGGGGGCCAGTGAAATACCGGAGTGTTGATGGGGCATTGGACGTCCACTGGTCTCGTCCAAAAAGTACAACTTACTGGAGATTTCATGTTTACTTGCATTACGTCTTGGTTGTCTGATCATGAGAACCAGATTATCGGCGGGTTTTTCGGCAAATTGATTCTGCCACTCGCGGTTGGCGTACTGGGCTTTTGGGCCTCAAGCGTTTTTACGTCTATGCGTGACCGCAAACGGCAATCACTTCTCGGAGCGGCGGTGTGTGCACAGTTCGTTGAGGAACTGAACAACGGAATCAACCTGATGAATTCTGTTCTCAACCGTCAGAATCCTATTGGCCAGTTGCCGAGAAAAAGTTGGAATGGCATGAGCACAATCTCAGACGATGTGCTCGAGCGTATCCTGTGCTTATCAGAGAAAAGGCATACTCCAGGATTCCCGATTAGTGAGATCAGAATTCATTTGAAGAATTACTTTGACCATATCTGCCCCAACTTCGATCCATTTATCGAAAAAACGGCGCAGGGCCAACAGTTGGACCAACAGACGAAGGATTCCCTAATCAAAGAATACGTCCAGCCCGCTGAGGGCGTTCTTGCCATGGTCCAGGACGCTCGAAGTCGACTTGAAGCGAATGCAAAGGCGCGCTTTCCAAAATGATCATAAATCCAATTCTCACCAAATGATTTCCTCAATAGTCGTAGCGCGCTCGGTCCCATTCAGGCTACGGGGCCTGTCCGCTTCCTGCACCCAAGCCACACGGTGCCGGGCTATTCCTTGGAACAGTCGGACTTCTGGCCGGACTTCCGCATTCAAATTGCGGCCTTCGATGCGAATCTTGTCGCCATGAACGTGCAACGTGATCCCGTCGGTTGGATTGAATTCCATGCGATCAATCCAGTGATAGCCAATCGCCGTAACATCACCGGATTTCTTCCGCAATTCGAGCATCGTGGCCCGCTCCCGAAGACCGCGAAGCCAGCCAAACGAATGAAAATCATCGACGGCACTGCCGTCGCCGGATGGGACCAGATCGAATTTGTCTTCACTCAATCGCCCAGGGCGATGATGCATAAACTTATTTTTCATATTCGATCCCCTCGTCTGTCGGCGTGCCTTCGTTCCGTTCGGTCGTCATTGCCACAATCCTCCTTGGCGACACTGGCCGTCGATCAGCCGCCATTTGCGCTTCCTGTAAGAAATCCGCCAGACTAAACTTCTCACGGCGGCGCGCCTTGGGGCTTTAAATCTGGCCGAGGTCGGCAGCCGGGAATTCGAAAATGGTTGAACAGAGCTTCCAATCGGCCACGCAGCTTCATCAAGCCGGGAAACTGGACCAGGCGGAGGAGTTGTGTCGACAAATCCTCGCGGAACAGCCGGAACATGCGGACTGTACGCATCTGCTGGGGGTGATTTTGGCGCAGCAACAGCAATTCGCCCCGGCCATTGATCTCATGCGCCGGGCGATCGCGATCCGGCCGGGAATCGTGCAGTATTATTTCAATCTCGGAGTGGCCTTGCGACGATCCGGCCAGCCGGTTGCGGCCGCCGCTTGCTTCCGGCAAGTGCTGGCGTTGGAGCCGGGCAATGCGACGGCGTTCAATCGATTGGGTTCGGTGCTGCATTCCATGGGGCAAATCGACGAGGGAATCGCGGCCCTTATCGAAGCGGTCCGGCTGGGGCCGGATGTCGCGGGGTTCCATTTCGACGCCGGAACCGGATATGCGAAAATGGGCCAGTCCGACCAGGCCATCCGATATTACCGCGAGGCAACGAGGCTGGACCCGAAAAATGCCCATTACATGTACAATTTCGGCGCCGCGCTGGCCGAACGCGGAAATTTCCCGGAGGCGCTGGACGCTTTCGACAAGACGATCGAAATGACGCCCAACTCCCCCCGGGCCCATAGCAACAAAGGCATGGTGTTGAACCGCCTGGGTCAACGGTCCGAGTCATTGGCGTCTTTGCGCCACGCCGTTGAGTTGGACCCGGATTTTCCCGGCTCGTACAACGCCCTCGGCGCGTTCCTGGAGGACGAGGGAAAATGGAACGAGGCGATCGACGCCTATCGCAAAGCCATCGCTTTGGATCCTGAAAGCGCCCTGTACCGCTGGAACTACGCCCGCGCCCTGATGGTCGTGGGGCAATGGAAAGAGGGATGGGAGGATTTCGAGTCGCGGCTGAAGCTGGCGTCGTTGCGGCTGAATCGAGGGTTTCCGCAGCCGCAGTGGGACGGTTCCGATCCCGCCGGCAAAACGATCCTGGCCCATGCCGAGGGCGGCCACGGCGATGCGCTGAATTTCGTTCGATTCGTGCCGCTGGTTGCCCAGCGGGGAGCCAAAATGATTCTCGAATGCCATCGGGGCTTGGCGCCGCTGTTTGAAGGGATGGACGGAGTGGATCGGGTCATTGCCCGCGGCCAGCCGCTGCCGGCGTTCGATTGGCAAATCCCTCTGCAAAGTCTGCCGCGGATATTCGGAATCACGCCCCAGAACATTCCAAATCAGGTTCCCTATGTGTCGGCCCCGGCCGACCGGGCGCAGCGGTGGGCTGATCGGCTTGCCGCGGAAACCAAGCTGCGCGTCGGGTTGGTCTGGTCCGGCACGAAATATTCAGACACGGATTACCGAACGCGAACGATTGACGTTTTCGCTCCATTGGCCGAAGTGCCGGGCGTCAAATTCTTCAGTTTGCAGAAGGGGAAAGACTCAGCACAGGCCCCGCCGCCTGGAATGGATTGGGCGGACTTCACGTCTGAGCTGAATGATTTCGCCGACACGGCCGCCCTGGTGCAGAATCTGGATCTGGTGATATCGGTGGACACGTCGCCGGCCCATCTGGCCGGCGCGATGGGCAAACCGGTGTGGGTGCTGATTATGTTCAAATCCGAATTTCGCTGGCTGCTGGATCGGACCGATACGCCGTGGTATCCGACGATGCGTCTGTTTCGACAACCGACGGAAACGGATTGGCAGACACCGATCCGCGAGATGGCCGCGGCGCTGCGAGGATTCAAGCGATGACCGTCGGGGAAGCGTTGAAACGTGCCGAGGAGTGCGAGCAAGCGGGAAAGCTTGGGGAGGCGGAGGGAATTTGCAGGTGGATCGTGCAGCAGCGTCCGGATCAGGCGGCGGCATGGCATCTGCGCAGCATCGTCGCCGTCCGTGGCGGACGCCCTGACCTGGCGGTGGAATTCGTCGGCAAGGCGATCGCCATCGATCCAAACGATGTCGCGACCCACTCGAATCTGGGCGAATATTATCGCCTGCTGGGTAATACCGATGCGGCGGTCGCCTCGCTTCGCCGGGCGATCGAATTGCAGCCTGGGCATTCAAACACGTGGAACAATCTCGGCAACGCCTTGAAGGACCAGGGCAAGCTTGACGACGCGCTGGCCGCGTACAACAAGGCGGCCCAACTGCAACCGGGCTGGGCCGTCGCGTACAACAACATCGGCGTTGTACTGCGGCTGAAGGGGAATGTGGATGAATCTCTTGCGGCGTTCGACCGGGCGGTCGCGTGGGAGCAGGACTACGCCGATGCGCACAACAATCGCGGCAACGTCCTGCGCGACAAGGGCCGGTTCGACGAAGCCATCGCCGAACACCGCAGAACCATTGAATTGGTCCCCGATGCGGCCCCGCCTCATGCGAGCCTCGGCAACGCTCTGGCGGAACAAGGCAAATTCGACGAGGCGATCGCCGAGTACCAAAACGCCGTCCGGCTTAAGCCCGACTATCCCGAAGCCCTCAACAATCTCTCCAACGCGCTGAGAGAGAAGGAAAGATACGAAGAATCGCTGGCGGCGGCGCGCGAAGCGATTCGATTGAGGCCCGGTTACGCCAACGCCTATAACAACCTTGGCAACATCCTGTTCGACCAGCATCAACACGACGAGGCTGTGGAGGCGTTCAAAAAGGCGATTGATTTGGATCCGTCCAGTCCTCATCCGCACAACAACCTGGGTTTGGCGCTGTGCGCATTAGGCCGGTTCGACGAGGCTGTCGCCGCCTGCCGCATGGCGGTCCAGTTGGATCCACAGTTCGCCGGCGCCCATTCGGTGCTGGGCGATGTCTTGACCGAGCTGGGGCGTCACGAAGAAGCAATCGCATCGTTTCAGCGAGCGATAAAAGTCGATCCGAATTATTACGGGGCGCACGTGAATCTGGCGTTCGTCCATCTGACTCGCGGCGATTTTGAGAAGGGCTGGGCGGAATATGAATGGCGGAAACAAGGCCGAGTGAAGGATCGGCCCAAGCAATTCCCCCAGCCGCAGTGGGACGGGAAGAATTTAGACGGACGCACGATCCTTCTGCACGCGGAGCAAGGCATGGGCGATGCCATTCAATTCGTCCGGTTCGCGCCGCTGGTGGCGGCCCGGGGAGGACGGGTGATTTTGCATTGCCAGCCGAAACTGGCCGACCTGTTCGCGGGATTGGCCGGGGTTGCGGAAGTGACCTCGGGCGCGCTCATGCCGGATTTTGATGTTCATTGTCCCCTGCTGAGTCTTCCGCACGTGATGGGCACGCGATTGGAAACTATTCCGGCCGAGACACCCTATTTGAAAGCGCCGCCCGAACTCATCGCCGCTTGGAAAAACCGCTTGGACGATCATCGCGGAAAGCTGCGCGTCGGCCTGGCGTGGGCTGGGAGTCCGAAGCACAAACGTGATCGCCGCCGATCGCTGCGGCTGAAGCAACTATCTCCGCTGGCGGCGGTGGACGGCGTGCGATTCTTCAGCCTGCAAAAAGGGCCCGCCGCCGCCCAGGCGGCCACGCCGCCGGACGGGATGGACCTGGTTGATCTCGGCGCCGAACTGCGAACCATGAGCGATACGGCCGCGACGATCCAGAATCTCGACCTGGTGATCGGCGTCGATACCGCAGTGATCCACCTCGCCGGCGCTGGCCAAGCCGGTGTGGGTGCTCATCTCCGCCCAAAGCGATTTTCGCTGGTTGCTCGATCGAACGGATTCGCCCTGGTATCCGACGATGCGGCTTTTCCGCCAAAGCCGGATGGATGACTGGAACACGCCCCTCGTTCAATTGGCGCACGAACTGCGCAAACGGGTGGCCGGTTAGATGGTGACGGTTTTGGATATTCGACAAACGATCAATCGGGCCGCGGATCATTTGCGCTGCGGGCGCTTCGTCGAGGCGGAGGTTTTGTTCCGCCAGGCATTGGCCGAAAAGCCCAATGACCCGGATGCGCTGCACCTGCTCGGTTGCACGGCTTCAAAAATGGGCCGGCCCGAGGAAGCGGTGGAGCTGATCCGCCGAGCCATTGCCGTTGATCCCAGGCAATCGGTGTTTCACAACAATCTGGGCCTGACCCTGCTGGTGCTGGGCAAAACCGAGGAGGCGATCGAAGAGTTCCGCGCCGCGATTTCGATACATCCGGATGCCCTGGATTCGTACCTTCATCTGGGCAACGCCCTGTGCGATCTCGGAAGATTTGACGAGGCGATGCCCTTCTATCAGCGGACGGTGACCGCGCAGCCGAATCACGCGCCGCATCACTACAACCTGGGGAATTGTTGGATGCGTAAGGGCATCGCGATGCGGCTGGACACGGACGCCTCGAATCCCGAAGTTGCCGCGGCGCAGCGCAACAACGCGCTCGAGCAGGCGGTCTGCTGTTTTGAGCGAGCGCTGGCTCTGCAACCGAAATATTCCCAGGCCGCCAATAATCTCGGCAATACGCTGCAAGCGCTGGGACAGCCGCCACGAAGCGACCGAGGCGTGGCAAGTCGCCGTCGCCTCGGGGCAGAATGCCTACGCCTTTTACAATCTCGGCCGGGCCCTTTACGAGCAGGATCGCCTCGATGAAGCGATCGACGCGATGCAAAACGGCCTGCGGATTCGGCCCGATCACGGCGAGTCATATACCAATCTGGGCAACGTCTTCCGGCAGGCCGCAAATGTTCAGCAAGCCATCGTCTGTTTCGACCGCGCCATTACGCTGAGCCGGACGAGATCGGTGCCGCAGAGCAATCGCCTCTACACGCTGTATTACCATCCCGATTACGACGCACAGCGAATTCTGCGGGAACACCAGAAATGGAATGAGCAACTCGCCGCCGGGCTGCGGTCGGATGTGTCGCACCACAACGACCGTTCGCCCGGACGCCGCCTGCGGATCGGTTACGTCTCTCCGAATTTCTGGGGGCATTGCCAGGTGCTGTTCACCGCCCCGCTGTTTTCCCGCCACGATCACAGCCAGTTCGAGATTTACTGCTATTCGGATGTCAAGATGCCCGATTCGTTCACCGCCCGGCTGCGCGGCTGGGCCGACGTATGGCGTAGCACCGTCGGGATGGATCACCAGCAGGTGGCCGAACTAATCCGCCGCGACCGCATCGACATCCTTGTGGACTTGACCCTCCACATGGCCGAGAACCGCATGCTCGTCTTCGCGCACAAGCCCGCACCCGTGCAAGTCACCTGGCTGGGATATCCCGGAACCACGGGTTTGCAGACCATGGATTATCGCCTGACCGATCCCTATCTCGACCCATTGGGCCAGACCGATGCGGCTTATGCCGAACAGTCCGTTCGTCTACCGCACACGTTCTGGTGCATTGATCCCGAAGCGTTGGAGGCGGCCGACATGCCGGCGGTGAATCCACTGCCGGCCCTGAGCGGGTCGAAGCGGCCTGCCCTGAGCCTGTCGAAGGGGCACATCACCTTCGGTTGCTTGAACAATTTCTGCAAGGTCAATCAGCCGCTGCTGGAACTCTGGGCCCGCGTGCTCGATGCCGTCCCGGGATCGCGGATGATGATTCTCGCCCCGCCCGGCTCACGCCGACAGTGGGTCTGTCAAACACTCGGCGATCGCGTCGATTTCGTATCCCGGCAGACTCGGCCGGATTATCTGAAGTTCTACAATCAGATCGATCTGGGGCTGGACACGCTGCCGTACAATGGGCACACGACCAGCCTGGATTCGCTGTGGATGGGTGTGCCAGTCGTGACGCTGGTGGGCCGAACCGTCGTC
The DNA here is from genome assembly GCA_963771925.1 of uncultured Phycisphaerales bacterium. Lineage (GTDB taxonomy): Bacteria > Planctomycetota > Phycisphaerae > Tepidisphaerales > Tepidisphaeraceae > PALSA-1353. The sequence continues at coordinate 942,184 of CAVYVE010000001.1, forward strand.
GGCCGGGCGGGTATCAGCCAGTTGTCCAACGTGGGGCTGAGCGAACTGGCGGCGACGGAGCCGGAGCAATTCGTCGAGTTGGCCGCGAAACTGGCGGCCGACTTGCCGAAATTGGCCGAGCTTCGTGCCAGCCTTCGGGATCGGATGCGGTCTTCTCCCCTCATGGATGCGGATGGCTTCGCCCGGGACATCGAATCGGCTTACCGGCAGATGTGGCTCAAATGGTGCAAATGAACTATCAACAGCGGCTGGAAACGGGTTTGGCGCATCACCGCGCCGGTCGCCTGGGCGAGGCCGAAGCCGTTTGTCGCCAGATTCTCACCGAGCAGCCCGATTTCGCCGACGCGCTGCACCTGCTCGCAGGGCGGGCGCAGGACCTCTTGCGATCATGATGGAACTGAAACAGACGATGAATCGGGCATCGGAGCATCTGCGAGCCGGGCGGTTCGCCGACGCCCAGACGCTTTTGCGCCAAGTGCTGGCACAACAGCCCGATCATGCCGAGGCGCTGCATCTGCTCGGATGCGTGGCCATTCACATGCGCCGTCCGGCGGAGGCGCTGGACTTGATTCAAAGGGCCATCGCGCTCGATCCCGCCCAGGCGGCATTTTACAGCAACCTGGGCTTGGCCCTGCTGATAACGGGCAGGAAGGATGACGCGATCCGCGCGTTTCGCCAATCCGTGAAACTTTTTCCCGAACATCCGGACACCAATAACGAGTTGGGCAACCTTCTTTGTGATGCCGGACAATTCGACGAAGCGATCGATTGCTTCAAGCTGCGCCGCCGCCGTCCGGCCCGGACACGCCCAGTCGCTCTTCAACCTCGGCACCGGCTGGCTCCGCAATGCCCTGGCGACCCCGCCCGATCAGGACCAGCGCCGTAAGAATGATCTCCAGGAAGCCATCGACTGCTTCCAGCGGGCTTTGGCGCTGCGGCCCGATTATGCGGATGCGGCCAACAATCTCGGCAACGCACTGCAGGCGATGGGCCGCACCGACGAGGCGATCGCGACATGGCAGCGCGCTGTCGCGGTCGCGCCGCATCCCCTCGCTTTTCTGAACCTGGGACGAGCGCTGTGCGACAAAGATCGTCTCGATGAGGCCCTGGCGGCGATGCAAAACAGTCTTCGCCTAAAGCCCGACCAGCCCGAGCTACATAACAATCTCGGAAGCCACTTCCGAAAAACCGGACAAGCGGCAGAAGCGATCGCGTGCTACGAACGGGCCATCGCGCTTCAGCCGGGACATGCCGCGGCCCATAGCAGCCGGCTCTACTCGATGTATTTTCACCCGGATTACGATGGCGCCCGGATTCTGCACGAACATCAACGGTGGAACGAGCAGATGGCGGGGCCGCTGAAGTCTTTGCGCCGTATGAGAATCCCGGCGCACCGGGACCCCAGCGCCGTCTGAGAGTCGGCTATGTCTCGCCGAATTTGTGGGAACATTCCGAAGCCTTCTTCATCGCGCCGTTGTTGGCCAGCCACGATCACCGCGAATTCGAGATTTATTGCTATTCGGATGTGAAACGTCCCGATGCGCTGACCGATCGGCTGCGCTCCTGCGCCGATGTCTGGCGCAGCACCGCCGGCATGGACGACCAGCGCTTGGCCGATCTGATTCGGCGCGACCAGATCGACGTTCTGGTCGATATGACCATGCACATGACCGAGAATCGCGTCTTCGTTTTCGCCCGCAAGCCCGCTCCGGTGCAGGTCACGTGGTTGGCCTATCCCGGCACCACGGGGTTGGAGACGATGGATTATCGCCTGACCGATCCATATCTGGACCCCATCGAGCAGACCGATGCGCTTTACACCGAAAAATCCGTTCGACTTCCGGATTGCTGGATTTGCTATGATCCGCTGAGCGATGCCCCGCCCGCGGCGGACCGGTCGGCGGGAGCGGTTCGGTTTGCGTCGCTCAACAATCCCTGTAAAAACAACCAGCCGATGCTGCGCCTGTGGGCGCGGGTCCTGGACGCCGCGGCGGATTCCACGATTCTGATCCTGGCATCGGGCCAAGCGCATCGAAACAGACTCCGCGGCATATTTCAGAGCGTGGGAATCGCTCCGCAGCGCGTCCAGTTCATCGACAGGACATCGCGGCGCGATTACCTGCGGCTGTACGACACGATCGACATTTGCCTGGATACGTTGCCGTACAATGGAATCACCACGACTTGCGATGCTCTTTGGATGGGTGTCCCCGTCGTCACGCTGACGGGGAAGACCGCCTGCGGCCGGGCCGGCTTGAGCATCTTGTCGTCGATCGGTTTGCCGGAGCTTGTCGCCAGGACCGATGACGAATTCGTAAAAATCGCCAGTGAACTCGCGGCCGATCGAACACGATTGGCAAAACTGCGGCGGGGGCTGCGGGAGAAAATTCAACATTCGCCCCAGATGGACGCCGCCCGCTTTGCCAGAAATGTCGAATCGGCGTATCGACAGATGTGGCTGACATGGTGCCAGTGACCGCACAACAACGGCTGGAAGCGGGTATGGCCCATCACCGCGCCGGCCGGCTGCGCGAGGCGGAAGCGATTTATCGCCAGATATTGGCCGAGCAGCCCAATAATGCCGATGCGCTTCAGTTGCTCGGATCGCTGGCGGCGGACGTGGGACAATTCGATGCGGCCATTCATCTGACCCTCAAGGCGATCCAGATCAATCCTACCGTCGCCGATTACCACGCAAACCTTGGCGCGATGTACGCCAAGAGCAAACTGCTTGATGAGGCGATCGCGGCGTTGCGTGCGCCATCGGACTCAAGCCGGACATGGCCCACGCCCATTACAATCTCGGCGGGGCGCTGCTGGCCAAATTTGAATTTGCCGACGCGATCCCGATTTTTCAAAAAGCGATTTCTCTGAATCCGAATTGGACCGAAGCGCACAACAATCTTGGCTTGGCCTTGCGGAACCAAGCGAGATACGAGGAGGCGGCGACGGCGTTCCGCCGCGCACTGCATTTGCGGCCGGACTACGCCAGCGCTCATTGGAATCTAAGCTGGACGCTTCTGGCGCTGGGAGATTATTCGGCCGGATGGGCCGAATACGAATGGCGAACCAAGTGCCCGGCAGTGATGACGCCGCGGCATTTTGCTCAACCGCAATGGAATGGAGAGCAATTGGCGGGAAAAACCATCCTGCTCCATGCCGAACAGGGATTTGGGGACATGCTGCAAATGATCCGCTATGCCGCGATAGTGGCCGGTTGCGGCGGGAAAGTCATCGTCGAATGCCAGCCGGAGCTGGCCGCGCTTTTCAAGAGCGTCGGGGGTGTCGAGGCCGTCGTCGTCCAGGGAGCGCCGTTGCCGCCGTTCGATGTGCAATGCCCGCTGATGAGTCTTCCCTTCGCGTTCGGCACGACGCTTCAAACGATTCCCGCAACCGTGCCGTATCTGGCCGCGCCTGCGGATCGAATCGCCGCATGGCGACAGCGCATCGGTGACGGCGACGGCCGGTTGCGCGTCGGGCTGGTCTGGGCCGGCCGGCCCACGCAACAATACGACCGCCGGCGGTCCTCCCGACTCGATCATTTCGCGCCGCTGGCGCAAGTGAAATCCGCCCGATTTTTCAGCCTGCAAAAAGGCCCCGCTGCCGGCGAGGCCGCCGCCCCGCCGCCCGGGATGGATCTCGTCGATTTTTCCGCCGATCTGCACGACTTCGCGGAAACCGCCGCTTTGATCGCGAATCTCGATCTGGTGATTGGCGTCGAAACGTCTGTCACTCACCTCGCCGGGGCGATGGGCAAGCCGGTGTGGGCGGTCTTGGCCCACGTGGCCGATTGGCGTTACATGATGGATGGAACGGAGTGTCCGTGGTATCCAACGATGAGGCTATTTCGGCAAACGGAGCCGGGAGACTGGGACGAGATTCTGCGCAAGCTGTCGGCCGAGTTGGCCGTACGGGCTGTGAATAAGAACGGATTTACCGCAGCTTGATCGTCGCCAGTGCCAGCATGGCCAGGATTGCGCCGATGAGCCAGAAGCGAATGACCACTTGCGTTTCCGCCCAGCCTTTGCGTTGAAAGTGGTAATGCAGCGGAGCCATGAGGAAAATCCGCCGGCCTTCGCCGTGGCGTTTTCTGGTGAATTTGAACCAGCCGACTTGCAGGATCACGCTGGCCGCCTCGGCTACGAAAATCCCGCCGCAGAGAACCAGCAGCAATTCCTGGCGGATCACGATCGCGATGTATCCCAGCAATCCGCCCAGCGCCAACGAGCCGGTGTCGCCCATGAAAACGGCGGCCGGGACTGCAATTGAACCATAAAAATCCCAGGCATGCGCCGACCATCGCCCCGGCGATGACGGCCATTTCCGCGCTGCCGGGAATTCGCGGCAGCAACAGCACGTCCACCAGATATCCGCCGCCGACGCGATATCCCTGAAGCAGCGCCAGAATCAAAAACGTGAAGCTCACGATTCCCGCGCACCCCGCCGCCAGGCCGTCCATGCCGTCGGTCAGGTTCACGGCATTGCTCGTGCCCGTCAGAACCGCCGTGCCCAGGATGATGAACGTCGCCGCCCCCAACTCCCACCTCGCGTTCTTAAAAAACGGAACATAAAGCGTATGGCTATTGCGGATCGCGGCTGTAAAAATAGGTGAAATACGAAAGCAGAATTCCCAATCCGATCTGGAACAGAAGTTTTTCCAGCGAGGTCAGACCCTGCCGGCTCACCTTCGTGCCCGGCGGAAAGCTGTTTTCCGCGCCGATCCATCGTCAGCTTCAGCCAATCATCCATCATGCCCACCGCCCCAAGCCAGATCAGGCAGATCAGGCCCATCCCCACATAAAAATTATCCAGGTCGGCCAGCATCAGCGTCGTCAGCGCGATGGCGAAGATGATGAGGATTCCGCCCATCGTCGGCGTGCCTTTTTTGCCGAGCATCATCTGATCCATCTGCGCCTGATCGAAATGCGCTGTATCGCCGATTTTTTGCTTCGCAGCCAGCGGATGACTCCCGGTCCGAGCAGCATTACCAGGGCAAAGCTGAGGATCACCGCGGCCGTCGATTGAAATGTGACGTCGTTGAAGACGCGCAGAAATCCGAAGTGATGCGATTCGAGCCAGGCGTAATGCGATTTGACCAGCAGGTAGATCATGGGATCACGAGGCGACCGCCAGCGGCGGCGAAGCCGGCACGGCGCGGCTTGCGACCATCGCCCGCGCCACCGCTTCCAGTCCGATGGCCCGCGAGGCCTTGAGCAGAACGAGGTCCCCATCCGCTCAGCCGCGCCGCCAGCGCCGAAGCCGGCCGCCGCATCGGGGAAATGCTCGACCCGATCCGCCGGCATTCCGGACTTGATCGCCTCGGCCGCGATCGCCTTCGCCTCGGCTCCCACGCAGACCAGCAGATCGGGCGTGAAGCGGTCGGCGAGAAGCTTTCCGATCTCGCGATGGAACTGGCCGAGGAATCGCCCAATTCCCGCATGTCGCCGAGGACGGCGATCCGCCGCCCGCTCGCCGGCAGCGACAATAGCGTCACAATCGCGGCCCGCATCGACGCGGGATTGGCGTTGTACGCGTCGTTCAGCACGCGGACGCCGCCGGCGTTGACAACCTGAAGCCGCATTTCCGGCCCGGATGCCCGGCCCAGATTTTCCACAACTCGGCCGTCGTCCAGATCCATCGCCCGTCCGACGGCGATCGCCGCCAGCGCATTGACGGCGCTGTGCTGTCCCAGCAGCGGCACGAACGCCTCGTTTGCCGAGCGGCTCGATTCCGAAATACGTTCCCTCCATGCCGCAGAGAATATTCGACGCCCAAAGATCGTTATGCTCGGAAAATCCGAACGTCACGCGCCGGCCGGCAAATGCGCGAGTCGCTTCCAGCAAGGCCGGATCGTCGCCATTGACGATCAGCATTCCGCCGGGCGCAATTGCTTCGACGAGGCTGGCGTTTTCCTTCTGCACGCCGTTCGAGATCGCCGAGGCCTTCGAGATGCTCCGCCGAGCAATTCGTCACCACGGCGATGTCCGGCAAGGCGATATCCGCCAGCGCACGGATTTCTCCCGGATGATTGGTGCCCAGTTCCAGGATCAGGTAATCCTGCATCGGATCGGCGGGAAAAATCGTCAGCGGCACGCCGATGTCGTTGTTGAAACTCCTGGGCGACATCGATCCGCGCAAATCTTCGCGAAGCACTCCATGGATGAGATGCTTGGTCCCGGTTTTTCCGTTGCTGCCGGCAACGGCAATGATCTTTCCCCGCATCAGTTGCCGGACGTGGCGCGCCAGCCGGCCCATGGCCGCTCGGGTGTTTGCGACGCGAAGCAATCGCAGGCCCGGCGGCGCGGTCAACGAATCGCGATCGATCATCGCCGCCGCCGCGCCGCCCGCCGCCGCCTGGGCCAGGAAATCATGGCCGTCGAAATTCTCGCCGTGCAGCGCGACAAATAGCGATCCAGCGACCATTCGCCGCGTGTCCGTGCATATCGCGGGAATCTCGACGTCTGGATGCCGCCGGTATCTCGGCGGCCTCCGTCACTTTGCCGAATTTCTGCCAGCGAAATGGGATTCATGGTCTGAGTGTTCTCTCTACCGCGTGTGATTAAGAGGTTCTGGGAGACGCCGTTTTCCGCAGCACCTTCGCCGCTTCTTCAACGTCGTCAAAATGGTGCTTGGTCTGCCCGACGATCTGATAATTCTCGTGCCCCTTCCCGGCCAAAAGGACAACGTCGCCGCTTTGGGCATCTTCCAGAATTTTCGCGATCGCCACGCGGCGATCCGCTTCGACGATGACGGGTTTATCGCCGGTCCTGGGAAACCCGGCGAGAATCTGGCTGATGATGTCGCCGGGATTTTCGGTACGCGGGTTGTCGCTGGTGACGTAGACGACATCGGCCAGCCGATGGGCGGCTCGGGCCATGAGCGGGCGCTTGGTGCGATCGCGGTCTCCGCCGCATCCGAACATCACCCGCAGTTTTCCGCGTGTCAGCGGCCGAAGGGCCGACAACACTTTTTCCAGTGCATCGTCCGTGTGAGCATAATCCACCAGGACGGCGAAGCTCTGGCCGCATCGCACCGCCTGCAATCGGCCCGGGCGCCGGCGGCGTCCTGCAATCCGCCAGCGATCTGATGAACCGAGAGCCGGAAGACTTCGCCCAGCAGCGCCGCCGCGGTGACGGCGTTGGCGACGTTGTGCCGGCCGATCATGCCCAGCGCCACCTCGGCGCTGCCGTCAGGCGTGTGGAGGATGAAGCGTGAGCCTTGGCTCGTCATGGCAACGTCGCGGGCGCGATAATCAGCATCCGTCCCGAATCCGAATCGCACGACCCGCGCCTTGCACTGAATCACCATTCGCTCGGACCAGCAATCGTCGCAGTTGATGACGGCGATCGCATCCTCATCCAGCATTTCGAAGAGCCTGGCCTTGGCGGCCGCGTAATTTTCCATTTGGCCGTGATAGTCAAGGTGATCGCGGGTGAGGTTGGTGAACGCCGCCCCGGCGAAACGAATGCCATCGACGCGTCCCTGATCCAGCGCGTGACTGGAGGTTTCCATCGCGCAAGCCCGGCAGCCGTTGTCGCGGATCGCGGCCAAAAGTTTGGCCAACTCGACGGCGCCGGGCGTGGTCATCGTCGCTTCGCGCCGATCCCGGCCATCGTCGATTTCGACCGTTCCGATCAGCCCGCAGCGATAATTGAATTTGTTGAGAATGTGCCGGAGGAGATACGTTGTGGTGGTCTTGCCATTGGTCCCGGTGACGGCGACGGCCCGGATGGATTTGGACGGATTGCCGTAAAAGAGATGCGCCAGCGTCGCGGAGGCCGCCGCGGGATCGGGAACGATCACCTGCGGCACGGCGCAGTCGGCCGCGGGCATGGCCGCGACCACGGCCGCGGCCCCTCTTTGCACGGCCTGGGCGATGAAGTTCGCGCCTTCGGTCGTCCTGCCGGCCCGTGCGATGAACAGATCGCCGGCGGCGACGCGGCGCGAGTCTTCGCATACGCCGCCGATCGGCGCGTCGGCAATGCCTTGCAAATTGAATCGTGGATCAAGCTCTCGAATGAGCTGATGGAGTCGCATCGGGACATCCTTTTCCCAACGACCGCAGATCTGCCGGGCAACCGTGCCCGGGGAGATGAATCTATCATCAATGGCTCGAAAAGCAACGGCGGGTTCTAACGTGGAGAACCACGGAGGCTGAAGCCGCCGCGCCGCGATGAAATTTACTTCGGCTTGAGGCCCTCTTCGGATTGCGGCAATTCCTTCAGCGAATTTAATCCAAACACTTCCAGAAACCGCCTGGTCGTCCCGTACAGGATCGGCCGCCCCGGCTCCTCGGCCCGGCTGGCGATGTTCACCAGCCGTTTTTCCATCAGGTTACGAATCGTCTCCCCGCAAGCGACGCCGCGGATCGCCTCAATGTCGGCCCGCAGAATCGGCTGCTTGTAGGCAATGATCGCCAGCGTCTCCAGCGCCGCTTTGGTCAGCTTGGCGTCGATCTCACGCTGATGCAACTTTTTCAGGGATTCGCCGAACTCCGGCAGCGTCAGAATCTGATACCCCCCGGCCACTTGCTCGATCCGAAACGACCGGCGCGATTCTTCATATTGTGCATTGAGATCCACGATGGCCTGGCGCACCGGCTTGGTGGCGGGCAAATCCATCAGTTCGGCCAGCCGGCCGGCGGTCAGGGGATGATGCGTGGAAAGCAGCAGCGCTTCCAGCAGCCGCTGGTCGACGTGGATCGGAGCTGAATCCTCCGGGCCATCGGATTCGATTTCCGGCTCTTCGACGCTCGCGTCCTGAACGGGTCCATCGGCATCGGGCGCGGGTTCCATTTCCATCACAGGTTCGTCCCTGACCAATCGCATAAGCAGACTCCGTTTTCCACAACATTATCGGCCATTTCACCGATCCAAGTCGAAAGAAACCGCGGAGTCGTGCCAGATCGTAAGAATGAGGACCGGGCGGTCAAGAGCGTGGCCGGCGTGGTTCCCGTCGCCTGCGTCTTGTCAGACGAATCCCGGCGATGCGAAGGATCGCTCCAGCGGCGGGCTGCCGCTTCGTCAATCAAAAAAAATCGATTTTTCCTGCTTTTTCCGACAAGAATTCCAAAAAATACGCCCAAAACGTTCACCTCCTGCACACCTAATATAGAGGGCGGCGCTTTTCCCTTGTTTCCGTGCCGATCGACATCGGCCTCCCGACGCTTGATTTTGACAAACTCCCCAAAAACGATGGCCAAAAACAGGGATATTCCGGGACTTTTTGGGACATTTGAGACATCGATACCGACATTCAAAGTGAAGGAAAGACGTTTTCTGCCGCTTTTCCTGGCCGAGCGGTGGAATTTCGCCGGGCTCGCGGCGGTTTGTTTGCGGTATAATATTCGACCATGACGAAGCGGCTGGAACAAGCAATGGCCAAGGTCGAGATTCCTCCCGAGGCCGAACAAGATGCGATAGCAGAGATTGTGCTCGCCGAGGTCGAGGCCCAGCGCAAATGGGAAGCAGCGATTGCCAAGTCGCCCCAGAAGTTGGGCAAGCTTGCGGACAAGGCATGGCGCGAGCATGAGGCGGGACAGAGTCGAGAGCTTGATCCGGAAAAACTGTGAAGTCGAGAACGAGTTCGGACTTCCGACGAGATCTGGCGAAACTGCCCGCGCGGGTGAGGCGACGTGATCGTCTGGTTCTTCATTGGTTCACATGCCGACTACGACAGGGTGCTGGACAAGCTCTGAATCTTTGCGGTCGCGGGAGACTTCGCGGTAACATCTAGCCGTGCTTGCCACGGTTCATTCCTACGTCCTGATCGGCATCGACGCGATCCTCTGCGAAGTGGAAGTGGATGTCAGTCAGCGGGGATTGTCCAGGACCACCATCGTCGGCTTGGCGCAGACCGCGGTCAAGGAATCCATCGAGCGCGTCAGGCGCGCGATGATCAACGGCGGATTCCCGTTTCCGGGACACAACCTGCTGATCAATCTGGCGCCGGCGGATGTGAAGAAGGAGGGGCCGAGCCTGGATATGCCGATCGCGGTGGGTTTGCTGCGGGCCAGCGGGTCGATCGAAACGGATGTGCATAAGAATTTCCTGATCGCCGGGGAACTGGCCCTGGACGGCCGGCTGCGGAAGATCAAGGGGGCGCTCTCGCTGGCGCTGCTGGCCAAACAGCGGAAGATGCGCGGCGTGCTTTTGCCGGCTGAGAATGTGCGCGAGGCCGCGGTGGTCGAGGGCATCGAGGTTTATCCGATCACTCATCTTTCACAGGCGGTTTCGTTTTTGAACGAGCGGTTGCCGCTGGAGCCGTATGAATTGGATGGTGAGCAATACACAGCCTCCGCGCAATCGCCGGAGTTGGATTTCGCGGACGTGCGCGGCCAGGAATCGGTGAAGCGCGCGATCACCGTGGCGGCGGCGGGCGGACACAATCTGCTCATGATCGGGCCGCCGGGCACGGGAAAGACGATGCTGGCCCAGCGGATGGCCGGCGTGTTGCCGCCGCTGAGCCGTGGTGAGTCGCTGGAAACGACGCGGATTTATTCGTCGCTCGGTTTGTTGCCCGACGGCGTGGCACTGATGGACCAGCGTCCGGTTCGGATGCCGCATCATTCGGCGACGGCGCAGGCGCTGGTCGGCGGCGGAACCATTCCGCGGCCGGGCGAAGTCTCGCTGGCGCATCACGGAATTCTCTTTCTCGATGAGTTGCCGGAGTTCAGCCGATACGTGCTGGAGACCCTGCGCCAGCCGCTGGAAAGCGGGGAAGTGACGGTGGCGCGCGTACACGGGTCGATGCGGTTTCCGGCTCGGTTCATGCTTGTCGCCGCGATGAATCCGACGGCCCGGGGATTTGCTTCGGACAATCCGCGGGCGCGGGACCGTTATCTGGACAAGCTCAGCGGTCCGCTGCTGGACCGGATCGATATTCATGTTGAAGTGCCCGCCGTCCCCTACCCGGAACTGACCGGCAAAAACCGCGGCACGCCCAGCGCCGACATTCGCCAGCGCGTTCTGGCCGCGCGCAAAATCCAGCATGAGCGATTTTCCGACGCGACGATGAACGCCCACATGAGTTCAAAGCAGCTTAAATCGCACTGCGATTTGAACGAGAGTTGTCTGCTGCTGATGCGCCAGGCGATGAGCGAATTGGGTTTGAGCGCGCGGGCGTACGACAAGGTTCGCCGGGTCGCACGGACGATTGCCGATCTTGAGCAGTCGGCGGATATTCAGGAACATCATCTGGCGGAGGCGATACAATATCGTTTGCTGGATCGAAGATACTGAAAGACAATTTTAGCCACGACTCGACTGAGCTCGTCGAAGTCAGATAAAAATCAGATGCACACAGATAATTCAAAGCAATGCCGTCTTTTCTTTATCTGTGTGCATCTGGTTTCCATCTGTGGCAAAAATGCATTTTTCTTCATGTTGGTGTTGTGGCTCGCCGTTCATGGTGCAAACGCGGCGATTTATCACGTCAGTCCGACCGGTGACGATTCGGCAACTGGCGATGCCGAGCATCCGTGGCAGACGATCTCCCGTGCCGCCAATTGGGCCCAGGCCGGCGATACCGTACTGATCGCCCCGGGGATTTATCGGGAATGGGTCGCGCTGACGCGTTCGGGGGAACCGGATAAGCCGATCACATTCGCGGCTGAAAAAGCCGGGACAGCAACCATCACCGGAGCCGATCCGCTGACGACCTGGGTGACCGTGCCGGACCATCCGGGACAGTACATCACGGATTGGCCGTACGATTTCATCATCGATCACAATCCGGACGGCTCGCCGATACGGGATCACGGAGCACCGGCGCCGGTGGGGTGTGCCGAGCAGATTCTCTGGCAATCGCATCCGCTTCGGCAAGTGATGAAATCGGACGATCTTTCGCCGGGAAGTTTTTTCGTCGATTGGCAATATCATACGCTGACGGTGTGGCTGCCGGGCGGGATCGATCCGCGCAACGGAGGCGTCGAGGGATGCGTGCGGTCGTATCTCTTCTCGCCGCTGGAGAAGGACGGTGTTTTTTCCGATTCGCGATACATCACCATTCGCGGCCTGGTTCTTCGCGATGCGGCGAATTTCGCGCAGCGCGGCGGCGTCATCCTCGGCACCGGATGGCAGGCGATTAATTGCACCATCGAAGACGATAATGCCGGCGGATTGAGTCTCAACGGCGACAATATTCTGGTCGATCACTGCACCGCCCAATACAACGGCTTCTGCGGCATCAGCGGTTCGGGCGACAACAACACCCTCCAGGACTGCATCGTCCGCGGCAACAACCGCAAGGGATTTCCGCCCGACTGGGAAGGCGGAGGAGGAAAATTCATGGGAACGAATCACCTCCGCATCATCCATCATCTCAGTTGCGACAACACCGGCCCCGGCCTTTGGCTCGACACCGACAACATCAATTATTCCATCACCGATTCCGTCTTCTGCGGCAACCACGGCCTCGACGACGATCGCCAGGGATGCGGAATCTACCTGGAAATAAATCCCGGCCCCGGCGTCGCATCCAACAACATCTGCTACAGCAACACCGGCGGCGGAATCACCCTGGCCGAAAGCTCGCGGATCACCGTCGAAGGCAACACGCTGGTGGACGATGGATACGGCATTGAACTGCGGAACATGCCGGACCGAGACGACCATCATCTGCGGCAGATCACGATTACACACAACCGATTCAAGGAATGGCGAAAGGCGGCCATCGGCACGGGCCTGGGACGATGGACGAATCAATCGGCACAAGACTGGGCTCTTAACATCGACGAGAATTTCTACGATCCGCCGCACGACAAACCATTTGCCGAATGGGCGGACTCGCCGGTGGCGGATTTGCCGGCGATGCGATCCGTGCTGGGCCTGGAATCGGGCGGCTCGATTCAATCGATTCTGTTTGAATACCCGCTGGAGGATGCCAAGACCATTTCCGACCCCGACCGCCCCACCATTGCGAAGGCAACGAAAGACGCGACGGTCGGGCAGGTCGTGACAATCCCGGCCAGTTGCCGCTCGCCGATCGGCGATCAGAAGACCTGCGCGATTTTCGATCAGGACAATCATTGCCTGATGATTTCCGTCCCTCAAGAATGGCGCAAACCGCTGGAAACGGCCGTGACCGCTTGGCCTAGCGCGGTGCCGGTCCTTTTGGAGGTTCGAATTGATCAGATCACGGCGGCCCCGGACATCCGCGGCACGCTGATGGCCGTGCGATAGCGCAGAATTTAGACGCCCGCGGCAGGCCGAGCAGCTTGGAGTGTAACTTGACAGGCCGATTGGCCGATCTAAGATGAATAAAGATCGCGGGGTAGAGCAGCCTGGTAGCTCGTCGGGCTCATAACCCGGAGGTCGGAGGTTCGAATCCTCCCCCCGCTACTTCCCTTACTCAGGCAGAGCCAACAACTTATGTGGCTCTGCCTGATTTTATTTTAGGGGCACGTTTCGTCGCTTCCCCTAAACTTCCCCTGTGGATGTGCACTTCATGCAGAGCCGGTACTCGTTGCGGCTTTGTTTCGAGCGCTTTGGCGCTCGAGGAGGTATGCGTCCATGGCCAGTCTTCTCAAACGCGGGAGCAAGTTCTATATCCGCGTGTATGTCAATGGAAAAGCGAAGGATATCGCGACCAAAACCACCAACATCAAGATCGCGGAAAAGCTGTTGCAGAAGGTGGAATACGAGAATGCCACCGGCCAGCTTGCCACGGCCACCAGAACGCCGCTGGCCAAGCTGCTTGAGGATTTCGTCGCCCATCTCCGCGCAAACCATCGGCAAAAGTCGGTCAAGAATGATCTCTCCCGGCTGCGGATGATCTTTGGTCCGCTGACGCCAGCCTTGGAACTTGCCGCCAAAAAGGACAATTTGACAGGGGAAGTTCAGGGGAAGCCGCAAGAGCCGGAAGCCACGGAACCGCCCCGCGTGGTGGCCGAATATGCCGAACAAATCAATCCACCGCTGATCAACCGTTACCTGGATCACCGCGCGGCGGTGGTCGGCCCAAAAACTCTGAACGCCGACCGTGAAATTCTCTACCGGCTGTTCCGGTACGCCATCGAGCATCACGGCCTGGTCTATCCCGATCCACGCCTCAAGAATCCGGTGGACGGCGTTCGTCCCCGGAAGCTCCTGGCCCACGACATCCGGTTTCTCAACCCTGAGCAGATCAAATCCCAGTTGGAAGCGGTGAAGGATGAATCGGAACTGCATGCAGCCGTGGCGATTTTGATCTATGCGGGCCTCCGTCGTGAAGAGGCCTTGTGGCTCACGCGCGAGGATCTGGACCGTAAGGCGGGCTTGATTCGCATTCGGGCCAAAACGATCGACGGCCAATTTTGGCAACCAAAGACTGGGCGAAATCGCTCCGTACCGATCAGCACCGCGCTCGCTGCGGTCTTGGACAAATACAAACCATCGGCAGCCGGGCCTTGGTTGCTGCCAAGTCCCGAAGGCGTCCGATGGGACCCGGATAATTTCAGCCACAAGCTCGCCGATGAAAATGCGAAGGCAAAGCTGCCCTGGACGTGCTTGGATTTTCGGCACACGTTTGGTTCGATGCTGGCCCAGCGCGGCATCAGCCTGTACAAAATCAGCGCGATGATGGGTAACTCGCCGGAGATTTGCCGCCGGCATTATGCGGCGCTCATCCCGGACCAGTTTGTCGGCGACGTGAATTTCGCGGCCTGAGCGCAGTGCGTCAAAGCTGAACGCGCGACCGCGAGGACGGACAGGTTTGTGATGGCGAAGGAACATCCCGATTTCCCGCGACTGCTGGAGGCGATGAAAGTCGCCGCTGGTCGCGCTCGGCCATGGGCGGGCACTATTTTTCGCTCCGCGCCGCCGAAATGGGCCACCGGCAAGGAAATGCTCACCGGCGTTGGGAGCATGAAGTCCGGCGCTCGGTTTAACGCGCCCGGTAGCTTCCCCGCCATTTACGGCAGCACGACGCCAGAACTGGCCATGATTGAATCGTTGGCCTATCAGCGCCGCGCCGACCTTCCGTTGGAGCGGGCAATGCCATTGGTGTTCAAAGCCATCTCGGTCGATGTCCAGCGGTGTGTGGACCTAACCGAAGCCGTGGTACTCGCTGATATCGGTCTGACACTCGATCAGATTCGGACCGAAACTTGGTGGCTGGCTCGGGCTCGCGGTGAGGAATCTTTGACTCAAGCGATTGGCCGGGCCGCTCACGACTGCGGCATCCAATCGCTTCTGGCCGCATCAGCGCACGCCGTGGATCAGGGCATCAACGTCATTGTATTACCGGACCACCTCAAGCCGCCCAGCCGCGTAGCAGTGCTTCGACGCCCCACGAAATAATGGCCTCAATCGTCGATATGAATCCGTACACGCACATTTGCGTGTTATCGTGCTTGACTTTTTGCACGATATAGGCAAGGATGTCTTAAGAGGTAACGATCATGGCCACGGCGATAAAGCACTCTCGCGTTCATTCGAAGGTACGCAAGCCGGTTTCCGGTCAGTCCGCCGGCGTCGAGGTGCGCGATTTGCGACGACGCCACGCGCTATCCCAGGGCCTTCTGGCTCGACTGCTTGACGTATCGCTGCGCACGGTCTCCGGTTTGGAATCCGGCTCGGTCGTCCCGGCACAACTTCGGCGAAACTTGGTGCAGGTGAATCGCCTCTGTGGTGCGTTGGCCGAAGCAATGGAATCCAGCTACGTCGGCCGCTGGTTGGATGAGCCGAACGAAATGCTTGCCGGCCTTAAGCCGGTTGAAGCGGTCGAGCGAGGTCAGATCGACTTGGTATGGCAGGTGGTCGAGGGATTGCGTTCAGGGTCGCAGCTATAGCGCCTGCGCCTGTCGCTCGTGTGGATAACTTCCCATCTAACGCGAAGACCCCGCTCGAATGCGGGGTCTTCGTTTCCCTTACTCAGACAGAACAAGAAATCATCTATGGTTCACGGCACCTCCTTTCGTAATCCTCGATGTCCTTGAGCAGGTATCGCACGATGCCGTGCTTTCCATGCCCGAGACAGAATGCTTTCACACCCGCGGCCTCCAGATTTCGCCGCACGGTACTTCGATCACAGGCCCAGCGATCGGCAACCGCCTTGAGGGAAACGTATCCTCCGCTGACAGTCCCGCTCTTGGATTGGGGCGCTTTGGCCGACTCGGGCCATGCCAATTGATTACTCATGGATATTTCGACCTTCTTGGGTAACAAAGGCTGACGGCATTGATCGTCTTCGACCGCCACGCGGCCTTCGCCGCTCTCTTCACCACCGGAGTTAGCATATTGTTCGGTATTGTCGAAGTCAACGGTTTATTTGACTTTATTCTTCCTGGCCGGCAGTGTTCGCTTTCGCGTCGCGCATATCCGCTGTTGACGACACAGCGTTTGGCATATTTAACCCCTTGCATACCGATGCATTAAGCCATAGAATGAGCCTTATGGCCACTTCCCGCCAAACCCGCGGCGCTTCCAAACCGGAACCATCCCCAAAAACGGTTCAAAGGACTTATCGCTTTGACAACAAGACTTTTGCCGCCTTTGAAGATGACTGCGCTCAGCATTTGTCCAATCCGAAGCGGGTCATAGAAGCTCTGATCCTCCACTGGTTGGATGCGAGTGCCGAAGAGCGTGCCGCTATGGCTCAAATACATCGCCAGCGGATCGGGGCTGGTTCTCAGGACGAAGAATGAGCCGCTCCGCATGAAAGTCTCAATTCGCAACGGTGTGGCTTTTCGTCCTTGATCATGCCGCGTCCAAAGGCCTCAACGCGGTTGATTTCTAACCGTTGGGGCGAATCCACTCCGGCACACCCGTCCACGGCATTGAATCCTCAACTCTTTGCCTATCCCACGTCTGCGAAATTAGCGTCTCTCCAACCACCGCATCTTGAGCGGACGTTTCGTTACGCCCAGCGATCCCGCCACTCCACTGCGTCCCGCCGATTCGGACACTCGGACAATTCAATCGAACCAAACAAAATACGAACTTTCTTCTTGACTCGAATGTTCGGCATGTGTACGGTATTGTCCATACCGATTAAGTCATCGCATTAGTCAATGCGGATCGGTAGTGCTTAATCAATAGGAGTCATTCCATGAAAAGCCGAATTCTGCGTCGATCCTCGCTGCTGGTGCCGACGCTCGTCGGGGCAGCAATGTCCATCGCAATTCCCAACACCGCTCGCGCCGCGGCCGCCAACGGTGGCCAGCCACTTCCGTGGGAAGGTCCATTGAACCAAGTGCTGGCGAGCTTCACCGGCCCGGTGGCCAAGGCGCTGTGCATCCTGGCCATCGTGGTCATCGGATTTGGTTTCGCGTTCAGCGAAGGCGGCGGACTCCGTCGCATCCTCGGTCTGCTGCTGGGCGTGTCGATTGGCGGAGCAGACGTTGGCGGAGAGTGCCAAAGGCGCAGCGGAAGTACAAGAGTTTCATCGTCAGTTGTTTCTCACGGCGTTCGACAGGCTCCGCCAGGAAATCAGGCGGATCACGGGCTTGAATGTTCGTGAAGCGGCCGAAGTCGAATCAGCGGCAGGGGCAGCAATCCAGGTTCTCGCCAGCGGAACGATGGTTCAAGTGTTCCAAGTTTCCGGAAAGTTGCCGTCTGGAGATTTCAATTCCGGAGACGACATGTGATGACTGCCGCCTCTGGAGTTGTGAGACAAGGCCATTGTTCGCCACTTTTATTTTGATGGACCCAAGGCAATTTCGCTTTGGGGCGAAATTTTTTTAAGGAAAACAGACATGTTGAGCAAGAACTCAGTTATCGCGTTATTCGGTCAACACACTCAAGCTGAAAACGCAGTCAAGGAACTGCAGCAGGCAGGCTTCGACATGAAGTCGCTATCAATCGTCGGAAAGGATTACCACACCGACGAACACGTCGTCGGATATTACACTACCGCCGATCGCATGCAGTATTGGGGTAAAAATGGCGCATTCTGGGGCGGCATCTGGGGTCTGCTCTTTGGATCGGCCCTCTTTGTCATCCCAGGTATCGGTCCGATTGTGGCGGCCGGACCGGTGATCGCCTGGATCGTTGCCGCCCTCGAAGGCGCGGTCGTCGTCGGTGGTCTTAGCGCTCTGGGGGCCGGGCTCTACAGTATCGGCATTCCGAAGAAGAGTATTTTGCAGTACGAAACTTCGCTGAAGGCAGGGAAGTTTATGCTGGTGGTTCACGGAACCGCAGAGGAAATGACTCGTGCTTCGGCGATTCTCAAAGCCACCGGGGCTTCGGAATGCCAACAGCACATGGCGGATGCGCCAGTTGCCGCGCTGTTTGATCTACCAGATTCTCACCCATGCACATCCGGAAGCGATTCGGTGAACGATTGCTGGATCGCTTCCGGGCATTAGGAGAAATGATGAATTCTCAGCTATCGGGCACACACCAATCGGTTTACCAGCGTCTTTTCCAGCATCCGATTCCGCACAACCTCCAATGGCGAGAAGTCTGGTCAATGCTCGGTGCAATGAAGGATGCACAGGCGATCGAGGAAGCCAATGGCAATCTGAAAGTCGAGCGAAATGGTCAGGTCCTCACTCTTCACCGTCCGCGTGGCAAGGACTTGGCGGACAAACAGGAATTAATGAAGGTCCGCCATTTCCTGGAGCGGTCTGAATCGCCATTGCCAAAGCCCGAGCCGGGAGGCACCCACTTATTGGTTGTCATCGATCATCGCGAAGCGCGAATATACAGCGCGGAAATACATGGATCGGTTCCGCAACGGATCAAGCCTTATGACCCTTTCGGCTTCGATCGAGATCTGCATTACAACCAGGACGATTCCAACGGCCAGCGAAAACCGGAGAAAAAGAGCTTCTACGAGGCAGTCGCCAAAACGCTGCGCGGGGCGAAGCAAATTCTGATGTTCGGCAGCGCCACCGGCGCCAGCAGCGCGATGGAAGCGCTGGTCGTGGAGTTGAAACATAATCACCCCAATGTCGCCGAGCGGATTATCGGCACCTTTACTGTTGATGAGCATCATCTAACTGAAGATCAGTTGCTGGCTAAGGCGAGGGCGCTGTTTTTGCCTGCACATAAGTCTGCGATGTCTGCGGCGAATTGACATAAAGAATAGCTATGGCCACGTCAACAATATCCAAACCTCTCGCTTCGGCGGCACGCCCCGACGAGCTGGTC
>CAVYVE010000002.1:0-891824 GCA_963771925.1 uncultured Phycisphaerales bacterium
AAGTCATCATCGATGCAGCGAATCACGGTCAATCGGTAAGGACGTGCCGGCAATCGCGCCGCTTCCCAACGGACAATCGCGCATGGCGCTATGTGCGCGTTTCATTGCACCATGTGTCCCGTTCAAACATCTCCGCCCACGCCAACGCTTCGGCGCCTGCCAGAATGGGTTGGGCTCTTTGAAGATGGGTAAAAGACGGCATGACGATCGAGCCGGATCGCTCCGCAAGGTTTATCAACGCTCGAATCAGATCTTCCAGCCGCCGACGAATTTCCGCTCGCGCTTCGTTGCGTGAAAAACAACAGCAAATCGGTCGCCACCTGATCATTCCGACTCCGTCCCGTATGCAATTTCTTCCCCGGCTCGCCGATGCGCTCAATCAGGGCCGACTCGATCGACCATGTGAATATCTTCCAGACCCTCGTCGAACTTGAACTGATTCGATTCGATATCGCGTTCAATCGATTTCAGGCCCTCGATCATCTTGTCCCGCTCGGCATCGGTGATCAGCCCCACTTTCGCCAGCATCGTTGCATGGGCGATGCTCCCGGCGATGTCGTGCTTGTACAGCCGGCGGTCGTAGCTGATCGACTCGACGAATTTCTGGGCCAATTCGTCCGTCCCTTCGCTGATTCGAGCCTGCCAGGATTTCTCGCTTGCCATGACCTGAATTCTAACCGCGAAACGCGAAGATCACGAAGACAGGCCTGAAGATTTTCGGCCTGAGTTTTTCTTCGCGTTCGTCGTCGTGATCTTCGCGCGGTTCGATTATTGGATTACCGAGTATGCAGCGGCAGGCCCAACCGCTCGGCAATCACCCGCCACATGACCGGTCGCGGCGCGGTCTTGCCGGTCCAGGTTTCGAATTGGGTTGCGGCCTGACGGACGAACATCTCTACGCCGCTGATCGTTTTTGCCCCCATGCCCTCGGCCTGCGCGATCAACTGCGTCTTGAGCGGATTGTAAACCGTGTCGAAGACAAGCGTCTTGGCCGAAAACGGCGGCCGACGGTCGCCCAGGGGATTTTCGCCGATGTTCGGATACATGCCGACCGATGTCGTGTTGATGAAAACCTGAAAGTCGCTTCGCAGCAACTCATCGAGCGACACGGCCGAAACCTTGCCGCGGCGGCCATCGAATTCACCGGCTAATCTCTGGGCGCGGTGCTGAGTGCGATTGGAAAGAATCACCGTCGCACCATAATGGGCCAGCGCCGCGACGGCGGCACGGGCCGTTCCGCCGGCGCCGAGCACCGCCACGCGAAGCTCGGCCAGGTCTTTCCGTTCGATGGACAGTTCCGCCGTGATGCTGTCAAGAATCGCGGCATAATCGGTGTTTTTCCCGCCGAGCACCGGCGGCGAGCCGGGGAGGCGCTGAATCGTGACGGTATTGACTGCGCCGATGATCTGGGCCAACTCCTCCACCTCGCCCCCCTTCTCCTTCAAGTATCGCAGGGCGTTTTCCTTGTGTGGGATCGTCACGGACAGTCCCGAAAGATTCAGTTCCTCGAAACGCACGAATTCGTCCATGAACGTCTTGAAGCCCGCGTAATCCGGCTCAACGAGCATCGGAAGATAAACGCCGTCGTATCCCGTGGCGCTGAACGCCGCGTTGTGAATTGCCGGAGACATCGAATGCCGCACCGGATGGGCGACCACGCCGAATACCTTCGTGGCCGGGCCGATGTCGTCCCAGCGATAGAGATTTTCATCTCCGCGACCGTCACCTGCCCTGGGGCCGTGGCCGATTCCGGATCCAGCGGCGCGAACGTCAAAAACGCGCCGAATTTCCTGGCCAAGACCCGGCTGATAAGCCCCGCCTCGCCCATGCACAAGGCGATCGTCGGCCGGGACGGATGGATCAGCAGTTTTAGCGCGTCGAGGTTCTCCAGAATATTTCCCGCTCGCCAAACGATCTTGTTCACCTCTGCCGGCAGCGCATTCATATCCCCGATGATTTTATTGAGATCGCTCGGCTTGGCCGAAAAATCGTGGGCACTGATAATCAGCCGCGATTGGATCTCGGCGGGGATTTGAGCCATCTGCTGAAGCGTCTGGAGTTCCAGATCGACCAAGCCCGCGCCGCGCTCGATGGCCGAGGCCAGTCGCGACATTCGCTCGGCGTCGTCCAGTTTCGAGAATCCGCCCTCGGACCGCGACCGGCAGGTAACGACGGCCGGAAGAATCCTGTTGTCCAGTAGAAGCGTCAGCACGTTCATGTCGCGCAGCTTGTCGATGCGCAGCTCGACCAAATCCGCGCCGGCGGCCGCGGCCGCGGCGACTTCACGCCGCGCCTTGGCCAATTCGGTTACGAAAATGGGAACGCACAGATGCGTCATGCGCGGCCGCACAACCGGAAAGCGATTATCCGATGTCCTTCAGGCACTGCTCAATCTGCTTTTTCGTAGCATCGCTGGCTTCCCACAGGGGCAAGCGCAGTTCGCCACCGTCCAGGCCGGCCATTTTCATCGCATGTTTGATGCCGACCGGATTTCCGTCGAGGAACATCGCCCGCATGAGGCCAAAGAGCTTGCGGTGAAGGGCCGACGCCTGATCGTATTGGTTCGCGAGGCACAATTTCGTGAGGGTTTTGATCTGCGAGGGGATGACGTTGGAAAGGACGCTGATGACGCCGCGGCCGCCGATGGACATGATCGGCACCGTCAGGGAATCGTCGCCGCTGACGATGACGATGTCGCACAGCGCGTGAATCTCGCTGGCCATGTTGAGATCGCCGGTCGCCTCCTTGATCGCGACGATGTTGCGATGCTTCGCCAGCCGGGCGACGGTCTGCGCGGACATGGTCACGCCGGTGCGGCCCGGGATGTTGTACAACACGATCGGCAGATCGACGCGGTCGGCCAACGTCATGAAATGGCGATACAGCCCTTCCTGCGTCGGCTTGTTGTAATACGGATTCACCGACAAACAGGCGGGTGCGCCGACGCGTTTGGCGATCTGGTGCAGTTCCAGCGCTTCGGTGGTGGCGTTGGCGCCGGTGCCGGCGACCACGGGAACCCGGCCGGCCGCGTACTGCACCGTCAGTTCGATCACGCGGGCGTGTTCCTTGAAATCGAGCGTCGGCGATTCGCCGGTCGTGCCCACCGGCACCAGGCCGTCGATCCCGTTTTTGATTTGGAACTCCACCTGCTCGCGCAGGCGCTGCTCATCCACTTTCCCTTCCCGGAAGGGAGTGATCATCGCGGTCATGGCGCCTTGAATGGTCATAGCAAAGGGATTTTAGGTTGATCGGGCGTTTTCTCAAGCGGAACGTTTCCGATATTCGCCGGACTCTCGCCATTCGCCAAGACGGGGGGACAACCACGAAGACACGAAGAGCACGAAGGAAAACACGAAGAAAACAAATCAAATCCTGCCTTTCTTCGTGTCTGTCTTCGTGCTCTTCGTGTCTTCGTGGTTCTTCTTTCAAACTCCGATAGCCGGCTGAACCTCCGGCGCGTTATATCTGAACGCCCGCCGCTCTCCGCGGTATCTGCGGTTCAATTCTTCGGCGGCGAACGCGAAATCGGTCCATTCGATAGAATCGCCAGATATCTTCGCACCGTTTCCGCCAAGCCGAACTCCAGCGCTTCGGCGATCAGCGCATGACCAATGGACACCTCCAGAACGTTGGGCACGGCTCGGAGGAATGAACCCAGATTCAGCAAATTCAAATCGTGCCCGGCGTTCACGCCGAGGCCAACTTCGCCAGCCCGACGAGCCGCCGACGCATACGCCCCGGCGGCTTGCCGGCTTCCCTTGGCAAAATCCTCCGCGTACGGAGCGGTGTACAACTCGACCCGATCCACGCAGAGCTTAGCCGCCAAGTCCATCGCTTCAGGCCGCGGATCCATAAAGATGCTGACCCGGCAACCCAGGGATTTGAGTTGATCGACCACCGGCCCCAAGCGCTGCGCATCGCGCGTCAAATCCCAGCCATGATCGCTGGTGGAAGCTTCCGGCGAATCCGGCACCAATGTGCACTGCGTCGGACGAACGGTTTGGGCGTACGGCATGTAATCGTAAAACGGATTGCCTTCGATGTTGAATTCCACGCCGGGATAATCTTTCAGCAATTCATCCAACTCGCGCACGTCCGCCGGGCGGATGTGACGTTGATCGGGGCGCGGGTGTACGGTGATGCCGTGGGCGCCGGCATCCAGCACGAGACGGGCCGCGTGAACGACGTTAGGGATGCCGACCGGCCGCGTGTTGCGCAGCAAGGCCACCCTATTCAGATTGACGCTCAGTTTGGTCAATGCGCGATCTCCGCGATCAACTCGCGCGGGCAGCCGATGTCGCCGACGGTCACTTGGCCGAGATACCGTTTGGCCTCCGGCGCGGCGAAGCCCGCTTTTTCCGCCACGAACGTAACGGTATGCCGGGCGGTGATGCAAGCCGGCCCCAGTGGCTTACCGGTGTCGCAATCCAGGCCGCTGGGAATGTCGATGGCCAGCACGGGCACAGCATCTGCTCGATCGCGGCCACGATCGCCCCAAATGGTTCGCGCGGCGGGCCGGCCAAACCGGTGCCGAAAATCGCATCGACGATCAGCATCGGTCGCTGTCGAGCGATCATGTCCGGATCGGCCTGCGTTACGGACAGGCCCATGGCCTGCACGATTTCCCAATTGATCTTCGCTTCTCCGGAATATTTTTGCGGATCGGCGGTCAGAAAAATCCTGACCTCGAATTGCCGGTTATGAAGATGCCGGGCGACGGCCAATCCGTCCCCGCCGTTGTTTCCCCCGCCGCAGAGAACCAGCACCGGCCCACGACCGGATGCCTCGATCATTCGCACCGCTACGCCGGCGGCGGCGATCGCGGCATTCTCCATCAGCACCACGCCGGGGATGTGATAGCGCTCCACCGCCAGACGGTCGATTTGGCGAACCTGCTCGCGCGTGAGATGGATCATGCGGTGTATTATACTGCGGGCACATGCTGATCCTCCTGACCAACGACGATGGAATTTCCGCTCCGGGGCTGGTGGCTCTGTATCGCGAGCTTGTGGAACTCGGTGAAGTGCGGGTGGTGGCCCCAACTTCGGTGCAAAGCGCCGCCAGCCATGGCGTAACGCTTTCGTCGCCGCTGCTGACCAGCGAGGTCAAAATCCCCGATGCGTTCAGCGGAATCGCCGTGGACGGCACGGCCGGCGGATTGCGTGAAGCTGGCCGTTTCACAACTCCTTCCCCGACGGCCCGATCTGGTCGTCAGTGGAATCAACAGCGGAGCGAACGTCGGAATCAACGTCATCTACAGCGGCACGGTTGCCGCGGCGATCGAAGCGGCGTTTCTGGGATTGCCGAGCATTGCGGCTTCGCTGCATCTTCGGAACGACGTGACGACGGATTATCCGCAGGCGGCCGGGCTGACTCGGAAGACTATTGATCAAATATTGAAATCCGGCCTGTCCGCCGGACACGTCGCCAATGTGAATATCCCCGCACTCAAACCGGACGAATCCCCCGCCGGAGTGAAATTCGTGCGCCAATGCACCCGGCCCTGGGTGGATACATACGAGCGCCGCCAGGACCCGCGCGGGCGCGACTATTTCTGGAACAGCAGCGTTTTCAAGCTTGGCCCCAGCGATGACGACACGGATGTCGCCGCCCTGCGCCAGGGGTATATCACCATCACGCCACTGCAATTTGATTTGACCGACCACGCATTGCTGAAGCAATCGGCGAAACAATGGCCGCGCTAGTTTTTTTTCGCAAACTGACCGCTTCTGCCATTCCAAAAAAGCGCATCATTCTGCTCCTTTGCCCGTCCTCTGAGCGTTCCTTGCGGTTCCAGTCTGACATTAGTGCGCGGCTATCGCGTCTTGAGTGATGACGCCGCGGCGCATGAACAGCACCAGGGGAACGACCAGCAGCGTGACCAGCGCGAAAATTTGAAATAGATCCATGTACGAAAGGATGGCGGCCTGCTGCTGAACCAGGGCGTATAGCAACGCCAGTGCCCCGCGTCCGCCGGTGGGATCGGCCGGGCCGAATAATCCGCTCGCCTGGTGCAACATATCCACGGCGATCGGATTCAGCAGATTGATATGGCCGACCAGGCCCGCCTGGTGCACCTGAATGTGCCGGGCCAGCAGCGTGCTCACCAGCGCCACGCCGATGCTGCCGCCCTCGTTGCGCACCAGCGAAAACAGTCCCGATGCATTGTTCGTTTCCGTCTTTGGAATGAACCGATAGGCGATGGTATTGATCGGAACGAACATCAGACCCGCACCGAGCACCTGCACGATGCGGGGCCAGATCACCTCGGCCTCGGACACCTGCAAATCCAGCCGGGACATCCACATCGCCGCGCCGGCCGCGATCAGAAGGCCGGCGGCGATCATCCACCTGGCATCCATTCCGCGCGAAAGCATCGCGCCGATGATCGGCATTTCCAGCATGGTCACCAGCGCCGCCGGCGAAAGCACCAGCCCCGCCTCCGTCGCCGAGTATCCCATCAGCGTTTGCAGCATCTGCGGCAGCAACACGGTGGTTGCGTACAGCGTCGCGTACACGCCAAAGCAGATGACGCAGCACAACATGAAGTTCCGCTCGCCGAAGAGGCGAACGTTGACGATCGGCGATTTATGCCGCAGCTCCCAGATCACCGCGAAGACCAGCGAGGTTCCGGCAGTGATCGCCAACGTAACGATGAACCGGGAGCTGAACCAATCGACTTCCTGCCCCTTTTCCAGCACGACTTCCAGCGATGCCAATCCGATGGCCACCAATCCCAGCCCGATGAAATCGACCCGCAGCGGCTTGCCGCGCTTGGCGGCCCGCTGCGCCACCATGTACGGCGGATCGCGCAGAACGATCTGCGTCAGCAGAAGCGAGACGATGCCGACGGGAACGTTAATGTAAAAAATCCACCGCCAGGAATAGCTGTCGGTGATCCATCCCCCCAGCGTCGGCCCAAGCACCGGCGCCACCAGCACCGCGATCGAATACACGGCCATCGCCATGCCGCGCTTGGCCAGCGGAAACGTATCCAGCAGGATCGCCTGAACCGACGGCTGAAGCCCCCCGCCGCCGGCGCCCTGCAAAACCCGGAAAAAAATCAGCATGGGCAGACTGGTTGCCATCCCGCACAGCACGGAACTGAGCGTGAAGATGGCCACGCAAGTCATGTTGAACCGCTTGCGGCCCATCACGCTCGTCAGCCAGCCCGACAGCGGCAAGACCACCGCGTTGGCAACCAGATAGCTGGTCAGCACCCACGTCGCCTCGTCATAGGTGGCCGCCATCGAACCGGCGATGTGCGGAAGGGAAAGGTTGGCGATGCTCGTGTCGAGCACCTCCATGAACGTCGAAACCGTCACCGTCAGCGCGATGATCCAGGGATTGAATTCCCCGTCGGCCCGCTCCAGATTCAGCGAAGTTCCGCCAACAACCGCACTCATTGGCTTTGGGCTCCGCCACCGGCGGTCAAAAGCCGCCGCCCGGCGTCGGGACCCTCCGGCTGCGAGCGGATGTCCACCTCCGGAACCGCCGAAAGCCCCGCCAGCAGCGGCGTGTCCGCCGGGTTTGGCTGCGTCAAGTCGATCCGCACCGGCAACCGCTGCACGACCTTCACGAAATTCCCCGTCGCGTTCTCCGGCGGAAGCAGCGACATCACCGCTCCGGTTCCGGGACTGAATCCCGCGACCCGGCCGTGAAACACCTTGCCGGAATATGCGTCAACGTAGATGTCCACCTTCTGACCGATCCGCAAATCCGCCAGTTGCGTCTCTTTGAAATTCGCGTCGATCCACACGTCCGACAGCGGCCGGATCACCAGCAGCGGCTGTCCCACCGAAACCAGCGCTCCCGGATTGACGTTCCGCCGGCTTACATAGCCGGAGAGCGGAGCGCGAATGTCCGTGTAGGAGAGTTGAAGCTGCGCCTGTTCCAGCGCCTTCTGCGCCTCGACGATCTCGGGCTGTGATTCCGGGTGAGATGGATCGAAATGCGCCCCGCCGAGCGCCGCCTGGGCCGAGGCGACCTGCGCCTTGGCCGCTTTCACGGCCGGCGAATTCTCCACCACCGAGTCAACACTGAGCCCACTGAAACGCTCCTTCAGTTCCATCAGTTTTGGCGAAGAGATGGATTGGAAATTCAGTCCGAGCTGCGCGAGCGCGCCCATGACGGAGGAAGCCGCGTATTGCATTCCGTTGAACGTCTGCCCCACGTCCGCCGGAACCGCGCCGGGTCCTGCGCGATTCGGCGGCAGCCCCAGCAGCGCCCGCGTTTGATCCACCGACGCCTGCGCAGCCGCCACTTGCGCCTGCGCCACCCGCAGGGCCGAGCTGCGCTGCTCGATCTCCTCGACGCTCACGCTCTGCGGGTCCAGTTTCTTGACGCGGTCGTATTCCTGCTGGGCCAGCAGAAGATTCGCCTGCTGCTGGCGAAGGTTGGCCACATTTGCCTGCAGCCAGGCGGTTCCATATCTCACGAAATCCCCCACCGTCGCCACGAGGTACCAATCGCCCCGAAGATCGGCGATCTTCGAGCGAACTTCCGATCGCACGCGATCGAGCTGCGCATCGGCCAAATCCAGCGCGGCCACTTTCTCCGCCACCCCGAGCTTCGCCTGCGCCAGCTCGGCCGTGCGCTGCTCCACCGCAAGCTGATACGGCACACGGTCGATGCGGATCATCGGCGTCCCCGCCTCGACGTACTGGTTGTTATCCACAAGAACTTCCTGCGCCAGTCCCGCGACACGCGAGCTGATGTACGTCACGTGGCTGTTCACCGTCGCATCATCCGTTGAGACGTGATTCCATGCGTAAATCGCCGCCGGCACGCCGAAGATCAGCCCCAGCGCCAATCCCGACACCACGAGAGAGATGATGATCCACCGCTTCGCCGGCGCGACCGCTGCGAGCGGCCGTCATCCGGCATGACGCTCCGCGGCGCTGGGGGCGTCAAGTACGTCTCTCCCGCGTCGCGCCCCGACAACGGCGTCACCGTTTCAACGACTGTTTCTTCGCTTGGCATTTCATCTTCCGATCAAAATTACCGCCGATCCTCAAACCTCCATCCGCTCCTTCTCGCTGAGAATCCCGTTAAAGATCACGTCCAGAATGTCCTGGGCCTGGGCCTCGAACGGCTTGTCCCGCCCGGCAAAATGATTGGTGAACATCGTGCCGTACAGCACATCCCCCAGAACGTCGATCACGCTCTCCACGGGCATAGGCCGGATGCGTCCATCGGCCATCAGGCCGGCGAGGTAGTCCCGGAACGGTCCGCGCCGCGCGTCGCGATGCTGGAAATAAATCGGCCGGCGACGACCTTTGAATTCCGCGCGCTCCTGAATGAACAACTCCACCAGTTCCGGATTCCTTTTGAAAAATCGCAAGTACGCGATCACGGCGGCGCGGATTTCCTCGAGCCGGTCCGTCACCCCGCTCTTGGCGGCGTCAATGTGCTCGTGCAACCGGTGAATCCCCCGCTCGACAGCGGCGAGGAACAACTTTTCCTTGCTCGGGAAATACCGATACACCGTCCCCTTGCTGATCTGCAGGGCATCGGCGATCCACTGCACGTCCGTGGCGGTGAAGCCGTGCCTGGCGAACAGCCCGGCCGCCACTTTCAGAATCGCCTCGCACCGCCGCTGCTGCAGCGCCTTCGTCGCAAGGCCGTCCCGGTTGTCTTTTTGCGACCAAAGTCATTTCACCATCCCCCGCGTAATTAAATAACTGACGCGTCAGTCATATATTTATTATCGGCAATCCGGATTGTCAAATTCACGCCGGAGATGACAATGCGAGTCGTTGTTTAGCCGGGGCGTCCTCGCCCCGGTCCGGACCGGGACGGTCCGGCTCGGATTCCTTTGAGGAGCCCATGACCGATGTATGGGACGATGCATCCCTGGCCAATCCGCACGCGGTATCCGACAAACGGCTCCGCGTGCAGCGGATGTTCGCCGCCATCGCCCCCAGTTACGACCTGAACAATCGCCTGCACAGCCTATGGATGGACCAATCCTGGCGGCGAAGAGCCGTGAAACTGGCGCAGTTGAAGCCGACCGACCGGATCGTCGACGTCGCCTGCGGCACAGGCGATTTGACATTGGCATTTTTCGACGGCCTGCATCCGCAACGATCGGCGATCGCGTCGCAAGTCATCGGCATCGACTTCACCTATGAGATGCTGCCCCTCGCGGTCGCCAAATGGGTGCGAGCCGCGTCCGCCCGGCAGGTTTCGGCCCAAAGCATTCGCTTCCTCAACGGCGACGCCCAATGCCTGCCGCTGCCGGATGCCTGCTGCGACGTCGTCTCCATCGCCTTCGGCATCCGCAACGTCGCCGATCCCCCCGCCGCCATCCGCGAATTCTTTCGCATTCTCCGCCCCGGCGGGCGATTATTGCATCCTCGAATTCTCCCTGCCGACCAATCCGATTTTCCGCGCGCTGTACAACTTTTATTTCAAGCGGATTCTGCCTCGCACCGCCACCTGGATCAGCGGCGACAAGACCGGCGCGTACAAATATCTGCCGCAGAGCGTGCGGACGTTCATCGACCGTCAAACGATGGTGCAAATGCTCGCCGAGGCGGGATTTCAGAACGTCACGCAGAAACCGCTGACTTTCGGCATTTGCGTTTGTTATCGCGGTTTTCGAACGTGAAAGGTATCATTTACCGCCATGGACATCGTCACCGCCATCACCGGCGCCAGCGGAGCGCTTTATGCCCAGCGGTTTATTCAAGGGCTCGTGACCGCCGGGGTGAACGTTCATTTGATCGTCTCGCCATTGGGCCGGCGGCTTTTGCACG
This sequence comes from uncultured Phycisphaerales bacterium, assembly GCA_963771925.1. Lineage (GTDB taxonomy): Bacteria > Planctomycetota > Phycisphaerae > Tepidisphaerales > Tepidisphaeraceae > PALSA-1353. The sequence goes on from CAVYVE010000002.1 coordinate 10,761, forward strand.
ATGAATTGGGAATGGAAACCGTCGATATCGCGGCGCTGGCCGGGACGGCCGAGCATACGGTGACTCTCTACAATTACAACGATGTCGGCAGCAAGCCGGCCAGCGGGAGTTTCCTCCATCAGGGAATGGTGATCGTGCCGTGCAGCAGCAACACATTGGCGGAGGTGGCGCACGGCCTGGGCGACAATCTGATCTCCCGAGCGGCGGCGGTGACGCTCAAGGAGCGGCGGAGGCTGATTCTGGCACATCGCGAAATGCCGCTGTCGCCGATCGACATCAATAACTACAAGATTCTCAACGACGCCGGGGCGATCCTCGCGCCGGCGAATCCGGGGTTTTATCTGAATCCGAGTTCCGTGGGCGATATCGTCGATTTCGTGGCCGGGAAATTGATGGACCTACTCGGCGTGCCGCACGCGCTGGACACGCGATGGGATCCGAAAAACATTCGGCCGCCGAGCGTCGCGTCAAAACAAACCCACTGATGCAACCGTGACTTTAGCCGGCAATAGAACGAGCCCCCCCGCCGCCGCTCGGCCCGCGACCCTCGGCGGACGCCTGCGGCTGTTTGCCAAGGACATCAAGATTCACCACACCGTCTTCGCTTTGCCCTGGGCGATTCTCAGCGCGGCCGTGGCCGGGCGAATGTTTCCGGGTTCGCTCACGACGGGAAAAATCGGCCTGATTTTCATCTGCATGGTGACGGCCCGCACCGTTGCGATGGCGGCGAACCGGCTGATCGACGCCGATCTTGACGTCAAAAATCCGCGTACCGCCCGTCGAGCCGTGCCGTCGGGATCGCTTTCCCGCGGATTCGTGGCTGCGATCCTGGCAATCTGCGGCTGTGGATTCGTCGTCGCCGCGGCGGGATTCGAATTCCTCTATCGCAATATCTGGCCCGTGGCGCTTTCCCTGCCCGTCCTGGCGTATCTCTGCGGCTATCCCTATATGAAGCGATTCACGCGGCTATGCCATTATTACCTTGGCATCGCGCTGGCGCTGGCGCCGCTGTGCGCATGGGTGGCGGTGGTTGGGCGGATCGATTGGCCGCCGGCGGTGATGTTCGTCATCGTCGCCGCCTGGACGGCCGGCTTCGACATCATTTACGCCTGCCAGGATTTCTCCAGCGACCAGGAATGCGGCGTTTATTCCGTGCCGGCCAAGATCGGGATTTCCGGCGCGCTGTGGGTCAGCCGATTGACGCATCTCCTGGCCGCCGTGATGCTCGTCGTACTCGGCTGGACGGTTCCGCAGTTCGGCATTCTGTATGACATCGGCGCTGCGCTGGCCATCCTACTGCTGATTGTTGAACAGAGTCTCGTGAAGCCCAACGATCTTTCCAAGGTGAATCTTTCATTTTTCACGATCAACGGCGTCATCAGCGTTTTGCTGGCAACATTGGGGATTTTGGACTTGATTCACTGATCGGGCCTGTTACCGTCCTGCCGGCCCACGGCAAAGAAATCCTGCCGCTCGCGGCCTTTCCGCCATTGTCAGCATCCAGTTCGCGCCAATACAGTAGTGCGTCGGTCTTATCTTTACTAAGGCCTGGAACGTGGCTCAGTCGGTTACGATCGTAATGCCCGCGGAACCTGGGTTGGCCTCTCTGAAGAAATTCGCTTGGACGCAACGTAACGGGCAAATGTCGCTGATTTTTGGGAGTGCCGCATGAAGATGGAAGGCGAAGTGAAACCGAATCGGTCCAAGACTGGCGTCCCGGGGCTGGACGACATCCTGAATGGCGGACTTATTCCGCATCGGATTTACTTGCTCGATGGGGACCCCGGCCGGAAAGACGACGCTATCGCTCCAGTTCCTGATTGAAGGCGCCAAGAACGGCCAGAAATGTCTCTACATCACTCTTTCGGAAACCAAGGAAGAAATTCTGGCGGGAGCGGAATCGCATGGTTGGTCGCTCGACGGCATCGAAATCGTCGAACTCCTCGCCCAGGAGAGGGACCTCGAGGCGGATGAGCAAGTGACAATGTATCATCCATCCGAGGTCGAACTCAATGAAACGACAAAAACGGTGTTGGACGCCGTCGAGCGCGTGAATCCGGCTCGGATCGTTTTCGATTCGCTATCGGAAATGCGACTGCTGGCGCAAAGCTCCCTGCGTTATCGCCGCCAGATTTTGGCGCTGAAACAGTTCTTCATCGGCCGCAAGTGTACCGTGCTCCTTCTGGACGACCGCACGTCCGAAGGGTCGGACCTGCAACTGTACAGCATCGCCCACGGCGTCGTTTCCCTGGAGCAGCTTGCCCCCGTCTACGGGGCCGCGCGCCGGCGGCTCCGCGTGATGAAGTTCAGGGGCAGCGATTTCCGCGGCGGTTTTCATGATTTTGCCATTAGAAGAGGCGGATTGACCATATTCCCGCGATTGGTGGCCTCCGAACATAGCGATGCGTTCGACCACAAGAACATCAAGAGCGGCGTCTCGGCGCTGGATGCGCTTCTGGGCGGTGGCCCGGACCGCGGCACCAGCACGCTCCTGATGGGACCGGCCGGCTCGGGAAAATCAACCATAGCCGTCCAGTATGCCGTGGCGGCGGCGGAGCGCGGCGACCACGCCGTCATCTTTGCCTTCGATGAGAGCATGGCCACCCTGGAGGCCCGGACGGAGGCCCTGGGCATCAGATTCAAGGAAGGAACTCGTTCCGGCGAGGTGAGCGTCCGTCAGGTGGACCCCGCGGAACTCTCCCCCGGCGAATTCGCTTTTCTCGTACGGCAGGCGGTGGAACGGGATCACGCCCGCGTGGTCGTCATTGACAGCCTCAATGGATACCTCAACGCGATGCCTGAAGAGAAATTCCTCACCGCTCAATTGCACGAACTTCTGACCTACCTGGGCCGCCGAGGCGTCACGACGCTCATGGTGGTGGCCCAGCACGGCATGATGGGCGTGAACATGCAGTCCCCGGTTGATACCAGCTATCTGGCTGACTCGGTCGTTCTACTCCGTTACTTCGAGTACGCCGGAAAAGTAAAAAAGGCGATCTCGGTCGTGAAAAAGCGGAGCGGCGCCCATGAACAAAGTATCCGGGAGCTTCGCTTCGACGGAACGGGCATCCATCTCAGCGAACCGCTCACGCAATTCCGAGGCCTGCTGACCGGGATTCCCGTCGAGCTGACGCCACAAACACGAGAATCGTGAACCGAGCAGGGAACATCGATGCTCACGGAAATTAATAAAGACCCGGCGAAGCGCGTTCTGCTCGCGGCGCCCACCGTGAAAGATGCGGAGATTACGCACTCGCTACTGACCCGAGCGGGTCTGGCGTGCGCCGTTTGCGACAACCTGCGCCAGTTGGCCAAGGAAATCGATGCCGGAGCCGGAGCCGTCCTTTTGACCGAAGAAGCCATTAACGACGACGGGATCAACGAGCTTCTGGCCGCTTTAAACAGACAACCCGCCTGGTCGGACCTGCCCGTGGTGATGATGATGCAAGGGGGCGTCCAGTCGTCGGTGGCGATTGGGGTGCTCCGCTCGATGAGAAACGTAACGCTCCTGGAGCGACCGGCCCCGACGCGTTCGGTGATCAGCGCCATGCAATCGGCCGTCAGGGCGCGGGAGCGTCAATACCAGATTCGCGATCAGATTGAGACGATATGCCGTAGCGAGCGGCGGATGCGCAGGATTATGGAATCGAACGTCATTGGGATGATTTTCTGCGATCAAGAGCGCGTTCTGGAGGCCAATGACGCTTATTTGAATATAATTGGCTACTCGCGGGAAGACCTGGAGTCCGGGGGAATCGTGTGGCGAACGATGACGCCTCCCGAGTATCTGCCGCTCGACGATCGGGCGATAGCGGAGATTGCCGATCATCGCGCTTGCACGCCGTTCGAGAAGGAATACATCCGCAGGAATGGAACGCGCGTCCCCGTTTTGCTAAGTATCGCGGGCCTGGAGGAAAATGAAGCGAAATATGTCTGCTTCGTGCAGGATTTAACGAGGCAAAAGGAAGCCGAACGGGAACGATTGGCTCTTCTGGAGAGCGAGCGGGCCGCCCGAAGCGATGCCGAGCGCGCCAGCCGGATGAAGGACGAGTTCCTGGCAACGCTCTCGCACGAACTCCGCACGCCGCTCAATGCCATTCTCGGCTGGTCTCAGTTCATGCGGCGGGAAAAAATGAGCGATGAGGAACTCCAGGAAGGGCTGGACGTCATCGAGCGAAACGCCCGCGTGCAGACGCAACTCATTGAGGACCTGCTGGACATGAGCCGGATTATCTCGGGTAAGGTCCGCCTGGATGTCCAGAACCTCGAGCCGGCGGGTTTCATCGAGGCGGCGATAGAGACGATGCGACCCGCGGCGGAAGCGAAGGGCATCAAACTCGAAAAGCTGCTCGATCCTCGTGCGGGGCCGATTACCGGAGACCCCAACAGGCTCCAGCAGGTCGTCTGGAATCTGATTGCCAACGCCGTCAAGTTCACACCCAAGGACGGTAAGGTCCAGATCGTCCTTCAACGAGTGAATTCGCACATTCAGATCACGGTGGCGGACACGGGAATCGGCATCAGGCCCGATCAGCTCGCCCATGTGTTTGAACGATTCCATCAGGCGGATGCATCAACGACGCGTAAGCACGGAGGTCTGGGTCTGGGACTGGCCATCGTCAAGCACTTGGTCGAACTGCACGGCGGCAATGTGGCGGTCGAAAGCACCGGGGAGGGCCGCGGGACGACGTTTGTCGTCCGCCTTCCTGTAACGGTCATTCACACGAAGGCGGACGACGGCGAGAGTCGCCGCCCGCCCGCACCCAAAACCGTCGCATCGCCATACAGGACCACGGACCTCGTGGGGCTGAACCTGGTCGTGGTCGATGACGAGGCGGATGCCCGGGATTTGATTAGACGAGTTTTGGAAGAATGCGGCGCCCGTGTGCTCACCGCCGGTTCGGCCGCGGAGGCGCTGCACCTTATCGAAACGGACAGACCCGACATCATCGTCAGTGACATCGGCATGCCGGACTTGGATGGGTACGAGTTTCTTCGGCGTGTGCGAGCCTTGGGACCCAACAAAGGCGGCAGAGTTCCCGCGGTCGCGCTCACCGCGTTTGCCAGATCGGAAGACCGAACGCGGGCATTGCGATCCGGCTATTTGGTGCATGTCTCAAAACCCGTCGAACCCTCCGAACTCATCGCCATAATCGCGTCTGTTGCCGGTCGCACCGGCCTGAACGCCGAGTCGATTTTGGAAAACTCAGATTGATCGGCCGGCCATCCGTTTGTTTGAATGAGTTCGGACCTGCCGCCAAGGCTGGTTGCCGAGCCGGCGCGGTCAACGCCGATGCATCCAGTGTGGATCAATGATTAGTTGCGAGTTTCACCCTTCGCCGCATCATCTGGACGAGATGTGGGCTAATCCATACAATGCCCTAACACGGATGCTGGAGAAAGCGGTGTGCGTGTGCCGATAAGTCGGCAGTACGATGCCACGGCACGGAGGACCGACGCATGGAACGCGCAAGCGAGCGAAGTCGTTCATCCCTCGATCAAAATGCTGAAGATCTCTTTGACGCCAAACCCGTAGCTGTCGTGGAACGACCAAAAAATCGCCGTCCCAGCCATCAGCCCGTCCGGCAAAACCCGCCCGTCGCGAAACCGCCGAGACGATGGCCGCCAAGCAGAAGGACATCGCCGTCAGCGAATTCTTCGCAAAGAACCGGCATCTGCTGGGCTTCGACAATCCGCGCAAGGCGCTGCTGACGACGGTCAAGGAAGCGGTGGACAATTCGCTGGATGCCTGCGAGGAGGCGGGCATTCTGCCGAACGTCGCCATCATGATCGAGGACCTTCAGCCGGATCGCCCCGCCACGGCCAAGCAATCGCGCTATCGCGTGACGGTCATCGACAACGGCCCGGGCATCGTCCGCAAGCAGGTCGAGAATGTCTTCGGCCGATTGCTGTACGGCAGCAAATTTCATCGCCTGAAGATGAGCCGCGGCCAGCAGGGGATCGGCATCAGCGCCGCGGGGATGTACGGCCTGATCACCACCGGCAAGCCGATGGTGATTCACACCCGGCCTCATCCCAAAAAGCCGGCCCATCACATCGAGCTGGCGATGAACACCAAAACCAATCGCGCGGAAGTCGACCGTCGACAAGGAGACCGAGGATTTTCCGCCGCAGCGATTTAAGACATCTGAACGCCGGCACGCGCGATCCGGGGTTTTTGAATCCCGAGGATTTCATCACCGGCACCAGCGTGAGCATCGAGCTGGAAGGGCGATATCAAAAAGGCCGCGGCAGCGTGGATGAGTTTCTGGAGCTGTGCGCGATCGCCAATCCGCATGCGCGGATCACGTTCGTTCCGCCGACGCGCGTGAGCGCCGACGAGCAGGAGGACTTGCCGCTGACCGATCGCGGCGAAGGCCACGCCCGGAAGCGGCAGGCGGAGCAACCGGCGCGTCACCGCGCCGGCCGGAGTCGATCCGACGCTGGCGACGACCGAGAAGGACGGCGTGATTTTCTTCCCTCGCGGGACCGATCAGCTTCCGCCGGAAACGCGCGAAATTCAGCCGCATCCCAAGGGAATCGAGCTGGGAATCCTGATCCAGATGCTGAAGGATTATCGAGGATGCCAATCGCGGCGGCGGGACGCTTTACAATTTCTTGCAGGAAAAGTTCTGCCGGATCAGCTCGGGCAAGGCGAGCGAATTCTGCAAGGCCATCGGCGTGCACAGCCGCACCAAGGTCGGCGACCTGGAGCCGCCGCAGGTCGAAAAGCTTTTCAAGGAATTCCAGGAATCCAGGCTTCCCGCCCCGCCGACGGATTGTCTGGCGCCGATCGGCGTGCGTCAGCTTCTGGCGGGAATGCTCAAAGGCGTGAAGGCCGAGTTTTACGCCGCCAGCAGCCGGCGACGCGGATGTCTATCGCGGCCGGCCGTTCCAGATCGAGGCGGCGATCGCATTCGGCGGCGAATTGCCGGCGGACGACGCGGCCCGCGTGATTCGCTTCGCCAACCGCGTGCCGCTGCTGTTCCAGCAGAGCGCGTGCAGCAGCTTCAAAGCCGTCGCGGAAACCGGCTGGAGAAATTACAACCTCGAGCCAGCCTCGCGGCAGCGTTCCGAGCGGGCCGCTGGTCATCATGATTCACATGGCCAGCGTCTGGGTGCCGTTCACCAGCGAATCGAAGGAAGCCATCGCCGATTACGATGAAATCCGCAAGGAGATGAAGCTGGCCCTGATGGAATGCGGGCGAAAGCTGGGCGCGTATCTCCGCAAGCGGCAGAAGATGCAGCGCCAGGCCGCCCGCCGCGACGTGTTCGAGCGATACATCGGCGAGATCAGCAAATCGATCCACGCCATCAACGGCACGGATGCCAAAAAGCTGTACGACAAGCTGCTGGCCGAAGCCCGCAAGCGAACGGCCATCGCCGACGCCCAGCTCGACGAAGAAGGCAAAACGGTTCAGAAGGACGAGGCCGAGGATTTGAAGAATGACGAGGGCGTCGTGATGGTGCAGAGCCGCGCCGGCCACCTGGCGGAGACTGCGGCCCCGGCGGAGCAGGAAGATGTCGTGCCCCTGAAGCGGAAGAAGACGAAGAAAAAGCCGTCGAGCAACGGCGATCAGCTTTTTGATTGAGGCGATAATGACCCGAGAGGGTATTATCCAGTCATGGCAAAAAAGACATCAAAACTTGAAACAAGCGGTCGTGCGAAGCGCAAAACAAGGGTCGGCGCTAAACCGCGTATCGACTCTCGCGTTTTGACGGCGCTTTGCAAACGATATGGCATTCGGAAATTGTGGCTGTATGGTTCGATTCTGCGTTCAGACTTTCGACCGGGCAGCGACGTGGACGTGCTTGTCGAGACCGACCATGCCAACCGCGTAGGTCTGTTCAAACTTGGAGGACTTCAGCACGATCTGGTGTCGGTGGTGGGAAGGTCCGTCCATTTGACGACGTTGGGCAGCGTGCCGGAGCATCTTAGATCAGGTCTTCTTTCATCAGCGCGGCTGGAATATGTCGCGTGAACAGCAAATTGCACGCGCAGACCGCCGTCGCCTTGAGCACATGCGCATCGCCGCATCGGACGCCATTAAGGCGCTCGGCAAGCTTGACCCGGACCAGCTCGCTTCAGATATGGTGCGTTCCCGGGCGCTAGTGAATTGCTTTACGGAGTTGGGTGAGGCGGCCGCCCGTGTCAGTTCGGCCGGCAGACGGCACGCGGCGGCAATTCCCTGGGCCGAAATCATTGGCATGAGGAATATCGTAGTTCATGTGTATTGGGGAATCGATCTCGGCGAACTCGTGAAGACGGTTCGCCACGACTTGCCCGATCTCATTGCCGCTTTGGATCGAATTCTGGGTAAGGCGTCGAATTAGTGTTTGATCTAGGAGAGGGTTCTACGAACCCAAAAAACATGGCAAAGAAAAAATCCACCACCGGGCTCAGCAAGCGAATCAAAGAACGCGACAAAGTCACGCTCAACAAGATCGTCGATCTGGCGGACGATGTGACGAGCCGCCGCTTCAAGGGCCGGGACATTTCCGTGGCCATTCCGACCCGCACGCGGTCGAACACCGATCTGGAACAAGAAACGCCGGATTTTGCAGATGGGCGATGCCAAGGCGAGCCGGGAACTGTTCAACCTGAACCAAGCCAGGCAGTTCATGCAGACGATGCTGCACGGCAACAGCATCAAGGAATTGATCGGAGCGGAGAAAACGCTCAGCCTTCGCGGAATGTTTTACAAGGGCTTGCACACCATCCAGGGGACCAAGGGCGAAAAGACGTTCGCGGTGCAGGATGAATCGGACGGGATTCTGGAAGACCTGGAGGTGGCGCTGGGGTCGCTGCGGGAGGAACTGCATATTTTCGCGGAAAACCGCGGGGCGATGGTCGGGAACATCACGGTTGTCGATAAAGGCGACGAAATCGACTGCCGGCGAATGGGCAGCGGCGGTTACGCCATTCCAAGCATCACCGAAGCGGACATCATTCAATTCAAGAAGATCGACGCGGATTTCGTTCTGCACGTGGAAAAGGGAACGGTATGGAACCGGTTCAACGAGGACCGGTTCTGGGAGGACCACAATTGCATTCTGACGCACGGCGGCGGCCAACCGCCGCGCGGCGTGCGTCGGCTGCTCCAGCGATTCAGCAGCGAGGCGAAATTGCCGATCGTTTGCCTGCTCGATTGCGATCCCTGGGGGCATTACATCTACAGCGTCATCAAGCAAGGCTCGATCAGCCTCGCGTTTGAAAGCGAGCGATTGGCCATTCCCGATGCGCGGTTCCTTGGCATCCGCGCCAAGGATTACGTTCAGTGCGAACTGACGGACGACGTGCAGGTGGAACTCAACGACAACGACAAAAAGCGGGCCGGCGAAATCGCCAATTATCCCTGGTTCAAGGAGAACAAGGCTTGGCAGAAAGAGATACAGCAAATGCTGGCCAACGGCTTCAAGATGGAAGTGGAATCGCTGATTACCAAGGACATCAGCTACGTGACAGAGGAGTACGTTCCCGAGCGGCTGAAGAAAAAGGATTGGCTGGATTAGCGGGTTGGATCGCCCGGCGGCCGCGTCATAAAATGCCGCGCGGATGTTTGTTCGACTCACCAAGTCCTTCCATTTCGAGGCCGCGCACGATCTGCCGACTTTTCCCGATGGCCACAAATGCCGTCGCCTCCATGGCCATTCGTTCCATTTCGATATCGTCGTCGAAGGCGAAGTCGATCCGGCAAAGGGTTATCTCATCGATTACGGCGAGATCAAGAACGCGGCCGAGCCGATCATCAAACGTCTGGATCATTTCTATCTGAACGAGATCGAAGGACTGTCCAATCCAACCAGCGAAGTTCTGGCGATGTGGATTTACGATCGTTTGAAGCCGGCGCTGCCGCAGCTTTCGGCCGTCATCGTTCGGGAGACGTGCACTTCCTCCTGCGAATACCGCGGCCCCGGCCCGGCAAAAATGAGGTGACCATGGGCAAGATGTCATCGTTTGCATCCATCGCGGGAGATTCCGCAAAAAAGAAAACACGGTGGGAGACCATAACCATCGCCACGCCGGTGGTTCTGACCGTGCTGGCCACCGTGCTGGCCGGGCTGTCGTCCAGCGAAATGAGCAGTTCGCAATATTTCCGATCGCTGGCCGCCCAGATGCAATCGAAAGTTTCGGATCAGTGGGCGTTCTACCAGGCCAAGCGGTTTCGTGAGATGGAGTGCCAGAACACGCTGGGGATCCTGGAAGGTTTGAATCAACTTGCGCCGGCTGATGGACAGGACCTGCAAGGGGCCGCGAACGAGTTGATCGAGCGCATGAATCGGACGGCGGCCGCGGCAAATTCGGCGGATTCGCAAAGACTTCACGAACCACTGGCCCGGGCTCAATCTCTGGTCGAAGAATTTGGCCGGGCCGCGACCCGGCCGGCGGAAGCCGTCGTGCTGCGGTATGCGAGTGATGCTCCTGGCCCGCTTGATGTGCGGCCGCCGAAGGACCGGCAGGAGCAGCCGACCGCCGATTCTCGGATCGCCGAAACGGTCCGCGCCATCGGCGACGGAACGCCGGAGGCGACCACGGAACAACTGGCCGGCCGGATCGATCAGGCCCGGCTTGATGATGCCTTGGCTCTGGCCGCAAAGAACTCGGCGGATTTCGAAAGCGCCGCCGCGCCCATTACTCTTGCGGCGGATCGGTTGCAGGGAATCATTCGTGAAATCGCGTTATCGGCCGCTGAATTCGAGCGTGCCGCCGGTGCGCAGGCCGCGGGGGCCACGAATATTGGCGACCCGCTCCGGCGGCTACATTCGATTTGGACGGGCATACGGCTGCGATTTGACGCCAGCCGCTACGAAGGCGATGCGAGGGACAATCAAGTTCTGGCTCAGTTATATGAGGTATGGGTCCGGAAAGACGGCTTCGCGTCGGAGCGGCACCGTCTGCGAAGCAAGCAATTTTTCTATGGAATGCTGGGCGCCCAGGCGGGCGTGACGATTGCGACGCTGTCGCTGGCGGTTCAGCGGCGTAGTTTGCTCTGGGGCATCGCCGCCGCCGCGGGTCTGGCCGCCGTGTCTTTCGCGGGCTACGTTTATTTGTTCGTCTGAAATCCGCGAAAAGAACAAATGCGCGAGTGCGATCGTCCCGGCGGTTACCGGACGCTGCGCCGCAAAGTTTTCGCGCCGCGCCGCAATGTATAGTTGCCCGCCTATCCGACCGATCTCACACAAGTCGATTGGGAGATCATTCAATGGCATCATGGGTAGCGCCGGCCGTGGCCGCGGAAATTTGGGGAGTCGGCGTCGAACAAGTTCTTGCCGGAATCGCCAATGGGTCGATTCCATCCTTCGTGGACGGGCAATTTCTATTCGTGGACATGGCCGGCAACGGCTACGCCCGTTCAACGCCGCGACCCCAGCCGGCCGAGCCGGTCGTCATGCCCGATGAGTTGCAGGCCCTGACTTTTCAGCCAATCGCTGAATCGCACCATTCAAATCCGCAAGATGAGCACTTCACCGCGGATGATGAGGATGACTCCTCTCACGATATTTCCCTTTGGCGCACCGCCCGAGAACAGGCGTCGCATCTGCGGCGTCCGCCGCAGGCCGAAGCGGCCTGACCCTGCCATTCAATGTATTTTGATCTTGTCCAGCCCCGGCGGCGGCGGGGGATATTTCATGTTCAGCTTCTCCATCGCCCGCACGATCGTGTCCGAAATCACCCAGTTCCTGAACCACTTGTGATCGGCCGGCACCACGTACCACGGGGCGAGGTCGGTTGAACAATGCCGCAAGGCATCCTCGAACGCTTCGACATAATCGTCCCACTGCTTGCGCGTCGCAAGATCGTTGGGATCGAATTTCCAATGCCTGGATTTGTCATCCAGCCGGGCTTGCAGGCGTTTCTTCTGCTCGTCTTTGGAGATGTGAAGGAAGAATTTGAGGACCAGCGTGTTTTCCGACGCGAGCATGCGCTCAAACTCGTTGATCTGCTCAAAGCGGGCCGACCAAATGTCTTTTGGAACGAGCTTCTTCACGCGCTCGACCAGCACGCTTTCGTAATGCGACCGATTGAAAATCTCCATCATTCCTTTTCGTGGACAGGCCTGGTGGTATCGCCACAGATAATCGTGGGCCAGTTCCAGATGGGTGGGGACTTTGAAGCTGGTGACGTTGCAGCCCTGCGGATTGACTCCGCTGAAGACGTGATCGATCGCGCCGTCCTTGCCGCCGGCGTCCATCGCCTGCAGGACGATCAGCACGGCATGGCTCGACGACGCATACAGCAACTCCTGCAGCTCGATCAGGCGCTCGATGTTCTTTTTGATCGCCGGCTTGGCCTGGGATTTATGATTGAACGGGCCGGTATCGTCCGTGGGCCATTTCGACAGGTCCACTTTCTCTCCCGGCTCAACGCGAAACGGTGAATGAACCATATTTTCCCTCTGTTCCCTTCAATTATTCCTGAATGTTCTGCTGATTTTTCACGAACGGCAATTCGACCACGACGCCCGGCCGAAGGGCCCCCTCCGCGGCGATCCGCAGCGTCGTTCCCGGTTTGGCGAAACGCCGTCTTGACCATCGCCAAACCGATCGCCGCGTTGGAAAGGACCGGGGATATGGTGCTGCTGGTAATGCCGCCGACCTGGTTCTGCTGATCGTCCATGATCGGCGCACTGGCCAGCGGCAGGGCGTCGGCCTGCATTTTGATTCCCACAATCTGCCGGGCCACCTGGCCGCGGGCGTGCATCCGCGCCACGATCTCCTGGCCGAGATAACATCCCTTGGTAAAGCTGACCGCCCGGTGGAGTTGGCCGGTTTCGGCGGGGAGAACCGAATCATCAAAGTCGATGCCGAACATCGTCCGCCCCGCTTCGATGCGCGTGGTGTTGAACATCGCCCACCCCGCCGGCCGCACCGGCCGCTTGCCGACTTCCCCGCTGGAAAATTCCGCGAGGATTTTCATCCAGAGTTTGCCGGCCGCTTCCGTCGGAACGATGAGGTAATATCCCGGCACTCCGCACGGATCATCCCGCCAGATCAGCGCCTCGCTGCCTCGATTTTCGCCGTCGCCGATCCGAGCGGCGGCAGCTCGCTCCAGCCCGGAGCGATCTGTCGCAGAATGTCCGCGGCCTTCGGCCCGTGCAGCGCAATCTGATGATTGCTTTCCAACAGGCTTTCGAATTTCACTTTTTCGGAGAACCGATGTTTTTCCAAAACTTCTCGCAGGTTCGGCACGTTTCGCGCATCGGTTTCCAGCAGCGTGCGGTCGCCTGCGCTCCAGAACGTTCATATCAGCGACGATTCGGCCCTTATTATTCAGCAGAAATGCATAAACCCCGCTTCCCGCCGCCAGCGGCTTCTTCGAATCTTTGCCGATCAGCTCATTGGTCAGAAAGCGGTTAAGAAAGTCGATCCGGTCGTTGCCGGTAACTTCCAGGATTCCCCGTTGCGGCAGGTCCAGCAGGGCGCATCCCTTGCGGATCGCGGCATACTCCGCCTGCGGCTCGCCGAAAGTGCAGACGATCTCCATATCCCCATACGGCTGAAACTCCGCCTCGGCCTGCTCGTGCAAGTTTTCTCAGAGGATTCATTCATGTCTCCCGCATGGCCTCAACCCCTTGCTTTTGTCTTTCCAGCCAGGACACCACCGTCTTGCACAGGATGTCGGCTTCCAGATTAAACGGCCAGCCGGCTGACTTCTGACCCAGAGTCGTCAGGCGGAGCGTGGTCGGAATCAGCGCCACCTCGAAGACGTTTCCAGCGACGGAGGCGACGGTCAGGCTCACCCCATCCAGCGCTACCGAACCCTTGGGGACGATGTATTGCGCCAATTCAAACGGCGCTTCCAATGTAAACCTCCATTCCTCGTCCCCGGATTTAACGTTGGTTAACACGCCCGTCCATCCACATGCCCTGAACAAAATGGCCGTCGATCCGGTCGCCGATCTTCATGGAACGCTCAAGATTGACAAAATCGCCGGCCTTCAGCAGGCCCAGGTTTGTCTTGTCAAGCGTTTCCTTCACCACGTCGAAGCTCGCCTTGTCGGGCGGAAGTTCCGCCAGGTCAGGCAACAGCCGTTGACGGCGATGCTTTCGCCCTATTTGCAGATCGGGGAGTTTCGTAACTAGCGTCAGCCGTCGGAAGTCCGGACCATCCGAGACCCCTCGATCGTTGCAGTTTTTTCCACGATTCCGGTGAACATGTTCGATTAGTTTAGGCATCCTTCAGGTTGCCGCAAATAAAAAAGAATCGAGCAATCCACAAAATCGCGACGAGACGGTACAATCGGAACCCATGAGTCGCAGCCTAAGGATATGGTCACGGTCATCACGGGGGCCAGTTCCGGCATCGGCCGGGCGCTGGCGGTGGATTTGGCCGCCCAGGGCGGCCGATTGGTGTTGGCGGCCAGACGGCTCGATCGACTCGAAGAGCTCGCCCGCAGTTTGGGCGGCGAGCATTGCTGTCTGGCCAGCGACGTCTCCCGTCCCGAGGATTGCCACCGCATCATCTGCACCGCGGTGGAGAAATTTGGCCGGCTTGACACGGTGGTTTGCAACGCGGGGTACGGTTTGGCCCGCGCATTCGACGCGATGACCGAGGAGGACATTCGGCAAATCTTCAATACCAATTTATTCGGCACGATTGAATGCTGCCGCATGGCCATCGCCGCGATGAAACGGCAGGAGCCGCGCGACGGCTTCCGCGGGCAACTCATGATCGTTTCCAGCGCGTGCGCCCGGCGGGGGCTGCCGTATTTCAGCACCTATGCCGCCACGAAGGCCGCACAACTCAGCCTCGCCGAAGGTCTGCGGATTGAATTGAAGCCATTCGACATCGCCGTCACCAGCGTGCATCCCGTGCTTTGCGAAACCGAATTCTTCGCGACGGCCAACAATCTGAGCGGCATGGACCACGGCTGCGCTGGCCAAGGGAAGCAGGCAGTCGCCCCAGGCCGTGGCGGCCCGCATGGTTCGGGCCATCGAAAGCCCTCGCCGCGAGGTCTGGCCCAAGGCCATGTCGCGCCTGTCCCTGAGCATCGCCATCGCCATCCCAGCCGTGGTGGACAGGGTGATGTGCGGAATTCGCGACCGGATGCTCAGCCAGCAGGAGAACCCGGGGAGCAACGGCAAAGCTGTCTGCGGCGAGGCTGAATCCCTCGCCAAAGTGGCCCATCCGGCGCGGTGAGTTCGGTGCTTGAATATCAGGGAACACGGCGGCTGAAGCCGCCGCGCCACGCGGGATCGGATCGGCTATCAAAGCTTCTCAAAAACCTCGGCGGGGTTGCTTAAACTTCCGACGGCGAGAGGTGATCGTTGTCGTCCCGCCGCACCGGGCGATACAGCGTATCCCTTTCCACGGGAATTCTTCTGGCCTCGCGGATCAGGCGCTTGATGTCTCGCCACGTGCAATTCCTGATGAACGCCGTGGCCTTCACGCTTGGTGATGTCGTACCAGACCACCGTGCCGTCCAGATCGTCGCAGCCCCAGTTCATCGCCAGTTGCGAAAGCCCCACGCTCTGCATGATCCAGAACGCCTTGATGTGCGCGATGTTGTCGATCATCAGCCGGGCAATGGCCAGGGTCTTCAGGTCCGTCAACCCGGTCGGCCCCGGCAAATATCCCAACTCGCTGTTTTCGGGAATGAAGCTCAGGGGAATCACGCAATTGAAACAGGCCCGATCGGGAGCGCTTTGCATGGCCGAGAGCGATTCATCCTGCAACTGGCGTAATTTCATCATGTGGCCGACGCGCTGCTGCGGGCGTTTCGACGTGGCCGTAGAGCATCGTCGCGTTGGTATAGATCCCCAGTTGGTGAGCGATCCGATGAACTTCAAACCATCGGTCCTCGCGGACCTTGCCCTTGAAGACTTCATCGTGAACGCGATCGTCGAAAATCTCCGCCCCGCCGCCGGGGAGGCTGCCCAGCCCGGCCTCGCGAAGGGCGTCAGAACTTCGGCGATGCTCATGCGGGCGACGCGGGACAGGTGAATGATTTCGATGGCCGTGAACGCCTTGATGTGCAGATTCGGACATTCCCGGCGAATGCCGGCGAGCATTTGCAGGTAATAATCGAACTTCAGCCACGGATGCAGCCCGCCGACGATGTGCACTTCGGTCGCCCCGGCCTCGGCGGCCCGCGCGGCCGTGGCGACGACCTGCTCGACCGGCATTTCGTAAGCGCCGTCTTCGCCGCGCTTGCGATAGAAGGAGCAGAACTTGCAGGACAGGCGCAAACGTTCGTGTAATTGATGTGCCGGTTGCGGTTGTAAAAGGTCTTGTCGCCGTGGAGCGTTTCCCGCACGAAATTCGCCAGCCGGCCGATGCCGTGCAGGTCACGGCTGGCGTAAAGCGCCGCCCCGTCGTCGGCCGAGAGCCGCTGGCCGGCGGCGATCTTTTCCGCGACAGGCTGTAGTGCCGGATCAGTTACCTGTAAATCCCGCTTCATTCGCCGCCAGTATAGGATCGCGCCGGCTTGGCAACCAGCGCTGATGCTTGAAGGACTTCTGTCGGAATATTCGTATGATGGACGCTGGAGTAGTCGCATGATTCGGAATGTCACTGTTTATTGTGCCAGCAGTCGAACTCTGGCGGAGAATTATCGCCAGGCGGCCGAGGCGCTGGGGCGGGCCATTGCGCTGAAAGGTTGGGGCGTCATTTATGGCGGAGATCGAGCGGGGCTGATGGGCCATCTGGCCGGCGGGGCGTGTGCGGCCGGCGGAAAAGTGATCGGCATCATGCCCAAGCGGCTGATGAAATCGGATGTCGTCAATGAGCGATGCGACGAGATGATCGTCGCCCGCGACATGCGGCATCGCAAGGAAATGCTGGAGAACCGCTGCGATGCCATGATCGCCCTTCCCGGCGGCCTGGGAACGCTGGAGGAATTCTTTGAGGTCGTCGTCGGCAGGCAATTGGGGTTCCATAGCAAGCCGATCGTGCTGCTGAACGTCGCGGGATATTTCGATCCGCTGCTGGCGATGATCGAACATGGAATTGAGCACCGATTCATCAAGCCCGATTCGCGGGAGCTATTTTTTGTGGCGGAGTCGGTGGAGCGGGCCATTGGATATTTGAGCCAATGCAACGCAGAATGATCGTGGGAACGTCCATGAAGAGGCGGGATCCAACCATTCTGATCGCATTGCTGGTGGCGCTGGGGGCACACCTGGCGATCCTGGCCGTTGGAGTGCGGGCGGCGCGGCGGAACCTGGGTTGGTGGCTGCAACTGCCGCGGGCGCAGGCGCAGATCGCCCCGCCGCCGGCCCCTCAAGACCCAACGCAGCAACTTGGCGAGCATGATTCCAATGGGCCGTCGATCAACAGTGCGCCGGCGCAGCAGCCGATGGAATCGGCCGTGTCGGATGCCAGGCAGGAGCAGGCGGCAATGCAGCGTGACGCGGAGGGGTTCGGCGGGAAGGAATCGAGCCAGCAGTTGCAGCAGATGCTTCGGGGCGACAACGGGGATGGCGCCGCGCGGCACGAATTCCAGCGCCAAAGCGCGGCGTCGGTGTTCGCCGCGCAGGAAACGGCGCTGGCGGAGTTGACGCCGAAGATATCCAGCAAGATGCCGGTGGGGACCGCCGCGGAGGGTAAGTCGGCCGGGCGGGACATCGCGGTCGATCCGCTTTCGAGCGGGCCGTTGCCGGTTAAACCGCCGGCGGAGGCTTCCAAGGGTGAGCCGGCCTCGGGTTCACCGTCGAGTGCGCAAGAGGCGAAACCATCGCAGCGGGCGGCGGCAAGTTCCACAGGCGGTGCGGGCGGAACTCCGGGGTCGGCGGAATCGGGGTCGGGCAACCCGGTTCCTTCCAGCGATTTCGAATCCTATCCGGTATCGCGTATCGCCAGCCGGTTTATCGCCGGCCAGATCGAAGCGCGCACGGGGCGGAAGATGAAGGCGCGTGAACTGCCGCGGTTGGGGCTGGCGGCCATCGCCGATTTGCAGGAGATGCAGAATCCGTACGTCGTGCTTCTGCTGAAAATCGGCACGGACGGGAATGTTACGGACGCGAAGATCGCGCGTTCCAGCGGAAGCGATCCCGTCGATCTGGAATGCCAGCGGGCGGCGTATACGTGGTGGTTCGAGCCGATGAAAGATCCGAGAACGGGAACCATTCACGGGGAATTGATCGAGTTTACGATTTATTTTTGAGACTAAGCACCGGATGTACATCCGGTGCTCCGATTCACGCGTATGACCCGGACGATTTCGAGCCGCGGGCGGCGCGGGAGGCTTCGCGCTCGAGGGCGACCTTGGCCTCGTACCCGCTGGCGCGGTACGCTTCAAGCGGATTGGGATCGATGTTCTTTTTTTCCCGCCACTGGGCCAGCAGCGGACGGACATCGGTGAAAAACGCGTCGTGCAGACACCCCTCGGCATTCGACGATATCCATTCTCGTTTGCGCATCGCGAAGCTTTTGACGGTCCACGAGACAGGCCTTGGCATACAACTCCTGCGCGGCCTGACGGCCGTCTGGATCATCGCCTCGATCTTGGGCTTGAGATTGTGGCTCTGATCGATCATGTACGCGATGCCGGAAACGTCCCGGCCATGCAGATCGGCGGCGTTGCGAATCTCGTGGAAAATGCGGAACGCGGCGTAGGGATCGATGCTGCCCATCGTCAAATCGTCGTCGGCGTATTTGCGGTCGTTGAAATGGAATCCGCCGAGCATCTCCTCGTCGATCAGCAACGCGACGATGTGCTCGATGTTCTGCCCCGGCAGGTGATGGCCCGTATCGACCAGCACCCGGGCATTGGGGCCGGCGTCCTTGGCGAAAATATAGCTCATTCCCCAATCGGCGATGTCGGTGTGATAGAACGCCGGCTCGAACGGCTTGTATTCCACCAGCATCTTCATGCCCTTGGGCATGGCGTCGTGCCACTGGCGCAGTGCGCCGTGCATGCGCTGCTTGCGGGCGACGATGTCGTCCTGGCCCGGATAGTTCGTGCCGTCGGCAAACCAAAGGCTCAGGAGATTGCTCTTGACCGCCTTGGCGATGGCGATGCAGTCCATCATGTGGCGATGGGCGTGATCGCGCGCCGATTCATCGGGATGGCAAACCGAGCCGAATTTGTAGACCTGGTCCTGGAAGAAATTGGGGTTGATCGAGCCGATGCGCACGCCGTGTTTGGCGGCGACGGCGGCGGTGGCGGTGGCATCGACGCCCATGGAAAAATCCCATAGCACGTGCACGGCCACGGTCGGACAGCAGCCGGTATAGCGATGGACCGTGCCGGCGTCGGCGAGCTTTTCGTCGATGGTCGAGGCGGCGGCCGGCTGGAGAAATTTGCCGAAACGCGTGCCGGTGTCGGCATAGCCCCAGCTCGGCGTTTCGATGTTGAACTGATCCAGGAGATTGAAGAGTTGCTCGCGTTCCACCGGCTCAATTATAACCGAAACATGCGGAAAATATTCGGCGGAAGCCAGCCCGCCTTACGGGGAGGGACGCAATAGGAAAAGCTGGACCACGCCGGGGCCGTGTACGCCGGTCACCAGGCGCCTTCGATGTCGGCGGTTTTGGAAGGGCCGGTGATCAGCGTGATGTTCGGCGCGTAAGGTTCGCCGGCGATTTTGTCCATGAGGTCAATCAGGTCCGGCACGATGTTAGACGGGTCGACGATCGCGACGTGCAGGGGTGGAACCAACGACAGAGCGCGGCCGTGGCCGGGATTGGGGCGGATAACGAGTGAGCCGGTTTCCGCCACGGCGGCGTAGCACGTCAGTAATTCCGCAGTCCAAGTCATAGGCGGCATCCAGCGTCGAATCATCCCAGCGGTGCGGACTCAGATGGGCCGCCCGAATCGCCGCTTCTATTCCGAGACGGTCCAGCAGCGGTGAAACGCACACGCCGACCTTCCGGCATTGGTGAAGCTGCAAAAATTGCACGAGCCGGGGACAGATTTGGTCGGCGGTCACTTGCTCGAGATTGAATTTGGCGTCGATGGCGGATGTGGCGAAGAGATCGACGAGATTGGCCTCGCGAGGCGCGAGCCGGGCGATGGTGTCTGGAATTTCCGGCGGCAAGGGGGGATCGTTTAGCGGTTGGGATCGGCCCAGCGCTCGGCGGACACGTTCGATCATGGGATCCGGCATTATCGCTCCCCACGCGTGGCCGCGACTTGCGCAGCGGGAGTGCACGCGTAAATCGTCCGCTTCTGGCCGACATCCACGTAACACGGCCGGCAGAGGAACGCTCGCTGAGGTTAGCAGATACGGCAACGCGCCGGCCCGTTCCAATTCGCCGGCGAGCTGCGGCCAATTCTGGGGCGTGGCCGGATAACAGGAGCGATCCGTGGCGAACTCGACGAGCTTGTTCTCCAATCGGGCGTGTTCGTCAACCAGGAAAGCGGCGCTCGGCGGCAAGTGCGAGGCGAAATTCGCCGACGGTGGCGAAATTGGGGGATTCGGCGTCGATTTGCGTGACCTCAAGCGGCGACCTTGAGATATCCGGGAGGGTGGTTGCCTTTCCACCAGACGACGGCGAGGAAAGCTGTCGCCGCGGCGGAGAGCCCGACGACGGCCCCGTGGGCATTGGTCGGGAATTTTAGGGCGCTGAATAACAGGCCGACGATAAGGGCGATCAGAACGTACCAGAGGAGCCAGAGATGTTGCCGCATGATGGCGGCGAATGGGAAGGACGTTTCGCCCCAGTTTTCGCCGCCGACGGGAATGGAATTGCGATTCAGGAAAATCGCCGCCAGGAGCATCGAGGCGAGCCATGTGCCGAGGGCCAGGCGATCGCCTCGAAGCGACGGGAGATAAGATGGCCAAACATCAGCCACGCGGCGGGCCAGCCGATCAGCGTTGCGCACATGGGCTTGGAAGTGGCCAGGAGATTGGGAATCATCACCCCGGCGGCCCAGGCGAGGATGAACCATAACGCAAGCTTTTTCTCCTGCCAGGCGCGAACGAAAAAGATGACCGCGGCGGCGATGATGGCCGCATAATAAACATGGAAAATGCTGATCCAATAGTAAAAGACCAATTGGTCCCAGGGCGCGGCCCAGTTTTCGATGTTCTCATTCAGATGATGCAGAATTTGAAGGTTTTCGTAAACGAACTCGTGCGGGAAACGAATCGCGATCCAGATCATCCATGGGGCGACGGTCGCGGCGGTGGAGAGGAGAAGGATCAGAAATCCTTTCAAAGAGCCGGGCCGTGTCGGCCCGGTCCGGGGCTGCTCCGGCTCTGTAAGGCGACGAGGGCCAGAAGAGTGACGATCAAGGCGGGATAGGTTTTGGAGAGGAAGGCGAGACCCTGTGTGATGCCGCAGAGGATGAGGAATAACCCGCGGTGCTTCGGGGCTCGACTGGCTCGCCGAAGTCGCCGCCGCCAATTGAGGGGGACGCGAGGACCAGGAAGTAAATCGATAGCTCCGTCCAAAACAGTAGGGAAATGTCGACGTGATCGCTGAAGACGTATCCATTCATCAGCATCAGGATCACCGGATTGAATGCCTGCAGACCGGCGGCGACGAGGGCCGAGGTGCGATCGAGCAGTCGGACGCCGATGAGATACGTCAGGCCGGCGGCCAGCGTGGAGAGGATTGCCGAGGGAAGCCGCAGGGCCAGCGTGCTGACGCCGAGGACCGCGAAGGAGAGCGCAATCTGCCACATCGCCAGCGGGGGCTTGTGGAGCCAGATGTGATCCGCGAGCCAATCATCGGGGTCATACGCAAGAAATGGCCGATCGACCAGCGTGGGAGTCAGCGGATGCTTCAGGAAATTTCTGGCGACGATGGCATGGAAAACTTCGTCGAGCGGTTTGACGGCCGGGTGGTCCAGATGATGAAGCTTCAGGAGAAATGATCCGCACAGGATCACCGCCAAAGCAGCGGCCGCCGGACGGGGGTTCACGTTCGATCCTTCCAGATTTGGTGGAATGTCCGCTTGGCCGGGGCGGGCATATCGCGCACCTGCGTCCAGCCGGCGACGAAAAGAGGCAGGGAACGAATCCAGCCGGTCTTGTGTGCCCGGCGGCGAAGATCGAATTTCTGGATGACGGTCACGATGCGGTAAATGAGCGGGCTTTTCATCCCCCATGCCCAGGTCTTGTAGATCAGGCGTTCCAACGGGCTGCTGATTCGCAGGGCATTGATGTCGCGGCGAAGATTGACCAGATGTTTGGGGATGTTGATCTTGACGGGGCAGGCTTCGTAGCAGGCGCCGCAAAGGCTGCTGGCCTGGGGCAAGTCCTTGAACTTGGCCAAGCCCTGGAACAGCGGCGTGATCAGCGCGCCGATCGGACCGGGATAGACGCTGCCGTAAGCATGTCCGCCGATTTTGCGGTAGACGGGACAGGCGTTGAGGCACGCTCCGCAGCGGATGCAGCGGAGCGTTTCGCGATATTCGGCATTGGCGAGGATCTCGGTCCGGCCGTTGTTGAGCAGAACCAGGTGGAATTCCTCCGGCCCGTCTTTTTCGCCGGCCTGACGAGGGCCGCCGAAAATGCTGGTGTAGACGGTCATCGGCTGGCCGGTGGCGCTGCGGGCCAGGAGCTTGAGCATGACGGCCAGATCGGCCAGGCGCGGCACCAGCTTCTCGATGCCGACCAGGCTGACCAGAACGCGCGGCGTCGTCACCGATTGGCGGGCATTGCCTTCGTTTTCGACGACGCAGACCTGGCCGGTCTCGGCGACGAGAAAATTCCCGCCGGTGATCCCCAAATCCGCGTGGCGGAATTTGTCGCGAAGAAATGCCCGCGCCTGCGCCGTCAGGGCCGGCGGGTCTTCGTTGTACGGAGTTTTGAAATACTCGCTGAACAGTCGGGCGATCGACGCACGGTCCTTGTGCATGATCGGCGCGACCAGATGGCTGGGCTTATCGTGGCTGATCTGAATGATGAATTCGCCCAGGTCGGTTTCGACGAGGTCCAGCCCGGCGGATTCGAGATGTTGCGCCAGGTCGATTTCCTCGCTGGCCATGGATTTGCTTTTGATGACGCGGGTGCAGCCGGCTTTTTTGGCGATCTCGGCGATGATTCGCCGGGCATCGGCCGCCGTCGTCGGCGAAATGAACGTGGCCGCCGTTGCGCTGGACCGAAGACTGAAGCTGCTCCAGATAATAATCGAGGTGGTCGAGGGTGTGCTGCTTGATGTGGCCGGCGAGCGACCGCAGGGCGTCGGGGTCGGGCAATTCGAGCATGCGCTGCTGACGGCCCTGGTATTGCCGCTGCGTGTTGGCGCCGACGGCCGCTTGAGGCGTTCGTTGCCGGCGGCTTTGATGCTGAAGGCATGGAAATTAAATTCTTCGACGGCTCGCGAGCCATGGCGGCGGTATTGGGTCGGATCGCTCTTGACGTCGAACCATGTCGAGCTGATGCCGCGAGTTTACCACGCTCGGTCGTCGATGCCCATGGCCTCGGCCATCAGTTCGGCGATGTGCTTGACGTCCGTGGCGACGCCGCGGCGGTGACACATTCCGGAGATGTTCATGGTGCATCCGGCATCGTTGCAGATGACTGTCTGGGCCCCGGTGCCGGACGATGCAGTTGATTTTGTCTTCGACGATCGCCCCGCTGATGGCGGGATATTTCACGGCGAACGTCCCGCCAAAACCGCAGCATTGGTCGGTCTTTTCCATCGGCTTGAACTCGACGTTTCCGATTTGGCGAAGCAGGCGAACGCCTGCGTCCTTCACGCCGATGCCGCGCAGATGGCAGGTGTAGTGATACGTGATTTCCCGCCGGACCGGGAGCTTGAATTGCTGAAAATCGACCTTCAGGACTTTGTCGAGAAATTCCACGAATTCGTAGGTCTTTGAGCGAAGCTCATTCATGGGTGCTTGCCACTGGGGATCGTTATGAAGAAGCTCATGGTATTGCTCTCGCACCATGGCACAACAGGAGCCGGATGGAGTGACGACATACGGATACGGCCTGAAGATTTCGATCATTCGTGTGGCGAAGGCGCGAGCCTGGGAAGGAAATCCGTTGTTGAAAAACGGCTGGCCGCAACAGGTCTGGGCCGGTGGGAAAACGACCTCGCAGCCGAAGTGCTCCAGGATTTTTGTGACGGCCACGCCCACGTGGGGATAGAACTGGTCGGTCAGGCAGGTGATGAAGAGCGCGACCCGCGGCATCACGAAGACTGTAGCAAATCACCGGGCAAAAGATAAATCGCGACCGCCGGCGCATGAAACGCCCCCGGCGCTTTTGGACGCCGGGGGCACGTTACGCTCGTGAGAAAGATTTTCCGCGGCTCCGCCGAGGATGCTAAACCAGCCTATCAGGCATTCTGCAACAGCGTCAGGACCTGGTCCGGTCGGCTGTTAGCCTGCGATAGGACCGTCGTCGCCGCCTGCGACAGAATCTGGTCCCGCGTCAGGTTCGACGTCTCCGACGCGAAATTTGTGTCCATGATCGACGATTCCGCCGCCGACACGTTCTCATACGCAACGCCCAGGCTGTTCACCGTTGAACCGATCGTGAACGTCTGGAACGCACCCAGCCGGCCTCGCAGCGTGCTCACTTGCGTGATGGCGCTGTCGAGAACGTTCTGGGCCGTCGTCAGGTTGTTGCTGGAAAGGTTGTTGGCTCCGCCGCTGCCCAGCGAACTGAGATACCCGTTGAACGAATCGCCCAGATCGCCCGTGGAGACCGAACCGACCCCAATCGAGGCCTGCCCGTTCGCGGTAACCTGCGAGCCAAGCTGGAAGGTGGCCCCGCCGCCGGTGATATAGAACGTGCTCGATGAGGGCTTGTCGTCCTTAGAATTGATGTTAAAGCTCACGTCCAGGGACGAGTTGCGGTAGCTGGCGTCCAGCCCGGCAACCTCGGCTGCCGCGCCGTTGACGGTGATGTTGGCATCCGCGCCGTAGGACTCGGTGGCGCTGAAATTCGATTTCAATGTACCTGAAATCACCTGCACGCTGGCGTACTGCGCCGAGCCGTACTGCGTGGAATTCACACGCAGATCCCCGCCGCTCACTTGCGCGGAAAGACCCGTCGCGTTCTTCACGCCGTTGATCGCCGTGGCGATCGAACTCACCGTCGTGCCCGAGGCGAACGACAACTGGGTGCTGCCCAGGTTGCCCGCCACTTGCAGCGTCACGGTGTTGCCGCTGATCGCGCCGCCCGTGTAGGTCAGCGCCGCCGTCTTGGCCGAGGAAACCACCTGCACCGCAACCGCCAACTTGCCCCCTTCGGGAACCAGCGCGCTGTTGACTTGCAGGTTCGTGACCGCCGAGCCCACGCTGCTCGTCGTGTAGGCAAGGTTGCCGTTCAGCAACTGCCGGCCTTCAAACGTGGTGGACGATGAAATCCGGTTGATGGTGGAAAGAATCGAGTCCACCTGCAACTGGTCGGCGGCGATCTCACTGGCGCTCATGCCGCCCGAGTTGGCGGCCTGCCCCACCAGCCCCTGGAGCTGGGTGAGAAGGGAGCTGACCTCGTTCAAACCACCCTCGGCGGTGCCGATGACATTGCCGGCCATGGCTGCCGTTGTTGATGGCGGTCTGAATTCCGGTCTGTTCCTGTTGCAGCGCCAGCCCGGCGATCAGGCCGGCCGGGTTGTCGGCGCCGGTGTTGATCTGCAAACCCGTGCTGAGCCGTTGCAGGCTCGTATTTAGATTTGAATTGTTCTGCTGCAACGAATTTTGTGCAATGAGCGAACTGATGTTCGTATTGATTACGCTACTCATAATTGTCTCTCCGTGACTTTGTGAATTCGTGAACGCCGGCCTGCACCAAGCGGTTCACGGGCCGTTCCTCTTCGAACGGGTATTTGCTCGACCGGATCCCCTGGCAGGATCGAAGCCGGTCTATCCAAACCGCCGCGGGGGAGCAGTCTGCTCCCTGCATGAATCTTGCTGCGCTCCTTTCTCACGAGTCGATGCGGAGCGTCAAGCGGCCATGCGCCGCAGCCGCTCGGTCTTTTCCAACGCCATGATGATCGACGCTTCGCTTGAGCATTCTTTCAGAATCGCTTGTCAAAATTTTCGCCGCGAGTTATGGGTCAGATGCGGATTTTGCGCGGTCCGCCTGGCGAGGCGACGAATTTTCCACGTGGTGTGGGCTACCGCTATTTTTATGGGACAGACGGGAGAAAAGAAAAACCCCCGGTCCGCGGGACCGGGGGTGAGTGACTTGCGAGAAAGGAATGTCGCGGCTCGACTCGACTGTCCTCGACCCTGAACTCAGACCGAAGGAAACTCGCCGAAGTCCGCCACACCGATCAAACCAACCCATCAGGCGTTCTGCAACAGCGTCAGGACCTGGTCCGGCCGGCTGTTGGCCTGCGACAGGACCGTCGTCGCTGCCTGCGACAGAATCTGGTCCCGCGTCAGGTTCGACGTCTCCGACGCGAAATCCGTGTCCATGATCGACGATTCCGCCGCCGACACGTTCTCGTACGCAACGCCCAGGCTGTTCACCGTCGAACCGATCGTGAACGTCTGGAACGCGCCCAGCCGGCCTCGCAGCGTGCTCACTTGCGTGATGGCGCTGTCGAGAATGTTCTGGGCCGTCGTCAGGTTGTTGCTGGAAAGGTTGTTGGCTCCGCCGCTGCCCAGCGAACTGAGATACCCGTTGAACGAATCGCCCAGATCGCCCGTGGAGACCGAACCGATTCCGATCGAAGCCTCGCCATTCAGGGAAACCTGCGAGCCAAGCTGGAAGGTGGCCCCGCCGCCGGTGATATAGAACGTGCTCGATGAGGGCTTGTCGTCCGTTGGATTGATGTTAAAACTCACATCCAGGGACGAGTTGCGGTAGCTGGCATCCAGCCCGGCAACCTCGGCTGCCGCGCCGTTGACGGTGACGTTGGCATCCGCGCCGTCGGACTCGGTGGCGCTGAAATTCGATTTCAATGTGCCTGAAATCACCTGCACGCTGGCGTACTGCGCCGAGCCGTACTGCGTGGAATTCACACGCAGATCCCCGCCGCTCACTTGCGCGGAAAGGCCCGTCGCGTTCTTCACGCCGTTGATCGCCGTGGCGATCGAACTCACCGTCGTGCCCGAGGCGAACGACAACTGGGTGCTGCCCAGGTTGCCCGCCACTTGCAGCGTCACGGTGTTGCCGCTGATCGCGCCGCCCGTGTAGGTCAGCGCCGCCGTCTTGGCCGAGGAAACCACCTGCACCGCAACCGCCACTTTGCCCCCTTCGGGAACCAGCGCGCTGTTGACTTGCAGGTTCGTGACCGCCGAGCCCACGCTGCTCGTCGCGTAGGCAAGGTTGCCGTTCAGCAACTGCCGGCCTTCAAACGTCGTGGACTGATGAAATCCGGTTGATGGTGGAAAGAATCGAGTCCACCTGCAACTGGTCGGCGGCCGTTTCACTGGCGCTCATGCCGCCCGAGTTGGCGGCCTGCCCAACCAGCCCCTGGAGCTGGGTGAGAAGGGAGCTGACCTCGTTCAAACCACCCTCGGCGGTGCCGATGACGTTGCCGGCCATGCTGGCATTGCTGATGGCGGTCTGAATTCCGGTCTGTTCCTGCTGCAGCGCCAGTCCGGCGATCAGGCCGGCCGGGTTGTCGGCGCCAGTGTTGATCTGCAAACCCGTGCTGAGCCGTTGCAGGCTCGTATTCAGATTCTCATTGTTCTGTTGCAACGAATTTTGTGCAATGAGCGAACTGATGTTCGTATTAATTACGCTACTCATGTATGTCTCTCCGTGACGGAAAAACCATTCCCTGTAAAGTTGTCACTGGCAGGTCAGGGTAAACCTCCAGCACCCACAAGCACCAAAACGTCCCGCGACGCATCAGTGCGAAGACCCAAGTTTTCGAGTGCCTCCTTTCTCGCAAGTCTGCCGTACGTGAGACGAGTCACGCACTACTGCACGGCATACGCGGCCTATCGACGGAGGCTTTGGGGCACTTTAGGAGTCTGGGTAAAGATTTACGAGGAAACCGACGGTATCGTCCCGGACGCCGGCCCTTGTGCGCCAGGGCGGAATTTATGTGACGTGTTGGAGCGATAACGGCGAAATGGCGCGGCAGCGCAAAAACGGACGGCCCGAAAATCCGGGTCGCCCGCCTAAAATTCATCTGTTCCACGCCGACGGATCAAAGGCCTTGCAACAGGGTAAGCACGGTGTTCGGCGTGCTGTTTGCCGTGGCCAAAACAGTGGTCCCGGCCTGGACGAGAATCTGCGCCCGCGTGAGGTTGGCGGTTTCGGAGGCGAAATCGGCGTCGGCGATATCGCTTTCGCTGGAGGTCACGTTTTCCAGTGTCACCTGCAAACTGGCGGTATTCGTCTCCAGCGTATTTTTCTCGAACGCCCCCAGCCGGCCCTGAAACTCCGCGACCTGTTGGCTGGCGACGCTAACGATTTGACTGGCCTGTTCGGCCTGGCCGCCCACCACCGAGGCATCGCCGCCGGTCACGATGTCGTTCAGGAATCCGACGTCGTTATTTCCCAGCGAGCTGGCGGCGACCGATCCGATGCCGATGCTCACTTGCTGCTGGCTGTTGACCTGGCCTCCAAGTTGGAACAAGGCCCCCCCGCCGGTGATGGTGAAGCTGGTTTTCCCGATGCCAAAGGTGTTGCTCAGGGTCATATCCAGGTCAAGCGCGGATGTATTGAGCTGCAGTTCAAGCCCACTGCCGACGGTGAGGGCCCCATTGATGGTGGCAACGACATCGGCGCCGACGGCGCGCTCTCGTATCCGCGCCGGTGGTATCCGTCGTCTGGAAGGTGCCGGTTTGGGCCTGGATCGAAACATAGCTGGCTGAGCCATAGCCGGTGCTTTTGAAATTGATCCCGGAATTGGCGTTGGCGTTGTTGATGAGATTGGCGGTGACGCCGGTGCTGTCGGAAATGTTGTTGACGGCAAACGCGATCGCGGAAGCGGTGGTGCCGCTGACGAAGGAAAGGGTTTGCACGCCCGTATTGCCCGCGATTTCCAGCGTGGTGCTCTTGGTTATGGCGCTGGCGCGGAACTGAAGGTCGGCGACCTTGGCGCTGCTGATGACGTTGACGTCCACCGGCATGGAGGTCTGCGTGCCGAGATTCGCCTGGGAAATGGTCAGCGCACTGATCGCGCTGTTCGACACGCCGCTGGTAATGTAGTTGAGGCTCCCGTCGAGAAGGTTCAGGCCGGCAAAGCTGGTGGTGCTGGCGATGCGAGTGATGCTCTGGACATCGGAATCGATCTGCAACTGGTTGGCCTGCAAATCGGCTGGAGAGAGAGCGCCGGAGTTGGCGGACTCGACGATCAGGCCATTGATGTCATCCAGCAGGGAGTTGACTTCGGTCAGCGCGCCATCGGCGGTGGTGATGACGTTGGTCGCCTGCGAGCTGTTATTGATCGCCTGCTGAAGGCCGCCCATTTCGCTCTGCAGGTTCTGGCTTGCGATCAGACCTGCGGGATCATCGGCTCCACTGTTAATGCGCAGACCGGTGCTGAGCCGCTGCAACGCGGTGTCCTCGGACGACTGCGAATTGGCCAAAGCGTTCTGGGCAATCAGCGACGCGACGTTCGTTTCGATGCGGGCCATATCAATCCTCCATGACTGCTAATGGCAAGAATGGCGAGAGTTTCCTACTTCTTGGGCTCTTGTCTTGCTTGGAATCGATCTTTCCGAATCCCGAAAGATCCTCGGGTTTAACCTGGGCCGCGGCTTTGTTCTCGCGGCGGATGGCATCGTAGACTTCCTTGCGATGAACACTGATTTCCTTCGGCGCGTTGATTCCCAGCCGGACCTTGTCGCCGCGGATATCGACCACGGTGACCTCAATGTTGTCACCGATCATGATCGTCTCATCGCGCTGACGGGACAGCACCAGCATGTTCAGGCTCCTTCCTGCTCTTGGCCCGTGACATCCCTGTCCCGGGGCGATTCGACCCTTGCCTCCATTGCCTCTTCCCGCCGTGGAACCGGCGCGTTTTAGGCCGACTTCGCCAGCGGGACCTCGGAGGTCAGCCTCAATAGCGGCTGGCGGGTCGTCCATTTCTTTTCCGTCAGCACGACCTGCTGCGCCATCCGGTTCTCACCGTTGAGGACGATCGGGCCCAGCAGGTTGCCCGTGATCCAGTCGCCGACCTTGTTGCAGATCACCAGGATCTGCACGAACTTGATGTCGGTGAAGGCAAGATCCTCAAACGTCTCGGTCCGAAGGGGAACATCGTAATCCTTGAAGAACGTGTTCGGATCGGTCACGATGAAGGCCACGCCGGGTTCGTCCACGCTTTGCAGCCAGAAGAAATAATTTCCGTTGCCGGTTTGAATCAGCGCATAGCGCGTGTAATTGGGAAACCCGAGCAACCCGCGAGGGAAGTTCAAGAGTCGATCCTCATCGACTGTGATCACGCCGAAACGAGAAGTTCTGATTTCCATCTGAGCTCCAATCTCGCCGCCGACCCGCATCCGCGGACCAGCCCGCGTGCGAAGGAAGCGAATATTTTGCGGCGGCGTCATGCCGATCCGCGTGCGCCGTAGCGTCCACCACAGCCTGGCAGCCGGCTCCAGCCGGCCGCAGCGTTAGCGCCGGACCGCGACCCGCGATCCGGCAGGACCCGCCGCGGCTTCCACCACGGTTTGCCCTTTCGCCGCCGGCCGATCCTCGGCGGCGGCCATTCGGCGATTTCCGCCGCTCCCGGCGGACTTTTCTGCGCCTCCCGGCTATTGGTTGCGTATTTATCAATCGCAACCTACGCTGCATTACTGACAGGCAATCGGCGTGCCACGCCCGCCTCATACCAGAAAATTCAGCAGCGACACCTGAAGCGTGTCCGCCGCCGTCTCATAGCTCGCCTGCATCGCCGTTTGCAGCGTCTGGAACTGCGTCACCGCCGTCGTCATATCCACGTTCTGGAGTTGCGAAAGCAGCGATTGCGTTGCCGTGTTCTGCTGCTGCAGGTCGGTCTGCTGGCTGGTCAATTCCTGCTGGACTGCGCCGTCTGGCCCTGCGCCTCGATCACACGGCTTGTATCGGTTTGAATATTGCCGCCGGCGGCGGTGATGGCGTCCTGGTCGCCGGACTGCAACGCGGTCATCAATGACTGCAAGTCGCCAAAGATCCCCGTGGATGTCGGCGCGCCGACATCGGCGCCGGTCAGCGTGTTGCCGGACGCCGTTACATTGAGCCCAAGGTCGGCGGCGGCGCTGGAGTCGTTCAGCGGGGTCACGCTCAGCGCGCCGCCGCCGCCGGTCGTATCGGTCAGGATGATCCCGCTGCCGGTGGTGGCGAGCGACGCGACCACCTTTGCGCCGGTGGCGGCGTTGATGTCGTTGATCACGTCCCCAACCGTTGTGGCCGAACTGACGGAAATCTGAAACGTCGATCCATCCATCGCGGTGATCTGGAAATCGGGCGTCGTTCCACCGGCGGTCTGAACGCCCTGGCCGTTGTTCAATTGAGACAGCGGCGTGGAAAGCGAGAGGGTTTGAAGACCGAGATCTGCGGCGGTCTGCCCGCCGTTTTCGCCGACGCTCAGGCTCGTGCCCTGCGAGGCGTTCAGGATGTTGATCCCGGTGCCGGCCGGGTTGATCTCCGCCTGCACCCCCAAGCCGGCGCCGTTGATGGCGTTGAGCATGTCCTGCACGGTGCCGGTCGGCGACCAGGTAATTGTTTTGCTGAGTTGGCCGTTGGTGATGGTCAGGCCCGAGTTGTCGATGCCGCTGCCGTTGTCGAGGGTGGACAGGGGCGTGAGCAGGGTCACGCGTGGGTTCAGCGAACTACCGACGTCTGGATTGCCCAGGCCTTCGCCGCCGGTGGGCGTGGCGATGCCCAGGTCCTGGGCCGTGACGCCGGTGACCGTAATGTTGTCGGTGCCCGCTCCTGTAAGTGTCAGGCCTTGGCCGGTGATGGATGCGGTGATTCCGCCGACGCCTGCCTGGTTAATGAGATTCACGACATCGCCGATGCTGGAGGCCGAGGAGAGATCGACGGTTTGGGTGACGGTTCCGTTGCTGAGTTGGATGGAGCCAAGCTGAATGCCGTCGTTTTCGGCGCCGCCGACATCCGAGAGGCGTGTTTGCGCCGTCAACGATGGAGAAATGTCAGCCGATCCGGTGACGCCCGACGTGAGCGAACCAAAAACCTCGGCGCCGTTGGCCTGGAAGGAAACGGAGATGCCGTCGTCCACTTCATTTTCCAGGGTCTGCGAACTGCCCACGAATTGAACAACCCCGTTGGATTCGACGAACGGCTGCGAATCGCCCGTGGCTCCGCCAAAGAGGTATTGGCCGTTGTACTGCTGGTTGGCGATGGATAAGGCCTGGTTATAGAGACTTTGAACCACGGCGATATCGCTTTGCCGTTGAGTTTGCGGTGACGTCGGAGCCGACGTCGGCGGAGGCGATCTGTTGCGCCTGTTGCAGCAGCGTCGTCAGGTTGCCGAGGCTGGTGTCCGTCTCGGCAAGCTGGGCGCTGGCTGTGTTGATCGTGTCGTTGTAAGTCTGCTGAGTGTTGAGGGTCTGCTGAAGCTGCATGATCATCGCGGCGGCCGAGGGATTGTCGCTGGGAGTGTTGATGGCCTGGCCGGTGGACAGTTCATTCTCCAGCTTCAGAAGCTCCGATTGCTCGCTGTCGATGTTGTCCTTGACGAGGTTCGACTGCATCAGGCTGCTGACGTTCGTGAGACCTATGGGAAGCACTGACATGGATCATGATCCTCGTTGCGGGCGAAGTTCTGTACGGCCGTTCAAAAAACGGGCTTCTCCTTCAAAGCGTCATCTGCATCAGTGACGTCATCATTTGATTGACCGTGGAAATGAACATGGCGGCGCCCTGGTAGCTGCGCTGCTGCTGAAGCATGTTCACCGTTTCTGTATCGATGTTGACTCCGCTGACCGACTGCTGCTGCGATTGCAGCGTCTCTTGAATATCCTGGGTGGACTGCGTATCGCTGATCGCTTGGGCAGCAGTGGTCGCGACTCCGCCGATCATCGCGTTGTAGGCATCGGTCCAGGACTGATTGCCCAGACTCGATTGAGCGGTCGAGGGGAAATTGGCGATCGCCAGGGCGTTGGAGTTATCGCCGGGATCGCCGTTCTGGGCGGCGGCCAACAAATTCGGATTCGCGGCGGCAACCGGGTTGACGGCGATCGAATCGGCATCGGACCCCTGGAAAAAAGTGTTGATGCCCAGTGCCGCCAAAACATGGCTGCTGTCCTGGCTAAAGGTAATCTGCACGTTCGGATCGGTCGACGCGATGGTAAGTTGCCCGCCTTGGATCGTGGCCTGGACGTTGGGGATCGCGTTCAAGCTGGAGGAAAGACTGTTCAGCGTCGTGTCGGTGGGTTGGCCGGTGAGATTGACCGGCACGAGCGTACTGCTGGACAAGCCCGTTTGAGTGTTCGTCGTGGTGACGACAAAACTGCCGTTGACGGGCTGGAACGGCAGACCGGCCGTGGAACTGTTCAACGCGGCGTTTGCGTTCTGCACCTGATTCGTGCCGGTCACGGTGGTGTATCCGTTCAGACCCTGCCCGCTGGAATAAATCGAGTTCAGGCCGAAGATCAATCCCCCGGCCAGGGAATTGAGTTGCTGCTGAACGGTGTTGAGCTGTGTCTGGGATGCGAGGGTCGCGCCGATTTGGCCGCTGGTGGCCTGCACCGTCTGGCCGTTGGAGGTGAACGCCAGCGAATAACTCGGCTGGCCGCTGGAGGTCGCGCCTGTTGAACCGTCAGCCCATCGGCGGTCGTTCCAACCACCAGCGGCTCGGAGCCGATATACACGTTCACCGTGCCGTTGCCCTGATTGACCGTCTGGACATTGACCAGTTGCGACAAGTTGCTGAACGGTTGCGTCACGCTGATCGAGCAATTGGTTGTCCTCTCCGCCGGCGCCCTGGCTCGTGGCGATCTGCTGATTCAGCGTCGCGATCTGCTGCGCCAATTGGGTGGCGTTGGCGGCAAGAGCGTTGAGCTGGCTTCCAATGCCCGTCTGCATCGAATTGAGTTGTGAGCCAACGCTGTTGAAATTCTGGGCCAGCGACTCGCCGTCCTGGATGACGACCTGGCGCTGGGAAGTACTGGTGGGATCGTTGGCCAATTGCGACCAGTCGTTCATGAAAGTGGTCAGTTGCGTATCGAGATTCTGGCTGCCGAGGGCGTTGAAAACAGTTTCGATCTGCCCGCTATAGGTCTGGGTGGTGTTGGCGGACTGAAAGTCGCTCATGGCGGAGTTGAGTCGGCTATTGAGGGATTCGTCCACCTGGCGCTGAATGGACGACAGATCGACGCCCGTGCCCATGTAGAGGCCGGGCTGAAGCTCCGTATCGGGCAGGTCGGTGATGTCGGCGACTTCGCGGGAATAATTGGCGTTTCCGAGATTGGAAATATTGTTGCCGGTGACCTGCATGGCGGCCTGGGCCGTCGAAAGTGCGCTGGCGCCGATATTGAGAGCTCCATTGAGAGACATTGGCTGACTCGAATTATCCGACGGCGTCCATAGAGCCCACGCGTGACACGACGCGCGGAATTCCCTGCCGGTTGTAAAGCCCCGCGCGTTCGACGGCGCCGGCCAGCAGGCGAACGACGTTGTTCAGATGCCCCAGCACCGCCGACGCCAACCGGGAGGAGCCTTGCGATCGCCGCGAAATCGCGGCGGCGAGATCGCGCAATTCCTCGCGGACTTTCATAAGTCCGGGGGCTTGCGGCGGGAAAAGCTCGGCCAACCGGGTGAGCCGCGGCTCCTGGGGAAGTTTCAGTGCGGCGGTGATCTGCCGCATCACGCCGCGACGCCGGTTTTCCAGATCGTTGATCCGCAGCCGCGTCGCTTCGCTGCGAGTGATCCAATCCGCGATGACGATCAGGTCGAACTTTTTCATCGCGGCGTGCTGGCCCTCAAGCTGGTCCAGCAGCTTGCGATGCTCGGCCACCAACTGTATGAGAACGGTTTGCAGATCAGATATATGGCGGGACATGGTTGTCTCCGTGGAAAAGGTGGCTGTTTCCCTTGGCGCGCATGGCTCGCCAGCGGTCGGCGCCTTCATGTTCGGCGTTGATATGCGCTCCGATTCGGCGGGCGCCGCCTCCGTGTCCGGACTCGATCCGGTTCACGATTGAGTTCACGAGGGAGTCGGATGCGTCGCTGGTCATACGTTCGGCCAACCGCTCGTCATACATGGCGCCGAACGCCTGGCCGGCTGAGCCGCCGTCGAAAAGATTGCTGTGAAACGGGTCTTCCCGGACCTCCTTGAGCAGCGGTCCGAAAAATGACATGGCGACCCATTTGCGGGTTTGCTTGACCAGCTTGTCGTGCCGCGACAGCGGCCCCCGCTCCAGCACGTGAAGGTGATGTCCCGCCCCGCGACGGGTCGTCGGAAATGGAAGGGTGGATAGACGCATGACGCTCCTTATTCTTCAATCAACTCGGCGTGCAGCTTGCCCGTCTTGTAAAGCTCTTCGATGATTTCGATGCGGTCCTGCGCCGGCACCTTGAGCTGTTCCATGGCCGCGACGAGGTCCTGTAGATTCCCGTTGCCCTGGCCATTGGTCGAGATGGCGATCGCCTGGTGATCGGTCACCATTGGATTTCGCAGGCTCGGCTGGGGGGGCGGCATGATCGTGGAGATCGACAGGCCGTTGTGGCTGATCACCACCGGGCTGATCTCCACGTCGCCGGTCATGATGATCGTGCCGGTCTTTTGATCGATCGTAACCCGCGCCTTGGTCGAGAGCATCTGGACGGGCAATTGCTGGATTCGGGCGATGAAGCTGTCGGGGTGATCGCGCTCGTCGGAGGGAATGGTCACGACGATGTTCTTGGCGTCAATGGCCGTGGCCAGCGTTTCGCCGTTGATGGACTCGGAATCGTTGATGATCTTGGCGATTCTGCTGGCGGTTCCCCAGCTGGCGGAGTATTCGTCGAGAATGAGCGTGAAGCGGCCGTTGGAATCGAGAATATGGGCGGGAAGATCGGTCTCCATAACCGCCCCGCCTGCGGCGGCGCGGATGACGCCGACGGTCGGCGTGCTGGGATCCTCGATTGTTATCGGACCGTCGGCCAGAGCCAACAGAGGGCCGCCCGGCAACGGGCCTTGCATGGGAGTGACGAACAATCGACCGCCGTGCAGGCTGGGGGAATCGCCGACACTGGAAACGTGCACGTCCAGATGATCGCCATCCCGCGCCCCGCCGCCGGAACCGTCGCGGTGACCATCACCACGGCCACATTCGCGGCATTGCCAAGCTCCTGCATGGTCACCGGGTCGCCGAATTTCGCGAGCATGGACCGCAGTGGAGCGATGGCCGGCGTGAAGCTGCCGCCGTCGCCCGTGCCTTTGAGGCCGTAGACCAACCCCAGCCCCGTCAGAATGTTGGTGCGTTCGCCGCCGATGCGCGTGATGTCCGCGACCTTGACGGCGCGGGCGGGGACCGGCATCAAGAAGATCACCAGCAGGAGGATAGGCAGAGGAATCGAAACTTGAGTCATGCTGGCTGAGACTCCCGGCGACCGGCCGATAACCATCGTCAGAACGGATTGATCGAGTCCAATAATCGGGTGAAGATGCCGCGTTCGGTCGTGTCTTTCACCGCGCCTTTGTGCTGCTTGCTCAGTGAGAGGTTGTAAAGCTGGTTGCTGAGGATCGAATTGTCCGGCGTGATGTCCTCGACTCGGCACGTGCCGATGAGACTGACCTTTTGATCCTCTTCGTCGGTCTTGATGTCTTCCTTCGCCTCCAGAGTGAGCGTGCCGTTGGGCTTTACGTCGATGACCTCGGCGGTGATGCGGCCGACGAACGTGTCGTCGCGTTCGACCTGGGCGGTACCCGTGAAATCGCGTTGCCCGCTGGTTTGTAACTGCAAGGGCTGGGTGGGGTTGTGTGATTGAAGCGTCAGCCCGCCGCCGCCCAAAGTCAGGTAGCTGCTGATTATCGCGTTCAGATCGTTGCCGTGCTTCAAGGTTGTGTTACCGTTGGTCTCAAACTGGCTGTTTTCGCGAATGACGATAGTGACCAGGTCGTGCTTGCGGAGAAGTTTGGGCTTGGGTTCGGGAACGTTGAAATAACTGACGGAGTCGGTCGTGAGCGCGCCGCTGTCGGGATGGCCGATCGATTCCGCCGCAGCAGTGACCCGCCGGTTCGCTGCACCAGCAGGCCGATCGGCAAGGTGGGAGGCGTCTCCGATATGGGCCCAAGCCCCGCGGCGACGGGATCGGTGGTATACGCCGCATTAGACGCTGCCGCCGGAGCCGTAACTTGCGCAACCGCTGCCGTCAATGCCACCCCAAGAACCACTGCCGCGGCGATCATTCCGATCAACATTCGCGAGGATATTGGCATACGAAATACTTCCTTCAATTGGCCTGTGAAACCTCAGCTGGCGTCGTGGGCGCATCCAGGGACGCCTCCTGGGGACCGGTCACGACGACATCCAGCACGTCATTCGTGTTTTCGTTTCGCACCCGGATGGTTTGGCCGCGTGCCCCTTGCTCCAGGGCGCGGGCGATGGAGCGAAGCTGGACGGTGCCGCGCGTCGAGCGTCACCGTGACGAGTTCACCCGAGCGGACCAGCGGAACAGGATCGACAAGCAGCGCCGTCATCACCGTGCCGGGCGGCAAGTCCTGCGCGGCCAGCTCGCCGACGCATTGATCCATCCGCAAAAGCGGATGATCCGGCAGGGAATCGACCAGGACGCGATTCGTGGCGAAATCGGTGCCGGCGAGGAGTTGGTGGGCCGCCAGCGGGCGAACCACAACGATCTGGTTTTCCCAGGCGCGAGCCACCGCGGAAACGATCACCTTTTTGCTGGACGTGCCGGCGAAGACCGTCACGTCCCACGAAACGTTGCCGAGCGCCCGTGCGCGCGAGGGACGAACGTCAAACTTGAACAGCGGTTCGGCCAGCGAAATGAGCGTTTCGTCCTCCGGGCTGAAGGTCAATTGCAACGCCTCCGGATCGATGTTCAGCCGCAGGGCCAGATCGCTCACCAGCAGGTCGTGCAGGGTGTGAAATGTCGGATCGGGGGCGCGGAATTCGGCAGCGGAATCGCCGGACTCGCCGGTTTGGCGGAACTGGGCTGTTGCGATTCGATCCACTGCTGAAGGCTCTGGTGCGGATCGACCAGGGCGTCGCTGCGCGTGATATTGCAGCTTGTAACGCCTGTAAAGTTGATCATCGCGATGTTGACGCCCGAATCGCGAAGCGACTGGCGGATCTCGTCCACGGTGATCGGCTGGAACGAGACCCGATCAGGCAGATGAAGCAGCGTGAGGTCGGCGATGGGGGTGAATACGGCCGCATCGGCACTGGACCAGCGGCAGACCTGCTTGAGCGTCACATCCGCGCCGGAAACGGTGGCTTCGCCGCGAAGCTCCAGCGTTCCGGCCGGGCTGCTCACCGCATCGACGGGAACGAACTTTTCGTCGCCGACGGGATCCGGCGCGCGGCCGCCGGCGCGGTCTGGTCGGTCGGCGAGGCGGGCGCAACCTCCTGGCCGTATCCCCACTGATGCAGCAGGGTCTGCGTCGCCCATGCCAGAAGGGTCAGGACGACCAGTAACTGAACTTGCTTTCGCTTGCCAAGCGGGCGGTTATTCATGGCGACCTCTGACTTTCAATTGCGACTACTGGCGGCCCAGGTTCGTGATCGTCTGAAGGGCCTGATCGGCGGTCTGGATCGATTGGCTATTCAGTTCGAAGGCCCGCTGGGTCTGGATGAGCGTGACCAGTTCATTGACCGGATCGACGTTGCTGGCCTCCAGATAACTTTGCAGCAATTCCCCGGAGCCTTGATCGCCGGGCGTGGACACAATCGGCGGCCCGGAGGCCTGCGTTTCCTGATACAGATTTCCGCCCAGCAATTGCAGACCCTGCGGATTAACAAACTGCGTGAGCTGGAACTGCCCGAGCTGTGTCGGCGTGGTGCTGCCGGGCTTGGTGCCGGTGATGATGCCGTCCTGGCTGATCTGGATGTTGGTGACGCCCGTGGGAATGGTCAGCGGTGGGTCAAGCTCGTAACCGTCGCCCATGCCGACGACCAATTGGTTCTGGTTGTTCACGAAAAACTGTCCGTTTCGCGTGTAAGCGGTTCCATCGCCGATCGTGCTGAGCACTTTCACCCGAAAAAATCCGCTGCCCTGGATGCCGACGTCGAGAGTATTGCCGGTGCTTTCCAGGCTGCCCTGGGTCAGGTCGAGTTGCGTGTTGCTGATGCGCGTTCCAAGCCCGACGAAGATTCCGGAAGGGGAAATATCGCCGCTGCCGGTGGTTGTTCCCGGCGATCTGAGCGTCTGGTAGAACAGATCCTCGAAGTTGACCCGGCTGCCTTTGAAGGCGGTGGTCTCGGCGTTGGCGAGGTTGTTGGCGATGACATCAATGGCGGTGGAAAGCCCCTGCAATCCGGTGGCTGCGGAATGTAGCGCGGTGATGGCCATATTAAATCCCTGACTCCTTTAATCCGTCAATCAACTGACTTTTCCAACGTCGTTCACGAGCTTGTCGAGCGTTTCGTCCTGAATGTGAATCATGTTCGCATTGGCTTCGAGCTGGCGCTGAACGTCGATCAAGTCGACCAGCTCCGTCGCCGGATCGACGTTGGATCGCTCGATGAATCCGGGCCGGACGGTCGGCGTGGCTTGCGCAAGGGTCGCCCCGTCGGGGATGGCCCAAAGCGTGCCGCCGTCCTTTTGAAGGAGCCGGGGATCGCCAGCGCTGAACAGACCCAAGTGTGCCACGGCTTTGCCGCCCTGCGTGATGGTTCCGTCCGAGGCGATATTGATCGGTTGCGTGCCGTCCAGAACGATCGGAACTTGTTTATCGTCGACGACGGTCTGGCTTGGATCGTTGGACAAGCTGAGGGCGCCGTCGCGATTGAGGATGAGTTGGCCGTTGCGGGTCAGGTGCATTTTTCCGCCGCTGGTGACTGCGAGAAAGCCATCGCCCTCAAGGGCGACATCCATATTGTTGCCGGTAGGCTCGTAGTCGCCGGAACTGGCATCAACGGCGGACCTGGCCGCGAGGAGTCCGCCGCCGATGTTCTCCAGAAGAGGATCGGTCTGCTCTGCGGCGGTGCAGCTCCTGGGCGGCGGTTGGGCGCTGCTGGAGAATGGTCAGGTCCTTCTTGAAGCCAACGGTTTCGGAGTTGGCGATGTTATTGGCAATGACGTCCTGCCGGTACAAATTCGTCAGGACGCCCGAGGCCGAGAGATAAAGGCCGTAAATCATTCGGCCTCGCCTTCGGCAAGGGTAGCGGCGAACCAAATCGCCGGCGCAGGCGCGAAACAGCCGCCGTCTAAAACGGCTCCGCCGTGACAATCGGCTCCGCCGACGTTGGATCCCAACTGCGGCGAGAACGGCTCCGCCGTCCCCTGAAGATGCATGGCAACGGCGAGGCGAGTTGCCTCGACGATGCGCCGGCCCAAATCCTTCGGGACATCGTGCATACGCACTTACTCCGCAAAAAGACCCAACGTCCGGCGAGCCTAAACAAGCCGTGTGCCAGCAACGCTCGCGAGAGACCTTTACCGGCAAATGTGATTGGGACGGCGAATCGTAATGCCCTGGAAAAGCAACAGTAATCGCGCGAAATGGCGGCGCAGATCTTCATCGCGTTTTGTACCGGATCATGGTCGGCGAGGTTGGGCGAAAGGCGCAGAATCTGCCGCCACGGAGGCAGATTTCTCCACGGTCTCTTCGCGGGTCGGCGCAGACCTCGGACGCCGAAAGACAATCGCGTCTCTATTCCACAACCTCCGGCTCCGGTCGCCGCAACATGTTCGCGCGATGCAACTGATTACCTTCTCTTGTTCGAAACTGGCCCACACCGGATATTGTCTGTTTACGGCATGGCCCAACCCACGATCCGACACCTCTTCGATTTGGCATTGCAGCACCACCGGGCCGGACGGCTGCGGGAAGCCGAGCAGCTTTACCGGCAGATCCTGGCCCAGCAGCCGCAGCAAATGGACGCGATGCACTTACTGGGCGTGATTGCCCACCAGGTCGGGCGCAGCGACATGGCGGTAGATTTGATCCGCCGGGCGATCGCCCTCAATCCCAACCTGCCCGAACCCCACAACAATCTCGGCATTGCCCTGGCGGGAAAAGGACAACTCGATGAGGCCATCCCCGCCTATCGCCAAGCCATCGCCCTGAAGCCCAGCTACGCCGAAGCCCACAACAATCTGGGCATTGCCCTGGCAGGCAAAGGACAACTCAACGAGGCCATCGCCGCCTATCGCCGGGCGATCGCCCTCAAGCCCAACGACGCCCAAGCACACAATAATCTCGGCATTGCCCAGGCCGGCAAGGGACAGTTCGATGAGGCCATCGCCTCCCATCGCCAGGCGATCGCCCTCAACGCCAACTCGCCGGAAGCCTACAACAATCTCGGCATTGCCCTGGCAGGCAAAGGACGGTTCGATGAGGCCATTGCCGCCCATCGCCAGGCGCATCGCCCTCAAGCCCAACTACGCCGAAGCCCACCTCAATCTCGGCAATGCCCTGGCAGGCAAAGGACGGTTCGATGAGGCCATCGCCGCCCATCGTCAGGCGCATCGCCCTCGAGCCGAGCTACGCCGAAGCCCATAGCAATCTCGGCAATGCCCTGGCCAGCAACGGACAGTTCGATGACGCCATCGCCGCCCATCGCCAAGCCATCGCCCTTAAGCCCAACTATGCCGAAGCCCACAGCAATCTTGGCAATGCACTGGCCGGCAAAGGACAACTCGACTCGGCCATCGCCGCCCATCGCCAGGCCATCGCCCTCAACCCCAATTTGTCAGAAGCTCACAAGAATCTCGCTTTGGCGTTGCTGGCGCGAAATGATTTCCAAGAAGGCTGGGAGGAGTATGAATGGCGATGGAAATGCAAAGAGTTACCCTTCCCACGGGATTCCGCTCAACCGCAATGGGACGGAAGTTCATTGGAAGGTCGGACCATTCTGCTCCACGCCGAGCAGGGCTTTGGGGATGCCATTCAATTCATCCGCTACTTGCCGATGGTGGCCCAGCGGGGCGGAAAAATCATCATCGCATGTCAGGGGGAACTCCAACGGCTGTTTCAGACAATGGCCGAGGGATGCCACATTGTTGTCGTAGGCCCGTCTCCGCCAGCCTTTGATTTCCACTGTCCTCTGCTAAGCCTGCCGCGGGCTTTCGCGACAACGTTGGCCAACATACCCAATATCGTGCCGTATCTGCAGGCCGATGCCGAGGACGCCAGAAGGTGGCAACGCCGGCTGGCCGATCATTGTTCAATCGTGAAGGTGGGTTTGGTATGGGCAGGAAAAGCAGCCCACAAGAACGATCGCAACCGCTCGATGAAGCTGGCAAGATTGGCTCCGCTGGCACAGGCGCCGGGCGTGCTTTTCTTCAGCCTGCAAAAAGGCGAAGCGGCTGTGGAAGGCAAGACTCCGCCGGCTAGTTTGGAGCTTATCGATTGGACGGAGGAGCTGAAAGATTTCGCCGATACGGCGGCGCTGATTGCCAATCTGGATCTGGTCATCGCCGTGGACACGGCGGTGGCGCATCTGGCCGGCGCGATGGGCAAGCCGGTGTGGACACTGTTGCCATTTGTTCCAGACTGGCGCTGGATGCTGGAGCGAAAGGACAGCCCGTGGTATCCGTCGATGCGATTATTCCGTCAGCCCTCTTTGGGGGATTGGGACAGCGTCGTCACACGAGTGGCCGAGGCATTGTCCCTTTGGATCAAGGAGCGGGCCTGACTTCGCAGAACCCTTTACCGGGTCAGATTGATTGGTCAATCTCTCAGATATGCGGCTCGCGATGAGGCGCGAAACTGGGCCTCTATAATGATCACGCAGAAGCGAAGGTTTGGCACGTGTTTTGGAAAACTAAACTCACGGCCGAAGCCTTCGGGGCGCGGTTAATCCGGGGCTTGGCGCGGGGTCGGGCGGGTTTCGCACCATCGCCGCCACATCTGTCGATAAGCCGCTTCCATGCTGCGGGCGAAGCGCGGATAGTCCATCAGCGGCGAGGCCGTCAGGCGTCCGCGCAATGTCGATCGCAAATCCGTTCTTCGCGGAATATCCACTGCCAACCGGGCGGCGATTTGCACGAGTTGGTCGGGCGTCTGGGCCGCCAGGTCGCCCAGACCGGCATTGCTCAGAATGCTCAGCCCCGCCCTTCCGGCGGCGGCCTGGCCCGCCAGCGTCACCACCGGCACCCCCATCCACAGAGCGTCGAGCGTTGTCGTGATTCCATTGTACGGAAGCGGATCGAGACAGATGTCGATCTGATCGTACAGCCGCAGATAGGACGAGCGGGACACGCGACCCACAAAATCCAGCCGGGTGGCGGTGATCCCCATGTTGCCCATCAAGCGTCGGATGCGATCGGCGTGCTCGGAGGTGAATGTCTGCACGAGAAGCCGGGAATCGGGAACCGCGCTCAGCACCCGCGCCCACAGACGGAGCAGCGGTTCGTTCAGTTTGCAGGGATTGTTGATGGAGCCGAAGCAAACGGGTCCGTTCTCCCGCCGCGCCGCCGGCGGCGCGTCGGCGAGCGGATCGTAGGCACACCAGCAATCGGGAAGTTGGATGGATTGCTCGATGTGGCAGGGCTGGAGCAGCGGAGGCTCAATGTACGGGTCGGTGAAGCGATAGTCCATCGCGTCCATCCCCGTGCCGCCGGGATAAGCCAGCCAGGTCGCCTGCACCGGCGCAGGTTTGCGGGCGAAGGCCAGCAGGCGGCCGTCTGCCATGTGCATCATCAGATCGACCAGCACGTCGATGCGATCGTCGCGCACTCGCTGGGCCAGGCCGGCGTCGCCGACGCCGTGGACATCGTGCCACGCGTCGGCCCCGCGACGATGGCGGTCGGTGATCTCGTCGGGACGGGCGACGCTGGAGTAACAATGAATCTCAAATTTCTCGTGGTCGTGCGCTTCCAGCAAGGGCACAACAAAAAACGCCTCCGCGTGCCGCCGGAAATAAGCCGAGACGTACCCGATGCGCAAACGGCGATCGGGCACGGCGTCGTTGGCGTGGGGCGGTATGGAATCGGCCAGCGGTTTGGCGCGGCGCTCGTTCCACGCCCGCTGCTCCCGGAAAATCGCGGCGGCGTGGTAACGGGGATGGAAATGCATCGTGTAAATCCGGTTGCCGTCGTGCGCGGGGTCGTCCGGCTGGAGCGCGGCGGCGCGATCGAAACAGGCTATGGCTTCATCAAGTTGGCCCTGGTCCTTCAGGGCGTTGCCCATGTTATTATGGGCTTCGGCGTAATCCGGACTGAGCCGCAGTGCCTGCTG
The DNA here is from genome assembly GCA_963771925.1 of uncultured Phycisphaerales bacterium. Classification (GTDB taxonomy): domain Bacteria; phylum Planctomycetota; class Phycisphaerae; order Tepidisphaerales; family Tepidisphaeraceae; genus PALSA-1353. The sequence goes on from CAVYVE010000002.1 coordinate 54,823, forward strand.
ATACTCGGCAATCGCTTCGTCGAGCCTCGCCTGGTCCTTCAGGGCATTGGCCAAGTTGTAGTGCAATGCTGGAGAACCCGACCGCAGTCGCAGCGCCTGCCGGTAGGTCGCGATGGCCTCGTCCAGCTTTCCCTGGTCCTTCAGCGTGTTGCCTAAATTGATGTAGACCTCGGGATAATCGGGCCGGAGCCGCAGCGCGGCCTGGCAGGCCGCCACGGATTGATCCAGCTTTCCCTGGTCTCTCAGGACAATACTCATATTGCTGTAGGCCTCGGGATATTCCGGCCGGAGCCGCAGCATTTGCAGGTACGCCGCGATCGCCTCGTCCAGTTTTCCCTGGCCCCTCAGCGTGTTGCCTAAATTGTTGTAGGCCTCGGGATATTCCGGCCGGAACCGCAGCGCGGCCTGGCAGGCCGCCACCGATTGCTCCAGCTTTCCCTGGTCCCGGAGGACAACGCTCTTGTTGTTCCAGGCCTCTGGAAATTCCGGCCGCAGACGCAGCGCTTCGTCGTAAGCGGCGGCGGCCTGGTCAAGCTCCCTCTTGCCGCTGAGCGCGTTGCCCAGGTTGTTATAGGCCATGGCATAATCCGGCTTCAGGCGCAGCGCCTCCCGGTACGCGGCGATCGCTTCATCGAACTTGCCCTGCTCCTTCAGGGCGTTGCCCAGGTTGTTGCAGATTTCGGGAAAATTCGGCCGGATCCGAAGCGCCGCCCGGTAGGCGGCAACCGCGTCGTCGAGCTTCCCCTGATCCTTCAGGATGATGCCCAGGTTGTTGTAGGCCTCGGGAAATTCCGGTTTGAGCCGCAGGGCTTCACGGCAGGCGGCGACGGCTTCATCCAGTTTCCTCTGATCCGTCAACATTCTGCCGAGGTTGCAATGGTAGCCCGCTTTCGATGGATCGACGGCAATCGCCTGCCGGATCAACTTGACGGCCATCTCCAACCGGCCCGTCTGTGCCGCCAGCAGTCCCAGCAAATGCAGTGCGTCTGCGTGATTTGCCTTTCGCGCCAGCACTTGCCGATACAACTGCTCCGCTTCGGCCAATTTTCCCGCCTGCTGATGGCGGAAAGCCGTCTGCATCGCCTGGTCAATATTGAACTGACTCGTTCCCAACCTGTCCCTCTTTACTTAAACTGGCCGCCCCTCTCATTCCAGAATAGCGGATTGGACCGCGGAGCCGCAGAGGACGCGCAGATAATACTAAGAAAAGCAAGAGATTGACGGAGTTTTGTGAACTTCACTGCGGCATTCCCCACGGCTGCCTGAGGTTGTCCAGCAGCTTTTGTCGATCCTCCTGAGCAAGTGGCTCAAGCGTGAGCGTGATTTCGCCCTCGACGACTTTGATGGCCGTAAGTTTCACGGGCAGCCCGCGGCGAAGGTTGGACATGTCGAAGGGGATCACCAGCACCGCTTGGCAAGGGCGATCGTCCAGCGCATACAGAAGCAAGCGGAGCCAAGCTGCGGCCAGGGCGGGGCCGTTGGCGGTTAAGGCAGGATCGATCTTCGCGTCGGATTGCTCCAACCATAGTTGCTGCTCAAGCAACTCCCTCAGACGCTGGAGATGGTTGGCGACGGCGGATCGCGGGATCGGCAGGCGGCCGGCGCGGAGGGCCGCGAAATCGAGACGCAGATTGCCCTGCGCGTCGAGGCTGGGATAGAACTCGGCGCTGGCCAGTGCGCCGAATTCGGGCGATCGGCCGGCAAGGATGATCGCATCATCCTCGAAAACGACGCGGCCGTCGGTGAAATACCGGGAGATTCGCTGCTGAAGATTCGACGTTTCGGCGCTTTGCCAGTGCCACGTGGAAATGAACGAGTTGATCTCGTCATCACTGAACGTGACGGTTCGAGCGCCAACGGATGGCTCGTCGGGCTTGGCCGTCCCGTGAATGCGACGCAGTTGCTGGGCCCGGGCGCCGGCCGCCCAACTGAACAGATCGAGCAATTTCTGATCGGCCCGGTTGGCGGCATCCTTGGTCTGCTGCGTCGTCGCGACCCGCGCACGATACCAACTGGGTGTGCCGCGGTAGAGATAAACGCCAAATAGCGACGCGCCGAGCATGGCCAGCAGGACCAGGGCGATGAGATAGAGGAGACGTTTAAGCCACTTCTTCATGGGGTAAATTCAGGCACGGAGGCACGAAGGGAAGTTTACCGTCATAATCGTAAGATTCGCCATAGACGATCACGGTCCGGCGGATGGGGTGTTGCGAAAAACGCCCAATGAAGCTGTCGGCGCGGGCCATGGGGTAGACTGCGGATTGATGCGAGTCGAGCCGATTCAATTGGAGTCGCCCAGGCGTGATTGGTCGCAATCGGCAGTTCTGGGCCAGCGCAGTGCCGCGGCGCGGAATTTCGCGGACCTGGTGGCGGCGAGATTGGTCGGGACCGTGTTGCCATTCAGCGAGCGCGAATCGCTGGTGCGAACGGCGGCCCGTTACGGCATCGCCCGCTTCGAGGCCAACCTCATCATCGCCGCGGTGCAACATCAAATGGGCGTGGGCCGGCAACGGGAAAAACGAAAACGCCCGTCGCGCGGAATGAGGTTTTCGCCCGCCCTCGCGGCGGTTATGGTCGTGCAGGCGGGGATCGTCGCGGCTGTTTGGTATTTGTTATTTTAGTCGTTGGTCAATTCTGATTCGTCATTTGTCATTGGTCATTTGTCATTGGCTGGACTAGGCGCACCGCAAGTTTGCCCAGTTACAAATGACCAGTGACAAATGACAAATGACGATATAATTCGCGCCGTCATGAAACTAGATGTTCTTGGATCGCCGGCGGAGCCGTGGTTCGCCGAGGGACTGCGGTTTACGTGCAGCCAGTGCGGGAACTGCTGCAGCGGGCCGCCGGGGTTCGTCTGGATCAGCCCCGAGGAGATCGGTCGCGTTGCGCAGCATCTGGAGATTTCTGCCGAAGAAGTGGTGGAGAAATATTGCCGGAAGGTGAGCGGACGATTTTGCCTGAAGGAACGGCGTCATCCGCACCATGGGGGATATGATTGCATCTTCATCAAGGAAGAGCCGGCCCAGGAGAAATCGAGCGCGGTCACGCATCCGCGGCGGATTTGCTCGGTCTATGCGGTGCGGCCATTGCAATGCCGGACGTGGCCCTTCTGGACGGGAAATCTGGAGAGCCGGGCGGCCTGGGAATCGGCGGCGCAGCGGTGCCCGGGCATGAATCGCGGCGAGGGGTTTGATCGGGCCAGGATCGAAAAGCTGCGCGATGCCGAGGATTGGCCGGAAAATCCGCCAACGTCATAGCGGCAATTGGGGCTAGCGTGCCAGCGGAACAACGGCCGACCGTTTGATCCGCGCGTCCCGGGTGACCAGCGGCACACGATGGACGATGCTGGTGGCGGCGATGATTTCGTCGGCGGCATCGGCGCGGAAATCCAGCGAGCGAATCCCGCGGCAAATATCCAGCGTGATCGGCCACGTGTGAATGCGCCTAATAGCCGCGTCAGATCGGCGTCATCCACATTCATTTCGATGCGGCCCAATTGGGCCAGCTTGGCGATCTCCCAGAGCACGATGCTGGAAATGCTCCACTGATCGCCTTGCAGCAATTTCCGCTCTCCGGATGTGATCCGGCCCGCGATGGCGTGCAAAAGGATGTGCGTGTCAAGATTGAGCATCCCATTTCAACCCCGCGGAGAGAATTCCGCCTTTGATCTTGATCTTTCCTTTCATCGAGCCAATCAGGCCAGCGGATTCAGCCGCGGCGGGGAACAAAGCGGCGACCGGCTTGCCATGCTTGGTAATGACAATGCCTTCCGGCCCGACGCGATCGAGAATGGCAAGGCATTGCTCCTTGAACTTTGCAGCGGCAATACGCTTCATGGCCCTCATATTATATTCGGACATAAATTGCGTCCAGTCAATTATTATGTCTATAAAGCGCGCTTGACGAGCAAGTCGGGCGAATTAGGATGATGCGTCGATTGGGCGGCACTTCCGGCATTTTCCGATCCCGAGCCTGGCTGAAACCGCGGAAGTTTCTCATCGCGGTCCTGGCGCTGGCGGCGATGGCCTCGTTCACGGGCATCATCGCGAGCGATATTTCGTCGGGCAGATTCAGCTCGGCGCAGTCGCCGCGCTGGACAATTTATACGGCCCCTGGGACCGGCGATTTGAGGAAGCCGCGGGCGGCAAGGGGCTGATCCTGAGATTCGACGGTTTTTACGGCCCGTCCTTGAAGCTCAAGTCAGAGCTGTTCTACCGTGCGGTTTACGTACTCTATCCACAGCCGGTGCTGGCAGGAGTTCCGCAAAATGATGCGACGGCGGAGGATAATCGGATCGGCGGCGTGATGACCGTGAAATCGATAGGGCCGGGGGCGGAAGTGGAATCGTGGCGGCGAATCCTCGCGAACTCGAACACGGCGCCGACCGACGCGAAATGAAATGTGGTGTGCGGCTTACTTTTGCGTGGCGCTGCTGGCCGGTTACGCGGTGGTCGGCTGGCTCGTTGCCGAACGATCCCCAATCGTGCGGTTTGGATTGAGCGCATGTCTGGGGCCGGGAGTGCTGGGACTTTGCATGATCGGGCTGTCGATGCTCGGCTTGCGGCCGTCGCGTGCGGAAATGATCGTGCTCGCCGCAGTGTTTGCGGCCTCGGCGGGCGCCAGCTTCTGGCGCGATAAACGGAGAATGACTGAGGTCAAAGCGCCTCTGCCGATTTATGTGAAAATTTGGACGGCTATTTGCCTGGCGGCGATCGGGTATGCGATCACGGTGGAAGCGGCCGAAGCGCTGGCGCAACCCACCACGGAATGGGATGCGTTCGCGATCTGGCAACTGAAGGCAAAAGTGTTGGCAAGTGAGGCGATGTATCCCAAGCCGGCGTACTTTTCGAACATCGCCTTGGGTTACAGCCATCTGAGATATCCGGTGTTGATGCCGATGATGTCGGCCGGCGTGCATGCGATGACGGAGCGGATGGATGACGGACTGGAGAAGGCGCCCTCGCTGCTGTTGTTTGTCGGGCTGGGGGCGGCGGTTTATGCGGCGGTGCGCCGGTTCAGCGGACATGCGGCCGCGATCACCATGACCGCCTTGTTGCTGAATCTGCCGGCCTTTTACCGCTACGGATGCTCGGGAACGGCCGAAATGGCGCTGACGGCGTTCTACGGGTGCTCGGTCATTTGCCTGCTGTCCTGGCAGCGGAGCGGCCGCTGGGGGGATCTGATACTGGCAGCGCTGTTCAGCGCCTGCGGTGCATGGACGAAGAATGAGGGAATTCCGCTGGCGGCGATCAACGCACTGGTCGTCTTCGGGCAGGTGTCGCCGGGGAGGGCATCCTTGGTGCGCGGAATAGTGTTTATTTCAATCGTCGCGATTTTAATTGCGCCATGGTTGTTGTACGTTCGGGGAGTTCCTCGGACCGACGAGGATTATGCCAACCGAATAACCGTGGCGACCATCGCGGCCGGTTTGCCTCGTCTACCGGTCATTTTGCGGACGATGGGACGGGAGTTCATCGATTGGCGCAAATGGGGGATTCTCTGGGTGGGGGCGGCCGCGCTGGGGGCGTTGCGATGGCGCGGGTTCGATCGGCGGGCGGCCGGGACGCTGTGGCGCTGGGATTGCTGCATTTGATGGTTTACGTACTGGCGTACCTGGCCACGAATTGGGACATTTATGAACTGTTGCCGATAACGATGGACCGGCTGCTGCTGCACGTGGCGCCGGTGGGGGCGATGTTGATGGGGGTAATGTGGGGACCCGCCGACTAAAGTCGGCAGGCCGCGCCGGATGGTTTGACGTTGGCCAGTCGGCAAATACAATTTGTCCGCTTGCCGGGCAATGCTCGCATTTTCCTGCGATGGCTGGGCGGATTGCTAATCGTCACGTCGATGGGGTTGTGCATCGGATTCGACGTTTATCGCCAGCTCGACCTGGCGGGGCCGGCGCATCTCAACCAGTCGTATGCCCGGTGGGACGGGATCATCCGCAATGCGGCCGAGCCGGGGCGCGGTGTGTTTTTGAAATTCGTCAACTTCCGCGGAAAGTCGGCGGGATTTACGACGAACATTTATTTTCGCGCGATGTATGCGCTGTATCCCCGGCCGGTGCTGGTGGCGGAGCCGGGAGTCATCGTGAACAAGCCCTTCCAGCTACTGCAAGCCAATTCGTATCCGAGCGAGCGATGGCTGTGGGATCATGGAGTCGGCTCGATCATCGTCGTGGATTTTGATCCGGTGAGAATGCAGCCGTTCATTCGAGAAGTGAAGTGGCTGGGACGATAAGAAAGCGTCATCCCTATGGGATGTGCCATTTATCTTTGCTGCCTGCTGGTCGCCGGGTATCCGGTGGTGGCGGGATTGGCGCGAGGACGATCGCGGGTGGAAACGGCGGGACTGAGCCTGTGCATGGGGCCGGGCGTCATGGCAATCTCCCTGATTTTCCTGTCGATGCTGGGTCTGCGGCCAGGACGGGTGGAGATTCTGGCGCTGACGGGGATCTGTCTGATGGCCAGCGCAATTCTTTGGCGGCGCGACAGCGGCGAGCCTACGGCGGCGAGCGGCCGAGTTCCCAGACTATGGGCGGCCGTTTGTATTGCGGCCATCGCCTATGGAATGTGGGCGATCGCGCTCGATGCACTGGGCTACCCGGTCATCGAGTGGGATGCGTTTGCCATCTGGCAATTGAAGGCGCAGGTGCTGACGCTATTGCCGCTGCATCCGCGGCCAACGTATTTTTCGAATTTGAATCTCAGCTATAGCCATCTGCGGTATCCACTGCTGGCGCCGATGATGTCGGCCGGGCGCACGCGATGACGGGCCGGCTGCACGATTTCGGAAAATCGGTCGCGCTGCTGTTGTTCCCGGGGATGTGCGCGGTGACGTTCGCGGCGGTTCGAAGATTCAATGGAACGGCCGCGGCGCTGACTGCGACGGCGCTGCTGGCATGTCTGCAGCCGATGTGCCGCTACGGCGGCTCGGGCACGGCGGAAATGGCCCTCACCGCGTTTTATGCGTGCAGCCTTCTGTGCCTGTTGCGCTGGCGGGAAACGGGATACTGGGGATATGTGGTGCTGTGCGCACTGTTCAGCGTGTGGATGGCCTGGACGAAAAACGAGGGCCTGGCGCTGGCGGCGATCAACGTGCTTGTTCTGGCGGCGATGAAATCCCGCGCTTCGCGGCGGCGCCATCACGGCGGCAGGTCTGCTGGCGATCATCGTCGCGGCGATCTATTTGCCGTGGGTGCTTTATTCGTGGGGATTGCCGCGAACGGATGAGAATTACGCGGGAAATCTGAACGTCCACGGAATCGTGTCGAATGTTGGCCGATTGCCGGCCATCTTGACGGCGATGGGGCGGGAGATGCTCAACTGGCAGGACTGGGGATTATTCTGGCTGATTACGGCGGGCCTGGCCATCCTGCAGCGGCGAAGGTTTGCAAATCCGGCGGCGGCCGTGATCGGCATTTTGCTGGCGCTGCATTTGCTGGCGTATCTTCCGCCTCTGATGGTGGTGAGAAGCTGGAACATCAACGAACTCCTGGCGGTGACGACGGATCGATTGCTGATGCACGCGGCGCCGGCGGCGGCGATTTTAATCGGACTGCTCTGGCCGCGCTGGGCCGGCGGAACCGCCACGGCCCCGATTCAGCACTTCTAACAGGGGGCCAAGATGGCGCTCATAGTGATGCCAGCGGCCCACCGAACTCTGATAGATCGGTTGACGAACTTGCCAGGCGCTGGCGGTCAGGACCGTCGTCTCGGCGCGATGGAAATCCAGGCAAGCGGGGTCCCACGGCAATCCGAGAAAGTCGATCAGTCGCCGGCTCTGGCCTTCCAAATCCGCCACAAGGTCTTCGTATTGCACTTCCAGCATCCGCATCGGCAGCACCCCCAGCCAATGGGCCGTCAGGCGCTCCGTCACCAGAAATTCGTGGCCGCAGTGGGCCAGATCGCACGAGAAGAGATTGCCCGCGGAGAACCGCTGAAAATAGCAGGAGAGACAGTTGTCGCGCGCCTCCCGGCGACAGAAGATCACGCGGGCCGCTGGGTAAAGCTGGAAGATCAGGTCGAGCCGATGGATGTTATTCGGCATCTTGTCGACGATGCGCAAGGCCGTGCCGCTGAGGGATCGGAGGTATTGAAGATGCCGATCGGCCTCCCTTTTTATCGCGGCACGCCCCCACGCAAGCGAGGCGGATTTCAGGTCCGTTCCTCCGCGGTTTTTGACCAGTTCGGCGAAGACGTTCAACTCCCCCGCTCCGTGGACCTGCGAATGGCTGGCGGCAATCTGGTGCACGAGCGTCGTGCCCGAGCGAGGCATTCCGACGATGAACACGGGAAGATCCGAACGCTCGCCCCACTCGCGCCGTTGCTGAAAAAACTCCGGCGTGAAGAACTCGATCATCTCGTCGATATGCCGGCGAACGATCTCGGGTTCGTACCGCTGCCCCGCGGACGTCTGAAACTGCTGGTCCAGTGAATTGGCCTGGGCGCAGCGTGCGAACGCCTCGTCGAAACGGCCCGCTTCTTCCAGCATCTTCGCAAGCGCAAAGCCCGCGCCGACGCGGTTGAAGGCGCTCATGTTTGGATCGTCAATCGCGGCCGTGAGCCGCTCAATGTCTTTCTGCTCGGCGCATATTCTGCCCGTATTGAACAGGTTTCCATAAACAAGACCAACGTCGGCGTTTGGACAAAGCTCCAGGATATGTCGAAAGCATTTGGCGGCTTCGTCGAATTTTCCCTGGGCCTGCAGAGCCAGGCCGAGTCGATTCAAGGCGCTGTCGAGGTTGGGATCGAGGGCCGCGGCGCGGCGAAATTGATCGACCGCCGCCGCCACGTCCTTTTGAAGCATGAAAATCTCTCCCCGCGTCTCGTACGTGATCGCATCGTCGGGCTCGAGCGCCGCCAAGCGGGCATGAGCGGCCAGGGCTTCGTCGAATCGCCCCATTTCAGCCAGCACCACGGCGGTATTTGCATGCATGTCGGCGTCGTCCGGATTGAATTGCTCGGCATGACGGAACGCTGCCAGCGCCTCCTCATACCGGTTGGCGCTGCGATATGCCCGACCCAAATTAATGAAGGCAAGCGCAAAGTTAGGCTGGAGCCGGACTGCCGTCGAATAGGCGGCGATGGCCTCGTCCAATCGGCCGGCTTGCCAGAGGACATTGCCGATAGCGGCGTGGGCCGCGGCGAGATCCGGCTTGAGTTCCACGGCCCGGCGGAACGCCGCCAGCGCCTCGTGGGGGCGGCCCGTTTTGCTCAGTGCTTCGCCAAAGCTGTTGTGCAACCAGGCGAACTCCGGCTTGAGCGCGATTGCCTTCATAAAGACGCCGATCGCGTCTTCCAGCCGGTTCTGGACCAAAAAAGCTTGTCCAAGATCCCCATAGGCTTCGGCAAAATCCGGTCTGAGCAGGACCGCCTCGGAGAATGAAGCGGCGGCTTCCTCGATTCGTCCGCTGGCCGCCAGCGCATGGCCGAGGTCGCGGTGGATTTCGGCGGCGGCCGGCCGGAACTCGAGATATTTCCTATACGCCGCGATCGCCTCGTCGAACCGGCGATTTTGCGCCAACAACGGGGCGAGATTTCGGTAAGCGCCCGGATATCTGGGGTCGATCTCGATGGACCGGCGGATCAGATCGATTGCCGTGTCGTCATGGCCCTGCTGGCCCGTCACGACGCCCAGCATTTGCATGGCGAGGGGATGATTCGGCTGATCCTGGAGAATTTCGCGATAGATTCTCTCCGCGGCGACCAACTCGCCGGATTGATGGCGCCGCATCGCCGCTTGTAAAATTTCATCCGTGTTCACAGTCGCAATTTACCCTCAATCTACTTGGGGCCGTCCGGTTTTTCCGATTGCAGGACTTCCATGAGTGGGCCGAGATGGCGCTCGTAGTGACGCCAGCGAGCCACCGAACTCTGATAGATCGGTTGACGAACTTGCCAGGAACTGGCGGTCAGGACCGTTGCATCGGTGCGATGGAACTCCAGGCAGGCCGGGTCCCACGGCAGACCGAGAAAGTCCATCAGTCGCCGGCTCTGGCCTTGCAAATCAGTCACCATGTCCTCGTATTGCACTTCGAGCATCGGCAGCGGCAGGACCCGCCGCCAATAAGCCATGATGTGCTGCGTCGCCAGGTATTCGTGGCCGCAATGAGCCAGGTCATACGCGAAGGTATTGCCGACGGAGAACCACTGAAAAAAGCAGGAAAGACAGTTGTCACGCGCCTCGCGGCGACAGAAGATCACGCGCGCGAGGGATAAAGCAGGGAAATCAGGCCGAGCCGATGGATGTTGCTCGGCAACTTGTCGACGATGCGCAGCGCAGCGCCGTTCATCGATCGCAAGTGCTGGAGGTACCGATCAGCCTCCCTTTTTATCGCGTCGCGAGTCCATGCCAGGGCAGCGGATTTCACATCCGTTCCGCCCAGGATTCTGACGATGTTGCCAATCTCGCTCAGTTCGCCCGCGCCGTGGACCTGGGGATGACTGGCCGCGATCTGATGCACAAGCGTCGTGCCGGAACGCGGCATTCCAACGATGAACACCGGCACATCCGAAGGTTCGCCCCAATCCCTCCGTTGCTGGAAGAATTCGGGCATGAACGTATCAATCATCTGCTCGACCTGTCGATGAATCATCTCCGGGTCATACCGCTCCCCGACGGCCGCTTGCTGCTGTTTCACAAGGGAATTGGCCTCGGCGTAGCGCGCGAACGCGTCGTCGAAACGGCCGACTTCGTCCAGCAGTTTTCCAAGTGCAAAGCCCGCGGCAAGACGGCTGATGGCGGGAACATTCGGCGCATTGAGCGAAGCCGTGAGCCGGTCAACGTCGGACTGCTCGGCGGCAATCTTGCCCGTGTCGAACAGATGTCTATAGACAAGACCGATGGCCGAGTCCGGACAAAGCTCCAACACGCGCCGAAAACATTTCGCGGCTTCGTCGAACTTTCCCTGCGACTGTAAAGCCGAACCTAGACCTTTCCAAGAAGTGTCGAGATTGGGATCGATGGCGACGGCGCGGCGAAACTGGTCGACAGCCGCCGGCGCATCGTGTCGGTGCAGCATGATCTCGCCCAACACCTCGTAGGTGATCGCGGCATCGGGCGCCAGTGCCGCCAAACGGGCATGAGAGGCCAGCGCCTCGTCGAACCGCCGCAACTCGCCCAGAACCGCGGCGATTTTCGCATGGACTTCAACGTCATTCGCATCGGGGCTGAGGGCATGACGGTAGGCGGACAGCACTCCTCAAGGCGGCCGGCGCTGCGAAATGCCTGACCCATATTAAAATGGGCGTTGGCAAAGTCCGGCTTGAGCCGGATTGCCGTCGAATAGGCGGCGATGGCCTCGCCCAAATGGTCGGTTTGCCGCAGCATGTTGCCGATGCCGTTGTGGGCCGATGCCATATCCGGCTTCAGTTCGGCGGCGCGATGGTATGCCGCCAGTGCCTCGTCGAACCGCCCCTTTTTGCTCAATGCGTTGCCCAAACTGTAGTGCGCCGAGGCGAACTCCGGCTTGAATGCGATCACCTTCGAAAACACGGCGATGGCGTCGTCCACTCGATTCTGGGTCAAAAAAGTCTGACCAAGATTGACGTAGGCCTCCGGATAATCCGGCCAGAGCCGAAGCACTTGCTGGTACGCCTTGATCGCTTCGTCCAGTTTCCTCTGGTCCTTCAGCGTATTGCCTAAATTGTTGTAGGCCTCGGGAAATTCGGGCCGCAGACGCAGTGCTTCGCCGTAAGCGGCGACCGCTTGGTCAAGCTCCTTCTTGCCGCTGAGCGCATTGCCCAGGTTGTTATAAGCCATCGCATAATCCGGCTTCAGACGCAGCGCCTCCCGGTACGCGGCGATCGCTTCATCGAACTTGCCCTGCTCCTTCAGGGCGTTGCCCAGGTTGTTGCAGATTTCGGGAAAATTCGGCCGGATCCGAAGCGCCGCCCGGTAGGCGGCAACCGCGTCGTCGAGCTTCCCCTGATCCTTCAGGATGATGCCCAGGTTGTTGTAGGCCTCGGGAAATTCCGGTTTGAGCCGCAGGGCTTCACGGCAGGCGGCGACGGCTTCATCCAGTTTCCTCTGATCCGTCAACATTCTGCCGAGGTTGCAATGGTAGCCCGCTTTCGATGGATCGACGGCAATCGCCTGCCGGATCAACTTGACGGCCATCTCCAACCGGCCCGTCTGTGCCGCCAGCAGTCCCAGCAAATGCAGTGCGTCTGCGTGATTTGCCTTTCGCGCCAGCACTTGCCGATACAACTGCTCCGCTTCGGCCAATTTTCCCGCCTGCTGATGGCGGAAACCGCTCTGCATCGCCTGGTCAATGTTGAACTGGCTCATTCCCAATGTTTTCCTTAATAGACCGACTGCCGCTACCCCCACAGCTCGCTGTGCGGCCTGTCGCAACGCATCATTGATTGTATTGATTTACCAGCGAAACGCAGCACCAGCGCAAGTCGCGGAAAAGGCTGGGCATTTCGGGGCGAACAATCCGGCTATCGCCGCTTACTTGTCGCGTCTCATGCCGCTTGTTCGGCCCGCTCATGGATGGCTGGGTCCGCGTCCGGTTCGCGGAACAGGTCATAAGACCCCTGCAAATTCATCCACAGTTCCGCGCTGGTTCCAAAGGCGGTAGCGATTTCCTTCGCGGTCTGCGCCGTGATCGCGGTCTTTCCGTTGATGATGCCGTTCACCGTCTGTAGGGGCCGTCCGATGATTTTGGCGAATTGCACCTGTGTCCAACCACGTGCTTCAAGCTCGTCGCGGAGATATTCGCCAAGGCGACGGAGACGGTCACGTATACCTACACGCCGCTCGGCCAGCAGTACCAGGTGACCGACGCCTCGGGCACGACGACGTACAGCTACGACGCTTTCGGGGACGAGACCCAGGCGGTCACCCCGGAGGGGACGATCAACTATGTCTTCGATCCGGCCACGGGCAATCACATCGAGACCTGTACCAATGACACGGAAACCTTCTACGGTTACGATTCGCAGGGCCAACTCACGAGCGTGACGGTGAAGGAGGCCAACGGCACGACGCTTTCCACGCCCCTGACGACGAATTACACGTATGACGCAGCGGGGAACCTGCTCAGCGAGTCGGACCCCAACGGCATGACGACCGCGTACACGTACGACGATGAGAACCGGATGCTGACCGAAACGGTCACGGAGAACGGGACTACGCCGCTGTTTGAGCAGACGTACATGTACTACGACAATGGGCTGAAGGAAAGTGACGTCGAAAATGATTACACCAGCGGAACTCTGTCGGCCACCATCGAATACGACTGGCAATATGACAACCTCGGCCGATTGACGCAGGAGCAGTTGAAGATCGACGCCGGCACGGCTTCCGTCACTCCCTACACGGACACAATCTCATACGATCTCGATGGAAACAGGGTATCGATGTCGCACGTCGCCGGGGGTACGACAGACTCCACGACGTACAGCTACAACGGCGACGACCAGCTAACCAGCCAGACCGACAGCCAGACGGGTACTACGACATACGCCTATGACGCCAACGGCTCGCTGATCAGCGCGACCAACAACGGCACGGTTGTCGCCAGCTACACATACAACGTGCAGAACGAGATGGTCGGCGCCACGGTCAACGGCGTCACTTCCAGCGACGTGTACGATGACAACGGCGACCGGGTTGAGGAGACGGTCAACGGCACGTCCACCTATTACCTGTATGATGACAATAACCCGACCGGTTATGACCAGGTGATCGAGTCCAAGAGCTCGCCGACGGCCGCGCCGAGCATGAGCTATATCCTCGGCCTGGACATCATTGGGCAGGCCGACAGCAGCGGCAACGTCAGCTACTTCCTGACGGATGGGCAAGGCTCAACGCGGGCGCTGGTCAACTCCTCGGGCGTGGTGACGGCAACGTTTAATTATGATGCCGAAGGGAACCTGCTGGGCGTCACCTATACGCCTTCCAGTCCGCCGCCGACAGTCTACCTGTACGACCAGCAGCAGTTGGACGTGGCGCTGGGCCAGTACCAGTTGCGGGCGAGGATTTACAACCCGGAGACCGGCGAGTTCGATGAGTATGACCCGATGACGCACGATCCGGGTGATGTACTGGGCGCGAATCCGTACATCTACGCGGATGACGATGCGTCCAACATGGACGATCCGACTGGCATGGGGGCGATTACTAACCTGCTATTCGGGACGGCGGTGCATAGCTTCCTTGCAAGGGCATTTGAATCATTTACACCGGTCGTTAGCGGTATTGGTGGAACACCGGGGCCGAGATTACCTGTGGGGACTGCGATAGTGGGCACAACTCAGCGATTTGGAAATCGCCAAATACGGAGCATCGCAAGATTTTGGGGCAGTCCAGGATCGCTTAACATTTTGCGACCCGATTTTGTCGAAGTTAACGGGATCCCAATAGGTGGAAAACTAGGAACGGGCGATTTGTATGAATTAAAATCTTTGAGCCTGACAGAAGCTTTAAATGGGCCGGCAATGGCTGCGGCTATCGGCGGTGCCTTGGGTAAATACATGACTGCGCTTAATGTTTCAGTGCCAAAAGTTAGCTGGAGCCTGGGCACGACGTGGATTCCCGGACTCACGGAGTGGCCGACGTTCACAAGTCCTTTGCTACCACCGGGCAGTGAATTGGTGACATGGGATAACTACGCCAGTTGCGCCTGGTGCAATATTCTATGATGTTGTCAGCATCGATGACGCCGCCGAACTGGCAGGCGCGGCGGTGGCTGGTATAGCGGCCGTTGCACAACTGGCGGGTGAGATTGGAGCCGTTTCCGCTGCAACCGGGCTAGCCGCGGAGGGAATAGTAGCAGGGGGCGCGGCTGTTGGAGAATTGATAGGAGATGTGTTCGGCGCGGTGCTCTTTGCGTCCCTTGGTGTCATATAATGTCGGCGATACACCATCAACTAAACGTAATTATCACCGCTTCATTGGTGGAATGGCTTAGGACACAGAATTTTCCTATGCCGCAGCCGCCGATCCGGTTCTATCCGGACGGATCGCTATTGACAGAAGATGGTGATGTTCTTTGGCGGACTCATGAAATTGAAATTAGAGGGCGTATGCATCAGGAACGGCAATGGGTAGCGCAATTTATTCATTACAATCTGCCCGGTGCTTACGCGGGTTCATGCTTCCGCCCACTCGCAGCGTTTTGGGGACAGTCAGATGTAAGGCCTTATTACTATAGCCTCCTTTACCCAGGTTCGTGTGGTTGGATGGGGGAACATGAATTGGGGACGTTAATGTATCCCGGCATCGGCAAAGACGCCACGGAGGACGAATACGACCTTGCCCATGTGCGGGTGCTGATCCGGCTTCGCCGCAAATTCACGGCGGCGTTGGCTGAAGAACTGGCGGGTGTGCTGCGGCAGTGGTTCACGGAGATTGGCTCTGTAGGCGTGTTCGGCGAGTCGGGCTTGAAGTCGATCTCACCCGCACTCCGCTGGTTGGATAAATGCGCCGGCTTTGAACTGGACGCGACCGGCTCTGGCCAGGAAACACTCAACACGCTCTATTTGGCGGTATTGAACTGGGGCATGAACCAGAAGCGTCCCCTGGTGCTGACGGACCTGGCGGCGGACAAGGGCGAGCCGGTGTTTGCCAGCGATCAAACGGTCCCGCTGGCTTGAAGGAGCGATCATGGGCGCTTCTCCCTGGTGGTACTTCACGCGGTATGAGGAGGATGTCGAATCAGCGCTGGCCAAGCTGCGGCGGCGGGAGTTCGAGGCCGGGCGCTACAACCCAGTGATCCCCCATATCGACTTCCCGATTGATCCGGCTGCCGATGCACCGGGCGCTCAGCACCTCTCCATCGAGCACGCGCGATGCGTCCGACATGGACGGGACCCGCTCGATTCTGGACATTGAAGGCATCGGCGACATGATTCAGATTGGTGTTGCCGCTCCCCTGGACGATGAGTCGCTGGAAGACCTGTATGAGACGAATCAGCCGACGCACGAGATGATCGAATCGAATATGGACTTCTTCGAGAAGATCGACCGGGGAGAGGCGATCTTTATCGTCGCGTACAAGAACGGCAAGCCGGATGAACTGTTTTTTGCGGGATACTCTTTTGACTGACAAGCCACTTACTGAATCCGCTGAGGATCACCTGATCGACGATGCGCCGCGTCACCTGGCGGCGAAGGGCATTGCGCCCAACAAGGGCTTTTTGCCCGATCTGCCGCGCGAGGCGGCGCACACGCACATGGGCCTGTATCTGGGGTGGGCGATGTTGCGCGGGATGATGAGCCAAAAGTTCCAGAGCGAGCACGCCGGCGACGTGGCGGCATTCAAGGAGAAGCGATTGACCGGCCCGCAGCTTGCCGGCCGCCTGGGCGGCGTGCTGCGCGTGTTGCCGTTCAACGATGAACTGGCGCGGTTCTCGCGGCTTTACTACTCCAAGACGGGCCGGTTCTACGGCGACTACATCCACACGTTCATTACACCCATCGCGCAGTCCCGCTCGATGTACGTGGTGGCCGACACACGGAAGAACCAGGAGAAGTTCTCGCGCGTGCTGGATGAGCGGCTCGATGCGTGGCGGGTTTATCCGCCGGCAGCCGAATCGATCTTCGGCCCGGAGGTGGGCAGAGGCTCGATCCTCGGCCTGGAGACGGTGACGCAGATGGCATTGCTGGTGGCGGCCAAGCGCTGAAGCTGACGCGCATCTGCCGGCCGTTCGTGGTGTTCCTCACGCCTTCCGATGAGGTCCGCGTGCCGCAGGTCTTGTCCCACAATGGGCGGAACATTCACGTCATGACCGATGAGGGTGTCGCCGAGTCGGTGGAATGCCTGCGCGAGGGCTTGAAGCTGCGGACGGTCAAGGCGTTCGCCACGGCGCGATTGCAATCGGATGAGTCGAACACGCCGGCCAGCGGCATTGAGGTCATCGCGCAGCAGTTCAAGTCAGGCCCGCACCGCGTGGTTGCTCCGTACACGTCGGATGCGGTCACGGTGTGCTTGTCTTCGAGCGTCCAGCGAGGATCCCGAGCGCAACCGAGAACGCGGCTCCTTCACCCTTTTAACAGTCCTTCCCCCATCGTCCCTGTAACTTCTATGAGCCGAGCCGTGTCAAGGGGATTTTTCGCGTTTGGATCGGGTCGATCGGTCGAGCCTTCTATTCAGAGCTTCCGCGAAGCGCGACGATTGTGTCGCGTGATTCTCGCGGGCCTATCCAACTGCTCGAAAGGGCCAGTCCCATTCTCCGTCACAAGCGTGGCCATAAAGGGGTCACTTCCCATATTGACCGCTTCTCTCGCCGCGGCTCTATTCCGCTCCATGGCTCGGCCCCTTCGGCAAATCATCCCAGACGTAGTCTACCACGTCCTGAACCGAGGCGACGGGAGAATGCGGAGAGGAATAAGCGGGGCGTTCCACGTCCCCTTGCGACCGAACTGACGGCCCGAAAAAAATCTTTCTTCATCAGATTTTTCCCCTCCAAAACACGTCCAATTCTTTCACCTTCTGCCAGCATGAGTAGATGAGGTGCTCATGGACCATCGCGTCGGCCATCTGTCGTCCTCGTGATCCCGCTGGGAACCCTCGACATCCCAGACCCGGCCATGAGCGGTGTCACCGAATATCACCAGTAACAGTAACGCCGTCGGCCTTGGCGCTATCAAAAACGCGGAATATGTCGCGGCAGGCTCTGAAAAGATTTCGCGTTTTGTCGCTCAACTCAGGCGAGGAAACACAGCCGGCCGTCACTCATTTTGCCGGGGTGAGGCGAAACAGCGCCACATCATGCGAGGCAATTTCGCCGCTGAAGCTGGTGTTTGTGTCGCCGAGGTCCTGTCCCGCCCAGAGATCGCGAACGAGATATTTCCGGCCGGCCAGGAATGTCAGGTCTTTCCAATCCAGCTTGATGTGCTCCGACGCCGTGGTGGGATTCAGCACGCAGACGGCCCATTGTCCGCCGGACAATTCTTTAATCCAGATTTCTTCGCCGGCATCGGCCCGGAAGCGCGTCCCCTCCTTGCCGAGCGGATCCTGATCCAAGGCGATCACTTCGCGATTGGTCAGAATGTCCTGGGTCTCCTTCGTCATGTTGCGCACGTCGTTGCCGGCGATCAGGGGTGCGGCCAGGACGCACCAGAGGCTGAAATGCGCCCGCGATTCGGCAAAGGTCAGGCCCTCGTTGCCGACTTCCAGCATATCGGGGTCGTTCCAGTGTCCCGGCCCGGCGTACGATGCGAGCGGAACCTGCTCATCAAGGATCAGCTTCCACCCTTGCGACCACTGCGTCTTGCAATCCCAGCATGGAGCGATGTCGCCGGTGGTGCGCCAAAGCTGGCCGATGCCCTTGCCCCAGGTCCAGGGCTTGCTATTGCCCCATTCGCAGATGCTGAAGACGATCGGCCGTCCGGATGCCACAAGCGCCTCGTGCATTTTCTTGTACGCCTCTGGCGCGACCAGGCCCTCGCTGTGACACCAGTCGAACTTCAGATAATCCACGCCCCACGAAGCGTAGGTTTTGGCATCCTGAAATTCGTGGCCGCGGGCTCCGGGATATCCCGCGCAAGTTTCCGTGCCGGCGCAGTTGTAGATTCCGAATTTGAAGCCCGCGGGCGTGAAGATAATCGCCCAACGCTTTCATGCCGTCGGGAAACCGCTGCGGATCGCCGACGAGATTGCCGTCGGCGTCGCGCTCCTTGGCCGACCATCCATCGTCCAGGTTGACGTAAACGTATCCCGCATCGCGCATGCCGTTGGCGATCATGGCGTCGGCGGTTGATTTGATAAGGTCTTCGTCGATGCGGGTCTGAAACGTATTCCAACTGTTCCACCCCATGGGCGGAGTCGGAGCGAGGTCCTGAGCCTCCGTCTTCGGCCCGGCCAGCACGGCCAACGCACAACCCAGCACCACCGCCATCGCACTGCCCGTCATACTCGGCTCCATTTCGCAAGATGGATCGTTTAAGAATAGCCGCAGCGTAAATACCTGACAAATTGGCCCGCGGGGACAAGCTCCGGCGAGCCGTCCGCGGGCGATGGACCTTATCGATCTTCACCCCACCATCGCCTCGGCCATCTCCGCTTTGCTGGGGACGTGATCGACTCGATGCCGCGGCATCCAGCGCGAGACGATCAATTGCAGGATCGCCACGCCGAGCATTCCAATGAAGACCCAATGCAATCCGCCGTCGATCATCCAGCCGGCGGAGTGCAGAATCTGACGCGGGAAGCAAGCCGCGCGGCGTGGGGATCGAGAAGAGCGGCCGGAGTGACGCCGGAGGATTCCAGGCCGCGAAGCTTCGGCTGGGTGATGATGTTGAAGACCGCGCCCAGGATGCCGATGCCCATCGATCCGCCGATGGTGCGGAAGAACTGAACGCTGCTGGTCACGATGCCGCGGCGCTGCCAACTGACGGCATTCTGGGCCGAAAGCAGAAAACTCATCGATGCCGGGCCGAATCCGAGCCCGGTCAGCGGCCAGCACCGCGGCCAGGACGTGTTTCGATACGCCCAGGCCGTGCATACCAGCAGTCCACTGAAACCGATGACGATCAGGACCGATCCGAGCATGGAAGTATTTCGGAATCCCCATCGGACGACCAGCGGAGCGGCGACGATGCCGGAGAACGCCCAGGTGAGCATGACCGGGGTAACCACCCAGGCCGCGGCGCCCGCCCCGCCGCCGCGAACGCCCTGCACGTACAGCGGCACGAACGTGTCGAGGCTCAGAAATCCGATGCCCAGCAGAAAACTTCCCAGCAGCGACGGCCCGATCGAACGGTTCATCAGCAGATCGACGGGCATGACCGGATTGGCCGAGTCGCGTTCGCTGACCATGAAAAAAATGACCGACGCCACGGCCACGGCCGCGAGGATTGCCGACAGATGCGATGACCATCCGCCCGGCCCCAGGCGCGACAACAGCGTGAGCAGCGCCATGCACGCCACCGCCAGTGAAACGATCCCCGGCCAGATCCAGATACACGGCGCGGTTTTTCCTGGTCGTGGTAATATCGCATCAGCACGATCATGCCGAGCAGGCCGAAGGGCAGATTCACGAAGAAAATCGATCTCCAGCCCAGCGTGGCGATCAGAAACCATCCCAGCGCCGGTCCGGCCAGGGCAGCGGTGCCCCACACCGCGCTGAACAAACCCTGGATTTGCGCGCGCTCTTCGAGCGTGAAGATGTCGCCGAGGATCGTCAGCACCACCGGCATGATCCCGCCGGCCCCCAGTCCCTGAAGTCCGCGATAGACGATCAATTGCGGCATGCGTTCGCGCGGTCGATGCCAACATCGAACTCGAGCGCGAACAGCGCAATGGCGAAAAGGATCACCCGCTTGCGCCCCAGCGCATCGGCGAGCCGGCCGTACAGCGGCATGCTGACGGTGCAGGCCAGCAGATAAATGGATGCCACCCAGGAATAATGCTCCAGCCCGTGCAGCGATCCGATGATGGTGGGCATGGCGGTGCTGGTGACGGTCTGCTCCATCGACGCCAGGACCATGACCATCATGAGCGCGGCCGTCACCCACCGCCGATCCATCCTCGGCCCGATCTTGGCAGCCGCCACGATCTGCACCGGCGACGGCGGAACCATATCCACGGCCATCGACGTTGCGCCGCTCTCCCCCGCCCGCATGGGCGTTGAAATCCTCGCGGGCGGGCGCCGACTAATCCGTCAGCCGGCTCCAAATCCTCCTGACACCGACGCATCGTCGTACCACATCCTTTCACCAAGATTGCCCCGATATCCGCTACAAAGATCGGAAAGTATAGGCCAATGACGTTACCGGAAGCGATTTCCCGAGCCGCGCTGTACTCTAGACTCAGCGGACGACATAATGGCTAATCCGTCACTTCCGGCGGGTGACTGGGCGAGGCATCAGCAATGAAGCAGAGAAATCGCGGCGATGATTCCGAACAATCGCAGGAGACGGCTGAGCCGCCGAGCATCGTCAGCCGGGCCGATTTCGCCGGCGTTCACGATCTCGCCCAACGGCTCATCACGCAATTGCGCAACATCCACGACGGCGACATGGTCGGCGAGATCATCGACAACGCCATGAAGCTCCTGCGCGACCAGACCAACCGCGGCGACATCAAGCTAATCAACAAATCCTTCAAGGAGCTTCGATACGCCCTGAAAATCTTCGCTCCATACCGCGACGTGCGAAAAGTCAGCATCTTCGGCAGCGCCCGAACTCTGGAAAGTCATGCCGACTATCGCTAGGCCGCCGAATTCGCCAAAAAAATGGCCGCCGCCGGATGGATGGTCATCACCGGCGCCGGCGGCGGCATCATGGCCGCCGGCCATGGCGGCGCGGGACCTGAACCCAGCTTCGGCCTGGCTATCCGGCTGCCCTTCGAGCAGAAGACCAACCCGATCATCGCCAACGACACAAAGCTCATCAACTTCAAGTATTTCTTCACCCGCAAGCTGATGTTCGTCCGCTCCAGCCATGCCATCGCCCTCTTCCCCGGCGGATTCGGAACCATGGACGAAGGATTCGAGGTCCTGACTCTCATCCAGACCGGTAAATCCGTCGCCCATGCCCATCGTCTTCGTCGATAGCCCCGGCGGCGATTACTGGAAAAAGTGGCAAGCTTACGTCCAGAACCAGCTCGTCGCCCGCAATTTGGTCGGCGAAGCCGATCTGCGACTCTACAAAATCACCGACGACATCGACCAAGCCATTCACGAAATCCGCCGCTTCTACAGCAATTATCACAGCATCCGTTACACGCGCGACGAAGTGATTCTCCGCCTCAATCACGCCGCCCACTAACGCCGAGCTGGCCGAGATTCAGGTCCGCTTCAGCGACCTTCTCGACGGCGGCACATACCGCACCAGCGCCGCCCTGAACGTCGAACACGACGAGCCAGCCCTGGCCAACCTGTCGCGTCTGGTGTTTCGCTTCAACCGCCGCGATCACGGCCGATTGCGCATGCTGATCGACTTCCTCAACGACCTCCACGCAGCCGACCCCGTTCCTGCGGCAAAAATCAGTTAGCGGAGTCGTGCGTCATCCACATTTTTCCCTTCACCCGCCCCTCCAAACAGACGTATGATTATTGAGTCGCTCAGGAGTTGATATGCCCAAAAGAAAGCTGCCATTTTCCGAGGCCGAACTCCCCGATCCCGCGCGGACTTATGAGCGGGCCCGGCCCGAAGTTGAATCCATAACCGGACGCCTGGTGCATGAAAAAACCATTCCATCCACCGTGCGTGACCGTATCGACGACGCGGTGCTGAACAAGCAGCCGCTACGGCAACTGAACGCCGACGACATCGTCAACGCCGATGGAGGCCCGCCGCCCGAAACCGATCCCTCCGGGACGCACCGCGTCACCCGCGGCGAATTGGCCGGACAACGCCGTGCCCAACGCCGGCGCAGCGCCTCGCCGAATAAGCCGCCTAATTCGCATTGGCCAGCCGATACCGGAACGAGACCAAATTGCTCCCGCCGGGCGGGATCAGCGTGTCCAGGAACATCTGCCTTCGTCCGTCCACGATCCGGGTGGTGAGATTCGCCGACGCGTAGATCAGCGTCGCATCGGCCGGCAGGCGGAGCAATTCAATTCGCCGCACCGGCATGTTCACGCCGGGCATCTGGTTCATCTGGTAAAGAAATACTCCGCCGCCGATCTTTCTGACCAGGCCGGTTTCCGTGCCGCTGGAGGAGCCCATCTCGGCATCGCCGGGCTCCACCGGCCTGTTGTACACGCACCGATATTGGTAGTGGTTGCCGCGATGCGTGGAGGTAAATCGGATCGGCTTGCCCTGATCGTCGGTCATCGTTTCCACGTGGACAAAATCGGAATTGATAAAGCGGAATTCCCTCGCCGGCGTACCGCCGAGATTCAATCCCTGCATGACCGTGGTAAACCGAATCGCGCCGTCCGGCTGAAGATCGCTGATCGCGATCTGCGTGAACATCAACGGTTTCACCACCACGTGAACGGCGGCCGATGCAACGGCCCGTGAATCCGCCCCTACCGCGCTGACGTTGACGTTATATTCGCCCGGCCGCTCGAGTTGCTCGACCAGCGGCTGCACGTCGGCCGACTTGTCCGCCGCAAGCGTCTGCACGCCCGTCGGATCGTTCGCTGGCGTGACCGTAATCGTGTATCCGTTCACCTTCTGGGCCAGTGCCGGATCAAGGCTCCATTGCACTTGCGGATATTGCTGCTCGACCCAATTGATGTTCGTCGTCCGATCTGTCTCCGCGGGCAATTTCACCGAACCCGATTGCTTGATGCGGCACCCCACCAATTCCAGGAATGGACTATCGAACGGCGCCACCGACGCCGGCTCGGCTGCCGCCGAAGGCGGCGGCGGGGGCGGAGGCGGCGAATCCGAAACCCCGCCGGCCCCATCCGCCATGGCCCGAATCAGCAGCACCGATCCCGTCCCCGCCAACAGGGTCGTGGCCGCGACGATCGCCGCGGCGATTTTGATTTTCGTCCAGAACATCACTTGGCAAACTCCTTTCGCGATTGAAAAACTGGCCGCCGTTGAGGAGGATAAAGAGATCAGCAGCCCCGCCGGCACCGCCTGGGCCGATTCGTGCAGCAGTGCCGTCGCCAGCACGGCCGTGGATGGGAGAACGATTCCCTTGTTGCTGAGGATCTTTCGCAGCTTCACGAGCGCCCGCGCCACGATTTTCTGGGCGGCGTTGGGGCTGACGCCGATGGCGGCGGCCACGTCATCCATCGGCCGGTCCTGCAAATACCGCAGCGCTACCGCCGTGCATTCCCGCGGCCGCAAGCGCGTCATCGCCTCGTCGAGCCAAACCGCGATCCGGGGATCGGCCGATTCGCCCATCTGGGACACTTCGGATTTGGCCATCGCTGCCTCCCGCTCAAAATGGGATCGGCGCGTCTGCTTCTTGATCGCATCCTTCGCGCAGTAGCGAGTGGTCGTCAGCAGCCACGCGGCCAACGAGCCGCCCCGCACCAAAGAAGCTTTCCTTGCCAGCACCAGGAACGTCGCCTGCGTGACGTCCTCGGCGAGATTGGCGTCGCGGACTTGTCTTTTGGCGGCCGCAAAGACGAGGTTGGAATATCTCCCCACGATCAGTCCGAACGCCGCGTCCGATTTTCGACGCACGAAATCCTCGAGCAATTCGCGATCGCTTGCCGTCATCATCAGGAATTATGGACGCCCCGCAGTCAACACGCCAAAGAAAATCGGAAATCTGAGTAATGAACCCCGGCTGGAAATACCCGAATTCAGGGCTGAGTGGAGGGGCGCGTTGCCCGCTTACGCAAGCTGTCCGCTTGGTGCCGGAGCTGCGCCGCGCCGGGGGTGTCGCCGCGTTGCTGCTTGCTCAACGCCCACTGGTCCCAGCGGCTCGGATTCTCCCGGTCCAGCGATGTGCTTTTCTGATAAGCCGCATCCGCGTCGTCCCATTTCCCCAAGCGGCTGAATGAGATGCCCAACCGCTGAAAATTATCCGCGGATGGATCCAGCTTGACGGCCGCCTGCCATCGCGGCAACGCTTCGTCGAAACGCTTCAGGCTTTCCAGACAATCGGCATATTGGATATAGACGATGGCCGGACCGGCATCCAGGGTTGGCGCCAACTTCGCGTAGTACGAACAACCGAGCACGGGTTGATGGACACGAGTCGCTTCCATCGCCGCGATCCACAACAGCCCCGGATCGTCGGGACGGCGGGTGAGCAACCGCTCGGTCGCCGCGAAATTCTGCCTGGATTCAAACGGGTTGACGAAAGTCGCCGCGAGGTCGGCCGCATAGCCGTAAATTCCATCGGGATCGACGGCGACGGCGCGTCGGAAAGATCTGTCGGCCGGCGCAGATTTGTTTTGGGCGAGGAAGCAGACGCCCAGGAAAAACGGAAAACGCGCATCGTTTGGAAATTGCTCAGCGCCGCTCAAAAGCGCGGCCTCGGTCTTAGATTGGTCGCCCCCGCGCCAGGCGTCGATCAGAGAATTGTATAACTCCGTGGCCTCCTCGCTGACGGGTCGCGGCAGGACGCGCTGGTTCAGGCGCGTCTGCCGGGCCAGGATATCCCTGGCGCCGCCGCCGCCAAACGCTCAATATCCATTTCGGTCTGGGCGCCGGCCTGATCGCCTCGCTCGCGTTTGCTCCATGCCCAGTTCCGCCAAATCAAGGTGTCCAGCGGATTCAGCGCCGTTGCGCACTTGTAAGCCGCGTCGGCTTCCTTCCACCGTTTCAGATGGCTCAGCGTGTTCGCCAACCCCTGATAGGTCCAGCTTGCCGGCTGCAATTTAACCGCCAGTTCCCGTTGCGGCAGCGATTCCTGCCAACGATTCAGTTCGTCTAAAATATTCGCATAGGTCTGGTGAATAATCGCCGGTCCGGGATCCATCATTGTCAGCAGCGTCGCGAACCTTTGCGCTCCCAATTCGTTTTTTTTCTGCGCGGCACTGCACGGCAACCATCCACAGCAACAACGGCTCCTTAGGACTGGCTTGCGATAATTCATCAAGCGATTTGAATTGCTGCTGCTTGTCGCCCAAATCCATGTCCATGCCAATGATCGAATGTGCCGCCTGCGCCCAGATTCCATTGCCGTCCAGATCGGCCGCCTTTTGAAAGAGCGGCACGGCGCGGGCGATCTCGAAGCGGCTCCGAACACAGGCGGCGGCGAAAAACGCCAGCCTCGCATCATTCGGGAATACCTGAGTAGCTTGCGCAAGTGCCGCTTCTACGTCCTTCTCATCGCCGGTGGACAGGATGTGGAATGCATCGTCATAGACCCCCGCGGCAGTCAAAGCCGGCAATGTCGTAGGTTGATGCGCCGCCCCGGCGCTTACCACCACCGATGTGCACAACAACAGCACCCCGCAGGCGCCTGTGGCCCGTTTCATAACCCCTCCTTTATCCCCGAACTTGCTTCTTGCAACCCGCAATCTTCCGCTCACTGCGCAGTTTATTTGATCCCGTATTTCGCCGGATCGGCCGCCACCGCCGCGGCGTATTTCGCGGGGTCCTTCTCGAACGCCTTATGGCAATCCGGACAACAGAGGTGATACGCCTTGCCGTCATAGACTTCGACCAACTTTGAATCCTCCACCTTGTCGCCGCTGACGGGGCAGACGGTGTTCCGCAAATCCTCGACCTCGAACGGCCGGGTCGTCGGCTCCGCGGCTTGCGCCGCCGGCGCGGGTGAATCCATCTTCATCCCCGACATATTGCCGGCGGTCCCACAGCCAGCCAATCCCAATCCCATGGCCACGCTCAGCAGAGCAATTGATTTACGATTCATACATTTCTCCATTTCATAGATGAAAACGTCCAGAAAGCCGCGGGATGGCGATCCTGCGGTCCAACATTATAGCTCGCGCTCATTCGCCACCAAACCCGTTCCCCGGCATTGGACCCATCGAAGGGCCCCGCCGACCCCTTCTTTAGACTTGTGAAGCTGCGCTGCGGGCATCTCGCGCTATCCATATGGAAAACGCTTGCTGTGAGGAAAATGCGCGTTATTCTATGTTGGGGACGAGCGGCATTTGTTCTTTAGTCTCGCCGTTTTGTGCGGCCAAATTGCGGAGGCCTCAATGGGTGCCAAGCGGAGCAGGGGTCGATGCGGAAATCCTTCTGTTCAACGGTCGAAGAATCGAAGAAATCGCCAAGGCAGTTCCGTCGAGATGTTGGAGCAACGACTCCTTTTGAGCGCTTCCACCTACACTTGGCAAAACGTCGCCATCGGCGCGGGAGGTTTCGTCGACGGCATCTTCTACGACCCGAACAACGCAAACGTCATTTATGCCCGCACGGACATCGGTGGACTATATAAAACCACAAACGATGGCCAAAGCTGGACCCAGCTTCTCGATTTCGTGGGCAACAACACCAGCACCTCCGGCAACGGCACCCAACAGCAGGAAATCGGGGTGCTGAGCTTCGCCATCGATCCGGAAAACTCCAACAACATCTACGCCGATGTCGGCGAATACTCGGGAACCAACGGGGCGGTCTTCTATTCCACCAACGGCGGCCAGACCTGGGGACAAACCAACTTGAGCTTCTACGTCGGCGGCAACTCCAACGGCCGCGGCGACGGAGAACAGATCCAGGTCGATCCCAACGACAGCAACATCGTTCTGCTGGGCTCCAATAGCGCCGGATTGTGGGAGAGCACCAACGCGGGCCATTCGTTCACGCGCATCAGCACCAGCGTGTTCAGCCCGACCAGCACCACGTTCGTCCTGTTCGATCCCACCAGCGGCACGGCCGACAGTCCCAGCCAGACCATCTACGTCGGCATCGACTCCACCAGCAGCGGCACCAATCTTTACGAGACGACCAACGGAGGCACGAGCTGGTCGCAGGTCACGATCCCCGGCGGAAGCACCGGGCCGACCAAGTACCTTCCCGGCCACGCCGTGCTTTCCAACGGATATCTCTACCTAGGTTACGCCAACGCCGAAGCTCCAAACGGCAGTATTACTAACGGCGGCGTTTATCGATATCAGCCCAGCACCGGCGCCTGGGCCAATATCTCCCCCGTGGCCACCGATGGAGTTTTCGGCTACGACGGCATCACCGCCGATCCCGAAAATCCCAACACGATTGTCGTCACCTCATTCGATTATTATTCCGGTCCCGATCGGATCTGGCGCACGACCGACGCCAACGCCGCCACGCCAACGTGGACGGAAATCTACGACTACGCCGTTCAAGACAACTATGGATACGGCGGATTCAACACCACGCGCAACGCGTCCTCCGCTCCCTATGCGGGGGGTTCCGGCGACGGCATCAGCAACTGGGCCGCGGCCGTGGCCATCAATCCGTTCAATTCCAACCAGCTCATGTACGGCACCGGCCAGGGAATCTGGGCCACCAACAACGTCAGCAACGGCGGTACCAACACCCAGTTAACTGCGCCGAATAGTTGGTATTTCCCGGACGACGGCATCGAATTCACCGCCGTCGGTGGGGTCGCGTCCGGAGCGGCGGGGGTTCCGCTCTTTATGCCATGGGCGATATTTTCGGATTCGCCCACACCACGCTCACCTCATCTCCCGCCCAGGGCGATGCAGCACCCTTCGGAAGCGCCAATAACGTCGACGATGCCGACAACGTTATCGCAATCGTCGGCAGCCCGGACTCCAGCAGCGGAACGTATTACGGCGTCTATTCCACCAACGACGGCGCGACATTCCAGTATTTCGCTACCAGCCCCGGCACCGGCGACTCCTACGGCACCGACACGGTGGCCGTCTCGGCCAACGGCTCAACCATCGTTTGGGCCCAATCGGGACTCGCGCCGTATTACACGACCAACGACGGAACGACCTGGATCGCATCCAGCGGCGGAATGGCCGCCAATGGCCAGATCATCGCCGACCGCCTCAATGCCGACGATTTCTATTATCACGTCGGCAGCGACGTTTACTTCAGCAGCAACGGCGGCGTCTCGTTTACATTGGAAACCAGCAGCGCCCCCAGCGGCGGCGACATGGTGGTCAATCCCTTTGTTACCGGCGATCTCTGGATCGCCAACTCCTCGGGGCTTTTTCATTCCTCGAATTTCGGCGACAGCTTCTCGCAGGTTTCTTCCAGCCTGACATCGACCGATAGCGTGATTGCCCTGGGTCGCCCCGCTCCGGGCCAGACCGTCCCCGCCATCTACGTCTTCGGCACCATCAGCAATTTCTTGGGCATTTACCGTTCCGACGATGGCGGATCGACCTGGACTCAACTCAACAACACCAGCGAACAATGGGGCGGATTGATCCAAACCATGGCGGCCGACCCCAACGTCTTCGGCCGACTTTACATCGGCATCAACGGCCGCGGAATTATCATGGGCAATCCCGCCACCAGCCTGCCGGCCAACTGGGTCGATACCGACATCAACACCCCGGGCAACCCCGGCTGGGCCACGAGTTCCACCACGTTGTCCAACGGCACGACCGTGAACCAGTGGATTCTCGACGGCGGCGGTGAGGGCCTTACCGGAAATTCCATGTCCATCACCTCGCTGACTTACACGGATCCGACCACTGGCCAGTTCTACGTAACCGCCGTGACCGCGGCGCCCAATGGCCTGACCGTTGGCGATACGGTGACGATCGCGGGCGCCAGCCCCGCCGGTTTTGATGGAACGTTCCAAGTCGCCGGGATCGTCAATTCGACCACGTTCACCTACTTCGTCGTGCCGGGCGCCTCGTCAGCCACCGGAACCATCACCGCGACGACCCACGATCAATTCAATTTCGCCTATGAGCCCATCAGCGGCGACGTGACCGACTCCGCTGAACTTCTCAGCCTCACCAACGCCGACGACGGCAACGGCACGCCCGAGGCCGGCGTCATGATCCGCGCCGGTACCGACGATGACGACCCGTTCGTCGCGATGGTCCAAACCGCCGGCGACGATCTGATATTCGAATATCGCACGACCACCGGCGGCAGCGTCTCCTCGGTCTCCCTCGGCAGCGTGCCGGTCGGTTCGGAATACGTCGAGATCGTTCGTAACGGCAACAACTTCAGCGGCTACTATAGTTCTGATGGCGTCACCTGGACGCAACTCGGCTCGACCATCGCCATCGCCGCCATGCCCAGCACTGCCAACGTGGGGCTGGCCGCCACCGCCAATTACAATTCACAACTCACCAGCGCCACGTTCTCTAATCTAAATGTGAGCAATGGTCCCAGTGTGACCAATCCGGCCGCGGCCGATCCCAATCCCGTCACCGGAACCACCACCGCCCTCAGCGCCCTCGGATCCGAAAACGGCTCCGGCGCCGGTCTGAATTACACCTGGTCGGCCACCTCCGTGCCCAACGGCGTGAACGCTCCCACCTACAGCGTCAACGGAACCAACGCCGCCGCCAACACGACCGCCACGTTTTACGGCGCGGGAAGCTACAGCTTCCTCGTCACCATCTCCGATGCCAGCAATAATTCCGTCACCAGCAGCGTGAACGTCACCGTCGAGCAAACTCCCACCGGCGTGATCGTGAGCCCCTCTTCCGCCACCGTCGCCACCGGCGGCACCCAGCAGTTCTCGGCCACGGCCACCGATCAATTCAACAATCCCATCAGTTCCCCGACATTTACCTGGTCCATCACCGGCACCAGCGACGGCAACTCCATCGACGGCACCGGCCTGGCGACGCTGGGCTCGACGCCCGGCACGTTCACCGTGATGGCCACACTCGGCTCGGCCAGCAACACCGCCCAGGTGAGCGCCGACGTTGCCCCGACCGTCTCCAGCTTCCAGGTCAACGACGGCAATGCCCAGCGTTCGATGGTCGATTCGCTCACCGTCACCTTCAACGAATCGGTGACGCTGGCGGACAACGCCATCACGCTGAACCTGCTGTCGCAGACCGGCGGCTCGCCCACGCCGATGAGCTTCACCCTCAGCGGCTCGGGCACGACCTACGTGCTGACGTTCACGGGTTCGGACGACGTTGGCAACTCGCTGCCGGATGGGGCGTACGAACTGATCGTCTCGGCCGGCGGCGTGAGCGGCACCGGGAACCTGAACATGTCCGCCGATCAGGACTACGAGTTCTTCCGCTTGTACGGCGACTTCAACGGCGACGGCAAAGTGGACAGCGCCGACTTCGGCGTCTTGGCGATCGATTACGGCACAGAGACGAATTCGAGCGATTGGTACCTGGATTACAACGGCGACGGCGTGATCGACAGCGCCGATTTCGGAGCTTTCGCGGTTCGTTACGGGGAATCGATATCGATTCCGTCGGATCCGAGCGTGACGTTGCTGGCCGCGGCGACGACGGTCCCAGCGACTCCGCCGCCGGCGACCTCCACCGCGACCGGCACATCCGCAACGAAAGAGCTTTTGACGACGACGACAACGACGACGCCCCCCGCGCCGGCGGTGCAATCGGCCAAGCCGCTGAGCAAAAAGAAGCCTTGGTATGAGCACGGCCATTAGCAAGGGGAATGCGTTATGGCCCCACGTCCTCAGTTGACGAACGGGCCGGAGGCGATGTACACCTGGATCGCCCCGACCGGTGATATTCATGGGCCGAAAGACAATCCAGGCGAAACTCCCCGACGGAACGCCGTTCCACTGTATCAACCGAATGGAGATGCTTTTCTGTTACAAGGAAATCTTCGTCTCCAGCGCTTATGAAAGCCCCCTGATCGAGATCAATGACGGCGACGTGATCCTGGACGTGGGGGCGAACATTGGCCTCTTTCTGCTCTACCTCAGTCGCCGTCGCACGCGCTGCACGCTGTACGGCTTCGAACCGATCCCGCGGATCTTCAGCGCCTTGAGCCAGAACGCCCCATCGCTCAACGGCCACGACGTGCGCCTGTTTCGCTGCGGGTTGTCCGACCACGCCGGCGAGGCCGCGTTCACGTTCCTGCGCAATGTCACCGCCCGCTCGACGATGTTTCCGGAAACTTCCCCGGCCGATAATTCCCCGCAAAGCCGCCAGCGCGAACTCGGCTTCATGCTTCAAACCTTCGCGCAAATTCCCAATGCCCCGCTGCGCCGGGCGCTGGCCGCTCTCCCCGGCTTCGCCCGCCGCCGGCTGGCGGCCGGCGTCGTCAAATTCCACGCCAAAAAACGCCGGATCGTCTGCCCCCTCAAGACTCTTTCCCAGGTCGTCGATGAAAATCACATCGACCGCATCGACCTTCTGAAGATCGACGTTGAAGGCGCCGAGCGCGACGTTGTTCGCGGCATCCGCGACGAACATTGGCCGCTCATCCGCCAGTTGATCGTCGAAACCCACCCCGGCCCCGGCGACGTGCTGGGGGACATCCGATCCGCACTGGAAAGCCGCGGATTCCGCACCGCCGTTTCCGATCAAACCCTTCATCCCGCCCCGACGGTCTTCGCGACGCGCGCTTGAAAAATTGATTCGAATTTGCGCAGAATCTGGCGGAAGTGCTATAAAGGCGAACTGCCGCTCTGCCAGGTCAAACCGAAGGTGATGACATGCCGCAGGAAATGAGTCGTCGAGCCATGCTCATGCGATCGGTTCCGGTGCTGACGCTTGCCGGCGCGTTGGCCACGTACGACAACCTGCTGGCGCAGACCAACGATCAAGGCGGCCGCGGGAATTCGCCGGCCGATCCCGTCTTGGCGGCGTTCGGGGCGGCGTTCGAAAATGGTCAGTACAAGCTTCCGCCGTTGCCCTACGGCTACGACGCGCTCGAGCCGTACATCGATGCCGAAACGATGCGATTGCACCATGACAAGCACCATCAGGCGTACGTGAACGGTTTGAACCACGCCTTGAAAGAACTGGGCCCGAACAGCGCCGCCGAGTCGCCGAGCCCGCCGTTGCTGAGCGGACTGGAGGAAGACCTTAGCTTTAACGCCGGCGGCCATTTGCTGCACACGCTTTTCTGGTCCGTGATGGCCCCCAAGTCCGGCGGCGAGCCGCAGGGCGACTTGGCGGACGCGCTGACCCACAATTTTGGATCCGTGGACCAGTTTCGCACTCGCTTCGCCAGCGTCGCCGCGGGCGTGAAGGGCAGTGGCTGGGCCATTCTCGCGCACGAGCCCGTGGGGGATCGGCTGATGATCCTACAACTCAAGCAGCACGATTTGCAGCTTGCGCCTTGGGCCGCGCCGTTGTTGGTCCTGGATGTCTGGGAGCACGCTTATTACCTGAAATACCACAACGTCCGCGGCGATTATGTCAAGGCATGGTGGAACGTGGTGAACTGGCCCGCGGTGGCCGATGCGATGGCATCGTCGCGCAAGCACGCCCAATCGTGATTTCCATTATCGTCTGCCCTACCGAGGACGCCCGCTTCGCCGCGACGTCATAAAAGCCGCGGGATAGCAATCCCGCGGGTCTCCCGACGCCCCGCTGCGCATGAACCCGCCCAATCCCTCCTGACGTGCTGCTGAATCACCGCTTCCAACCGCCGCATCAGGTGCAGCCCGCTCCCATCGGGCCAGCCGATGTCGCATATCAGCAGATCGAAATCCTGCGCATCGACCGCCTGCAGCGCCGCCGAGACATTTCAGCATCCCTGGCGCCGTCTTCCGGATAAGTCAGGTGGCGGAACGTCATCGTGCGCAGCTCTTCAACTCTGTGCAGCATGATGCGCGCCATGGCTGGTTTGACACCCATAGCCAAACCGTCCCGATCAGCTTGCGGCATTTTCCTTCGCCGGCTCATACCCCTCCACCCGGCGAATCAGATCGATCAGCGACTTTACCTCGGCAACCACGGACTCCAGCGGTTCGGCATCCATCGCGGCGGCTTCCACCCGTCCAGCCGCTTCGGTCACCGGCATGAACCCATACACGCCCGCCGCTCCCTTGAGTTGATGAGCCACTTGCGCCAACTCCTGCATGTTGTGCTGGTCCACCAGCGCAGCCACCTGGCTCACCCTCGTCGGAAGATCGGCGATGAATCCCGGAAGAAATCTGCTGGCAAACTCCGCATCATCCACCGCCGTGCTGCGCAGCACATTCGCCTCATCCGGCGAATCGTCGAGGTAGTTCCTCTCGGCCGGTTGATTCAGATACGACGCCACCGTCAGGATCAACTGCTTGCGGTCGATCGGCTTGGACAGATAGTCCGAGCATCCCGCCTTGATGCAGCGATCGCGATCGTGCGACATGGCATGAGCGGTCAAGGCGATGATCGGCCCCGTGTACGCCTGTTGCCGCAGCCACGTCGCCGCCGCGTACCCGTCCATCTCGGGCATTTGCATGTCCATCAGGATCACGTCAAACGGTCTGCCCTCGGCGACGGCCTGCATCGCCATATCGCAGGCAATCCGCCCATTGGTGGCCACCGCGACCTCCGCCCCCGCCTTTTTCAGGTAGAAAGTGATCGCGCGCTGGTTATGAACTCCATCCTCCGCCAGCAGCAATCGTCCATTCAATCGCGTTGGATGCGGCGGCTCTTCCTTTTCCTCCGGCCGGATCGCTTCGTATTCCCCTTCTAGCAGTGGCACGCCAGTCAGATCCCCCGTGGCGATCGTCACCGTGAAACAACTCCCTTGTTCCGGCTGGCTTTGCACGGTGATGTCGCCACCCAGCATTCCCGCCAGCCGTTTGCAGATCGTCAGTCCCAGGCCCGTGCCGCCAAATCGCCGAGTGGTCGAACTGTCCGCCTGGTGAAACGGCTGAAACAGCCGCTTGATCTGTTCCGGCTTCATGCCGATTCCCGTGTCCACCACCGAGATTTCCAGCCTGTGCTGGTTCTCCGGCCCATTCAACAGGCCCAGCACCAACTGCACCGAGCCGGCTTCTGTAAACTTGATGGCATTGCCCACC
Organism: uncultured Phycisphaerales bacterium; assembly: GCA_963771925.1. Taxonomy (GTDB): domain Bacteria; phylum Planctomycetota; class Phycisphaerae; order Tepidisphaerales; family Tepidisphaeraceae; genus PALSA-1353. The sequence continues at coordinate 89,000 of CAVYVE010000002.1, forward strand.
AGGTTAATCAGGATTTGCCTCAATCGCGTCGGATCGCTCAGGATCACCCGCGGAATCGCCGTGGCGTAGGTGACGGACAATTTCAGCTTCTTCTCCACCGCTCGAACCCGCATCAGCGACAGCACATCTCCCACGATCTGCCGCGGATCGACCTCGATATTTTCCACCGAGAGCTTGTCCGCCTCGATCTTCGAAAAATCCAGGATGTCGTTCAGAATCGTCAGCAGATGTTCCCCGTGATGCCGGATCACCCGCACGTGTTCCGCGCGCTCCCCCGGCGACGCGTCGGCATCCAGCAGCATGTCCGCGTAGCCGAGGATCGCCGTCATCGGCGTGCGGATCTCGTGACTCATGTTCGCCAGAAAATCGCTTTTGGCGCGATTGGCCGCGTGCAGGTCGTCCCGCGCCGCGCCAGCTCCTGGTTCCGCTGCACCGCCGTCTCGTACGTCGATAACAGCAGGTTCAAAATGTTCAGACGGTCGGCCGTGATGAAATGCTTCTGGCCGTTGAAATAGACTTCCACGCCGATGGCGGGCTGATTGACTTCGCTGATTTCCGAGTTGAGCAGCATGAACTGGACGCGAGCCAGCAGGTTGCGCTCATCGTAGGGCTTGATGATGAAATTGTCGGCTCGGCACTCCAATCCGCGGATCACATCCTGCGGGTCCGACAAGGTCGTGAGCAGAATCAACGGCACATTTTTCAACATCTCGTCCGCCTTGATTTGCCGGCAAAGCTCGTAGCCGTCCATTTCCGGCATCATGACGTCGCTGATGATCAAGGTCGGCTTCTGTGATCGCGCCTTCTCCAGCGCCTCGCGGCCGTTGACCGCCACCCGCACCCTATAACCCTGCCACTCCAGCGTATGCCGCAACAGCTCGGCCTGCGTCGGGCTGTCCTCGGCCATCAGGATATCCACCGGTGTCTTAATCATTCCGTCCGTTATCTTCATGGGTATCTCCGTTGAGCGGCCATTGCGGCGCGACCGCTTCCACAAGTGCCGATGCGATCCGATCCGCCGGCAGAACGCACGATGCCGCTCCCAGCGCGATGGCTTCCCCCGCCATGCCGTGAACCACCGAACTCTCCCGGTCCTGCGCGATCGTCAGCGCGCCTCGGTCCTTCATCTGGCTCAATTCCAGGGCGCCATCTTTGCCCATTCCCGTCAGCAACACGCCCACCGCGCCGGCGCCGTAAACCTCCGCCAGCGATCTGAACAAATGCGCCACCGACGGACGCATCCCGCCGTCCGGCTCGCTCTTGCTCAACATGATCCGCCCGTCGCCACCCACGGCCATGTGACGATCATCGGGCGCGACGTAAACATGCCCGGCTTCGGGCATCGCTCCATAGGCGCCCAGGTCAACCTTGAATCCGGTCGTCTGATTGAGCCAATCGACCAGGCCAGACACAAACCCCGGCGCAATATGCTGGACCACCAGCACCGGCACCGGAAAATCCTTGGGCAGACCCGTGAGGATGCTCTGCACCACCGACGGGCCGCCGGTCGAAGCGCCGATGCCCACGATTTCCACGGCCCGCGCCGGTTGCCGCGGCTTGGCCGCCGCCGCCTGCCCAACCGTCGCCGTCTTGCGCCGGCCGTTCGGCCAGCGCCGCACCACTTTCACCTCCGACATCAGCCGCACCGTCTGCCGCATTTCCATCGCCGCCGCGTCGAGGTCCCGGCATTGCTTGTGGGTGGGCGTCTCCATCCACGCCACCGCGCCGGATTCGATCAATCGGAAGCTCGTCATCGGCCCGCACAACTCGTCTTTGTCCCCGTAGATCACGATTGGAACCGGCCGCGTCTCCATGATCTGCCGTGTCGTCTCCAATCCGTCCATTTCCGACATTTCAATGTCCATCAGGATCACGTCCGGAAAATCCCGCTTCAGAAATTCCAGGGCCTCCCGGCCATTTTTGGCCGTCCCGATCACCGCGATGCGCTCGTCCGTCAGCAACATGTCCACCAAAAGCGACCGCGTTTCGCTCAATTCCTCCACCACCAAAACTTTGATCTTTTTGCCGTGCATCTCAAATAAACCTGCGGACGACTTCGAGCAGGTTGCTCTGGTCGAAGCTGCTCTTGATGATGTAGGCGTTGGCCCCCACGTCGATGCCGCGCTCCCGCTCCTGCCGCGATTCCAGCGCCGTCACCAGCACGACCGGCAGGTCCGCCAGCGCTTTGTCCGCCCTGATCTTGGCGGTCAAATCCAGCCCGTTCATTCGCGGCATTTCCACGTCGGACACGACCAGATCGAACTTTTCCTCCCGCAGTGCCGTAAACCCGTCGATTCCGTCCACCGCCGTCCGCACCTGGTAGTTCGCCGTTTCCAAAATGCCCTTCAGCAGCATGCGCGAGGTGATGGAATCTTCGACCACCAGCACTTTCTTCGACGGCGCCGACGCTTCCGCTTTCGTAGCGACCACCGGGACGGGCGCCACGCCGTGCTTCCGCGCGGATTTGATCAGGTCGGCCACGTTCAGCACCGCCACCGCCTTGCCCGATCCCAGCACCGTCGCGCCCGAGATGTTGCGCAGACGCGCCAGCGGCTTGTGCAGCGGCTTCACCAATACCTCCTCTTCGCGCATCACCGCATCCACCGCGAACGCCACGCGTTGCTCCGATGAACTCATCACCACGACCGGGATCGCCGCCGATTCTTCGGCTGCGGCGGGTCGCGCGGGAAGTTCCAGCACCGCCTCCAGCCGCGCCAGCGACACCGCCCGCCCGTTCACCAGGATCGTCTCGCGGTTCTCCACCGTTTTGATTTCCGCCGGCTTGACTTGCAGCACCCGCTCGACACTGGCCATCGGAGCCACGAACGTCTGCCCCGCCGCCGAAACGACGATTCCCCGAAATGTCGCCAGTGTTTGCGGAAGCGTGATCCGCAACGTCGTCCCCACGTGATGTTCGCTCTCGACCGTCGCCTTCCCGCCCAACTTCTCCGCCTTCGTCCGCACGATGGCCATTCCCAGGCCACGCCCGGAAATTTCCGTGATCAGCGGGCTGGTCGAAACGCCGGAATGAAATATCAGCGACATCGCCTCGTGATCGCTGAGGTTCCGCACTTCGCCGGGTGAAACGATGCCATGGCCGACCGCCGATTTCTTCACGCTGTTCACGTCCACGCCGGCCCCGTCGTCCGAGACCCGGATTTCAATCTTGCCGTTCACCTGGCAAACCGCCATCGAGATCGTGGCCCGCGCTGGTTTGTTCAGCCGCTTCCGCTCTTGCGGCTTTTCCACGCCGTGATCCACGCAGTTCCGCAAAATGTGAATCAGCGCGTCTTTCATCTCCTCCAGAATCCGCTTATCCATGGCGACGTCGCCGCCCTGGATCACCAGCTCCGCCTCTTTCCCCTGGTCCGAACAAAGGTCCCGCACGATCTTGGGAAACATGTCCGTGATGGTGGAGAATGGCAGCATCAGCAGCTTCTTGGAATCTTCCAGAAGATCGTCCACGCGCCTGCCGATGCCGATGCGGTCCTGCTGCGTCTGTCCGACCAGCGTGTTGATCTTGTTTTCCATCGAGCGGACAAAATCCAGATTCCAGTCCAGGAAATGAAGCATCGCTCCGAGGCGGACGGCCAATCCCTCGGGTTTCTCCTTTTGCTCGGATTCCCGCCGAATGACGCGGAGGTCCGCGGCCATCTTGTCCCATTCCTTCCACCACGGCTCGAACGACGCGGTGATTTCGCGAAGCTGCCCAACCCGCGAAGCGGCCATCGCCTTCACCGCCAGCATGTCCTCCGCCTGCAACAGCCTTGAATCCAACTTGGCCGTGGAGATTCGCACGGTTTCGGGAACGGCCGGCTGCTGAAGCACCCTTTCCACCGCCGCCTGGCGCGGGCTTTGCGCCGCCGTCGGCTTCGGCAATTCGACCGGCTTCTCTGAGGCCTGTTCTTCCGGCTCCTCCAATTGAAGCCGGTTGAGCGACTGAACCAGTTCGTCGAGCCACGGCCCCTCCTGCCGCCCCGATTTTTTCGCGAACGAAGCCAGCAGTTCCCCGATCCCGTCGAGCGTCTTGTGCAGCGCGTCAAACGCCCGCCGCGACGGGCTGGTCGATTGCCGCTTCCATGCCGCGAACACACTCTCCATCGCCTGACAAATCTTTTCGATGCTCGACAGGTCCACCGCGCGCGACGCGCCCTTGAGGCTGTGGGCCTCCCGGTAAATGTTTTCAATCACCGAAATTTCCGCCGCGGGAGATACGGATTTCTCCAGTTCCAATAGCAACTTGGAAATCGACTGAAGGTGCTCCTGCGCCTCCGTGGCGAACGTGGCCTGCAGCTTCTTGATGAATTCCTGATCCTGTGCCGGCATATATCAAATCCTGTATCTCGCGACCGTCTGTTGCAGCTTCTGGCCCAGTTCCTTCAGGTTGTGCGCCGCCGCCTCCAGTTGCTTGGCGCTGGCCACGTTCTGCGTGCTCGCCTCCTTGATGCTCTCCATCGCCTGCGCCACCTGGTCCATCCCCACCAATTGCTGCTGGCTCGACGCCGCGATCTGCGTCGCCGCCTGCGCCGCCTCCACCACGCTGCTCGACAGCATCTGGATCGACTGGCCCGCCTGGCCCGATCGCTTCACTCCCGCCTCCACCGCCTTGCTCCCCTGCTCCGTCGCCATCACCGCCGTGCTCGTCGCCTTGCGGATATCCGTCAGGATGTTCCGAACCTGGTTCGTCGCCTGCTGCGACTGCTCCGCCAAACTCTTCACTTCCTGCGCCACCACCGCGAAGCCCTTCCCCTGCTCTCCCGCCTTGGCCGCCTCGATCGACGCGTTCACCGCCAGCAGGTTCGACTGCGCCGCCAAATCCTCCACCGTCGCCACGATCCGCCCGATCGTCTGGCTCTGCTCGCTCAGGCGAACCATCGAATCACCGATCGATTCCATCTGCTGGCGGATCACGTTGATTCCTTCGATCGTCTCCTCCGTCGATTTGGTTCCCGTGTGCGAGATTTGCAACGTCTTTTGCGTTCCTTCCGACACCGATTTAGCTTTTTGGGTCGCGAGTTGCGCCGTTTGCCGCACCTCTTCCACCGTCGCCGTCGTTTCGCTCACCGCCGTCGCCGCTTCGGTGGCGCTCGTCGCCAGTTGCGTCGTCGATGACGAAATCTGGCTTGCCGACGTGCTCAGCACGTTCACTCCCTCGGCGACCTGACTCATCAGTTCGCGCAGGTTCTCGACCATCAGGGCAAACGCGTTGCCCAGCATGTCCTTGTCGGAGATCGGCTTGACATTCACCTGAAGATCGCCGCTGGCGATTTTTCCCGCCGTTTCGGCCATGTCCCGAAGTGAATGCCCCATTCGGTTGAAAGTCTGCGCCAACATGCCCACTTCGTCACGCCGCTCGCTCACGGAGGCTTGAACGCTCAGGTCTCCCCCGGCGATCCGTTCCGCCACGGAAGTGATTTCCTTCAGCGGCCCGGAAATGTTCCGCGTGATGAAAAAGCCCGCGATGCACAGGATCACGAACGCCGAAACCGTGCCCGTAACAATGGTCATCACCAAATTCTGTGCACTGGCCTTGGCCTCCTCGGAGCGTTGCTTCAGCAAGCCCATCTCTTCATCCCCCATATCCGCGACCACCTTTCGGACATCCTGCATTTCCTTCTGTCCCCTGCCGCTCAGAATCCATTCGCGACCGGCATCCGGTCCCTTGGCCCTCTCGGTATCGACCCCTTCCTTCAGCATCGCCAATCTTTGTCCAATCGAAGGTTCGAGCCGGTCCATCTCCTCCTGCTGCCGCGGGTCGTCCCTGGTCAGGTCCCTGAGCTGGCCCACCAATTGATTGATGCGGTCCAGGCCCGAATTGTACGGAGCCAGGTAAGTGTCGTTTCCGGTGATGATGTAGCCACGCTGGCCGGTTTCGGCATCCGTCAGCGATTGAATCAACCCGGCCAGGGTTTCCACGACCTGGTGGCTGTGACCCACCGCATCCACCGTGCTGTTGAGCTTGGCCGTGCTGCGATAGGAGGCGCCGCCGATAAAAACGACGATCGCCAGTGCCGCCGCGAATCCCGCTCCGATCTTCGTTCCCACTGTCCATTTCATGGCTAATTCTCCGCATTAGAATTCGAGGTTAGTTTGTATCTCGCGACCGTCTGTTGCAGCTTCTGGCCCAGTTCCTTCAGGTTGTGCGCCGCCGCCTCCAGTTGCTTGGCGCTGGCCACGTTCTGCGTGCTCGCCTCCTTGATGCTCTCCATCGCCTGCGCCACCTGGTCCATCCCCACCAATTGCTGCTGGCTCGACGCCGCGATCTGCGTCGCCGCCTGCGCCGCCTCCACCACGCTGCTCGACAGCATCTGGATCGACTGGCCCGCCTGGCCCGATCGCTTCACTCCCGCCTCCACCGCCTTGCTCCCCTGCTCCGTCGCCATCACCGCCGTGCTCGTCGCCTTGCGGATATCCGTCAGGATGTTCCGAACCTGGTTCGTCGCCTGCTGCGACTGCTCCGCCAAACTCTTCACTTCCTGCGCCACCACCGCGAAGCCCTTCCCCTGCTCTCCCGCCTTGGCCGCCTCGATCGACGCGTTCACCGCCAGCAGGTTCGACTGCGCCGCCAAATCCTCCACCGTCGCCACGATCCGCCCGATCGTCTGGCTCTGCTCGCTCAGGCGAACCATCGAATCACCGATCGATTCCATCTGCTGGCGGATCACGTTGATTCCTTCGATCGTCTCCTCCGTCGATTTGGTTCCCGTGTGCGAGATTTGCAACGTCTTTTGCGTTCCTTCCGACACCGATTTAGCTTTTTGGGTCGCGAGTTGCGCCGTTTGCCGCACCTCTTCCACCGTCGCCGTCGTTTCGCTCACCGCCGTCGCCGCTTCGGTGGCGCTCGTCGCCAGTTGCGTCGTCGATGACGAAATCTGGCTTGCCGACGCCGTCAGGACATTCACGCTCTCGGCGACCTGGCTGGTCAGCATCCGGAGGTTCTTGATCATCGATGCGAAGGCCCGAGTCATGACGCCCACTTCGTCGCTCCGCCCGCCCGCGGACACCTGGACGCTCAAATCCCCCGCGGCGATTCGTTCCGCCACGGTGGTGATTTCCTTGAGCGGCCGGGAAATGTTCCGCGTGATCAACAAGCCGGCTATGGCCAGAATCACCAGCGCCGAAACCGTCCCCGCGATAATGGTCAGCACCAACTGCTGCGCGCTGGCCTGGGCTTCGTCGGACCGAACTTTCAGCAGGCTCAGCGATTCGTCCCTCATCTCGCCGATGATCGTTCGGATGTCGTTCATTTCCGTCCGGCCCTCGCCGGTAATGACCCATTGGCGGGCGGCTTCCGGGCCCTTGGCCCGTTCAACGCCGATCCCTTCCTTGAGCGTCGCCAGCCTCTGTGCAATGAGCGGCCTAAGGGACTCGATCCGGCTCTGCTGCTGCGGTTCGGTAATCGTCAGATTTTTTACGTCAGTCACATACTGATCGATTTGCGCCACGCCGGATTGGTAAGGTCGCAGGTAATCCTCGTTCCCGGTAAGCAAATAGCCGCGCTGGCCGGTTTCGGCGTCGGTCATCGATTGAATCACTCCGCTGAGATCTTCCAGAACTTTGTGGGTATGGGTCACCCAATCGGCCGTGTCCATGAGTCTGCTCGTGCTCTGGTAACAGGCGATCCCGATGACGACGACGATCGTCAGCGCCATGCCGAATCCCGCGCCGATCTTTGTTCCAACCGTCCATCTCATGTGGCTACCCTTCGACTTCCTCGTTGATCGTGGTTTTTGGATCGTTCAGAATGCTCGGCACGTCCAGGATCACGACATGCTGATTGGTCACGCCCTTCAGATACTTGGCCCGGATGCCGGTCAACGTCGGCAGCGACGGCTGGCAGGTGCCGAGCGGAATCGACCGAACGCCCACAATCGCATCCGCCAGGATGCCCAGTTCCATCGACTCTCCCGCATCGGTTTCTCCATGCACGATGACGACCATGTGCAGATCCGTGATTCCCGTCTCAGGCAGATCGAAGAATTTCTTCACGTCGATCACCGGCAGGATTTGCCCCCGCACGTTGATGATTCCCAGCAGAAATCCCGGCGTGCAGGGCAACGGCGTCAATTCCTTCAACCCATACGCCTCGCGCACATATTTCTGTTCGACCGCGTAGCGTTCCTGCGCCAGTCGAAACTCGACGACCTTCAGCGCTTCGCCCGCGCCGTCCTCATCACGTTGCGCGGGCTTCGCCAGGCGCGGGCGCGTGATTTGAGAATCTCCTTCGCAGCCATCGTCGTTTGCTCGCTCACGCCGCCACCCCCGTTTCCGTCAACGAACCGATGATCTCGGCCAGCCGGCCGGCCGTCACGCCTTCCGATTCCGGCAGAACGGTCTGCGGCGGATAGGTCTTCAGCAGCCGAAGCGCATTGGCCAGATGCCGGCGCGATTCGCGCAGATCATTGCGGCCGCGCGCGATGCTACCCAGCGCAAAATGCGCCAGCACGTGATCCGGCTCCAGATACAGCGCCCGCCGCAGGGATTGGACCGCCTCCAGAATCGCCCCTTGTTCCTGGAGCACCACCGACCGCAGATAGTGGCTGGCGGGGTTCAGCTTGTCGGCCGCGATCCATCGGTCGCAGCATCCCAGCGCCTCCGCCAGGTTCCCCTGATTGGCCAGCGTCCGCGCCACGACGCTCAGCGCCGCCGATTCGTTGTCCGGCTCCGGCTCCTCATACGCCGGAGCAGGATCAGGCTGCGGAACGAGTGGGACCTCGACATCCGGAAACAGAATTTCCCCGCTCGGCTCGGACACGACCGGCGCCGCTTCCCGCGCCGCGGTCTGCGGCCGCTTGCTGTCCTTCTGATACAGAATCGCCCCATTCAGATTCACCGTGAAATATGGCGCGAAAACGCTGTGCGACAGTTCGCTGGAGCTGACGAAAAGCCATCCCCGCTCGGCCTGCGCCTGATGCAGTTTTTCGATCACTTTCGCCGCCTGGGCGGATCGGAAATACATCAGGACGTTGCGGCAGAAGATCACGTCCATCGCCCCGCATTCGCCGAGCACCGGCGCGTAACTTTCCGCCGCAAGGTTTAGCGGCACGAATCGCACCATTTGCCGGATTTCCGGCAGAATCTCGAATCGCCCCGCCGACTCGGGCTGGAAGTATTGCTCCTTCAGCCACGCCGGGCGCCGCGGAACGACCATTGTCCGAACACTCCCGCTTCGGCCTTGCGCAGAAAACGCGGATTGATGTCCGTCGCCAGCAGCGTGATCTTCCACTGCTCCCAATCCAGCAGCATTTGCCGCAGCAGAACCGCGATCGAATACGGCTCCTCGCCCGTGCAGCATCCGGCGCTCCAAATCCGCAGCTCCCGCCCTTCGCCGCGGCGCGACCGGATCAGCGCGGGCAGGATCTCATTGGCAAGAGCCTCAAACGTTTTGCTTTCCCGAAAGAAATACGTCTCTCCGACCGTCAAATGGCTCGCCAGGCGATTGAGGTCCGCCTTGCTCAGCGCCCCTGACAAGCACTGCTGCGCACAGACGGCCGCGCTATCGAAGCCAAGATCTTTGGCGGCCGCCGCGATGCCGCGGCGCAAATCCGCGTGACGCGACGGCGGGAAATCCCATCCCATCGTCTGGGCGACAAACTCGCTCATCCGCGTCAGCAGGTTTTCGGGCGTGTCAGCTTCCATGATTTGCCGCTCCCGTCATCGCCGCGGAGGCTTCGCCTACCGCCGCTTCCAGTTCGCTCTCCTCGTCGAGAGACAGGAATCGGTCCAGGTCGTGAATGAGAAGCAGGTCGTCTTCGAGTCGGACGACGCCTTCGATCTGGTCCAGCCGCCCCAGGATTTTGCTGGCCGCTACGATGTCCTTGGACGGGTACTCGATGATGCCGCTGGTGCTGTCCACCACCAGCGCGACGCTTCGCCGGGATGACCGCGCGATGATGAAGTGATCGTCCGGCCCGATTTCGCGCTCGGCAAAGCCGAACCGCTTGCGCAAGTTCAGCACCGGGAGGATCGTTCCGTGAAGATTGATCGCACCCCAGACGATCTGGGGCGCACGCGGCAGGGGCGTGGCGTCAACCGCTCGCACGACGCGCTGGACCTGGGCCAGATGTAATCCGTAACGCCGCTCGTCCAGTCGAAACGCCAGAAGTTGTACATTCCCACTCATCTGACTGCGCGGACCCATTGGCGAAGGGATCGATCCATGTATCGGGTCGGCGTTTCCAGTCCTTTACCAGCATTCGCCTTATTTCCTTGCCCCGCTAAGAGATATGGTGAGATGTCTTACATCGCGCACACCGATAGCATGCGTCTGGATATGAAGATAATCGCGGACGCGCCCGCTCAACGGACCTCCTATTCTGGAGCAACTTTTTTCATCAGGCACGGTCTGATAATCCGTTTCCCAGAGCCGTGCGGCGGGGGCGATCCATCGACGCTTCATCTTCCGGGCATGGGAATCAACCGATAGGCAGTATGTAACGGACTTTACAAGGGCATTTGGATAAGCCTTTGCCGTCGCGGGAGAGTTTCATGTCAGCAGTCGCGGGGCGATCGGTCGTCGAGATCAAACTGTCGCAGGTGATCTCCGCCCTGTCGTACGCGCTGGACATCACCGAGGGCCAGCCGCAAGGCCATGCCGCCCGAACTTGCATGTTGGGCATGCGCATCGCCCAGGAAATCCGTCTCGGCGCCGACGAATCCTCCGCTCTGTTCTACGCGCTGCTTCTGAAGGATCTGGGCTGCTCCAACAACTCGGCCAGGATGTGTTATCTCTTCGGCTCCGACGATCAGATCACCAAGCGCGAAGCCAAAACGGTCAATTGGGTCAGCACCCTCAAATCACTCGGATACGTCATTCGCAACATCTCCCGGGGCAAATCGACGATCGACAAAATCCAGCACTTTGCGCGGATCGTCCGGGGCGGCCAGCGCGAGGCCAAGTCGCTGATCGAATTGCGATGCGAGCGCGGCGCAACCATCGCCCGCGAACTGGAATTCCCCCATCTGACCGCCGACGCCATTCGCAACCTCGACGAACATTGGGACGGCCACGGCCACCCCGACGGCCTGATTGGCCAGCAGATTCCGCTGCTGGCGCGCATCCTGAGCATCGCCCAGACCGCCGAGGTTTTCGTCAGCGGGTTCGGGCTGGAAGTCGCCTGCGACATGGCTCGCGACCGCAGCGGGACCTGGTTCGATCCCGAACTGGTCAACGTCTTGCTGAAAATCAGCAGCGACCGCGAATTCTGGACGCGATTCCACTGCGACGCTCCCGCCGGCGCAACCTCCACCTTCGAGCCGGGAGACCGCGTGCTGATCGCCGATGAATCTCAACTGGACCGCATCGCCCAGGGCTTCAGCAAGGTGATCGACGCCAAATCCCCGTGGACTTTTCGCCATTCCGAGGGGGTGGCCCGAATTTCCGCCGGCATCGCCGAGTTGATGGGATTTTCCGCGCAGGAAGTCCGCTACATCCGCCGCGCCGCCCTTCTGCACGATATCGGCAAGCTCGGCATTTCCAACCTGATCCTGGACAAGCCCGGCAAGCTCACGGCCGACGAACTGACCGTGATGCGCCGGCACGCGCTATACAGCCAGCAAATCCTTTCGCGAGTGGACGGCTTCAAGGATTTGGCCGACCTGGCCGCTTCGCATCACGAACGCCTCGACGGCAAGGGATACCACCGCGGCCTCGGCGCCGATCAACTCGGCGTTTCCGCGCATCCTTTGCGTCGCCGACATTTACGAAGCCCTGACGGCCAAGCGACCGTATCGGCAGGACCTGACCGATGAGCAGGTCTCGATCATTCTGCAGCGCAATCTCATCGGAGGCATCTGCCCCGCCGTGTATGAGGTCCTGCAAGATTATCTCGCTCGCGGCGGATACAGCCCGGCACAGATCGCGGCGTAGAATAATCGCCCGCGTTTAACCGGCCCGGCCTCGGGCCGAATTTTCGAGAATAGAGAATATTGCCCGTTTCCCGCTCTATTGTATAACCCCCGTTCTCCCCTTAAAATGCTTCCCTTTCCCGCCGGTACGTCAAAAATGCCGGTTATCGAGGAGATTTGCCTTGATCATCGTCATGAATTCGCACGCGCCCCAGGCGGCCATCGACCGCGTGGTCGGCGAAATCCAACGGATGGGCTGCCAGGCCGCATCTCAGCCAGGGCCGATTCCGCACCGTCATCGGGGCCGTCGGCGAAGAGGGCCTGATCGACCAGAATCATCTGGCCTCCCTCGACGGCGTTGAAAAAGTCGTCCCCATCATGAAGCCGTACAAACTCGCCAGCCGCGAGTTTCATGAGGAGGATTCCGTCGTCGAAATCGGCGGCGGGATCGGTCCCGAAGGTGAAAATCGGCGGCACTCACGCCGCGTGCATCGCCGGGCCCTGCGCAGTTGAAAACCAGGAGATGCTCTACCCGCATCGCCCGCGAAGTCCGCGACGGCGGCGCGACCATTCTCCGCGGCGGCGTCTACAAGCCGCGCACCAGCCCCTATTCCTTCCAGGGACTCGGCGAATCCGCGCTGCGATGGATGCGCGAATGCGGCGACGAACTGGGCATGCCCATCTGCGTCGAAGTCATGGACACCCGGCAGGTCGAGCAGATGGAACAATACGTCGATTGCTTCCAGATCGGCGCCCGCAACATGCAGAATTTCGACCTCCTCCGCGAAGTCGGCAAGACGCAGCAAGCCCGTCCTCCTCAAGCGCGGCTTGGCCGCCACGGTGAAGGACTGGCTCCTCTCCGCCGAATACGTCCTGAGCCAGGGCAACCGCGGCGTCGATCCTCTGCGAGCGCGGCATCAAGACGTTCGAGGACAGCGTCCGCTATACGCTGGATGTCACCAGCATTCCGGTGGCTTCGGCAGTTGGACGCATCTGCCGATCATCGTCGATCCCAGCCACGCCGCCGGGAAGCGCGATTACGTTCCGTCCATCGCCGCCGCGGGCATGGCCGCCGGCGCGCACGGCCTGATCGTCGAGGTTCATTATTGCCCCAGCGAAGCCCAATGCGACGGGCCGCAGGCCCTGTTGCCCGAGACGTTCAGGGAATTGATGCAGCAACTGCGAAAGATCGCCGCGATCTTCAACAAGGAATTCGCCGAACCGGCGACTGCCAGGCGTGCAAACGATACGAAGTCACGAAGCCACTGATCAATGAAGATGAGATTCTGATCCGGCATACAGCATTGTTTTCGTATCGTGAATTCGGTCTTCGGTAATTAGCAGACGTTCCATGACTCGGACGCCATTCGTCGCAGGCAACTGGAAAATGAACACCGCCAAGGCCGGCGGCCGTCGATCTGGCCAAGGCCGTCGCCAAAGGTGCGCCGCAGGGCGTGCAGGTCGGCGTCGCTCCGCCGTTCGTTTATCTCGACGCCGTTGCCCAGGCGATCGCCGGCTCATCCGTTCTGCTGGGCGCGCAGGATGCCTATTTCGAAAAGAACGGCGCGTTCACCGGCGAAATTTCCGTGGAAATGCTCAAAGACCTGGGCGTGAAATTCGCCCTGGCCGGCCACAGCGAACGCCGGCATGTCCTGGGCGAAAATTCCGACCTGGTCGCCAAAAAGGCCCACGCCATTTACGCCGGCGGGATTGACGCTGGTCCATTGCGTCGGCGAAAAAATCGAGCAGCGCGACGCCGGGCAGACCTTCGACGTCGTCCGGCGCCAACTGGATGAATTGTCCGACGCGATGCAGGATCCCGCAGCGGCTGGTGATCGCCTACGAGCCGGTCTGGGCGATCGGCACCGGCCGCAACGCCACCGATGCCCAGGCCCAGGAAGTTCACGCATACATTCGCCAGGCCATCGCCAAGCGCTGGAACAAGGATTTCGCGGATCAGCGTGCGGATTCAATACGGCGGCAGCATGAAGCCGGAGAACGCCCGCGGCCTGCTGTCGCAGCCGGACGTGGATGGCGGCCTGATCGGCGGCGCGTCCCTGAAGGCCGACGGATTCCTGGCCATCGCCGGCGCGCCGCGAACTGATGAAGATCGATCAATGAACGCCGCAGATTCGGAGACCACATGTTCGTTCTTATATTGATCTTGATGACCCTGTTCATGTTCTTGTGCGTCGATCATGATCCTGCTGGTACTGATCCAGAAGGGCCGCGGCGGCGGACTGTCCGGCGCTTTCGGCGGCGGCGGCGGCAACACCGCCTTCGGCGCCAAGACCGGCGACGTCCTCACCTGGGCCACCAGCATCGTCTTCGCGCTGTTCGTCATCCTGGCCGTCATTCTGAATCTGGTCGCCGACCAGCATCGGCAGCAGCCCCGACGCCGACCCAACAAACGCAGCAAGTCCCCGCCGGCCAGGGATCGCCGGCTTCACCCACGGCGCCGGGCCAAGTGACTCTTACCCTGAAACGGGCACGTCACGCATGATCGTCAGCATGACCGGATTTGGCGACGCCACTGCCGAGCGCGACGGAACCCATTACTCCGTCGAAATCCGCTCGCTCAACAACCGCTTCTTCAAACCCGTCATCAAGCTCCCCGACAACGTCAGCGGCCTGGAGCCGGAAATCGAAACCGCTCCTGCGCGAAGGCCTGGGCCGCGGATCGATCACCTTCATCCTCAAGATGCGCACCGACAGCGCCGAGGCCGCCTATCACATCAACATCCCACGCCCTGACGGCCTATCTCCAGCAACTCCAGCAGATCAAGGGCCTGGAGAAAGCTGTCCAGATCGACCTGGCCAGCCTGGTGCAGCTTCCCGGCGTCTGCCAGGAGCCGCGCGACGAGACCGACGAGATCGCACGCCACGGCGACGGTCATCCGCCAGCTGACCGCGACCGCCATCGACCAAGCTCGCCGCCATGCGGCGCCGCGAAGGCAAGTCCCTCCTGGCCGATCTGCTCAAGCACACGAAGCTGATCGCGACGCAACTGGCCGAAATCCAGGGCCGCGCTCCCAGCGTGATCGAGGATTATCACCGCAAGCTGACCCAGCGCGTCAATCTGCTGCTGAGCAAGGCCGAGCTGCAGGTCAACCAGGACGATCTGCTCAAGGAAGTCGCCGTCTTCGCCGAGCGGGCCGACATCAGCGAGGAAATCCAGCGGCTGACCAGCCATCTGGAGGCGTTCGAGCACGCCTGCCGGACCGGCGAGCACGCCGGCCGAAAGCTCGATTTCATCACCCAGGAAATGCTCCGCGAGGCCAACACCATCGCCAGCAAGGCCAACGATCGCGCCGATCGCCAGGCACATCGTCGAGATCAAGGGCGCGATCGACCGGCTCAAGGAACAGGTGCAGAACGTCGAGTGAATCCGCCCGATGCCCATGGCCAATCAACGAAACATTCCGGCCTTCTGATCATCCTGTGCGGCCCGTCGGGCGTGGGCAAGAGCACGATCTCGCGCCAGCTTGCCGAGAGGCATTCCGTCACCTACATCGTCAGCGCCACCACCCGCCCCCACGCGACGGCGACGAAAAGGGCAAGAAATACGAACACATCTCCACGGACGAGTTTTTCCGCCGGCTCGACGCCGACGAATTCCTGGAATATGCCCAGGTGTACGGCGATTATTACGGAACCCCCAAGCATCCCGCCCTGGATTTGCTGGCCGAGGGCAAGGATATTCTGCTGGAAATCGACGTGCAGGGGGCGTTGCAGGTCCGTTATCAGTATCCGCAATGCCTTGCCGATCTTCATTCTTCCGCCCGATGAGCCTACACTTTTGCATCGGCTTGAGGCCCGCGGCCGGGACAGCGCCGAGGAAATCGCCAAACGATTCCGCGCCGCCAAGCGCGAAATTCACATGGCCAAGGGAAGCCGGGCTTTCGATTACATGGTCATCAACGACGATCTGAACCGGGCCGTCGAGGAAATCATCAAGATCATCAAACACAAACGCAGTGGAGGCATCTAATCTATGATTGAAGCACTGAAGAGCGACGAAATCGTGGCCAAGGTCGGCGGCCGTTTCAAGCTGACCGCGCTGATCCAGAAGCGCATGCTCGAACTGATGGACGGCGCCCGCCCGCTGGTCGAGCGCGGCAACATGACCGACCTGGAAGTCGCCATCCAGGAAGTCCTGCAGGACAAGATCGCCATCGATTACGAAGCCAGCGGCCTGCGGCCGCCAGAAGAGGATGACGCCGGCGTGATGTCCGCAACCGGGCATGATTCCTCGAACCCTCAAGGGACGCGAGATCATCGTCGCCGTCTGCGGCGGCATCGCCGCCTACAAGGTCGCCGACGTCGTCAGCACAACTGGTCCAGCTCGGCGCCGGCGTCACGGTCGCGATGACCCCCGACGCCCAGAAATTCGTCGCGCCCCTGACCTTCCAGGCCCTCTCCGGCCGGCCGGTGCGCACCGGCATCTTCGACCTCACCGACAGCTCCGATCCGCAGCACATCTCCCTGACCGAGCGAGCCGACCTGATGCTCGTCGCCCCGGCCACGAATCACACGATCGCCAAGATCGCCGCCGGCCTGACGGATGATCTGGTCAGCCTGATGGTCTGCGCCGCCGCCTGCCCGGTGGTTTTCGCCCCGGCCATGAACCACCGGATGTGGGAAAACCCCATCGCCCGGCAAAACGTCGCCAAGCTGACGGCCTCGGCTACCGCTTCATCGGCCCCGAGCCGGCTGGCTCGCCTGCCGCAACGTCGGCCCCGGCCGCATGGCCGAGCCGCAAAACATCGTCGCCGAGGTGCTGATGTTGCTCAATGAGTCCCCCACATCATCGCCCAAATCCGCAAAAAAGCGCGCTCAAAGATGGATGACTCCGAGCTGCTCCGCCAGTTCGAGAGCTGCACGCTTCCGTTTGAGCTATGGACTCATCGCGCCCACGTTCGCGTGGCGTACACTTATCTGACCCGGTATTCCTTCGACGAAGCGATGGATCGCATCCGCATCGCCATCAAGCGTTACAACGCGCATAACAATCGCCCCGATGGCCCGCTCGAGGGTTACAACGAAACGACGACCATGCCCTCCTGCATCTGATCGCCGCGATGATGCGGGCCTACGCCCAAACCCATCAAGTGCACAGCGCCGACGAGTTTTACGACATGCACCCGCAATTGGCATCCAAGCACGTCTTGCGATTTTTCTACTCCCCAGAGCGGCGCATGCACCCCTTGGCCAAAACGCAATTCATTGAACCAGACCTCGCCCCTCTGCCGAGGCTCATCGACGACGGCAAGGATTGAACCGTTGAATAAAAAATGGACCCGCCCTAACCGGCGGCAAGCGCGACTTCCGCATCCCGCGCGGGCATCGCAGACGTACGCGCAGCCTCTCGCGCCAACGCTCTCTTGTAGAAGCCCAGCGGCTCGAGTTTGATTTCCCACAGTCGGCGATTGGCCATTTGCAGGGTCGTGAATTGCTCCTGAGAGAGTCGGGAATGGAATTCCTTCACGATTTCGCCCACTGAGTCGATCTGGTCCTCCTCAACCCATACGCAGTGTTGACGCCAGTCGATTTCATCCTCAAACGGAAGCACGCAGCGGGTGTTGATGAACAGCGGGATTCTGCCCGCGGCGAGCACTTCGTAAAAACGGTACGAAAAGTTTCCCGCCCCGCGAATGCAAAGAGTGTAGTCGTTGTTCAGCACGCTGTCCCAGAACGCCGCTCGAGGCTTAAATTCGCCCGGGACGTTGTGATGAAACCGGCTACGGGTTCCCGCCCAGTAGGCTTGCCGCGAAATGAAATTCGTTTCCAGGTCCTTCGTGCGTTTCAACGTCCGCAGCGCCCGCGCTCGCAACGCCAATCCTTCGACCTTGCGCCGTCGGCCCATCAGCCGATACGCCGTGCGCATCACCGGATTGCTGACAAACCCACAAAAGCCAATCCTCGGAATCTTCTGTTTTTCGCGCGGCCAAACCCGAATCCCCGCCTCCACCTGCGGATCAGACACCTCAGCCGGCATTGCCTGTTCGCAATTCAATCGTCGATCCCCAAAAAGAGAGTGCCGGTACACCGTGCCGTAGGGCACGCTCACCGATTCGTTCGCGTCACCCCAAGAGATGAACATGCAGCCGATCTTCCGCCTCCGGGCCTCGTTGGCGACGCTTTGGGTCGCCGCACACGACGTGGCCCGATATGGATAGACCATCACATCGGCATGGTCCAAATCCACAACTTCGAAAGCCTTGGACGCTTCTTCGTTCAGCTTATCATATTTACTGTATTCCGGCCCCGGACCCGCGAATGCCCCAGTCAATCCTCCCACACGCAGTGCCGCAACCAATCCCAGTTCTGGCCTCTTGCCGTCCTGCAAAGGAAAGTGAACTCGAATCACTGCCGTCCCTCCAATGAACCAACGAAACCAGAAATGCCCTTTCAGCCACTGTTCGCTATCAATATCCGCGAAACAGCCGCTGACTTGATGTTATCATTTTAGTGATTGCCTCTTCAGCTGGCAAGGGAATTGACCGTATACTGCCAGATTCACAAGACGTTCTAGGGACAAGTTTTACGATTCGCATTTATGCGGAACAGTCGCGTGCTTAATTGACGCGTAATGGCAACGCTTCGTCGCACGCCCCGGTCCCTTGCCTCTTTTGACACCTTTCCGACGGGTCATTACGATCCGCATTTCGATATCAAGGAAGGTTTGAGCAATGCCCCAACCACTTAAAATGGTCTATGAAAATGACGCTCCGCTCGATGCCCTCAGTGGCAAAACCGTCGCCATTCTTGGCTTCGGCTCGCAGGGACACGCCCACGGTCTGAACCTGCGCGACAGCGGCATCAAAGTCATCGTCGCCAATCGCAAGGACAGTCCCAACGGCAAGCTCGCCATTCAACACGGCTTCGATCCCGCTCACCGTCGAGGATGCCGTCAAGGCGGCCGATCTCATCATCGTCACCCTTCCCGATGAAGTTCAGCCGGGCGTTTACGCCAAGAGCATCGCCCCGCACCTCAAGGCCGGCCAAGCTCTCGGCGCCACGCACGGTTTCAACATCCATTTCAAAACCATCGTTCCGCCCAAGGACGTGGACGTGCTGATGGTCGCCCCCAAAGGACCGGGCCATCTGGTGCGCAGCGAATTCGAGCGCGGCGGCGGCGTCCCCTGCCTGCTGGCCGTCCATCAAAACGCCGTCCGGAAAAGCCCGCGACATCGGCCTGGCCTGGGCACGCGGCATCGGCGGCGCTCGCTGCGGCGTCATCGAAACCACCTTCAAGGACGAATGCGAAACCGATCTCTTCGGCGAGCAGGCCGTCCTCTGCGGCGGACTTTCCGCCCTCATCAAGGCCGGTTTCGAAACCCTCACCGAAGCCGGCTATCCGCCGGAGATGGCCTACTTCGAATGCGTTCACGAAGTGAAGCTGATCGTCGATCTGATCTACCAGGGCGGACTGGATTACATGCGATATTCCATCAGCAACACCGCCGAATACGGCGACCTTACTCGCGGCCCGCGCATCGATCAGCCCAGCCGTCAAAGCCGAGA
Organism: uncultured Phycisphaerales bacterium; assembly: GCA_963771925.1. GTDB lineage: Bacteria > Planctomycetota > Phycisphaerae > Tepidisphaerales > Tepidisphaeraceae > PALSA-1353. Next base: position 108,374 of record CAVYVE010000002.1, read on the forward strand.
TGAAAAAAATCCTGGCCGAGATCACCAGCGGCCAATTCGCCAAGGAATGGCGCGCCGAATACGAAGCCGGCATGAAAAACTTCAAGCGGCTCTACGAGCAGGACAACAATCATCCCGTCGAAGTCACCGGCCGCCGCCTGCGGAAAATGATGCCCTGGCTGAAAGCCAAGGAACCGCCCAAGGCATAGGAACCGCCATGGACGAAATCATTTATCGACCGGCTACGGTCGATGATGTTGCCGACCTGACGGAGTTGCGTCTGGCGTTCCTTGCTGAAGTTTCCACCGGTCCGGCGGACGCTGCGGCACGCGCTGCCATCTTTGGATATTTTTCCAGTGCAATCCCCGCGGGCGGATTTTTTGCGTACATAGCCGTCGTCAGGTCCCTGATTATCGCCACGAGCGGCCTGGTGTATCACGACCACCCTCCATCATCGGTCCATCCGACGGGCCGCGAAGGATACATCATGAACATGTATACCATTCCCGCCTGGCGTCGCCGCGGCGTCGCCACCAAGCTTGTGTGCATGCTGATCGACCAAGCCCGGCAGAATCGTTGCGACAGGATCTCTCTGCACACTCACCCGCAAGGCCGCTCGATTTACGTCAAAGCCGGCTTCATACCCATCGATACCGAGATGCGGCTGAATCTGCAAAAGTAAAGAAGCCCCGGATGTACATCCGGGGCTCCGCAGTTTGCACTGCTGTGAGCTGCTTCAAGCAGCCGCGTGTATCGCGGGAGTCTCACCCGCGAAAGCTGCTTCCAGCAGCCCACGTTCTACAGTCTGAATTGGTCACGGATCACCTCCTGTTCGGATAGAGCACACGCAAACCTGCGGCGCTCATCGGTTATGCCAAGCCGTCGCGGACGCTCTTCCAAGGCGACTGTCAGCCGATTCGGGAACGATTGTTTTCTGAAACATCGTCCTGGGACATCGGCCTTAGCATGCGGATGAATTCGACAATCCAATCCGCCCTTGTACTGGCCCGCCGCCGGGCTTCCTCTCCCGGAAACGCCTTTCCGGGAACATGGCCGCCGCCGCGGAGTACTTCGGCAACGGCCCAATCGTACGGCCGCTATTTTATCTTCCAAAAATGCAATTTCAAACCGGACTTCGATACAATTATTTCATGCCCGAACTAAAAGACACGCTCGATCAAACCCTTCTGGACTTGCGCAGCCGATGCCTGTCCCTCGCCGCCGATCTCGATCGTCTCGACCGCGCCGGGCCGATCGCGTCCGATTCTCGCCTGGTGCAACTTCGCGCCGCCCTCGGCGTCTTATTGGAAGCCGGTCCCAACCGAGCCGAGCGCATTCAGATGATCTTTTCGGATAAAACTCCCCCGCCGCCGCACCGCCAGAAATGAAACTCATCGACCCTCACATTCACTGCATCAGCCGGACGACCGACGATTATCAATTCATGGCCCGCTGCGGCGTCGTTGCCGTTTCGCGAGCCCGCATTCTGGGCCGGCTTTGACCGCGGCTCGGCCTCCAGCTTCGCCGATTATTTCCGTCACCTCACGGATGTCGAGCCGGCCCGCGCCGCCCGTTACGGCATCAGCATTATTCCTGGCTCTGCATCAACGCCAAGGAGGCCGAGAACGTCCCTCTTGCCCGCGAAGTCATCAACCTGATTCCGCCCCTGCTCGATCACCCGCGCGTTCTGGGCATCGGCGAAATCGGCCTCAACAAGAACACCCCCAATGAGATCACGATCTTCGAGGAGCAGGTCGATCTGGCCGCCGATCACGACCAGTTGATCCTGATCCACACGCCCCACCTCCAGGACAAGCACAAGGGCACGCGCCATCATCATCGACATCTTGAAAAACGACCGCCGCATTCGGCCCCAGCGCGTCCTGATCGATCATTGCGAGGAGCACACGATCCGCATGGCCCGCGACGCCGGGTTCTGGGCCGGCCTGACGATTTACCCGCAGACCAAGCTCACCCCCCAGCGCGGCGTGGACATCCTCGAACAATTCGGCCCCGAAAACATTTGCGTCAACAGCGCCAGCGACTGGGGCGAATCCGGCCCGCACACGCTGATCGACACCCTGCTCGAATACCGCCGCCGCGGCCACAGCCGAGCGCGACAGCCGCCGAGATTTTCTATAACAACCCCTGCCGGTTCTTCGGCCAATGCCCGAAATGGAAAGTTGTGCCGGAAACCAGAGATTCGCAATAGCGTGGAACTTCTCGATTCCCCCATTTAGCCCCCGGTGATTCACCGGGGGCTAATCGCAGACCGATCGCGCATCGCGCACTCGGTTGCGTTCGGTTTTAGCTTTTCCTTCCCCTCGCCGCTTGCGGTAATATAATCCTACAGGTCAGGGGCATGACACACGAGGTTTCGTTTTGATGCAGACCGCCTATTTGGAAATCAACGACACGAAGGGTCCGCGACAAGTTCCGCTCGACGGCGGCCCGTTGACCATCGGACGAAACTTCACCAATCTCCTCGTCATCGATGAGCCGATGGCCAGCCGGTTCCACTGCGTCATCGAGAAGCGCTCCCGACGGATTTCATCTCCGCGATCTGGAATCCCGCAATGGCACGCTGCTCAACGGCAAGCCGGTCCGCCAATCCATCATGGTCAACGGCGACTTCTCACCATCGGTAAAACCGAGATCAAGCTGGTCGTCCCCGCCGTCCGGCCGGCGAGCGGCGCCTCCGCCAAGGCCGCGGCCGACACCGCCATGGCCGAACTGGCCAATCTCGTCGGTGACGAGGACGAATCCGACGAGGAAGCCGAACCCTCCCCCGAGCCGATCGTTTCCGCCAACGAATATGAACGCCAACTCCGCGAACGCGCCGAGGCCCTCACCGACCGAACCTTCACCGATCGCCAGATCGCCCTCATCAATGCCCGCGGCAAGCTCGCGTATCCCGCCGATCCCAAAAAGGACGTCGGCGAGGCCATCAATATTCTGCGTCTGGTCATGCTGGTCTGTTTCCGCAGCCGCGCCACCGACATTCACGTCGAGCCGAGGATGGACGACGTTCAGGTCCGCATCCGCGTGGATGGAACGATGCTCGATGTCGTCCGCCTCAGCAAGGAACTGGGGATAAAACTCCTGTCCGCGGTGAAAGTGGTGAGCGACATCGACATTGCCCAGCGGGGCATCGTGCAGGAGGGCCATTTCAGCGCCCGCGTTCCCACCCGCGTCAAGAAGGAATTGATCGAGCGCCGCGTGGATTACCGCGTCAGCTTCGCCCCCGCCATGCACGGCCAGAAGCTCGTCATCCGCGTTCTCGACACCGCCAACGCCCCACTGCACATCGACGATCTGGAGCTTCCCGCCAAGGCCCGCGAGATTATCCGCCGAACCAGCGAGCAGGACGCCGGCATGATTCTGGTCTGCGGCCCCACGGGTTCCGGCAAAACCACCACGCTCTACGCCATCCTCCGCGACATCGACATCAGCCAGCGGAACGTCGTCACCATTGAAGACCCCGTCGAAATCCAGCTCGAAGGCGTCACGCAAATCCCCGTGAACGACGCGCAAGGCAACTCATTCTCCGCCCTACTGCGCAGCGTTCTGCGGCAGGACCCGGATGTCATCCTCGTCGGCGAAATCCGCGACGCCGAGACCGCCCGCGTCGCTGTCCAGGCCGGCATGACCGGACACCTCGTCTTCAGCACCGTCCACTCCCGCGAAACCATCAGCGGCATGTTCCGGCTTCTCGACCTCGGCGTCGAGCCGTACGTTGTCGCCTCCGGCCTTCACGTCGTCGTCGCCCAGCGCCTTGTCCGACAACTCTGCCCCCACTGCAAAGTCGCCAAGCCGCCGACCGCCGACCAGCTCAAAAAATTCGCCTCCTTCGGCATCACCAACGTCAAACAGGTTTACCAGCCGAAGGGCTGCAAGAAATGTTTCGGCACGGGCCACTTCGGCCGCCGCGGCGTTTTCGAAATCCTCGTCGCCACTCCCAAGCTCCGTGATGCGATGCTCAAGAGCCCCACCATCGAAGGCTGCCGCTCGGCCCTCTCCCCCGACAACTACATCACGTTGGAAGAGAGCGGCTACCGCCTCATCGCCGAAGGCGCCGCCGGATTCGACGAAGTAGAAAAAACCATCGCATGACGGCGTTATTTGAAAGCCGCGGGATGGCCCATTCTAAGATAATCTCACGCAGAGGCGCGGAGGGAAAAATAATATCTCTGCGCCTCTGCGTGAGATTATTTAACGCGAGATACGAGAACGCGGTCGTCCCGCAACTGCCGGCGGCCGGAACGCGTTTCGCTTGACCCGCCCCGATCGCATCTGTAGCTTCACTCCGCCGGCTCCACGGCCACGCTTCTTCCTATGTCCCTCCCGCCCGTGAATATTGTCCATATCGTCATCAATGAACACGGCGGAATTTTTGACGATCTGATTGACTTGCTGACGGACTGTCTTCAGCAACTCGGCGCCGCCGTTCAACGATCCAAAAGTAATTTCGATTCCAAGCAACTCAATCTCATCGTCGGGCATACCGCGTTTCTGAATCAGACGGATTACGACGCGATCCTCCGCAGCAAATGCCGCTACATCGTCTTCCAGATGGAAGCCCTCGACCAGCGCCTCGGCCTCGCGCCGCGATTCCCCGCGTATCTGGATTTCTTACCGCACGCGCCGCAGGTGTGGGACTATTCCGCGCAAAACCTGTCGTTCCTGGCCGCGCGCGGTTGCCGAAACACGCACTTTATTCCGCTGGGATATTCCCACCGCCTCGAGCGTATCGTTCATTCGCCGGTGAAGGACATCGACGCGCTTTTCTATGGCGCTCACACCCCCCGGCGCAAACAGGTCTTGGACGCCCTCTCGGCCCGCGGCGTTCGTCTCGTTGCCGCTTTTGGAGCTTACGGCCCCCAGCGCGACCAGGCGATTTCCCGATCGAAGATCGTCCTGAATCTTCACCAGTTCGACATTTCGCAGCTGGAGCAATTGCGGATTTCGTACCTGCTCAACAATCGCTGCTTCGTCCTGTCCGAATCGCCGCCAAGCGACCTTTATCGCGACGGCGTCGCTTTCAGCGATTACGAAAAGATCGTCGATTGTTGTATTTCTTATCTTCGTGCGGAAATGGACGCCGAGCGCGCCCGCGTTGCCGAAGCCGGATATGCCAAGCTGAAGCAAATCCCGACTCTGGCGTCAATCCGCTCCGCCCTCGAGCCCTTCGACGCGGGATGAGGTGGAATTCGACCGCGTCGGTGCAGCGTCACGCCGCCGCAGGGCGGTACTTGGCCTGATTCGCCACGGCACCGGGCGCGAAGGTTTCCGGCTTCACCACCAGCCCGGCGGCCTCGAACTTGTTCATGAACTGCGGCCGCAGGCCCATCGGCGTCAGGCTGCCCTTCACCTCCGCCCCCGCCGCCGTCGGGATTTCCTTGAATCGGAACAGTTCCTGCATCAGCACCCGGTCGCCTTCCATGCCGGCGATCTCCGTCACGTGCGTCACCTTTCGCGACCCATCGCGCATGCGCCTGGTGTACCAGCAGATGGACCGCCGAACCGATCTGCTCGCGGATGACCCGCACCGGGAAGTCGATGCCGGCCATCAGCGCCATCGTTTCGATGCGCGAGATCGCATCGCGCGGGCTGTTGGCGTGCAGCGTGGTCAGCGACCCGTCGTGACCCGTGTTCATCGCCTGGAGCATGTCCAGCGCCTCGGCTCCGCGGCACTCGCCGACCACGATCCGCTCCGGCCGCATACGCAGCGCGTTGCGAACCAGCTCGCGAATGGTCACCTCGGCGCCGGTATCGGCGCCGGCTCGCTTGGCCTCCAGCGTGATGACGTGATCCTGATTCAGCTTCAACTCCGCCGCGTCCTCAATGGTCACGATGCGTTCATGCTCGCTGATGCAACTGGACAGCACGTTCAGCAGCGTCGTCTTGCCCGAGCCCGTGCCGCCGCAGACCACGATGTTCAACCTCGCCTGCACGCACGCCTTGAGGAAATCCGCCACCGACTGCGTCAGCGACCCGAAATTGACCAGGTCCTCCATCACCAGCCGCTTGCGGCTGAATTTCCGGATCGTGACGCACGCCCCGGCGATCGCCACCGGCGGAATCACCACGTTCACGCGCGAACCATCAGGAAGACGCGCATCCACCAGCGGATTGTCGCCATCCAGGTGCTTGCCCAGCGGCTGCAGGATGCGGTCGATGACCCGCTGGAGATGCGCATCGTCATCGAATGTCACCGTCGTCCGTGCCGGCTTGCCGTTGCGCTCGACATAGACGCGGTCGGCCCGGTTCACCATCACTTCCGTCACGGTCGGATCGTCCAGCAGCGGCTGAATCGGGCCGAACCCGAACAAATCGTTGATCACGTCGCGCAACAATTCCTCGCGCGCGTTTTCGGGCATCGTGGCGTCCTCGGTGCGCAGAGTGCGCGGAAGCTCCTCTTCGATCATGCGCCGTGTCGATGCGTCGTGCGCGGCATCGCCCGTGGTCTGCCGCCTGCTTGGAGAATTGCTCGACCAAACGCCGCTTGGTCTTGCGACGCTGATCGCTTTGCTGCACCGCCCCCGCGGAAGTTGTCGCTTCGTTTATAGCATCCGACATAATCCTTCTTATCGGCAGGGTCGGAGGCGGCTGTAAGACAACCGGGCTGGACATTCGGCTTATCAGACGTGAGTTGGCGACCCCCTCTTTTTCAGCGCCGTGTCCGGGGGGCAGCGACCGGTAATGTTCAATACATGATCCGAAAGCTCAGCTCTGGAAAATTCCGGCTCTATTCCCGCAAAAAGAACCCCAAAACCGGAAAGCGGCGCAATCTCGGCACATTTTCAAGTCTGGGTGCGGCTAAAAAGCACGAGCGGGCCGTGCAGTTTTTCAAACGCCGCTGATCTCACGGCCGGGTGGCCGGCCCGAGGTGCACAGGCGCATTCCTGAAGCAGCGGTCAAAAAAATCGTACACCATGTAGAGATCGTCATGGCTCTGGAACCACCCGGCGCCATGACCCGCATGGGTGAGAATGATCAGCTTCACCGGCACTCCGGCCCGTCGCAATCGTTCACAAAGAATCTGGCTTTGACGAGCCGGCACCACCACGTCCTGCTCTCCGTGCATGATCAGAAACGGGACCGGGGCGGACCGTCCCGCCTGCTCGGCGGGGCTGGCGAATTTCGCGGCCATGGAATTCGCCGAAACGATGCCGCCCAAAAGCCGGCCGACCACCGCCGCCCCCGATCCGCTCAGGTCCTTCCACTGAAGAAAATCCGATGGACCGAACCAATCGCATACTGCCTGCACGTTGCTGGAAACGCCCAGCGGCCCTTCGAAGCCCTCGTATTCCTTCAGACCGTTGGTGGTGCCGAGCAGTGCCGCGAGTTGTCCGCCCGCCGAGCAACCCCAAACCCCGATGCGGGTTGAATCGATGTCAAACTGCCCGGCGTGAGCCCGTAAAAACCGGATGGCGGCCTTGCAGTCGTAAATCTGCGCCGGGAACACGGCCTCGCGCGACAGGCGATAGTCGATGCTGGCCACGACGTATCCGCGCCACAGCAACCCCAGTCCAGGCGGAAAGGATTTGTCCCCGCTGTTCCAGCCGCCGCCGTGAATCCAGACCATCAGCGGACGGGGCACCGTCGCCTTCTTCGGGAGATAGATGTCCAGCATCTGCGACCGGCTGCCGCGCATGACATACGGCACATCGCGAACGGCATGGAATCCAAGCGGAATCCATTGGCGGAAACCGGAGCGGCTCGGCCGGGTGGCCGGCCGAATCATGCTCGCCCCCGCCGGCGCCGCCGACAACGCCGCGACGCATAGACAAACCCAGCCGATAAATCTCGCCCTCCAGTTCATAGGATTTCGCACCAAAAAGGAGAATCGCATTATACAATAGCGTGAGGATTTCACCTATCGGTCGTGAAAAATCGGATTCAACTGGGACCGGGAGTCCCCGATATGGCCGCCAAGACGATCAAAACCCGGATCGCCGCCATGCTGCGCGACTATGCCCGGCAGGATCTCCGCACTTCCCACATTGCCGTCGGCGCGATGATCCTCGTCGGAGCGGTGCTCAACCTCATCTTCACGCGCGGCTGGACGGTCTGGCCTTTCGTGCTGGCATTTGGAATTCTCACCTACATCAACGAAGCCGCCGACCGCAACGGGCAGGGAATTCCGCCCTTTCAGGTCTACGCGTTTTTTATCGGCGCGGGCGCCTTTTGGGCGGTCATCGTGCTCATTCTCAGCAGGATCAATCCGATCATCATGCTGATCGGAATCGCGGCGCTGCTTTACCGCGTCTCCGAGGCGGTGCTCAGACAGCGCGAGCGAGATCGCCTCATCGCCTTCAGACGCGCGCAGGGCCTGTGCATCCATTGCGGCGAGATAAACGATCCTAATGCGGTCCTCTGCGAATCGTGCGGCGAAGAACCGAACCCCGAAGACGCCATCCTGAAGCGGGTCGCCCAGATTTATCGCACCCCCCAGGACATGGCCCGTGCGCGGGCCACTCTGATGCGCACCGCGGCCAGCACGTCGGCCGGGGCGAAGGAATCCGCCCTGCTCGCCCGGCACCGCGCCGGAAAAACCACGCCCAAAGCCGAATTGCCCAAGGCCGCCAAGCTCGGCAACGCTTCCGGTCCTTCAAAACGTAGTCGCGGCTAGGCTTTGGCGGACAGAGCCGGGCCGTGACTTCGGCGAGCTCAGTCGAGCCGTCGGCCCGGACCGGGGCGACGGCTCGACTGAGCTCGCCGAAGTCACGCCCCAGCTCTTCAATATAAACCCGCGCCGCTCTCATTTGTCCCGTCGCCGGTTCTCTGGAAAGTCCGCGAGCGGGTTTGTACGATAACGATTAGCATGGATGCTGCCTTCAGTCACACGCGAAGGGATTCGCCGGCGAATGGGGTGTCGCCCAGCGCTGCCGCCAGTCGATTCCGCGGAAAACGCGTGCATTTTATCGGAGTGGGGGGCAGCGGCATGAGCGGACTGGCTCGAATGCTCATCGATGCCGGCGCGATCGTCACCGGCTCTGAGCCTCGCCCGGGACCGCAAACCTTCGAACTCATCCAACAGGGCGCAAAAATTTCGCGGGATCAATTCGGAGAATCGCTCGATTCCCACGTCGACCTCGTCGTTCGCTCCGCCGCCGTGGCCGATAACAATCGCGAGATGATCGCCGCCCATGCCCTGGGTTTGAAGATCATCAAATATGCCCAGATGCTCGGCATGGTCATGGGCGAGCGCTTCGGCGTCGCCGTCGCGGGCACGCACGGCAAGTCCACCACCTCCGCCATGATCGCCTTCGCCCTGCGCCAGTGCGGCGGCGATCCCAGTTTCGTCATCGGCGGCACGGTTCGGCAGCTCGGCGGATCGAGCCATTCGGGCCGGGGAGCCGTCTTCGTCGCCGAGGCCTGCGAGTTCGACCGCAGCTTCCACAATCTCCGCCCCAACGTCGCCCTGATCACCAACATCGAGTCGGACCATCTCGACTATTACAAGGACATCGACGAGATCGTCGGCAGCTTCCGCGATTTCGCGCGGTGCGTGCCGGCCGACGGCGTCATCATCGCCAACGGCAAAGATCGTCACGTCATGCACGCGCTCAGCGGGCTGCCCACGCCGGTCGAATCGGCGTCCCTGGGCCGCGAATTTATCTGGTCCACACGCATTTTGGGGATTGACAACGGATGTTATCGCGGCGAAGTATCCTATCGAGATCAGTCCGGTTGGAACGCTCCGCCTCGCGGTCGCCGGGGAGCACAATCTGATGAACGCGACGATGGCCGCCGCGGCGTGCGCCGCCTGCGGGATCAGTGCCGGCGACGCAGTCGAAGCGTTGTCCCGCTTCGACGGCGTGGATCGCCGCATGACCGTCATGGGCCGATATCACGGCGCGACGGTGGTCGATGATTACGGGCATCATCCCACGGAAATCCGCGCCACGCTCAAGGCCCTGCGCGAGCGATTCGACCCGCGCCGGTTGATCTGCGTCTTTCAGCCGCATCAGCACAGCCGGACGCGCTGCCTGCTGGAAGATTTCGCCGCCAGTTTCGTGCTGGCCGATGTGACCATCGTCCCGGACATTTATTTTGTTCGCGACAGCGAATCCGAACGCCAACGCGTCACCGCCGCCGATCTCGTCGAGCGCGTCAAGGCCAACGGCCAGAGGGCCGTGTATCTGCCCTCGTTCGGACAAATTGTCGAATACTTAAAGCAAAACGTGCGCGATGATGATCTGATCGTCACCATGGGAGCGGGAAACATTTGGGAAATCGGGAGGGATTTAACCTCAGATTGAGTCGTATCACCCATGCTGAAACTCTCTCACCCTTTTTCCGGCCTGGAAGAAATCGCCGAGCAGAACGTTCCGCTGGCCCGCTACACGTGGTATCGGATCGGCGGCCCGGCCCGCTGGTTCATCCGCCCCAAGACCGTCGAGGAACTCCAGGAAGCCGCCCGCCGCTGCGCCGAATCGAATATCCCCGCCTACGTCCTGGGCCTGGGAGCCAACCTCCTGGTCAGCGACGCCGGCGTGGACGGCGCGGTCTTCCGGCTCGACGCCGAAGTTCTGGCGGCGCGTCCAGGTCCGCAAGAAAAACCTACTGGAAGTCGGCGCCGGCGCCGACATGCAAAAGCTCCTGCTCCGCACCATCCGCCAGGGTCTGGCGGGGATCGAATGCCTGGCCGGCATCCCCGGCACCCTCGGCGGCGGCGTCCGCATGAACGCCGGCGGAAAATTCGGCGACATCGGCTCGGTCGTCCACTGCGTCGAGTTGCTCGACGCCCATGGAAATCTCTACACCCGCCACAAAGACGAACTCGTCTTCGATTATCGCAGCACCAATATTTCCGCCCCGTTCATTCTCGGCGCCACCTTGGAATTGGAGGCGGAGGACCCCGAGCGAATCCTGCGCAAAACCAAGGAAATCTGGATGTACAAACGCAACACCCAGCCCCTGAACACCAAGAACGCCGGCTGCATCTTCAAAAATCCCCGCGGTCTCAGCGCCGGCGCGCTGATCGATCAGGCCGGCCTCAAGGGCCTGCGCGTCGGCGGCGCCGAAGTCAGCGCCAAGCACGCCAATTTCATCATCGCCCATCCCGGCTGCACCGCCGACGATGTCCTGACAATGATCAAACTCATCCGCGAAAAAGTATTCGACCGCAACCAGATTCATCTGGAAAGTGAAGTTCAAATCTGGCCATAGAAATTGGTATTGGTCATTGGTGATCTGCAAATGACAAATGACCAATGACAAATGGCCAATGACATTCTTCGCCATGAAAATCACCGTCCTATTTGGCGGGCCCAGCGCCGAGCGTGAAGTCAGCCTGGTCAGCGGCCGGGCCGTCATCGACGCGCTCCGATCCATGGGCCACGACGTCTTCGCCAGCGATGTGTCGCCGAGCGATCTGTCCGGCCTGGATCATCCCGCCGACGTGATCTTCCCCGTTCTTCACGGCGGCTTCGGCGAAAGCGGCGAATTGCAGGAAATCCTCGAAGATCGCGGCTTGCCGTTCGTCGGCAGTTCCGCCAAGGCCTCGCGCCTGGGAATGAACAAGGTTCAAACGAAAAAGGTCTGGGAAAAGGCCGGGCTTCCGACCCCGCCCTATCGCGTCGTCCGCCGGGGCGAAGCCGTCGGCCCTATGCCCGGCTCCTGCGTCGTCAAGGCCATCGACAGCGGCAGCAGCATCGACGTGTATGTCTGCAAGGCCCCGGCCGAAATGTCCGCCGAGGCCGCCGGCGCCGTCGAGCAGGTCCTCAGCCGCCACGAAGCCGCGTTAATCGAAAAATTCATCGACGGCGTCGAACTAACCGTCGGTCTGCTCGAAGAAAAACCGCTGGCCCCCATCCGCATCGTGCCCAAGCGCGAGTTTTTCGATTTCGAAGCCAAATACCGCGCCAGCGACACCGAGCATCGTTTCGACACCGGTCTGCCGGCCGCCGTGGTCGAGCAGTGCCGCGAACTCGCCGCCGCCGCCAACGCTGCCGTCGGCGCTCGCGATCTGGCCCGGATCGACATCATGCTCGATTCCGCCCATCAGCCGTATCTTCTGGAAATCAACACCCTGCCCGGCTTCACGCCCAAGAGCCTTCTGCCCGAGGCGGCCAAACACGCGGGCATCGAATTCGGCCCGCTGGTGGACCGCCTGGTTCGCCGCGCCCACACCCGCGGCGCGGCGCGTTGGTAACGTTCCGCCCCCGAACCGTCCGATAATAGAACTACCGATGTCCAAAGCCAAACGATCTGCCTCCGCTTCCAGCGAACTCCATTGGCGCATTGCCCTGCACGCGATGATCTTCATCATCTTCGCATCGGCGCTGGCCTGTCTATTTCGCATCAGCGAAATCTACGTCGATCGCCGCCTGGCGTTCCCCACTCGCCCGCCCAAAGTCGTCCTGGCCCACCGTCCACCATGGATGAGCGATTTCCTCGCCGAACAAATCGTGAAATCCACCCGGCCGATCGGCCTGCACTCGGCCTTCGACCGGCAATTGCTCATCGACACCGAAAAAACCCTGGCTTCCAATCCCTGGGTCCGGCACGTGAACGAAGTTCGGCGGGTCTATGGCCAAAAACCGGCCGACACCATCGAGATCGACTGCGACTATCGCGCCCCCGCCGCGCTGGTGAGATGGGGCCAATACTATTGGCTCGTCGATGACCACGGCGTCAAGCTGCCCGAGCAATACACGGCCGACCTGCTTCCCAAAATCGTTCTCGGCGCCGACGGCAAGGTGAATCTCCGCATCATCGACGGAGTTTCCCACGCCCCCTGCGAATCGGGCCGGGTCTGGCCCGGCGACGACCTGGCCGGCGGATTGGAAATGGCTGGCCTGTTGGTTGGGCAGGATTGGGCCGATCAGATTCGCGCCATCGACGTGAGCAATTTCGCCGGCCGGCGCGATCCACGCAATGCGCAGATCGTTCTCGACACGCGTTTCGGCACGCAATTGCGCTGGGGCCGCGTCCCCAGCGCCAAGGACGCGTTCGTCGAAGTATCCGCCGCTCAAAAGCTGGCGGCCATCGAAAATATTTACCGCAAGGACAATCGCGTAGACGCCAATCAGCCGTGGATCGACGTGCGATTCGATCGCGTCACCTGCCCCGGCCCCGCCCAGGACGCCACCGCCCAATTCGACCGCACCGCCGCCGCCCAATAATCAGCTCAAACCGACCGCTTTTGCCATTCGAGAAATCAGATTGGACCGCCCAGACGCCGGATGGATTAAAAGTAACTGTTTACCGCTTGCATTTCGCCCTGTTCCACCGAACGATCCGACGCTCCCGGACGCGCACTTTCCGATGTCCTGACACGGAAATACCGAGCGATTCCGAGAGCGGGCGGTGAACAGTTACGCGAGTTAATTGAACGAAAGAGGTAAGTCGCCTCTAATTATTTTCATTTCATATGACGACTTTTCTGCGCGATTGCACCCCCGAGACAATGCCCAGGCCAGCCAGCATCGCCGCGGCAGACCAACCGGCCGGCGGCAGCGGGACCACGGAACCGTTGCCAGGATTGCCGCCGGGGGTGCCGGGAGTGATCGGCACGCCGCTCGGCGTAATCGCGTCACTGACGGGTTCGTTGAACGCCACCGAGTCGATCGAGAAATCCCATCCGGCCGAGAGGTCGCTGGGAGAAATGGTAACGCTCGTAATGTCGGCGGCATTCAAATCAACGACCCCGTGACCGCTGTCGGCATTGGTCGCAAGATCACTCAGAATCTGCTGCCCGGTCTGGGTAGAGCCATCGAATGCGTCGATGGTATAAGACTCAACCGCCTGCATGCCATTGAACAACGGAAAGCTGATTTCGTCCACGGTATAGCCGGGGTCAATCGTTACCGTGAGAGTTGACTCAAGCGTTGCACTTGCGCCGGGGATCACTGAGATTGAGGCCGTGGCGTAGACATTGGGAGCGGTTCCGAACGACAAGGCCGGGAGATTGGTTTCGTCTCCTAGAACGAGTCCACCGGTGAAGGTCGCGACCCCCGGAACGACGATCGTTTGCGCGGACCCGGCAACGGCGAACTCGCTTGGACCGGGCGCGATTGAGGGATTATTTTCAAAATCGACAAATGCCGTGGTCAGTGCCATTGCCCGGGATGCCAGAACCAAGCACAGAACCGAAGCGATCCCCATGGTCAGATTACGCATTGTGTTGCTCCCACTTTATTGAGTTCCACCAGCGCGGATTTCCGCGCCGGCGGAAGGACAAGAATTACCAATCAGCACGCAAATGCCCTAAGAAAAGACGAGGGCAAGTTATAATTAATAGGCGGGCAAGAAATCAAGATAATTCCTGAAAGGTCAAATTGCAAAATGAGTGGCCGAATCCGCACAAAACTGAGGCAATACGCGTTTTTTGAGGCTGGATGGTTATATACCGCTACCAGGACAATTGTCTTCAACTTTTCCGACAAGTTGGTTTATCCGTTTATGCCGGTATTGCTGACAAGATAGGACGTCATCATTTCTATGCCGGCGTCCTGACGAGAATGTATGGGCGACTCCGTGCCCGATGATTATCAGACCGGCACAACCGTACATCCCCACCCTCGGCTGCGTCGCCTCAATGAATGCGCGCTTTCGGCGCACGGTTTGCCTTCCCTCATCACGCAACAGCCGTTTCCAGGTGTGGAATGAACCCTCGGTGATTCCGCGGCCACCGCAGTACCTTGCCACGGTCAGCCCGCTGGGCCGTTGCCCATCAATGGGCGGGCGCCAAAACTCGGCTCCCGGACGATGTGATTTGTTCATGCCCGCGAGTACGCCAACCAGTCGCGTTGGGAAAAAAGATGCAGTTTACGCATCGGACACGTTGATCGTCCCTTTCGGCCTGATCGCCCGCGCCTGATTGCCGAAGGCATCGTAACCGTACGTCGTGGTCCCGGAGGCGCCGGACACCGCTGCATCGGCATTGAACTCGTCCACAAAGTTCCGGCCGCGGGAAGCCGGCAGCATGGCAGCATTGTACCCGCAGTTGCCGAAAAGCCATCGGAGGGCAGTCGCGCTTCTGACTACTTACGTAGCCTTTTATGGATAACTAGCTGCGTCCCAGTTTCACCGTGATTTGATCATCAATAAAACTACGAGGATTGTGGCGAATATCGCCAGAATTAACCCGGCAATGCCGAGCGCGTTCCGCTGGCCAGTTTTGGCGACCTTGAGTGAATAGCATCCGCAGACGAGAGCCACAGCCATAGGCATTAAAAGAATCGCCCCAAATACAGCGGCGCTCAAACATGTTTCCGGGTCGTACACTGCGCCAGATGAAAGGTAACCGCAAAAAGTCACCCATGGGATCCATAGAATGATAGAAGCAAATGACAAGATTCCGGACTGTGGAGTCTTATCCAGCCGCACGAGTTTGGCCGTTGGCATTCCATGCGTACGCGTTTCATAATCTAACGATGGTACTTGACCAACTTCCTGCAAATCGGATTGATTGCCGTTTTGTTCCACGATGATAGCGAAGTTTTGTTACAAGAATATTTGGGATGGTGGTCATAAAGGGGTTATGGTCATAAAGGGGTCACCTCCCGTATTGACCGTTTCTCTTGCCGCGGCTATATTCCGCTCCACGGCTGGGCCCCTTCGGCAAATCATCCCAGACGTAGTCTACCACGCCCCGAACCGACGCAATAGGAGAATGCGGGCAGGAATGAGCGGGCGTTCCAGTTCCCCCGCGCGACTGAACTGACGGCCTAAAAAATCTCTCGTCATCGGATTTTCGGCTCCAAAGCACGTCTAAAACTTTCACCTTCTGGCAGCATTAGTAGAGGCGGCTCTCTTGGACCATCGCGTTGGCCATCTGCCGCCCTGCGTTATCCCGCCGGGGATCCCCCGACCAGACCTTTATCGTTTTTCGATTTGCAGCAGCAACAGTAACAACTTGGGCCCTGGCACTATCAAAAACGCGGAAGGTGTTACCAAGCGGCCTGAGTAAGAAACCATAATCGCAGCTTTCGGATGCCTTCTCGCCCGCCACGATGATCTGGCACGAAGCGGTGGAGGCGGTGAGCAAAAAGAGTCACGAAAGATCCGTGATTTGCCGCCGCGAAATTCTTCGGGCCGCGTGAAAACGGTCCCTTTCAGTAAAATGCGAATTTCTCCGCGCTCTCGGCGTCTGGGCGGTTCAGTTCTTCCGCCGCGATTGGAGTTGCTTTTCCTTCAACTCATCGCGCTCGCGGAGCGAATCGTATATCGGAGGATTTCCCAGCAGCTCCGGCACCGCGTAGGCCGTCAGTGAAGCTGCCATCATCGGCAGGATCAACGTCCAGCCGCCGGTCATTTCCAGCAGCAGCACTACGCCGGTCAGCGGGGAGCGCACGATCGACGTGAAACAGGCCGCCATGGCGACGATTGCATAGGCCGCCGGCGCGGTGGGGACGTGCGTGATGTGCGCCGTGGCCGACGCATAAGCGTTGCCGAGCAACGCGCCCAGGGCCAGCAGCGGCGCGAAAATCCCGCCGGGCGTGCCGCAGCCGTAGGACGCCATGGTCAGGACGAATCGAAACAACAGCAGGGTTAGGATCAGCCGGATAGCCACTTGTGAACTGAGAGCGAATTGCGCCACATTTTCGCCGCCGCCGACGACCGCGGCGGCGTACCAAGCGAGTAAGCCTGCCGCCGCGCCCACGACCGCGCCCTTCAATCGCGCGGCCAGTTATCGGCCCGGTCGAAGAGCCGTAGCGAGGCCAAAAGCGTAATATTGAATGCCACTCCCAAAAATCCGGCCACGACCCCCATGAGCAGATAGTTGGGGAGAACGCCGGCCGGCACCTGGCCGAATGATGCAACCGTGAAATCGGTTGCCTGACTAACGATCGCCCGCAACACGACGGTGCCGGTAATGCAGGCGATCAGGGTCGCGCTGAAAACGCGGGCCGAGAATCGATGCAGCAATTCTTCCATCACAAACAGCGCCGCCGCCAGCGGCGCGTTAAACGCGACCGCCAACCCGGCGCCCGCGCCGGCAGCGATCAGCGTCCACGGTTCTGGAACGATCCGGCGCAAGCGGTCTCCGATGAGCCTTCCAACCGTTCCGCCCATCTGCACGGTCGGGCCCTCGCGGCCCATGGCAAGCCCGCTTCCGATGCTCAGCACGCCGCCGATGAATTTCACGGGAAGCATCATCGCACCCACGGGATCGAGGTGGGCGCGCAAGGCCGCTTCGACGCGCGGGATTCCGCTGCCGGCCGTTTGCGGCGCTAATCTCTGGGTCAACCACACGCTGACATACGCCCCGGCCGCGCACAGCACCGTAGGAATCAACCACCCAATGGAGCGCGGCGCATGGGTATAGACCATTTGCACCATGTTGGTGCGGGAGTCGTCGAGCCAAACCAGCGCCAGCCGAAATGTACCGCCCACAAGCCCCCGCCCGCCCCGACAACTGCGGCCACCACCATCAGCGCCAACCATTGCATCGGCCGCCGGGGCAGGCGATCGTCATCGGCCGTGATTCCCGGCATCGGTTCAAGCGGCTTGGCTGTGGGCACGGTCGCGATGCTGGGACTTCCGGTCGACATTTTTCAATTCTTCGGCGATTCAGCGGCAGACATGGTGCGCCACATCCATCGCCGGAGTAAAATCGGATTATACGGTCCGGCTCCCGCGGGTACATGGTGCAATCGAAACAGACCCTGCAAAGCGCGCCCTCGTACCCGGCAACCGCATGGGCGGTTGCCGCGTGGCTGGCGGTTCAACTTGGCGCGCTGGGGCTGTGCGCGATGCGATTCGTATTTTGGGCGCGCGCTTCCGCATGCAAGCGAGCAACTGGCCCTCTGTGCCCTGCTCGCCACGCAAGTCGCCGCATCGGCGCTGCTATTCCCTTTGCTCCTGCAGAATCTGTCGTCCACAGTTTTTGCGATCACCACCGCCTGGCCCCTGGCCCAGCTCGCGGCCTTTCTAGCCGATGCGCCACTCCACCAATGGCTGGCGGCGGAATTTTATGTTTCATCTTGGCTGATCGCCCTACACCTGTGGAGCAGGGTCCTTCAAAACTCCTGGGCCAAGGTCTTCGGCGTCACAATCGCTGCGATGCTGAGCCTCGGCGGACCCCTGCTATGGTATTTGCGTCTCGAGTTTAGCGACGGCTCGGGCCGCGGATTTGCGATGTTTGGACCGATCGCTGGGGCAATTTCCCTGTCCATGACTGGTGCTTCCCACGCAACCGTTTGGGGATTCGTCTTGATCTTGATCCTCGGTGCATTGGGATTGATGTGGAAACGCAGTTAATGATGACTTTCGCGACAACTTATCCACCGAGTTTTGCGCCGTTCGGTCGTGTCTGCGAAAATCTTAAGAAATTTTACATCCCGTTTATTGATTGCTCTTGCATCAGCGGTGAAAGGTGGTATAAGCCCCCAATTATTGATGGTTCAATAATGTATTAGTGGATTGAAAACCCTTGCGAAGAGTGCCTTTTTTCTTCGGCGAGCATTCGTTGACGATCGATCCGAAGAACCGACTTTTGATTCCGTCCCAGATTCGCAAGAGGATCGACGTTGAAGCGGAAGGCAATAAGCTCTTTGTCACATTAAGAAACTCGGTTCCCTGGTTTTATCCCAGCGGGTTTTACATGCGGCTTTTGAACCTGCAAGTCGGGCCGGACCTGTCGCCCAGCGAAGAGCTTTTGGATTACGAGCATTACAAGCTGTCGTTGGCCGAGGAGTTGGAATGGGATGGCCAGGGCCGGGTCGTGCTTCCCGATGAGATGCTGAAAAGCTCCGGCATCGGCAAGGAAGTCACGTTGATCGGGTCCAAGGATCATTTGGAACTCTGGAACCGGGAAAAATGGCTCGAGCGAAGAGAACTATTAATCGCGCAGAGCGCCAGAATCGAACGTTGGGCGCAAGAGACGTTGCGGCAGCCCGCATCGGCGAACAGAAAAGAGAGTAGACCGCCGCAACAGGATCCGAAGAACCAATAGCGCCCGGCGGTGAAGGAACGCCGCCGGCCAAGTCAGAGTGACAGTGATCGTCCGCGGCGCGGGCATAAACGAACGCCACGGACGAGGGACGGAGACACGTCCTGGGAAGGATTGGTCTCCCATTCAGGATGTAAAAGGTAAGTCATCGCGACCGACAGATGGGCGGTCGTCGGCATGGACGCCGTGCGCTCATCAGCCACCCGCGCAAGGGCATGGATGCCCGTAGTTTGCGCTCGGCTGATGCCGGAGGCGATGAGACTATCCGTGTCTTTGGACGACGGTTACGGGTTGTGCGTCGTCTGGAGAGATAGATGCCTTTGCCGGTTTCAGGTCGGAGATTTCGGACCAGTGGATGATCGGTCCGAAATTCCCGACCAAACCGGCTTTTGAATAGTTGGGGTGGAGTCGTCCTAGGTATGGGGCCCTCGCCGAAATCGAGGGGGAATGGACGCCCGGCTTCACCTGTTTTTCATTCGCACGCGGACGAGTCTTTTCTCTGCCCGCTGCGAACAGTTTCCTAACTCCAGCATTTTGCACCAAAGGGAAATGAATTGCAAGGTCAAATTTAGAGCGGCAGCAATTTCTCAGCCAGGTCGGAAAAATACGTGATGATCAAATCCGCCCCCGCCCGTTTGATGGCCGCGAGGGATTCAAGCACCGCCGCTTCCCGGTCCAGCCATCCCTGTCGCGCCGCCGCCTCCAGCATCGAATATTCCCCGCTCACCTGATAGGCGACGACGGGAACATTCACTTTCCGGCTGACGGCCGCCAGAATATCCAAATACGGCATGGCCGGTTTTACCATTACCATATCGGCCCCCTCTTCGATATCGATGAGCGCTTCGCGAACGGCTTCCTTGCGTCCCCTGGCCGGGTCCATCTGATACGACCGCCGATCGCCAAACTGCGGCGCAGAATCGGCCGCGTCTCGAAACGGGCCATAAAACGCGCTGGCGTACTTGACCGAATACCCCAATATGGCCACATCCGTAAACCCCGCGAGATCAAGCCCATGCCGGATCGCGCCCGACGGCTCCGTCCATCATTCCGCTGGGCGCCACGATGTCCGCCCCGGCCCGTGCGTGATTGATCGCCTGCTCCACCAGCCGTCCGACCGTCGCATCGTTCAGGACCGTCGATTCATCTTCGGAAAGAATTCCGCAGTGTCCGTGGCTCGTGTATTCGCAGAAACAAAGATCGGTGATGCCGACCATCGCGCATTTTCTGCCGGCCATTTCGCCCAGCAGCCGGCAGACGACATTGTCACGGTCAAGTGCCGCGGACCTGCGCGGGTCTTTTTTGGCCCGGTCGATCACACCGAATGCCAGATAAGCCGCGAATCCGGCCTCCGAGCGCTGGTGGAGCCAATCCGCCGCCACGTCCACGGACATTTGAAAAATCCCCGGCATAGAGGCGATTTCGCGCCGAACGCCTTTGCCCTCGCAGACAAACACCGGCACGATCAAGTCCCGCCGCTGCACGCGCACCCCGGCCAGGCTTGCGCAGCCGGGCCGACAATCGAAGTCGTCGCGGACGGCCAAGCCTATGAAAATCGTGACTCATTCGATGGGATTTTAGTGCATCCACCTTTCAACGACCAATGCAAAGTACAAACCTGACCTGATTAAACCCATTGAGTACGCTTCTCCTTCAGGTTCGGCTTCTCCCATTGGTTGGGGTGGCCGCACAGAACCGCCGGCGCTCGTGCCTATAGGAGTTTGCCAATCTGCTCGTCTCGAAAAGAGACTGCTTGTATAAAAGTGCATCGCCCATGGCCAAACTCACGATCCAACAGGCCTTCCATCTGGCATCGCAGCACCATCAAGCCGGGCGGTTGCGCGAGGCCGAGCAACTTTATCGGAGGATTTTGTCTCAGCATCCCGAGCATGCCGATGCCGTGCATTATTTGGGAGTTATTGCCCACCAGATGGGACGGAATGAGATTGCCGTCGATTTGATCCTTCGGGCGATCGCACTCAAGCCCAACTACGCCGAAGCCCACGGCAATCTCGGAAATGTTCTGAAAGAAACCGGACGACTCGATGAGGCCATCGCCAGCTATCGCCAAGCCATCGGCTTCAGGCCCAACTACGCCGACGCATATAACAATCTCGGCAACGCTCTGAAAGACAAAGGCCAAATCGACGAGGCCATCGCCGCCTACCGCCAAAGCATCGCACTGCGACCCAACTTCTCTGAAGCCCACACCAATCTCGGCATCGCTCTGGAAGACAAAGGCCAACTCGAAGAGGCCATTGCCGCCCATCGCCAAGCCATTGCCCTGAACCCCAATTTGCCTGAAGCTCACAACAATCTCGGCAATGCCCTGGCAGGCAAAGGCCAACTCGACGAGGCCATCGCCGCCCATCGAAAGGCCATCGCACTTCGGCCCAACTATCCCAAAGCCCACAGCAATCTGATCTTTTCGCTGCACTATCACGTTTCCTACGATGCCCAGGCCATTGCCGAAGAACTTCGCCGCTGGAACTGCCAGCACGCCCAGCCGCTGCGGAAATTCGTCCAGCCTCATTCGAACGACCGCAGCCCAGACCGCCGCCTGCGGATCGGCTACGTCTCGCCCGATTTCCGGGAGCACCCCGTGGGTCGTTTCCTTCTCCCATTGTTCGCCCACCACGACAAGAGCAACGTCGAAGTCTTTGGCTATGCCCAAGTGCCTGCCCCCGATGCGATCACGCAGCGTCTGCGTTCGTGTACCGATGGCTGGCGAAGCATTTTGGGGATTTCGGAGGCTCGGACGGCTGACCTGATCCGCCAAGATCAGATCGACATCCTCGTGGACCTGACCATGCACACGTCCAACAACCGCCTGCTAATCTTCGCCTACAAGCCCGCCCCCGTGCAGGTGACGTACCTGGCCTACTGCTCCAGCACGGGGTTGGACACCATCGATTATCGTCTGAGCGATCCGTATTTGGACCCGCCGGGGGAGGAATCGTTCTATACTGAGCGAACAATCCGCCTGCCGCACACCTATTGGTGCTATCAATCGATCATCGCTTCCCTGGAGGTCAGCCCCCTACCCGCGTTGGAGCAGGGCGCCATCACCTTCGGTTGCCTGAACAACTTCCGTAAGGTCAGCGAACCAACGCTGGACGCCTGGGGTGAACTTCTGCGAGCCGTACCCAACTCTCGCCTTCTGCTCAGTGCTCATGAAGGCAGTCATCGCCGACGCATACCGGAACGCCTGGAGCAGCAGGGAATCGAGTCCAAGCGGGTGCGATTTGCAGGAAGAATGCCGCCGCTCGACTATTTTCGGCTTTATCACGAAATCGACATCGCCTTGGATACGTTCCCCTACGCGGGCGGCATCACGACCTGCGATGCGTTGTGGATGGGGGTGCCGACGGTGAGCCTGGTGGGAAAGCTGGCCGTAGGCCGAGGAGGATTGAGCATCCTTTCCAACGTCGGCGCACCGGAACTCGTCGCCCGTTCGCAGGAGGGGTATGTGCGCATCGCCAGCGAGCTGGCCAGCGATCTTCCCCATCTGAGCCAATTGCGTTCGACCCTTCGCCAGCGGATGGAGCGATCGCCGCTGATGGATGCGCCCAAATTCGCCCGCGATATCGAAACGGCTTATCGGCAGATGTGGCGCACGTGGTGCGAAAAGGCGGCCGCCAAGCCCTGAGCCGCTCCCCACGGACGTGCTAACGACTGACGCGCTGCGAAAGCGACACTCCCCTCGACAAGGTTCGGCTCATAAAAGCCCACGCTTTCGGCCGTCAAAAAAATGGCAACCGAATAAATCCTGGTCCTGCAACTCGACGCCGATTGATCTCACGCGCCCGATTTCCCAAGCTCACCGTTCATCTCCTATCAATCAATAGCCGGACCGAAAGCCGGGTGACGGTGGCGACGGCAATTCAAACGCCGCCTTGACGTGAGGACGACTCAGAAAATAGAGGATGGCGATTCCACTCCCCGTGCCCACCACGATGCCGATTGCCTGGGCGATGATGGACAAGTGATAGCCCCCCTGAATGGCCGGATCGTTGGGATGCTGGGCCGCGAGGCGACTGAACGCGGGGTGAATCAGTCCCCAGTAAAGGATCATCCCCGCGACGACGGAGAGGAGTTGATAGATGGCAATGCCGTTCATCAACCGGCGAGCCCGCGGCCTGAGTTTCAGGCAGCCGATGCCTGCGATCAGGATCAACACGTCCACACTCCAACCGACGACCTCGAACACCGTCACGCAGTTCCGCGTCGCGCCGGGCGCATTGAGGATGTTGGTGACCGGATCGCTGGTTTGGAACGCGGAAAAGTATTGGCGCTGAATAACGGTGCAAAATCCGCCGAGGACGCCAATAGCGCCGAAAATGATTGCCAACCACCCGATGATGGAAACCGATAGCGGCCTTCGCCTCTGCCGGGGAGGCGGCGCATAGTAAGACAACGGGTCGATCGGAGGTGGCGGAAGGTTCGACATGCGCGTTTGCGCAAGATTATCGGCCATGAAGACCGTGCGGAAGAGCGCCTGACCAAACTCATCTGGTTGCCGTGATCATTTTTCTTTTTGGGGGTTACGGTGATTGGATGAATGACCTAAAATCATGTTGAGAGTTGGAAGGTGGACGAGAGGTAGTATGGCAATGCCGACCGTAATGGTCGTGGATGACACAGCGGTCATCCGCGAGACCGTCGCCAAGTTGCTGCGGCGGGAAGGGTTCAACACGATCTGCGCCTCCAATGGAAAGGAAGCCCTGGCGGTTTTGCAGTTGTCGGCCCCGGATTTGGTTTTGCTGGATCTGATGATGCCGGAGATGGATGGGCTGGAATGCCTGGCTCTTTTGCGGCAAGAACCGCGCTGGCAGGCGTTGCCGGTGATTGTCATGACCGCCCTGGGCGATGAGGAGAATCAATTGAAGGCCCAGCGCCTCGGAGCGAGCGACTATCTGGTCAAGGCACGGTTCAGCATGAATCAAATCCTGGAGCGGGTGAGACGATTGATCGCGCAAAAAGCCGAGAACTGACGTTGTTGTGACAGGCGGGGCCGCCGGTGATAATCGGCGGGAATGTCCGGGAATTATTATTCCACCAGCGTGACAAGGCCGGGAATCCTGACGGCCGTGGGTGTGTTCAGCATTATCGTGGCGTCGATCGCGCTGTTGGTGAACTTGTGGGGTTTGGGTTTTGCCAATATGGTCTCGCGCATCGCGGTGAGGAGAACGCCGGCCGCGCCCGTCTCCACCCTACCGCCTGCCCCGGTTCACTCGGAGTACATCGCGCCCAACGGATTATCCGCCGGCCAACGGCAAATCGTCATCGCCGGACTTTCGCAGGTTCGGCCGCTTTCACTCGCAAGACAAAAACAAGTGGACGGGCTGCTCGCCGACGTGGGACAGCAGGTGATCCTTTTATCGGCGGACAATCTGACGACCGACCGAATCGTCGCGTACGTGACGGACGTGCGGAGTATTCCCAACGGCTCCGGCGGTCCGCCGGACGATTTGTTCATCCTGGGCAGCGGACGATTACAGGTTTCCGACGACAACGCGGTCTTTTTCCCCCAGAACAGTCCGTCGGGGATTCGATCGCAAGGCGGAAGCTATACCGATTCATCGGGGACGCATCTGGCCTCGGACCAGATCGCAGCCGTGGTGGATCGCGTGCAGAGCCTGTGCGGCCAGGACCATGCGATGAATGATGCGCAGGTCAGTTCATTGGAAAGCGAATTGGAAATGCCGTCGCAGACTCTGGTCGCGCCAAGCCCATCGGTGGCCGAGGCGGCGGCGCAGGTCCAGTCCGTTCAAACGCTGAGCGATGGAACGATCGCGGTGACGACGGCCGGCGGATCAATGAGTTTCGGACCCACGGGCCGGATGTTTGCCGGAATTATTGCGATTTCACAGACGATGTGGACGCCGCCGGTCGTGGCAAGGCGGGATGCGACGCTGCTGGTGCTGGATGCTTTGCTGAGTTTCGTGGCAGCGGGATTTCTTTTGGCGTGCGGAATCATGGTATTGAAGAACTCGCCCATCTCGCGCTGGATGCACTTGGGATACGCGATCGGAAAGATTCCGCTGGTGGCGTTGTCGTGCTTTGCAATTTATCAGGTGGCCATGGCATTGGATGCGCGTTCGCCGGACGCGCAGTCAACGGCAAACACATGGATGATGATCGCGGGAATGCCGGGCATTGTTTATCCGATTGTCTTGCTGATCGTCATGAATTTGAGATCGGTCAGAGAGTTTTTGGGAACGCCGACGGTGGCGAGGATTTTTTGAGGGCAAAAATGTCACTTGTCATTTGTCATTGGTCATTGGTACGGAGAAGCAAATGACCAATGACAATAATTCATTTCTGCCGGAAGACGATTCGGCCGCGGGTCAGATCGTAGGGGGATAGCTCAACCTTGACCTTGTCGCCGGGAAGGATGCGGATGAAATGCTTGCGCATTTTCCCCGAGACGTGGCCGAGGATTTCGCGGGACGTGCCGCCCTGGTCCAAGCGCAGCTTGAACATCGCGTTGGGTAGAGCGGTGGTGACGGTCGCTTCGACTTCAATGGGCTCGGATTTGGCCACGGTTACGGTTCTCCATTGGCCCGTATCGTAGCCGCTGCGCTGGGGCGGAACAAGGATGGTGGTCATTTGTCATTTGTCATTGGTCATTTGTTGGGAACGTCTTGCAAATGACCAATGACAAATGACCAATGACTCACGCCATTTCTCGCTGGCGCCGCCCGATGCTAAGATTCAACACGTCTATGGCCAAGAAAGACTATTACGATGTTCTGGGCGTGTCGCGCTCGGCCTCGGCGGACGAGATCAAAGGCGCGTTCCGCAAGATGGCCCGCAAATTTCATCCGGACGTGACCAAGAACGATCCGAAATCAACGGAACGATTCAAGGAAGCTCAGGAAGCATACGAAGTGCTCTCGGATACGACCAAGCGCAAAAACTATGACGAGTTCGGCCATGCCGGTGTCGGCGCGACGCCGGGAGCGGGCCCGGATCCGTGGGAAGCATATCGGCGATCGCAGGCCGGCGGTGCCCGGCGATCCTGGCAAGGCGGGCCGGGAGTCAGTGTCGAGGATTTCAACGTCGGAGGCGGGGATTTTGGAAGTATCTTCGAACAGTTCTTCGGGCAGAATCGGGGCCGGGCCTCGCGAGGCCGGACCAGGGCCGAGCCGCAACGCGGGCAGGATATCGAGCACCCGGTGACGCTGACGTTCGAGCAGGCCGCCCGCGGGACGCATTTGCCGCTGCAAATCAACCGCGACGGGAAGATCGAGACGATCGACATTCGCATCCCCGGCGGCGTGAAGGACGGCAGCCGCGTGCGAGTGAAAGGCCGCGGGCAGGCCGGATCGGGCGAGGCGGGCGATCTGTTCATCATCACACATGTGACGCCGCATCCGTATTTCCACCGCGATGGGCTGGACGTGCACCTGGAATTGCCGATCAGTTTGTACGAAGCGGTGGCCGGAGCGAAGGTGGATGTCCCGACGCTGGACGGCCGACGAACGCTGACGATTCCCCCCAACACCAGCAGCGGCGCCAAGCTCCGGATCAAGGCCCATGGCATTCAGCGCGGCGACGAAAAAGGAGATCAGATCGTCATCACGAAGATCGTCATGCCGAAGAACCTCGACGAAGAGGACCGCAAGTCGATCGAGCGGATCGCGGAGAAACATCCGGTGAATCCGCGCGCGGATGTGGGGTGGTAGATGAGAGCAATAGAGCAGTAGAACAGTAGAGATTGGAAGCATGAAAGCCACGGAATCCCAGGTCCACTGCTCTACTGTCAACTGCTCTACTTTCTCGCGCAGCGCCGGCAAATCCGTCTGGGGGTTCGTGGGGTTTCTGGCTTTGTTCTGCATCTTGCTGGTTTTGGTGACGAAGGTCTATCTGCTGCGGGCGCTGACGGACTTCAACGGAGCCGATGAAAAGGGAAGAAAGATAATCGCCCTGCACGCCCTGCTGCTGATGTCGCTGCTGCTGGTGATTTTGGGATTGAGCTTGCTGTTGATCTTTCGGATCGGCCGGTACTTTTTCCCGCGTCGAACCGAGCCGCCGGCCAAGACGAAATACACCGACGCCTGGACCGAAGCCGGCAAACGCATGAAGACGCCGGAGGAGTGAAGAATTTGTCTGAAGTTACAGGTATCTGCGGAATTCGTCTTCCGTTAATCCAGCCTGCTTGAGGATTCGCTTGACCAGACCCCTGCCAAGGTCGCCGGAATGGATGGGTACGCCAGTCAATAGCTTCTTGCCGTCATGCCAAAGATATAAATGACTCCCTTTCTGGTTGACGGTTCTGAATCCGGCCTTTTTCAGGGCGGCGACGACTTCCCTCGCGGTCACCGCCGGAAGCCGACTGCTCATGCGGGCACCCGAAGCTTCACCTGAACTTTGCTGATGACCGCATTTTCCCGGTTCGATTCTTCCGGAATGGGCTCGCCGAGTTTTGCCAGAGACTCGATATATCCCTCAACGGCTTCACGAGAATTCTCGATACATTCCTCAACGGTGCGTCCCTGAGTGAAGCATCCGGGAAGGGCCGGGACTTCCACCCAGTAATTTGCCTCGCCGGACTCGCCGGGATGAATCAGGATCGTGTACGTGTACGTTCGGTTGGAACCCGACCGATGGTGGACTTTCTTTCTGAGCCGACGCGCCGTCATGGTTTCTCCTTGGCACGCTGAGTTTACCGGATTGGCGACGGCAGGCAATCCGAGTACGACTCGCCCCCTTGGCCGCGGAGCCGCCGGCCAAGACGAAATACACCGACGCCTGGACCGAAGCCGGCAAGCGGATGAAGACTCCCGAGGACTGAACAAGACTGAGCAAAACTTCAATCCCGTTCGGCACGGCATTCGCGCATTATAGATTCTTGCGCTGGCGCTGGGTTGGGATTCATGGCATCCTGCACGGGCCATGGACGCTGGCGAAATCCGAGGGCTCAAATATTTCAAACGGCTGATGCCGTTGTTGCATCGGCTCGACGAAGTCGGCTGCCAGCGGGACAGGGCGGGCAATCGGCGGCTGCGGATGGGCGATTACTGCGCGGCGGTGCTGCTTTACCTGCTGAACCCGACGTTCAATTCCATTCGGATGCTTCAGGCGGCGATGGGATTGGATCGCGTGGCCAAGGCGTTGAACGTCCGGCGTTTTTCCCTGGGCAGTTTTTCGGAATCCTCGGCGGTGTTTGATCCGGTCCACTTAAAGAAGATCATCGACGAGTTGGCGGGGGAACTGATTCCGCTGGGAAAGGACCCGCGTCTGTCGGATTTGAAGCACGCCCTGACGCTGGTGGATTCGACGGTCCTTCACGGATTGTGCCGGCTGGCCAACGCGGCGTGTGAGCGGACCCGCTATCGCACGGCCGTTGACGGGCGTCCGCTGCACGGCTGGCGTTTGCACACGCAGTTGGACTTACAGACATTTTGCCCGCGTGACGTGCAGCGAAGCGGAGCACGCAACGCCGGTGAGGATCGCGAGGCCAGGGTGCTGCAACGCCATCTGGAATCGGACCGCTGTTACGTGGGGGATGGGGGGTATTCCGCGGGTTACCTTCTGGAGGAAATCGTCGCCAAGGGCAGCAGCTATGTGATGCGTACGCGGGAAGACGCGGTTTTTGAGGTGGGTGAGGAGCGGCAGCTGAGCCAGGAGGCGTTGGACGCGGGGGTGGTGCGTGACGCGGTGGTGCGTGACGCGGGGGTGCGTGACGCGGTGGTGCGTGACGCGGTGGTGCGTCTGGGCCGGGCCAACGATCCGGAGATGAATCATGCGGTGCGTGTGGTGGTGGTGCAGGTCCAGCCGCATCCCCGCCGCTGTCGCGCCAGCCCGACGGGAATGCGTCAGTCGGACGTGCTGGTGCTGCTCAGTAGCCTGCTGGAGTTGCCGGCGGAGCTGATCGCGTTGATCTACCAGTACCGCTACAGCGTGGAACTGTTCTTCCGGTTCCTCAAGCAATTGCTGGGCATGCGTCACCTGCTGAGCCAGCGTCCCGAGGGCGTGGACATCCAGATTTATTGTGCGGTGATCGCGTGCCTGCTGATCAACCTGCAGACGGGCAAGAAGCCCGGCAAGCTGATGGTCGGCATGATGGGCTGGTACCTGGCGGGCCTGGCCACCGAGGAGGAAATGATGCGTTTCCTGAACAGGCCGGACCATACCGGGATCAAACGAAGGGCCAAAGACGAGTTGTGGAAAAAACTCGGGGTGAATTAAGCGGAGTTCCCGCGACCCGGCGGCTTCCGCCGTTGACGCTGCGCGTGATTGAATCCACTTTGGGCCCGATGACTTCAATGCTCTGAGCGAAATCCTTGCCAAAACGAGACCGGCCCGCGAGAAGCATCAGTCGTGCCGAACGGGATTGCAAAACTGAACACTTTTGGCGTCTGTGATTGGCGTGCGTCAATTTGGCTGTGTTGGACGTAAGTTTAGTTAACACAATATGTTATATTTCGAAGATGGGCGATTCCGGCTTCGATGATGCGAATTGCCGTCAAGGGCGCAAAAAGGATGCATTCATCTGTCGATGGAGGCATTCGGATGCTCCGCGGAGCAGCGCCTGCGAATCTGGCCTATAAGCCACCGGCAACTGATGCGTAACTCGTGTAGCCATTAGATGTCATTGACTCCCGATCCCTTTGCCCTTCCCTTTGCCTTTCCCGACCCCTTTGCGTTTCAGTCCTCTCCTTCACATTCGCCCGTCATCTATTTGAGGTCGATGTATATCTCGCGGCATTTTCTCGATATACTGCATCGCTTCCTTTTCGAGGACTGAGCAGATCAATGTTGCGCGACGATCAAGGCGGGAATGCGCAATATAAAGCGACGGGACTAAACGCCGTCACTTTAGCTGTTGCGGCGCTATTGGCAAGCAGTTCGGCTCCCGCCCAGAGTTCTCTTAAGGACTTGATCGAACGAGCAAAACAAGTTTCAAACCATCCGGCTTCTCATGCCACTCCGCCACTTTTGATTCGACCGTCTTCCAACGCCATTCAACTTGACCATTCTTCCCACGCATCGCATACATCCCACAATTCGCATTATTCAAGTTCAACAGATAATGGTGGCGGAGCCGATTCGCCCGATAACGGTACGCCAGCGCCGTCACCCGCGGCCCCATCACCTCCACCTCCGCCTCCTCCACCACCTGTTGGCGCACCTGGGGAGCCCTCTGACACGCACTACCCATATACCGTGTATCTTGTCGACCACCGCATAATTAAGTGTGACATTCAGGATGATGGCGACTTTTACAATTTGATCAAAAAGGGCGGTACGATTCGAGTGGCAAAGAGCGATGTCGAAAAAATCGAACGCACCGGCGATCCGTCGTCAACGCAGCCGTCTACGTCGACCAAGCCAACTACACAGCCCACACCTTAAAGCAAATTGGGTACGTGTTATGAGCGAACCGACCGTCGTTTCAATTGAGTGCGATACGACAATCTGCCGATTGTCTGCGATCAAAAAAGCTGCGTATAAATTTGGAGACCGCTGTCACATCGAAATCACTTCGATTAGTGAGAACCGTATTTTGGTTGCGCTTCGCCCAAAGCGCACGCTCGAAAATGCGCAGTTCCTCGCGGGAGAGTTCCGAAACGAGCTACTGGACCAAGAATTGAGAGAAGTCGTCGCTCAGGAAACGGCAGGAATCAGAAATCTGCTGCTCGCGCAGGCCTTTTCCGCGACATCATTATTGGATGTTCATGGCGAACAAGGAAATGAGCAGACGGACCCCCTCAACATTCGCGCGCTGATTCCAAGACTGGTAACGCGGTGTAAATCGGGACCAAAAACATGCGGCACACTCTCCCCGTCATCAACCATCGCTTTCAACCACCGGATTATTACCGAGCCCGTGGTGGATACACGCTTTTGCCGTTCCGTTATTTGCCACTTGATGAACATCGTCATGTCTTGACGAACTTCGCCGCTGAACATCTTGTGCTTCCCAAAGAAACTGTTCGTCAATTCATACGACACGAACTACCTGAGCACAGCCGTGACTATGAAGCGCTGAAGTCATCGCATTTTCTCGTGGATGACGAATCGACAGTTGCTTTGGATCTTTTGTCAATAAAATATCGCACCAAACAAGAGATGTTGTCCCGACTCACGAGCCTATTCCTATTCGTCACGACGCTTCGGTGTGATCATAGCTGCTCCTACTGCCAAGTCTCTCGGCAATCTCAGGATCACCTCGCCTACGACATGACACGGGCTACGGCAGAACGGGCAATCGCTTTCATGTTTCGCAGTCCGTCGCCAACTATTAAGGTGGAGTTTCAAGGCGGTGAATCGTTATTGAACTTCGGTCTCATCAAGTTCATCGTGGAGTCGGTGGAAAAGGAGAACCAAGAAGAGCAACGCAATGTGGCATTTGTCATCGCCACAAACCTGTCAGCGCTGACCGATGAGCACCTAGCGTATTGCCTGGAACACGACCTGTATATTTCCACATCGCTCGATGGACCGCGGGAACTCCACAATCGCAATCGGCCACGTCCGGGCCGAGATTCCTATGAACGGACCGTAGAGGCCATCGCGCGTGTACGGCAGGCGCTGGGACCCCACAAAATCGGGGCGCTCATGACGACTACTGAAGCCAGCCTATCACAACCGACAGAAATCATAGATGAATATGTACGGCAACGGTTCAATTCAATCTTTCTCCGATCCATCAGCCCCTACGGATTTGCCGTCAAGACGGGCCTTGTGGACGGCTATCAGACGGCGCAATGGCTCGATTTTTACGTACGCGGCTTGGCATACGTCATCGACCTGAATTATCGGGGGATACCGTTTAGAGAGGAATACGCAGCGATGATTTTGCGCAAAATCCTCACGCCATACGGTACAAATTACGTGGATCTACAATCTCCCGCAGGAATCGGGATTAGTTGCCTCGTCTTCAACTACGACGGTGATATATATGCGTCGGATGAATCGAGGATGCTGGCTGAAATGGGCGACAAGACATTCCGGCTGGGAAATCTCCAGACGGATTCCTTTGAGGACGTGCTGAGTTCGGAAGTGCTGCATCAAATCCTGCGGGAGACAATGACCGAGGGCATGCCAATGTGCTCCGACTGCGGCGTTCAGCCGTACTGTGGCAGTGATCCGGTGCAGCACCATGCCGTTCAAGGAGATTGGGTGGGGTTCAAACCGAACAGTGATTTCTGCAAGAAGAACATGGGCGTCATCCGTCACCTAATTGCCCTATTGGAAGACGATCAACGGGCTGCGAGCATACTGCGGTCGTGGGTGTAAGAACCAATGCTAAAGCTACACGGTAGACTAACGCAGAGCTGGAACGAAGACCCGTTTGTCGTTCGGCTGCGGCGTCCCTCCCAATCGGCCGGCGGGCCAAAGGATCATGAGGCGGTGCTCCTTGGCGCCGACGATCAAAATGTCCCAGAGGGATATCGCGCTTATTTGTCCATCGGCTGCGCGGTCACGCCTGCGTCTGTCGCCCCTATCCGACTTCCCGACGCACTGTCGTATCTGAACGAAGGGGACATCGTGCGGATAATTCCGCGCTCGGGCGTAATTGCCGTCCTTTACCGCAACTCTTCCAAGTGCAATTCGATCCTCGTCACCGAACGATGCAACAGTAACTGCCTCATGTGTTCCCAGCCCCCGAAACACGTGAACGACGGATATTTGGTCGATGCATTCCTTGATGCGATTCCGTTGATGGACGCCATGACGCCTGAGCTTGGCATAACCGGTGGCGAGCCGACGCTGCTTGGCGATCGCCTGCTGGAACTGATTCAGAAATGCAAGGAATGCCTGCCGCATACAGCTCTGCATATGTTATCTAACGGGCGGCTGTTCAATTATCTCTCCGTTTGCCGGAAAGTTGCCGAGATCGGGCATCCGGACTTTATGATCGGCATTCCAATCTACTCTGACATCGCGAGTCGACACGATTTCGTGGTACAGGCCAAAGGAGCGTTCGACCAGACAATTCGAGGTATCATCAATTTGAAGCGATGTGGAATAAGAGTGGAGGTACGTGTAGTGCTGCATCGTCAGACGGTGGATCGGTTGCCGCAATTGGCAAGATTCCTCGCCCGCAACCTTCAATTCGTCGATCACGTGGCCCTGATGGGACTGGAACTGATGGGCTACGTGAAGATGAATATGGATGCACTTTGGGTCGATCCGTTTGATTATCAGGCGCAGCTTATTGCGTCGGTTCGGCAACTAGTTGGTGCGAGGATGAATGTATCGATTTACAACCATCAGCTTTGCGTTCTGAAACGGGAACTTTGGCCCTTTGCACGAAAGAGCATTTCGGACTGGAAGAACGAATATTTTGAACCATGTAGTGACTGTTTGGTGAAGGAAGAATGCGGCGGGTTTTTCGCTTCAGCCAAAGCGAGGTACAGCGATCACATTTCTCCGCTTAACGTAATTGCGAAGCAGCCTAGCTAGCCGGATCGCCTGGCGATCAGCTTGCGCGTGCGAGGGGGCGGACGGAAAGGACTTCGTCGGCGGTCAGTGGGGCCACGTCTTCAACGCTGACAGTGGTCACGCAAAGGCTCTCGCCGATGCCGTTAAAAACCTCGAGTACGGCCCCCTGCGGGCGGCCGGGTGGGCCGGGAACCAACTCAACCAGCGTGGCAACGTCGCCGGCTTTGAGCCCGTGTTCCGGCACATCTCGTCGGAGGGCTACTTCTTTGTATAATTCAAGCGTCATTGTGGTCGCTCTCTGGCCGGTACGAGCGTTATAAAAGTGTAGATGCCGTCCAGCCGACGCAGCCAGATGAGCACCACGGGCAATTGGCGACCGTCCGGTCCGCCCAATTCGCAGCGCACATTATAGTATGTTCCAAATTCATTGGCTCGATCAATTGTTGCGTTCGTCTGTGCCATGGCCCGGCGGATGGCTGCCTCCAGCGCCTCGGGGTTGGATTGATTAAAGCCCGCTTGCGCCAAATACCGGCTCTTATCATCTTTTACCCTGCGGACCAAGAGATACCTGGCCAGTTTTTCCTGCGCGATCAGCGCATCTGGCGGAATCTTCACACGCCTCTCCCCGGACGTTCTGCCGTCCAAGCCATCGGCAATAGCACGGGGGCGAGGACGCTTCGGCTGTTGACCCAAGTTTGTCCCTTTATCGGCACCGCGCCCGCCATGTCGCGAAAGAGTCTATCCAATCCCGCCCTGCAAACAATCCGCAACGGGCCATCTGAAAAGCCGCAATTGCTCCTCGCCCATTCCTCGCCGGGTTCGATTCCGGCTGAACGATGTCCTGCAAACCGCCTGTCGCCTTTTCCTGGCCACTTGACGCAATTTGAGCATCGTTCGGGAGCCGTTTTCGGGCTCTCCAGCCCATTTCTCCGTCAAGTTGACCGGAAACTGCTGGTCATTTTGCGCATTTTTATTGAAACCCGCTCAGTCCGGTGGTAGCATCGCTGCCACACCTATAGGAGGAGGATCCCCAATGCGAATTCCCCTGAGCCTGAAGGCAACGGCCGCCGTGCTTGCTGTCGCGGCGTGCGCGGCCCCGACTTTTGCTATGGGGCCGAGCAACCAAACGATCAGTCCCACGAACAATTCCGTCGTCCGAATTCTTGATAACACTGGGCTTCCCGACCACCTCGGCTCTTTCCTCGGAACGGGAACGATCGTTGCGAATACCGATCTAAATGGAACCGGCTACTATGAAATCCTGACTTGCGATCATGTCATTTCCACCGCTGGTCAAGGCGCTGCACTTGAGCCACAACCGGGCTTCGCCTTCGGAAACAGTCCGTATGTTTCGGGCGCTTCGGTCTACGATAACTCGGTCGGCGCCATCTACCGCGGCGGGGCCACCGGCGTTGAAGACCTTGCCGTGCTCGATGTCGCGTACGGCAACTACAATGTCAACAACAACAATCTTGTGGCCAACGTGGTGGCTGACATTGCATTTTTCCCCTTCTCCGACATCGGCTACGGCAACGAAGGCGTCCTCGCGGCCGGCGGTTACCAAGCCCAAAACGACTGGGGAATTCAACGGTATCTGAACAACACAGTCGGCACCTACCAAACTAGCTACACATCCGCCAGCGGCTACACCTACGAGGCCGCCCTATGGACCGTGCAGGACCCAACCGCCATGGGCGCCGTCGTCGGAACGGGGGCGGGATTCGACGGCGATTCCGGTTCTCCGTGGTTCTCGTCGGCCAATAACGGAACCTATTACACGAACAACGAATTCGCCGTGTTTTCGCAGGGCGTAGAGACGGACGGAGGGTTAGTCCCGTTCAATTCCGTCCAGCGTGCGGTCGGATTGACGCAGGCCAACGTCAACTGGATTCAGGCCATGGGTCAGGCGAACGCCGTTCCCGAGCCGGCGTCGTTGATCCTGATTCCTGGTGCCGCCCTATTGCTCGCCCGGCGGCGCCGGAGCGCCCGGCGCTAAATTGGCCGCGCGCTCACCGCGCGGTTCGCGACGGAAACTGCTTGACCTGCCCGATCGAGAATTTCCTGAAATGGAAGATGCTGGCGGCCAGCGTCGCATCCGCGTGACCGGCGGTCAGCACATCCGGCATCGGCCGCGAGCTGCACGCTCCGGAGATGACCGACGCGCAATCCGAAGGCCGGGGCGAGAACGCCCCGGCTCTTTTGTGCAGGCTGTCCAATCAATCGCGCCTTCATGCGATCGCGGATTGCGGCGTGGGCCTTCTCTTGAGTTCCCCGATCCGGTCGGGCCGCCTCCGAAGGGCTCACGTTTCAACGTCGACAACTCCGGTTTGGGCGCGAAACGGGTTTCGCGAAGTTTTTCGCACGGCTCTCGGCGCAGACGACTGGGGGCAATTTCACGGTTTCATGGCCGTCCATTCGATTTCTGAGGCGGACTGATTTATATTGTCGGTGCGGGCGCGGCCATGAAACGATTGGCCCGCGCGTGTTCGGGTGATCGGGCCGCCGTCCGGCCTTCGTGGCGTTCGGTTCGGACAAGCCGGCCTCGCAGATCGTGCGAGAATCACCCGCGAAACCGCAAAGGGTGCGGATTCTGATGAAGTCCACCCGCCGGAAGCTTCGCGTCAGCGCCTCGGCCAAAGAAACACGCCAAAACGATGCGGATTCCATCGCCGGCGTCGCCCTCACCCATCCGGACAAGGTTCTTTATCCGGATACCGGAACGACGAAACGGGATTTGGCCGATTATTACGCTCTCGTTGAGCAGTGGATGTTGCCTTACGTGGTGCACCGGCCGCTGGCGCTGGTTCGATGTCCCGGCGGGATGTCGTCCAAATGTTTCTTCCAGAGAAACTGGTCCGAAACACTTCCGCCGGCGATCGACAACGTGAACGTTGGCCAGGGAAAATCGACGGAGTTCCACGTCGCCGTGCACGATCTTTCCGGCGTCGTCTCGCTGGCACAGATCGGGGTGCTGGAAATCCATGCCTGGAATTGCCGAAACGACAATGTCGAGAGACCCGATCAGCTTGTCTTCGATCTCGATCCGGGGCCCGATGTGCCGTGGAAACGAGTGGTCGAGGCGGCGAGGCTGCTCAATCGGGCGCTCGTCTCGCTGCTTCTGCCCACATTTCTAAAAACATCCGGCGGCAAGGGCGTGCACATCACCGTTCCCATCGAACCCAACATCGACTGGAATTCGGCCAAGTCTTTCTGCAAAACGATCGCCAAATCGCTGGCTCAGAAATCCGATCTCTTCGTGGCGAATATGCGCAAGGACCTGCGCGGAGGGAAAGTGTACGTGGACTACAACCGAAACGGACGAAGCGCCACCGCCGTGGCTCCGTATTCGACGCGGGCCCGCAAAGGCGCTGCCATTGCGATGCCGATCTCTTGGGAAGAGACTCGGGAAGCTGAAGTCGGCGGACCAATTTTCGGTGAAAACGGCGCGCCGATATCTCGACAAGCGAAAAAGCGATCCCTGGCGGAATTTTGAAAAATCGCGCGTGGATATTCACCAACACCTGGACGGGCCCAATCAATTACGGATTGGTCGGCATTCGAGTTGAGATGACCATGGCGGTGCTGTGTCGCGGCGTGATAACCGCAGGGCTGATGGGTTACAATTGCGGGGATGGCCAAAGCGGTACCGCTAACGTCGCTGAACGTGCTGGTGATTGACGACGAGCCGAACATTCGCAAGATGCTGTCGGCGAGTCTGACCGCGGACGGGCATCGAGTCACCGCCGTATCCAATGGTCGAGATGCTCTCAATCAGGCGGCTCGGACGCCATTTGATCTGGCATTCGTGGATTTGCGGCTGGGAACCGAGCAGGGCCTGGATTTGATCCCGCGGCTGCTGGCTGAAAGTGCCTGGATGCGGGTGGTGGTCGTCACCGCATTCGCCACGATCGAGACGGCTGTCGAGGCAATGCGGCGCGGGGCAGGCGATTACCTGCCAAAGCCGTTCACGCCATCGGAGGTGCGGTTGGTCGTCGAGCGCGTTTCGCGCGTGCGGGAACTAGAGCAGAAAGTCGCGGGGCTTGAGGCGCGCTGGGCGACTCCGCCGAGACAGAAATCAAAAGCGACAATCCAGCGATGCGTCGGGCGATCGAACTGGCTCGGCAGGTCGCGCCCAGTGATGCGACCGTGCTCATTCGCGGCGAGAGCGGCACCGGCAAGGGAATCCTGGCCCGCGCGATCCACGCCTGGAGCGAGCGGGCGCAGCACGCATTTTCCGTTGTCTCGTGCCCAACCCTTTCGCCTCAATTGTTGGAAAGCGAGCTTTTCGGGCACGTCAAAGGCGCCTTCACGGGCGCCGTGCGCGAGAACCCGGGCCGCATCGCCATGTCCCAATCCGGCAGCCTGTTCCTGGACGAGATTGGCGACCTGCCGCTCAATCTTCAGCCGAAATTGTTGCGATTCGTGCAGGACCGTCAGTACGAGCGGGTCGGCGATACGGTGACCCGGCAAGCCGATGTTCGTGTCATCAGCGCGACCAATGTGGACTTGGAGGAGGCGGCGCGGGCCGGAAGATTCCGCGAGGACCTGCTGTACCGAATCAACGTGATCCAGATCGAGCTGCCGCCGCTGCGCGCCGGCCGGAGGATTTGGAATCATTGGTGCAGAGCATGTTGACGTTCTTCAGCCGTCGCCGGCCTCTGGCCGGATTTACCGATGAGGCGCTGGCGGTGTTGAAGAGCTACGCATGGCCGGGCAATGTGCGTGAACTGCGGAACGTGATCGAGCGGGCCGCCATTCTGACGCGAGGCGATCGGGTCGGGCTGGAACACTTGCCGGCCGGCATTTCAGCGCGCGGCGGCGAGCCGAAGCTCGGCGATCCCGTCCCGCTGGACGCGATCGAAGCGGTTCACATCCGGCGGTTGATGGCAACCATGCCATCGGTCGAGGATGTTGCCCGCACCCTCGGCATCGACGCGGCCACACTCTGGCGCAAACGCAAAAAATACGGCATCTAGCGCTGTCATGCTGATCTTGCAGAAATGCAAGCCGCGCGGCATCTGATCTTGTATCCATGCACGATGACGGAGCGAGCAAAACCGACGCGGATTTGTAATTGCTTGTGTTCGCAGATCTTATCGATGCGGTCATCCACGGCACACGTCGTGCGTTAGGAGTCGAAGATGTTTGGTCTAAGGCAAAAGCTGATCATGGGCTTTGGAGGCTTGCTGTTCATCCTCCTTATCGTAAGCGCTCTGGGCATCGCCGTCATGCACGAGCGCCAAAGCGCTGCTTGACCAGTTTCTCTGGGAGAACTGGCGCAGCGTTGGATATGGAGAGAACATGCTCGACGCCCTTGGCCAGCTCGACGACATCGCCAGGTCTCTGTCGGTGGAACATGGCCGGCCATCGGCGTCGGCGATTGCGTCCGCTTCCTCAGCCGCCAACGAACCGCTGAAGCTCCTCGCCAAAAACCTAGATGATGAAAACCACAACATCACGCTTCCGGGCGAGGGCGAAATCGCCGGCAATCTTACAAAGCTCTGGTCCGGCGCCGATTTGGAAACGGGGAAGAAGGTGACCGGCGACTGCTACGCCGACGCATTTGCAGCGCTTACCAGCAGCGGCGTTTCGCCCGCCGATCGCGCCGCCGCTTATGCGACGACGGAACGATTGTCCCCGCTGCTGAAATCCGCCGCCAAAGGAGTGATCGATCTGAACCTGGCGAACATGACTCCGCTGGAAGGCCGGGTCAAGGCGATGGCCGATGGGACGGCGCGGGCGATGATTCTGCTGTCGGTCGTCGGCGTGGTGCTGGCGGTGCTCTTCACCATCATCGTCGGTCGATCCATTTTGCAGCCGGTTGAAGCGCTGACCCGCTCGGCCCGGGAGATCGAGCAAGGGAATCTGGACCTGGTGGTGCAGGTAAAAAGCCGTGATGAATTGCGTCAGTTGGCCGAAGCGTTCAACTCGATGGCCAGCAAGCTGCGGGAGTATCGCCGGACCAATCGCGCCAAGCTGGTGCGCACCCAGGAGACGACGCAGAACGCCATCAACAGCCTGCCGGATGCGGTGGCGATTCTTTCGCCCGACGGGACCATCGAAATGGCCAACACCGCGGCGCAGCGCTATTCGATCTTCGGGCCGGCGAGCATGTATCACGGCTTCGCGCCGAATGGCTGAACGGGCTGTTCAACCGGGTGAGCCGGAAATTGCTCGCCATTGAGCCGCGAGGATATGAATCGGTGATTCAGGTGCTGGGCGAGGGGGGCGGCGAACGATTTTTCCTTCCCCATGCGACGCCGATCCTCGATGGCGACAAGGTCTTGTCGGGCGTCACGATTGTGTTGGCGGATGTAACGAACTTGCGCCGACTCGATGAAATGAAAAGCGGAATGCTTTCGGTGGTCAGTCACGAATTGAAGACGCCGCTGACCAGCATTCGCATGGGCGTTCACCTTCTATTGGAGGAACGGCAAGGGCGCTGACGGCACAACAGAACGACATCCTCGTGGCGATGCGCGAGGACAGTGATCGGCTGAATCGGATCGTGGAGAGCCTGCTCGACATCGGCCGCATTGAAGCCGGGCGGGCGCTGATGGACCTGAGGGCGGAGTCGGCGCAGCAGTTGGTGACGAGCGCGACCGAACCGATGACGGCGGCGTTTCATGACAAGGGTGTCGACCTGACGGTTGATGTACCGGCGGAGATATCGCCGGTGATGGTGGATCAAACGCGCATCGGTCATGTATTCTCAAACCTGCTGACGAATGCCCTGAAATACACGCCGCCCGGCGGGCGCGTCGGGATAACGGCCGTCGAAGACGGACGGTTCGTCCGGTTCACGGTTGAAGATTCCGGTTGCGGCATTCCACGGCAATATCTCGATCGCATTTTCGAGCGATTTTTCCGCGTGCCCGGCCAATCCGGCGGCACCGGGGCCGGACTTGGTTTGGCCATCACCAAGGAAATCGTCGAGGCCCACGGCGGTCGAATCGAGGTCGCCAGCACTGAGAGCGTCGGCAGCAAGTTCACCTTTACTCTTCAGCGCGGCGATGCACCTCCGTCTTTGGCGTCGGGGCACGCGGGCAATGGCCGGCGCCTGGGCCAGCAAGGCCCCAGCGACCGGGGCGAAATGGTGAGATCATGAGCATCATGAACGGCCATACCATCCTCATCGTCGACGACGAGGCGAACATCCGGCTGATGCTGCGCACCGCACTCAAATCCGAGGGTTACAGGGTGACCGAGGCGGCGAATGGCCGGGAGGCGCTGGACGAGATCGAACGAAACGGGGCGGACGCGATGATCCTCGATTTGTCGATGCCGCTGCTGGATGGAATGGGCGTCCTTCGGGAGCTGAATGCCGGTCGGCTGAAGTTCAAGCCACGGATCATCGTGCTCACCGCCTATGGATCGATCCCGGCGGCGGTCAACGCGACGCGGCTGGGGGCGATGGACTTTCTGGAAAAGCCTGTTTCACCGCAGGAATTGCGTGAATGCGTCAAGTCGGTGTTGACCGAGCCTCTGCCCTCGAGCGCACCTCCCGGCGACGATGCGTTGTCGGGCGGTTACGCCGCCGTGCTCGACAGAGTTCGCAAGGCGCTGCGGCTGGCCAAATACACCGATGCCGAGACGCTGCTCATGAAGGCCGCGGACTTGTCGCTCAAAGACGCGGCGTATTTCAATTTGCTTGGCGTCCTCTACGAATCGCGGCATCAATGGCGGCTCGCCCGCAAGTTCTACGGCAAGGCAATGTCCGCCGATAAGCACTACCAGCCGCCGCAGAAGAATATGCGGCGACTGCAGGAGTTGCAGCAGTTTGGTCGAACCCATGAACCCGTCACGCTGGGCGACGAGCTGGATATTCTTTTCGCCCGTCTCCCGGACGAGCCGTGACTACTTTGGTTGTATCTGCGAGGTTTGCAATGATGGACCTGATATACATCGGCATCCCAATTGTCCTTTTCATCGCCAGCGTCGCTTACACGTACGCCTGCGGGAGGCTGTGACATCCATGACAGTTGAAACCATAACGGTCGGACTGATTTCTCTGGCGCTGCTGGTCTATTTGTTCGTCGCGCTGCTGTGGCCCGAGAAATTTTGACGAGGCATCTACATCATGACTACATACGGTTGGTTCCAATGCATTCTCTACCTCGCCGTGCTGGTGGCAATCACCAAGCCGATGGGACTATATCTTGGCCGCGTGCTCGACCCGGCGGCGGTAACTTTTCTCGACCCCGTGTGCAAACCGTTCGAACGGTTGTTCTATGCGCTGCTGCGCATCGATCCGCGCAAAGAGCAGACGTGGCGCCAATACGGCGTCGCGATGTTGATTTTCAGCCTCGTCTCGCTGCTTTTCACCTATGGCATCCTTCGCATGCAAGGCCATCTGCCCTGGCACCAGAACATTGACGCCCTGTCGAACAAGACGCCGCTGACGCCGGACCTGGCGTTCAATACAGCCGCCAGCTTCACGACCAATACCAATTGGCAGAATTACGGCGGCGAAAACACGATGTCGTATTTCTCGCAAATGGTGGGTTTGGCCTCGCACAACTTCTGGTCGGCGGCCATCGGCATCGCCATCGCGGCGGTAATCATTCGGGGAATCGCCCGAGACCGTGGCAAGCACGATCGGGAATTTCTGGGCGGACCTGGTGCGCATCAATCTATATCTGTTGCTTCCGATCTGCGTTGTATACGCCCTGTTTCTGGTGTCGCAGGGAGTGATTCAGAACTTCCACCCCTATGTGACCGTGCCAACTCTGGAGCAACCCGCGGCGGCGACCACGCAGCCGAGCCTGGCCAATTCGCAGATCATCCCAATGGGGCCGGTGGCTTCGCAGATCGCCATCAAAATGCTCGGCACCAACGGCGGCGGATATTTCAACGCCAACGCCGCGTTCACGTTCGAAAATCCAACCCCGCTGAGCAACTTCATCCAGATGCTCTCGATCTTCGCGATCCCCAGCGGTCTGACCTACTACCTCGGCCGGATGGTCAAGAGCCAGGGGCACGGCTGGGCGGTGTGGGCGACGATGACGATCCTATTCCTTGGCGGCTTTGCCACCTGCTGTTGGGCCGAGGCCCGCGGCAACCCCATCATGCAACAGCTTGGCGTGGCCAAATCTGACGGAAACATGGAGGGCAAGGAAGTCCGCTTCGGCATCTTCAACTCGGCGCTGTTCGCGACGATCACGACCGATGCATCCTGCGGCGCGGTCAACGGGATGCACGACAGCTTTACGCCGCTGGGCGGGATGGTGCCGATGGTGAACATTCAGCTTGGCGAGATCATGTTCGGCGGCGTCGGGCGCCGGCATGTACGGCATGCTCGTCTTCGTCGTCATCGCGATCTTCATGGCCGGGCTGATGGTCGGTCGAACGCCCGAGTATCTGGGCAAGAAGATCGAAGCCTACGACGTGAAGATGGCATCGCTGGCGGTGCTGATTCTGACCTTCGACATTCTCGGGTTCACGGCCTGGGCATCCGTCAGCAGTTGGGGCGGCGGCGTTCCGGCCGGGCCGGGAAACATCCCTGGTTCAAACTCAACGCAATTGAATAACATCGGCCCGCACGGTTTCTCCGAATTGCTGTACGCGTTCACATCCTGCACGGGCAACAACGGCAGCGCCTTCGCGGGATTGAACGGCAATACCCCC
Source organism: uncultured Phycisphaerales bacterium (assembly GCA_963771925.1). Lineage (GTDB taxonomy): Bacteria > Planctomycetota > Phycisphaerae > Tepidisphaerales > Tepidisphaeraceae > PALSA-1353. The sequence goes on from CAVYVE010000002.1 coordinate 151,290, forward strand.
TGGCTGAACACGACCCTCGGCCTCGCGATGCTGCTGGGCAGGTTCATCATGATCGTGCCGATCCTGGCCCTGGCCGGCAGCCTGGCCGCAAAAAGCTCGTGCCCGCCAGCAGCCGGCACGTTTCCCGTCGCCGGGCCGACCTTCGTGGTCCTGCTGATCGGCACCATCCTGATTGTCGGCGCCCTGACTTTTTTCCCGGCCCTGAGCCTTGGGCCGATCATCGAGCATTACCTGATGCAGGCCGGCGCAGACGTTTTGAATCAACTGATTAGTCACAGAGGAAATTATGTCGGAAAAAGCAAGACAACGTTCGCTGTTTGACCCGGAAATCGTCGGGCCTGCGCTTGGCAATGAGTCTGACCAAACTCAATCCGATGCACATGGTGAAGAACCCCGTCATGTTCATCACCGAGGTGGGGGCTGCGGTCACCACGGTTGAAATCTTTTTCGCCCGAGCCCACGGCGAATCCGTGCTGTTCGTGCTGCAGATCGCGTTCTGGCTCTGGTTCACCGTCCTCTTCGCCAACTTCGCCGAAGCGATGGCCGAGGGACGCGGCAAGGCCCAGGCGGATGCGCTGCGCAAGAGCCGCACGAAGACCAACGGCCGCAAGCTTGATGCCCGACGGCACAACCGAGAGCAACGTGCCGTCCGAGTCGCTTGCGCAAGGGCGACCTGTTTGTCTGTCAAGCCAACGAGTCGATTCCCGCCGACGGCGAGATCATCGAAGGCGCGGCGACGGTCAACGAATCGGCCATCACCGGCGAATCCGCGCCGGTCATCCGCGAAGCCGGCGGCGACCGCTCGGCCGTCACCGGCGGCACCACCGTCCTGTCCGACCAGCATCATCGTGCGCGTCACCGCCAATCCCGGCGAAACGTTCATGGACCGCATGATCGGCCTGATCGAAGGGGCCAAACGCCAGAAGACGCCCAACGAAATCGCGCTGAACATTCTGCTGGCCGGCGTTGACGATCATCTTCCTGATCGTGATCATCACGCTCAAGCCGTATGTCGATTTACACCGCAACTATGTCGCCGGCGACGCCAGGCCAGCTGTTCGCGTCACCGTGACGTGCTGGTGTCGCTGCTGGTCTGCCTGATTCCGACGACGATCGGCGGGCTGCTCGGCGCCATCGGCATCGCCGGCATCGACCGCATGGTGCAGCACAACGTGCTGGCGATGAGCGGCAGGGCCGTCGAGGCGGCCGGCGACGTGGACGTGCTGCTGCTGGACAAGACCGGCACGATCACGCTGGGCAACCGCCAGGCGACCGAATTCATTCCCGCGCCCGGCGTGAGCCGACGAGGAGCTGGCCGATGCCGCCCAGCTTTCATCCCTTGCCGACGAAACGCCCGAAGGCCGCAGCATCGTCGTGCTGGCCAAGGAGCAATATGGCATTCGCGGCCGGGAGATTCACGAGTTGCCGCAGCGCCGAGTTCGTCCCGTTCACCGCCCAGACGCGCATGAGCGGCGTCGACATGAACGGCCAGCATGATCCGCAAGGGCGCGGCCGATTCCGTCCGCGAAATTCGTCGGCGGCACACTTCCCGCGGAGGTCGACTGATGCCGTCGAAGCGCATTTCCCGCACCGGCGGCACGCCGCTGGTCGTCGCCAGCGACCAGCGCGTACTGGGCGTCGTTCAACTCAAGGACATCGTCAAAGGCGGCATGCCCGACGCTTCAAGCGGTTCCGCGCCATGGGCATCAAGACGGTCATGATCACCGGCGACAACCCGCTGACCGCCGCAGCCATCGCCGCCGAGGCGGGCGTGGACGATTTCCTGGCCCAGGCCACGCCGGAAGACAAGCTCGCGCTGCTTCGCGAGGAACAGGCGGCCGGGCATCTGGTCGCCATGACCGGCGACGGCACCAACGACGCCCCGGCCCTGGCCCAGGCGGACGTGGGCGTGGCCATGAACACCGGCACCCAGGCCGCCAAGGAAGCCGGCAACATGGTGGATCTCGACTCCAATCCGACCAAGCTGATCGAGATCGTCGAGATCGGCAAACAGATTGCTGATGACCCGCGGCGCGCTGACCACCTTCAGCATCGCCAACGACGTGGCCAAATATTTCGCCATCATTCCGGCGATGCTCGATGGCGACGCGTTCCCGGAGCATCGCGCCGCTGAACATCATGCACCTGGACACGCCCACAGCGCCATCCTCAGCGCCGTGATCTTCAACGCGCTGATCATCATCGCCCTGATCCCGCTGGCCCTGCGCGGCGTGAAATTCCGGCCGCTGCCGGCCGCGGCCATCCTGCGGCGCAATCTGCTCATCTACGGCGTGGGCGGCGTCATCGTTCCGTTCATCGGCATCAAGCTGATCGACATGCTGGTCAACGCGTTGCACCTGGTATCCACAAAGATCTGACGAGATAGGAATCAATCATGGATTCAACAAATCAGCCCAGGAACGTTCAGCAACCCGCGAGGTGATCCACCAATTCTGCGATCAGCATCATCGCCACGATCAGCACCGCAATCCTTGTTTGCGGGATCTATCCGGCGATCGTCTGGGGTTTGGGCCAGTTGCTGTTTCACGATCAGGCCAACGGCTCACTGGTTACCGACGCCAGCGGAAAGATCGTCGGATCACGCCTGATCGGCCAGAATTTTAGCGGATCCGAAATACTTCCACCCCCGCCCCTCCGCCGCCGGCGACGGCTACGATCCGACCTCCACCGGCGGCACCAACCTCGGCCCGACCAGCGACAAGCTGATTCATGGCATCCACGGCTCCAAGAACGCCGACGGCACGCCCAATCCCAGCGCCGATTTCGACGGAGTCGCCGATCTCATAAAAGCCTACCGTGCCGAGAACGGCCTGGCGGCCGATGCCGACGTTCCGGCGGATGCGGTGACGCATCGGGCAGCGGGTGCGATCCGCATATCAGCATCGCCAACGCGTTGCTCCAGGTTCCCCGCGTGGCCAAGACTCGCGGGATCAGTGAGGACGCCGTTCGCCGGCTGATCGCCGAGAACACCGATGGGCGCGGCCTGGGCATCCTTGGCGAGGCGGGCGTTAATGTCCTGATGCTGAACTCGCGCTGGATCGCGCCGCCTCCGGTAAAATGTAACCATGCCCGAAAACCGCGCCGCCAGTTTCCTCCAGATGATTCGCCGCTCGCAGCGGGGGCGGCTGAAAATCTATCTCGGCTACGGCCCCGGCGTGGGCAAAACATACCAAATGCTGTTGGAGGGGCATCGGCTGAAGGATGACGGCATCGACGTTGTCGTCGGCCTGGTCGAAACGCATGGCCGGCCGGACACCGCCAAGTTGATTGAAGGGCTGGAAATCATTCCCCGGCGAAAGGTCGATTACCGCGGGATCGCCATCGAGGAGATGGACGTGGATGCGATCCTCGCCCGCAAGCCACAGGTCGCGCTGGTGGACGAGTTCGCCCACACCAACGCGCCCGACAGCCGAAATCCCAAGCGTTATCAGGATGTGCAGGAACATCCTCGCCGCCGGCATTCACGTCATTTCCACGCTGAACGTGCAGCACCTGGAAAGCCTGTATAACACCGTGGAGAAACTGCTGGGCGTCAAGGTTCGCGAGCGCGTCCCCGACGCGGTGCTTGCCGAGGCCGATCAGATCGTCAACATCGATCTGGCGGCCGAAGACCTGCAACGGCGGCTGGAAGACGGGAAGGTTTATCCCAAGGATCGGGCGATGGCCGCGTTGCAGAATTTTTTCACGCAGTCCAACCTCGAACATCTGCGGGAGTTGACGCTTCGTGAAGTCGCGTCACAACTCGACTTTCGCCGCACGTGAACAGAAAACCGAAACGTCCAGCCGCCGGCGGCGACGATCAGGTGATGGTTTGCCTTTCATCTCGCGGCCCGAACAGCGCCAAGCTGCTTCGATACGGTTCGCGCCTGGCCGGCCGGCTCAACCGCAATTGGTATGCGGTGTATGTGCAAACGCCCAGCGAAGAGCCGACCGTCATCGACGCCCGCACGCAACGGCTTTTGTCCGACACGCTGACGCTGGCCAATCAACTTGGAGCAACCGTTTTCACGTTCAAGGGACAGGATGTCGCCGACACGATACTCCGATTTGCCCGCGAATATCGCGTCGCCAATATCATCATTGGCCGCCCCCGCCGCCTTCCGTGGTGGCGGCAGTTGATCGGCCAAAGAAGCGTCGCCGAAGAATTAATCCGCCGCTCGGAGGGTGTGAGCGTGATCGTGGTCAACGTCGAGGCGGCGGATGAAAGCGCATCCGCTAAATTTCCCGAAGAATCTCTGCCCGCCCGATCCGGTCAGGCGCCATCCTCCGCGAAAAACGCGCAGGGAATCGGCGGCTTACTCACCGCTGACAGGATCGTGATCTGGGATGACCCGGTAAGCAAAGCCGATATCTTCCGCGGAATGGCGCGCGTTCTGACCGATGGCGATCACATTCCCGTGGAAACGATCGTAAACAAATTGGATGAACGGGAGCGCACCGGTTCGACATTTTTGAACGAAGGCATTGCCCTACCGCACGTGCGGCTCGATGGCCTGACCGAACCGAGAGTCGCGCTTGGACTGACCCGCCAAGGCGTGCTGGATGCGCCCGCCGAGACGCCCATTGAAGTTGTATTCATGCTGCTTTCCCCATCCGAAGCGGCCAGCACGCATCTCCAACTGCTCGCCAAGGCGGGCCGGCTTTTGCAGAACCGCGAACTGCACCGACGGCTTGCCAAGGCCAAAACACCACCAGCGGCCCTGCAGGAGATTCGCGATTGGCAGCAGACCACTCAACCCGCGCCGTCGGCGGCATCTCCAACGATTCGCCAGCGGTAACTCGGCTCACAATACTGTCGCCGAGCGCTTGTTGAATCACATTCACCATTGAACGCAATGACTTCTCCCGCCGAGCGGTTGTAAAGGCCGCGATGGGTGTCACCGATGAGCTACATATTGCTCCATCATGAGCTTATTGCAGCTTTATTTAGCAGAGACAGCCAATGCATTTTGCGGATTTGCTTTATTACTCTGGGCTCCTGCTTGTTGCGGGCCAAGCCGCGGGCGTGCTGGCCGCCGGCCTGGGCGCCGTCTGGGCGATGCAATGCAACTCGCTGCGCCGCCGCGCCACTGAATCCTACCGTCAATTGAACGCCGCGCTGGATCACACCGCCGAGGGAATTGCCCGTCTGGATGCCAGGGGAAACTACGTGAACCTCAACGCGGTTTACTCGCGCTCCTGCGGCTACGAGCCGGGCGAGATGCTCGGGCGGCACTGGACCCTTACGGTCCATCCCGAGGATCGCCAGAAGATGGCCAAGGCGTTCGATCAGATGTTGTACAGAGGTTTGACGGAGATCGAAGCCCTCGCCTGCCGAAAGGACGGAACGGTCTTTCACACGCATGTCGTGATGGTGGCTCTCCGCGATGCGGATGGGACGCTGTTGGGCCACCATCGGTTTATGAAAGACATCACGCTGCGCAAGATGTCGGAAGCGGCGCTGAGCGACAGCGAGCGGCGGTTCCGCGTTCTGGCGGCCCACGCGCCGGTCGGCATCTTTCAAAGCGACTGCGAGGGCCGCTGCACCTACGTCAACGCCCGCTGGACCGACATGACCGGCATCGACGCGAAGCAGGCGGCAAAGACAGGATGGCTTGACGCATTGCATCCCGATGACGTTAGCCAGATGACGGCAACATGGCGCGGCGCGACCGTCGCCGGGCGGGAATGGAACGCCGACATGCGGTTTCGCCGGCCGGACGGCAGCGTGATCCGCGTTTCCTGCAGCGCCGCGCCGGTACGCGACGAGGCCGGTGCGGTTCGCGGCTACATCGGCACCCTCACCAACGTCACCGCACTGAAGGAAAGCGAAGAGGCGCTGCCAGCAACAAGCCGAGGAATTGCGCCGCAGCAATCGTGAACTTGAGCAGTTCGCCTACGTCGCCAGCCACGATCTTCAGGAGCCTCTCCGCATGGTCGCCAACTACACGCAACTGCTGGAACGGCGTTACGGCGGCAAACTCGGCCCGGAAGCGGACGAATACATCCGCTACGCCATCGAAGGCGCCCAGCGCATGCGCAGCCTGATCGACGACGTGCTGGCGTTTGCGCGGGTCTCCCGCGATCCTCCGCCGAACGAGCCGACCAATTTGCAATCGCTTCTGTCCGCCGCGCTGGCGGACCTGGCCGCAGTCATCCGGGAGAAAAGCGCCGTCATCACCCACGATCCGCTGCCGACCGTTGTTGGAAACCCGTCGCAATTGCGCCAGGTGCTGGAAAATCTCATCGGCAACGCGATCAAGTTCTGCAAGCGCCGGCCGCGGATTCATATCGGCGCGTCCCCCAGGACGGCGGCTGGGCCATTTCCGTTCGCGATAATGGTATCGGCATCGAACCGGATCACATGAGCAAAATTTTCCAGGTCTTTCAGCGGCTGCACAGTGCTTCAGAATTTCCCGGCAACGGCGTCGGCCTGGCCATCTGCAAGCGTATCGTCGAGGGCCACGGGGGAACCATCGAAGCGGTTTCACGCCCCGATGAAGGCTCCACATTCACATTCGCACTTCCGGCAGACTGCGGCAGCTTCCTCGGAGCGGCGGAGAAACTATGCGCATGACACACATCGGAGGCTGACATGGAACATCTACTGGATGATTATCAGGAAATCGTCGCGACGATCCCGCAGCCGGATGCCGAACCTGAGCTTCCGACGTCGCCAAAATTGCACTCGATCGCCCCCCACTTGCGCCCCAGCGAAATCCTGGTCATCGAGGACAACGAGGGCGACGTTCGTCTGATTCGCGAAGCGTTCCGCGAAACCGATTCGCCCCACCACATCACCGTAGCCAACGACGGCGAGGAGGCCCTTGGCCTGCTTCACGGCATCGGCCTGCTCGGCTCGGCGGCCCGGCCGGACCTGATCCTGCTCGATCTCAACTTACCCCGAAAGGACGGCCGGCAAGTCCTGACCGAGTTGAAACAGGAGATGATCCTCAAGCGGATTCCGGTGATCGTCTTGAGCAGCTCCAACGCTCCGCGCGACATCCGCGCCTGTTACGATCATCGCGCCAATTGTTACATTCGCAAGCCGCTGAGCTTCGACGAATTCATCGCCACGGTGAAGTCGATCGAGCGATTCTGGCTCAGCGAGGTGCTGCTGCCGGCGGCCTGAGCGATCACCCGTCCGCGCCGCCGCCTGCGGGCGGCCACGAAAAAAACTGAACACTTTCCAGACTTTCTATTTGTATCTATTGACATCACGGGCATCCGTAACCCCTTCGCCGATTTAATGTTATCGAAGGCCCCATCCGGGTGGGCGAAATTTGCAGAGCCGAAAGTGTTCATGGCGAAATAAATACTGAGATTGAGTCTCATTGCCTTTGATACTCGATCTCAATAACGATATCATCCGCCTTCTGGTGGAGCCGTTGCGACGGCTCGTTCGTTGAACCAAACTCGGAGTTCGTTCCATGAGCCAGGCCGCTACGAATAGCTTTGAACACCGCGAACTGGTGCTGACGCCGTTGGCCACGGGACGGATGAAGCGTCCTACGGCAAGAATCCTGTGGAATTCCGCCGTGTTGTCCGCGGCACTGTTCATCGTGGGGCTGCTGGTATGGCAGGCGCTGACGTCCCACGGCAACCCGGACCCCACCGTCAACGGACTCAGTCCCGCGGCCGCAGTGTTGGACACCGGGATATTGGTCTTCCGGGAGGGATTGGAGGCCATTCTCGTGCTCGCCGCGCTCACGGCCAGTTTGGTTCGCACTGAAGAGGGCTATTGGAGGCCCGTGGCGTTGGGCGCGAGCGTGTCGTTTCTCGCCACCGTGGCCACGTGGTTCATCGTCGTGGCGATCATTTCCGGCATCAACGCGCTGCGCTTGACGTGCAGGCGGGAACGGGCTTGCTCGCCATCGTCGTGCTGCTGGTCATCATGAACTGGTTCTTCCACAAAATATATTGGACCGGCTGGATCACCCATCACAACCGCCGCAAGCGAGCGTTGACGGAAACGCCCGGCCGCAGCCGAGCCGCGATTCACCGCGGCCTCATGCTGATCGGTTTCACCTCCGTCTATCGCGAGGGATTCGAGGTCGTGCTGTTTCTGCAGACGATCCGGCTCAAGGCCGGCTCGCACATTGTCCTGGAAGGCGTTTGCGTCGGACTGGCGCTTACGCTGATCGTCGCATGGCTGACGTTCGCGGCGCACTACCGCCTTCCCTACAAAAAAATGCTGGTGCTCACGGGCGTCATGCTCGGCGTGGTGCTGATGGTCATGGTCGGCGAGCAAGTGCAGGAGATGCAGCAGGCCAACTGGATTTCCACAACCACGCTCGCGATCCACATGCCCGACTGGCTTAACACCTGGTTCGCCGTATTCCCAACGGCCGAGAGTCTCCTGTCGCAGGTCGGCGCCGCGGTTTTCGTGGTCGGTTCGTACTTTCTGGCGCGCCGGGTCTGCACCCGGCGCCGAAACACGGCTCCGGCGAGCCCTCCGCGCTGCATCGTGCCCGACTGCGCGAATTGCGACGCTTCTTTTGATTCTGAAAAATGAGGCGCCGTGGGGAGAGGGATAGGGTGAGGGGCGGCATTCGAAGTTCAAAAATCGCCCCTCACCCTTGCCCTCTCCCCATGAGTACATGGGGCGAGGGTAAAAATGCGCTAGAACGGCGGGGTCGCACGGCCAGAGGCCGGGGTTTCAATCTGTAATGAAGAAACGTAATCCATGTGGGATGTTCCTTGGCGTTGTGGCTGCTTCACTTTTTGCGGCGGCAACGCCTTGCCCGGCGCGTTTCGCCCGCCGGCGGCGCCGCTGGTTACCTTCGACCCCTACCTCAGCATTTGGTCCGAGGCCGATCGACTGACCGACGCCCCAACCAAACACTGGACTGGCCACCCGCATCCGCTGGTTAGTCTGATTCGTGTGGACGGCAAAACGTATCGGCTGATCGGCGCGGACCCCAGTGCCGTGCCGGCGCTGGCGCAACAAAGCGTCACGGTGTGGCCGACGCGGACCGTTTATGAATTCGAAAGCGACGGCATTCATGTAACGCTCACGTTCATGACCGCGGCATTGCCGAATGATTTGCAAGCGTTTTCGCAGCCGCTGTCTTATGTGACATGGCAGATCGAATCAGTGGACGGCGCCAGCCACGCGGTGCGGTTATTCGACTCGACGAGTTCACTCTTATCGGTAAACGACGCCACGCAGCCGGTGCGATGGGGACGCGAGTCTGCCGGAACGTCTCACCATATTAGACGTTGGGACGGCAAAGCAGCCGATCCTACAGAGGGCGGGAGACAACACGCGAATTGACTGGGGCTATGCTTACGTCGCCGCGCGTGCGGATCAGTCCCAAGCGGCGATCGGTTCAAGCGAAGGGGTCGAGAATCGATTCATCCAAGACGGAACGCTGCCGACCTCGGATGACCGGCGAATGCCCCGCCCGCCGGACGATGCTCCGCCCGTGCTTGCTTTCGCCTTTGATTTAGGCGCCGTCGCTGCCGAGCCGGTTTCACGGCAGGTGGTGATCGCCTACGACGAGATCTACGCGATCCAATACTTCGGCACGCGGCTACGTCCTTATTGGCGCCGTAACGGCGCGACGCCTGGCGACATGCTCCGAGCCGCCTTCAAGAATTTCGGGGCGCTGCAAGCGCGATGCAAAACATTTGATCGGCAGCTTGTGGCGGATCTCACTGAAGCCGGCGGAAAAAAGTACGCCCAAATGGCGGCACTGGCCTATCGCCAGTGCGCCGCGGCATGTGGGCTGGCGGCGGACGCCAACGGCCAGCCGCTGCTTTTCACCAAGGAGAACACCAGCAACGGCAACGTCGCCACCGTTGATGTGATCTATCCGATGGACCCCATCTGGATCTTCCTGAGCCCGACGTTGGCCAAAGCGTCGCTGGTAAGCGTGATGGATTACGGCGCGTCCGATCGTTGGAAATTTCCTTTCTCTCCGCATGACTTGGGAACCTATCCGATTGTTGGTGGAACGGACAATGGCGGCGAGGCCATGCCGGTAGAAGAGAGCGGGAACGTTCTGATTCTGATGGACGCGATTGCGCACGTGGAGGGCGCTGCCGATTTCGCCGCCCGCTGGTGGCCGACGTTGACCAGGTGGGCGCAATACCTTCAGCAGTTTGGCCTCGACCCCGCCGATCAATTATGCACCGATGACTTTATGGGGCATCTGGCGCACAACGCGAATCTGTCGATCAAGGCGATCCTGGGCCTGGCCGCTTACGGTGACTTGTGCCGCCGGCGCGGCGATGCCGCCACGGCTGATCATTACGCCGCTCTTGCCAAGGCCGACGCCGACCACTGGATCACGGTCGCCGATGCGGGAGATCATTCACTGCTGGCGTTTGATAAGCCGGGCACGTGGAGCCAGAAATATAATCTGGTGTGGGACAACATTCTCGGCTTGCATGTCTTTCCGCCGGAAATCGCGCGGAAGGAAGTGGCGTGGTACAAGCAGAAGGCCGAAAAGTACGGCGTCCCACTGGACTGTCGCACAAAAATCACCAAGACAGATTGGACAGTTTGGTGCGCCACGCTGGCCGACGACCAGGCGGACTTTGAGCAGATCATCGCGCCGATCTACGCTTACCTGAATGAGACGACCGCTCGCGACCCGCTGGCCGACTCTTATCAAACGACGGATTTTCACAGCGGCGGAATGCACGCCCGGCCGGTTGTCGGCGGGCTGTTTATCAAAATGCTCACCGATCCGGTCGTCTGGAAAAAGTGGGCGTCGCGGGACCGTCAAAAGGTCGGGAATTGGGCTTCGCTCCCCGGCCGGCCGATCGTTAGCGAAAAGTGAATAGAACGATTGCCAGCGCGCTGGCCATTCGCTCGCCCGTCGAGGTCCAACAATTCCGAAATGTCGGATACGAATTACCAGGGCTGCCGACCGGGAGCGGAGAAGCGGTATTCCGTAATCTGCCGGTAAACGGCGCCGGGCCGCAGAACGGTATCAGGGAAGTTCCGGTGGTTGACGGAATCGGGATAGTGCTGCATTTCCAGGGCAAATGCCGAGTGCTGCTGGTAAGTAATATCGCCTCGGCCCGTGACCGACCCGTCAAGGAAGTTGCCGGTGTAGAACTGCATGCCCGGCTCGGTCGTCCAGACCTCCAGCAGTCGGCCGGTGTCCGGCTCATATACCTCCGCCGCCTTGGCCAGGCTTCCGTCCTGGCTGTTGAGGACCAGGTTGAGGTCGTAGCCGACCGGGTTGCCGCCCATGGCGTTAAGGTCCCGTCCCATCGGTTTGGGACTCGTGAAGTCAAGGGGGGTGCCCTTCACCGGCGCAATCTCGCCGGTAGGAATCAGCGTGTCGTCCACCGGCGTGTAGTGATCGCCGTTTGCCTTCATCAGGTGTCCGCCGATGTTGCTCTTGCCGGCGTCTTTGAGGTTGAAATAGCTGTGATTGGTGAGATTGATCGGCGTGGGTTTGTCGGTCGTCGCGTAGTACTGGATTTCCAGCGTGTTGTCGTCGCCCAGCGAATAAATAACCGTAACATTCACCGTGCCCGGATATCCTTCGTCACCATCGGGGTCGACCAGCTTGAAGCGTACGGCCGGTCCGTTCGCCGTCATCGCCGCGTCGGCCATCCAGACTCGTTTGTCGTAGCCCTTGAATCCGCCGTGAAGATGGTTGGGACCATCGTTGACCGGGACGGCGTACCGTGTCTTGCCGATGTAGAAGATTCCGTGGGCGATGCGATTGGCGACGCGGCCGACGGTTGCGCCGAAGTACGGGCTCTGGTCCTCGTACTGCTTGAGGTTGTCGAACCCCAGGACCACGTCACCGAGATTTCCCGCATGATCGGGCACCCGCAGGCGTATCAGGGTGGCGCCGTAGGTGATGAGGGACGCGGTAGCGCCTTTGTCGGTCGTGAGGACATACTCTTGGACGGCTTGGCCATCGGCGGTCGTGCCGAAAGGCTTCTTATCAATCGTCGCGGCCAGTGTTGGAGCCGCAAGCGCCAGAAAACCGATCGTCATGGAGCACAAGGCTGAAGTCGTAGACATTGAGAACTCCTCCGGTAATTGTCTTGCGCCATGCACAATGTGCGTGTCTCCAACAGTGCCCGGCGGTCATTAGTTCGACTTTTGCCGTTTTTGCGGCGTCATGCGGCGCGACTCAAATGATCCAGCAGCATGATCCGTAACGGCCTTGGTAGTTTTGTGAGACCCGCATGTTTCGGCGACTGTTGAAAAACCTCCGCCCAGCACAATCGACGCACGCGCGTCATGGCGTCGCCGAAGGTTGTCTCCGCCTTGGCGTACCACGCGCACGACGCGGGTCGCGTTCCTTTTCCATGTGTGTGCCGGTGGAAGATCAAGCTGACGACGCTGAACAATCCCAGCAGGCACGGGGCCGTTCGCAGCACGCTTTTGGCCGACCAGTTGCGCGGCGTGGCAAAGCCCAGATGGGCGCGGACTTCCTGGAATGTCACTTCGATACTCCAACGTCCGGTGTAGAGGCTGACGATCTGCTGGGGCGGCATCGTCGGATCGGTGCTGTAGAAGTATTCGTCCCGGTGCGTTCCCTGGATGTCGTGGACGAACACCCAGCGGACCGGAACCAATCCGTTGCCGGCCTTGTACCAGTGCCCTTCGCCCCAGATCAGTTCGACCCGGCGTGTTTTGCCGCCGTACCAGTTGACGGTGAATCGTTTCCCTTTGGACCGTTTGACCGTGGCCTGGGGTTTGGACAATCGCCGTCCTTTGATGCGCGGCCGACCCGTGCGGGGTTTTCCCGCCGGCGGCAGGCCGTACAGATTCGCCTCCGGATGGAGCCGGCTGACCAGCGTCACCTGCCGGCGGTGGCGATGACAGAACCGCGCCAACTCGTGGCTGGCGTAACCGCCGTCCCCCAGAAGAATGAACTTTCGCTCGGGGAACCAGTGGATCAGCGTGGCCATCAGTTGCCGGGCCAGATCGAGAGGCGTCTTGTGCCTCCGGCCTTCGGCCTGATTCAATTCCGCCGGCCGATACAACGCGCACAGCACCGGCAACGCCCACGGGCGCGAGGCGAAAGGGAACTTCACGTTGATCGCCAGCGTCACCCATTTGTGCCCCCATACCCAGACCACGTGGCTGTGCGTCGAGCGGCAGGCATCGTGATGACACCCTTTGCCATAGACGTGCTTGCCCTTGTGCTGCGGCGTGGTGTCGTCCACCGGACAAATCACCGGCTGATCCGCGGGAATCAGTTCCAGCACCATCGCCGCCAGAACCTTGCCCAACGGCCAACAAGACCAGACGCGGCGGCAGAGGACGCGATGGAAGTCGGACCAGTGCCCTTTGGCCAGCGGCCCCACCGCTCGCAACATGCCGGTGACGGTGCGGTGCCGCAACGAGAGGATCGCGCCGAGAAAAAGCACGACGACGCGCTGGAAAGTTGGACGGGTGAATGCTACAGAGAACGCCGAAACAAGCGGCTCCGCCGCCTTGGGAACAGACAACATATCGGACTCCTTTCCGATTCGCCGAGTAAGCATCAGCGAATGTACGGGGGAGTCCGATTTTTTGTGAGAGTCCGTTCATGAAAAACGCCGTCTAAAAACGGCAAAAGTCGAGATTAGGCACCCTTTGGGAAAGTCGCAGCGCTTCATTCTTGACGCCCATTCTGTAATGCCAACATTCTTTCCGCAAGCAGACAAAAAGTGTGTTGGCATGCGGCGCCGGGGTCCGCTTAACCGCCCTGCTGCGTCGCGCACCAATTTCGCCACATTTGTCGGTATGCGGCTTCGATATTGCGGGCGAAACGCGGCGCGTCCATCAACGGGGACGCCCGCATCAGCGGACGCAGCGTCCGGCGCAGCTCGGCCAGCCGCGGCAGATCCATGGCAAGATCCGTGGCGATTTGAACGTATTGCCGCGGCGTTTGGGCGATGAGGTGGGGCAATCCAACATTGCGCAGCACACCCACCCCGCCGCGACCGATGGCCATCTGCCCGCCCAGCGTTACCACCGGCACTCCCATCCAAAGCGCGTCGCAGGTGGTGGTTCCGCCGTTGCAGGGAAATGGGTCCAGGCCGATGTCGATTTGCCGGTACAGGTTCAGATAGTCGGACAAGGGAACCTTGCCCACAAAGTTCAGGCGCTGCGGATCGATGCCTTGACGTTCCAGGAGATCGCGCACGCGCTGGCGGTGGCTCCCCTCATGGGCATGGAGAATGAGACGAGAGTTCGGCATCCCGCGCAGCAACTGTATCCATAGTTCCAACGCGTCCGGCGAGACCTTGCAGAAATTATTCAGGCAACCGAAGGTCACTTCGCCGGCGCCCAGTGCGGGCGGAGGACCGACGTCCGGGCTCTGATCGTCCAGCGGATAACACCAATACGTTTCCGGCAGGCGTACTGATTCTTCGCTGTAATAGGCGTCATCGCCTCCGGGGGGATCGAGGTGGGAATCGGTCAGACGGTAATCCATCGTGTCCAAGCCAGTGGTGGAGCAGTAAGCCAGATAAGTCACCTGGACGGGAGCGGGCTTGCGGGCGAATAACAGCATACGGTTCATGGCCGCGTGCATGGTCAGGTCCACCAGAATATCGATTTGATCTTCACGGATGAGTTGGGCCATCCGTTCGTCCGCGAGTCCGAACGTGTTTCTCCATTGGCTCGCGTGTTGGCGAAAAAGCTCGGTAAAGCGATCGGCGAGATGAACATCCGCGTAACAAAATATCGCGAAACGATCGGGGTCGTGCGTTGCCAGCAGCGGAAGAAGAAACCGCCCGACCGGGTGCTCGCGGAAATCCGGCGAGACGTAACCAACCCGCAATCGGCGATCGGGATCGCGATCATTGGTGTGCGGCTGAATGAATCGCTTGAGCGGTTCGGCGTGCTGCTCGTTCCAGAGCCGGTGTTCCTCATAGATCATCCTGGCATCGTAGCCGGGATGAAAATGAAGGGCGTAGATCAGATTGCTGTGCGCTAATTCATAAGCAGGCTTGAGTCGAATGGCTTGCCGATAGGAGGCGATCGCATCATCAATTTGCCCCACTTCCTTCAACGCATTGCCAAGAATGGCGTGGGCTTCGGCAAAATCGGGCTTGAGACGAATGGCTTGCCGATAGGATGCAATTGCCTCGTCTAGCTGCCTCTTGCTTTGCAAGGCGCTTCCGAGATTGCAATGCGCTTCGGCAAGATCGGGCTTAAGCCGAATTGCCTGCCCATGCTCAACGATGGCCTCGTCAAGCTGCTCGGTGTATTGCAAGGCTTTGCCCAAATTGTAGTGGGCTTCGACATAGTCAGGCTTAAGTCGAATGGCCTGACGATAGGAAACGATGGCCTCGTCGATTTGCTCCTTGTTCTTCAATGCGTTTCCGAGATTGTTATACGCTTGGGCAAGACCAGGCTTGAGCCGAATGGCTTGCCGATAGGAAGCGATCGCCTCGTCCAGTTGCCTTTTGCTTTGCAATGCGTTTCCGAGATTGCAATGCGCTTCGGCAAGAGCAGGTTTAAGCCGAACAGCCTGCCGATAGGCAGCGATCGCCTCGTCAACCTGTCCGAGGTTCTTAAAGATGTTGCCGAGATTTGCATACGCTTCCGCGAAATCAGGCTTGAGCCGAACGGCCCGCTGGATGAATTCCACGGCCGCATCCAACTGTCCCTTGCGGCTCGCCAACAGCCCCAGCAAATGCAGGGCGTCCACATGATTGGGCTGCATTGCCAAAACCTTGCGGTAGAATTCTTCCGCCTCCGCCAATCGGCCCGCCTGATAATGCGACCAGCCGGACTCGAGTTGCTGCTGAAGAGTCATCTGGCCGGTCATTGTAATCCTGAAGCCTCGTCCCGCTCGAACCAATTCCGCCACGTCTGTGGGTAATCGGCCTCGATATTGCGAGCGAGACGCGGGCGCGCAGCGCGCTTGACAGCGCTGCTGGTTTACCTATAATACCGTAACACCGTAACAGAAGCGTTATGAGTCGAGTCATCCGGGTCGATGCAGGCGTTTTCGCCGAGTTACAGCGGCAAGCGGTGCCACTCGTCGACAACCCCAACGACGTGCTGCGGCGTTTGCTGAAACTTGACCAAAAAAAGGAGAAACCAATGAGCACGCGGACACGGGTTCGCTCTGACAGCGGCCGATCTATAAACAAGCGGTATAACTTGGGCGCGAAGCACGCGCTATATCATATTGATGGGACGTTTTATGAAAGACTGGAACAATTCCCAGGTTTGTTGGCAGATCCGAATGGATATGTTCTATATCCCACCGAGGAGGATTTCTTGAACGACGCATACCTTGATGTCCAAGATAAAGTCCACGTCCACGATGCCCTGGCCCGGCATCCGAAATATCGAACATTTGCCGCCAAGAAATAGCGATCTTAATCGGGGTGACAAGACACCACCTATAAGAAGCGAACTGTCAAGACAACTCCTCCGCGCCCCGGCGCCGGTTCCTTCGGTGGCAGTTCGGGGGCTCGTCTCGACTCGCAGCGGGACCATCATCCTTCCCAGCTTTGGTCGGCGTCAACTGGCATCAATGGACCGGACATCGCCAACAGGCCATCCCGTCACGGATCTTTCTCATCGCCAGGCTGATCGCTCTTCAAGAGCGTCGCCCACGCACCTATTCGGAACTCCGTTGCCGGGTTCATGAAGATCTCTGGGCGTAGCAAAAAACGGGCGAGGGGTTCATTCAATTGAATGGGAACTGCCTCGATTGCTCAAGGCATTCATGGTGTCCCGGGAACTCCCTCGCCCATGTGAGCCATTGTGACGATGCCTGTAAGCTCCAGTCAATGCGCCTGGGCCAGCGTCTTTCCAACTTGGCTGGGTTCGAACACGCTGCCGCTCTTCCACATGCCCCACATCACCGTCGCCAGGCTCCGAGCCAGGTTGCGGCGGGCGATCCAGGGCGAGCATCCTTCATTCAGCCACCTTTGGTATTGGTCGGCGAACATGTTGTCCTTGGACGCGATCGCCGACTTGGCCGCGCCCAGGATCACATACTTCAACGGCCGGCTGCAGCGTTTGGGCGTCCGAAGCCGGTCGCTTCCTTCGCCGCTCTGACGCCGCTCCAGGCCAATGCCAATATACTTCCAGAGCTTTTCTTTGCTTTTGAATCGGAACGGCGTGTCCACGAACACCAGGAACGTCGCCGCCCGGACCCAGTCCACGCCGGGAATGTCGCGGAACGCCTCGATCATCGGTTCCTTCTTCGCCAGCTCAACGAGTCGGCGTCGCATTTCCTGCACCTGCTTCAGCGCCAGATCGAAGCCTTCCAGGAGCGATTCGATATCTTTACTCACCACGTCATCGGACGGCAGGGCTTTGACCATTTCACTGCGCCGCTGTTCGTCGATGAGGTCCTTATGCTTGATATATACGCCGAGCCGACGCACTCGCCACATGATTTTCTGCGCCTCGCTGACGCGATGGGCTACGCGGTCGTGATAGAGTTGCACGTGCTGCTTGAACAGACTCCGCTGCCAGCGCCGCTGAATGATGCACGGGTCTGACGAAACCTCCACGATATAATGCCGCCAGTTTCCGCCAGTCCAGGGCGTCGCACTTATCGCCGTCTTTGGCGATCAGCGCGTTGCGATGCGGGTCGCACACGATCATCTCGTCCACGCGCGGCGACAGGTTGCGGTAGAGCCAGTCCGCCAGCGGTCCTTCCTCGATGACCAACTTCCGCGGGCGCGGCACGGATTCGATGACTTTGATCAGTTCAGGGATCGCCGTCGGCTCGCGCCATGCGGCTTTTTCTTTCCCGCAATCGTCCGTGTAGCCGCCTTCGCAAAACGTGCTGTGAACGTCCAACGCGATAAAATTCGTCCGTCTCATATTTGTCTCCTGGCCGAATGGGCCTTCCGTGACCAGGGAGACAGAGTATCCGAACTCAAAGCCCCGCACTTCTTACATCTTCAGTTGAACTTTTTCTGCGTTTTTGCGCCGAAATCGACGGATTTGTGGTGAGCCACTTTTTGTCACGCGCGTCGTCCTATTTCGGACTTCACGCATCAATTGCTTTCGCATAGCAAACCACTTCGATCCCTTCATGCAAAAAGTATTTGTCGAATCGCATTCCAAGCTTCTGCATGACTCTGATCGATGCCACGTTCGCCGGCTGAGCTACCGAGATGACTCTTGGAAAGCGGAACCTGGTGAACCCGTAATCGAGCAGGGCTCGCGCTGCTTCTGTTGCTAATCCCCGCCCCCAATACGTCGGATGTAGCCACCATCCGATCTCGACTTCCGGTGCAAACGTGGAATTAAAGCCACAGAATCCGATGAATTCCGAATCTTGCTTGTAGATCAACGGCCACAGCACCCAGCCTCGGATCTGCGCCTGTTGAATGCCTCCGTCCACAAACCTTCGAGTTCGCTCGTCGGACCAAGGCTGCCCGTCGCCGATATATCGCAAAACCAGTGGATTTGCGGTCAGGGCCCGAAGACGCCTCCAGTCCTCAGCCACCCACTGCCGAACAACCAGCCGCTCGGTTTCAAGGACAATGATGGGGATACGCCCTGCCCGCCATCGTTCAGCATGAGAGCGCTTATATCCAATTCCTGCATTTTCCGTAAGACCGCGGCTACCATAAACAGCAGGATGCAATCGGAGTGACAAGACACCAGTTGAACTTTTCCTGCGTTTCTGCGCCGAAATCAAGCTTTTTCGGTCGCGCGCTCACCTATGACTGCGTGCGGGACGAATTGGCGTGTTATTCCTTTGAACCGCACGCTACGGCGGCCGCTGCCGGCAGGCGAGAAGACTCTAACGCGACTGATTTGGCTCACCACGTGTTGCCCGGTAACTTTTTACGATCAAGGTATCCATCTCGCGATTCTTACCACCAAGATGGATCATCGCATGACAGTCGCACAAACGATAGCCAGATCTCTCAGCAGTGTCTTTGCTGCGCGAGATGGGTCCGACAACGGGGTCTTATGGTGTACGTGTGCGTATCGCTTTGCAATCGCTCCGTACTTTTCGACATAATCGAATGCGCAGCCCGGTACCTCGCAAAGCAACTTGCCAGTAGTCGCAAGTACTTTGTCAATCTTCTCCTTCCGCTTCCAAGCCTCACGACGTAGGTGGCGTTTCAGGCGGTACTCTGGCTTGCCCTCAATTGCAGGAACTTCGGCCAACGGATAGCGTTCAACCGTCGTTAGCCGGCCGTCAAGGAATTGATTCCAAACCCCTTCAAGCTCTGCCGCTTGCTGATCGGTAATCTGGATTCCGCCTGTACGCGTTTCAAAAGGGATCCAATCTAGACCGATATGCTCCAGTGTTTCCTGCTCAAGAATGTCTTCCACTTCCGAATCAAGGAGCGATTCCAGCCGCACGGCGATCTCATTTTTGGTGCGAGTCCGTTGTTTTGGCCCTCCCTCGCCTACTGCAAACCAATCAGAATGAGCAAATCCAGAACCGATTATTCCACGTGGTTCGACGCTCTGCTTAAGAACGAAAAGACGGTCGTCTTTCGCAAGGTGCTTTGAGTGGCCGATTGGCCAATTCGGAAAGACAAAGCGCCTTCCACCCTTAACCTTTGCGGCATCCTTCGGAAAACTTGCCCACGTGTCCGATGACGAGTTCCAAGTGATCAGAAAGGTTCCCATGGTTGAAACTCCTGTATTGGGGTGTCGTTCCTTTCCATCGGGGGCGAAAAATATCTGAACGGCTTCGTCGGGGCGACCCGCATAAGATACACCTCCGGAAGAACCGCTGCGAATCTGATACTCTTGCCACGTCGGAAGATTCGCCGATGCGAACCAGAACTAAGTAAAACCGCAGAATCTTTCACGCAACTTTTCTCACGCTAATTTCCTCGTGGTCGAACATGAAGCCCATCCGGTCGCGGTGGCCGTTGATTCGGCCGACGCCCTTGCGGAACGCGACGACCAAATCGTCGATCGTCTCGAACAACACGTTGGCCAGCACCGTTCGTTTCAGATGGCCCCACAAGCGTTCGATCAGGTTCAGGCTCGGACAGTACGGCGGCAGCCAATAGATTTCGATTTGATGGCGATTGGCCACCAGCCATTGTTGCACGGCCTGGGTGCAGTGGAAACGTCCGTTGTCGCAGACCAGCCGGATTTTCCGACCGGCATAGGCCGCGACCAGGGCGATCAAGAACGCCAGGAAGTTCACGCCGCTCTTGGTGTCGGCAATCGTGCAGGTGATCTTGCCGGTGGCATAATCCACGCCGCCATAGACCACCTTCTTCTGGTTCTGCCCCGGCGAGGGAACTTCGGGTTGTGTTCCCACCGGCGCCCACATTCTGGTCAGCGTCGGGTGGCGATGAATCTCCACCTCGTCCTGAAAAACCAGCGCCTCGGCCGCGTTCTTCCTCATCGCGTTTTTTTTAAGCGCGTCAGTTCGTCCCGGGCCTTTTCGTAGGCCGCCTCGTCGCGTTTGCCCTTGAGCGTGTGCTTGGGACGCTGAACGGAAAACCCTTCGCGATGCAGCAGTCGCCGCAATTGATCCTCGCTGAATCGCTGGCCCGTGACCTTGGCCAGGTGCTCGGCCAGGCGGACCGTGGACCACGTCGAAAAACCGTACCCCAACGTCATGGGATTGATCTGCACGACCTGCTTCATCTGCCTCAGAAACTCCGGCGTGGCGCGGCCGGGCCTGCCCGGCGGCTTGACCGGACGCAACGCCTCCACACCGCCTCCCCGATAAAGCTTGCGGACGCGGACCACCGTTTCGCTGGAACAGCCCAGTCGCTCGGCGATGGAAGCGATGGTATCCTTGGAATGCGACATCAGAATGATCAGGCAGTTGCGGAAAACGTCGGCCGAAGAAGTGGAGAACCGCAGACGATCCAGCTCGTCCCACTGCTCGTCCGTGAGCTTGATGCCATATCCCATGGCGACCTCCCGGCGGCTCCGCCGCCACGGGCAGTATCATCATGGTTTGGATTACTGCAATCATTCTGCGGTTCTACTTAGCCATTCCATTTGAATTTCGGACATAGCGGAAGATCGGTGAGTCCCTTCGACCAACTTCACAGCTACATGCGTTCGATATCGGCGAAAAGATAGAACGCGGCGGCGGTCGAAGTGGATCGGTTCAACATCCCGTCACCACTCGCCCATATGGGCAAACTGGGAAGGACAGAAGTCGGGGCGACAGGATTTGAACCTGCGGCCTTCTGGTCCCAAACCAGACGCTCTGCCAAGCTGAGCTACGCCCCGTACGTCCCTCTAAATACCATCCTCGGACGCAGATGTACATTCGAACTCATTATTCCGGAACGGCGCGGTGCAGCGCACCTTTGTGGCGATCTCATATTTTCCCCCTCTCCCGGTAATCCGGGAAAGGGCAGGGTGAGGGTGATCTCGACGATTGTTCGACTGCCACGGCTGCTTCCAAATGGCCTTCACCCTAACCCTCTCCCGGATTACCGGGAGAGGGGATCAGAGTGAGGTGCCCCCACAAATAAGAGTTACACTCGGATGGCGCCGCTCCGTTCGACAAACCGCATAATTCGCCGCGATTGACGACCGTTTATCGGGCCGGCCGCGGGACCAAGTCATTTGACCGCCGCCGGCGGCCGATGGCCTTCCACATGATGAATCCGGCCATGACGATCGCCAGGCCCAGAATCATGCTGATGCTCAGCCCATACGTCTGGCCGCCGAAGCGCACCGTGGCGACGCTCGGCTCCACGCGGATCAACTCCAGCACGTAGCGAGCGAATCCTTCCAGCATCAGCATCATCGCAAAAACGCGGCCTTCGGCGTGGGGCAGGCCGAGATAGGCGATCAGCAACACCGCCAGCAGGAACGCGGTGAAGGAGCTGTAAAGCTCCGTCGGCTGAACCGGCAGGGCCGAAGCCGCTGCGGCGGCCGCACGCAGATGCGCATCGGTGCTGACGGGCGGCAGGTGCGGATTCAGTAGTCCGGCGGAGGTTTGCAGCTCCGGCGGGACGTTCAGTTTTCCTTGCTCATACTGCTCGACGTACGCGTTGGAATAATATGGAAACCGCACGGCCCAGGGCAGCGTACATTGCGCGCCGTAGCAGCAGCCGTTGAGGAAGCAGCCGATGCGCCCGAACCCCAGTCCGACCATCAACACCGGCGCAACGATGTCCATTCCCAGAAGGATCGGCACCTTGCGAAACCGCGCATAGAGGATGCAGCAGGGCGTGGCCAGAAGCAGTCCGCCGTAAAAGGTCAATCCGCCGCTCGCGGGTGTTGACGATGTTGAAAAGGTTCTGGGCGAGACTCAGGTCCGGACGGGTGTATTCATGCAGATTCTCCAGCACATGGCAGAGCCGTGCCCCAATGAGGCCCGAGGCCATCGCGATCAGGGTCGCATCGACGAACCATTCGGGTTTGATTCCCTTGCGAACGCCCAGCCATTGCGACGCTTTCACGCACGCCAGGAATGCGACGACCAGCATCAGGCCGTAGCCGTAGATGGGAACGGCGTGGCCGAAGGCGTGGATGCGAAAAAGTTCCTGGAGCACGGCACAAGCTGTTTTACGGAGTCAGGACCACGTTGTCGATCAGCCGGGTTTTTCCGACGCGCGCGGCGACGGCCAGCAACGTGGGTTCGGAAACGACCAGCACGTCTTTCAGCGTCTGCGCATCCACGGCGGCAACATAGTCGATCGAAAGCGGAATCCGCCCCTGGCCGCCCGGATCGAGCAGAATGTTCTGGGCCGTCGCCAGAAGTCGATTGGTCTGACGAATTCCCTTGGCGAATTCGTCGCGTGCGGCGAACAATGCCCGGCTGATCGACAGGCCGCGCTCTCGCTCGGCCGGCGAGAGATATCGATTCCGGCTGCTCAGCGCGAACCCGTCCGGCTCGCGAACCGTCGGGCAGGGGACGATCTCGATCGGAAAGTTGAGCGCTTCCACCATGGCGCGGATCACCAGAAATTGCTGAAAGTCCTTTTGGCCAAAGCACGCGACGCCCGGCCGCAGGATATTGAAAAGTTTGGCTACGACCTGGCAGACGCCCTTGAAATGGTTGGGGCGGATTCGGCCTTCCAGCACGCCGCTGAGGCTGGGCATGTCCAGGTGAACGTCGCCGCACGCCTGGGGCGGATACATCTGCTCCAGCGGCGGATTGAAGACCAGATCGACGCCGGCGTCGCGGCATTTGGCCAGGTCCGCCTCGATGGAGCGTGGATATTTCTTGAAATCCTCCCGAGGTCCGAACTGCGTCGGGTTGACGAAAATGCTCACCGCGATCTTGGGGGCATGTTTCCGCGCGGTCTCGATGAGCGAAAGGTGCCCGGCGTGCAGGGCCCCCATCGTCGGCACCAGGGCCAGCGGGCCAAGTTTTTCCCGCTCGGCGCGGGTTTCGGAGATGGTTTGAGTGACGATCATGATTTCGGTGCGAATGTACCACGCCGGGCGGGGTTGCGGCTATCATGGGGCCCGATTTTCAGCAAAGGCGTATTGCACCGCGGAGACGCAGAGAAGAATAATGAGAAAATTGAAAGCAATGGATCATTGTTTCTTTTGGTTTTCTCCGCGTTCTCTGCATCTCCGCGGTGCAAATTTTCCGGCGGCCAACGCGAAGACGGCCAGTTTGAATAGAGGAGTCAAACTCATGCGGTGGATGGCGATCACAGTTCTTGTTTTTTTTGCGGCGGCGGCGCGCGGCCAAACGGCGGCCACCCGGCCCGCAACCCGGCCGGAATTGCACGTGGAACATCCCGCCCCTGCGATCCACCCCGCCTCCGAGGAGAAGATTTCCGTCACGCATCATTCCGTGAGAATCAACGGGATCAGAATCAATTATGAAGCCGCCGCCGGCACGATAACCACGAAGGACGAATCCGGCAAACCGCTCGCCGACTTCTTTTTTGTCTCGTATACGAAAGAGCCTCCGACGCGGCCGGAAGATCGGCCGATCACGTTTGTCTTCAACGGCGGGCCCGGCGCCGCCGCGGTCTGGTTGCACCTGGGGGCGGCCGGACCCCGGCGCATCGCGCTGGAGCACGATGGAATCCCCGGCCCCCCGCCGCATGGATTGATCGATAACGATCAAACCTGGCTCGACGTCAGCGATCTGGTGTTCATCGATCCGGTCGGCACCGGCTACAGCCGGCCCGCGCCCGGTCAGAAAGCCTCCGAGTTCTACGGCGTCCAGCCGGATTTGGAATCCATCAGCGAATTCATCCGGCTATATCTGACCCGGTACGAACGATGGGACAGCCCCAAATTCCTGGCCGGCGAAAGCTACGGAACCACCCGCGCCGCCGGTCTCTCGTCCTATCTTCTGAATCATGACGGGATCGACCTGAACGGCATCATCCTGATCTCGACGGTCCTGAATTTCCAGACGCTGGAACCGGAGGAAGGCAACGATCTGCCCTATGCGTTGTACCTGCCGTCGTACACGGCCATCGCTCTGTATCACCACAAATTGGAGACGGCCGAGGAAGATCTGCTGTTGAACGAGGTCGAGCAATACGCCCTGCACGATTATCTCGACGCCCTGGGCCAGGGAGGATCGCTTACCAAAGACGCGCGAGATGATGTCGTAGCCCATCTGGCCCGCTATACCGGCCTGCCGCCCGACCTGATCGACAAGGCGAACCTGCGAATCGGTCCGGACATGTTCCGCAAGCAACTGCTGAACGACCAGCGACTGATCATCGGCAGGTACGACGGCCGGATCACCGGCCTGGACGCCAATCCCGCCGCCGGCTATCCGCAATACGATCCGAGTTTCTCTCTCTATTTGCCTGTTTACGCGGGCGCGTTCAACGATTATGTGCGCCGGCAACTGAAATATGAATCCGACCTGGACTACAAGGTGCTCAGCGACACCGTGGGTCCGTGGGATTTCGGCCGGCCCGGCGGCGCCGGCGGATATCTCGAACGTCACCGGCGATCTGCGCTCGGCAATGCTGGATAATCCGCATCTGAAAGTGCTTGTTTGCAGCGGATATGAAGACCTGGCCACGCCGTTCCTGGCGACCAAATATACCTTTGATCACCTGGACCTGACCGATCGCCTTGGGGCCAACGTCACGCAGACGTTCTATCACAGCGGGCACATGATCTATCAAGACCCGGCGTCGCTGCGCGAACTGAAGCAGAACGTCGCCGCGTTCATCACCTCGGCTACGAAGTCGGGAAGCTGATCCGCCGGATGCGGGGACCGCCCCATGCTAGAACCCCACGAACGACTCGCGATCCTGCGCCTTATCCAGGTGGATCGGCCGAATAATCGCCAAAGCCTTCAGACCGCCGCCCTGTATGCCGCCCAGGTGGTGCTGGCCTCGGCTCTGCTGATGGAAGGATATCATGTGTATGGTTCACCGGCGGGTCTGTGGGCGGTGATTTCGGCCGCGCTGGTGGTGCAGCCCGCGATGGAGCAGTCGATCGCCGCCTCCGCCGTGCGAATCGCCGCCAACACCGTTGGCGGCGCTGCGGGAATGCTCGTCGGATATCTCCTAGGCGACGGCATCTGGCAGTTTCTCCTGGCGCTGGTTCTGGTCGTGTTCATCTGCAACCTATTGAAGCTCGATCTGGGTCTCCGCACGACCTGCGTGAGCGTGGCCGTCATCATGATCAGAAGCCAAGGGCACGTGGTTACCACGAGCCGCGAACGATTGGTTGCGGTTGTGATCGGATGCGTGACCGCATTGCTCGTGCAGCTTTTGGCTGAAGCAGTGCGAAAAAAGCTCGGCTGGCACGGGCCGGACATGAGCGCCGCTTTGGCCACGCCGCCAATCCCGGTAAAGTAGTGCCTAAAATCGAGTCCGATGTTGACCAAACGCATCATCCCCTGCCTGGACGTCGATCGCGGCCGCGTGGTCAAGGGCGTCAAATTCTTCGATCACGTCGATGCCGGCGACCCCGTCGCCCAGGCCCGGAAATACCAGGAAGACGGCGCGGACGAACTGGTTTTTTACGATATCTCCGCCAGCCACGAGGGCCGGCAGATCATGGCCGATCTGGTCGCCAAGGTCATGGACGAGATTTTCATGCCCCTGACGGTCGGCGGCGGAATCCGCACGCTGGACGATGCGACGCGCCTCATCCAGGCGGGCGCGGAAAAGGTGAGCGTGAATTCGGCCGCGGTGAAGAATCCCGATCTGATCGCCCAAATCGCCCGCAAATTCGGCCGCTGCGCCACGGTGCTGGGATTGGATGCCAACCGCGTGACCAAAGACGGCATCGAAATCTGGGAGGTTTTCGTCAACGGCGGCCGGGTCGGCACCGGCATCCGCGTCATGGACTGGATCACGCAGAGCCGAGGACCTCGGCGCCGGCGAGATCGTGCTGAACGTCATGAACGCCGACGGCACGACCGCGGGGTACGACATGGAAATGACCGCGGCCGTCAGCGACGCGGTGAAAATTCCCGTCGTCGCCAGCGGCGGGGCGGGCAATCCGCAGCACATGCTCGATGTGCTGACCGACGGCCACGCCGACGCCGCCCTGGCCGCCAGCATTTTCCATTTCGGAACGTTTTCGATCGGGCAGGTGAAGCAGTTTTTGGCCGCCCACGGCGTGAGCGTGCGCCTGCTCTAATTTTAGCCGGCCCGCAGGCGGGCCGGCTAAAAATGACACGCGGGCACAAATCTCATTTCCCCCCGCCGTTCGACCCGGGCGACGGATAATTGCAGCTTTCCAAAAACAACGTCATTTCGCGGCGAAGCTGGCGTTGGATGGCCCTGCGGTTCCTGCCGGGCATCGACGCAGTGAAAACCGAATTCCTCCGACATGACGTTGAACTGCTGGATCAATTCCGTTTGATACGCGACGAAGCTGTCATACAAATCGTCGCCGTAGTTCATGTCCAGGCCGCTCTCCCAATAATTCATCTTGCCCGCTTCCAGCACGCGCGGCACGAGGTCGTCCACGCCAAGCTGAAGATAAAAAACCAGGTCCGGCTGCACGGCGAAGCTGAACAGATCGCGCAGCCAGTCCTTGTCCGCGTCCGCGCGCGATGCCCCGCGCCAGCAGCGTGTAGATATACCGATCGGCCAGCACGATGAATCCGCTGCGAAGCGCCGGGATGATCTGGTATTCCATCCGGTCCGCCAGGTCGGTCGCGTACATCAGGCAATACGTCAGCCGATGCAGCGAATGGCCTTCCTTGGCATCGGTGATCGCCTTGCCCACGAGTTTGCTGCGCGTCCAGCCGGTGTCGATCACGGCGTAGCCCTGCACTTCCAGCCATTCCTTGAGCAGGACCGCCTGCGTGCTTCGCCCGCAGCCGTCGGTTCCCTCGATCACGATCAGCTTGCCCGTGCATCCGTCGCGCGGAAGGTAGGGCATCGCGTGGCCCATGTAACGGAACGGAAGTTTGCATCAGACGCAATCGGTCGCTGCATCTTTCACATCACACTGTTGTGCCGCGACGTTGTAATCCGCCAGCGTCTCATCGATGAGACTGCGGACGGTCTGCTGCTGCTCGCCGATGCTTTGCGTCGCGTCGATTTCGGTCAGGCCGTATTCGGCGGTGATCTTGGCGTATTCGTCCAGGATCCGGCCCTGGAAAAGCTTGAAGCTGCTGACCAGATCGGGGCAAGGCCCAGGTCCATGCCCGCTTCGTAATCTTTCAGCTTCGCCCGTCCCGACAGAAGCCGCGAGACGCTGACGTCGATCGGCACATTGAAATAAAACGTCCGGTCCGGCCGCGGGGCGAACTGGTAAACCCGCCGCACCCAATCCCGCTCGCATCCCCGAACCACATCCCGCGCAAACGCCGTGTACACATACCGGTCGGCCAGCACGATCATCCCCGCCTTCAGCGGCGGCAGAATATTGTGCACCAGCCGATGCGCGAAATCCGTCGCGTGCAGCAGCGAAAAAGTCATCGGCGTCAGGGACATTTTCTTCTTGCCCTCTCTTCGTGATCGCCTTGACCAGATCGGCGCTGTTCCATTCCGTGAAGAACGGCCGAAGCCCCTTGGCCTGCAAATAGCGCATGGCCAGTTGCAATTGCGTGCTCTTGCCCGATCCGTCGATTCCCTCGACGACGATCAGCTTTCCCGGGAAATTGTGCGGCGTCAGCAGCGAATCCATAAATCGACTCATTTCCTCGAGCCAGCTCAAATGAAATCGACCGTCCGAAAACCTCCTCAAACCAATCCCGTTTCCGCCGGGCCCCCCAGATTTCCAGTTCCGCATCCGACTTGGCGGTCAGCGTGCATTTCACCTTCCGGTTCTCAATCTTGCAACGTAAGTCCTGAATGACGGAACTGTGGCTCCGATCCAGCCCATCCGACAGCCGCAGAAGGGCCGCCCCGACGTCCACGATCCGCCGCATCCGCGCCGGCAGCGATGCATAAGCGTCATGCTTGGCCTTCGGGGTCGGCTTTGCGGTGATAGCGGGCGATGTTGGCGACGACCTTGATCTCGTCGTCCGAGAAATTCTTCAAATCTCCGTGCAGGATCAGGTACATGCTGTGCTTGTGATGCCGGTCCCGGCCGATGTGCCAGCCGATGTCGTGCAGCAGCGCGCCGTATTCGATCAATTCGCGCTCGGCCGCGCTCATGCCGTGCAGCAGGCGCAGCTCATCGAACAGTTTCATGCAGATTCGCGCCACCTGTTCGCTGTGGGTCTTGTGCCAATCGCTGCGCCGGGCCAGATCGATCACGCTGCGCCGGCGCGGGTCGGGAAGCTGCCGGCGGATCGCCAGATCCGGCAGATGCCGCGAAAGATAATCCAGCAAAATTCCTTCGCGCAGCGCCGACGGGCAGATTTCGATGCGCTTCAGCCGCAGCCGGCGGAACAATTCGTTGACCAGAACCGCGCCGGCCACGATCTGGTCCTTGCGCTGATCGTCCAGCCCGCGGATTTTGGCCCGGTCCTTGGCGCGGCTCTCCAGCAAGCTGCGCCAGCAGTTTCTCGAATCGCGGCCGCTCGATGACCTGCGGATGATTCGCCGTGTTGCCGTTGTGCGACGGCTCCGAGCCGCACATCGTCGCCAGATTTTCCAGCGTTCCGCTGGTGCCGATCGCCTTGACCGGATGAAGCGCCTCGATCTGCTTAATCAAGCGGCGAAAGCTCCTTGTCGTAATGCTTCAGGAGCGGCGATGGTCGTCCTCGCCGATCGGATCGGATTTGACGAACTGCGCCGTCATGCGGCGCGCGCCCAGTTTTCGGCTTTCGAGCAGCGTTCGCCTGCTTGTCGTCGCCGACGATGAATTCCACGCTTCCGCCGCCGATGTCGATCATGAGGTGCGGCTGGGACCGCAGCGGAATCGCATGCCGGACCGCGAGGTAAATCAGCCTCGCCTCATCGCGGCGCTGACGACGCGGATGTGGAGTCCCAGCTGCGCGGCGGACGCGTTCGATCAGATCGCCGCCGTTCTCGGCTTCGCGGACTGGCGCTGGTGGCGACGGCGACGATTTTCTCGGCCTGCCGCTGATGCGCCGCCTGCTGAAATCGCTCCAGCACGCTGATCGCCCGGTTCATCGCGTCGGCCGACAGCCGTCGCGATGGGAAGCTCAGCCGCCCCAGCCCCACCGGCTCCTTCAGCCGCCAGAGCGTGGTGATTCCGCCATCGGCATCCGCCTGGGCGACGATCATGTGAATGCTGTTGGACCCCACGTCGATGGCCGCCAGGCGCAGCGATTCCCGGCTATCGATTTTTGACGCCAATCGCGATGTGCCGGCGGTGACGGTCATGGATCATTGAATATACCATCAAAGCGCGGGGCACACAGAAATGTCGGTGATCGTGTTAGGAATTCTTAACAATTCCTCCGCCCAGCGGCAGCGGAATCCGCATGTGCGGCTTGGCCAGGCTGTCCACGAGAATGTAGTTGACGATATCGCCGATCGCATCGCGATTATCTTTCCAAATGAATGCTTTTTCCGCCTCGGCCGCGGAAACCCATCGGGCCGCATCATGTTCGTCGTTCAGAACCACGGACTGCTCGCGCGTCACGATGGCACAGAAGGGAACGCAATGCCACATCGTATCGGTGGATGCGATGTAGAACACGCTGACCTGATCGAGCCGATAAAACTCCTTGGGAGCAAGCCCCGCTTCCTCGCGAAGCTCGCGCAGCACCGCCGCCGCCGCCGATTCGCCCGGTTCGCTCGTTCCATAAATCGCCTGCCAGGTCCCGCCCATGTAGTCGTCCTTGCTTCGGCGCAGTTGCAAAAACTCATGTCCGGTTCCGTCGGCGGAGGGCCGGGCGACGTAACAACTGATCATGTCGAAACGGATGTCCATCCAACTCGCCCTTTATGAAATGCCACAGCCTACTGCCCCATGCGGCAAATTCCAACGAAGGGAAACCGTCGGCGTTGCGACCGTCATCGTGACGCGGTCAGCAAAAAAATCTGGAAAAACTTTTCTTCTTCACGTTCCGTTAAGGTCGCCAGCCGTATTTTTTTCAGCGTCGGAGACTAATTCGGAATTCCCTGCCGAGCCATTGCGTGACCCCAGTCCGTTCACTCCTCCGGCGTAGGAGGAGTGACGGACTTTTAGACCGCCGGCAGGCGTTGCCGGAACCCGTGAAACGGCCGTTGCTCTCACGTAGGGAGGCGATCATTTTGTGAGATCGCCTCCCTCTTTCTTTCCTCATTCAGCGCTTATAATCATGCGTTTGGCTTGCCCGCCGAAAGACGAAGCGGAGATCCATGGACGCCGATTCGGCCCATTTTCAATGCGGCGCCTGCGGCAGGCAATTGCGGTGGAAGCCCGAATTGGCCGGGCGGGATGTGCGCTGTCCCTGTGGACAGGTGTCGCGATGTCCCGATGCCCCGGTTCTCGACGATGCCATGTACGATCTCCGCCGGAGCCGGCCAAGCCGCAGCCGCATCGCCCGCCAGCCGGGGTCAAGTCGAATGTCTCCACGCTCTCCTATCAGACGCCGCGCAAGGCAATTCCCGGCACGCGGCCGTCACGGGGGATACTGAAGCGCTGAAAAACCAGTATATACCGCTTTGGCTTCTCGGCGGCGGCGTGGCGGTCGAACTGTTCACGGCGTTCGTGCGCGATCGGCATAACCTGCCCGCGGCCATGATCGTCATCTCCGTGGAGATCATTGGCGAAACCGTTCTGATGCTCATTGGCCTCTTCCTGACCGCGAAAATTCGCGGGATCCAGATCGGCACGTTTTGGAGTGCAACGTTGAGATTAGCGGCCGTGTCGATCGCGCCCTCCGCCGTCGGCGACCTCGTCACGCCCATCGCAATGCTCCTTCCCCTCGTCGGCGGCCTTTTCAAATTCGCTGTGGAATTCGCTCTTTATTTCGCCCTGCTCGGAGTGTTGTTCGATTTGGACCAAAGCGACACCTGGTGGTGCGTCGCGGTGATTTTCCTGGTCAAACTGAGCGTCGTGGCATTGTTGCTGTGGGCGCCGTGGCATCGTTAATGCGCCCAAAGTAACTTTATATTCGGCGCCTCACGGTGCTGTCGTGGCGGAAGTGCTTTCCTTGATGACGGTGATATCGGCCGCCCCGGCTTCGATTTCCGGCACGTCGTGAAAGCTTTTGAGCGTGCCGGTCACGCTGATGGTTTTGCCGACGTAAAGATCGTTCGGGACTCCCGCGTTTCTCGGGGGCGATGAAGACTGTAAACCGACTTGGATCCGGAAAGTCTTTTCCGATGTTCAGGACAGCCGGGCCGCCGAAATCACGACTCCCGACCACGGGGCCGATGACGGTGACGGTCTGGCCGATGTGGTCTTTGGCCTCATCCCAACGGATGGTCGACGGCGTGGTCGTCGGCATCGTGACGGCTGACTCCGGCAAAGTGGTCGGCATCGTCGCGGGGGAGTCGGCCTCGGCGATTGCAAGAGCGATGCAAATCAACGGTGCTGATAAGACGGAAAACAGAACTGGCGAACGCATAGGGGCTCCACTTGGTTTGGGAAGAGAGTTTAGCAAGCGTCAGGAGTGATGCCAAAGACCGGCATCACGGCT
Source organism: uncultured Phycisphaerales bacterium (assembly GCA_963771925.1). Lineage (GTDB taxonomy): Bacteria > Planctomycetota > Phycisphaerae > Tepidisphaerales > Tepidisphaeraceae > PALSA-1353. The sequence continues at coordinate 183,089 of CAVYVE010000002.1, forward strand.
TGGTCGCGGCCCCGGTTGCGGCGTCGGGCAGGACCTCCGAGTGGAACGTGAATTCCGTCCCGCCGGTTACCTGCGTAGGCTCCTTGGCCGTCGTAATGTATTTGCTTGATCCCTTCTCGTCGCCTTTGACGATCACGCCCGCGGCGATATCCACCAGGATCGTGGTTGTGTACCCCGTGTCCTCCTCAACGTTTCCGTCCTCATGGTAAATGGTCGCCACCGAGTTGGAAATCTGGGCCATCCGTTTGCCGTCGATCGTTTTGACCCAATCCAGCCGGCACTCCGACAACAGTTGATCCTTCGGACCCAATTCCGCGTGCCTTGATAATTTGGCGCTGTTGTCCCACATATCTCCGACGGCCACTGGCTTGTCGGGGTAAAAATCATCGTCGGGAACGAGAAAGTTGTTGAGCATGTCAAGGTCATCACCGCTGGCTTTGCCCTGGAAGTCGTTGGTGATGGTTTCATCGGAATGCCGCGTCAGGATGATGGACCGGCCCGCAAATGGGCAGGGTATTTTTTCCTCGGATTGCCCAGTGATCCTGAAGGTATCGACACTTTCCGCACCGACATCCGCTCTTGCCCGCGTCGCCGAGCCGTTTTCTTCGGCCAGGATGGTCAGCGTCACCTTCCAAATCTGGCGGGTTTCGCTGTCTATAGAGGTCTGCTTGCCGCCGGTCGTTGCCGTGGACTTGATCTTGCAGTCGTAGGTCATGGCGTACGGCACCATCTGATTCACGTGCAGGTTTTCCCGAAAGGTGTATTTATCGTCGGCCGCCGCGGATCGGATGATCGTTAATGTCGCAAGCAAGGCGAGAATTATTCGTGCCGGCATGGCGTGGAGCATACCGCTGGGCGCCTCAGCGGACCAATATGGGGCAAGAGGCGGGACGCGGCGCATCATTCGCCGACGCAGAGATATTTCTGGTTCCTTCTCTTTCTCGGCGGGATCTGGCCGCTTTGCCGGCTCCTCATCAGATGAGTTCCGGCTAGGATGCCGGCGGCGACAAGGGCGGCCGTTTCTTGCCAGATCATCACATTTTCGTCATGGAGGCGGAGCGCCACGGTGTTGGCCACTTGGGCCAGGGCCGATGCGTTGGAGATCAGCAGGTTCTCGACGATGCCCGTCGACGTGCCGGCAACCGACGAGACGACCTTGGCCGCCGAGGACAGGCCGGTCGTGTTCGTGAAACCTTGATCGACATTAGAAACCGCCAGGTTGCTGAAATCGTCGAGGAAGTCGTGCCAGGCGCTGCCGGAGGTTTTTTGCGCGGTTTGGAAATCGGCGTCGGGAATCGTCCTGACGATCAGATTTGATGTTGAACCGATCGCCGCCCGGCCCAAGGCTGCACGGCGCGATACGCCTTGCGGCGCCGTGCCGGGGACCTCGGTGATGCTGCCGATCGTTGAAATCAAGCCTGGCGAAAAGCTGAGAGCCGAGGAAGAATTCGCATCGCCCATTTTGGCGACGGCGGCGGCCGCGATGGGAGCGGGCGGATCGCCGGCGATCGTGATCCTGCGGCCGGCGGTTTTGACCGTGGCGGCGACGATTGTCACGGTCGTTGCCGTGCCTTGGATTCCCGTGGCCGTGGCGCCGATCAGCTCCTGAATCACGTAGCTTGCCTTGGGCGAGCCGAGGCCAGTCACCAGATCATAATCGGACGCGGCGGAGTATAAACCCGATGACCCAGTGGTCTCATCGTGGAACGCCTGGCCGTACTGCGTGGTGTTGTAGAGAGAAAAAGCAAGGGCAAGGTTTGCGATGCGCCGTTGAGCGTTGCGAGGCCGTTTACCGCGCGGCCTTGATCGGCGATGGCGACAAGGGCCGACCACTGCGGCGTTCCAGCGCTGGTTCCGCCGGCTTCCCACCAGCCTTTGTAGCCGTCGTACGTGATTGAATCGTAAATGGCGAAACCCGTGTTGGGGTTGGCGTCGTAGGCCACGTCCGGTGAAGTGGTCTTGCCGGTTCGCTGAACATCGCTTTGATAACTCGGCTCCGACTCATATCGGCTGATGCCGCCGGTGCTGTCGGCCCAGGCGGTTTCGCTTCCATACGTCCCGGAGGAATTTGCCAAATTCAGAGTGGTCCCGCCGACCGACAGAACATTTGGCGAACTGCCCGGCCATTGCGGACCGTAATATGAGCCTTCGTCGCCGGAGGCAGCCACGAAGGTGACGCCCTGGTGACCGCTCGGCGTGGTGAAATAGCTGTCATAGGCGGTCTCGCTGGAAAATTCGCTCGATCCCCAACTCATGGAAACCACCGACACGCCCGAGGCATTGCGAGCATAATTCACGGCCGTCAGGAGATCGCCCAGGCTTGCGGAGTTGGCCTCAACCAGGAGGATCGACGCGCTGGGCGCGACGGCGTGGGCCCATTCCACGTCGAGCGACGTTTCCAGGTCCCACCCGGCATTGGTCGCCGGCAAGCCGGTCGAACTTCCGGTCTCGCTCACCACTTTCAGGCTGGCCGCGCCAAGGTCAAACTCGCTGTCAAAGGTTGACAGATCGCCAGAAATATCGGGATCGTTGTACGCATCGACAATAGCAATGGTCTCCCCCGCGCCGGTGCCGGCGGCGCCGTTGCCCAGCTTCACCGAACTGAAACCGTAGGCCGTGCGAATCTGCGCCGGGCTATATCCGGCGATCGAATCGGCGGTCGCGTCCGGCGACACATCAAGCGACGGGGCGGCGATCAGTTGGCTTACGGAGAACAGAGTCCTGCTTTCCAGGCCCTCAAGCACCGCCGGGGCGATTTTGGCCGCGCTCGAACGCTTGAGGTTTCTCGTCTTTTTCGATCCTTCGTGCAGCGACATTGATCCTCCCGTTCATGCTGAACGCTTTTCGAGATCCCTCGGAGCGCATTTGATTCAGCGCCTCGTCGGCAGTTCCGATCGGCAGCCGCACCATGAAGGCGGTGCCAATCTCGGGCACGCTTCCGAATGAAATGTCGCCGCCATGGGCGAGAGCGATGCTTTTGCATATCGCCAGCCCCAGCCCGCAGCCCCCCAATTCGCGGCCGCGCCGCCCGGTCCACTCGGAAAAACCGCTCGAAAATGCGCGCCTGGTCCTGCCGGGGGATTCCGATGCCGCTGTCAACCACCTTCACGGTCGCGTAGTCGTGATCCCGCATGACCAGGACCCTCACGCTCCCGCCTTCACGGTTGTAATGGATCGCATTGCCGATCAGGTTGGTGATGAGCTGCAAAATGCGATCGCGATCGGCCGCGATCTCGACACCAGCGCCCTCGGCTTCGATCCGGACGTTCCGCTTCGTCGCGACCGGCCGCAGCAAAGTCACGCATTCATCCGCCGCCTGGCGAAGATCGAATCGGCTGTAGTTCAATTCCAGCGCGGCGGCGTCGGCGCGGGCCAGGACCAATAGCGATTCCACCAGCGATTGCATTCGCTTGGCGGCCCGCAGGTTGGTTTCGATGGTCTGGCGATATTCCTCCGCGGGGCGGTTTTTCCGCAGCGCCAGTTCGCTACCGGCGTGAATGACGGACAGCGGCGTCCGCAGTTCGTGCGACGCGTCGGCCGTGAACTGTGCCTGACGGTGAAACGCCGATTCCAGCCGGTCGAACGCATCGTTCAGCGTTTGCACCAGCGATCCCAGTTCGCTCTGGGTCTCCTGTTGGTCGATCCTGCAGAGGTCGGAAGCAGAAATGGACCGGGCTGCCTCGCTAATGAGATGGATCGGGCGAAGCACGCGCGGGAGAAGGCGCCGCCGCCCAACAATCCAATCGCCATCACAAGCGCCCCGCGCCAGAAGGCTCCAGCGGAGATTGGCCAGGCTGGCTTCCTCGCGGCGAACAGATCGTCCCACCAGGATGGTCGAGCCGCCGGGACCGCCGGCCAGGACTTCCCGCACATCCCCCCGTTGTCGAAATTCCAGAGTATTCGCGGCCGGAGCGGCGCGCGGGCGACACCGCCGGGCAGGGCTGCGACCGGCGAATTACCAAGCCATCCGGCCCCCAAATAATGAAATAAGGCTGATCCGCTTCATCCCATCCAAGTCGGTGCAAGCAATCTTGCGGGATATCTTTCAGCCAGCCGGCGGCGGCGGTTGACGGCATGACATCCGAAGCAAGTTGCGGCGAAGCAGGCCCCAATCCCTGAACCCCCGGCCCCGCGAAAACCCGCCCCGCCCCGGCCAATTCGTCGTCCACTTCCGTGTACGCACTGCGATACGCCGCGATGTAAAGCACCGCTCCAAAGCTCCCCAGCGCCAGGAACAATATTCCGGCGTGCCAAAGTTGCAGCGTCCATCGAATCGACCTAAGCATCGTCCTGATCCACCGGCGGTTCTTTGTCGAATGCGTCCGACCCGTCGCCAACTAAATAACCCTGACCGCGGCGGGTAACAATAAAATTCTTACCCAATTTTTTCCGCAGGTTGGAGACATGCACGTCAACAAGGTTTGAAAGGCTGTCGTCCTCCTCGTCAAAAAGATGATCGTATATCGTCCTTCGACTCACCAATTCACCCCGATGCAGTGCCAAAAGTTGCACCAAAGAGTATTCGCGCGGTGTTAAAAGAACCGGATGACCGGACTTGGTTACCGACCGTTTGGCGGTATCAACCTGAACATCTCCCAAGTCGATGATCGGGCTGGCCTTGCCGGCGGACCGGCGACACCAGCGCCCTGAGCCGGGCCTGAAGCTCGTCCAGCTCAAACGGCTTTACAACATAGTCGTCCGCCCCGGCATCCAGCCCGGTCACCCGGTCCCGCAATGCATCACGAGCCGTCAGAACCAAAACCGGCACCAGATGTCCCTCACGCCGCAACTGTTTAAGCACAGTCCAGCCATCCATCACCGGCAGCATGAGGTCCAGCACCACGGCATCGTAATGCCCCGCAACCGCCTTAAACAACCCGTCACGTCCGTTGGTAGCGGTGTCCACCGCATATCCCTGCTCGCGCAGCGATTGCGACAGCACCGTCAGCAAATCGGGTTCGTCCTCAACGACCAACACCCTCATTTATTTGTCCAGTTCTCCTGTCGCGAAGGTGAAGATTCAAGTTAAAAAGCCTGATTTCCCCCCGCCTCATACAGAAATGAACCTTAAGATGACATGAAGAATCGGAATAAGTAGTCCGGAAGGCAGGGTTAGTCAGCGGCGGTGCGGAGCACCGCGGGTTTGTTTTCGTCGCCCGAACCCGCGGTGCTTCGCACCGCCGCTAAATAATCCTCATTTCCCGATTTCCGACCTGTCCTTGGGCTTTGACGCGCTTGCTCCGCGAATTACAATTTCGGGCATCCCCTCTGTTTCGGGAGCGAGGCGCAATCCAAATTCAGGGAGCCGTTATGTGGGCTTCCCCACGAACGGTGGGCGCGCCAAGAGGATTAATTCAGGCTCGCCTCGAACATTTCGGGGCTGACATAGCCTAACGAACTGTGCAGTCGTTTGCGATTGTAGAACACCTCAATGTATTCAAAGATCGACGCCTGGCCTGCTCCCGTGTTTCGTAGCGTTCGTGATGCACCAGTTCCGTCTTGAGCGTGCGCCCAGAAGCTCTCCATCACCGCGTTGTCCCAGCAGTCGCCTTTGCCGCTCATGCTCACCTCGATTCCATGCTGGCCAGCAGCTGCCGATAGTCGTCGCTGGCGTACTGCACGCCCCGGTCACTGTGATGCAGCAGTCCGTCTTTCGGGTCACGACGTGCCAACGCCATCCGCAACGCATCGCTCACCAGGTCCGTTCGCAAATGGTCGGCCATCGCCCACCCAACGATCTTGCGGCTGCACAGGTCGATCACTCCCGCGACGTACAGCCAGCCTTCGTCCGGTCGGAACATAAGTGATGTCCGCCGCCCACTTCTGGTCCGGCAATTCCGCCTCGAATTGCCGGTCCAGGACGTTGGCCGCAACCGGCTGCCGTGGCCGCTGTCCGTGGTTCGGGGCACGAACTTCCTCTTGGTCTTGGCCCGGATCCCCTCCTCCCGCATCACCCTGGCCACCGTGTTGCGACAGACTTTAACTCCGTCGGCCCGCAACGCCTCGAAGATGCGGGGGCTGCCGTAAACGCCCGCGATTCTCCTCGTGCGTCGGCCTTGATCTTCTCGGCCAGTTCCGCACGCCGCCGCCGCCGCTCACTGAGCCTGACGTTTCAGCCAGGCGAAAAACCCGCTCCGCCTCACCTCCAGCACCCGGCAGATCACGTTCACCGGCCAGACCCGGCGATGATCCCTTGACAAAGGCGAACTTCACGGCTGCTCCTTTGCAAAGAATGTCGCCGCTTTTTTTAAAATCTCGCGTTCCATCAGCAGGCGGGCGTTCTCCTTCCGCAGCCGCCGCAGCTCGGCCGCCATGCGCTCCTTCGCCGTCGGAGCCAGCCCGCTTCCGCGGAGAACTTCTCGACCCAGCTGGCGAACGCAGTTGGGATCAACTCCCAGGCTCTTGGCTCGCCTCGGCGACGCAGTAACCTTGTTCGTTGACCAACTTCACTGCCGAAAGCTTGAACTCCCGCGTGAGCTTCCGTCTTGCCATGATTGGCTCCTCTTGGGCACATTATGCTGTCCCTTCGGCGCGCCCACCATTCGTGGGGAAGCCCAAATGCTTTCAGGACAGTTTCACAATTCACAGTCCGATTTCGTATCGTCGAAGATGTGGGAGCGCGAAGCGGACAGATTTGCTGCGTGCCTGCTGATGCCCACCGAATTGTTCCGCGATGAGGTTCGGGCATGCGATGGCTTCCTCGCGCTTGACGACTTGGGCCGGCTCGCAAATGACGTATTTCAGACATCGCTGACCAGCACGGTGCTCAGGTACGTCGATATGGATTTTGAGCCGTGCTGCGTCGTGATGGCCGAGCATGGCACCGTGAAATGGGCCACACGTTCAGAAAGCATGAAACGGCAGGGACTCGGGTGGGTTGAATACGGCAACAAGCTTCCGCCCAATTCCGTCACTGCGCAAGCGGTCATCTCGAAGCTGAGCGGAACCAACCTGAGGACCGGCGGCACGGTCGATTCGAGTATTTGGTTTGAGCGACGGAACTCATGCCGCATTTGGGAAGAGGCACTGCTGCTCACGAACTGCGGTAGGACGTTGACATTCATGGCGCCGGAGCACAATTCCAGCCGGTACGACGACTAGGATTTTTGGATTTTCTTTTGTTCCCAACCGGGGCTGCCGCGAGTTTTCTGCAGAGGCTTGCCACAGCCCCATCTGTTTGGGATTGCCCGGCGGGCCGGTCTCAGTCAAAAGAGGTTCGTTATGGAACAGAAGAATCCGCCCGAAGGGGCAAAGGACGGTCTGCACAAAGTCGGTGAGATCGTCGAGGTCGTGGAGGAAGGCGACCTGCTCGAGATCGTCGAAATCGAAGTCTACGCCAAAGAGGGAAAGCCCCTTCCACGGGCAAAGAAATACAAGTTCCGCATTGACCGGGAGCACTTTACGGTCGATCACCACATCATTTCGGGCGAGGAACTGTTTAGGCTGCGCAAAAGTCGCCGGAAAAATGGCGGATGCATGAAAAACTGCACGGCGGCCACCTGCGCGAGATCGAGGTTGGCGACAAGGTCGATCTGCACGAACAACGCATTGAGCGATTCGTGACGATGGAGCTGACGCAGGGCAACGGCGAACAGGCGACTGCTACTGAGCCGTCGTCTGCATCGTCGCAGATCCCGCGGCCGCGCCGGCAATTTCGCCTGCCGGAGGATGACGAGGCGTATCTCCGATTCGCTCGGGCTGCGCTGGGAAACCGTCATCGACGGGGGCATCCGGTAGGTGATCGTCCACGACCATGCGCTGCCCGCTGGCTACACCGGGAAGACCGTCACGATTGCCATCCGCATCGAGGGCGGCTATCCGCCAGGCAAACTGGACATGGCCTACTTCCTGCCACCGCTGGCCCGCGCTGACGGCGTGGCCATCGGGAAGACGGAGACCCACAATATCGAAGGGGGCGCGTATCAACGTTGGTCGCGACATTACCCATGGCGGGAAGGCATTGACAGCCTCGCCACGCATGACCTGCACATCAAGGATTGGCTCGAATCGGAGCCCAAGGCGCTAGGAGTTGCCATGCTCTATGCCCTGAGATTCACGGGCGAGCAGCATGTGCAACTTCGAAGGCACCTGTTCCCCGGGGACGGGCTGGAGGCTGCCGCTCTCGTCCTTTGCGGCCGGCGTGACAGTGACGAACGTCATGTGTTCTGCGCCCGACGTATCGTGCAGATTCCTTACGACGTGTGCAAGCGCACGGTGGTGAGCATCGACTGGCCGACCAAGTTCGCCGATCCGCTCATCATGGAGGCGATGAAGCGCAACATGGCCATCGTCAAGATGCACAGCCACCCCGGCGGGCTAGAAGCGTTCTCCGGCCGGGATGACCAGTCGGACGCGAGCTTCTTCAGCTCAGTCTCCACGTTACTGGAAGACGGCAAGCCTCACGCCAGCGCCATGATGCTGCCTGGCGGACGGATCTTTGCCAGAGCCATCCTGCCAGAAGGCAATAAAATTCAAATGGACCTGGTCTCTGTAGTTGGCGATGACCTTCATTTCTGGTTCGCCGATGGCAGCAGCTACGGCCTACCCGAATTCGTGCGACGCCACGCGCAGGCCTTTGGCGTCGGCTCCGTGGAAATCCACCGGCAGTTGACCATCGCGGTGATCGGATGCTCCGGCACGGGCAGCCCCGTGGTCGAGCAGTTGGTGCGGCTTGGCGTCGGCTGCGTTATCCTGTTCGACCCGGACAAGGTCGAACGGAAAAATCTCAACCGCGTCTACATGTCTAAAGCGGCGGACGCGAACCTCGGCCGGTACAAGGTGCACGTCCTAGCCGAGGCGATCGGCAACATCGGGCTCGCCACGCGGGTGGTGCCGCTGGCGATGGACTTGGATACGCCGACTGCGGTGAAGGCCGTTACCCAAGTCAACGTCGTCATCGGCTGCATGGATAGTTGGTACGGGCGGGACCTGCTCAACAGGCTGTCGACGTTTTACGTCCAGCCGTAGATCGACCTGGGCATCCAGCTCACACCCGTGCCCCAGGGCGGCATCGATACCATTTGGGGGGCGGTACATTACCTGCAGCCTGGGCGATCGAGCCTGAAATCCCGTGGTGTGTACACCTCGGAAGACGTGCGGGCGGAACTGCTCAAGCGCGATGATCCGGTCGAGTACCGGCGGCGCCTGCGCGAGAAATACATCCGCGGCGTGATGGAGAACCGGCCTGCGGTGATCAGCGTCAACACCCAGGTGGCGGCGATGGCGGTCAATGAGCTGCTCGCGCGCATCCACTGCTACCGACTGCCGCCGAACGAGGAATTCGCCTCGCAGCGGCTCGCCCTACATGAAGGGGTCGTCTTTCGAGAAACGGAATCGAAGCTGCCGGTCTGCCAAGTGCTTAACAAGGAAATCGGGCGCGGTGACATCGTGCCGCTGCTGGACAAACCCGAGCTAACGGAAGGACGGGAAGCTGCGTGATCAAGTTTGTCATCGCCCTCGTAACGCGGATGTGGCTGCGGCTGACGTTCTTGGCTCAAGCGGTCGCAAGCCACTGCGCACTGTTCATCTTGAAGAGCTACCCGAGCGTCTCGAACCGCGTGTCGTCTACGTCTTGGGCGAAGGTGCCCAACGATGGTTTGTGGCGGTCCTCTGTCCTCGCGGCTGCGGAGCGACGGTCCAGATGAGTTTGCTTGCCGACGCCAAACCACGGTGGCACCTTCTGGAACACTTCGACGGAACAATCTCACTTAGATCATCAGTTTGGCGGAAGGTCGGGTGTCGAAGCCATTTCTTTTTGCGAAACGGGATGATTCAATGGTGCGGCAACGGCTACCAAACCTGACTCTCTAGCCTCGTTTGGGCGGAGGATTGCTGTCACGTCGAAGCGGGCCTCAGCCAATGGGCAGGAGTCAGAGCACGACGGATGAATTGAAGCGGTCGGACTTGATTTCGCCGAAGGAAATCGCCGAGCGCTGGCAGTGTCCTCGGTCCAGCGTGGATCGGATTGCGCGGCGGAATCATTTCACACGAATCTGCCTGGGCGAAGGCGAGAATGGCATGGTGCGGTATCTGCGGAAGGAGGTGGAAGGCGTGAATCAAATCTGTGGATGCTCGCTCAATCTTCCTTCCGTTTTTCCCAACGGATCAACCACAGAATCCGGGTCGCGAGGAAGGCGGCGACCAAGTAGCCCGCAGCGCCCAGGATGGACACACCGTGGATCGTGGGCGGAACCTCGTGAATCCAAAGCAGGGCTGAGGCGAGCAGCAGGGCGCTGGTGCATAATCCGTATACCAATCGGTTGACGGATGTTTCGAGCGGCGGGTGTTTGATGCGAACGGCGAAATGGCCGGACTGTAATTGTTCGAGGAGGTTGTTGAAGCCGCGCGGGATGGATTCGGCCAGCAATTCCCAATCTCGGCGGAGGTGCTTCGCCTTGCGCAACCATGTCTCCGGGGACAACTTTTGGAGCACGAACTGACGCCGAAACGGCTCCAACAACTCCGCCAGATTGAAATTGGCGCTGAGCCCCTTTGCGGTTCCCTCGAGAACGATCAGGCATTTGATCAGCATGGAGAGGCGGCTGGGCATAAAGAGGTTGTACTCGTGCAGGATGCGAGTGACGGCGGTGAGCGCCCCGCCGACGTCGAGCTGACCGACCGCCTGGGCGCCATATTGGGCGAAAACTTCCATCAGATCGGCGCTGAATCCGCCGCGGTCCAGGTCGATCGGAGCTTTGCAGACGACGGCGATCACCTCGGCAAGACGCGGCGCGTCACGGTCGGCGGCGGCGAGCAGTATCTCCATGATCCGTTCGCGCAACTCGTCGTCGATCCGGCCGACCATGCCGACATCCAGGATTCCCACCTGTCCTTTGGCCAGCGCAAGAATATTCCCGGGATGCGGGTCGGCATGATAGAACCCGTCGCGGAAGATCATCTGCACGAAAACTCCGGCGCCCTGGCGAGCCAGTGCTTCGCAGTCGATATGCCGGTGTTGCAGTTTCTCCAAGTCCCCCACGCTGGTCCCCTTGAGCAACTGCATCGTCAGCACGCGTCCGGTGCTCAGTTCGGGATATGGCTTGGGAAAGGTCACAGTATGGTCGGCCGCGAAATTTCGGCGGAATTGTTGAAGGCTGCGCATCTCCCGCCGGAAATCCAGCTCGCGCATCAGCGTCTCGCGGAATTCCCGCACCACCGCGACCGGCTGGTAACGCCTTAATTCTTCCTGCCGCTCGGCCAGCGCGGCGAGGCTGGAAAGGATGTTCAGATCACGGCGTATTGTGCCTTCGATGCCGGGATGCTGCACCTTGACGACGACCGGCCGGCCGTTGGGCAGTTTGGCGCGGTGGACCTGGCCGATCGATGCTGAAGCCATCGCCTCACGATCGAATTCGAGAAAGCACTCGGCGATCGGTCGGGCCAATTCCTTCTCGACCGTTGCGAGCGACGACATCGGGCGGATCGGCCGGCGTGCCGCTTTGCAAGCGGGACAACTCGTGAGCGACCTCCGGCCCGACCAAATCGGGACGAGTGCCCAGCACTTGCCCGAGCTTAATGAAAGTCGTGCCCAGATCCGTCAGCGCCATCCGCATGCGGACGGGGAAGGGCTGGTCGGTCAGAACCTCGCCCGAATGGCTCGTGAGCAACCGGCGGACCGGCTCCCATCCGGTGCCTTCCAGCCACCGTGCAAGCCCGTACTTGATAAACACCCGCGCCACTTCAGAAGCACGGGCGACATCTCCCGGAATTTGGGCGGCGGATTGAAGCTGCATGGCCTGGCAAACAGAATGTTAGCGTTTCGCCGTCTTGCTTGCGCTGCCACTTCGCCGGTTTTTCCTGGCAGCTTTTCCGGCAGTCTTCGCGCCCTTCGCCCGGTCGCTCACTATCGCCAGGTTCAGATTCTTGAGCAGCTTGTTGACTGCTTTCTCGACCGTCTTCTCCATGGCCTTTTGCGCCTTGGTCGAACGCCGGTGTAAATCCTTGACCAACCGTCTGCCCTCCTCCTCCGAGAGATTGGACCTTTTTACGAGGTCCTCGGCTGTTTTCTGAATCGCATTCTTCGTCAGGCTCGCGAGCCCCAGCCCGCTCAGTAGTGCCCTGCTTACTAAATTGCTCATGGAAAGCTCCTTTCAAATGTCACAGAGGCGCGTTGACAATATGTTTGCTCACGAACCAGACCTGCGCCTCGTTTGTTCGGATGACGTTGCTGACCATGATGTCGTTGGTCGCGTCGTCACCCTCGCGGTCGGCTTGCCCGGCCATTGTGCGCGCCTCTTTCAGCACGATCTCGTGGGCATGCAGCAGGCGGGCAATCTGCGCGGACGCCTCTTCGCATCCCTTTGGAGGAAAAGGGATGAGGGTCGTCTCGGCAACATCAGCCGCCATGGCGATACTGACGCCGCCGAGTTGCATGATCCGCTCGGCGATCAAATCTACCAGTTCGCTCTGCTCGCCAAAGTGCTTGTCGAACAATAGGTGCAGTTGATAGAAGGTTGGGCCGGACACCTGCCAATGGTGCTTCTTGTACAGGTCGCGGAGCATCATGGTATCGGCGAGCAGTTGATTCAGATTGTCCGCACTTTCGCGGCGCGCACTCTCGGCCAGCGCGATGGGCATTGGGACCATTGATGCAAACGCCTGAATTTCCGTGGCTCGCTCGGGCGTCCGCGTCGCCGCGGGACGAACTAACCTTGTGCTTCTTGTATCTTTCATATTTAGCTCCTGAAAAAAAGTTGAGCGCGATCGGTATAAAAGCGACTTCCCAATCGCGGACACTAACATTTGGGCTATATTCCGTGGTCACACGATCTCCCTTGGCGCGGCGATTTGTCGCCTGCCTTCAAAGAGACGCGCCGCGGCCACGCCATAAGATTGTACCGCCGATGTGGGCCAAATAGGCAACCGCGCCCCCCGTATACGTCAGCTAATGTGCCGACTCTGAAGAGTTGGATGGGAAACCATAGCACAAGAGGACTGCCGGGATGAGGGGCGGTCTTGGGTGGCGTCCTAATCTGAATTTTACTTTAAACCTTCAGACCACGTGGGTTCCGTAAAATTCGGTAAGTCTGCACATGGACCGCTTGCATCGAGCGTGAGCGTTTAACCAACCGCATCTTTTTTCTTTCGCAGGCCGTCGGCACACCGACGCGGCATGAACAAATCACAGCGTCCTGGCCCGCAAGAATGGCGTCAGATGATCGGCGGCCATCGCACCAGCGGCCTGACCGTGGCCGTGTACTGCCGCAAACGCGGAATCAGGAAATGTTCGTTTTGCAATTGGAGGCGGCGACTGCGCCGGCTGGCCCAGAGCAAGATTACGCCGACCGCTTGTCACAACAACGTTATTGAAGGCAAGTTGGCGGTGCATTGGATCTGGCGACATTGATAGGCGCGATGGCCAGACCGCGGCGATCCTTTCCAGCCTGACCGGCACGTGCAAGCGGCACGTCATCGATCCGCAGCGTTACCTAACGCAATTGCTGACGGACCTGCATGCGACGCCGATCGGCCGGCTGTCCGATTGGCTGCCGGATCAGTGGAAATTGCGGAATCTACCGCCTTCGGGGTATCGTGTGGTTTCCGGAGCGGACACACCGTATCCAGTAGTTTGCGCTTGCGGTTTATGCTCGCCATCGCTTCGGCCACACCGATTCATTGTCTATCAACGCCCCGTGCTCCGATGGCGTACTGAAGCAATTCGTTGCTGCTTTTCAGATTCAGTTTTTGCTTGATGTGTTCCTTGTGCGCTTCGACCGTTTTTGTGCTCAGAAACAGCTTCTCTGCCATCGTTCGCACGCTGTGTCCTTCGCCGATCAGGCGAAATATCTCCAACTCACGGTCGGTCAGACGTTGCAGCGGCGCCAAATCGCTGTCGGATTTTGGGCCGGAAAGACTTCGCAGCAGTTTGGCGGACATGTTGGCGCTGAGGTACACCTCGCCCTTGGCCACGGTTCGCAGGGCGGTCATCACGGTTTCCTGCGGTTCTTGCTTCATGACATAGCCGCGAGCGCCGGCCTTCAGAGCGCGCTCGGCATAAAGCGATTCATCGTGCATTGAAACGACCAGGATGGGCAGCGCGGTAAAACGGTCGCGGATCTGCTTGCACAATTCCAACCCGTCGCCGCCCTTGAGCGTGAGATCAACGATCACCACGTCCGGCTTAGCCGCCGGCAGCAGGCGCATGGCCTCCGCCGGCGATTCCGCCTCGCCGCACATCGCCAGATCGGGTTGTTCGTCGATCAACCGGCCCAGGCCTTGGCGAAGAACCGGATGGTCATCGACAAGGAACACTTTATGTTTCTGTCGCGGCTTGCTCTGGGTTTTTGCCATGCTCATTGCGCTCCGTGGCGGATTCGGTTTGTTTGAGCGTGCACACCACTCGCGTTCCGCCGGATGGGGCCTTAAGGATCGACAGGGTTGCCCCGATCAGGGCTGCACGATAGCGCATGGTCCGCAAACCCATGCCCACTGTTTCCGGCAAGAAATCGGGAAAGCCGATGCCATTGTCCCTGACCGATACGGTGATTGTATCTCCGTCTTGATCCAGAACAATCGAAAGCCGCTGGGCGTTGCCATGCTTGATCGCGTTGTTCACCGCTTCCTGGGCGATACGATACAGATGCGTAGCGACAGCCGCATCCGGCAACAAAACGGGACTCTCGCAGGTGAACGAACAATCGATTCGAAAGGTATGTTCAATCGTCGATGCCAATTCCTTCAGTGCGGACATCAATCCGGTGGCGGACATGTCGACCGGATGTAGGCCGTGCGCCATTCCGCGGGCCTGGGCAATCGCTTCCGAAACCAAGTGGGCAATTTGCTGTGCGTCGCCGGCTTCAGAAACCCGTCTTTTGGCTAGGCGCTGTTCCAGCGATTTGGTCAAAAATCCGATTCCGGCTAATTGCTGGCCCAGACCGTCGTGAAGGTCCTGACCGATGCGGCGTTGTTCGCGGTCGCTGATTTCCAGGACTTGCCGCTCCATGCGCTTCCGTTCGGTCAGGTCGCGGACGATACCGGCGAAGAGCCGCCGTCGGCCTACAAACATTTCGCTGACGGCCAGATCCATCGGAAAGATGGAGCCGTCCTTTCGACGACCGACGACTTCTCGCCCGATACCGATGATCTTGGCTTTTCCCGTCCGAAGATAGTTGCGCAGATACGCGTCGTGCTCGCCGCGATACGGTTCGGGCATGAGGAGTTTAACGTTCTTGCCGGCGATCTCTGAAAAGGCATAGCCGAAGAGCCGTTCCGCCGCCGGGTTCGCTGAATCAATGATCCCCTGCTCATCGATGGTGATGACGCCATCGACCATTGTGCTGAGGATCGCGGTGGTCTTCGCGGCGCTTTCCTGAAGGGCCGACTCGGCGTGTTTGAGTTGTGAATTGTCGCGGCTGATAATCGAGGCGCCGGCCAATTGCCCGGACGGATCGCGAACCGGCGCCACCGTCAGGGCCACGGGAATGGCACACCCGTCTTTGTGAAGGCGCACCGTGTCCATCCGCAAGACCGATCCTTTGCGGCGGATATCGGCCAGGATGCGCGTCATTTCGTCGATCCGATCGGTCGGTACCAGGAGAGTAGCGGTGCGCCCCTTCACTTCGTCAGACGAATAGCCATAAATTTTCTCCGCCGCGCGGTTCCAGTTTACGATGACCCCGTCGAGCGTCGTATCCATGATTGCGTCTTCGGAGGATTCAACGATGGAGGCCAGGCGCCTCATCTCCTCCTGCAACCGCTTGCGGGCAGTGATTTCCTGTGCGGCCGCGAAGACGAAGACGCTGCCATCCGTTTCGATGCGCATAGGCTGGGCATAATCACGAATCCATTTGAGGTGTCCGTCAGCGGTGATCAGGCGGTATTCGCGTACGTCCGGCAGACCTGCCAGCAACACGGTGGGCCGATTCGCCAACAGCGACTCATCTTTCGGATAAATTAGGCCTGTCCACCCGCGCTCTTTGCAGAATATCCGGCGCATGACCCGTAATTTCCGTAAACGCGCCTGCGGCCGAATCGTGGCGTATTTCGCCGCTGGGCCAGAGATGGAATGTGTAAACAAAGTCGGTCGGCTCTGTCGGGTTTGACTCGTTACGCCGCTTGGCCATGGCGGCCATCTTAATCGTCGCCAACGGCGGCGGGAATCGAATGCGGGTTTAGAGTGGCATGGATCATGTTATCCGTTAAGCTACTGGTCAGCCGGAACCCCAGTTTTTCGGCCACCCGCCGCATCTCCAGGTTTTCGGCCATGATCGTGCCGAACAGACGTTGGACATTTTCGTCGCGGGCGACTTGGATCAGCTGACGTAACAATTGCGTGCCCAGACCCGCGATTTTGCCAAGCGTCGCTGATCACAATCGCGAATTCCGCGTCGCGACCGCCGGGAACTTTGCTGAGCCGGCCGATGCCGAGAATAAATGGTTTCTGATTTTCGGCGTGCGTGCCTTCGGCCACCAGCGCCAACTCGCGGTCATAATCGTTGAAGCAGACGCGGATCAACCGCTCATGGGCCGTCCGTTGGCTCAAGTTGATCGAGTGGAAATAGCGGAATGTCACGCTCCGATCGGACAGTTCATGATGAAAGCGAACGAGCAGCGGTTCGTCCTCCGGCCGGATCGGGCGTATGGTGATCGGCGTCCCATCCCGGAATGTCCACCGCGTCACGTATTGAGTGGGATAAGGCCGAATGACCGCTCGGGATAGATTAGATTCTGTTGTGTCAGAGCCCCACAGCACTGTTCGGGCATCAACGGCGACGATCTGATTCGGCGCTGCTATCAGCGGGTTGATTTCGATTTCCTTGATCCAAGGTTGTTCCACAATCAATTGGCTGAACCGGACGAGGATTTGGCTCAGCAGCGCGATATCCACGGGCTGTCGTCCGCGCACGCCTTGCAGCGCCTTGAAGATTTTGGTTTGTTCCATCATGCGCCGCGCCAGCGTTGCGTTCAGAGGCGGGAGTCCCAGGGCGCGATCCTTGAGCACTTCGACAAGCTGGCCTCCCGAGCCAAAAAGCAAGACCGGGCCGAATTGCGAATCGGGGCTGCTGCCGATGATTAACTCGTACCCGTCCCGTGCGTGGATCATCGGCTGCACGGTGACCCCTTGAAAATGCGCATCGCCCGCGGTGCGGCCGACCGCCTGGCGGATTTCGTCGAAAGCTTCGGCAACCTGGCGGCGGTCCATGAGGTTAAGCTTGACGCCGCCGACATCGGTCTTGTGGGTCAGCGTCAGCGAGAAGAGCTTGACCACGACGGGGTATCCGATCGCGTCGGCCGCTTCCGCGGCGGCTTGCGAGGTCGCGGCCGTCAGCGGTCTGGGCGACGGGGATTCCGTATGCCGAAAGAATCTGCTTGGATTGAAATTCATCAAGCAGCGTGCGGCCGGAGGTTCTGGCGGCGTCAATGATTTGCCTGGCGGCCGAACGATCGATGTTGGAATCGCCCTCGGCCAGCGCCGGCGTTTCATAGAGCGCTCGAAGGTTGTAGGAATATCGCCACATGTAGGTGAAAGGCGCGCGCCGCCTCGTCGGGAAAATCGAAGGTGGGAATGCCGGCGCCGTGAAGGATCGCCCGGCCCGCCGCGACTTCGGCTCCGCCCATCCAACTGGCCAGCACCGGCTTGCCGTCGATTTTGGCCAGCGATTTTACCGCTTCGGCGGTTTGGGTCGGATCGGTCATGTCCTGCGGGGTGAGAATCACAAGCACGCCATCGTTGTCCGAATCGTCGGCGACGAGCTTTAGGGCTTTTGCAACACGATCGGGCGGGGCGTCGCCAAGTACATCGATTGGATTGTTGTGGCTCCATTGCGGCGGCAGGATGCCGTCAAGCGATTGGCGAAGCGCGGGCGAAAGAACCGCCAATTCGCCGCCGCCGCCGAGCAGAGCGTCGGTGGCCAACACGCCCGGTCCGCCGGCATTCGTGATGACCGCCAGGCGCCGCCCCGAGGGTCGCGGCTGCTTGGCCAACACGTCCGCCATCGCAAACAGATCGGCGATGCTGTCCACGCGAAGCACCCCGGTCCGCCTGAAGGCGGCGTCCAGCACTTCGTCGCTGCCGGTGAGAGAACCGGTGTGAGATGCCGCCGCCTTGGCTGCGGCGTCGGTTCGGCCCGCCTTGATGACGATGATCGGTTTGTTCAGCGAGACCTCCCGCGCCGCGGAAAGAAATGAACGGGCATCGCCGATGGATTCCATGTAAATCAGAATGCTCTTCGTGCGTGGATCGTCACCCAGATAGTCAATGAGGTCACCCCAGTTCACATCGAGCATCGACCCGGTGGAAACGAATGCGCTGAACCCCACGCGCTCGCGCACACTCCAATCCAAAACGGCCGTCAGCAGGGCGCCGCTCTGGCTGATGAACGCAACGTTGCCGGGCGAGGCGATGCCCTTGGCAAACGTGGCGTTCAGACCGGACAAGGGGTTCATAACCCCCAGGCAATTGGGGCCGATCAGGCGCATTTTGCCGCGTCGCGCTTCCGCAAGCACGCGATTCTCCAATTCCATTCCCTCCCGGCCGAGTTCGCGGAATCCCGCGGAAATGATGATCGCCCCTTTGACACCGGCGTCCGCGCATTGGCCGATGATTGGCGGCACCGTGAGCGCGGGCGTGACCACGACGGCCAGATCAACCTTTTCCGGCACGGCCGAGATGTGCGGATACGCCTTGATCCCCATCACGCTCGAACGCTTGGGGTTGACCGGAAACACCGTCCCGCCGAACGGGCTGGAAATGAGATTCCACAGCAATGTTCGTCCCACGCTTCCGGCCCTCTCCGTCGCGCCGATGACGGCAACGTTTCGAGGCATGAAAATTGAGTCGAGCGACCGCTGCGGCGGACCATAGGCGCTCTCGGCGGTTGCGCCGGGGGTGGATACTGCGTTTCCCATAGTGCGCATTATCTAACCGCAGCCCCCGCCAATCCACATCGGTGGTTTCCCCTATGCCGAAAGTAGGGGCGGCTCCGATTCAGAATTTCATCTCGCCATTCGATAGTTCTCTTTGTGAACACCACCGTTGATGTGAAGTGGTCATGGTTGAACGACGCGGCAAAGTCATCGCTGACCTCACGGCTTCGAAGGAAGCTCGAAGGGCCAGCCATGGCGCAATAAAGGAATGGAGCAGATATATGCGACTCAAAGGGTATCGATTCCTGGCGGCTTCTTTGGTCATCCCGATCCTGGCGACCAGTCTGTTTGCCCAGGAGGCCAATGATTATCGCGCTTTGAAGCAGGAAGTGGATCAGTTGAAACAGCGTGTCGATTCGCAGGACAAGCAACTGGCGGCGACGACGCGGCCGACCACGCAGCCAACCGCGATCAATGCAGCGGCCGAGCAAAGCGGCTCCGCGGACCTTGTCGATTCAGGCGACGGTTTGGTTCAGACGGTCAAAAAGACCCTCTTCGCTCCGCGCACGCAGGACGAATATTTTTCTCCATTTGACATCATGAATCCGGCCCACATTCGCGCCGACATGCCCATGCAGATCGGAAGTCTCGATGATCTGAACCTGTACATGGGTCTGCAGACGGTCGGTCGGTTTCAGGCGCTTCAGCAACATAACGTTTCCATCGGCGGCGTCCAGCAGGCGGGGCTGGACCCCGGTATTCAGGATCCCTTTGCGAATCTTTCTTTCCTCGCGTCGATCCCCGACAAGCTGGACGTTTATTTCGACCTGTACGTCGCCAGTCGCCCGCATCCCAACACCATGTACGCGCATGAGGGATATCTTCTGTTCAAGCAACTGCCCGCTCCGTTCGATACCGGCCTGCTGAAAGATGCTTTCGATTACGTCAATCTGAAGGTCGGCGCCTTCGACCTAGATTACGGCGACGACAATTATCGCCGGTCCAACAACGCCCGCGTTCAGCGCAATCCACTGATCGGCAATCCGCTGATCGATCCCAACGTCGAAGAACTCGGCGCTGAGCTTTACAGCATCAAAGGCCCGATCTACTGGCTGATCGGCGTCGGTAGCGGCACGACCACTGAGTATTTCGATTACGGAAGCTCCGCGAGCGTCCACGCCAAGCTTTGGGCGTATCCGCTGCCGGATTTGCGCACCAGCGTGTCGGCGTATCACGTGGATCTCAGCGGCACCAACATGGCGGACCAGACTTCCGATCTCTACAACGCGGGCCGCAGCGGCGAACCCTTCGCCGCCGTCTTCGGAGGCGGAGACGATCCGGGGTCGATTCTCCCCGCGGCCGGCAAGGATGTTACGGCCGTCGAGGGCGACGCGACGTGGAATCACTGGCCGTTCGAGATTTATTCCAACGTTGGATACACGCAGGACTCGGACACCAACGGCCCGACGCCGGGCACTCCGGCGGAACGGTGGCTCTACGGGACGGTTGAGCCGGTCTACCACTTCACGCCGGCGATCTACATGGCGGCCCGCTACAGCTTTGGCGTGGCCAGCGCGGTCAACGGCGTCTCGACCGACGGCTGGGTCGATCGGATCGAAGCGGGAGCGGGCTACTGGATCACCAACAGTCTACTGGGCAAGCTGGAATACGTTTACCAGCAATACCACGGATTCGCGGCGGACACGGGCACAGTCAGCGGTGTCGAAGCGAGCCCAAGTCCTCGTTTCAACGGCGTGCTTCTTGAAATCTCCTGGTCACTGTAAAGCGGAGGAACCATCATGTTCGTTCATCGCATGCGACATCTTTCGCTCGCCAGCATCGCGTTGGCGGTGGTCGTCATCGGCCGTGGATCTCAAAGCGCACGGGCAAATGCAAATGCGACCACTGCTCCGGCGGCGACCGAATATACCAGTGACGTTGACGCCGGCACGGTGACCGTCTCCGGCACCTCGACGCTGCATGACTGGACCGCCACAGGCGGAACCATCAATGGCATGACCCAATGTTCGGGGCCGTGGACAGGCGCTCCCTCGACGCTCCGATCCATCCAGCTTTCCATTCCAGTCGATTCTCTCAAGAGCAGCGAGGGCAGCGGCATGGACAAGACGATGTACGACGCCTTGAAAATGAACGCGGACCCGCTCATCAGCTATGACCTGACCCGCGCCGATCTGATCTCGCCGCCCTCCAAGGACGATCCGGCATATCGTTACGAGGCGGTCGGCCAACTCACCATTGCCGGGAACACGTGCGCCGTAAATCTGACGCTTGACATTCAACCCGGCGATGGCGGCAAGCTTACAATCGCAACGCAGACCCGGCTCAAGATGACGGACTTTGGCATGAAGCCTCCGACGGCCATGTTGGGAATGATTGTATCCGGAGATGAAGTGACCGTGACAGTTACTTGGAAACTCGCACCCAAATTGCGGTAGAGGGCAGACCGATGCTTCGCGGCATACTCCATAACGCACGCGGTTCGGCACAACGTCCATCCCGACGGATAGTCCTGATGACGGGGGTGTTGGGAGTGGCGTTGCTGACATACTGCGGCGTTCAGACAGGCGGGAACTCCGGCCACGCGCGGGAATCGCGACTGCCGGCGACGGTTCCATCCGACGATCCGCCGGGACAGACGGCGGTGTGCGATCCTGCCGCTGGCGTCCGGGGCGGCCAATTGCAATATATTCCCGCCTCTGACAGCCATGCCGAGCTTCAAGGGACCGCGACGATCGGATCCTGGAGAAGCGACAGCGACGATATTCACGGTCAGGTCATCCTCCACGCCGATGCGGGCGCGCTGGATGCGTTGTTCGACCGCATCCAGGCCCCGGCGTCGAATGCCCAAAGTGGCGGCAGGCTCCTGCCGCTTACTTTCCCCGTCCACGGTCCGCCGATCGGAGATATATCTCTGCCGGCGATGTCATTGCGCGGCGGTAGCAGCGGGATGGACCGCGATATGCATAACGCGTTGAAAGCCGCTCAGCATCCGGTGATTGAATTCGTTTATCAGCAACTGCGACAGGCAACGGTGCAATGGGGTGGGCCGGATCGCCTGGGTCGCTTGAACCTGCGCATCGTCGGAACTCTCGCCATGGCGGGCGTGGTTCGGCCGGTTGCGATGGATTTGATCGTCTCGCGGGATGCCCAGCGGCATATCCATGTGCAGGCCCAGACCCTGCTGTTGATGAGCGATTTCGGGGTCACCCCGCCTGTGGCGCTATTCGGGCTGATCAAGGCAGACAACCAGGTGCGTGTTATCTTCGATCTGGACCTTGTCCCGACGCAATATTCGCTCGCTATGCGTTCCCCCGCCCAGAGTCTGGCTGATGCGCAGCGCCGATGACGGCGGTGCCCGCGGACCGCAGCGTTCGTCGATCTGCATCAGCAATTTCCCCTATGTCAAGAGTAGGGCTGTCTCCGATTTTCAAATTCGACTTACCGCTCGATACTGGCTGCTAGTTATTCGTCGGGCGTAACAACGTCCTGCGAATCGACTGGAAGGCCAGTTGTATGTTCGTGCTCTACAAAAATGTTCGCTGTCCGATCTGTGATGGCCGTCACGATCTTTGCCTACAAGAGCGCTCGAACATCATGACCTATAAGCCCCATGCGTTCGTTTGCCCCGTCCACGGCCGAAAAGTCCAATGGCGGCCCGATGTCTTCGCCCACCGCGTCGACACGCGGCCTGAATCTTCGGTTCCACTTGTTCCTTGCGATTCAAAACAGGAGGCTGCAACATGACCGCTCCGAATCTTCAAAAACTCGTGCGATCTCGATCAGCTCTCTCAGCGCGGACAGCGCTTCGGACGGCTTGGCTGTGCTGGTTGGTATTGCTGATTATTCCGTTTTCAATGGTCTTCTGGCTGATCTGGCACACGGCCGCGGAACAGAATCCGCTCTCACGCTCCGGTGAAGAAAGATGGTTCGTCTCCGCAATGGTATATCTCGCCTTGGTGGCGCCCGCGGCCTTTTTTTGGCGCGATCACGTCTTCAAGGACTATCGGGCCGGCAAGACCGTGCCCCCTGGCAAGTATCTGGTCGGCATGATCGGCGTCTGGCTGGCGCTGGTGACCGCCGGGCTTTTCAGCCTCGCGGGCTGCATTGCGGTGGGCGCTCTGCTGCCGAATCTCGTCCCGGCGCTGCTGTCGCTGTTGCTGTTCTTGATGCTCTGGCCCACCGGAAGATCAATGATTCGTCGTGTCGGAAATCAAGAAGACCCGCAATTCTATAAAGAGCCTCGGTGATGCTTGGATGAACGAGACGGTCGGCAAGCCGACCTGAGAAGGCCTGGGCCCGGAGCGGTGAATATGTCCACGCTTGGAATCAATAATAATCAGCGACGAATGATTCTGCTGGCCATCGAGCAGGCCATTCCCACGACGGAACGGCAATGCCGGCCGCGCAGCGCGCTGCGGTATCCCGACAGCGTTCCGGAAATCGATCAGCACATTGACGATCTAATTCGACTCGTTCGCGCGATTGGTTGCGGGCGCGAGTCTCCAGCGGCGCGAATCCGGGCCGGCATTTGCGACCGATGCCCGCATCAGTTCCCCGAGCACTACTGCCCGCTCCGTCAAACCGGTGGGTGTGTTCCCTATCGTTTTTCGGAACAGATAGCCGAAGCCGTGTTGCGCACTCTTCGCGGTGATTGCTGAATGCGACACTGAAGTCATCGCTTCGATTGTGCTCGACCACTCACGCGCCGACCCGGCATCAGCAAATTCCCCTATGCAAAAAATGGGGCTGACTCCGATTTTCTCTGGACAGTGGGGGTTCGATAATTCATCAGTGCAGTGAGGTTGGATATGACGATGCTCAAACATAAGGAAAGCCAATCGAGCGCACCGCGGGTCCCGATTCCACTTTACGTCCTTTCGGACTCGACGGGCAACCTGGCGCGGCACATGGTGACGGGCTTTCTGACGCAGTTCCCGGCCGGGTCATTCCAGGTGCGGATCAAGCCGTTCGTGAGCGAACCGCACCGCTGGTCCGAATCCTCCAAGGCGATTGCTGCCCGGCCGGGAATTGTTTTTCACGCGGTGGTGTCGCCGCAGCTCAAGAAGGAAATAGGCCAGCACTGCGAGACACTTGGATGCCCCTGCTGCGATCTGACGGGTCCGGCTGTTGAATTTTTGGCCAAGGCCTCGCGGGTCCAGCCCACGTCGGACCCCCAGCGCCTGCATCGCGTTGACAGCGTTTATTGCGGCAGGATAAATGCGATGAGCTACACACTGGAGCACGACGACGGACTGGGCCTGGACGGCCTGTCCGACGCCGACATCGTACTCGTGGGCGTCTCGCGAACGGGAAAGACGCCGACGAGCGTTTACCTGGCCATGCTCGGCTTTCGCGTCGCCAATGTCTCGCTGGCCGCACAGGTTGAACCGCCTCGCCAATTGTTGGAGCTTGCCCCGGGGAAAAACGTCGGGTTGATCATTGATCCACGTCAGTTGGCGGAAATTCGCACGCGCAGACAGACGGGCTGGCGAATGACGCAAACCGACTACAACGATCCGCGCAAAGTCCAGGAGGAAGTGGAATGGAGCCGGCGGCTCTTTGCGAAGCTGCGCTGCCCGATTCTTGACGTAACCGACCAGGCGATTGAAGAAACGGCGGCGCGCGTTCTGGACTTGCTGGGCCTCAGCCAGCCGGTTCCGCGCCGCGAGGACGGATTGTCATGAAACAACACAGTCAGATCATGTCGGCGGACAGACAGGACTACGCGGCGTCGCCGGGGCGATGCGCGTCCTGCTGCAACAGATCTGACGCGAAGCGGCCCTCCGACTCCGCCGGCTGGAGCGCCGCCTTTGAAAACAGCATGAACAACGGCAGCCAAATAAGGAGCAAGCCATGACCACGATTTTGACACCCCCGGCCATCTGTCCCAGCGATACCAATGTCGGCAAAGCGACCGGGTCGCCGACCGTGCAACGGTGGATCGACGAGTGCATCGAATTGTGCCAACCCGAGCGGGTCCACGTTTGTAGCGGCACCCGTGAGGAACGGAAGCGGCTCATCGAAAAAGCAGCCCGCACCGGGGTCTTGATCCGCCTCAATCAGGAAAAGCGGCCCGACTGCTATTTGCATCGGAGCAATCCGAACGACGTCGCCAGGACGGAGCAATGCACCTTCATCTGCACACCCAGCCAGGACATGGCGGGGCCGACAAACAATTGGATGGAGCCGAAGGCTGCCTACACGAAGCTAAAGGAGCTGTTCCGCGGCTGCATGAAGCACCGAACGATGTACGTGCTTCCATTCGTGATGGGGCCGATCGGTTCGCCTCTGGCGAAGGTCGGCATTCAACTGACTGATTCGCTGTATGTGGCCGTCAGCATGGGGATCATGACCCGCATGGGCCACGCCGCGTGGAAGCAATTGGGCGACAGCGAGGAATTTACCCGTTGCCTCCACAGCGTCGGCGACTGCAATCCCGACCGCCGATACATCTGCCATTTCCCGCTGGACAACACCGTCTGGAGCTTCGGCAGCGGCTATGGCGGCAATGCGCTGCTGGGAAAGAAATGCCTTGCGCTGCGTATCGCCAGCTTCCTGGGACAACAGCAGGGCTGGATGGCCGAGCACATGCTGATCAGCGGCATCAGCATCGCTGGCGAGAAAACATACGTCGCCGCGGCTTTCCCCAGCGCCTGCGGCAAGACAAACTTCGCGATGCTGATCCCGCCCGAGAAATATCGCAAGGCCGGTTGGAAAGTCACGACGGTTGGCGATGACATCGCCTGGATGTGGGTTGACGAAAACAGCGGTCGCATGCGCGCCATCAACCCCGAGGCAGGATATTTCGGCGTCGTGCCGGGCACCAACGAACAGACAAACCCCAATGCGATGGCGTGCATGTCGCATGACGCCATCTTCACGAACGTCGCGCTGCTTCCCGACGGCGATGTCTGGTGGGAAGGCAAAACCGCCGAACCGCCCGCCGATTGTATCGACTGGACCGGGAAGCCTTGGACGCCCAGCGGCGGGACCAAGGCCGCCCATCCCAATAGCCGATTCACGGCTCCGATGACCAACAACCCCGCGCTTGACCAGGCCGCCGACGATCCAAACGGGGTCGAAATCTCCGCGTTGATCTTCGGCGGCCGACGTGCGAAAACGGTCCCGCTGGTGTTCCAGGCGTTCAACTGGATGCACGGCGTCTACGTCGGCGCCACCGTTGGCAGCGAAACCACCGCCGCCGCCAGCGGCCAGGTTGGCGTGGTCCGTCGCGATCCGATGGCCATGCTTCCATTCATTGGCTACAACATTCGCGATTACATCATCCACTGGTTCCGCATGAGAAAGAAGATGTCGGATTGCCCCCGCATCTTCCATGTCAATTGGTTCCGCAAGAACGATAAAGGCGAATTCATCGTGGCCAGGCTTCGGTGAAAATATTCGAATCATCAAGTGGATTATCGATCGATGCCACGGCCGCGCCTATGCCGTCGAGACTCCACTCGGCTGGATGCCACGCAGGCAGGACATCGATCTCAGCGGTTTGACCATCACCGCCGCTGATTTCGACGAAATGCAAAAGGTCGATCTGGAAGCGTTCAAAGCGGAGATCGCAGGCCAGGAGGAGCTATTTCTCAAGCTGGCCGGCGATCTGCCAAAGGAAATGATCTTCCAACGCGAGCTGCTCATCAGTCGGCTGTGAATCCCGCAAGGAGGACCTATGCGCAAAGTCACCCAACCTCCACGCACGATTGATTCCGCGCGGCGGGTGCGCCGATTCTCGGGCTTTGTTGCACTCCGCCAGCCGTGCCGGCGGCGGCGCTGGAACCATGCCCGGCGGGCCTCATCGAATCCGAGAATCGTCGTTCGCGGTGGATTGATCGCGGGTGACAGGTCGGATCTTGGCGCAGGCGAGCAGAGAAATTCACTTCGCTTCCGCGCCGGCGATCTGATTCATCTGGGGATCGCAGTTCTCGCTCTAGCAGGTGGACTCATAGTCGTCATCAACAGCCCCGAGTTCCTTGTGCCGCTATTGCCGGTGGAGTTACTGATTGCCTGCGAATTCATTTTATGGAACGACATCTCGACACCTTTCGGAGAAAGCCAATGGCACGGAGACGTCGGCGTCTCAGGCAACGCGCGTGCGACAACTAACAAATGAGCGAAATGATGAATCCCTCATCAGCAAAAGATCGATGCGAGCTGAACGAAAAGGCCGCCGGCGCCAATCGCAGGGACTTCGACGCGGTGGGTCTGACGGCGATCAGCATCGTCGGACCCGCGGGATCGGGGAAAACCTCGCTGATTGAGGCCCTGTTGTTGCGCTGGCGCCGCCGCTGCGTATGGCAGTCATCATGGGCAACCTTGCGGCCGAACGGCAGATCTGCCGCATCACGCGGCACGGATACCCGGCGGTCCCGATCCGGACGGACCGCCTGACGGCCCATCATGTCCGCGAGGCATTGCCCCAGCTAGATATCGGCCGCCTCGACCTGCTGATCATCGAAACGGACAGCAATGCGCACAATCGGGTCGATTTAGATTTGGGCCATCACCAAAGAGCTTGCGTTTTCAGCGCTGCCGGAGGTGACGAGAAAGCGACTGAATATCCGTTCATTGTTGCGGCATGTGACCTGATCCTGCTTACTAAGACCGATCTGCTCCCCTATGTCACATTCGATATTCAGGCTTTTCGCCAAGACGTTGAGCGGCTGAAACCAGGTCTGAATATCATTTATGCGTCGGCGCAACGGAATCAAGGAATCGAGGCCTGGGTGGCTTGGGTCGAGTCGCACCTGTCTTCGAAAGTTCAGGATCGCATGAACACGAGAATTTTTAATCCGTTCGTGAGTTGGGGCGATCGAGCAAAATCTTGAGGAGGTCTGCTGTGACAAGGAAAACGTCTGAAAACAGGATACGGGGCGATGAGCAAAGGAACGTTGGGCAGCGCCCGCCGGAGGCAATGGTTCGCGCAGCGCTGGCGCGGGCCGGAGTGTTGGCGGTTAGGATCATCGGCCCACCAGGATCGGGCAAGACGGAGTTGATCGAAGCGACTTTGAGACACACTCCCGGGCCGCGACGAGTCGCCGTGATTGCCGTGGACCCGGCATCGGCCCGAGAGGCGGACCGGCTTCGGAACCTATGCGGATATGTGACGCATCTCGATTCTGCCGCCCCCGATCCTGCCGCGATCTGGCGGATCATTTCCCAGCTTCATCTAGAGGGTTTTGATTTCATTTTGGTCGAAGGCTGCGGCGGTATGGCCCCCTTGAAGGACATCGGTCAAGACGCCACCGTGGCGGTGTTGGCAATAAGCGGCGGTGACGACAAGGCGTTAGAATATCACGCGCTATTGGAGAGCGCTTCCGTCATATTGTTAAGCAAGATCGACGTTCGACCATTGGTAAAATTCAACGACAACGTCTTCCGCAATGACGCTCGAACCATCGCCCCCAATGCGGAAATCATCGAGCTTTCGGCATTCAAGGGGTCGGGCATGCACGATTGGTTGGAATGGCTGGACAAAGCACGCACCGCCAAGAAATGGCGCAATGTTCCCCCTGACCCGGATCAGTCTACGTCGAATACATATTTCGGATAACTGTGCGCAAAGCGCCAACGAGTTTGCGATGGAAGGAAGCGCTTCAGTCGGATGGATGAAGATCGGATTGCTCCGCGTAAGCGGCAGCAGACAGTGACCCCCTTTCGGGCTGCTGCTGAGCGGTGGGGTAAAAACCGGCGGTCGGTGGCGGCGGTGGCCCCCGCGTTTTTTGAGGTGCGGGCATGGATGCCCGGATTCCAGACGAGGTCAATGGCTGTGACTTGGGAGATCGACGACTGGATCAGCGGTTGGGCAGGCTGCTGGGAGATTTGTCCGAGCGGATTGGCAAAGGGATTCCGCTGGCGAGTCAGGACTGCACGAAAGCCGTGTACCGATTTCTGGATAACGCGAAGGTGGCGGAACGTCTACCATGCGCAGGTCTCGTGGATTTCTCCCAGGGCCGACGCTACGAGCCCCTCAATTTCGCGGCAGCCATTTACCGCGGCTTCTGCCGGACCGCTGCAACGAAGAGCTTTACCGGCCAGTCTTCAAGCACCGAATCCTTTTTGCAATAGCCTCTTCAAACTGGCTGACGGTGCGATGCAGCACGGCTAGGCGAACCGGGTCCTGGGCCAGCGCCACCAATACAGCCCGCTGGGCCGCGGTGAACGCGGCGATCGCCTCGTCAGATCCATAGTTTCGGACGGATGCAGTTTCTTCCGCGAGCTTCAAAATCACGGTCCACCGGATCTGCTCCGTCGGTCACAGCGGTTGTGGGCGGTACATGAAAAATGGAGCAGCCGCGTGTTCCCACAACGAGGTGGATGCTGAGGCACTTTTGAGATTTTCATTAAACGCGCTTTGCGAGACAGTCGACCGACTAGGTGCACGAGAATTGCTCCGCCAAAAACTGGCGGAGTTTGCATCGCGAAATGTTGAAAAGCCCAGGGACCACGCTGAGGGGCAGGAACATATTCTACGGGATCGAATCAACGAGTTGGAGCGAAAAAAGACCGTCGTCAAAAACAATTTTTTGTCGGCTGAAGATCCCGAACTGAGAGCCGAAGCAGAGAAGGCGTACTGCGAACATCGATCTCAAATTGATATCCTGCAGCGCGAACTGCTTCAAATTACAAAATCGAAATCAGAAGGCGACGATCCGAATCGCGAGGTCGATAAGGCTATGGCGTTATTCGACACTCTCCATCGCGGAGTTGCCGAAAATTTCCCGCGAGCGGAAATGCCAGGTCTTTTCGATCGGCTTGGGATCAAAATTGGGTTGCATTTTGTTGAGGTACCGAAAAAAACACGCCGTGTGATGCGTCTCGCCGGTGGGATTCTGGCGTTAGGAAATATTGATATTCGCAAAGGAGGCGACTCAAATAATGTTGATGGTCAAGCACCATCTATCGCAAGAAAACCAGATTTGGCCGCGCAATTCGCGCCGCTGCCAGCGTTGGCAGCTGCCAGTAACAATACCCCAAGAGAGGAAATTTCGTCCACCAAGGTGAATCGGGGCGACAGGATTCGAACCTGCGACCTCTTGACCCCCAGTCAAGCGCGCTAAACCAAACTGCGCCACGCCCCGGAACCGGGGATTCCAAGCTACAGACGCCGCCGCGCCGCGTCAACGGCTTGCCAAAACCCCAACTCTCGTTGGGTGCGTGACTCAATCGGCGGGTCAATGGGCCGCCCGTGAGGCCCAGTAGCGCTGCCAACGATTGTCCCGGCTGAGCCACAGGCCACGTAACGCCAGAATCACTTCGGCTCGTTCTTCCGTGGAACTGTTTGACGCCAGCGTCAGCGTTTCCCGTGCTCCATCCGCCAGCCTTGGCGGCGATGCTGCGGGTAATTCATGTGAACCTCGTTGTAGCGGAAGTCGCCGATGGTCCCTGCCAACGCACGCCGGGATGTTCCTTGCCAAGGCCGCCCGCCCCGCTTCCCAGACGTGCTGCACCGCATGATCGTAATCCGCAATGCCTGGCGTCGCCGGGAATTCACGCTCTTGCAGGGGATCGATCCAATTGACGCGATCCGGCCTTTTCAGCGCAATGGGCCAACCGGCGCAACGCCCACAACTTTCTCTGCTGAGTTTTCGATTGGATGGCTGACTCGCGCTGTGTCAGGGCTTGGCGATGGACACGGCACATGCCATCGGGCGGGCGGGGCGACCAGCTCTTCCGCCTGTTTCGGACCCCATGTTCCAGGTTCGTATTCATGCAAGGGAACAGCGTCGTTGAGGACCGGATCGACGATTCGCCATGCCGCTTCGACGCCATCTTGCCTGGCGAAATAAGTGGCTTCGCCCGAGGCGGCATCGGTCAGCAGCCGCTCATACGGGTCCATCTCGCCCGGCGGCTGATAATGAGCCAGCAATTCAACGTCCCTTCCCGCCATTGCCGCGCCGGGAATTTTAACGCGAGTTCCGATGGCTATGACGACTTCGGGGCTGAGGAGAAAGCGGATGTAATTGGGTCCGCCGGCCGGGTTCTCGTTGAACACGTTCAGGGGCGGCCGTTTGAATTCGACCATGACCTCAACGCAGGCCATCGGAAGCTTTTTTCCGGCGCGAATGCAGAACGGCACCCCGGCCCATCGCCAGCTTTCGACGTTCAGGCGGACGGCGGCAAACGTTTCGACGTTGGAATCGGCGGCAACGTCTCGCTCCTGGCGGTATCCGCGATACTGGCCGCGGACCGCATCGGCGGGCGTGAGAGGGCGGACCATGCCAAGCAGCTTGGCTCTTTCGTCGCGGATCGCCTCGCCGGACGGACCCCCGGGCGCCTCGGCCGCAATGCATGCCAGAACCTGCAGCATGTGATTCTGAATCACGTCCCGGACGGCGCCGATCTCTTCGTACAGTTTTCCGCGGCCCGCCACCCCGATGGTTTCCGCCATGGTGATTTGCACGCTCGATATGAAGTTCCGATTCCAGATGGGTTCCAGGAACGAGTTGGCGAATCGGAAATACAAAAGATTCTGCACTGGTTCCTTGCCGAGGTAGTGGTCGATGCGGAAGATCGATTCCTCGGGGAAAAACCGATGGAGCGTGGCGCTGAGCTGGCGCGCCGAGTTCAAATCCCGGCCGAAGGGCTTTTCGACGACAATCCTTGCGTTGTGATTGCATCCCGCCGATGCCAGTCCTTCCGCCACGGTAGCGAATAAACTCGGAGGGATGGCCAGGTAGTGCAGCGGCCGCTGGGATGAGCCCAGCGTTTTGCGCAGCAATTCGAACGTTTTGCGATCGCTGTAATCTCCGTCGATGTAGCTCACGAGGGAGCAGAGCTTCTCGAAAGCCCCCGGATCGATGCCGCCGCCATGGTCCATCAGGCTCTTTCGAATCCGCTCCTTGAACTTCGTCAGATCCCAGCCGGCCTTGGCGACGCCTATCACCGGGACGCTCAGTTGACCGTGCCGGACCATCGACTGCAGCGCTGGGAAGACTTTCTTGTATGCCAGGTCTCCGGTTGCGCCGAAGAAAACGAAAGCGTCGGTCTTGGGTGAATCAGCCGGCATCTTCAATCACCTCGGCTTGGATGTCTCGGCGGCGTGCTTTTCGACGTGGCCGCCAAATTCGAACCGCAGGGCGGACAGCAGCTGGTTGGCAAAATTGGTTGCGCCGCGGAGCTGAAACGCTCGTACAAAGCGGTGCTGAGAACGGGGACGGGAACGGCCTCATCGATCGCCGCGGCAATGGTCCATCGCCCTTCGCCGGAGTCCGATACCCGCCCGGTGAAATCGTCCAGGTTCGCGTTTTTGAACAGGGCGGCGGCGGTCAGGTCCATCAGCCAGCCGGCGATCACGCTGCCGCGCCGCCAGACTTCGACAATGTCGGTCAGGTTCATGTCGTATTCGTAATACTCGGGATTGCGAAGCGGCGCGGTCTCGGCATCCACGTCATGCGGGACCATCCCGGCATTGGCGTGCCGCAGCACGTTGAGCCCTTCGGCATAGGCGGCCATGACCCCGTACTCGATTCCGTTGTGGATCATCTTCACGAAATGCCCGGCGCCGGTTTGGCCGCAATACAAGTACCCCTTTTCGGCGGGGATCGGCAACGTTTTTTCGCGGCCGGCGGTGCGCGGCGCCTGCGCCGATTCCAGGCGCCAAGGAGTCGAAGATCGGATCGAGACGTTTGGCGACATCGGCTTCGCCGCCGATCATAAGGCAGAATCCGCGTTCCAATCCCCAAACCCCTCCGCTGGTGCCAACGTCGAGATAGTGAATATGTTTTGCCCGTAACTGGCCCGCGCGGCGAATGTCGTCGTGGTAATACGAGTTGCCGCCGTCGATGATGATGTCGTCCGGTTCAAGAATTTCGCTCAGGGCGACCGTGGTTTTGTCCACGACCGCCGCTGGGAGCATGAGCCACACCGCCCTCGGCCTGCTGAGCTTCTTGACAAGCTCCGCCAGCGAGGTTGCTCCGTCCGCCCCGTCCTGAGCCAGGGCCTGGACGTTACCGGGTGAAATGTCATGCACGACACAGCGATGGCCAGACTTCATCAGACGCCGCACCATCGCGGCGCCCATCCGGCCGAGCCCGATCATTCCAAGTTCCATTGCGTCCTCCCGTCAGATTGTGAATTTCACTTTGTTTCGTCGAAATAAAAAAGGGGGCAACACCGGGCCGGCCCTTTTTTTGTGATCGAACGCGGCCCCGACTGAAAGATTCGATCGGATCCCGACTTGCAGCTTATGTTATGCGCTTGGCGCGGAGCACGGAACGGGAAATCGCAATAATATTGCTTTAACCGACTTATTCTATTTGATATACGCGCCACAGAAAACTGCGCGGCAACTCCTCGGCATCCAGCGCTTGCGGGCAGATCAGCCGGCTCGGCATTCGATCAATACGCCGGGTTAAAAGTCGTGCTTCAGAATCTCCATCGTTCGCCGACATAACTCCCGACCATAATCCACCCAGACACCGGTGCCCCAGTAGCGGAAACAACTTGTCTGCGTCATCAGCAGGTGATAGAGCGCGTTGCGGTAACGCGAATCGGTGGAGGGGACGCCTTTACCCAAAATCTTTTCCGCGAACAGGGCGCTGGCCGACTCCATCGGGCCCAGCAGGCGCTCGTAGCCGCGCACCCACGAGACATTGTTGGTCCAGCTTCCGCCTTCCATGTGGAACCGGTTGTCCTCTTTCTCCAATTGCCGGATGAGTTGAGCTAAAGCTTCGGGTCCGGCGCCTTCCTTAAAGCGGTCCCAAATCCTCTTTTGCAGCACCGGCTGAATTACCGGAAAATCCTCTTCGGTCACACCGGCGGCTTGCAGATGCTCCAGATATTCGCCCACGTTTATCGGCGGGACGGGACCGCCGGATGCCTGCGACATCACGTCAAGATATTTGGGCGAGAACTCGTTCATCATCACGCCGCCGTTCTCCCCGTCGGCGATCTGCGTCGCGATTTGCGGAATCGACTTGCCGGCCAGATGAGTGCGACCCAGCCCCTTGGCCTCGTAATACGGCTGCATCTGGCCGACCAGTTTGGTATCGCTGCCTTGAGTCTTGATGATCGCGACGATGCTGGCGATTTGGCCGGAGGAATTTCGGGCTACGAGCCGATGCGGTAAATGCGGGTGATGACTCGGATTCCCGTGTTCGGGAGTTTCGACGGTATGTTCCTGCACCAGCAGCCAGCGATATCCGCAGTCTTTCAAAGTTTTGACGAATTCGTAGGCGACATCCGGATGGTTGGGCAGAGCCATTTCGGCCGGCGAAAACCCCCGTACGCGCCGCAGGGCTTCGAGGCCGAAGATCGCGGCGAAGTGATGCTGCCAGGCCCGAACGTGCAGGCGATAGTCCTGCACCGGGGTCGAGGGTGCCACCGGATGCCCCCAGGCCGATCCGAGCCATTCCACGCAACGGCGATAGGCCGGATCGCACGTGACGCTCTTGAGCCCGTCCACCACATCGTGCAATCCCATCTGAATCAGGCCGTGGAGCAGGCAGCCCGAGTAATCCACCATCACGCGAGGTTGTTTCCCGTCGCGCACCAGTTGGGGAATAAATTCGCTCATGCGCTTGTAGCACCAGCGAAAGATCGGCGCGTTGTGATTGTCGCCGATGTGCGGATGTTCCATCATGTACTGGAGGTTGCTGATGACCCGGGCGGTCCGCAGATCCTCGCCGCCGGCTGGAATCAACGGTTGATGCATGTGAAGCGCGACGGCGAAGCAACTCTGGACGTGATTAAAATCAATCCCGCTTTCAGGCAGAAAGACGGAATCTCGGGAGGCCATCACCTCGGCGATGCGCGATTCATATCCGCAGAGGTTGGGCAGGTCATCGATAATCTCCGGGGATATCGGCTGTTGCATCGAATGGGTCCCCGGTCATTTGCCGTCAGCCACGATCGGCGTTGAAACCAGTGAGGGCAATGACAACGGAACCCAGGATCGCACCCGGCACTGGCGCCGATGCCCGCTGCCTTCCTCCTCGGCGGCGGGCCGCTGCTCGGTAACCGGCTCGTCCTTGCCGGCATTTTCGGGCGCAGCCTCGAGCGCACGGTTCTGCGGCGCTTCGGGGACCGTGGGCGGTGTCGAAGGTTCCGGCGCGACCGCCGCCTGGGGTGTATCCACGGTGTGGCCCTCGTAGGCCAGCAGCGCTTGCTCGACGATTTTGTCCCAGGTGAACGAAGCTTCGACGACGCTTCGGCCGTTCTCGCCCATCCGGCGAGCCCGATCAAAATCGGCAAACAGCGTGCCCAAGCCCCAGGCAATCGAATCCCGCGTCGGGTAAACCTTTAGACCGTTGACTTCGTGTGAGACGTATTCGTTCGGGCCGCCATTCTGGGTCACGACCACCGGCTTTCGCGCACTCCACGCCTCCAGCACGACGATTCCGAACGGCTCGTTTCGGCTGGGCACGCAGACGGCGTCGGACATTCGATACAGTCGCACCAATTCATCGCCGCCGCGGTTGCCGATGAAGCGCACGGAATAGTCCAGGCGCTGCTGGCGCATTCGCGCTTCCAGCACGCCGCGCATGTCGCCGTCACCCGCGAAGACAAACTTGGCCGCCGGGTAGTATTTCAAAATGGCCGGGATGGCATCCAGCAGCAGGTCCGGGCCCTTTTGGTGCGTCAGCCGGCCGCAGAACAGCACCGTCGGATCCACCGGACCGATCTGGTATTGCCGCTTGATCTGGCCCGGGTCCGCATCCGAGTCGAAGCGGTGCGGGCCCACCCCGTTGTATACGACCGAGATTTTCCATTCGGGCGTCTCGTACATCCACGTCAATTCCTTCTTGACGGCATGTGAAACGGCGATGATGTGATCGGCCCAATACGCGCCGGCTCGTTCCTGGTCTCGCACGCGGACCGAGCGGCCGTTGGGAAAACAATTGCCGCAGCGACCATACTCGGTTGAATGGAAGGTCAGGATGCAGCGATGGCCGCGGCCCTGCTTGACCCAGATCATCGCGTTGGCGGTCAGCCAATCGTGAGCGTGAACGATATCGAACCGGCCGATGTAATCTTCAATGGCGAAGAATCGATCCACGAAGGCGCGGCACATATTGTTGACATCGTCCACGAACTCCGAATGCGAAGGATAGGGACAGCGATGGTAATGAACGCCGTCGATCCGTTCGTGGTACCGCCATCCCGGCACCATGCGCGTGAAAACGTGGACCTCGTGCCCCTTGCGTTCCATCGCCGCGGCCAACTCGGTCACGTGAACGGCAACGCCGCCGACGGCGATGGAGTGCAGCGACTCCCAGGAAAACATCGCGATTCGCATAGCTGCCTGTCCTTCTCTTGGGTCATGTCATTGCGTGCAGACTTCTTGTTGGTCAAGTTTTCGGGCATCCATGTCCGAATTACCGTTGAACGGTTCGTCCCCGCCGCCCATGGTAACGCTTTTCATTACCCGCCGGTAGATTTGCCGGCATTTTCGCGCCGCTTCGCTCCAGGGGAGGCGCCCGCTTCGATGGCCGCCGACTTTCTCAGTCGGTTGGCGACCTCCGGGTTGCATAGCACGGTCAGAATGTGCTCGGCGAGCTTCTCCACATCCCAGAAATCCACCTTGAGTGCGCCGTTGGGCAGAACCTCCGCCACGCCGGATGTCTTGGAAATAATCACCGGTGTTCCGTTGCGGATGGCCTCCAGCGCGGTCAGCCCGAACGGCTCGCTGACCGACGGCATCACGTAAACGTCCGCCATCCGAAAGGCGCGATCCACGTCCGCTCCGCGTAGGAACCCGGCGAAAAAGACCCGGTGGCCCAGGCCCATCGCCGCTACCCGCTCCACCATGTTCGGGGCCATGTCGCCCCATCCCACCATGACGAATCGGGCCGTTGGAAGTCTCTCGAGCACGCGGACCGCGGCGGCCAGGAAGATTTCCGGGCCTTTCTGCCGCGTCATGTCGCCGAGGAACAGAACCGTTTTTTGGCCTTTCTTCTCCGGGACAGAGACCCGCGCAGCATTCAGGTCAATGCCATTGTGGACCACTCCAATCCTTTCTGAATCTACGCCATAGTGTTGCCTGAGGAGTCGGCTGGTCATGCGGGAGACGGCGATCACGTATGTCGCTGCCTTCACGCCCGCCCGTTCGATCGCATAAATCGCCTCGTTGACGCTGTCGCCCGAGCGGTCGAATTCGGTGGAATGGACATGAAGAACAAGGGGCTTGCCCGTCGACTCGGCCAGTACCATCCCGGCCGGAAAGGTAATCCAGTCATGGGCATGAATCACATCGAACGACTCGTTGCAGGCAAGTCCGACACAACGCTGCGCGTAGCTGAAGATCTTGTCCGACAGATTTCCCTCGTAACCTCCCTTAATTCCGCAGCCGAGAAGCCTCGGCTGGACGCGCGAATCGGCGAAGTGTGAAGAAATGGTGGTCGCGGACGAGTCGTGGCGGTTGGCCGCGCCGCAATGATCGTGTAAGCCGTGGCCGCCGTAAGGATCGAATGCCGCTCCCCACGTTGCCGTGCTCGGTAAATGTGCGGGTTCCCTCTGCGAGCCCTGGAGGGAGCCGTGCTCAACCGTCTGCGGCAAAATCAACAGGACATCGACACCCATCCGATTCAGCGCGGTCACCAGCCCTTTACACGCCGTTCCAAGGCCGCCACTGATGTAGGGCGGAAACTCCCAACTCAGCATCAGGACTCGCATAGCGCACCTTTGCGCAATTACAACAACCCAGCGCATCGAAGGCGGCTCCGGCGACGCAAACTACTTCTTAAACTGGAACCGCTAGCGCCAAATGCCTTGACGGTTATATCCCGTCGGACGCGATGGCCAATAACAGCCTGCGGCAAAACCCGATTTTCATCCCCGCCATGAAGTCAAAAACGCGGCTTCTGGTGACTTTAACCTCGGGCTGATAGGCGTGTCCTTCCTTAACAGGCATTGAGGATATCCCAGCGACAGTTGGAGGCTGAAAAAAGTGGCGGCTCCGAATCCGGCGATCCTTACATTAGGATCAGCTGTGATTGCTCCTCGAGCGGAAAGGAGCCGTCACAATGGGAGAGTAC
Source organism: uncultured Phycisphaerales bacterium (assembly GCA_963771925.1). GTDB lineage: Bacteria > Planctomycetota > Phycisphaerae > Tepidisphaerales > Tepidisphaeraceae > PALSA-1353. The sequence continues at coordinate 220,900 of CAVYVE010000002.1, forward strand.
CAGATTCCCACGCCTGTCGGCAACCCGGAATCGTCGTTTTTCTGCTCCACGAAGACTGGTCCCCGGAAGAAGCCGTCTCAAGCTGGACCGGTGGCGACGACTAATCAAATCGTGTCGCGAACAATGCTGTTATGGTACGATAGTCCGTCGTCGAGGATACGCGGAGCCCTCGTTCGAAAGCAACTTCATTTCCAGAGGTTTCACATGTCCACAGCTATGCATACGCAAACCAGCGCGGCGAAGGCGAAGGTTCATCAGACCAAGATGCTGATTGATGGGAAATGGGTCAATTCCGTCAGCGGCCGAACATTCGAGACGATCAATCCGGCCACGGGGCAGGTGATCGCCAAAGTCGCGGAGGGCGAGAAGCCCGACGTGGACAAGGCCGTCAAGGCCGCCCGACGCGCCTTTGACACGGGGCCGTGGCGCAAGATGAGTGCCCGTGAGCGCGGTAAGCTCCTCTATCGCCTGGCCGAACTGATTGAGGAGAACAAGGAGGAATTGGCCGCGCTGGAAACACTGGACAACGGCAAGCCGATAAACGACAGCCGCAATGCGGATCTGCCGCTCACCATCGACTGTTACCGCTATTACGCGGGTTGGGCCGACAAGATTGAAGGCAAGACCATCCCCATAAACGGCCCGTTTTTCTGCTATACGCGTCATGAGCCGGTTGGCGTCGTGGCGCAGATCATTCCCTGGAATTTCCCGCTGCTGATGCAAGCCTGGAAATGGGGCCCGGCCTTGGCGGCCGGATGCACGGTCGTGCTCAAGCCAGCCGAGCAGACGCCTCTATCGGCGCTGCGTGTCGGCGAGCTGGCTCTGGAAGCGGGCTTTCCGCCCGGCGTGGTCAATATTGTTCCGGGATTCGGCGAAACTGCCGGCGCGGCGTTGTCCGAGCACATGGATGTGGACAAGGTCGCGTTCACCGGCAGCACCGAGGTTGGTAAACTCATCATGCAGGCGGCCGCGCGATCCAATCTGAAGCGCGTGACGCTGGAGTTGGGCGGTAAGAGCCCCAACATCGTCTTTGCCGATGCCGATATGGATGCCGCCATCGAAGGCGCGCATTTGGGTCTGTTCTTCAACCAGGGCCAATGCTGCTGCGCCGGAAGCCGCCTGTTCGTGGAGTCGCACATCCATGATGAATTTGTGGAAAAGATGGTCAAGCGAGCCAAGAAAACTAAAATTGGCGATCCGTTCGATCCGACCACGACCCAGGGCCCGCAGGTCAGCCAGGAACAGTTCGACAAAGTCGCTGGGTACATCGAGTCCGGCAAACGGGCCGGCGCCAAAATGCTGTGCGGCGGCAACCGTGCGGGAAAGCTGGGTTATTTTATAGAGCCGACGATCTTCACCAACGTCGACGACGAAATGCAAATCGCTCGCGAGGAGATCTTCGGACCCGTCATGTCGATCATCTCCTTCCGCGACATCGATGATGTGATCGAGCGAGGAAACAAGACCACCTACGGCCTGGCCGCGGCGGTCTGGACGCGCGACATAGGCAAGGCCCATCGGGTGGCCGCCGAACTGCGGGCGGGCACGGTCTGGATTAATTGCTACGACGTCTTCGATGCCGCCGCTCCATTCGGCGGATTCAAGATGAGCGGCATCGGCCGAGAACTGGGTGAATACGCGCTTCGAAACTATACCGAAGTCAAAACCGTAACAGTGGCCATGTGAAGGGAGAACGATCGAACGAGTCGGGTCAACCCCAATTGGCTCGACGATCGGAGTTTTCGCTTGGCGCCGCTCGTTTTCGCGGCTGCGGTTGACGGACCACATCTCAAAATGGCCGGTATTGCCGCGCCCTTCAGTTGCCGATATTTCGCGCCCGATGACGGCGGACTCCCAGGACTCGTGTCGCCCCATACAGCACAAAGACAATGCTCGTGATGAAAAAACTTACAGGATAGGGAAGATAAAAGGCGAGAATAAGCCCGGTCCATGTCGCCACAAGAGCGACGGCGATGGAGATGCTGATGCCTTGCGCCGGAGTCCGGGCCAGCCGCTCGGCAATGGCCGCCGGCGTGACCATCAACGCGAAGATCAAAAGCACGCCGACAATCTGGACGGCAATGGACGTGGCGATGGCGATGAGGAGCATAAAAACAATGCCGATAGCGAAAACGGGCAACCCTTTTGCTTCCGCCACGTCTTCGTCAAGAGATGAAAAAAGAAGCGGCCGATAGATGCTGGCGAGCGAGACGAGGATGATGATTCCAGCGATGAGGGTGATGATGACATTATTGCGGCTTATGCCCAGGATCTCACCGAACAGAAGCGAATACGCCTCTGTCGCGTAGCCCTTGTAGAGGCTTATGAATAAAACTCCCAGGCCGAGCATGAATGAAAGCACCGTGCCGACCTGGACATCGCGGCTTTCGGCTTTTTTCCCCAGCACGCCCATGAGAAATCCTCCGCCCATGGTGAAGGCGAGAAGTCCGATGATCGGGTTTAATCCCAAAAGCACCGCTCCGGCCGCTCCGGCAAATCCGGCGTGAGAAAGCGCGTGTGCGGCAAACGACGATCGTCTCACCACGACGAAATATCCGACGACCCCCGCGACGATGGCGACGATTGTGCCCGCCTCAAGAGCGTGACGCATGAAATCGTACTGCCAGATTGTTTGAAGCTGGCGGATGATGAAGAGGTTATTCATGATGATGATGCGGCGGCGTTTCCTCGGCGCCGATAACCGCCAGGCGTCCGCGGGAATCGCGGAGCACCTCAATCGGCGCACCATACAGGTCGGTCAATAGTTTTGACGTCATAACGTCGCGGGGCGTGCCGACGGCGACATTTCCATTTGCCAGATAAATCACGGAATCGAGAGCGGACAGAAGCGGGTTGACATTATGAGCGATAAGCAGGACGGTTGCGTTGCGCGACGCCGCGACATCATGAATGAGTCTCACCATATTCGTCTCATGGTGGATATCGAGATTTGAGAGCGGCTCATCAAGAAGCAGGATTTCCGGATCGCTGACAAGGGCTTCCGCCAGAAAGATGCGCTGTAATTCTCCGCCCGAAAGAACGCCGAGCGGCGCGTGTGCCAGATTTTCCGCACCGACGGAACGAAGGGCTTCCATGGCCCTTTCTTTCTCGCGCTTTTTTGCAGCCGACGAACTGATGCCGAAACGGTTTCCTGAAAGCCCCAGACGAACCAGCTCCAATGCTTCGATGCGCAAATCACTATCAATGGTATGCCGCTGCGGCACATAGCCGATTCTTGGGTTGCCGCGCCTTGGTTTCTCTCCGAATATCTCGACCGTGCCCTCCGTCGGGGCCATCAATCCAAGAAGAAGCCGAAACAAGGTCGTCTTGCCGGCGCCGTTTGGTCCGAGGATGGCGACGAATTCCCCCTTCCCAACCGAAAAATTCGCGGCATGCCAGATAGCGCGTCGGAATATCCGGCCGAGAGATTTTCCGCTCGTATGATTTCTACCGGGTCGCTTTTCGTCATGGTTTGAGGGCTTTGGCGTTAAGGGCGTTTTGCAGTTCAAGAAGCTCCGCGTTCATCCACTCCTGGAATGTCGCGTCGGGCGGCTGGATCGTTTCGGTAATGCCAATCGTCGGGATACCCGCCTCAGCGGCGAGTTTTTTCATGTTTTCAGTAAGCGGCGTGACCGTCTGTTCGTTGTAGACCAGCACCTGGGGTTCGTGGCCTTTGAGCTGTTTCTCAAATTCCACGACGCTGCTTGCCGGAGGATCATTGCCTTCGGCCACGGCGTCGATGAATTCCGGAGGCGAGATGAGGTCAAGCCCGGCCGCATCCGCCAGATAGACAAAGATGCTCTCAGTGGACGCGACTTTTGTGCCGCCAAAGGCGCGTTTGATGTTCGCGATGCGGTTTTGGTATTCGGCCAGAGAAGATTGGAGCGCTTTATACTGGGCCTGAAAATAGTCGGTATCCTTTGGATCGATGGAAATAAGGTCGCTTTCCATGCGGGCGATGACTCGATTCACATCGTCGGGGCTGTACCAGAAATGCGGATTATCGCCATATCTTTTGCCGAGAAGCTGGGCGACGATAAGGACCTTGCGACTGGCATTGGGGCTTGCCGAGAGAAGAGAATCGCCCCAACTGTCGTAGCCGTCGCCGTTCAATATCACGTAGTTGGCAGTCGCGAACATTTTTGCGTCGTCTGCGTTGCTTTCGAATTCATGCGGAGTCGGCGTTCGGATCGGAGACAATGGAAGTGACGGAGACTTCGATGCCGCCCAAGCTGCGAAACAAGCGAGCCCCAGAAATTCTCTCCGGCGACGACGGTAATCGGCGGCCCGTGGCCGGTGCTGGTTGTCGCCGGCGGTGTTCGATGAAAAAAAGGATCGCGATCGGCACCGTGCCGCAGGTTCACAACGCGCCACGCGATAGATTTCTTATTCATGGCTTACTCCGCGGCAATCGATCATTCGAGTGATGGCCTCGGGTGTGTCGGCGACATCCGCACTCGGGAAGCATAGACGGCCGAAACAGCAAATGCAACGCAGTTGCAATTATTTTTAAACGTGAACGAGATGCCTAAAACTGATACCCAACTGGCGAAATGTAGGGATCCTTCGGTGCAGGAATCAGGTCAATCTTGTCAGCTTTAATTACCGGAACCCATGCATCGTCCTTGACTTCCTTCCCAAGCGTTCCACCCACGCGAATCCACTCATCGGGTTTGAAAGCGGCGGCTTTGGGAAACTTAATGACCGCTTCAACGGGCATTGCGTGCCGCGCAACAAACGATTACGAATCTCGAATATGATGATCTGTCCCGAAGGAAGGCCTTGCTCCCAACAAACACGCCCTTCCGTAATCCATGGCTACCAGAAAGACGGTACATGTGACGCTGGATATAGCCAAGACTAATCACCTGATCGTATTAATGGTTAACGTGTCGTCCTTTTGAGGAATAGCCTGAAAGTAGAACCCGAAACCCAGTCCCAGCGATCTTTTTTGCAGAGCAAAACTGTCCAAGCCGGAAGCGGCGGCGACGGACAACAGGCTGCTCATATAAAACAGCGGCAATAGCAGCATTCCTCCACGGACCCATCCCGCCGGCGAGATTCGGTTCGAACTGCCGTGAACCGGACGAAACACCATTGCAACGAGAAAAAGCAGCAGAATCAGCACGTTGCAAAGAGGCTCACGGCCACAATTCGCACGAATGAACAACGAATATCGCCCGAAGCCCAGCAGAAGCGCAAGCCCGGCCGTCCAAGCGGTCAAGACCAGAACCCTCCAGCGGCCGGCTGAAAATGCAAAATTCATCGGACGCCCCCAACGAACGAGAAATAATGCCAGAATATCATTGTTGAAAAGACGAACACGTAGACCAGCACGAGCAGCGTCAGGAACGCCCGCTTGGTAATGAAGCTGAGATACATGGCAGACAGCTTTGTATCAAGCATGGGACCCAACAGCATGAATCCCATTTGGGCCGAGACGGGTAAAGCGCCGCGAAACGAGGCCGCGACAAAGGCATTGGCGCCCGAACAAAGATTCAAGGCAACAGCCAGCCCCATCATGATCAAAATAGCCACACCGGGTGCGCGGGCGACGGTAACAAACGCCTCTCTGGGAATGATTGTCTGGCAAATCGCCGCTATGAACGCGCCGATAATCAGGAACTGGCCGACCTCAAGGAAATCATCTCCCGCATGATTGATCGATTCGGCCAAACGACCAGCAAACATCTGCTTGGCTCTCACATCATGCTGATGGTGGGCGTGCTGATCATGGTCGTGGTCATGATTGTGGTCATGGTTATGGCCGTGATCGTGATGATCGCTATGATCGTGCCCATGAGTCGTGATCGTGCTCATGATCATGGTCGTGTCCGCATCCACAGGAATCCTGAGCGCCCTCCATCGCCGGATCGAGCAGTGCGGCGTGCCCCGGAAGGAAGCGGTCAATGATGAGAGCAACCGCGACGGCGATGAAATATGCAAACCCCATGGCGCGGCCAATACGTGCCAGGCAAATCCCGGGGCCATGGGGTTGTGATAGGCTAGAAGCGTCGATGCACCGGTCAGCACGTTTACCGTTGGCCCGGCCAGCAGATAAGCCACCGCTGTCGAAAAGGGAACGCCCTTGCGTACCAATCGGCGGGTAAAGGGGATGACCGCGCATTCACATACCGGTACAAACAAGCCCAGGCTTGCGGCAGCCAGAACCCCAAGGAGTTTTCGCTTGGGCAGCAGACGGGCCACCGCTTCCTTGGGGACATACACTTCGATGATGCCGCTGACCAACGAGCCAATGATAACAAACGGCAACGCCTCAAGCACAATACTGACAAATGAAACCCCCATCGCGATTCCCGCGGAGGTCCCATGCATCGCCACAAGAAGCAAAACCGCGAAAATCAGGAAGATGATTCCGGCGATGTTCCAGCGAGTAAACTTGGGGGCAACGCGAACTCTCTTGGGAGCGTTATACTGATAAACGAACTTGTGCTCGACGGCGGGGGCGTCTAGCACCTGCAATCGCGAAGGTCTTCCTTCGGGACTAGGGTGTGCAGTGGCGTCGGGGTTAAACATATATGCCGTAGACCCTATAAGTCCAAGTTTCTCAAAGTCCCGAGGTTATATCACGTACAGCTTTTCATACCGACCATTCAACAAGAGCTGCAAAATGCGATTTCTTGCCTCAGTCTGGGCAGATCTTGCGAACACGCGTTGCTGGAAGATGAATTCTAACGACAATCCGGGCACGCCCCATGCACTAATACCTCGGAATAATCGACCCGATAGTCTGCCGGAGTCCCGATCGCTTGGAGCGTCTTCCGGAACGGGCGTATCTGATAAGCATTCGACAGTTCCGCATTTGTCGCAAACAAAATGGGCGTGACCGTGTCGAGCAGCTGCCTCAAGATCGCCCATCCCATAACGCCAAATTTGGTCATCTCCGCGGACACGATGCAGAAACTTCTTTTCGGTCAAAGTGTTGAGAGTTCGGTACAGCGTCACTCTATCAATTCCCGCCGGCAACCGCTCCAAAATCCGCGGTGCACTCAACGGCTGGCCATTCTGTCCCAGAATTTTCAACACCGCCAAGCGCATCTTCGTGCGCCTAAGTCCTGCACCTGCAAAAGATCGCCGGTTTTTTGCCTTGCAGCAGGCATCGTCGAAGTTATAGCACGCCGATTCAAGAGGGACATCCGATTGGGGATTATTAACGGGCCTTTTCACCACTGACGATCTCGACAGCACCATGGTCGTCGCAATGATCGCCATGCACATGATGTAGTCTGCCATTGACGATGTAATCAGTGTGGTCGCCGTGCGGCAACGCCTCATGGCCGCACGATGGGCCATGCTTATGGCCGGAATCATGCCCCTTGCCGGACCGGTTACACACATCCGGATTGGCCGCGCTTACCTCCAGGCGATGTTCATCCACGTGGTCTTCGTGCGGGTGGTGCAAGTGACCGTCATGGATGTAATCGATGTGGCCGTCGTGGCGAATTGCCGTGTGGCCACAGCCGGTTCCATGTTTATGGGGATGATTGGGATGGGTTTTATGCGCTTCCATTTGTATCTCCTGCTAACGATCCAGTTCCTATATAGTTCGTTTTGACCGCCTGCTGCTCATCGGCACTCGGCAATGTCGAGCATGGTGCAACATCTTGTTCAACATCCGGCTTAGTGGTATCCCCCAGGCGATAATACGCCTGCCGGCCCACGCGTTCGGCTTCCACCAGGTTACCCATCCGCAACAGCCGCAGGTGATGGCTGGCCAGCGCCATCGAGCAACCGGCTACCAAGGCGACTTCCGTGACCGACCGCGGCTTCTGCCGACAGATCAGCAGCACGTCCAACCGCCGCGGATCGCCAAGCAAACGAAACATTTCCGACAAATCCAATCGCTCGCGGTCGAAAACTGCTTTAGCCACTATTAAACACTATAACAATTGTTTGAGCGTTTGACAATGGAAGCGAAATTTTTGCCGGCCTGCCTATAAATGGAGCATAATAAGGAGGTAGGGCGTGAATATATCGCCAAGGAGTTGCCCAGTCCGGTCCGGGCGGTACTCGTCATTTTAGTACTACTTCCACGGTGCGGCCTTGATGCGGCAGAGAGATTCTTACACTCCGACGTAACTGGCCGGCGGTGACGATTACCTCATAGTCACCCAGAAAGCCTGGCGTTGAATAGGTTCCATCGGTGCCGGTGCCGCCGTCGGCATTGGTCCACCATTTTCCCAGGACCAGGTCTTTCCAAACCTGGCCGTTCGGTTTGATGCTCCAATCCTTGCGATACAGCGCGGCGCTCGGCCTCCAGTCCTGGCCCGCCCAGAAGCCCCACAGCACAATGCCGTTGATTTCAGGGTCGCTGAAGGAAGCGGTCAAGAAATCGCGAAAATAATCCGCCTGCAATTGTTCGTCGGCTGTGGCGATGTCGAGTTCGGTGATGCGGATCGGGATGCCAAGGGTTGCGAAGCGGTCGTAAATGGCCAGAAGATCGACCGGCGAGACCAAATTGTCTTCGAAGTGGCCCTGCATTCCGATTCCGCCGATCGGGGCGCCTTCCTTCTGCAAGGCCCGCACCAGATTATACAGCGCGTCGTAACGGCGATCGCCGGGAGGTGAATTGGGAACATCCGCTTCGTTCAGATAGAGGTGCGCGGAAGGATCGGCTTGCCTGGCGACCTTGAACCAATTGGCCATCGCATCGGAGCCCAGGATGTGCATAAGATCGTTATTGAGATAAGGCTCATTCACCACATCCCACTCGACGACTTGGCCGGCCAGAGCGCCTGCGATGTCGTGGATATGATCTTCGATCCGATGCTCAAGCGCTGGAGGGTCGTTCGCCAGGGCGCAGCCCCACGGGAAGATGTGGCCAGCCCGGCCAGAGCAGGCAATGGCCACGGACTTCGATATCGTGATCGCGCATCCATTGCAAGGCGCACATCGCCGCCCGCCGCGTGGTTCGATCTTGCCAATCCGGCCACTTCATGGCTCGTTCATCGACGCCGGTGTTGAACAGTTCGATAAAATGCTGCTGATAGGCGAGATCGTCGGCTGATATAGCCGCGCCGGCGGGGAAACGGTCGTCGCCATAGGCGCAGCCGAAGGCAAACGCATGCCGCAGCATCCGGACCCGGACGGCCGCCCCGCTGACGGGGCGTCCGGCGGCATCGGTCACGCGCACACTGAGCGGGGCTTCGCGCAGCGATTCGATGCGCCGATCGGCTTGGAGCCGCCAGGCGGCATCGCTCTGGCGGCCCGGGTAGGTCAACGGCGTCTGCGGCAAGCTCGCCAAGGACACCGAAGAATCAAACCGGCGCAATTCCACGCGGCCAATTTCGACCGTCTGCGGAAAATATCCCAGCCGCACCGCAACATGAGCCGCGACGCGTCCGAAACCTTGTCCAATCTTCGCGGCCACATCCAGCCGTTGCCAGACCGAACCGAGGTTAAACCGCCGGGCCAAGGCCTTGTCATACGGGTCGGCGGATTGCTCGAGGACCAGCCCGATACAGCCCTGATGATCCGCAGCGGAACTGCCCAGCGCGCGGGCCCAGACCGAGAGCAGCACGCTGTCGCCGGGATGAAGCTTACCGAGCGCCGCCGACACCAATTCCACTTGAAATTCGGCCAGCGGCTGTCGCCGCACTTCAACGCGCCAGGCGCGGTCGAATCCGGGGCCTTGGACTGGAACGATTCTCGCATCAGCCTGGGGAGCGGCGTGCCCCACCAATCGGAATGACTGCGGCTCGGAATTCAGCAGGATTTGATTGGGAGGCAACGGCGGCTCGGTTGCCGGCGCCTATGGCCAGGTTCTTCGGCAAGTAAACGGCCCAAAGAACCATCAGCAACAGCCGTAATCTGATCTCGGCAGGAGTTATACGGCTATGGGCCATTTGGCGTCAGAATGAAGCGGAAGCCGTTTTGATATGTTTTCAGATACGATCCCACGCCTGTCGTGTAGGCCTTGGGGGCGCTGCCTGGGGGATTATACATGCTCGCCGAAATCTGGTTGGAACCCAGGCCGCCGGTGAAGTCCGCGAGATTAACCGTCTGGGCATGGCCGTCGGCCATCAGAAAATTGGCCTGCGACCACTTGTCGTGTCGGAAATTGACGTTTTCGGCATCCTGTTGTGCCCAATAGAAGCCGTCGAAGACGAGCACGAGTTCGGCAGACGCGTGGAAGTCGGTAAACTTGTGCAATTTCTGGGAGTAGCCGGCAGCATTACCCGGATAGGGAAGATCGGTGAACGGCCAGCGGGCGAATGCGTTAACCTCTGACGAGGCCGGTGTCGCCGTCCAACCGTTGATGCCGTACCACGTATCCACGCGCACTCCGGTGGAATTGGATTCCAATCGCGTAAAAACCGAACCCATCGGATCGATCGGGGTCTGCGGCCCAGTCATCCCGGTGATGTCTCCCCGATTGTTCATACCATTGGGACATCTGAAAACCGACGTGCCGAATGAAGTGTCTGCCCATGCCGTGTTCTTCGAGGGAGCTTGCGGCGGCGCGGGCAGGTATCCGCTATTGACCAGAATTGTGGCCCAATTCTCGAGTTCCGCACCGCTGGCCGGATAGGTTGAAGCATCGTATCGGCCTGGCACCAGGTATCCCCGGTTGTCTGCCGCGTAGTTGATTATCGCCGCGCCGATCTGCCGCAGATTTGACAAACACTCGGTCGTATTGGCCTGATCCGCGCCCGATTAAGCGCCGGCAATAGAATCGCAACGAGCAGAGCGATAATCCCGATCACCACCAATAACTCGACAAGAGTAAAACCGCGCCAACGAGCCCACAATCGTCGTCGCATCGAGCGCGGATATTCCTGTATCATACAGTACCTCTTTGTTTCGCCCTGGCGCCAATTCGAATGACGATGGCGAACTCCAATCAAAAGCTTACGACTCGTCAACGGCCTATTGTGCGCGGCGTTTCGCAAGACCAATTCGCCGGCGGCGCCGGGCACATGCCGCCAGCCCTATACCCGCAAGGACCCCAATCGCGCCCGGCTCTGGAACACTAGAGATTGTTATGCTGTTAGCCGACGCGAAGGCGTCCAGGGCCGACCAGTCGGCCGCCGTCACCACGTCGGCATTGCTGCCGGCCGATTGACCGTAGTTGACCGCCAGGATTCCGAAGTCCGCGCTGTCTACCTTGCCGTCGTAATTGAAATCGCCCTCATCCCAAACGGCGCCGGAAGCGCCGTAGTTGTCGGCCAGAATGCCGAAGTCAGCGGAATCGACCTTGCCGTCGAGATTCGCATCGCCGGCCAGGGTGTATGCGACTTCGAGTTCGCCGGAGGGCAGGCCGGCGACGACGTTGTCGGCGCCGTCGGCATAACCAATGCTATACGTGCCGGAGCCGATTGTGATCGGGGCCGACGTCATGATGGCTCCGCCGCTGGCGCCGTTCCAACTTCCGCCGTTGTAGCCGGCGGCCAGATAGGCGCGGATCGCGGCGTCAATGCTGCCCGACGGATCGCTGATGATGGTATGGTTGTTGCCGATATCCAGGGCCCCGCCGGAGGAGATGGACAACGATGACAGCGTCTCGCCGCCGGTGTTGAGGGCCAGTTGCAATGTGCCGCCGGTGATCGACACGTTGCTGTTGGCCGGAAAGCGCCGGCGGCGCCGATGACGAGCGTACCGGCGCTAACGGTTGTGCCGCCCCCATAAGTGTTTGTGCCGGTGTTGGAAAGAGTAAGCGCGTCGCTGCCGAGCTTGGTGAGCGTTGTCGTGGCGCCGGCGATGCTGCCGGAGCCGCTGATCGTGTAATTCCCCGAACTGTTGTCGACGGTGACGGAGCCGGGGCTGACGGTGGTGTTCAGCGTGACGGAGTAATTGTTGTTGTTGTTGTCGTTGAAGATGACGTTGTCGCCATCACTGTAAGTAGCCGGGCCGGTGCCATTGTTCCAGTTTTGATTCGAAGTATCCCATGTCACACCGTCGCCCGTTCCGCCGGTGTTATTCCACGTCAGCGCAACCGGCAGGGCCACGACGGACCCGTCAAGCTCCAAGTAGCCTAGATCGATGTTCTTGTCGACATTGCCCTGAGTATCAAAATAGACTCGTACGGTAAAACTGGTGAGGTTTACATCGGTGGAGGGAAAACTGGCGACTTGAATTTCGTTCATGTCGCTGCTGGTACTGCGCACCGCGGTGAAGGCGCCGCTGCCCTGCAACGGGTTCGCCATGGTGCTGGTGCCGGTGGGCCCGCCGGTGGCGGTGGGCGTAATGTTCGGGTCGAGCGCATCATCCGCACTGTCGTAAACATAGGCGCTTTGCATGGCGCTTGAGCCGCCCGCCCCACCGTACAACTCGAAGCTGGTGGGATCGATGGCATAGCCCGGGTTCGCCGTAACGATCGTCTCGACCCAGAAATTGTCGTCGGTGGCGGATTGGCTGCTTTCGACACTAAGAATATTGACGCCGCCGCCGGGATCGTTCGCGTAATAAGCGCTTGCTTGGCCGGCGTCCACGGTCAAGGTGTCGGCATCTCCGAAATCATTGGTACTATTGATACCGCTAGCCGTGACATTGGGTGCAATGGTTGTCGCCGCGTAAGTAAACTCGGTGGCACTGCTCCCGAAGTTGTATGCAACAATCGCAGCGCCGAGCCCTTTCACCGGCATCGCCAAACCCGCCATGCTCCCGGCCAAAATGAATCCAGCTTTCCGCCGCATATCGTTTCTCCTCTCATGCGAAGTGACGTGGCTGGCCGAGCGGATACAACCGCTGGGCCACAGATCAATCTTTGAGCGCCGCCGCGCTCTCCCGGATCGCAAGGCTTTCCTGCAACCGGATTGACCGCATTACTCGATTCGCAAAGACCGGCGCCGCCGGGCGAACGCCGCCAGACCGACGCCGACAATGATCCCAAGCGTTCCCGGCTCGGGAACGGCCACGACCGACCCGTCCAGCTCAAGGGCGCCTATGTCAATATTTTTGCTTACGTTGCCTTCCGTATCGAAATACACTCGCACTGTAAAGCTGGAGAGGTCAACATCGTCCGCGGGGAAACTGGTTACTTGGAATTCATTCATGGCGGGGGTTCCGCCGGAGCCGCGCACCACGGAGAACGGGCCGCCGGCCAGTTCATCGCCGCCGACGATTGCCGGTGGGGTGCTGGAATTAGGCGTGATCGACGTGGGGAATCCGTCCACGTTGTCGAAGACATAGCAGCTTCGCACGTTGCTGCTGCCGCCCGCCCCGCCGTACACTTCGAAGCTGGTGGGATCGATGGTATAGCCCGCCGCGGCCGTAACGATCGTTTCGATCCAAAAACCATTGTCGGAGAGGCTGGCGTTGCTGTTGACGGAGAGGTAATTGCCGCCGGGATTATTGGAATACCATCCGCTGGTATCGCCAACCCCGGCGTCCGTCGAAAATTGGTCATCGACTCCGAAGTCGCTGGTGCTATTGATGCCGCTGGCCGTCGCATTGGCCGCGAGCGTTGTTGCCGCGTAAGTGAAATGAGTGCTATTAGGCCCGAAGTTATACACAACGATCGGGGAACCGAGGCCTTTGACCGGAATCGCCAAGCCCACCATGCTCCCGGCCAGAATGAATCCAGCTTTACACCGCATATCGTTTCTCCTCTCATACGAAGTGACGTGACCGGCCGAGCGGATACATCCGTTCGGCCACGGATCAATTTTTGGTCGCTGCCGTGCTCTCGCGAACCACCAGGCTCTCCTGGAACACAATCGTTTTGGGCGGCGTCTGCGGGCGCTCGATGCGCTCCAGCAAAAGCCGCACAGCGCTTTCCGTCATCTTTTCCGCCGGAAGCGACACGGTCGTCAGCGGCGGAATCACTTCCGCCACGGGGTAAGTATTGTTAAAGGTCGCGACGCTGATATCGTCGGGCACGCGGATGCCTTTGCGCCAAAGTTCCTGGAGAACGCGCACGGCGACCCAATGGTCGAATCCCAGAATCGCCGTGGGCGGATTCGGACCACTGATAATTTTCTTGACGAACTGATCGACAGGTCCGACGAATGGCTCCTCGGGAGTCAACCCGGCCTCGCGCATGCACTGCTGATAAGCTCCGGCGCGAACGGAGACGCTGTGATGCGGCGGCGGCATGGGTCCGGAGTTATAGATCACCCGTTTATGGCCCAGCGACAGCAAATGCTGCATGACCAATCGGGTTCCGTTTTCGTCATCCACGTTGACGCGCGTCCAGCTCTCATCGGCGTCGGCGTTGATCAGGACAGCGGGGACATGATTCCTGCGCAGAATCTCCAGGACTTTGGGAGACAAAACACCCAGCGTGATACATCCGTCAAATCGAGCATCGCCCAGAAGCTGATCGAACCGTTCCGAATGATCCTTGACATGCACAAAGGCGGGACAAAAATCGAAATCGCTAAGTTGCGCTTCGATGTGATCGACTATTTCCAGATAAGTGCCTCGCGGCACCGCGCCCAGCGGAGCGGAATAGACGACGGCAATCGCCTGGCTGCGCCTCTTGGCCAATACCTGGCCACGCCAACTGGGGCGATATCCCATTTCCTGAACGGCCTGCAAGATTCTTTGACGCGTCTCCTCCTTGATGGTGGTGATCCGGTCAGGCACCCAATTAATGGTCTGGCTGACTGCCGACTTTGAGACGCCGGCTCGACGAGCCACATCCGCTAAAGTCGGCCGGGAAGCAATATCGCCTGGAAGTTTCATAAATCGGTTCATTTGTTAAATAAACCGGTGTATATCATATCCGTGCAAAACTAAATAGCAAGAATAAACTGCCAAATCCGTATCCGCGTCATGTGTTTATGACTGCGGTCATGCTGTTTTTGCACGTAAGCCGCTTATTGAACGGTGCTTACCCGCCGGCCAGGGTGGCGGAGAGGGAAACTGCTTGTCGCGATTCGGGGGCGCGAAGAACAATTTGGGGAAACGCTTGCAGATTTACATTCACGACGTGAGGTTCAAAACGGCTACCTGTTCAACCCACAACTCACCAGATGAAAAACGGACGGCTTTGGCGGGACATCCCTGGCCGCCGTGTTGGAACGGATCGCCAAGAGCTTGCAATTGCTGATGTGATCAATGTCCCTTGCCGAAAAATGTCTTGATCGAGTCGTAAATATCGTCCTTCGAATTCACCCGGCTGGTCAGGACCTTCTCATGATTGCGCAGATGCTCGTGCAGCACGTTGATGAAATTTCCTGAACCGTATGCGCTGGCGACCTGGCAATAGCCGAACATGTTGCAGATCGGCAGCAGTTGCTCCTTCAGCAACTTGACGCAGTCACGGCTGTCGGCTTCGGAACTGTTGTCCCCATCGCTGAAGTGGAACAGGTAAATGTTCCATTCCTGGGCCGAATAATGGGCATCGAGCAGCGACTTGGCGGAACGGAAGGCGCTGCTGATCTTGGTCCCGCCGTCTTCGCGAAGATGGTAAAAGGTGTGCTTGTCCACTTCCTTGGCCTGGACATCGTGGACGATGTAGCGCGATTCGATCCCCTCGTAATTTTTGCGCAGCCAGGTATCGATCCAGAAGCTTTCGAGGCGCACCAGTTCCTTTTGCTCTTCGCCCATGGAGCCGGAGACGTCCATCATGAAGACGATCACGGCGTTGGATTGCGGGCTTTTGGTTTCCTTCCAGCTTCGGTAGCGGATGTCTTTCCGTTGCGGGATGATGATCGGCCGCTCGGGATCGTAATCGCCGATCATGAGTTGTCGCTTGAGTGCTTCCTTGAAGGAGCGTTTGAAGTGCCGGAGTGATTCGGGTCCGACGCGGCGGATGCCGCTGTATTTGTCGCGGACCGTCGTGATGCGATGCTTGCCCTTGGGTTCGATGCGGGGCAGCTTCAACTCCTCCGCCAGAATCTGGGCCAGCTCATCCAGCGTGAGGTCCACTTCCATGATGTGCTGGCCGGGTTCGGTGCCGCCCTGGGTTTTGCCTTCGCCCTTGCCGACGACATCGCCTTCTTTCCCGTCGCCGACGCCGACGCCGGCGGAGTTATCCCCGTATCGGAAATGCGGCAACTCGATCCCTCGCAGCGGAATGCTGATGAGATGTTTCCCCTCCTTGCCGATCAATTCTCCCTTGGTCAGGAATTTGCGCAGGTCCTCCCGAATCCGGCCCTTGACGATTTGCCGGAACCGCTGGTGATCTTTTTCGATCTTCAGGACCATCTGTTCCTATTCTAGCATTCCGGCGCCGCCCGGTCCGCCACCCCATGAATCCGTCCTGTAACAACCGGTTTATCAGATATCGGCAACCCCAGCCGGAATTCGCCGTAAAAGTCCGTTAAACCTCACAAACGGGATAGCCGACACACACTGACGGAGACTGCGTTCAGTTAAATATGAAGCATGTCATCGCCCACAGGCCGTCTCGGGTTGCCCCGATAGCCGTTTGTTTGCTGTCGGTGCTGTTGACCGCTCGAGCGCATGGATCGCCAACCACCGAACCTTCCATCCAGAACTTCGAACCGACGCCTTCCACTCTGCCGGAATTCAATTTCTCGAGCCAGGCGATTGGCGGCAATGGGGGATCGGGGAATTCCAGCGAGAATTCCTTTGCCAACATGAGCCTGGAGCAGCTCATGCAGGTGGAGGTCACCACCGACACTCTCACCGAGACGCAGCGCAACCTGGTTCCGGCGGCGGTGACCACCATCGATCACGAGATGATCGAGCAGCAGAATCCACGCAGCCTTAACGACCTGCTCGATATTTACGTTCCGGATTTCGAGACGGCGGATCAGACGTGGGAGATGCCGGTCAACGGCATGCGCGGCATCATGGGGGACGACAACACCAAAATGCTCTTTCTGGTCAACGGCCGCGATATGAACGAACGGACGCATTTTGGCGTGCTGACCGAACAGGACTTGCCGCTGTTCGGCGATATCAATCAAATCGATGTTGTCCGTGGGCCAGGATCGGCCACGTATGGACCCGGCGCGGTTGCCGGCGTGGAGTCGCTCACCACCTACAACGGCCTGACCTATCAGGGGACCGAAGTCCAGGCTCAGGCCGGGGCCGTCGACGAATTTTACACCGCGGAGTTCAAGCATGGGGAAAAACTCAGCGCGGATTCGGGCTGGTTTGTTTACGGCGGCGTGGCCCAGATGACCGGTGCGCCCGAAGGCGAGGCCCCCATCGTCCAGGGTCAGAATTACGCGACCATCTACGGCACACAGGTAACGGCCGGCCAGCCGATCAGCGGAGTTCCGCTGGCGCGAAGACGCCGAAAAGGGAGACGAACCGGACCTCAAGGCCCACTTGGAATATGACAGCGCCGGGTTCTCCGCCTGGGTACGCTACACCAAGGGAAGTTTGTCGCTCAATCAAACGGACCGGATTTATGGGCAATATCCTTCCGGCTTCAATCTCCCGGCAATACCCGTCACCGTCGCGTATGACCAGTTGACAGGCTTTGTTGGGAACAAATTCACCGTGAACGACGCCCTGAGCCTGGATGTTTCCAGCAGCTTCGGTTTCACGGACTACGAGCGAATCGACTGGCACCCCGAGATTTTGGACAATCACCAGGAACAGACCTGGATCAGCAAAGCCCAGCTCAACTGGCAGCCGTTCAAGGGAAACCAGCTCGCTTTCGGAACCGAATTTGATTACCTCTGGCTGGGATTGCCTTCCTGGCTGAGCAGTTCACCGCCGGTGTTCCAGGCGTTCCCCAACGGCCCGCAGACGTGGCAGTCGGACATGCTTTCGTTCTTCGGGGAGGACCAGTGGCAGATCATTCCCAAGTGGACGCTGTTCCTCAGCGGACGCGCCGACAAGGATCGTTTCACGGAATGGCTCTTCTCGCCGCGAGCCGCGCTGGCCTGGGCGCCTGAAAACAAAGACACCTTCAAGTTCATCGCATCGCAATCGCTGCGGACCAATACCGAAGAGTACATGTACGCCCAGTGGCTGAGTTCGCACACGTACTCGGCTCCCGAAAACATGACCAGCCTGGAATTGCGATGGGAGCGGCAGCAGACCGATCACCTGTTTTTTGGAACATCGGTTTACTACAACCGGCTCGGCGTCATTGGATGGAATCAAAACGCGTCGGAGGAACAGAATCTCGGTTCTTATAAGACGGCGGGAATTGAGGTCGAAGCCAGCTACCGCACGCCAACAGACACGATCACCCTTTCGCATGGCTATACGAAATTAATCGGCCAGAATTTCAATCCCAATTCCGGCACGTTCATCACCTCGGCGCCGTTCGGATATGGGTACGACCTGGCCAGTTGGGCCGACAATGACACCAAGTTAACTGTGCACCACAAGTTCAGCGAGCAGTTTTCGGCGGACGCAAATATTCAGGTGCTTTGGGGCTTCCCCGGCGGCCAGGCATACCAGGATTACAAGAACAGCATGCCGTACTTCGGCGCCGGGACCCCCACCGACACCGTTGCAGGTTACACGCAGCCCTACGGCCCCTCGGCGTTCCTGAGCCTCGGCGTGGAATACAACATCACGCCTCACGCAACTCTTCGCTTCGACGCATACAACGTGCTTGGATGGTTTGACCAGACTCTGAACAAGGACATCGTAACCGGCGGCCTTTGGAGCGGCGAATATCGCGTAGAGGCCCCGGCTTATGCCCTGACCCTCAAATACGAATTCTAAATGATCTCTGGCATCTCCCATCGATCGACTCTGCTTCGGCTGGCCGCCGCCGGTTTGCTCGGCACATGGTGCGCGGGAAACGTCTTGGCATCTCCAACGACGGCTCCCTCGCCCTCGACGGGCTCGGTGCAGGCAACCACGCCGGCGCAAACCGTCGCGCCGATGACGCCCGGG
The DNA here is from genome assembly GCA_963771925.1 of uncultured Phycisphaerales bacterium. Taxonomy (GTDB): domain Bacteria; phylum Planctomycetota; class Phycisphaerae; order Tepidisphaerales; family Tepidisphaeraceae; genus PALSA-1353. The sequence goes on from CAVYVE010000002.1 coordinate 239,644, forward strand.
CCGGTGACTCCAGCTGCAACAGGCGCGGCGGCAACTCAGACTCAATCGAGCGAGAACACCACCGCCAACATGACCCTCGAACAGTACATGCAGGTGCCGGTCACCACCAACACCCTCACCCCCACGCCGCGGGCGCTCGTGCCCGCCGCCGTGACCACCATCGACCGGGATGAGATCGACGACGCCAATGCCCGTACACTCACGGATCTGCTGAACGCCTACGTCCCCAACTTCGAATGGGACAGCGACAGCAATGAGGAAGACAATTACGGCATTCGCGGAATCATCAGCGGCCAGGACAACGATTATCTCATGCTGGTCAACGGCAGGGACATGAACCAAGTGACTCACTTCGGAGCATTGACGGAGCGCGACCTGGTTCTCAACGGAGACATCCAGCAAGTGGATGTGGTTCGCGGACCCGGTTCGGCTGTGTACGGTGCCGGCGCCGTTTCCGGCGTCGTCTCGCAGACGACATACAGCGGCCTGACCTTCCAGGGCACCGGCGTCAGCGAACGCGTCGATGCCATCGACCAAACCTACTCCGCCGAGATCAAGCACGGCGAAAAGCTCGGCGCCGATACCGGCTGGTTTATTTATGGCGGCGTCGCCCAGGTTGTGGGTTCCGACTACACCTACTCTCCCATCATTCAGGGCCAGAACTGGGTCAGCTCGGTTTACGGCCCGGTCTATGCCGGCAAAGCGATCCCCACCAGTTTCGACCGTGAAGGCGCGGAATATGACGGCACCCCGCAGATCAAAGCTCATCTGCAATGGGACGGCGACGGCGTGACGCTCTGGGCACGCTATACACGCGGCGGATACTCGCTCAACGATACCGACCGCAACTCCTACGCCCCCTATCCCTACGGCTATACCGACGCATACCCGCAGTCCAGCGGGGTCGGCTACGAGCAACTCACCGGCTATGCCGGGATCAAGAGGGCCTTGACTCCAGAGCTCACCCTGAACGCCTATACCAGTTTCGATGTGACGGATTACGAGCGCGAGATTACCGGGGTCTTAACCGACAGTAACCAGGAACGAAAGCTCATCAGCAATGCCACAATCAATTGGACGGGCCTGCCCAACAATGAAGCCGCCGCCGGTGTCCAATACGGTTATTACTGGTTGGGATTCCCGAGCTGGATGACGCCCGGAGCCGAAGGCTTGAACTCCCTGTTGCCCACGCCCCAGCGGTGGGATTCGAACATGCTCTCGTTCCTGGCCGAGGACCAATGGCATATCAACGACCAGTTCACTCTGTTTCTCACCGGACATGCGGACAAGGACCGCTTCACCGACTGGCTGCTTTCGCCACGCGGGGCTTTGGTATGGAAATTTGATCGGCAGGATACCGCCAAGCTCATTTATTCCGGCTCGCTCAGAACCAATGACGAAGAGTCCATGTACCAGCAATGGACCAGCACGGGCACTCAATCGATCCCGGAAACGGAACGCAGCGTTGAGCTGCGTTTCGAACGGCAGCAAACGCAAAACCTGTTCATGGGACTGTCGTTCTACTACAACAAGCTGAACCTGGTTGGATGGGACTCCACCGTCAGCCAGAACATCGACTTCGGCTCTTACAAGACCGCGGGCGTCGAACTCGAAGCCACTTATCGCACTCCCGAAGATACGATCACGGCTTCCTACGGCTTTACCAAACTGATTAGCCAGGATCTGACCTCGGGGGAAGGAACTCAAATCACCACGGCGCTCTACGGCTACGGATATAACCTGACCAACTGGGCCTCAAGCGTTGCCAAGGTCACCTGGAATCACCGCTTCAACAGTCAGTGGTCCACCTACGTCGCTTTCGATTTGCTGTGGGGTTTCAACGGAGACCAGGACGCGCAGGATTACCTGAATGCCAACCCATTTTTCGGCCCCGGCACTCCCTCCAGCACGGTGGCCGGCTATACCATGCCGTATGGCCCCACGGCCTCGCTGAATCTGGGCCTCTCCTACAAGATTACCGAGCATCAAACGCTTCGGCTCGACGCCTACAACGTCCTCGGCTGGTTCGACCAAAACCTCAACAAAGAAGAGGAGTTCGACCCCACCTATGCAGGCGTTTACCGGGTCAACGCGCCGGCGTTCGGCGTGACGTACAAATACAACTTCTGATCAGACGACTTTCTTCGCCAGCAGATATAACCCGATCAACAGAACCAGCAGCGATCCGGCCAATCCCACCACGGTTCCGGGAAACTGCTGATTCGCCAAGTCGATCGGATTCTCGCCGCGGCTCCAGTGCAGGGCCAGGCCCCAGCGCGGATCGCTGATCCAGAAAAAAATGATCCCCAGCACTCCGACCACCACGAGCGAATAACCGGAACGGCGATTGAATCGGGGCATATCCTCTTTTCCTGCTCACACCGCCGCCAGGGCCCGTCGGGCTTTGGCGGGCAATTCCAGTGGAACGAACCATTTTGCGGGAAACAGATAATCCTGGCCCGACTCATCCACCACGCGGATCATCGATTCCGGATCATTCGGCTCCGGCGAGTAAATCTCGTAAACTTTCCGTTTTTCCAGCGAGGCCGCGTAGCCCTGGTTCTCGATACACATCGCATATCGTTTCTTGACCGATCGCTTCATAGTTGATCCGGGATTCTCTTGGCTTTCATCTCGCGTCTTCCGATGCCGTGCGCTTCGTACCAATGAACTTCCGCCCTGACGATTTTCAGATCCATCAATCGAACCGCGGCAAACCCTTTCAGCTTACGCCAGTTTCCGCTTCCATACTCCCGCCGAAGCCGCCTCAGTTCCTTCAACTATCCGCCGCCGGCGATGATCTCGATATTGCGAATCTCGCCGATGAACTCAACGACCGTCATTCTTCATCCATAATTTGGGCCGTCAAGAGGATCACGCCCGCTCACGGTTTGGCCTGTTCGGAGTCCTCAAATGCGGCGATTTGATTCATCCGCAGAATCGCCTTGCGATCGGACCGGGGGTAGTAATAATCCAATTGCGTTTGGCCGATCGCGATCTGATAGGGGCTGGTCACCTCGTAACTGCCGCCGCTGGTGAGAATGATGCGAAACGCCGCAAACGGTTCGCGATCCAGAAGCTCTTTGAGATCATCGACCATCCTAATTATTCATCCTGCTTCGAATCTCCCCGTGCGAAAATGCTCGCCACGTAATTCAGCACGTCCGTCGCGCTGGTTTCGTTGTATCCGAAATACTTGATCAGCCGCTGCTTTACCACGTCGATCTTCTGCTGCGTCTCGTCGTCGACGACGGTGCTGACCAGGTTCTTCAGCTTGATCGTGTCGCGCTGGTCCTCGAACAATTTCAGTTCCAGCGCCTTCAGCAGCCGGGCGTTGGTGTTGTATTCGAATTTCTTTCCATCCAGCGACAACGCCCCGATGTAATTCATGATCTCCTGCCGGAAATCGTCCTTGCGGCTCTCGGGGATGTCGATCTTGTCTTCGATCGACCGCATGAGCCGTTCATCCGGGTCCTCGTCCCGCCCGGTGTAACGGTTTCGCACCCGCTCGTGCTGCGTGTACGCCCGGACATTTTCGATGTAGTTGGCCGCCAAACGCTTGATCGCATCCTCATCGGCGCTGATGGCCCGCTGTACCTCGGCCTTGAGGATGTCCTCGTACTCCTCGCGCACCACGGCCAGCAGTTCCTTGTACTCCTTCTTCAACTCTTCATCCGTAATCAGCGAATGATGGCTCAATCCGCCTTCCAGTTCGTTCATCACCATGAACGGGTTGATCGACTTGTCCAGTTGCGCCTGATGGCTGACCAGCGAGTTGCTCACCTTGTCCTGAATATACCGGGGGCTGATCCCCTGCATTCCCTCGCGCGGGGCTTCCTCCTTCAGTTCCTTGATGCTGTCCTCTGTAAAACCGGGAATATTCTTGCCGTTGTACAGCTTCATCTTCTGCATCTTGGTGATGCCGGCCTTTTTCGGCTCGGCCAGCCGAGTCAGGACCGCCCACATCGCCGCGACCTCGATCGTGTGCGGCGCGATGTGAATCCCCTTGATCTTCTCGGGGCCGAAATCCTTCAGGTAAATCTTGATCTCGTCATCCAGCCGGATGTTGTACGGAACGTCGATCTTGATCGTCCGGTCGCGAAACGCCTCCATCATCTCGTTGCCCTGAAGTTTCTTGTATTCCGGCTCGTTGGTGTGACCGAGGATCACCTCGTCGATATAGGTTTGGGCGAATTTCTTGGGCTTGATGAGATGTTCCTGGCTGGCGCCCAGCAGGTCGTACAAAAACGCCACGTCCAGCTTCAATACCTCGATGAACTCGACGATGCCGCGATTGGCGATGTTCAATTCGCCGTCGAAGTTGAAGGCGCGCGGATCGGAATCCGATCCGAACTCGGCGATCTTGCGATAATTGATGTCGCCGGTCAGTTCGGTGCTGTCCTGGTTCTTTTCATCCTTGGGCTGGAAGGTGCCGATTCCGCGGCGGTCCTTTTCGGACAGGACCAGCCGCTTGACCTTCACGTGCTCCATCACTTTCTTCCAGTCGCCGCCGTAATCCTCCAACAGATCGCCGTAGATTTTCCGGCAGAACGGGCAGACATCTCCGAACAGACGAATCTTGCGTCCCTCGTCCAATTTTTCGTTGATGACTTCCAGGACGTCGTGCCGGGCCTCGCGCGGAATCAGCAGCAGCGGCTCCTCGTGCATGGGGCACTCGACGAATTGTTCGGCTTCGTCGCCCCCCGGGCCGCGATGAGCCAACCGCCACATGTAGGTGTAGCACCGGCCCGCTTCCGTCCGGCTGTAATGTTCCAAGCCTTTTTTCAGCAGCCGGGCAATGGTCGATTTGCTCGATCCCACCGGCCCGTGCAGCAGCAGAATCCGTTTTTCCGTTCCGTATCCCTGCGAGGCGGATTTGAAGAAATCCACCAACTGCATCAGCGGCCGTTCCAAACCGTAAATCGCGTCCGCCCCGTGATCGATCGGGTCGCCGAAGAATTTGTACCGGATGTATTCCTGTTTGAAGTTGGTGTAGGACTCGTGGCCGTAGGTCAGGATCATGTCGTAAACGCGTTGAAACGCGTTGGCGCCACGGCTGGGTTTTCCGCCACGACATCCAGATATTCCCAGAACGAGCCTTCCCAATGCTGGTCCCGGAAATTCGTAACATCCAGCTTCTTGTCAATCAGCGACACGAGGGAATTTGTTTTTGCCGGCATAATCAATTTTCTCCATCAAGCGTACGTCCACTCATAGTTTACCATTCAATTTGCGCGTTGGAGTTTCACGGCTCGATGTTTCAATCATCGACCGGATGACGGGGTATTCATTGGCAAAGAGCGATGCCCGCGTGAAAAACCGGCTTTGGATGTCGGCCCCAGTAAGCGAACGTACCTGCCATTCGATGCCCGGAGTTTAACCTCCGCCATTAACAGTGTCTACGACGAAATACCCCTTCCGGTTTGCACGCAACCGACAAAGGCACTGCGGAAACGGCCCCGCCATATCGCGTTCCTGGGATAAAGATCGGCGCCGGCAGCCGACGAATTCCCAAGCGTCCGCTAACTGGCTGGTCCACTTAGGATTAAGATGGACAAACCACAAATTGGAGATTCATGCCAATGACTTGCACCTTTCGGCGAATTCTAGCGGTCACGACAATCGTTGGGGGATTGCTCACAATTTCCGGCCATCTGATGGCCGACGTTGCCCCGCAACCCTCGCGCTGGCCGATGCACGTCACCGCCAGCGACGGAGCCGACGTCACCATCTATCAGCCGCAATTGGAGAGCTTTCAGGGCGACACTCTCGACGGCCGGGCCGCCGTCGCGGTGGTTCCGCAAAATCAGCAGGAGCCGGTCTTCGGCGCCGTCTGGCTCCAGAGCCGCGTCGAAACCGATCGCGTCTCCCGCACCGTCCGTATCGTGGACGTCCAAGTCACGAAGGTGCTCTTCCCCAATTCCGGCTCGGTATCCGTACAACCGCTTTCCGATGCCGTCCGCCAGGCGATCCTCGCCCAGCCGATTGTGCTATCGTTGGATCATCTGCTGGCATCCGTCGAGGCGCTGAATAAGGAGCAATCCGCCGCCGCCGCGTTGCAAACGACTCCGCCGGCGATCATTTTCCGCGACCATCCCGCCGTGCTGGTGCCATACGACGGCACGCCGAGAATGGTGCAGGCGTCCGATTCGGGCATGATGCGGGTCGTCAATACGCCGTTCTTCGTGGCCTTGGACCCGTCTTCCAAAACGTATTATCTGAAGGGGGCCGGGCATTGGTATGCCGCACCCGATCCGACCGGCCCGTTCCAATTTACATCCCAGGTTCCCTCGGCCATCTCACAACTCGCCGACCAGATCGGCTATGCCGATCCGCAGCAAGCGGTGCCGGATAATGTCGCCGCGAACCTGGATATCGTGACGGCCACCCAGCCCACCGAATTGATCTGGACCGACGGCCAGCCGCAATTATCCACGATCCCCGGCACGCAACTGCTCTATTGGGCCAACACCGATTCGGATATTTTCGTGCAGATCGGCACGCAGCAGATGTTCGTGCTGCTTTCGGGCCGGTGGTTCACGGCGCCCAATCAAAACGGTCCGTGGACTTATGTCGCTCCGAATCAATTGCCGGCCGACTTCGCCAAGATTCCACCGGACAGTCCCAAGGCGAACGTGCTGGCCCAGGTGGCCGGCACCCAGGCGGCGCAAGACGCCGTGGCCGACACGTACATTCCCCAGACCGCCGCGGTGGATGTCAACGACTTCCAGCAGCCGACGGTCAGTTACGACGGCACGCCGGATTTTGAGCCGATCGCGGACACGGGCTGCAGTTACGCGGTGAACACCGACGACTCCGTGCTGCTTACCAATGGGACGTATTACTGCTGTTCCGACGCCGTGTGGTATCAGAGCGGAAACCCATCCGGCCCGTGGGGTCTGTGCCGGCACGTGCCCGCGGCGATTTACACCATCCCGCCGTCCTGCCCCATTTATCCGGTGCGATTCTGCTACGTCTACGGAAGCACGGACCAGGCGGTTTACTGCGGCTACACTCCGGGCTATGTCGGCTGCTATCCCTTCGACGGGACCGTGGTGTACGGCACGGGTTATCACTACAACGCTTTGTACCATGACCACTATTACGCTCGGCCGACGACGTTCGGCTTCGCGGCGCAATACCACGCCTATTCGGGTCACTGGGGATTCACCTTCGGCGTCGCCGCCGGCGGCGGAGACGCATGGATCGCCGGCGGCGCGAAAACGCATTCGACCGCGTGGTTCGGCTACGGCGGATATCGCCCCTCGATGGTCCGGCCCGGCCACATTCTCAACCAAGCCGTCATCGACGCCAACAACGCCAACGCCAAATCCGCCCACCAGCGCGATGTCTACGTGCGCAATGTTTACGAGCGGCGGCACGATGTTCACGTCGAGGCCGCGCCCGTGGCGGTTACGCATGCTCCGTCCCCGCAGATCAACGCCCGCGTCCCGGCAGTGCCGGAGGACCTGCGGTCCAACAATGTTTACGTGAACCCGGCGGGCGACGTTTACCGGCGAACCGACAGCGGTTGGGAACAGCGCCAGGGGAATCAATGGAAACCGCAGCAAACCCAGCACGCGCAGAACGCGCCGGCGGAGCCGACGCGCACTGAGAATCGCGCCCAGCCCGCCGGGCAGGAGCAGCGTCCGGCCGCCAACCCCGACCGCGGCGCTCCCGAGCGTGATTACCAGGTGCGGCAGCAAAGCGAGAACCGCAGCCGCCAAGCCAGCCCGCAGCACTCCGAGCCGTCGCACGAACAGGGCGGGAAGCGATGATGTCCCAAATTGTCTCAAATGGCCCCATATCTGGGCTGTTCGATTTGGGAGATCCGTAAAAATCCCGGCGATAAACTGGCGAAACGGCGGATTCGGATTGAGCTAAAAAACCTTCGCCCTCTATCTATGGGTCCAGCGGGTGAAAGTTTTGTACGTGTTTTTTTGGTTTTTTCTTTTTTTTGTGATTTTTTGGGGGGGTGGTGGAATTGCGCGGGGGGCGAGTCGCAGTATAATCTTCCCCGCCCTCCTGCCGCCGAAAGGAGCCGTCCATGACTGCCGCCGCAACGAAGCCGCGAGTGACGTCGCTCGCTCCGCAGTTCCTCGTTGACAACCTTCAACGTTCGATCGCGTACTACCGCACGCTCGGCTTCACGTTCGGCGAGCCGTGGGGAGGATTCTACGCCATCGGTCGCCTGGATGGGCTGGAACTGCACCTGAAGGACGCGCCGAAAAACCAAGCGGAGCGCCAATACCGGAAAGACAACGAGCACCTCGACGCCTCGGCGGGCGTGGAGGGCATCGAGGCGTATTACGAGCAATGCGTCGCCAACGGCGTGGCCATCCTCAAGCCGCTTGAAGCCACCGAATGGGGCACGAAAGATTTCTTCGTCGAGGACCCCGACGGCTACATCATCCGTTTCGGCGGCCGACCGGCCGGCGCGTAACCATGCTCAAGGCGGAAAGAGATGATTTCGCTGGCTCGGCCCCGGGCAGCGCGTTCTTTTACCGATCACAAATCATCTGCGCCACTCGTAGCCCCGGATGTACATCCGGGGCTTTGGAATGACGCGCTTTGAAAATGCGGCAATTCCTACGCCAACTCAGGCGCCATCGCCGCCCCGGCTTCGCGTCCGTGCAGCGCCCGATTGATCCACAGCCGCAGGCGGTCCAGATACAGGTAAACCACCGGCGTCGTGTAGAGCGTCAGCATCTGGCTGAAGATCAATCCGCCGACGATGGCGATCCCCAGCGGCCGGCGCAGTTCCGAGCCCGTTCCCGTCCCCAGCGCCAGCGGCAAGCCGCCCAGCAGCGCGGCCATGGTGGTCATCATGATCGGCCGAAACCGCAGCAAGCAGGCCTGGAAGATCGCCTCCTTGGGCGATTTGCCGCTCCTTCGCTCGGCTTCCAGCGCGAAGTCGATCATCATGATCGCGTTTTTCTTGACGATGCCGATCAGCAGGATGATTCCGATCATTCCCATCACGTCCAGGTCGACGCCGAACAGCATCAGCGCCAGCAGCGCCCCGACGCCGGCCGAGGGGATCGTCGACAGAATCGTGATCGGGTGGATCAGGCTTTCGTAAAGCATTCCCAGCACGATATAGACCGTCACGAGGGCCGCGATGATCAGGAACAGCTCGTTGGCCAGCGAATCCTGAAACGCCTGGGCGGTTCCCTGGAAGCTGCCGTGAATGGAGGCCGGCATCTCCATCTGCGCTCTCGGCTTCGTTGATTTCCTTCACCGCGTCGCCCAGCGAAACGCCGGGCAGAAGATTGAACGAGATCGTGACGGCCGGGAACTGGCCCTGGTGATTGACCGCCAGGGACGTCGTGTCCCGCGAGAACTGCGCGATCTGGCTGAGCGGAACTGCTTGCCGCCGCTGCCGGGAAGATAGATGTAATCCAGGCCGTGCGGGCTTTGCCAGACTGCGGCGCAACCTCCATCACCACGTGATACTGGTTGAGCTGCGTGTACATGGTCGACACCTGGCTCTGGCCGAAGGCGTCGCGAGAACCTGGTCGATCGCCTCGGGCGTGATGCCAAGGCGGCTGGCCATGTCGCGGTCGATGGTCACCATCGCTTCCAGCCCGTGCACCTGCTGGTCGCTGTTCACGTCCGCCAGACCCTTGAGCGTTTTGAGTTTGTCGAAGACCTCGGGCGCCCAGTGAAAGCAATTCCTTGAGATCGTCGCCCTGCAGGGTGTATTGCTATTGGGCGCTGGCTCGCCCGGCCGCCGATGCGCACGTCCTGCGGCGATTGAAGATACAGCGTGGCCCCCGGCACGTGCGACAGCTTTGCCCGCAGGCGCTCGATGATCTGGTCGGCGTCAGCCTTTCGCATGCTGCAGCGGCTTGAGCTGATGAACATGTTGGCGGTATTGATCGTTCCCCGTCCGCCGCCCGCGGACGCGATCACATCGCTCACGCCGGGATCCTGTCCGACCGTTGCTGGCCAATTGCGTGATCATGTCGCGCATCGCCTGAAAGCTGGTCGCCTGATCGGCCAGGACCGATCCGACAGCCGGCCCGTGTCCTGCTGCGGGAAAAATCCCTTGGGCACGACGACATACAGCGCGACCGTCAGCACGATGGTGATCAGCGTCACGATCAGCATCACCAGCGGATGCCGCAGCACGACCGCCAGCGTTCTTCTCGTACACGGCCAGAATCCAGTCGAACACCCTTTCGCTGGCGTGATAGAACCGGCCGTGCGCTGCTCCTCCCGCGGCTGCAGCAGGATCGCGCACATCATCGGCGTGGTGGTCAGCGAGACGACCAGCGAAATCGCCGATCGCCACCGAAAGCACCACCGCGAACTCGCGGAACAACCGGCCGACGATCCCGCCCATCAGCAGAATCGGAATGAACACGGCGACCAGCGACAAGCTGATGGAGAGGACGGTGAAGCCGATTTCCTTGGCGCCGAGCAGCGCCGCCTGCATCGGGCGCATGCCGGCTTCGAGGTGGCGCGTGATGTTTTCGATCACCACGATGGCGTCATCCACGACGAATCCGGTGGCGATGGTCAGCGCCATCAGCGAAAGATTGTCCACTGTATAATCCGCCAGGTACATCACGCCGAACGTCCCGATCAGCGAGACCGGCACGGCGATGCTGGGAATAAACGTCGTCCGCCAATCGCGCAGGAACAGGAAGACCACCAGCACCACCAGCGATCACGGAGAGCATCAGGGTGATTTCCACGTCGTGAACCGAGGCGCGAATGGTGGTGCGTGCGGTCCATCACCACCTTCAGGTTCATGCCGGCCGGCACTACCGCCTGCAATTGCGGCATCATCGCCTCGACGCGGTCCACGGTGTCGATGATGTTGGCGTTCGGGCTGGCGGAAAATGATGATCACCACCGCCGGCTTGCCGTTGGCCAGGCCCTCGGTGCGGACGTCCTCGACGGAATCCTCCACGTCCGCGACATCCGACAGCCGCACGGGCGCGCCGTTGACGTACTCCACCAGATAGGTTCTTGTACTGCTGCGCCTTGAAGAGCTGATCGGTGGTGCTCAGGGATTCGGCTGCGGTGATCGTCGCCAAGCTGCGCCCTTGGGCAGGTTGGCATTGGCGCTGGCAAGCACCGTGGCGACGTACTCAGACTCCAGGCCGAGATTATTCAAGGCCGTCGGGATTGACCTCGACGCGCACCGCCGGCGACGCGCCGCCGCCGACGAACACCTGCCCGACTCCGTCAACCTGCGAGAGCTTCTGCGCCAGGATCGAATCGGCGGCGTCGTACATCTGGCCGCGTGGTGTAAACGTCGGAGGTCATCGCGATGATCAGGATCGGCGCGTCGGCGGGATTGACCTTTGCGGTAGGTGGGCTGCGACGGCAGATTGGCGGGAAGATTGCTGCGGGCGGCGTTGATCGCCGCCTGCACGTCGCGCGCCGCGGCGTCGATGTTGCGGTTCAGATCAAACTGCAGCGTGATGCTCGGTGGTGCCCAGCGTGCTGCTGAGAAGTCATCTCCGTCACGCCGGCGATGCGGCCGAACTGCCGCTCCAGCGGCGTGGCCACGGTGGACGCCATCGTCTCGGGCTGGCGCCGGGCAGACTCGGCACCACCGAAATCGGTCGGGAAATCCACCTGCGGCAGCGGCGACACCGGCAGGAAACGATACGCCAGATACCCCCGCCAGCGCCACCGCGATCGTCAGCAGCGTCGTGCCCACCGGCCGCTGGATGAACGGCGTCGAGATGCTCATGACACTTCCTCCGCCGCGACCGTTTGCGGCAGTGGGCTCGTCGCGTCACCGCGCCCGCCCAGCCGCTTGGCCAATCGGTCAAACGCGAGATAAATCACCGGCGTCGTGTAGAGCGTGAGGATCTGGCTGAAGATCAACCCGCCGACGATGGCGATGCCCAGCGGCTGGCGCAGTTCCGCGCCCATGCCGGTTCCCAGCGCCAGCGGCAAGCCGCCGAACAGCGCCGCCGTCGTCGTCATCATGATCGGCCGGAACCGCAGCAGGCACGCCTGGTAAATCGCCTCCAGCGGCGATTTGCCCTCCTTGCGCTCGGCCTCCAGCGCAAAGTCGATCATCATGATCGCGTTCTTCTTCACGATGCCGATCAGCAGAATCATGCCGATCAGCGCGATCACGCTGAAATCCGTCTTGCACAGCAGCAGCGCCAGCAGCGCCCCCACGCCCGCCGACGGCAGCGTGGAAAGAATCGTGATCGGATGGATGTAGCTTTCGTACAGCACGCCCAGCACGATGTAGACCGTGACCAGCGCCGCGAGAATCAGCAGCGGCTCGTTGGCCAGCGACGCCTGGAACGCCGCGGCCGTGCCCTGGAATCCCGCCTGGATGCTCGGCGGCATGTTCAGATCTTTCTGCACTGCGTTGATCGCGTCGACGGCATCGCCCAGCGACGCGTCGGGCGCGAGATTGAACGAGATCGTCACCGCCGGGAACTGTCCCTGATGATTGACCGCCAGCGGCGTCGCCTGCCTGCTCGAAATGCGTGAACTGCCTCAGCGGCACCATCGCCCCGTTGGCCGAGTGCACGTAAATGTTCTGCAGATCGCGGGGATTCGTCTGATAATTTCGGGTCGACCTCCAGCACCACGTGATACTGGTTCAACTGCGTGAACATGGTCGAAATCTGCCGCTGGCCGAAGGCGTCGTACAGCGTGTCGTCGATCTGCTGCGCCGTGATGCCCAGCCGCGAGGCCGTGTCGCGGTCGATCACCAGCGTCGTCGACAGGCCCAGGTTCTGCTGGTCGGTGGCCACGTCGCGCAGCTCGGGAATCTCCTTCAGCTTGTCCAACAGCCGCGGCACCCACTGCGGCCAATTCATTGGGATCCGGGTCTTCCAGGGTGTATTGGTACTGCGTCCGGCTGACGCGGTCTTCCACGGTCAAATCCTGCACCGGCTGCATGTACAGCGTGATTCCCTTCGACCTTGGCCAGTTCCGGCTGCAATCGCCGGATCACGTCGCTGGCGCTGATCTTGCGCTCCTCGATCGGCTTGAGATTGATCTGGATGCGGCCGCTGTTGATCGTGGTGTTCGTGCCGTCGATGCCGATGAAGGAGGACAGGCTCTCCACCGCCGGGTCCTTCAGGATCACCTCGGCCAGCTCCTGCTGTCCTTGGCCATGGCCGGGAAGGAAACGGTCTGCGCCGCTTCGGAAATGCCGAGGATCACGCCCGTGTCCTGCACCGGGAAAAATCCCTTGGGGATGATGATGTACAGCTACACCGTCACGCCAGCGTCGCGACCGCAACCAGCAGCGTGGCGAACTGATGCCGCAGCACCCATCGCAGCGTCAGGCCGTAGAAATCGATCACACCCTGGTAAATCTGCTCCGACTCGCGGTAGAGCCACCCCTGCTCGCTTTCGGGCTTGTGCCGCAGCAGCAGCGCGCACATCATCGGCGTCAGCGTCAGCGAAACGAAGGCCGAGACCACGATCGTCACGCTCAGCGTGACGGCGAATTCGCGGAACAGCCGCCCCACCACGTCGCCCATGAACAGCAGCGGAATCAGCACCGCGATCAGCGAAACGCTCAGCGAAATGATCGTGAATCCGATCTGCTCCGATCCCTTGAGCGCCGCCTGCAGCGGCGAATCGCCCTCCTCGATGAAGCGGATGATGTTCTCGATCATGACGATGGCGTCGTCCACCACGAACCCCGTGGAGATCGTCAGGGCCATCAGCGTCAGGTTGTTCATGCTGTATCCCAGCAGGTACATCACGCCGAATGTGCCGACGAGCGACAGCGGCACCGCGACGCTGGGAATCACCGTCGCGCGAAATGTTCCGCAGGAACAGGAAGATCACCAGCACGACCAGCGCGATGGTGAGCACCAGCTCGAATTCCACGTCCGCGACCGAGGCGCGGATGGTGATGGTCCGGTCGGTCAACTGGTTGATCTTGATCGCCGCCGGCAGCGACGCTTCCAGCTGCGGCAGAAGCTGTCTGAATGCGATCGACCACGTCGATGATGTTGGCGCCCGGCTGGCGCTGGATGTTGACGATCACCGCCGGGTCGCGGTTCATCCACGCGGCCTGCTTCACGTTCTCGGCTGCCGTCCACGACGTTCGCCACGTCCGACAGGCGGACCGGCGCGCCGTTTTTGTACGCGACGATCAGCGGCTTGTAGTCCTTGCTGGTGAGGAGCTGATCGTTGGCGCCGATGGTGTAGCGCCTGGTGCGGGCCGTCGAAACTTCCCTTGGCCTGATCGACGTTCTGCTCGGGGATCAGCGTCCGCAAGTCTTCCAGCGTCAGACCCATCGTCGACAGCGCGGTCGGATTGGCCTGAATGCGCACGGCCGGCTTTTGCCCGCCGCTGATGCTGACCAGCCCCACGCCCGGCAATTGCGAAATTTTCTGCGCCAGCCGCGTGTCGGCCAGGTCCTCCACCTTGTACAGCGGCATCGTGTTGCGAAGTCAGCGCCAGCGTCAGGATCGGCGTGTCGGCGGGATTGACCTTGCTGTAGATCGGCGGATTGGGCAGGTCGGCCGGCAGATAGGTGGTCGCCGCGTTGATCGCCGCCTGCACCTCCTGCTCGGCCACGTCGATGTTCAAATCCAGCGAAAATTGCAGCGTGATCAGCGAGCTTCCCTCGGAACTGGTGGAAGTCATCTGGTTCAGGCCCGGCACCTGGCCGAACTGCCGCTCCAGCGGCGCCGTGACCGACGAGGCCATCACATCCGGGCTGGCGCCCGGATAAAACGTCAGCCACCTGGATCGTGGGATAATCCACCTCCGGCAGGGCCGACACCGGCAACTGCCGATAGGCGACGATGCCGACCAGCAGAATGCCGGTCATCAGCAGGGATGTCGCCACAGGCCGCAGAATAAATGGCCTGGACGGACTCATTCGCCGTTCCTCGGATTGGATGGCTCAGTGGACGTTGCCGCGGGCCGTGCGGCGGGCGCCCGCCGGGGCGGGTCGTGCTGCTGCGCGTGGTCGGTCGAGTCGTGGCGGTGCGCGTCGCAGCAACCTTCGATGCCCGCTTCCAGCTTGTCCACGCCGTTGGTCACCGACCCATTCACCCGCCGACACGCCCTGGGTGATCTGGCGTCAGGTCCTGTCCATCCACAATCTGTTCCGCGCCCGGCTTGATTTTGCGGATTTCAACGGTGTTGTCCGGTTTGACGATGTAAACGAACGAGAACCGCGGCCCCGTCTGAACCGCCTCGGTCGGAACCAGCACGACGTTCTTCAGCGTCTTGACCAGTAGTCGGACCGTCAGTTGTACGCCGGGAAACAACTCGTTATCCGTGTTATCAAACTGGGCTTTGAGATTGACCGTCCCAGTCTCGTTGCTCACCAAGCTGTCGATGGCGATCAGCTTGCCCGTCGCCAGCACCTGGTCCTGGACCAGCGCCACCGTCTTCAGCGGCGGCACCTTGTCCGAGCTGCCGACCACATCCGCAATGTCGTTCTGCTCGATGGGGAAAACAATCGTGATCGGCTGAAGTTGCGTGATGACCGCCAATCCGGTGGTGTCGGTGGCGTGAACGATGTTGCCCTGGTCCACCAACCGAAGCCCGATCCGCCCCGTCACCGGAGACCTGATCGTGCAGTAATCCAGATTGACCTGGGCGGCGTAAACCGAGCCCTGATCGCTTTTGATGACTCCATTGTCCAGGTCCACCGTCGCCTGCTGCGTGTCGATCTGCTGTTGCGTGTAAGCTTGGGGTGCTTGCTGGTAGCGCTTTAAATTCAACTGATCGTTCTCGAGGGTTGCCTGGTCCTTGGCCAGTTGTCCCTGGGCCTGTTCCAGCGCGGCCTTGTACGGGTCGGGGTCGATCTGCGCGAGCAGATCGCCCCGATGCACGATCTGGCCCTCTTCGAACGCCACCTTGATGAGTTGGCCGTCCACGCGGGTATGAACGGTCACCGTTTTCAGCGGCGTCACCGTGCCGAGCAGACCATCGACATAGACGGGCAGATTCCCGCGCCACGCCATCGCCGCATCCACGGGAATGCCCTGGGGACCGGCCGCGCCTCGGCGGCTCGACGCGGCGCTCTCGCTGGAACGAAGCCGAAAAATAATCAGGCAGGCGATGCCCCCCAATACAACGAGGACGATCAGCCAAACGAACCACAGTGATCGCCGCTTCACGGGTGGAGCCGGCGCGGTCTGGTCGGTCTGGCGATCCGGCTTTTCCGATGGTGCGGGGTGTGCCTCCACTTTTGTCGTACTTCCCACAACTCTGGGCCTTTCAATGACGGTGGTTTATCGTATTGGCGTCCAGAACGCCATGATCCGTCCCTCAATGCGACGCGACAAACATACCATTTGTCCGCATCCAAATCATGGATTCATCCGCCCGATAATCCGGCTTACGCCCGCTTCAGGCGCTCAATATGGATCGCCAGAACCGTGACATCGGCCGGGGTGATGCCGCTGATCCGCAGGGCCTGGCCCAAACTCCGTGGGGTGAATCGGGTCAGCTTTTGCCGGGCCTCGTTTCGCAGGCCGACGATTTGCGAGTAATCAACGGCTGTGGGAATCAGCTTTGATTCCATCTTGGCGAATCGCTCGATCTGCCGATCCTGCCGGGCGATGTAGCCTTCATATTTGATGCGGATTTCAAGGCGAGCGGCGATCTCGGGTGCAAGACCCGCGGCCTGCGGAAAGCGCCCGGCCGCAATCCTCCCAATCCACGTCGCCGCGGCGGAGATAATCATCCGCTCCAATATCCCGCAGCAGCGCCGCGGCCGCGTCGATGGCCTCACGCCGGGCGGTGAACGATGACCAGCGCCCATCCTCGACCAAGCCGATTTCGCGGCCCAGCGGAGTCAGCCGCTCGTCCGCGTTGTCGTTGCGCAAGTTGCAGCCGATGTTCCGCCCGGCTGGTAAACATGCGGTACGGTTCTGTCGGCGGCTTGGTCACCAGATCGTCGATCAACACGCCGATGTACGCCTGGTCACGGCGAAGCACGAAATCCGGCTCGCCGCCGCCGGCGTATTTCGCCGCATTGATCCCCGCCACGATTCCCTGGGCCGCCGCCTCTTCGTATCCGCTGGTCCCATTGATCTGCCCGGCCAGAAACAGCCCCCCCACCCGCTTGGTTTGCAGCGTGCTTTGAATCTGTGTTGGCCAGACCATGTCGTATTCGACCGCGTAGCCCCAGCGGAGAATTTTCGCATTCTCCAGCCCCCGAATGAGCCGGATCATCTTTTCCTGCACATCCGACGGCAGCGAGGTGCTGATCCCGTTGCAATAAATCTCTTCCGTGTCCAGTCCCTCCGGCTCCAGGAAAATCTGGTGGCGATCTTTGTCGGCGAAGCGCACGACCTTGTCCTCGATGCTGGGGCAATATCGCGGCCCGGTGCTTTGAATTTGCCCGCTGTACATCGGGGCGCGGTGAAGATTGTCCCGGATGATCTGGTGAATCCGCTCGTTGGTTCCGCCGATCCAGCACTGAATCTGCGGCAACGGAGGCGACCAATCGTTCCGATATTCGTTGAGATAGGAAAACGGCGCCGGCCGCTCGTCGCCGGGCTGCGGCTCGAATGCGGAGAAGTCAATGGAATCGCGATGCAGCCGCGGCGGCGTGCCGGTTTTCAGCCGGCCCATTTCCAGGCCGAGATTTTGCAGGGACGCGGACAGCCCCGTGGCCGCCGCTTCGCCGACCCGGCCGCCGTGGCTCTGGCTCTGGCCGGTGTGCATCAAACCGCGAAGGAACGTGCCCGTCGTAACGATCACGGCCGCGCACGCCAGGCGCGAGCCGGACTTCAAGAGGACGCCGTTAACCGCCGGCGAGGCGAGAATCTCCGCCACTTCGCCGGGAACGATGGTGAGATTCGGGCAGGTGCTTAGCAGGTGCTGGACCTGCCTGGCATATTTATATTTGTCCGCCTGCGCCCGCGGCCCCCAGACCGCCGGACCCTTGGAGCGGTTGAGCATGCGAAACTGAATCCCCGTTTCGTCCGTCGCCAATCCCATCAGTCCGCCGAGAGCGTCGATTTCGCGGACCATCTGCCCCTTGGCCAATCCGCCAATCGCCGGATTGCACGACATCTGCCCGATGCGCGACGGGTCCATGGTGATCAGCGCGGTCTTCGCCCCCAGTCGCGACGCCGCCCACGCGGCCTCCGCGCCGGCGTGCCCGCCGCCGATGACGATGATGTCATACTTGCCGTTCATCTTGGCCATTCCCTGACGACCATCTCGCCAGACGGGTCCTCCCACAAAATCGAACCACCGGCATAAGATTTCGGATCGCGAATCGCCACGATCATCATACCCGGCGAGTCGGGCGGAATCTTACCGGACAAAATCAGCGGAATGCGTTCGGATTCGGGATGAAAATCCCCGGCGGGTTCGGAAATCGGGAAGGGCATGTCGTCGGCCTTTCGCCAGCACAGATACGTCGTCCATTTTTCGGAATTGTCAACAATAGTATTCGGCGGCGTATTATGCTGAATCCACGCACAGGCCCGCAGGAACGAAGCGGGCGGCATCGTAACCTTGGCCATGCTCTTGCCTTCCTGCCTGAGCTGCGGCTGCCCGATGCTGAGTCCGGCCAGGAACTTCCACCGGCTCCAATCCCCCAGCGGAGCGGCAAAGATCAGCAGCATCGTGATCCACAGTGGAATCCGCAGCTTCTGCCGGAAATACCAAATCGCGACGCCGGCGAAGATGGGAAGGAAATAATTCAAATCGCCGAGGAAGCGCGATGGGGTGAAAAACGTGAAAGCGCCTTTGTGCAATGCGCGAAGCGTCATGGGAACCAAGTCCTCGCCGACGACGAACATGAAGGCCAGGGCCAGCGACGGGATGGCCACGATCGCGGGACAGCGGAACTTGTGAATCAGGCAAAGCGCGATCCCGGCCAGCGCCAGCAGGAACAGCGCATAACCGAATTCCCGCGGCAGGCCCGACAGCGGCAGAACATATTCCCCCCCGGCGACGATGCCGGTGGCGCGAAGACTGCCCAGACGCATCGCATACGGAGCGAGAAAAAAAACGTCCAGCAGAATCGCGGCGGCGGCCGGGATCGCCAGGGATTTCCAGGACAAACCGTCTTTGTCAACGAATTTTTGCCATAGGATCAGAAGCAGAAGGATGACGGCGCTGACGACCATGACGTGGTGATGGACCAGAACGGTTGCCGCATACAGCACGGCCATCGCGGCCTGTCCCGGCCGGCGCGGAGCGTCGAGCCACAAACACAGCATGGCCATGAACAGCAGCATGGCCAACTCATTGGGCAGTCCGCCCCAGCGGAAATAGTCGTTGCTTCCGCACCACGCCCAAAGCCCGTAAACCGCCGCGGAATACAAGGCGATGGATGGGCTATTCGTGGCCCGGCGGGCGAAAACGTAAATCTGGGCCGTCGTCAGAATGCCGAGAAACGGGATCAAGTCCTTGAAGGTCGTGTGCAGCGGCAGGCCCGACAACGCGGCCAACACCACGATCAGCACGTGGCTGCCGGTGGGATAGTTCAACTTCACGTTCGCAAACGGGCTCCAATCATCGATCGCGTGTTGGGTGATCTGAATCTTCTTGGCCAGAATGAGATGGAATGTCGGGTCCAGCGATCCGGGCGGCAACTGGAGCGGGAGGGCCAGGGCGAATCGGCTGATCCCGACCAGCAGCAGCACGACCAGCATCAAAACCTGCGCGGCAGAATCGCCGCCGCCCACCTGACGAAAGAAAGATTGGATCCAGAGGAGCAGCGCGACGACGGCAACGCAAGCCCACAATGGATAAAACCATCGCAGATCAATGTAGCTGGCGGCCGACGCCAGAAACACCGCCAGCGCCAAGCCAAGCGAGGACCCGTTGGCGCATCGCTCCAGAAGATTATGTCCCAGCGAGAAATGGCGTGCGAGAAAAAGTCCCGGAACAAGCACGGCCAGAATGCCGGCCAGGAAGCGAATCAGCTCCATCGCCATCGATCACCAGTGAACGCGAAGAGGAGTCAAAATGCAATCGCAAAACGAATGCAAGACATCGTGCCCATCCTCATTTAGCCCGGCGTGACCACACGCCGGGCCCGTGGCCAGATTTGTACGACCTTAAAACCAGAATCGCGCCAAATCACCGGCTGCGTCTCCGGCGCATCAACAGGCATGATCTTGACGATTTTCATTTCCGGCGAATCCGGCGGGACTTCTCCGGAAGTAATCGCGGCCAAATGACGCCGGATCGGGCCCTGGTCCGGGATCGGCTCGGAAACGGGCAGCGGCGTGAAAGTCGTTCGCCGCCAGGCGAGATACGTCGTCCAGTTATCACGATTCAGAACGACGGTATCCGGGGAGGTGTGCCGCTCGATCCACCGGCAAGCCTGGACAAAACCGGGCGGGGAATACGAGTCCTTAGGATGCAACATGTCTTGCCATTGCCGCCAGTTGAGAAGCGCTCCGCAGAGGATCATGAGCAGCATCCATGGAGCGGCGATGCGAAGCCGGGACTGAATAAACGCGATCGCGACGGCGGCCATCATCGGCAGAAAATAATTCACATCGGTCAGGAATCGCGACGGCGTGAAAGCGAGCGTCGCCGGCCGATGCGTCAGTTCCATCAGCAGCGGGATGAGATATTCGGTGAGAATAAATGCGCCGGCCAGCACCGCCGAACTGCACAGCACGACGGGGTGAAACCGCGGCGCTCGGCGTGCGGCGACGAGCACGATGCCCGCGATTGCCAGCGGAGCGTTGATCCAGCCGATGCCATGCCAAATGCCCAAAATGTCTGCCGCGATTCGGTGTCGCTCAGGACGGAGGTCGAATGAAAGATGCCGATGTGAAAGGCATACGGAACTAGAAAAAACAAGTCGAGCAGGATAGCGATCGCGATGGACCACGCCAAAACCCGCCGGCCGCGGGTTGCCAGCAAACCGAGGATGATTAGACCGCTGGCCAGCATCACATGATGGTGAACGAGGATCACGGCGGCATACAGGAGCGCCATCAGGGCGATTCGAACGCGGGCACCCAGCGCCTCGAGCCAGAGGCTCAGCATGGCGATGAAAAAAAGCATGGCCAGTTCGTTCGGCAGTCCGCTCCAGCGGAAATAATCGATGCTGCCGTACCAGGCGAGCAGCCCGTATCCGGCGGCGGAATAAAGCGCGATGGACTCGTCTCCCATGCACCGGCGGCCCAGCACGTACACCTGCGCCGTGCTGAGAATTCCCAGCAGCGGAATCAGATCCTTAAAAACCGTATGCAAAGGCAGCCCAGCCAGCGCCGCCAAAACCACCACCAGCGTGTGGCTGCCGGTGGGATAATCCAGTGCGACATTCTCAAACGGCAGCCAATTATCAATGGCGTGCTGGGTGAGCTGAATCTTTTTAGCCAGGATGAGATGAAAGGTGGGATCGAACGGGCCTTCGGGAAGCGGTTGAGGCAAGGCGACCGCAAAGCGAGTGAAAGCGACTAACAGAAGCACCACGACGATCCACCGCGATGAGCGGGCCCCAAGGGGTCGGCGACGCGAGGCGCACGCGATGAGACCGCACAAGGCAACCCCGGCCCAGCAGGGATAGAACCATTGAAGATCAAAATGGCTAATGACGCAGGCAAGAAACACAGCCAGAGCCAGCCCGAGGCAACTGCCGTAGCTCCAGCGTTCGACGCGATCATGGCCGATGGAAAGGGCGCCGGCGAGCCAGATTCCAGGGACAAGAAGAATCAGCGATCCAAACGCGAAGCGGAGGAGTTCGACCGTCATGTCATTGGCTGGGCTGCGTGACGGGCGTCGTCCCGTTGCCGAAATCCCATGGGTCGAGGTACTGCTCCGAACTGTCCTGGGTGAGGATTTCGGTCTCGACGTGCATGTCGAGCATCAGGTAATTGGAACCGACCGTCACGCCATGACGAAACGGATCGACGGCCTTGGGGAAGTCGCCGTATTCCATGTAGTAGTCGCCCGTCGCGGAGACTTTTTCACCCATGAGAATCGCATCCGACGGAGACATGTGATTGGGCAACGGAGTGCCGTATTTCTCGTTGTAGTAAGCCATATACTCGTTCAGGATGTAGGTGTGCTGCGCGTTGGGCAGCGGGTCGATGTCCGTTGGACAGATCATGATCGGAGGATTCCAGACGCCAAACACCTTCACGGTCCAGACGTTGTAAGTATAGGAGTTCCACTGATCGGGATACGCCAGGACAAGTGCGTTGCCCGGTCCGGTAAGGGTCAAGCTCCCGTCGTTCGGTTGATGGAGGTAAACATTCGCATTGCTCCAACCCATGCCGCTCGGGAACAGATACCCGTTGTTTTGATCCGCGAATGTCAGCAGCGCCAAGCCGACTTGCCGCATGTTGCTCATGCACTGAACGGTCATCGATTGCTGGCGGGCTTTTGAAAGCGCCGGAAGCAGCAGCGAGATCATCACCGCGATGATCCCGATCACCACCAAAAGCTCCACGAGCGTAAACGCGCCGCGATTGCGAAGCTGCAACGGTCTTCCCATGTTGCCCGGCCTCCCTCGTTCCAACGAACACGCGGATTCTACCCTAATTGACGCCGCCGGCGAGTCCGCATCGCACAAAAATGTTCGCGAAAGCTCCACGGCGGCGTCTAAGAAAGCTAGGATGGACCGGGTGAAGCCGTCTTGCGCAACCGGAAACCGCGGCTGGAAGCATTGGGGGCCGGCGGCGTTCAGCGCGGCTCTGGCGTTGGCGCTGTATGCGGTGACCCTCGGCGGAACCTACGTCTACGACGACGCCGTCATCATCGGACTCGATGATCGCGTCCAACATCCGAAATTGTGGGGGCAATTCTGGACGCACGATTATTTCAACGGAGCCATTGACAACCTCTATCGTCCGCTGGTCTCCCAAAGCTACGGCCTGCAATGGTGGCTCCACGGCAACCGGCCGTGGGCCTTTCACCTGGTGAACCTCCTGCTGAATGCCGGCGTGTGCGCCCTGGTGGCCGAATTCGCCCGGCGGCTGGTCGATTGGCGCGTCGGGCTGATGGCGGGATTGCTCTTTGCCGCCCATCCCGTGCATAGCGAAGCCGTCGCGGGAATCGTCGGCCGCGCTGAATTGGCCTGCGCCGCCGGGGTCATCGGAGCGATGGTGCTGCTGCTCAAATGGCCCATGACCCGGGCTCGCGCCCTGGCCATTTTCGGTCTGTGCGTCGTCGCGGTCTTGAGCAAGGAACAGGGACTGCTCGTGCCCGCCCTCCTTGCCGCGCTCCTGCCAGTGCGGCGGGCAATCTTCGCCAACGAGCCCGCGTTGACGCCTCGGCAGAGTGATGCCCAGCGGCAAGCGATCGCCCTTATGTTCGTCCTGGTCATCTGGACCGTCATCGGAATCATCATCCTGCGGGAGGAAATTCTTAAGCTGAAATTTGAATGGGACCGCGGTTTCCTCGACATCGCCATGCAGCCGATGATCCGCTCGCCGTGGCCCGACCGCTGGCTGATTCCGCTGGCACTGCTGGGCAGATATTTCCAGTTGCTTGTGGCCCCGGTGAAACTGTCGATCGACTACGGCCTGATGGTTTTGCGTCCGACCATCAGCCGGGCCGACCCGTATCTCTGGCTCGGAGCCGCGGTGCTGTTGATCTGGATCGTCGGCGTGGCCGTGAGCCTCGCACGCCGGGCTTGGACCGTGGCGTTTTGCCTGATCGCGCTGGCGCTGACCTACTCGATGGCTTCCAACATCGTAATCATCGCCGCGATTTTCGGCGAGCGCCTGATGTATTTGCCGTCGGTCTTTTTCCTGATCCTCGTCGCCATGGCCCTGGCCAAATTGCCGGCAAAGATGTGGGGATCGCTGTTGATCGTGCTGCTGATGCTCGCTTGCATCAGGACCTGGACCTACGTTCGCCGCTGGAACGATCGCGACGCGTTCTACGAATACGCCCTGAAGGAGCAACCGCAATCGCTGAAGATTCATCTCCTGGTCTCCGACGCGGATTATCAGGAAGGCCGATTGGCCGCCGCCCGGCTTGTGATGGACGATGCGATCTCGATCTACCCGGATTATTGGGAGCTATGGAAGATGTGCGCGTTGATCGACTCGAAGGCGGGCGACTGGAACAAGGCCGCGGCCGACTGGAAGCGGGCGTTCGAACTCCATCCGGCTAAAACGGTAGCCGATCAACTGTCCAAAGCGATGGCGATGCGTGCCAAGCAGCTGCCCGCCACCAGGGCCAAGAAATAGAATAAACGGGGACGCAGCTAGTTTTTAACTAGCTGCGTCCCCGTTTTTGGCGGTGACGGTTCCTGCGACGATCGTGTGCAGCTTGCCGCGGTGGCGGACCGTCAGACGGCCGGCGCCGTCCACGCCCTCGCACCTTCCGGTGATTGCCGGCTCGCCGGGGCCGCCCTTGACCATCACCGCTTTACCCGCCAGGGCGTCATGTCGCGAATACTCGCGCACAAAAGTCGAAAACGGCGCTTCCATTCGGCGGCGAATGTTGCGATGCAACTGGGCGGCCAAGCCGATCAGCACGTCGTTCATGTCGAACGATTTGCCGGCAATGCATAGCAGCGAGGTGATTTGGCGTTGCAGCGGCCGGGGTGCTTCGGCGGGATCGACATTCACGTTCAGGCCGACGCCAATGAGGTCCACATTGCTGACCCGTTCGCAGAGCAGACCGGCCAGTTTCTGGCCGTCGTGCATGATGTCGTTGGGCCATTTCAGGAGGATGTTTGACTTGCCGGTGATTTGGGCAGCGACATCGCGGACGGCCACGCCGGCGATCAGGGGCAATTCCTGCGGCGGAACGCGATCACGCGTGGGAAGAGCGAAGGTGACGGTCAGCACGCCGGGGTTGGACCACCAGGTGTTGCCGCCGCGTCCGCGGCCGGCGATTTGGCGGCCGGTTAATACAACGGCGGGAGCGAAAAGGCGGCCGGCGCGGCGAAGGGCCGCGGCGTGATCGTTGGTGCTGCGCAGACGCGGAAACCAGTGCAGGCGGAAGGGTTTGAGGTCTGCTCTGAGCCGGAAGAGATTGAAGGAAATGTCATTTGTCATTGGTCATTTGTCATTTGTTTTAGTAACGGACCCGCGTACGCACAAATGACCAATGACAGATGACCAATGACAAACCCTCACCCTTCCAGCACAACCAAAAGATCGCCCGCTGCGATGATCGAGCCTTGCTTGACCAGCACCTCGCCGACCGAGGCATCGCGCGGGCTGTAGACCGCCGTTTCCATCTTCATCGCCTCGATCGACAGCAAGCGCTCGCCGGCTTTTACGGCGTGGCCCTTGTGCGACGGCGACGCTGGAAACCTTGCCGGGCATCGGGGCGGCGACGTGATTGGGATTGTCGGGATCGGCCTTGGGATGCCGGTGCATCGTCGCCTCGCGCGAGCGGTCGGCGACGACCACCTCGCGCGGCTGGCCGTTCAGCTCGAAGAAAACCGTGCGCGTCCCGTCGTCGCGCGCGTCGCCGGTGGTGAGATATTTGACGATCAGCGTCTTGCCCGGCTCGATTTCGACGGAGATTTCCTCGCCGCTTTGCAGTCCGTAGAAAAATGCGGTGGTCGGCAGAACGGCGGTGTTGTCGTAAAGGCGAACGTGCTTCTGAAAATCCAGGAAGACCTGCGGATAAAGCAGATAAGACAGCACGTCGACGTCGCGCACGTCGCCGGCCACTTTGCCTTCAAGCTCCTTTCGCGTCTTGGCGAAATCGGCCTTGGGCAGTTTGGCGCCGGGCCGGCCCTTGATCGGCTTGGCGCCGGACGCGAATCGAGAACGATCTTCTGCAGCACCTTCGGCCAGCCGCCTTCGGGAAAACCGATGGCCCCCTGCATCATCTCCACCACGCTTTTGGGGAAATTGAGTTTCTTGGTCGGATTCGAGCACGTCCATGCGCGGTCAGGCCGTTGGTCACCATGAACAGCGCCATGTCGCCGACGACTTTGCTCGAAGGCGTGACTTTCACGATGTCGCCGAAGAGTTCGTTGACCTGGGCGTAGGTGTCGGCGATCTCGTTCCAGCGGTCTTCCAGGCCCAGGCTCTTGGCCTGCTGGCGAAGATTGGTGTACTGGCCGCCGGGCATTTCGTGATGATAGACCTCGGCCGTGCCGGCCTTCAGGTCTTCCTCGAACGGATAGTATTGCTCGCGGACGACTTCCCAATAATCGGCCAGGCTGTTGAGGGCATCCAGATTCAGCCCGGTGTCGCGCGGGGTGTTTTGCAAGGCGGCGACGAGGGAATTAAGATTCGGCTGGCTGGTCATGCCGCTCATGCTGGCCATCGCCGCATCGACGATGTCCACACCGGCATCGCTGGCGCGCAGAACGCTGCCGGCGTTGATGCCGCTGGTGTCGTGCGTGTGGAAGTGAATCGGAACGTCCACTTCATCGCGCAGGGCCTTGACC
Source organism: uncultured Phycisphaerales bacterium (assembly GCA_963771925.1). Classification (GTDB taxonomy): domain Bacteria; phylum Planctomycetota; class Phycisphaerae; order Tepidisphaerales; family Tepidisphaeraceae; genus PALSA-1353. The sequence goes on from CAVYVE010000002.1 coordinate 265,917, forward strand.
AGAGCGTAGGCGGCGTACGGCTTGCACAAGCCGGCCATGTCCTTGATCGCCAGGATGTGCGTGCCCATTCGCACCAGTTCCTTGGCCATCTTCACGTAATATTTCAGGCTGTATTTGGTGCGCTTGGGATCGAGGATGTCGCCGGTGTAGCAGATGGCCGCTTCGCAGATGGCGCTGGTCTTTTCGCGCACCGCTTCCATGGCGACCTTCATGTTCTCGGCCCAGTTCAGCGAATCGAAAATGCGGAACACGTCGATGCCGTGCTCGGCCGAGCGAACGACGAATTCGCGTCACGACGTTGTCGGGATAATTGGTGTAGCCGACGGCGTTGCTGGCGCGCAGCAGCATCTGGAAGAGGATGTTGGGAACGCGGGCTCGCGAGCTGGTCCAGGCGGTCCCACGGGTCTTCCTGAAGGAATCGCATGGCCGTGTCGAAGGTGGCTCCGCCCCACATTTCCAGGCTGAAAAGCTGCGGCGCCAGATGGGCCACGGCGTCGGCGACGGCCAGCAGGTCGTGCGTCCGGACGCGCGTGGCCAGCAGCGATTGATGCGCATCGCGGAAGGTCGTGTCGGTGAAAAGCAGCCGCTTTTGGCGGCGGACCCATTCGCGAAACCTTCGGCGCCAAGCTCCAGCAGCTTCTGTCTGCGTTCCATCCGGCGGCGCGACGCTGCGGGGATAGTCCGGCATCGGGCGGATCGGCGAAGTCGCGCTTGCGGATCCACTTTGCCCTTCACGTCCGGCCGGCCGTTGACGATCACATCGCCGAGATAGCTGAGGATTTTGGTGGCCCGGTCGCGCTTGGCGCGGAAGCGGAACAGTTCGGGCGAATCATCGATGAAGGTGGTGGTCGCCTCGCCCTTGATGAACGTCGGATGCTGGATCAGGTTTTCCAGGAACGGGATATTGGTCTTGACGCCGCGGACGCGGAATTCGCTGAGCGAGCGGACCATGCGATGCACGGCCTCGTCGAAGGTCAGGCCGGAGGCGATGAGCTTCACCAGCAGCGAATCGAAATAGGGAGTGATGACCGCCCCGCTGAAGGCGGTGCCGCCGTCGAGGCGGATGCCGAATCCCGCGGCCGAGCGGTAGGTCGTCAATCGGCCGTAATCGGGAATGAAATGGTTCTGCGGATCTTCCGTGGTGATGCGGCACTGCATGGCGTAGCCGCGCGGCTCGATCTTGTCCTGCGGCGGGAATATTGATCGGCGGCTCGTGCAGTTTGTGGCCCTGGGCGATGAGGATCTGGCTCTTGACGATATCGAATCCGGTGACCACTTCGGTGACGGTGTGCTCGACCTGAATGCGGGGATTGACCTCGATGAAATAGAATTCGTCGCGGTCGAGATCGAGCAGGAACTCGACGGTTCCGGCGTTGCGATAACCGACGGCCGCGCACAAGCGGACGGCGGCATTCGCAGATTCGCTCGCGCAGATCGCGGCGGCAGATTGATGCTGGGGGCGATTTCGACGACTTTCTGATGGCGGCGCTGGACCGAGCAGTCGCGTTCCCACAGGTGAACGATGATTTCCGTGCTGATCGCCGAGGATTTGCACTTCGATATGCTTGGCGCGGCGGATGTAGCGTTCGATGAAGACATCCGGCGCGGCCGAAAGCGCCGCCGGCTTCGCGCTGGGCTTCTTCCAGTCGCGGCAGGAGTTCATCGGACTTATTGACGATGCGCATGCCCCGGCCCGCCGCCGCCGAAGCTGGCCTTGATGATGAGCGGAAATCCGATTTCCTTGGCGGCGGCGCGGATTTCGGCGGGATCGGCCAGCGCATTTTCGGTTCCGGGGATGGTGGGAACGCCGGTTTCGTTGCGCCAGCTTTTTGGCGGCGGTCTTGTCGCCGAAGATCTGCAGCAGCTCTGGGCGTGGGGCCGACGAAAGTGATGTCGTTGTCGACGCACGCCTGGGCCAGTTCGGCGTTCTCGGATAAGAAATCCGTAGCCGGGATGGATCGCATCGACGCCGTTGGCCTTGGCGACGTCGATCAGGGCCTGGATATTGAGATATCCCTTGACCGGCTCGCCGCCGTGGGGCGGGCCGATCTGGTATGCTTCATCGGCTTTGAAGCGATGGAGCGAAAAGCGGTCTTCGTAGGTGAAGACGGCGACGGTTGCCAGTCCCAGTTCCGTGGCCGCCCGGAAGACGCGGATGGCGATCTCACTGCGGTTGGCGACGAGCAATTTACGCATGAACGAATCCTGAAGGTCTTAAGGCCAGACGCGGGAAAATCCGGCGGTATTGTGGACAGAAGGCTTCGATTTGCAAGTTGACAACGGCGGGCGATCACGATGGCGGACGAACTGAAACAATGGGTGCTGGCCGCGGCGAGCCGACAGTTGGTGCGGGATGAGGTGCGCCGGCTCTATGATGATTTGCAGACGCGGATCGACCGTCGGCGGCCGGTCTGCGTGATGTCCGGCCGATGTTGCCGATTCGACGAGTATGGACATCGGCTGTACGTGACGACGATGGAGCTGGCGGCGTTTTGTGCGGAACTGGCGGATTTGCCGCCGATCCAAACCAGGCGGGACAGCCGGGGCTTTGCCCGTTCCAATCCGGCAAAATCTGCGGCGTCCATCCCATCCGGCCCATGGGCTGCCGGATATTCTTTTGCGACCCCAGCAGCATCCAATGGCAACAGGATATCTACGAGGAATTTCATGCCCGGCTAAAGGAATTGCACCAGGAAACTGTCGATACCCTATGCGTACGTGGAATGGCGGTTTGCGTGCCAAACGCTGGGATTCCAGTTGTAAAAGTCAAATCATTTTGACATGGGCTCCGACGAGCCGTTAAACTGTTGGGCAGAAGGCTGCGTAAGCCCTTTTTTGTGAGGAAGGCGAGGTCATGAAGCTTCTTACCGGATTAGTATTTGTGGCGTTGGCGTTTGCGCTGTCCGGCTGCGGCGGACCGTCCAGGGTACAGCGCCTCGGAACGTTATGCCCAGATTCAGCGAAACAACGTCTATCAGAGCGAGCAGGCTGAGCGACGATCTCGATCACATCCTGTTGCTTCGTCCAAGCAATCAGGAATCGATTTGGAACGTATACCATCGGGACTAAAACCGGCGATTTGCCGGTGTGGACCGATGAGGAGCGTGGGGAAAATGCAACGGCTCCGCCGGCGACGATCGCGCCCGGCGGGGCCTTTTTTGGTGATGGCCGGCTTTTCAGGATACGAGGCGCAATCGGGGCGTTTTTCGAACCCACGACGCGATTCGCGTGTTCCTGTTCTTTGCCCCTTCCAGGTGCTCCAGGTACTGCTTCAGCGCCGATTCGTCGAATTGCGACAGGAATTCGGCGGAGGCCGTGGTATTGTACCGGCGAATGTCGTCGATCAGTTGACGTTTGTTCATGACGGGCATACTTTCAAAAGGGCCGTTGGAAATGCCAAACAAGCTGGCTCATCATGTGATCGGTCAAGCGGGCCGTTTTCACTTGAAATCGACGCAATGACGCAGACCAATTCGCCGCCAACACCAGCCCAGGGAATGCAGCCAATCCAGGCGCCGGCGGCGCACGACCCGGCCGCGGACACCGATCCCCTCCTTCACCTGCACAAGATGTCCACGACCGCGGGCGTGGGGAACGACGATTATGTCGCCGTCAATGTCACCGCCGTCGTCGCGGTCCTTTTCGGCCTGGCCAGCCTGCTGGCCGTGTTGAACACGGTGTTGCTGGTGTTCCCGATTGTCGGCGTGATTCTGGGCGTGATCGCTTTCCGTCAGGTCTCACACAGCAACGGAACGCAAACCGGAAAGGGGCTGGCTGTGCTGGGGCTGGGGCTGTCGGGAATCATTACCGCGGTGATCTTCTGCGTGCAGGGCTTGCAGGCCGTTCATCGCCGGGCCGATCACCGGGCCTTGACGGAGTCTGTGCGAGAAATACGGCCAGCTCGTCGTGCAGGAGAAATTCGACGACGCCTACGACCTGTTCGATTCCGACTTCAAGAATCGCGTCAGCAAGCAAGCATTTACGGCCGATCTGCTCAGTCTTCAGCACCGGGGCGATATTCCCGCCAATGAGTGGGATTCAATGGGACGGTTTGGCCGAATTCCATTCGGGAGATAACGGCGTTCAAACGGCGGATGCGGTTATCAGGGTTCAATACAAGGGGACTGACCGTGAAGATCGGGAACCGGCACATTTCCGCCAAGCCGGCGGCGGACCGTGGCTGATCGACAACTTTCCCGATCAGTTTCCGGTGACCAAACCCGGCGCGTCCCCATGATGAATCCCGGGCGTCGCATTCAACGCGCCGCGCGTTCAAGTCCTTCCCTTTTCAAGTGTTCCCGCATTTTGGTCCGATAATTGGAACAGCGCGGATACTCCGCCGGCCGCTCACCCGCGGAAGGATTCCTGCCGATACCGCCGATGGGCGTTCCCACGTTTTGTGACGCCCGGCGAGGTTCATAATGATTCTATGGCAATGGAAAATCCTTCGATGGATTCTGTTGGGAGGGGCGTTTGTTTCAGTCCTGAACACATCGGGCTGTTCCAGCGCCAACAACTTCGCGGTGAGCCGGGACGCCTCCGGCGTCCCCATCATGGCCTCCACGGCCCCGACCAACATCGCCATGGCCGCCGATCCGTCGGTTCTGTCGGCCGGCTCTTCGCCCGCGTCGGACCCCGTCGCCCCAGCGTGAACGTCTACGGCGAATTTGACGGCAAGCAGCGCGGCCCCGCCACCGCCCACGGCAACGGCGGATTCGAGGAACACACCTTCCTCGACGAGGGCTTCGACAGCGATGTCAATGTCGATCCCACCGGCAAATGGATGGTTTTCACCAGCACCCGCGACAGCGATCATCCCAATATCTACATGCAACGCGTCGACGGAGTGTCGGTCATTCAACTGACCAATGACGAAGCCGACTATGCCTTTCCCTCCTTCAGCCCCGACGGAAAGCAAATCGCCTTCTGCTCCACTCGGGCCGGTGAATGGGACATCTACACCATGGACGTGGACGGCAAGAACGTCGTCCAGATCACCAGCGATCCCATGCAGCACATTCATCCCAGCTTCAGCCCGGACGGAAACCGGCTGGTGTATTGCTGCCTCGGCGGCAAGAGCGGGCAATGGGAATTGTGGACGGTTGACCTGACGACTTCCGAAAAGCGGATGATCGGCTTCGGATTGTTCCCCAACTGGTCCCCCATAAAAACCGTGGATCGCATCGCGTTTCAGCGGGCGCGGCAACGCGGAGGCCGATGGTTCAGCCTTTGGACGCTTGATCTGGTTGACGGCGAGGCCCGCAGGGTGACCGAGGTGGCGGCCAGTTCCAATGCCGCCATCGTCTGTCCCAGCTGGAGCCCCGACGGCAAGGAAATCGCTTTTGCGACCATCGCCGAGCCCAACAATTCCACCGCCGGGCAAGCCGCTGGGCCAGCAGGATATCTGGACGGTCAACAGCGACGGCTCCGACCGGCACCGGGTCACGGACGGCGTTGGCCTGAATCTCGGGCCCTGCTGGGCGGCGAACAATCGGATCTTTTTCGTCAGCGATCGCGGCGGCGCCGAATGCGTTTGGTCGGCCGGGGCCGACAACGCCGGCGATCCGTCCCGCGTTGCCAGCCAGCCGCAAGACAAACCGGCTGACAAACCCGACGGTGCGGATGCCGTCGGATCGACTGGAACCCTGGGCGAATAATGCCCCTCCAGCTTCAAGGACGAAGCGATGAAAAAAATTGCAATCGGCGTGCTGATGATCCTGTGGTTTGGGTTGCCGGCGGGATGCAGCCACCAGCCCAAGCCCTACGGCGAAGAACAACAATTGTTCTTACCCGGCGCCCAACGCCAGGTCTGGGCGATCGCCCCAGCGATCAATATCAGCGGACAACGCCAGATCGATCCGCTTCTGCAAAGCGATCTGGTTTATCAGGAAGTGCAGCAGGTCCACGGCCTGACGGCAATTCCGGTCGATCGGGTGGTGGAAGTGTATGCCAGCCTCAAGATCAACACGGATTCGAATCCGAGCAGCAGGCGTTCACCGTGTGCCGGCTGCTGGGATGCGACGGGCTGGTGATTCCGACGGTGACGGCCTACGACCCGTACGACCCGCCGAAATTCGGAGCGTCGCTGCAGTTGTTCGTGAAGCCCGGGACGTTCAATCGGCTTCCGAAGCTGGACCCGCGGGCGCTGGAGCGAAACCGCCACGACGACTCAGCTGCCGCCGATGCCCGACGGCGAGCAACATGACGCAGGTAGTCGACATGTACGATGCTGCCGATGGAACGGTGCGTGACCGCGTGGCCGCTTATGCCAAGGGGCGCACCGATCCCAACGGAGCCCCTGGGAGCACAGGAAATCATGGTCAGCATGGACCGTTATTGTGCCTTTGGCTACCACGAATTGCTGGTCAGCATGATTGGAGAACCTGCACGACGCCAACGCGCGGTGAGCGGCTGCAAAGCCCACGGCGAGGCCGTGGTGGTGATTTCGGCTCGAAATAAGTCCGATACATCCTGGAAGTTCCGGAGATGGACAGCATGAAGACGCTCAGTCTCGTAAAGGGCCGCCATCGCTTTTGCTTTCGATATGAGGTGGGCCAGGAGGCCCAGGTGCTGGATTCCCTGGTCGAAATGGTCAACCGCCGGGACCTTCCCTTCGATTGGTTTGACGCCGCGATCCTCTCCCATCAGCTTGGCCAGCATTTGGCAAAAGAATTAAAGGCCTTTTTGCCGAAAAAGGTTGCATAAGAATTATCGGGTCGTCACGGAGGACGGCCAAACCGTGAGACGGTTTAGATCTCACAGTGAGACGGGGACCGTCTCACCAGCGGGCCACCGATCATGCCGGGCGGTGGCAGATATTTCGTGCCTCGAGTCTCTCGCCCACGCGACCGGTATTATGAACCCCACGAACGAATTGTCCGTCTCCGCTGCTGCGCCCCGCGGCGCAATGGTCCACGGAAAAGAACTTCTCCCCCCTGGTTCGCCAGTTTCTCGATTACCTCAAGCTCGAGAAGCACTTCAGCGACTACACGGTCAAGAGCTATGGCGCGGACCTGATTCAATTCGCCCAATTCCTGGCCGGCGAAATCGGCCACGGCGGCGAGCGACCGCCCGCCCGCGGCGGCATCCAGCTCCGACGAACGCCACGTCAAGTGCGATACCCTCACCATCCGCGAGTTCCTCAACTATCTCTACGGCCAGAACTACACCAAGAGCACGACAGCCCGCAAGTTGGCGACGCTGCGAAGCTTTTACAAGTTCCTGGTCCGCCGCGGCATCGTCAGCGCCAATCCCCTCTCCACCATCCGCACGCCCAAGCAGGAAAAACGCCTGCCCAAGTGTCTGGACCTCGAGCAGGTGCAAAAGCTGCTGGAAGCCCCGGGCGACGCCGATCTGCTCAGCGCCCGCGACAAGGCGATGCTGGAAGTCCTCTACAGCAGCGGCATCCGCGTCAGCGAACTGGTCGAACTGGAAATGGCCGACCTGGATCTGCAGGAAGGCGTCCTGCGCGTCCGCGGCAAAGGCCGCAAGGACCGCCTGACTCCCATCGGCAGCCAGGCGATCAAGGCGCTGCAGCGCTATTTCGAGCTTCGCTCGGTCGATTCCCGCTGCCAGGGCTCGCACGCCCACCGCGTCTTCCTCAACAAGCACGGCGAATCGCTCTCCACGCGCTCGGTCCGCCGCAAGCTGGACAAGTATCTCCTGTCGGCCGGCCTGGACCCCGGCATCAGCCCGCACACGCTGCGTCACAGCTTCGCCACGCATCTGCTGAACAACGGCGCCGACCTGCGCAGCGTGCAGGAACTGCTGGGCCATCAGAGCCTCAGCACCACGCAAATCTACACGCACCTGACGACGCAGCGGATGAAAGAGGTGTACGATCAGGCCCACCCGCGGGCGAACGAACCTCTCCATCCCGCTTCCGACGGATAAGCCGGCTCCGCCGTTTTATCCGGCCAAGGTGGGTTAGAATCCCGACCGGATCGCAACAAAAACAGCCGCCTTCGGGCGGCTTTTTTATTGCACCCCTTGATGCTTTCGGCTCTCGAACTATGCGTTGTGACAAGAACCGCACACGGCCCGGTTCCGCTCCATTGCAAATTATGCTTTGAATTCATTAGTCTTGAAATTAGGTACGACTTCTACACACGTTAAAAGGGCAATATATGCGAATTTCGAGGTGGATTTGCCAATTGGCGGAATACACCGTGATTAGCATCTGCTTAACTTCCACCGGATGTTCTTTCGTCAACACAGGGATGGACGCAATCACGAGTTTTCGCCAAATGGTAGACCACGGCGAGGTCAAGGGCTTGAACCCCGGACAACATTTTGAGGTATGGGTGGACAACGCTGACGTTGCTGAGGCGCCAAATGTGCGATGTGTTGTCATCATGGCTCGGCCTAAAGGCGCTTCGGAGTGGGACGCATACTATATGATTAAGGCCGATGATGAGCCTTGGCGCTTGGCCACCTTGAATAACGAGGGAGTGCGCCCTTGATTTTGCCGAAATGGCGAAATGGGACGAGAGCGAGATTAACCGCAATGGAACCTGTTTATTCCACCGCCTGATGCATCCTCTGCTTAAACCACGCCTCACGCCAGGGCGGCATCATTCGCCAATTGGCTGTCGCCCACAGGCCCAGGTGCTTCCGTCTCGCCAGGCTCTCAGCCTGGTCGACGCTTCCATGAAACGCGAACGGTATTCGCCGATCGTCGATCGCCAAGCCCTCCGCCACCAACTGTGGGCTGACCGCCTCGGAATCCTCGGTAAAAGCATACGCCAGCAATCGGCCGTCTTGATCGCGCGTCTGCGTCGGTTCCAGCAGCAGGGTTAATTTCCGGCCGGATAAAAGCGCGTCCAGCCGCTGGGCCGAGCGGCGATCCCATTGTTCGTTGAATGACGCGACACCGAGAAGGCGTACGGGGATAATTTCGCCGCCGGCGTTTTCGCGGATACCGATCGTTTCGCCATCGATGGCTTCGGCAAACGAGACCTGCCGGCCGTCAAAACGCATCCAGTCATCCTGGTAACGGTGCTGCGGCCAGAGGTGATCGGACAGACTTGAGAGCAGGATCAGACCAAGGACACTCCAGGCGATAGCGCCCATCGTCGTCGATTTCGCAATCGCGCCGCGGCCGTGGCGGCATCCCATTTGGAAATGGAACCGCTCATGGACGAGCCACGATAACCCTCGGTCCCCGACGGGGCAAATGCGTGCTGCGACCCTTCGCTTTGCCCTGCCGCGAGTTTATCATCTGTGGCGTATGGAACGACGAAAATTTGGCAATACCCGTCTGGAAGTTTCCGCGATCAGTCTCGGCTGCTGGCCCTTCGGCGTCGATTGGTGGGGACATTACACCGACGATCACGCCCAGCGGCTCATGCAATTCGCCTTCGATCAGGGAATCACCTTCTTCGACTCCGGCGACGCCTACGGCAACGGCCGGGCCGAAGTTGCTCCTGGGCAAATTCCTCAAAACCGTCCCGCGCGACAACGTCGAGATCGGCGGCGAAATTCGGCTACGACTTCTATTCCGATCCCGGCGAGCCCGGCAGCCACCGCGAACGCAAGCAGGATTTCTCGCCGAAATTCCTCCGCTTCGCCTTGGAGCAATCCGCTGCAGCGCCTCGGCGTCGGACGTGATCGACCTGTACATGGCCCACAACATCAAGCTGCCGCAGTTCCGCGACGATGTCTTCGCCGAATTGGAGAAGATCAAGGACGAGGGCAAGATCAAGGTCTGGGGCGTTTCCCTCGGCCCGGCCATCGGCTGGCGCGAGGAGGGGATCAAGGCCATGACCGATCACAACGCCAAGGCGGTCCAGACGGTTTACAATCTCTTCGAGCAGAATCCCGGCCGGGAATTCTGCGAAACCGCCCGCGCCACGCGCGCCGGCGTGCTGGCCCGCGTTCACGACAACAGCAGCATTCTCAAGGACAACGTCCGCATCGACACGCAGATCGCCGCCAACGATCACCGCAAATTCCGCGACCAGGCATGGAAAATTTACGGCCTGAAGAAACTGGAGCTGGTCCGCCATTACGCATCCGATCATGGAATGACCGTGCATCAGCTCGCCTGCAAATGGCTGCTGATGGACCCGGCCCTGACGAGCATCACCGGCACGTTGCTCAACGAGGAGGAAATCCGCGAGGCGGCCGAGTCGGTGGACAAGCCGGCCCTGACCGAGGCCGAGATGCGGCAGACTCGCCGAAGATTACGCCCGCGACTGGGGTCTGGGCGACGAGGCCCATCCGTGCGATCTGAAGAGCAGCGCATCCCCCGGCGGGTCGGTGCGCAGCGGTTACGTTCCACCGCCGGTGCTGCTGGCACTGAACTCAATGCAATGTCGCCTGCGTTATGTCGTTCTGCATCACACGGGAATCGAGCGGCCGCATTACGATCTGATGCTCGAGTTCGAACGTCGGCTCGGATTTGTTGACCTGGCGATTGCCGCATTGGCCGTCCGAGCGGAACGGATGAATTCACTCCAGCTGGCCACTCATCGGCGTGAATATCTGGAATACGAAGGGCCGGTTTCCGGCAATCGCGGCAGCGTCAAGTGGCTCGGTTCCGCGGGCGAATACCGAATCCTCGAGGATTCCCCGACGCGTCTCATCGTCCGTCTCGACGACGGCACCAAATCGAGCTTCCATTTGCGGGCCTGATAGTTCCGCGCATAAAAAAGGTGGCGTGGACCTCTCGGCTTTCCACGCCACCCAGGGAAGGAGGATCGTTACCAATCAAATATACGATAGTATTGTGGACTTTGTTTCCGATATCCTGCCGAAATTTATCAGGATAGCCACCCGCCAACCGTACGCCGGAAGCGTAAAATACGTAAATGTTTACGATAAACGGCTTTGTGTAGATATTAATCAACGAACGTCTTTCGCCAATCTCAGCCGGCCCGGTTTTGCGAATTCCAGTGGGACAGAGATATAGTTAACCCATGCAATTATTGCCAAACGAAAATAAACGTCGCAAAGAGCTTGCCGCCGATCGGCCGGCGAGCGGAGTTGCCGCGGACGATGAGTGTGCCGGCATCGTCCTGGACGTCGTTCCGCCGATTTCTCGTGCGATCCGAAAGATGATGCGGCAGCATCGTCTGGCTGAGTTGTCGGTGCCGCAGTTCAGGGCGCTGGGGCTTGCTGAGCTTCGCCCCTCAGGTGTCGCTTTCGTGCGTGGCGGATTATATCGGTTCCTCTCTGCCGGCCGCTTCGCGCATGATCGACGGCCTGGTCGCCAAGAAGCTGGTGGCACGCAAGGAATGCTGTCACGATCGGCGGCAGATCTCGCTGGTGCTGACCCGGCTGGGCCTCGAGCGCGTTTCTGGAGTCGCGCCAAGCCGCCCAGCGGCAACTGACCGAGCGATTGGCCGGGCTTTCGCAAGACAAGAAAAAGGGCGTGATCGAGGCCATGCGCTGGCTGGGGGAAATCTTCGGCAGCGATGCCGATCGCCTGCTGCGCCAGCCCGCCTCTCCCGCGGAAAACCGCTGATGATCGACTGATCGCGCAGAGCTTTCCTATGTGGATCGTTCGTCTTGCTCTTCGTCGGCCTTACACGTTCGTCGTCGCGGCGATGCTCGTGTTCATCCTCGGCGTGCTGACCATCATGCGCATGCCGACGGACATCTTTCCGGAAATCAATATCCCGGTGATCGCGGTGGCGTTCAATTATTCCGGCATGACGCCGAGCGACATGGAATCGCGCATCGCCACGGTGTACGAACGCATCCTCCCCACGACCGTCAGCGGCATCGAGCACACCGAGAGCCAGTCGCTCAACGGCATCTGCGTCATCAAGATTTTCTTCCACGCGAACGCCGATGTTCACGAAGCGATGGCCCAGGTGACGTCGATCTCCCAAACCGTGCTCGACACGCTTCCGCCGGGCACGCAGCCGCCGCTGATCATCCGAGTACAGCGCTTCGGACGTTCCGATCATCCAGCTCGCCATGAGCAGCGACCGCATGGCCGAGCAGGACATTTTCGACATGGCCAATACCACCGTCCGCATCAACCTGGCCTCCGTGCAGGGGCGCAGAATGCCCTGGCCCTACGGCGGCAAGGCCAAGCAGGTCATGGTCGATATCGACCCGCAGCGGCTTTACGCCTGGGGCATTTCACCCTCGGAGGTCGTCAACGCCATCAGCGCCCAGAACCTCATTCTCCCCGCCGGCACCGCCAAGTTCGGGCCGAATGAGGATGCCCATCATGCTCAACGCCAGCCCGCGCGTGATCGACGAGCTGAACAATCTCCCGATCAAGACGGTCAACGGCGTCCCGGTCTACATCAAGGACGTGGCCCACGTGCGCGACGGATTCCAGGTTCAGACAGAGCATCGTGCACGACGACGGCAAGCGCGGCGTATTGCAGGTGATTCTCAAGGCCGGCGGCGCTTCGACGCTGGACGTGGTCAACCGCCTCAAGGCCGCCTTGCCCGCGATCGAGGCGCAGTGCCCGCCGTCGCTGAAGATCACGCCGCTGTTCGACCAGTCGATTTTCGTTCGCGCCTCGGTGACCGGCGTCGAGCGCGAGGCAGCCATCGCCGCGGGTTTGACCGCCCTGATGATCCTCATCTTCCTGGGAAGCTGGCGCAGCACGCTCGTCGTCATCATCTCCATTCCGCTGTCGATTCTGGTGTCGATCATCGTCATGAGCTGGCTCGGCGAAACGCTGAACGTCATGACGCTGGGCGGCCTGGCCCTGGCGGTGGGAATCCTGGTGGACGACGCCACCGTGGAGATCGAAAACATCCACCGCAATCTCGGCCAGCAAAAGCGGCTGGTGCAGGCGATTCTCGACGGCGCATCGCAGATCGCCGTTCCGGCGTTCGTCTCGACGCTGTGCATCTGCATCGTCTTCGTCCCCGTCCTGTTCATCAGCGGCGCGGCCAAGTTTCTGTTCGTTCCCCTGGCCATGGCGGTCGTCTTCGCCATGCTCACCAGCTACCTGCTCAGCCGAACGCTGGTCCCGACGATGGTGCACTATCTGCTGGCCAGCGAAGTCGAGATCTACGGCGGCAAGCTCGATCCGAACGATCCGCACGCCGATCCGGCACAAGGCCGAAGAACTCGATCCCCACAAAAAGCACCCGCACGTGACCCTTGCCGCCAGCACTGCTGGGTGCTGACGCGCATCGGAATCATCGTTCTTGGGTTGCTGTTCATCTTGGGTGTCGTTGCCGCGCTGCCCGCGTCATGGACCGAGCCGCTGGGAAAGATCTTGCCCGATGGCCTGGGCATTCGCTGTCGGCCTGGCATTCGCATCCCTGGCAGCAATTGAAGCCCACGACCTGGGGCTGGGACATTTTCGATCTGCTCGTGGCGCTGTTTGTGATCGTTCTGATCCGCTACGTTCTTGATAACAACTGCATCTGGCGCTTCCACGAAGGGTTCAACGCCGGATTCGAAAGGCTTCGCGATTATTACGGCGGACTGCTGCAGCTTGGCACTGGAGCATCGCCTGGCCACAGTTATCGGATTTGCTGCGATGGCCCTGGTCTCGTGCTGCCTGATTTTCCTGATCGGCACCGATTTCTTCCCGACCGTCGACGCCGGCCAGATCCGCCTCCACGTCCGCAATCCGCCCGGAACGCGCATCGAGCAGACCGAAGAGATCTTCGGCAACGTGGAACGGGCCATCCGCAAAGACATCCCCGCCAGCGAAATCGACACGCATGCTGGACAACATGGGGATTCCCAACAGCTCGATCAATCTGTCGCTCAGCGACGGATCGCTGATGTCGCCGGCCGACGGCGAAATCCTGATCTCCCTCAAGCCGGGACATCGACCCACGATCGACTACATGGACCGCCTGTCCGCCGACCTGCCCAAGCGGTTCCCGGCCCAGACGTTTTATTTCCAGCCGGCCGACATCGTGACCCAGGTGCTGAATTTCGGGATCGCCGCCCCCATCGACGTTCAGATCGACGGGCCGCAGCAACAATGTGCCCAGAAACCTTCAGATCGCCGAGGGGATTCTCAAAAAAGTCCGTGCGTTGCCCGGCGCGGCGGATGTTCGCCTCGAGCAAGTGCCCGATGCGCCGGATGTACACGTCAACGTCGATCGCACCCTGGCCAGCGAAGTCGGCGTCACCCAGCAGCAGGTCGCCAACGATCTGCTCGTTTCACTCAGCGGCACCGCCCAGCTGTCCCCGAATTTCTGGATCAATCCCGGTCACCGGGATTCAATACAGCGTCCTGGTCCAGACGCCGCAGTACAAGATGGATACGATGTCCGACCTGACGAACACGCCGATCGTCCCCCCGGCGCCGGCGAAACCGCGGCCCTGGTGCAGCCGCACCCAGCTGCTGGGCAATCTCGCTGACGTCGAGCCCGGCAGCTCGCCGAGCAACATCACCCACTATCAGGTTCGGCCAACCTACGACGTCCTGGCCGGCGTCCGCCACATGGACCTGGGATCCGTCGCCGACGGGGTCGATAAGATCGTCGCCGATGCCCGAAAACTCCTTCCCCGCGGCAGCAGCATCATCGATCCGCGGGCAGGTCCAAAGCATGCGCGAGTCGTTCGAGGACATGTCCTTCGGCCTGGTCTTCGCGATCATCCTGGTCTATCTGCTCATGGTCATCAATTTCCAATCCTGGCTCGACCCGCTCATCATCCTCATGGCGCTGCCGGGCGCGCTCGCGGGCATTCTTGTGGATGCTCTTTCTCACCGGCACCACGATCAACGTTCCATCACTCATGGGCGCGATCATGAGCATCGGCGTCGCCACCTCCAACAGCATTCTGATGATCACCTTCGCCAACGATCAGCGCAAGGAGGGTAACAACGCCCACGATGCCGCCCTGGCGGCGGGAATGACCCGGCTGCGGCCGGTCATCATGACCGCGCTGGCGATGATCATCGGCATGCTGCCGATGTCCCTGGGTCTGGGCGAAGGCGGCGAGCAGAACGCGCCGCTGGGCCGGGCCGTCATCGGCGGCTTGACGCTGGCGACCTTCGCCACCCTGTTTTTCGTCCCCGTCGTTTACAGCAAACTGCGAGAAAAAGCTCCACAAACGCAAGTGGAAGAGGAGCTGAGATAGTGGATACCCGCGTAACGGACCCTCCCCAACAGCACCATCAGCAAAAGGAGACGACGACGCATCGTCCCCACGATCTCCCGCAATTCAGCAGGGGGAAGCTGATCCTCATGGGCGTCATCGTGCTGACGGTGATCGTGGCCGCGTTCTTTGCCCGCTTCATCCCTCTGCGGGCTCATGATCGTGACCTTGCCGAACAGGCCGACGAGGCCGCCAACGCCCCGCCGGTCGTCAACATCACACTGCCCCTGCCGCTGGCCGTCGACGAAGACCTCAAGCTTCCCGCCGATATCAGCCCCATGCAGCAAACGGCCATTTATGCCCGGGTGGACGGCTATCTGAAACGTTGGCTCGTGGACATCAACGATCACGTGGAAAAGGGCCAGCTTTTAGCCGAGATCGACGCTCCCGACACCGACGCGCAGCTTGCCCAAGCGAAGGCGACGTTTCAGCAGGCCCAGGCCAATGTCGTCAGGGCCGCCGCCGATCTGGAACTGGCCAACGCCACATACAAGCGCTATCACGGTCTATTGCCGTCCGGCAGCGTGACTCAGCAGGACCTGGACACGCGGCAATCGAACGCCAACCAGGCCGCCGCCGAAAAGGCCGCCGCCGACGCCGCCGTCAAGAGCGCCCAGGCCACCGTGGATCGGCTCGCCGCCTTGCAGGGCTTCGAGAAAATCGTGGCCCCGTTTTCCGGGACCATCACCTTCCGCAATTACGACGTCGGCGCCCGCATCTCCTCCACCGACACCGCCAAGGGTCACGAGATGTTTGACATCGCCGACATCGACCGTCTCCGCATTTACGTCAATGTGCCGCAGGCGTACGTGACCCTCATCCAGCTTGGCCAGCCCGTCCACTTCATCGCCCGGCGCAACTATGGCGATCGCCAATTCACGGGCTACGTGGCCCGCACGGCCGGAGTGCTCGACCCTTCCACGCGCACGCTCCTCACCGAACTCGATTTCGACAATCACAACCACCAACTCTGGGCCGGTATGTACGGTGAGGTCCACATCAGCGTTCATCACGAACATCCCATGCTTACCATCCCTACGCCGGCCATGATGTTCGAGGCCAACGGCACCCAGGTGGCCGTCGTGGACGATCACAATCGCGTCCACTTCCGCCCCGTCACTCTCGGAGAGGACCTGGGACAGAGGCTTGAAGTCGTCGCGGGCCTGAAAGGCAACGAGCGAGTCGTCACCAATCCCGGCGAGAAACTCCTCGACGGCATCGTAGTCCAAGTCGCCCATGAGGCCCAACCCACCCGAACAACCGTCGTCGCTTCCGGCGATTCCGCAACCGACGACGCCTGTTGCGCAGAGCAACGTTGATCCTCCCGCCGGCGGATCAGGAGGCGCGACTCGGTGATCCGCGACCGATTCCCCAGCGCCGTGCGCGTTGTCACTTCGTGCCTTCGTGCCTTGGTGCCTTCGTGCCTTTTACTTTTTCCCCTGTCCGCTTGCGTGAACCAGCGCAGCGAGGTCATGACCTACCGCAAGGTCGTTGACGCCGGCCAGCCGCGGCCCAAGAGCTATCAGCCGGGCGAGCCGTTGTCCTTGGCCCGCGCCATGGCGCTGGCCAACGAAGACAACGAACAGATCGCGCTCCAGGGCGAGAATTATCTTCAGGCCCTGATCGCCAAGAACCGAGCCGTCTCCAATTTCCTGCCGACCGTCTCTTTTCAGCCTCAGTACTCGATCCAACAACCGGACAACGTCTCCGCGAAATACGGCGTCAGTCCGCAGGAATCCGCCGCATCAAATGGATTCCGTCTTGATGGCCGGACCTGGCAGCAAGGCCAGGCCCCGGTCGTCGGCAATATGAACCTCAGTTTCGTTTCTTATCCAAACCTCCTCAGCACCGAACAGACGATCGTCCAGCAGCGCCAATTGCTCATCGACGCCCAGGCCACGCTCTTGCTGCAAGTCGCGCAGACTTACTACCAGATTCTCACCTCCGAGCGGCAGGTTGTGGTGCTTGAGGATTCACTGAAACTCCAGCAAGCCCGGCTTGTCGATGCCCGGAGCCGCTTCCAAAACCATCTGGCCTTAGCCCTGGAGGTATCGCAGACGGAGGCCGAGGTCGCGGCAACCGAGGCGACCCTCACACAAGCCAAAAATGACGTGCGCAACGGCCGGCACACACTGGCGTTTCTCATCGGAGTGAGCGAGGTTGACGGCCCCCTGATCGATAACGTGTCCGTCCCCAAAGCCATTCCGTCAATGGATGAATTCCGCGCCTGTGCGGCGGCGACTCGCCAGGACTTGCTCGCCGCCGACGCCTCCGTGCGAGCCGCCAAATATGCCGTCGATGCCGCCATCGCCCAGTATTATCCATCCGTCAGCATCAACGTCGCGGGCTTTCTTTACCGCGAGTATTTCTCCCAAGCCAGCAAATGGGACGCGATTCTCATCGCTAATCTGCCGATTTTCTCCGCCGGAATCATCGAAGCGGACGTCCGCCAGGCTTGGTCGCATTTGCGCCAGGAAGCCCTGTACCAGGCTGAGCTTCGCCGCCAGATCGACCGCGACGTTCAGATCGCTTACGACAATCTGATCGCCTCCCAGAAGCTGCTCGTCAATTTCCAGGAGGAGGTCACGGCCGCCAACGACGCCCTCAACCAGTCTGAACAATTGGTGCGCAACCAATTGGCGATCCCGCTGGATGTCCTGACCGCGCAGGTCACGCTGCTGGACGCGCAGTTGAATTACGCCAGCGAGGATTTTTCCCGCACGATTTATTATCTCGATTTGATGCGAATCACCGGACAACTGACGCTCGTAGGCCCCGATCGCTGGAATCCCAGCCCCGCAATTCCCACTACGCGCCCCACCGGCCTCTGACAAAATTTTCCCCATATTGCATTTTTAGCGCGGCTGCTAAGCTTGCCATGAATGTGTCGGATGTTGATCCGGCCGACTTTTGCCATCTAACCTGAAATGGAGGACACCCATGCGGTTTCCAACCTTCCTTCTGGCCGCCTTTGGCGCGGCCGCGCTGCTTCTGAGCGGATGTTCGACGGCCCCCGAGACCGGACCCGACCGGACTCAACTTCATAACGATGCCCAGACCGCTCTCAACGATTTCAAGACCCAGGACCCCAGCCTAGATAACGTCCTGCGCAATTCCTATGGCTATGCCATCTTCCCGTCAATCGGCAAAGGCGCCGTCGGCGTCGGCGGGGCTTACGGCCAAGGCGAAGTCTATCAGAAGGGCGACCGGGTCGGTTACGCCGACATGACCCAAGCCACGGTCGGCGTGTCCATCGGCGGCGAGACCTACGCCGAACTGATCGTCTTCCAGACCCCCGAAGCGCTGCAGCAATTTCAGTCGAGCCAGCTAACCTTTGCCGCCGATGCCTCGGCCGTCGCCGCCAAGGCGGGTGCCGGCGCCGATGTCAAATGGGATCACGGCATGAGCGTCTTCATCAACGTCAATGGCGGTCTCATGACCGAAGCCTCCGTCGGCGGCCAGAAGTTCAACTATCAGCCGCTGTAACGTCAGTCGCCTCGGCCGATCTTTTTGAGGAACTGGTCCTCGCTGAGGACCTCGATGCCTAATTCCCGCGCCTTGGCCAGCTTGCTGCCGGCATCGTCGCCCGCGACCACAAAACTGGTTTTGCGGCTGACGCTGCCGGCGGCTCGCCCGCCAAAGCTGGCGATTGGATGCGCGATCTCGTGACGGTTGAATCGCGGTAAACTGCCGGTCACCACTACCGTCCGCCCCCGCCAAATGCCTCGTGGGCAGCGGCGAGATCGTGCTAACTGATCTCCCCGGCACTATCGCTCAACTATTGGCCCTGGGAATTGCACCCGCAAAGAATGGTCATCAGCCCTCTTCCACAATATAATATCTTGCATGACGCTCGAAGCACTCAGGACCATGTTGAACCGCCGACCCTTTGAACCCATGCGGATCACGATGAGCAGCGGAGCGGTGTTTGAAGTTCGTCATCCGGAAATGGCGAGTCTTGGCAAGAGCGCCATGCTGATTGTTCTGCCAGACCCCGATGGCGGCCCGTCGGATCGGTGGGAGTTTCTCTCTTATTTGCATATCGCTCACGTGGAAACGCTTGCTCCATCAGGCCAGGCGGCATGATCGGCCCTTTGGTTCCCTCGCCCCGGCAATCCGGGGAGAAGGATAGGGTGAGGGGCGATTTGTGAACATTGAATGCGGTCCCTCAAGACCAATAAAGCGATATTACTGGCTCTGTCTCGACCCTTATGTTTTGGTGAAATGCTACTATGGCCGGTCGCGAGAATCCTTGGAAAACAGAGCGATGGGCTTTGCGATATACTGCGAAAGACGAGGATCGAGACAGAGCCAGTCACACCCCTTACCTGGCTCCTGTGAAACTTGGCAGTCTCCGCGGAATTTTTTCTACACACATCCTTCCAGCGATACGTGCCAGGTCTGTTCGCTAATAATTGCAATCCCCGAACTCGAGGTTCGCAACTCTACCGCCCGCTCAATTTTTCGCCCGCTATTTGAGTGAACCCAGTCGCGGCTTCCGATCTCACCGATGACGAGGAAGCTTGTCTCTGCGCTTTGGCACGCCGTGTATGATGCCGCCGACTTTTATGACGGCATTTTGGCACATGGTGCGGCCACCAAACTTAAACTTTCCCGTGAAACAAAAGCTCTTGCCGGGAAAACAGACAGAAGGCTGGGGATCGTCCAACGGCAATGTACTGGAAAAACTCGCGTCTGCTTTGTCGCGCGGAGTCCCGCCAACAATCTTCACGATTAGGTCAACAAGCTGTGTTTCAGCGCACGCCTCTAGCGCCTCCGCCCCTAAACGCGTGTAAGAGAAGACTATATAATTGCTTCCCTTCGTCGCGGGTTCGAACGGGAGGATTACGTTCAAGCCAATCACGGAGGTAGCGTGCTTCTTCGCTGACTATGACCCCATCCGCAAGAATACCGCGGCACAGGCCGATTAACTCGTCAAAGCGGCTGTCCTTTAACCGCTGCCAGCCAAAAGCCCGGTTAGTCGGCTGCCCATTTTCGTCGAGTTCTGCTGGCATACCCTCAAATTGCGGGACGAAGCTTATCCAATAACTGCTCTTCGGTCCAGATTGTGGTTCCTAGCTCCCTGGCCTTCGCCAATTTGGAGCCGGGGTCAGCGCCAGCCAGCAGCAAGTCGGTATTCTCGGAAACGGCTCCGGTGATAGTGGCACCGAGTTCGATAAGCCGGATGGTTAGCTCTGGACGCGCGAACGAGGTAAAGCTCCCCGTAATGACGACTTTCTTCCCAGTAAAAAACGATGCGCTTTTCGGTACGGGCGCTTTGCGTAGTTTAACATGCCTCTTTTTCAATCCCCTGAAGATTTCGGAAGCGGTTGCAGAGCGCATGAACTGATAAACCGAACTAGCAACGACACCCGAAACGATTCCTTCATGAAGTTGGTTCTGGCTCGCGGAACGCAGATCGTCAACTGTGGGAAAGATTGCCGCAAGCTGCAAAATCCATGGGGCGTTGCCTTTGGTGCCAAGACGCAACTGCGATTTGTGCTCTTCCAAAAACCTCCCGGTGTCCCGTTGCTCACTCGCGAAGTGTTCAGCCTTTCTGAAGAGCGGCGCATCAGATAGGTGAGCTACGTGCCTCGTCTTGGCATAGATCTGTTCCGCGGTTTTGGCGGCACTCCTGGAAAGACCCTCGGGCACCGGCACTTCTGGGCCCGCAATAGCATTCCGGATTTCTAGCGGTGTCGCCTTCATAAGGCGGTCTATGTCACCTGCCCATACCGCTAGATCCCTGGCAATCTTCGCACCGACGTGGGCAATCCCGATCCCCGCGAGTACACGAGCAAGGCCGCGAGATTTTGCAACCTCAATCGATTCTATGATTTTGGCCGCGACCTTGTCGCCTACCCGCTGCATCACTTTCTTTTTGCGGTGGATCACCTC
Source organism: uncultured Phycisphaerales bacterium (assembly GCA_963771925.1). Classification (GTDB taxonomy): domain Bacteria; phylum Planctomycetota; class Phycisphaerae; order Tepidisphaerales; family Tepidisphaeraceae; genus PALSA-1353. The sequence goes on from CAVYVE010000002.1 coordinate 286,858, forward strand.
GCGCGTGATGTTCGCAATATCCTCAAGCTGCAAATCAAAAAAGTCGCCAAATCCCCCAAGCTTTCCCCTTGCCACCAGCTGCTCTATGAGTTCGTTTCCCAAGCCCTCGATGTCCATTTGTCCTCGACCGGCAAACCAGATAAGTCGCTCAAGGCGTTGGGCCGGGCAGACTGGATTCACACAACGGATAGCCGGCTTGTCAGGTTCGCGCTCCGTCAGCGACCCGCACGACGGGCACCGCGTCGGCGGGTCGATCGGCTTGGCCCCCTTCGGCCGCTTCTCGGGCACCGCTTGCCGCACGTACGGAATCACCTCCCCCGCCTTCTCCACCACCACCGTGTCGCCAAGATGCAAATCCAATTTCCTGATCTGATCAATGTTGTGCAGGCTGGCGTTCTGAACCGTCGTCCCGGCGAGGAAGACCGGCTCGAGCCGCGCCACCGGCGTCAGCGTCCCTCCCTTGCCGACCTGCCATTCCACTTCGCGCAAAACCGTCTGGATTTGCTCGGCCGCATATTTGAACGCGATCACCCAGCGCGGCGCTTTGCTCGTCGCCCCCAGCCGATCACGCTGCTCGAACGAATCCACTTTCACGACCATTCCGTCGGTCTGATACGCCAGCTTCCCGCGAATCTCCGCAAAATCCCGGATGGCCGCGATCACCTCGTCGACGGATTTCGCCCGCGTCAAATGCTCTCCCACCGGCAGATGCCAGCGCTTTAGAATCTTCAAACATTCCCAATAGCTGTGCATTTTCATCGGCTCGACCTGCCCCAGCCCGTGGGCGACGAACCGCAGGCTTCGCGACGCGGTCACTTTCGGATCAAGCTGCTTCAACGCCCCAACCGCCAGGTTGCGCGGATTCTTGTAGATCTCTTCCCCGGCCGCTTCGCGCTGCTTGTTCAATTGCTGAAACACGGCGGTGGACATGTAAATTTCGCCCCGAACTTCCAAAATCCCCGGCATGTCCCGGTCCCCATGCAGACGCAGCGGAATGGATCGAATCGTCCGCGCGTTCACGGTGATGTCGTCGCCGCGCCGGCCATCCCCGCGCGTCGCTGCCAGCACGAGCGCGCCGTCCTCGTACCGCAGCGTCGCCGCCACTCCGTCCACCTTCGGCTCCAGCACATATTCAATCTTTTCCCCGTCCCCCAGCCCCTTTCGCACCCGCGCATCGAATGCCCTCACCTCCGACTCGTCATACGTATTGTCGATGCTCATCATCGGCACGGTGTGCTCGACGGTCTTGAATCCCTCCACCGGCTGCCCCCCCACCCGCTGCGACGGCGAATCGGCCGTGACTAGGTCCGGATGTGCGTTCTCCAACTCGATCAACTCGCGCATCAGCCGGTCGAATTCCCGATCGCTGATCGCCGGCTTGCCCTCGACGTAGTAGAGATAATTGTGATGCTCCAACTCCTGTCGAAGCTTTTTGATTTTCTGTTCGGCAGCGCTCGGCATATCAACAGTGTAATGAATTTTACGCGAGCATCGAGCGCAGCGTTTGGAGATTCACTTCGTCCCACGGACGCCCGGACGGGTGCTTGTCCTTCGGGGTTTCCAAAATCTTGGGCGTTTCCAAAAACGCCTCGTCCCGTACAAATGGAATGAACCCCGCTTTCCCGATCTTCCCGAATCCGATGTGCTCGTGCCGATCGACCCGGCTGCCGAGGTCCTTCTTCGAATCGTTCAGATGCAAAACCTTCACCCGGCTGATTCCAACGATCGCATCTAAATCCTTGCGGAATTTCGCATATCGCCGACCGCGAAAATCGTAGCCGGCCGCGAAAAGGTGCGCCGTATCGAGACACACCCCAAATCGCCGCTGCTCTTTCGACCGCGAAATAATTTCCGCCAGATGCTCCAGTTTGTACCCCAGCGAACTTCCTTGCCCCGCCGTGATTTCCAGACACGTGACGACTTTCGCATCCCCGGCGGCCGCATAAGCCCGATCCAGCCCGGCCGCCACCCGGCTCAGGCCTGCTTCCTTCCCGCTTCCAACGTGCGCACCCGGATGCGTCACCAGATATGGAATCCCCAACAGCGCGCACCGGGAAATCTCATCGCTGAACAGTTCGATGCTGGCATGCCACAGCCTCTCGTCCGGCGACGCAAGGTTAATCAGATAACTGTCGTGACTGACGGTACGGCGGAATTTGAGCCGGCGGCAATGGCTTTTCCAAAGTGCGATCGCCTCGGCCGTCAGCGGCTTGCACTTCCACTGCTGCTGGTTCTTGGTGAAAATCTGAACCGTTTCGCAGTTCAGCCGCTCGGCTTCCAGCAGTGCAAGATGAAGTCCGCCGGCGACCGAAAGATGCGATCCAAACACTATTTTCCCCCCGTCGTCGCGATCCCCTCAATGAACGTCCGCTGCGTCAGGAAGAACAAAATCAGCATCGGCATACAGACCAGGACCGACGCCGCCATCAGCAGCGTCCAGTCGGTTCCGCCCAGCTTGTTTTGAAACGCCTCCAACCCCAGGGCCAGCGTGTACTGGTCCGGACGCTGGATGTAAACCAGCGGGCCGAGAAAATCGTTCCACACGTACATGAACGCGAACAGCGCGACGACCGCCAGCGCCGGCTTGGCCAGCGGCAAAATCACCCGCCAAAAAATGCCCCATTCCGAGCATCCGTCGATCTTCGCCGCCTCCGACAATTCCTTGGGCAGCGTCATAAAAAACTGCCGCAGCAGGAAGATATTGAACGCCGATCCGAACCAGGCCGGGATCCACAGCGGCTTGAACGTCCCCAGCATTTGGAGCGGATTATTCGGCCCCAGCCAAGCCGCGGTGTGAACGTCCATCCACCGGAAAATGCGGAAGACCGAAACCATCACCACGGGGAACGGGATCATGATGGTCGCCAGCATGATGGCGAACAAAACCCCGCGCCCGCGAAACGGTATCCGCGCAAATCCATACGCCACGATGGCGCTGGAAAACGTCGTCCCCACCACCGACAGGATCGCGATGATCAGCGTGTTCCGCGTGAAGAGCACCGCATGGAAGGTGGGATGCGTAAAAACTTTCACGTAATTCTGGGGCTGCCAGGGATGCGGAATGAACGTCGGCGGAATGTCGCTGGTGTGCGCCAGCGTTTTTAAGCTCGTGGACACCATCCACGCGAACGGCAGGAGGTATCCGATGCAGACGCAGATCAGGCCCAGATGGATCGACGCGGCGCCCCACGGGCTGTGCAGCCGGCCCGCGTACGACTTGCGATGGGGCGCTTTCCCGCTCATCCGTAATGCACCCATTTCTTGGCCGACCAGAACGCGATCCCCGTCAGCGCCAGCGTGATGGCCAGTTGAATCCACGCGATCGCGCTGGCGTAACCCATGTGCAGGAATTTGAACGCCTGGTCGTAATTGAAGTACGTGAAGAAATACGTCGCGTTGTTCGGGCCGCCCTGCGTCATGATGTACGGAATCGTGAAAACCGAAAACGTTCCGATGATGCCCATGACCAGGTTGAAGAAAATCACCGGCGTCAGGAACGGCAACGTGACCGACATCATCCGCCGCCACGTGCCCGCCCCGTCGATCTCGGCCGCCTCGAGCAGCTCGCGCGGCACGTCCTGCAATCCCGCCAGATAAATGATCACCGTATTCCCCACGCCCCAAAGGCTCATCAGCGCCAGCGCCGGCATCGCCATCCTCTCCCCGAGCCATCCCACCGGCGGAAGATGCAGTATTCCCAACAGGTAATTGAACAGCCCGAACTGCGTGTTGTACATCCACAGCCAGATCATCGCCGCGGCGATGGCCGGAACCAGCGACGGAAGGAAAATGATCGCCCGATAAACCGATTGGCCGCGGATGTTGGCGTTGAGCATCAGCGCCAACCCCAACGACACGAGCAACCCCGCCGGCAGCGCCATCGCCGCGTAATACAGCGTGTTTCCGAGCGATTTCCAGAACAGCGCGTCGTGGATCAGTTGCCGGTAATTTTCCAGCCCGATCCAGAGCGGCGCCGCCGCTCGACGGTCAGCGAATAATCGCAAAAGCTGTAATAGAACGACAAACCGACCGGGATCGCGGTGAACACCGCGAAGCCCACGATCCACGGGGACAGAAAGGCCATGCCCTTGAAGAAGTTTTGCCGCTCCTCTCGCGTCATGAATCAGTCGATTCCAAGCCGCTGGCGCTCGCGCTCCAGGATCAGAAACCGATCATACTGGCTCTGCATCCGCCGCTGGGCAAGACGCAGCGACCTGGCGGGATCCTCGCCCAGCGTCACCGCCTGTCCCGTGTCAGTCAGCTCCTTCATCACCTCCGGCCAGATCGGGCACGCCGGCACGCACATGCGCGTTGGGACTGGCGGCCAAATTCTGAAAGACTTCGATGTAAGGATTCGGATGATGTTTCAAAAACGCCTGGCTCACATGACGCAACTGGCAATTCTTGCAGTGCATCGAGCAGAGCTTTTCCGCCACGTCCTGCCGATTCGACATACGCCATGAATTCGAACGCAGCGGCCTTGTGCCGCGCCCCGACGGGAATCATCAGCGCGTCGAAGGGGTTGTAGCTGACATCTTTCAGCCCCGGCACCGCCGAGGGAAACGGCGCCACGCCCCAGGCGTAATTGGCCGTGCGATCCGGCAACTTCCATTCCTCGCTGGTCGGACACAATACCTCGCTCATCGACGGCTTCAGATGGCGAATGTAATTGGCCATCCACGGACCCTGCTGCTCCATCACCAGATTTCCCGTCAGAAACGGGTTTTGCGGAGAATCAAATATGTTCCCCAGGCTGTTCTGGAAATCCAGCAGCGCCTGTCCGCCGAGCCGCTTCGCGTAACTTTGAATCCACTGATACGCGTGCAGGGTCGCCGGCGAATCCAGCGTCAGCTTATGCTGCACCGGATCGAAAATATTCCCGCCAAACCAGAACGAGAGCTGCGGCACGTACCAACTCTGCATCGGCAAATACCCCACGCGCCGAAGCTGGCCGTCGGAACTTTTTATGTCGAACACCGCGGCGTATCGGTCGAATTCGTCCAGCGTTCGAGGCGGCCGGTTGGGATCCAGCCCCTGCCGCGCAACTCGGCCGCGCACTGCTGGAAAATCTGCTTGTTGTACAAAAGGGCCACCACGCCCGGCGTGCTGACTAGCGCATACAGATGCCCGTTGTAATGGCAACCCCGCCAATACACCGGCAGATAATAATCCTTGGTGATGCCGTAAGCCGCCGCCAGATCGTCCAGCGGCTCGACGGCCCCCAGCGACGCATACTGCGCGATCTGGTTGTCCCATGTCCCGGCGATGTCCGGCGGCACGCCGGCCGCGATCGAAATCAGGGTCTTCTGATCGATGTCCGTCATCGACATGTAATGAACGTAGATTCCCTTCTGCCGGCCAACGGTGTTGTTGAAGTCATCGACGATGACCCGCATCTGCATTTCTTCGGGCCCGACCCATTTCTCCCAATATTCGACCACGGTAACGCCCGGTCGCGCAACCGCCTCTTCCTGGTGCGATCCCAAAATAAGAAATATTGCCGCGACGATCCCGAGAATTGTGAAGATCACGGGGCGGATGATTTTCATGGATCAATGATCCTCACACGATCAAGCGCCGTGTGCAAGCCAATATGACAACTCATTTCCCGACACAGAATTTGGAGAAGATCTTGCCCAGAATATCGTCCGGTGTCACCACGCCGAGGACCTGTCCCAATTCATCCAAAGCCCCGCGCAACTCCGCCGCCGGCAATTCCATGGAACCGCCAACGTCCCGCGCCCGGCGCAGCCCCGACATGGCTTCGTCGAGACACCCCAAATGCCGGGCCGTCAGGGCCACGCTTGCGCCGCCGGCATCCGAACGGAACGCCGCGCGGTCCAGGGCCTCGCGCAGCGCATTCATTCCCAATCCGGTTAACGCGCTGACAAACAGCGGTCCCGAATCGTGCGGTATTTGCGGCAGCAAATCGGCCTTTGACCTCACCCGCAAATCCGCCGCCCGCGGCAAATCCACCTCCGGACGCTGATCCGTCGAATCACGCACCCGCACGAGCACGTCCGCCTGTTCGATGGCCCGGCCGGCCATCTCCTGCATCCGCGTCTGGATATCCCGATGGACCGGCGATTGTTCGTGCGGGCGCGAATCGTCGAGCCCCGCGACATCCACCAGCCGAACGACGCCGCGGGCCAACGCGATTTCCACCGACAGCGCATCCCGCGTCGTCCCCGGCGTCGGCGATACGATCGAGCGGCTTCGCCCCGCCAGGGCATTCGTCAGCGTGCTCTTGCCCGCGCTGGGCCGCCCGGCCAGCACAATCGTCGGCTCATGCGTCAGCTTCTCGAACCGCCCGCTTTCGGCAACGAGCGATTCCAGTTGTTCCAGAATCGCTCCGATCCGATGATCCAAGTCCGCCGGCGAAAGGAACTGAATCCCCTCATCCGAAAAGTCGATGCCCGCTTCCACGAGCGCCAGCGTGTCGGCAAGCGAATCCATCGCCGGCCGGAGCCGCCGCGCCAATTCTCCCGCCATGAGTTGCCGCGCCGCCGCAAGATGTTGGCGGCTTTGGGCCGAGACCGTCGCCGCGACGCCCTCGGCCTGGGCCAGGTCCAGCTTGCCGTTGAAATAAGCTCGGGCCGTGAATTCCCCCGGCTCGGCGATCCGGGCGCCGAGGCTTACGATCCAATCCATGAGCATCCGCGCCAGCGACGGATTTCCCGGAATGTGCAGTTCGATTAAATCCTGTCCCGTATAACTCCGCGGCCCCGCGAACGCGTACACCCAGCCCGGACAAGCCAGCCCCGCGAAACGCAATTGATGCCGCGACGCGCTCGGCAGAATTCCCACGATTTCAACGCCCAACTGGGTCGCGATTTTGCGGCTCTCCGGTCCACTGATGCGCAATATCATTCTCGCGGCCCGCCCCGTGGCCGAACTGATTGCGACCATCGTGTCGTCCAGAAGCATGAGTGGTTAGTGGTTAGTGATTAGTGGTTAGCAAATGCGTGGATCATTCTTCACCAATCACTAGCCACCATCTTCTCCCCTTCTTCTCCGCTTCTTCTTCTCCGCGTCGCGGCGAAGGTCCTCGGCTTTTTGCTGCAGATTTGACCACCATCCGCCGAGGCATCCGCTTTTCGATTCCGCCGGCCCCTGCTTCTTGCTCTGCTTTCCCTGCCGCGTCGGCTTCACGTCCACGATCACCTTGTTGGCCTTGTCCCGCTCCTCGCGCTCCTTGATGTGTCTGCGGATGATTTTGCTCTCGAAAATCGCGATCGTCGAACTGGTCAGGATGTACAGGTTCAATCCGCTCGGCATCCAATAGAAGAACAGCGAAAACGCCAGCGACATATATCGCATCATTTTCTGCTGCGATTCCTGCTCTTTGTGTCATGCGTCGGCGGCTGGGGCTGAATTTCTGCTGGAGGAACATCACGACCGCCACGATCAGCGGCAGCACGTTCAGCGAGACGATCTTCATGCCGAGGATCGGCACCGTGAACGGATGCTGGTCCCAGCGAGATCAGCCGGTCGGGCGAGCCAGGTCGTGAATCCAGGTGAGCCCCCACAAAAATGGCGCCTGACGCAGCGCGATGTCGTTTTGCAACGCGGAATAGAGCGCGATCCAGATCGGCATTTGCAGGAACATGGGCAGGCATCCCAGGAACGGCGTGATGCCCATTTCCTTGTGCATCTCCATCTGGGCCTTGGCCAGGGCTTCCTTGTCGTCGCCATATTTCTTCTTGAGCCGCTCCAACTCCGGTCCCATTTTTTGCAGCTTGAGCATGGAGACCTGGGAGTGCTTGGTGATGGGATGCAAAATCGCCCGAACCAGCACCACCAGCGCGATGATGGACAATCCCCAATCGCGCAGGAAGAAATGGAAAATCCGCAGCAGATCGACCAGCCGATCCACCAGCCATGGAAGCGCCAGATGCCGCACATGCTGCCGGAGGTTGCCAGAAGCTGGCTGTAGTCGCGGGGAAATTCGCCGAAATAATCCCCTTCCAGCAGATCGCGTTCCTTGGGCCCGAAAAATACCTTCAGCGGCACATCCACCGACGACCCGGCCGCGAGCGACACATCGGCCGTCTGGAAATCCAGCACCGCCTCGCGGTCGTTCGGATTCCGCATCGGGATTCAGGCAGTGCAGCTTGCACCTTGTCGATCTGCCCCTCGTTTTCCGGCTGAACGATCGCGCTGAAATAATTGCTCGACATGCCCGACCCACAAGAATTTGTGTCCCTTGTAGACCGACAGGTTCTTTTGCGGCGACTGGGCTTGAACTCGCTGAGATAATCGCGGGTGACGTCGACCGCCTTGTCCCCCTTGTCATATCCCGCGACGAGTTGCCGGTCGTCCGAGCGTTCCAGCTCGCGCGGCGGCATCGTCGGGCCGGCGAATTCCACGCGAACATCCTTCAGCGGACCGCGTCGTCAGCATTTTTCAGATGGTACGTGATGTCGACTTCGTAACCCGCGGACGTGTTGTCCTGATTGCTCTCGGGGCCGCGTTGCCGCACCTGGTACGTTTTGCTGATGTGCAGCAGCGGAACATGGTCCGGCCCCGTGACTTCCACCCCGTACGTCGCCGTGGTGTTCGTCGATCCCGGCTCCAGCCGCCAATTGGAGGAACTCAAATCGGCGCTGCGACCGTCGATGACGACGCTTTGCGTCGCCAGCGGCAGCTGATCCGGGACATCTTCGTAGGGCTGCTGAAAAACGTACAGGCCATCGGCGTCCACATTCTTGTAGGAATTGATCGTGACCTGATCCAGCGCCGCTCCGCGCGGGTCGATCTGCAACCCCAAGCCCATAAGTCGGATCGTTCGGCTCTTCGGATCCGATGATGGTGGGCGTCCTCTTGGGCTGCGTTGCCGCGACGAGCAGCGAGGGGCGGCGCCGCGCCGATGGACGACCCCGGTGAAGTTGCCGCGTCGCCAGCCGGCTCCGTGCTGGGCTGCGTTGAGGAATCTGCTCCGTCATGCGGTTGATTCAGCGTCCCCGCATAATCCCAGTTCGGATGCTTCGGATAAACGTAACGGACCAGGAAAAACCAATAGCCCATGCAAAGCGCAAACAGCGCCGCCATCCCTATGACTGTCTTCTTATTGTCCATGAAATTCTCCGGGGCATCTCATCTTCCATCCAACAGCCGGGTTCCCAGAAAATTGTCCAGTTCATTCGATCGCCTCCACTTTTTTGACGGTGGTGTCCACATCGTAAACCAGGCGGACGAACTCGATGTGGGTATCGGTCACCACCACAAAACTGGTCCGGGGATCGCGATCGCGCGGCTGGCCGACGGAACCCACGTTGATGATCGCCTTCTCTTCCGTCAGTTCAAATTTGTAATCCAGCTCATCCGGACTAATAAAAATCCGGCCCTTCCAGAAAAACCCCCGGCACGTGCGTGTGCCCCACGAAGCAGAGCCGCTCGAACCGCTCGAAAATGCTCACGAATTTTCCCGGATTGGTGTAAATGTCGTCCGGGAAAATGTATTCATTGATCGGCCGCCGCGGCGACGCGTGCACGGCCACGAAATCGTTGGTCCGAAGCCGCACCGGAAGATTGCCCAGAAATTTCCATCGATTCGCCCGCCGCTGCGGATCGGGATCGTCCTCGAAACATTGCCGCGTCCAGTAACACGCCTGCTCGGCGCCCTGGTTGAAATTGAATGGCTCATAGAAAACCGCGAAATCGTGATTTCCCATCAAGGCCGCCCGGCACCGGCTGGCGACCAGGTCCAGGCATTCCATCGGATTCGGCCCGTAGCCGACGATATCCCCCAGGCAGACAATATGCTGAATCCCGCGCCGATCGATCTCCGCCAGCACGGTCGTGAACGCTTCCAGATTGGCGTGAATATCGCTGACGATGGCGAACATGCCGAAACGTTCCTTGTCCGGCATAATCGCTGGGGGGCTAATTCGACAAAAAAGCCGTTTCGAAAGCCGGGAAAAGGATGGTAAGGACGACCCCCGGTCGCGTCAAACGCGTGCGTTGGAAGGGTGCATCGCTTGAGTTTGGCGCGGGTCTTTTTAGCCGGCCCGCCTTCGGCGACCGATTCTTATTGCGTCGGCTTCCTCCCCACCGCGGCGTGTTTCTTGCTGGCTCGGCGGGGCCGCACGCCGTAGCGCGTCCCTTCGCCCGTCGCGTTCGCCTCCGATTCGACCAACGGGTGCTTCTTCTTCGCTTCCAACGCCTCGATCTCCTTCTGCTTGCGGCCCCGCGGATGCCACCAACCGTGCTTCTGCCCTTCCTTCACGATCGCCACCACGTCCCTGGGCCGATCCACGATCCGGAAAATGTCCGTGTCCTCCGGATCGATGAACCGCGGCGAAAGCTGCTTGCGCATCCATTCCACCAACCCCGTCCAATACTTCGTCCCGAACAGAATCACCGGAAACGCCTGTATCTTCAGGGTCTGAATCAGCGTCAGCGTCTCGAAGCATTCATCCAGCGTCCCAAACCCGCCCGGAAAGCAAATAAACGCCGACGCATATTTCACGAACATCACCTTCGCGCATAGAAATAGTGAAAATCCATGGCAACGTTGACGTAACGATTGCTCTCCTGCTCTTGCGGCAGGGAGATGTTCAGGCCCACGCTGGTCCCGGCGCCTCGTGCGCGCCGCGGTTGGCCGCCTCCATGATTCCCGGTCCCCCGCCGGTGATCACGGCGTACCCCGCTTTCACCAGCAGCCGTCCGGTTTTCTCCGCCGCCTTGTAATATGGATCATCCGGCTTGGTCCGCGCGCTGCCGAAGATCGAGACCGCCTTGCCCACGCGCGACATGGTCTCAAACCCCTCGACGAATTCCGCCATGATCCGAAAAACCCGCCAGCCATCCTCGTTATCTCTGTTGATCGGCATCTACAGTCCCAATTCCTTCCTCTTCTGATCCCACTCGGCGTTCTCGCGCTTGTTGTCGGTTTTGAGCGGCTCGCCCGACCGGATCGCCTCCACCTCCAGCCGCGACAGATGCACCGCGCCAAGCTGATAATCCAAAAACGCCTCGGCGGCGATCGGCACGATCGGCTGGATCAACGCGAACATCGCCGTCGCATAATCCCGAATCTCCTGCTGCGCATGCGCATCCATCCGCAGCGACAAAAAATGCATCAGATTGTGCAGATCGCACTTCCAATACCATTCCGTATACACATTCACCGGCAGCCCGATCCGCGCCAACTCCCGCGAAACGCCCTTGTCCAGCAGCTTCTCATAATCCGCGTACGCCGCCTCGGCCCTGTCCAGATATTCGCGGAATTCCCGCGCCGTCATCTCGTCGATCAGTTCCTCCCCGCCCTGGCGATTCACGGCGCTCTGCTTGCGCACGCTCTGCACATTCGGCTTGTAGAACCGGTCCTTCACCACGGAATATCTTGCGGAATATTCGTTCACGTTGGCCGTCCGATGGCGAATCCATTGCCGGGCCACGAAGATCGGCATCACGTGATGGAACTTGAATTCCACCATTTCGAACGGGGTCGTGTGACGATGCCGCGCCAAATAGCGGATCAATCCCCGATCTTCATTGACCTGCTTGGTCCCCTCGCCATACGACACGCGCGCCGCCTGCACGATCGCGAAATCAGCCGTCTTGCCCACCGGCGCCATCCGCGGCATCACGTCGCACAACGCCACCAGCCCATGATCGTGAACCTTCACTTCCCATCGCCCAAAGCCGCCCATCACGTCAACCATCTCCCCTTCGACCGGCTTTTTTTCGATCCGAATATTTGAAACGTCCACGTTCATGGCAAACATCCTAGCCAATAGCCGCCGTCAACCTCAAGACCGCATCGTCCCCGCCGCCTCCATCAGCACGTACACGCCGTACAACGCGATCAGCGTAATCCCTTCCGCCTTTCCCAGCCGCCAGCGTCCCATCGAAACCGGAAGCAAAATGAACGACAACAACACCAGCAGCACGTTATCCACGCGCCACGTCGCCCAGGGAAACGGCATCGGCGACACCGTTCCCAGCGGGCGCAGCCCCAGATGAAAAAATCCCGAAGCATTGCGATGCACCGCACTGATCGGATACCACAGGAGAACGATCGCCGGCAACAGCAGGCACAGATTCAGCAGCACGACTCCCACGGCCGACGTCGTCGCCGCCCAGGCGAGATTTTTCTTCTGCGCCAGCGCCGCTCCTCCGGTCAACATCGGCAACACCAGCAGCGGTCCGAAAATCGCCGCCACGATTGCCGTATCCGAAATCTCCGGCGTATTGCGGCCGAGGCGCTGCACTCCCAAAAGCGCCGCCACCGACCCAAGCAATGCCAGACAAACGCTCAGAACCAGATTCGCCTTGCGCAATCGCCGCTGGGCCGGTGGCTCGGCCTTCCCCTCGCCGGCATCGGCCGCTTCTCCTTCGACGCTCAACTCCCGCCACGCCAGCAGCAGGACGAATCCCTCGATCAGCAGCGCCAATCCATGTATCCAGGTCAATTCCCCGGCAAACCCCACCAGAAGCACGAGCAGCGCCGCCGGCAGTGCGAACGGCCACACCCGCCGCAACGTCGCCGGCACTTCGGCATTGGGGCAAACAATCGCAATCGAGCCGACGAACAACGACAAGCAACCCACGCTGGTGGCGAAGATGAGGGCAACCGCCAAATCCGCTCGCCGCATGGCCATCGCGACCAGCGCCGCCGCCGCGATGGGAATCCAATGTCCCAACGCCCGCCGGCCTGGGCTGGCCGTGGCGCCGGTGAGCGCTTGGGCCCCTGACCACGATGCGATGTAAAGGAACACCGCTCCGGGAACCAGAAGGATCCACCGGCCCCATCCGAAGAGCGCCCAAGGTTCGGTCATTGGTTCATGAGAGTCTTAATCACTGGCCTCCAAATGTAAAGCCGCGATCTCGGAGATGCCCGCCAACTGCGCGTTTTGCAGGCTTCCACGCCCCGACTGATGAACAAATAACTAACCACATCCGAGCCAATTCCTCGACGGATGCTGGGCAACCCCGTTTTTCAGCCCAAAACTGCATTTCAGAGCGCCTTTTCGTCGCAGGCCCTTTTTGGCATCGGCTTTGTTTTAGCGGTTCCCAGTAATCGTCGTGTTGACGGTTATGAGTGACTGAGCGAGTCACTCAAAAATTCATGGAGCGCGGTTGGTTCCCACGGGCAGTGTCGTCCGGCCGGCGGTCGGCCGGACGACACGCTGGCCCGGGGTTTTCGTTTCGATAAAAAGAACAATCGGGCCCACAATCCAAGCGATCATCTGGAACCCGCGAAACAAGGCGAACTCGGTAGCCGTTGCCGGTAACCACAAGCTCAGTCCCACCATCAGAAAATAGCTTTCGAGAGGTAGTCCTTGCACTTGAGAGCCGTATCGGCCAAGGCAACAAGCAGGAATACCAAAATGATATTGTCGTAATGCTTGTGATAGGCCCAAAGGCGGGCGACCGCCGACAACACGCCGAAAAGCGGCAGCATCGGAAGCCGCCATCGTGACAAAGAAATGCCCAAGGCCGCCGCGGCGCCAATCGCGGCGGGCAACCCATTCGCGAGTCCCGCTGGGACGCCCGCTGACTTCAGCATGTCGACCGGACCATATCCTCCCATGCCGGCCAAATGCCATGCGTATTGCATATCCCTCCACATGGCCAGTCGGCCGGCGCCCGTCATGCTCCAGATGGCTACCGTGCCGACGGCAAGATATGCCCCGAACGTCACCAAAGTGGAAAGACGCCTTCTCACGAGAAATGGAATGATAAATGGGATAGCTAGAGTTGGCTTCAGCATTGCGGCGCCTAGCAGCAGCCCTGCCGCCGCGTGCTTGTTGTGCTCTTCGAGCAACATTGCCACGAGCACGAACGCCGCCACCACGATTCCGAATTGTCCGTTGCGCAGCGTCGTACAAATGCCGGAGATTGCCGCGACGGACGCCGCCATCAACCATCGTTGGGCGCAATCTCCGCTGACAATCCTCAAGTGAAACGACCAACACACCAATAATCCCAGGGCCGCGAGATTCCACGTCGCAAACCAAATGCGCGTGGCCATCCAACTCGGCAGCATCCACAGAAACTCCGTAAAAAAAGTCCAGGGCGGATAAGGCGAAGGCGACACAATCTCCAAAGACGGAATCAGTGCATCGTTCCGGCCTGAAGGATAGGATGGAGTTCCATATAATTCCCCGTGCGCCGAACAACATCCGGCGGATATTGCTTGTTGAAAATGTACTTTTCCCACACCCAATGATATTGCAGGTCGATCGGGTGCGTGAGCAGCGTGCTGAACCCTCTCTCCCAATACGCCAGCGCGATCACACCCAGCACCATGCTGGAAATCGCCAACAGGATCTTCGCACGATGAGATAGGACCATGAAAGCCGCTTCCCCCTCAATTGTCCCCGCTTCCATTGGTCGGCCGCCCGCCGCTCTCGGCATACAGGATCATGTGCTCCATCAGCGCGGTCGCCGAATCCGGGGTGTATCCCACGATCCCATCCACCGGCTCGCCGACCAATCCCGCGCTGATGTCCTCCGCGCTGAAAAAAACTCCGATCCGATCCCCCACCTTGATCCCCCGAATCCGCGGAATCTTCAAATCTTCCGTAATCACGTGCCGTGCGTATGCCCGATAGCCCACCTCGTCAATCTTGCTTCCAATCTCGGTATACAAAACGTGTCCCGGCCGCAGCGGATGATCGAGCTGATTCGCATCATCAAAGTAGGCGGACCCCAAGCTGTGCGCGAACATCCTGCGCGAACGTTGGTGAACCCCCGGCCGCGTCGATGATCAGCGTTCCGCCGTTCTCCACGAACGCGTGAAGTTGAAGCCAATCGTCCAATTCCAGCTTGATATGCCCCGTCCCGGTGAGATGCGCCACCTTGTAACCGCTCAGGTTGGCATTTGGCCCCAGCATCACCGGCTCGGTCTGCAAATCAAGCTGATCGCGATTGTGCATCACCGCCGCCAGCCGCCACCAGCCGCCCGGCTCCGGGATCCCAGTTGCCGTCGTATTTGATCCGCGCCACTTTCAGCGACCGCGTCGTCGTGATGCGCGAACTCGGCTCGACGATGTACGTCTCGCCCTTCTCGCGGATATTTTTCTTGTCGGACGCGTACAGCAGCAAATCCGCGCCCAACTCGAACATCGTTTCCCGCGAAGCTGGTCATCTGCGCCTGCCACGCCCGCGAAGGGTCCGCCTTGGGAATCAGGATCATCAGCTCCCGCACGCCGTTGCTGAACCCCAGAATCACCGGCGGATCGGTCCACTCCCTGCCCATGAACTGTTCGTTCGTCAAAATGCAGTGATCCGCCGGCAGTTCGCGGAACTCGCCGATCTTCGGAAACAATTCCGCCGCCAGATGTTTCACCGAATCCGAAAACTCCGTGCTGCCGCAGTCCGCGTTGAACAGGATCATTCCGCCCTGCTCGATGAACATCTTGAGCTTCTGCTTTCTTCCGTCGGAAAATCCAGCGCCTTGTCGCCGGCGATGTACAGGATCGGCGCATCGTGCAGATCGCCCGCCTGCGCCCGCAGGTTCACCACCTGCCAGTTCAGAAGCCGATCCAGTTCCACCTGCCGTCCCATCCAGACGTCGAAATTCGCCAGATCGCGCGGCCGCTGGTTCCAATTCCCCTCCACGATCGCCGCCGGCCGACGCAAAATATTGCAGCTTGTTCAAACCCACCGGCGCGCTTCCCCGGCTCAGAAACAACATGGCGAAGGACGTATCCGGCACGTTCGATTCCCACGACCCGTCATCCTTCTGCGTCCGCACCAGAAAATCCGCTCCCTGGGCGTACCAATCCGTGCTCCCGAAATATTTCCGCCCACTGGCCGCGCCGATCTCCTCCAGTCCGTATAGACGCGTAATAGGCGTACTTGCCCTTGAACACGTCGCTGAAATGGTCTCCGATCCACGCCAGCCCCTTTTCGATATTCGGATCGCTGATGTTCCCCTTGCAGGATGGGCTGGTCCCCATCGTCAAATCTTCCTGCGTGGTGAACAGCGTCGCCACCCCCGCCGCCGTCATCGGCAAGGTCTGGCCTTATCCCCTCGCGATGTGCCGTAATACCAACTTCCATCGTCCCGCTGAATCTTTCTCCATCCGGCATCCACGTTTGCCAATAGCTGGTCGGAATCTCCATCCCTTCCTGCGAGCAGGCCCATACCCCCTGCACTCCATACGGGCCGGCCGCGACGCATCCACGGTTTTTCGCCAGGATACATGCCGGAATCCGGCGAAATCCTCTTCACGAGCAGTCTCCCCATCCCGCCTCAGCGCCGCCTTCACCTCGGTCATCCGGCGGCAGCATGCGCCAGACCTGGCATCGCATCCCCAGCGTGTAAACGCTCGTCAAAATCCGTCTCCTTCAGAAACCGGATCGCCGCGGCCAATTTAGGATTCTCCGGACTCTCTCCCGCCGACAGCAGGGCGTACACCGCCGTGACCGTCATCCCACCCCGGTCCTGGGCCGGCGAAACAATCTTCTTCGTCCTCTTGATGTATTCCCATGAATCCCTCTTTTGCGTGGCGTACAGATATTGCTCGCGCCTTATCGATGGCGTTTTGAACCTCATCCGGCGTGGCCGCGCACACGACCCCCGCCCCCATCAAGACCCCGATTGCAAAGAGGGCAAACCAACGCCGACGGCGCAGTTCAATTCCCTCGCCACAGCAGCAGCGGTCTGCGATGCAAATAAATTCTCCACCGCCCGCGCATCCACGCTGAACCCGTCGATGCTCACCATTCCCGACGAAGTCCCCGTCTCGCCCCTGCTGAATATTCGACCGCGCCGTCAGCAATTGCAGCAGCGTCGCATTCGGCGTAAAACGCACCACCGATGGATTGGTTATTCCCGCCAAACTGGCCGCATAATCGTACGCCTTTTCCGGATATCCGATCTGGTCGACCAGGCCGCGATCCAGAGCCTCCTGCGCGATGAACGCCTTGCCGCTGAACACGTCCCCGCTCTTATCGATTCAGCTTCCCTTTCCGCCCGTTTGCACCACCGATTTGAACTGCGCGAACGTGCCGTCTACCAAACCCTGAAGATAAGCCTCATCCTGCGGATTCTCCGGCTCGAACATCGAACCCGCGTTCTTATACGAATGCCCTTTCACCGTCGCCGTCAGCGTCGTCTCCGCCACGCCCCATTTGTCGAACAACTTGCTCACGTTGAACCGCGGAAACAGCACGCCGATGTTCCCCGTCAGACATCCCGGCTCGGCAAAAATATAATCCGCCGCGCAAGAGACGTAATATCCTCCGCTGGTCGCCATCCCGCGCATCGCCACGACCACCGGGACGTGTTTGTCGCTCTTGAACAGATCGAGCCGGTGATACATCTCATCCGATGCCGTCGCCGATCCGCCTGGGGTGTCGATTTCCACCACCAGCGCTTTGACCGCCGAATCCTTCTCCACCTCCTTCAGCACCTTGTTGAAGGTCTGTGCGCTGTCGTCGTCGATGAGTCCATCCATCGGCACCACCGCGATCTTATCCGGCCCCTCGCCGGAGATGACGGTTTGCTTCACTTCCCCGGCTGCTCCCGCCATCACCGCTCCGAATTGCACCACGTTGACGAGCACCGAGATCGCCAGCGCGATCACGAGTAGGATGACGATAATCCACGCTCCCAACCGTCGGCGCGGGGGCATCGGCGGCATCGGGGGATACATCATCGGCCCCGGCGGCGGCCACGGCCTGCCCGCCCCGCCCCC
Source organism: uncultured Phycisphaerales bacterium (assembly GCA_963771925.1). Taxonomy (GTDB): domain Bacteria; phylum Planctomycetota; class Phycisphaerae; order Tepidisphaerales; family Tepidisphaeraceae; genus PALSA-1353. The sequence continues at coordinate 304,515 of CAVYVE010000002.1, forward strand.
AGGCCCCGGCGGCATCCCAAACGCACCCCGCGGATCGACCGGCCCTTGTCCTGGAGGAAGTGATTGTGTCATACGTCGATGAATTCTAACAACTCGCCCAGGGAATGCCGATTGCGCTAATCTTCTTCTTTCCGGCCCGCCCGCGGGCCGCGTTTGGCGAAGTGTCATCGCTTTCAGGTTGGCCGGACGCGTCGGCCCCGGCCGTGGCCGCACTCCCGCCGGCTCCGTCGGCGACTTTCGATCCCCGATTCCCCGCACCGCCATCTCCAGCGCTTCCCGGTTCGTCGCGTTGCGGATCGCCTCGGCGTGAGAGATCAATTCCTGATGGAACATTTGCAGCAAATTCTGATCGAACGTCTGCTGCCCGTTCCCGGCGCTCTTCATGTAATCCCCCAATTCCAGCGCCCGGCCCTCGAGAATGTATTTCTGAGTCACCGGCCCGCCGCGCAGAATCTCCGTCGCCGGACGCCGGCCCCCGTCCCGCGCGATCACCAACCGCTGCGAAATGATCGCCTCCAGGTTTCCCGCCAATTGCGTCAACAGCAGCTTCTGCTCCGCCGGCGGAAACATCGCGATGATGCGCTCGATCGTTTGCGGCGCGCTGGCCGAGTGAACGGTCGAAAAAACCTGGTGGCCCGTATCCGCGGCGCGCAGCGCGATCCGCAGCGTCTCCATGTCCCGCAGCTCGCCCACCAATATCACGTCCGGGATCCTGCCGCAGCGACTGCCGCAGCGCCTGCTCGAAGCTCGGCGTGTCCGTCCCCACCTCCAACTGCGCGATCAGCGCAAGTTTGGGCGTGTGCAGATATTCCACCGGGTCTTCGATGCTGATGATTTTCGTCGGCCGCGATCTGGTTGATCAGATCGATCATCGCCGCCAGCGTCGTCGATTTGCCCGATCCGGTCGTTCCCGTCACCAGCGTCAGCCCTCGCCCCGAAAGGGCGATGTCGTTGATGACTTCCGGCAAGATTGCAGTTGCGCGATGCGTGGGAATCTTGCTCTTGATGAGCCGCATCGAAATCCCGGCGTTGCCCAGTTGCCGATAGGCCGAGCACCGGAACCGGCAAATCCCCGGCGCCGCGTATGAGAAATCCAGTCCCGCGGTGAGGCGGTCGTCCAGGTTTTCCCGCAGCCGCGGCGGTGCGATCGACGCGATGAATTGATGAAGCTGCTCATCCGTGAGCACCGGCTGATCCACGGTATGCAGAATCCCCTGGATTCGCAGCTTGGGCGACAGCCCGGCCTGAATGTGAATATCCGATGCTCCCCGTTCTGCCGCGAAACGCATGAGCGATTGAAAATCCATAAGCGCTCCAGATGTGCCCGAATTGGACCAGAGTTTAACGCGTCGGTTGCCGAAATCGCAATTAAAATCGATTGCCCATTGCCTAATGCCTATTGAGTAAATGCATTTAAATAGGCAATAGGAAATCCCTAACGCGAATCCTTGCAGTATTGCACGATTACCCGCCCCTTCGTCCCGCCCCGCACCGCGAAATCCCCCGTCACCGTCATCCTCCGCGGCTTCACCACGGCCGCCAAATCATCCAGAATCTCGTTCACCGCCGCTTCGTAAAAATCCCCTTGTTCCGATACGAAAAAAAATAGAGCTTCAGGCTTTTCATCTCCACGCACAGCCGATCCGCAACATAACTCACCGTAATCGTCGCGAAATCCGGCTGCCCCGTCACCGGGCAGACGCTGGTGAATTCCGGAAAAACGAATTCGATCTGATAATCCCGCCCCGGCCGCGGATTGGCGAACGTGTCGAGAATCGTGCGCGGCTCGGCAATCTGCCGCGAAGTCAAAATCGACTTGTGCCCCGGATGCCTGGCCATCACGACCCCGTCTTATGGAAATCCGCGTCGAGCGCATCCACCACCGGCGTCGCGACCTCGAACCGCAGATCATTGTAAATTCCATAAGGCGTCCCGTCATTGGTCGGTCGAACCAGTTCGACGTGATATTTCTGCCATTTCGTTTCCAATGAAATGATATACCTTTCCTGAACCGGCGAATCGGGCGCTTTTTTCAGGTATTTATCCGCCTTCAGCGGATCGAATTTGCCGAGCAGCGTATCCACCTTGGAATCATCCACCTGCCGGGTCTGCTGGGCCGGAACCGTGAACATCCAGACCGACTGCGCAGGCGCCGCCGGCTCCGTGGCCGGCTCGGTGGCCGGCTCGGTGGTGGGATGCGCTCCGGCTTTCAGCTTTGTCGGCGCCGCCGGTCCCAGCAGCTTGGCCGCCTCCTTCGGCCGCCTCGCCAGCACTATCACCTGTGTCGCCTCCGGCCGCTGCGCACCGTGCGTCGTCGTTGTGGAATAAATCTCCTTCACCAGCGATATCCGCGTCACATCTTCCGGCGGAATCGTGACGACATCCTTGTCCCGCAAATCCAGCGGCGTCTTCTTCAGATCATCCAATGTCGAACTGGCGATCTTCGCCACCAATCCATCGGACGTCTGCACGAAAAATGGTCCTTGGCAAGACTGTCCGGCGCGCCGATCGTCAGCGTCTGCCCCCCTTCGGGCAGCACGCTGGGGTTGGTCGCCGGCTTGGTGCTCGGCGATTTTTCGCTCAGCCACACCTGCATCGTCGGATGATCGAATCCCGCAAACGCCAGCTCGTCCGAATCGTTCTTGACGAATTCGCTCGCCTCGATTCCGGTGATCGTCGAGATCAGCGATGAGATCGCATCCTCGTCCCCCGGCATGTGCGTCGGCTCGATAATCTGCCACTTGGAACCCTCCCGGTTCAGCACCAGCCGCTGGCTTGGCGTCACGATGCGAACCTGCTGCACCTCCATCGAATTAGCCGTCAGCAGATGCTTGTCGCGCAAATCATCCGCCGCCGTCTTGAGCGTCTTGGCCAGACTGGAATCAATCAGGTTCACCTCGCCATCGTCCACCCGCGCGAACATGACATCCCCGGCGAAGTTCTTATTGCCGATGTCCAATCGCACCGTTTTGCCGTCGTCCGTGGAAATCGCGATGCTGTACTTCGGCTTGTCCAGCCCCGAATCCGCCGCCGCAACCTCCGGCTTGCCCTGCGACTCCAGATCGCACAATGTGCGCACGAAGTCCTGGGTCTGCCAATCCACCGCTGGGGCGATCACCGGTTCGGTCATCCGCCAGGTCGTGCCCTCTTTTTCCAGCGTTGTGTGATTCCCATCCGCATCGGTGATGGTGATTCCCGTCACCTGGTCGCTGCTCACATCGAGCAGCTTCTTTCCCTGCCCCTCGGTTGTCTGTTCGGGCGCCTTCTTCTGGCCGAGCTCACTGGCCCAAAAAATGCCCCCTACAACGCACAGGGCCACCAACAGGACAATCGTCGTTTTGAAATTCATCGCGGTAACTCAATCTCGGCGGTGCGCAGTAGACCATCAATCCCGCGAAGATCACCGCCAGCGGCAGACCGACGGTCATCACGCCAACCCGCCAAAATCCCAAGACCGCGGGCGACATTTCTTCGATCCGGGCCATTTGCAGCGCGTGCGGGCTGATCGCCAGCATGGAATCTTCGTGCGCCAGCCACAAAATGCTGTCGACAAAAAACTCGCCGTTACCCGGAAGGCGCGCGACGGTCAGTCCATGTTTTTCGAGCATGTCGTTGTCGGGCAATTCGACGAGATCGCTGCTGGCGAACAGCGAACTGCCGACCACCACCAGCCGGGCGCCATTTTGATTGTCCGACGCCGCCGCGCCGTACAGCGGGTCCGACGGCGGTGTTGTCGATGTCGGGATATATCCGGCCTGCGTCGGGATCGGCCGTGGGATGAAACGTCACGACCTTCGGTTGATCGCCGCTCAAAATCGACTGCGTATCCGCGCTGGCCCAAAAGTGCGGCGTCATCGGGATCGGCAGCAGCGGCGTCACCTTCACACCCGCCGGAATCTCCGGAGTCGCCATGATCGGCTCCGATCCGGCCGTTAGAAAATCCAACCCATTCAGCGGCTTGGCGATCGGACCGTCTCCATAATAATTCAGCAGGAACACAAACTGGTTCGCCTGCAGGGCCGCCTCGACCAAGTCGTTCGACCTCCGCTGCGGCGGGGGCAGCGCCTCATGCACGATCACGAAATCCGACCGCGCCCGAATCCCCATCGGCTCCAGCGCCGAATCCATCGGATCCTTCATCGGGAACAGCAGCACCATCGCCGATCCGCCCGATTTCAAATGCTCCTCGAGCATCTGATCCAGCGGCAACGGCTGTTCCGACGGCTGTTCCCACGGAGGCCTCACCACCACCCAAATCGCGGACTTCATCTGCTCGTCCGTCGGCTCCGGCATGGGCATTTGCTCCTGATCCATGGCCGCCTGCCCGCTGGCATCTTTCTCCTGCACGTCAAAACCGTCATCCTTGAGCCGCTGCGCGACGGCGGCGAACATCGGAGCCTGCCCCTGCATGGACATCGTGGCCAGCGGCGGCCCGCCCGGCCGCACGAAAACCACCATCGGCTTTGGGCCGCCCGTCAGCGATGCGATCGCCGCCGTGATCTGCTGCTCGCCGGCGAAACTCAGCTTCGGCTGAACGTCCGGCGACTCCGATGCAAATCGGCTCTCTTGCGGAACCTTCCATATCTGATCGAACGATAAAATCTTGTATCCCCCGTTGGTCATCACGATGATGGATTTGCTCTTTAGCTGGGTCCGGAACTCATCCAGTTCCTTGAGCGCTCCCAAATGTGAAATCTTGCCCAGGACCGCATCGACTATTTTTTTCGCCCCATCGGCGCGCAACGCCGCATCGGGCGCGTATTTCTGCACGGCGTTGCCCACGGCCTTGTTGTCCTTGAGCGAAGCCATTACCTGCGAGAATTGCTGCAAAAACTGCGAAATGTTCGTGTAAGTCGTCCGGGTGTCATCCACGCCGTCCTTGTAGCTGGGAACTTGCTGATCCAGATCCGATTCCACAGCGGTTTTCAAATCGCTCAGTTGATGATGCGCCAAAACCAGCGTCAGATAGGCCGCGTACAAATTCTGCTGAAGCTGCTGATCCTGAATCTGACCCAGCGGAAGCGCCGGAATTTCGCCGCCTCGTCCGTCGCAAACTCGTCCACCCGCTTACTTTCATCCGGAAGATCGTTCAAAATCTCCTTGTACCCTTTCACCTCGCCGCCGTATTTGTTGGTGACCTCGGCAACGAGCTTGTCGAAATCGTCCTTCTGCGTATCCGGATCGAGCAGCTCCGTCGTAATGTTCTTGCCCCTGGTCGCGTATTCGTTCAGCAAGTCGGCGACGGGCTGATAGAAATCCTGCTCGCCGCTGTCGCTTTTGAGCTTGGGATAAAGCGCCACGATCTGCACGGGCTGCTTGAGGTTTTTGATGAAATCGATCGATTGCGGGCGGAGGCTCTGCGTGCCGCCGAGGGTCGTGTCCAGCCGCCAGGCGTGTGCACTGCGCCAGCCAGGTCAGCATCACCGCCAGCACCACGACGACAATGCTGGACAGCACCACGTTCGCCCCGTACTTCATCCAGCGCTGGCGCTGCGTTTCCGGCGGAAGGTTCTTCTGATTCTCGCTCATTTCCATCTCCGCGATTCCAGCACCTTCGTCGTCAAAAACAGAAACACGCAGGTCGAGAGAATAAAAAACGCCAGATGTCCCGGTGTCGATGATTCCCCGGCTGAAATCGGTGTAGCGCTTGAACACCGTCTGATCGATGATCGTCGTCGACGTTGCCGACAGCATTTTCCCGCTGGCCCACCACGGCACGATGGTGATGACGAACAGCACCGCCGCCGTCGCCACCGCGGCGACGATCTGGCTGCGCGTCAGCGACGAGCAGAACAGCCCGATGGAGATGAACAGCGCCCCGACCAGAATAATCCCCAGATATCCGCTGCGGATCGGCCCGAAATCCATCCGCGGATTGGCATAAATCGCCAGCACCGCCACGTACAGCAGCGTCGGAGCCAGCATCACCAGGAAAAATCCGAACGAGCCCAGAAATTTCCCGAGCACGACATCCGTCTCGGCCACCGGGGCCGTCATCAGCGTTTCGATCGTGCCGGTGGACCACTCCTGGGCCAGCAATCCCATGGACAGCAGCGGAATGATCGACACCAGCAGCCAGACCATCCAATTGAACAGGTTCCGCATTCCCGCGATTTCGCCCGGCTGAAAATCGTCCCAGAACGTAAACCCGCAGGCGATCAGAAACACGGCCATCGCCACATACGCGATGGGCGAATAGAAGTAGCTGGTCAGTTCCCGGCGAGCGATGGTGGTTGCGCGTGTCATGGTTTTTGGTTCGTCATTCGCATTCCGCGCAAGCGGGGGGCTAACGGAGTCAACCGTCATTGCCCGTCCATTAGCCCCCGCTTTGCGGGGGTGCGAATACAAACTGTCATCCTCTCGCCACCGCCTGCTCGGCCGTCACCTGCACGAAAAATTCTTCCAGCGTCGCGTGTTCCAGACGAATTTCGCGCAGCGGCCAGCCGTGCTGGATCACGGTCCGGGCGACCTCCTCGCGGATGTCGTATCCCTCCTTGGCCCGGAGGGCGGCGGTCAGATATTTCCCATCCGCCGGGCCGCGCCCTCGCCGTCGAGAATGTCCACCTTGCTCACGCCGCTGACGCGGCCCAGCACCGATTCCACTTCGCGCGCGGGCCCCGGCATTCGACCAGCACCCGCGCCGTCAGCCGCCGGCTGGCTCGCAATTCATCCGGCGAACCCTGGGCCACGATCCGCCCCGATGCGATCACGATCGCCCGATCGCACGTCGCCTCCACCTCCGGCAAAATGTGCGTCGACAAAATCACCGTGTGATGCCCGCCCAGGTCTTTGATGAGTTTTCTCGTCTCGCGAATCTGGGCCGGGTCCAGTCCAACCGTCGGCTCATCCAGAATCAGCACCGCCGGATTGTGCAGCAGCGCATCGGCCAGGCCGACCCGCTGCCGATAACCCTTGGACAAATGGCCGATCGTCTTGTGCTCGACGGGATTCAGCCAGCAGCGATCAAGCACATAATCGATCCTTCGCCGCCGCTCGACGCGCGGCATCTTTCGCGAAGCCGGCCGCGGAAATCCAGATATTCCCGCACCTTCATTTCGGTGTAAAGCGGAACGTTCTCCGGCAAATAGCCCAGATTCTGGCGGACTTGTTCGGATTGATGAAAAATATCGAATCCGTTGACGGTCGCCCCGCCACTGGTCGGCGGCAGATAGCAAGTGAGCATTTTCAGCGTCGTCGATTTGCCCGCCCCATTGGGACCGAGGAAGCCGACAATCTGGCCCTTGCCGACTTCGAATGAGATATGATCCACCGCCAAGGTCTGACCGTATGCCTTGGTCAACTCTCGCACCGCAATCACGCTAAACCCTCTGTTGTAAGAGGCAGATAACTAAGCGTCAGCATAAATAGATGTCAAGCTGTCGCACGAGCCACTCATCGCGCATGCTCGGCTTCGATTGTTGCAGAGACCGCTAGTTCATCTCCATCGCTCAATTCCGCTCCTCGATCGGCCGCGCTGACCGTTGATCTCAAACCGAGCGGTCGGCAAATCGCCGCTGCTCCAATCCCGGAATCACTCCCGCCAATGTTTTCATCGCCGTTCCCACGTTCGCCCCGCGCGGCAATTGCAGCATGATCGGCTCGCGAACCGCTGCTTCCCAAACTCTGGTCCAGCCTGACCCGCACGTCCATCCGCCATACATCTCTGCGATACGGTTCGGCAAACATCACCCCAAATCCCTCCCCATCGATTCTCCGCCGCCGCGACGGAGACAATACCAACACGATGAAGCACGCCCGACAACGCTGAATAAACCCAGCAATCCCCACCGTGCCCTGAGCCGATGATATCGCGCATAAATCCCGCAGCCCGCGACCAGGACGCCCGTCCCCAGCACCAGCAGCAGACTCCCGTCGATCCGCGGAATCCGATCTGCGTTTACCCAGGCGGCAACGCTCAGCATTGCCCCCATCGCCTGCCCGACCAAGCCTGCTGCCAGGTAATCCAATCCCCATCAACCGGGCGACTTTTTCGACGATCATAGCCAAACACGCCGGCTTATCTCCGCTTGAGGATCGCCGCCCGCTAAACCTTCCGCCCCAGAATTTCCTTGATCTTCTCGGAAATCTCCTCCACGCCTTTTTCCGCCTCCCGCACACCGCCGAATTGGTCTTCCACGTTGGCTTCGTGGCTCATGATCCGTTCGGATTCGTCCATCGCCTGTTCCCAGGTTTTCCCTGGCAACGCGGCAGCCGCTCGTTGGCCTCGTGAAGTTGCCGAAGCAATTCCTCCGGCACCATCAGCCGATCGACATCAGGCCCGGTAGGCAACGGTTGCTCAGCCATGGGCACATTCTACACCCCATCCCATCCATGTCCGACGCTCAAACCATAAATTTCAATTTTCCCCCGCGCAGTTCCCCGAGCAATTCCTTCAGTTTCTGCTCCAATTCCCGCACGATCTGCTCGCCTTTTTTGCCTCGAAATCCATCGGCTTGCCGTATTTCACCTTGATCCGATGCGGCGTGAAAGATCTGTCCCCCTTCGGCCACGCCTCAAACGATCCATCAATCGCCACGGGCACCACAGGCACGCCGGCCCGCCGAATCACCAGCGCCACCCCATTTTCCATCGGCCCGATCTCGCCCGTTTCCGTTCGCGATCCCTCCGGATAGATATTCAGCCGCATATCCCTCTTTCAGCCGCCGGATGACTTCTTTCACCGCCCCGATGTCTCCCTGTCCCTGCCGCACCGGAAACGCATGTAATGTGCGGATCAGCCGCGCAAAAAACCGATGCTCAAACAATTCGCTCTTGGCCAGAAAACTCACCGGGCGATACAGATGCACGGCCACGAGCACCGGATCGAGATAGCTCTGATGATTGGCCACGAGCAGCACGCCGCCGTTTTTCGGCACGTTCTCGCATCCATAGGTTTTTAAATCAAACAGCAGGGTGGTGCCGACGCGCGCGATGATCTGCAAGGATTTCCAGACAAATCAGCGCTGATCCGTTCGGTTGTCGCTCATGAGGGCCGCCGCCGCGCCTTGCTCACGATCCGATCCGTCACCTCCTGCAACGACAGGTCCGTGGTATCGATCACCTCCGCCCCGTGCGGGATGGTCAGCGGCGCCACCGCGCGCTTGGCATCGCGCGCATCCCGATCCATGATCTGCGTCTGAAGCTCCCCGATGTCCACCGTTTCCCCGCGGGCGCGGAGTTGATTCGCCCGCCGCCGCGCCCGTTCCACCGGCGTCGCATCCAGATAAAACTTCAACTCGGCGTGAGGAAAGACCACGCTTCCCTGGTCGCGTCCCTCGGTCACGAGGTTCCGCCGGGCCGCTCCGATTTCCTGCTGCTGCCTGACCAGCAACTCCCGCACCGCCGGCACCACGGCCACGAACGATGCCGCCCGCGTCGCGTCCCCCGCCCGCAGCAGATGCCCCACCGGCTCTCCATTCAGCGTCACCAGCGGCGGCCGGGCCGAAAAATCGAACGCGATCTTCGCCAGCCGCGCCACGTACGTCAGCTCGCGCGGATCGTCGAGGTTGGCGTGGCGCCGCAGCGCCGCCAGTCCAACGGCGCGATACATCGCCCCGGTGTCGAGGAAATCAAATCCCAGTTCCCGCGCCACCGCCTGCGCCACCGTCGATTTTCCCGTGCCGGCCGGGCCGTCGATCGTGATGATCATGCACTCTTTCCATCCCTTTCCCGCTCGACTTTACCGTGCGAAATATCATCCGGAATTGCCCGGCTCCCGCAAGCCGTTTTGTTAAGGCTTGCAGCGGATCAAATAATTCAACCCTTGCTCGCCGCGTCGTTGCCCGCCATGATATGTCCCGAAAGATGATGTGATGGAAACCTCTGCCTCATCCACGATCCTCTCCCCCGGCACGGTCGCCCCCGATTTCACCCTGGGCGCCGAGCCTGGAAAAACCGTTCGTCTGTCCGATCTCCGCGGCAAGCCCGTCGTCCTGGCGTTTTATCCCGCCGACTGGAGCCCCGTCTGCGGCGACCAACTCGGCCTGTATAACGAAATCCTTTCCGAATTCGACCGCTTCAATGCCCGTCTCGTCGGCATTTCCGTTGACGGCCAATGGTGTCATGTCGCTTACCGCAAATATCGCAATCTGGAAATCACGCTGCTGTCCGATTTCGAGCCAAAGGGTGCCATCGCGCGGCAGTACGGCGCATATCTGTCCGAACCCGGTGTCTGCCAACGCGCTTTATTCGTCATCGGCCTCAAGGGCATCATCCACTGGAGCTACCTTTCGCCCATCGACGTGAACCCCGGCGCCGACGGCATTCTCGCGGCCCTCGAAGAACTCCAGCGAAAGTGATTGGTGGACATCATGCCCATGACCGGACCCACTCCGCTTCTGACGCCGCCCCTGGGCTCCCGCGATCACATCCTCGGTCCGCCGAACGCGCGCCTGGTCATGGTCGAATATGGCGACTTTCAATGCCCCCACTGCGGCCGGGCCCATCCCATCGTGAAACAGATTATCGCGAGCTTTGGCGATGAGCTGACTTTCGCATTTCGGCATTTTCCCCTGGCTAAAATCCATCGCCAGGCCCGCCTCGCCGCCCAGGCCGCCGAAGCCGCCGGGGCACAGGGAAAATTCTGGCAAATGCACGACCTGCTGTTCGAACACCAGGACCAGCTCGAGGCCGAGGATCTCGCCCGCTACGCCGCCGAACTCGAATTGGACGTCCGGCGCTTCGGTGAAGAATTGACCGCCGGCGTGTACGCCCATCGCGTTCAGGAAGATTTCGCCAGCGGAATCCGCAGCGGCGTCAACGGCACCCCCACGTTCTTCATCCACAACAAACGCTTCAACGGCGGATACGAATTGGACGCGCTGATGAATGCCCTGACCACGCCGCCGACTTGAACTTTCCCATGCTGAACCTCCTTTATGGTTTGATCGGCCTCGGGATGCTCGCCCTGGTGCTGCTCGATTTCCTCTGGACCACGTTCCTGGAAGGGGCCGGACCGATGACCAAGCGCGTTTGCCGTTGGATCGGCGTCGCCATGCTCAGCGCCCAGCACCGAAGCTCCACGCGCCGAATCATCACCAAAAGCGGATTGCTCACCGTCACGGCCACGATGCTCTGCTGGTCGCTGTTGCTTTGGCTGGGCTGGGCCTTGATCTTCAGCGCCGATCCCAATTCGATCTCCGCCACCTTCCCCGTCGCGAATGGGCCGAGCTTCTGGAACCGCATGTATTTCGTCGGCTGCAACATCACCACGCTCGGAACGGGCGATTTCCGGCCGAACGGAAGGTTCTGGGAACTGGCCACCGTCCTGACGGGCGGCAGCGGATTTCTGCTGGTCGGCGTCGCGATTTCGTATGTCGTGCCCGTCGTCACCGCCGCCACGCAGAAACGCCAGGTCGCCGTGAACATCTGGAGCCTGGGCAAAAGTCCCAGCGACATCATCAGCCGCGCCTGGAACGGGGTCGACACCACCGCCCTGGGTCCGCATCTGGTGTCGCTCAGTTCCATGCTGGCCCTGCTGGGCGAGAGCCATTTAACGTATCCGGTCCTGCACTATTTCCACAGCAGCAAGCGCAGTTCCGCCATCGCCCCGAACGTCGCGGCGCTCGACGAAGCGCTGACGATCCTCGAATGCGGTCTTCAGAGCGGCTGCAGCCTTGACCTGCCCGCCCTGGGGGCGGCCCGCGAATCCATCACCGAATTCCTGTCCACTTTGCGCCCCGCTCTGATCGAACCGGCTTCCGCCGACCCGCCGGAACCGTCCCTCGCCCCGCTCCGCGAAATCGCCGTCCCCGTCGTTGACGATGCCCTGTTCAAATCCGCGCTGGCCTCGCTCGCCGAGCGACGCCGGCTTCTCCTGAGCCTGGTCCGCAATGAAGGGTGGACGTGGCAGGCCGTCTGGCCCCCCGACTCCGCCGCGACTTAATCGAATTTCAGTCGCCGATGTAACTGTTCACCGCACCGCGATCACTCCAACAGAGCAGTTCTCGGCGTGCGGATCGGAGTTTTTATCGGTTGCGGTTTTCGTCACGGCCGAGATCACCGGCTCGTATGTCAGAATTCGCCGCCGCCGCTGAACCCGTTGGCTGGCCCGGCGACGATCGGGCGAGCCGTTGGCGGACGAACAAGAGAGTCGCCGCCTCCGGCGTCCAACGCAGCGGAACGCGGCGGCTCCGCTTTTGGTCCGCCGACGGCTCGCTGGAACCTCAACAGGCCAGCCAACGGCGTTCGCGGCGGCAGCGATTTCTGACATACGAGCCAGCGATTTCGGCCGTCAAGAAAATCGTAACCGATCATCCTCATCTTCATCCGTTGGATCGGCGTCACGATATACGATTTGTGCCCCCCTTCGACGGCAAACAGTTACTCACCGATGTAGATCGACGCCCCGCTTTTAATCTGACGCGTCTGCGGCGGGTTGGCTCGCAGGTCTTCGGCGCTGAGCGCTTTCAGCGGCGAAATTTCGATCTTCGCATCCGGCTCGCTGCCCCGATACGGCACGTTCACGCCGGCGTCGCGCAGCCAGCGGGCGGCGCGGCGAATCTGGTCGCGGCGGCACGTCTCGGGCGAATCGGCGCCCTCCGCATTCTTCACCGGCGAAAATTCCTCGCATCGGTCCGTGGTATACACCAACGCATTCTTTGCCAGTGGAATCGCGTCGAAAACAAACTGCTCCAGCTTCACCGCATTTGGCTTATCCGGTTTTACAAGCTGCCCGCGATCGTCGAGGAACGCCACTCTTTTTTCCGCCCGATGCCACGGAAGCCGCAGCCGGCCTCCCTCGTTCAGCCGCTCGATGAAGCTGACGCGCAACGCGTGGATCGCGATTGAACCGGCATTGAATCGCAGCGATCCGTCCGGATTGGTTTGCGATGCCAGCGATTCCGGCAGATCGCTGTACTCGATCACCTGCAGGACCCCATCGCCCATGACGAAATTGCCGACGCGTTCCATGGCGTGGGCCTTGGGCACGGTTTTGCTGGACATTTCGCTTTCGGTGATAACGTGCAATCCCAGGAACAGCGGATCGACGCAGTGAACCAGCGGGTTGTCCACCTGGAAATAGGAAAGATGTTCCACGCCGCGGCGGCGCATGTCCGCCAAGGCCCCGCTTTTCTCCAGCGCCCGCAGGCTGCCGCCGTGGCCATCGGGGGAAAGAGCCAGCGAATCACGTTCGGAAAGCAGCAGTTTCCCGTCCAGCGAAAACGCCGGCATGATGCCCTGCTGGAAGAAGAAGACCGCTTCCTCCTCGTATCCGAAAAAAAGGTGCTTGTGAAAGAACGCCCGGGTCTGCACGTCGTTATTGTCGCTGGTCATGATGTACCAGGGGATGACGCGTCCGGCCCGGCGGCTGTGGGCCAAAAGCTGTTCGGCAAAGACCTGAAACAGCGGCTTGTTCTTGACCGGCGTGATGGGATATTCGCCTTTGGGTCCGTCGTAGCCGAGGCGCGTTCCCTGTCCGCCGGCCACGAGAAACGCCCCGACCTTCCCTTGGGCCAAAACCTCGCCGCCCCGGCGCCGGGCGTCATCATACAACTGCCGCCGCTCCGCATCCGGGATCCGCGGAAATGCCCGCACCGGCTCGATCCGTTGCGGCAGCGCGATCGGCGGCTTGCCGCGCACGTGCGATTTCACCAACTCCACGATGTCCTGCAAATCCAGAGCGTGAAGTTGCCTGTTCAGGTTTTGCCGGCCGATCGAATCCAGCGAATCGTAAAACCGCAATACGTGCCCTTGGCCGATCTCGGGCAGTCTCCTTTTCAAAACGGCTATGTCCGTCGATCTTTTCACGGTGACGTTACGAATATCCCAAATGTAATGCGCTGGCAACCGATTGGCCAGACTCTTGCCGGGACCAAGCAAGGCCTCATGCGCAAATTTGCCTGACAACGTGGTTTTCAGCGCAAAAAGTGAAGATGGGCGCTTGATTCGGGGCGATCTATTGGCCGTTCCATTCGCCGCTGAAGACTTCCGTGGCCGGGCCGGTCATGTAAACGCAGTTGTCGCTTTCGCGCCATTCCAGCCAGAGATCGCCGCCGGGAAGATGGGCGAGGATCGTTCGGTCCGTTCGGCCGGTCAGGGCGCCGGCCACGCAGACGGCACACGCGCCCGTCCCGCACGCCAGCGTGATCCCACTGCCGCGCTCCCAAGTGCGCATCACGATTTCGCGCCGCGATTTGATTTGCACCCAGTGAGCGTTGATCCGATTGGGAAATGCCTTGAAATGTTCGACCAGTGGACCGAGACGGGGCAGATCGACCCCGGTCACGTCCTGCACGAAAATCACCGCGTGCGGATTGCCCATGGAGACGAACGTCGCTGGCGAGATCGTTTGCGGACCCACATCAAATGAGAATTGGTGCGGACCATCCAACGCCGACACCGCTCCGCTATTGATGGGGATGTCCGAAAGCTTGAGGATCGGTTGGCCCATGTTCACGGTCACCTGGCTGACCTTGCCATTTGGTATTTGCAATGCCAGCGACAGGACGCCACGGGCGGTTTGCACCTTCATGGGATTGTTGCGGGACAATCCGTGGTCGAAGGCGTATTTGGCCACGCAGCGGATTCCGTTGCCGCACATTTCCGCTTCGCTGCCGTCGGCGTTGAACATCCGCATCCGCACTTCGGCCGTGTCCGAAGGAAGAATCAGGATCAACCCGTCGGCCCCGATGCCGAAATGCCGGTCCGAAATCTCGCGGGCCACGCCGCGGGATCGGCCACCGTCTCGGCGAAGCCGTTGACGTAAATGTAGTCGTTTCCGATGCCGTGCATCTTGGTGAACTTCATGACCGCCGAATTCTAGCCTATTTGGCCATGGTGCGACCTGTTCCGAGCCTGTCGAGCAAAGCACCTCGAGTTTTCGCCCCGATTTCACATCGCCTCAACTCCCCGCTCAATAATGTCCGATAAACCATTCATCCGACGATGGATACGGCCACCTTGACATCCCCGGACATCGCCACGGCCGCCGATCGTCTGGCGGACGGAAATTTCCTCGCCAACCTCGCGGCCCTCGGCCCGGTTCAGCCGGAATTGTCCCGTCGCATCAGCGCCGCTCCCTGCGGCCTCCAATGGATCTTCGCCCGGGACGGCTATCTCAGCGCCCGCACGCCGGCCGGCTGGTGGACCGGCTGTTCAGTGCCCCTGACGGCGGCTCGGGAAATGCTCAAAAAGCTCGAACTCATCGGCAGCGTCGGATGCTTCCTCAACCCCACACATGCCGCACAAATCCGCGCCTGTTTTGAAAAAATCGGGGATACCCAAGCGGTGATCGCGGTACTGCCTGACCTCGATGCTCTGACAATGATTCTGCACTGCGAGGATTTCTCAACCGAGATCGCGGCCGCCCGGCTCTATTTCGTCAGCGGGGACGATTGGGCCGATCAGCTTGCCGATCTGTTGGCCCGGCATCCCGGCTTGCCGCTGCCGCAGCAATTCGTCCGCACGGTATTGCTGGACGATGCGGAGATGGCCCCGTTCAGTTGCGCGGCCCAGGCGATCATCTCGCGCGAAACGTTGCGCCGGGGCGAACGATTGGCGGAAATTTTCGCCGGCGCCGACAAACGATCACCCAATGGCCGCGTGATCGTGTTGGCCGGATCGCGGTTTAGCCTCGGCGATCTGTCGAATCTCGCGCTGCGATCGGCGCTTCTGCCCGACGAAAATGATTCGTCATTTGTGCCGTTCGATCCGGATCATCCGTTGACGGCTTCGCCGCTGGCGCTGGCGGAGGCGGCGGCGGATGCGGACGCCCTGGTCGCTGCCGATTTGTTTCGATCCGATTTGCCCGGCGTCGTTGGGCCGCGAATGGCATGGATCACGTGGATCACCGGCGGCCGGATCGTGCCGCCCGATCCGCATGGCCCAGCGGATGCTCTGCTATTGGCCGATCCACAGTGGCGGCAAGCCGCGCTGGACGTCGGCTGGCCGGCCGAACGCATCCAGATCGCCGGCTGGCCGTGGATCGTCCCGCCGCCGAATGCTTCGCGTTCCACCGGCGTCGTCGGGCTGCTGTCCGACATCCGCGCCATTGAAATCCCGCAGCGTGTGAAAGATTTCTCCAGCCAACTGCTGTTGTGGGAGATGATCGACGAGGAATTATCGAATCGCCCGTGGTCGCTGGGCGAGAATCCCCAGGAATATCTGCTGGCCCGCATGAAGCGATTCAATATTGCCGACGAAGGCTTCGACCGCGCTCTATTTTTCGAGCGGCTGATCGCGCCGGCCTACAAAATGGGACTGGCGCGTTTTTTGATGCGCGGCGGGATTCGCCTGGCCGTCTACGGACGACGCTGGAAGGAAATTCCGGAATTCGCATCGGTCGCCCGGGGTTCCATCGCGAGTCTCGGCAATCTGGTTGATGCGATCGCGGAATGCGATGCCCTGTTGGAACCGTTTCCTGGACACCATGGAACCGCAGAGCCGCTGCCTCTGCCCGTCGTTCGCGTGCAAAGCGCTTCTGCCGACGCTCTAAAGAGAGAAATTCATCAGACATTGAATCGCAAATCTCAATCGGTTTCCTTCCGCCTCAAGCCCCTGGATGCGAAAATTGTCGAGTCTCTCCGGCGATAGCTCAACCTCAAATAACTAGCAACTCCCGACCCGTTTTGTACCATCATGGTGATGCACCACCGGCTCATTCAGATCATCCAGAATCTTCCGGCGAGCAAAGTGCTGCTCGTCGGCGACATGATGCTGGACAAATATCTCTACGGCAACGCCGAGCGCGTCTCGCCGGAAGCGCCGGTGATGGTGCTTCATTTTCAGCATGAAGAGCTTCGTCTGGGCGGTGCGGCGAACGTAGCATCCATGCTGGCAACCTTCGGCGCGAAAGTGCGGCCGGTCGGATTGGTCGGCAACGATCCGGCCGCCACGGAACTGCGGCGGCTCATGCAGACCGCCAAGATTGATCCCAGCCTGCTCATCACGGCCGAGGACCGCCCCACCACCTGCAAGCTGCGGCTCGTCGGCGCGGCCCAGCATCGCCATGCCCAGCAGCTCATGCGGCTGGATTACGAGAACGCCCATGCCTGCTCCGAAGCCCTGGCCGGGCAAATCCTGGCCAACGTCGAGCAGGCGATCGGCGATTGCGACATCGTTTGCATCGAGGACTACGACAAAGGCGTCGTATCGACGTCAGTTTCTCGCGGGGTGATCGCCGCGGCGAGGAAACGCGGGGTGGCCGTGCTGGTCGATCCGGCTTCCGGGCGCGATTACTCAAAATATGCCGGGGCGACGGCCCTGAAGCTGAACCGCTCCGAAGCAATGCGGGCCGCGGAGTCGCCGATCGACGGCCCGGAGGACTTTCAACCCGTCGCGGAAAAATTGCTGAATCAACTCCAACTGGAGGCGGCGATTTTGACGCTCGACCGGCACGGGGCGTTTTTGGCCACCCATGACGGGCAAAGGCGCTGGCTGAAACATGCCCGGCCCAGGCAGGTGTTCGACGCCACCGGGGCCGGTGACATGGTGCTGGCGATGGTCACGGCCGCCCGGGCTGCCGGCGCGGATTGGGGCGAGGCGGTGGCCCTGGGGAACGTCGCGGCCGGCCTGGAAGTCGAACGCTTTGGAACCGTCCCGATCACACGCTCGGAAATCATCGCCGAATTGCAGGCCGAGGCTCACGATCGGCCGGGAAAGGAACGGTCGCTGGATATCCTGCTGGCGGAACTGGCCGTACACCGTTCCAGCGGAAAACGGATCGTTTTCACGAACGGGTGCTTCGATCTAATTCACCTCGGCCACGTCAAATATTTCCAGTTTGCCCGCAAACAGGGCGATCTGTTGGTCGTCGGCGTGAATACGGATGCCTGCATCCGCCGGCTCAAGGGGCCAAAACGCCCGATCCTCGGCGAGACCGATCGTCTGGGCGTTTTGGAAGAGTTGGAAAGCATCGACTATCTGGTCAAATTCGATGACGACACGCCGCTGCGGCTGATCGAGCAGATTCGGCCGGATGTCCTGGTCAAGGGGGCGGATTATCCCAAGGAAAAGGTGGTGGGTTGGGATATCGTCGAATCGTACGGTGGGCGGGTGGCGCTGGCGCCGCTGGTGGACGGCAAGAGCACCACGGCCCTTATTGAGCATATTCTCGAGACCCATCGCTGATTCTCCCCGGCAACATGTCGGCAGGCGGTTTTTGTCTGCCCATTTTCCCCATTATGGGCGGCTCCGCCCCACTGTATGCTCCTATGATGCTGGTGAGGGGATTTGAGCGTTGCGAACTTGTACTTATATGAAAGGAGCATTTTATGTCACGTTCTGGTCATGCACACAATTCGACGCATGGGTCGGACGCGGGCGATTCGGCCGGCGATTTGAAACACACGGCTGCCGAGGTCGGAAAAAACCTCCGCGATATGGGCGGCCAAATCGGCGACGCCGCCCGCGAACAATATGAAGGTTTCCGCGATCGTGCCGCAGGCTATTTCCAGCAGGGTCGGGATAAGGCCAAGGCCTGGGAAAACGGCGTGGAGAGCTATATTCAGGAGAAGCCGGTGCGGGCGTTGCTGATGGCGGCGGGCGTTGGCGTGCTTCTGGGCCTTCTGTGGCCGCCGCCGCTAAAATAGCCGGATGAGGCGACGGTGAGCCAGCCGGAAAGTCCCGAGAAACCCGAGGAGACTCAGCAGCGACCCGAGGACAAACCGCCGTCGGCGGACCCCTTGGCCGCCATCCGCGAGCGGGTCGCGGAGATGCTGGACTATTTCCTCTATTACCTTTCGGCCCGGATCGACTCGGTTAAGTTCGGCATCAAGAGGCGGATTTTCATTGGGTCCACGATCGCCGTGGCGGTGCTGGCCGGCGCCGGCGCGATCGTCACGGCCGTGGTGCTGCTCAGTGAAGGAATTTGCGACGGGCTGTCCGAACTGCTGGGCAGGCGATGGGCAGGCGAGCTGGTGACCGGATGTCTGCTCGTGATCGTCGTTGGCGCGGGCGCTTACGTCACGCTGGGGCGTTTGATCCGGCGCTCACACAGGAAGATCATCGCGAAGTACGAAGCGATGCAAAGGCGGCACGAGGACCGATTCGGCCGCACCGCCGAAAACAAAAGCGGAGAAAGCCATGGGTGAGGCGCAATATCTCCAGGAGCAAAGCCGGCACGCGAAAGCGGCGATGCTCGCCGCCCTCGGCGAGTTGAAGCAGGACGCGGCGCAGGCCGCCGATCCGCGCCAGTGGGCCCAGGCGCATCCGTGGATGACGGTTACCGCGGCGGCAGCGGCCGGATTCGCCGTCACGACCGCTGTTACTCGGCCCGCTCGGCCGCAGTGCGACCACGCGGAGCAACCCCACGGTTCGGCCACCCGCAAATTCCTTTCCGCCGCCGACAAGATCATTTCCCTCGCCCGCCCGCTCGTCAGAGCCATACTGATGGCCCAAGCCGCGAAATCGGGCGTTCATGGCCAATCGAACGGCCATTCTGATGCCGATTCGGCGACGATGTGAACATAAATACATATCCCGGATGCCCGGAATCCCTTGCCTGTCTTGCCAGGCAACTCATGGGCTATCTGTCGCGCAACGCATTTTTTGTTGGATCAATCCCATCGCCGGGGTAGGCTTGTCTTTGAACTGGTTTTGCCGCGAAATGCCAGTATCGCTCGTTGGCTTCTGGAACAAAACATGGCACGCAAGATTCGCCGATTGATCTCGTCGGGGCTGCTGGTATGCGTGATCGCCGCTTCAAGCGGCCTTCGAGCCGATCAACCGGCCCTCAACCCAAATCCGCCGACGCAGCTCTCGTACCGCTACATTTACATGCAGGTGCGGCTCCGCCGTCTGCATCTGGCCCGGCCGGACCTGATTCCGTATCCCATCTTCTACGAAGTGATCTGCTGAACGCTCCGAGGCAAGCCTGATCTGCCGGCGTGGCCTTCGTGACGCATGGCCGCGGCGATTTCCGCCAGCGCATCGGCCGCGAAACGAACATCCGCTTCGCTCAAAAACGGCCCGAAGCTCAGCCGGGTGGTGCCGCCCGACGCCGCCGTTCCGATCGCCTCGTGAATCAGCGGAGCGCAATGAATCCCCGAGCGCGTGAGGATTCCATAATGCGATTCCAGCACCATCGCCAACTCATGGGCGTCCACGCCGTCGACGTTCACGGAAAAAACGCCGACGCGATTTTTCGCGTCGCGCGGGCCGTAATAGATCAGCCCCGGCACGCCGCGGATCGCATCGATGAATATTCCGCACAACTCGGCTTCGCGCGCGGCCAGCGCCTCCACGCCCTGCGACAACACCCATTGAACGCCTTCGGACAGCCCGATAATTCCGATGGCGTTGTGACTTCCCGGTTCGTATTTGTCCGGGAGGAAATCCGGCTGGCGGTCGCTTTCGCTGGCCGAGCCGGTGCCCCCTTCCCTGATCGGATGCAGGACCTTTTCCATGCCGGGGCGGATATAGAGAAATCCCGTCCCCAGCGGCCCCAGTAAGCCTTTGTGTCCCGGAGCGGCCAGAAGATCGATGCCATCGGCCTGCACGTCGATGGGCCAATGGCCGGCCGATTGCGCGGCATCCACAACCAGCGGAATGCCGCGCGATCGCGCGATTTTCCGACCTCGCGAATCGGCTGAACCGCCCCGGTCACGTTGCTGGCGTGGGTCAGCGCGATCAGGCGGGTCTGGGGCCGGATGGCGCGGGCGATGTCGTCGGGATCGACCAGGCCGGTCGCCGGGTCAACGGCCACGCGGCTCTGCTCGATCAAGCCGGCGTCGGCCAGCGCGTTCATCGGCCGCAAAATGGAATTGTGATCCACCTGCGTGCAAATCACGTGGGATTTGCCGGTCCGATCAACCAATCCCTTGATGGCAAGGTTCAGCGCATCGGAGCAGTTGAGGGTGAAAACAAAATGCTCGCTGTTTTCGCCATGGAAGAGGCGATTCAAGCGGCGGCGGCATTCATTGAGCATGGCCCCGGTTTCGACGGCTTCGCGATATGCCCCGCGCCCGGCGCTGGCGCCCAGCTCCGTCGCGTAACGGGCCATCGCTTCCATCACCTGCTTCGGCTTGGGAAAGCTGGTCGCGGCGTTGTCGAAATATATCCGCCGCGGCTCGGCGGAATCGGCTGCTCTGGACATTCCCAAATCATAGCGGACCGGCACCGCCCATGTCATTACCAGAACGCCCAATCGTGTGTGTGCAGGACGTAAATCCCCAGCAGCAAATTGGTAACGCCGTGGGCGATCATGCACGCGCCCAGGCTGCGCGTGCGCACCAGCAGCCATGCGATCATCGCGCCCCAGACGATGGCCGTCATCCATTGAATGTGTACGCTGGCAAAAGCCAGGGTCACGATCGCGAATGCCTTCCAATCCCATTCGCCGATCCGGGCCAGCTTGAAATCGTTGGGCGCGATAATCGTTCGCCACAGAAAATCGCGCCAGAAATATTCCTCCATGAACGGCACGACCAGCACGGGGCCGACGATGCGGATGGCAATGAAGCTCCAGAGCAATGCCGGCGACGCGATTTGCGTAAACGGATCGATCGGCTCGGCGCTGGGGCGGGGATAATTCGGCCAGAGGTGCAGAAGCAGCTTTTCCATCCCGACCCATTGCACGATGCCGACAATTCCGACGATGACTCCGAGCCAGACGTAGCTCCAGTTGATTTTCGTGTAATGCCGCCGCAGGAGAATCAGCAGCGCGGCCGTGAGAAGGGTTTTGATGATGTAGCTGGAGACGAAAAAGGACGGCCAGTGCCCGCCGGCGAAAGTGAACAAAAGAAATACGGCCATGGGCAGCACATACGCCACGTCGTCGGAAAGCCGGGGACGAATGCCGGCTTTATCGTTTTCCGATGAGGATTCTTCTTGTGAGGTCATTGAGACAGGGCATTCTCACGTCCGGGCCGGCCAGGCTGGCAAGAAGCCTTCCAGCAAATGGTTCACCAGAATTTTCTTCACCGTCGCCAGGTCCGGCGCATTTTTGCCCAGGATTTTCCCGATGCTGGTCACGCCGCGATTGGGCAAACCGCACGGAACGATGTGCGAGAATCCGGCCAGATCGGTGGTGACGTTCAGCGCCAATCCGTGCAGCGAAACGCCGCGGCGGATTCGCACGCCGATTGCGCAGATTTTCGCCAAAGCATCGCCGTCGCGCACCCAGACGCCGACGGCTTGCGGATCGGCGAATCCCTCGATGCCCCATTCCCCCAGGGCCGCGATCACGATCGCTTCCAGGCGATGCACGTATCCGCTGACGGAGAATCCGTGGTCAGCCAGGCGGATGATCGGATACGCCACGATCTGCCCCGGGCCGTGATAGGTGATGTCACCACCGCGGTCGCTGTGGACGAGTTCGACGCCGGCTTGCTGAAGCTCGCGCGGAGAACTGGTGAGATTCTCGATCGATTCCGCCCGTCGGCCCAGGGTCACGACGGGGGGATGTTCGACGATGAGAATCGTCTCGGCCGCGCCCGCAACGACGCTCTCATGGGCCCGCTCCTGCAACTCCCACGCCTGGCGGTACGGCATCAGGCCGAGATCGGCGATCCCGATGGGTTTGGATGTTCCGGGCATAAAGCAATACGATCGTTGCGTTCATAGCCCCGCATGTACATGCGGGGCTTCGGCGCGTCATTGCCACCAATTCAAATCAATGTTCTGAAAAATGCTGTCGTGCTGATCCATTTCCTGCAATTCGATCTTTCGCAGGCCCGACAACTCCCGCCCGGCCGCGGCCTCCTCGGCCATCAGCGTGGCCCGATCGAAATTCGTGGCGTGGCCGGCGAACCGTTGAATCCCGTAATCCACCGCCCCGTGCGAATGAACCACGAACGGCCAATCGCTGGCCTGCAATAAAAGCAATTGCCGGCCCGCGCGCTGCATCAGTCCCCGGACGGCTTCGCTGGTTCTCCACGGCAACTCGTGCAAGAGCTTGAGCATCCGGTTCTCGGCACGATATTCCATCTCCCACATCCATCGGTTGCGGTCGTTGATCCAGACGCTGTGGTTGCCCTTCTCGCCCCACGACCCTTCGGGAAGCCGCATCACCTTGTCGGGCGGATGATGTTGCAGCGCTTCCTCGGCCGTCATCAGATTCACGCTAGGATCGTTGGCGAGAGTGAGGACGACATCCCGCAAAAACCGTGGACCCTCGAACCACCAGTGGCCGAACAATTCGGCATCGAACGGCGCGACGCACACGCCGTGGCGGCCGGTGCGGCCGTGATACTCGCCAAGCACCTCCCGCACCACGTTGCAGAAATGTTGGGCGTGCTCGTAAATCTTGGCGGCCACGTCGTCGGGATAATACGGGTCCTTCTCGCCGAGGCCGGCCTTGTTGTGCGTGACCTTCCAGTACCGTAGGCCGCGCTCGTTGTGCTTTTTGTGAAATTCCAGGTAAACGCCGTTGCCGGGATAGCCGCTGGCGCCGCTCCAGACCTGCTCGCTGACCCGCGGATGCCGGCCGAAGGCGAAGCACTTCGGCGGTTCCGGCCGGCTGACGACGCCGCTCGGCTCCAGAACGTCCCGCCACGCCCGCCCGGTGTCCCAGTACAACTGCGTTTCGTTGATCGGCTGGAAGTTTCCGTGGTCGAACGTCCCCATCGGATGCCCCCCGGTAATCAGATGCGTATCGACGAAAAAATGCGTCAGGCCGGCGTTGGCGATGAACAGTTCCAATCCCAGCCGGTTGCGCGGATTGTCGTACAACACCGACGGCAGCCAGTGCTCCCACTGCGGACGATAGGCGCATTCCGGCAGCCATAGTCCCCGCGGTTTCACTCCCAGCCGCTGCTGGCTGACGGCCGTCCCCGCCGACATCTGCGCCAGATCGACTGGTCGTTCAGCAGCAGCGGCATATACGAATGCGTCGCGTTGCTGGTCAGGATTTCGATGTGCCCCTCGCGGAAGCGCTGCGCGAATTCGGCGGGGATGTCCCGTTTAATCCGATCAAAATGGCTGAGCCGGTCCTGATACCACTTTTCCCATTGGCCCGCGAGATACGCGAAGTGCAGTTCGCCCGATTTCTCGAATTCCTTCCGGTCCTGCGCCCCGCGATCGGCGCGCTCAGTCAGATAATCCGCAAACCCCGCCTTAAAACGGTCATGCGAAAGCTGCTCAAGCAGCACGGGGGTCAGGCCGATAGTCAGCGCTGGCCGCGCTTTGAGGAGGGCACATTCGCCGATCATGTCCAGGATTGGCAGATACGTTTCCGCCGCCGCCTCAAAAAGCCACGCTTCCCCATGGGGATATGAGCCGTGATTCAGGACGTAGGGCAGATGCCCGTGGAGCACGATGCATAGCGTGCCGAAGGCTTCGCTCATGTCGGAATGTTAACCGCCGTGCCTGTGCATGCCTATGTCGGCCCGGCAGCAAATGATGCAATGACCATGGATTGGGCTTGTCAAGAACCTGTTCGCATGGGTAAACTGAACTCTGCACGAGTCGGCGGGGTAGG
This sequence comes from uncultured Phycisphaerales bacterium, assembly GCA_963771925.1. GTDB lineage: Bacteria > Planctomycetota > Phycisphaerae > Tepidisphaerales > Tepidisphaeraceae > PALSA-1353. Next base: position 328,873 of record CAVYVE010000002.1, read on the forward strand.
TTCGCGCACGGCAACTTGGTCGAACCAGACTGAGGGCGCCCAGATGTTGCAGCAACCGCACATCTTTCCCCCAATGCCCGAAATCGGCAAGTCGGAATCTTACTATGCAAACCTCGCCCACCAAGCCGATGCCGATGGAAACATCTACGCTCACGAAGCGGCCAAGGTTGGCCAGTACATCACCTTGGCACTGGATACGCACCTGGATTGGCCGGCGAAATTGCGTTATTTCCAGCACGCCCTGAAGCGCCACTGTGCTGTGCCCCCGGTTCCGGACGAGCCGGTCTGGGTTTTCTACCGCGAACTGGCCGATCTGATCCGCCAACACGCCGGTCACGAGGCCCTCCGGCTGGCCAGCGCCGAGGACGATCTATACGCAACCCGCCTGGCCCTGGGTTCCGACCGCGAATCCGTCGAAGCCGACGCCGAGGTTTTCTTCGCCCATCTCCTGGGCGCCGGCGACAAGCGGCCCGACTGGTTCAGCGAAGACGATTGGGTGCAACTGAAGATGGTCCGCGACCAGTGGATTTAACAGAGCCGGGGCGTGCCGACCCGGTCCGGGCCGACCCGGCCCGGCTCCGTGATTTCAAAGCCGTGATTTCAAACCCCGCCTAGCAACCCGCCCCGCCGTCCGCTACAATCGCCAATTCGCGTGGGCCGGGGAGCGTCCCGGCGTTTGTGGTTTCGTGAGGATTTGTCGAGGTAGCCATGTCTGACGAACAAGCCGCCGGCGGAAGCACCGCCCACCGCCGTCCAGGAACAGGAACAAAGTCCCTATCAGATCAAGATCGAGGATGCCGGCCCAGCCACCAAAAAGGTGTCCGTCGAAATCCCGCCGGAAGTCATCGCCGCCAAGCTGCAGGAGCAATATCAAGCAGCTTCGGCGGGAGGCGGCGATCCCCGGTTTCCGCACCGGGCACGCGCCCGAAAAACTCATCGAAAAACGCTTCCACAACGACGTGCGCGACCAGGTCCGCAGGACCCTGGTCAGCGAAAGCTACGAGCAGGCGATTTCCAAGAATTCCCTGACCGTCATCGGCGAGCCGCAATTCGACAATCCCGACGACATCAAGCTTCCGGAATCGGGAAGCCTGACCTATTCATTCGAAATCGAGGTTCAGCCGGACTTCCAATTGCCGCCGCTGACCGATCTTTCCGTGAAGAAACCGAAGGTGGCGGTGACCGAGGAGCACCTCGACCAGGCGATGCTGAATCTCCGTCAGCAGCAGGGAGTCCTCATGCCGGTGGAGGATCGCGGCGTGGAAGCGGGCGACTATCTGGTCGCCGACATTCATCTCAAGGTCGACGGCAACGAAGTCGAGCATCAGCACGATGCCCAGGTGATCGCCAAGCCCGGCCGATTCGCCGGAATCCAGACTCGACGATCTGGACGTCAAGCTCAGGGGGCCAAAGCCCGGCGAAAAGCGCGAGTTCACCGTCCATGTACCCGACACGCATCCCGATGAAAAACTGCGCGGCAAGGAGGCGACCGTCGAAATCGCCCTCAAAGACATCAAGAAGATGGAGCTGGCTGAGATCAACCAGGAATTCCTCGACGGTCTGGGCTTCGCGACCGAGCAGGAACTGCGCGACGCCCTTCGCGAGCAGATGCTGGTGCGCGTGGAATATGACGTGCAGCAATCCATGCGGGATCAGGTCAACAATTATCTGCTCCAGAACGTCTATATCGATTTGCCCACAACGCTGTCGGATCGCCAGGCCGATCGCGTGCTGAAGCGGCGAAGATTGGATCTGTTGATGCGCGGATTGCCCGAAGACCAGGTGGAATCAAAGATCGAGGAGCTTCGCGCCACGTCAAGGAGGAGGCCGTCCGCGACTTAAAGCTGTTTTTCATTCTTCAGAAGATCGCCACCGAGCAGAACGTGGACGTGAACGAACCGGAATTGAACGGCCGCATCGCCATGCTCGCCGCCCAATCCGGCCGCCGGCCGGAAAAACTCAAGCAGGAAATGGCCACCGATGGTTCGCTTCTGAGCATGTATGTCCAGATGCGCGAGCAGAAAGCCCTGGACAAAATCCTCGAGACCGCCAAGGTCGAGGAAGTCGACCTGCCCGCCCTCGAACCGGCGAGGAACGTGTAACCGGCCCAGCCATGTCGAAGATCAACGCCCCGCGCGGCACCGCCGACATCCTGCCCGACGAAAGCTGGAAATGGCAGGCCATCGAGGCCATCGCCCGTGAAGTCGCGGCCCTCTACCACTTCTCCGAAATCCGCACGCCGATTTACGAATACAGCGAACTGTTCCACCGCGGCGTCGGCGAAACCACCGACATCGTCAGCCAAGGAGACATTCACCTTCGCCGATCGCGGCGGAGATTCCATCACGCTCCGCCCCGAGGGAACCGCCGGCGTCGTTCGCGCCGCCATCGAGAACAATCTCATCGCCCAGGAAGGATCGCGGCAAAAGCTCTTCTACATCGGCCCCAATTTCCGTTACGAGCGCCCGCAAAAAGGCCGCCTGCGCCAGCACCACCAGTTCGGCGTCGAAGCCTTCGGAATCGCCGAGCCGGAGCAGGATGTCGAGTGCATTCTCCTGCAACTGGATTTTTATCGCCGCTGCGGTCTGAAGGATTTTGTCTTGCACGTCAATAGCCTCGGCGACAGCGAAAGCAAGCAGCGATTCGCCGAACATATCGTCACATCGCTGACACCCCACAAGGCTTCCCTCAGCGAGGATTCGCAGCGGAGGCTTTCGGCAAATCCACTGCGCATTTTGGACAGCAAAGATCCTCGTGACCGCGAATTGACGAGCAAATTGTTCGGCCTTGAATTTCTATCGCCGAGCAGCAATGCCCATTTGGATCGCGTTCAAAAGCTGCTGAAAGATGCGGATGTCAATTGTTTTGTCGATGGAAAACTTGTCCGAGGTTTCGATTATTACACCGGCACGTTGTGGGAGGTGACCACGTCGGGCCTGGGCTCGCAAAACGCGATCGGCGGCGGCGGGCGATATGACAATCTCGTGGAAAGCCTCGGTGGCCGGCCGACGCCGGGCGTCGGATTTGGCATCGGAATCGAGCGATTGCTGATGGCCCTGGAGGCCCAGCAAGTCGTCCTGTCCGACCCGCGCCGCCCCTGGTCTGGCTCGCCGCCCATGGCCCCGCCGCCCGGCAGGCGGCGTGGAATCTTTTGGCCGAGTTCCGCGCCGCCGGAATTGTCGCCGACATGGACCTGGCCAATCGCTCGATGAAAGCCCAGTTCAAGATCGCCGACCGTGAACGGGCGAAATTCTGCCTGGTTCTCGGCGACGACGAGCTTGCCAAGGGCGAGATCATGATGAAAAATCTGTCCACCGGCGAACAATCCGCGATCCCCAGGATCGGAAATAATTTCGCGGCTAAAACTGGTATAGTTGGCGGCATCCCGACGGAACGGGACATGGAGACCCCACCGAATGGATTCGGTCAAATCCCTCGATTACGCCCCCAAGCCCCGCCCGCACATCGGCTCTTACGGCTGGCCTATCGCCTGGTGCTCCTCGCCGCCATCGTGGCCGTGAGTGGTTTTCTGGGGACCGGTGTCTGGCGATGGGCGGAGTTTCTTCTACTGGCGCATCGCTGCCTTCACTTCGCCCTACCGCCGAGCCACGTCATGTACGAATCGGCCGACGGAAAAGTCATTCATTCCGAGACGGTCTTGGCCGAAATCCGCTTCGACCATCTCGGCCAGCGCGTTATCTTGCGACGATCTATCCTGCACGAAATGCGTCGCCCCGACGGCTCGCGGTGGCTGGTAGCCCTGAATTTGACCTACGTCCCCGGCGGCCGTGCGACGCCTAGGCACGCCGGAGATTCACGACGAGCAATGGAACGCTTCCGGCCCTCCGCGAATTTCACCGCTGGGAAGGCGTGAATTTCGCAAATCGTCACGATCATCACCGCTGGAAATTCTTCGCCGGCCAAGCCGATGCGACACAACCAGTCGCATTTAACTTTCGATTACGAACTGGACGGCGTGCGTCATACCTGCGACGGCTGGCTGAACAACGACGGCCAACTGATCGTCTCGCAGCGGCCCACCCCAGCGCCAACGGCCCCATGACGCGCAGCATTTTTCGATTCCCACAAAAGCCGCGGGATGTTCATCCCGCGGGCCGATCACGGCACGGCCCCCATCGTTTCCGGCGAAATCTCCTCGGGCGGGACCCATGGGGATTCTGACAAAGCCGGGCCGAGCCGGGCGATCAACGGCGGCGAGCCAGCGGCGATCAACATGCAGGCGCCGAGCAATGCGAAGGGAACCGCATAACTGGATTGCGAACGTGCGCGGCGGCGAGCCGGTCCGTCCAAGCCCCCATCACCCACGGGCCCGTAGCGCCGAACGTGCCGGCGATCAGCAGGAACAATCCCACCACCCTTCCGCGCACATGCGGCGAAACGCGCTCGAGCGTGGCCGCGTCGCTGACGGCGTAGCTGGCGAACTGCATGGTCTGAAACGCGCAGCAGGATCACCAGCGCCCGCGCATGCCCCAGAACGGCGTGGTGGCGGCGAGCAGGCCGCCGACGATCAGGATCGTCGTCAGCCCCGGCAAACGCCGGCGGCGCGGCGTCAGATAAACCGCCAGCGGATTCACGATCACGCTCGGCAGCATCATGATGCCGACAAAAAGCCCGGCCTCGCCGACGCTCAGGCCGAAGACGTTCCGCGGCGTAAATCGCCGCCAGCGACAGCCCGGCCACGCCGGCGAAATCCCGGAACATCAGCGTCAGCGCCAATCGCATCATTTTCCGACTGCAGCGCCGGATCGATCTTTCGCGATTGCCCGCTCGGACGGGCATACTCGGCATCGCGGGCCGACGAGCAGGAAGATAATTCCCGACGACAAATCCCGCGATGGCCATTTCCACGCAGGGCTTTTGCCATTGCGCGACGTGCCACAGATGCCACCGTGCCGACGCCGCCCGCCAGCCGGCGATCTGCGGGCCGAAGAAGAATCCCAGGCCCGAGCCGATGCCCAGGATGCCGATCGCCATGCCGGGCGATTTGGGATAATGCGACGTGGCCAGGGCGTTGGCGGCGGGATGGAAGATCGTGCCGAATATTCCGGCGGCCATCGCCAGCGCGAGGATCAGCGGATAATGCCGGGATAAACCGATTCCCAGAATGGCGGCGGCATTTCCCAGCAGCCCGATCGTCAGCAGCGTCTTTCGGCTGAATCGGTCGGCCGCGATCCCGCCGGCCCAACTGCCGAGGTTATACGTTGCCCCATAGAGCGTGACGATCAGCGTCGCCGCTCCGACGCCGGAAAGCTTTAGAATCGTCGGCGATGCGGAAATACAGCGGGACGAGCATCGATCCGTAGGCATGCGTGAATCCGTGCAGGATCGTGCACAGAGCCGAGGGTGACGGTGACTTCGATTCGAGGCGGAGCCGCGGCGGCATTACTGCCGCCTCAACACGTCGAGAAACGCCTCGCCGTACATTTTGATTTTGTACGGTCCCATTCCTTTGACGCCGGCCAGCGCGGCTGCGTCGCGCGGCCTTTGCAGGGCCATTTGCTTGAGCGTGGAATCGTGGCAGATGACATACGCCGGCAAGCCGCGCTCGCGGGCGATTCGGGCCCGAAGCTTTCGCGAAGCCCTCGAAACGCTGATTGCGCACTCGTCGTTCATGGCCTCGTCGGCTTGATCGGATTGATCGCGGCGGCGCCGCGACGGTCGAGCTTCAAATCTGCTGGGAAGCAGATCGGCCAGCGCCGCCGGCGGCGGCTGCTGGCCGCGCATCACGGAGATGCCCGAGGCGGTGAGCTCGACCACCGGGCGGAATTTCACGCCGTCCGGATCGCGTTGCCGCGCCAGCCCGGCTTCCAGAACCCGATGCATCATCGCGACGATCCGCTTGCTGGAATGCGCTCGCAGCAGTCCGAACGTGGGAAGCTGATCCAGACCCCATTTCTGCGTCCGCTCGTTCGCCGATCCGGCCAGCACATCCGCGACGACGCCGACGCCGAATTTCCCGCGGCAACGCGCGATCGCCGAGAGAATCTGCCGCACCAGCGTCACCACCTCATCGGCCACCGTCACCACCGGCCCCCGCGGTCATGGCCGGCTCGCGACCCCTGCGGCAAACATCGCAGGCGCAATCGCTCACCTCCGCTTCGTCGCCGAAATAATCCAGGATCATCTGCCGCCGGCAGCGGTGCGTGGTGGCGTACTGGATCATCAATTCCAGTTTCTCGCCGGGCGCGGTCTTGCCGCTCGGCGAGCAGCGCCGGATCGGCATTCGGGATTGTCCTCGCCGAGCTTGTCGATGAAGAATTCCTGCGTGTATCGGTCCTGATAGCTGAAGAGGATGATGCATCGCGCCGGCTGGCCGTCGCGGCCCGCCCGGCCGGCCTCCTGGTAATAGGCTTCCAGCGTCCCGGTCAGGTTGTAATGGGCGACCAGACGAATGTCCGGCTTGTTGATTCCCATGCCAAATGCGTTGGTCGCCACGCCGATCGCGCCGGCGGTCTGCATGAACCGCTCCTGATTGGCGGTGCGCGAAGCGGCGTCCATTCCGGCGTGATAAGGAACCACCGTCCGATCCCGGCAGCGGCCGCCGGCAAAACCGCATTCAAGCGATCCACCGCTTTGCGCGTTGCGCAATAAACGATCGCACTGCCCGGTTCCTCCCGCAGCAGATCGATCAGCATCGCATCCTTGTTGCCCGCCCTTGGCAATCGCGGCGCGATTCGTACAGCAATCCCGGCCGATCGAAGCCGGTCACCACGACCGTCGGATCGCGCAGGCCAAGCTGGACGATGATGTCGGCCCGCACGTCTTCGGTGGCCGTGGCAGTCAGGGCGATGGTCGGCGGATCGCCCAGTTTCTTGCGCGCCTCGCCAAGCCGCGAATATTCCGGCCGGAAATCGTGGCCCCATTGGCTGATGCAGTGCGCCTCGTCCACGGCCAGAAGTCTCGGCCGCAACCGCTGGAGCATCGGCTGAAAATGCCCCGCCAGCAGCCGCTCGGGCGCGATGTAAAGCAGGCCCTGGAACCCATCGTTCAGCTCGGCCATCACTTCGCGCTGCACGGCCGGCGGCAGGGAACTGTTCAGAAACGCCGCGGGAATGTTCTCATCGCGAAGCTGCTGCACCTGGTCTTCCATCAGGGAAATCAGCGGCGAGACGACCATCGTCAATCCGCCGCCGACGGCAGCCGGAAGCTGATAGCACAAGCTCTTTCCCGCCCCGGTGGGCATGACGCACAGCACATCTTTGCCGGCCAGAACATCCTCGATGACTTCCCGCTGCGACGGCCGGAAATCGTCGAGCCCGAAGAGCTCCTGAAGCTGTTCGCGGAGGTCGGGCATTGGGGGGATTATATGAATTTTTCGCGAAATTGGTCCCGCGGGCGAACTCTAACCCACAGAGCAAGCTCTGTGGGCTTGTCTCGCTAATCTCGCGCGGCCTCGCCGGTCCACTGCGTCGAACCGCTTGAGCAGCTCGACCGGTCACCGACCGCGGCGTGTCGTGCATCGCATCATGGAAAATCGCGGCGGTGATCTGGCCTTCGACGCCGGAGGCGACGCTGCTGAGGAACGGCACGGTCGCGGCTCGATCACATAAATATTTAATGTCGGCCCCGCTGTAGCCGTCCAATGCGGCGGCGAGTTGGTCGAGATCGACATCCGCCGCCACCGGGCGATGGGCCAGATACATCTCCAGCATTTTTCGGCGGGCCGGAAGATCGGGAAGCGGGATATAGACCTTTTCATCGAACCGCCCCGGCCGCAGCACCGCCGCATCGAGTTGCCACGGCACGTTCGTCGCGCCCATGAACAGGATCGGCTGGCCGTTTTTTTTGTCGAAGCCTTCCATTCCCTGCAAAATCTGCGGGACCACGCGCTGCATGACGCTGGAACCTTCATCGCGGCGGGCGGGGACGAGGGCTTCGATCTCGTCGATGAAGATGATGCTGCGCTGTTCCGATGCGGCGGCGTCGAAAAGCTTTTTGATGTTCTGCTCGGCTTCGCCGACCCATTTGCTCAGGATATCGGCAGGCGAAATGCGGAAAAAAGCCGCGTCGATCTCGCCGGCGGTTGCCTTGGCGAGCAGGGTCTTGCCCGTGCCGGGCGGGCCGTACAGAAGCACCCCCCCGCCGGGACGGATGCCGAATTTTTCCGCCAGGTCGGCGTGCTCGAAGGGATAGATCATCTTCAGGCGGATGTCCTGCTTCACGTCCTCCAGCCCCGCGACATCATCAAACCGAATCGCCGGTTTTTCCTTAACCAGCCATTGATTGGCCGAAGCGGCTGTGTCGGCTTCGCCGATGGATTCGCGCGCGGCGCCGGACTTTGGCGGCGATTTTCGGTTTTGGCTTTGTCGCAATCGCGGGCCAGTTCCAGCAGCTTGGCGGCGGTTTGTTGCCGGGCTTCGCGCAGTTCCGCGCCCTGGGCTTCCTTGCTGAGCGCCACCATGGCCCGCGCGGCCTCCAATAGATAAATCCGGGCCGAGTCCCATTGCCCGGCCCGCCGGGCGTCCAGGCCCTTTTGCCGATAACGCTCGAATGTGTCCCACGACATGGACATGCCGACTGATTCTAATCTGGGCGAAGCCCCGGATGTACATCCGGGGCTTCATTTCCGGTGCGATTTGAAATAGTTGATCAACCCGTTGGTCGAGCGAATCGTGACTGGAGATTTCTCCCGGCTGACGCAACTCCGGCAGGATCGCCTTGGCCAGTTGCTTGCCCAGTTCCACGCCCCATTGGTCGAAGCTGTTGATGTTCCAGATGATCCCCTGCACGAAAATCTTGTGCTCGTACAGGGCGATCAGCGAGCCGAGCGTCTTGGGCGTGAGCTTCTGAAACAGAATGCTGTTGGTCGGCCTGTTGCCGGTGAAGATTTTGTGGGGAGCGAGCTTGTCCTGGGCGGGGCCGGTGATTCCCTGCTTGGTCAGCTCGGCCCGGACTTCGGATTCGGTCTTGCCCTTCATCAGGGCCTCGGTCTGGGCGAAGAAATTGGACAGGAGAATGGCGTGGTGATTCGCCGAGCGGATTTTGCGTTTCGATCGGGGGCGAGAAAATCGGCGGGGATCAGCTTCGTGCCCTGGTGGATCAATTGATAGAAGGCGTGCTGGCCGTTGGTGCCGGGCTCGCCCCAGATGACCGGGCCGGTGGAGTAATCGACGGTGTCTGCCGTCGCGGTCGGTGCTCTTGCCGTTGGATTCCATGTCGCCCTGCTGGAAATAGGCGGGGAAACGGTGCAGATATTGGTCGTAGGGAAGGATCGCCTCGGTCTGGGCGCCGAAGAAATTGTTGTACCAGATTCCGAGCAAGCCGAGGATCACGGGGAGATTCTTTTCCAGCGGCGTGCGTGCGGAAATGCTCGTCCATGGCGTATCCGCCGGTCAGAAGCTGCTCGAAATTGTCCATGCCGATGTAAGACGGCGATGGACAGGCCGATGGCCGACCAGAGCGAATACCGCCCGCCGACCCAATCCCAGAATTCGAACATGTTTTGCTTGTCGATGCCGAATTTGGTGACTTCCTTCTCGTTGGTGGAAAGGGCGACGAAATGTTTGGCGACGGCCGCGGGGTCTTTCGCCGGCGGCGAGGAACCAATCCTTGGCCGTCTGGGCGTTGGTCAGCGTTTCCTGCGTGGTGAATGTCTTGGAAGCGACGATGAACAGCGAGGTCTCGGGATTGAGGATCTTGAGCTTCTCGGCGATGTCGGTGCCGTCCACGTTGGAGACGAAATGGACGCGCAGGCCCGGCTTGGAGTAGGGCTTGAGGGCTTCGGTGACCATCACCGGGCCGAGGTCGGACCCGCCGATGCCGATGTTGACGACATCGGTGATCGGCTGGCCGGTGTATCCTTTCCATTGCCCGGAGCGGATGGCGTCGGAGAATTGCCGCATGTGCGCCAGCACGGCATTGACGCCGGGCATGACATCCTTGCCGTCCACCAGGATCGGCCGATTGGAGCGATTGCGCAGGGCGACGTGGAGGACGGCGCGGTCTTCGGTGATGTTGATTTTCTCGCCGCGGAACATGCGGTCGCGCCAGTCCTCGATCTTCGGCCTGGCGGGCCAGGTCGAGCAGCAGACCGAGCGGTTTCATCGGTGATGCGGTTCTTGGAGAAGTCCAGCAGGATGTCGCCGAAGCGCAGGGAGAATTTCTCGAATCGTTTGGGGTCTTTCGCGAACAGGTCGCGCATGTGGAGCGACGAAATCTCCTCATAATGGGATGCCAGGGCTTTCCACGCATTGGATTGGGTAAGTGTGCTCATGGATTCAGGGTATAACCCGGCGCGGCAGCAGGCAAATTTGCAATTGGAAGATAGTTCGAAATTCGCTCGTTGTAGAGTTCGGCCGTATAATATCGGAGACGGCCATGATCGATTTAATCGAACAAAATCGCGGGCAGATTGCCGCTCTTTGTCGTCAGTACCAGGTCAAAAGATTGGAGCTGTTCGGCTCCGCCGCTCGCGGCAACTTTGATCCGCAAACGAGTGACATTGATTTTATCGCGGAGTTCGAAGATTTGGGCTGGAAAGGTTCATTTCGGCGTTACATGGGACTCAAGATGGATTTGGAACGAATCTTGAATCGCTCGGTTGATTTGGTCGAGCCGTCGGCATTTGCCAATCCATACTTTGCTCAAGTCGTCAACCGGAATCGGTCCCTGGTGTATGCAGCCTGAATCACTCAAATTGCTGCGCGACATGGATGAAGCCGCCCGCGACATCGACGGCTTCGTCAATAGGAAAACATTTGACGACTATATCCGTGACAAACAATTACGGATGGCCGTCGAACGGGGATTTGAGATTCTCGGCGAAGCGCTCTCGCAACTTCACAAGTGTGACCCGGCAACGGCCGAACGGCTCACGAATTGGCAAGCCATCATTGGCTTTCGCAACGTTCTGATCCACGGCTATGCGCAAGTCAACCCGCAGCGAACATGGGACGTGGTGCAAACAGAGTTGCCGATCCTCCGCAACGAACTCAATCTGCTGATGGCCAAATAGAACGTCGGCCAGTCACGCGTGCAGCAAGATTAGCCGGCCGCTTTTACAACCTGCGGGCCAGCAGAAACGTCCGATCATCGGTGACTGGAGAATCGCGCCGGATTTGATCCAGCGTCTGCGACAGCTTGTCGCGCAAGGCGGCCAAGGGAAGATCGGGGTCGGCGGCGTACAGGGCGGCCACCTGCGATTTTACGCCGGCGACGGACAGCATTTTGCCGGCGGCGTCGTACATCTCGCTCAGGCCGTCAGTGTACATGAACAGCAACTCGCCGGGATTCAATTCCGCGAAATCAATCAGCGGGGAAGTGGCCAGCACGCCCAGCGGCGGGTTGTGCCCCCACGTCAGTTCGCGCACTTCGCCCGTGCGATTGATGATGAACATCGGCGGATGCCCCGCGTTCAGGCACTGCGCGCGGCCGGTGCGCGGATCGAACAGCACCGCCAAAACGGTCAGGTAACTCTGACGGTCCATTGATTCGATCAGGAACCGATTCAACCCCTCGGCCAATTCGGACAAAGACTGCCCCCCGCTCACGGAAGCATCGACGATGCTGTGAACGCCCGTGGCGATCATGGCCGCGGGCAGGCCCTTTCCCGACACGTCGGCAACGATGAGAAACACCCGATCATCCGGAGCGGCCAGCACGTTGGCGTAATCCCCGCCGATCCACAGGCACGGCTCGAAGCCAATGGCGATCTCCAACCCCGGCGCGGTGGGATTGGGCGGCACGAGCGACATCTGAATCTTCCGGGCCTTTTTCAGTTCATTCTGGATGGCGGCGTTGTCCCGCGTCGTTTTTCGAGCTTCGATCTGAAGCTCGACCTTCTTGTATTGCTCGGCCGCCAGCGCGACCAGCGCCAGCCAGTCGAGCGTGCCGCAATCGTGCGGCACCGTGGCGTACAGAATGTCGGCCGAGGCGGGTTCGACGCGCAGGGGACAGGCGATGATGGCGGTGACGCCGCGCTCGGCCTCCGAAAAATTCACCGTCAATCCGCTGGAGACCGCCCCCCCGGCGACGAGGGGCTGCTGGTCGACGATGACGGCCTCGACGACGGCCCGGGAAATCCCCGGCGGCTGTTGCTGGCCGGCGCGAAGCTGGTGTGGACACAATAGCTGCGGCGGCGCCCCGCCCCACGCACAATCCGCAATGCCACCGCGCAATTGCAGCTCATGTCCCGAGCGATCAATGTTCGGCACAACTCGATCAGTCGCTGCCGCGAATCGGAAATGTCCAGCAGACGCTGATTCAGCGCATTCACCTTGGCCAAATGAGAAGCATTCAGCCGGGGAGCCGGGGCCGAGGAAAGCTTTCGAAAATCCGTCGCATCGGGATCTTCCACCGACCAGAGCGTGGTTTGCGTCGTGTCCTGGAATTCCCGCTGTCCGTCAGGCCACAGAATACGAAGCTGGAACCGGCCGATTTCAATTAAATCGTCGCTGCCGATCACCTGCTCGGTGACGGGCACGCCGTTGACGCGCGTGCCGTTTCGGCTCGCGAGGTCGCAAATGGCCCATTGACCGATTTCGTCGCGCACGAGCTGGGCATGTCGCCGCGAGACGCGCTGGGTGTCGAGCTGGATGTCGCATTCGGGAAGCCGGCCGATCACCAGCGGCGACGTGGTCAGTTCATAGCGCGTGTTTTGCCCCTGCGGCGACGTCACCTCCAGCACCAGCGACAATTCCGGTGACAGATCCGGCATGGCAAGCTGATGATAACTTCCCAACGCAAACGGTGAAACCAGCCAGTTTTCGGGCTGCGGGCCTGCGGGGAGATGGGATTTTTATCGGTTGCAGTTTTCGTCACGGCCGAGATCGCCGGCTCGTATATCAGAAATCGTCGCCGCCGCTGAACCCGTTGGCTCCCCCGGGCGACCATCGGGCGAGCCGTCGACGAACGAACAAGAGAAGTCGCCGCCTCCGCTTCTGGTCCGCCGACGGCTCGCTGGAACGTCAACAGGCCAGCCAGCGGCGTTCGCGGCGGCGACGCCTTCTGATATACGAGCCGGCGATTTCCGCCGTCAAGAAAGTCGTAACCGATCATCCTCTTATTGATGCGGACGAAGAAACTCTACCGTATTACCGAGCTGGCCAAGCTCGAGCGAAATAAAACATATCGGAAAAAAACATCGGCCACGCGAATACACACACTCGCCTGGCCGATGCCTGACTATTGGCTCGCATATCCCGCCCCAGTTCTCCGTGCGGCGCGGGAATCGGGACCGCTTACCAATTCCAGAACTGCCACCAATGATGCGCCGAAGAACCCGAAGCCGGCGTCGAAGCGGCGGGCTGAGCGCTCTTGGCCGCTGGCTGTACTCCGACCGCCGTGGTTTCGGCCTTGGACGGCGCGGCCATATCCATCGCGGTGGCGCCGGGCATTTCAACGCCAATCTCCTTGCCCGTCTTCTCGGCCAATGCCAGATGCGCCTTGATCGTGGGCAGCGCCTCGGCCGCCCATTTGCCCACCGGCGTCTCGCACTTCGCTTCGGTCTCGAACATGGCCACGGCCTGCGTGTGCCCCTGGATCATCGCGCTGATGTAACGCTTGTCGAAATCCGATCCATTGAGCCTGGACAGATTCGCGATCAAATTCTCATCCTGCTTGTCCAGCGAATTAGGCACTTTCGCGTCCTCGGTCCCCGCCAGCTTGGTCAGCTCGTGATTCAGCTTGGTGTGGTCGGCGATCATTCGTTTGCCGAACGATTTGACGGCCTCCTCGGTGGCCTTTTTCTCGACGGTGTTGCCGAGTCTCACTTCGGTGGTGTTGATGTCCCACGCCTCGTTGATGAAATGCTGATCCTTCGGGCTGAGCGATTCGGCGCCGCTGGCCAGCACGGCCACGGGCGCGGACAGTCCGATCATCGCCGCGCACGCGACGATGGCCAAACGCTTCTTGGACATTTTGTACCTCTGGTATGAGTAGATGATGATGCTCGCAACGGCCCCAATTTTATTTGACCCGTTGCCGGCCGACCACCACGGTCGACGCGATCCACTAAATAGTAGACCGAACACCGACAATTGAGCAATCGAAAAAATCCACCGGCGCACTGCCAGAAAAATCGGTCAATTATTTCTCCGCGGCCCTGCCGTTGAGTTCGTTTCCGACCGGCACGATCTAAACGGACCGCCCCAAATTTCCGTGCTTATAACCCCCTTTAAAAATGGCACGGAGAGCACAGAGGCCAGCTCTGTACTCGCCTTCGCTTGCAGCCGAGAACCATCAGGAAGAAATCCAGATTCGCGCCTGAGCGGCTTCGCCGGGGGCGAAGACTTTCACGAGGCAGGGCATGAAAAAGCTGAAAGCGTGGACGGTATGCTTAATCCAATCGACCCCGGTGACGACGGCCACGCGTTGCCAGCGCGTCCAGAATTCGACGCCAACGGTAAAATCCTTCCACATCGCCCCGGCGTCAAACCCGCTGCATTCCGGCCCGATCTCATAATAGCAGCGCAGTTTCTGGTGCTTCGCGAATCCCGCTTTGACCGCCGGGATAAGCACGGCTTCATAATCTGCTTTGGTCACTCGCCCGCTGGCCTTGACCGCCAGCACACCATCGGGAAAACCGCTTAATATTTCCAGCATGTTCGCCTCCGGCGAAGAGCATATCATAACCCGCTTTGCGGCGTCCTCAACCGGCGCACCCGAGCAATTCAAAGGGGTCGAGCAATTCAACGGCATCGAGCAATTCAACGGGGTCGGGAGTCTTTGAATCAACGACTCCCGACCCCTTTGGACTGCCCGAAATCGCTGTTGGGCTTGCTGTTGCGCCGAACATCGCGGAAATTTCGTCCCGCAACTATCGTCCGTGATAAATTGCGTATTCACCACCGGTTAACGGAAGAACGTAAATTAGCGAACGCTAATCAAATCCTCAAAAGCGCCACATTCTGTAACCTTGCGCAACGTCGTGGTCACTTTGCGAAAGGCGGGTCTGGCTGAGCGCCGGTGATCTTGATCGCCCGGATCGCGAGGAACATGGGGATTTCCTGGCGGGCGGTGTTCTCGGCGGCGGCCCGCGGGCCGCTGGTGCTTTGCTTGTGGCTCGGCCATTCCTCCATCGCGTCAATCATGAAGCCAAAGCGGCGAAGGGCTTTCACGTATGTGCTGATCGGGCGGTGGAAGGCCCAGGTGTAATGGTCTGGGTTGGAGCCGGGATGCGTAACGATCGGAGTTTTGCGGGGAATCAGATAGCGGTCGATGCGGCGATATTGGATTTTGGCCGATTCGTCCCAGCCCCAGCTTGTTTCCTTCGGGCCGCGAAAACAGGGATGCATCATGACGATCACGAGCCGGCCGGCGGGCTCGAGAATTCGGGCGATGCTTTCAAACACCGGAGGAAGCGGATGGATGTTCTGGATGGCCAGCACGCAGGCGGCGGCCGAGAATTCCGCGATGGGGAGATCGGTGAGATTTCGCGCGTCGGCGACTTGATAACGAATCTCCGCCGGGCCGCGCTGGCGGGCGACGCGGATCAAATCCACCGCGGCATCGACGCCCGTGACGGCAATGCCGCGCGATTGCAAAGCCCGACAAAGCACGCCCTGGCCGCAGGCGATATCGATTACTTTTTCGCTTTTGGCGGCGGCCAATAGGCGCAAGACGCCGGGGATGACGACTTTTTGGTGATATTCGCTGCCGGATTCGCCGACGAGTTGGTCGTACCAATCGGCGACGTCGCTCCAATCGGTGGGTGGAGAATGCTGACGATACGGTTTGCGCAAGGCTCTTGGGTCGATGCTTCATTTGTTGCGACCGAGCATCTCAACCCGAAGGAATGCGCTGCGCTGGCCGGAATTCGGCTTGGGCATTCGGTTGCCGGCGAGGGTCGGCCATCCCTGGCGAAGAAAGCCGACGCCGATCGTGACGGCGAGAATGACCGGGAGATTTTGACGCCAGAACCGCATTGCAATTCAAAGGATTATACCATTCATGGCATTCATCCGTGCAAAAAGGCGGAGCCGATTCGGAGGACCGCAAGGCTCCCGATGCACGCCAAAACGTTCCCGCACACGATCATGAAGATCGGCCATGGCCAGCCGCCGAAACCGCTGTGGAAATGGTGCGCGGTGATTACGGTGGCGACCGGCGGTTGCGTGATCGCCGTGGGCCTGGCGGCTTATCTCTTCTGGACACCGGTAGGCTTCGGCGTGGTCGCGGGATTACAGGGGCGATACTTCATTCCGATTGCCGCACCCATCATGATGCTGATACCGACGCTTTCGAGCCGGCCTCCAAAATGGACCTGGACGCATTGGACCGATCGGGCGCGTGATGTCGCTTATGAACTGGTTGCCGCGGCCGGCGCCTTCTATGCCCTGCATCTCGTCTACGTCGCGTTTTTTGTACCGTGAGGGATTTTCGAATTTCGCGATCAGAACTGCTGAAGGAACCGTACGTCGTTTTCGACGAACAGGCGAATGTTGTTGATGCCGTACTTTCGCATGGCGATGCGCTCGATGCCGAAGCCGAATGCCCAGCCGGTGAATTGTTCAGGATCGATGCCGACGGATTTGAAGACGTTGGGATGAACCATGCCGCATCCGCCGAGTTCCACCCACCGGCTCTTGCCGCCGGGCAGGTCGAACCAGACATCCACTTCCGCCGACGGCTCGGTGAACGGGAAAAAACTGGGCCGGAAACGGACCTTGGCTTCCGGGCCGAAATAGGCGTGCGCGAATTGGAGGACCGTGCTTTTCAGATCGACCATCGTGACGTCCGCGGTCGACGACGAGCGCTTCGAGCTGGTGGAACATGGACAGGTGCGTGTCGTCGTGCGTGTCGGGCCGATAGACGCGTCCGGGAATGACCACGCGGATCGGGGGCTTTTGTTTTTCCATCACGCGAATCTGCACCGTGCTGGTCTGGGTGCGCAGGAGCATGAGCTGTTCCTGCGGGCCACGATCCAGTGCGGTGGATTGTCCTTCGCCGGTTTCGGCCGCCAGGTAGAAATTGTCCAGCGGATCGCGGCCGGATGGCTCAGGGGAATGTTGAGCGCGATGAAGTTGTGGAACTCATCCTCCACCTCGGGGCCGGATGCCAGGGAAAAACCCATTCGGCCGAAAAGCTCGGTCAATTCGTTGGTGACCTTCATGAGAATGTGCCGGTTGCCGATTTGGGGGCGAAGGCCCGGCTCGGTGACGTCTACCGCAGTCTGAACGCCCTTGTCCGCGGCCAGCGCCGCCCGCCGCGCCTCGAAGGCGGCGGTCACGCGATCTTTGAGCGTGTTGATCTTCTGGCCGACGACCGGCTTCTGATCTTTTGGCGTCTGGCCCAGAAGGCTCATCAGCCCTTTGATGTGGCCCTTGACGCCGAGGAATTTGATGCGGAATTGTTCAAGCTGGACGGGATTGGCGACGGCGGCCAATTCCTCGTCGGCCTGACGGGAAATCGCCTCGATTTGCTTCGGATGCGTCCGCCATGAAATTCTCCGCCGCGAGATACGTCCTACAGAAAGATTGAACCCGCGGCCTGGGGTCTTTACATTGATTGTGGGCGGGGGTCAAGGTTGGCAGGCGCCGGAGAGAATCCCATGGACCTTTCGAAGCTGCCGAGGCTTTCCAAAACATCGCAGGCGCAGCGGCCACCGGAAGAGAATGACCCGCCGCCTCTCGCTTACCAGGCCGTCATCACCCCGACAGTTGGACTGGCCGAGGCATGGATCAGCATCGCCGTGGGCGTATTGCTTTTGTTTGTATTTCCAAACACGACCCGCTACCTGCATTCGCCGGCCGCGTTTGAGCGAAACAATCCTGTGACCGATGCGCAAGACAATGCGATTCCATACCCATCGAGCGTTTTTTTCTGGACGGACCTGGGCGTCACGGTATTCGCGGCTGCTTTGATTTTGGAAGGAATTGCCCTGGCGGCGGCAAGAAAGGTCTTGCCGCTGCTGGTCGCACTATGCGTGACGGCCGTCGCGGCCCTGTTCAACGTCTTTGTGATCGTTCACGCTTATTCCATCATCGGGTTTCCATGGGTTTGCGGGGCCGGGGTGATCGTGTTGGTGTACATGGCGATGACACAATGGCGGCTCATCGCGATATTGCGGCGATAAAAAAGACCCCGGACGCGGGGAGATGCGTCCGGGGTTCAGGGGAGGGAAAGATTGCGTAACGCGCCGTAGCGCTCGGTCTTCAATAACCATGCGCAAGGCGCAAAAAGTTACCCAAATTCAGCGAAAATTAAGGAAGGACGGCTCGGCGAGCTAACCCAGTGTCCAGCGGACGGTCCATTGGCGGCGGCCGAAGGGGTCGATCCTGCCGGCGGAATCGTCCTTGATGCTGCGGTCTATTCCGTCGTGTCGGCCGGTGGTGGGCTCGATGGCGAAATGGCGATTGCCGCCCCAGCCGCCCGTATTGATCCAAAGTCCCCAGTAGGCCGGCAGCCCGTCCTCCGATTCGTATTCCACGCGCAACGGCGCCGTCGCGACGGATATGAAACGAGAAAAGCGGATTGAATCGGCTCGACGGAAAAGCTTTTCCAGCTTCGCTTGGGCGGCAGCGACTCCAGCCGGGAGAGATTTTCGTCGGGAGCGGCCGCCGGCCAGGAAAAGTTCAGATCGGATCCTTTTCCGGCGGTATCATGATTACACCGAAACGCCTTTTGCTCGACGTTCAGCTCCGCCGGCTGAACCATCGACATCAAGCCGTGCATGGCCCAGACGAATCGGAATTCAAACGGCGCGAGATTGGTCAGGTTATACTCGGCGACGACGCATGAATCATCTAAAGAGAGTTTGCGCGTGAGCCGGTATCCGAAGCGCAGGCCGTGCCAAACGGTGGTGATGCCGTTCTTGGTGGGGACGGCGGTGGTGGTGGGGATTCCCCACAATTCCCCATGATCGGGCACGGCAATGCCGCGGTAGGGATGATGCGGATAGATGCTGGGAGCGATTGCCGGGAAACATTCGTCCCATCCGCTGTACCAGTGATCCCCGTACGGGGCATCGTAATGGGGCGAATCCGGCAACTCAGCCGGGTAACTGAAAAGCAATTCGTAATGATCGGCCTTGTCGATGATGCTGGAAACCTTTCCACCAATTTGTGGCCAGACTTCCATAAGAATGGCGTCGTTTTCAATCGTCACCGGATGCATGGCTGCTCCGTTGGTGCGGACACCTTACCCGGCACCGCGAATATTTGCACGGAGTTCAGGGCTGCGTGGTGGGCGACGGTTGGGTAGCGGGTCGAGCCAGGGAAGTTCCCGGTGCGGGAGCGTTGAGCGATGCGGACTGAACTACGATCACGGCATCCACCGCATGAAGACTCTTGGACGCCTCCGACAGGGCCGTGGAGTTATTTGCCGCGATCGCGGCGTTGCTCCCGAGCGAAACGTTCCTGGCCGCCGACACAGCCGGCGAAAGCGGACCGGCCGACGAATTCGACGGCATCGTGCTCGCAGCGGTCAGATCAACGCTTGAATTGGCCGCTTCGGATGGCTCGGTGGCCGGCGGTGAGGCGGCGAGACCGAAATGAGCGGAATCGAGTTGAACCTTGTCGTTCATTGGTGAACTCGGCCGAGTCGTGGCAAGTATGGCCGCCGACTGCACCGAGACCTGTACCTTGGCGAGGTTTTGCTGCTGGGCCAGGGATTGCCGCAGCGCATCGGCTTGCTGCGACGTGAAACCAGTGGCGATATAAACGTCGCTGGCCGGCTGCGTCGTTGGAACCGCGGATGCCGAAATCTCGGCGGCCTTTTGCTGGGCCTCGACTGGTGACAATTGCTGGCCGGAACCAGCGCTCGGAAGCGTCGCGGGGATTGATTTCGTATCGGAATCGACCGGCACGCGTTTCCACGAGATGCCGCCATTATTGCTCAGGAATTGCGTCACCTGGGCATCTGTGGCAGGAGGATCGGTGCTGCTAACGACCATCAAAACCGGCGCCGTGGTGTTGGCGGCCGCGCCCTCGATGTCATAACCGGAATCTTGAAGCCGCCGGCGGATGGCTTCCACATTGTTAAGTTGGTTGAGCGTTCCCATCTGCTGTTGAAACGCTGGTAAGGACGCTGAATATCCGACAAGCCGAGCGCGGACTTGCGATCGTCCATTGGCGCACCGGCGACAGCGATTGTTTCGTGTTCTGCCGGGACGGACGGCGGGGTCAACGCGTCGGCCGGCGGCGTCGCGGTTGCAGAGAGCTTCGAGGCCAGATTTTCGGTAAAAGCCGGCGGCTTCAGCGTGGGTCCCAAAGCCTTGTAAAGAACCAGGCAGAGCGAAGCGCACAAGAGAAATATCGCGGCGATGGCGAATATCTGCGGCCAGCGATTGCCGCCGGCATGCCCGCGGACGGCTTCCGGCGAGTCATCCAGCAGAATCGAGCGTTCGACCTTGCCGCGCAGCGATTCGCCGACATCCAGCGGCGCCTTGACGCGCGGCAATCCGCGTACGAGGTCGCGCATCGCTGCCAATTCCTGAATCAGCTTTCGATGTTGAGGATGCTCCTGAAGGTGTTTTTCGATCTGGGCACGGCCCGCCGCGTCCAGGTCCCCTTCAATGTAAGCACAGAGCATGGCTTCGATGTTTTCCATGATCTTATTTGGGTTTGGCCTTGTCGGACATATACGGCCCCAACTCGTCCCGAAGCGCCAGGCGAGCACGAAACAGCCGGCTCTTCAGCGTCCCCAGCGGCAGGCCGAGCACGTCGGCCATTTGCTGATAATCAAAACCTTCAACGTCGCGCATGATCAAAACCGCGCGATATTCCCCGTCCAGCCGGCTGAGCGCATCGAGCACCATCTGGTGCCGCTCGCGGCGCTCGGCGGCCTGCGGGGGCAGTTCGCCCTTGGCCGAGGCGACGCGGTCCACCAGGGCCGAGGCCTGGTCGTCCCGATGAGCCATCTCATTCCCGTCACGCGAGGCGCCTTCCAGCGAAAATATGCGCACCCGCTGGGAACGACGCAGGCTGCTGATGGCCAGGTTCATACCGATACGGAACATCCATGTGTAGGGCGAAGACTCGCCGCGGAAGCTTTCTATTTTTTCAAGCCCGCGGGTAAATGTTTCCTGGGTCAGCTCGCGGGCTTCTTCGGTTTCGCCCACCATTCGCAGCAGGGCATTGAAAAGGCGATCCTGATAAAGGACGACGATTTGGCCGTAAGCCGAGCGATCTCCGCCACGGGCCTTGAGGAACAAGGCCATCTCCCCATCGCGGCCCCGATCGCTGGCCGCGCCGGGAGCTTCGCCCCCAGGCTGAACGCCGTTGGGTGGAAGCTCAGCCTCGTATTGCGCTCCGCTCAAGCTCGACATGGAATTGGATGCGGGAAGGTCCAAAAAGTTCCCTGAATTTCGGCCGGGAACCGATGCAGCCCCGGTCATCCGTGACCGGATATTTCATCAAACCATCATGCCATCCGGCAAGGGTCGAGTCAACGGCCCAAAACGTCCCAAGTGCAAAACTCCGCGGGTTTAGCCGCCGCGGCCTCGCGGCGGTATTATCCCCGTAAACCGCCGCGAGGCCGCGGCGGCTAAACGCTCGTCCATGGTCATCGCCTACCACGCCATCTGGAGCGCTTACGGGTTTTGGCTGCCCAACGACCCGCGCGGATCGTGGTCCACGGAAGTCTGGGCCTCGCATTTGCGGCCGTTCGGCCCAGCAACGAAAACCATCGCCCGGCGATCACTTGCGAATCAACCACACGATCCCACCCTCCGAAGGGAAATGCGCGAAGCACTGAAATTCCCAGCCGTTCGTTTTACGCGCGAACAAATCGATTGCATCGCACGCGGATTTGCCGATGCGATTGAGCGCTTCGGCATCGTTCTGCACGCCTGCGCGATCGTTTGGGACCACGTTCATATCGTGTCGCAACGGCATCGAGAGCCGATCGAATTTGTCGCGAGAGTGTTGAAATCGGCCGCGACGCGGCGGTTAGCGAATGAAGGGCTGCATCCGCTGGCGAGATTCGCGGGCGCCGACGGCCGCGCCCCGACGCCATGGGCCGAGGGAGGATGGGAACGATATCTGAACGATGATATTGGAATCGCCGAGACGTCGCAGTATGTAAATGAGAACCCGCCGAAGCATGGTCTGCCGGCGCAGAACTGGAAATTCGTGACGCCGTTTGCGCATCCCACTCCGTAGTTTAGCCGCCGCGGCCTCGCGGCGGTTACCTCATTTGTCTCCGCGACTAATCCGCTTTACGCTTGTTGTACATGGCCTCCGAAACTTTCTCCGATTTCCTAAAACTCCTCGAGCGCGAAGGCGAACTGGCGCGCATTTCCGCCGAGGTTGATCCGAAACTGGAAATCGCCGCGATCTGCGATCGAGTCTGCAAAACGCCGGCGCCGCACGGACACCAGGAACTGGATCGGTCCGCGGCAGCCGGACTGGGGGGCAAAGCGCTGCTGTTCGAAAACGTGCGACGGCTCGGACATTCCCGTCGCCATCAATACGTTCGGCTCCTACTGGCGGGTAAATCAGGCATTGGGAACGGCATCGCTTGGCGAACTGGCCGAACGGGTGCAGGCGCTGGTCAAGCCGGAGATTCCGACCACGCTGATGGAAAAGATGAAGAAGCTGCCGGACCTGCTCAAGCTCGGACAGTTTTCCGCCGAAATCGGTCCGTAGCGGGATATGCCAGCAGGTGGTGCTGGAAGGCGAGAAGGCGGACTTAAATCGCCTGCCGATCATTCAATGCTGGCCGCTGGACGGCGATCTGGACAGCGGGCAGGTTTTCGATCCGGCGGCCTGCGCGGCCGTCACCGAGCGCGGAAGCGGACGATACATCACGCTTCGGCGGCGTTTTTACCCGAAGACCCCGAAACCGGCGACCGCAACATCGGCATGTACCGCGTCCAGCAATTCGGTCCCCGAAAATGCGCGATGCACTGGCACATGCACCACGACGGCGCACGCCATTTTCGGATGTATCAGAAGCGCGGGCGAGAAAATGCCGCTGGCCATCGTGCTGGGCGGGGAAAGCGTGCTGCCCTACGCGGCCACCGCCCCACTGCCGCCGGGCATCGAAGAACTGCTCTTCGCCGGTTTTTTCAACGGCCGGGGAATCGAGCTGGTGCCCTGCCGGACGATTCCACTGGAAGTGCCGGCCAACGCCGAGATCGTCATCGAAGGTTACGTCGATCCCAAGGAAAAACTGATCGAAGGCCCGTTCGGCGATCACACCGGATTTTACAGCCTGGCGGACTGGTATCCGGCCTATTACGTGACGGCGATCACGCATCGGAAAAATCCGATCTATCCGACGACGATCGTCGGCAAGCCGCCGATGGAAGATTATTTCCTGGGCAAAGCGACGGAGCGGATTTTCCTGCCGCTGCTGCGGACGGTCGTCCCGGACATCGTGGATTACAGCCTGCCGATCAGCGGCGTGTTTCACAACTGCGCCTTCGTGAAAATCCGCAAGGAATATCCTTTTCACGCCCGGCGCGTCATGCACGCGATCTGGGGCGCGGGGCAGATGTCCTTCACGAAGTTCATCATCGTCGTGGACGAGCAGGTGAACGTGCACGATGAGCAGGACGTGCTGTTCCACCTGTTTTCAGCAATTGCGATCCGCAGCGCGACAGCGAAATCGTGCAGGGCCCGGTGGACATTCTCGATCACGCCAGCCCCGAACACGGCGCCGGAAGCAAGATCGGCTTCGACGCAACCGTCAAATGGCCCGGCGAGGGAAAGGTGCGAACCTGGCCGAAGGAATTGGAGATGGATCAGAAGACGAAGGATCTAATTGAGCGGAGATGGAGCGAATACCGGATTGTTTAACCGGTCAATTTTGACGGACCGAAAATGCGATGCCGATTGAGGTAACGTGCGAGTGCGGCAAGCGGTTCAGCGTCGGCGATCAGTTTGCCGGCAAACGGGGACGCTGCAAAGCCTGCGGGCGGGTTGTGACGGTTCCGGCCGCCCGGGCGGCGGCGCCGCAGCCGAAAAGCAGCGCCCTATCATCCATTCCGTATTATCCGCCAGTCAGCAACGCAGGCCCCCGGAGGAAACGAAACCGGCGCGGATATCGATCCATATTAACCCCGGCCTCATCGTCCTGGCGCTTGTGTTGATCGCAATACCCACCGCGATCTATCTCGTCGAGCAAGGGCCGATCAAAGCCAAGCACCAATGGGAAGCCGTCGAACCGACGGCCGAGGGGAACATCATATCGCAGATCACGCGGGCCATTCAGTACGTTTACGGGAACTCACCCTTCGGCACCGACAAAGATGCGGTATTGCGTTGTAAAGCGCTGAACGCCGTCTTTGACGAACCCGTGATCATGATTCGTCTGCCGGATTCGGTGCAGGTCCAGGGCCGTACCACGGAGGGATTGTACAGAGGCGTTTTTTATCCGCGAACGATGCGGTTTGAGGCGCTCGTTCCAGCCCTCGGTCGAATTCACCAAGTGGACGGCAGCGTTACCGATGAGGATCAATCGCTGAATCTCGACGGACAGAAGATCAACTGAGCACCTTGTCTCGCAACGCCCGATACAACTTGAGAGTAACGGGTCCGCAGCGGCGGCGGCAACGGGGCGGCCATTCCATTGCGCGACCCATGAAATCTCGCGCGTGGTGCTGGTGATGAACAACTCGTCGGCCCTGCGAGCTTCCTCTTCGCTGAACGCGCGCTCATCGACGGAAACCCCCAACGTCGGAGCCAGTTCCAACAGGATCGCCCGCGTGATTCCCGGCAGGACTTTGCTGCCGACGGGATGCGTCACGAGCTGGCCGCCGATCACGGCGAAGATATTGCTGGCGGAACATTCCGTCACCGTATTGTTTTCGATGAAGACGGCTTCGTCGGCTCCCGCGGCGAGCCCTGATTCTTGGCCAGGACGTTGGGCAAGAGGGCGATTGATTTGATCCAGCAACGCTTCCAGCGCTCGTCGGGAACCGTCAAAAGTTTGACGCCTTCACTGGTGGCGGGGTCGGCGACGGGCGGGAGGGGGCGAACGTAAAACAGGAGCGTGGCTTGGGTTTGGGTAAATGCGTGATTCCGCGGTGCGCAGCCGCGGGTCAACTGGAGATAAATCATCCCGTCGGGAACCGCCGCCCGCGCCAGAAGTTTTCCAATTTCGCCCGTCAGAGCGGGCGCGTCGATCGGAACGGACAACTGGATCCCCGCGGCGGAATTCCGCAGGCGCTGGAGATGAAGGTCCAGCGCGAAGGGTTTGCGGTTGTAAAGGCGGATCACTTCGTAAACCCCGTCGGCGAATTGAAAGCCTCTGTCTTCAACGCCGATTCGCGCATCGGCAACGGGTAAGATTTCGCCATTAATCCAAATTAATTCGCTCATTCCACACCGATCTTAAAAACGGTAACGCGACGGCCCTCCCGTCGCAACTACTTGCACAAAACTTCAAAAGGCACAGACCTCTGCAGCGAAGCGCGAATCGCCTGTGCCAAGCAGGCGACGATAAATATCTTGCCAATTCGCGATAAACCGCCCGGCCGAAAGTCGCTCCTGCGCCGTCGTTCGGGCCGCCCGAACGATCCTTGATCGCAGTGCCCTATCCTGTTGCAGGTCCAGGATGCGCTGGGCGAGCCGGCGAGGATTGGCGCTCGGTTCCAGGAGCGCGGTCACATTATCTTGCAGGAATTCGGCGCAAGCCATCGTCTTCACCGCAACAACGGGAAGGCCCGCAGCCATGCAGACGAATACGGGAAGCGTCGGCGCGAAGGGCTGGGCTGAGACGATGGCGGCATCGGCCGCGGGAATGATTTGCTCGAAATCGACCGCTGTTCCAAGCCGTTTCTCGGCTTGGATCAGCAGGTTCTCGCACCGGGAGGACCGAGTGAACTGGTTTAACGATTCGGCGCACGTTCCTCGACCCCAGATCAACAGGCGGTACCGCGGATCCAGAACGTTCAATATGGCTGTGGCCCAGATCGCCTGCCGATGGGCCGCCTCGCGGACGGATTCGCCCGGAGCGAGCAAGACCAGATCGGAATCCGCGAAACCCAAATCGGCGCGGATTCTTGCGTCCGGTTTGGGCAGCCGATCGGAATCGACGCCCGGGAGAATAACGTGGCACCGGTCGGCCGGCGCGCCGCGCTCGACAAAAACATCCCGCAACGCCGCCGTCGGACAGACGATTTCAACGCGACGGCTGCGCAGGATGAAATTGATCCACGGGAGCCAGGTGCCGCTCACGGGAGCCCGCGGACTAAAGATAATGCGAGGAAACCCCGACGCCGCCGCGGCAATCAACTCGGCGGTTCCCCACGCATGGGCGATGTGCGCGGGGGGAAGGCAAAATGAGCGCAGCTTCACGATCGCCTGCGGCACATTGGTGAAATCCCCTCCCCGCCCGATGCTCCTGGCCGAGATCGAGGCGTCGTCGATCTGTTTCTTCAAAAGCAATTCGACGCAGCGCTGCGTCTGAAAGTCGGGATGGGCGGGGTACAAGTGCAGAATGCCGAGCATGTTCGCGAGTTACGGTAGCGGAAACATTCGGAGGTGCAACGACCGCGCGAATCGGGTCATTTCTCGCGGCTGTTCAGGATGAACGTCACGGGGCCGTCGTTGACGAGAGCGATTTGCATGTCGGCGCCGAACTGCCCGATTTGGGTGTTCACGCCCGAGCTTCGTACGGCGGCGACGAGTTGATTGAACTTTTCTCGTCCGGCCGCCGGGTCCGCCGCCGCGGATAAGGAAGGACGACGGCCTTTGCGGGCATCGGCGGCAACGGTGAAATTGCTGACCAGCAGAATCGATCCGCCGATTTGCTTGATGTCCTGCTCGAAATTGCGCTGGCCGTCGGGAAAAATCCTCAGGGTGGTTAACTTCTGAGCCGTCCAGGTCGCGTCCTGGGTTTCATCCGTCGAATGAATCGCGGCCAGAACGAGCATCCCGGTTCCGATCTGGCCGACGATATTGCCCTCGACGGTCACGCAGGCCTGAGTCACGCGTTGGATGACGCAGATCATGCCGGGCAATGCTCCGCGCCGGGCCAGGATGGCAAGCGGAGTTCCGAAAGTTCGCGTCGGCGTGACGCGATCGATTCGAACCTCGACCAAATCGCCGGTATCGGATTCGTCGTTCTCGAAATGCACGTCGAAGTATCGTTCGCAGCGGCCATGGCGGATGTTGGCGCCGATGGATCCTTCCGCCTCTCGCTCCACCAGTAACTGGACGGTCTGCCCGATGAATGCCGATCGAAAGGCGAGGCTGAATGCGTCGGCGCGGCGATGAAGCAGGTCGAGCCGCCGGCCGACAACCAGACCCGGAACGAAATCGGGTTCCCAGCGCGCGGCCGCCGTCCCGGGTCGGGGTGAAAAGGGAAAGGCGTGAATGTGGATGAAGCGGGCGCGGTCAACGACATCGAGCGTCTGCTGAAAATCCGCGTCGGTTTCGCCGGGGAAACCGACAATGATGTCGGTCGTCAGGGCCGGCCGATCGAACGCCAGGCCGATGCGGTCAATCAAGCGAAGAAAATCGTCGCGCGTGTACTGGCGATTCATTTTTCGCAGAACGGCGTCGGAGCCGCTTTGCAGCGGCAAGTGGAAATGCGGAACGACCTGCGGATGTGATCGAAGCACTCGGAGCAATTCGTCATCGAGATCGCCCGGCTCGAGGCTGGACAGCCGAAGACGACGAAGTCCCGGAACGCCGGTGCATAGCGATTCAACGACTCTCGCCAGCGGATGGCCGGCGCCGGGCGATTGCCGACGGCGAAGGGCGGTCTTTCGGCCGTATGCGCTGAGGAAGATCCCGGTCAGGACCAGCTCAAGATGGCCGGCCGCGACGAGTTGGCGAGCCTCTTTGAGCAGCTCATCGGGTGGCTTGCTCCAAAGCGACGGCCGAAGGCGGGGGATGATGCAATAAGTGCAGTGGGCATCGCAGCCATCCTGGATCTTGAGAAAAGCTCGCTGATGTTGCGATTGGCGATCGCCCAGCAGCGGCAACGAGCGGGTGCCGGTCGAGCCGGGACGGACCGGCAAGTCACTGGGGACAGGAAAATCTGCCAGGAATTCCTTCAACCGCTGGGCAATGTCGTCCTGATGGGTCAGGACGAGATTGACGCCGCTCAGCCCAACGGCGGTCTCCCGATCGCTCGTGGCCCAACAGCCCATGACGATCACGCGGGATTTCAGGCCGTCGGGTGTCGGGTTTTTTGAAATGGGCTGGCCCAGAACCGGCAGTTTCACCGCCCGACGAACGGATTGGCGGCTTTTGCTGGCGGCCTCAACGGTAACGCTGCAGGTGTTGACGATTCTCAACTCCGCGGCGGATGCATCGGATTCCACCCAGCCGCGGGACCGCAAATACGACGCGATCTGCTCGCTTTCGTATTGATTGACCTTGCAGCCGAGCGTCTGGATATAGAAGGTCCGCATGGAAGCAGGATAGAAACGGCTCATCCAATGATGGCGGTAAACGGGGGAACTTCAAGGGGTCTTTGAACGTCTAATAAATAACCGATTTGTTCGTGAGATGGGCGGTTGTTGAACTCATGCCGCAAAGCGGTTACATCTTAGGGTTTGCTTGGTGGCGGGTGGACGAAGCCCGCGAGGTTTCAGACAGAGCCTAAGGTCAAGCGGCGGGTCAAAAAGCCGGTCCGCCGTCCTTCCAGAACGATCAGCAGAGGAGCAGGTATGGCCAGCGCCCGTTTCGCCTGGGGCATCGATATCGGTAATCGTGCTCTGAAGGCGATCAAGCTCGTCCGTGGAGAGGAGGGCCTGCGGATTGATGACTTCGAGGTCATCGAGCATGAGAACGTCCTTTCCAACGCCGGGGACAACAAAGAAGCGCTGATCCAATCCGCGCTGGCGAATTTCGTGCAGAGGCATGCGATCAAGGGGGGCGTGGCGGCGATCAGCGTCAGCGGGGTTTCCAGCTTTGCCCGGTTCATCAAGCTGCCGCCGGTGGAACCCAAGAAAATTCCGGAAATCGTCCGTTTCGAGGCCATTCAGCAAATCCCCTTCCCGCTGGACGATGTGGAATGGAGCTACCAGCTTTTTCAGACTCCCGAATCGCCCGACGTGGAGGTCGGGCATCTTCGCGATGCGGCGGGAGCTGATCAACGCGCACATCAAGCACTTCACGGATGTGGACCTGAACGTGCAGGTCGTGCAGATGAATCCGCTGGCGGTTTACAACGCGATGTATCACGACAACCGCCTGCAGGGCACGACGATGATCATCGATCTGGGAGCGGAAAACACCGATCTGATCATCGCCGACGGAGAGACGATCTGGCTGCGGTCGATTCCGATCGGCGGCAACAATTTCACGGAAGTGCTGGTCAAGAGCTTCAAGCTTCCGTTCAACAAGGCGGAGGACCTCAAGCGCAACGCCAACACCAGCAAATATGCCCGGCAGATTTTCCAGGCGATGCGGCCGGTCTTCGCCGATCTGGTGGCCGAGATTCAGCGGAGCATCGGATTTTACTCTTCGGTGCATCGCGATTCGCGGATCAAAAAGGTCTTGGCGCTCGGCGGCACGTTCCGCCTGGCGGGATTGCAGAAATATCTTCAGCAGAACCTGCAACTGGACGTAGAAAAGCTCAACGATCTGGCCGCCGGCGCCCGGCGGATGCCAAGCTGGCGGCGACCTTCAATCAGAATCTGCTGTCGTTGGTCAGCGCTTACGGCCTGGCGATCCAGGCGATGGGGGACAGCAAGATCACCAGCAGCCTGCTCCCGATGAAGATTCGCCGGGAGAAAATGTGGAGGGACAAGACCAAGTGGTTCGGCGCTGCCGCGGCGATATTCGTATTGGGCACCGGCATGTCGCTGTTGGGTTATTACGTGCGGGACCTGGAATATAAAGCCGCCGCCGACATCCGTGAAAACCGCATCGACCCGATCTTGAGCAAGGCGACGGAACTCAGCGACGCGTGGAGGGACAAAGTTGAAGGCAACGGCGCCGCGGATCGCCTGACGATTCAGAACGTGCGATCCATGCTCGAAGGGCGTACCTTGTGGGTCAACTTGCTCGGCGACATTTTTGCGGCGCTGCCACCGGTGCCGCCCGGTTATCCCAGTCCGCAATACCTCAAGACGCATCCGCGGCCGACTCGGAATATCATCCTTATCGACAAGATTGATTCGGTTTACTACCCCGACCTGCTGCAGGCGCTCACGACGGCCCCGCCGGAACTTGGACTGCCGCCGTCCACGCCCGGCCAGCCGGTAAGCGATCCGGCGATTCCCGCCGGCTCCCGCGGTTTTATCATCACGATCAGCCTGACAACGCCGCATAAAGATGGTTTTTTGTTTGCCTTGAGCAGCTTCATTCCAAACCTAAAAAAGTACGATCGTGCGGCAATGGATGCGTGGAACGCCGCCAATCCGAAGAACCCCAAGATTTTTACATTGCCGCGGTGTCGGCGCCGATGCAGCAAATGCAGATCAAGCGCGGATCCGACACGGACTCAGCAATTGCAGGCTTCGTACACGGACGCACAAGCCCTGCTGGGTGTGAAGCCCGGAGAGCAATCGGCGGGCAGCCCCCCGCCGGGCCCTTATGGCGGCTATCGCGGGCCGCAATATGGCGGCCCTACCGGCCGGTTCGGGCCGCCAGGTGGATATTTCCAGCGCCCCTCCTTCAACAGTCAGCCGGCGGCGGCAAACGGGGCCGGCGCGGACAACGGCATGTACATCGATCGGCTGACTCAGGAAGACCGTCGGGACGATTGGGAGATGAAGGTGGAACTGGTCGTGGTCATCGATCCGTCCCCGCAGGCGGCGGGCGCACGTCAACGCCCCAATCGCCTTGAAAAGCGGAGAGCCATATGGAAGTGCTCAAGAAAAATCTGTTCAGCATCATCTTTGGGGTCATTGCAATCCTGGCCGTGGTGGCATTGTATTGGCCCATGAGCGGGTTATACGCTGCGCTGCTGACTCAACTTGATAGCCGCATTCAGGTCAGCAGCAGTCTCGACGCGTTGACGAACGCACCGCGGTCGATGCCGCTGTTGTCGCCGGACGAAACCACTCCCGCTCCGTTGGAGGTTTTTCCGACCCAGCCGGTAATTGACGCCGGCACGGCGGCAACCGAAGAGGTCAGCGAAAAAGCCGCAAAGATGCTCGATCGCGCGGTGAGTGTGAATCAGCATTTGCCGCTGCTGCCGGATGAATTGCCGAAACCGACGGATGCGGACCGTTATCTTTTCGCGCAGCAATATGCGCGAGCTACGGCCAATTACTCACGTTGGCAACAGATACTCGACTCCACGGCGCCTCCGACACCCGAAGAGGTCCAGGCGGCAAAGGACAAGCTTCTGGAGGAAATCGACAAGAACCGCCTCGTTGATGACGCGCAGGGCAATCCGACGCCTGATTCACAAGCCCAAGCACAGGCGGAATATGACGCGGAATCGGCGTCGGTCCAGCCGCGCATGGAATTGGAACGGCGCTGCAGCACCGAATATATCTTCTGCCGAATTCGCTGCCGGTGGATACGAAAATCCAGGATGGAACGTTTCCGGCCCCGGACGAGATTTGCGATGCGCAGATCGTGATGTGGGTGTTGGACGATGTCACGAAGGCGATCGCGAGGGCAAACGAGCTTTATTCCGATCCGGCGTCGCCGGGCGGACCGCCTCAGCATGACATCCTACATGCCGCCGTGAAAGCCATCGAGGGAATTGACGCTCCCGTGCCGGTGCTTGCCCCGACCGGAGTGGATACCGCGGCGGGCGTAACCAGCGCCACGCCGGTCGTTCCGACGGTGTCCCCCACCGGACGGGTCTGCAACGGGCTGTACGACGTGGTGCGATTCCGTGTCAGGCTGGTGGTTGATGCCGCCAAGATCGCGGAAGTCATCCGTGAACTGGAAGTCGGCCAGTTCATCACCGTTTTGAACGTGCAACTCGACGAAGTCGTCGATCCGGCCATGGCGGCGTCGGCACAGACGGGCGGTTTTCGCTACGGCGATAAGCCGGTCGTGAGGGTCGAACTTGACTGCGAGGAATTGTTCATGCGGAAGTGGACGGACAATATTCTTCCCGATTCGAGGAAAAATGGATTAGGCAAAGGAGCGTTGAGTAGCTCGCCGAATGGCGGCGAGCAGCCGCAATACGGGCCGCCCAGCGGTCCCACCGGCGGCTTCGGTCCCCCCGGCGGATTCGGTCCGCCCGGCGGATTCGGTCCGCCGCGCCGCTAGTCCTTTGGCGGATTTGCTATTCGGGTGATTTATGCAAAAAATCTTACGATTCCTCGAATCGAGCGTGGAGTGGATCGCTTTGGGGATTGCCGTCGCTTTTCTCGGATGGGCGGCATACTACTACCTGGTCGGCGACCCCGTTTCGCGATCGCTGGATGGAACCTCGGTCAACCCCGGCAACGTTGATCAATATCATTGCGGACCACGCGGCCAAGCAGCTGGGAGACAAGATTAGCGACGTGGGGACGGTGCCAAGCTTCAACGTTGAAAATTTCACTCTCGCGCTGGATCAGAAGCTTTCGTTGGACGGTGAAAAGCCGACGGAATTGGCAAGCGGGGTTTTCGATTTCGCGCCGTTCGACATCGGCAATTTGCCTGGCGCACCCAATAAGCTGGGCGTTCCGGTGCAAGTGCTTCCGACATTACCGCCGGCACATCCGCTGCTAATTGCCGCCGCGCTCGATACTCTTGCGCCGCCTGCCGCCAACGGCGCCGCGCCGGGCGGCGCAGCGCGCCGGCCGCCGGCCAAGATACGCGATTGGTTGTCGCGGCGTTCACCATTCCTTGGTCCGATCTCTACAATCAATGGAACAAGTCGTTTGGACCGCCTCAGCCCGGCGGCCTGCCGAGACTCCAGCCGGCCGATTTCCAGATTCTGGCGATTACCGCCTACCGCGACGAGAAGATCGGCGACGAATGGAGCAATAGTAAAGAGGTTCCGGCGTTCGGCAACGACCTGCCGCCGTATCCGGCAGCGGGCAATAAGGCCGCGGAGGAGGCGTATTTAGAGGCGCTGTCAAAGCAACCAAACGCCGTCGTTGCGCCGACTATCCCGACACCCGTGGCCGGCGTGGTGTGGAAGGATCCGCTTGCATACTTGCCCACAACTTCCGGCCAACCGGGTAGTCCCGGCCCATCGGACCAAAATCCGGCCAGCATGCTGCCCACCGCTGGACAGCCGATGGTGGTTGATACCTCCGACTCCTTGGCAGGCACGCTTTTGGCTCAGCGCGGAGGACCTCAGGGCGGATTCGGCGGGCCTCGTTTTGGCCCTCCGCAGCGGCCTGCAACGCCGCCGCCGATCACTAATCAGCCGCCCCCCCCGCCAGCGCCCATCCCGCCGGCGCCGGGAACGGTTGATCCCGTGGTGGTGCTGGCCAATCCCAACGTGACACCCATTCCTCCGCCGGTTGAGCCGATCGGGAAACTGAACGTCGTTTCGATGCCCCCCAAGAGCCCGGATTTGTGCGTGTACATCATCGATAACTCCGCCGATGCCGGCAAGACCTATCGGTATCGCATCGTTTATAAGGTGTTCAACCCACTGTTCAACATGGCCCCGCAGCACGCCGCCAAAGCCCAGTGGGTAAACCAATTCGATCTGGTCTCCCGCATGAGCGACTTCTCACCTGACATCGCCGTACCTGTGCAGACTTATTTCTATTGCGGCAAGCAGCAAGGCATCGTCAAAAACGCCGCCTTCCCGTTTGACGTATTCACCTGGTCAAACGGAAAGTGGCAACAAAAGACATTCAACGTCAACGTGGGCGATCCAATCGGCACCATCGATTATTCCACCGGATACAGCTTCGTGCAGAAACAGTTGACTCGAAACGGCAAAACGGTGGTGACACTGGTCGACCGGGATGGCATCCCCGATATTCGCGACGCGGGCAAGGATTTCGAGAGCGATGATTACAAACAGAAAGTACAATGGGTGGAGCAGGATAAGAACGGCGGCACGCAAAACCTTGCCCAACCTGGCGGACCGCCCGGCGGGTTTCCGGGACCACCGAGGGGGTTTATCCCACCACCCAGCGGGCCGATCGGGCGCGGACGATAGACTCTCACGGACGCCCACCGCTACCCATTTTTACAGCTCGTCCAACCGCATCCCGCGGTCCCCATCTTGCTGCGAGAGCTGCGAGGCCGGGTACATCCGCGACCTTGGAATCCGGTTCGGCGATGCGAAACGCTCGGGAAACGTCATTCCCGCTTTCGTGGCCCGGCGCCGGGCGTTGCGCAAGCGCGACAGGACGGCTCGCCGACTGATGTGCAGCCACGCGGCAATCTGATTGATGGATGCCTGGCGCCCGTAACGAAGCCAAAGAGCTTCCTGTTGCTTTTCCGTCAGGGCCAGGGAATTCACGCGTCTCCTCCCGGTCCTTTTTCATGCCGTGAAGGGTTGTCCCGATGACTGGACGTCATCGCCGCTCGGATGAAAACGCTGCCGACTCTGGGGCGATCGTTCCGCAGGCGGGCCAGTTCTTCGGCGAATTCCGGATCCTCCTCCGTTTCCACCTGACAATCGAGCGAGTAATTTGATTCTCGCACCGGCCGGGGATGACGGCGATTGGGGAACAGCGCACGACATGCGGGACAGGCGCATTGGAAATCCGGAGCGTACGCGGCGCCGCGGTAAAGCCAATCCTCCGCCCAAGTGGACGAACAAGCGGTCTCTTCGATTTGACGGCGGATGTGACGAAGCTGGCGGAGAAGGGCCGTCTCGGCCTCGGAGCGGGGCGGGCGGCTCTGATGCGGCCGTCCCGGCCTCTCGGCCCCGCCGCCAGACGCATCGACTACTATGTTTGGATTATTTACAGCTATTTCTGCCATCGATGTCTCCTCCACGGGCGCCTCGGATTCAGATGGACGGCGGCTTGGCCTTTCGGCAGGTCAATTCTCCCCTTCCGTGCATTTCCCGCAGCGCCCGGTCGCGGTAGCCAATCCACATCCTCCAGAGCAATCGGCCGAGCATTTCGCGGGACGCTTGATCCGCTGAAGGGCCGGACAAACAGGCCACATCCTGCGCGTCCAGCAGGGTGTCGCGCAATTGATCCGCATGGAGATCGACAAACCGAGCCGAGACGAACTTCTGCTGGGTGGCATCGCAGGCATTCCAAAGGCGGTTGGCGCGGCATCATCCAGCTCGTCCGCCAGTCCGTCACAGTCGGCTTGGCGGACTCCCGCCGGCAGACTCGGTTGCCAGGCGACGCTCAACCGCGGAAAGCGCAAATGCTCGATTTGGGTTTCGCCCATCGGATCTTCCCAAAAAAGGACTTGACAATAATCCAATCATAAGCCAAACTTTGGAATAGTCAACATAAAAGTTAGGTAAATGTTTGGATATTCGGGTTCCTCGGATATAAAGAAAGCCACCATGTCGCGCGTGACGAAAATCTTCGGGAGGCGGTTGACGGCGGCCCGAGAGGAAAAGGCGATGACCCAAAAGGAACTTGGCGACTTGATCGGCTGTTCGGACGAAACCATCAGCAGGGTCGAGCGTCACGAGGTGGCGGGTATTTGGACCAAGCGTCTTCCGAAATTGGCGTCGGCGCTGGGATTAAGCCTTGATGACTTCAAAGGACGCTTTTGCGTGCCAGAAAACGCGCCGGCGGCCGCGGCGTCAAGTGATGGGGCGGGGCGGCCGACGATACCCGTCGGCTTGAATATGCGCCGAGCGCGCCGGCTCGGATATTGCCGGAGTTCCAGATCGGAGTCGCCGCCAGCCGGCGCGTGGACAAAATTACCGAGCACCCCGATGCCAACCGAATGGTGGCCGCTTCCGACCGCCGCGCCTTCGCCGCGCCGGTCGACGGGGATTGCCAGCACCCCAAGTGGAAACATGGCGAGATCGTTATATTCAGCTTCGATGCCGCCGAGCGCGAAGGAATTCAGCCGGGCAGATCATATTATCTGGCATTTACGGACGGCTCGACGACCTTTAAGCGCGTTTTCAAGGACGAAAAGGATCCGGACGTTTTCGTTCTGCGTTGCTGGAACCGCCGGAAATATCCGGTCGACCAGCGAGTTCATCGCGACGAAATCGTGCGGATAGCACGGGCTGTCTCCAAACAGATCACGGTGGACGAGGAGGAATAAACTTCCGGGCGATTGTGGCAGTTTCAAGGCAAAGGCGGCGAAGCAGAGGACGGGCTCGAGGTATCGTCGAGCCGTCACCCGCTTCGCCGCCGTAGTTTCTAGAAATTAGCGGCGCCCGCGCGGTTGCGAAAAACCAAATTACGCGAGACGGCGCCGTTTAAGCCGGCGTCCCAGTCCGACCAAGGCCAAGCCACCGAGACCCGCCAGGCTTTGCCAAGCGGCGGCCGGCAGCGGGACAACCGGGCCGGGACCGGACCCAGACGAAGACAATTCCTTCAAGGAGAAATCCGATCCGGCCGGCGCGTCAATCAGAAGATTGTCGCCGCTGGCACTCGGATCGCCGTCGCCCCAAAAGGACGTCACGCCGTTGCCCTGGGTTCCGACATAAGTTAGAACCGTGTTCCCGGGGCTAAGCGAGACCGAGGTATAGTTATACCCCGTTCCGGTCGGGGGGATGAACGTCCTTCCGACGCTGTCGAAGGTCGCCAGGGTGCTCGTCGTGTTCAAAATGGCAAACGAGAACCCGTTGAACGACGAGCCGGTGTCGTTTACGATCGTCTCATCCGGAATGACAAATTCCGTCGCGACTGTTCCGGTGTAACCCGAAACCGGCGCAAACGTGATCTGGTAGCCCTGGTTCGGGGCGGTGAACGTGGCGGTCTTTTCAATGTCGACTTCGTCGGCACTGGAGGAATCCTGCACGATCGCCAAACCCACGCCCGTGCTCCAGGAAATGTCCCAGCCGTCAATTGAAACCGGGCTCATGTTCTGTATTTGGGCCGCCGGCGCTGACGTCGCACCGATCATACCCAATCCTGCGAGAACCGCACCCGCGGCTATCGCAACTTTCATGTGTCTGCTACGCATGTGTACCTCCCTAACATTAAAACTGCGGCCCCTATCCATTAGTGGCCGAGGACGTTCGATACCACATCGTCCGAGGCGCGGTCAAGACCGAAAAACTTCTTCAACAACCTATAATGAATATCCGGCCGCTTTCAAATTCGCGTAAAGATTGCTCAGTGCCGCCTGAATGTTCTCTGTGTCGGTTTTCAGGTTGTTGAGCATGGTTTGTTCGTTGATCGCATACGTCGAATTGGCAGTCTGGCTGGTGACCAGGTTCTGCACGGGATGAACGAGAGTCGCCGACTGGACGGGAAACCACGTATAGACCTGATACCATATATTGCTGGCATTGGAGTTACCTGAAGTTATGAATGAGTATTGCGGAAAGCCGACGACGAAGCCCCAAATGTAAGTGCCGACCGCCAGGGGCGTTGTGTTGGTTTTCGCATAGGTCTGTTCCCATTGATTGGTGATCCAACAATTGTCCACATCGGGCAAATATGCCTGATTCAAATCGCTGAGCGGGAATGAGTAGCCGAAGTTGCTTGCATTGCAGAATTGTCCCTGCAGAGTTCGCCCGTAATACACGCCGGAGTTGGCCGGATAGCTGCCGGTAATCTTCGCGATAATCGGAAAGAGCGGCGTTTTGTCCAGGTAAACGATGGTCCGGGGATTGGTTTCGGACGTGAAGCCCATGACTCGCCCCACCGCGTACATCATGTATGCCGTGTTGCCCCACAGGAGATGGGTGCCGTTCACGTACGGCTCCGACAGATTCATGACCAAGGCGTTATTAACCAACGTCCCGTCGCTGTTGGTTTGGGCGCCGGGCCATCGGTGGCCGCCTGGTTGGTTTGCGCCTGCAATTGGAAATTGTTCGACGTATTGCCAGTACCATTGCCGTAAAGAATGGAACCCTGATACAGCCCGCCTCCGGTTTCCGTGCCGATAATGGCGACCAACGCCAACTCTGCAGGGGTCGATCGCAGACCGATGGTTGTGCCGCTGCCCCCGCCGGTCAGAAACAGCGGCGGCATCACCGCCAGCCGGTCGAGGCGTTCGATGTCCTCCACCATTCGGTTGTACAAATCGGCGCAGAGCGTCACGCCGTCGCCTTCGCTGATGTTGGCGCGGGGATAGGGCTTCAAGAGAACTCCTTACTGCAAAAGCGGGCTGAGATCGGCCGTTGGATAAATGGTGCTGCCGTCGGAAATTCGTGTGACTTGCTGCCACGTTCCGGCCGTGCCGGAACTTTTCGCCGTTGGCTGCAAGAGATTGTTCCACCCGGTTGGAAGGTAGAGGAATTTATAGGTCATGTCCCAATTCTCCGCGCCAAGCGTGGTCAATCGTCGGTCCGCATGGGCGCCGTCAAAAAGCACCGTCCCCGCGGCCCCA
Organism: uncultured Phycisphaerales bacterium; assembly: GCA_963771925.1. Taxonomy (GTDB): domain Bacteria; phylum Planctomycetota; class Phycisphaerae; order Tepidisphaerales; family Tepidisphaeraceae; genus PALSA-1353. Next base: position 367,038 of record CAVYVE010000002.1, read on the forward strand.
TCCAGGAACGTTGAAGAATTCACGCAACCGGCCAAACCCTGAACCAGCGTCGTGGGCAGCGATGCCAGATTCTTTCTGGTCTGCACGATCGTGACGATGCCCACGCGGATCGGCGGGCTGTCCTGCGGTTGCAACGGCGTACCGTCGGGAAATTGGTACGTCGGAGCGCTCTGCGGCAACGCAACGGTGTGCGTCGCGTAATCCAACGACATCGTCCCCGTCGTCACGCCCTCGAAATAATCCAAGCTCTTGTACGTAATGCGAAGACGGGCGTATTTGTAGCCGACCAACCCGTTGGGTCCGACGTTCAACCCATCTTCGCCGGGCAGCCCTTCGATGTGAATCGAATCGAACGGAAGAAACGGCGCATCGGGATAGACCTGCGACGGCGTGTAATAATAATACGCCCCGACTTCCACCCCGCCGCCCCGGATCAGATCGACGATCGTCACTCGATCTTCCCACGCGCACAGCATCGTGCGCACGGCCGTGCTGTTGCCGGTGCGGACGAAATTCTCTTCCGTCCCCTCATCCCAGGCCTGTACGCCGAGAAAGGTAATCGCCGTGGTTGAATCGAGCGCCATTTTTCAATCCTTCAAGAGCACGAGAGTCTTGGTATTTGCCAGGACCTTATCCAACTTCGTCGTCGCGGCATTGAGCTTGCTCACCGCATCAGACAAACCCGCGGTATCGCCACCCCGAGGATTCAAATTGGAGTTAGCCACTTGGGAAGCATTTTGAAGTTCCTGCGGCAACGCATCACGCTCTATTTTTCCCGCATCTGCGGCAGCGACGATTTCGCGCTGTAGCTGCGCCTTTCGCGTTGGATCCGTTTCGGCATCCGCCTGTTCCTGAAGCGACCGCACCCGCTGTTGCGTGCTGAAATCCAAACCCGCGACCCGAGCGTCGTCATTTCGTCCTTCGCCGCGAAGCTGCGCTTCTTTCGCTTCCTCCCGAAACGCTGCGATCCGATCATCGGACTGCTCTTCCTGAAGCTTCGCCTGCCGCGCCGCGGTGGCATCGCTGTCGCCAAGCTTCTGCAACTCTGACTGGCGAATCGCTTCCGCGTCGCGCTTGATGTCGTCCGAGTACGCTTGTGCTTCTTGCTGGCTCTTAAATCCTTGGCTCCAGTATGTTTTGTTTGTTGCTACATCATCCGCGGCTTGCACTTCGGATTTATAAGAGCGTTCAATACTGTCTTGTTTGCGCTGATCGTCAGTCTTTTGCTCGTCGGCAGCGCCGGAATCCAACTCCGCGCGCCATTGCTGAAGCTTTGCCTGCGCCTGCTGCGCCTGAAGCCTTTCGTTTGATTGGACCTCGCCGGCATTGTACTTGCTTTGCGCGTCCGCAATGGTTTTCATCTCGGCCTGGAACGTCGGTTCAACATGCGCAAGCCCAAGGAAATAATTGAAAACCCCGCGAAGGCCTTGATGCTCGCCTTCGATCTTTTGGCGCTTGAGACGCAATGCCTCGGCTGGATCGCTAACATTCGGATCATCAAAAATGCCGGCGTCGCCAATCTCCGTGGTCAATTGGTCTACATTTTCGATGGCGGTCGATGCAGATTCGGCAAGGTTATTCTCGTCGTTGGCCATTGAATTCTCACCGCAAGAATGATTTAATCGTGCTTGGCTCTGCCAGCCATCAACTGCTAAAATGAGGGCGCTCCATGGCGAGAGTTCACCTCTTTTTCTTCAATGCGGCATTCGCAATTGCCATTGGCGGCTGCAACCGAAAGCAAGTTCCCCGAGGCAAGGCCGATCCCCCCCCTGTCGTGGAACTCTCAGGAGATTTCATGGCATTGGCCGATCCCACTATTCCAGCAACGCAAATGTCCTTCCACGGAGTGAAACTCGGCAGTCCCGAGTCTGTCGCTGTTGCCCTACCCCATGCTCGGTTGGTTCGTCAATCCCAATATGACGACATACAGGTCGACGAGCTGAATGCGGACATTGACGCGCGAAACGGCTCCGTCTACGAGATCAATATATTTGGCCCAACATTACAGAACGCGTTGAAAATCTATAACATGGATCAGGTGCAGATGAGATTCGGAAAAGCCGATGAATTCTTCATCAGCAGAGATGATTCAAGCCGATTTTATTTCTATTACTCTCGGCACCTTCGAATCCACTACCTGCCCGCTGAGAAACCACAGCCCATGATGGACATCACCTTGATTCAATAATCGGGAATCAATATGAAACGGCTGCTTATACTGATCGGCGTCTCCTTTGCAGTTGCCATCGCCGCCATCCTTGGGATCGTTGCCTGGGTGAATTCCGGCGATCCTCGATCTGAATTCCGCAGTGATTCCGCGGATGCGACGGTCCGCCTGATTCTGCCCGTCATGATCTGCATCGGGATCATCGGCGTGGTATTCGCGATCGTCAGATATGCAACGAGACTTATGAGGGCCGTCGAAACGAAAATGCCCGAAAACACTGCGTCTCCAGCACCTCAAGGCTTTGCGGTGTCCGTTGCCGACGGCCCCGGCCGATACCGCGTCGAGGGCGTTCACAAGCAAACCAAAATGGATATATCCAAATACATCCAAGCCGATAGCGCCGCTAACGCAAAGGTGAATGCCGAGTTGGATGGCATGGTGGTGACTTCGATCAAGAAAATCCCGCTGTAGCCGCATCACGCATTCATGCTCGCGTACCTTCGTAGCCCGCTCAAAAGCGATTCAACGTTAAATGCTGCTCCGCCCGTTTCCGCGCGGACCTGCGCCGCCAAATCTCCCGCCGGAATGCGCAGCAAATCAATCGGCAGGCACTGCCGCCGAATCACGATGCGGCCGAAGATCTCGTTCTGCCGGGCTTCTATCTCGTCCGCGGTCACCGAATCGGCGACGACACTTGAATTAATCCCCATCGCGTGCATGAGCTGCGGCCAAGTCAACTCCGCCGCCTGCGCATACGTCAATCCGAGCCCCCGTGGCCCACGCCCGGTGAGACGCGCGAAGATTCCCCGCCAGTCGATGGAGCGGCGCTGGTTGCCGCTCCCGATACATTGGGATTCGCCGGCGGGGCCGGCGCTTTTTTTGCCGGCTTGTATCCCCACATCGACCATACCGCACCGACCTTGGCCGCGTATTCGCCCTCGCACAGAAGCTGCGACGCCTCAGAGAGCGTCAACTTGGGATGCTTGATCCGCAATAGCAGCCAGGTCAAAAACGGCGCCGCCGACATCGACAGCGCCCACTGGTCGAACGCATGCGAACCGTAGCTGAACGGATGGGTACGCAGATTATCCACGGCTCGCTGATGGATCGCATCGCGAACCGCCGCCGGCAGCGCCGCCGCCGATTTCGCGATCCCGCGCAGATATTGAGCCGCCGCCTCCTCTTCCGCCGCGGCGAATTCGATCAGCCGCGGCGGCGATAGAACGTGCCCGGGAAATGCGGCCGAATCGCCGAGGCCGACCAACTCCTTTAGTTCACTCATGGATCACCTCAAGATACTGGCGTGTAGCTGCCGTTGCCCTTGGCGGTGAAGCGCGTGGTGATCTTGCCGTCCACCTTCAGGCTTCTGCGGCGTCGAATCCACCACCAGCGACGCAAACGTCCACGCTAATCCGTCAAGCTGGCCCGCCGCGCTTTGATACAGACACAGCTTCACGTTGGTGAGCGTGGTGCCCGGCTGGATGGAATACGGCGTCTGAAACGGGTTGTTTCCAAAATCAAAGTCCACGTCGATGCTCACGCTGCAATCCTTGAACGTGGCTTCGCGCAGCACGTAACCCCCGCTCTTGCTGTTTTTGAATTCGTCAAGTTGAGCCGTCGGCTGCACGCTCCAACTGGTGACGGAAAGCTCATTCGTGCCGAGTGCGGCGGTGCCGAAGGACCCGGAATGGAAAACTGACGCGGCCATGAATTCTCCGAATTAAAAGGTGAAAGGTGGATGACCGAGCGTGGTTCGGCAACATCGATTTTTGATTCACATTTGGTCCGACGTGAATACACGCCGGGTCTTCACGCCGATCGGCCGAGAATGGTGACCTTGCCCGGCACGTTCGTGCCCGAGGCGACGGAAATCTGCAGCGTGTCGCTGGTTCCGGCGACCACGGAATAGCCGGGATTGGGGTTGATGACGAAGAAGGCGCCGCCATTGGCCTGGGCCGTGCCCTGATCGGTTCCCAGCACCGGATGCGTTCCGCCGCCGACCGTGAAATCCTGCCCTGCCGTTGTGCTGTCGTTTTCGACCAGCACCGACGTCACATGCACCATCCCCAGGGCATTGCCCAGCGGATCGGTTGCGGATGAAAGTGTGACGGTCAGCGGCGTACCGGCGTTGACGGTGAATGATTCGGAAAAGCAGCCGATCCACGTTCCCCGCGGAATTGCCCGCGCCGAGCGTGACGGTCGGTTGATGGTTCACCTGCGAGGAAACCACCGCCGGCGCCGCGCCGGCCGTGAGTTGGCATTTCAACTGGACGCTCGGCTGAGGATTGGAAAGAGTCGTGGCCATTGAACGGTCTCCAAAGGATTGAACGGCGACTTAGCAAAGCGACGCCAGCCGGTCGCGCGCCATGTACATGCTGACGCGAATCGTCAGCACGCTGACCCATCGCTGCGTGCCCCGCCGCCATTGCTTCTGGCCCAAGGCATCGTCTTCGCCATTGCGTGATTTCCCAATCGCGGATCAAGCCGTCGAATCCGAGTGTCGGACCCGCCTTGGCCAGCGCGATCAGCGTCTGGAATTTCAACCAATTCACCGGCCTGACCCGCAGCGAATCGTGCGTGACGATCGAGCTGATACCCCTGCTCCATTTCGGCGATCCGGCTGCTGGCGCCGAACGGTTTCAGGGTGAAATCGCCCTGCAGCAGAATCGCCTCGGGCACGTCCGCCGGGTTGGAGCTGCGATTTGAACCGCTCGAACGAATCGGCGGTCATATCGATGACATTCCCCGGCTTGACCATCGGCGCCCACGCCGGCATCCGCCTGGAGCGCCGCCAAAATCGCCTGCGATGTTTGCGTGAACGGATCAACCAGTGCACTCACCGCTTCCCAATCAGAAGTTCACCGTCGCCACGAAAACCGCGCTGGGAACCTTCAGCACGGGCAGAAACGTGTCGCCGTAGACGATCTTGGCGGTGGGCGGATCGGCGCTGGCCATGCCGTAGGCGAACATGCCGGCGCGCTTCCATGCCGGAAGCCACGGCCGGCTCGGCGGGCGTGACGATCCCCGCCTTGGTTGGAACCGGATAGGTCCCTTCCAGGAACCCGATCCACGCCGTGCTCGGCTCCGGCGTGAAGACGACCTGGTCGTCGCCGACCAGTGTCTGGCGATTGCCGTTTTGATCGACGAAGAAACTCTGATACGCCTTGTGCCAGGTCAGACCGAGCAACGGATTGGGAATATCCGCCGTCGCGATGTACTGCGGGCCGAAGGCGTCCGGGTCCGTAGCTGTCACGAAAGAAATAATTCCCCAGATTGGTGTTGCTGGTCAGATATCCGGGAACGTTCTTGCCGTAGAACGCGTGCTTCAGCTCATAGCCCGTCAATTGCACGGCCGCCTGGTGCAACGCCTGGATCTGCTTGTCGATCGCGGTCGTATTGGTTGACCACGTCGCGCTGATGATCGGGTTGCCCGTGCCGAACACGTCGAGCTGATTCTGATTCCCCGCCGGCACGCCGTAGTCCACCGTCGTTTGCGCCCCGGTTGAACTGGGCAGGAGATTGCCCTGGTTGTCGTAATAGATCTGCGTATTGAACAGCATGCGACGTCAGCGCGCTGATGCGCAGGTTGTCCTGCGTCCACCGCGCTTCGCGGATTTGCCGGCTGACTTCGTCGATGCCGAGCTTCTGCTTGCGCCAGGTCGTTGTAGTTCAGAAGATTGATGTAGTCCTTCACGGGCAGCACGATGTTCTCGACGCTGTGCAGCAGTTTCACAGCCTTGACGCCGATGTCGCGAAGCTGGCGGTTCTTTGACGGCAGCGCCGTAAGGCGAGATGGTCGCGTTCGTCCGCGAACCGCTGAACACCTTGTATTCGCCGGTATCGCCGTCCACGGTCTGATCGACCTGGAAGAACGCCGGCGGAAACGGATTGGGAATGCCGCTGACCGTGCTCTGAATGATCCCGCAAAGATTGGGCGCACCCAGGATGTCGTTGATGGAAACGTAAGCCATGATGGAGGTCCTTGTGAAATGTGAAAGTCCCGTCGATTCGAAATTGCCCGGCGAGGCGGCTCGACTGAACTCGCCGAAGTCCGCCGGGGTTAAACGCGGATAGCTCGCGGACAGATTCTTATCCCGTGATGTCGTCCAGGAAGGTGACGCCCGGGCAGGTCGTTCGAATCGCGGCCTTCACATACGCCTTGAGGCTCGGATCCGACGGATAATTCACGATCATGCCCGTGTTGATCGTTCCGCCGCCGGCCAGCAGCGTGCCGCAGAAAACGTCGACGCGGTTGGTGTGGGTCTGATCGACGATTTGCAGGCCGTCAACCTCGCACAGGAGCGTGACGATGGTTTCGCTGCCGTCGGTTGGCTGGATGAGCGAACCGCTGACCGCTGCGGCGGACAGCGCCGTGCAGGTGATGACGCCCGTGGTGGTATTGACGGCCGAGTAAGTGACCACCTCGGTCGCGACCGTCCCGCGGCCGCGGGAGGGCCGGTCAGCTTGAACGTGCCCGATGCGCCGATGCGGCGGACGATTTCCGCCGCGGTGTTCACGTCCGTCGTCACCGAGGTCGCCGCGCTTGCCGCGGCCGCCGACGGTCAGACCGAGAACGCTGTTGGCGTATTTTCCCGTCGCCGTGACTCGCGCCCATCACCGTCCCGGCCCACAGCAGCCACGTATACGGCGCGTTGAGCGGATTGCTGGAATTGGTGCCGTCCACCGTCACCGGCGGCGCCCAGAACTGCGCGAACTCGCGCCCAGAATAAAACACCTCGCGCGGCTGGGAATCATAGTTGCCCACCACGCCCGGCTTGCCTTGAGGAATCGAGAACATTTGCGATCCTTTCGATGGAATTGAATTTGATGGACGGCCCCGGAGGCACGCAGGATTTCGTGCCTCTTTGAGAAAACCACTGGGAAAACCGTTGGAAAAATCACTAGCCCGAAACGCTGGCGACCTTGGTCATATACTGACGGAGTTGGTCGATCGACGCGGATCGTCTCCGGGTATGTGCCTCGACATCGCCTGCAGGCCGGTTCTTTCGCCAAGCTCGATCGCTCCGTTGTCGAGCAGAATCTCCGCGACCGCCAGCGCCAGACACCGGTCGCCCCCGCCATTGGCCGTGCGTGATAGCGCTATGACGTTTGCCCGCCCCTCGCCGTTTTTCACCAGCGTCGCTACCAGCCTGTCGCGCGCGGCCGGCGACAAGAACCCTCGCGACACCGCTTCGTCGAATTTCGCGGTCGCTGACTCAACCAATGCCGTCTGCGCCTCCTGCGGCATCACCGGCGGCAAACGCGACGAGAGTTGCAAAATCTGTTCGCGAGCGGACGCCAACTCCGCCTGCAATTCTTCCGCCTGATCTTCCGTTGCATCGCCCTCATCCGGCGATTGCAGCGACTGAATGATTCGGGACACTCCATTCTCCGCATCAACGTCATTGCCGATCAAACCGCGCAGTGTTTCAAGCTGCTCGGCCGTGCACGCCAGAGCTAAGTCCGGCTCGTCATCGCCCTGATCGGAGGCTTCATCGACCAGAACAATGTCCGGCGGATTGTCATCGCCCGTCGCTTCAACAAACTGGTCCTGATCCGGCACTACCGGCACCGGCGTCAGGGCCAGGTGAACGATCGCTTCTCCCCACTGCCGGGCCTGGCCGTCGGTGAAATCGGGATCGATCCCGACGGAAACGAGATTTCGCGCCGCCGTCAGGGCTGCGTCGTCGCCAATGAACTGGCACAATCCCAGCAGCCGATCCTCATCCAGCTTGAATTCCTTGACGTATCCGACCACGTCACGGGCCGCATCGGAGTGATCGTAGTTGATCGGAATCGCGACGCCGGCCGCCAGCATTTGCCCGCCCGTGTCGGCCCAGGTGCTCAATCGCTGGCGATCCACCGCCAAGGAGAAATTCCCGGTCGGATGAACGTAGTTTCCGGTGTGGATCATGTCCTTCCAGAAATACGACGCCGGCTGCCCGGCAACCTCCGCCGGCAACTCGCCGGCCGGCGTCACCGGCGCATCGGGTGAAAGAGCCGAGGCGTGCAGCTTGAATGGTGTAGTGGGTTGATTCATAAAATTGGGATAAAGGGAAAATCTGCCCCTGCGGTTCACTGCGCCATGCGTGGGACCGAAAGTTGATCGAGCAACGCGGCCGCGTCGATTTTTGACGCCGCTTCGCCCAAGCCGCGGTTCAGCAGCGTGGTTAGAACGTCACGTAGAACGCCCAGCGAATCCGTTTCGATGGCGAACCGGCTCGATGGCCACCGCCCCGCGGCACGCTGGCCGAAATTCATCACCAGCAGTTCATCCACCACGTCGCGAGTTACGGCATCGGCGATGTCGCGGTCAATCAACTCGCAATCCAGCGTGCCGGTATCCGTATGCGTCTCGGCATCGGCCTTGCTCCCGTGGCGGGATTCCAGCCCGACGCGCTCCGGCCGCAGCCAGCCCCGGAAAATCAGGGCGTCGTAATACTCCAGAACCACCTTCATCCCCGGAGCATGATCCGCCCCCTGGGCTTCCAGCGTCGAAAGCTGCCAAGGACTTTTGCCCGCCAATTCGTATGCCATGCGCGGATCGCTCGGCGGAGGCGAATCCGTTGGGGAACATCACGCTGCGCCCGGACGAAACCGCATCCAGCACCTGCTGTCCGAGCCATTGATTCGGCCGCTCGGCGCCTGCGGCGTCCCGGCTGGTGCCTTCGGGATAGTGCAGTTGCACAACGATCCCGGAGACTTTCTTCATATACTGCGCCAGACGCTGGCGAATCTGCTCGCTTTCGGACCAGGCTTGCCGAATGTTTTCGTGCCGCGATCGGCCGTAGGGATTGCCCGCTTCGCCGTCGTAGCTGTAGAGAAAATATTTTCCCGTGTCTAGAACAATCGGCGCGTGCCCGGCGGCCGATTCAGCAATCCAGCCGGATTGCCGTGATCGTCCACCAGAATTTCCGTGCAATCCCACAACAGCGGCTTGAGCCGCATCAGAATTCTTCGTCCGTTCTGGATCTGCCAGATTTTTTCAAAGCCCACCCACCCGAATTCCAACGCCCGCAGCGCATCGCGTACCATGCTTTGCCGCAGCGGGCTCAGAACCTGCTGGGCGAATTCCAGCCATTCATCCGGCACGTCCTGGCGGCACTTCTTGAACCGCCAGGAATTGGCCACGATTGGCCCCGCCACGATGCCGCGCACCAGCGCGTTGGTCGGATGCGCGGAAATCTGCCGATACGTCTGATACGTCCCCGCGGCCGCGGCGAAGAACCCGGCCAAACCCGCCGCGCTGGAACCTGGAAGTCCTCCAATCGTCGAAGTCATCACCTGCTGGTTTGTTGTTTCACCCGCCGGCGGCAGAGCGCTGCCGGATTTCGGAGGAGTCGCCAGCGACTGCCCGCGGATCAACGGAGATGATGGAAGATTCGCTCATGCTGATGTTTTCCCATTGCTATCTTGAGAATCCGGGCCACCCGCTTCCCCATTTGATGGGCGGCTCGATTGGATATTCCCGCCAAATGAAATACCGCAACCAGGACAGCGCGTGATATGGCTCCTGTGCCGCCCCTTGATTCGAAGCCGGAGCCTGACGCAGGTCCTGGATCAACCGGACGCATTTCGGATCAATCGTCAGGCGAGCCGCCCCGCTTGCCGGGCGAAGCAGCGCCCTCACCGCATTGATCGTGTCCTTCACGCGCGGGTTGCCGCGCGGCACATTCACCTGCGGTGAAAGATGCCTCAGCCGTTGCCTGACGATATCCCAGTCCGACTCGCTGGCGTTGCTGTGCCGCGCCGATCCGCTGGCGTCGCCATAGATCGCCACGTCACGCAGATTCCACCCCCGGGCATTCGCCGTTTCCAGAAAGACCTCGCACGCCATGTCCGTGTCGGCATTCACCAGTGAAAACTCCTCGATCGCCCAAACCTGCCCCCGGTTGTGCTGCAACACGCCGCTGCACATCGGATTGACGTTGAAGTCCAGCGACCAGCAAATGTGCAGCGACGGATCGTAAACCGTCGGCTTCACGTGAATTGCCGGCTCGAAATTGGCGAACGCGCTGTAGCCCTTGCCGACGAATCTCCCCAGGAATTCCTGCTCAAAAGTCGGCGGATCGCATGCGCCGCCGCGCGGATTCAATTTCCTCGGGATCCAGAATCTCGCTTGACGGCCAATTGAAACATCTCCACTCCTCCGCCCCGCTTTGCGCGGCGAGGACCAACTTCTCGTACTCCTCCTGGCCCATTGCATCCACATCCGGTACGCCAATCAGCCAAATCCAACCGCGCCGGTCCGCCAGCGCCGGCCGAATGTGCGCATCCCAAACATTTGGCTTGCAATTCGCTATCTCATCGATGATTCCACCGTCCCAAGGGCTACCCTCGATGCGATGGGGCTTCTCCATCCCATGCACCCAAACCTGCGCTCCCTTGGTCGTCTCGATCCGCAGATATTTCTCGCTGATTGAGCCGATCCAATCCGGACAGAGCAATAATTTCAGGTCATCCCAGAAAATCCGCCGCGCCTGCTCGACCGTCGGCGCGGCCGCGAAATATCGCCCCGGCTGGCCGTGCCATGTTTTGCGAAACAGGTGCTCGATCAGCCGCCGTTTCGCCAGTTCCGTCTTTCCACTTCGCCGGCCCGCGGTCACCAGCTTGAACCGGGTCTGGTCATGCCAAAGCCGCAGTTGTTCCGCATGCGGACGAAGCTCAACCCACCTTCGGCTCCAATACCGGTTCGGGCCGATGAGTTTCGCCGGCGGTAGAAGCTCGCCCTTGTCCAAGCTCATGCTTTCCCCAAAAGAGACAGGATCGCCGCATTGCCTCGCTTGATCGCGACGTCCGTCTGCTTCCCCCGAATCAAAACCCGCCGGCTCGCCCGCGCCTCAACCAGCAACGCCCCAAATCTCTCTTCAAGTTCCGACTCGGCGATTTTCAGCACTTCGCCGATGTCCTGATTGGTCGCTCCGTTCACGGCCAGCTTGTGAACCTCCTTGCGCAGCGGGTCCCAGGCGTCCTTTTGTTCTGGTTCCGATTCCGAATTGCCGTGCGATCTCAAGGTTCACCTCGCCCACATATTCGAAGCTGGCCGTCATTCGCCTGCTGCTCAGTGTCCTTGTCCCACGCCGCCATTCGATGGTCCCTGCGATGGCCGCGCCGAATGCGCGACGGCGATCGGCTCATCCGCCAATTGGCCGACCTCGCCCGGTGATGAATCATCGCCGGATGGCTGGTCACGCTCGTGTATGGCTTTCCCGTGGCGAGCGAACAGCGACGCGACGAATTCGCTGATCGCATTGCCGATGCCGATTCCCTGAAAATCCGGCAGGCAAACGCACCGATGCTCCCGCCAGCCCGAATGCGTCGGATGCGGAAACGGCAGCACCGCCACGAACGCGGCCGGCTGGCCCTCGACCAATCCGACGAAGCATTGCGATCCGGGATGAAGCTTGCCGCTCAGATAGTGATGACGGCTGAATAGTTTCCACGCCGACGAATGGCAGCGCACGATTTCCAGGTCGATTCGCGGTCGTCGAAGGCCTCGAGACGTCCTCTCGTCGCACTGAAGACGACCCATCCGCCATGTCCAAAACCCAGTCCGGCTCGAGCCATGGCAGAACATCGTAATGGCAGGTCACCGCAACGAGCCGCCGCCCCGACCGGCGCACGGCCCGGCTGATGGCGCCGGAGCCGATCCGGGCCACCGTCCGATCCACGACGCTCGTGAATTCATCCACCACCGCCAGCTCCGGCATTTCCGCCAGGGCCCGAGCCAGGGTCACCCGAAACTGCTCGCCGTTGCTGAGCAGATGAAACGGCCGCAGCCACGCCGGCGGCGAACTGAAACCCAACGCTTCCGAGCAACTGCGTGATGTCACGAATCCCCATGCCCGCGGGGAACCCATCGAGAATGCTTTGGTCAACTGGCCAATCCCAGCGCTCGACGATTTGATCGCCGAACGCCTGCCGCGCAATCGTGGTCTTGCCCGACCCACTTGGCCCAACGATGACGCCGATGTTCCACGCCTCCTCCAGCGACGGCAACTCGACGGTGAATCGACGAGCGCGATCCTGCCCCGACCGGCAGATCAAACATCCCCGCCACCTGCCTGCACTCGAAAGCTGTCTCGCAGCGGGCATTCGACTACAGCGTGAACAGTCGGCATGAATATCCCTCGGCCGTCAGTCGTTCGTACAATTGCTTCTGCTCGCCTTCGTCGCGGCATTCGACGACGACTTCAAAAGATTCCTGAATTTCGTCCGACTTGGCAGGTTCCGCCTTCGCTGCGTCATCGACAAACTGCTTCAGTTCCTCATCGGTGAATCCCACATCTCCAAGCTCTGGATTGGACAGCAAGCCCCGCCAGCATCTCCGCATCCCACTCGGCCAATTCGGCCGCCCGATTATCCGCAATGGCGTAAGCGGTCAGCTCCGTCGCCGGCAGATCGGACCGCACAATTCTGATGTGCGTCCATCCGAGTGATTTGGCCGCCGCGAGCTGGCCATTGCCCGCCCGAACGACGCCTATGCGAATCAACGACGATCGGCTTCTGCTGCCCGAACCGCCGCAGACTGCCGACGATGGCGTCCAGATTCCGCTGCCCGTGCTTTCGCGCGTTGGCCGGATCCGGACTGACGCTGTCGATGGGCCCGGTTTCGATGGTCATGTGGGAAAATCCTTTGGCCTAATATCCCACCGGAGCCGTTGCCGCCGGCCAGCGGCGAGCGGCATTGAGCTTTTCGTTGCCGCGATATCGCAGCATTTCCGCCTCCACCTGCAACTGCAATTGAGCAACATGATCGCCGTGGGAATCATCGTCGCGCAGTCCGCGCGATTGATACAGCCAGGCCCCGGCGATCACCGCGGCCCAACGTCGTGACCAGGGCGACGTCCGTCCCGATCGGGGCCAGCGGCGTCACGTAATTACCGAAGTTCGCGAACGTGCTGATGATCTTCCCATCGGCATAATCCAGCGCCTGTTGGATGCGCGAAACATTCGCGGCGGTTTGCGAATTATCCAATTGCGACCAGACGCGAACGTTGTCGATGCCGAACTGGGATTCGACATCGCTCTGAGCGGCGTAACGTCCGGCGGCTGATCCGGCATAGATTGGCGTCGCGGTAATTGGCATGGGCCATCCCTCTAGACGGAAGCGCCTGGCGGCGCGAATCTGTCCGCGAGGCCGCGGACGCTAAACGTTTAACGTCCGCGGCCTCGCGGACAGATTGCTGCCGCCGCCAGTTTCTTAAACCGAAAATGGCGCCGACACATCCGGCCCAACGGCGCCGATCTTCGTGAATACAGCGACATAGGTGCCGCTTTGAACGAACGCCGGCGACAGCCAGCGGCCATCCGGGCCGGTCGTCGGCGGTAGCCTGCAACGAGTTTCGGGCTGCGACGGCCAATTCGTCGCCAGGTAGATCAGCACGTCGGCTCCTTCGATGCCGTTGCCGCGTTGTCCACGTATCGCAGATTGTCGGTACCCCCAGTGTTTTGATTGATCGCGATTGGACCGCCGCCGACGATATTGCCGGCCTTCACGCTCGGCAATCCGCCGCTCAGCGAGACCTCCGTGCCCTTCCAGTCCTCTACATCAACCTTAAGCAGGCCGTTGCCGTCGACCAAGCCGGGGACGAATCCGCCAACGGTTACATTCCCGCTGCCGGGCATGGAGCCGACGGCCGATCCGCCCCAGTCGGCGGCATCAACCTTGAGCAGGTTGTTCCCATCGAGCTGAACGTTTTGGCCGCCGATCTGGGTCGCATTCACGCTTCCGCCAGCGGCGAAAGTGCTGGTGCCGATGCTCGACGGGAACGTCACCGATGCCGAGGCATTGGCCGTCTGGCTCGCGACCTCGGTCATGTTTGCGTTAGCCACTCCGCTGTTGCTGATGGCAAGCGAACCAAAGTTGGCGGGGAACGGAATGTCGGGCTGAAAAGCGTTGAGGACCGCGTTTCCGTGGGCGATGACCGTTGGATTTCCCGTTGCAGTGCCGGCGGCCGTGTAGGGCCCAGCGACGCCGGCGCCGCCGGCGGTGGTCCAATAGGCCGATCCATTTGCACCGACCGAACTCGATATGGTCCAACCGCTGCCATTGTTCCAAACATAAAGCGCCGTCGTCTTCGAGGCATAATAGACCACGTTGTTGTAGATGCCGCCGACGTTCCATTGATCGGCAGTGGCGGGCGTTGTGGTTCCCGTGGTGATGAGGTAATTGCGAACCAGCACCGCCGAGAGGTTGGCGGTCAGCGTGCCGATGTCAATCGAACCAGGCGCCGGCGCGGAGGACACTCCGGTACTTATCATTGCCAGGTTGGTCGCGTTCGTCGCGGACGACGCCAGTGGAAATGCCTCGGCCGAGCCGGTCCAGAAGATCGTTCCGCCGATCATGCCGCTGCTGAAATCACTGGCCGCGGGCGAGCCGCCCGACTGCTGTCGGAACAGGACGTTGTACGCGCCGGGCGTCGTGATTGCGATCGGAAAATTCCCTTCGTAAATGCCGGTGGTGGACTGCTCCGTAACCGCGGTGGCGTAATGCCCCCAGTCCGCGGCCAGCGGTGTCTCAAAGACCTGGGTGTCGGCGCGCCAAGCGTGGCCGGAGACATTGAGAAGGACGGCGTAAACCGTCGCGCCGGAATTGAATTGTGTTTTAAGCTCGTTGGACATTGAAGATTGCCTGTGATAAAAAGATTGCCCGCGAATGAGTTCATGCTTGGCCTTTCAGATTACATTACCGCCAGATAATTCCATTGGTAGGTCGAATTAGTTTGTAGGGTCGCGCCATTGTTGGTGATCGTGAATCCGGCCGTGGTGGACGTTACGCAGATGCGCGGTGTGGTGTATGTGCTCGTCCCGCCGGCGAGCGCATTGGCGGGGGTCAGAATGACGATCGGGGCCCGCGCAAATACCGTGTTGAAATTGACGGTGATGAGCGTCGAGCCGCTCGGCGAACCGTTGCTGGCATTAAGCGTGACGCAGCCGGCGGTGTCGTTGCCGGCGACCGTCGCCGTTCCACCCATGGCCGCGCCGCCGACCGTATTGCCCATTGCGCCGGCTGATCCGCTGACGACGTGGCCGCCGTCGAGATAGAGCGAAGCGCCGCCACTGCCGCCGCCGCCGTTGAGGCTGAGCGTGCCGCCGGCCATGGTGATGGCGGCACCCGCCCCGGACAAAGACATTCCCCCGACCGCGTTGAAGAAGGCGCCATCCGCATTGAAAAAATTTCCGCCGGAGCCGCTGCCGTCGTTCATGGAGAACTCGCCGCCGGCAACGAATATCGCACCGCCATCCATGTTGATGTTGCCGCCGCCGCTGCCATCGCCGGTGTTCATATTCAGAGCGTTTCCGCCCAGCGACAGCGTTCCGCCGAGTTTGCCGCCCGAGAGCGCGAGAAATTGTCCAATGTATCCGCCGAACATAGGCGCCGCTTCCCGTTTGAAAATGGTCCCCTTCCGGTCAGTTATCGAGCTATTCCCTCAAGCCCGGTGGTCCATCCATCGGGCATGCCAAAAACGCGGAAGTCTTGAGTGAATCTATTGCCGGCGGCGCCGCGGACGACCTGATCCGTCAGTGGGAATCGAGACAACGCAAAATACCATTCGTTGCCCCACGTCGGCCTCGGATCAATGATCGCGATCTTCCGGAACGTATTTCCGACCACGCCCGCCCCGAGGTAAATGCCTCGTGCGTCTCGCAATTCCATCTGCTCGAAAAGGTTTCCCGTTTGCGGAACCCGCTGCCCACCAGCCGTACCAAAAAGATTGATTCCAAGTCCATCCCGGATATCGACGCAACGAAAAATGTTGTCGGTTGCTGGAGCGTCGAACTGGATGGCCGAGCCTCTGCCGCCGTAAATCTGGATGTAGGTAAACAGGTTGTTCCGCAAACCGACGCTGGCCGCGGTATCTTCGGCCAACAAAACTTCGTTGGCGTTACTGCCGGTAACCTGATGGCGGAAGGACAGAGAATTAAAGTAGCTGTTGACCGGGCCACCTCTCAATACGATACCTCGGCACGTATCTTCCCAGACACAATTGATCAGCACGTTCTGATCGCCGCCCAGGATCAATTCGTTGACAAGGTTTCCATAGCCCCCAGCGGCCCAGAACGTCGGCTTTTCCCAGCGGCAATCGCGGAACATCGTATGGCCGTCATTCTCCGCTCCGCCGGTGGCAACGAAGTTGCAGTCCTGATACAGGGTGCCGACGGAGCGCTCCAGCGGCAGATTCGCGTCAATCAGTCGCAGCCGCAGATAATTCGTATTCGTCCGCAATAAATTATCGTGTTCGAGGAATGGACCTGGATCGGCTGTAAAATCGAACGTCAAGTCGGAAACCGTGCCGCCATAGCCGCCTTCGCCCTCGAAGATGCTGTCCCTGTAATCGCCGGCGTTGTGCCGGCGGACGACGACAACGGAATATTCATCCGTCCCCGCAATGCTGGTCCCCCCGGGCCGACGGATCGAGTGAGCAATCACGTATGTTCCTGGTGAAAGCAGAATATCGTACCCAGCGTTCCACGCGGCCTGGATTTGCGCCGAATCATCGCCGCCGGATGGAGAAAGGCGCTTTATCGGCCGCCGCACTGGCGATGCGATCACCCGGACCGCCGCATACATCGATGGAGCTCCGGCAGTAGCGGAGACTGGCCACGGAGCGGAAAGCTCACACGCTCCCGGCGCTGCGGAGGCAGGAATTGCCACCGCCTGGGCGTCACGATCGTCTTCAGTAACCCCCCAGTGCGAGGTGGTAAGCCGAACCGAACCCGCCTCGGTGTTGAGGTATACGGGGGAAGAAAGCTTTTCAATCGGCGACCAAATGTAATCGGGCTGGCCCGGCTCCACTGTTGTCCGCCAAACGCAAATTGCCGGCGCGGCGACCGAACCCGTGGTCCATGAATTCGCGGCTGGCTGAGCGCGGGCCATGCACGAGATCAATCCAACTATAATCGCGACTGAAATGATGCCGCTGGGCTTCATTGCTTGACCTGAAATCCCGCTTGAATCCAGTTTACCAGGCTGGCCGCCGTAAGCCGATCATCCCAATTGCCGGCGGAATTACCCTCCATCGCCGTCAAAAGACTCGGCCCATCCGTCACGCCGGAAATTGCGAGCGTCTTCGCATACATACTGCAACTGCGGGTGTTGTCAACGTAGGCCGGTTCAACTCCCGTCACGCCGGTAACGCCATTGACGCCGGGCAGCACCACTACACCGCTGTAGGTGATCGTCGGCAGCGGCGGCGTGGTTTGCGAGAGATTGATCGCGTTGGAGCCGCTGCTGTCAAACCAATTATGGACGATGACATTGGGCCCGACGGTGGCGGCGGTCGCCTCGGTGGGCATCCCTTCGGGATTCTTTCCATTGTCCGTGCAATGGACGCCAACGCCGAAGCCCCCGTTATATTGAACGTCGGCGGCGTCGTTCTTGTTGATGCAGATCAAGTTGTTGATGTTGGCCGTCGTGGCGCAGTCAGAGTAGGCGCCCCAGCCGCGACCGGTCGCGGTCGCGCCGGTCGTCGCAAGGTTGAGCGTCGATCCCGGCGACGAACCATCGAATTCGCCCCCCCCTCCATCGACCACACAATTCTGGATCGTCACTGGCTGACCCCCTCCGCCGTAAAACGCTATCGGGTTTGCCAGGCTTAGGCAATGGTCAAAGAACCCGCCGTAGTTGCTCTCGCACCCGAAGGCCGCGGCGGTCGCAAACACATCGCCAACAAATCTGTTTTGCGTGTCTGATGGATCACCCGGCATCGGATGGTCGGGGTTGACGTAAATGTCGTGCGCCGTTCCCATGTTGTTCTTCGTTCCGTTGCCGGCAAAAACGCTGTTGGATACCAACAGATCGCAAATGCGGCAGCAGTAAAGCCCCGGCTGCGTCGGGCCTCCATGGTTGTTGTAAACGACGCAGTGATCGACGATGAAAGTGGAAAAACAATCGCCGCTATCCGTGCAGTCGTTTTCGAGATCGAATCCTCCCTGATACCCCGTCACGGCGCAATCGAATATGCCAAGGTGATCGCTGGGCGCCCCATTTGCCGTGTCGGCGATGCGAACCGCCCAGCTGGAGGATGGCGTCGTCCCCGCCGGCGCTTGGAAGTTCAGGCCATCAATAATCAGGTAGTGCATCGGACCGCCGTAACTTTTCCCGTTCGCTGGCGATCCCGCCACGCCAAACCCATCCTGGAGGATCGGATCGGGCAGCGAGTAATCAGAGAATCCATTCGGGCCGACCGATGTCACGATGAATGGCCTAATCGCGGTTCCGGTCGCGCCCTGGATGTTCTGGTCCATCATGCTCGCGGAGTAGATGTCGCCGCGGACGAATTCGATGCACAAAGACCCGTTGGCGACGGCGGCGCCGAGCGCAGAATTTAGGTCGGGATAATCGCCCGCTTTGTATCCGGCCATGGTCGGCAGGCACACCCTCACCGCGTTAGCGGGGATTAGCGGCGTCAAATTGAGATGTCCATTGGCGTCCCACGGCAGCGACGAGAGCCATTGCGTGGAGGAATAGATTTCGCCGGCAATGCCCGGCAGACTCGTCAGCCACGCCGGCTTGACGCCGGCAGATGCGGGCGGTGTCGCCGCGGCGGGATTGGTCGTCGGTGCCACCGACTCGGAAACCGTGAACTGCGTCGTGGCCGTCGCTACAATCTTTCCGTTGGCGTCGGTAACGTTGCTTTGGATGACGTACGTCTGCGCCAAGGCGCGCGACAAGGCAAATCGCAACGATTGCCAGCAGATACGTCGGCACCGGAAGTGCCCTTCGAGAGCCTCTGGATCGAACGACAACTCTCATGCTTTCACCCTTTTCTTGCGTCGCCTTCGCGTTGTTTCTTCGCGCCGCGGAATGGCTTGCTCAAAATTCGACGGAATGGTCGCATTTCAAACTTTGCCGCTACCAGGCCTTATTGCGAGCGGGTAAAGAACTGATAGGCGAAACCGCTGGCGACGGCAATGAAGATGGTACGCCAGAGCCACCGCCAGGCCGTGGAAGCTTCAACGAGCTTGCTCACTTGCCAGAGCATGCCGCTCTGAGGGCCTTTGTCACCGCCGAAGACTTGACGATCGAGCTTTTCAACCATCGTCGCCACGCGCGCGACCTGGCTGGAAAGTTTTATTAGCTCGCCCCTCAAGTCATCCAGCGCAACGCGAAGTTCATGAATTTCCTCTGCGGTCATTTCATCCTCGCGCTTGATCATTCCCAGCACGGTCACGGCGCCGGGGTCGCTTTAGCGATCAAACTCGGGTCCGATTCCATTGCGATGAAGTCGAATGATCCACTCGCCTATGATGACGCCTGAGACGGTGCCGTCGCGGCAGGCGCTGCCTGCTGAATCTGGGAAGTCGGGATTGGCTGCTGGCCTACCAAGGGCGCCAATGTATTTAGCTGCGTCACGTCATCGCTGTCAATGACGGCGCCTCCGACGGGAATCTGCGTCGGCTCGGCCTGGATGGCCGCAATGGCCGCTTGCGCGATAATGCCTACCTGTGTCATGTCAATTTCTCCTGTCAATCGAAATTCCAGAACAAGTACGGGAAATCCGCCGCTGGTCCTGCGGAGGCCGTGTTTGTAAAGCTCGCCGAGCCGCGTCATCGGAAAGCCCCCGGCGCTGAAGGTTCAAATGGGTCCCGTGCCAAGGCATGTTACGATACAGCACCCCGTCGGCAAGAATCCACGATTCAGCTCGCCGCGGGCTGAGACGCCGGCGATGTCGCGGCAGACGTGGCGGCGCCGGGTCCCACCGCGCCAGGATTTGAATTGAGGCTCGTGGCAGCCGCCTGCAGACCCGTCGTCACCGCGTTTACCGTTTGCTGGGCGCTGACGCTGGAAGTTGCGCTATGGGCGATGATCCCCGCGATTACGCCGACCGCGCCGAGGATTCCGCCAACGATCGAGCCCCACGGCACCGGAGCCGTCGCCGCCACTACCGGCGCCATCGCGCTTGTCACCGCGCTAACGCTGTCCAGCGCCTGGGTCGTCGGATTGTTCGGAGTGTCTAGAGAAGCGCAAGCCGACGCGAGCGATAAAACGGCGACCGTAACTCCCAGGATACCCAAAGCAAGGATGCGATTTGTCATGATAACTCCCAAAGCAAGTTGAGCGGCTTAAAACAGCGGCAGGGCGAACGCGGTAAGGAGGTGGACCGCGACAGCGCCCCGCCGCCGCGCGCCAAAGTGTGCCGTTTGATGCGGTCCCTCTATTAGTGGGACCAAGAGGTGAAAGTTTTGGACGTATTTTCAAAAAATCCGCGGATTTTTTTTCAAAAAATCTTCGGCGCGGGGCCGGGTAAGGCTTAACTCTGCGACAACGGCCACAGAATAGGTATCGGACCCAAAGGAGCGGTCCGAGCCTTCGGAGCCCACCGCACCGAACTTTTACCGCGCGCCCCGTTAAGCCTTGCCCATTTACTCATTGCCCATGCCCCCAAACAAAATCCTGCGAACTTCACAGGTTGACAGCGGCCAAGGACCGATCATAATCGCTGGTGTCTTTTATTGCCGACGTGGGCCGCCAAACCTACGGGCGGGAGAGACCAATCGGAATACGGAGAAAGGCGGTCGTTGCAATGGCCGGTCCCCAGTTCATCACCCCTAAATCAGTTGCCCCCTCTCGGTCCACGAAGCGATTCAAACTGGCCGAGGCGAATCGGTCGCTCCCGCTGGTGCGCCGCATTGTGTCGGATATCGTAAAGACCCACGATCAGGTCACAACGCTGCAAACATCCTTCGACGGCGCCAAGCCCAAAGAGCAACCCGCCCTCCAGGCACAGCTCGACCGGGCCGTCGAACATCTACAGAACTACGTCGAGGAACTGCACGAAGTCGGTTGCGATCTGAAAGATTATCAGATGGGCTTGGTCGATTTCATCGGCCGCCACCATGGACACGATATTTGCCTTTGCTGGAAACTCGGCGAAGACAGCGTCTCCTATTGGCACGAAATTCATACCGGCTTCGCCGGCCGCCAACCGGTCTCGGTCCTGGAAGAGGATTGACCCCTCAGGTGCCTCGGCGGTTGCCATACAGCAATACGTGCAATCGCGCACAAAGACGGAACCCCTCCCGCTTGCAGATGTCGCTGAGCCACGCCGACCGCCCATTCAGCGTCGCCCCGTCCGTCCCTTCGGGCATTAAGTGCACGTCGCTCGGCGACCATCCCCTGAGCCGCTGCAGCACATCGCGAATCTCCGTCAAATCCGCCGGCTCGCAAACGACAAACTTCAACTGAAAATCCGGCGATGTATCCATCAATCGCTGAATCACCTCGACATTCATTCGTTTTTCTTCATGCACGCGGGCAAACCGCCCCCCTTCCCGGCGCGTCGGCGTCGAATTCGACAACTTCGGCGACAGGCTTGCCAAGTCCAGCTTCACCGCTGCGAAAACCGTCGCGGCGGTTTCGATCGTGACGTGATAATCGCGAGCCTTCAGCGCGTCACACAGTTCGGCCAGGTCCGGCATGATCATCGGCTCACCCCCCGTGATCACGACATGGCGGCCGGGAAACTTTTCCACCCGCTGGACGATGGCGCCTACCGGCGCATCCTCACCCTCAGGCTGCCAACTCGCATACGGCGTATCGCACCAAACGCATCGCAGATTGCATCCGCTGGCCCGCACAAAAGCCGATGGAATGCCCATCAGCTTTCCCTCGCCTTGAATCGAAAAAAAAACCTCGGCCAACCGCATCGCCACCTCAATCACTCAGTTATTCTTCAGCGATTCCTTCCGATCAGCCAGGATTTTCGGGCCGGTCGGACAATCCTTGAAGATTGGGCATTTCTCGCAGGCCGGCCGTCGTGCCGTGCAGATCGCTCGGCCATGGTGAATCAGCAGGTGTGACCAAAGCGTCCATTGCTCTCGAGGGATCACCGCCATCAAATCCCGTTCGATCTTTTCCGGAGCACTGTGCCGGGTCAGACCCAATCGCTGGCTCAGCCGCGCCACGTGGGTATCGACCACCACGCCTACATTTTGGTTGAACGCGTTGCCGAGAACGACGTTCGCCGTTTTACGCCCCACCCCCGCCAGGGCTATGAGTTCATCCATCGTCTCCGGAACTCGCCCCTCATGGCTCTCCAAAAGCGAGGCGGCCATCGCGCGAATGCTCTTCGCCTTGTTGCGGTAGAACCCCGTCGATTGTATT
This sequence comes from uncultured Phycisphaerales bacterium, assembly GCA_963771925.1. GTDB lineage: Bacteria > Planctomycetota > Phycisphaerae > Tepidisphaerales > Tepidisphaeraceae > PALSA-1353. Next base: position 389,315 of record CAVYVE010000002.1, read on the forward strand.
TCCCGCTCCAGTTCCCCCTCGGACGATTTCGCAAAATCAGCCGCGGTTTTGTATTTCCGAAATAGACTTTTGGTCACCAGGTTCACCCGTACATCCGTGCATTGTGCCGACAGGATCGTCGCCACCAGCAGTTGCAGCGGCGTTCGATAGGCCAGACTGCATTTGGCGTCTGGATATGCCGATTGAAGGACTCGCAGGATTCGTTCCGCGCGCCGGCGAGTTTGCTGAAGGCTTTTTTTTGCTCTCTCGGCCATGGGGCGAATTTCACCCGCCGCTGTGAAATATGATTGGACGGCTGATGCCGCCGCTGAAGAGGATGATCCCAAGCAGCAGAAACACCAGCACCATCAACAGCATTTCGCTTTCCCGCTGAAGATGGTCCAGCCGTTCGCTGGCGGGATTGGCCTTCTCCGGGTCGTCCGCGTTCTCGATGAAAGTTTGCCGCGATTTCATCACCCGCGGCCAGAGAATCCACCCGTCGTAAATCACGATCACCACCGCCGCCAGAAAAAGTCCCGATCTCACGAACGCCGACGCCTTTTCCCACGGATCGGACAGATCAACCAGAAACCACTGCGATGCGATCGCCACAAACAAAACCGCGGCACAGGCGATTTCGATCCTTGCCAGCGCCGCGACGAGATTCCCCACGATCGTCCCCGCCAACAGCGTCGAATGCTGGCCATTCAGATTCACGCTCAGAACGTGAGGAAGAACCGGATCATTCTCTTTGACCGTGCGGTGGATCGCCTGCGCCGCTACCCCGATGAACATCGCGCCGCCGAACCACATCGACAGCGCCAGCCAGTACACGGTCTGCACGAGCTGAAATAACATGCCGGAAGCGTAGAGGCGCGAACAATAAAGTCAACCGCCCATTCCGACCCACTTGGAGCTTCCGTCCTCCCATATCTCCTTTTTCCAGATGGCCACCTGCGCCTTCAGGCGGTCGATCAGAAATCGGCAAGCCTCGAACGCCCCGGCCCGATGCGGCGTAGAAACGGCAACCAACACCGACGGGCGTCCGACCTCCACGATCCCGATCCGGTGCACGATCACGATCCGGCTGATCGGCCAGCGGCCCCGAGCTTCCTCGGCCAACTCGCACATCTGTTTCCGGGCCATTTCCCCGTAGGCTTCATAATCTAGCGCAAGAAGCTTTCGACCCTCGACGTTGGTTTCCCCGCGCGTCGTCCCCAGAAATACAGCGATCGCCCCGCTGTCGCAGTCGCCAACGCCGCCGATCGCCGCGCCAACATCCAGGGGATTTGATTGCAGTGCGATGATGTCGTCTTTCCGTTCCATCGCTCATCCTCCGCTGACCGGTGGGATCAGCGCCAGTTCATCCCCATCGTGCAGCACGGTCGCGGGCTTGGCATAGCAAAGATTCACCGCGCCCGCGGTACGCGGAAGCAACTCGGCAATCCCCTCAAATCGCCGACCCGCTTCTTCCATCGCCGCAGCAACCGTGGCTCCATCGGCCAACTCGATTTCGGCTTCGGCAACCCCGCTGCGATCCCGCAGAATGGCGAACATCCGCAGCCGAATTCTCATCCCAACCTCGATGATTAGCGATCGAACTGCGCATCGAACGCGATCGTCGACGGCTCAAAATCAACCCGCTTTACAAATGCCGCCGCCTCGGTCGCGCCGTGTTCGCGATCCATTCGGCTGTCCTCCCACTCCACACTGAGCGGGCCGCCATATCCAACATCATTCAATGCCACGATGATCTCTTCAAAATTGATGTCGCCGCGTCCGAGGCTGCGGAAATCCCAATATCGCCGCGGATCCGCAAACGACGCGTTTCCGCCGAACACACCCACCGTGCCGTCGCCGTGTCCCCACCAGACATCCTTCATGTGTACGTGATAGATCCGCTTGGCGAACGTGCGGATGAACTTCACGTAATCCACCCCCTGATACCCCAAATGCGACGGATCAAAATTGAATCCGAACCGCTTGTGCCCCTTCACCGCCGCGATGGACCGCTCGGCCGTGGCGATATCAAAAGCGATTTCCGTCGGATGCACTTCCAGGGCAAAGTTCACATCCGCCTTCTCGAACGCATCGAGAATCGGCCTCCATCGCCTGGCGAAATCATCAAACCCCTTCTGCCAGTATTTCTGATCCGTCGGCGGAAACGCGTAAAGGCTATGCCAAACGCTCGATCCGGTAAATCCGTTCACGACAGCCGGAAATCCCGTCGGCTCCGGCGCCGCGTCGATGAACTTTCGGCACGCCTTGGCCGTGTCGATCATTCGCTTGGCCGCGCGCTTGCGAACGCCCTCGGCGTCCCCGTCTTCCCAGACATCCGGAGGCAGAATCGACTTGTGACGCTCATCAATGTTGTCGCACACCGCCTGTCCGACGAGGTGCGCGCTGATCGCGAACGCTCGCAGGCCGCTGCCGCTAAGAATCTCCCATCGCTCCTTGCAATAATTCTTGTCCGACAACGCCGCCGGCACGTCGAAATGATCGCCCCAGCAGGCCAATTCCAGACCGTCGTACCCGAACTTCTTCGCCTTCTGGCAAACCTGCTCGAATTTCAGATCGGCCCACTGGCCGGTGAATAACGTAACGGGACGCGGCATTGTTGTCTCCTTATCAAATGTCGCCTAACGAATGAGACAATTCCGTTCGACGCTTGTCAATCGCGGGTTCGTGATACAATAAATCCTATGAAAGCTGTTTGCGATTCTCTGCCCGATTCCGCCGGCCATTTCGGCTCCTACGGCGGCATCTACGTTCCTGAAACCCTCATCAGCGCCCTCACCCAACTGGAGGCAGAATACGCCAAGGCCAAGTCCGACCCAACTTTTCACCGCGATTTGGACTATTATCTTCGCGATTTCGTCGGCCGTCCGTCGCGGCTCTATTTTGCCCGCCGGCTCACGGAGCATTTCGGCGGAGCCAAAATCTATCTCAAGCGCGAAGACCTGAACCATACTGGCGCGCACAAGATCAACAATACCATTGGCCAAGCGCTGCTGACACTGCGCATGGGCAAGAAGCGGGTCATCGCCGAGACCGGCGCGGGCCAGCACGGCGTGGCGACCGCGACGGCCGCGGCCGTGTTCAATCTCCAGTGTGATGTCTACATGGGATCGGAAGACATTCGGCGTCAAAGCCTCAACGTCTTCCGCATGCGTCTGATGGGCGCACGTGTCGTTGAAGTAACCAGCGGCAGCAAAACGCTGAAGGACGCCACCAACGAAGCAATGCGCGATTGGATGGGTTCGGTCCAGAACACGCACTACATCATCGGCAGCGTGGTGGGACCACATCCATTTCCCATGATTGTCCGGGATTTCCAATCCGTCATCGGTCACGAAGCCCGAGAGCAATGTTTGGAGATCGAAGGCCGCCTGCCGGATTACGTGCTGGCGTGCGTCGGCGGCGGCAGCAACGCGGCGGGGATTTTCGCCGCGTTTGTCGCCGATGCTTCGGTGAAACTCATCGGCCTGGAAGCCGGAGGCCGCGGATCGGCCCTTGGCCAGCACGCCGCCGCTCTGTGCGCCGGCCGCCCCGGCGTATTGCACGGGTCCCTCTCCTATGTCTTGCAGGATGAAGATGGACAAACCGCCGACGTTCACAGCGTCTCCGCCGGCTTGGATTATCCTGGCGTCGGACCCGAGCACGCGTACTGGAAGGACTCCGGCCGAGTGCAGTACGCCAGCATTACTGACCAGCAGGCGCTGGATGCTTTCCAGAAGGTTTCGCAGCTCGAAGGAATTCTCCCCGCTTTGGAATCGGCACATGCATTTGCGTATCTCGAAGCTCTGGCGCCGCGCCTGTCGAAGGACCAGATCATCATCGTCAATCTCAGCGGCCGCGGCGACAAGGACTGCCAGGAAGTGGCGCGTCTCATCGGTAAATGACCCTCGCGGTTTACCCCCGCCGCAGGGTCTTCCAGGCGGCCCAACACGCCTGGCCGGCCGGTATCGTCAGGAAAATGGCCCCCAGAATCGGGCAAACCATCACCATCCCATCGCCGTTGGCGCGGGCGTGCAGCGACGTTGCGATGGCTTCGACAATCAAGGCCATACAGAAAATCGCCGCCGCCAACGGCGGCAGCGCCCGCAACAGGCGAGAATCGCCGCGGCGCCGTCCTTCTCGAATCTTGTCATCGCTCACAAAGCCTTGCATCGATTGATCCGTGACGCTTATCATCGCCGACTCGCCGGAAACCGCCAATGCCCGTAAAATCGCGATCCATCGCTCAGTCCTTCGCCGATCTCCACGGCCGCATCGGCCTGGTGCCGTTTCTGCCCGCGGGATTCCCCGATCTCCAGACCACTTCCGCCGCGTTGGCGGCCGTGGATGCCGCCGGGCCCGTCGCGATCGAAATCGGATTCCCCTTCTCCGATCCCATCGCCGATGGGCCGACCATCCAGCAATCCTTCACCGCCGCGCTGAGCAAAAAGCTCAAGGTCCACGATATTATTCAGATGGTTCGCGACACCTCGCCGCGAATCTCATCGCCGCTGCTGGCGATGCTCAGCTACAGCATCATCTTCCGTTACGGCCCGGAACGGTTTTTCGCCGATGCGCGATCGGCCGGCTTCGCCGGCGTGATCGTTCCCGATCTTCCGCCGCCAGAAGCGAACAAAACGTGTGGCCAGATTCGCGCCGCCAGCCTGGACACGATTCTTCTGATCGCGCCAACCACCACCGCCGAGCGCCGCCGCGAAATTGCCCAACTGTGCAGCGGCTTCGTGTATTACCTCTCCGTTTCCGGCATTACCGGTGCGCGCGAAGAGTTGCCCGCCGATTTGGCCCAGAACGTCCGCCAGATCAAGGGCCTGACCGATCGGCCGGTCTGCGTTGGTTTTGGCATCTCCAGGCCGCAACACCTCGCGGCCCTGGCCCGCATTGCCGATGGCGCTGTGGTCGGCAGCGCCATCGTCAAGCGCATGATCGATTCCGCCTCGGCCGGCCCCGCCGCCATCGCCGACATCATCGGCGAATACTGCCGCCAACTCATTTCCGCATCCCGCTGACGCTTCCGGTCCATCCACAGCACCCTCTGCGGACACCGTTGCCGTTCATCGCGTTTATATGGCGAACGGACAGGTTGAATCTGCCGCGAAACAAGGGTTTACAACAGATCCATCCGCCAGTTTTACATGACGTGCGGCCGTGACGATTCTAAATTTCTCGGTTCCCTCTAACCTCCCCGTGCAATCGATGTCATCCTCTATGAAGCAGGCAACGGCCGATTGCGATGCAGATCGTCGGGCCGCTCGGTCGACCGACGGAAATCTGGTCCAGAGAACCCTGGCGGGATGTCGCCCGGCATTCGACGACTTGATTCGGCGATACCAGCGCCAAGCCATCGCTGTTTCCTATCGACTTCTGGGAAACGTTCAGGATGCGCTTGACGTTACACAAGATGCTTTCCTCAAGGCGTTCGTCAACCTCGCATCGCTGCAAAAACCGGAGGCTTTTGGCGGATGGCTCATGCGGATCGTTTCCAATCTCTCGCTCAATTTCCGCAGAGGGCGCAAATCGCGGTTCTCCGTGCCGCTGGATGATCTGCTAGACCCAACAAATCCACATTTCGCAGACGGACGGTTGCCCGCAGATCGCGTCGATCCGGCTCATCGACTGGCCAGCGCCGAAATGGGCCGGCGACTTCGCCAAGCGCTGTGGATGTTGCCCGACAAACAGCGCTGGGCCGTCATTCTCTTCACGATCGAGCAACTACCGCAAAAGCAGGTCGCCCAAACGCTCGGTTGCAGTGTTGAAGCCGTCAAATGGCACGTGTTTCAAGCTCGAAAGAAGGTCAAGGAAATTCTAAAGGATTACCTCTAGCTCGCAGCCAATGCCCTTGAATGAATTGGAACATCTCCTGACCAGGTATCTAGACGGCACGCTTTCGCGGGCGCGCCGACTGGCGTTGCAAAAGCGTTTGGACCAAGATCCCAACGCGCAAGCGCAGCTAGACCTCCATCGTGCGCTGGCCGGTCTGCTTGGCCGACTCCCGCCGCTGCCGCCGATCCGATGGAATGCGCTGGCAAAAGGGATCTCCGCCGCGATTCGCCGCATGCCGACCGATCACTAATGCGTGACGGCCCCGAAGCACGCCGGCCCCACCAGCTTCGCATATTTGGCCAGCGCCCCGTGCGAGTATCGCGGCTCCGGCTGCTTCCAGCGCGCCTTCCGCTTGACCAGTTCTTCTTCGCTGAGTTCCACATCGATCGTTCCCTTTTCCGCGTCGACGCTGATGATGTCGCCGTTTTGCAATTGAGCGATCGGACCGCCGACGAACGCCTCCGGCCCGATGTGCCCGATCATCAGCCCGTGCGTCGCGCCGCTGAATCGGCCGTCGGTGAGCAGGCAGACGTCATGTCCCAATCCCTGCCCGACGATTGCCGCGGTCACCCCGAGCATCTCGCGCATCCCCGGCCCTCCCTTGGGGCCTTCATAGCGGATGACGATGCTATCGCCCTTCTTGATCTGCTGGGCCTGCACGGCCGCCATGCACTGCTCCTCGCTGTCGAACACCCGAGCCGGCCCGCGATGCTGAAGTTTCTTCACGCCGGCCGTCTTGATCACGCCTCCCTCCGGGGCCAGATTGCCTCGCAGGATGTGCAGCCCGCCGGTCTTTTCCAGGGCCCGCGAAATCGTCAGGATCACATTCTGGTCCTGCCTCAGCTTCACCCCAGCCAGGTTCTCCGCCATCGTCCTGCCGGTGCAGGTGAGGCACTCGCCATGGATCAGCTTTTCATCGAGCAACACTTTCAGGATCGCCGGAATCCCGCCGGCCTTGAACACGTCGAAGGCCGTGTATCGTCCGAAAGGTTTGAGGTCCGCGACGATCGGCGTCCGCCGGCTGATGTGGTCGATGTCGTCCAATGTCAGCGTCAGACCGCATTCGTGCGCGATCGCCGGCAAATGCAGGGCGCTGTTGGTCGATCCGCCGGTTGCCGCGGCAATCGTCACCGCGTTCTCAAACGCCTCACGAGTCATGACATCGCGGGCGCGGATGTTTTTCTCCAGCAATCGCATCACCTGCCGGCCCGCTTCCACGGCGAACGCGTCGCGCTCCACATCGATCGCCGGCGGTGAACCACTGCCCGGCAACGCCATCCCCAGCGCCTCGGCCGCGCATGCCATCGTGTTGGCCGTGAACTGCCCCCCGCAGCTTCCCGCCGAAGGACAGGCGCTGCATTCCATCTCGTACAGATCGGCGTCGCTCATCTTCCCCGCCGTGTGTGCACCCACCGCTTCGTAAACATCCTGAATCGTGACATCGCGACCCTTGAATTTCCCCGGCATAATCGTGCCGCCGTAGAGAAACACGCTGGGCACATTCAGCCGCCCCATCGCCATCAGCGTCCCTGGCAGACTCTTGTCGCATCCCGCCACTCCCACCAGCGCATCGTACCCATGCGCGTTCATCATCAGTTCGATGGAATCGGCAATCACTTCTCGCGAGACCAGCGATGCCTTCATCCCCTCATGCCCCATGGCGATCCCATCCGACACGGCGATGGTGACGAATTCCCGCGGCGTCCCGCCCGCCGACTCCACCCCCTGCTTGGCCGCCTTCGCCTGCCGATCCAATGTCAGATTGCACGGCGTCGCCTCGTTCCACGTGCTGGCCACGCCCACCCATGGCCGGTGAATCTCCTCATCCGTCAAGCCCATCGACCGGAAAAACGCCCGTTGGGGCGCCCGTTGATCTCCTTCCGTCACAACACTGCTGCGAGGCCGGTTCATCAAACTCTCCCTATTATTGAACGGAATAGATTACATCCCCACCGGCCCCGACGCCATCCAGCAGGGCGCCAGCGCGCTTTGCGGTTGATGCGTATGAGTCGCTTGCGTTGCCCGTTTCCCGTGCCCGGGCGGATTCACAGAGCGTTACAAAACTTTACAAAAGGTTACACTTTGCCCGGATAACTTAGTATTTACTAATTTATTGTGGTAAGGGTAAGTTTTTATGCTGTATATGCTTATCGTCGAATCCGGCATTGAATCGATGGCGGACGACAAGAGAGATGTAACGCACGACGGGCTGGCCGGTTTTCCTCCTGGCATAATAGCGACTTTGTGATTCGTTGCTCCCCGTGCAACGCCGAGATGAACCTTCGGCCGGGCGGATAGAGCCGGCGCGGATAGAGAAAAGCTCTTTGAACTCAAGCCGAAGCGGATCAATGATGTGCCACATGCCCTCGATCGTATCTCCCAACAGTGGGATGAAGCGCTCGCGCGGCTGAAGTCATTCGTTGAGAAATAAATCTCGGAGTAATGCAGAAGGGACGTTGGGCATTTTTGATTTTTCACGCGGGCCGAAGCAGGCCGGGGGCGACGCGCCATTGAATTCCGTCGTCGGCGACGATCATGACGGATTTGCGATTGTGCCGGGCGATTGTGCCGCGGATGAATTGTCCCGTGGCGCTCGTGAATTGGACTTGCTGGCCAAGGCGGAAGTTCATCATCTGGCCGTGGCTGCGAATCTGCTGGATCAGCCGGAGGCGCTCAATCACCACATGGTTGAGCTGGATCAGCTCTTCCTCGGTCAGGCGGTCGAAGACTGAAAGGACCTTCGGCAGGTTGTCGTCGCTCGTTTCGCTCATGAGTTGGATGATCGTTTGCCGACGACCGGCTGTCGAGGGGACGATTGGAGTGGAACATCCGCGACCTCGTTCCCCTTGTGTATCCGCCTGAAATACAGGATAACCGATCCGGCTTTTTCGTCAGGGACACATGAATCGTCAGGCTGTTTCACGGCGTCGCGTTGGGCCGGTTGCCCGGTCCTCGGGGAGACTGGATATCCGCATGGTTGCCGTCGATCTCGACGGGACACTGCTGAACGATTCCAAGCAGGTCAGCGACCAAACCGTGCAAGCCCTTGGCAGCGCGATCAGCCGGGGCATCCGCGTGGTGATCGCTTCCGCCCGCCCGCCGCGCAGCGTCCGGCATATTTACAACGCCCTGAAGCTCGATACCTGGCAGATCAATTACAACGGCGCGCTGATTTGGGACGAGCCCAACAAGCAGGTCATCTTCCATCGCCCCATGCCCGGCGAACGAGTGCGGCGGCTCATCGACAGCGCCCGGTCACGTTTTGCATCCGTCCAGGTGAGCTGCGAAATCCTCGACCGCTGGTACACCGACCGTTTCGATGAAACTTACACCACGGAAACCGGCCGACTGTTCAAGCCCGACGTCATCGCCCCGCTCGATGAATTCTGCGCTCAGCCGATCACCAAGCTCCTGCTGCTCGGCGAGCGCGGCGTGATCGACCAACTCGAAGCGATGCTTGTCGCCGCCAACGACGGCGACATCACCATCGTCCGAACCGATCCGCAGCTTATCCAGATCATGGACAAGCAGGTCAGCAAGGCCGCGGCCTTGCAGGTGGTGGCAGAACACTACGGGATTCCCCTGCAAAACGTGATGGCCATCGGCGATGCCCCGAACGACGTGGGCATTCTGAAGATCGCCGGCGTCGGCGTGGCGATGGACAACGCCAGCGACATCGTGAAGGACTGCGCCGACTGGATCGCCCCATCGAACAACGACCACGGCGTCTATGCCGCGCTGGTGAAATTCGGACTGTGCGATTGACTCAGCGTCCCCTGACGGAATTTATGCCGCGTCCTTGTCGTCATCGTTATCAGCGGGGATTTCGGCGGCGGCCGTTTCGGCCACGGCTTGGGCGAGGTCGGGCGGGAAGTCGCCTGGCTTGATGCCGCTGGCGGTGGTTTTCGCGGCTAGTTTTTGCTTTGCTTCGGCCAGCCATTTTTCGTTTGGCAGGGCGTAGGGGCGGAACTTTTCCATCGAGCCTTGCTCTTCGCTGTAGGCCAGGGCGCGGTTGGAGCCCAGTTTGTTCGCGGCGGGGGAATCGATCAGGTTGCTGCTGTCGGTGGCGCTCATCTGGAAGAGGATGCGATTGTCCAACTCGCGCATCGAGCCGCGATCGACTGAGCGCTCCAGGGCCGTGGCCGTGTCGATCCAGGCCATGATGTGAATTCCGTTGGCCGGGCCTTCGCGCATCAGGTCGGCGAATTCCTTGCCGGGGTCGGCGGCTTTTTCCTCGCCGCCGGAGGAGAAACCGAACGCATCGTCCGATTTCCGCAGCGTGCGATACCGTTGCAGGCCGAAGATGAACACGAAGATCGACGGGGGATTTGCGGCGTCGGCCGACTGGCGGCGCTCCAGTTCCAGGGCAAGTTCGTGAATGGCCTGCGGCACGGCGCGATAATCGACGACCTTGGTCCGATGCGGCAGCACGGCCGCCACGCTCGGCAGAAAGCCGTGGGTGGCCGCGTCCGCCGGTGTGCCGTCGAGTAGATAGAAGCTCGCCGAAGCGGGCGAAAGCTGGGCGGCGAGGCCGACCATCGCCAGCGCGGTGATCGCAAGAGAGCTTTCTTCGCTCTGGCCGATGATCAGCACGTTCGAGCCGCTTTGGCGGCGGAAGGCGATGGAGGTCGGGGCCTTGATGGCCACGGGATCGCCCAGCCAGACGGTCGGGGCGGCGTTCGATGCAACGTATTTCTCCGCCGACAACTGCTGAACCAACGCCGGATTCTGGCGAAAATCGGCCGGCTCGTTTCCCTCAAACACGATCGGGGGTTCAAGGTGTTCATGCTCCGCAACCGCCTTGGCGCTGACGGCTTCGAGGTATCGATCGCGTTTCTCATCCGGGAGCCACGCCACCTGGAACGGGCTGTTGCCCTCGACCAATCCGCCGGCGTCGTTGTAGATCGCCTCGCCGGGGCGTGAGAGCAATCGGGCCGCGGAGTTGCCGTCGCCGAGGATCATCTGCGAATCCGCGTCGCTGGTTTGCAGGGCGATTCGCACGCCGATCTGGCCGATGGTGCTACGCGACAGCCCCGAAGATCCGCCGATGGTCTGCGATCCCAGCAGCAGATGCACGCCGAACGCTCGGCCCTGGCGGACGATGCGGTCCAGCAGCAGCCCGGCATCCTGGGCCAGTTTGTCGTCTTCGGTGAAGAATTCCTGGAATTCGTCGATGATGAGCAGGGTTCGCGGCATCTTCTTGCCGGAGGCCTCGCGATACATTTGAAGGTTCTGGGCCTTGAACGGCCGGAACAGATCGGCGCGGCGGCCCATTTCGGCGTCGATGCGCTGCAGTACGCTCAGGCCGAATTCGCGGTCGCTTTCCACCGCGATGGCCCGCGCATGCGGCAGACTGGTGCATGGCGTAGGTCTTGAATTCGACGCCCTTTTTGAAGTCGATCAGATACAACTCGACCTCTTCGGGCGAATACCACATCGCCAGATTGCTGATCAGGGCGTGGAGCAGGGTCGATTTGCCGGAGCCGGTTTTGCCGGCGACCAGGGCGTGCTGGGCCACGCCCTTGCCGAGGCGGAAGGTCTGCACCCTCGTCGCGCCCGACCGTCCGACGGCGACGGCGACGTCCTCGTCGCTCTTGAGCGTCCAGAACTGCACCGGCTTCGGCGCGATCACATCGAACGATACCTCGACGCGCTTGGCCTCTCGCGCCCCCTTGCCGACGAGGTGGAGAATCTTGCTGAGTTCCTCATCGCTCGGAGCCGGATCCAGCGACAGCGGAAAACGATTGAACACCGGGTCGCGCCAGACGAAACGGTCTCCCTGCCGCTCCAGGTTGACGCTGTGGGCTTCCAGATCATCGAGATGGATCGAGCCGCTGGCGGTGCTGATGCGGGTGTCGCGCATGACCAGCGTGTACACGCCGCAGCGCGAGCCGGTGCTGGCGATGCTGCTGAGCCGCCGCAGGGCGTCGTCGCTGAAATTCACCGGGAAATCGGAGATCACCAGGTATCGATACGGCTCGGCCAATTCGCCGGCCTGGGCGTTGTAATCGTCGATCGTCGCGATATTCGTTTCGCAGATATTTCTGAATGACCGTTTCCATGTGCTCGGTCAGATTCGCCAGTCGCTCGTCGATCTGATCGGAATCGGTCCAGATGCGGCCGCCGACCAGGGCTTCGTCATAATCCGCCAGGTGCATGAAGCCCGCGAAATTCTGGCCGAGGCCGACGGGATCGATCAGCGTGAAACGGACCCGGCCCGGCGGCAGGGCCGTGAGCAGCCGAGCCATCATCATCTGCATTCCGCGGACGGAATCCGCCCGGCCAGGCCGATCGGTGTGAATCAGGATCGACGCCTGCTTGGGATACGCGAAAAGCGCCGGAACGCTGAACGTGTCCGGCAACGGCAGCGTGAACGGGACCCCCTTGGCCACATCCGCGACCATCGACTTCAGATCAACCTGCAACTGGCCGAACCGGATGGTGGCCGGGAATTTGGTCGGCCCCTTCCAATGGTCCCAGATCGGATCGTTCCATGCGGGATACGATGAGCCGTCCTCCTGCATCGGCTCCTGAATGTTCTTCAGTCCGTCGCTCCATGATTTCTCCAATTCGGCTCGATCGGCGGCGTGCTGCTGCCGCAGTTGTGCGTCCTGCGCGGTCGCCCGATCGCCGAGCTTGACGGTTTCGGCATCGAATAGTTTCCTGACCTCTTCCAGCTTTCGGACGCGCCATTGCTCCAGTTCGGCGAGAGAATTCTTTTTCTGGGTCTCCAGTTGCACCGTCTTGGCCTGGAATTCCGCCTGGGCCGCCTGAAGTGCGGCATCGCGTTTTTTTGTGGCCTTCTCCACCACGGGCGTCGTCCGGTCGTGCGCCGCCTGCATCTCGTTTTTTTGCGACCGTTTTGCGTGAGTCAGGTCGTCATCGTGCTTCAGGGTAGCCTGGCTGATCATGTTGTCGTTGGCGATCCGCGCGGCATCCAAAGCCCGCCTCAGCGGCGCAAAAACGGCCACCACCTGCTTTCGCGCCAGCGAGCGCATGACCAGGAAAAATACGATCAGCGCCACAATCATCCCCCCGGCCCAACTCCCCATCTGCGGCCACTGGGGAATAAGCGTCCCCGCAATCACTTGTGGAATCGCCGCCGCGATCGCCACCGCCAACAGCCCGATCAAAAACGGAGTGGCCCCCACGAAAAGTTTCGGAATAGCAAGGTCGGCCAGCGCCCGAATCTGCCGCTCGATCACTTCCTTGTGCTGATTGAACGATTCAACCGGATTGAGCGTCGCCTCCGCATCCTTGATCGCGGCTAGCGCTTCGCCGGGCGGCGGACGCTGGTTATACCGGGCCATCAGCGACGACTGCTCGCCTTCCTTCGTGTCCACGAATTCCGTCTGGGTGGCGTTCAGTTCCGTCGCGTTCTTCAGCTCCTGCGAAGCTTTCTGCTCCGCCGCCTCCAGAACGCTCTCCGCCAGCCAGGTCGCCTGGTCGTAATCCTTTCTCGCCTGCTGCTGCGCCTGTTCGTATTCCGCCCGGGCCCGGTGACGCAGGTTCTGATCGCCGGCTTTCAATGAAGCAATGGCTTTTTGGTGTTGGGCGTTGATCTGCGCCTGTTTTTCCTCGATTTTTGCCGCTATCTGCTCCTGATATCCTTTGTATTTCCGTTCAGCCTCACTGAGTTTTCGATGTCCGGTTCCCTGCGCTTCGGATGACGTGCTTTGAAATTTCTGCTCGATCTCGGCCTCGCGCTGGGCGCACTGGGTCGTCAACTCGAGCAGGTCCTGCAGTGCGCCGCGCTGCAGGTCGCGATGCGTCTTGGGTTCGTTGGACGCTTCCTCGCCGTCGTCGCCGTTCCCTTCTCCGTCCGGGGAACCTCCTGTGGACGGCGGCTCCTTCGGCGGTTCAGAGGGGGGATTCGATTCAGATAGAAATCTGAACGGATCTTTGTCGTCGAAAATCGGGTCCATCAAGCGACCTTTGTGCCCCTTGCCTATCGCCAATTGCCAATTTGAAAACAGGCAATCGGCAATCCTTATTCACAGTCCTGCTTAATTTTCGCGAGGATCTGAGCCATGTGATCCATCGCCCCCACGGCGGCTTTCGCATCCTGCTCCACGGGAATCAGGTATTTGCTCTCGAAGCCGCGGGCGTTGGCGTCGCTCCACTGCGACTTGGTTTCGTTCCAACGCGCCATGAGTTCCTTCACAGATTTATTCACCTGAGCGCGACCTTCGTGCATTCCCATTGGAGTCTCCGCATTCTCGCCTGTTTAGGCGCCAGCCGGCTCCGCCGGATGCAGGATGTTTTCGTTCTGTTCGTTGAAGATGGCCGACAGGCCGTGCGAGTCAACAATCGCCAGATATCCCACGGGCAACTTCAGCAACAGGGCCAGATCCGGGCGACCAGCCCTCAGATCGGCCACGGTGACAATATTGTACACTCCGGAGTGCGGCCCTTCGACAGTGCCCAGGCACCAAACCCCGCCGGCCGCATCGAGCCGGAGCAAATAGACCTTCTCCGAACCCGTCACGGCTTCGGAGATCACGATCTTCTGCCCATCCTCCGCAGCCGCGGCATTGGCTACGGCGGCAATGCTCGCCGCCTGCTGTTCCGTTACAACCCCACATGCCGAACTCACAGGCCCGCTCACCTCGGACTCCGCCGCAAATATAGCCTGTAGGGCTTGCGGCGAAGGCGCGCTCGCCCGCAGCGCGGCCGGATCGACGCCTTCGGCTTCCTCAGCGGCCGCTTCCTCGGCGACCCGGGCCATCGACGGTCCACCTGCCTCCGGGGCAATTCCGCCCGCGACCTGGGCCTCGACCACGCCCTGGCCCGCCTGGGCCGCGGCGATTCCCAGGTATTCTTCCACGTGATCCAGCGTGGTTCCCAATTGCGCGATCGCCGCCGGAACGCCCGACGCCACCTGGTTGGCAAACCGCGACACGCCGCCTCGATATAACACGACTTCCTTTAGCAATTGCCGATTCCATCGCTTCACGTTCGCCAGTTTTTCCTGCGCATCGGCCAACTTCTTTTTCGCAACCTGCACGGCCTTTTGCTCTTCCACCGCCGAGGGCATCGAGCCGCTGGCATCCTTGTACAAACGCTTGAATCGGAACGCCTCTTCCGCCTTGGCCAATTCCTCCTGCCGCTTTCGGATCGTCGAAGTCCAAAGGTTCATCGCCTCCCCTTCCAACCACCGGGTGATTCGATTGACATCCGAATCGGCATCCCCCAGCGCGAGCGTCGCCTTCTCCTGAAACTTCGTCAGGTAAATCCGGAATTCCTTGATCGCGTCGATCGAATCAACCCGTGCGGCGGTGGACATAACCGGCTCCCGTCTAACACATCACCGGGCTTATCGCTGCTTCAGATAATCCTCGATGGCCGTTGCCTTCTTCGCCAGGAACTTCACGTGTTCCTGCGAGTTTTCCAAAAATGTTCCGATCGCTTTGACCGTCTGGTCGAACGCTTCGGTGAACTTCCGTTGTTCCTGATCGCGCCACGTCGCTTCCAGGCCGTGGAGCTTGGCGTTCAACCCCGCCACCAGACCGTGCAACTCGTTGTTAAATCGATTCAAATCCTGCGCAAAACGCCGCAACTCGGTGGGGTCCACATTAGCTTTGGCCATACTCGGTTCTCCAAAATCGCGATCCATCTAATCATACGCGCCCGGCCGCCAAAGTCACCCGTTTTTGCCGTGGACAAGCCGCTGTCGGTTGGCCTCGGCCAGGACCACCGCCGCGGCATGGGACAGGGATAAACAGGCGGCTGCCGGCTTGGTTGGAATGGAGACGATTTCATCGCATAATCGCCGCACCGCACCCGATAACCCGCGCTTCTCTCCGCCGATCGCCAGGATCACCCCGCCGGCCAAATCCGCTTCGTAAATCGTGCGCTTTGCTCCCGCAACACAGCCCAAAAGACGGATCCCGCGCGATTGCAGGCGTTCAATTAATTCCGTGCCCTCGAGCTGCACAAGCGGCAATCGTTCAAACGCCCCCGACGCCGGCCTGGCCACTTCGATCGGATCGAAATCCCACAGATGCTTTTTAATCAGCACAGCCGCAACCCCGAATGCTTCGGCACTCCGCAGCGTAAACCCCAAATTCCTGGCATCCTCAACGCCTTCGATCAGCAGGAGCAGCGGAGAAGCCTGCTTGTCTACAATCTCTAGTAAATCTGCTCCGGTCGTCCGAGCCTTTGCCGAGCAGATGCCAAGCACCCCGCCATGCGTGGCCCCGTGGGCCATGGAATCGAGTTCCCGGCCGGCCACTTTTTTCACCGGCACCCCCGCGGCCCGCGCCGCTTCCAACACATCCCGGATTTTATCCTCGTGGGCGCCCTGACTTACTAGGATGACTTCAAACCTTCGCTGCCTCGCCATCAGCGCGGCTAAAACGGATTGTCGTCCTTCCAAATGCTCCATGACTTTTGACTTCTCCGCCCTACCGGCCCATAGCATATTCCCATCAGCACAAAGGAGCGACATGGATTTACAACTCACGGGAAAAACCGCCCTTGTCACCGGTTCCACCGGCGGCATTGGTCTGGCGATCGCATCCCTTCTGGCAGCGGAGGGCGCGGTCGTCACGATCAATGGCCGCACCCGCCAGCGCGTGGACCAGTCCATTGCCGAAATTCAAAAAACACATCCCGAGGCGAAAATCACCGGCATCGATGCGGATGTCTCCGCCGCGGCCGGCTGCGACAAGCTCACCGCGGCCTTGCCTCACGTGGATATTCTCGTCAACAATGCCGGCATCTTCGAGCCGAAGCCGTTCGTAGAAATCTCCGACCGTGATTGGGACCGTTTCTTCCAAACCAACGTGATGAGCGGCGTTCGCCTCAGCCGTTTCTATTTGCCGAAGTTGCTGAAGCAGAACTGGGGCCGGATTATTTTTATTTCCAGCGAGTCCGGCCTGCAAATCCCCGCCGAGATGATCCACTACGGCATGACCAAGACCGCCCAGCTCGCCATCTCCCGCGGCCTTGCCGAGACGACCATCGGAACCCAGGTAACCGTCAATTCCGTTCTCCCCGGCCCCACGGCGTCGGAGGGCGTGGAAACCTTCGTTTCCGACATGGCCCGGACGCAGAAACAATCTCCCCAGGAAGTTGAAAGGGAATTTTTCAAACGCGCCCGGCCCAGTTCGCTGCTGCAGCGATTCGCCACGCCAGAGGAAGTCGCCAAACTCGTCGTCTTCGTTTGCAGCCCGCTGTCGTCCGCCACAAATGGCGCGTCGCTTCGCGTGGACGGCGGCGTCGTGCGATCAATCGTCTGAAGCCAGGATGAATGTGGAACGGCTTCGCGGTTATTTTTCGAATCGGTATAATCCCGCCCGTGGCTCGAAATCCGATCCAACAATTACCCGCGGCCTTGGTCAATCGCATCGCCGCCGGCGAAGTCATCGAACGCCCGGCCTCCGTCGTCAAGGAACTGATCGAAAATTCCATCGACGCCGGGGCCACGCACATCACCGTCGAGGTCGAGGACGGCGGCCGAGCGCTGATCCGTATCATCGACGATGGCTGCGGCATCCCGGTGCGCGAACTGCCGCTGGCCTTCGCCTCCCATGCCACGAGCAAACTGCAAACCGACGACGATCTGTTCCGCATCGACACCATGGGGTTTCGCGGCGAAGCGCTGGCCAGCATCGGGGCGGTGTCGCAGACCCGATCTGCTCAGCCGAACCGCTGATGACGCCGTCGCCTATGAAATTTTCAATCGCGGCGGACAGATCGATCAGCCCCAGGCGGCCGCCGGCAACGTCGGCACCGTCGTCGAGGTGCGCAATCTGTTTTTCAACACGCCGGCCCGGCGGAAATTTCTCAAAGGCGCCGCGACGGAATTCGGGCATATCAGCGAGGCGGTGCTTCGCCTGGCGATTCCGCATCCGGACATTTCGTTTCAACTGAGCGCACAACGGGCGCGTCGTCCTGGAGCTTCCCGCCGCCGAGCCGCGGTCAGCGCTGGCTGGCCGCCTGGCCGGAGGATTTTGCCGAGTCTGCATCTTGCGCTGGATTGCCGGGACGCGGAGATCAATGCTGGTCGGCCTGATCGGCTTGCCGGAACTGGCCCGGCCCGTGGCCAAGTATCAATTCTTCTTTCTCAACGGCCGTCCGATCCGCGACCGATTCATTCAGCACGCCCTGCGCGAGGCCTATCGCGGCCTGACCGAACCGGGCCGGCATCCCGCGGCCATCCTGCTGCTCGTCCATCCCGCCGCAGGATGTCGATGTGAATGTCCATCCGACCAAGAGCGAAGTTCGCTTCCGGGACGGCCGGCGCAATTCACGGCCTGGTCCTGTCCGCCGTCCGCGAAAAACTCCTCGGCAGCGATCTGGTTCCGTCTGCCGTCCCGAACCCGGCAGTTTTCGCCAACCCATCGACGATCCCGACCGACAGGGCCTGCGGCAAAAGCTGGCGGATTTCTTCAAATCCGCTCTGCCCGAAACACCGCCGACGCCGTCGGACCTGCCAACTTGCGATGCCGCGCAGAACTGCCCAATCGTCCGATCCTCGCCTGCTCCACTTTCTCCGACTCAACCGTCCGGCCGCCACGGCCTCGCCGGCCATTCAACTCCACAACAGTTATCTCGTCGCCGAAAGCGAAGACGGCCTGATCATCATCGACCAGCACGCCCTGCACGAGCGGATCATGTACGAGGATTTGCTGGCCCGAATCTCGCCGCGGCCCGCTGGAAAGCCAGCGGCTGCTGATTCCCCTGACGCTGCCCGCCACCGACCGGCAACAGGAATTGCTCGAGCAGATTCAGCCGCTGCTGAACCGACTCGGGGATCGAAGCCGCCGCGATCGGGCCCGGCGCTGTCGCCGTTCATGCGTTTCCCAGCTTCCTTCAGCGGCTCGACCCGGTCGAGTTTATTGCGCGAGCTTCTGGAGACGCGGCGAGCAGGAAGCCCTCGACCTGAACCAGGAGGAACTGCTGCACGAGATTCTGGACATGATGGCCTGCAAAGCCGCCGTCAAAGCCGGCGACCCGCTGCTCCCCGCCGAAATCGAAGCCTTGCTGGCCCGGCGGCATCTGGTCGACCGCAGCAGCAATTGCCCCCACGGCCGGCCCACCACGCTGCGCCTGACGCTTCGAGATCTGGAAAAGCAATTCAAGCGGACGGGGTTTTGAATCATTTGAAGACATGGCGGCTGAGGCCGCCAAGCCACCCTGAAGTCGTGTCAATCGTCCAGCAGAAACCGGATCACCTTCGGGGGCAGGATCGGGGATTTTATCTCCACCACGAAATCGACGACGATCATTTTTTCGCCGCAGCGGAATTGGCCCCAGATTTTGTAGAGCGCCGGGCTTGGGAAAGATCGTGGCGAAGGGAATGTCAGGGCCGGCGCGGGCGTCGGGCGTAGGGGCAACAATTGCTCGGGATGACAATGCAAAAACACCTGCGTGTCCTCGAGAAATAAAGACGCAATGGGCCATCGCTCCCATGAACGGACGCAGATCGTTCACCGGCAGGCCATTTTCCGTCAGGCGGAAGATGAAATGCGTTTCGATCCGGCAACCGGCGTCCGCGGCTGGAAGATCAACTGGGCGGTCATCGTCGGATCGTCCTCCAGCGGCTTGGCCAAGCGATGGGGACGGCTCCAGTGGCCGGGAATCGACCAGAAGTTCGGCCCGCGGATCGGCGGGACGGACCGTCGATCGGAATGCGGAAGACCTGCGTCGCTGGCCGGCGGGAGTGACGTCAGCGTAGAGCAGATAGTCGCCGTGCGGAGCGAACGTGTAGGGTAGCTGCAGCGAGCCGTCGGGCTGTGGGAGGGGATGGACGTGATCGTATGTGGAAAGTCGGCTGAGACGATGATCAGGTGCATCGGATGTTCGTGGACGACCAGCAGGTCGCGAAAGAGCCGGCCGTGGTAGAGGGGCGTGAAGCGTGAGAAGCACGGGTTTGCCGGCGATGGGGTTCGGAGCATCCAGCCGCATGTCGTAATCGGGCAGGTGAAGGTAGGTCGGCGGCGTCCGCTGGATGGGCATCAGGGTCATGCCGCAGATGGGGCAGACGCCGGGACCTACCGAGATGATGCCATCGTGCATGGGGCATTGATATTTCGCGACTTCGTTGGGCGGGACAGGGTTGATCAAATCGGAAACCCAGGGATCGAAATATCCCATCTTCATGGATGGACCCGACGGGCAACGCCACGCGCGCGGAAAAAGTCGGCGGTTTTTCAGAAATGGCGCAATGGCCGAGAAATGGGAGGCGGAATTGGAATCGCCGTCGGCCGTCGAGCGGGATGCCGATTTCGCTGTATCCGCGGGAAATCAGGAGATTCAACTTTCTGGCGGGGACGGATACGGGCGTTTCGGTGAAGCGATCTTTGACGTAGAGGTCGAGCCGCTGGGTGGACGGATCGAAATTCAGTTGGGCGCGGATGGGACCAAACGGCGCGATCGGGGCATGTGGATCGCGCGTGCCGTCGGGATGGACTCCCCAGCGATTATAGTCTGCCATAGCCGATGTACCAGGGCAGGCCCTCGTTGTAGGTGATGAGCAGGACGGATTCGGTGCACATCAGGATGGCGAAGAGGAGGGCGAAAGCGTTTTTGTAGCGCGGGACGGCGTCCTGAAGCAGGCGGGCGGCGCCGATGCCCAGGGCGGTCAGGCCCATGAAGATGTGGGCGATGTAGACGCCGGCGGCGACGTTGGCGTAGGGGGCGACGGTGTGAACGTGGGTGAAGAGCATCCCCCCGCCGATGAGGGCCATCACCGCGACGACCTTGGAGGGCGTGGCCATGCGTGAGGCGAGGGCGGCGTTCCGAGTGCAATCGCGCCGGCGAATTCGCCACAGTCCCATGGCCCCGACCGTCGCCAGGATGATGGAAAGAGTTTTGTGCAATTGGACTTCGCGGTCGCGAAGCTGGCGAGGATCGAACAGGCGATAGAGATCCAGATCGGCGAAGAAAAAGAGGCAGATTCCGCCGACCAGTAGAAGCGCGGGGCCGACCCATTTGAGCCGGTCGGCTTTTTTGGGAAACAAGGCGTGAACGAACAAGGAGCCGGAGAGCGCCAGCGTCAGCCAGCCGGCGACGTGGTGCATCAGTTCGGAATAGCGAAGGTTTTCATCGGTTTGCCGCGTTGCCAGGGCGTTGAGATCGTGCAGGGAGAGCACATCGTTGGCCGTGCGCCGACGACGGCCGCGCCGTATTCGAAGACCAGTCTTCCGCCGAAATATCCGGTGATGACCAGCAGGCTGTACCAGGCGAGTCCGATCAGTACGTAGGCGGTGAGCGATTTGCGGGTTGTTTCGTCAAGGAACAGTCGCCAGGCCATGAGCACGACGAAACCCCAGGAGGCGATGTTGGCCATGAGTTCGTGCCATTCGATGTGCTCTTGCGGGATCCCGGCGCGGCCGGCCCAGATTTCGGCGTAGATTCCGCAGATGAAGGCGATCAGCAGAAAGAAAGTGCCCGGCGGCGGAGAGGGCCTTGCCGCGATTTATTGAATGCGGGCGAGCGGGAGATCAGGCCGGCGGAATCACAAATCAGCCCGGCGAGCAACAGCACCAGCGGGAACTGCACCAGCTTGGGATGAAGATCGCCGAAAAATTGCCAGAACTGCATGGTGGTTGCGTCGAGGAACCCGGCGACCCGCGGTCGCCCGCTAAATAACATTTGGCAAAACTTCTAATCATAATCGTCCGGGATGGAATCGAGATCGCGAACGGATGCGCGGCCGGGAAACCGGCTGCGGAGCGATCGGCTCATCGTTCACCAGATGCCGATCAGCCGACCCGGTTTTGGTCAGCGTCGGGGCTTCGCTGGCTCGAGCGGCGTCGTTGCGTGGGTGCCGGCGGGGAGTTGGAAGCGCATGGGCTGCGGGGGCGGTTGGCGCGTTCGCCGGCCGGGCCGCGGCCGCGGCGGCCCCTGCCGCCGCGACGGCCGCGGCGACGATGGCCGGTGGAATCCTGCTGCTCGACCTGGGGGCCGGCTCCGGTCGCGCGACATTGCCGACGGTCGGCGGCTCGTCCACGATCTCGCCGAGCGGCGATCTCGCCATGTTCGTCGGCTTGACTGTGGGAAACCGTTTGGTTCCAGCGCGCCGCGATCGCTTGCTGCGGGCCTTTCTTCCGCCGCGATTCTCCGCGGCCGCGCCGGCGACGTCCGCGGCGGCGGCGGCGGCCACGCTTCGCTGGCCGTCTTCGCCGTCTTCGAGTCCGGCGCCCGGACGGCTCGGAGGTTCGCGACGATTCGATTGGCGGATTCACTTTCGCCCGGCGCGGGCATCGGCGAATCGGCGGGCGCCGCCTGATTCGATATCGCCGGAGGCGACTGCGGCTGGGGCCTGATTCAGCATCGGTGATCGCTCGTCGCGGCGATCCAAATCATCGTCGACGTTGTCGATGTCGAAACTGGTCCTTCGCGGTCGGGTTCAGTCGTGGGCCGGGCGAGGCGGCGGCCGATCGGGACGCTGCGGTTGGCCGCCGCGCTGGCGGAATCGTCGCGTGGTCCGCGGCCGAGGACGGAACCGGCCGCCGCCCGGCGGCCTGGGCGGCCCTGCGGATGCGCGGCGCCCGGCGGCGTCATCCCCAGTTCTTCCAGATAAACCTGCGCATCGCGCACGTCGAACAGGTCGAGCCGAACCTCGTCCAGGGCAACGGCGGGATCGGAGCGAATGATCACTCGCTTGCCGAACTGCTGCTTCCAGGTGAACGATCTGGGCACGCTTTTTGTTTTGCAGATAAAAGTCCACGTCGGGGCAAACGGTCATCTCGACGCGCACGACCTTCGAGGTCGTTCATGGCGATGGCCAGCCGGCGCATCACGTCCAGGCTCATGCTCTCGGGCGTTTTGACCAGGCCCGGCGCCCTTGCAGTGCGGGCAATCGAAATAGATCGAGCGCTTGAGGCTGGGCCGCATGCGCTGGCGGGTCAGTTCGATGATGCCGAACTGGCTCATGCGCAGGACCTTGGTCTTGGCGCGGTCCTTCTGGAAATTGTGCGTGGAGCCGATCCTCCAGTTCGCGGCGATGGCGCTCGTAGCGCAGGTCGATGAAATCGCAAATGATCACGCCGCCCAGATCGCGCAGGCGAAGCTGGCGGGGGATTTCATCGGCGGCTTCCATGTCGGTCTTGAAGGCGGTGGTTTCGGCGTCGGCGTGCTCGCGGAATTTGCCGCTGTTGACGTCGATGGCGACGATCGCCTCGGTGCTGTCGATCACCAGCGATCCGCCGGAGGGCAGCGGCACGTGCCGGCTGTACATCAGCTCGATTTCGCGCTCGATGCCGTATTTGTGGAACAGCGGCAACGGGCCTTCGTACAGCTCGACTTTGTTTTTGGTGCGGGGATTGGCGAGCTTGATGACTTCCTTGACGCGCTTGGCGACTTCCTTGTCGTCGACGACGATCCGGTCGATGTCGCTGGTGAAAACGTCGCGGACGGTGCGGGTGACGAGATCGCCCTCGGTGTAGAGTTCCATCGGTGCCGGGGCCGCTGTCGCGCTTCTTGACGAAGTTCATCCACAGGCGGGTGAGGTAGGTCAGGTCGCGCTGGATTTCGGTTTTGGCTCTTGCCGACGCCGGCGGTGCGGATGATGAAGCCGACGTCCTTGGGCGGCTTGAGGGAGTCGAGGATCTGGCGCAGCCGGCGGCGTTCATCTTCGTCCTCGATTTTGCGGCGAGACGCCCATCTTGGCCATGCCGGGCATCATCACGAGGATTCGGCCGGGGATGGAGAGATAGGTGCGTGAGCGTCGGGCCTTTGGTGCCGATCCCTTCCTTGATGATCTGCACGATGATCTCGTCGCCGCGGCGCAGGCAGCGTTGGATGGGCGGGCGGTCGCGGCGGGCCATTTTGCGGCCGACGGTTTCCTGCACGTCGCCGCCCTCGGCCGAAATAGGTCGGCATCAGATCGGAGATGTGCAGGAAGCCGTTGCGGCCCAGTCCGAAATCAACGAACGCCGCCTGGATGGACGGCTCGACGTTGGTGACGCGGCCCTTGTAGATATTGCCGACATGACTGGTGGAGCTGGTTCGCTCCATGTAAAGCTCTTCGAGCTTTCCGTCTTCGACCAGGGCGATTCGGCATTCCTCGCCCTGGGAGACGTTGATCAGCATTTCCTTTGCCACGATAGTTTTTTCCTTGGCTGGTCGAAGTGGCACTTGGCACTACGCTGAATCAGATACGGATTTCCTGCACGGTCCGATCCGCCATATTAGAACGCCTCCGGATCGATTTTCCGGGTTTCGTCGCGCAGGTAGTGCATGACCTGCCGCTCGCTGTCGAAGCTCATGACCCTCCGGGCCACCTGCCTGGCATGCTCCATGGTGGTGGATCGAATAATCTTTTTCACCTCCGGGATGTCGGGGGCGTTCATGCTGAACGTCGTCAGGCCCAGTCCCAGAAGCAACAGAGTGTACAGGGGTTCGCCCGCCATTTCACCACACATGCTCACGCTGATGGTTGCGGGAGCCCTTGCGGATCACGTCGCGGACCAGCCCCAGCACCGCGGGATGGCCGGGGCAAAACAGCCCGGCAACCTTCTCGTTGGTCCGGTCCACGGCCAGGGTGTACTGAATCAGGTCGTTGGTGCCGATGGAAAAGAAATTCACTTCCTTGGCGAATTTCTCGGCCATGAGGGCCGCGGAGGGCACTTCGATCATGATTCCGACGGGAATGTCGCGATTGTGGGAGACGCCTTCATCTTCCAGTTCCTCCATCACGTCGTTGAGGAGCATCTTGGCCTGGCGCAGCTCCATCAGCGTGCTGATCATCGGGAACATGATCCGGACGTCGCCCAGGACGCTGGCCCGCATGATGGCGCGAAGCTGCCGCTTGAACATCGGGAATATCGTGCAGGCACATGCGGATGGAGCGGTCGCCCAGGAACGGATTGCGCTCGGGGTTGGCGGCCTTGGCCTGGGTGTATTTGTCGGCGCCCAGGTCGAGCGTGCGGATGACCAGCGGGCGCTCTTTGAGTCGCAGCAGGGCGTCGGCGTAGGCGCCGTAGTGCTCCTCCTCGCTGGGCTCGTGATCGCTGGCCAGGTAGAGAAATTCGGTGCGGTAGAGGCCGATGCCCTCGGCGCCGCGGCGAAGGGCCTCGTCGACCTCGGCGGGGAATTCGATGTTGGCCATGCAGGCTGATGAGATGCCCGTCCAGCGTCTGGGCGGGCAATTCCTGAAGCGTGGCCAGATCGGTTTCGACGCTTGAGCCGGCGCTGCTCCGACCTCGCGGTACTCGGCCAGACCTGCTCGTCGGGATTGATGATGACGACGCCGTGGTTGCCGTCGATGATGACGGTGTCGCCGGCGGAGACCTCGGCGGTGATGTCGCCCAGGCCGACGACCGCGGGGATGCCCATGGCGCGGGCGACGATGGCGGTGTGGCTGGTGCGGCCGCCGGCGTCGGTGGCGAACCCTTGACGTGCATGCCGGTCCAGCGACGCGGTCTGGCTGGGAAGCAGATCGTGGGCGATGACGACGACGTCGCTGCTGAGATGCGAAAGGTCCAGGTGCTGCTGGCCGATCAGCCGATGCAGCAGCTGCCGTTCGATGTCGTGAATGTCCTTGACGCGTTCGGCAAGATACTGTCGTTCATCTTGGAGAAGACGGCGGCGTATTTGCGCATGACGGTGCTGACGGCGTATTCGGCGGTGCTGAGGTGATTGCGAATTTCGGCGACGATCTGATCGATGAGCGACTTATCCTTGAGCACGCCGATGTGGAAATCGAAGATTCCGGCGATTTCCTTGCGCTGGTGAACGAGCAGATCGTCGCGCTGCCGGTGATGGCCCTCGATGGTCTCCTGCAGAATGCCGGTTGAACCGTGCGATTTCGGCGTCGGCGTTGGCGGCAAGGATCTGCCGGCGGGGAATGGCGAGATTCTCGGCATCGAGCACGATGGCCGTGCTGATGGCAACCCCCGGAGACACGCCGATGCCCTTTTTGATTTCCATTGCGTCATTCTTCCCCGAATTTGTCTTCGAAGAAGCTGCGCCAGCTTTTCGACGGCGGCTTCGGCATCGTCGCCGTCGGCGAGGATTTTCAGCGGCGTGCCCTGCGTTGCGGCCAGAATAATCATCTGCATCACGCTCTTTCCGTCGGCCTCGTAAGGCTCCTCGCCGCCCTTGCTGACCGTGACCTTGGAGCGAAACTGGTTGGCCAGATCGACGAACTGCATGGCCGGCCTGGCGTGCAGGCCCAGGGAGTTGCTCACAATGATGTCGCGCGAAGCTGTGGGCATGAACAATTGCAATCCGATCCCCGATGCCTCACGGACGGCTGGTCCGCCTCGTCCAGTAAGTCAACAATGGCCTCCCGCGTGGCACTCTGTCTCAGGAACCTGCGGAAGATGTCCTTCTGAAGATTGCTGAAGACGATGTTCATTGCCTGAAGATGCTGCTGGGGCTGGTTTTCGGGGGAGAGCACAAAAAGATGGTGAAAACCGGCTGATGGTCCAGGGCGGCGAAGTCGATGCCGGTCGACGCTGCGGCCGATGGTGCCGGCGATCCGCTTGACCTTGGAGTGCTTGACGTGCGGGACGGCGACGCCCTTGCCGAAGCCGGTCGAGCCGTTCTGCTCGCGCTTGACGAGGGCGGCGACGATCTCGTCCACGGCCGCTCTCCGGGCAGGGCGCCGGCCTTGGCCAGCGCCGATCGCCAATTCGCGCAGCGCCTCGTCGCGTTCGGTCGCTTCTAGTTGCGGAACGATCGCCTCGGAAACGATGAAATCTTTCAACTTCATTGGAATCGCAGCCCTTTCACTTCCGTCGGTTCCTGGAATCGTCCGCTGCCCTTTCGCGGCGGTCGCCGCCCGCACCGGGGCGGGACGCATCTCGTGCTTATCTTCCCCGGTCGGAATGCTTGCGATTGCGGAACTTCTTTTTGTATTCAGATAGTTGCCGCTCGAGCTTGGCGATGCAGCCGTCGATGCAGGCATAGGCGTCATCCTGGGCATCGTGGGCAATAAACATTTTGCGGTGCTCGGCGTTGACGATCATCTCAACCCGCATGGCCTCGCTGGCGTTGTCGAAGATCACTTCGATTTCCTGAATGCGATCGTAATAGCGCGTCAATTTCGCGGTTTTCTGTTCCGCGAACGCCTTGAGCGCCGGCGTGACTTCCATGTGACGCGACGAGATCGTAACCAACACACGAACCTCCTTAACCCCCGCGGCATTGTACAGCAAACCCGGGCGAGAAATGAATGTCCGCGCCACGGGGGACGTCCGAGAACCGCGTTTGCTTGGGAATGGCGGCAGAACAGAGCCGCAACGGCGCTGAAGTCATGCGCTATCCTGTTTTTTCCAGATGCCGCGGCGGCTGAAGCGGCTGGACCTGTATCCGAACCGGCGACGGACCGGCCGAAATATCTCTCTCGACGGCGGCAGGATTCCCGACCGGCGGTTTTGTCCTCGCCGGGCATGATGACGCCGCCGCTGAGCAGAAGCCGCATCGCTTCCTCCACAGTCATGGGTAATTCAACAACCTTGCTCCGAGGCACGACCAGGACGTAGCCACTGAAAGAGGTGGGGGTGGAGGGAACGAAGACCGTCATCATTTCTTCAGGTCCGCTATCGCCCAGGGTCCACTGGCGGGCGCTGGTGACCAGGCCGATGGACCAGATGTTCTGCTCGTGCGGCTGAACGGCCACGACGCGGCTGCCTTGGAACTGCTGGGTTCGGTCGGCGAGGACGAAATCGGTCACCTGTTTGACGGCCGGATAAATCGCCCTGACCAGGGGAATCCGCAGCAGCGCCCTTTCGGCGATTCGCCAAAAGGCCCGGCCAATGAGATTGCCGACCAATACACCTACGATATAGACCAGCACGATGGAGAGGACCACGCCTAGAACACGAGTGCTGAAATCACTGTCGTCCAATCGCCAGAGGATGTAGTGGGTGGTCTGGAAGGGAAGCCAATCTCTGCGCGATGGCATCGTCCCAGGCGATGCGGATGAAGTTGATGATGTACTTTCCGATGTTTTCCCAGAGGAAATTCCAGGCCCAGAGCAGGAGCCAGATGGTGACGAGTGTGGGCAGAATGGTGGCCAGGCCCCGGATGAAAAAGCGTTTGAAATCCTCGGCGAATCCGAGTCGTCGAGGCCCGGGGCCCGATGGTGGGATGTTCTGAACGGTCACGAGCTATTCCTTGGCAGTGCTGTCGGGCGACATGGGCGTTGTGGCGCTTTCGCTGGGCTGCGTCGCGGCCACCTGTTGCAGCGATTCCGCCAGGGCGGTGGCATATTCGCGGACGATCGGGCTTTGATCGGAGGACAGCTCGATCGGCCAGCGGAATTGCCTTGGTTCCGAGCGACTGCGCGCGGCTTCCAGGGCCAGGAGGCGCATTTGCCAGTTCGGGTCCCTGGCCATGGCGTTAACGGCGTTGAGTTCATCATCACCGGCGAGCAACGCGAGCAGCATTCTGTGCCACGCCTGCACGCAAATGCTTTCGCTCGGCTCGACTCTTCGCAGCCTGGAGAAAAAGTCCTTGACGACAGACGCCGCGGCCGGATCTGATCGGCCCGAAGGATACCGATGTAGACGCTAATGACCTGCAAAAGCCGGATTTTGTCGCCACCGTCGCCCTGATCCAGACTGATGAGGAGTCGAATTTGCTCGTCGGTAGTCTCGACGGGAACGGGTTCGCGAGCGATGAGGTCCGCAGCCGGGACGACGTATCCGCCGACTCCTGGGGTTGCCTGGCCCGGTTGGTTGGGATTGTTGCCTTGTCGAACCTGAACGGGATTCATGACGAGGCTGAGATTCACCATCAGATCGAGATTTGGGGCGTTGTTGAAATAGGGGTAAAGCGCGTCCTGATCGACGCGAACAACGGTGCTGACAATGTCGCCGGGAGCAAGGACCAGCCGCTGGTCGAGGCGGCCAATGGCGGCGCCGGCGACCGATCTATTCAGCATTCCGCGCAGAAAGGCGTCGAACCAGAGTTCGGGGATGGATGGCCGAATCGTCGCCGATGGCCAAGTCCACATCGCTCACGTTCTGAAGTGAGACGCGAACCAGAACGGGCTCCCCGAAATTGTAGAAGGCCTTCAGAGGGGTGACCTGGACGGCGTAATAGCCCTTGGGCTGTGTGATCAACTGGAGGAATTTGTCGGGGACATTGCTGACGAGCGTGGCGATGGAATCGGAAGTGGCTGAAGGATCGATCCTCACGTGGAACTGGCCCAGCTCGGCCCAGAGGACCGCACCGATGACGCCGGACGGATGCTCATCCATCAGCTTTTGCGCTTCAACGGGGGTGCGGTCTTTTTGGGATGGAGTGGAGGAACCGGCAAGGATGGCGCCCATGGCGGCGAGGGGATCGTCCTTGGCGAAGGCGCGGAATTTGGGCTCGGCGCCGGCGGCATCGCCGCCAACGTATTGCCGCCAGGCCTGCAAACGCTGTAGCGTGACGTCCTGGGGCGCAGGAACTGGGCAAGAGTTAAAGGAGCGGCGCCGCACCGGCGGCGTCGTGGCTGTAGTATAAATCCAACCAGGTCAGTGAACAGATCGACGCGATGTAAGGATCGATCAACTGCGAATTTCGGGGCGTTTTGAGCAACACGGCGTCGCCGGAGAGATCCGGCAGCGGAGTCGGGGCATCCGAATCTATCGGCCGCGTCGTGGCAGTGGCATCACCGGCCAGATTGCGGATTTTCTGAAGCCGATTGGTAATGGCGATGAAGGCTTTTTGGATCTCGTCGGCAAACTGGGCCTGAGCCTGCGGGTCGCTCGGATTCAGATCCAATTGTATCTTGGCGATGGCGAGCCAGACAAACCAGCCATCGGCGTCGTCGGGCAAAACGTGGCGATGTATTTCGACGCGAGGGCCGATCGCCTCGTCGGGATGGTTTCCCAAAAGCAATTCGGAAGTGGCCCCGAGGACGAAGGCCGGGTCGGGATGTCCGCCGGTGGCGTGTAGAGCCTATTGGCCAGGCCGTACCAGCTAATGGCATCATCGACCAATCCCAGTTGGCGAGTTGTTCGGCCATGCGAGAGGCGACAACCGGGTCGGCGGGGTTGGCCTGCATGATTCCCAGAAGCTGCTGGACTCGGTCGACGGGCAAGGCGTCGGCTTGGGTCATCATGTAGCGCATCCGCAAGGCATGCAAGTTCATTGGATTGAGAGTCCTGGCCACGTCGAGCATGCGGATCGCTTCGGTAGGTTTGCGATCGTTCATGATAGAGGCGGGCGCAGCGGAAGGCGATTTCGCTTCGGACCGGGACCGGGAATCTGCTGAATTTGAAGCAATCCGCGGAGATAGTTCAGCCGCTGCTCTAGTGACTGCATCTGCGGAGAGGCGAGGTAAGAGATCGATCTAGCTGCACGAAGGCGGTTTGATCGGCGGGCTCGAGGCTGAGATAGATCTTGAGAGCGTTGATCGCGCGTCATTGTCGTTGAGTTCGAGATCGAGGTCCGCCAAGAGACCGGGGGAACCGCGGTTCCTTGGGATCGAGCTTCATCGCGGCCTGGTAAAGGCTGCGCTGAGATTCAGCGCCTTGGCGGGCAACTTATCCTGACGAAGGATCTGATGCGCGAAGGTGGCCAGTCGTTCGGCCAAGGCGATCGAGCCGTCCGGGTCGCCGCGCTGCCTTGTTTCGTCCGCCGAGAACACGGAGCACGACCATCGCCCCAGGATCGCCAACATCAAGCCGATTGCCAATCGATTCCTCATCGCTCTCCTTATGCAAAAGAGTCTGATCATCTTCGTGGAGACGCCGGGCACGGGCAAGAGGCCGGCGTCCGGGATTAGCCGTCATGGCCGAACACTTCCTCAAGAGCCGGGCGATCGGCGGCGATCTCGCTTGGGTTCGGCGAGCAATTCCGCCCGCCTTCGCAGCCAGTTTGCCAGTTCGAGCCGGCCCGATTTGTAGGCCGCGAGCGATAAAAACGCCTGCGACCTCGCCGCGTTCAAGGTCGGGCATGAGTTCGGACATCTGAACCTTGCCGCCAATGCCTTGTAACATGGATTCCCATGTGCCAATGCGCGAACTGTAATCAAGTTGCAACAATTGCAGGGTTAGGGCCTCGCCGAGGTTCAGGCGATAGCGGTATATCCGGTCCATGGCATCAAATGCCCCCTTCAGGTCGCCCAATTGAAGCATCGAGTCTGCCAGGAGCAAGAGCGTGGTTCGAGCCAGGCCGTGCAGGTTTCCCAACTTTTGGGAGAGGATGGCCTGGGAAAGGAGGACCGATTCCCGCCAGCGGTGCTGGGCGTGGCGGAGGAGGGCCAGGTGATGAAGGCTCAGGAGCTTGGCGGTGCGAAACAGCGAGAAGCTACGCAGGGCGGCGTCGATGTGGTTCTCGGCGCGCTCGAATTCGCCGGCGGCGATGAGGGAAGGGGAATCGGCGGCAATGCGCGTGCCCTGCATGCTGCGGTAGCTCAGCAACAACCAGACACCGCCGACGAACACGAGCACGATCATGCCGTCGTCGTGTCCGAAGACGGGGCCGGCCAGGCAGCATCCAACCGCCACGGCCACGAGAAATGCCCGCAGCAGGGCCGCGATGGTGAGATCGCGTCGGAAGCGAGTGATCGCCACATCCGCCGGAAGCATGTTCATGCGACCTCCGCCGGCGCGGGGGCTGGCACGTAAGTTTTGCTCAGCGGCTCGGTTTCCGGATAGCGGCGGACGATCTCCGCCAGGGGCGTCAGCAGCGTCGCATTTTCGAAGGCGCCCTTGGCGTCGGCGGCTCGACCGAGCAAATCGTACGCCCGCGCCGCCAAAGCCCAGGCGTCAGCCACACGATGGCCGAGCTGTTTTTGCATCACCGCGAGGCGATTTTCGAACATTTCGATGGCCTCGGCGGGGTGTCCGGTTTTGACGTCGCGATAAATCTCCACCAGCGCCAAGCCAGCGGATTCCATCCCGCGGCTGGCACGCCGCAGTTCGGCAATCGCGCGGTCGGCATCTAGAAGATTATCCTCGCGCAGCAGGGACATGGCACGGGACAGGCGCACGGCATGGTCCGTGGCGTCATCAAGAGGGATTTCATTCAGAACGTAATTGTGGACGGTCACCGAATCCTCGAAACGATGATATCTCGCGAGCACCATCGACAGGTAAAGCAATAACTGCGCGGGAAAACGGGGACCGGGCCGGACGCGACAACATTGTTTGCACCAGCAAACCCGCTTCGGGCCAGCGGCGAAGTTGGATCAACTCTTCCACGGCCCCCACGGCGGCGTACTCGGCGCGGGCACGGCGGACGCCCACAAATCCGGCGAAGGCGATGCTTCCGACGAAAGATGCCAAACCGACGCCGATCAGCGTCGAGAAGGCCTGCTGCATTTGCGGCGGCTGCGAGGACCGGCCCACAAACCAGGAGAGAAAGATCGCCAGCACAAATCCGGCAATCATGAATTGGGTCCAGGAAATCCGTGGGCGAGGCCGGCTTGCCTCCAGAAGAGTGGGAACATCCAGAAACAGTGCAACGGATTCCATCTGAGGGATTCTAGGCGAAGCGGCGGGGATTGGAAGCGTTTTAGACGTGCCAAGACCCGCGGGATGGCAATCCCGCGGCTTTTTTCAGGCCGTCGCGATGATCGGGCGGGTGAGGTCTTCCGCGGCGGCCGCGATTGTGCGGGCGATATCCACGCGAATCTGCGCCTTGAGCGGCTCGATGCCGTCGTAGGCACGCTGCTCGCGCAGCCAATCGGTCAGTTCCACCGCCAGCGTGGCGCCGTACAGATCGCCGTCGAAGCCGATCAGATGAACTTCGATCTGGCGAACATTTTCGCCGAAGGTCGGCATCGTGCCGATGCTGACGGCGGCGGGATACGTCTTGCCATCCACGGCGCAGCGGCCGGCATAAACGGCATCGGCGGGAATCAGTTGATCGCCGCAGCGAAGATTGGCGGTCGGGATGCCCAGGGATTTCCCGCGCGAAAATCCCTTGCCCACCACTCCGCTTATCGCATAGGGCCGGCCCAGGCAGATCGAAGCGTCCCGCACGCGGCCGAAGGCCAGCAAAAATCGAATCACCGAACTGCTGACCGGTGCAATCCGCAAATCCAGAAGTGAGACCTGCACGGATTTCGCCACGTGCAACAGCACCTGCGAATTGGCCGACCAATCCCGAAGTTTGGCAATGGTCCCCCGCGCTCCCTTGCCAAAACGAAAGCTGGCGCCCTCAACCAAATCGGCCGCCTGGGCGCCATCGCGGAGGATCGCCCAGAAATCCTCGGCAGTGAGATCGAGCACCTGCCTTTCGGGGGGAAGAATGACCAGCCAATCGGCGCCGGCGGCTTCGAGCAGGGGCTGCTTGATGGCCGGCGGCGTGAGCCGCGGCGGAGCCGCTTCGGGACGCAGAACGACCAGGGGATGTGGCTCGAAAGTGATCAGCACCAGCGGCGAGCTTGTGGCAACGGCTAATTCACGCGCCGTTTGGAGGATCCGGCGATGGCCGAGATGAACGCCGTCGAAATTTCCGATGGAAATCACCGACCGCTTGGGAATCCTGAGCAGACCGTCTAGGCCGTGGACGATTTGCATGGCGCCGGGATTATATCGAATCAGCCCGCTGTGCGGCGCAGCGCGCTAACCGGGGCTGCGGATTATCGAGCCGCGCCGGCCAGCGGATCGGGGCGGAATAGACGCTGCAAAGCCGAGGCCATGCTGAGATGCTTCTCGTTCGGAGCCTTGGAAACTTCCAAAAAGTACGCGAAGAGCCAGAGAACCAGGATCGAGAAAATGGCAAACGAAATCTGCCAGGCGCCCATCCATGGCACGGCCACGGCCAAGGCTCCCATGCCTTCAACCACCCAGAGGTGCAAGACGTAAACGGGCAGGCTTTTTCGGCCCAGCGTTTGAACAAACGCCGAGAAAGAAGAATCACCGAGCAGCGGCCACACCAAGTCGGTCGTGGCGATGATGCCAAGAATGACGACCAGATATCGCACGGCCTCGGCGGTTGAGAGGGGCACTTTGGTGAAAGCCGGAAAGAAGCTGTATTGATGGAAGCCCCACTCGTAGCTGTACTCAAGGTAAAAGAGCACACCGGCCAAGACCCAGGCAACGGAGGCCATGGCCAGCTTCCATTTCGCGGCCAGGGCGTTGTATTGCGGCCAGATGAAGCCAAAGAGCAGACCGGCGATGAAGATTCCCTGCCAGAGGATGGGCGGGAAGTTTTGGTGTTGGGCGGGAGCCAAAGCCCAGGGATGGCTCAGACCCCAAATGAAGGTCGCGACGCTGCCGACGAGCAGACACAGCCACCCCCATCGCCAACGGAGCGTTTGAAGAAACACGGGGGCGAGGGCGACCATCATGACGTAAAAGGGCAGCAGGTCCCCGCCCTCCCGCAGGAAGAAAATATTGCCGAGGACGGTCAGAGGGCTGAGGAAATTACCGCGTAGTCCACGGAAAATGTCCATCATCAGCAGGACCATGGCGCACAGGTAATGGACCGCCAGGATGTAGGTGGAGCGCCGCCACAATCCGCGGTAGGTCTTTCCGCGGGTCCGCTGGTCGCATGCGCGGGGCAGGAAGATGACGCCGATGCTCAGGCCGCAGACGAAAATGAATCCCCCGGCGGCGAAGCGGGTGTATTCTCCGAGCAATTTTCCGGCAAAATCGCCGAATTGGACGTTTTGGTAGTAGAGGTGGACCAGCAGCATGTCCACTAGGCACAGCCCTCGCCAGAAGTCCAGGCGTTGCTCGCGGGGCGAGGATTGGCGAGATGGTGCCATTGTTGGAATAATAGTCGGGAAGACTCGACCGAACGATAATGCCGTACCCTAGCCGCTGTAACTCATGAATATCTTAATCGACAAAACCCACCCTATCAAGTTAGGCTGAGGAGGAATAATGCTCCGCTCGATAAATTCGGTCTTTTTTCTGTTAATGGTCGTTCCGGTCGCTTGTTACGGCAAAATCGTGAAAACTCCAATTCAATATCGGCAAGGGGACACAATTCTTGAAGGCTTGCTGGTGTACGACGACAGCGCAAAAACGCCGCGGCCGGGGGTGTTGGTTTTTCCGGAATGGTGGGGTCTGAACGCTTATCCGAAGGGACGGGCGGAGCAACTTGCAAAGTTGGGCTATGTCGCGTTTGCCGCCGACATGTACGGTAAGGACGTTACCACCGATGACCCTGCGGAAGCCGGCACGCTGAGTGGAGCGGTTAAGGGCGATCTGGATCTGATTGCGCGCAAGGCGCAGGCGGCATTGGCGGTGCTGGCCAATGATCCGCACGTGGATCGCAACCACATTGCGGCCATCGGGTATTGCTTTGGCGGAATGGTGGCGTTGGAACTGGCCCGCAGCGGAGCGGATATCGCCGGCGTGGTGTCGTTCCATGGGGGTTTGGATACGCCGCGGCCCGAGGATGCTAAGAATATCAAGGGCAAGGTGCTGGTATGCACGGGCGGGGAGGACGCATTCGTGCCGCCGGAGCAGGTGGAAGCTTTCGAAGATGAGATGCGTCAAGGACATGTGAATTGGGAGGTGATCGTTTACGGGGGGGCCCATCATGCGTTCACCAACCCGGCGGCGGATTCGCACCATATTCCGAACATCGCCTATAACGCGGAAGCGGACCGCCGGTCGTGGGCGGCCATGCGGGCGTTTTTTGACGAAATATTCGGCCCCGCACCCCGTCCATAGTGGACAACGGGTATAATTGGACGAAACGTGCCAGCGGAGTTTTTTCATGCCTACTTATGCATACGAAGCGATGAATTCTTCCGGCCAGGAAGTGAAGGACGAGGTCGAAGCCGCGACGTCGGAAGAGGCGATCGCCAAGATTCGGGGCAAGGGGTATTTCCCGACGAAGGTCAGGGAGAAGGCGGCCAAAAAGGCGACCAAAAAGAGGGTCGCCGGCGGCGATACCGCCCCGCTGCAAAAGAAACGGAAGATGCCGATCTCCATCGGCGGGGTGCCGCGCAAACAGTTGGTGATGTTCACCCGGCAGCTTTCGACGCTGCAGGATGCGGGCCTGCCGATCTTGCGAAGCCTTCAGATTCTCGAGCAGCAGCAGAAACCGGGGCTGCTCAAAGCCATCATCGGCGGCGTGGCGGATGAAGTGGAAGGCGGCGGCACGCTTTCGGATGCGATGGCCAAGTTTCCCAAGGCGTTCGACAAGCTGTACGTGAACATGATCAACGCCGGCGAAGCCGGCGGCGTGCTGGATTTGATCCTGGCGCGTCTTGCCGAATTCATGGAAAAAGCCGCCAAGCTGAAGAAGAAAGTCATCGGCGCGATGATTTATCCGTGCGTGGTGATCAGCATCGCCGTCGGCGTGGTGTCGCTGATCATGATCGTCGTGATCCCCAAGTTCCAGGGTATCTTCCACGACTTCCATACGGAACTGCCGCCGGTCACGCAAGTGCTGCTCACCATCAGCAATTGGTTCGCGCAGGAGTACGGATGGGCGTATGTTTTGGTCAGCCCGATCGCGTTCATACTGCTGGTCAAGCTGATCCGGCTCAGCGATGGGGGAAAATATCTTGTTGACGCGGTCAAGCTGAAAATCCCGATTCTCGGCGGCATTCTGGGCAAGACGGCGATCGCCCGCTTCACGCGGACGCTGGGGACGCTCATCAGTGCCGGCGTGCCGATCCTCGACGCGATCAACATCACCAAGGAAACCTGCGGCAACGAGGTCTACACCCGCGCGCTGTCGAAGGTTCACGACGCCATCCGCGAAGGCGAATCGATGGCCGATCCCCTGCGCGCCACCAAGGTGTGCGACGCCATCGTCGTCAACATGATCGACGTCGGCGAGGAGACCGGCGATCTGGACAAGATGCTGATCAAGGTGGCCGACAATTACGACAGCGACGTGGACGTGCTGGTCAGCTCGCTGATCAGCATTCTGGAGCCGGTGATGGTCGTCGTGCTGGGCGTGATCGTCGGGTTTATCGTCGTGGCGCTGTTCATGCCGATGGTCAGCCTGATCGAGACGATTTCCTCGCCGAAGCATTGATCGATCTGGAATGGGCCGAATTTCCGAACGATCCAGAGGCCAAAGGAAGCCCCGGATGTACATCCGGGGCTACGGCTTTACTCTCGTCGAAACGCTGACGACGATCGCGGTGTTGGTGATTGTTCTGGGCCTGATGGTAAGCCTGTCGCGCCACGTGCGGGAGGCGTCAGCCGATGAGTTGACCAAGGACATTCTGCACCGGCTCGATGCCGTGATGGATGTTTACGTCCATCAGAACGGCGCCATCCCGGCCGTTACGCCATTCATCGGCCAGCAGATTCCCCCCGAATCGCAATTGCGCCAGCAGCCGAGCGAAATGATGAGTCGTTCGTCCGGGCGCTGAAGGCGGCCGGGCTTCTTACCGGGCGATTCGACGATCTTTCCGTCGCCTATTACGACGAGGCCCGCGTGCGCGACGCCTGGGGCAGCCCGATCGTCTTCATGTCGCACATGCATCCGGCCATCGGGATGAATCCCAAGGGGTGGTTCTTCTTCAGCGCGGGGCCTGATCGGCAATATCTGACGAGGGATGACAATCTTTACAGCTACGATCAGCCGGTGGTGCAGCCATAGCCGCTCCGCCAGCGGCGGCCGACCGCTCACTGAATAGGGTGCTTGTCGAGGGGGGTTTTGCGGATTGGGGCGTGGCGCGGGGCGTTTACGCCGGGGATGAGGCGCGAGCGACGCTGGAAAACCCAGGGGAATTCGTTGTGACCGGCCCGGTAGCACAGACCCATAATCCAGGCGAAATAGTGCATCAGATAGATACCGAGGATCAGACTCCCGTAGGCGATCAGACCGTCGATGAACCAACGGAAGGAAACGCCGCCGGTAAAGACCTTGATAAAATTCGCGATCGTGCCGTTCACGCCTTCGTAGTAAACCATGATGGCCGCGGTGTAGACGATTGCCAGCAGAACGTAACGGGGTCCGATGCGCGCGATCGTGCCCAGGAGGCGATCGGGGCGAAGGTTCGTCAGCGAGCCGCTGGTAATCGTGGTCAAGACGACGGCCGGGAAGAACATCAGTCCGATGACGTCCCAGGCCACAGCGATGAGCATGACCCGGTCGGCACGCCAGTGCATCAGGGTTCCGGTGGCCCAGACGATCACTCCGGGGCCGAAGCAGATCATCCAGGCTAGAAACACGTTGATAAATGGGAACCAGATATCTTCGCCGAAGCTGAAATGCCGCAGGAAGCGGGGAAGCTCGTCGCGTTCCTCAAGGGCGATTTCCTCGACGACGTTGGCGTAATGAGCGACCAGACCCACGCCGACGACGAAGAGGGCCAAGATGGCCACAAAAGACCAAAGGGTGGCAATGATCGCCATGGCCAGGAAAACATGCGCGACCAACACGAAGAACATGGCGGCCAGGTTGATCGGCATCAAAAGCTGAAGCAGGGGAGAGAGCAGCGAGACCCTGGGATTCAACTCGGGTGAAGCGTAGTTCAGGGCGGTTTGGGCGAGCGGAATCCGCGAAGGATGCGGCGCCGGCTGGCGTCGTCACGCACGTCCAGGGGACGAATCAGCTCGCCAGTTTCCGGATCGTATTTCGGAGCGACGGGAACGACCTGATAGCCATCGAACGGCTCCACCGTTCCGGCGGCGGCTACCTGCTGGGGCGTCTGGCGAAGGTCCAACTCCACGCCCTGCTCGTCTACGTTCTCCCGGGAATAGGCCCGTTTCAACTCCGTGAAGCGATGCGGCTCGGAGGCCGCTGGGTCTTCGACGCGGAAGGTTCCATCTTCGGCCAATTGGGCCATTTCATCGTGCGTCGGCACATCAACCAGCAACATGCAGTTGGGACACTGTATCTGCCGACCCGCCATCTCATCTGGCAGTTCAAAGGCATGTTTGCAGCGACAGGAGAATTGGATCATGGCCACCGCCGGCAATTCATTATATACAGGCTCTTCGACCACTCGGCGCGGTCTGCTAAAATGGCGTCACGTGTAAGACGAGGCCGCGGGAGGGGTCTTTCGTAGAAAAGGGAACTAACATGCGATGGGTTATTGGATGTTTGGCGGTGTTCATGGTCGCGGCGACTGCCGCGGCCCAGGATGTCAAACCGGACCAACTGATAAAGATGCTCAACGATACGAAGGCGCAACTGAAGGCCGCCCAGGATCGCAAGGCGGAATTGGCGGCCGAAAACGACAAGCTCGCCGCCCACGTCGCGGAACTGGAAAAACAACTTCAGGCGCAGGCGGCGCAGCTCGATGAACTGAAGCGGCAGGCGGCGGCCTTCGCGGACAGGACGTTTTTTCTGCGAAGCCATTACGAGGCTTGGAAGCACTTTGTCGGCGCCAGCCCTGCGATCAGAGTGCAGTGGGAATTTTTTATGCGGAGCGTGGAGGAAGTGGGCGCGGAGCAGCCGGCGATCTTTATGGACCCCCAATGGCCGTTGTCGGTGATGGAATAGCCCCCCGCCGCTGACTATTGCCCGACTTCTATGCGGACGTATTTCTCCAGCGTCGCGCCTTTGCTCTTCAGATAATTCGCAACGGAGCCTTTGAAGACCTCGGCGTTGATGAATTCCTGATCCAACAAAACTCTTTCCGCATAAAAGCTGTTCAGTTTTCCCTCGGCAATTTTTTCGGCGATGTTCTGCGGCTTGCCGGTGGCCTTGGCCTGCTCGACGGCAATCTCCTTTTCCTTCGCGACGATCTCGGCGGAAACGTCCTGGCGGGTCTGGGCGATCGGCCGGGCGGCGACGATGTGCATGCCGAGGTTGCGGATCAGATCGTCATCAACTTTACCGGCCACGGCGACCAGGACGGCGCTTTTGCCTTTTCCGGCGACGGTGTAGAGATAGCTGCCGACGGTGCCGGCTTGGCTGGCGAGCGACGCGGAGCGGCCGAGCTGAACGTTTTCGCCGGTCTGCTGGGAAACAGTCACCAAGTCGGCCTTGATCGCCGGATCATCGGCCAGGTTGACGCCGGGATTGGCCAGGAGCTTGGCGGCGGCGGCGGCGGCGATTTTGCCGACAGGCTCGCTCTTGGCGGTGAAGTCGGTGTTGCAGTTGAACTCGACGATGACGCCGCGTTTGCGGTCGGGCGAAACCGCCGCGGCCACGCGGCCTTCGGTGGCGGTACGCTCCGTGATCGAGGTCTTGACCCCCTTCTTGCGGAAATAATCGATCGCTTTCTCAACGTCGCCGGCCGTTTCCGTCAGGGCCTTCTTGCATTCCATCATTCCCAGGCCGGTCTTACCGCGAAGCTCGTTGACCAGTTTGGCGGTGATTTCTGCCATGATTTCTCCCAATTCATTTTTGCCACAGATATAAAATCAGATGCACGCAGATGAAAATGCAAGTGCATTCACTATCTGTGTGCATCTGCTTTTCATCTGTGGCAATTTTTTCTTACGCCGATTGAGCTTCGGGAACAACTTCAGTAGGCGGAGACGCGGGTTCGGGCGGTGGCGGGTTCCTCGCCGGCCCGCGGGTCCTCGGCCCGGAAGGCGGTGCGGCTGCTGCGGCGGCGGGGTTGCGGCGGCTCCTCGCCCTTGGTCTCGCCGCGACCCGTCTTGCCGTCGATCACCGCGTCGGCCAAGCTCCTTGAGAATCATCTCGATCGCCCGCATCGCGTCGTCGTTGCCGGGGATCGGCAGGTCGATCAAATCGGGATCGCTGTCGGTATCGATCAGGGCCATCGTCTTCACGCCCAGCTTGCGGGCTTCCTTGACGGCAATGTGCTCGCGGCGCGTATCGACGATGAACATCACGCCGGGCATGCGGTCCATTTTCCGGATGCCTTCGAGGTTGGCCTTGATCTTGTCCCGCTCGCGGGCAAGGGTGGATTTCATTTTCTTGGAATAGGTGTCGATGGCGGCCTTGCCGTCGGGCCGGGTTCCCAGAGCTTTTCCAGTTCTTCGAGGCGATTGAGGCGTGCGCGAATGGTGCGGAAATTGGTCAGCGTTCCGCCGAGCCAGCGCTCCGAGACGTAATGCATGCCGCAGCGCTTGGCTTCTTCCTCGATGGCATGGCGGGCCTGGCGCTTGGTTCCGACGAACAGGACGTCGCGGCCACTGGCGACGGTTTGCTGGATGAGCCTTCTGGCGCGGAGCAGTCCCTTGAGGGTTTCCTTCACGTCGATGATGTGGATCATGTTCCGCTTGCCGTGGATGTACGGCGCCATTTTCGGATTCCATCGCGAGACGCGATGTCCGAAATGGACGCCGGCGTCTACCAGCGCTTTGACCAGTTCGGCCTGCGATTGTGCCATAAGCCAACTCCAAAATCATCGGCCAGGATGGAGCCGCTGGCCGGCAGCCCGTGCCGCGGAAGGATGGCCAAGATATCCGCCGCCGCCCTGGGGCTTGGGTTAACAAAGAAGATTGTAAAACAGGACCCGCCGGCGGAAATACCCGACGTGGGAATCCGCGGTGGAAGGCCCTTGGCGAGCCAAGTCTTGCACCTTAGTCCAGTTGGCGTTTATTTGCAAGGTGCGAAGGTATT
The DNA here is from genome assembly GCA_963771925.1 of uncultured Phycisphaerales bacterium. Taxonomy (GTDB): domain Bacteria; phylum Planctomycetota; class Phycisphaerae; order Tepidisphaerales; family Tepidisphaeraceae; genus PALSA-1353. The sequence goes on from CAVYVE010000002.1 coordinate 430,448, forward strand.
TTGCGGCGTTTGGAAAGATGTCAATTCAGGCGGCAATGATTAGGATTGCGTGGGTATTCTCGGTGCATGGAGGCCGGGCAACGACACTTGGAGCGATGTAATGGAACATCAAGATGACGAACTGTCGGATGTCGTAGTGGTGCTGGTCGATGAGCCGGGAATGACCACTGACGCCGCCGCGGAGAAGCTCAAGCCGCTGGGGCTGGCGGTTTCCAACGTCGATGAGGAAAACGGGGTGGTCGAAGGAACGATCGAAGCGGCCAAGGCGAAATCGCTGGAAAAACTTCCGTTCGTCAAATATGTACGGACCGTGTTCAACTACATCGCGGATTATCCGGCCGGCGATGCGAGAAATCACGATCCGGACGGGGATGAGCTTGGCCCTGAAGCGGACGACGCCGGCGCTTGATCAGCCATCGCTGAAAAAACGCCGGCGCGCGTAAATCATGGATTTTCAGATCACTGCCAGTGGCCACGGCACTCGGTAGTAGCCGTGCGGACCATAAACCCAACGATCACGAACCCAGTAATGGTTCCCGTGGGGCGGCCGACTCCAGTAACCCCGATGCCAGTAGTATCGTCCGCCGTCCCAACCATAATACCCGCCGATCCAGACATATCCCGGCCCCGGCACGACAGGACGAACCTCTACTACGTCCGGGGGCGGGGCCGGCTGCACATCGTGACCGTCGCCGGCGCCGTGGAGGAGGCGGCGGCTGGCAACGCGAACAACACAGCCGCGAACCAATCCCCCCACGCCTCACGTCAACGCGGCCAAAATAGTTCCTCAAGCATGTGGATTCATTAAAATCCTCCTTTTCATCGTGTTTAAATGGCTGTCAATTGTAAACTGACTATCGGCAATCGCTGCCGGGATTTCAAAAAGTAAAACGTGCGGCGGCTTCAAGTATTGCATGACTGCAAAGACGCCGGTTATTCGGACGTGGCCAATTCCAATAACACAACTTCCAAATAAACAACGGCTTACATCGGCTCATTTTTGACCGTCTCATCGAAGACGTTCAGCAGCTTGGCCTTGTCGAAGATCATTTCCTGGCGGGTCAGGCCGACGATGTCGTAGACGTGGCTGAGTTCGATGGCGTCGACGGGGCAGGCTTCTTCGCACATGCCGCAGTAGATGCAGCGGAGTTCGTCGATGTCGAACTTGGCGGGGTATTTCTCGCGGTCGGGCCAGGGGCTTTCGGCGGCCTCGATGTGAATGCAGCGGGCCGGGCAGGCGGTGGAGCACATGAAGCAGGCGACGCATTTGACGCGGCCTTCCTCGTCCTTGTTCAGGCGATGCACGCCGCGGTAGGTTTTGAGCAGCATGCCGCCCTTTTCGACCGGCAGGTCCTCGCGCTTTTCTTCGGGATATTGGATGACGCGGTCCTTGCCGCGCACCACGACGTTGAACATGTGCTTCATCGTCGTGCCCAGGCCGATCAGCACCTGCGGCAGATAAAACTGATCCGCCCGGGACAGCTTCGGCTCTTCCAGAACGATGACGTCTGAATCTTTCATTTTTAATTGGATAAGCTGGAACTCGCGCCGGCGGGCAGCGGCGTCTTGTTGAATCGGCTGCCGAGAACGGTCAATCGGCGATTGGTCGCCGGCGCCGGCGGAATCAGCGTGCTGACGATCAGGATCAGCGCCCCGACGACGACGTTGGCGACCAGCAGCGTCAAGGCCATCGAACCGCCCAGCTGATCATAGCTGTTGCCGTGATAGCACGTAGACGACGACGGCCGTCATCATCAGCAGCGCCAGCGAAATCGGGATCAGCGCCCGCCAGGCAAGCATCATCAGTTGGTCGAACCGGAATCGCGGCAAGGCTCCAGCGGACCCACATGAAGACGAAGATGATAGCAACGTCTTGACGAAGAAAACGATGGCGCGCACGATGCAGGCAAGAAGGCTGGTGGTGATGGCCGGGTGGGATGGATTTCCGCGCAGCGCCGGCCAGGCCCATTCGATCCAAGGCAAATCCCATCCGCCGAAGAACAGGGCGACGCAGACGGCGCTGGTGGTGATCATTCCGGCATATTCGCCCAGGAAAAACAGGGCGAATCGCATCGCGCTGTATTCGGTGTGATATCCACCGACCAGTTCCTGCTCGGCTTCGGCCAGATCGAACGGAGCGCGATTGGCCTCGGCGTGAATGCAGATCAGGAACATGATGAATGCCAGCGGCTGGGAGAAAACATTCCAGGCCGGAATGAATCCGCCCCAATAATGGCACTGCTTTTCAACCAGGACGTTCAGATCCAGCGTCCCATACATGACGACGATGCACAGCACCGCCAGGCCGAGGGGAATTTCGTAGGAGATCATGTTGGCCGTGGCCCGCAGACCGCCGAGGAAGGAATATTTGTTGTTGCTGGCCCAGCCGCCGATGACCACGCCGTAGACCGCCAGGGAAAGGACGGCCAGGATATAAACAGGACGCCGATGTTCAGGCTGGCGATCTGGAAGGGATATTCGATAGGTAACCTGGTACTGGTCAGTCTGGCCGATACGAGCGGGCTGGCCGACGATCTGGTCGCCCTGGGCAAGCTGGCTTTGAGCGGCATCGCGTGACGGATTGCGTGCCTGGCGGGAATGGTAACGATGCGCTGCGTCTGTCGGATGCCGCCCCACGGCAACACGGCGATGCTGACGATGATGACCAGAATCATCAGCCCCGGCGCGACGGTGAACAGAATTTTGTCCACGCCGGCGGGCCGGTAATCTTCCTTGACGATGAATTTGACTCCATCGGCCAGCGGCTGGCCCAGGCCGTTCATCTTCCAATCTTTGAGAAAGGGAATAATTCCGAATCCCAGGCCGACGCGATTGGGGCCGAGGCGGTCCTGCACCCAGCTCGCGACTTTGCGCTCCAGCAGAATCAGATAAGCGACGGTCAACATCACCGCGCCGTGGGCGACCAGGGCGATCAACACCCAGGGGGGAATATTCGCCGTCCACCAGTCAATAACGCGAGAGATCATGTTTGTCCTAAAGCTCCGCGAATTCCATGGCCGGGGCCTGCTCGTATTCGCTCGGCAACGCCACCGAGGCGAAGGGCCGGCCCATTTCCTGACGAATCGAACGGGCATTGTATAAGCCGGTTTGGCCCAACAGGGAGAGATAAATGTCACCGTCGCGGGTGACGCTTTCGGGCGGCGGGACTGCCGCGATGAAGGGCTGAATCCTGCCGGCGTAATTTTCCCAGCAGCCGTCTTTTTCCGCCCAGGCCGCGGCGGGCAGAACGACGTCGGCCGATTCACTCAGGCTCGTGGGAAGCAGGTCCTGCACGACGCGGAATCCACCGGCCAGCGGTGCCGGCAGATCGCCTTTGATCCAGTTCGACAGATATCCGCCGACGATCCAGCCGCCTTTGAGATTACGCAAATCCGAACGTTCGGCCCGCGCAAATTCGTCATACGTCGCGCTGGGGCCGCCGAACGTGGCGATCACCCGGCGAACGCCGGCGGCGTTGGGAACTTTCTCGGCTTTGATGACGAAGGTCTGCTGACCCGTCAGCGAATGACGGAAAATCTCGTCCTGGCCGGTGCTGGGAACCGGGCCGAGGACCAACACCGCCTGCGGATCGATGGCCCGAATCGCCTTGGCGAGCAGGTAGGCCTCTTCGCAGGCCATCATGGGAGAGAGCATCGCGTAGAGGCTGCCGGGTTGGGTCGCGAGGGATTTCAGGTTCTTGGCGGCGATGTCCAGCGCTTCACGCGATGAAGTCGCGGTCGGCGATCCGTGTTCCTTTTTGTACGCCGACTTCAGGCGGCTTCGCGCTGGATGATCTTGTACGAATAACGGGTGTCGTCGCTGATCCACCAGGTATTCACGTCGGCGTTGTATCGCGGCTTAATGCGGTATACGACGCCTTCGTTGTGCTCGAGGCAGATGTTCTCTCCGCCGCTGTCCACGGGTGAAATTGACGGTGTCTGCTTGAGCAGCCAGACGCGCTGCTTGAAGAGGAAATCCTTGTCGAGCAAGGCCCCGACGGGGCACAGATCGACGACGTTGCCCGCCAGTTTGTTGTTGCACGGCTTGCCGGGAAAGATGTCGATTTCCTGGCGATAGCCCGCGGCCGTCGACGTACAACTCGCTCGTTCCCGACACCTCGCGCGTGAAGCGCACGCAGCGCGTGCACATGATGCAGCGGTCGGCGTAGAGATAGATGTTCTCGCCCACGTCCTTCTTGGGCTTTTTGGCCTTGTCTTCCTCGAAGCGCGACTCGCTGCGGCCGTACTCGTAGGAATAATCCTGCAGAAAGCATTCGCCGGCCTGATCGCAGACCGGACAATCCAGCGGATGATTGATGAGCAGGTATTCCATGACCTGCTTCTGGTTGGTGACGGCCTTGGGAGACCGAGAATGCACCACCATTCCGTCGCGGATCGGCGTTTGGCAGGATGGGACGAGCTTGGGAATCCCCTCGACCTCGACAAGACAAATGCGGCACGAAGCGGGAATGGAAAGTCCGGGATGATAGCAGTAATGCGGCAGCGGATGCCCCGCGTCGAGGCACGCCTGCAGCACCATCTGGCGATCCTTGCATTCGATGAGCTTGCCGTCCACCGTGATCTTGGGCATAGGACGAGCGATGGTACACGAGATTGTGAGGAATTTCACCAGGGGGGGCGGGATGGATTTATATCGTTTTCCAGTTTCAAAGTGCGCGTTACCCCGAAGCTCCGGATGTGCATCCGGAGCTACGAGCGGCGCAAATAATCTCTGTGATCGGCATCAGTTGGCGGCCGTGCGCGTTCCGATGTCCCACCATGTCCCAAAATGTCCTGTTTCTGCGCGATTGCGCTTGGCGCATTTGTCAGAATCGAGGCATCAGAGGGCGAAGTCCGCGACCATGAGAAGTCATCGGATCGCATGGCCGCGTCGGAGCGAACGACGTGAAAACCGTCACCCTCTATAATTGGGTCCGGCGGGTGAAAGATTTGGACGTGTTTTTTAATAAAAATGTGAAAAATGCCCAAATGAAATCAAACCGCTCAGTACCGAATTTGCGCTCGCTGAACAAAAGTCGCGTGCATTGGTACATTCCGTGTTTTGCAATTGGCTCGCACCGCGCGACGAGCAACGGCCCATGTCGAAGAAAGGAACCGACGATGCCAACCCGCGCTAGTGACGGAAGCGTTTGAACAGCGCATTGCCGTGGGTTTCATCGGCTCATCCGGCGAAGGCGGCGCAAAGCTGTACCGCCATCTCTTTGGCGAAGCGGTGGAGAACCTCACCGGCGGGGAGTATTACTGGATGGCCGGCAATTTCATGAAGTATGGCGCCTCCGATGCCGTGTTCGGACCAAAAACCGCCGGTGATCTGCCCGTAGATGCTCATGAACTGATCGCGATGTGGCGCCGCGACCCTGCTTCATCAGCTATGGCGTGGTCGAAAAGGGGGACGCCAAGTGGGTCGATGCGCACGGAAGCTTCATGGCCGCCGTGGCGGCAGGTCCCGCATACAGAATCCTGGGAAAAAGAGACCTGGGAACTCCGGGCAATTACCTGACGGATCCGATGCCGCCGGTGCTGACCTTGATCGGCGGGGAACTCGCCTGGCGTCAGCATAACGGAGGCCACAGCGTTGCTGAAAACTGGCCGGCCTTCATCGAATGGGCCGGCCAGTTCATCAAGGGTCCGCCAGTCCCTGCGACACCCGCGGCCGACCAGCCCGTTCCCCGGACCGACCGGAATTCCCGGATCGCGCATGCGCAGTTGTTGGAAAAGGCGAGGCAAGGCCGCATCAGCGTTTATTTCGAGGGCGATTCGATCACACGGCGCTGGGGCGCCAGCGATGCTCAGTATAAAAATCTCCTGGCGAACTGGCGGCAGAATTTCGTAGGCTGGAACGCCGCCGATTTCGGTTGGGGCGGCGATACCGTTCAAAATATTCTCTGGTGCCTGAACCATGGGGAGTTAGACGATGTCAATCCCAACTCATCGTCGTGCTGGCCGGAACCAACAACGTCGGAAACACCGCTCCGCGAGGTGATGACGGCGCCCGCGTCGCGAATATCGCCAAAGGGATCAAAGCGGTTCTCGACATCCTTCAGCAAAAGGCCCCCGGCGCAACCATCATTCTTATGGGCATTACTCCGCGCAACGACAACATCGCGGTGATGACGACCATTAACAAGATCAACCAGTGCATTGCCAGGTTCGCCGATGGCAACAAAATCAGATATCTCAATATTAACGACAAACTCGCGGACGAAGACGGCAAGCTGTTTGACGGCATGGCCAACCCGGACGGGCTGCATTTGGCCGTCAAAGGCTACCAAGTCTGGGCCGATGCGCTGAAGCCCATTTTCACTGAATTGCTCGGCCCCCCGGCCCGCATCGATGCCGCCCCGCCGCCGACCGGCGATCCCAGCGCAGCGCAATAATCCTCACGCCAGCGCGATGAGCGGGCCGCGGGTTCGTCTATCTGCGCATTTCGTCGACGAGCTGCTGATGCGCCGCCGGGCCGGCCATCAGATACGGAACCTTCGCGCCGCGATAGCCGGTGAGATCGAACGGAAAAATCTCGCGACCGTGCGGATCGGTGACAATGCCGCCGGCCTCGATCACCACCGCCGCAGGCGCGGCGATGTCCCACAACTTGCCGTTGAGCGTGACCGCGCCGTGGGCAACTCCCATCGCGACCTGCATGGCTTCCATCGAAGCCGAGCCAAGGATGCGGATTTTCCAGTTTGTTTGCTCGAGCCAACGGCCGACGTACGCGGGGGCTTTGCCATCGGGGCCGAGAAGATTGCTGGTGAGCATGAGCATGGCGTTGTCGCCGAGGGAGGTTTTGTCGACGCTGAGGCGCCGGGTTCCGAGCCAGGCGCCCTGCCCGGCGGCGGCGGCGAACAGCTGATCGCGGGTAACATCGTATACCACGCCCAGCACCGGCCGGCCGCCGTCCAGCAATCCGATGCAGACGCCGAAGATACCCAAGCCCGCGAGGAAATTGTTGGTGCCGTCGATCGGGTCGATGACCCAGTTTCGCCCGGCGGGATTGGACACTTCGAACGTGATGGCGTCGCCGGTATCATTTTCTTCGCCGACGATTCCATCGCCGCCGAATCGCCGGCGCAGGCCGGCCACGATCAACCGCTGGCTGGCCCGGTCGGCCTCGGTGACGGCTTCGTTGTTTCGCTTCAGCAGGCGATCGACTTTTCCGTACTGTTCGATGACCAATGCGCCGGCGGCGCGGGCCAGTTCCGTTGCGCAGCGAAGTTCCTCATTGAGATTCATGCCGGCCGAGGTTAACCGCACGGTTGGCCGCGTCAAACCAGGCGGCGCCGAATTGGCCGCGCCCCCACAGAAGCGCCGTCCCCAGCGCCACGGGCGTCAGAGCGGGATCTTTTAGCGCGGATTCCAACGCCTGGCGGCTCGATTCAATTGCCACACATGCCTCGTGCTCCGCTGCATCGAGCATTTGCTCGATCCGCGACCGCGGGCGCGTGCTTCGCACATGGAAGACCAATTCCGGTTGATGAATTGAAACGTCTTGGACCATTCCAATGCACAGAATGCGGGCGATGTCCGCGGGCCCAAACGCCAATTCCTCGGCCAATTCGCGCTCGACATCGGCAAAGACATCGACGTGCGCGGCCGGCTCAAGCGAACCGGCGAAGGGATGGATTCTCAGCGGATAATACGCCACGGCGGCATTGCGCCGGCCGAATATCAGATGGCCGTCGGAGCTTTCCAGGGCGCAGCTCAAACCGACGGGGTTGGCCATGACGCGCTGGCCGTATTGGTCGGCCAGCGCGGGATTGGTCAGGTTGGTTCCCCAGAAGGTTTTGTAGGAGGTGCGGGTCAATTCCAATTCCAGTTTTTCGCCGGCGTGAAAACGCTCGAGCCGGCACAGGGGGCCATCGAATAATTTGATCCCGGGGCGGGATTGCGCCTGCCGCCACGCCTGTTCGATTTGCTTTTCGATTTCGGCCGGCGGAGGGGACTCCGGGCCCCATCGCGCGATCACGTCGCCGCGCTTGAATTCTCCGATAAGACGAAACACGACGGTCATTCGATCACGCATGACGCGGGCAACGTGAAGGAGAAAGTGCTTCCCTTGCCGGTCTGGCTGACCACTTCCAACTCGCCGCCCATGATTCCGATGAGGCGTTTGGAAATGGATAATCCGAGCCCCGATCCGGTGCTCTTGGCGCGGTCGGGGTTTTTCAGTTGGGCGAATTCGTCAAAAATGGCCGAGAGATTTTCCGGCGCGATGCCAATGCCGGTATCGCTGACGCTCACGCGCGGGCGGCCATTTGGCAGCCGCTCGGCCGAGACGCACACGCGGCCGCGCTCCGTGTACTTCACCGCGTTTCCGATCAGGTTGGTCAGCACACGCAACAGCTTGATCCGATCGGCATGCACACGGACGGCGGTTGGGAGGGTATCGCAGACAAACTCCAGATCTTTCTTTTCCGCCAGCGGCTGAAGCTGGTGAAACACATCCGAAAGACATTCACTGAAATCAAAATCCGACTCGCGCAGCTCGAGCCGGCCCAGGTCCAGGCGCGTGAGGTCCAGCACATCGCTGACGAAATTGACCAGGCTGGTGGAACATCGCTCGAGTTCGTGGGCGACTTCGGGAATCTCGCCGGTTTGCGCGGGGTCCTGGGCGGAGCGGCGGATGAGTTCCGCCAGAAGACTGATGGCGTTGGCCGGGGTGCGGATGTCGTGGCTGACGGCGGCAAGGAAACGGCTTTTGCGGACCGACGCATCTTCCGCTTCCTTGCGACGGGATTCCAACTCCTCGCGCAATGATTTTGCGCCGAAGCATCGACCAGCGCGCCGATCGCGCCGGAGATGGCGCCGCAGCGGTCGCGGATGGGCGCGGCGTTGCACAGAGCCGTGAGCTTGCGGCCATCGGGAAGCTGGATTTCCAATTCCGTCGCCGCCGTTGTTTCTCCGTGCAATGCCCGCATCAGGGGGGTTTCGCTGAGCGCGATCTCCCCGGCGGGGCCGAATAATTTTGCCTTGGGCCAGCTTTCGGGGCCGCCTTCAACAACCAGGGGGAAACCGAGCAGTGCGGCGGCCGCGGGGTTGCAGATCAATCGGGAAGTCCCGGCATCGGTCCGTACGATTCCGAACGGCACGGTATCGAGAATGGTTTGAAGCTGCTTGTGGTCGTTTTCGATCTGCTCCAGAAGCCTGGTAGCGGAGATGCTGACGGATGCCTGCGCCGCGAGGGATTCGACCAGCGAGATGTCCGTGTCGGTCCAGGGTCGCGCCTGCCGGCTGTATACCGCCAGGACGCCGACGACGGCCCCCGCCAATTTGAGCGGGGCGCCCAACATGGCCTGCAATGTTTCGCCTTTGTCGTTTCGCACCGGCGGCAATTCGGGACGCTGCGCCGCGTTGACGACGACCACCAACTTTTGTTCTTGCATGACGATGGAGGCGAATCCGTCGCGGGGCTGGGGGCTGAGGATTTCCGGGCGCCGGGCCCGAATCGCTCATGGCCGACCGCGGCCAGTTCCCGCCCGCGAAGCTCCCACAGGACGATGGCGATCGAATCGCCAAGAAGGCGATGGATTGTGTCGGCGATGGCGGTGAAAGCCTCCTGACTCAAACCGGCTGTCAACGACCTCGAGAGCTTCAGGAGGGTATCGGTCATCTCCTGGCGTTCGAGCAGACCCTCGTTGCTGATTCGCAGTTCCTGCCCCTTGCGATACAGTTCCCGCCGGCCCCGATCCAGCGCCAGCCCGCGGCGGAGCACCATGTCCACAATCGCCGCCACGATCAAAAGATCGCCCATCAGAATCGCCAGGCCGACGATTCTGTGATGCAGCGGCAAAACACTGCTATGAAAATTATTCCAGAACTTAAAGCCGGCCATCGCGACAAAAGCGGCGCACATGCCCCAAACCAGCCAGCGACGGCGCGTCCAACCGACCAGGACGATCGGCAAGCTGTAGCCGATTCCTATCGCGGCATGGGCATACATCCCCAGGCGCAGCCATGCCACCAGCGCCATCACCACCGCGCAGAAAAGCAAAGACGCCGCCAACGATGGCTTAGACAAAGCCGGCCGTGCTAGGAACTCGGTCATGGTTCGCGCTCGCTGGCGTCAGATAGGACCGACAAATTGAAGACAAACAGAAATGCCCGCCGGTTCGTTCCTTCGCCCGGGGCTCGAGCCTTATGCATCAAAATACTTCGCCTGCGGATGATGTACAACAAGAGCATCCGTCGACTGTTCGGGAATCAACATAAAGTTTTCGCTGAGTTGGACGCCGATCGCATCCGGATTCAGCAATTCCACGATTTTGGCCCGGTCTTCGAGATTCGGACAGGCCGGATATCCGAAACTATATCGGCTGCCGCGGTAGGCCTGATGAAAAAGTTCCTCGATGCCGGCGGCGTCTTCGCTGCCGAAGCCGAGTTCCTGCCGCATGTATTTATGCCAGTATTCCGCCAAACCCTCGGCCGATTCGACGCCGAAACCGTGAAGATAGAGATAGTCTTGATACCGATTGGCCTGCCGGAGTTTCTCGGCCGCTTCGGTGGCGCGGTCGCCGACCGTCACCAACTGCACGCCGAGCACGTCGAATTCTCCGGATGATTTGGATCGGAAGAAATCGGCGATGCACAACCGCCGCCGGCTCGATTGCCGCGGAAAAGTAAATCGCAGCCATTGGCGCGGCTGGGCCTTGGGGATTCGGGAGCCGGTGGGAAATTCCTCGATATGATAGACGATCAGATCTTCCCCCTCCGATTGAACGGGAAAATATCCGTAGGCCACCTTGGGATCGAGCAGCTTTTGGTCCAGGGCCTGACGCTTGAGCGATTCAAAGGCGGGCTCGGCCTTCTCGGCCACGACCTGGCGATATTCCTCGGGCGAAGAGCTTTTTTGCTTGAATCCCCATTGGCCGGTGAACAGTGCGATTTTGTTGATGAACGTGAAGGCGTGCCGCGGGGAGATTCCGGTGACGATGCGCCGGCCCCAAAACGGCGGCGTGGGGAGCGGATTGTCCTGGGCGATCGGCGGCGCCGGGCTTTTCGGCGGCGATAATGTGTGCGAATTTCTTTTCGCTTTCGGACCGCAGGGCGCGGCGGCGCTGGGTCCGCTGCCGCTGGTGCTCGACAGCCGATGCGATCGTGCCGCCGGAAATCTGGTCCATCATGTGCAGGCCCTCGAACGCGTCCTTGCAATAGAGCAGCGGGCCGCGGTAAAGCTCGGCGAGGGTTTCCTCGGCGTAATCCCGCGTCAGCGCCGCCCCGCCCAGCAGCACCGGCAGCGCCGACGCCTTGCGCGTTCAGCTCCTCCAGATTCTCCTTCATCACCGCCACGGATTTGACCAGCAGGCCGCTCATGCCGATGGCGTCGGCGCTTTTTCCCGCGCGGCCGTGCAGGATGTCGTTCACCGGCTGCTTGATCCCCAGGTTGAACACCGTGTAGCCGTTGTTGGTCAGGATGATGTCCACCAGGTTCTTGCCGATGTCGTGTACGTCGCCCTTGACCGTCGCCAGCACGATTCGGCCTTTGCTCTGGCTGTCGGCTTTCTCCATGAACGGTTCAAGGTAGGCACACGGCCGCCTTCATGGTTTCGGCGCTTTGCAGCACGAACGGCAACTGCATCTGCCCGCTGCCGAACAGGTCCCCCACCACTTTCATCCCCTCGAGCAGGATGTTGTTGATGATGTCCAGCGGCGGAATATTTCTTCATTGCTTCAGTCGAGATGATCGGTAAGCTGGCGTTTTTCGCCGTCGATGATGTGGCGCTTGAGCTTCTCCTCGATCGGGAAGATTGTCCTGGACCGCCTCCTTCGGCGTTTCGGAGCCTTCGGGGAACAGGGAAATGAAATGCGTCAGCGGATCGAATCCCTCGCGGCGGCGATCGTAAATCAAATCCAACGCGGCGTTCCATTTCTCGTCGTCGATCTTGTTGCGCGGAAGGATTTTGCTGGCGTGAACGATCGCGGCCGTCAGGCCCGCCTCCGTCAGCTCGTGCAGAAACGCGCTGTTGAGCACGACCCGGGCCGCGGGTTTCAGGCCGAAACTCACGTTGCTCAATCCCACGACGGTATGGCAGTCGGGCAATTGCCGGGAAATGCGGCGCGTTCCTTCGATCGTTTCCAACGCGTTGCGGCGGTCTTCCTCGATGCCGGTGCTGATCGGCAACACGAGCGGATCGAAGAAAAGGTCCTGGTCCTTCAGGCCGTACTTTTCGACGGCGAGATCGCGGATCCGTTTGGCGATGGCCAGCTTGCGATCGGCGGTGCGGGCCATGGCATTTTGCTTGTCTTCGTCGATGGTTCCGGCCACGACGGCGGCGCCGTATTTTTTGGCCAAGGCGCAGATGTGGGCGACGCGCTCCTCGCCGTCTTCGAGGTTCATGGAATTGAGCACGCATCGGCCGCCGGCCAGCTTCAGGCCCGCTTCCATCACGGCGGGGTTGGTGCTGTCGAGCATGAGCGGACCGGGCAGCGCGTTGACGTAGCGGGAGACAACCTGGCGCATGTCGGCCACGCCGTCGCGGCCGACGAAATCCACGCACACGTCGAGCATGTGCGAGCCGTCCCGCAATTCGTCGCGGGCCATGCCGACCAGGCCGTCCCAGTTGTCCTCCTGCAAGAGCCGTTTGAATTGCCGGCTGCCGTTGGTGTTGGTGCGCTCGGCAACGATGAGATAGCTGTTGTCCTGGCGGATATCGACGGCGCTGATGAGGCTCGATATTTGCGGCTTGGCGGCCGGCTGGCGTTTTTTGGGGGGACGGAATCCGACCGCTTCGCAGAGCAATTTCAGATGCTCCGTCGTGGTGCCGCAGCAGCCGCCGACGATGTTGACGCCGAATTCCTCGACGAATCGCATCACTCCCTTCACATAATCCGTGGGATTCATGGGGAAATGAGCCTTGCCTTCGACGAACACCGGCATGCCGGCGTTGGGCTGGATACTGACCAGCCGCGGCCAGTTTTCGCAGATGAAGCGGATGGTTTCGCTCAGTTCGTACGGGCCGAAGGCGCAGTTCAGGCCGAGTGAGTCCACTTCGCCGAACGGCATCATGGCGGCGACCAGGGCGGTGGGATCGGAACCGGTCAGCATCTCCCGGCCGTTCTGCTGGTCCATGGACGCCTGAACCATGATCGGCACGCGGCGGCCCGCCGCGGCGAAGGCGCGGTTGGCGGCGGCGATGGCGCATTTGATGGCCAGCAAATCCTGCTGGGTTTCGATCAGCAGGACATCGACGCCCCCTTCCATCAGGCCGGAAATCTGCTGGAAAAAACTCTCTTCCATGATATCCCAAGTGGTTTGGCCGAGGGTGACGATTTTGGTGCCGGGCCCGACCGAGCCGACGACGTAACGCGGGCAATCCGGGGTTTCGAAACGATCGCACGCTTTGCGCGCGATTTGCGCGCCGGTGCGGTTGACCTCCGCCGTTCGCTCGGCGAGGCCGGCTTCGCTCAGGACGATCTTGCTTCCGCCGAAGGTGTTGGTTTCGACCGCATCGCAGCCGACAGCCAGGAAGCTTTCGTGGATTTCCTGGATGAGGTCCGGACGGCTAAGGTTCAGGATTTCGGAGATGTTCTCCTGGCCCTGCCAATCGCGATGGAGATCGAGGGGATAGGTGTGCAGAGTGGTTCCCATGGCCCCGTCGAGAACGACGACGCGTGTGCGCACCAGATCCAAAAACGGCTGCCGGGACATCGCAAATCACTCCAACGCCGGAAGTTAAGCCCAGAAAGTATAGGGAGCTAATGGGGCGAGACAAGTAAAGTCCAAATCGGCATTTGGACATCGTGGGTGAAGCCCCGCATGTACATGCGGGGCTCCGGAAAGAAGGAATTCGCGGTCATTTTATCTCGGCACAGGCCCCATTCCGCGGTCGCGGCAAAGTTCACCGGGGGGATTCAGGTCATCGACCGCTTTCAACTCGTCGGCTGAAAGCGTGACCTTTATCGCCGCCATGTTGTCCTGCAATTGCTCGACGGTTCGCGGGCCGATGATCGGGCAGGTTACGCCGGGGACTTGCAGACACCATGCAATTGCGAATTGGCTGGAGGAAATGCCGCGGGCATCGGCGAGCTTGTCCACGCCTTCCATCAGCGGCCACTGGCTCGCCGGGAAATCGCTCTTTCCTTGGGCTTTGTACCAGGAGCCGTCGGGGATTTTGCGGCCGCCACGCGTGTAGGCGCCGGTCAGCCGGCCACGGGCAAGCGGGGCCCAGGTGATCGTGGCGATTTCATATTTGCGGCAGAAGGGCAGCACCTCGGCCTCGATCCGGCGATCAATGATGTTCAGCGGTGGCTGCTCGATGTCGAAACGGGCCGTTCCTAACTCCCGCGCGATGAAATGCGCTTCGGCCAACTGCCAGGCGGCGAAAACGCTGCTTGCCAAGTAGAGCACCTTGCCTTGGCGGACCAGATCGTCCAGCGCTCGCAACGTCTGATCGATGGGCGTATCCGGATCGGGGCGATGGATGTGGTAGACGTCGATCCGTTCGGTCTTGAGCCGTTTCAAGGAGTTTTCGACTTCCCGGACGATGTGCCAGCGGTGGTTGCCGGCGTCGTTGATGTGGGAAGAGCGCCGGCCGTGGACTTTGGTGGAGAGAACGATGCGGTCGCGCGTGCCGCGCTGTTTCATCCAGTCGCCGACGATTTCTTCGGATTTGCCGTCGTTGTAGACGTTGGCGGTGTCGATGAAATTGCCGCCGAGTTCGAGATACTGGTCGAGAATTTTATGCGATTCCGCCGGCGCGGTTCGTCCGCCGAAGTTCATGGTTCCCAGACATAGGGGTGACACCTTCACGCCGGTGCGGCCAAGGATGCGATGCTGCATGAAATGGTCCTCCGAAAAGACGAGCCGGCATTGTATCAATCAACGCGCAAAGCGGCATCGTTCGTGTATAAACTGCAATCGGCATGAACCTAGCCCTGGTCAGTTTCCGGGCCGATCCGCAGCATGGCGGGGCCGAGCGATATACCGCCGACATCGCCGCGGCCCTGGCGAAGCGCGGGCATCGGGTCGATCTCATCTCCAGCCGGTTTGGGCCGCCCATTGTGGGGGTCGCCTTCGTCCCTCTGGCCGCCAACGGCCCGACGCGGGCCGCGAGATACGCCGCGTTTCTCGATCATCTCGATGCACATTTGGCCGCAAGAAAATACGATCTGATCCACGCGATGCTGCCGGTTCGGCGATGCGATCTGTATCACCCGCACGCCGGCCTCGCCAGGGCGGCGATGCGGTCGCACCTGTCGCGCACATCGACGGCCGGGCGGACATTGGCGCACATCGGCAACCGCCTCAACCGCAAGCGGCGGCTCTACGCGGAAACCGAAGAGGCGATGATCCACGGGCCGGACAGGCCGATCGTGCTCTGTCTTTCCGATTATGTGAAGGGAATGATCCTGGACCAATATCCGGACATTTCCGGTCAGTTAGTAAAACTCTTCAACGGCATCGATCTGAACGCGTTCGATCCGGCCATTCACTCGGCGGCGCGAACGACGATCCGCGAGCGTTTTGGCGTTTCGCCGTCGGCTAATGTCGCCCTCATGATCGCGCAGCGATTTGAGCGCAAGGGATTGGCTGAAGTCATCGCCGCGACGGCGAATCTGGCCAAGAAATCCACCGACGCGGCGCCAACGGTTCTCGTGGTCGGCAAGGACAATCCCAGCCGAAGCCGTCAACTGGCGAAGCATCTGGGGGTTCAGGAGCGGATCATCTTTTGTGGCCCGACGGCCCAAGCCGCGGACTTTTACGCGGCGGCGGATTTTTTCGTTTTGCCGACTCGACATGATTCGTGCAGTCTGGCCGTGCTGGAGGCGCTGGTGATGGGATTGCCGGTGATCAGCACGGTGTTTAACGGGGCATGCGAGATCATGAATGACGGGCGTCATGGTTTTGTGCTGTCGGACCCGGCGGATGTGGCCGCATTGACGGCGGCGATGCGGCGATTGCTTGATCCGGCGACCCGCGCCAAAATGAGCCGGGCATGTCTGGAACTGCGACCCAACCTGTCGTTCGACGCCCACATGGATCGGCTGGAAGAAATTTACCGAGCGCGGTTCAAATCAGCCCATCACGTCTAAAGTCGTCCCGGGCGGAAAGCTGTTGAATGCCGTGCCGGGGTTTACCGAGCCGCCTTGAGCTTCCCTGACGGCCGTCAGAAAATCGCTCTGAAATTGCTGAGGGCTGATCCCCACGGATTGAAGAAGGCTTTGAAACGACTGTTGAGCGGAATTCCCGGAACTGACCGCGCCGGATGCATCGGCGTCGCTATCCGCGTCGACCAGGGAATTCGTCGTGCCCGCGGCCGCCGAGTTGGACCCAATGCCCATGTTCTTCAGAAGGCTGGTGATGGCATCCTCGACGACCTCATTCGGATCGGAAGTGCCGCTGGATTGGGCTGATTGCAACGCGCTCGTGACGGTCTGCTGGATTTGGCTGAAGAAATTACTGCCGCCACCGCCGCCGCCGTGATGATGATGGCCGCGATGAACACCCTGACTTCCCGTGGAGGCAATCGACCCCGCTGCGCCGGACGTTGATGCCGCGGCCGCCGTCTGAACTGCCTGGGTGCTTTGCTGTTGCGCGATCTGCTGCAACCATTGGGTCATGCCCGAGCCGCTCAAACCGGATATGGCCGACATAGCTTCTCCTTCTTCACGCACCGGCAACTCGATGGCAACCGCAAATGTGCCTCATCTGCGCCCGGCCGTGTTCACATCTATCGGACTTGGGGCTTAAGAAGGACCAATAAATACGTGCTGCTTAGTTATCGGACCGCCGTTGCGCGCGAGATCCAAAGGGACAATTGCTCGGCCACCCGTGTGACGACGCTGTCCCAATCCCCCCGTGAGGGTTCGCGGAATAATCGCATCGTCGGATACCACGGGCTATCCTCTCGCTCCAACATCCAGCGCCAGTCCGGATTAGATGGCAACAGCGTCCAGACCGGCTTGCCCATTGCGCCGGCCAGATGCGCCACTGCCGTGTCCACCGCGATGACCAGATCCAGATTGGCAATCAGCGCCGCCGTGTCGGCAAAATCCTTCAGCTCCTCCGTCCAATCGACAAGCTCCAAGCCCGCCGGTGGAGTCTTGCCTTCCACAGCCGCTTCGCCTTTTTGCAGGCTGAAGAAAAGCACGCCGGGCACCTGCCCCAGCGGAGCCAATCTCGCCAGCTTCATCGAGCGGTTGCGATCGTTCTTGTGGGTTGGCTTTCCGGCCCATACCAAGCCCACCTTCACAATTGAACGATGATCGGCCAGCCGGCGTTGCCACCTTCCGGCGTCCTCGGCATCGGCCTGCAAATACGGCACGATGTTGGGAATGTTGGCCATCGTCGTCCCGAAAACCCGCGGCAGACTTAGCAGGGGACAGTGGAAATCAAAGGCCGGCAAGGGCTGGCCTGCGACCACGATTTGGCATCCCTCGGCGATTGTCTGGAACAGCCGTTGGAGTTCCGCCTGGCATCCGATGATGATTTTTCCGCCTCGCCGGGCAACCAGCGGCAAGTAGCGGATGAATTGCAGGGTATCCCCAAAGCCTTGCTCGGTATGGAGCAGAATGGTGCGAGCTTCCAATGGGTCGCCGTCCCACTGGGGCTGAGCGAAATTTCGCCGGGGCGAGGGAAAATCTTTGCATTCCCATCGCCATTCATACTCCTCCCAACCTTGTTGAAAATCCTCTCGCCTCATCAGCACTAAAGCGAGATTGATGTGGGCTTCGGCGTAGCTCGGCTTGAGGGAGATCGCTTGGTGATAGGCGGCGATGCCCTCATCGAATTGTCCTTGGTCTGTCAGGGCATTGCCGAGATTGTTGCAGGCTTCGGGCAAGTTGGGGTTGAGGGCGATCGCCTGGCGATAGGCGGCGATGGCTTCGTCGAGTTGTTCTTTACCTGCCAGGGCAATGCCGAGATTGTTGTGGGCTTCGGAGTAGTCGGGCTTGAGGGCGATGGCCTGGCGATACGCGGCGATGGCCTCGTCGAGTTGTTCTTTGCCGGCCAGGGCATTGCCGAGATTGTTATGGGCTTCGGAGTAGTCGGGCTTGAGGGCGATGGCCTGGCGATACGCGGCAATGGCCTCGTCGAGTTGCCCTTTGCCTTTCAGGGCATCGCCGAGATTGTTGTGGGCTTCGGACAAGTTGGCGTCGAGGGCGATGGCCTGGCGATACGCGGCGATCGCCTCGTCGAGTTGTTCTTTGCCGGCCAGAGCATTGCCGAGATTGTTGTGTGCTTCGGCGTAGTTGGGCTTGAGCCCGATGGCTTGGCGATAGGCGGCAATGGCCTCTTCGAACTGCCCTTTGCCGGCCAGGACATTGCCGAGATTGTTGTGCGCCTCGGCGTAGTTGGGCTTGAGGGCGATCGCCTGGCGATACACGGCGATCGCCTCATCGAATTGTCCTTGGTCTCTCAGGGCATTGCCGAGATTGTTGTGAGCTTCAGGCAAGTTGGAGTTGAGGGCGATGGCTAGGCGGTAGGCGGCGATCGCGTCATCGTATAGTCCTTTGTTTCTGAGAACTTTGCCGAGATTGCTGTAGGCTGCGGCGTAGTTCGGATTGAGGGCGATCGCCTGTCGATAGGCGCCGATGGCCTCATCGAGTTGTCCATTGCCCGTCAGGGCCATGCCGAGGTTGTTGTGGGCTTCGGCGTAGTTGGGCTTGAAGACAATCGCCTGGCAACAGGCGGCAATCGCTTTATCGAATTGTCCTTGAACTCGCAGGGCCGTGCCGAGATTGTTGTGAGCGTCGGCGTCATTGGGCCTGAGGGCGATCACCTGGAGATAGACGGCGATGGCCTCATCGAGTTGTCCTTTGTCTGCCAAGGCTATACCGAGATTGTTGTGAGCTTCGGGCAAGTGGGGCTTGAGGGCGATGGCCTGACGATAGGCGATTATCGCTTCACCAAACTGCCCTTGGTCTTTCAGGATATTGCCGAGATTGACGTGGGCTTCAGCGTAGTTAGGCTCCAGAGCGATCGCGCGACGGATTAAATCTACCGCTTTATCACTCTGCCCGACCTGATGGGCGATCACTCCCAGATAGTGCAGCGGGGCGGCTTGCTGCGGCTGCTGGGCCAGGATCTGTCGATAAAGCTGCTCGGCTTGCTGCAACCGCCCGGCCTGGTGGTGCTGCAATGCCTGATCGAACATGTGTTGGAGCGTGAACCCGGTCATGTCGTAAACAGGCACTATCCGACGTGGGCCACTTCCTGACAAGAGACAGCAATGAATTGCTTATCCCCGCAGTCGATATCGGTGAATTCCAACAAAAGTGCAGCTTTGCGCGGGAAAGGCCGGGCTGTTATAATCGGGGTCATGACACTGCGATATTGGTATTGCGTAGGGGTTGCTCTTCTGTTGCCCCTGGTTAGCGGCTGCTCTCAATACGTTGCGGATTTTTCGTATGTTCCGCGGCCGGCGGTGGCGGATGTTCCGCCAATTCCGCCGCAGACGGCTCCGCCCGTCTCGGCAGACGCGTCGATCATCGGCGTGCGGTACGACGACCCCAGGGACGCGATTCCGCCATCGGTGGAGATTCGGCTTAGGCTGGACAACAACGGGCCGCAGGAGGTCGATTTCGACCCGATGACGCTGGAGCTAAGCACAGGGGATTTGATCCGATTCCCTCCGCCGATCATCCGTCCGCCGACGCCGATCACACTGGAGTCGGGGCAGAGCGCATACGTCACGGCTTATTTCCCGTTCCCGCCGCAACATTCTTATGACGACTTGGACCTCGGCTCGCTGCAACTTCGGTGGCGCATGATGATCGCCGGAAAAATGGCGGGCCAGGGCGCTTATTTCCACCGGGTCTATCCCTATTATGATGGCGGACCGTATTGGGGGTATTGGGGCCCGCCTCCCCCGCCGTTCGGTTTTTACGGCGGCGTGGTGATCGTGCATCGGCGTTAGCTCCTGCCACCCAGCAATCCGGCCCAGAATGCAACGGCTCGAATGGTCGAGAACTGCCGCTCCACCCGCTTTCGGCCGGCGGTGCCCAGCTCTTGACGCTTGGCTGGATCTGCGGCCAGAGCCGCAACGGCGCCGGCCCACGCGGCGGGACCGTCCGGCAATAATCCCGTTTCACCGCTCACCACAATTTCACTATTCACGCCCACGGGGCTGGCGATCACCGGCAGTCCGGCGGCCATATACTGAACGATTTTGAAACCGCATTTGCCGAGCGTCCAACGGTCCCTCGGCGTAGGAGCGATGCCGATGTCACCGCGGCAAAGCGCGGCGGATTCGGTTTGCTCCGACCAAGGCACATGCTCGATGGGCACGGGGGCATCAGAGAGCGGCCGATCGGCGATGGTGATGAGCCGCAAATTGGGAACCCGCTTTTTCGCTTCGGCCAGCGCGGGGGCGAATTGGCGCAGATAGGTCAAGGTCGATTTGCTGCCGATCCAAACCAGGGCGGGCGCGTCGCCGGCTGTGTGCGATTTCACCTGGTAATGGGCCGGATCGACGACCGTGGGCAGGACGGTCGCCTTGGCGCCATGGCGGCGAAACAGGTCGGCGAGATATTCGTTTCCGGCAACGACGAGATCGGCGTATCGGGCGGTGGCGAGAAATCGCCGCCAGGTTTGCCAGCGCTTCAGCGGACCGACGGGCCTGCTGTGGTACATCACGGCATCATCGACATCGAAAAAAAGCTTGCGGGCTTTTTTTCGCAGCAGGCGAGTGTCGAGGGGATCGAGCATCTTCCTCTGCAACAGGACGGCATCGTAATCGGCGGCGGATTTGAGCAATCGCCGGCGGCCCAGTACCTCGCGCGGACGGACGTGGATGTCGAGAAAGACCCCCCGCCGACGTAATTCTTCGCTCAGGGCCTCGATGCGCAGGCGAAACGAGGCCTGCTGAAGGTTGTTGGTGATCACCAGGACCCTGCTCACGATGCGGATTGTCGCGTGGGCAAGTTGGGAACGCCACTTGTGCGGCTCCGTCAACATTGCAAGAACGCTCGGCATTGAGTATCTCCCCCGCCGTGAGTGCAGACGGCGATGCCTTTTCCCGGCGGGAGAACGACCTGGTGTTTCGTTTTCTCAAGGCCTGGGCGGGAAGTGTTTCGCGGGTCTATCACCGGACGTCGGTGCCGCGCCGTGCCGCCTGCCGCGCACGGGGCCGGCCATTCTCGTTTGCAACCATATCAGCAGCATCGATCCCCTATTGTTGCAGGCGTTTTGTCCGCGGCTGGTGCGATGGATGATGGCCAGGGAATATTACCGATACCGGTCGATGCGGTGGCTCTACAACGCGGTTGGCGTGATTCTGGTGGAGCGCAGCGGTCGGGACATGGCCGCGGCGCGGGCGGGGATGCGGGCGCTGGCGGCCGGATACGTGCTTGGCGTATTTCCCGAGGGGAGAATCGAAACGTCGAACGATTTGATTCCCTTTCAGAGCGGGATCGGACTGTTGGCCCTCAAGACACGAGCGCCGGTTTATCCGACGTATCTGACCGGCACGCAGCGAAATCGGGACATGGTCGAGGCGTTCGTGCGGCCCAGTGCCGGCTCGATCACGTTCGGGCCGGCCTTGGATTTGAGCGATCTGGAAGACACCAAACCGGGGATTCGGGAAGCGACCCACCGAATACAGAACGCGATGGAGGGATTGAAGAATCGGCTCAATGTCGGCGATTCGCGCTAATCCCCAGCGCCGTCATCAATTAACGGCTGTGTTGCAGACCATTTTTGAATTCGAGGATTTAATGCGAGTTGCTCGACCAGCGAAGTAGTAGAATGTTGTGAGGCGTGAAGCACCGATTGTTCAATCTCCTCGCGGGGATCTCACTGATCCTGTTGCTATCTGCAGCGGCGCTATGGGTACGCAGTTATAGCAAGGCCGAGGACCTCGTGTATTACGGCCGCTTGAGTGGCGCCGCGATGCATGACGCGAAAGGCAGGCTCGCGTTCGTCTTCACCAACGCGATGTGGAGCAATCCGCATTTCGAGTATTCCTCCTCGACTCCCGTTCCCGGGCTCGATTATGCCAACCCCCCTCACGGGCCACATACGCTGTGGAGCCGCTTGGGCTTCTACTTCTCGCGAAGCGCCAGGCTGCGCGGCAGCACTCCACCAGACAACACGCTTCCACCCGGCATGACTTTACCGCCGGTCGTTCGCTTCACCGAATTCGTCCTCCCGTTCTGGGCCTTGGTTCTGCTCTTGGCGTTGCCGCCCTTTTGGAATTACGTGCTGCCGTTGGTTCGTGGCGGCCATCGCCCGCCGGGCGAAGATTCCAAGTCCGCCCGCATGAGGGATGTGGTAGGCGCAACGCCTGCCTGCGCAGCGCCGCCGCTAAATCAATAGTGGCGTGGCCATCATCCGAGGTTCAAAAACTCCCGCATGTGTTGATCGAAGATTTTCTGGGCTTGGGGATCGGACAGCGGAAGACGCAATTCGTTGATGACTTTCGTGCCCATGTGAATCCATTCGCGCCAGCAATCAGCGCAGATTTTCTCGTGAATTTCCTTTCCCTGCGCGTTGCTGAACGGAGGGCTGGGCATCTTTCGGCCGATGCGGCCGCAGCGGTTGCACAGGACCTGATCTTCGCCGACGGTTTGCCGCGGGGCGGAGGCGACGGACTCCGGAACGGCGGCGCCGAGGTCCTTGAGCATCTGGACCATCTCATTCTTCGGCATGAGATCGCCGCGCGCGGCGGCGACTTCCACGCCATGCGTCAGACAGTCGATGGCTTCGGGTTTTCGATTTTCCTTCAACAGCGCCGTGGCCAGCATCTGATAAACCTTGGCAATGTTGGGATTCAATTCGAGAACGCGCTGGAAGGATTGGATGGCCGGCGCTGTCTGACCCGCGTCGAGGTAGGCTTTGCCGAGCGAAAAATGACCGAGTTCGTTTTCCGGATCGGCCTCGGCCATTTTGCGGAATTGTTCGATGCGTGGGTTGGAATCAGACATCAGTGTTCCTCTGGTACGGATATCCTAGGTCATTGGAGTGCCGCAGGGGCAGATAAAAGAGCGCGGCTTTTTTTACTCTGGGCGGAATTTTCACCTCGATCTGTGAGCCACAGGCGGGGCAAGACAGTCGCGGCGATCCGCCGCGGTCCGCGGGAGGATCGGGCATATCATCCACCTCATCGACATCGCCCTTGCGATTCATGGCGAGATTGGCCAGACGGTCGGCGAGGGAATTGTGATGGCGACGGTTGTGCTCGAAGCTGACAGACTCAAAACCGGCCACAAGAGTTTGCGCTTGTTCGTACAGGTCCTTGAGGGCGGGATTTTTGACGCGGTATTCGCCGCGCATTTGCTTGATGACCAATTCGCTGTCGCCGCGGACGATAAGTTTGCGCCGCCGAGCTTGGCGGCTTCGCGCAGGCCGACGATCAGGGCCATGTACTCGGCCGCGTTGTTCGTCGCCGGGCCGATGTATTTGCCGATCGTCACCAGCGGCGTGGCATCGTCGGCGGCGAGGACGACGCCGATCCCCGCGAGCCCGGGATTCCCCCGGCTGCCGCCGTCGAAGTTCAGCGTGATCGTCGCGTCCACCGTGGCATTCTAGAGGCGCGGAGAAATCAAATGCAAATGGCGGCTTTGATGTGACGAACCCAACGTCTACTATTGATGGGCATGGCCCTGATCCTGATCGGTTATCGAGGAAGCGGAAAGACGACCGTGGGCCGGCTGCTGGCCCAACGGCTGGGCAGGCCGTTCCTGGACGGCGACGACGTGATCGTGAAGAAAGCCGGAAAATCCATCCGCGAAATTTTCCTGGCCGGCGGGGAAGAGGAGTTTCGCAAACTCGAGACGCACGTCATCGCGGAGTTGTGCGGCAAGAGGAAGATTGCGTGATCGCCGTCGGAGGCGGAGCGGTCCTGCGCGAGGAGAACCGGCGGGTGTTGACGCAAGCGGGACATCGGATCGTTTACCTTCGTTGCGATCCGCGGGAACTGCTGCGGCGAATCCAGGCCGACCCGGCAACATCCGATAATCGGCCGAATCTGACCAGCCTTGGAGGCGGAATTGAAGAAATCGAAACGCTGCTGAAGCAGCGCGAGCCGATCTATAAGGCGGTGATGTCGGCCGAGCTGGACGTGACGCGTCTGACCCCGCCGCAGGCCGCACAACGGTTGGCCAAAATGATGCTCAAGGATTGAAAGCCTCCGCGCATGCCGCATCTGCTCTACATTCCATTTTTGTTCGCGCTGGGTGCGTGTGTTGGAAGCTTTTTGAACGTGGTGGTGCATCGGCTGCCCAAGGGAATCTCGCTGGTGACGCCGCCGTCGCGATGCCCCAAGTGCGAAACCCCGCTGGCGTGGTATGACAACATTCCGGTGTTCGGATGGATTTTTCTGCGGGGCAGGTGCCGGTATTGCAAGCAGCCGATCTCCCCGGGATATCCGATCGTGGAGGCGGTCACCGGGCTGCTGCTGGTGTTCTATTACGTGATGTTTTTCATGGTCCATATCGGGCCGGAGGAAATGACGAACCTCGCCGACCAGTGGCCGATCTACGGGTTGTACATGGTGCTCGTGGCGGGGCTGCTCGCGGCAAGTTTGATCGACGCGGAGCTGTTCATCATTCCGGCGGGGATTCCGTGGTGGCTGGCGAGCCTGGGGATCGTGGTGCATGGAATGGTCGATCGACCGGGATCGGCCGGATCGCTGATCGATCCGCCGTTTGCGCTGGCGCTGTGCGCGGGGGCGGCAGCGGGATTGATTCTGAGCATCGTCGCTGTTGCGGTGGCAGATTCTGCCAATGAGTTTTCCGGCTGGGGATTTGCTGGAAGTGGAACGAGCGGAATTGGAAAAGCGGGCCAAGCAGGCGGCGGAAGCGGGCGAGGAAACACCGGAAATTCCGCAGGAATTCACGGCGGCACAGGTGCGAGCGGAAATCCGCAAAGAGATGCTGTTTTTGATGCCGCCGATGGTGCTGGGCGCGGCGTCTCTGGCACTGCATACGCACGTGCCGGCCGTACGGCACTTCTGGTACGCGATTGCCAGGATCGATTGGCTCAACGCGGCGCTGGGCGCGCTGCTCGGCGGATTGGTTGGGGGTTTCGTCGTGTGGCTGACGCGGATTCTGGGCTCGTACGCGTTCGGAAAAGAGGCGATGGGATTGGGGGACGTGCATCTCATGTTCGGCATCGGAGCGGTGCTGGGGGCGGGGCCGGCGACGGTGACGTTCTTCATCGCCCCGTTCATCGGAATCGCCGCGGGAATTTATCTGCTGATCGCGCATTCGCGGCGGCAATTGCCTTATGGGCCGTATTTGAGTTTGGCCGCCGGATTGGTCATGCTGTTTTATGCGCCGATCGCCGCCTACTTGCAGCCGGGGCTGCAAGGAGTCCTCTGGTTCGTTCGCCAGGGATTGGCGGCGTTGTGAACCGGCCGCTTGCCGCGAGAGAAACTCATGCAAAACCTTTGGCTTAAAATCAAAATCTGGACGAAGATCACGATCTTTTCCCTGCTGGTTATCTATCTGCTGATCTTCGTCTTTCAGAACGCCAACAAGGAACTGATCATCTGGTGGTGGTTTGGAAAGAAAATCAACACGTCGGCGTTGGAATTGATTCCGGCCATGCTGCTGGCCGGCGTATTGGGGACGCTGGTGGTGCGCATGGCGTTCAAGGCCGTCAAACAATTCCGCGAACTCAGGCGGCGAAATGCCGCCGCCCAGATGCACTCGGATGTGGCGGATCTCAAGGCGAAAGCGGCCATGCTGCAAACAAAACCCCAGGCCCCACAAGGTCCGGCCAGCCCGACGTGAGGGAACCCGACGTGCTTTCCTCGACACGCTCGGAACAGGTCGCACTGCCGCCAAATAGCGGCTATAGTTGGGGGATGTCCATCGCCATCGTGGATTATGGAATGGCCAATCTGCGCTCCGTGCAGAAGGCGTTCGCGCGGGTTGGCGCGGAGGCGGCGATTATTTCGCGGCCGGAGGAAATCGACCGCGCCGATCGGCTCGTGCTGCCCGGCGTCGGCGCCTTCAAGGACGCCATCGCCACGCTGCGCGAAAAGAATTTCGCCGAGGCCATTCTTGGGCATATTCGCAAGGGGAATTTGTTTTTGGGAATCTGCCTGGGACTGCAAATGCTGTTCGACGTGGGATTCGAGGATGGAGAACATCGCGGATTGGGCGTCGTTTCTGGCCAGTGCGTGCGGTTTGACGTGGATGAGACCCTGGGACTGAAAGTGCCGCACATGGGATGGAATCAGCTCATCGTGCGCAGAGCGTCTCCGCTGCTGAAGGATTTGCCGGCCGGTTGCGGAGTTTATTTCGTGCATGGATATCATGTGGTTCCGGCCGACCCGTCCGTCATCGCGACCCAGACGGATTACGGCCGGCCGTTCGTCAGCAGCATTTGGCGCGACAATGTGATGGCCACGCAGTTTCACCCGGAAAAGAGCCAGAAGGTCGGATTGCAAATCCTGGCGAATTTCGCGGCATTGTGAATCCGCCGACCAGGACATTTCCAACGGTGGTTTAGCGTCCTACTTCCGCACAAGCCACAGGATGGCAATCTTGTGGCCTTCACATGCCGGCTCTTTTATGTTGCTAGCCGGGAATGGTAGAGCATGAAATAGATCACCACGCCGGTGACCGACACGTACAGCCAAATCCAGAACGTCGGAACGGCGATGCGGCGATGGTTGATCCAGTCACGGCGATAAGCGCGCCGCAGCGTCAGGTAAATCATCGGAAGCATCCCTATCGCCAAAAGCAGGTGCGGGAAAAGAATCGTCAGATAGAGATATCGGAGCCAATGCGGCGCGTGCGTCGCGCGAGTGGAGCGTTCGCCGTGCAGGTAGTGATACGTCAGATAGCAACTGAGGAACGCGACGGAAACGACGGTGGCGCTGACCATGCAATACGCGTGGGCGCGCCACCGGCCGGTCTTGATGCAACAAAATCCGATGCAGAGAAGCACGCCGCAGACCGCGTTCAGCGTGGCGTCAACGGCGGGAAGGCTGGACATCCGCTAGCCTCCGTTGCCCTGCGCGTCGAGCAAGCGGGCGTCGTGGACGAGCTGCTGGAGACGCTGGGGAATGAGCGAGTCGTAGTAGCCGCGAACGCGGCCCTTGGAATCCACCAGGACGAAGTGCTCGTCGTGTTGGATGGGATTGCCGCCCTGGGCGGGGATGAGGCCGATCTTCATTCCGCGGATCACCTGGTCCTGGGTTTTTTCGTCGCCGGTGAGGAAAATCCATCGGCCGCTCTGGGCGTGGTAGCGCTGGGCATATTGCTTCAGCGCCGCGGGATTGTCGTGCAGCGGATCGACGGAAAAGGAAACCAGCTTCACGTCGTCGGGGAGTTGGTTCTGCAATTCGGCCATGTGGACTGACATCATCGGGCAAAGCGAAGTGCAGGTCGTGAAGAAGAAATCCGCGACCCACGGATGGCCTAGGAGTTGGGCGTTGGTGGCCGGTTGGGCATCCTGATCGATCAGGCGAAAGGATGGAGCGCTGTACAGGACGGGCGGAGAGGCGCCAGAGGGATCGGCCGACGCGGCGATGACGTGTCCCGCGAATTGAGCCGATTGGGTGGATTGAGCGGGCGGCGAAGCGTTCTGCGGGAACGTTTTCATCGCCAAAACGCCGAGCATCACTGAAACGGCGGCCACCCACAGGACGATCGTGATGATTTTTTGAGGCTGGCTCATAGGAACGCCTTCATTGCAGATCGGCGGCGACGCGCCGGCCGGCCATCAGGCTCGAAGCGACGAACATGGCGGCGGCGAAAACCAGGCTGATGCCGATACAAACAGACCACGGCGGAAGGCGAAGGTTAGCCGAGCTGGTCCAATACAGCGCCTGCCGCAGTGCGGAAACGCCGTAGGTCAGGGGATTGATGCTCATCAGCCCGCGCATGACGCCCTTGGCGCCCTCGGCCGGGAACATCGCGCCGGAGAGGAACCACATGGGAATCAGAAAAAGATTCATGATGACGTGAAACCCCTGCGTGGAATTCATGCGCCAGGCAATGCAAAAGCCAAGGCCGGAGAGCGCGAAGCTGACGATGAACGTCACCACGACGGCGGCGAGGAAAGAGCTTACGCCCAGTTTGATTCCCACAAGTGGAGCCAGGAGCAGAAAGAGAATGCCTTGCGCCGAAGCCAGGAGAGTTCCGCCGAGCACCTTGCCGAGCACGATGGCCATCCGCGAAACCGGCGCCACCAGGACGGATTGCAGAAACCCCTCGCGGCGATCCTCAATAATGGAGATTTCCGAAAAGATGGCGGTGAAGAGCAGGATCATGACCAGGGTGCCTGGGAAGAAATATTCGATGAAATTATTTCCGCCGGGCATTTCCGAGCGGAAGCTGTGGCCCATGCCGGCGCCAATGACGATCCAGAAAAGAATCGGCGTGGCCAACGCTCCGATGATTCGGCTGCGCTGGCGGACGAAACGGATCAACTCTCGCCAGCAAAGGGAAACCGCCGGTAGCAAGAGCCGGGAGGAGATGGAATTCGGCACATCGGGCATGGGTATCGGGGTTGTCATTCTATAGGCAATGGGCCGCCAGGACCAAGAGGCAAAGAATTGGCGACTGCCCAGGGGCTGGCATCGGGGCGTAACGCTTGTGCTTGGTTGCGATTGTCGTATCTACGATTGCCCTTTGCCAACGCCCGCGGTAACACCTTCGGCGTTTTTGATAGCGCCAGGGCCGAAGTTGTTACTGTTACTGGTACAAATCGCCGGAAAATGGAAGTCGGGCCGGACTCCGTCGGAGCGGGGAACGGACCCTTCGACAGGCTCGGGAAAAAACCAGGCCGGTGCAATGTTCCATTGTGATGCCCTCTATGAATAGGTCCAGGAGGTGAAGGTTTTGGACGTGTTTCGCAGAAAAAATATTTCGGACGGTGAGAAATTCCCGTGCGAACAACGGCCCCTGAGATGGTGTTGCACGCCCAGCCACGGAGAGCCTCGTCCCCGTTCCTCCTTCTCCGCTTCACACCCTCCGCCACATCAGCAGTTCGTCATAATATCTCTCGCCTATCCTGATCTCTTCCGGACTTACGCCGTACACTTGAAATCCACATCGCTGATAACACCGCGCCGCCGGGCTGACGCATGTCGCGCTCAATCGAACGATTCGCACCTCTCGCGACCGGCACCAATTCAAAACCTCCTCGATCATTTGATCCACAAGCCGCCGGCCCCGATATTTTGGCTGAACATAGACTCCCCAAATATGGGCCGCGTGACGGTTCTTCACGCCGTGGCTTCGAAATACGCCGGTCATTCCCGCCAATTCGCCGTCCGCGTCGGCAACCACGATACGGCTGTCCGGATCTTCCACCGCCTTGCGCACGCGCTCGACCCACACGGCCTGGGGCTGAGCAAGGTCTTCCTCATAATCCGTTCCGAAGGATTCAGGATGATCGCGCAGCGCCTCCAACCGCAGCGCCTTGTACGCGGCCAGATCGGACTCCCGGATGCCGCGGACGGAAATATCATTTGACGGGTTCTCCCGTGGCATTGCACCTTCGATCGTCGTGGTTACGGCCGCTCCTTCAATTCCGTCAGCAGCGGTGCGGTCGCATCCCGTTTCGAAACGGCCGGCTCCGGGCCGTCGTACCAGTTCGCCGGCAACCCCAGCGCCAGATCGTTCCAACGCACTCCGTATTCGTCCTTGCCCGTGTATTCCACGTCCACGAGGTACATGATCGTCGCTTCGCTGGCGATGCGGTATCCGTGCAGAATCCCGGGCGGGATGTACAGCCCCTGCGGCTCGGCCGCGTCCAGCGTCAGGCATTTCGCCGCCTTGAACGTCGGCGATCTCGGCCGCAAATCCACCAGAGCCACCTGGAGTTTCCCCGCTACCACCATCCAGTAATCCGTTTGAAGCTTATGAAAATGCAGGCCCCGCACGACCGCTCCGGTCGATCGAGAGACGTTCCATTGCACCCACCGCTGTTTTTCCGTGAACCACGATGATCGAAACGCCTCCAGGAACGATCCCCGCTCATCTTCCCAGACGGTCAGCTTCGTGAGCTTCGCCCCGTCGATTCCTGTTGGAACTACCGTGATGTCGTTCATGGCCGCATTCTAGATAACTGGGCGGGATTGTCGAACTTCCCAATAGCGCGCTCCCCTTCGGGTCGCGGCTAAACGGGGTGCCGCGAATTCGAGACTCGCGGCCTGCCGAGTTCAGTCGGCAGGATAAATCTCAGCGCACCTCACGGCAACGTTTCCTTGAGAATCCTCTGCTTCTGCTCGTCTCGATAATGGTGCAGCTTTTCCCGCAGTTGCGGCCGCGAGTTCGCCAGAATCGCGATCGCCAGCAGGGCCGCGTTGATCGCCCCCGGCTTGCCGATGGCAAGCGTGCCCACCGGGATTCCCGCCGGCATCTGCACAGTTGAAAGCAGTGAATCCAACCCCTGCAAAGCCGCACTCTGCATAGGCACGCCGAGCACCGGCAGCACCGTGTGCGCCGCGGCGACGCCCGCCAGATGCGCCGCCCCGCCCGCGGCTGCGATGACGACCTGCACGCCCCGATCCTCGGCCGAAGAAATAAATTCCGTCGTCTCCCGCGGCGTGCGGTGCGCCGACAGCACCCGGCACTCGTGCGCAACGCCAAACTGCGACAACGCCTGGGCCGCGTGTTGCATCGTCTCCCAATCCGATTTGCTCCCCATGACGATGGCCACCAGCGGATTTTCCGTTCGCTTTTCGCTCATATTTTGAACGCTTTTTGTTTTTGTTGCCGGCGATCCTACCATGGATAGAGTCATGGCCCAAATCGCCGGCATCCTCGATCATCACGTGGATTTCGATCCCGGCGGTAATTTTGAGGCTTTTCTTCGCCAGGCTCCGCCCAAGTGGGCCGTCTATCTTTTCGCCGATGCCGACGGCCAGCCGCTGCAACTTCTCTGCGTGAAAAATCTCCGCGCCAGTCTCAAGCGCCGCCTCCAGGGCCAGGAGACTCTGAGCCTGACGAAAAAGGTCAATTATCGGGAAATCGTTGGCCGGATTTCGTGGCGGCGCGTGGACAGCGCCTTCGAGGCCGATTGGGTTTATCACGACATCGCGCACCGGGTTTTTCCGGGCACGTATCAGGGAATGGTGGGCTTTCGGCCCGCCTGGTTTGTTCACGTCGATCCCGAAGCCGAGTTTCCGCGATATACCAAAATGATTGACATCGCCAACAAATCCGGACTCTGCTTCGGGCCGGTGGAGGATAAGCACGCCGCCGCCCGCTTGATCGAGTTGATGGAGGATGCGTTTGATCTTTGCCGGTATTACAACATTCTGGTCCAGGCCCCGAGCGGCCGCGCCTGTCCTTACAAGGAAATGGGCAAATGCCCCGCTCCGTGCGATGGTTCGATTTCGATGCAGCAGTACCATCGGATGATCCAGTGGAGCGCCGAGACCCTGGCCGATCCGCGAGAAATGATCCGCCAACAGAACCAGCGCATGCAGGACGCATCCGCCGAGTTGCGCTTTGAGACGGCCGCCAAGATCAAAACCTTCATTGAGCAGTTATCGCAACTGGGGAAGCGATCCTTCCGCCATACGCGGCCGCTGTGCGATTTCGCCTATGTCGCCGTTCAACCCGGCCCCGCCGCTCGCTCCGCGAAAATATTTCTGATTCTTCCCGGCCTGATCGAGGAAATTGTCGATGTGCTGGAGGAGCCCGCCCGTCCGGCGGAGATCCTCCGCTGCATTTTCACCGCCGCCGAAGAAAATGCCGATCGCCCCATCGACGCCACGGGCGTCGAACGCATCGGCATCGTCGCTCATCATTTATTTTCCCCCGGGCAATCCCAAGGCGTTTTCGTCCCACTTGCGGAGTTGGCCGATCCGCTCGGCAAGCCGCTGCTCAAAGCCTACAGAACCGTCGCCGGCGCCGTGCGGCCGGAAGAATCGGAAGTCGAAGGGATCATCAAGGAATTGCAAGCAATGTGATGGAGCGATTTTGCTTCTCAAAATCGCTATAATTCAAACGCATGACCACGGAAGAGTTATACAAAGTTCACACGGCCCGGCCGTTCATACCGTTTTTTCTTCGTCTGGGTGATGGACAAAGATTGCGCGTAGCACACCCCGAAATGTTGGCTTATTCGCCAAAAAGCAGGATTGCGACCGTGCATCTCGAAAACGGCTCGTTTGAAATAGTCGATTTGCTGTTGGTGACCGCGCTGGAAGTAATTACCAATGGCCGCAAGCGAATCCGGCATTGATCCCTATTTCCTTGGATGAAACTTCCGATGCACCGCCTTGAGCCGGTCCTGGTCCACGTGGGTATAAATCTGCGTCGTGCTGATGTCGCTGTGGCCCAGCAGTTCCTGCACCACGCGCAGGTCGGCTCCGCCGCCGATCAAATGCGTCGCAAAGCAATGCCGCAGCGTGTGCGGCGAGACCTCGCGCAAAATCCCGCTCCTGCGTCCGTACTTCTCCACCAGCATCCACAACCCAATCCGCTCCATCGGTCTGCCCGTCCGCGATAAAAACAAATGCTCGTCCTGGTTCCGCGCCAATTTCGGCCGACATTCGGCCAGATACCGCTCGATCGCCGCGATGGCCGAGCGGCCTACCGGCACGATCCGCTCCTTGGCCCCCTTTCCCAGCACGCGCACCACGCCCACGGACACGTTCAGATCGCGCAACTTCACCCCGCACAATTCACTGGCCCGCAATCCGCTGGCGTACAGCAATTCCAATATCGCCACGTCCCGCAAATACAGCGGCGATTTCGGATTCGGGGCCGCGATCAACTGGTTCACCTGCGCCCGGCTGAGGATTTTCGGCAGCGATTGCTCCGGCTTGGGCCGGTCGAGCTGTTCCAGAATTTTGGTTGATTTCCGTTTCTGATTCTGCGGCGAAAACCGCAGCATGACGCGGATGGCCGCCAGCCGCCGCGCCACTGTCCGGGTCGATTTGCCGCCCCGGCTCTGATCGTGCAGGTATTCGCGGAAATCAACGACTTGCGCGCTGGCGAGCGTTCGATTTCGTTTCCCCAGAAAATCGCAAAGATTTTCCAAATCACGCCGGTAGGCGTGAAGCGAATTTTCCGCCAGCCCCCGTTCCGACGCCAGATGGATCAGCAATTCCCTCAGGCGCGGCTGTTTAATCCGAGTCGATAGCGGCGACCGCGCTTTGGACGGGCGATTCAATTCCATCAAGCCTCGACTCCCGTGCGCCGATTCTATCCCACGCATCCGCCGTTCCACCTGCAATTGCAGATAGGTCGGACAGGCCTTGTATCGGCCGAAGCAGAATTTAAACGCGTGCTTCAGATGTTCCAAGCGGAAGCAATTCGAGCAGCGCTGGTCGCCTCGATCGAGGAAGGGACATTGAGAGGCCGATTTGTTCGATCGCACCGCCGCCATTCATCGGCGTTCCGATGCGCGTGGCGTGACCGTATCGCGGATGGATTTGGAATTATGGGACGGCTCAAGCCGCCGCCGCCGGGCCATCGCCCGGACCGTGGGGCATTCTTTGGGATTGCAAACAGACGGCGACGAACAGATGCCGCAGCCGCTCCAGCGGCTGATGGTCCAGAAAATCAGGCGTGAAATCGACGGGAAACGACGCGGGATACTGCTGGAACTGCCGAATCAGCGATGGCTTGTCCAGCCCGGAGACCAACAGGATCAATTCCTCGACTTGCGACTGTGACATGCCATACCCTCGGGCGATCATCCTACAAAAACAGATCGATCAACATTCCTTTTCCTACGATATCGGGCGGTCGAATAATCATCTTTATTACGGCTGGGGGAGGAACAGGTTCTTGCCAGGGCAAGATATTCGAAGGCGACGGCGGCGGCGGCGTAATGTTCGGAGACTTGCTCGGGTGACAGGGCGGACACTGTGGTTCAACTCTCGGCCTCGGATGAATCACTGGCCTGGGCAGATACCGCGGGGTCGGATGAATCACCCGCCTTGGCAAATACCGCGGCTGCGGACAGATCGGGCCGGGACAATACCGATCACACGGCTGCGGCGGGGTTGCCACCGCCGATAATCTGGCCGCCGATTGTAAATCGGCCGTGCGAATGGCGGACAGCACGGACTGCACCTCTTGCAGTCCCAGGCTCGCCACAACCAGGTTGATGCTGCTCGCCGCCACGGCGAAGCGGTCAGCAAATGCTGCCGCCGGTTGCGCGCTGATTCTGCGCCAGCGATAAAAAATCGCCGGAATATTGCGGGAAACAAAGTTTTATGCGATCAATTCAGTCCGATGTGAAACTGGTCCGTTTATGACGGATGATGCCGCGGTGCAACATCCGACGATCGCCACGGGCAGCGCCGCGATGCGAACTGACGATCTGGATTTCGATCTTCCGGCCGATCTCATCGCCCAAACTCCGCCGGCCAACCGCGGCGGGTCCCGCCTGCTGCATTACTTCCGCGCCGGCCGCGCCGTGTATGACCGCTCGTTCTCGGACCTTCCGGACCTCCTGGGTCCGACGGATCTTCTGGTTTTCAACGACTCCAAGGTTATTCCCGCCCGCTTCATGCTGAAAAAACTCACGGGCGGGCAGATCGAGGGCCTGTTTCTCGCCGAGCCGGCTCCCGGCCAATGGCTGGCGCTGCTGCGTGATCTCGGCAACGCGCCGCCGGGAACGGTTTTGCATTTCGATTCCGATCCGTCGCTTCGGGCAACGATCCTGTCGGGGCGGGGAGAGGGCGAATTCCTGCTGCAAATTTCCGAGCCGATTTCCGCGATGGAATTGCTAAACCGCATGGGCCGGATGCCCCTGCCGCCGTACATCAAGCGTGGCAAAGGCGCCGATGAGCGCGACGAACTGGACCGGGCCCGCTATCAAACGGTATACGCCGACGCGCCCGGGGCGATTGCCGCCCCGACGGCCGGGCTGCATTTCACGCCGGAGCTTCTGCGCCGGCTCGACGATGCCGGAATTTCCCGCGTCATGATCACGCTTCACGTCGGCGTCGGCACATTCAAACCGATTACGGCGGAAAATCTTTCCGATCACCGGATGCACGGCGAAAGTTTTTCCATCACGCCGGCCGCCGCGGAAACCCTGAACCGCGCAAAAAAGGATCGCCGCCGGATCGTCGCGGTGGGCACCACGTCCGCCAGGGCTTTGGAGAGTCATCCCCCCGATCAGCCGTTCAGCTCGAAGCAATCCCAAACGTCGATCTTCATTTATCCGCCATATCTCTGGAAACACGTCGGTGCGCTGATTACGAATTTCCATCTTCCCCGCAGCACGTTGATCGCGCTGGTCGCCGCCATGACGGGTGTTAAGGAGCAGCGAAGAATCTATCAGCACGCGATCGCCAGGCAATATCGATTCTTCAGCTATGGGGACGCAATGCTGATTGATTGAGAGAAGCCCCGGATGTACATCCGGGGCTTTGGTCTGGTATTACGGATCGGCGCTGGCTTCGGTCGGCTGATCGTCTTCCTTCATCGCTCCAAAACTGCGATCCGTATAATCCCTGGAAGAATAATCGTACAGCACATCGGCCACCTGCGGCGGCGGCAGCGGCAGATCGGGCGAAGCCGGGACGCCCATGTAGGTCAGCGCCCGCTCGAGGAATTTCGCCACCGCCGGCGCCGCCACGTCGCCGCCGTAATGGGCGATCTTCCGGTCGGGATCGTGAATCACGCAGACCACGACCAGCCGGGGATTCTCATACGGCGCACACGCCGTAAAGCTGCTGTTGTATCGCGTTTTGCTGTATCCGTGGGCGTCGGCGATGAAGGCCGTGCCGGTCTTGCCGGCGATGTTCCAGATTTTGCTGCGCTCGCCCGCGGCGGTGCCGCGGATGACTACATCGCAAAGAATCCGGCGAATCTGCATCGCCGTTTGCGGATCGACCACTTGCGGAAGCGAATCGAAATCCACGCGCGGCCTGCGCGATCAGGACGTTTCCGTTCGGGTCCACCGTCCCCAGCAAGAGCCGCGGCGTTACCAGCCGGCCGCCGTTCGCGTAGACGCAAAACGCCCGCGCAAGCTGCAGCGGCGTCACCATGACCTCGTATCCCTGAGCCACCGATTCCGTGCTCTTGCGCGTCCATTTCGACAGCGGATAAACCACCCCGGCATCCTCGCCCGGCAGATCGATTCCCGTTCGCTCGCCGAATCCGAAACTCGTCATCGCCCGGTGAAGCCGTGCGTTGCCCATCCGCTCGCTCAGTTGCGACATGAGGATGTTGCTGGATTTCACCAGCCCGTCCCACGTGCACAGATTGCCGTAATGCTCGACGTCCGTGATCGCCCGGCCGTACGGCGTGAACCAGGTCCGACCCGGAATCGGCCAGACTTCCGACTCGCTCGTCACATGCCACATCAACGCCGGGCCGGCGATGATACGGCTTGAACGTCGAACCCGGCTCGTACGGCGCGACCAAGGCGCTGTCCCGCCGCATGTCCGGCGTCGAATCGCTCAGCGTTTGCGGATTGAACGTCGGATAATTCGCCAGCGCCAGCACATCACCCGTGTGTAGGGATCCATGGCCACGAATTCGCCGCGCGGCGCATTCACGTGCTCCACCGCATCGCGCAGTTCCTGCTCGGCGATCATTTGCAGATTGGCGTCAATGGTCAGCACCAGATGCTGGCCATGCTGCGGAGGCAAGATAGTCCTCCGCGGCCACTCCGATCGGACGCCGCTGCGCGTCCTTCGTCTCCCGCGCAAATCCCGGCCGGCCCGACAAGCAAGTCGTTGTATTTCAGTTCCAGCCCATCCAGCCCGTTGCCATCGGCTCCGCAGCCCCCCAGCACGTGGGCCGCCAGCGATCCCATCGGATAACACCGCGCACTGCTGGAATCGATTCCCACGCCGGGCAGATTCAACGCTTCGATCTGCTGGACCGTCGAATCATCCAGGTCGTCCGCCACCTTCACGAACCGGCTGGTCGCGCGGTCCCCCAGCAGCTTGGCCAGATCAAACGAGTCTGTGCCGATGATGCTGGCCAACCGATCCAGCGCCTCGTCCATTTCGACGAGGCTGTGGCCGTCTTCCTGGAAAGAATCCTGCATGAATTTCGGATCGACGAACAGGCTATGCGTCTGGATGGACCCGGCCATCAGGAGGCCGTTGCGGTCGTAAATGTTTCCGCGTCGGGCTGGCAATGTCAGGATCAGATGCTGCTGCCGATCCGCGCGGGAGATGGTCGCCTCGCGTCCGTAGGTTTGCAGATAGGCCACACGCCCCAGCAGGGCCAGGAACAGCGCCAGGATCAGCGCCACCATCGACCGTGCCCAAATATGCGAAAAGCAGTTCATGCCGATTGTGAATTTGCTTGCGCTTCTCGTAGCCCCGGATGTACATCCGGGCTTTGGGTGAATGGCGCTCTTAAAACGCAATACGTCCGGCGCAATTCCGTCCGATAATTCATCGGCGGATGTGCGGCATTCGCGATAAAAATAACTCATGGCGCGGCGACTAAAGTCGCCGCGCCGCGTTTGGTATGGCTATTTCCCCGCATCCGGATCGTCCACCCACGATCGTTCCGATCGGCCCCTTCCCCTCGGTCAATTTCAGATCCTGCCCCTTGGCCTCGGCGGCCAGCGCATTCGGGGCAGTCGCCACGGCGATCGACAATTGCTGATTCCACATTTTCGCCTGTATGGCCTCAATCTGATTGTGCAATTTATCCGTCTGATACGTCAGGTTCAGATGTTGCTCGCGCAGTTCCAGCATCACCACCGCGGTGGCCGTTCCGCACATCAGGCACAAGACCAGCTTGAGCATGTCACATTGAAGAATTGGCCGTCGCCACCGGCTTGCTCGGAAGCCGCAGCTTCATTCCCGGAATCACCGTATCGTGATCCTTGCCCTTGAGAACCGATTGGTTCAACTCTTTGATCGCATCGACTGCCGAGGGATCGCCCAGCTCGTCGTTGGCGATCTGCCACAGGCTGTCGCCTTCCTGCACGGTGTAGAAGTATTCCTTTCCATCGGCCACGGAAGGATTCGACATTCGATTCCGCGGGAGCCATTGCGGTTTGCGCGGCTCCGGGGATCAGGTAGATTTGTCCCACGATCACTCGGTCCGGATCGTCCTGCAAGCGAGCGATTGGCATTGATGATCGCCTGCCGATTGGCCCGCGTATTGGCTCCGAGCAATTTCGCCGCCATCCGCGAGACGGTGTCGCCGGCCTCGGCCTGGTATTGCCTCGGCCCGGCAGTTGCGGGAGGGCCGGACGTATCGGACAGGGCCTGATCGGGATTTCTCGGCGTCCCATCAATGTTCGCCGGCACCAGCGATTCCCCATTGCGCTGGGCAACATCGGCCAGCGAATGCCGCGGCGCCGGCATATCGGCGCCGTGATCTTCGCTGCACCGTTGCCGGCGAGATCGCCGCCGGATCGCTTCCATAATTCCTCGAAGGAATCACCGGCGGGGCCGGACGCGTCAGCTCATCGTGGGTTGGAACGGACTCGGTCGGCGGGGCATCGGTGGCCGGCACCATCGTGATCGGCGGCTCGGCCGTCCCCGGCGCATCCATCGCCTGCCGGACGCGTCCGCGCCCGCGTCGGCCAGCACCGCCTGCGGCGGCTCGCCCGCCAATCGCAGGTGGTCCGTCAGCAGAATCCCCATCACGATGAAGAATGCTAGACCCACCAGCAAACTGATTTTTGTCTCTCGCGTCATGGCAACCTCCCGAAACGGGATTTTTGCCACAGATGGAAATCAGATGCACACGGATATCTCATTTGTCATTTGCAAAAGCAATTGGCTAATGACAAATGACCAACATCAACCATCTGTGTTCATCTGATTTTTATCTGTGGCCAATTTCTCTGTCACTCGCATCTTTGCCGAGCGGGCCCGGGGATTGCGGGCGATTTCTTCGGGGGTGGGGGAGAGGGGCTTTTTCGTGATGATTCTCACGACCCCGGTCTGCTCCAACGACCGAAACGCCTGCTTCACGGACCGATCTTCCATCGACTGGAAGCTGATCACCGCCATCCGGCCCCCCGATCCAGCGCCGCCGGTCCCTGCTCGAGCAACTCATGGAGATTGCTCATCTCCCGGTTGACGGCCATCCGCAGCGCCAAGAAACGTTCGCGTGGCCGGATCGATCCGCCCCGGAGGTCCGCCCCGACGCGGAATGGCCGAGCGAACCAGCTCGGCCAATGCTTCGGTATCTCTGATCGGCGAAACGCGCCGCGCTTCGACAATCTTTCTGGCAATTTGCCGCGACCAACGCTCCTGCGCCAATTCATATAGGACGTTGGCCAGCTGTTCTTCAGGCAATTTGTTCACCAAATCCGCCGCAGTTTCGGGCAGACCGCGGGTCGAGCCGCATGTCCAGCGGCATCGGCCGATCGAAGCTCAATCCATAGGCCGGATCAAAAAGCTGGTTCGTGCTGACGCCCAGGTCCGCCAGGATGCCGTCCGACGGAGCGTTGCCGACTTCTTTCAACACCGTCGACAATTCCGCGAAATTCGCAGTGGAACAGCCGGACCTGGCATTCCAATGCCTTGAGCCGCTGGGCGGCGAACTCAAGGTTGCGCGGATCGGCATCCAAGCCCACCAGCAGATCCGCCGGCCCCCAGCCGCCGCGCCAATCTCCAAGGCATGTCCCGCCTCGGCCCAGGGTGCAATCCACCACCGCCGCCCCCGCCCGCGGCGAAAGCAGTTCCAGCACCTCTTGCAGCATCACCGGTTCATGGCCCGTAGGGGGAAGAGTCATGGAAAGCCCTCAAGGAAATTCGAATCTCGAATTTTCTTCTTTGCCCGTGTTATAACTGTCGGCTGCCGACCAAAGCCAACATGCTTTCTTTCGCCCACATTTCCTGATCTGGCTATACATCCTGCTTCCGCCGGCGGCGCTGATCGTCATGTTCTCCGTTGCCCGCCGCAGCGCCGCCGACGCCGGCCCGCCTCGGCCCCACGACCACGGTTGCCGTCGCTTCGTGCTCTGCTTCTGGGCTTTGCCGCCTCGATCGTTTACGACCTTTGGCTCGGCGGCATCGTCACGCCCGGGCCAGATGCTTCTGACGTGCTATTGGATCGCCGCACGTGATCTGCTTTCTGAAGCTTCTCGACATCGTTCTTGACGGCGGTGCGCGGCTCTGCTGTTTCCACCACCGCCGGCTCCTGGAAGCGTCGCCAGCGTCAGACCGCCGCGCAGGCTCTGCGCGTTCTCTCTTTTCCTCATCGGGTTGCCCTACATGATCATCGCCGGCGCTACCTACCGCCCCAAAATGATGCGGAGAATCGATTCACTTTGGTTCGATCTTGGCGCGACAGCGCGTTTCCTTCGCAATCCACCGACGGCCTGGACATCGCGGGCTTGTGGATTCCGGCCCACGCGCCTCCGGACAAACGATATCCCAATCCAAACTGGGGCCGGCAAACGCTTCTGATCTGCCCCGGCTCGCGCGGCGGCGAAGGCGAGCTATCTCATCCTCGCCGAAAATTTCTCGACTGACGGGTACAACGTTCTGAGCTTCGATTTTCGCGGGCATGGCCAGAGCGACGGCCAGATCATTTCCTTCGGCGATCACGAGCGGCGGGACGTGCTGGGAGCGGTGCGCTGGCTGCGCGATTCCCACCCGAGGCCAGCCGCCGAATCGTCGCCGTCGGCATCGATACCGGCGCCGCGGCCCTGCTCGCCGCCGCCGCCGAACCCTCTCCGGAAGGGCGGGCATTCGATGCGCTTGGCTGTCTTCGGTTGCTACGACCGTTTCGATGACCTCGGCCGTCGTCCGCCGCGCAAATCTATCGCGACCCGCTGCTCCAGTGGCTGGTCGTGCGGATCGGGCTTCCGTTGGCGTGCATGCAGACCGGAGCCGATCTTTACGATTTTTCGCCCGCCGACGCCGCCGCTCGAAATCGCGCCCCGGCCGATTCTTTTCATCCATGGCCGCCGCGATACGGTGATCGATTTCGACCGCGGCCGCAGCCTCTATCGAATCCGCCCATGCACCCAAAAGTTTTCTCTGGCTCGACGACATGACCGACGACCAGGCCATCAACGACCCCGACGTTGCCGGCCGTACGCATTGCAATTCCTCGACACCGCCGTCCCGATGTTATGATTCTCCTCGATCGCCTTCGCCGAGCAATTCCCCAGCGCCAAACGGCAAACGCTCAAGCGCATGGTTCAAAGCCGCCGCGTGCTGATCGATAACGTCCCCGCCGCCAAGCTGACAGAGCCCGTCCGCCCCGAAGACCGCGTCACAATCATCCCGGAAAAGAGAAGCGAACCGGCGCTTCCGTTCCGCATTATTTTTGAAGATCGGGACATTCTGGTCATCAACAAGCCGGCCGGATTGCTCACCAGCACCGTTCCCCGCGAGCGTCGCCCCACGGCGCTCGCCGCCGTCACTCGATATCTTCGCGCCGCCGATCCCGTCGCGCGCGTCGGCCTGATCCATCGCTTAGATCGCGGCGCCGCCGGCCTGTTGGTTTTCTCAAAAAACCCTGCGGCTTACGCATCGCTCAAGCGGCAATTTTTCCATCACACGGTCACGCGCATCTATCATGCCGTCGTGTCCCCTGCACCGTCACGCGATTCCGGCCGAATCGAATCGCGCCTGGTGGAGCGAGCCGACGGCACGGTCCATTCGACGCGTCAAGCCGGCAAGGGCCAACCGGCTGTCACCGATTTCGCCGTCATCTTGCGCCGCGGCAACGTCGGGCACCTGCGGGTGACACTTCACACCGGCCGAAAGCATCAAATCCGCGCTCACTTATCCGAATCGGGCTTCCCCATCCTCGGCGACACGAAATATGGAGGTAAGCCGCACAAGTCCGGCTTTCACCTGAGCGCTGTCCAACTTGGTTTCGAACATCCGCGCACGGGGAAGCGCGTGTCGTTTACGATGCCATGAGTTGCTTGCTGTGGGCAGTGTGAGCCCGCAGGATGGCAATCCTGCGGCTTTTGAAAGAGCGGAAAACGCGCGAGCGCTATAACTCCATGCTGGAATCCGTGTCGCCATCGTCGATGTCATCGTCATCCTCGTCGTCGTCGAAGAATTCGAGGCCATCAACGTGGTAATCCGGATCGACCGGAAAGATGTCGAATCCGAATCCCTTGCCGTCGCAACCTGGGATTGGGCAGCACCAGAAGCCGTGGGGCTTGCCCTCGACATCGGTTTCGATTCGCCACTCGATGCGGTAGCTTTCGTATTCCTCGTCGCAGTGGATGCAGTGGACCAGCGTGGGTATGGCCGGCGGACCGAAGGGATCGTTCTTGGGATCGAGCGGATCGTCGTCGTCGTCCATAAGTCGTCCCGAGAGGGTGAGAACGCGACATTATCCGGTTTCTGGCGTTCGAGCCCGCAGGATCACCATCCTGCGGCTTTTGCGGAAAATGACATCAGCGCGATAGGATACCTTGCAGTGCGAAGACAAAAAAGAACCCCGGTCCTTGCAAAAGGGACCGGGGTTCTTGTTTAACGCTGGCAGTGACCTACTTTCCCGCTGAAGCAGTATCATCGGCTCGGCAGGCTTAACGACCGTGTTCGGAATGGGAACGGGTGTGACCCTACCGATATAGCCACCAACGAAGACCCCGATAGTCGGTTTACCGACTATCGGGATTGTAATTTCAAGTGAATACGAGGTTCAGTCCGCGATCGATCGAACGAACATTTTCTGCGAGCCATCCGCGATGTACATGCGTGTGGCTGCAACGATGATCGATAAAAGTGGTCAAGCAATCGACCGTTAGTACCGGTAACCTGAAGACCTTTCGATCCGTACAGCTCCGGCCTATCAACCGAGTGGTCTACTCGGGGTCTCTCGCGAGCAAGCTCCGCATGGAACCCTCGTCTTGGCATAGACTTCACGCTTAGATGCTTTCAGCGTTTATTCGTTCCGGACATAGCTACCCAGCGGTGCCGCTAGCGCGACAACTGGTACACCAGGGGTCCGTCCTTCCAAATCCTCTCGTACTATGGAAGAGGTGCCGTCAAGGTTCCTACGCCCACAGCAGATAGGGACCGACCTGGCTCACGCCGGTCTGAACCCAGCTCGCGTACCGCTTTAATTGGCGAACAGCCAAACCCTTGGGACCGCCTTCAGCCCCAGGATGCGATGGGCCGACATCGAGGTGCCAAACCGCCTCGCCGCTATGGACGCTCGGAGGCGATCAGCCTGTTATCCCCAGGGTACCTTTTATCCGTTGAGCTATGGCGCTTCCACACGCGACCACAGGATCACTAAGGCCGCCTTTCAGCTCTGCTCGTGCTGTAGCACTCGCAGTCAAGCAGGCTTCTACCTTTACGCTCGTCGACCGATTGCCAACCGGCCTGAGCCTGCCTTTGCACTCCTCCGTTACTCTTTTGGAGGAGACCGCCCCAGTCAAACTGCCCACCTAGCACGGTTCCCTGCCCGGATTCACGGGTCAGG
This sequence comes from uncultured Phycisphaerales bacterium, assembly GCA_963771925.1. Lineage (GTDB taxonomy): Bacteria > Planctomycetota > Phycisphaerae > Tepidisphaerales > Tepidisphaeraceae > PALSA-1353. Next base: position 473,668 of record CAVYVE010000002.1, read on the forward strand.
GTGAGATGACGAATGCAAACAGGGTGGTATTTCACCGTTGGCTCCCCCTCGGCCAGAACCGAGGGATCAACGCCTCCCACCTATCCTACGCAGTCCACAACCGGCATCAGTACCAGGCTACAGTAAAGGTCCACGGGGTCTTTCCGTCTTGCTGCGGGTAGACGGTATCTTCACCGCCACTTCAATTTCACCGAGTCTGCGGTCGAGACAGCGCCCAAGTCGTTACGCCGTTCATGCACGTCGGAACTTACCCGACAAGGAACTTCGCTACCTTAGGACCGTCATAGTTACGGCCGCCGTTTACCGGGGCTTCGGTTGCCAGCTTTGGGGCGAACCCCTGACCGACTTCCTTAACATTCCCGCACCGAGCAGGCGTCACTCTGTATACATCCTCTTGCGAGTTAGCACAGAGCTGTGTTTTTGATAAACAGTCGCCCAGGCCGATTTCTGCGCCCTCTCCTTGCGGAGTAGGGACCCCTTATCCCGAAGTTACGGGGTTAGATTGCCTAGTTCCTTAACCGCAGTTCTCTCGAGCGCCTTAGGATACTCTCCTCGCCTACCTGTGTCAGTTTTAGTACGGGCGACTGTATCGTCCCCCGCGCGCTTTTCTCGGTTCTTCCTCCACAGACTTCGGCAACAAAGCGGCCTCGATCCCGGCTTGCGTCGGGACAACCCCCACGTCTAATCGGGGGATCTGCCTTGGAAAAACACACGCGCGGGTTCAACCTTTACAGCCAGTGCAGGAATATTAACCTGCTGTGCATCGACTACGCCTTTCGGCCTCGTCTTAGCTTCCGACTAACCCTGGGCGGATTTACCTTCCCCAGGAAACCTTAGGCTTTCGGCGTGCAGGATTTTCACCTGCATTATCGTTACTCATACCGGCATTCTCACTTGCATGCGCTCCAGCACTCCTTACGGTATGCCTTCGACGCGGCATGCAACGCTCTTCTACCGCTTCGATTGCTCGAAGCTCGCTGCTTCGGTATTCCAGCTTATTCCCGATCATTTACGGCGCTACTGTGCTCGACCAGTAAGCTATTACGCACTTTTTAAATGGTGGCTGCTTCTAAGCCAACATCCTGGCTGTCTCAGCACACTAACTTCCTAACGAACTAAGCTGAATTTTGGGACCTTAGCAGACGATCTGGGTTGTTTCCCTCTTGACCGCGAAGATTATCCCTCGCGGACTCACTCCAAAGATAAGTCCCATGGGTATTCGGAGTTTGATAGGAGCGTGTAGGCGGGTAGCCCCACGTCTCCTTTCAGTAGCTCTACCCCCCATGGGTAGTGGCTTCAGGCTGCCCCTAAAGGCATTTCGAAGAGAACCAGATATCTCCCAGTTTGATTAGACTTTCACTCCTCCCCGCAGTTCATGCCAGAACTTTTCAACGTTCACGGCTTCGCGCCTCCTGTCCCTTTTACGGGACATTCACGCTGACCACGGGTAGATCACTGGGTTTCGGGCCGCAGGCCTACGACTATACGCCATCTTAAGACTCGCTTTCGCTTCGGCTCCGGTGCTTGACACCTTAGCCTTGCCGCAGACATGCACTCGCCGGTCCATTATGCAAAAGGTACGCCGTCACACATTCCCCTTGCGGGGCATAGTGCTCCGACCGCTTGTAAGTGTATGGTTTCAGGTACTTTTAACTCAGCTAATAGCTGTGCTTTTCACCGTTCAATCGCCCTACTTGTTCACTATCGGTCATCGAGGAGTATTTAGCCTTGCCCGGTGGTCCGGGCGGCTTCACACCAGATTCCACGAGTCTGGTGCTACTCTGGAGAGCACATGTTAACGGGGACCTGTCGATGTCGCATACGGGACTTTCACCCTCTATGGTCAGACTTTCCAGACTGTTCCGCTATCGACGGTTTTGTAACCCCTCAGTGCTTCCGCAACCCCGGGACGAATCCCGGTTTGGGCTATGTCCGCTTTCGCTCGCCGCTACTGACGGAATCGATGTCTCTTTCTTTTCCTCCAGGTACTTAGATGTTTCAGTTCCCTGGGTTCGCTTCCATACGCCTATGAATTCAGCGCAGGATGACTGGCGATTACTCCGGCCGCGTTTCCGCATTCAGAAATCTCCGGATCGACGCTTGTTTGCCAGCTTCCCGGAGCTTATCGCAGGCTACCACGTCTTTCGTCGCCTCTCGATGCCAAGGCATCCACCATACACCCTTAGTAGCTTGACCACATTTATCGATCACCGTCTTGCCGGCAGGGCATGCCGCAGCTACCCGTCAAACACCCGGGACAATATCGATAACGTGCCAACGGAACGATACAATCGACACTTCCGCATATCGCCAAAAAGGTGCTCGACGACCTCTGCCCGAAATGAACGATCCCGGGCTGATGACAGCCTGCTCATCCATCTCCAGACGGAAAAACCTAAAACTATTGGGCAGAAGTCGCGGAGGTCTAATTTCTCTATAAACCTTGAACCTCGTATTCACTTTTCAAAGAGCTTTCTTGCCGGAACAAACTTCTCCGGCAAAAATCCCGCCGAACGCGGGTGAGTCTATCCCGACAATCGGGACGGACTAATCCAAGTTCGACAAGAAACCAATCCCCGCCAACGGGATCTTTTTCATTCCATCGCCGCTCGCGGCGACTCGGTTTTAAAGGGGGTCGCTACGAAAAAAGGCGAGAAGAATCAAATTGGAGAGTAATCAAACCTGCTTTCCTTAAAACATCCTCGATTCCGCGTAATCCCTGGCACGGCAAGCCAAGGGTGGCGGAGTATACGCGTCTATTTCGTCGCGTCAAGGCCTGTGGCTGAAATTTTTAGCGTCTTGTAAACTGACTGGCCCCGCTGGTCGTACGGCGACAGCGGCGACGTGTTCGGCAAACTACGACATCGCCACCACAGCGGACTCAACCTGCTGGGCGATGGCGTTCCAGCCCGGCCGGTCATTCGTGACCGTCTGAAACGTGAGCGGCTGGCCGATCCGTAAACGAATCGCACGGGGCCTCGGCCAGCGGCGGCCGGGAGGCAAAGCGTCGAAGGTCCCCCACAATCGGCACGGAACGACAGGAACGGATGTGCCGGCCAGAAGCATTCCCAGACCGGCCTTGAAACGGGACATCGTGCCATCCCGGCTTCGGGTTCCTTCCGGGAAGACGATGTACGCGCACCGCTCGGCGTCGAGGCGGGCGCGGAGATCGGCCAGCGAATGCGAGACGGCACTCTTTCGCCACATCGGCAAGGCGTTGATGAACACCGCCGACATCGCTGCCGCGATCGGCGTCTGAAAGAAAGTATCTCCCGCGGCGATCGGGTAGACGCTGGCCCGCAGACGCCAGGGCAGGCACGATGCCAGGACCAGGGCGTCGAGATGGCTGCAATGATTGGCCACAAGCACGAACGAGCCGATCCGCGGGAATGAATTCTCCGCCTTCGATCCGCAGACGATGGAACAGACGGAAGCTCACGTGCACCATCGACCAGCAGCTGATGTGAACCAGCCAGGGAACCAGCCCGGACTCGCGATGAACGCTTTGCAGGCGCTTGCCGAGCGGTAATCCGAGATCTCGCGCGGGTTGGAGCTTCCATTGGTCCATGTCTCTCTCATGGCCCGAATAGGGTTGTCGTGAAGATTCTCTGCTGCTGACTCAGACCGACGCCGAGGTAATAGCCGACATAGTGAAAAACGGCGGGAGAAACGAGCAGCAGGCTATTGAAGCGATCAAGCACGCCGCCATGACCGGGGAGCGTGGCGGCCATGTCCTTGATGCCGATGTCGCGCTTTACACTGGAGAGCAGCAGATCGCCGAGTTGGCCGAGAACGCTGATCATGACGCCGAGGAACAATGGCGTGCCCCCAGGTGTCCAGTACGGTTCCGTGGAAGACGAGGCGTTCAACGCACGCGGCGAGCAGGGTTGTCAGGACGAGCGCACCCAGTGCACCGCCGATGGTTTTGTTGGGGCTGGTATTCGGCGCCAGTTTTCGATGCCCGAAGGATTTGCCGCAAATGAAGGCGAAGATGTCATTCATTTCAACGCATAGAACGAGCCAGAAAATGATTTGGCGGAAGCGATCATCATTGGCGAAGAAGCTGAGATGGCCGAGGCAGACGCCGAAGAGCATGAAGCCGAGAACGGCCAGGCCGACGCGCTGGATGTATCCCTTGGGCTGGTCCGGGATGATGGAGACGGCGGCGATCATGCCGACGGTCAACGACGAGAGTGCGGTGAAGAACCCGTACCAATTATCAAACGCGGCAAAATTGATGAGCAGGATTCCCAGGACGACGACGAAGCTGTCGAGCCGCTCGCGAAAAAGGCCGGTGGCCCGGGCAAATTCACGGTAACAGAGTAGGCTGAGGATCGTCACGGCGATAATAGTGGCGGCGGCCCCAAGCAGGACGGGGCCGATGATCAGCGGAGCGAGAATGAGCCAGGATAAATATCGGGCCCAGAGTTCGCGGCCGAGTTTTTCGTTGAGCTTGCCGCTTCTTTTGGAGAATCAGAAAAACGATCGGGGCCACGATGAGGATCACCGCCACGGCGACGACCAATCCGAGCACGAGCGGCGAATCGAAAGCATGATGAAATCCGAAAAGTCTTTGTCGTGTGCTCGGATTCACGCGGCCCCCTTGAGCGTTTTGGCGATGTGCATCAGCCGCCGGCAAGCGGTGAAAAAGCTTCCGACGATGATGACCAGCAGAGCGACGTCGGTCGGCCACCAGTGTTGCCAGGATTGAGGAACCAGCGCACAGAACAAGCAGAGCATGGTGACGACGAACATGCGGTGCTGCTTGGCCATGGGCCCGCAAAAGTCCGACCCCGCGCCCGGCGGATTTGCCCACCATGCGCACATACGCGGTCAGCACCGCCAGCAGCGCCGCGAGCCACCCCAAAACCGGCGACGCACCGGCGGCGTAGCCCAGGCCGATGAAAATCGCCGGGTCGGAGACCCGATCGGGAACTTCGTTGAACAACTCCCCCACCGCCGACGCCTTGCCTGAACTGATGGCAACCATGCCGTCGAGAAGATTGGCGATGAGTCGAAGCTGAACGCCTGCCGCGCCGATCAACCAGAGAACGCGGACCTGCGGCGGCGGCGTAAATCGGGTCAGAACAAATGCGGTTCCCGCCACGATTCCCGCAACCGCGCCCGCAACGGAGATGGAATTGGCCGACACCCCGGCCTGGGCAAGTCGAGGAGCCAGACGTTGAAAAAACCCAAGCTTTCGGGCCGCGATGGGCCTGCCGATCCGTCACTTGGTATGAGGATTCGGCCATCACAGCCCCATCAGATACATTCCGCAAACCAGCAGCGCCATACCGGCGACATGTACCGGCCTGATCGGATGATCAAACGCGAGCCAGGCGATCAAGGCGGCCCAGATGAACGTGCTGGCATAGACGGGATAAAGCACAGCCATCGATCCGCCGCGCTTGAACGCGGCGACAAACAGCACCATGACCAGCACGTAACAGACACGCCGCCGAGCAGCCGAACATTCAAAAGATATCCGGCAACCGAATTGCCCGCGTCATCCGCGCCGCTTTGTAAAGATACTGCCCCACAGCACCAAAAAAAGCCGCGACTGCGAACAACGCAAGAGAGGTGGCGGGCGTTTTCATTTCGCAGGCAGCCAGCATATCTGTTGAGGCCGGTTTGATAAAGAGAAGCGTTGATTGCAGCGCAGCGCAGAGGCTTCAGCCGCCGTGTTCCTGAACTACTCAAAGATCTCATATGCCTGTTGCAGCCGATCTTGCGAACTCCAATGCGAAAACAAGAATCGCTCGGAGCTTCCGAGCGATTCTCGATCCTGCGATTCCCTGCAAGACCAGGGGGATGACCCCGACGGGATTCGAACCCGTGTCGCGGCCTTGAAAGGGCCGTGTCCTAGGCCTCTAGACGACGGGGCCGTCTGAAGTGCAACAACGCGAACTCGCCCAGGAGCGGGCACAATATGCAGATGCCGGGCATCGTCAATCGATGTCGCTTGTGACTGATCGGTCATTTCGCGGCCTCAACTTGCATGCTCCACTATTACAAATTCCGTCAGGACCTGTTCGCACCGCAGCCGGCCAAGGATGTCTATGTCAAGCGCCGCCGCAGGAGGGGCTGGCCGGAGGAGTGTCCGCCGATTCGGGCGGCCAACGCGTTGGGGTTCGATATGCTGGCGAATTTCGATCTGACCTTCGTCCAGCGACGCGGACGTTGGAGCGTTCAGAAGGATATCGTTATCGAAAGTGATTTCGATTTCGCCGCGAGCGAGCAATCCGATGGCAAGCCGCTGCGACAGCAATATGCGTGGTTCTGGGAAAAGGGGCAGAAGCTGCCGCATGTCATCAGCGACAACGTTTACCGGCAGATCAACAACCAGGTGAAGGTCAGCTCGTTTCTATTTCTGAAAACCGATCCGAATGAACTGCTGCTGATGACGGACGTGCCGAACCAGTCGCGGCCGTTTCGGGCGATGTCGGCCGTGGTGGAAACGGATTGGTATCCGGCCAGTTACCCGTGGCACGTGGTGCTGGAACTGGATCGGCGCGAAAAGCGGATCAGGATTCGCAAAGGCGAGCCGATTTGCCGAATCATTCCCGTGCGGCGCGAGACGTATTTCGCCGGGGAAATGTCGCAAGCCGGCTTTGATGAATTCTTCGCCCGCGGACAGAACTGGCTCGCCAGCCACGGGCAGGTCCAGCACGAAGGCGTCATGGATATCACGCGGACGTATGTTCGTCAGCAGATTCGGCCGAAATTCGTGGTAATGACATGATCTGGCCTGCAATTTCACGGCGAGGACATCGTCTAAGACAGTGGAATCCAGGCAATGACCCAACCGGAGGCATTAAGCCATGAAACCGCGCGCCTTTACCCTGATTGAGTTGATCGTGAGTTTGTGCGTGATTGTCGTGTTGTCAACCTTTACGCTGCTGTGGGCCGCTAAGCTGGATGGGAGGAATCAGAGAGTAAAATGTGCCAGCAATCTGCGGCAGATCGGCCAGGCGCTTTTGCTTTATTCGAACGATAATCAGGGTCCATATCCGCGCACGAAATACGAAATTGCCAAGGCGGACACGCCCACATTCTTCACCGGCGCTGACAGCAAAGATCCGTTCGCCAAGGAATGCCCGCAAGTCAACGACGTGAGCGCGGCGCTTTATCTTCTGCTGCGCACCGAGGACATTACCAGCAACGCCTTTGTTTGCCCCTCGTCGGATGCCGTGGCGGATCAATTCGGCGGCGGCACGCACACCGCGCTCGATCAATCGAATTTTCCCTCGCCCGATAACCTCAGCTACAGCTATGCCGATCCCTACCCCAGCCGGAATGCCGCTGGAAAAGGCTACAAATTGGCGCAGGGAATGGACCCAACCTTCGCGATGGCGGCGGACATCAATCCGGCCAGCGATGCACTGACGAAACTGACGGTGAATTCCACGGCCGCCGACATGCGCGGCGGCAACAGTCCCAATCATCACGGGGACGGCCAGAACGTCCTGTTCGCCGACGGGCACGTGGAATTCCAGAACACTCCGCTTTGCGGCGCCCATCGGGACAACATTTACACCTACGGCGACAGCGGCTCGGACCCGGTCACCAACGCCGCTCGCCCCACCGGCGGCGCCGGCATCGTTGGATCTCCGGTTGGACCGGATGACAGCGTGCTGCTGCCGGTTGCCGGCGCGGGCGAGGATCAGGGTCAGGGTCAGGGGCCGTCAAACTAGGGCCCTGCGGATGCTCGGCATGGCGTGCGCGGTGTGATAATTTTGACGCCGACGCGAGGCGGATTAAAGTGATTGGACCCTGACAAGGAGCCAACCATGTCTCAGCCGCCGCCTCCGGGATATCCTCCGGGTTATCCGCCGGGGTATCCGCCGAATTTTCCGCCGCCGGGGCCAGGGGGCTATGCGCTGCCGCCGTCAACCCGGACCAGCCCGCGGCAATCATCAGCCTCGTGTGCGGGCTGATCTTTTGCGTCCCATTCGTAACGGGACTGATCGCGCTCATCGCCGGCTTCGTGGGCATTTCCTCGACCGCCAACCCGGCCGTGAAAGGACGCGGCATGGCCATCGCCGGGATTATCCTGGGATTGATCAGCCTGGGGATATGGGCGTTGGTCGGATTTGAAGGTTTGACGCTGTATCGAAGTTCCGCCCCCGACCGGATGTTTGCGCAGTCGTACCTGGCGGACTTGGCCGCGGGACGGATCGATCAGTGCGCTCAAAACTCCACGACCAATCTGACGCATCAAGCATTGCAAAATGATTACACGCAATTAAAGTCGTGGGGAACGTTCCAGGGCGCGACGGCTTTTCCCAATGCTTGGAGCAGCGCGAGCGGCAAAATGACCATCGGTCTGAGGGGCGTATGCGTCTTCAACGGCGGCCAGCACCAATTCATGATGACTGTCATCGAGGAATCGGGAACGAGAAAGGTCGATTCCTTCCAATGGCTGCCGTGACCGGCGGCCCAGGCGAGATTTCGCCGATGCACCCTCGCTGCCTGGAAAAACAAGGGAACCGGGGACGCGGAGGCCCTGTTTCGAACCTATTAAGGGCCGCATCCGCATTTCACTTTTTGAGAAAACAAAATATGAAGACCTTGCGATACCAAGCGTTGCCGGTGGCCCTTGCCATCTGGCTGGCGTTCATTCCCGCGATCATGGCGGCCGATCCGGTCAGCGACCGTGGTGATATCAAGAAGACCGTCGACGGCTTGCTGGCCCGCATGACGCTGGAGGAAAAGCTGGGCCAGATGTCCCAGATCGGCTTTCCCCAGCACTTGACCGAGAAAACGAAGAGCGAAATTCGCGCCGGGAGATGGGGATCATTTTATGGCGGCGCACCGCCGGCCATGAAAGCCGAGATGCAGCGAATTGCCATGAAGGAATCCCGCCTGGGCATTCCCTTGATATTCGGGGCCGATCTGATTCATGGGTTTCGAACGACGTTCCCGATTCCGCTGGGTGAATCGGCCAGTTGGAACCCCGAGCTGATTCAGCGGGCGGCGCGCGTGGCGGCGCGAGGGGGCGCTCGAAGGGATTCACTGGACCTTTTCCCCGATGATAGATATCTCGCGCAACCGCGCTGGGGCCGCATTGCCGAGACGCTCGGCGAGGATCCTTATCTGTCCGGAGTGTTGGCGGCGGCGATCGCGCGCGGATTGCAGGGGCAATCGTTGGCGGACGCGGATTCGATCGCCGGCTGCGGCAAGCATTATGTCGGGTACGGCGCGGCCGAGGGCGGGCGCGATTACAACACGACCTGGATTCCCGAAGCTCTGTTACGCAATGTCTACCTGGTGCCGTTTGCGGCGGCGAACCGGGCGGGAATCGCCAGCTTTATGTCCGCATTCAACGACCTCAACGGCATACCCGCCAGCGGCAACGCGTTTACCCTGCGTCAAGTGTTGCGCGACGAGTGGAAATTCGACGGGGTCGTGGTGAGTGATTACGAGTCGGTAAAGGAACTGATTGCGCATGGATACGCGGCCGATGAACGCGACGCCGCGATGAAGGCCATTACCGCCGGCGTGGACATGGAGATGGTAAGCACCAGCTACTACGACAACGGAAAGTCGCTGATCGACAGCGGGCAACTCGACCCGCGCCTGGTTGACGAGGCGGTGGGAAATATTCTGCGGTTAAAGCTGCGGCTGGGATTATTCGGTCCCAAAGGAGCCCGGATACCCGCCGAACGAACGGCGCCAACGCCCCAAGCCCTGGCCATCGCCAAGGAACTGGCCGAGCAAAGCTTGGTGCTGCTCAAAAACGAACACGCCACCCTTCCGGTTGCAAAGTCGGTGGGGAAGATCGCGGTCATCGGACCGCTGGCGGACAGTCCAAGGGACCAGCTTGGGGCATGGGCTGCGGATCGCGACAGCCCGTCGGTCACTCCGCTGACGGCGCTTCGGGATGCGCTGGGCGAAGCACGGGTCGTGTATGCGCCGGGCTTGAGCAGGAGCCGCGACGAAAGCCGGGCCGGATTCCCCGCCGCGCTTGCGGCGGCCCGCAGCGCGGACGTCGTGCTGCTTTTTCTGGGAGAAAGCCAGAGCATGAGCGGCGAGGCCAGTTCGCGGGCCTACTTGAATTTACCGGGCGCACAGGAGGAATTGGTTGCGGAAGTGGCCAAGGCCGGCAAGCCGATGATCGCGGTGATCATGGCCGGAAGGCCCCTGACGTTCCATGATGTGGCGCAAAAAGATGGACGCGGTGCTGTGGGCATGGCACCCCGGCAGCATGGGCGGCCCCGCCATCGTGGACACGATTTTCGGAGCATCCGTTCCGTCCGGGAAATTGACCGTCACATTCCCCAGAACCGTTGGACAGGTTCCGATTTACTACGACCACATGAACACCGGCCGGCCGGCTCATGCGAGCGGGCCCTACGCCAACGAAAAATATACGTCCAAGTACATCGACGTGAGCTTCACCCCGGAATATCCTTTCGGTTTCGGCCTCTCCTACACGACGTTCAAATACTCGCATCTGCGTCTTTCATCGCCGCGGATGAATCTGAACGGCCAACTGACGATTTCCGCGGACATCGCCAACACCGGCAACGTCGAAGCCGACGAAATCGTTCAGCTCTACACGCATCAACGCGTCGGCAGCCTGACCCGGCCAGTCCGCGAACTCAAATCCTTCCAGCGCATCCACCTCATGCCCGGCCAAAGCAGGACGGTTGAGTTCTTGCTGAAGCCCGCCGATCTCGCCTATTACAATGGACAGGGTAAATTGCTGATCGAGCCGGGCCAATTCGACGTATGGATCGCTCCGGACTCCGCTTCGGGACTTGCGGGCGAATTCACGCTTGAAGCCGTCGAACCTGGGCGCTGAGAAAACAGGCACGCGGCGGCTCTCTCTCAACCCTCATTTCTTCCCCGGGATCGTCCGGTTGTGGGTTAGGACTTTCAACTTAAGGCCGAGCTTATGTGCCGGCTTCGCTCCGCGCCGAACGCTTGGGGCGGGTTGTGGATATTGCAACGTTGCGCGGTCGCTGGGGCGGCGATGTGTTTAGGATTTGTTCGGCGCGGTCGATCACTTCCTGGGCGTCCAGGTCGCGCATGCAGGCGTGGCCGTATGGACACTGGCGGACGGAACGCAGGTAACAGGGGGAACAGGGCAGTGCCAGGCGGACCACGGCGTGCGGACGGCCGTAGGGGCCGATCCATAGCGGATCGGTCGGGCCGAAGATGCTTACCACCGGTCGCTCGAGCGCTACGGCTAAATGCATTGGCGCGGAATCGTTGGTGACGCACAAGTCGGCGCGCCGAATCAGCGCGGCCAGTTCGCTTACCTTCGTCTGGCCATACAAATTCACAACGCCCGGGCAGAGAGACGCGACCTCAGCGCATGCCGAGCGGTCACCGCCCGAACCGATAACGGCCACGCTCCAATCCCGGCTGATAAAATGACGGGCGACCTGGGCAAATCCTTCGGCTCGCCAGCGCTTGGTGTCCCAGATCGTGCCGGGGCTTATCAGCAACAGGCGCCGATTGGAGATTCCGTGCAGGTTCAAGAGTTCTTCGGCCGCCGCGGCGGCATAGGGGGGAATGGGAACATGAAAATCAGGCGGCCCCGGATCAAAGCCGAGCATTTCGCCTAAGCGGAGGTAGCGATCGATGGCGTGTGCTTCCAGCGTGGGAATCGGAATGTGATGCGAGTAGGCGATCCAGGAGATTTCGCGGGCGCCGGTCCAGGCGTGCTTGTAAGCTTCGGCGGGAAGCTGTCGCGCGGAGGCCTGGACCTGTTTTCGGGGCCGATCGAAGCCGATTCGCACGGGCAGCGCCGGTCACGAGCGCGAACAATGCCGATCGGAACTGCCCGTGCAAGTCGATCACCAGATCATAGCTGCCGCGGCGCAGGTCGCTGAGCAGATGCCAAAGGGAGGGCGCTGCGGTCCGGGGACGAACCAGCGCTTGTCGATCGAATTCCAGGACGCGATTGATCGCGGGGTGATGGCCAATCCACTCTGCGATCGCGGGGGTGAGCATCCAGTCGATTTGCGCCTGGGGATATCGCTGGCGCAATTTCACCAGAACCGGAATGCTGTGGATCACATCGCCCAGCGCCGAAGGCTTGATCAGAAGAATTCGATTAAATCGCCTGGAAATGAGTTCGCTGGTCGCCAAAAACCGGTTCCTTTTGAGGATGCTGCGTCAACGGCCGATTGCGTTTTCTTCCGGGCTCGTGCTGGGCCGCTTCACCTTGCCCAGCACGCGCTTCAGTGCGCTGGAAACCCCATGGCGGAGCATCGCCATCTGGAGGTTGGCTTTGCCCCTGACCCAGTTGAACTGCACGACGCGCCGCTCGCCGATGAAGGGCAAATGTCCGTGCCAGGAGCGATCCGATCGCAGAAATGCCAGGAGGTTGCCTTCGGCGGGGCAGACGTCGGCGGCGACATCTTCGATGTTGTTGCCGGACCTGAGCAACCGCAACCGCCCGCCCTGCCGGTCCCAGGTGCTGTTCAGGTACAGCAGCACCGTGATGAGCTTACTGGTGGAATCGGTATGAATATTGCCGTCGCGGGTGCCGCAGCGGCCTCTTACGGTAATCGTGGAGGGCCGGCCCGCCAGGTCAATGTTGAATTTCCGCTCAAATGCCTGGCGAAATTCGTTCGATTCCAGCGCATCGACCATCGCTTGAAAGCTCGGACCGAATTTCAAGCCGTCCAATGGAAAACTACCCACGTCGTCGATCTTGGGATAGTCGCTGTTGATCTTCTTCAGTGTGTCAGGCTTAATGAACTTCTCGATGATCAGATAGTCGTAGGGATCGTGATTTAACGGCGTTGCCGCGAACGCCTCCATGTCAAAAATGTCTGAAGCAGCCATCGACGTTCTCCCGTATACCGAGTCTCAGGACGGACTGTTGCCGCCCTTGGTTGTAATCACTCCCTGGCGGTTTTTCCACTGGGAGCGCGGAGAGGACGCTGTTGGCATCGTCGGGCCTGCGGCTGCGCCAATTCTCTCCGCTTTGCCTTTTCTCAGGTTCGCAGCTCCGCCCGAGTTGCCGTTTTGCGGATTCGATCGCCCTCTGCACGGATGCTTCGACCCGCTCGCTGGTCAGGGTCGCATCGGGGCAGCGGAAAACGAGCGTGATCGTAACGCTCTTGCAGCCCGATTCCAGCGGTTTTCCGCAATAAGTGGTCACGAAATCGATCGATTCCAGAAATTCGAGGTTCAGGCCGCGGATCAGGGAATCAATTTTTTCGTAGCGGAGATGGTCGGGCACGATGAGCGACACATCGCGGCGGACCGCGGGGAAGCGAGGCAGCGGATGAAGCTGGGGAACCGGACGGCTGCCGCTCAGAAGGGGAGCGAGCCGTAGTTCGGCGGCGGCGGGAACGTCGCGGAGGGATAATTTATCCGCGACGGAGCGGTCGATCCGGCCCAGGAATCCGACGGTCTGGTCGCCCCACACCACGCGGCCGCCGGCGCCTTGGGCGAAACCGGGATGAAATTCGGGGACGACCTTCACCGGCCGATCGGCATCAAGCCGGGCCAGCAGCGCTTCGGCCATTCCGCGCACCTGGCGAAGATCTCCGCCCACCCAGGCGACGGTGCGATGCTCGCCTGATTTGGCGTCGGGGCCGGGTGGGAAGACCGAGCCGATCTCGAAAAGCCTGCGCGGCGGCGTTTCCGTTGGTCTCGTTGAAGCGGACGGCCTGGAGCAGGCCGGGGATGAGGCTTGGCCGCAGCGCGGCGTCGGATTTTCTCACGGCCGAATCCGCCCGAAACGGAGCTGGGCCGAAATCGTTTCGCAGCAAATCGGTCACAAAGCTGAAGGTGACGGCTTCGAAATATCCACCGCCGACCAGCAGGCCGCAGATCGCTTCGTGCGTGATCCAGTCGCGATCGGGCGGGGTGAGATGAATCGAAATCTCCTCGCGGGTTGGAATCCGCTGATATCCGAGCACGCGGGCGGCTTCCTCCACAAGATCGACTTCCTGATTGATGTCCAAGCGATGGCTCGGCACGGTGGCTTGGATCCGGTCGGACCGGACAGCCGGCTCAAGCCCCAGGCGCATGAAGACGCCGGCGATTTCCTCAACGGGCAATTCGATGCCGAGGATGCGGCGAACCTGCGACAAGCGCAACTCGACCTTCTTCGGCTCGACGCGATCGGAGCCGGCCTGAACAACCCCTTTGGCCAATTGGCCGCCGGCAGTTTCAAGAATCGAGCTGGGCGGCGCGAAGACTGGCCTCGGCCGGCAGGGCCGGATCGATCCCCCGTTCGAAGCGGTAAGAGCTTTCGCTTTTCATCGCCAGGAACCGGGCGGTTCGCCGAACGGACAGGGGATCGAATCGGGCGGATTCCAGAAGAACATCGACCGTGGAGGCGGAGACTTCGGTGTCAGATCCCCCCCATGACGCCGGCGAGCGCGATTGGGCGCTGGGCGTCGGCGATGATGAGCATGGAGGGGGTCAGGTCGCGTTTTCGGCCGTCGATGCTGACGAGGGTTTCCCCTCGCCTGGCATTGCGGACGATAATCTGTCCGCCCGTGACCTTTGCGAAGTCGAAGGCATGTAGCGGCTGGCCCAGTTCCATCATGACGTAATTGGTCACATCGACGAGATTGTTGATGGGCCGGATGCCGACGGCCTGAAGGCGCTCGGCCATCCAAGCGGGAGATGGGCGGACCTGGACGCCGCGGATGAGCCGCGCGGTGTAATGCGGGCATAGATCGGGCGCATCGATTTGGACGCGGACGGCCATGTCCGCCGCCGATCCCGGATGCCGCGACGAACGTGCGCCTGCTCCAGGGCAAACTCAAAATGGCCGACAGTTCCCGGGAAATGCCGAGATGGCTCAGGCAGTCTGGGCGATTGCTGGTAACTTCCACATCGATGACGGTATCGGCCCCCAGGGATTCGATGGACTCGACCGGCAGCCCGGCGTTGGTGAGAGCGTCGGCGGCGGCCTGAGCACTGGGGAGGCGGGACAGAAAATCGCCGAGCCATGCCAAACTGATCTTCATGCAGCCCTGTTTTTAATGCCGGGGACACACATGTCAACTTGACAGGAAATGTGGGCTTCGCCTAAACTTGCCGTTCTTTGGTTTTAACGTCGGCGTGAAAGAGAATTAAGAGGGTTTTCGTGGCAAAACTAACAACCAAAAAGGGGTCGTCTCACAAAGCGGTGAAGAAGGCGACTGCGCCGAAACCGAAGGCAATTGCGCCGAGGATCGCGGCAAAAGCCCCGGCGGCGATCAAGGGTAAAGCGAAGAGGTTTTCCGAGCCGGTAAAGCTGCGGCGGGCAGTGGTGGACGCGCCGGTGGAGATTCCGCAGGCGGCGGCGGTTCCGACCAACGGCCGGCCGCGCAAGAACCTCGCGGGCTTTACTCCCAGAGAACTGGAGCTTTTCCGCGATCAACTGCTGGCCAAGCGGCGGGAAATCGTCGGGGACATGAGTTCCATGGAACGGGAGGCGCTGCGCAGCAGCAGCGGGAGCAATTTGTCCAACCTTCCGCTGCACATGGCCGACATGGGAACGGACAACTACGAGCAGGAATTCACGCTGGGATTGATGGAAAAGGACCGGAAGCTGCTGCGAGATCTCAACGATGGACTGGCCAAAATCCAAAACGGAACGTTCGGGATTTGCGAGGGAACGGGCAAGCCGATCGGCCGGGCGCGGCTGGAAGCGCAACCGTGGGCAAGATACTCCATCGAGTATGCGCGGAAGCTGGAACGGCGGCTGGGATAGAATTCCGAAATATCGAATTTCTGGCTGATGAATCCCCACTTGATGCGATATGCTTTTTGTTCGCCGGCCGCGCTGCTGCGGTTTTTCCTGACCGCGGCGATCGGTCTTGGACTGGATCTCTGGACCAAATCCGTGGCGTTTTCCACGCCGTCGCTGGCGCTTCAGCCGTATCGACTCATTCCCGGCTGGCTGGAGTTCGAAGTGGTAAAAAACCAGGGAGCGGTGTTCGGACTCGGCCAGGGACAGCGGATCCTGTTCATCTGCGTCTCCGTCGGGGCGATTGCATTCCTGATGTATCTTTTCGCCGCGAGCGGAAAGAAGCGGTTTTATCAGGTTCTGCTGGGAATGCTGCTGGCGGGCGTGCTGGGGAATCTGTACGACCGCGTGAGGTTCGGATATGTGCGCGACATGATTCATATTTTCCCGGCGTGGCCAAATCTCTTCAGGTGGGTTTTCAACGTGGCTGACAGCATGCTCTGCGTGGGGGTCACATTGATGATCCTGTACAACATGCTGCCGGAACACCGGGAAAAACAGGGGTGAGCAACCGTGGCCGACGACGCGGAATTCATGCGGCGGGCGATTGATCTGGCGACGCGGGGGCGGGGCAGCGTCGAGCCGAATCCGATGGTCGGCTGCGTGATTGTCCGCGAGGGACAAGTCATTGGCGAGGGATATCACCGGAAATTCGGCCAGCCACATGCGGAGGCGAACGCCCTGGAAGCCTGCGGGGAGAAGGCCCAGGGAGCGACGGCGTATGCGTCGCTGGAGCCGTGCTGTCATCGAAATAAAAAAACGCCGCCGTGCGCGGCGAGATTGATCGCGGCGAAAATCGGCCGGGTGGTGGCGGCGTGTCATGATCCCAATCCGCTGGTTTCCGGCCGCGGAATCGCGCAACTGCGCGAGGCTGGAATCGAGGTCGATGAAGGACTGCTGGAAGCCGAGGCAAAACAACTCATCGCGGCATTTTTCAAGGGGATGACGCAGGGCCGGCCATACGTAACGCTGAAATGGGCGCAAACGGCCGACGAGAGAATCGCCGGCGGCGGCGGGAAAAAACTGGCGATCAGCAACGCCAGGTCGATCCGGGCGATGCACGAGTTGCGCGGCCGATGCGATGCGATACTCGTCGGATTGGCGACCGTCCTGGCGGACGATCCGCTGCTCACGGCCCGCGGCGAAAATCACCCGCGGCGCAGATGCGCGTGGTGCTGGATTCCAGGCTCGATCTTTCGCTGAAGAGCCAACTGGTTCTCACCTCCGCGCAATCGCCGGTGCTGGCGTGCTGCGGGGATCGGGCGTTTCGGGAAAAAGCCCAAGCCGTCTCACGCCTGCAGCGAGCCGGCGTGGAAGTCATCGCGCTTCAAGAGGACGGTGGCCGGCTTTCGCTGGAACAATTGCTGGACGAACTGGGCCGGCGCGGGATGACGCATTTGCTGGTGGAGCCGGGAGCGAAATTGGCCGAGAGCTTTTTGCGGCGGAACCTGGCGGATCGGGTGTGGATATTCCGATCGCGGAAACGGGCGAATGCCGCCGATGCCCCAGTAGCCGCGCACGTCGATTACCCGACGACCGGAACGATCGCGCTCGACGGCGACCAACTGAGCGAATACCTGAACCCGCAAAGCCCGGTATTTTTTTCGGCGTCGAAGTCCGCGGATTTTGTCTTGATGGAGCGGGAAAAGCGAGAATGACCGCCGAGTGTTGCATGGGCGGATCGGCCGTGTTACCAAGGGGACATGTCGATCCTGTCGGAGATTCTGGACCACAACGCGCGGTTCGTGGAGCGGCGGGAGTACGAGCCGTTCCGCACGGACGCATTTCCCGATAAAAAACTGGTCGTGCTGACCTGCATGGACGCGCGGCTCGTCGAGCTTCTGCCGCGGGCCATGAATCTGCGCAACGGCGATGCGAAGGTCATCAAAAACGCCGGCGCCATTGTTTCGCATCCATTCGGCAGCGCGATGCGGAGCATGTTGGTGGCCGTTTATGAGCTTCTGGCCGAGGAGATCGCCGTCGTCGGTCATTACGGCTGCGGCATGACGAAACTGAGTTGCGACCGGGTGCTGCAAAAGGCGATCGCCCGCGGGATATCTCCCCAGACGCTGCAAACTCTGAAGCATTCCGGCATCGACCTGCAACGCTGGCTCAGCGGCTTCAATTCCCCCGAGGAAGGCGTCCGCCAGAGCGTGGCGATCATTCGCCACCATCCCCTGCTGCCGAAAGACGTGAAGGTTCACGGCCTGATGATCTGCCCGGAAACCGGCCGGCTCGATCTGCTCAGCGATGGGCATACCACCTAACCCGATTTCACGATGAAAATGAGCCTCGGCCAGAACGATATATGACCCAATCGGAAATGGATTGGTGAAGAAGGGGTTGATCGGTTACGTTCTTCGTGACGGCCGGTGGCGTTCCTCGAATCCGGGGTCCAAAAAAGCCGAGGCGGACAGCATCTGTTTGCGTGCATTCACGGCGTTGGCGAACTCGTCAGCCGGCCTTTCGGCCGATCGCCGCAGCCAAGGCCCGGGCAATCAGTTCCGATCGGCCCCAGCCGTTTTTTCTGGCGACTTTGTCGGCTTCCTTCACCAAGCCGCGCTCGAGGGTAATGTGGATTCTTTGACGCGCCTTTGCCCACCCGCGGCCGGCCGCGCCGCCGCGCCGCGGGGGGAATTGACCGGGATCGTGCGGGCGGCGAAAATCTAGGTGGCCAAGGAGCAAGCCATGAGCAATGTGAGGGTTCTCGTCGGTACGCGGAAAGGGGCTTTCGTCCTGACATCGGACGGGAAACGCCTGCGGTGGAGCGTTGACGGGCCGCACTTTGGGGGGTGGGAAATTTATCATTTGAAAGGGTCGCCGGTCGATCCGGATCGGATTTATGCGTCGCAGTCCAGCGGGTGGTTCGGGCAGCAGATTCAGCGATCCAATGATGGCGGAAAGACGTGGGAGGCGGTGGGAAACAAGTTTGCGTACGACGGCATGCCCGGCACCCACCTGTGGTACGATGGCACGCCGCATCCGTGGGAATTCAAGCGAGTCTGGCATCTGGAACCGTCGCTGGGCGATCCGGATACCATCTATGCGGGGGTTGAGGATGCGGCCTTATTCCGATCGGGAGATGGGGGAAGGAATTGGCAGGAATTGGCGGGGTTGCGCGGGCATGGCTCGGGGCCGCGATGGCAGCCGGGGGCGGGTGGGATGTGTTTGCACACCATTCTTCTCGATCGGAGCAATCCGGCGCGGATGTTCATCGCCATCTCGGCGGCGGGCGCGTTTCGAACCGACGACGGCGGCAAGACGTGGCAGCCGATCAATCGCGGATTGCGGTCGGATTTCATGCCCAATCCGACGGCGGAGGTCGGGCATTGCGTTCATCGGCTTGCCATGCACCCATCGCGGCCGGATGTACTGTTCATGCAGAAGCATTGGGATGTCATGCGCAGCGACGACGCGGGGCAATCGTGGCATGAGATCAGCGGAAGCTTGCCGACGGATTTTGGATTTGTGATCGACGTGCATGCGCATGAGCCGCAGACCATTTACGTTGTTCCGATCAAGAGCGATTCGGAGCATTATCCGCCGGAGGGAAAACTGCGGGTTTATCGCAGCCGAACGGGCGGGAACGAATGGGAACCCCTGACCAACGGTTTGCCGCAACGGGATTGTTACGTGAATGTGCTGCGCGACGCGATGGCCGTAGATTCGCTGGAGAAGTGCGGCGTCTATTTCGGAACCACCGGCGGGCAGGTGTACGCATCGGCCGACTCCGGCGACAATTGGAATGCGATTGTTCGCGATCTTCCGGCCGTGGTGTCGGTTGAGGTGCAGACATTGCAATGATCCGCGTCATCATTCCGGGTCCGCTGCGAACGCTGGCGAATGTCGAGCGGGAGGTGAAGCTCGATGTCGCGGGCTTGGTTACGCAACGTTCGGTGCTGGATGCGCTGGAGGCGGAATATCCGGCGATAAGAGGCACGATCCGCGACCCGGTCACGCAACGGCGGCGGCCGCTGGTGCGGTTTTTCGCGTGCGGTGAGGATATTTCGCACGAGGCGGCGGACGCGCCGCTGCCGGAGGCGGTGGCGTCGGGACAGGAGGCGTTTTATATCATCGCGGCCATTGCCGGAGGGTAGCGAAACCCGCGGGATGGCTATCCCGCGACTTTTGGGGGGAATCGGAATCGGTGCGGCGCTAATGGGCGGGCAACGCGTCGATGAGCTGCGTGATCTGCGTTTCGGTGTTGTAGAAATGCGGGGAGCAGCGCAGGCGGCCTACGCGCAGGGCGATTTCGATCTGGTGGTCCTTGCGCAGAGTCCTGGAAGATTTTTTCGTGGCTGAGAGTCGGGGATACGAAACTGACGATGCCGCTCCATTGGTCGCCGAGCGCGGGGGCTGATGATGCGGTAGCCTTTGGTGCGCAGGCCGGCGATGAGCAGGTCGCCGAGGGATTTGATGCGTTGGGCGATGTGCTCGATGCCGACGGATTGGAGCAGGTGCAGCGATGCTTTGAGGGCCAGCAGGCCGGGGACGTTGTGGCTGCCGCATTCGAAGCGGGCGGCGTCGGGGCGAAGGGTGTAATCGTAGTGTCCGAAATTCTGGGCGTCGACGACGTTCATCCAGCCGATCATCAGGGGGCGGGTGTGGTCGATCAGCTCGCGGCGGCAGAAGAAGATGCCGGCGCCTTCGGGGCCGAGGAGCCATTTGTGGCCGTCGGCGGAGAGGAAGTCGATGTGCATGGCGCGGACATCGACCGGAAGAATACCGAGGGATTGGATGGCGTCGACGCAGAAGAGGATTTTCCGTTCGGCGCAGAACTGGCCGATGCGGGCGAGATCATGGCGTTGGCCGCTGGCGAATTCGACGTGGGAGAGCGTCACCAGGCGGGTGCGGGGTTCGGAGGCGGCCTGGAGGATTTTTTCGAGGGGGACGTGGCGGCGTGCCGTCGGGGCCGTCGGTTTCTTCGACCATGACGAGCTTGACGCCGCGGCCGCGGGCGACTTCCATCCAGGGATAAATGTTGGCGGGATATTCGACGTTGGTGGTGACGATGCGATCGCCCCACTGCCAGTCGATGCCGTTGGCGACGATGCTGATGCCTTCGCTGGTGTTCTTGACGAAGGCGATCTCGTCGCGGTGGCAATTCAACAAGAGCGGCTGAATCCTGGCGGAGCTTTTCGATGTCCTGATGCCAGCCGGCGGCCAGATAGGCGGCGGATTCGGCCTGGGCGGCGAAGGCGCGCATGGCGTCGGCCGCGGGCTGCGGAAGCGGGGAGACGCCGGCGTGGTTGAAGAAGGACCATCGCTCGAGAATGGGGAAGATCGCGGGATTGCCGATGTAATCGGTGATCGCGTTCATGAGGGTCTGATCTATAATAGCGTGAGAACGTGTTGCGGATGAGTGGTTTTCAAACTTCGATTCTGGCGATTGTGTCGGCGGCGTGCATTTTGGCCGCGGGCGCATGCGCGCGGGGAGTTATGACGATCAGACGATTCCGGGGAAGTGGCTCAGGCCCCTGCTGCCGGAGCAGGCCAAGGAACCGGATTATCCGAACTACGACAAGAACGACCCGCTGGAGATGGCGAAGGACCAATATTGGGCCGGGCAGTATCGGCGGGCACTGGTCACGCTGGAGGGGATCAAGAACGTCTAGAAAAATCGAAGAGATCGCCCTGATCCGGGGCGAGTGCGATCTGGAACTGGGTCGATACGACGACGCGATGGCGACGCTGGGAAATGCGGCCGTGGCGGGCGATCCGGCGGTGCAGACACTTGCGAGCGCGGGTGGAGGCGGCGCAGGGGGGATATCCGGCGGCGATTGGAATTCTTCAGCGGGAGATTCAGCGGCATCCCGATGCGGTTGCGCCGCGGTATTACCTGGGCGAATTCCGTGAAAAGCTCGGGGACGTGGCGGGGGCGACGGAGGCGTACCAGTGGTTCGTGACCGAGCCGCATAATTATCTTCAGCAATGGCTGGGGCATCCGGAAACGTTCGATGACGCGGAGGAAGTGACGCTGATCGGCCGGGCGATCGATCGGTGGGCGACGCTGACGATGGCGTATCAGCACGAATTCGCCTGCACAACGTGGTGCTGAATATGTTCGTGCGGGCGTACGACCAGATCGACCGGGGATATTGGCCGGCACATCTGGCGGCGGCGGAGAGCTTTTTTCGACCATGACGATCCGCCGTCGGCGGTGGATGAGCTGCAGCAGGCGATGGCGGCGAATCCGAACGACATCCAATGCCTGGGCTTTGGCGGGGAAGATGGAGCTTGGGCAATTCAACTTCGACGGGGTTGACAAGGCGGTCAGCGCGATCCGAAGCGTGAACGCGGATTCGGTGGACGCGGATTTGCTGGAGGCGCGGAACCTGCTGCTGCAGCAGGTGGCCGCAGTTGGCGGTGCCGCCGCTGCAGCGGGTGCTGGCGCGGCAGCCGCGGAACATCGAGGCGCTGGGCCTGCTGGCTGGCGCGGAGGCGGTGCTGCTGCACGATG
Organism: uncultured Phycisphaerales bacterium; assembly: GCA_963771925.1. Taxonomy (GTDB): domain Bacteria; phylum Planctomycetota; class Phycisphaerae; order Tepidisphaerales; family Tepidisphaeraceae; genus PALSA-1353. Next base: position 495,843 of record CAVYVE010000002.1, read on the forward strand.
ACCAGAGCCGGCAGCTCCTGAAGCAGGCGGATGAGATCGAACCGGACAGTCCGGTGGCGTATTTCGAGGTGGCCGAGCAATTGGCGGCCATGCGGCAGTATCCGCGGTCGGCGGCGATGTACCAGATCGCGGTGAAGCGAGCGCCGTGGTGGTCGGCGGCGCGCAACGGGCTGGGGCTGCTGTACACGCAAAGCGGCGACGAGGACTCGGCGCGGACGGTGCTGGAGGCGGCCCATACGCTGGATCCGTTCAATTACAGCACGACGAACTATCTGCGGCTGCTGGACATGATGGACAAATTCGCCCGCAGCGAATCGGCGCATTTCGATCGTGATCTACGATGCCGCAGCAGGACCCGATCATTCCGGAATATTTCAACGATTATCTGGAAAGCGTTTATCCGATCGTGTGCGGGCAATTTCATTTTGAGCCGAAGGTGAAAACGCAGATCGAAGTTTTTCCGACGCAGGATGAATTCGCGGTGAGGACGACGGGAGCGCCGTGGCTGCCGACGGTGGGCGCAAGCACGGGGCGGATCATCGCGCTGGTCGCGCCGCGCACGGGCGAGAAAACGATGGGGGCGTTCAACTGGAGCCAGGTGTTGCGCCACGAATTCACGCACACGGTGACGCTGGGGGCGACGGACAATCGCATTTCGCATTGGTTTACCGAGGGATTGGCGGTGCAGCAGGAGCATTCGCCGATCCGGTGGGAATGGGTGCCGATGCTGTACGACGCGGTGAGCAAGCATCATCTGTTTCCGATCGACGAATTGACGTGGGCGTTCGTGCGGCCGAAACGGCCGATCGATCGGCAATTGGCATATGCGCAGTCGAGCTGGATTTGCCAGTACATCGAACAGACCTACGGGCACGGGCGATCCTGGGAATGATGGAGCAGTATCGGCTTGGGCATTCCGAGGATGAGGTTTTCCAGAACGTGCTGCATCGGACGGAGGCGCAGTTTTCGGAGGAGTTCGAGCAATGGTGCGAAAAGCAGGTGGCGGGATGGGGATACGACGAGGCGACGAGCCGGAAATACGACCTGCTTCGAGAGGAGGGGGAGGATTTGATCAAGCGACGGCAATATCAGCTGGCGGTTCCGGTGTGGGAAGAGATCGTGAAGCTGCGGCCGGAGGACGTGCTGCCGCACAAGCGGCTGGCGGGGTTGTACAAGGTGTGCAATGAGCCGGAGAAATCGGCGGAGCAACTGGCGATCCTGGCGGCGGTGGAAGTGCAGAACAATGTCTACGCGAAAGCGACGGCGCGGACGCTACGGGAGATCGGAAAATATGAGGAGGCGATCAAGTGGGCGCGGCGAGCGGTGTTCACCGATCCGTATGATCTGGATGCGCATCGGATGCTGGCCGAATTGGATGAGAAGGTGGGGAATGAGAAGGAGCTGGGGCGGGAAAAAAAGGTGATGGAGGTGCTGCAGAAATGGGGTGGGGATGCGGGAAATTAAGACCCACAGGATGGCCATCCTGCGGCTTTTTGGAAATGGGCGGTTATTATGCCGGCATGGATTTCAATGGTCTGACCATCGCGGAGTTTCAGAAGCACATCTCGCAGCGGTATGAGAATGTGGATCGCCAGCGCGGAACGCCCAAAACGTTTCTCTGGCTCATCGAGGAAATCGGGGAACTGGCCACCGCGCTCAACGGGGAGGACCGGGCGAATCTGGAAGAGGAATTCGCGGATGTGATCGCCTGGCTGTGCACGCTGGCGAACATCAACGAAGTCGATCTGGCCGCGGCGATTGGACGTAAATATCTGGGGGAAAAAAGGCCGGAAGGACATAAATAATCCAGCGGCAAATCGCCGTGAATTGACGCCCCGAAATGGCCTGCATACATTGCTCATTGATGCGTTTTCTATTGGCGGGGCTCCTGATCCTAGCGATGCCGGCGGCAGCTTTGGCACAGGCCACGGGGCAGGTGCTGACCGTGGGGTTCAACAATCATTACCGGCCGGATTGCTGGACGCCGATGCTGGTGCAATTGACCAGCCAGAGCGCGGATTCGCAGGCGTATCAAATCCAGATCGTGCAGGAGGATTTGGATCGGGACCGGGTGACGTACACGCAGTTGGAAACGCTGGGCGGAAACGTGGAGGGCAGGCCGGCGACGACGGAGAATTACTGGGTTTACTTCAAGCCCAAGCCGACCGATGGGGGATTGCCGGATGCGACGGATCTACGGCGACGCTGAATACGCTGAATGAGCAGTTGAAGGTTTTTCTTTGCGATAAGGATGGGAAGCAGCTTTCGACGTTGCCGCTGACATCGACGATTTTGAGCGTCGATCCGGTGCGGTCGCTGGGGGATTCGAGCCGGAGCAGGAAGCTGATTTTGTTCGTGACGGACGGAGCGGACAAGCCGCAGATTCAGGATGATTCCCAGCAAAAGGGTCGTGTTGCAGGACGTGGATGCGGTGACGGTTTCGCCGCGGGATTTGCCGTCGAACGTGATCGGATACGAGGCCGTGGACGCGATCGTGTGGATGGATGCGGATGCGAATTTTCTGGTTTCCGGGACGCATACGCCGTCGCTGGAGGCGATCCTGCAATGGGTGCATCAGGGGGGAAATCTGGTGGTTTGCCAGCCGGCCGAGGCGTTTAAGATGAAGCCGTTCGAGGAGATTCTGCCCGTCGGGGAGCAGATGGACGGGCAGTGGATCATTCCGACGGTGGATCGGAGCGACCTGGACGTGCTGCGGAGAGCTGGCGCATCCGCTGGGGCAATTCGCAGAGCTGGCCGAACGATCTGGGGACGTTCAAGGTGGCTCGGGTGCCGGCGCTGACGGGGGCGAAGGTGGATGAGTGGATGCGGTGGGACGACGGGAGCAATGTGTCGTTCACGCCGTGGCTGGCGCGGCGCAGCGTGGGGCTGGGGGCGGTGACGTGGGTGGCGCAGGATTTGGGAAACGCGGAGTTGACCGAGAAGGCGAAGACCGGGTGGCGATATGTGTGGGACCGGGTGTTCGACTGGAATAATCCGACGCGACGTGGCGGAGGATTACAAGCCGGTGGACGGGAGTGGATGATCCCGTGGCCGCCGGCGAATGACTGGCTCGACCTGGGCCGGCCGCTGCTGCACGGGATGGATTTGACGAGAACGGCGGCGGAGTATCTGGCCATCGCGATGTTTCTTTTTCGTGGTGTACTGGCTGGTGGCGGGGCCGGGGACGTACCTGGTCCTGGCGTGCGCGCAAGCAGGCGCATCTGAGTTGGTTTTTCTTCGGGTTGACGGCGGTGGCGGCGACGGGAGTGACGGCATTGCTGGTGAAAGTGGTGCTGCGCGGGCCGCCGGAATTGCGGCATGTGAGCATCGTGCGCTACGCGGTCGGCGAAAACACCGGCGTGATCGACAGCCGGTTTGGATTGTATATCCGGCAGGACGGAATCAAGACGATCGCGCTGGGCGATACGGCGCCGCACGAGGTGAGTTATCTGACGCCGTTCAGCCTGCATCCGCAGTACGCGGACAACAGCGGCGAGTTGGCCGCGTATTTGGAATACCAGATTCCGGTGCGGGACGCTTCGGAATCGGGTCCGGTCTCGGTGGCGATTCCCTATCGCAGCACGTCGAAGAAATTGCAGGCGCATTGGGTTGGGGAAATCAGGGGGACGATCGATACCGGCGGCGACACGTGCAGGTCAAGCTGAACTGCGACAATAAGCTGGTGGGGACGCTGGTCAATCACACGGGGTATGATTTGTGGCATGTATTTCTGGCGTATAAGCAGCCGGCCTTCGCCGAACCAACCGCCACCAGTTCGCGGGACACGGATGCAATCTTGTATGTGAACCGATGGGCCAAGGATGACTCGCTGAAGCTGGAAGATTTGATCGTGTCGAAAAACTTGATGGATTTGGAGGATTTGAACAGGCGTCAACCGATGGGCGCGGACCCGGCCTACGGGCAGATGGGGGGCGTTCAGAAGCTGGCGTATGCGTGGAGCAGTTTCTGGCGAGGCGAGAGAGAACGCGGTGGCGAGCGATTTGGATTATGCGTTGCCGATGCTGACATTTTTCGATCGGTTGCCGCCGTGGGCGTCGATTCAGCATTCGGATCGGTATGAGCTTTACCGGCGTGAAGCGAGGCGGCTGGATTTGTCGCCGGCGCTGAGCGCGGGGAATTTGGTGATTTGTGCGCGGGGGATGGTGAACAATGACGTGAATCAGACCCCCCTGCCGGTGCCGCTGATGGTGTCGGACGAGCCGGTGAGCGGGCCGGGGACGACGATTTATGAGTTTGTGCTGCCGGTGGATCGGTCGGCGGTGAGCGGGGAGCCGGCGACGAGGACGAGTGGGCAGTAAAAACCCCCGCGGAGCAAGCTCCGTGGGCTTTGGAAGAAAAAAGCCGATGGGCGCTGTGATTAAAACCGTCAATCTGACCAAGCGGTATGGGACGCTGGTGGCGCTGTCGAATCTCAATCTGGAAATCAACGAGGGGGATTGCTTCGGATTCATCGGACCCAACGGGGCGGGGAAGACCACCACCATCAAAATCCTCGCCACGCTGCTCCAGCCGACCTGGGGGGAGGCACGGGTGTGCGATTATGTGGTGGGATATCAATCGCGATCCATCCGGCCGCTGATCGGATATGTGCCGGATTATTTCGGGGCGTATGAAGATATGGTGGTGCAGGAATACCTGGAATTCTTCGCGGCCGCCTACAACATCAACGGGACGCAACGGACGAAGATCGTCAACGATGTGCTGGAACTGACGGACCTGGGGTACAAGCGCGATGCGCTGGTGGACGGGCTGTCGCGCGGGATGAAACAGAGGTTGTCGATCGCGCGGGTGCTGGTTCACGATCCGAAGGTGCTGCTGCTGGATGAGCCGGCGGGGAATCTCGACCCGCGGGCGCGAATCGAGATGCGCGAATTGCTCAAGGAACTGCGGCGGATGGGCAAGACGATCGTGATCTCCTCGCACATCCTTCCGGAGCTGGCGGATTTGTGCAACACGGTGGGGATCATCGAGCAGGGCGAGCTGCTTTACAGCGGACCCGTGGCGGACATCGTTCGAGCGGGCGCGGGCGGGACGGTTGTGCACGTCGGCGTCGACGCGGGCGCCGGAACAGGCGGCGGCGCTGCTGGCGCAGCATCCCGATGTCGAATCGGCTGCGCCCAACAACGGATTACATCCAGGTGTCGCTCAAAAACGGCGTGCAGGATTACAGCTTCATCCCATCGCAATTGATCTCGGCGGGATTTCAGATGAATCTGCTGAGGGAGGAAGAAGTGAACCTGGAGACGGCGTTCATGCGGCTGACGAAGGGGATGGTGCAGTGAATGCGGGCAGGCCAATCCGTCGTCGCATGAATAAAGGGAAAAGAATGAACCACGAAGACACGAAGATTCACGAAGACAGACACGAAGAAATCAATTGCATTTCTTCGTGTCTGTCTTCGTGATCTTCGTGTCTTCGTGGTTGGATTTTCTGTAACACCTTGACCAGGTGAGATTTGCTTGGAATCGCGGACTATCTTTGGCGGCTGATTCCGGGCAATCCGATCCTGCGCCGAGTCGTGGAAAGCGCCGGCAAAAAGCGGCGGGACCTCGATCATCCGCTGCGGATACCTCGGGCTGCTGGTCGTGGTCGTGCTGTACGTGCTGGCCACCAGCGGAACGAGCTACAGCTCCGGCGATCTGGCGGCGCTGGCCAAGGATTCGGCGATCCTTTTCCAGGACATGTCGTATCTGCAACTGGGGCTGGTGGCGCTGCTGTCGCCGATCTTCACCGCCGGGGCCATCACGCAGGAGAAGGACAGCCAGACGTACGACATTCTGCTGTCAACGCCGCTGACCAACGGGCAGATCGTGCTGGGGTCGCTGCTGAGCCGGGTGTTTTTCGTCGTCGCCCTGCTGGTCAGCGGCATTCCGATCTTCGCGGTGACGCAGATCTTCGGCGGCGTGGCCATCAAGAGCATCGTGTACAGCTTTCTGATCGCCGCCAGCACCGCGATGGTCACCGGCGCCATGGCCATGGCCATCGCGACGTTCAAGATCGGCACCCGGCGGACGATCTTCAGCTTTTATCTGTTCATCGTGATCTACCTGGTGGGGCTATATCTTCTGGACCGGGTCGATTTTTTTCACCTCAGTATACTGGATGCGTCGGGGAACATGACGCGAACGTCCACGAGCTGGCTGACGGGGCTGAATCCGTTTCTGGCGCTGCGGGTGATATTCAACGACAGAGCCTATATGCCGCCGAATTTGGCGGATTTGCCGCCGGCAGTATCAGAGCTGGCCGATGGGATGGTATCTGACGAGCCCGGCGACGTTTTATTTCTGTTTCATGTTTTTTCTGAGCTTGGTGATGATGGTGCCGTCGGTGCTATTTCTGCGGCGGCTGGCGCAATCGACGACGAGCTTGAAGGGATGGATTCTGCAGAAGCTGACGCTGAGCAGCGGCGACCGGACGCGCAAGCCGCGCACGGTCTGGCATAACCCCATCGCCTGGCGCGAGGCGAAGACCAAGGCGTCGGCGTCGCGGGCGACGTTCCTGCGGTATGGGTTCATCGTGCTGGGAATGGCCGGCGGCGATCGTGCTGCTGGCGATGCACAGCACGGAAGTGACGCCCGCAGAAGTTCATCGATCACAGCTACGATCCGGCGAAGAATACACTCTTATATCGAGGGCAGCGGCTTGCCGGAAATGCCGGTGGCCAAGGGCGTGGAAGTGAAGATCGGCGACGCGACCGGCGAGCGCGAATGATCTTTACGGCAAATACGAGGTGAAGGATTTCACGCAGGACGGGAGCAGGGCGATCGCGAGCGATCGACCTCGACGAATATCCGAGAAAGCTGGGATCGGACGATGCGCGGAGCTGGCTGCTGGGGCTGACGATCGTGGAGTTTTCGGTGATCCTGCTGATCGTCGTCCAACGCGGCGGCCAGCACGGTGACGCGCGAAAAAGAGGATGGAACGCTGGACCTGCTGCTCTCGACGCCGATCACCAGCCGCTATTACATCTGGGGAAAGCTGCGCGGGCTGGTGGCGTTCGTGCTGCCGCTGGTTGCGGTGCCGGTGGCCAGCGCATTTTTGTTCATCGCCCACGACCTGCTCCGCTGGCTGGCGGAGCGGAGATGGAAGTTTTCAGTGGATCGTGTTTCCCGAAGCGCTGATTACGATGCCGGCGATGCTGATCATCGTCTGCGCGTTCGCGGCGATTCTGGGGATGCAGATGTCGCTGCGCTGCCGGACCACGGTGCGGGCGGTGATGAGCAGCGTGGGGATCATCGTGGGGGCTGTGCGCGGCGCTGGGATGGTGCGGGTATACCGTTCTCACCGGTCGGAATGCCCAGCGAATTGGCGGTGGCGATCGGCACGTTCAGCCCGTTCACGCTGCTGACGATCCTGATCGATCCGAACCAATTCGCCGGGGCGGCGTTCAGCATCCCGGCGGATCCGATGAATTACGATCCCGCCGGGGCGCGGATCGATCGCGTTCGTTGTCTGCGTAGTGGCCCTGGCGGCGTATGCGCTGGGGATCTGGTCGATGTATAAGTCGATGGTGAAGAATTTCGACATGACGATTCGGCGGCAATCGAGGTGAACTGAATGCGAAATACCCGATCTTTTGCGGGCGAAGGCGGATCATTCGAAATTCTGGCAGAACGCGCATCAGTATTTCGATCGCGTGTATCAGACGATGAACCTGGACCCGATGTGGCGTGAAGTGCTGGCTTCGCCCAAGCGAGTGCTGGCGGTTTCGTGTCCGGTAAAGATGGATGACGGGAGGATTCAGGTTTTCACGGGCTATCGGGCGCAGCACAACAACGCGCGCGGGCCGTTCAAGGGGGGAATCCGATTCGACGTTGCGGTGAATCGGGACGAGGTGATGGCGCTGGCGATGCTGCAAACGTGGAAGAACGCGCTGGTGGATTTGCCCTTCGGCGGGGCCAAGGGCGGAGTGGTTTGCGATCCGAAAAAACTTTCGGTCGGGGAAAAAGAACGGCTCACGCGCCGATATACCAGCGAGATTCTGCCGATCATCGGGCCGGCGCATGATATTCCGGCGCCGGATGCGGGGACGGATGCGCAGGTGATGTCGTGGGTTCTGGACACGTACAGCATGATGGTGGGGCATCAGGAACTGGGCGTGGTGACGGGCAAGCCCGTGCACCTGGGCGGATCGGTCGGCCGCGAGGAGGCGACGGGGCGGGGCGTCATGTATGTGCTGCGGGCGTTCCTGGCCAATCAGCACAAGCCGCTGGAGAACGCCAGGATCGCCGTGCAGGGGTTCGGCAACGTGGGGTTTCACGCGGCCCGGCTGCTGGACGAAATGGGGGCGAACATCGTCGGCATCTCGGAGCGAAACGGCGGAATCTTCGACGAAAACGGAATCGACGTGGAGGCGGCGGGGTTGTACTACCGCGAGCGCGGCGAACTGACGGATTATCCCCACGGCGACGCGATCAGCAACGAGGAACTGCTGACGTGCGATTGCGAGATTCTGATTCCCGCGGCGATGGAGAGCACGGTCACGGAAGAGGTCGCTCCGCACATCAAGGCGCGAGTGGTGGTCGAGGCGGCCAATGGGCCGACCACGCCGGAGGCGGATGAAATTCTGCGCGAAAACGGCGTGACCGTTTTGCCGGACATCCTGGCCAACGCCGGCGGGGTCACTGTGAGCTATTTCGAATGGGTGCAGGGATTGCAGAATTTTTTCTGGTCGCTGGAGGAAGTAAACAACGAGCTTCAGAAGATGATGGAGCGCGCGTTCGACGCGGTGAACGCCAAGGCGGACGAGGCGGATTGCGATTACCGCACGGCGGCGTACACGATCGCGATCAGCCGGGTGGCGGAGGCGTGCCGGCTGAAGGGGTTGTTTCCGTGACATGGGGCCAGATCGGCGTGCGGGGCCGAGGGGCAGGTCAAGGGATATCGGCCGGCGGCGCGGGCGTCGGGGTCGTAAATATAAAAGACGCGGGCGGGTTGGCGCTGGGCGTAATACCTGAAGATATCCCGGTCTTTTTCGGGGCCGAGATCGCGGGCACGGATGATCTTCGCGTCGTCGGGCCAAGCGACAGTGTCGTTGTAGACCGGATCATCGTGGAACGAGCCGACCATCGGGATCGAAGCGGAAAAGAACGACTGCGGGAGTTTTGGGAAGACGTGCCAGGCATTCATTGGCGGCTCGCTGGTCGGGCGCGAACGGGACGGGCAGTGGCGAAAGCGGGGCGATGGGCCACATGGCCGCCAGCGAAATCGTCAGCAGCGAAATCAAGACGAAAGTGTCCAGCCGCTTGCTCGGCCATGCGCGGTGCAGGGATTCCCAGCCCATCAGCACCACGCAGATCATCGCCGGCAGAATGGATACGACGTAATGTTCGAGAAAAAAGAGATAGACGGCATAGCCGACGAGGAAGAGCGCCAACGCCGCGAACAGGACTCGCCTGCGCGTTTCACCGAGCGATAACAGAGCGACGGGCAAGAGGAGGATCCAAATGGGATCGGGCAAGGCGTTGTCCAGCGACTTGCCAAAGTCGGCCGCGATACCAGCTTCGCAAGGCGTTGGCGGGCGTGTGACGCTGGAAGCTCGGCAAAACCCAGTCGTGGAGCCATTGCTGTTTGGGGGCATTCAAATCCGATGGGATGTGGTTAGGAACGACACGGGGAAATCCCAGGGGCGAAGCCGGAAAATTCTGCCGGTTGTAATAGCGTTCGGCCAACTCGAACCAATGTCCGGTGACGCCGCGGTTTTGTGCCATCAGCAGTGCCAGACAGGGGCACGCGGCCAGGACGATCACCAGGCAGTGGCGCAGCAGTTGCCGGGGTTGCCGCCATATTTGGCCGACAATCGCCACCCCGATGGGCAGGGCGAAGCAGACGGCATCGAGCGGCCGGGTAATGGCCGCGAAACCGGCGGCAACGCCGATCGCCAGCGCATAACGTGTCAGTGGCCGGCGTCGGAACCGGAGCCATGCCCAGAGCAAAACCAGTTCGGCGGCGAGGAATGGGGAATCGGCCAACAGCAGAATGGCGCAGTCGCGATAAACATGCAGCGAGACCAGGATCAGAACCGCCAGCAGGCCGCGGACGGGATCGAATATCTCGGCGAACACCCAGTACAAGAGCCCGGCCGCGATCGATGCGGCCAGCACCGGCATGGTCCAGAACGGAAGCCGCAGCCAGACGAACGGAACCATAGCCAGCGCCGTTCCGGGAAAATACATCGGTGCGTAGACGCGATCGACGATCATCGAAAGAGCGTCGAAGAACGGAGCGATGTCCGGGGGATAGGGCGGCATCCATAGCCTGCCGCGCGCCAGCATCCGGGCCTGGATCATGTAGGCGTGCTCATCATTCAATTTCAAGAATAAGCGGTCGCGGGAGCAGTAGGCGAATGTGAAAAGATAGGCGGCCATCAGAAGGCCTATCGCCATGGAGACGCTTCGCCGATGTGGGCCAAGCGCGTTGTTGATCCAGTTGACGAGACCTTCGATCCATCGCCCGACGGAGGGGATGAACGCCGCGACGGCGGCCAGGATAATCCCGTCCAGCGCCAGCGTGCCGATTGATGTCGGGTTGTACAAATCCGACCAATAGGCAACGCCCAGGTATGCGGCGCCGACGGCCAGCAGCACAATGGAGATCAACTTGCGTGATCGCGAAGACGATTGTGGAAGCGGCATCGGGGGTGCGGGCCGCATCGCGGTTACTCGCCGCCGAGGGATTGGACGATCTGCTTAACGTCGCCGACCTGCCGGATGCGGAGGCCGAAATTCTCGCCGATTTTGACGGCATCGCCGACGGCGATCACCTTGTTGTTGACGAGCAATTCGAGGGGTTGTTCGCTGCTCTTGAAGAACTCGATGATCGCGCCGGTGCCGAGGCGCATGACCTCGCTGAGGTGCATTTTGCGGTCGGCCAGCTTGACGATTAGGGGAACCTGAAGGTGCAGGATGCGGTCGAGTTCACGGTCGGTCGGAGAGACCTGCGGCGGACTTGGAGCGTGCAGTATGGGCATCCGTTCCTCAAGGATTATTATCGGTCGTTGAAGGGAGTTGGCAATAGGAGCGGTTTTCTCGTCCCAATTGCCTGTTGCCCATTTGCTATTACGATGCGTCGGACCAAAGAAAAAGCCGCGCTACTTCCATTTAGCCCCCGGTGAATCATCGGGGGCTAAATGGAAGTAGATTGATTTTTTTGCTTGTGCGGCCAATCACATTTCCGTCGGCGTTCACAGCTTTCGCAGCAGCAGGGTCGCGTTGTGGCCGCCGAAGCCGAAGCTGTTGCTCATGGCCACGTTGACGTGGCGTTCGCGGGCCTTGTGGGGAACGAAATCCAGATCGCATTCGGCGTCGGGATTGTCCAGATTGATCGTCGGGCGGAATCAGGTTGCGATGAATGGTCAGGGCGCTGATGACGGCTTCGACGCCGCCGCTGGCGCCCAGGAGATGGCCCAGTTCGCTCTTGGTGGAGCTGATGGCCAGCTTGCTGGCGTGATCGCCGAAGAAGTGCTTGATGGCTTTGGTCTCGGCCAGGTCGCCCAGGGGCGTGCTGGTGCCGTGGGCGTTGATGTAATCGACCTGATCGGAAGCCAGGCCGGCATCGCCGCAGGGCCAGCTCCATGGCCCGGCTGGCGCCGCGGCCCTGTTCGTCGGGGGCGGTGATGTGGTAGGCGTCGGCGCTCATGCCGTAGCCGACCAATTCGCAGTAAATCTTCGCCCCGCGTTTTTTGGCGTGTTCGAATTCTTCCAGGATGACGACGCCGGCGCCTTCGCCCATGACGAAGCCGTCGCGGTCCTTGTCCCAGGGCCGGCTGGCATGGGCGGGATCGTCGTTGCGGGTGGACAGGGCGCGGGCGGCGCAGAAGCTGCCGAGGCCCAGCGCGCACAGCGCGGCCTCGGAGCCGCCGGCGATCATGACGTCGGCCTGATCGTGCTGGATGAACCGGCCGGCGTCGCCGATGGCGTTGGCGCCGGTGGCGCAGGCGGTGGCGACGGCGGTGTTGGGGCCGTGAAGGCGGAAGATGATCGAGACGTTTCCGCTGGCGGCATTGACCATCAGGCGGGGAACGGTGAACGGGCTGACCCGGCTGATGCCGCGGGTGTTGAGGATTTTGTTCTGTTCCTCGAGGGTTTCGATGCCGCCGATGCCGCTGCCGATCAGCACGCCGCAGCGGTTGCGGTCGGTTCTTGTCGAAATCGATGCCGGAGTCGTTGACGGCGCTGATGGAGGCGGCGATGCCGAACTGGCCGAAGCGGTCCAGCCGCTTGGGCTGGAGGCGTTCGTCGGTGAAGCGGGAGACGTCGTATCGGGTGACGTCGAAGTCGGTGCATTCGCCGCCGAAGCGGGTGGGGAAGGTGCTGGCGTCCCAGCGGGTGATCGGCCCGATGCCGCTCTTGCCGGCACAAAGATTGTCCCACATCTCGCTCGACGGATCTCGCCGAGCGAGGTGACGACGCCCAAACCCGTGATGACGACGCGACTCGGCGTCCTGCGGTCATTTGCTGGAATGTTCTTTGATGTAGTCGATCGCCTGACCGACGGTCTGGATTTTCTCCGCCTCTTCGTCAGGGATGGACAATTCGAATTCGTCCTCGAACTCCATGACCAGTTCGACGGTATCGAGCGAGTCGGCGTTAAGGTCGTTGATAAAATGCGTTTCCCGCGTGATTTCGCTTTTATCCACGCCCATCTGCTCGCTGACAATTTCAATGACCTTCTGATCGATGTCTTCCATATCCACCTGCCCTAGCGAAAAACTTCCCGGACCACACGGCCCGGACGTGGCGAAAACTATAGCCGTGAGCGAGCGCTTTTGCAAATCGCTCACATCACCATTCCCCCATCCACGCATATTACCTGCCCGGTGACATAACTGGCATCGGGCTGGCCAGAAAGCTGACGACGGCGGCCACTTCCTGGGGCGTTCCGAACCGCTTCAGCGGAATGAAATTCTTGACCGCCTTCTTTGATCTGGTCGCTCAGAACGTCGGTCATGTCCGTGGTGATGAAACCGGGGGCCACCACGTTGCAGGTGATGTTCTTCCCGGCCAGTTCCTTGGCGACGGATTTGCTCAGACCGATGAGCCCGGCCTTGCTGGCGGCATAATTGGCCTGGCCGGCGTTTCCGGCCACGCCGGAGACGGAACTGATATTGACGATCCGGCCGCCCTTGGCCCGCATCATCGGCCGGGCCGCGGCGCGGATGGCGACAAAGGCGCTCTTCAGATTGGTGGCGATCACGGAATCGAAATCCTCGTCGTCCATGCGGAGCAGCAGCCCGTCCTTGGTGATGCCGGCGTTGTTGACCAGCACGTCGAGGCGGCCATGCCTCTCGGCGGCGCCTTCGACGGCGGCGGCCAGGGCCTTGGCGATCGGCGATATCGCAGGCGACGGCTTCGGCCGGATCCGCCGGCGGCAGAGATTTCGGCGCAGACCTGGCGCAGCTTTTCCATGTTCCGCGCCAGGGCGACGACGTGCAATCCGTCCTCGGCCAGCCGGCGAACGATGGCCGCGCCGATTCCGCGCGATCCGCCGGTGACCAGGGCTACCCGTTTCTCGGTCATCAGTCGCTCGTGCTCCTATCCCAAGCTCTCGACGGCCAGCCGGCGATTGATTCGCTTGGCCAGCCCGGCGAGCGTTCGTCCCGGCGCCAACTCGATGAACCGCGCTTCGCCGGCGGCAAGCAGGTTCTGCATCGTCTGCTCCCAGCGCACCGGCGAAACGATCTGCTCGACCAGAAGCCGCTTGATCGATTCCGGATCGTCGTGCGGCTGGGCCGTGACATTAGAGTATACGATTTTGGCCGGGCGGGAGAAGGCTACCCTGGCCAATTCGGCATTCATTTTGTCGGCGGCGCTTTGCATCAGGGGGCTGTGGAAGGCGCCGGCGACCTTCAGCGGCAGCGGATCGGACGCCGCCGGCCTCGGCGTCGCGACCAGTCGCTGGCAGGCGGCGGTCGCTGCCGCTGACGACGATCTGGCCCGGCGCATTGAAATTCGCGGGGACCAGGACTTCGCCGCCGGCCGCTTCCCGGCAGAGCCGGCGGGCGGTGGGTTCATCGGCGCCGATGAGGGCGACCATGCCGCTGGGCGATGCGACCGCCGCCTCCTGCATATATTTGCCGCGGAGCGGCGACCAGACGCAAGGCCCTCTTCAAATCCGAAAACTCCGGCCAGATGCAGGGCCGTGTATTCGCCGAGGCTCAACCCCGCATAGGCGGTGACGGCTGCGGCGTCGAACAGGCCGGACTCTACCGCTGCGCGGAAGCTGGCGATGCCGGTCACATAGATCGCCGGCTGGCTGATGTCGGTCTGGTTGAGCCGCTCTTCCGGGCCGGAGAAACAGAGTCGAGGCCAGATCGAAGCCAAGCACGCGGTTTGCCGCTTCGAAGATGTCGCGGGCGGTCGAAGAGGCGTCGAACAGGGCCTTGCCCATCCCGACGGCCTGCGCCCCCTGGCCGGGGCAGAGAATGATAGAGATTTCCCGGCCATTCAGATTCTCACCACCGCGTTGGCCCAGGTCAGTCCCCCGCCGAAGGCGACGAAAATCACGGCGTCGCCGGTTTTGAATCGGCCGGCGCGATGGGCTTCGTCCAGGGCGATCGGAATCGAGGCCGCCGATGTATTGCCGTAGCGGTCGATGTTGACGAACGCCTTGTCCGGCGGCAGGCCGAGCTTTTCCATCGCCGAGTCGATGATCCGCTGGTTGACCTGGTGCGGAACGATCAGCTTCACGTCATCGGCAGTCAGTTCGCAGGCGCGCATGGCCTCGTGGATCAGCTCCTCGAACTTGGTCACGGCAAATTTGTAGACCTCGCGGCCCTTGATCTTCATGAACTGCTGGCGGTCGGCGATCAGCTGCTGGCTGATGGGAAACCGGCTGCCGGGCATGCATTTCATCGCATCGGCGCCGGTGCCGTCGGCGTGGAGCGAACTGTAGAGCAGACCCCTGCGCGGCTCGCTGGATCGCCGCAGAACCACCGCCCCCGCCCCGTCGCCGAAAAGAATGCAACTGGAGCGGTCGGTGTAATCGGTGATTCGGCTGAGGGTCTCGGCCCCGATGACCAGGACATTGCGGAACTGCCCGACCTTGACGAAATTCGCGCCGGTCACCAGGGCGTAGATAAATCCGCTGCACGCGGCCGAGAGGTCAAAGGCGGGGATTCCGTTCAAACCCAGCGCGGCGCCGACGAAACAGGCCGTGGACGGGAAAACCATTTCCGGCGTGATCGTGGCGCAGACGATCAGCTCGATGTCGCTGGGTTCGAGACCGGCGGAGGCGATGGCTTTGCGGGCGGCGGCGGTGGCGAGGGAAGCGGTGGTTTCGCCGCTCGGCGGCGATCCGCCGCTCCCTGATGCCGGTGCGCTGGGTGATCCACTCGTCGTTGGTCTCGACCATCTTCGACAGATCGTCGTTGGTCAGGCGTTTTTCCGGCAACTGGCTGCCGAAACCGGCGAGAATGGCTGGAAAAGTCTGCATGGCGAAGGTCAACTCTTCCTCGGCAACCGGAATTGAACTCTTCGATCGTTTTCCACGATCTTCTCGTTGATCCGGCTGGCCGTCAGTTGTTTGGCGACGCGGATGGCGTTTTTGATCGCCCGGGCCTCGGACCGGCCGTGGCAGATCAGGCAATAACCGTCGACGCCCAGCAGCGGCGCGCCGCCGTATTCCTGCCAGTCGTGGTTGGCGTAAATCTTCTTCATGACCGGCTTGAACTGCTCGACCAGCTCGGGATCGGCTTCGCTCGATCTCCGCGGCGATCGTCTGGAACAGGCCATCGGCCATGCCCTCGGTGAATTTCAGCACGATGTTTCCGACGAATCCGTCGCAGATCGACCACGTCCACCACGCCCTTGAACAGGTCGCGGCCCTCGACGTTGCCGACGAAATTGATCAGCGGCTCATCCCGCATCATCTTGCGGGCTTCGCTTGGTGAGGGTGTTTCCCTTGGCGTCTTCCTCGCCGATGCTGAGCAGGCCAACGCGCGGCTCCTTGTGTCCGCAGACGGCCGCGGCGTAAGCGGCGGCCATGATGGCGTATTGCTCCAGGTGCTTGGGCTTGGGTTCGCGGATTGGCGCCGACATCGCAGATCACCACCGGGCCGTGAAACGTGGGCAGAATGACGGCGATGCCCGGCCGGCTGACGCCGGGCAAGAGCCGCATCCGCAACTGGGCCGCGGCGACGCAGGCGCCGGTGTTGCCGGCGGAGATCACCGCATCGGCCTCGCCCTTGGCGGCCAGATTGCACATCACGGCGATGCTGCTGTCGGGCTTGTTGCGGATCGCCTCGACGGGCGAATCGTCCATCGCGATGATCTGCGTGGTGGGAACGACTTGATAGCGCTTTTTCTGATCGGGGTTCAGAGCCGAAGCGTCCAGGCCGCGCGCGAATGACGCATTCGTCGCCGACGAGGCAAACCAGCATCCTCGGCATCGAGCAACGGCGCGGCTTGCCAGCATCCCTGCAATATTTCGGCGGGGGCATGATCGCCGCCCATCACATCCACCGCAACTCGCACCGGCATTCTCCTTCGATGGGAGCGAATAAGAGCCTTAACAGCTCAGGCCTGCTCATTTTCCATCTGCAGCGCCAGCTTGGGATTGACGTACCCGCAATTGTCGCAGGCGCAATGCGGAAGCTTGGCGTTGGAGCATTGCGGGACAGCGTACGTAATGAATCGGCCGCAAGGCGTGATGCGAGCGCCGCTTGCGCTTGCGGGACTTGCTGATTTTCATCACCGGTTGCATGAACCAACTCCTGTAGGCGACCGCCAAAGCTGTCCGCCAATAAAAAGCGGCGGCGGGAGGATACCCGCCGAGGGCGTAACGCGATGGGTACGTTATTTCTAAGCGACGATTCTGTCAAGACAACGGGGGTTGTTTGCGCCGCCGGTAGCCCCGGATGTACATCCGGGGCTTAGGGTTGCCGCACACTTTGAAAATGGAAAGCGTATCGAATTTCGGCTTCCCCTATTTCTTGGCCCACCAATTCCACAGCCAGAGAACCGCGGTCAAAAATAGGGAGAGAACCAAGCATGTGACGATCGGAAAGTAAAAATGGACGTGTTGGCCTTGGTATTGGATGTCGCCGGGGAGGCCGCGGAAGCCGATGCGGCCGAGGAGCAATAGAACCCCGCCCAGCGCCAGCAGGATCAGGCCGAAGAAGATCAGGAGTTTGCCGATGTCGGTCATGCCGTCGATCACTCGAGCGTACCAAACAACGTCAGGTTTCGCGCATCAGTGATATGCAGGGTGAGAATCCGACCCTTGAGCGTTTGATCCCCATCGAACACGACGACCTGATCGCCGCGGGTCCGGCCGACCATCTGGGTCCGCTCGATGACGGCGGCCCCGCCGCGTTTTTCCCAGCCGAGTTCCACGCCGCTTGCGGCCGCCGATTCTCGCCGGCTGACCAGTTTGCTTTCGCCCTCGACCAGGACTTCGACCTGCCGGCCGATCAGTTGCCGATTGAACTGCGACGACGCCTCCTGCTGAACGGCCAGAAGCTGATTATTTCGCCGACGTTTGGCGTCTTCCGGCACATCGTCTTCGAAGCGATCGATGGCCACGGTTCCGGGACGCGGGGAATATTTGAAAATGAAGCAGTTTTTGAACGAGCTTTGCCGCACCAGGTCCATCGTGGCGGCGAAATCATCCTCCGTTTCGGTTGGGAATCCGACGATGAAATCGCTGGCGATGCAGACATCGGGCATCTGCTCGCGGGCGCGGGAAAGAAAATCGCGGTATCGGCCGGCGGTGTAGCCGCGGTTCATGAGCCTCAGAATCCGATCGCTGCCGTGCTGGGCGGGAGCGTGCAGATATCGGCAGATGCGCGGGCAATCGCGCATGGCGGCGAGGGCTTCGTCGGTGAAATCTCGGGGAAAACTGGTGACGAAGCGCAAGCCGGGGCAGATCGGGCACGGATTCGTGGATGTCGTACAGAAGCTGGGCGAAGGTCGTCGTGCGGCCGTCGCCGTGACGAAAGGCGTAATGGTTGATCGTCTGGCCGAGAAGCGTGACTTCGCGTGCGCCGCCGGCCGTTAATTTTTTCACTTCCTCGATGATGTTTTGCGGAGGGCGATGGACTTCGGGGCCACGCGTGTAGGGGACGACGCAATAGGTGCAGAATTTGTTGCAGCCGCGAGTGATGCGGACGTAGGCTTGGGACACGTCGTCGCCGGGGGAGATGCTGCGGGAAAGATCGAGCATTTCCAGGCGATCCTCGGCTGCTTCCAGCGTCGAGCTTCGGCGTACGGCTGCGCCCATCAGGGCCGCTTGGCGCGTGCGGCCGCGGCCGGCGGTGACGGCGGCGTTGTGGACCAGAGATGCCAATTGATCCAATTCGCCGGGGCCGCAGAGGATGTCAACGTGCGGGTGTTTCCTGAAAATGTTGACGCCGTCGCGCTCGGCCATGCAGCCGATGACGCCGATGATCAGGTCCGGATCGTCGGCTTTGCGTTCCCGCAGCTCGCCCAGGCGCGACCAGACCTTCTGCTCGGCATGTTCGCGAACCGAGCAGGTGTTATAAAGAATGACATCGGCCTCGTCGCGATCGTCCACGGATTGATAACCGTGAGCGCGAAGCTGCCCCAGAACCAGCTCGCTGTCGAGCACGTTCATCTGGCAGCCGAAGGTTTCCAGGTAGAGCTTGCGGCGCATGGACGCCGGTTATTTTGCGGGCAAAGCCGGGGAAATACAACGGATGCCGTCAATCGCCAAGCTGAGCTTCGGTCATGCGCCAATTGCCTCCTTGAAGTGAGAAGTGCAACTGCTGCGATAGTTTGCGCCGAGGCAGAGACGCTTCGATTTCCGCGATTCTTTGCGATGTCGTGGCGCCGGGACGGATTTCCACGATCAGGACGGCAGACTCGCGCCGAAGTGCGTCGGGTAATGAGACGGAAAGCGTGGCGACCGAATCCGATTCCAGGTGCGATTCGGCAATCCCGCTTCCGGCGAGGAGCAACTGCCGAAGCTGAGCGTCTTGGTCAAGGATTCTCGTCCGCTGGATTTCAAGGAAGAATCCGCGCTCAAAGCCGTGAGCGTCATGGCCACCAACGACAGCAAAAAAATCGCCGTCACCATGGCAAAACCCGATCGCCGCCGGGATGCGTGCATCATGGCTGCGCTCCTTGCGAGAGGAGAATCTGACTCGGCAATCGCATCTCGCCGGTCACTGCGTCGATCGTCAGACAGGAACCGTCGGCGGCCAATGACCAGTTTTGGCCGATCCCCTCCCATCGCTCGCAGCGGCCCTGAGCGTCGGTTCGGGTGACGCCATTGTCCAGATTGACGTTCCAGGTGATTTTGATTCCGTCGCTGGAGCTGAGATCGACCGACTTGTTGCCGCTGACCGTCATCCGCGAGGCATTCCACACATCGCGGCGGAGTTGGAAGATGGCCGAGTCGATCCGGCTGTTCTGGTTGGACAATTCTCGGCTGTCGTAACTGAGCATCAGCGTCGATTTGAACAGTTCGCCGGCGACGCCGAAGAATATCAACAGCAACGAAAGCGCCATGATAATTTCCAAAAGCGTAAATCCTCGATTTCGCATGGTCATCCTCCGCCGGGGGGAATGGCGTTTCGGGGAACTAGGCCGACGAGGCTGGCGGCTCGCCCGTGCACGGTGGCGCGGACCTCGACCCAACTCATGCCGGCGACATCGGCCGGTGATAATTCACGAACGGCCGGTCCCGGCGCGCCGGGACTTGCGGCGTGCGGCGTTTGGCCGCTCTGCATCGACAGGAGGGCCGATTCCGCCAAGCGGGATGCGGCGCGCGTATCGGCAAGATGTTTCAAGCCGCGCTGGTGCATGGCGGCGCCGCCGCCGAGGATCGCCCCCAGGATGGACACGATAATCATGCCCATCAGAACTTCCAGCAATACCCAACCGCGGCGCGAGCGCATGATTCAAAATCCTCCGAGGATATTTTGGGACAGGTGCTCGCTGAGCATCGTCAGCGGCTGGAACAGGGACAGACCCAAAATGGCAACGAGGGCTCCCATCAGAAAGACGACCGCCGGAACGTAAGCGGCCTGGAGGATCGCCCGGGCGCGAACGAAGCGGAATTCGTAATACCGCCAGAGAAAGCCCAGGACCTGGACCAGCCCGTCGCTGTCTCGCGTCGTGGCCAGCATCGAAACAAACAGGTGCGGCATTCGGGCGGAGCGTGCGGCGTCATAAATCGGCTGTCCCTGGGCGACGGCCTCCGCCCAGGCGGTGGTGCGGCGGCGCATTACGGCGCTGGCTTGCGCGGCGGCGGCTTGGGGCAGGGTTTCGGTCAGGGGATGTCCCATCCCGACGCCGACGGCGACGAGGTCGCACAAGTCGGCCATACCTCGGTCATGCACCAAGCCGCCGGCCACCGGCATCCACCAGATGATCCGGTCCGCCACCGCCCCGTCGAATGGAGCAACCCGCCAGAAGGAGGGAACCGCCTTGGCCAACAGTCGCCCCAGCGGCAGCAAGGCCACCACCGCGAAAAGAATCGCGAGCAACGCCGATTGATTGGAAAAAAGACTCACCAGGAATCGTGCGGTCGGGGGCAATGTCAGGTGGTAACTGCGGAAGATTCCCAGGAATCTCGGGAACACAAAAAGCGACGCCAACCACACCATGGCAACGATAATGAGCGGATAAATCCCGTAAATCCCGACCGCCTGAAACGACGGACCGACGCGGGCCGTATGCCGGCGGATCAGTCCGCCCAGGACGTGGGGCAGACAGCCCATCTGTTGTCCGGCGGAGATGACACGGATGACGTCCGGCAGGATTTCAGGAACGGCATGGCCGAGCGCTTGATCCAGCGGCTCGCCGCGATCGAGACGATCGTGAAGCGCCAGCAGCCGCGATCGCAGCATTCCCTTTTCGCTTTGGGCCGCGGCCAGAATCATGCGCGGCAGGGGCAGGTTCAGTTGCATGGCCTTTTCGACGCTGCCCAGAATGAGCAACACGCGCCGCCGGCGCACCATCTGCATCGCCCGCGACCAGGCGACCAACACGATCACGAGGAACACCAGGGCGTAGATGAGCAGCGGGGCCGCTTCCGGCATAACCCGCCCCACCGTGTATCCGGCCAAAACGAGCCACACGACAATCACCAGCGCCCACAGCAGCGGGGAAATCGCCAGCCACATCTTGCCCGGGGCGGGGTACGTCGCATCGCCGTATCTGGCTTGCCAGAGCAGCCGAAACGAGAGCACCATCAGGATCGCGAAGGAAATGACCGTCACCACGACAAGAACGTCCACCCATGGACTCAACCAGAAGGCGTCGGCCAGCAATAACCCCAGAAGCGATATGCCCGCAAACAGCAGCACGAGAACCGCCCTCGTCTGCGGCCGGGTAGGACGTTTTTCCGGGTCGGACATTGTGCGTCATCCTCACATCATGGCGAGTACGCTCAGAAGCGGCAGGAACATGGCCACCATCAACGCGCCGACGGCCACGCCGATCACGACCAGCAGGATGGGCGTGAGCACGGCCTGGATGGTTCCCAGCCGCAGTTCCGCCTGTTGCTGGTACATTTGGGAGAGGCTTCGCAGGGCGATGGGCAGATCGCCGCCGGAGGCGGAAAATTCCATCGCGGCCACGACGGTGGGCGGCAGGATCTTCCCGGCGGCGGCGGAGGAAAGGGGTTGGCCGGATTCGAGGGCGGCGATCAGGTCGGCGCCGTCGGCGCCGAGCTTTGGAGAAGCGGTCGCATCATCGGCCAACCGGATCGCCGCGGGCAAATCCAGTCCCGCCTCCACCCCCAGCGCCACCGCATGGCACCAGCGGGAAATCAGGTTCCGCCGCAGCACCACGCCCACCAGGGGCATCGGCAAAAGCAACCGCTCGCTGATCGCTTCGTGACGACCGGTCGCCCGCAAAAATAGCCACGCCGCGATCACAAGCGCCGCCAAGACGACGAAAATCGACCAGATCGGCCATGCGGATACAAAGCGCGAAACATCAAACAAAGCGGTCGTGATCCATGGAATCGCCAGGTCCTGCGGGGTATACCCCCCATTGAGGCGGGCCCAGAATCTGACGTGTGAAAGGCCGGCAATCATAGGTTCCCATCTCGGCACCAGACGCACCAGGATAAAATAAAGAACGCCGAAGAACGCGACGACGACGATGGCCGGATAAGTCAGCGTTTGCCACAGCGCCGCCTGTAGTTTGCGGACCAGAGTCAGGTGCCGGCCGAGGTTGAGCAGGATTCCCGAAAGGTTCCCGGCGCGGATTCCGGCGTCGATTAATTGTGCGTAGAGCGGCGGGAATTTTTCGCGGTAAGCGGCGACGGCCTGGGGCAATGTCTTGCCCGATTCCAACTCGGCCGTAACCAAATCGAGCGTGCGGCGCATCGAACCGCGGCGCATTTCGGCGGCGATGAGCCGAAGCCCCTGCTCGACGGGCAATCCGGCTCCGGCTAATTGCGCGAGCTGCTGATTAAACACCAGAAAATCCTCGCCGCGCAGGGGCTTGGCCCGCGGGGCAGGACCGGTGGACTCGAACTCTATCCGCGTAAGCTGCAATGATTGCAACCGCCGCAGGGCTTCGGATTCGTCGGGGGCATCAATGGTGCCGGAAATCTCTTGTCCGTCAGGAGTTACGGCTCGGTAGGAAAAGTCGCGCCGGGTCGGACGGAATCGGTCATGGGGCTGGGGCCTTTTGAAAACGGGCCTGCTTAAACGCGTCGCCGCCCCAGATGACCATCGCGCTGGCCTGGCTGGTTTTCAGGTGCGGCTGGTCTTCAGGCTGAACTGGACGAGCGGCCGCCGATCCCCACAGAAAACCGAGCAATTGGAGCAGGATCAGAGTTCCGATCATTCCCACCAGAGCCAGAACCATGGGCGGGGAGACCATCCGCGACATCAGGCGGGGCGACGGTGGATGACGCAGGGGATTGGGCGATCCAAACTGGGCGGTGCGGGCGGCGGCCGTAGCGCCGCTGACCATGGCCATCTTGCCGAGTTCGCGCACGAGGCTGGCCGGCGCCTGCCGGGCCGCGACGTGGCACAACAATCCCGCCAGCGCTGCCGGCAGGGCGTAAACGCCCTTGAGACGCAGGTGTTCTCGCAACTCGTTCAGCGCCTGATGCATTCGCCGGGAGACCGTTGAAGGGGACTGCCCCGCTTCCATCGCGAGTTGGGCCTGCGATTTGCCGAGCAGGAAATGCTCCACGAGCAGCGTGCGCAATTCCTCCGGCATATCGGTCAGCGCCTGATCCACCGATGGCGAAAGCTCCGCCCAACTCGAGGCGTCGTGATCGCAATTCTTGCTGTAGACAATCTCGCGACGGCGGCGGGAGGTTTCGCTGCGAAGCGAATCGAGCGCCAAATGCGTCGCGGTACGATGCAGCCAGCCGCCGAGGTTTTGTCTGACCTCATGCGGCCGGCGCATCAGGCGGAAAAATGTTTCCTGGGAAAGGTCCTCCGCCCGTGAACCATCCCCTATAACGCGAAGGCACGTCGCATACACAAACCCGGCATATCGCTGCACGATCTGAGCGAATGCCTGCGGATCGCCAAATCCCGCGTAACGCCGCAGCAAGGCGAAATCATCCTCGCGCGGCTCGGCAATCGATTGAAGATCCAAAGCCATCGGCTGCTCCGATCTATTGACGGAAAGCTCTGCCGAAATTTCAGCGGTGCTGGCCATTCGCAGGCTCCTGCTTGCTCAGATCAATCACCCGGCCGAGTTCTGCATCGTCTGTAATTCCTTGCTGCACCAATGCTTGTCCGACATCATATAAATTTCGATACCCGGCCTGGCGGCGATAAACATTCGCCAGTGCGTCGGCATCGCCGCGATCCATGACGGCTTTTTTCAGAGCTTGGTCCATCGCCACAAACTCGGCGATGGGCGCGCGGCCGTGATATCCCTCGCCGCTGGTGGATTTACGCCGGATGAGCCGCTGGGCGACGATGCCGTAAATGCTGCTGGTGATTTGGTACGGCTCGATCCCCATCTCCAGAAGCCGTGCCAGTGCCCCCGCTGGCGTGGCGGCGTGGAGGGCCGTGACCAGCCGATGGCCCGACAGCGCCGCCTGAACCGCCAGCGATGCCGTCGCGGCATCGCGAATCTCACCCAGCATCAATACCTGCGGATCCTGACGAAGAATGCTGCGCAGCGCTTTTTCATACGTCAGGCTGCCGAACGGAGAAACTTCGATCTGCGTGACGCCCGGCAAGACCCGCTCGACCGGGTCTTCCAATGCAACGATGCTCAGTCCGGATCGGGTCCGCAGGATTTGACGGAGCAATGCGTAAATGGTTGTTGTTTTTCCCGACCCGGCGGGACCGGTCAGGATCATCATCCCGCAATCGGCGGCGACAAAATCCGTGATCCCCTTCAGGACGCCCGGTGGCAGATTCAGGTCTTCGAGGACGGCCGGCTGGACGCGCTCCGCCGGCATCCGCACCGCCGCCCGCAGGCCGTGGATGGTGGGCATCACCGACAGGCGCAATTCTACGGGCCGCTCCGAACCGATCAGCATGGAAAGCCGGCCTTCCTGCGGAACATCCAGCCGATAGGTGAGCAGCTTGGCCATCACCATCAGCCGCCCCACCGCCGCTCGTCCGACGGCGGGGTCGATCCGGCGATGCGTGTCCAGAACACCGTCGATGCGAAAACGCAGTTCGTAAGCGTCCAGTCCCGGCTCGACATGCACATCGGATACCCGCTGCCGCAGGGCCTCGGCCAGCAGCGTATCCACCAGCGGTCGCACATCCGCGATAACCGGCGCTTCCACGGTCATAACAATATCCTACCAGATTCGGTCCAGGGCCATTTGTCGAAGTATGACGTTGCCGCCTATCCTTTGATGCCAAGAATCCGGCGTTTTGGCCGCCTTGAACAAACGACGGCATGGCCAGATAATCCGCCGAGGTCTTTTGTGTAGGATTTATGCAGGCACAGATTGTGCAAATCCTCGGAGCGCCCGATTATGCTGAGGAAGTCCAGCGTGCGGCGGAACTGCTATCGGCGGGCAAACTTCTGGTGTTGCCGACGGAGACGGTCTACGGCGTGGCCGGGGCACTGAGCGATCCGCAAGCCCACGCTCATCTGACCGAGCTTCGCCATTCCACGGCCGCCCGACCGTTCACGGTGCACGTCGCCCGCGCGGAAGACGCCCTTCGATATCTCGATCACGTAAACGATTTGCGCGGCGAGCGATGCGAAACTCTGGCCCGGCCCGATCGGGTTGATCTTCGACGTGCCCCAATCCCGGCGACGGAAGGTGGCGCAGAATCTGTCGGTCGCGGAGGAGGATTTATACGACGGCGCGTCGATTGCCCTGCGGTGTCCCGATCATGCCGTGTTCGCGGACGTTGTCGGCCGGGTGAAGGAGCCGGTCGCCTTGACCTCCGCCGGGCAAAGCATTCGGCGCATCGGCGATTTGCCTGAAGAGATTCTTTCGCGTGTGGAAGCGGTTTTCGATGCCGGGCCGCCGCGGTTCTCCAAACCGTCCACCCTGGTTCGCATCAAGGAAAATTCTTACGAAATTGCCCGGTCCGGAGTGTATGATGAGCGAATTATCGATCGCCTGCTCCGCACAACCTTCCTGTTCGTGTGAGCGGAAACATGCGTGATGGGAGAAAAAAAGGAGAAAAGGAAGAGAGAAAAAAGAAAAAGAAGAAGGAAAAGGAGAAGAAAAAAAAGCGGGAGTGTATGATGAGCGAATTATCGATCGCCTGCTCCGCACGACCATCCTGTTCGTGTGCAGCGGAAACACCTGCCGCTCTCCGATGGCCGAGGCCATCGCGCGGCGCTATCTGGCCGAGCGACTTTCGATATTGCCGCAGGACCTGGAGAAGCGCGGGATCAGCGTGACGTCGGCCGGAAGTTTCGCGATGCCGGGCTCCCCGGCCGCGCCGCAGGCGGTGGAGGCGCTGCGGGCGATGGGTTTGGATCTGTCCCGGCATAGGTCCCGGCCGCTAAGCGTTGAACTGATCCACCAGGCAGATTTTATCTACACGATGAGCCGAAGCCATGCCAATGCCGTCTCCTCGCTCGTGCCGGGTGCGGCTGCCAAAGTGTCGGCCCTTGATCCCGAGCGGGACATCGATGATCCAATCGGCGGCGATCTGTCGCTTTACACGCAGGTCGCCGACCAACTCAAAAACCTGATCGAAAAGCGCCTGGCACAAACGGTCGTGCCATGACATTAGAGAGATTCGGATGAACATAGCCATCGCCTGCGATCATCGCGGCTTCGAAGCCAAGAAGAAGTTGATCCCCATGCTGAAAAAGCTGGGACACGATGTGCAGGATTTCGGCTGCGAAAGCGTGGCGGCGGTGGATTATCCCGACTACGCCATCCCCGCCGCCCAGGCGGTCGCCAACGGCACGCACGAGATGGGCATCCTCCTCGACGGCAGCGGCATCGGCATGTCGGTGGCCGCCAACAAAGTGCGCGACATCCGCGCCGGTCTGGTTCACGATGAGATCACCGCCCACCGCGCCCGCGAGCACAATCATTGCAACGTGCTGTGCCTGGGGACGGACTTGCTGAGCGAAGATCAGATTCGCCGGATCGTGGAGATCTTCCTGAGCACGCCCTGGGGCGAAGGCCGGCACACGCGCCGAGTGGAGAAGCTGCGCGAATTCGAACGCGGGACGTGAGGATCCAAGCGATCAAAGCCCGCGGACCGAGCTAAATGTCCGAGTCGCTCCCGTTTTCAGCCCTGGTTCCCGATGAAGGGTACATGCGATGACGGATGACAGCCTTCGAACCGTGACCACAGATGCGGTCGCATCTCAACCGTCGGGGAAACCCGTTGAGGCAACGGCCGGCATCGCTACGCCCGCTGCGGACACGGCTTCGCCGGCGCAACCGGCGCCGGCAACCTCGGTCGCCGTTCGCCGCCCCGGCAGGCGGCAGTGGCTGTTTTGGATGATCGGCGGCGTGGCGGTTCCCCTTGCCGTTCTTGCGGCCGCTCCCTGGGTTCACAACGCTCTGAACACCGTTTCGACGGACGATGCTTACGTGAACGGCCACGTCACGTTCGTCGCGCCGCGGGTGCCGGGCAGGTCGTGCGCGTTCTGGTCGATGACAACAATCGCGTCCACAAGGGCGACCTGCTGGTGCAGCTCGACAAGGAGCCGTACCAGGTGCAGGTCAACATCGCCCAGGCCGCCGTCGACGCCGCGCAGGCCGATCTGGTCGCCGCGCAGGCGCAGGTCCGCGGCATCGAAGGCCAGACGCGCAGCTTGCGATTCGGCCTCGAACACGCCATCGAGGATGTGGACAACCAGATCGCGCTGCTGCGATCGAAGGTCGCCACGCTGGAATCGCAGAAGGCCGACGTTGGCCAAGGCCCAGGCCGATTACGACCGGGCCGTGCCGCTGGTCAAATCCGGCGCGGTCTCGCAAGGAGGATCTCGACGCCCGCACGGAAGCGCTGTTGGTGGCGCAGGCGCAGGTCGAGGAAGCGCTGCAGGGCGTCTACCAGGTTCGCGTCGCGCTGGGCCTTCCGCCGAAGCCCGAAACCGGCGACGACCTCACCCAGGTGCCGCCCGATCTGGATCAAACCTTCTCCTCGGTGCGGCAGGCGCAATACAGCCTGATCCAGGCGGCCTCGCAAATTGGCGTGTGACCGATTCGTTCAACATGACGCCCAAGCAGATGATCGCCAACTTCTACAAGCGCGATCCGAGGGGAACATCGATCGCATCTACGCCAAGCTTCTCATGCACGCGCCGGCCGTCAAACAGGCCGAGGCCAAATTGGCCCAGGCCCAGCGCGATCTCGATCAGGCCAAGCTGAATCTGCGCTATTGCGACGTGGTGGCCGAGATCGACGGCGTCGTCACCCGGCGCGACGTGAATCCCGGCAACAACGTGATCGCCGGGCAAAGCCTGATGGCCATCCGCTCGCTGACGGAAATCTGGGTCGACGCCAATTTCAAGGAAACGCAACTCGCCGACCTGCGCATCGGCCAGCCGGTGGATCTGGATGTGGACATGTACGGCAGCCGCGCAGCGCTTCAAGGGCCGCATCTCCGGCTTCACCATGGGCACCGGCTCGACGCTGGCCCTGCTGCCGGCGGAAAACGCGACGGGGAATTTCGTGAAGGTGGTGCAGCGCCTGCCCGTGCGCATCGACCTGGTGGATTACGACCCGGACAAGATGCCGCTGTTCATCGGTTTGTCGGTGACGCCGTACGTCCACGTCAACGAAGCGCCCACCGGCCCGGACGCGGGCAAGGTGCTTGCAGCCCTATCTGCCGACGACGGCTCACGACCACCGAGCCGGAGACCCAGCCATGACGGCCGGCGGCGATCGAAATTCCACCATGCCGCGGCGGACGATCAGATCCCCGGCTCGTCGCCGTCGGCGGTGGTGATCCCGACCTTCATGGAGGTGCTGGACACGACGATCGCCAACGTCGCCTTGCGCTACATCGCCGGCGGGCTTGTCGGCGCCGGTCACCGACAGCGAATGGGTCATCACCAGCTATCTCGCCGCCAACGCGATCATCCTGCCGATCTCCGGCTGGCTCGGCGCGCGGCTCGGCCGGCGGAATTATTTTCTGCTGTCCATCGCCGTCTTCACGCTCGCCTCCGCGCTCTGCGGCATGGCCACGAGCCTGAACGCGCTGATCGCCTTCCGCGTGCTGCAGGGACTGGCCGGCGGCGGATTGCAGCCATCCAGCCAGGGAGTTCTGCTCGACGCTTTCCCGCCGGAGAAGCAAGGCGCGGCCATGACGATCTTCGGAATCGCCGCGCTGCTCGCGCCGGTCGTCGGCCCGACGCTCGGCGGCTACATCACCGACAACTATGGCTGGCGATGGATTTTTTATCTGAATCTGCCCGTCGGACTGCTCGCCCTGCTTCTGTGCCACGCCGTCGTGACGGACCCGGATTATCTCAAGGCCGCAACGCGCCAAGATGCGCGAAGCACCCCCAGCGTTTCGACATGCTCGGCCTGTGCCTGCTGAGCGTCACCATGGTCTGCTGGGAAATCATGCTCAGCAAAGGCCAGGAATGGGATTGGCTCGGCGATCCGTTCTTTCGCGTGCAGACGCTCCTGATTCTGTTCGTCGCTCTGCCTGTCCGGCCTGATCTATCGCGAGATGCGGATCGCCAATCCGCTGATCAATTTCCGCACGCTGCTCGACAGAAATTTCCGCTCCTGCTGCATCATCATTTTCTGCGCGTATCGGCGTGCTCTATGCCAACACGACCACCCTTCCGGCGCTTGCTGCAGTCGCTGTTCGGCTACGACGCGACCACATCGGGCCTGGTCCTCTCGCCCGCGGGAATCGGCGCGGTCATGATGCTGTTCATCGTCGGCATGCTGCTGGCGCGGGGCGTCGATGCCCGCTATCTCATGGCCGCCGGCCTGCTCGTGCTGGCGGTCGGAAATTATCTGGATGTCGCAGATGAACCTGGACATCGGCCCCTGGCAGGTGGTCTGGCCGCGCGTGGTGGTCATCGCCGGCCTGTCGATGATTTCGCCCCGCTGAACGTCGCCGCGTTTCTGTACATACCCCGGGAACTGCGCGGCGCGGCCGTCGGCTTGCTCGCCCTCCTGCGCAACGAAGGCGGCAGCGTCGGGACTTCCGTCGCCCAGACCATTCAGGAACGCCGCGAGCAATTCCACACGCTGCGCCTCAATGAGAACCTCGACCCGCTCAACCCGGCCGTCAGCCAGTTCCTCAGCAGGGCCAGGCATTCTTCCTGCAACACACCGGCGATGCTCCCCTGTCGCGGAAAATGACCTTGCAGGCGCTGGAACAATTGCGCAACCAGCAGGCTCATCGCTGGCTTACTTTGACGTGTTCTGGGTCTCGGCGGCCATCGCGGTCGTGATGGTTTTCCTGGTCCTGCTGATGCGCCGCTCGGTGGCGGAAAAAGGAGCCCACATTGCCGCCGAATGATTCACCAACAATGCGTTCCATGCTTGACACCTGCGCCGCGCGCCGCGTGCAATCCGCCCCCGGACTATTCCTCGCGTTGCCGATGAAGGGAAGTTTGCATTTTCGCCGGATGGTGGAGATTTTCCTGGGCACGCCCTGGGGAGAAGGCCGGCACACACGCCGAGTGGAGAAGTTGTGAATTTAAACGCCGCAACTGAGCTTGAGGATCCACTTCGGGCAATGGGGAAGATGATGCGATCTCCGACGCCGATTTGATCTTTCGGAAAATGCTGATATTCTGCCACGCCTTGACCGGGGTGTAGCTCAGCTTGGTTTAGAGCGCTTGGTTCGGGACCAAGAGGTCGCAAGTTCAAATCTTGTCACCCCGATTTGACGGGACAAAAATTCGCCTCGGCGAGATTTTGATCCCAATCATCCGCCTGATCATCGCTTACATCACTCCCTACGATTCGACGAATATTGGAAAAATCAGCGTAAAATCAGAACTTATGGCGACCAAGTGGCAGGATTTGAACCCTGCGTTGCGCATGCCAATGGACGTGACATGCGCACTGTTTCACGGTGAAATGGTTGCTGCTCGGGACATGTTAGCAGAGAAAGCGGAATATGGGCGGACACTATGGTTCAGTGCAGGTCCGGTCCGGCGATCGCGGCGCCGTCAGGGCCGTTGCGGAGCAAGTTGCGAATGCGATGAAGATTCGCTTGCTCATCGGCCCCGTGATAGATGATTGGGTCGGCATATATCCGGAAAACAACGGCCAAGACGAAAAGGTCGGTCAGGAGGTGGCTCGATTAACCGACGCCTACGTTCTTCATCTGCTTGTTCACGACGACGACATATTTGCTTACTGGCTTTACCACAACCGCCATCCAATCGACTCGTACTGGTCCGCTCCCGGATGCTTCGGCGAACAAAACCGAGATTCAGAGGAAAAGATGGTCGGGAATCCGGAGGTCTTTCGTCCTTTGATTCAGGACCGTGTCACCCGTTTGAGCGCGCTGCTCGCGCGGGATGACGAGAAGCCGGCGTTTGAGTCTGAACGGTTGGGTGAATTTGCGAAGCTGCTGAAAATCGCCAATGCGGTCCAAGCATACGAGTATCTAAAGGAGCAGGACCACGGGCGTGTTACGGGCTGGCGCCAATTCGAGGAAATCCCCGCCGCGCGCGTTGAGCTGGAGAAAAGCAACGCACGGAGAGAGCAAACGCAAGTCAAAGAAGCCAGAAGGAAGCTCAAGGACGACGGCTTTCTCCTGCTCCACGATGAGCGAAAGGAACAGATTGCATACGGGTGCTGCTCGGGCGACGGGTTCTTGGTGGCTTGGCCAGATCACATCAAGCACACCATCGAGTTGTCGGCATACCAACAACCTTGGGAAGCGGGCAAACCAATCTTCTTGGACACACCGCCCCACGTGACGGGAATCGCCAGTGACGCCACTGCCCAAAGGATCGCGCTGGCAGCGGGTGATCGTGTGCAAATATGGGATTCGTTATCGAGCCAGCCGAAGCAAGTGGCAGAGATCCCCGAACATGACTTGGCGATCAGCGTCGCGCTATCTGCCGACGGAGCATGCGTTGTGCATGCATCCCGACAGGAAATTGTCGTGTCCAACGCGATGGACGGCAACAGGCTTTTTGCGCTGCCCGCAAAGTCGCATCGCAACGCCGCATTCCATCCGTCGGGAGATTGGATCGCCATGGCTGGAAACACGCTCGGGCTGATCTCGGTGGAGGGTGAGCCACATTGGCGCGATTTATTCATCGGTGGCCAGCACGTCCAGGCAGCCGCATACCGACAGATGTTTCGCTCGAAAATGAAGGCCATCGACATTAACGAGGTGGAAAAGCACCAGCGAGCGGCGATCGAAAAGTTCGAGCAGATGGCCCGCAAAATGGCCGGGCGCTCGAAAGGCGAAGAATTCTCAGAGGAGAACTTGGCACGCGCGAGGGAGGCCACGGAAAAGCAAATGGCCGAACTCAGGGCAAACCTCGTCGCACTGAAGGAAGGACGGTTGCCGCCCGATCCCCCGCAGGCAAGAGAGCCCGTGCTCAGCGTCGGTTTCAGTCGCGACGGCCGCTGGCTTTTTTGCGGAACAAGTCTGGGCCTACGCGTGTATGAATGGTCGGCCGTCCCGCGAACAGACGGGGGCAAATATGCCATTGGCTGTCTGGAGATACAATATTCCCTACGACGCCTCGGTTTATGTTCCCAGCCACATTCACGCGATGGCCGAAGAAGTTGATCATCGGCTCTACTTTTCGCGTGCGGCTGCAGTATTAATCGCATGGACCTTTCGGCTGGTGAAACGCGAGAGATCCTTAAGCTGCCCGGAAATCCGACGATTTATCAGTTGCAAGTATCGCGGGATGGCACTTGGTTGGGCGTCGCATCCAGGAACCTGGCCGCTCTCTGCGACCGGACGAGGCCGCCGAGGCGCGAAGCAGTTTTGGGAGGTCTGGTCACTCCCTCAACTCCGTGGCCCCTTCATGTCGAGTTAGCTGCGCACCGGTCAGCCGAATTCCGAAAAACCTGGTTTTCAGAGCAGAAACCGACGAAAAGTTCAACTGGTGTCTTGTCACTCCGATTTCGCACGGCTTACGCCGAGCCTGACGTCTTTCAGCACTTCCAACAGCGGGCCCAGGTGCCGCTCGTAATGACGCCAGCGGCCGACGGAGCCTGTGTAGATTGGCTGGCGGACTTGCCAGACACTGGATGTCAGGACCGTGCCTTGCGTGCGGTGGAAATCAAGGCAGGCTGGGTCCCACGGGAGGCCCAGAAAATTGATCAGCCGCCGGCTTTGTCCCTCCAAATCCGCCACCACGTCTTCGTATTGGACCTCAAGCATGGCCAGTGGGAGAACTTGCAGCCAGTGAGCCATCAACCGGTCAATTCCCAGGTACTGGCACCCGCAGTCGGCCAAATCGAATGAAAACGTGTTGCCGGTGGCGAACCATTGAAAATAACAGGACAGACAGGTGTCGCGCATCGCGCCGACAGAGGATGATCCGTGCCCCGGGAAAAAGGACGCCGATCAAGCCGAGGAGGAAAATGTTGTCCGGCAGCTTGTCGATGACCCGCGTCGCTGCCGCATCCATTTCTTGCAGGTGTTGAATGTGATGCTTTGCCGCCTGTCTCAACAATTCACGATCCCACCCCAGGGCGGCGCTTCTTGCGTTAGCTCCACCGAGGCCATTCGCTATACAGGAAATATCTTTGAGTTCGCCCGCTCCGTGGACCTGGGGATGGCTCGCCGCGATTTGATGCACCAGGCTCGTGCCGGACCTCGGCATTCCAACGATGAACACCGGAAGCTCCGAAGGCTCGCCCCATTGGCGTCTTTCCTTGAAGAACCCGGCCGTAAATATATCAATCAATCGGTCAATTTGTTGGTGAAATGCGGCGGGGTCATAGAGTTCGTCCGCTGTCGCCCGTAATTGTTTCATCAGTGAATTCGCCTCCGCGTAGCAGGCGAAAGCGTCGTCGAAGCGATCGGCGTCGTCGAGCGCCTTGCCAAGGGCAAACCCCGCGGCAACGCGGTCGTCCGTGGACAAATCAGGTTGACTGAGCAATGTCTTGAGGCGCTGGACCTCTGCCGGCTCCATGACAAGCCGGCCGGTGC
The DNA here is from genome assembly GCA_963771925.1 of uncultured Phycisphaerales bacterium. Lineage (GTDB taxonomy): Bacteria > Planctomycetota > Phycisphaerae > Tepidisphaerales > Tepidisphaeraceae > PALSA-1353. The sequence continues at coordinate 529,309 of CAVYVE010000002.1, forward strand.
TGATCAAGTTGTTGTAGGCAATTGCCGAGTTTGGACGGATTGCCAACATGCGCCGGAAGCAATCGGCGGCTTCATCAAACTTGCCCTGCGCCCGCAGCGCCAGGCCCAGTCCATTCCAGGCCGAGAAAAGGTCGGGATCAACCGCCACGGCCCGGCGAAAATAATCAACCGCGGCCGAGTCATGCTTATGCAACAGGATTTCGCCCATCGCCTGATGCGTGATGGAGGCATCCGGTTTCAGCGCCGCGGCTTTCGCGTAAGACGCCAGCGCCTCGTCGAACCGCTGCAAGCTCGCCAGAATGATCGCCACATTCGCCAGGACCTCGAAGTAATCGGGCTTTGCCAGCAAGGCTTTGCCGTAAGCCGCCAAGGCCTCCTCAAATCGACCCGCAGCCTGGAGCGCTTGAGCTAAATTGAAATGGGGTACGGCGTTGTCGGGCTGAAGCCGTGCCGCCCTCAAATATGCGCCGATCGCCGCTTCCATCTTGCCCATTTCGCGAAGTATGTTGCCGACATTGTTGTGGGCCTCGGCGTAATCCGGATTGAGTTGCAGGGCGCGGCGATATGCGGCCAACGCCTCGTCGATTCGCCCGGCGCCGGTGAATCTCCGCCAAGCTGGAGTGCGCCTGCGGCCAATCGGGCTTGAGTTCGACGGCCTTGGCAAAGGCCGACAGGGCCGCGTCCATCATTCCTTTCCCCCGCAGCGCATTGCCCAAATTATAATGCGCCTCGGCAAATCCGGTCCTCAGCGCGATCGCCTGTGAACACGCGGCGATCGCATCGTCAAAACGATTCATGATTGTGAAAACGCCTGCGAGATCGTTGTGCGCCTCCGCATCGTCCGGCCTGAGCCTGGACCGCACTGAAAAACGAAGCGGCTGCTTCTTCAAGTCGTCCGCCGGCCCCGAGAACCGCGCCCAACTCCCGATGAAGCTCGGCAACATTCGGACGAGCCTGAAGAATTTTGCGGTAAATCGAGATCGCCTCGTCGAATTGCCCCTTTTGAGCCAGCAGAGCGGCCAGATTCCTGTTCGCTTCAGGAAAGTCCGGCCTGCATTTGATCGCCCGACGGATCAAATCGATTGCCACGTCGCGATCGCCCCGTTGACCGGCCAGCGCCCCCAACAAATGCAGCGCCTCGGGATGATTCGGCTCGTGCTCCAGGATTTGGCGATAGATTCTCTCAGCCGCCGCCAGTTGGCCGGCCTGATGCTGCCGCCTTCCCAGTTGTATTGCGTCGTCACTATTCACGGGCGTTATTCACTATGTCGCATCCGACTCCGAACTTCCAGCGCCGCCGCGAAATGCCGGGCGCTGCGCCCGGCGGCCAAGGTTTGGATTGCAAAATCGGAAAGGTCGGGGCGGACTAGAGAGCGTCAGCCCCGGAACGACTTCCCGCCAGGGCCGCCGCGCCTCGGGCCGCGTGGAAGTCATCGTCGCCGGTGGTAAAGGTCCACCCCGGCCTGGCCAGGCTCGTCAAATTCGCTTCTATTTTCTCGCGCAGAACCGGAACGAGATGCCGCAGGCGAATGCCTATTCCGCCGCAGAGGCAGATATGATGCGGCCGATAAATCGCATGGCAGATTCGGATCGCCCGCACCAGGGCAAGCATCGGTGGCTCGTCACCTTTGAACGTCGCCAACGCGGCGGAAACGTCGTTTCCGTATCGCCGGCTCAATGCCGCGACGCCGACATATCCTTCGAGTCCGCCGGCGCCGCCATCGGGGCCTATCACCTGATGACCCGGGACGGACACATCGATCTGTCCTAGATGTCCCGGCGAGCTTTCCTCGACAATCAACGGCTTGCCGTTGTCCAGAACCGCGCTGCCGACGCCCGTGCCCAACGCCAGGACCAGCAGGCGTCCTTTCGGTTGCCGGATCGAATAGATGTCGTGGGCCGCGGCCCGGGCATCGTTCAGAATTCTCGCGATCCCACTGACGATCAGTCCCAGAGTATCGGGAACAAACTGATCGAGCGGAATACCCACCAATCCCGGCACATTCACCGCCATCGAGATGGTGCGGCTGGCACTGTCGTAAAGCCCGGGAACGCACAGTCCAATGGTGTGCAAATCGGTCAGCCGGCCGGCCACCGTCTGACGGATGGCGGCGCAGAATCTTCCGTGTTGGGATTGGCGTAGAACGGACTTTGGGCGGCCCACAGTACTCGACCGTCCTTGCGAGCGGCCGCCTTCACCGCTGTTCCGCCTATGTCAATTCCTAGCGCGATCATTTAGGTTCTCGTGATGAGTCTCCGTGAAAGGCCGTTCATGGGCAAACCATCGAACGAACCCTTCCATTGCTTCGTACTCGGCCAAGCCGAGTTTATCATAGAGCAACGCCGTGGCGCGATTGCGGTCTTCGGCACGTTGCCAAAATTCGCGCTCGTCCACGCCCGGAAACATGGCCTTGTCCTTCTGGGACTGATGCTTGAATACCGCCAACCGCTTGCGCAGAAGTTCCTGCGGCGAAAGCGGGACGGCCATTTCGATCTGCTCGGGCTCCCACTCCTCCCAGGCGCCGCGATACAGCCAGATTTCGCAGTGCTCGAACCAGGGATGATCCTTTATCCGGTCGATCGCCGCCAGAATCGCGGTCAGGCAGACGCGGTGCGTTCCGTGCGGATCGGACAAATCTCCGGCCGCGTAGATTTGGTGAGGGCGGAGCTGTTGCAGAAGGTCCTCAATAATCTTGATGTCGGCTTCGCTGATCGGCTTCTTGCGAACAGCGCCGGTCTCGTAAAACGGCATATCCAGGAAATGCAGGCGATCGGCGGGGATGCCGGCCTGCCGGCCCGCGGCGACGGCTTCGCTACGGCGGATGAGGGTCTTGATCTGTCTGCATCTCGCGGGCGTCGGGCTGACCCGGCTTTTTGCTGCTCACCGCTGCTTCGATCCGATCGCCGATGTTCAGCGCCGCCTTGCTCTCGAGCCTGAACATCTTCATCAAGTCGGCCGCGAAGTGGGCGTAGCGGATCGCATCGGCATCAAAGACGGCGATGTTGCCGGAGGTCTGGTAAGCAACATGAACCTCATGGCCCTGATCCGCAAGGCGGATCAAGGTTCCACCCATGGAAATGACATCGTCATCGGGGTGCGGCGAAAAGACCAGAACGCGCTTGGGAAACATGGTGTCGCTCGGCCGATCGATGTCGCCGGGGCGTTTGCGATCGACCGGCTTTCCACCGGGCCATCCGGTGATGGTCTCCATCAAGCTTCGAAATACCTCGACATTGATGTTGTAGGCCGGTCCGTGGGCGGCCAGCAGGTCCTGCAACCCCCCCTCGTTGTAATCTTCGTCGGTAAGCTTCAGGATGGCTTTTTCCGTCCGGCGCGCCAGCCAGATGGCGGCTTTGTTGATCGCCTTTCGATCCCAGGCAACCTTGCCGAACAACCATGGAGACTGACGGCGGGCCAGGCGCGCCGCGGCGGCCTCGTCCAGGATCACTTCGGCGTTGGGGTGTTCCTGCAGGAACGACGCCGCAACGGAGTCCGTCAGCGGCCCTTCAACGGCGGCGACGACGATGGCCGCCTTGCCTTCTCCGAACGCCATGAGGATCACGCGCTTGGCCGCTAGAATCGTTCCCACGCCCATCGTGATCGCGCGGCGCGGAACATCCTGCTCCCCAAAGAAATCCGAAGCGGCATCCAGACGCGTGACTTTGTCGAGCGCTATCAGGCGAGTACGCGAATCACGACCCGATCCGGGCTCGTTGAACCCGATGTGCCCTGTTCGCCCAATTCCCAGCAACTGCAGATCCATCCCGCCTGCTTCCTCAACGGCCTTCTCATATTGTTCGCAGTAGCCCGACACTTTATCGAAAGGAAGTTCGCCATCGGGAATATGGATGTTGGCCGCCGGGATATCAATGTGACTGAACAGATGTTCATGCATGAAGCGCCAATAGGACTGGGGCGATTCCTTTGGCATGGGATAATATTCGTCAAGATTAAACGTGACGACATTCTTAAACGAAAGTCCCTCCTGTTGATGGCGGCGGACCAATTCCGCGTAAACGGATACCGGCGTCGATCCCGTCGCCAAGCCCAGGACGCATTGCCGCCCCTCCTCGGCGCACCGGCGGATCAATGCGGCGATCTCAGCGGCAACGCCAATGCTGGCCTCTTTGGCATCCGAACAAATGCGTGTTTTCACATGCTCTTTAAGACCATGGATGGCCATGACACCCTCTCGCGAATCCGCAGCCACTTTTTATATCAATAAGTAAAAAGTGTCAAGATAAATGCATCCAATTCGCACCGGCCGGCACTATTGCGGATATTTCCCTCAACCGTCAATTTGGCCTAGAATTTCCGGTTAAACGAGGCGAAGTGAGCCTCGGAACCAAGACTTGCACTGGTCTTTTGTTAACGGCATGATAAAAAAGCCGGAAAATGATAGAAAGTCGCGTAAAATGCCCTATCAACGCGCATCGTGACCGCAACGGCGCTAAGGAGTGATTGTGCTAGACGACCGCGAAAAAGAAATCATTCAAATCCTGTGGCGCCAGAGACGGCTGAGCCGTTGGGAACTTCACGAGCAATCGGGCCAGACGCCAAATGGCGTGGGAACCGTCGTCAGCGGACTGCATTGAGCGGGGGCTGCTTCGAGAGTGCCGCGCGGAACCCTCCAGCGGAGGCCGGCCACGGATTCCGCTGGAACTCGATCCTCAACGACGGCACGTGGTGGGCGTTTTGATTGCCCAGCACGCCATCGAAGTCTGCCGGTTGAACCTGTACGGGAACCTGATCGGCAAACAGATTCGCCGGGAGGTGACTCGGCCCCAGCACATGATACTGACGGCGGCTTCAATGCTGGAAAAGATGGTGGACGATCAAACATTGGGCATCGGCCTGGGCGCCGCGGGGCTGATCGACGCCGACGCCCATAAGATTCTGATGAGTTCGGCCATTCCCGATCAGCGGGCCATTTCTCTCCAGCCGATTTACGACGCGGCCGCCAAATGTCCGCTCGTACTGGCCAACGACATGCAGGCCCTGGCGGTCCGCTGGATGCTGACGCACCGCGCGGAAACCAGCCAGGATGTGCTGCTGGTCGGCTTCGTCGACGGATCGATGGGGGCGGCGATGCTCATTGAGGGCCGGCCCAATCGCGGCTGCGTGATGGCGTGCAATGAACTGGGCCACACTCGGATGCCGGTGGAAACCGATCGATGTTATTGCGGACAAACGGGTTGCCTGGAGGTGATCTGTTCGACCGGGTTCCTGCGGCGGCACGGTTTGCCGAAGGGAATGACCCTGCAATCGGCCCTGGCCGCGGCCGGACAAATTCCGGGCGCTTGAAAAGATGCTGGAACTGCTGGCCACGGGAATCGCCAACAGCGTGAATTTCGTTCGTCCCCATCGGCTGGTGCTGGTCAGCAATCTCCTTCGACACGAAGCCTTCAGCGGCCCGTTGGTTCGGCAAATCCGGGGCATGTTGCTGTCGGAATTGGTGGATCGGGTGCGGATCGATCTGTGGGACCAGCCGGCGTTCCAATCGGCCGAGACCGCCGGTTGGGTCGCGCTGGCCAATCTGTACACCGATGCGTGGGAGCCGATCACAACGTCCGCGGCCGCGGACGAAGAAAAAGCGGCCGCCAGAGCATGAACATTTCCCGACGCCCGCCGAGCGCGGGCGGCGCTCATTTATTTCGGATCAATCCTAGCGCAACAAAAAGGGGGACGGTTTGGAGTCTGACCAAACCGCCGCCCGTGGAGGCCGGGAACGGGTGTATCGTCCGCGGGATTTCCCCCGCTTAGCTTTTCATCTGTCGTCGACGCCGCACCAGCAGCAGACCGCCGCTCAACCCGATAAGGGACAGCGACGCCGGCTCGGGCACGACTGCCCGAATGTTGTCAACCTGGAAAGTTGTCGGAGCGCCGTTGTTTTGATTGATAATATTAAACCCGCTGCAGAGCCATCCCTCAGACACCATATCCGACCAGGTATCGGGCAGGCCTGTGTCTGGATTAATTCCTCCATCCAATGGAATGAAAATGTTCGTGTACGTGGCGGAGGGAAGGTCAATATTTGCCCAATCGGCTTCCGGGGTAATAAATTGGTCTCCATATTCGCCCTCGCCGGGATTTTCTACGTAGTAGCCCATGCCCAGCAGCGAGTAGGTTCCGCCGTTGGTGGTGAAATTCGGATCGGTGGTCACGTCGACAAGAAATCCGACGAGATTCGGATTATCCAGAACGCTCGGCAGGTCACCTTGGGTATAGCTGCCTTCGTATCCGCCGGCGGCAGTGGACAACTGAAGCGCATCGGACCCAGCCGTCGCACCGGTCGTCGTTTGACTCGGCAACAGGCCGTTGTTGACAAACCCGTCTTTGCCGTTAGGCGTATCTCCAGTCTCGAACGAATACACCAGCACCTGGGCGCTGGCGGCAGCCGCGCCGATAAACATCGCGGCTCCAACGGCCGCAGCTAAAAGACCTTGACGCATTTTAGACCTCCAAAAAAGAGAAAAGGGCGACGATGATACCCACACGTATCCCGTCATTGTTTGTCACATGAAAACTCCAGATTACCTCGAAAAACAGCATGAAGCGTCATACGAAACTCTTTCTGTTCATTTCTGTTCAATTCCAGTTCAACGACCTGGCTTTTATCAGACCCATATCGACAACTGCCCAAAATGACGCCCTGGATTATCCCGGCGCTTGAATACAAATATCCAAGACCATAAAGGTTCCGACAGTTCGCGTTTCAACGTGCCCGTCAACGCACAGCGCGTTCATTTCGGTGTTGTTCAAGTGGCGAAATCGCAGATGACTCAGGAAATAGCCCTGTCCCGCCTGCAGATCCTCGTTGTACAGCTTTTGGAACATGGCGCATTTCGAAGCGCTCTGACTCTGGGTGACGACTCCGGGCGATACCGGACGGTTGTATTCGATCGCTGTGGGCGAATCCCGATACAGGTAGGAGTCAAACGTCAGCTCGTTCCCATCGATTTCCGTCGCCTGCTCATACGCATTGTTGTTCCAATCCGCGCACTGCGGGGCGTCCCAGAAAAGAAACACGCCGCTGGGCTTTATATTCGATAGCTTTCGCTGCTTGACGTTCTGCGGCGGAATCAGGGTGCCGTCCTGCAAATAGGAATAGTCATAGTTGTTTCGGAAGATGATCGGATTGCACGTGTAATCGTTGACATAGCGAAAGTCGTTCCCCTCGATGGTGTCTACGTCGCGGAAGATCGGCGATAAATTGTGAACGAGCCCGTCGGGCCCAAAGATGTGCGCTTGAATTTCCTGGGAAAGCGTGAAGGTCCAGTACCAACTGGGCTCTTCATCGGACGCGTTCGGCACCACTCCGTTCTCCCAGGTCAATGGCACCCCGATTTTGCCGTCCTTGTCGCTCCTCACATCGCCGTAGGGAAGGTATCCGTTGTTTTCAGTGACGTAGATGGTCAGCGCCTGCCCCATCTGCCGTAGGCGCGACTGGCAATCGATCACATTCGCTTGCTGCCGGGCCTTGTTCAGGGCGGGGAGCAGAACGCTTATCAACAATCCAATGATCCCGATCACCACGAGCAGTTCAACAAGCGTGAATCCGTACAACCGATCCAGAAACGCCGGCCGGCGGAATGGTTGCCGCGGCGTTCGTTCCGCAAACTCAGCCATCGTGATTTCGCGATCCGCGGTGCTCATATCGACTTCTCGCTAAGTAAGAGCCAATCGGCTTCTAATCCCCGCAACAAACACGACGCCTTGCTCTTCTTTCGCGACACTCACAATGCGGTTGGCCTACTTTTTATCATAACAAATAATAAATGGAACAAAAAAATTGGAATTATTGTTATTTTTTATGGCTCGACCGCCTCGGGCACACCGGGCCCCCCGTCAGGGCAGTGGACGTCGGTGAACGTCGTTTCGAGCGCAAATCACTTGGATGAATCCACTTAGCATCTCCCGGCTTCTTCAGTTCGCGGCCGAATCTCATCGCGTCGGGCGTTAGTCCGTGAGCCACAACCTCATCGTGATATTTTGGCGTGAATCTCTCCATATAGCCCACAAATTTCTTGCCGTCGCACTGGAAAACATCCGCCAGCACGGCCTGCTGCCCGTCATAGTCGAATGGAGGGATATTGTCCGAACTGGCCGCGAAGAATGTTTTGCCGTCGTCCACGGTAAAATAGTACTCTGGGGCGTCGATGGGTATCGGTGCCGCCCCGCCCTCACTTCCGCAACAATTAACACGATCGTCAGAAGCACGACGGCGCAAGCCACTGCCGATTGCGACGTTGGGATGTTGATTGAGCCATTCGCGCGCACCATCATGATTGCTCCTTTCTCATACGTTGTTCGGAAGATTCGCCGTTCACTTAGGTCATGGACCGTTCTGACTTATTATTTTCAGAAAGAATATCTCAGCTATCATATTAACATGCCAACACAGCGTCAAAGAAATTCCACCCCGCGGCTTTCACTTCCGCCATCTTCGCGTTCATTTGGGGTCTTATTTTCGACTATCCGCTTTCAGATCTCCGCCGGCATTGCCTGCCCATCCGGCCCCGGCTAACCTTTGATCCCCGTTGTGGCGATCCCCTCGATGAACGTGCGCTGGGCCAGGAAAAACAGGCCGATCACGGGAAGGATGACCAGCACGCTGGCGGCCATCAGCAGATGCCATGGCGTGCCTCCCGATTGGCTCTGGAAATTTTGCAGGCCCAGGGCCAGCGTGAATTGCTCGGGTCTTTGCAGATAAACCAGGGGCGCCAGGAAATCGTTCCAGACGGCCATGAATGAAAAAAGTGCCACCACCGCCAGCGCCGGCCGGGCCAGCGGCAGCACGACGCGGAGGAAGATTCCGATCTCGCCGCATCCGTCGATGCGGGCTGCTTCGGAAAGCTCACTGGGGATCGTCATAAAGAATTGCCGGAGCAGGAAGATGCTGAACGCCGAGCCGAACCAGGCCGGCACCCAAAGGGGCTTGAAGGTGCCGAGCCACTGCGTCCCGGTCACGTCGCCCAGCCAGCGGAAAATGCTGAACAGCGGCACCATCGTGACGGGGAATGGAATCATCATCGTCGCCAGCATGATGATGAAAAGCACGCCGCGGCCGCGAAACGGGATCTTGGCAAAACCATAGGCCACGACGGCGCTGGAGAGCGTCGTTCCCACGACCGTCAGGATCGCGACAATCATCGAATTGCGCGACCAGAGCAGAAAGCTGGTCTGTTCGCTGCTGATCACCTCCCAATAGTTGCGGAGCATCAACGGTTTGGGCCAGATCTGCGGCGGATACAGGATCGAATTGTCCGCTGTTTTCAGGCTCGTCGAGAGCATCCACGCAAACGGCGCGACCGCCAGGAGACAAACCGAGATCAGCGCAAGGTGCGTCAGCCATCTGGACGAAGGCCGCAAGCGTCGGCCGCTTGACGCTGTGGGACGCGGTCTCACCAGGCCGGGCGATATCCCCTGGAATCGCGATGTTCGTGCGGGCCGACTTTCAACCTGGTTCGATCATCGACACGATGCTTCCTCTCGTCGGCTTGGTCACTTGCCCTGATAGTGGACCCAGTCGCTTGCTGCTCCAGAACGCGATCCCGGTGAGGGCCAGAATCACCAGCAACTGAAGCCATGCCATCGCGCTGCAATAGCCCATTTTCAAATAGCCGAACGCGTTGTCGTACATATATTCGGTGTAAAGATAAGTGGCTCGTCCGGGACCGCCCTGGGTCATGATGAAGGGAAGAACGAAAACCTGAAGCGTTCCGATGATGCCAATGATCAGGTTGAAAAAGATGACCGGCGAGATGGCAAGGCAGCGTGACGTGCCGAAGCGTTTGGAGCCGGCCGGCGCCGTCCAGCTCCGCGGCTTCGAACAATTCCGTCGGCACATCCTGCAGACCGGCGAGAAAGATGACGACCGTATTCCCGACGCCCCAGAAGCTAATGATCACGAGCGACGGCAGCGCCCAGTGCACATCGGTCAGCCAGCCCGGCGGGTCGCTCATTCCCAACCCGCGAAGCACGAAATTGACCAGCCCCAGCTTGCTGTTGAAAAGCCAGAGCCACAGCATGGCCGCCGCCACGGCCGGCACCAGCGACGGCAGGAAGATCAGCGTTCGGTAGATCGACTGCCCGCGAATCTTCACGTTCAGCAGCAGGGCCAGCGCCAGCGCGATCAGCAGTCCAGCCGGCAGCGCCAGCACGGCATACAGGAACGTATTGAAGTTCACGGTCCAGAAATTCGGGTCGTGCATCAACGCCCGATAGTTGTCCAGGCCGATGAAGACCGGCTTTTGGAGCAGCGAATAGTTGCAAAAGCTGTAATAGAGCGACAGCGAGATCGGAACCAGCGTGAACGCGCAGAAGCCGATCAGCCAGGGGGAGACAAAGCCCAGGCCTTTGACAAGGTTTTTGGTATCGGAACGCAAGGCCGATCTCCCGTTTCGCGGCCGGCGGCGGCCGGGCGGCATGCGGTTTCAATAAGCGGTTGAGCCGCGCACCCGCTGCTGCCGCACAAACTCATCGTAATCCGCCTGCAATCTTACCTGTAATTCCGCCAGCGCCGTCGCGGCTTCACCTCCAGACAGTGAAATCCGCTGACTGAGGGCGTTCAGCTCATCCACCACTTCCGGCATGATGGGAATCTGCGGCACGGTGCGTGCGTTGGGACTGTTGGCCAGACGCTCGAAAATGCGGATATACGGGTTCGGGTGGTTGATTAAGAAATCGTCGCTCACTTTGGCCAGCGGAGAGTCTTTGCAATGAAGCTTGTTGAGCTTCTCCATGACATCCTGCCGATTGACGTAGGCGATGAATTCGAAGGCTTCTTTCTTGTGTTTGGAACCTCGCGGAATCGCCAGCACATCGAAGCCGCAGATAGGCCACATCCTTGAGCCCGGGGACGGCGGACGGAAACGGTGCCACCGCCCACTCATAATTCCGTAGCCGCTCCTGCGGCGGTTTGGTCATCTCGACCGACCGAGGCCAGAGCACCGTGGACATGGAACGGTTGCGGTTATAAATGAAGTTCGCCAGATAGGTCCCTTGCATTTCCATCGCCACCTCGCCGGCAAGAAACGCGTTTTGAGGCGAATCGAAATTGCCCACGCCGTTGCGGAAATCGCTCATCGCGTCCTTCCCGAGCCAGATCGCGTAGCTTTGAATCCATTCGATATGACTTCACAACCGGCGGCGAGGTCAGCGTGAAGCGTTTGTGCCTGGCATCCCAAAAACTGCCGCCAAACCAGTAGCAGGATGTAGTTGACGTACCAGTTCGGCTCCATCGGCAGAAAACCCGCGCGAATCAGTCGGCCGTTCTTGTCCAGAATCGTCAGCGCCTGGGCGTATGCGTCCAGCTCGTGGATGGTCCGAGGCGCGTCGATCGGGATCAAGGCCCGCGGCGCGCAGGACGGCCGCATTTTCGCGAAAATGTGCTTGTTGTAGATACAGCGCGACCACCGTGGGCGTGCTGATCAGCGCCCATAGATGGCCGTCGTAATTGCAAGCCGTTCCAATAGACCGGCTTGTAATAAGATGCGGTGATCCCGTGCTCGCGGGCCATGTTCTCCAAGCGGCTCCAGCGCCCCCATGGCCGCGAACTGCACCAGGTTCATGTCATAGAGCCCCGCGATATCGGGCGGAACCCCGCGGCCGTCGCGACCAACGTCTTCTGGTTGATCGTGCTGGAGGAAACATAACGAACATAAATGCCCTTCCGGGCACCGACCGTATTGTTGAAATCGTTCACGATTACGCGCATCTGCGCTTCTTCGTTGCCGCTCCATTTCTCCCAGTAATCGATCACCACCCGATTCTTTGGAAGCGACTCGTCGCGCGCGGGCCAAAGGCCAGCAGGCCCGCGGTGGCGGTCACGATCAGCAGGATAAACGACCACTTAATCGCGCTCATGATAATATCTGTCCGGCGTCAATCGCCCGCCAGGCGCGACTGCCCGCCTGGGCGCAATATTAACAGACGGACCGCGAAAATTCTAGGAAACATTCGCCGCTTCGGATTGCAAACCGCGCGATGCCCACGGTATCATGGTGTGCTGAGAATTCACCGGCAACGGCCACTTTTTATCAAATTATGCAAAAACTCATCTCTTCGCTCGCCGCCCTGCTGCTGTCCGTATCGCTTTCGCCGCGCCGGCGCAGGCGCGACCCGACCGGGTGGTGGTGGGTTACTCGGCCACATGGCGCGATCCGAATTCGCCGCCCGAAAGCTACAACTACGATGCGATCACCTACCTGGCCCGGGCATTTCTCACGCCGCATCCCGATGGCACGATCGAAACCCCCGATGGCTACTTCAACACAACCATGGAATCGCTGGCCCACGAACATGGCGTGAAGTTGCTGATGTCGCTTGGCGGCGAGGCATCCAATGCGGACAATTGGCTTTCGATCGCCCGGCATCCGGATTATCTCCAGCACTTCTGCGACAACCTGGAAAAACTCCTGACGGATCACGGCTACGACGGCATCGACATCGATTGGGAACCCTCCGCCGTCACTACCGAAGACGGATTGGCGTACACCGCATTTTTGAAGGGCCTTCGCGCCCGCTTTCCCCATCGGATCATCACCACGGCGCTGGGCGCAAGCGAATACTGGATCGGCCATTTCTCGTGGAAAGACGTGGCTGACAACGTCGATTACGTGAACGTGATGACGTACGACTACAGCGGCGGCTGGGGTGGCCGGGCCGCTTATGCGTCCAATCTTTTCCCGGCCGGCGCCTATTCGCCCGAGCCGACGTTGTCCGTGGAAGAAGGAATGAAGAACCTGATTGAGAATCATAAGGTGTCCCCCGCGAAATTGTTGATGGGCATCACGTTTTGGCCCAGCCGATTCAGCCGTCGATCACATCGGCGATCATTTTCCCGTCAATGGGCCCGGGCTACAGCATGAATATCACCTACGCGGACACGATGTGCCTGCTGCGCAGCGGCGAATACGCTGAATTCTGGGATGAGAAGGCCGCGATGCCGTATCTGGAGCGCATCGGCGGCGGCAGCGTCGTCTGTTACGAGAGTCCCCGATCCATCCGGCTCAAATGCGAGTACGCCGCCAAACTCGGCTGCGCCGGAATCATGATCTGGCACCTGGGCGCGGATGTATACGAAGACCGGCGCCGCTGATGGACGCCGTGGCTGAATCATGCGGAGTTGCCAAGCAGGTCTTTCGGCGGCAGATCGTCGAGCAGCAGATCGCCGATCGGGAAAATCAAGATTCTGCAGATTGAAATCCGAACTGCACTCATGCCGCCGCGGCCGATGACGCGGCCGCTTCCCAAGCCGCGTTCGGCGGATCAACTGCGCCGCTGCCGTGCGCGTCGAGACGAAATGGGGATCTGCTCCAGGACCAGCTCTGGCAGCAAGAAGCCCCACAACGCCGTGAATAAATGAGCCGACCGAAGTGATGGATGATCGAATCATTCCCAGGCCGTTATCCGCTCAGCCGGGCGGCGGGAGCTTTACGGTTTCGCCCAATACCGTGATCTCCGTCGACGACCCGGCGTACGAAAGCGCGCAGCACCTTGTCGAAATGCTCGCGCCGGCATTGGGCTCGAAAATTCGCATCGTCGTCGTCTACGCCGCTGTCGAACTGTATTTGCGCTGAAGATCGATCCGCTGCTGCGAAACCTTGGCAATGAGGGTTATCGCGCCGCGATCACGCCAGGCGGCGTCGATCTGACTTCTCCAAACGCGCGGCGGCCTGTTCTGGGGCCTGCAAACGCTTCGACAACTTCTCCCCACGCAGATCTTTTCCCGCACTCCCGTTCGGCGTTTCGTGGCAGATGCCCTGCGGAACCATCGAGGACCGCCCCCGCTTCGGCTGGCGCGGAATGATGCTCGACTGCTCGCGCCACTTCATGCCGATTGAATTCATCTACCAATGGATCGATTTGCTGGCGATCCACAAGATGAATGTCTTTCATTGGCATCTGACCGACGATCAGGGCTGGCGCATTGAGATCAAGAAATATCCGAAGCTCACGGAAATCGGCGCTTGGCGCAAAGAAACACTCATCGGCCATGCGCTCTCGAAGCAGCAGCACCGGTATGACGGTACGCCGCACGGCGGGTTTTACACGCAAGATCAGATCAGAAGCGTCGTGAAATATGCCGCGGCGCGGAATGTCACTGTCGTTCCGGAGATCGAAATGCCCGGCCACTCGCAGGCGGCCATTGCGGCCTATCGGCATTTGGGAAATACCGCCCAGCCCATCGACGTGTGGACATCCTGGGGCGTCAATGCGAACATTTTGAATGTCGAAGAATCCACCATTCGGTTCTTTCAGGACGTGCTGACGGAAGTGATGGAGTTGTTCCCGTCGCCATTCATTCACATCGGCGGCGACGAGGCGTTGAAGGACCAGTGGAAGGCCAGCCCGCGGGCGCAGGCCCGCATGGCCGAGCTGGGGCTGAAGAATGAGCACGAATTGCAAAGCTGGTTCATTCGGCGAATGGATGAGTTCCTCGCCAGTCGCGGTCGAACGCTGGTCGGATGGGACGAGATCCTCGAAGGTGGATTGGCCCCCGGCGCCATGGTCATGAGTTGGCGCGGCGAAGAAGGCGGCATCGCCGCGGCCGACGCGGGGCATGATGTCGTGATGTCGCCGCAGCAGCGCGTCTATTTTGATCACTATCAATCCGAAAACAAAGACGAGGAACCGCTGGCCATCGGCGGCTTCACGCCCATCGAGCACGTGTATCAGTATGAGCCGGTGCCCGCCGCAATGGACGAGAAAGCCGCGGCGCACGTCCAAGGCGCACAGGCGCAACTATGGACGGAATACGTTCCCGATCCGCGCACGTCCAATACATGAGCTACCCCCGCGCTGCGCGTTTGCGGAAATCGTGTGGTCTGGGCGACAACGGCGCGATTTTCGGAATTCCTTCCCCGCCTGAAGCTGCACTTGCAGCGTCTGAAGCTGCTGGGCGTGAACTATCGGCCGCTTGATTTTTGAACGCCTGGTCAATCGAGAAGTCGATTCACATGCGAACGCGGCTTCGCGACCTTCGGTCGATATTGAGGATCGTCGAGCAAGGATGCTGTGATGGTCTGGCCGTGGGAAAATGGAGCGGCGGAAGTGCTCGCGGCCGTGGAAATGGAAGCAGCGGCATCAAGTGCAATCAGACTCGTGGCCGGCAAAGCAATGGCCGGAACGCTCGTGGACTGGCCGTAGTTGAGGGCCAACAATCCGAAGTCCGCGCTATCGACCTTGCCGTCGTAATTGAAATCGCCCTGGTCCCAGGTGGCGTCTGAATCGCCGTAGTTATCGGCCAGAATGCCGAAATCGGCGCTGTCGACCTTGCCGTCGAGATTCGCATCGCCGGATAGGGTATAGACGACTTCAATTTGTCCGGAAGCGAGGCCGGAGACGACGTTGTCCGCGCCATCGGCGTAGCCCAACGTATATCCGGTGTTGGCAGCGGCCGATGAGCTGTCGATGCCCGTCCCGTTCCAGGCTGCGCCGGCATAGCCGCTGGTTAAATAGCCCTGGATGGTCGAAATCGGGCTGGGATTCGCGCCGTAGTCGATGATGAGAGCATTGTTTTGAAGGTTGAGCGTTGCGCCGGGATTGATCGTCAGGGACGAGGTGGTGAAATCGGAGCCGTCGCCGGCCAGTGTCAGCGTTCCGCCATTCAAAGTAAGCGATGCGACGTTGAACGCGGAACTGATGGTCGGTGTGCCGCCGTTGATAACGACATTCGTGGTACTGCCCGGAACAGCGCCGAAATTCCAATTGCCCGAAGTGTTCCAGTTGTTCGAGACGTTTCCCGTCCAAGTTTCCCACGCCGCGCCGAGGGTGGTTTCGATGGCCGGCAGCAACGACGGGGCTCCGTACGCTCCGCCGGACGTGAAATAGTCCTGGCCGAGTTCCCAAATCATGATTCCGCCGTAGCCGTTGTTGATGACGTACTGGGTCTTCTCCTGAACCGTGTCAACCCCATTAAAGCCCCAGGTTGTGCCGTTGATCGTGACGCTGTCGAGGTTGGCCGCGGGAAAGGCACCGCCGTTGGCGTTGGCGTAGGCGCTGACGATCTGCGCGTAGGTTTCCGCGGTGCTGTTTGACCAACTGGTTCCGGTCATGCCGAAGAACGGGATTCCCATATACAAGTCCGCCTTGGGCACGCCGTAGTTCGCCCAGCCGGTGAGATAACTGATGGATTCGCTATACGGGGCGCTGGAGTTGTATTCGAGGTCGTAATCCATCACCATGTAGCGATCAATGTCCGAGAGATCCGCCTGCGGAATGATATACGGGGGGCTCACCTGAACGGCCTCGGAAAGGATAAGCCCATTAGCCGAAGTCGCGGCGTGAAGCGTGGCCAGAAGGCTTCCCCAATCGTTTATTTGGTCCGTCGTCAAACTGTTGTTGGCCGGCTCAAAGTCCAGATCGATCCCGTCGAGGTGGTAGGTCGAGCAGAAGGAAATAAGATTGTTCACGAAGTTGGTCGTCGCCGTCGAGCTTTCTGCGATCGTGAGAAACGGGGTTGACGGATCGACGGTGATGCTGACGGAAACGCGCGTGGAGGCCGCATGCGCGGCCGCCACGAGAGTATTCAACTGCGAGGTTACTCCATTGACGTTGGCGAAACTATAGTTGTCCACCGAAGTTGTCGGAAGCGAGCCGTCGCTCCCGGCGACGATCGAAAAATAATTGATCTGCGTCAGCGCGTTTAAGTTGATGCTGTTGAAATGACTGAATTCATAATCGGGAAGATAGCCAATCACCACGGGACCGCTTGAAAGCAGCATTCGGCTTTCAAGAGGCTCGACCACCGCCTTGTAGGCCCGCGCAATACGTCGGCTTTGGGTCATTCGCTGCTCGTCTCCCTTCCGCTTAACTACAGGTCGTGCTTTCTATCTTGACAGATAATAATCCACCAACGTGGAAAGTCCATCAAAAAACGGGGCGGATTTGCGGATGCAGGCTATGGCTCGATCACCGCCCCGGCGTCCCCGGATTGAGCGACAGGTTCAACCGCTCGGCCGCGCGGGCGGAACAATGTCATTATAGCACACGCCGACACCGCGGCGATGGCAGCCTGCGTCCACCAAATGACCCGGAAATCGGGAATAACGCCCGCCGCGGTTTGTGTTGTGAATCGATCGAACAATTCCGAGTAAGGTCCGGCCAGCGCCGGACCCAGACCAAATAGTACGATGCCGAACACCGTCTGCGCCGTATGCCGGACCTCCGCTGGGAACACCTGCTCGATATAAAGAATCGCCGTGGCGAAGAAGCAGGCGAAAGCAATTCCGTGCAAAGTGAGAGAGAGGATCACGACCGGCGCGGGGAAATTGAGCGCGAACACGGTAAATCGAAGCGCCTGGGCGATCGCGCCAGTGGCCAGGACGGTCGTGTATCCGAACCGGCGAAGCAGCGGCCCAAGCGTGAAAAGGAAAACGACCTCGCTGAGCTGCGCGATGGCTAACGTCGGGCCGACGAATTTCAGAGGCACGCCAACGATGTCGGACAGAAACGGTCCGATGTTCAGGTAGTAGGCCGTATGAATGGCGGCGATCGGCATCGCGATCAGCATGAGCACGAGAACGGACGGTTCGCGGAGCAATTTCAACGTCTTGATCGGCAGCAGCGGACCTCGGGACGTATTCGCCGGAGCGGTCGCGGGGAGCACGAAGAAAGCGTAGCCGGCGTAGCAGATGGCCAGGATCGCCGCCGCGCGCATGGCGTATGGAATCCGCGCGATATTGATGGCGAGATCTCCAGACCGCAGGACGGCATAGGTGAATATTGCCGAGGTCACGATCCAACCGATCGTGCCCCACATCCGTACGCGGGGGTAGGAGTGCTGGCGGTCGGTCAGATGGCTCAGCGCCAGGGAATTGGCCAGGGATTGCGTCGGTACATAGGCGATCGAAAAGCAGAGCATGATGCAAAAAAATGGTGCGAAGGTCGTCGACGACGCGTTGATGAACAGAAGGACGGCGGCAACACAGTGCAGAATCGCCAACGCCTTCTCCGCGTTGAGGTAACGGTCGGCGACGTGACCGGCGATGATTGGGGCCGTAAATGCACCCAATGCGTTGGCGAAGCCCAGAACCCAGCCGATCTGGCCCGACGTGAAACCCAGCCCGTGAATGGATTTGGGAGCGCCGAGGTAGTTCGCCAGATACGGATACCACATTCCCCGGACGGCATATTCCAGGAACATCATGATGCACAGGCGGAGGGTGATGGAACGATCTGTCATAAACGCTGCGGAAGAGCCCGGAAAAATGATCCTGCGCCGATCCTGACAAACCGGCGATCCGGATGCAACAGATTCCCAAGGAGTTACAGAAATCCAGCGCCTGCGCCGGTAGCGGCCGGCCGGTGAGAAAGTTTCCCCAAAGCCCCACAACCGCACTTATTATCTTTTTAGATATTAAATTGCCGGCCGCGATCGCTCCGCCCCGCTCCCCCGCCCGACGGGCGTGCCAGACCGGTGCGGACTACGAAAAACATCGGAAATAAGCGGCGAATTCGCGGTCTCGGGGCGCCGGTCCCGCAGGCCCCGGGCCAGGCGGATCGACCGCTACGCGCGGACTCGTCGGAGCAAACTTCCCAACTTTTTACTTGCGAAGATAACCTCAATGTTTTAATATTGGCCTCAACATCATTCCCCAGGACCCTATAGGAAGTGGAGGCTGAATATGAAACGTACGCTGATCTGTTCCGCAGCCGGTGCCGCTGCCGTTGCGCTGGCGGCTTCCTCGGCAATGGCCCAACTCTATTCTCCACCACTGGTTTTCTCGTTCGAAACGCTTTACAACTCGATGGGAACTCCGAATACCGGAACCTATCCCGACGGATTCACTAACAATAGCACGCCCAGCGAGCCCACCACCATTTCCCAGAGCACCATCGGCGCCACTCAAGGCTCCTATTCCATGGAGTTCCAACAGGCCGCCGCCGCTTACTTCACGGGCGCACTGTTGTCGGCAACAGTCCTTCCCATTCCGGAAATCATCAATGATCCGAACACCGTCGCCCTCTCGCTCGACGTCACAATTCCGTCCACCGGAAATTTCACGGGAACCTTCGCCCGTATGGGCATCTCCGAATATGGAACCTCCGTCTCCAGCGGAGGGCCGGGCCAGGCGCAGACCAATGCTGCCTCCGAAGTCAACATCGATCTCGCCCCGGGGACTTATCAGTTCACCATCCCCCTGATTTCAATCTCCAATCCGAGCACCGGCGCCATGAATGTGCCGTTTTCCAATGTCTTCGGCACCGGGGAGACGCAGTACACGCCGACAGGGTTCCAGTTCTACATCAACAAATCGACCGATAGCGCGTTGACGGTCTATATCGATAACGTGCAGGCCATCGGCCCGGCCACCGTCGGAACGTGGGCCAACACCGGCGGCGGAAGCTGGTCCACTCTCGGGAATTGGACCGGCGGAATTCCGACGCTGGCCCTGGACACCGCCAGTCTCACCGGCGCCATCATGGCCAATTCCACGATCACGCTCGACGGCAATTATTCCGTCGGCACACTGATTTTCGATAATTCCAGTTACGACTACACCGTTGCCGCGGGCACCGGCGGCACCCTAACCCTCGACGTCGGCGGCTCGGACCAGCCCGCTCCTGCCGTCAGCCCGAACCACACGGCCTACATCATCGACTCCGGCGGCACCCATACGATCTCGGCGCCGGTGGACTTCAACACCGGAACCACGATTTCCGTCACCAACTCCGGCGATGCCCTCGATTTAACCGGGCCGATCTCCGGCCTTGGCGATCTGAAGATTTCGGGCAATGGCACCGTCGATATCAGCGGCTCCAACAGCTATCTTGGGGGGACAACCGTCAACTCCGGCACTTTGGTGATCGGCTCATCAGAATCGCTCCCGTCCTCCAACAGCGTCCTCACCATCAACGGCGGAAAGGCGCGGCTCGCGACCGGCATCGGCGCGACGACCCTGCAATCGCTGACCATCGCCTCCGGCGGGAGTTTCGACATCACCAACAACCACATCCTCCTCAACGACGCGGGCGGCAGTATCGATTCGACGATTCGCGCCTATCTGGCCGCGGGTTATAACGGCGGCGGTTGGAACGGCACCAGCGGCGGAGTCATCATGACCTCCGCCCCGATCACGATCGGCGCCGGCACCTACAGCATCGGTTATGCCGACGGCGCCGACAACGTCGTCGCCGGCCTCTCCTCCGGCCAGCTTGAAGTCGCATACACCCTGGCCGGCGATGCGAATCTCGACGGCAAGGTCGACAGCGCCGACTTCGGCATTCTGGCCGACAACTACGGCGCTTCAGCGGCGGTTTGGGATGAGGGCGACTTCAATTACGACGGCAAAGTAGACAGCGCGGATTTCGGAATCCTGGCGGTCAACTACGGCCAGTCGGCCGGCAGTAATGCCGACGTTGTGACGGCGGCCGACTGGTCGGCTTTGGACGCGTTCGCGTCGGCCAACGACGTGACACTGACCGCCGTTCCCGAGCCGGCCTCTTTGGGAATCCTGGCCCTCTCCGGCCTCGCGATTCTCTCACGACGTACTCGCAAGACCAATCGCCGCTGATCCGTGCGTCCCAGTTTTCGCCAAGCAAAGGGGCGGCCTTTCGAGGTCGCCTCTTTTGTATTTCGCTCCCGCGTCAGGCCAGCGGTATTTCCGCATCATCCATGTTCGTACTTTACCGCGAATTTCTCGAGAATCGCGGGACGAGCCAACCATGCGATTTGCGATTCGATCAGGCGATGCCGCAGGGTGTTCAGGGGCACCAAACGGGAAACCTCACCGAGGCGGAAAATATTTAACAGCGCGTGCCGAGTCAGTATCCCAATCACGTCGATGCGCTGCACTTTCCGCGGGGTAATCGCCTCTCAGAGGGCACGTCAGGCCCTGACCATTGAGCTCATCGGGCGGGCGATTCGATTCCGCCGGCACTGAAGCCCACAACAATCTCAGCAACGTTCTCAAAGCCAGAGAGCCATCCTGCGGTCTCTATCCTTTCTACTTTCTACTTTTGCGTGTTGCGATTTGAAACGACGCCGAAAAATGCCGGGTTCCTATCCCCGAATGATCTCGCTAAACTCAAAAACCGATGGATGCGATGTCACTCACGCGGCCAGCGCCCGTTGAAAGTTCTCCGCTGGCGCTGGTGCAAATACCTGATCCGTCTCCCGGCCCCGGCGAGGTAAGATTGGCGGTGCGCTGCTGCGCGGTCTGCCGCACCGATCTGCACATCGTCGAAGGCGATATTCATCCGCCGAGCCTGCCAATCGTCCCCGGACATCAGATCGTGGGAACCGTGGACACCCTCGGACCGGGATGCAAGCATCTCAAGCGCGGGATGCGCGTCGGAGCGGCCTGGCTGCGGCATACCTGCGGCACTTGCCGATTTTGCACCACGCAGCGCGAAAATCTCTGCCCATTCTCGCAATACACCGGCTTTCATGCCAACGGCGGGTACGCCCAATACGCAATCGTCCCCGAAGATTTCGCATACGAACTGCCGAGCGGTTATGACGACATCGC
Source organism: uncultured Phycisphaerales bacterium (assembly GCA_963771925.1). Classification (GTDB taxonomy): domain Bacteria; phylum Planctomycetota; class Phycisphaerae; order Tepidisphaerales; family Tepidisphaeraceae; genus PALSA-1353. The sequence goes on from CAVYVE010000002.1 coordinate 550,789, forward strand.
GGTCTCCCCCCTGCTTTGCGCGGGCATCATCGGATATCGCTCGCTGAAGCGATGCAATCTTCGCCCCGGCGGCAAGCTCGGCCTCTTCGGATTCGGATCGTCGGCCCATATCATTATGCAAATTGCCCTGCACCGGGGACACGAGGTGTATGTGGTCTCGCGCAGCGAGAACCATCAGCGCCTGGCGTCTTCCATGGGAGCAACCTGGTGCGGCGGCGATGCTTCGAAATTGCCGACCCCACTGGAAGCCGTCATCATGTTCGCGCCGTCGGGTCCGCTGGTCCTGCCCGGCCTCCAAGCCCTGGACAGCGGTGGTGTCATGGCCCTGGCCGGCATTCACATGAGCCCGATTCCCGTGCTGGATTACGACAAATACCTGTTTCGCGAACGGGATATTCATCCCGTCACCGCCAACACCCGCGAGGATGGCCGCGAACTCCTGGCCGAGGCGGCCGCTGCCGGCGTTCGGCCCCACACGTCCACATATTCCTTGAAAAATGCCAACCGCGCTTTGCAGGACATGAAAGCCGACCGAATGAATGGAACCGGGGTGTTGGCAATTGTCTCATAATTGGTGCGCTCGGCTTCCACCGCCCGCCGCGGCGGGCCATCAGGAATGGTTTTCATATCCGCCGACTTCAATTCTAGCGCGGCCTGCGAACTCGCCGCCACCAGGGAGTCCCCCGGGGCACTCCTCGAAAATTCGGGCACATTTGAGGCAAAATGGGATATCGGCATCGCTTCCGACCCGAAGAATAGCTCACGCAGAAGGCGCAGAGCGCGGAGATTTCGCGCCTCTGTGCCGCCGCGCCGCTGCGTGAGATTTTTAACCTGGAACCCTCCACCCCTTTACTTTTGCAGGACAGGCGATATCTTCTGTGCGAATAAGCCCCGGCCAATCGTAATTCCGTGGCCGGCAAACGGATTTGCCCACTCGCACATGGAGGTGCTGCAATGTCCCTTCGAACGCTTCTGATTGTGATCGCGTTGCCGATCGTTTTCGCCGCGGGAACGCGGGCCCAGGATGCCGTTCCTCAGCCGGATGTCGCCAATTCCAAATATCAGATCGAGGGCGTCATCAACGTGGATTCGGTCTTCGTCCGCAGTGGGCCGGGCGAGGGATATTACCCCACCCAGACCTTGACCAACGGCGCCACCGTCACCGTGGTGGGGATCAAATTCGATTGGTTGAAGATCCTGCCGCCGGAGGGAAGCTATTCCTACGTCGGCTCGATTTTCGTGGACAAGAGCGCCGGCGGGGCCAAGGGCAAAATCAACCGCAATGACGTCAACATTCGCGCCGGCAGTCTCGTCAACACGATGAAGACCACCGTGCAGACCCGCCTGAACACCGGCGACCCGGTGGCGATCATCGGCAACGATGATGAGTATCTGAAAATCAAACCGCCGGCAGGAGCCTATCTGTACATCAACAAGCAGTTCGTGACGATTGCGCGGCCAGCCGTCGCAGCCGCCCCACCGGCGGCGCCGGCGCGAATCGGAATTTGACGGCATCGAACCATCAGAGTTCCACCGCGGCGGCCAAGCCCGGCAATTTATCGGTTGCGGCCGGCGCGATAGTAACCAGCACCCCGACCACGGCCCCGTCGCCGATGGCGGCAGCGCCGACGACCCATCCGTCGGCCGTGGCCGCGGCCGCAACAACGCAGCCGGCGCAGGCCGCCGCCCCACCGCCCCCGCCGCCCAGCCCCGACGAATTGTTCGCCAGTGACGAAGCGACATTTGCCCAAATCAGCAAGCAGCCGTTGGATTCCCAGCCGATCGACGACTTGATGAGTAAGTATCAGTCGCTGACCAAAACGTCGCTTTCCGACGACCTGAAACGCGTGGTGGACATTCGCATCGCGACGCTGAAGGCGCGGCAGGACAACAAGGCCAAGCTGGTCGAGATTCAGAAGCTGCAAAAGCTGGCCGCCGAGCGGCAATTGGCGCTCCAGGCCGAGCAGCAGGAATTGGCCGAGAGATTGAAGGAGAATCAGATTCAGGTCTTCGAGGCGGTCGGCCAAATGCAACCGTCCAGCCTGCAAATTGGCGGCGGGACGCTCTACCGGCTCGTGGACCCGGCCACCGGACGGACGGAAATCTACATCCGCACCAGCGATCCGAAGATCACCGGGTTGATGGGTCAGTTCGTCGGCGTCAACGGCCGGCCGACGGAAGATCCCCAACTGAGCCTTCGCGTCATCGATCCGACCGATGCGCAGGCGGTGGATCAGGCGAAGGTGAACAGCTCGGTCATGGCCAGCATCATTCCGCCCAGCATGTTGGCCCGCCAGGCGTCGGCGAATTGAGGAGATGAACCGCGGCCAGAAAAATTGAACCGCTGAGACGCAGAGGACGCAGAGAAGACCGCCGAGTCAATCATCCAAAATCTTTTTTCTCCGCGTCCTCTGCGTCTCTGCGGTTCAATTTCGGTTTCTCGCTGTCGAACAATCGCAGAAAGTCCTCGGGCGAAATCTCCTCCGGACGCGCTTTCCCCTCGATGCCGGCAACGGCGAGCGAAGTCTCCGCATCCACCCCCGCTTTAATCAGTGCGTTGCGAAGCGTCTTGCGGCGAGATGAAAAGATCCGCTGAACGAACGATCCGAATCGCGCGGCCCTGTCCGCCAGTCGGTCCTTGCGCGTCAATCGCACCAGGGCCGATTCGATCTTCGGCATCGGCCAAAAGGCTTGCGGAGGCAGCGCCGAAGCAATTCCACCCGCGAAAGAAGCTGAGCCATGATCGATAGCGTTCCATATTGGGAGGAGTTCGGCCCTGCGCCAGGCGATCGGCGACTTCCTTCTGCACCGTGAACGCCAGCAGATCGACGCCCGCGATCAGCATTTCAATCAGCAGCGACGAAGCGATGTTGTATGGAAGATTCGCGACCAGCCGAACAGTCTGGCCGGCTGATCTGGCGCGCCCAATCTCATCCACAATCCGGCCATCCAGCGCGTGTTTGCCGGCCAGGGCGTCGCCTTCAATCAGCGTGAAATTGTCTGCCGAGGCGAATCGCCTCCGAAGCAAATCCGCTAGTGCGCGATCGATTTCCACGGCCACGACTTGGGCGTTGTGCGACAGCAGTTCTTCGGTCAGCGTTCCCGTGCCGGGGCCGACTTCGATGACGCGATCGCCCGGCGAGATCATCCCCGCAGCGGCGACGATGCGGACGAGATTGGCGTCGATCATGAAATTCTGACCGAGCCGATGGCGCGGCCGGGCGCCGCCTCGACCAGCAGCGTTTGGATTTGCCGTTTGGTTTGGGCCATGTCATGGCTGGGTCGTCGGCTCGGTTGCCGCGGGACTGTCTGAAATACCGTCCTGACGCGCACGCAGCGCTTCGATCGCCGCCTGGGGAGAATCAAGCCTTCCGCCGGCAACGTCGCCCGCCGTGCGGCGGATGGCCAGGGCCATGTCGCCGAACCAGTGCGGATTGGCCGGCATATCCGGACTTTGGGCGAGCCAATCCAGGTCGATTTTCCATCGCCGGCCGGACCGGACCATCTGAACGGGATAAATGCTTTCGCCTTGCAACTCGGCCCGATCGCCGTTGATCGTTTCGGTCATGTCGTCCAGATCTTCCGCCGACGGCAACGCCGGCAGAACCCCATCCACGAAACCGGGACCGAATTTTTTGCCCACCGCCGCCCGCAACGATTCGATGGCCGATGCGACAGCCTGAAAATCGTGAAGCAGCGAAAGGGAATCTTTCCGCGTGGCCAGGCACAGGTCGGCGAGATCGGCCGAATTCCCGTGCGACAGATCAAGCAGAAATGTCTTGAACGTGTCTTTGGGGTCGGCCGGTTGGGTGGAGGGCACGTCGGCCAAGCCGGTGGGCAACCAGCAGAGTGAAACGAGACAGCAAACAACGCAGCATCGAGCGGACACGGTTTTCCTCCGCCGCCTCTGGCAGAAAATGACCCAAAAACCAATATACGTCCCGCCGGCGGCGGCTACAATTCGGGCCATGAAATCCTATGAAGTCATCCGAAGCGCGGTGGACGAACTGGGCGTCAAAGCGGTCGCGGCGGCCTTGAAGGTTTCGCCGGCCCTGGTCTACAAATGGTGCGAACCGCCGGCCGAGCAGCTCGAGCCCGACGCCTCGGGGGCGAAGAATCCATTGGATCGCGTGCGCGAGATGTACCTGTTGACGAAGGACATTCGCCTGATCCGCTGGCTGTGCAACGAGGCGGGCGGATTCTTCGCAGCCAATCCGGTCCCCGATCTGCGAAAGAATCCCGATGTGACGATTTTCGACGAAACGCGCACCATGGTGCGGGATTTCAGCGAGCTGCTGGATGCCGTCACCGCTTCGCTCGAGGATGACCAGCGCGTGGATGCCGAGGAGGCCGACAAAATCCGCCAGAAATGGGAGGATTTGAAGGCCTGCGTGGAACATTTTGTGATGAGCTGCGAAAAGGGCCTGTACCGGGGCAACTGACGGGACGAAAAAGTGAAGACGGTAAAAATGCTTTCGCCCGCCAAGATCAATCTGCATCTCCGGGTGGGGCGCCGGGGACTGATGGATTTCACCCGCTGCTAAGCTGGATGTGCACGGTGGGGCTGTACGACACGATCGAGATGCGCACGACGAAGGATTCTGAAATAAATTTGGTCTGCGATCGGGCGGATGTACCCATTGACGGCACGAATCTGATCGTGCGCGCGGGACAGGCATTGGACGGTCGGCACGGGGCGGCGGTGAATCTTCAAAAGAAAATCCCCCTCGGCGGCGGCCTTGGGGGGGGAAGTTCCAACGCCGCTGTCGCTTTGCGCGGGTTCAATGAATTGTGGAACCTGAATCATTCCGATGACGATCTGGCAAAAATGGCGATTCGCCTCGGCAGCGATGTGCCGTTTTTCCTGCACGGTCCCAGCAGCATCTGCGCCGGCCGCGGCGAGCGCGTGCTGCCGATTGTGCGGCCGCTTCCGAGATTTGCTGTACTGATATTCCCCAAGTTTTCCATGTCCACCGCGGCGGTGTATCAAAAGTTCGACGAGATGAATTTGGGGTCGAATGATGCGATTACCAATCAGCCGGACTGGAATGCCTGGACTAGATTGTCCGCTGCTGAATTGATGAAAGTTCTGACGAATGATTTGGAAACCCCCGCTTTTGCGCTGCAGCCCGAACTGGCGGAGCTGCGCCAGCGCATTGAGCACAAGATCGGCCGGGTTGTCCGCATGAGCGGTAGCGGCAGCACGTTATTCACCCTAGCTGACGGTCGTGCGGAGGCGGAATCCATAATCAGGCCTGTCAGGTTACCGGGAATTAAGGCGGGATTATTTGATCTAGCCCCAAAACATGTCGGAATCCAGGGCAAACATAAAGATTGACGATAAACAATAAAAATCATAGGATTAAGTCTCTAAATGGCGAGGTTTGTTCCCATTCTCCGACGGCGGCTTACGGTAGTCGTACGATAGGCTGGTATGGCGGCCAGGGCACCCCTGCCGCAACCGGCCCACATCAGTCTTAATTCCCTGCTCGACCATTACTTACAATTGAGAAAAACTATGGCAACGCTTCAAACGGACGCAAAGGCGGCTTCGACGACGGCCGACTCCAAGCCCAGATACAAGGGCAAATCGGGGGCGCAGATTTTCCACGAAATGCTCGATCGCAGCAGCACAAGGTGGAAGTCATGTTCGGATATCCCGGCGGAGCCATCCTGCCGGTCTTCGATCAGCTTTATAAGACGCCGGCCAAATTCATTCTGAACCGCCACGAACAGGGCAGCGGACATTGCGCCGATGGGTATGCCCGGGCGACCGGCAAGCCGGGGATTTGCGTCGTCACCAGCGGGCCGGCGGCGACCAACACCATCACGCCACTGGCCACGGCGCAGATTGGATTCCATTCCCATCATCGTCTTCAGCGGCCAGGTGGCGACCAAGGTCATCGGCAACGACGCGTTTCAGGAAGCCGACGTGACGGGCATCTCCCGGCCATGCACGAAATGGAATTATCTGGTGAAGGATGTGCACGAGCTTCCGCGCATCATCAACGAGGCGTTTTTGGTCGCCACCAGCGGCCGGCCGGGGCCGGTGCTGATCGATTTGCCCAAGGATGTCACCACCAACATCTGCACGCGACGAGGTGGACGATACGCCCGCGGCCGCACATTCTCAAACGCAAGACCGCTTACATGGCCGCCCATGCCCGGCAGGTTCAGGAAGCGGCCGAGTTGATCAACCGCAGCGAAAAGCCGATCCTCTACGTCGGCGGCGGCGCGATCATCAGCGGGGCGTCAGCCACGATGCGAAAGATCGCCGAAAAGGGAAACATCCCCTGCACCACCACCCTGCTGGGTCTTGGAGCGTTCGATGAATTGGATCCCCGCAGCCTGTGCATGCTGGGCATGCACGGCTCGGCCACGGCCAACTATGCCGTGCAGGAATCCGATTGTCTCATCAGCATCGGCGCCCGCTTCGACGATCGCGTGACCGGAAACCTGGCCACGTTCGCCCCCAAGGCCAAGATCATCCACATCGACATCGATCCCAGCAGCATCAGCAAGACGGTGGACGTGGATGTGCCGGTGGTGGGCGACGCCAAGGCCTCGCTGGAGGCGATGCTGCCGCTGATCGAGCATCGCGATCGCACGGCATGGTTGGCGCAGATCAACGCGTGGAAAAAACGCTATCCGTTCAAGTATCTGGACGACAGCCCGACCGCCAAGCCGCAGTACGTGATCGAGGAGATCAACCGCCAGACCAACGGCGACGCGATCATCACCACCGGCGTCGGCCAGCACCAGATGTGGGCCGCCCAGTTTTATCGCTGGCGATATCCGCGGCAGATGATCACCAGCGGCGGCCTGGGCACGATGGGCTACGGCCTGCCCGGCGCCATCGGCGCACAGCTCGGCAGCCCCGGCAAAATCGTCATCGACATCGACGGCGACGCCAGCTTCCTGATGACCATGTCGCGAACTGGCCACCGTCGCCGAGTACAACATTCCCGTGAAGGTCGCGATCCTCAACAACGACTTCCAGGGCATGATCAAGCAGTGGCAGGACCTGTTCTATCAACAGCGCTACAGCTACGCGGCGATGAAGAACCCCAGTTTCGCGAAAGTGGCCGAGGCCTTCGGCATCCGCGGAATCCGCTGCGAAAACAAGGCCGACGTGCCCAAGACCGTCAAGGAAATGCTCGACCACAAAGGCCCGGTCGTCGTGGATTTCCGCGTCGAGCCCAACGAGCACGTTTACCCGATGGTCCCCAGCGGCAAGGGATTGCACGAGATGGAATTGGGGACGCTGGCATAGGCCGTGATCGGGGAGGATTGCGCGATTTGCCGTTCAAAATGCCCTGCCGACTAAAGTCGGCAGGCCGCGGCCAATTTCGCTTCCGAATTCCGCCGATATATCCGATGTGACCGATCGGTCGGTAGACGCATCGCTTTTAGATGTGCCGGGGGCGCGTGTTTTTCCGCGCGCACTGGCGCAGCCGCTGATCATTCCGCTCTTTTGCTTCACGCTGTTTTGCAGTTCGGGACTCCTTTTTCTTGCCGAACCGATGTTCGCCAAGATGGTGTTGCCGCTGCTGGGCGGGACGCCGGCCGTGTGGAACACCTGCATGGTCAGCTTCCAGGCGTTGCTGCTGGGGGCATACGCGTACGGCCACTGGTCGATGCGATGGCTCGGCATTCGACGACAGGTCGCACTGCAATTGTTCATGCTGATCGCGGTCGCGATCGCGCTGCCGGTTGCGATTCCGCGCGGGTGGCAACCGCCGGCTGGGCGGAACCCGGTCTTCTGGCTGCTGGCCGTGCTGCCGATCGGCGTGGGATTGCCATTTTTCGCGGCGGCGAGCACCGCCCCGGTTTTGCAGCGATGGTTCTCCTCCACGGGACATCACGCCGGCGGCGACCCCTATTTTCTTTACGCCGCCAGCAACCTAGGGAGCATGGTGGCTCTGTTGGCATATCCGACGCTCTTCGAGCCGCTCATGCGGCTCGCGGATCAGAGCCGGTTCTGGTCGGCCGGATATCTCTCGCTGATTGCGCTGGTGGGATGCTGCGGACTGTTGGTCGGACCGCAACGGGAAGCCAGTCACCGGCTTCCAGCGGAACGGATCACCGCCTATCGGCGGGTGCGATGGATATTGCTGGCGATGATTCCATCGAGCCTTCTGTTGGGCGCGACGACGTTCATCACCTCTGACATCGCGGCGGTGCCGCTGCTTTGGATCGTTCCGCTGGCGCTGTATCTCCTGAGCTTCATTTTGGTCTTTGCGTCGCGGCCGATCGTGCCGCACCGAATGATGGTGCGATTGCAACCGGTGGTCGTGCTTTGGGTCGCGCTGTTCATGCTCGGCCGAGTGGGACAGCCGGTTTGGATGGTGCTGACCCTGCACCTGCTGGCACTGTTCATCTCGTCGATGGTCTGCCACGGTGAGTTGGCGGCCGATCGTCCCTCGGTGGGCCGGCTGACCGATTTTTATCTCACGATGTCGCTCGGCGGCGTGCTCGGCGGATTGTTCAATGCTCTGCTGGCGCCGATGATTTTCAGCAGTGCCGCGGAATATCCGATCGCGCTCATTGCGGCGTGCGCGCTGTGTCCGCGGACCCACTCATTCCATGGCGGCGGCCGGTGGATCCCTCGAATCCTCGATGTGACTTGGCCGGTTGCCGTCGGCGCGTTGGCCTGGGGAATGCCGCGCGCGATCGCGGCGATCCTTGGACAGGATTCGATTTCATTGCGGATGGCCGGACTGGGCGTCGCCGTCATGGCGGCGGGGATGGCAATTCGGCGCCGGAGGCGGTTTCTCGGCGCTGGCGGCACTGTTCCTGGTCGTTGGAGCCGGGCCGGCCAAGGGCGAACTGCTAGCCATCCGACGAAGTTTTTTCGGAATTCATCGTGTCGTCCGCAATCCGGATGGGCCGTTCAATGATCTCTATCATGGCACCACCGTGCACGGACGGCAATTTGTAGACGCCGCCGGAATACCCTGCCGGCCCACAATCGCGCTGACGTATTATCATCGCACCGGGCCGATCGGACAGCTCATGTTGGAACGATCGGCCGCCGGACGGGCCCGGCGGATTGGGATCGTCGGCCTGGGCGTGGGCAGTCTGGCCGCATACGCGGGTAGCGGAACGCAACTGACTTATTACGAAATCGATCCGGCGGTTCGATGGTTGGCCCAGGATTCGGGATATTTTTCGTTTCTCGAGTCCGCGGAAAATCGCGGCGCGAAAATTCGGATTGTCATGGGAGACGCCCGTCTCACGCTGCGCGATGCGCCCAGCCGATCGTACGACGTGTTGGTGCTTGATGCGTTCTGCGGCGATGCCATCCCCGTTCATCTGCTCACGCGCGAGGCGATGAGCATTTACAAGGACAAGCTGGCCGACAACGGCGTTCTGGCGATTCACATTTCGAATATGTATTTGAATCTTCTGCCGGTCTGCTCCGCGCTGGTTGCCGATGCCGGGTGCGTGGGGATGTACCAGGACGATCTGAACGTGAGTCCGCGCGAGGCCGCCGAGGGCAAATCCCCGTCGCAGTGGGTGATCGTGGCCAGGTCCGGCAAAGCGCTGGTGGCGCAGCGGAACGATTCGCGATGGAAGCCGCTTCCGTCGGTTCAATCAAGCCGGGTTTGGACGGATGATTTCTCGAACATTCTGGGCGTGTTTCGCTGGCGGTGAGCTGGATGATTTTTATTTGTCATTTGACCGTCCAGCTCGCATAAACCTCACGGCTATCGATATCTACGGAATTATTGGGACCTTGGACCTCGGCCTCTGCTAGTGAAGTCGGAGAATTTCTGTTGCCCGCGGGCGGATCGCGGCTATGGTTGTGAGACTTGGAGATGAGGAGAGGTTTGATGGCCGTTTGTATGAGCCGCCGAACAAAGGCATTGCTGGCGGCGACGCTGCGCCGTGGGACTTGCCGGCCGGGCATCCTGGGCCGCCACGATCCGCGACGATGTGGCCCAATCCCAATACGCCAGTTTGGGCGCGGAATCGCAATACGCCTCATCCGGATTTGTTTACGTATCCAGTTACGACGTGGCGGCATCCGGCACGCTAATCGCGCCGGGGTGGATTTTGACAGCGGCGCATGCCGTCACCAATACCAACGTTTCAGGCGATCCCATCTATCCGCTGTCGGACATCTACTTCGGCCAGGGAGCAACCGCTTCCCTTTCCGGCGCCATTACTGCACAGGCTGTGTTCGTGGAATCCGGCTGGGATGGCGATTCGTCGGAAGGCAATGATCTTGCCCTGATCGAACTGAACACGCCGATCACCAGCATCGCGCCCGCGCCGCTTTACACGAGTTCCCTGGGCAGTGAGCTGACCCAAACGGCAACGATGGTCGGCTACGGATACACCGGCACCGGCTCCGCGGGATATACCAACGGCACATACGGCACGCGTCTGGGCATTCAAAACGTGCTCGATGCGTTCGGCGGACAGACCACCACGACCGGCACCAACGGATCGCTTTCGCTGGCGAACTACAGTTCCAATCTGATGTTCACCGACTTCGACGAGCCGGGCGATCCATCCGTCAGCTTGATGGGCGGAACCACACCGTTGCCGCTTGAGGGCTCCTCGGCCCCTGGCGATAGCGGCGGCGGCCTTTTCCTTACGGTCAACGGGACTACCTACCTCGCGGGCGTGACGGACTTCGGCATCACCACCGGCAGTAGCTTCACCGCCAGCTATGGACAAGGCAATGGATACACTCGCGTCTCGGTCAGCGATTCGACCAGTTTCATCGACTCAACCCTCACGGAGAACTGTGTTTGGATCGCCACCGGCGGCGGGAGTTGGGGTTCATCAAGCAATTGGAGCAGCGGATATATTCCGCAAAGCGGCGACAGCGCGTATTTCACCGGCGCCATTACATCGTCGGCGACGGTGACACTCAGCAGCACCTGGACTATCGCGTCCCTGAATTTCGACAGTTCCCATTCCTATACGATCGCGGCCGGCAGCGGCGGCACGCTGGTTATGAACGGCGGCGGCGGCACGGCCGCCATCAACGACAGCGGCGGAAACCATTTCATTTCGGCGCCGGTCACGCTGAGCACCAACACCGCCATCACCGTGAGCAATTCCGGCAACACGCTGCAAATTTCCGGCGCCATCGGTGGCAGCGGCGGCATCACCCTCAGCGGTAACGGCACGTTGGCCCTGGACGCCGCCAATGCGTATGGCGGCTCGACTACCGTTTCCAGCGGAGATCTGGTCGTCGCCGCTTCCGGCGGTCTTCCCACAAACAAGCAACTGACCATCGACGCCGGCGGCAAAGTGCAGCTCGCGCTCAACACCGGTGGTGAGACGCTGTCATCCTTGTCCATCTCCGCCAACGGGACATTGGATTTGGGTAATAATCACATGATCGTCAGCGACTCGGGCGGCAGCATAGATTCCACAATTCGCGCGTACTTGGCGGCCGGCTACAACGGCGGAGCGTGGAACGGCACCAGCGCCACCAGCGGAGTCGTCATGACCTCCGCCCCGATCACGATCGGTTCCGGAACGTACAGCATTGGTTATGCCGACGGCGCCAATAACGTCGTCGCCGGCCTGCCCTCCGGCAAACTCGAAGTCGCGTACACCCTGGCTGGCGATGCCAATCTCGACGGCAAGGTCGATTCCGCCGACTTCGGAATTCTGGCGGATAACTACGGCGCTTCCGGCGCTAACTGGGATCAGGGCGACTTCAATTATGATGGCAAGGTCGATAGCGCGGACTTCGGAATCCTGGCGGTCAACTACGGTCAATCGGCCGGCAGCAATGCCGACGTGGTGACCGCCGCCGATTGGGCGGCGCTGGATGCGTTTGCGGAGGCCAATGGATTGATGTCTGACGTTCCCGAACCCGCATCCGGAGGATTGAGCCTGCTGGGTCTCGTGGGAGCCATTGGATTACGCAAACGCCGCTCGGCCAGCGCATAATTGCGTGCGACGCGGCTGTAGCGGCTCGGTATTTTTCTTGAATTTTGCCATCACTTCGATAGAATTTCCTATCTAATTCGTGCTCTGGGAGTGTTGTTATTTAATGGGGGCGGGAGGGTGGAGTCATCTGCGCCGGTCCAATCGGTCGTCGTTCGACCGCGGCGCGATTGAGGCTGCGATCAAATCATTTCCTGCCAAGCCACATTTAGCGAGGGTTGTGCAATGCTTCATATCAATTTATCCGCGCGGTGCTTGAGGCGATCTCTGCCGGCGCTGGCGATAGCGGCGGCAGTCGTTGCCAATGCGGTCTTGCCAGCTCAGGCGGATACCCAAACTAGTACCGGGACGGCCGGGACGAATGGCGCCAACGGCACCATAGTCGATGGCAATCCCGAGCCCGGTGGCGTCGGCAACCCGGGTGGCGGAGGCGGTGCCTTTGCCGACAGCAACGATTTAGATAACTCGGGCACAGCCACCGGTGGTGTTGGCGGCACGGGGGGCAATGGAACCGCTATCGGCGGCATCACCAGTGCCGGCGGCAATGGCGGCGACGGCGGAAATGCTGAAGCAAGCGCCGCACAAAACTCGGCTGTCGCCGCAGGCAATGCTAGTGTGTTCGACCAAGCAACATCAACCGGCGGAACGGGCGGCAACGGAGGCAACGGCGGCACCGTACGGATCGTCGGAGAGGAAGGAGCCGGCGGCAACGGCGGCGTGGGTGGCGACGCCACCGCCACCGCCACCGCGCTAGTGAGTAGTAACACCGGCCAGATCGTCGAGGCGGATGCCGTAGCGACCGGCGGCAACGGCGGCAATGGTGGATCGCTCAGTGGCAACGGCGGAAATGGCGGAGTCGCATCCGTCACATCCTCTACTGCCACTCTTGGTTCCCCTCAAATCGCCACCGCTATAGCAGACGTTTACGGCGGCAACGGCGGCAATGCAGCAAACGGCGGCGCTGGCGGCAACGGAGCTGATGAATCGCTCAACAGCGTCGTCGGTGGTTCTGCCGCGGCCGGGGGCGACAGCGAACTACAGATCGGACAAGCGGCATTCGGCGGGAACAGCGGCGGCAGCAATGGGGGTAATCCGGCGCCGCAGGCACGGCGAGCGACACGCTCAACTATACCGAAAACACAGTCAATTCATTATTTTCCGTGACTTGCGATGCCGAGGGGGGCAACGGCGGGCAATCCTCCAACACCAACGGAAGTGCCGGGGGAAGTGCCCAGAGTAATATCTCCGTCAACGGCAACAGCGATATCCAGGCGCTTTTGGTGGTCAACGATACCAATGTCATCAGCGATGTGCCCGTCCCCGTCCCCGGCCCCACGGATGGCTTTGGCAGCGCAGTGATCAGCGGATCGGGAGCCGGAGGAGCTGGCGGCGCCGCCTCCGGCTCATTGGTCGCACACAACACTGGCACAGGCGCCAATTCACAAGTAACCGCCACCGCCTACATATTAGGCGGAGATGGAGGAAATGCTGTTGACGGCAATGGAGGAGCCGGCGGCGCCAGCTCTTCCGGCACAAGTTCAATCAATAACTCCTCCAATGGGTTGCTCTCCCTGGAAGTTTATTCCATTGGGGGCAACGGCGGGAGTGGGTCTGGAACTGGCTTTTCCGGCGGCGCAGGTGGTTCGGCCTCCGCCGGCGCGGTCGCCATCTCTTCGGGCGGAGCACAGATCCAGATCTCTTTGGAGCTGATGGGCGGAAATGGTGGAACCGGCGCTGGCGGCGCCACTGGCGGAAATGGCGGGGCGGTGAATGCTACCGATGACGCTGGGGCGATAACGACGGGTTCGAATAGCATCACTCAGTCTGCGGTTGGTGGCATGGGCGGGTCGACCACCGGCGGAGGCGCAGGCGGCGTCGGCGGAGATGCCACCTCATCGCTTACACTCAACGACACGGCAGAACCGCCGTCGTCGCTGAGCGTTGAAACCGATGCTGAGGCGGGCATCGGCGGAGCCACCGCTGGCGGAAATGCCGGAAACACCGGCAATGCCACATCCTCCCTGAACGTTACCACCACTGGACCGCTGACCCTGCTGGCAACGGCCGACACAACTACAACCATAACCCCGGGAAGCGTGAGTTCCGGCACGGGCAACGCCGGTTCTGCCGGTACCGCCAATGCCAGCGCCACCGGGCAAGGCGGCAATGGCACCACCGTTAAAGCGACCAGCGATGGAGTGGCAGGCGCCACGGTCTCATATTCGGGCGGGGCGCAGGGCAACGGCGGCAACGGCGGTAACGCGTCGGCCAGCTCCAGCGCGACCGACTCCAGTTCGGCTGGGGCCACCTCCACGGCTACCGCCACCGGCGGAGCCGGCGGCCAGGAAAATGGCGATGGAGGCATTAGCGGCAATGGCGGAAGCGTCACTGCAACTTCATCGAGCGATTCTACTCTTGGACCGGGAAGTGCCACGGCAACAGCCACCGGCGGCGCCGGGGCAACACCGGGGCTTGAGTCGAATGGCACCGGCGGCAACGGCGGCAGCGCGACCACAACGACCACTGATACCAGCTTTTCTACTGCAACTGCAAACGCCACGGCGACCGGCGGCACCGGCGGCGTGGGCCAAGCCTATGGCTATTTCAGCGGCAACGGCGGAAACGCCACCGCCGATGCCGACGCCTATTCGGATTTCGCCGAAGAAAGCGTGACCGCCACGGCAACCGGCGGCTCATCGTCCACGCCGTTATTTGAGGCAGCGTATGGAACTGGCGGAACCGCCACCGCGTCGGCAACAGCCGCGTATGTGACGATTACACAAATCACAGGTTCGTCTGCCGATGGCGTCGGCGGATTTGCGAGCGTTGGCGCAGCAGAGCATGTTGTTGGTGGAACGACGGTGACCGTTGGATCGTCAAACATCAACAACAGCTCTGTCACGGTGACAGGCTACAACGCAGTCATCGTCGGCATCACCGGCGCCGGAAGCCTCACCGTTGGCAACGGCACCAATCTAACGACTCTGATGTTGGCTCCAAACAGCGGTGGCAGTTCTCAGTCCTCGCTGACGATCGAAAGCAATGCATCCCTGGATGTTAACAACAATCACATCATCCTCAGCGATCCCGGCGGAAGTATCGACACCACGATCGAAAGCTACCTGGCCGCCGGCTACAACGGGGGCAACTGGAACAGCACTAGCGCCAACGGCGGTTCCATCATCACCTCCGTCCCGATCACGATCGGCGCCGGCACCTACAGCCTTGGTTATGCCGACGGCGCCAATAACGTCGTCGCCGGCTTGCCGTCCGGCGAACTCGAAATTGCGTACACCCTGGCCGGCGATGCGAATCTCGACGGCAAGGTCGATTCCGCCGACTTCGGAATTCTGGCCGACAGCTACGGCGATTCAGATGCCACCTGGGATGAGGGCGATTTCAATTACGACGGCAAGGTCGATAGCGCGGACTTCGGAATCCTAGCCGTCAACTACGGTCAATCGGCCGGCAGCAATGCCGACGTGGTAACGGCGGCCGACTGGTCGGCCCTGGACGCCTTCGCGGCGGCCAACGGCCTCATGACCAACGTCCCCGAGCCCACGACTGGCGGAATGTGCGTGCTGGCAGGTTTGGGAATTCTTCTGCGCCGACGACGGGCTTCAAGGCCACGGACTTAATGGACGGCCGGGCGGTCAGCGATGCTTTGGGGAAAGGTTGATCCAGGATCAGGACCGGATTCAGGGCCATCGGCGCCGGCACCAGAACGGTTGCAAAATTCGCCACGGTCAGGTCCACGTCCGCCGCGCTGGCGGTGCTGCCGTAGTTCACCGCCAACATGCCGAAGTCCGCACTATCAACTTTGCCGTCATAATTGAAGTCGCCCTCATCCCAGCTGGCATTTGAATCGCCGTAATGATTGGCCAGAATGCCAAAGTCGGCGCTGTTGACGACTCCATCGAGATTCGCGTCACCATAAAGCGTGTATTGGATGTCGATCTGGTCCGGCGAGAGTTTGGCGGGGTTGCCGGAGTCGGCCCAATCGGCATAGCCCAGGCCATAGCCGGAGTTGACATCCGAGGTGTCGATGCCGGTTCCGTTCCACGCTCCACCGTTAAAGCCGCTGGTCAATTCGGCGGCGACCGCGGCAATGGGATCGGTGTTGCCCTGGTAGTTAATGAAGAGATTATTGTTGCCGATGTCCAGCGTGCCCGTTCCCGTGATGGACAGGGATGTGACGCTCGACGCGCCGCTGTCGATGCCCAGATGCAGCGTGCCGCCGTTGATGGCCAGCGATGTAATGCTGAACCCCGTGTCCGCGGTCGGAGACCCGAAGTTGATGACGACGATGCTCGTGCTGACCGGGACGGTATCCGTGTTCCAATTGCCGGCGGTATACCAATCATTCGATTGCGCACGGTCCAGGTCTCAAGCGATCCGTACCCCGCCATCGCGGGAACCAGCAGATTGGCGACGGGCGATCCAAGCCCAGTGGCCAAATCGTAGCCCACCGTCGCCGGATATCCGTTATTCCCGGCGGTGATGTCGTGGAAATCGGAGCTGGACAGGCTGTAAAGCATCGGCAATGTCTGGGAGGGGCCGTCGAGTGTGCCTTGTCCAAGTAGCGCTCGGCCCTGGTTTACGATGGCGATCAGGGCCGCCCACATCGGCGTGGCCAGGCTCGTCCCGCCGACCTGGATGTACCCGCCATCGTAGGAATCCAGCACGTACACTCCCGTTTCCGGATCGGCGTCCATCGAGACATCGGGCGCGGTTCGCAGGCCGGTGCCGTTGATGCTGGAGCTTTGATAGCTCGGCTGAAGCTCCTGAAGCCCGGCTCCGCCGCCGCTGCCGTCCCAGGCACTTTCGCCGAGATAGCTGTCGTCGGTTCCGACGTTCAGCGTCGTGCCGCCGACGGCCACCACGTTTGGCGAGAGCGCCGGATATCCCAAGTCTATGGCGCCGTCGTCGCCGGTGGCGGCCAGAAACGTGACGCCCTGATGGCCGATGGGCGTGGTGAACGTCGAGTCCTCGCCCGTTTCTGAAACGCCGCTGTAGAAATCGACGAGTTGTGGACTGCTGAAGCTCATCGAAACCACGCTCACGCCCGCATAGTCCGACGCCGTCGTCACCGCGGTGAATAAATCGGAATTCTCGCTGCTGTTGGCCTCGAACAGAATGATGTTGGCCTGCGGCGCAATCGCATGCGCCCATTCCACGTCGAGCGATTCCTCGAGGTCCCACCCTCCCGGCGATGAATTGGAGGGCAGGGTGGTCCCGCCGGTCTCATTGAGAACCTGAAGCGTCGGTCCGCCGCTGACGTTGAATTGCGGCAGATCAAATTCGGTGCTGAAAGCGTTAGCGTCGGAAATGATGTCCGGATCGTTGTAAGCATCGATGATGGCGATGGTTTGACCCGTGCCGTCGCCCGTCACGCCGTTGAAGGTGATTTCGTCCACCCCATAGGCGCTGCGGATTTGAGCCGGATCATACGGGCCGCCTGCCGCCGATGCCGCGGCCGGAGCAGAAATCAATCCGAGGCTGATGAAACTTGGCGTGGCCATCGTCGCGTCTTGCTGAAGCTGCGGCTGGGGCAAGCCTGTGGACTGCACGAGTGGCGACGTTGAAATGACCGCCGGCTCGTCGTTTGAAGGGGGATCCTGCACTTCATAGGCTCCGATATCGACCGTGCCTCCGACAATGCGCGGATATCCCGAGCCGCGCTGGTCGTATACCAGCGCCTGCCCGTTGGAATCGACCGCCAGCGCATTGTCGCCGGCATTGATGGCTGGGCTGCCGGCTTGCAGCGCCATCGTGTTGGTCGGGCCGCCGTTGTTTTGCGGGGTTCCCAGATCCGGATTGGCTCCGACGAGGTTACCGTTCGCCCCGTTGCTGAGACCTCCGGAACCGCCGGTGCCGATGAGGTTGTAGGAGCTTCGGGTCTGCCCGCTGACCACGTCGTGATCGAGCGTTCCGGTAATGTCGCTGGCGGTCTTTTTAGCATTGCTCAGGGTGTTGGTGGCGACAATGGTGTTGTAAATCGTGGTGTCGTCCTGAACGATATAGAGTCCGCCGCCGCTGGAACTGGCGATATTGCCCGCGATGGTCGTGTTGGTGCAGGTGAGCGTGCCGTAGGAAATCAGCCCGCCGCCGTCTGCTGCCTGATTGCCTTCAAGAGTGCTGTTGGAGAAGAACGCGGTGCCGTCGATGTACGCGCCGCCGCCGTAGTTTGTCGCGGTGTTGCTTTGAAGCATTGTGGCCGAAACGACCAGCGATGCGCCGTCGTCGTCATAAATTGCCCCTCCGTATTGTGCCTTGTTGGAGGAAAATGTGCTTGAAGTGATGGAGGCGGCGTCGCCGAAGATATAGAGCCCGCCGCCGGCTTCCACGCCTGCGTTACCATTGCCGCTGAAGGTGCAGCCCGTGACGTTGAACGTCCCCTCGAAGTCCGCCGCCCCCCCGCCGACGAACAGACTGTCGTTGCCGCTGACGGTACTGTCGATGAGAGTGACCGATCCCTGGTAATCGAACAGACCGCCGCCGAAATAGCCCACGGTGGTGTTGGATGAGAGAATGCTGCCGTTGTAAACGGTGAGGGACGCATCCGTGAAGTTGAAGATTCCCGCACCTCCCTGGCTGGCATCATTGCCCTGGACGAGCGTGTCGTTGACCGTGGCGGTGCCGTCGGCGAGGTTGGCGATGCCGCCGCCGTAGGTGGAGGCGTCATTGCCGGAGATCGTGCCGGAGGTAATCGTCAGCGTGCTGTTCTCGTTGCAGATAGCGCCGCCGGCTTCCTGGATGGCATCGTTGTCCGTGATGGCGCCGCCGGAAATATTGACCGTCCCGCCGACGGTGTTGAGAATCCCAGCGCCCTGATCGGCTCTGCAACTGGAGATCGTGCATCCGGTGATGGTGACGCCGCCGCCGTTGTTGTACAGGCCGCCGCCGAGTTCCGCGATCCCGCCGGTGATGTTGGTTCCGCTAACGGTCAATTCGCCGGCCTCGTCGTTGTAAATTCCGCCGCCGTCGCCCGCATCCCCGCCGGTGAACCCCAAACCCGTCGCCACCGTCGTCAGCGCGGTGTCGCTGGACAGCGTGCAATTGGCCACGATCAGCGTGCCGTCGTTGTAGATTCCTCCCCCGTCGCCCAAGCCGGCGTTGCCGTCGGTGATCGTCAGGGCGGAAATGTTCACATTGGCCCCGGCGGACACGGCAAAGACCGTGCTTTTGCCGTTGCCGCTGATGGTCAGATCGCTCGCTCCCAGCCCGATGATCGTGAGGTTTTGCGAAATCGTCAGTTCGCCGCTGGTGAGGGTGATCGTGCCGCCGGATAGGGAAGAGGCGAATTGAACGGTGTCGCCGGAAGCCGCGCTGGCGATGGTTTGGCGCAGCGATCCCGCACCGCTGTCGTTGAGGCTGGTGACGATATCGGTGGAGAGCAACTGCCGCGGCTCCAGCGCTTCCAAAGCCGCAAGACCGAGGGATCGCCGGCTGAAGTGAGACCGGGAACGTTGCCGGCGTGAACGACCGTACGACATCTTCCGAGCCTCCAGGCCGCCATTACGAGACGGTCGAATCAGACCGATATGGCCGCAGGACATTATACCACACACTGGGTTCCACTAATAAATAGCGGCTTCTTGGGAATAGCGGCGTCTCACTCGGGGCACAGCCATTATTGTGCCACTATAGAGTTGACGCTATGGACCGATAATTAGACTCGTCTTCGGCTAATCTAATTCCTGAAGAACCAATATGTCCGGCGTTCAGCATCCCGGTACCGTCGGCCCCCAATACCGTGGTTCATTGAGTTGACGAACGTTCTGGCATTGAGCGAACGCAAAGGCCGCATATCCGCTGCGAAGGTTGCTGAATTCGTTGCTCTCATCGAGGGATTTGATCTGGAGATCGACGAGGAAAAGGCGGTCAACATCTTCGCCCGGCTTTTGCCTTTGTGCCGTTCACATCAATTGACAAGCTACGACGCGCTCTATCTGGAGTTGTCCATCCGCCGCCAGCTTCCCTTGGCAACGCTCAATGAGCCGCTGCGCAAGGCGGCGAGGAAAGCCGGCGTCAAGGTGCTGGGATAACCTGTCCCGCGCTCTTCTACCGTGTCGTGATGCCGCATATCATTATCCAACCAACAACCTATGTTCGACGCACTCACCGACAAATTCAGCGGCGTATTCCGCTCCCTTTCCGGCCGCGGGCGAATCAGCGAAGAAAACATCCGCGAAGCCATGCAGAATGTCCGCACCGCCCTGCTCGAAGCGGACGTGAATCTTCAAAGTCGTCAACGACTTCATCGAGCACGTCATCCAGAAGGCGATCGGCCAGGAAGTCATCAAGAGCCTCCAGCCCGGCGAGCTGATGGTGAAGATCTGCTACGACGAATTGCTGAATCTTCTGGGTCCGGTGGATACGCGGATTTATTTCGTCCAGCCGGGGCCGACGATCATCATGATGTGCGGCCTGCAGGGCTCCGGGCAAAACCACCACCTGCGGCAAGCTGGCGAAATTCCTGGTTGCCAAGGGCCATCATCCGATGCTGGCGGCCGCGGATTTGCAGCGCCCGGCGGCCGTGGAGCAGCTTCGCGTCGTCGGCGAGCAGGTCGGCGTGCCGGTTTACACCGACGATTCGCAAGGTCGCCCCGCACGGCGAGGTCGCCCGCGGCGCGGCCGTCGCCGTCTGCCGGCGCGGCGATCCAGCAGGCCAAATCCACGGGCTGCGACGTCGTCATTCTCGACACCGCCGGCCGGCTGCACATCGACGATGAGTTGATGGGCGAGCTGCGCGAGATCAACGGCCAGCTTCAAGCCGCACCAGATTTATCTGGTCCTGGACAGCATGAGCGGCCAGGACGCCGTCAACAGCGCCAAGGCGTTCAACGAGCAACTCGAACTCGACGGCCTGATCCTCACCAAGCTCGACAGCGACACGCGCGGCGGGGCGTTGCTCTCGGCCAAGATGGTCACCGGCAAGCCGGTCAAATTCCTCGGCGTCGGCGAAAAACTCGAGGCCCTGGAGGAATTCCGCCCCGAAGGAATGGCCTCGCGCATCCTCGGCATGGGCGACATCATCGGCCTGGTCACCGAGGCGCAGAAGAAATTCGACATGGAGGAAACCGCCCGGCTCCAGGCCAAGATGGAGAAGGGCGAGTTCACCCTCGACGATTTCATGTCGCAGATGGGGCAGATCAAAAAGCTCGGCTCCATCGGCAAGGTCATGGGAATGATTCCCGGCATGGGCGATCTGAGCAAAGCCGCCAACATGAACGACTCCGACGTCGAGCGGCAGATGGGCCACATGCGGGCGATCTACGATTCGATGACGCGCAAGGAGCGGAAGAAGCCGGACCTTCTGGAACACAGCCGCCGCCGCCGAATCTCCGCCGGCGCCGGCGTGCCGGTCCACGAGGTGGGCCAATTCATCAAGCAATTCGAAAGCGCCCGCGACATGATGCGGGCCATCGGCGGACAGGGCATGATGGGAAAAATGCGATTCATGCAATCGGTCGTATCCGGCGGATTGAACAACCTCGGCATGCCCGGCGGGCCGATGATCAAGACCAAGAAATCCGGGTTCATGGAAAAGAAGGACCGGCAATAAGAAGAAGCGGAGATAGCGAGCGGGCGACTACGGATTTTTCTCCAGCATTTCCGCGGCCGATTGCATTAAGCCGGCGAACTTTTGCAGATCAACGTCTTGCGATGAGTCGTTCCAAATGCCGGCCGGCGCATAATGGTGCCCATCCTTGCCATGCAGCAGCCACGCCATGCACAGTACGCCCGGTTCGCTGCCGCCTTTGTAGCCGATGTAACTGAATATTCCGGGCGAAAGCGGCAGGCCCGGATTGACCGCCAGGATGCCCAGAACGGTTGCATCATTTTGCCGGTCGAACCACTGCATGACGCGGCAAAGATCGGAAGCGCTGGCAAACCATTCGATCTTGTCTATGGCCAGGGGCGGTTGCGAAGCCAAACGGGCGAGATCGGGCAAAGGCCCGTTGGCGATGTGATCCAGGATCGCCCGCCGGCCCGATTCGTCCGCGACGAGATACTTCTTGCGAAGCTCGGCGTCGGCCTTGAGGGCGAACGCCTCGCGCGTGGAAAGAAACGGAATATCGGCCGAGGGGCTAGCCATGCCGAGCTTTGCCAAAACCGCTTCGACGTGTTTTCGCCCGGCGACGGCCAGCAAATGATCGACGGCGGTGTTATCGCTCTGGGAAATCATTTTGATCGCCAGCGTGCTGACCGTCACCGGCGAGCCGGCGGGCCAGGCCTGCATATTGCCGCTCGGCAGCGATTTGAGACGATCGTCCACCAGCACGATCCTGTCCCAAGGAATTTTCTGATCCACCAGCGAGGCCAGAATATAAAGCTTGAACGCCGATCCGATCGCCAGCGATTGATCCGGATGGTATGACGCCAGCACCGCTGGATTGTCCAGCCGCTGAAGCTGGAAGCTTGCTTTGCCCGGGAGCATGGCGAACTGCTGCTGAAGTTGGGTCCATGTGAGCACGCGAGGCACGGCGGGCCCGAACCACAATCCCGTTACCCGATGGGCGCCGTCCGGCTCAATGACCAGCGACATCGGTATCGTAACCGTGTCGAAAATGAGATCGAACTTGCCCTGATCGGGCATCTCTAGCGATCGAGCAACGATGCCGCGAACCCTGCCGTAGCTGCCGTGTATCGACGTATACAACGTCGCGAGCCGCCCCGAGGGCACAGCCTGGAGAAAAGATGGTGCGTACAGATCGGAGTCAATGCGCGATGCGCCGTCGATTTCGTCCCCGATTTGTTTTGCAACGCTTTGAAGCTCGTCGGGCCGGGCAGCGATTACCGTAGCGCGCGGACAGAGGGAAAGAACCATCGTTGCCACGAAGATCTTAGCCAATTGCCTTCTGTTCGGCGTGGGTCGCGCTAATTCCACGAGATCAATCCCGGCTCGAACGGCGTGGCCAGGTCGGCGTTGCCGGGCAACACGCGCACGGCGAATCCCTGCCGGCCGCTGGTGCGGCATTCGATCTGGCCGCTGAAGACATGGCGTGCGCCGGCAATCTGCTTGGAATGGTTCATGCGCAAGGACCTTGGCCGCGCCGATCTGCCCGGTCGCCGTGATCGGGCCGGCGTACAGCTCCACGGCGACTTCGCGCGGATCGATGTCCGGCAGATCGACCAGGGCTTCCACCTGCATGTTTTCGCCGACGCGATAGTGGCCGTTGCCGCCGACGTGAACGCCGACGACTTTGATCCCGCCCCAGCGCTGGCGAAGCATCTCCTTGGCCTTGGCCAGGTTGATGGAGCGTTCGAGGTTATTGGCGGCGAGGATCGCGGCCGCGAACGTCGGCGGGGATGTAAAATTTCTCGGTGTACTCGCGCACCATCCGGTTGGTGTTGAAGACCGGGGCGAGCTTGCGCATGCAGTTCTTCATCCGCGCGATCCACTCGCGCGGGATGTTGTCCACCGTCCGCTTGTAGAACAGCGGGACGATCTGCTTTTCCAGGATGTCGTAGAGGGCCTGGCTTTCGATCTGGTCCTGCACATTGTAATCGGAATAGGTTTCGCCGCGGCCGATGGCCCAGCCGACATCGGGGGAATATCCCTCGACCCACCAACCGTCGAGGATGGAGCAATTGAGCACGCCGTTGGCGGCGGCTTTCATGCCGCTGGTTCCGCTGGCTTCCATGCCGCGGCGCGGGGTGTTGAGCCAGACATCCACGCCCTGCACCAGGGCGCGGGCGATGTTGATGTCGTAATTTTCCAGGAAGACGACTTCGCCGGCGAACCGCGGGGTTGCGGGCGAAATTCACGATGCGCCTTGATGAGTTCCTTGCCCTCGTGGTCGGCCGGATGGGCCTTGCCGGCGAAGATGAACTGGATCGGCCGCTTGGCATCCTCCAGCAGGCGCTGGAGCCGGGCAGCATCGCGCAGCAGCAGCGCTCCGCGTTTGTAGCCGGCGAATCGCCGGGCAAAACCGATCGTGAGCGCTTCGGGGTCGAGCACTTCGTCGGCGATGGCGATGTCGTCGAACGACGCCCCGCGCCGGGTGAGCTGTTCCTTCAGCAGTCCGCCGCATCCAGCCGACCAGCTTCTCCCGGCAGCGCTCGTGGCATCGCCACAATTCCTCGTCGGGAATCTGCGACGACGCCTTCCCAGACCGATTGATCGGTCGGGTCGGTCTGCCATTTACTGCTGAGATACCGATCCAGGATGTAGACGATATCCGGCGCCAGCCAGGACCGGACGTGAATGCCGTTGGTGATGGGGTTGATGCGGCACCTCATCGGGCGGGACCTGCGGCCAGAGGTTGTGCCACATTTTCCGGCTCACTTCGCCGTGCAACGCGCTGACGCCGTTGACGCTGTCGGCCAGTCGAATCGCCAGCACCGCCATGGAAAAGCCCTGCTTCTTGTTGGTCACGTCTTCGCGGCCCAGGGCCAGAAATCCCTCCTCGTCCAGCTTCAGGGTCGGATAATAATTCTTGGAAATATTTCGACATCATGTCCGGCGAGAACGTGTCGATGCCGGCGGGCACGGGCGTGTGCGTGGTGAAGACGTTGGTCGCCATCACGTATTGCCGGGCCTGGTCGAAGCTCAGCGGGCTGTTTTCCAGCAGCACGCGGATCCGCTCCAGCGCCAGAAAGGCGCTGTGTCCTTCGTTCATGTGGAAGACGGTCGGCTGAATGTTCAGCGCTTCCAGCGCCCGGACGCCGCCGATGCCCAGGACGATCTCCTGCTTGATGCGCATTTCCGGGCCGCCGCCGTACAGCTTGCTGGTGATTTCCCGATCGGCGGGGGAATTTTCCGGCAGATTGGTGTCCAGCAGATACAGCGGCACCCGCCCGACGTTGGCACGCCAGACCTTGCAGAAGACGGCGTTTTCCGGCAGATCGACGCGTACCTGCACCGGCGAGCCATCGGCGTACTTCACCGGCTCGATCGGGCAGGTTGTAGAAATCCAGTTCGGGATACGCTTCCTGCTGCCAGCCGTCGGCGGAGAGATACTGCTGGAAATATCCGTTGCGATAGAGCAGGCCGACGGCCATCAGCGGCAGGCCGATCTCGCTGGCGCTCTTGAGATGATCGCCCGCCAGCACGCCCAGGCCGCCGGAATAGATCGGCAGCGATTCGTGCAGGCCGAACTCCGCCGAGAAATAGGCGACCATGAAGCGGGTTCTTTCGCCCGCTCAGGTCGGCATGCGACTTCCCGAACCACCCCGTTTCCTTCAGATGGTCTTGGAACGCGTCGTAGACCCGATTGAGCTGGGCCAGGTAGCCGTCGTCGGCGGCGGCATCGGCGAGCTTCTTCTGATCGATGATGCCCAGCAGCTTGACCGGATTGTGGTAGACTTCCTCCCAAAGATTGCGGTCCAGCCGGCGGAACAACTCCGCCGCGTCCGGATGCCAAACCCACCAGAGATTGTTGGCCATCTCCAGCAGCGGCTGAAGCGGCGGAGGAACGTCGGGGAAAACCTGAAATGTCTTAATGTTAGGAGTAAGAAAGTCCATGGCCCTTTACCTTCCTAAAAATGGAGCATCACTCTGCTATCTTCGGCTATTTTGCCCTGTCCGGTAAAGCCGGTCCAAAACGTATAAGCCGGGTCATTTTTACATCTCAGGCGAGACTCGGTTATCGAAATCACCCTCGGGCGGCCGGTTCCTTGCGTTTTACGTAAAACTGCGAATCGGCCGCCCGTTGTCCGATGAAATGCAGATTCATGGGGTATTTGAGCGAGCAGGCGCTGAAAAATTCCCAGATGCGTTCGCCATGGCGCAGTTGCCGCTCGAGGTTCTCGTCGATCTGGTCCTGCAGTTCGGCGGGGATTATTCGCTGGCGATCATAATCCCATTGTGGATCGATTCGCACCAGCAGATGCGCCTCGTCCCAATCGATCGGATAGCCATGGATATATCCCTCGCCTGTTCGCGGCGTATAGAACCAGAAACATAGAAAGCGATCTTTCCAGACGGTGGAAGTGGCGTTGTCAGCACCCGGTAATCAGGGCCGCATGGGCCGTGCGGATGGCCTGCCCGTTCAATGGTTTGGCGACCCACACCTTGTGCTGGCGGCAATCATAAATCCCGACGTGCGGATATTTTCCGTTGAAACGGTCCGTGCAGAGCTTGGCGCTGACGCGCGGCGACTTCTCGGCGCCCTCGCGCTTACCGAACCCCAACATCTGCCATGTCCTTCATGAATAGCGGTCGGCTCAGTCTGAAGGATAAGCCTTGGATGGAAAAAGGCAATTCACGGTTGTTGGACAACCGGCAGGACAACACGGCGGCTGAAGCCGCCGCGCCGCGAATTCGCTGTTCACTACTTCACCACGAACACCACCGGCGAACGCAGCATGACCGGCCGGCGTTGCAGGAGCATCAACTCGTCCAATTCCAGCCCCAGCCGCGCGCCGCACCGAGGGCCCCAGCACCTCCATCAGGCCGGCGACATCCATTGACATCCGGGGCGCAATCGCATGACCGAATCCTCATCGCTGTCACGGACGCTTCCGTTGAGAAGATCCGCGAGCGTTTTGGGCGCGGGAAGCACACGAACGTCGTAATCGCCGGGCTTGAGGTTCACCTGCTTGGCCGCGTAGGCGATGGCATCCTGAATCCCGCCGATCCGGTCCACCATGCCCAGGTCCTTGGCCTGCTGCGCGGAGAAAATCCGCCCGCGCGCCACCGCGTCGATGTCTTTGATCTTTCCTTTGCGAGTGGTCATCACACGCTCGGTGAATTGGTCATAGGTCTGCTTCATCCAGCGGGTGACCTGCTGGCGTTGGCGATCATTCCATTCGGTGGAGGAACTGAAGAGGTCCGCGTTTTTCCCGCGCACGAACGATTCCGTGTTCAGGCCGATCTTGGCGAACAGGTCCTTGAGAACAAACTTGCCGCCCACGACGCCGATGGAGCCGACGATCGCGGTGGGATCGGCGAAAATGAAATCTCCCGCGGAGGCGAGATAATATCCGCCGCTGGCGGCCATCGAACCGACGGAGACGATCACCGGCTTGGTCGCCGAGACCCGGCGGGTCGCCTGCCACATCGCCTCGCTCGCCAGCGCGCTGCCGCCGGGCGAATCAATGCGGATCACCACCGCCTCGATCTTGTTATCCTTCTCGGCGGTCCGCAGGGCTTCGCGCATCGTGTCCGATCCGATGTTCTCCGATTGGCTGAAGATTCCATCGGCGCTGGGCCCGTCCACGATCACGCCCTCGGCGTAGATCACCGCGATTCCCGGCCGGTTCGATTCCGACGGTTTCCTCGCCAACAGCGCGAAAAGCGCGAAGGGACTCGACAAATCAATCTGGTCCCTCTCCGTCTGGCCGTAATTCACCACCAAATCCACCTTTTGTCCGAGTTCCTTGGCCATCAATTCCCGCAGGCCGCCGATATCCACCAGGTGATCCACCAGCCCACGGTCCTTTGCCAATCTGCCGGGAATAAGCGCATCGTCCACCAACGCCTTCACATCGTCGGGCGCCAGTTTGCGGCTTGCGCTGATCGTGTCGATGATCTGCCCGTACAGCGAATCGGCCAACTTATTCAGTTGACCCTTTAATTCCTCGCTGGCGTCGGTTCGGGTGAATTCCTCGTCGGCGCCCTTGTATTCCCCGATCTGCACGTAATCCGCTTTCACCCCGATTTTGTCCAGCAGCCCTTTGGCAAACATCGTTTCAAAACCCACGCCGGGAATCAGGATTTCCCCTCCTTCCATCATGCAGATATCCGTCGCACTGCTGGCGGCAATGTAACCGGTCGTGTCATACGCATCGGCATAAACAAACGTGCGTTTACCGTCGCGGCGCAGCATCTTCAACTCGTCGCGCAGTTCCATGGCCTGCGACAGATTCAGCGTCCCATCCTCCAACCGCAGCAGCACCGCGCGAACGTCGCCGTCCTTGCGCGCTTTTTCCAGCCGGTCGATCAGCTCCCGCAGAGTCACGGTCTGTTCGTCTTCCTCTAGGAAATTGAAATCGGCCGGTTTTTCCGCCAGAGGCTCGGACAGATCGAAATATGCGACTTCGGGGATCTGCCGCTCCTCTTGGCGGGCCGCCTCGAGTTTCGCCATTAGTTCGGCCGGGGTTGGAAATCGATTGGCCGGACGGGTCGCGGGAGTAGCGCTGTTCTGCGACGGGCGCATGGCGGCCGGCGTCGAGGTGGCCGCCGTGCAAATCACCGCCCATCCCGCAACGGACCCGACCAATATCCACAGCCGCCATTTCATAAACAACTCCCGAGTACGACCAATGATTGGTTCCAACGGAGGTGGATTATAGCGATTGCCGATTCTAATTTGCCAATCGCTCCTCGAACGAATCAAGTTGCGGACTCAATTGGAGGGAGCCGGGCCATGTCGGCCCGGACCGGGGCGACGGCTCGCCTGAACTCGCCGAAGTCACGCCCCGGCTCTGTAATTTCAACTTGATCCACTAGCTGGCTATCTACTCCTTTGACGCTCCCACCCGTGCTTCTATAATGCCGCCGACCGCTTGGGCCGTTCACCTGGCTGCATCGGGAAGGAGCCTGTTAGTGCATCGGACGAGGGCCGGCCTCGGCTGGATTCTGATCGCCGTCCTGTTCGCTTGCGTGTCGCCGGCACGCGCCCAATTCACTCAAGTCAGCGAAAAACTTCTGATTCGTGCCTCCGCCGCCGCCAATTGGGCCGTGGGACCGGTCAACATTTTGCAGTTGCAAGGTCCGGTCTGGATCGTCACCGACGACGTGAGCTGCTCCGCCAAGCAGGCCGTCATCTGGCTCAGGCCCGCTCCCGGCGGCCTGCTGCATGAGCAGCAGGTGGACATCGTTCTCGTCGGCGACGCGACGCTGAAGGCTTCGGATAATCATCTCACCCGAAGCGGGCCACGGCTGCTGGTCGATACCATCGTGCGCGGCACCGTCCAGCTATCGGCCCCCTCCGAATCGGCCGAAGATCTTTCGCGGTCTCCTTTATACCTCGACGCGCAAACGATCCGCACAGCCGACGAGAATTCCAATTCGCCGTCGGGCCCCGAATCAGCTCCCCCTTGACCACAACCGCGGCGCCGCCGGCGCCGGCCGGGGCGGGACGTCCGCTTCGGGAGTCGTTCAGCCGAAACTGAGCAAGTCCGGCCTGATCGAATTCCACGCCCCGCTCGTGGTGCCGGTCACCGCCGATGACGGCACCCAGGCGCTGGAACTCGGCGGCGGCGTCACCGTCACTCAAACGTCGGACAACGGAGATTTCCTGGAGCTTCTCGCAAACAACGTGGTCCTGTTCAGCAGCGACCGAAGCGGCGCCGCGACCCGGTCCTCGATCGGCGGCTTCGGCCACCATTTCACCGCCGCCTATTTGGAGGGTGACGTGCGAATGGATTTCACGCCCGCCGCCTCCAAAAAACCCGAGCAGCGCCTGACCGCCGATCGCGTCTATTACGATTTCCTCACCCAACGAGCGGTGCTTACGGACGTCGTCTTCCATGCCGTCGATCCGCAGACGCAGATTCCCATCACCTTCCGCGCCAAGACGATGCGCCAACTCGCCCACGACGAATACACCATGGAAAATTCCGAATTCACCACCAGCAAATTCGCCGTCCCCACGTTCTGCGTCCGAAGCAGCTACGCCTACGTCCGCGAGGAAGCGGACAATCCCGGCAACTGGGAGGTCATTGGCCACAACAATACGCTCGACGTATTCGGCGTCCCCAGCTTCTATTGGCCTTACCTATGGGGGGTGGTGAATGATAAGCCTTTCCTTCTCCGCAATTTCGGGACTGGAGAATCCAACATATATGGATTTACGCTAACCACTGACTGGGGCCTGTTTGAAACCCTCGGCCGGGCGCCGCCCAAGGGACTCGATATCTCCTACCAGCTTGATTACTATTCCCGCCGCGGCTTTGGCGGCGGATTCACCGGAAACTACCAGGGCGGTTTTGTCACCGATTCCGGCCAACCCTGGAGTTACCAGGGCGATTTCAAGGCCTTTATTATGAATGACTCGGGGGTGGACGATCTCGGCGGATTGCGCGAGCCGGTCGATCCCGTCACCGATGTCCGCGGCCGATTTCTGTGGGAACACCAGCAATTCCTGCCAGACGACTGGCAGATTCAGATCCGCGCCGGATATGTGTCCGATCCCACGTTTTTCGAGCAATACTATCAGCCTGAATTCGACACGACGCTACCGTACAACGCCGAGTTCTACGCCAAGCGCCAAGAGGACACCGAAGCCCTGACTTTCCTTGCCGAGAGCGACACCACGCGATTCATCACCAATTCCGACCGCCAACAGGAGCAGTTCGACGTGGCCCGACTCCCGGAGATTACCTATCAGCGCATCGGCGACAGCTTTGCCGACGATCAACTCACGCTGTACAGCAATACCAGCGGCGCGGGGCTGAAGTTCGACCCCAGCGCCTATTCGCTCGCCCAGCAGGGCTTCGGTCCGGGGCTTTCACCGGGTCTGCCTTCCGACGGCTTCACCGGAACCACCGGCAACATGATTTTCCGCGCCGACACCCGCCAGGAAGTCGATTGGCCGATTTCCATCGGCCAGTTTCGAATCGTCCCGTTTGTCATGGGCGAGGCGACC
The DNA here is from genome assembly GCA_963771925.1 of uncultured Phycisphaerales bacterium. GTDB lineage: Bacteria > Planctomycetota > Phycisphaerae > Tepidisphaerales > Tepidisphaeraceae > PALSA-1353. The sequence continues at coordinate 581,250 of CAVYVE010000002.1, forward strand.
ACTTATTCCGACAGCCCCGGCGGCGACGGCCAGAACCGTTTGTACGGCGGCGCGGGGCTTCGCCTTACCACCAGCTTCTGGCGCGTTTACGATTCGGTCGATTCCGAGCTTTTCGACATCCACCGTATCCGCCACGTCATTCAGCCGGAAATCAATCTCTTCAGCTCGGCCACGACCCTTGATGAGAGCAAGGTTTACGATTTCGATCCCGACGTGGATGCGATCAACGACATAACCGGCGGCCAATTCGCGCTGCACCAGCATTGGGAAACCATGCGCGGCGGACCCGGTCGATGGCAAAGCGTCGACATTCTCGATTTCAACGTTGAAGCCGATTTGTACACGCACCAGCCGCCCGCCGACGTGTTGAACCCCGTTTCATTCCGCGGGCTGTACTTTCCCTCCGAGCCGCAAACCTCCGTCCCACGACAAGCCATCAACAGCGATCTCACCTGGCACATCGCCGATGACACCGCGTTCATTTCCGACGTGCAATGGAACTTGGACCAGCGCGAAACCGCCATCGCCGAGGCGGGTTTGGCCATCAGTCGCGGCTCCCGACTCAGCTACTACATCGGCGACGCATACGTCCAGGCGCTGGATTCGCAGATCCTCTCCTTCAACGCCAATTACAACCTCACCTCCAAATACCAGCTTGGCATAAACGAGGCCCTGGATTTCGGCCGATCACGGGCAACGGTGACCTCTTTGTCCATCACCCGCAGATTCGACATATTCTCGTTTCAGATATCGGTCTACCACGACGGTATCGCCAACACGAACGGCATCACTGTGAACTTCTTCCCCTCCGGCCAGCCCGGCTTCACCCAGCCGTGGCACGCCAATGATTGATCGCTCGGCTTTGTGCATCCGCCCCGCCTCCAGTATCCTGCGGCAATGGATCCAAAACAGCGAGCCGCCGAGTCGGCACTGGAGCATGTCAAGAATGGAATGATCATCGGTCTGGGCACCGGGTCCACCGCGAGATTCTTCATCGAAGCGGTCGGATCGGCCCTCCGCGGCGGTAAATTACGCGACATCCGCGCCGTACCCACCAGCGTCAACTCCGAAAAACTGGCCGTCCAATACGGCTTGCCCGTCGTCACCTTCGCCCAGACCGCCAAGATCGATCTCACCGTTGACGGCGCCGATGAGATCGCGCCGGACCTCACGCTCATCAAAGGTCTCGGCGGCGCACTGTTGCGCGAAAAATTGGTCGCGCAAAACTCGTCCACCCTCGTCATCATCGCGGATGCCCAAAAACTCGTCACCAAGCTCGGCATCAAATCCCCCCTTCCGGTTGAAGTGACCCCCTTCGGCTTCGAAGCCAGCGAGCGCTTCCTTCGCGATCTCGGCTGCACGCCGACCCTGCGGCGGCAGGCGGACGGAGCGATCCTCATCACCGACAACGGCAATTACATTTTCGATTGCAAGTTTCCCGATATCCCCGACCCGCGCGATTTAAATCTGAAGCTGGCCACCCGCGCCGGCATCGTCGAATCCGGCCTGTTCATCGACCTCGCCCACACGGCGATCATCGCCGACAACGCGACGGTCTGGACCATCGCCAAGCCGTAGGACGGTTTTGATTTCAATCAAGAGCCGCACGATGCCCATCCTGCGGGCTTCGAGCGCCACAATGCCCACGAATTAAACTCTCACTTCTCCGGCGGCTGAACCGTCACGTGACGATCGGCAACGAAAATTCGATGCGTCAGCTCATCCGTGAACGTCACACGGGCCAGCAATTTGCGATGCACCGGAACAGTTTGCCACGGGCAATCCAAGACATAGCTGTACAGCAACGGCCCATACCAATCCGCCTTGGCCGCCTGCAAATCGAAATCCCATTTCCCAACGCGGTTGGTCGCCCCCAGCGCCAGATCGAACAACTCGACGCGAAATGTTCCCGCCGCCTTGATCTCGTCGCCGGCCCCGTCGACGGGAACGACGTAAATCTTCAGCATCGTGTCGCCGGATTGATTGGCATCGGGATGATATCCCCCGGTCAGCCGGCCGAAATCCAATCCCGACGTCGTGAACAGTTCGGCCAACTCGTCTTGCGGCAAAACCGGCACGGTCGTGGCACGGCTTTGCAATCCGCGGATCGTCGCCTGATCGGCTTCGTGACGCCGCTGAAGGTCGCCGATCTTCGCCTGAAGCTGCTGGTTCTGTTTCCGCAGCTCGATATTCGCCTGATTGGGAGCGTGGCAGCCCACGGCCGCGAGCAGACTTGAAGAGAAAATGGCTGCGACAACGATCGGACTAATCCTTGTCCTCATCCGAATCCTCATCACGATTGGCCGCGGCGACGATGATCGGCGCCTGGTCCAGCACGCGGTCGGCGCAGCCGTATTCCACCGCCTCTTCGGCGAACAGCCACTTGTTCCGGTCGAAATCGCGGTGAATCTGCTCCTGCGGCTTGCCGGTAAAGCCGGCCATCAGTTTGTACAGCCGATCGCGCAGTCGCAGCATGTGGGCGGCTTCGATGCCCAGATCGGTCGCCGGGCCTTGCAGCACCCCGCCGATCAGCGGCTGGTGCAGCATCACCTGGCTGTTGGCCAGCACGGCGCGTTTTCCGCGCGCGCCGGCCGCCAGGAGGCACGCGCCCATGCTCGCCGCCATGCCGATGCACGTTGTCGCCACGTCGCACCGCAAAAAACGCATCGTGTCGATGATGCCCAGCCCCGCCGAAACGCTCCCGCCCGGCGAGTTGATGTAAAACTGAATGTCGGTCTTCGGGTCGTCGTTCGACAGAAACAGAAGCTGGGCGATGATCGTGTTGGCCGTTTCATCGGTCACCGCGCCGCCGAGAATGATGATCCGGTCCTTGAGCAGCCGGGAATAAATGTCATACGCCCGCTCGCCGCGGCCGGACTTTTCGATCACGATGGGGATCAGATTATTTTCGCTCATCTCAATTTCTCGTTTCTCTGCACAATTTGAAGCTCGTTTCCTTCCGGATCGCGGAAGGAAACGGTCTTTCCGCCGCCGACCGCCTCCACCGGCTCGAACAAAAACTCCGCTCCGAGATTTTTCAGCCGCCGATACGCCTCCTCAAAATCGCTCACCCGCAGGGCCAGATGGCGCAAGCCCGGTTGAAATCTCGGCGACCGCGCCGGCTCCGGCCCCGGATTCCTCGCCGGCATCAGTTCGATCATCGCCCCGCCGCCGTCGTAACCGATCAAAAAACTCGGCGGCGTCTTGCCGTTGCTGGCGATCCGCTTCATCCCCAGATGCCGGCAATACCACTCGGCCTGCTGATTCACGTCGTGGCAGGAAATCGCCGGATGATCGATGCCGAGATAAAGCATGGGCGCAATTTTTTCACTTCGGCTTGTTGCCGTCGCTGGCGGCCACGGCCGCCGGAGAATCCTCGCCCAGGACCTCATCGCAGACGCCGTACTTGACCGCCTGCTGCGCATCGAAGAACCGGTCGCGCTCGCTGTCCTCGCGGATTCGTTCGACCGTCTGGCCCGTGCAGTGGGCCATGATCGCAATCAGCGTTTCCTTGGTCTTGAGGATTTCATCCGCCTGAATCTGGATATCCGCCGCCTGCCCGTACACCCCGCCGAACGGCTGGTGGATCATGACCTTGGCGTTCGGCAGAATAAACCGCTTGCCCTTTTTCCCGGCCATGAAAACGATCGCCCCGCCGCTCTCCGCCCGGCCGATGCAGTACGTGGCCACCTCGCAGGTCAGGAATTTCATGATGTCATAAATCGCCAGCGTGTCGTCCACCACGCCGCCGGGGCTGTTGATGTACAGGTTGATGTCCTGATCGCGCTTGACGCTCTGAAGATAGAGCATCTGCATCATGATTCTGCTGGCGCTGACGTGATTGATCTCGCCGACGAGGAACAGCACCCGGTTTTCCAGGAGCATTTCCTCGAGGGTCATTTCGCGATATCGGTTGTATCCGCCGCCCGGTCCCCCGGGCATGGCGATGGGCATGGATACCGGAATGGAACCGGGATCGGATCCCAGGTACTGCGCAGCCCGATCCAAAAGACGCCCATCCAGGTTTTTGCGGTCGATGTTCAACATTCGTCTCCTCAAGTCGTGTGTCGCTGGCGATGGTATGCCTTCAACCCAACAGCGTCAATTGGCCAGCGGAAGTGCAAGCGCCAAGTGCAAGTTAAAAGCGGGCTCGAATTTCCGGCATCCATTTAGCCGCGACCCGAAGGGGAGCGCGTGATTGGGAAATCGACATCGCGGCTCTATTCTCTGCCCGCCCGATATCGGCAAACCACGTCGAACACTCTTCCGCCGTGCCGCGCGGCAACCGCCGTGTCTTTGATCATCGCCAGGTGCACCGCATCGCACGAGAATCCGGCTTCGAGATTGCTCTCCACCCCGCGGCCCATTCCTTCCAGAATCACAAGATCGGCATCGCTCGCCGCGGCGTTCAACTCCGGGCTGACCGCCGATAGATCGATCAGCGGCTCGGCGGTGCCGGTACTCACCATGTCGATAGGCAAGTTCGCCATGGTCGGCTCCACCTGGATAATCCTCGGCCACCAGGCGCGGACATCGGCGATGGTCATGTCATTGAGCGTCGGCCGTTCGTTGGCCGCCAATACCACGTGCGTCCCGCGTCGGGCCAGCCAGCGGATCATCGGCGCCGCCCCCAGCACAAAATCGGTCCCGGCATTGTCCACGAAAAAGACGGCTTTGTGATGAATCGGCCCCTGCATCCGCCGCACGAACCCATCATAATCGTCGATGAGCCAGGGACGCGGAGCGATCTTCGATCGGGTTGCGAAAAAATCGGGGCTGGAACTGAGAAACTGCCCGGCGGTTGCGTCCGCCCCCATATCGAAAATATTCCCGGCGAACACCCCAAGCACCAGTGCGTCGAATTGCTCCGCCGGCGGCAATGCATCGATCTGCCGGCAAACGCTCGGCAGCAACGGCAACATTTTTTCGTTCTCGCGGCTCTTCAAATCTGCGAATGGATCGACGAATCCCCATCTCGACAGCAGATCGTCTCGCCAGCGGTCCAGCGTCAGGATCGTGACCCGGCCAAATCCGGTCGGATTGGCCACGAACGCATCAAAGGCCGCGTAAAAATCCCGGCGGCAATTGTCGGCCCGCTGGAGCGATTCGCCCACGTTCTGGCCGCGTCTGGCCGCCGATTCAACACCCAGCTTGAGAATCGTGTTCAGATGCGATTTGAAGAACTCAACCCAATGTTTCCGCCCGACTTCATCCCGCGTCAAATCCCAGGGGCACGCGACGTACTTCGACGCATCGGCCAGCTTGCAAAATGGAATGGCCGCGGGGCTGGACATGACACGACTATTTGACGGCCCACGGATACGGCCAGCCGTGGACGAAGGTGTGCTTCTCCAGCGCCTTTCGCTCGTCCTGCGAAAGCAGCTTGCCATCGGAGACGGCGCAATTCGAATCGACGTGGGCCATGCGCCTCATGCCCGGAATCACCGTGGAGACGGCCGGATGGCTCAGGCAGAATTTCAGCGCCAATGCCGCGAGAGTCGGGCGGTCCGGTTTGAGAAATTTCTTCAGGGCGTCGACGCGGCCGGCCGCGTCTCGGCGACGCTCGGGCGTCAGCCATTTCGAGCGCCAGTCGGTTGGATCCATTTTCACATCGGGTCCGAAATGTCCGGTCAACAGGCCTTCTTCAAACGGAACCCGAGCGATGATTCCCACGTTGGCTTCGATTGCCGCGGGCAACAGCCGTTCGGCCGGCCGCTGCTCGAAAATGTTGTAGATTACCTGCACGCTGTCGATCAGGCCGCTCTTGGCCAGTTCCGTTGCGCCGTACGGATCCCAATCATTTGCCGAAACGCCGACGGATTTGATTTTTCCCTGTTTCTTCAGCTTTTGCAGGCCATCCAGCCAATCGGTCTGACGGAGAAACGCCGGCGTCCAGGAATGTAATTGTTGAAGATCAAGGCAATCGATTTTCAGGTTTGCCAGCGACTGTTCCGTAATCCGCACGATCCAATCGACGGGGAAAACATCTTTGATCGAATCTGTTTCGACCGCCTGTCGCGGGATCTTCGGGGGGATTTTGCTGGCGATGGAAACCTCGCCGCGCCGGCCGGCGATCGCCTTTCCAATGAGTTTTTCGCTGTGCCCGTCGCCGTACACCGCGGCCGTGTCGATGAAATTCACGCCAAGGTCCATCGCCCGATGGATGCAGGCGATCGCCTCGGCGTCGTCCTGCTTGCCGAATCCGCCGCCGATTTGCCAGGCGCCGAATCCGATCTCGCTGACCTTGATGCCGGATTTACCGAGCCTGCGATAGAGCATGGATGGAGTCTCCACTTACCACGCGTAGGCTTCGGGCGATTCGCCGCCGGGGCCGGGCCAGATTTCGTTCAATCGGCGATGGGCTTCTTCACTGATCCTGATCTCCAGCGCCGCCAGCGATCCGGTCAACTGATCCATCGTCCGCGGCCCGATGATCGGAGCGGTCACCGCCGGATTGGCCAGCAGCCATGCCAGGGCCAGGTCCGCCGGCTTCTGGCCGGCTTCCTTGCAGAAATTCTCCCAGGCTTCCAGTTGCGGGCGCATCTTGTCCAGCCGTTTCTGAACGTGCTCGCCAGCGCGGCGGCCTTGTTCCTGTTTCTGCAACACCCCGCCCAGAATTCCGCCGTCCAGCGGGCTCCAGGGAATGACGCCCATGCCGTATTCCCGGCACGCCGGCAGAACGTCCATCTCCACCGTCCGGGCCGCGAGGCTGTATTTGCTCTGCTCGCAGACCAGCCCCAGAAAATTCCGTCGGCTGGCGGTTTCGCAGGCCTGGGCGATGTGCCAGCCCGCGAAATTGCTGCTGCCGACGTAGATGATTTTCCCCTGTTGCACGAGCACTTCCATCGCCTGCCAGATCTCATCCCACGGCGCCTCGCGCAATGTGGTGCATCTGGTACAGATCGATGTAATCCGTTTTCATCCTCCGCAAGCTGTTGTCGCACGCCCGGCGAATTTTGACGGCGCTCAGTCCCCGCTTCATCGTCAGATCGTTGGGGTCGGCATCCATGTCGCCGAAAACCTTGGTCGCCAAAATCGTCTTTTCGCGCCGGCCGCCTTTTTGCGCGAACCATGAGCCGACGATCGTTTCGGTAATTCCCTCCCCCTTCTTCCAGCCATACACGTCGGCCGTGTCGAAAAAGTTGATCCCCAACTCCAGCGCCTTGTCCATGATGGCGTGGCTCTCTCCTTCGGACGTATGCGGGCCGAAGTTCATCGTCCCCAGACAAAGCCGCGAAACTCTTAAACCCGTCCGGCCCAGTGTTGTGTATTTCATGTGGCTCCTTGTGGAGAATGTCATTGGTCATTGGTCATTCACCTATGTTGTAGTGCCAACCATCGTTTTCGACAAATGACAAATTACCAATGACAAGTGACCAAATAAAAAACAGCGGCCGGCCACCCCTCCGGCGCCGCCGCTGTCAAGCACTAACCTTTTTGCAACAGCATCCTCCGCCAATCGCGACGGCGGAAACCGCCTCCCGGAGATCGCCCATTACCGAACGACCGGCGTCAACACGCCTGCGGAATTTATAGATGCTCGCATCGTGTGGAAGGGGACGCCGTACACGACGCTTACTGCATATTCGAGGACGGCAGTCTAGCGGCAACGCCTTGAAATGTCGAGAGTTTTTACAAAAAAATGGACCCTATTTGAAAATAACTGGCGGCGGCAGGCTCTGCCGCCTTGTGTCCGGTTGACACGCAATTGGACCACCTCGCTTCTTTGCCCGGTCATTTGCCGCTGGGGTCCTCGATCCGTCCCATGAACAGCACCGCTCCGGTGACTTGGTCGCGGATGATGAACAGAAACGGATGATCGGCGGTAAAGGTGTTCCGCGGCAATAACGCCACTGTGGGCATCATGACGATGCCCGTTGCCGCGGCGGCTTCGGTCCCCTGCTCGTCCACGGAGACGTACGCCTTGTGAAGGGCGGCGGAGATGAACAGATCGCCCGCGCCGTCGATCCCGGAAAAATCCGCCCGCCCCGGCGTGAACGCCGTGGCCATCCCCATCTCCTTCAGCGTCGGCGACAAGCCGATCTCGGCCGAGAATTTGAATTTCGGTATGGCCATCGCCACCTGCGCCGGTTCCACCCCGGCCACCGCGTTTGCGACCATCTTCGCGGAAAACTTCGACTCCAACTGGGTCAATCCATCGATCGACCGCGGAAGCAGAATCAGCATGGCGATCTTGCCGCCCTTGTAGGGAAGCTGCAAAGCCTGGAATTGATCGTTTTGGACCAATGGGAAAACCCCCATGGCGTGCATCATCGTTCTGGGCTGTGCGGCGGCCCGGCCGTCCACGTGGAAATCGCCCGGTCGCGTCCGCGCCGCCGAAAACGGCGAAAGCCAATCCGCCTTGAAATAAATCGCATTCGTCAGCACCATCCGCGTGTCGGCCGGCAGACTTCCCGTCGAAAAAAGCCGCGAGATCTTTCCCTCGGTCTGGCGAAACACCCAATCGTTGATGGTTCCGCACGCGCTTTGCTGATCGTGAAAATCGACTCTCAGCAGATCGGTGTGATAGTCGCTGGACAACAGGTTCTGGAATGTCGGCAGGCATTTGAAACCTTCCTGCGCCCACAGCGCATTGGCGATGTGAAGCTGAAAATCCTGCCGCGAGTTCTGCAACTGATTCAGAAGACCTTCGGCGGCGGCTTGAACTTGGGGCGACGACACGTCCGGCACGTGCAAGACGGCGGACATTTCCCTGGCCGTATCTCCGCGCGCTCCCGCGGCGGTCATCATCAGGGCCGTGTATATGCTCAAGGGGGAGCAGAAGAGGTTGCCCTGATCCGGCGCCAACCGGCGGTACAAATCAGCCGCGAAGCGGTCCACCGGCCCGGCCGCGTCGGTAGGCTGCGTCGCCGGCGGTTGGTCCGCCAGTGCACCCGGCCCGGCGAACGGCAGCAATAACGCCGCAATCAATACGCAAAGGGTTCGCATGATTTTCCTGTCTGCGCTTGGATTTGCGCCATAAGACCCCTATTTTGGACGCGCCAGCGAGCAAATCGGACGATGAAAAATATCGCTTTTCCGTTTCTCCTGCGGAGGGAACGGATATAAAATGATAAATCTGACAAGAGGCATGGTATGCGAATGGCGTTTGGGCTCGTAGGATTGCTGGTAACAATCGCTATAATCGCAGTCCTTTGGAGCAAGAGTGCGAAGACGAGCGTAGACACTTACGAAAAAGTCCAGCCCATCGTTAGTCAAATTGCAGGTCGTGATGCGAACGGCAACAACATCGAAACGACCTACGCCGATTTCCCGGATCTGCGCAGTGACGGCAAGCTGCAGGACCTGCAGATTACGCAGTTGGCCCCCGATAGCCCTCTGGCGCAGTATTTCGGACTGCAAAAGAATGACGTGGTCATCGCGGGCATCGATGGCCACGGCGTCCGAACCGATTTGAACGGCCTCGACGACGAACGCGCCGGCAAGGACGCCATCTGGGATGCTTACACCCAAAGCGGCCAATTGATCGTTCAGCGCGGCGATAAAACTCTGACGCTGCCGGCACCGAAGAACGCGGCGAACCCGAATCCGATGGCCGCCGCACAAAATCAAAACGCCCGGCGCACGGAGCAGCAACAGGAAGGAAAATCCAACAACGGCAGCGAGGGCGGCACCATGGACGAAATCCGACAGCGACTGCATCCGGTGTCCAGCTATTAGAGGCTGAAATCAGCGGTCCGCGTAGCACGAATCCCCCTAGACCGATCCTCCCGCTGGCGGTTTGCGCTCTGCTGTTGGCGGTCTTCGCGGCAACCGCCTGGCTGGCGTGCCTGCACGAATGCGCCACCACCGACGAGCCGGGGTCGCTGCTGGGGGCCTGGGCTTGCACTCATCTTCTGGACTTCCGGTGTGATCAGGAAAATCCGCCGCTTTGGAAATATTACGTTGGCGTCGGAACGCGCTATGACGAGTTGAAAGTTCCACTGAATTCGCCGCTTTGGCGGCAAATGGTCCGGGACACGGCCGTGGTGGGGCCGTTCGCTTCAGATGTTCTGTATCGCACGACGGGCAACGACGCCGACACGCTGCTGGGCCGCGGCCGGGGAAGGATGGTCGTCCTGGGTGTGGTTCTGGGAATTTTCATCGGCTGGTGGGCCTGGCGTCTGGCCGGACCCGTTGCCGGCATTGTCGCGACGGCATTTTTCTGCCTCGATCCCAATTTCCTGGCGCACACCCCGCTCATCAAAAACGACGTCGCGCTCACGCTGGCGTTGGTTTGGCTGGCGGCGCTCGTATGGCTCATCGGCGAGCGGGCAACTCTTCTGCGCCTGCTCCTGCTGCCGCTGGCGCTGGCATCCGTATTGATGGTGAAGTTCTCGGGGCTGATCGCAATCCCGATCCTCGCCGCCGCGCTGTTGGTGCGATCGCTTTTGCCGATCTCCTGGTCCATCGGGCCGTGGAACGCGGCCACGCGTTTGCGGCGACTTCTGGCCGCATCGGCCATGTTTCTCACGTCCCTGCTCGTGACCTGGGGACTTATCTGGGCCTGCTACGGTTTCCGCTACGCCCCGACCAACGATCCGGGCGAATCTTTCGATTTTCCTCATTCCCTTGAAACCTGCGCGGCCCATGAATACATCGCCCAGAGCGACGATCCGTTCAACGTCGCGCCGCAGGCCGTGCGAGATTTCGTGGCGAATTGGAAGCCGCCGGGCTTCGTCAGGATCATTCTGGCGGCCAACGCCCATCGGCTGCTGCCGCAGAGTTGCCTCGGCGGTTTGCTCAACACATACGCCTGGACGCGCGGACGGATGGCATACTTGTGCGGAAACTTCTCCCTCGTCGGATGGTGGTACTACTTTCCCGTGGCCGTGGCGTTCAAAACGCCGCTGGCGACCCTCAGCGCCTTGGCAATCGCTCTGATTTTTTTCGCCGTTCAAAAACGCCGCGCCGATGCCGCGGCCCGATGGGCGCTGGCGGCCGCCGCCATTGCGCCGATTCTCTACCTGGTTAGTGCGATGAGTTCCAGAGTGGATGTCGGCATCCGTCACATCTTTCCGGTCTATCCGTTTCTGTTCATCCTGCTCGGTGTGGCCGCATCGCGGGCATACAAGCGGTACGGCAAGCCGGCCGCGCTGATCGCGGCGGCTTTGCTGCTCGGCCTGGCGATTGAAACATACCGGGCGTTCCCGAATTACATTCCATTTTTCAACGTCGCCGCCGGCGGCGCGCGAAATGGTCTGCGGCTTCTCAGCGACTCCAACGTCGATTGGGGACAGGACCTCCCCCAACTTGCCCAATGGCAGCGTCAGCATCCAGACCGCCAGCTTTATCTCTGTTATTGGGGAAGCGCCGACCGCGCTATTACGGCATCCGTTACGTGAACCTCGCCGGCAGCAGCGCTCCGGCCGATCAACTGGTCCCGTCGCGCCAGCCGCCGGTCTACGCCATCAGCGCAATGGCGCTGACCAACCCCGGATTTCGCCAAATCTATAAAACGCTTCTGGGCGCTTTGGAAGCGCGCAAACCACTCTCTGTTCTGGATGGGTCGCTGTATATTTTCGCCGGCGCCAAGTGAGCGCTATTTTTCCGCCTTGAATGACAGATTATCCATCACCGCCCTGGCGCTGAAGCGAATCTCAGCGATCGGCGTTCCCGCCGGGACTTCGAACGCCAGCCACACGTCTTCCGGCCGACCCTTGCCCGCCGGGATCGGCAGCAAATGGTTCCGATCGTCAAAGTTCATGTAGTTGCAGACGAAGTAATGCTCGGCGCGCACCTGCACCATCGCCCAGGCGCCCACGCAGCGGTAGGTGTGCCCCGTCGCGTCGGCCAGGGCAAAATCCGAAACGCGATTGCCCCAGGCCCACATCTGGCTCGGCGTTCCCGACGTCGGCGCCATGCAATGCACCTGCACCAGGACGTTGTTCGGGGCCACCGCCAATTCCTGGATGTTGTCGTCCACCGGAGTGCCCAGTCGGCCGATCGGCGTGTCGGTCGTGACGCTGAGTTGCTGCCATTGCCGATGTTGCAATGTCCCGCCCACCCCGTTGGCGAGTTGAACCGTGCCGCTGTCGTTGCCCGTATGCGCATTGATCGGCGCGGCGAGCTGATTGGAGGTCTTGATATCCACATAGCTCAATCCGGAATCGCCCAATAGGCGCCCCGCTCCGCCTGCCGGGCCCGCAGCGGAAGGAACGTTCGCCTCGGACGATTCCTCTCCGTTCCAAATGCCTTCGGTCTTGGCCAGCGTGTCCGCCACCGACTTGCGAAGAACCATGCTGGTTTTGTCCGGATTGGGCGGTGGGCCGTAGTTCACCGTCTGGCCCGACAGGTCGATGACGCTGTACCGCTTGAATTCGAAGAACGAGCCTTGCGGCAAGTGAAAAGGCGGCTTGGTTTCGTCGGCACCCATCACGTGATCGCGATCCACCACGAAAACAAAATCGATCGTGTGCGTTCCCTGATCGCTGAAGAGAAAATCGTCCGGCCGGCAGGCCAGCGCCACTCCATTTCCGTTGAGGGTGGCCACCGGATGATAATCCTTCATCGGCGCCCCGTTGTCCGGCTCGCCGGCCACCAAACGCACGGCGCCCGCCGAAAAACGCAGGAGGTTGTCCATCTCGTCCGCAAGCGGTTTGCCGTTGATGCGCGTCCGCACGACCAGCACGATCTGGTCGGGATCGGCCTTGACGGTCGGATCAACCGCCGGGCGATCGCCCATCTGGCTCGGTTCGCTGTCGATCTGCGGTATCGGCCCGGGTGGCGTGTAAACGCCCTGGACTTCGACCGCGTGATTCTGCGCGGTCGTCACGGCGGTATGATTCGCGCCGGTCTGGATTCCCAGGCGCTGGCCGTACAGCTCATCAAGCAAATCCGGATGCACGGCCGTGAACGGCTGATCCGATGCGAGCGAACCGTCGCCGGTGACTTTGCTTTCCAGAGCAACGACGAGATCGTCCTGTCTCAACCACACATGGTTGGCCGCGTCGGGGTCGAGCTTGTCGGCGGTGACGACGTCATTCAGCGTGGTATCCTGCATCTGCCCGTTACGGCCCATGTATTCGCCCGACTGATCGGCAGTGTCAAACCTGGAATACATGCCGATGGTGGGCCCGAACGGCAGCGCATCGGCGGCGACGGCCACCACGCCGGTGCTGAGCAGGCCGGCGATGATTCCCATCACCGCCGCGCCGACCTTGTCCACGATAAACGGAACGCGAACGTTGCCGGGGATGAGCGAATCGCAGATCAGCCGGGGCACGAAATACGTCACCGCGAAGATAACGATCAACGAGATCGACGCGGCCTGGTCGTCAAACTTGATGTTGAACAGGAGCGGTGCGGCCTGCTCGTACCACCCCAGCGCCACGACCGCGGCGATGGCGACGAGGATCGCCGAGATCGTCGCGCTGAAAAACCCCTGCGTGAAGTGGAAGAACGCCACGATCCCAAACAGGGCGAACAGGATTAAGCTGAAAATCATAACATCCACTCGCTGATTGCCGATTAAACCGCCTGCACAAGATCCCGCGGCGTCTCACGGCCCGGCGGGCCGCGGCTGGGGCGCCCGGCCGCGGGGCGGCGGTGTGCTGCCTCGATGGGGCGGCGTACTGCTCCGCGGCGGCGATCCGCCGCCGGGCGCAGATGGAGGACCGCTTCGCGGCCGAGGCGTCGAACCGCCCGATTCCGAATCGTGCTTCAGAACCCGAAGCACCTCCTCCACGCTCGTCTCGCCCGCTTGAACCTGCGCCAGCGCCACTTCCTGCAACAGCCGGCCGTGTTGCTTCCGCTGCGCCTGCTTGATCTGGCTGTCCGTTCCGCCCGCTTTGATCACGTTGCGAATTTCATCGTCGATCTTCATCACCTCGTAAATCCCGAACCGGCCCCGGAACGCCAGGTCGTGACAGAACGTGCAGGGCACGATGTTTCCCTTGGCGTCGCGCATCGGCTCCTTTCGGGCCTGATACAACTTGCCGACCGCGTCGGGGTTCATGTTCAGCTTGCGAAGCGTGTTCGGATCGGGCGTATATCCCACCTTGCATGCCGAGCAAAGACGCCGCACCAGCCGGCCAACGATGATCGCCTTCAGGCTCTTCAGCGCCAGGCCGTCGTCGCCGACGAGCTTGCGCCATTGCTTCAGCGCATCCAGCGTGCTGCCCACGCGCATCCCGATGTATACCCTCCGCTCATTGAGGGAAAATTTCGCCAGGTCCACGGCGCTGTGCGAATCCTCCAGCGAAGTCACCAAGAGCACGTCCGGCTCCTGGCTGACCACCCAGTTCACCTGCTTGGCCTCATCCGCGGGCGATGCGTTGGCGGCCAGGGCGTTTTGAGTGATCCCTTCCAAATCGAACTCCGGCGTGTGCTCGATCGTGTGGACATGAAACAAAAATGCGTCGTGCGCCCGGACCGTGGCATAGCAAAGGCTCGTCAACCCCTGTCCGCGAGGACGCCCAGCAAAACCACCCCGCCGTCATCCTGAAGTATCCCCCGAACCGTCGCAAGCTGCTCGTCGCTGAACCCCAGCGCATCCAGGTTGAAATTCTGCCGGTCCTTCGGATTGGTGATCAATCGCAGGGATTCACCCGCCGCGCTGCCCAGGGCGGTGATCTGGATCGAGTATTTCTTGCCGTCGAGGGCGGCGCGGAAATTGCCCGTCTGCGGCTTCCGCCGCTCGTTCAGGTCCAATCCCGCCACCTCTTTCAGGTACTGAACCGCCGCCCCGGCGCGATTGCGGTCCATCGCCTCGCCGTTGTATTTCATCCCATCCACGAAGTAACTGATGGCCGGCGGCTCGCCGGCGATCAGCTCCAGGCGTTCGGCCTCAAGCCGCAGCGGCTTGGTCAGAAGCTGCTGGGCGGACTCGTAGCGGATCAGGTCGGGCGATTCCGAATCCGGCGCCGCCTGGGCGGCGCCGTTGGCGTCCATGATGAGCACCTGGCCGGCGACGGCTTTGACTTCCTTCTTTTTTCCCACGCGGAGCAGCCGCGCCACCAATCGTTGAACTGTTTGCTCAAATCGCCCAGCCCGATGGTGCGCGAACGCATTCCGAGGTACACCGCGATGTCCGCCGCAAAAAGCCCGCCCAGGACGCCAATCGCCAAGCCAAACCCCGGCAATAAAAAGAACAAAAGATACCCCCCCACCAGGGCGGCCATCATGATGCTGTTGAGCATTTCGCGCGGCAGCCGCGCGTCGGTCGCATCCTTGTCCATCCATGTCAACAGCTTTGCCCACGCAATCAGCAAAACAAGGATGATTCCGACTTTCCACGGGTTGACATATCCCCCGATCTGAATTGCGGCCAACTCGGCATGCGGCATCGTCACTCCTGAAACCAATGAACTCCGCTGGCGACACCGGCTCCGCCCGGGACGCTTAGGTTAGGGACAATTGTACGGCCCGAAGGCGATCAGTTCCAAACCGTGTGTGTTTCGCACCGGGTTAATTTGGACGCTGCAACAGAGCCGCCCCGTGCTGGCCCGGTCCCTGCCGTTCGATCATTCCAACGGCAACGGCCCGGAGGGCTTGGGCGGCAACGGCGGCTTGGCGGCGGCATCATCTACGGTATAGACCGTCGGCCCTTTCTCATCCCGATCCGCCCGGCGCTGGGCCTCCTCCTGGGCCGATTTAATCTTCTTCTTCGCCTCCTCACTCAGCGGAATAATGATCTCCTTTTCCGTTTCGCCGCGGCGAAGGACTTCGAACATGTCGCCCTTCAACTCGCGAAACGTCAATCCCCCCGTGGACAGCACCAGCATAATGATCGCGATGATCTGCGCGAAAGCCGTCAGCACATAAAACACGGCCATGGCGGCGGTGCGCTCTGGGGCATCATGTGTGCGATCGCATCGAGAAAAATCACTGCCACGATGCAAATCAATGCCACGTAATATTGGTTCTTGTTTTTGATCAGCGACGGCATCGCCAGGCACAAAAAGATGAACCCGACCACAACCGCGGTCACACCTTGCATATTCAAAACATATCATGCCTCCGGCCGCCAAGCCATGGCCAATCATCTCACCTCAAATTGCTTGTCCGCCCAACTGATCGGCGTCGCCGTTGGATCGAGGATTTCGACTGAACTGACCGCTTGAACGAGCGTGCCGGCGTCCGATCCCGCAGGGACCCGCCCATCCGGCGGCAAAAGAACCATGTGCCAGCGGAACAAGTTGACGGGCGGAACGCAATACGGAGCCGGCTCGTTGGTGAGGTAAAGAATCGGCGTCTGCGGCGAATCCGTCAGCCGGGCGTTGATTGCCGCGCCAGCCCGCATGCGCGAATCATCCGGCAGACAATCCCGCACGAATCCGCGCTCATACGCCGCGGAGTACACCCCTGCGCATGCCAGGAATAGCACCGCCAAAACAGCCCTGCCGGCCACCGGCCGCACAAATCGAGCGATGGCGACGAACGCCGCCAGCATCAGCGCCACATCCGCGAAGAGCGCAAAACGCCCATAGTCTCCTGGCTTGTTCCAGGCATACATGCTGAACTGCCCAAGAACGATCGCCGCCACCATGCCCAGCGGCCAGCCGAGGCCCTGACGCCTGGACAACACAAGCGCAATCGCCGCGATGGCCCCTATGATCGCCAGCGGCCAAGACATCCCCGCCGCCACCAGGCGTGCGGCATTGATCACGCTCGCCCCGATCGGCCCAATTTTGTACATCGCGCGCGTGTTGGCGAAATTCGATTTGAGCACCTCCCGATTGCCCGCCAGATGAATCGCAACATACGGATCGGCGGCAAAATAAACGGCGGCGGCGATTAAAACTCCGACAATGCAAACGGCCACGAACCGGCCGGGGCGATCGCGCCGAATCAGCGACATCATCGGCAATATCGCCAGGCCCACGATGCCGGACAAAACCATCCCCGCGCTTGCCCCACAGGCGATGGCCGTCCAGGTGATCCATTTCCACCGCCCTCTCTGGACGTATTTTTCAGCGGCCAGGATCGCCAGCAGCAA
This sequence comes from uncultured Phycisphaerales bacterium, assembly GCA_963771925.1. Taxonomy (GTDB): domain Bacteria; phylum Planctomycetota; class Phycisphaerae; order Tepidisphaerales; family Tepidisphaeraceae; genus PALSA-1353. The sequence goes on from CAVYVE010000002.1 coordinate 598,189, forward strand.
CAGGGCCGTGCCGGCCAGATGCGGCTTGGCCTCGTGGGCCAGGTCCACGACGACCGGCATGAAGACAAAACAGATCGCCGCCGCGGTCGGCAGAAGCAATCCGCCCGACGCGCGACGCACCAGCGCGAACACCGCCAGCATCGCCACCAATCCCCACGCCGCCGAATATGCCCGGGCGAGGACGTAGAACCGCCCGAAGATTTCCGGCGAATCCAGGTAATACGCCCGATCGCCGCTGAGCGTCACATAATTGACCAGCGACGCCGCCTTCAGGATCGCCCCCACCGGATAAATCCACAGCCCGCCGTACTGATACAGCTTGGGATCAAATTCCATCCGTCCCGGATGCATCATGGCCAGGGCGCGGAAGGTAATCATCTCGTCCGGCTGATCGCTGTAGAGCCGATAGCGCCGCAGAATCCGGCGCGACTCACATCGTCCCGTTTGATCGCCTCGGTCAGGCCGGGAAAATGCTTTTGGTTGTATTTTCCGACGTATTCGCCGACGGCACGCTGGGCCTGGAACGCGCGATTGCTGGCGCTGTTTATCTGCTCCTCGCCTTCATCCGCTTGACGGGCCTTGGCGAGCGCCCGATCGGCCGCGTCGGCCGCCGCAACCAGGGCAGCCAATTTGGAATCCCCCCGCTGGATCAATTCGTCGGCCGTCATTCCGCGGCGGTTCTCAAGGAGCGTGACCGGCCTGGAACGGTCGGTGATGGGATGCACTGCCACGTCCGCACCGATGGTGCCGCTTTCACCCCAATCCCCGGCCAGTCGATCAATCCACGCCCCGCTGAGTTGATACGCGCTGGGCGAATTCGTTGCGGCGTTCACGCCGGAGCCGAAGAGCAGCGGATCGATCTGATGCGAAGGCAATCCCCAGTCGATCCCCGCCCCGAAAACCGCAACGCCCAACGCCAACAGACCCCCGATGACCCATCTCCGCCAAGTCGTCTCGCGCATCAACCTAGAGTGTAAAAGAAATGCCCCACCGAACAAAATAAAGGGAGTTACTTCAGATGACAGAGCCGGGGCGTGTCGCCCCGGCCCGGGCCGATACGGCCCGGCTCTGCTAAACCCGTCATTCAGCCTTGACCAAAATCGTCGCCGTCACTACTTTACCGCCCCGTTGCCAACGGCAGGGCTTGCGGTCGCAATAACTTTGTGCAAAATGTCACAAAGTCTCCTGCGGAGCGTTTGATGGCCAAGCAGGATGATACCGGCTGGGGCAAATTGGCTTCGCTGGGCTTGGAAGTCGCCGTCGGCGTGGCGCTGGGCTTGGTCGTCGGAAACTGGCTGGATCGAAAATACCATTGGGACCCTTGGGGCACCCTCATCGGGGCGGCCGTCGGGTTTATCTGCGGAATGTACTTGCTGGTAAAGGAAGCCATCAACGCCAACAAAAAGTGATCGGGCCTCTTAGCAATTGCTCATGAAATCGCTGATCGTCATTCCGCTGACAGTGGCCGCAGTCTTCGGCATCGCGGCCGTCGTGCTGTCGCTGGCTGGGATGTCCGTCAGGCCGGCCGATCCAATCGTCGCCGGCGCGATCGCGTCCATCGCGGGGATGGTGGGGCTTGTCCCCGTCCTCGTGAGCCGCGGGCGGGACGCCATTTCCGTCGTCCAATCCGCCCTGGCCGGAACCATACTCCATCTGGTCACGCAAATCGCCCTGGCCGTCGCCATCGTCGCCAGCCATCTCATGAACCATCACGGGGCATTGCCGTTCTGGTTGCTCGGCGGATATTGGACATCGCTCACCGCGCTGATCTGGCAATTACGGCGGATCATTCTCGCCATCCCCAACACCGCAAAGATCCCCGGAATAGACTCATGACGATCCTCGCGGCCGACCCGATCGAACACGTGCTTCCCCACCCGCTGTTCGGGAATCATCTGACTTGGTTCACCAACCAAAGCCTGATGGCGCTGGTGGCGGGCGTGCTGACGCTGCTGATTTTCCCGCGGCTGTTCGCCCGCCCCGACAGCTCGGCGCCCAGCGGAGCCAGGAATTTCTTCGAAGCGATCCTCGAATTCCTCCGCATCGAGGTCTTTCGCCCGGCCCTCAAGGAACACACCGACAAATTCACCCCTTTCCTTTGGACCACCTTCTTTTTCATCGCCTTCTGCAACCTCCTGGGATGCATTCCCATTGAGGACGTCGTCGCCGTCGTGACGCTGGGCCACCTGCGGCACATTGGAGGCACCGCCACCGGCTCGATTTCAACGACCGCCACCCTGGCCGTTTGCGCCTTCTTTTTCATTCACTTTCACGGAATCGACACGCTGGCCCGCTCGCTGATGGACGGAACCTACGGCCAGCCCGGTCACCACCAAGAGCACACCAGCGACGGAACTCCGCCGCACGAGGCGGTGATCGATCTGGAACACCTCCGCGGCGAGGGCCTACCGGCGGACGTCCCCGGCAACCTCGACGCGTTGCGGGATCCCGTCGCGCACTATCACGACGACGAATATCGCGGCCGGGCCCACGAACAGGCCGCCGCCCAATTTTTTGAACAGCAGCACAACAAGATGACGCCCGGATGGGCGGTTCTTCTGGCGTTTCCGCTGTACCTTTGGAATTTCGCGCCCCATCCCTTCCGGCCGCAGGAGGGAGAATCTGCCCTCAAATGGCTGATGGATGTTCCCATGTTCACTCTGCTGCTGGGCATCGAGTTGATCGGCGCGGTCATCAAGCCGTTCGCGCTGTGCATGCGTCTGTTCGCCAATATGGTCGCCGGCCACGCGGTGCTGGCCGTGCTCATCAGCCTCATCGTGCAGCGCGCCGACGATTCTGAAGCAATTCGCGATCGGCGTGCCCATTGGCGCGATGGACATGGGAATCTGGGCGTTGGAACTGTTCGTTGCGTTGCTGCAGGCCTATATCTTCACGTTTTTGGTGACGTTATTCTTGGCCAGCGCGGTGGCGCCGGAACACTAGAAAATTTTCACGAACCTCCCGGGGCCAGCCGACACCCGGGCCTTCCCAAACAAAACGTCGGCCATTCATAAATCCGGCCAGTCGGCGACGATTATCCGCCGCGGGCCGACAACTCCGGGCCAATCGCTCGGAAGGAGTTTTGATGCTCGGTGTAATCACTGTACTGTCGCAGGCGGCGGAGCCGCTCATCGGCAAGGGATTGGCCATCGCCGGCTCGGCGGTCGGAATGGGTCTGGCCGCCATCGGCGGCGGCCGCGGCATCGGCCAGATCGGCGGGCAGGCGTGCGAAGCCATCGGCCGCCAGCCGGAGGCGACCGGACGTATCAGCACGAACATGCTGTTGTCCGCCGCGCTGATTGAAGGCACCACCTATGCCGCGATCGTTCTGTCGTATCTGCTGGCCAAGTAACCGCTGCAATCGCCGGTAACTCAATCGCTTCCGCCGGCAAACGCTGGCGGAAGCGCTTGGCCGCGTGAGGTTCCAAACCATGCTGACAATATCATCCACATTGGCCGATGGCGGCCTGGTATCATTCGACTGGGGATCGGCGATCTGGATTCTGTGCATCTTCACGATCCTGGTGGTCTTGCTGTACAAGTTCGCATGGAAGCACGTGCTGGCGGGTCTGAAGGCCCGCGAAGAGCGCATCCGCAAGGACATCGCCGACGCCGAAGCCGCACGCACGAAGGCGGAAGAGACGCTCCGACTGTACGACACCCGGCTCGCCGAGGCGGAGCAGAAGGTGCGCGACATCCTCGACCGTGCGGCCGCCGACGCGGAAAAGATCGGAACCAGCATCCGCATGAAAGCGCAGCAGGAGGCCGAGGAAGCCAAGGAACACGCGACCAAGGAAATAGAGGCCGCCAAACAGACGGCCCTCACTGAAATCTACGCCCAGACGGCCGACTTGGCCACGAGCATCGCCGAGAAAATCATCCGCCGGAACCTCAACGCCGGCGATCAGCGCGACCTGGTTGACCAGAGCCTTCAGCAGCTTCAGTCCGTGGGACGCAACTGATATCACCATGCGCAAGGACAATCACGCATCTCCGCTGGCCATCGCATACGCCCGGGCGCTGCTGGAATTGGCCAATGAATCGAAGACCGCCGCGGCGGTGGGCGGGGAACTGCGCGACTTGCGGGAGGTGATCGACGCCAATCCGGATTTCGCGCAGGTGCTGTCCGATCCGGCCATCAGCCGCGAGGAGCGCGGGCAATTGATCCACCGCGTATTCGACGGCCGCGCCTCCGCGCTCATGCTGAATTTTCTGGGCCTGGTCAACGAAAAAGGCCGGCTGAATCTGCTCCGCTCCATCGCCGCCGCGTTCGATGATCTGCTCGAGCAGCAGCAGGGCAAGGTCGAAGTCGATATGACCGTCGCCGCAGAACTCGGCAAGGAACAATTGGAATCGGTGAGCCGCAAGATCGGCGATGCCCTGAAGCGCGACGCGGTCGTGCATCAGTTCGTCGATCCACAGATCATCGGCGGCGTGGTCCTTCGCGTGCGGGACCAACTCATCGACGGCAGTATCCGCGCAATTGGCCGCGATGCGCCAGCGGCTCCTGGGGGCCCGTCCGGTTTAGAAAGAGAGTCAACGAAATGGCCATCAACGTTGCGGAAATCACCAGCATCCTCAAGCAAGAAATCGCCGGCTTCGAACAGCAGCCTCCAGATCAACGAAGTCGGCACCGTCATCGAAGTCGGCGACGGCATCGCCCGCATCTACGGCCTGCGCAACGCCATGGCCGGCGAACTGCTTGAATTCCAGAACGGCGTCATGGGCCAGGTCTTCAACCTGGAAGAAGATTCCATCGGCATCGGTCGTCTTCGGCGAAATATCTGGCATCAAGCGAGGGGGATTCGGTCAAGAGCACCGGCCGGCTGCTGGAAGTGCCCGTCGGCGACGCGGTGATCGGCCGCGTGGTGAATCCCCTGGGCCAGCCGCTCGACGGCGGGCCGGCCATTCAATCCAGCGAAACCCGCAAGATGGACATCGTCGCCCCCGGCATCGCCGAGCGGCAGCCGGTCAAGGAGCCGCTGCAAACCGGCATCAAGGCGATCGACAGCATGATCCCCATCGGCCGCGGGCAGCGCGAATTGATCATCGGCGACCGCAAGACCGGCAAAACCGCCATCGCCCTCGACACGATCATCAATCAAAAAGGCACGGGAGTGAAATGTTTTTACGTCGCCGTGGGCCAGAAGGAATCGTCCGTCGCGCAGGTCGTGGACGTGCTCAAGAGCCACGGTGCGATGGAATACACGACGGTCGTCCTCGCCGGCGCGGCCGACCCCGCCCCGCTGCAATACATCGCCCCGTACGCCGGCTGCGCGATGGCCGAATATTTCATGTGGAAGGGCCAGGCCACGCTGTGCGTGTACGACGACCTGACCAAGCAGGCGGCCGCGTATCGCCAGCTTTCGCTGCTGCTCCGCCGGCCGCCCGGCCGCGAGGCGTATCCCGGCGACGTCTTCTATCTTCACAGCCGATTGCTCGAACGCGCCGTGAAGCTCAGCAGCGACAAAGGCGGCGGCAGCCTCACCGCCCTGCCCATCATCGAAACCCAGGAAGGCGAAGTCTCCGCCTACATCCCCACCAACGTCATCAGCATCACCGACGGCCAGATTTATCTCGAGCCCGATCTGTTCTTCGCCGGCGTTCGCCCGGCCATCAACGTCGGCATCAGCGTCTCCCGCGTCGGCGGCAACGCCCAGACCAAGGCAATGAAGAAAATCGCCGGCTCGCTGCGGCTCGACCTGGCGGCCTACCGCGAACTCGAAGCCTTCGCACAACTCGGCACCGAACTGGACAAAGCCACGCAGGCACAGTTGGACCGCGGAGCGCGCCTCGTCGAGTTGCTCAAGCAGCCGCAGTACCGGCCCTTCTCCATCGAGCAGGAAGTTATGGTCATTTACGCCGGCACGCAGGGATATCTCGATGAGGTGCCGGTCGGCCGCGTGCAGGAATTCCAAACGGCATTTCTCGCCTATGTCGACGCCACCGCCGCCGATTTCCGCAAGGAATTGGGCGAGAAAAAGGAATTGACCAGCGATCTGGAAGCGAAGCTCAAGCAAACCCTCGGCGATTTCAAATCAAAAACGTGGAAGAAATAGGCCATTGGGAAGCCACGCGGACATCGCCTGCTTCCGGTGCCTATAATCCGAAAATTGACGGCCAGATAGACCGGACGGTGCGTATGCAGAGTAAAATCTGCCCGTTTTGATTGGATTCAGGTACTAATTTTGCTGTGAATTTGTGCGAGAATGACAATTAACCGGTCACTTTGGCGTATAGATAGCTGGAAGTTTTGGCGCGTATGATCAGGACCACGTTACCTCGAAATACTTCCGAACCATGGGGACAAACATCCGTTATGAGTAATCCGCCGATTGAACAAACCCAAAATGTGATTCCCCGCAGCCTTTACGGCTACGACGTAATTGACTTTCTGGGCGAAGGGGCCGGCAGCATGATTTACGCCGCCAGCGATCCCGTCAGCCACCAGATCTACGCGCTCAAACACGTCGCCGTGAAAGTGGAAAAGGACCAGCGCTTCATCGAGCAGCTTGTCAACGAGTACGAGATCGGCGACAAGGTGACGCATCCCCTTCTCCGCCGGTGCGTCGATCTGAAGGTGACCAAGCCGCTTTTGCGCAAGGTGAGCGATGCGGCGCTGGTGATGGAAATGGTGGAGGGAACGAGTTGTGAAACCCGCCCGCCGACCGACATTCCGTTGCTGGTGGAGATTTTCCATCAGACGGCCACGGCACTCGGCGCACTGCATCATCAGAATTTCATTCACTGCGACCTGAAACCCAACAACATTCTGGTCACCGCCAAGGGCCGGGTGAAGATCATCGACTTCGGCCAGGCCTGCGCCAGCGGGTCGGTCAAGAAGCGCATTCAGGGCACGCCGGACTTCATTTCGCCCGAACAGGTTCGCTGCGAGCCGGTGACGATCCAGACGGACGTGTACAACCTGGGCGCGACGTTCTATTGGCTGCTCAGCGGCTCCAAGCTTCCGACGCTGTTCACGCTGAAGAAGTCGAAGAACAGTTTTCTGGTGGCCGACGCGATTCCCCAGCCGCACGAGTTGAATCCGAAGGTTCCGGAAAACCTCTCGAACCTAGTGATGGAATGCGTGCGGATCACGCCATCCAAGCGTCCGGCGAGCATGTCCGAACTTTGCAGCCGCCTGGAAATCATCCGGAGCACGTTGCCGGTTACAGAGCCGGGCCGTGTCGGCCCGGTCATTCCGGGGCGGCACGCCCCGGCTCTGTAGATGTCCCTCTCACCGCCGCCCCGCCCCTCCCAGCCCCTGCAACAGCCCGTTGAGGATCGCTTGCCCAGCCCCTTTCTTGACCGTCTCCGCGATCGCTTTGTCCAGCCTCAGCTTCGGATGATTCATGTCCCCTTCCAGCGGCACGATCACCTGATTCGGCACATATCCGCGAACGTTCGCCGGAACCAATCGCGCAAACAGCGCCGACGGAATGTACGCCGTCATCGGCGCGAACTGCTCCGATGCCAGGATCACCACCCCCGCGAAACGCAGTGGCTTGTCCTGATCGATCATCAACGTCGTGTCTTCCGTCACCCGGCCGTTTTGAAGCTTCACGTCGGCATTGTCGATGTCCGCCGACACCGATGAATTGCCGAACACCGCCAGAAGCTCGCTCCCGATCTGCAGCCCATGCACCGAATACTGCAATTCGGCGAAGCCCTGATTCCTCGGCGACGATTGCAACACCAGCCCACTGAGCGGAATCTGCTGCAATTGAAACGCCCACACGCTGAGCAGTCCGCGCGATTCGTTTGCATTCACGAATGCGGGATTGTTCAGAAATTTCCCCATCACCGTCTTGGCCATCGCTGGATTCAGCGACACATCCCGCAGGATGTAATGCGGCTGATTCGGGTCGGTCCCCTCCATAGTGACCGTCATCGGGTCGCTGCGCAAATCCACCGACAACACGCCGATGTCCAGCGTGCCCTGGTTGCATATCGCCGGCCTCGGAGCGTTCTGTCCATCGGGCTGATCCGGATAGACCGTCCTGAGCACCCCATCCTTCAGGCACAGCGGCAAATCAAAATTCTGGATGGTGATTCCCTGCGTGGAGAGATTATCCACCGTGAAATATCCCCCCACTTGGATCATCGCCACCGCCTCGCTGAACGGCTTGTCGAGCGGATAACTGCCGGAGATCGTGAACGTCCGCTGTTGCTGCCCGCTGATCTTTAAATCCGCAAGGCTCTGCTGCTGGCTCGGCGGCAGCAGCGGCTTGACGATGTTCCATAGCTTGGCCAGGTCATACGTCAGTTGAACGGCAATCGGATTGTCGTCGGAAATCCGGCGCGTCAGGACCACATCATTAACCGTCCCGGAAATCTGAACGCCCAGCGCTCCGGTCGATTGCAGCGAAATGGCGACGGGATTGGCGCGATCGACGATGACGGAAAACGTCTGGAAGTCGAAATCGAGCGGATTGCTGATGGAGATCTTGTCCTCGGAAAACGCGACCGGGGCCGGGCCGCCGCCGGCCGGCGGCTGGCCGAATACCGCGAATTTCGTGATCGTCCCGCCGCCGACAATATGCAGCCGCGGCTGCGATGCCACCTTCGACACCGATTCGTCCAAGTGGAATTGCCCTTCATACGGATACGAGTTGGGCTTCGCGCCGCCGAAGGCCTCGGCCAATCGAGCAGCCGGCGCGATCTCGCCGTCGATCGAGATTCCGCCCTGAACCGACATGTTCGCCGGGTCGCTCAAATTGCTGACGACGATCGGCTTTTGATCCGTAAGCCCCACCGTCGTGCCGATTCCCGTATCCACCGACAGCGATGTCACCGACGCCCGCGCGAGCTGATCCATCAGCGACGTTCGCCCGGTCGAATCCTCGCGCGTCTGGACCTCGGCCGACAGCTTTGCCGTGATGTCGTTGGGCCAAACGACGTTATTGTTGTCCATCTTCATTGCCAGGTTGTGCACGAGCACATCGCTGATGTTCGCGGTGGTCGCATTGCCGCTGCGAGAGATGTCCGCTTTCATCGTGGCCACGCCGCCGGTCACCTGCGGCGGAGGCACAATCACGATCGCTTTTTCGCCCGGCGCGGCGCGGCCGCCTGCGCGAACAGCAGATTCACCAGCGCATCGACTTTGGTCAGGTCCAAATCATCCACCTCGGCGTGGGCCGATTGCACCATGTCGAGCGGGCCCACTGGCACCAGCCTGTCCCCCCGCCGCGCCTGCAAAACGATCTGGCCGTCGGAAATGCTGATCTTCCGCGCAAACGAGCTGTTGATGTCAACTGAAATGTCGTGGATCCACGACATATCTCCGCCCAGCGTCGCCGCGGCGGCGAGCTGGATCGTCTCATCGTTCAATATCTGCCCCCCGCCGCTCTGCTGCAACGACAGATCCGCAATCGAAACGGCCAGCGGCCTGGAGAGGGTGAACGTCGTACCGTCATACGATCCGCTCATCGAAGCCGTCAATTTCCCCGAAGTGCAGATCAGGATATTTTGCGCGATCGCCGGCGCGGGAATCACCAGCGGCAGCAGCGGCCCGAACGTGGATTGCAGAGCGGGCAAATCCGCCCGGCATTTGGTCAATTCGATTCGCGGCACGGAGATCGACCCTCCGCCCGCCACGGTCACATCGGATGACAACTCCAAGTCCAAAAACGGACTTTGCTGGGTTCCAATCAGAGTCTTCAGCTTCACATCCTTCACGGTCGCGACGTTCCGGTCGCTCATTGAACCGCTGCCGGAAACGACCAGCGACATCTGCGGGATATGAACGGTTTGAACGGTTCCCAGATCATCGGCCACGGTCAAATCGATCGGCAAAAGCTGGATTTCCAGCGGCTGCTGAAAGCCGAAACCCCCCTGGTCAAATTCCCCTTGGCCGGAAATCGTGATGCGGCCCGACGCGAAGCGCACGGAATTGTCCGCGAGGCGCTGGGCGAGACTCGGCTGCTGGCCCGCGGCCGGAGGCGCTACCAATAGCGACAGCGCCCCGCCGAATTCCTCCTGCAGCAGCCGCGGATCGATCGAGCCTTGCACAATCGTGAACGAGGGAACGCTCACGCCGAATCTTCCGCCGAAATTTATGGCCGCATCGGTTTGAAAAGTGATCGCCGGCGAATGGACCGCAATGACCAAGTTGCGCACGGCCTGCACGAATTGGCCGGCGGTGTGGTGCAGATCCCCGCCGATCTGGGCGGTGAGGTTCGGTTCGTCGATCCGCCGCCGGCCTGGGATGTCGATGTCCACATGGGTCGCGTTGAAACCCGCGGCGATGGCGACGTTGCCGTCGGCCGCCGTCAGATCGCCGCTGGTGTGCGCCTGAAATGCCAGCGTCCCCGCCAGCGAAACGTGCGACCCCGCCGGCGCGTGCAGCAGCGCATCCAGATCGATGATCTGGCTCACCTGCTGCTGCACGGCCTTCAGATCGCTCGTGCCCTGGAGACTGATTTGTCCGAGCGTCTGGCCGCCGCCGCTTACGTTGGCCAGGGCGCTGCTGAGGCTCAGTTTGATGTTGCGAAGGTCCGGCTGAGCGCCGCCCACCGCGGTCACGCTCGCGGCCGTGTCGATGTCGCCGAGCCGCACCGGCTTCCCGCCGTTGGTCCCGCTGAAATCCTTCAGATGCGTTTCGGTCGCGATGACGGCCCGGTCATCCGCAAGCGTGACGGTCGTCTCGTGCGTCAATCGGCCGCTGCTCAATGCCGCTGCGGGCTCAAGGTGCGTCAAATGCGGAAGTTGGCTGACAAGATTCGCGACATTCAGATCGGCGAAGATTTCGACTTTCCCCGCTCCGGCAATCGGGACCGTCTCGGATTCGACCAAGCCTTTTTCCCGCACCAAACGCGCCGCGATGGCCTTGAAGACCTCCGCGGTCTGCAACAGGGAATCCTCCGGCACGTCCGCGTGCATGGTGATCTGATCGGCGTGCGCCGATCCGTTGGGCTGGGCCGTGATCGGCAAATCCAATTTGATCGCCGCATTCTTTCCGTCGGTGGAATCCATCGACGCTTTCAGCCCAACCTGCACGCTCGAAAACGCGACGGTATCCCCCGCCAGTTCCCCGCCGGCGGCGGACAACTCCGCGACGTTGATTCCCATGTCCGCCGAAATGTTATCCAGCGTATCGACCGTCGCGGCGATCTTGCCGCTGATCGTCCCGGTCACATTCAGATTCAGGCCCCGCGCCTGCAGCACCTGCGCCACCGGAGCCAAATCCCCGTCCGACAGTTCTATCGTCTGACTCGCTGCCAGGTGATCGACGACCACCAGGTTATTCCGGATTGCCGAAAGCGTGCCGCTGATCTTCACCTTCACCAGATTCTTTTCCTGAAGTTGAAGGCCCAAATCCACGGCGTCCTCGATCGGCTGATTGATGTCCCGGATCGTGATCGTCGCATTCAGCGGACTTTCCGGGCTCAATCCCAACGTCATCTTGTCCGGATCGTCCTGGAACGTGCCGGTGATCTGCTTGAGATGAATCACGCCCTTGATGTTCGGCGGTTTGGCCGGTTGGTTGCTCGGCGGCTTATTGCTCGGCTTGATGGCCTGTAGGATATTCAGATTTCCGTTTCGATCGAGCACCGCGTTGAAATCGACGCCGCTGATCGATCACGTCTCCCAGGTCGATATTGCCGGTCAGCCGCCTTCAGCAGCGAGACCGGCACGTCGATTTGCGCCGCTGAAACCAGGTGCTCGTTGTTGGCGTCGGTCAGGTCCACCCCTTCGACGTGGATTCCGCTGGTCCATCCGAACGACCAATCCTTGATGTTCAGTTTTCCGTTGAGGGCGGAACGGTTGATCTGTCCGACGACGATTTCCCGCACCACGCCGGTGCTGAGGATCGTCGGCGCGAGGATCACCAGGAGGAGGATGATCGCGATCACCGCGGCGACGATCTTGAGCAGCCGGCGGCGTTTTTTCTTTTTCGCCGGCAGCGGCGGTTGCTCGGGCGTATGGTCCCCCGGCGGACCCTTCTCATCGGACTGATCTTGTGTCATGTTTATTTGTCCAAAGGCGCGATCAAAATCATTCCCGGCTTATCCAGAATAGACACCGGCACGGCGATTTCGCTAGGCAGCGCCGCGATGGTCGGCGTCAGGCCGTTGCCCGCGCTTGCCGGCGCGTTTCGCGGCTCCATAGCGCTGCCGACAAACCCCAAACCCCGCTTCTGGTATTCAAACCGTCGAATCGTCGGTGAACCGAGAAGGCTCGTATCCACGCCTAGAGAAACATACTTCCGGTCGCCGGACACGACGGCTTGGCCAACATTCTCGTTGACGCCCACCACCAGCGTGGCGATCTGCGGCTTGAAGGCGGTTGCCGTCGCATAATAAAACGGCACGGGCGCCGATTCCTGCCCGATCGCTCGCGCCGCTCCTGTAATCACCACCAATGCAAAGAGGAAATTGAACCGCGGAGACGCGGAGATCGCGGAGAAAATGCGGGGAAGAGAGTGCGTGGCTCCACGTCGTCTCTTGCGCCCTCTGCGTCTCCGCGGTGCTAATTTCATCGCCAATCATTGCAAGCCTGCCATGCTGCCGCTAATTTTCCTATTCTAATGCAATCCACCAACCGCAAGAAGGCCCTTATTTCCGGCATCACCGGCCAGGACGGCTCTTATCTTGCCGAATTCCTCCTTGACAAGGGTTACGACGTCCACGGCATCATCCGCCGCAGCAGCTCATTCAACACCGACCGCATCGGCCATCTCTATCGCGATCCCCACGATCCGAAGGCCCGTCTTTTCCTGCATTACGGCGATCTGGTCGACGGCACCGGCCTGCGCGAAATCCTCACCCGCGTCCAGCCGGACGAAGTGTACAACCTGGGCGCCCAATCGCACGTGCGCGTCAGCTTCGACCAGCCCGTTTATACCGTCGCCGTCGACGCGCTGGGCACGATGAGCCTTCTCGAAGCCATCCGCGACACCGGCCTGCCGATCCGCTTTTACCAGGCGTCCAGCAGCGAGATGTACGGCAAGGTCGTGCAAACTCCGCAAACCGAAACCACGCCGTTTTATCCCCGCAGCCCCTACGCCTGCGCGAAGGTCTACAGCTATTGGCAAACCGTCAATTACCGCGAAAGCTACAACATGTTCGCCTGCAACGGCATCCTGTTCAACCACGAAAGCCCGCGCCGCGGCGAAACCTTCGTCACCCGCAAAATCACCCGCGCCGCCAGCCCGCATCAAGGAAGGGCTTCAGAAAAAACTGTACCTCGGCAATCTCGACGCCAAACGCGACTGGGGCTTTGCCGGCGATTACGTCGAGGCCATGTGGCTCATGCTTCAGCAGGACAAGCCCGACGATTTCGTCATCGCCACCGGCGAAACCCACAGCGTCCGCGAATTCCTCGACGAAGTCTTCGGCTATCTCGATCTGGATTGGAAAAAATACGTCGAGGTCGATCCGCGCTATTTCCGGCCCGCCGAGGTGGATCTGCTGCTCGGCGACGCCGCCAAGGCCCGGCGAATTCTGGACTGGACGCCTAAGATCACCTTCAAAGCGCTGGCCAAGATGATGACCGATGCCGATTTGCAACTGGCCGGCGGCGAATTGGTCCTGGCCGAGCGGGCGAAGACAACATGAGCGTCTCACCCACCGATCGCATCGTCATAACCGGCGGAGCCGGATTCCTCGGCTCGTTCGTCGTCGAAATGCTCCGCGCCCGCGGATACCAGAACATCTTCATCCCCCGCCGCAAGCGATTTCGATCTGACGCTGCGAAGCCGACGTCCGGCGGCTCTATCAGCGAATTCACGCCCTGACATCGTGCTGCACCTTGCCGCCGAAGTCGGCGGCATCGGCGCCAACCGCGACAACCCCGGCCGGTTCTTCTTCGCCAACCTCGCCATGGGCCTGCACCTCATCGAGCAGGCGCGGATCAACCAGCATCAAGAAATTCGTCCAGGTCGGAACGATCTGCGCCTATCCGAAATTCACGCCCGTCCCCTTCCGCGAAGCCGAACTGTGGAACGGCTACCCCGAAGAAACCAACGCCCCCTACGGCGTCGCCAAAAAATCCCTGCTGGTCATGTGCCAGGCCTATCGCCAGCAATACGGCCTCAATGCGATCTATCTGCTGCCGGTCAATCTCTACGGCCCGCGCGACAATTTCCATCCTCATTCCAGCCACGTGATCCCCGCCCTGATCCGCAAATGCGTCGAGGCCAAGTTAGCCGGCGCAAAACCAAATCACCGCCTGGGGCACCGGCTCAGCCAGCCGGGAATTCCTGTATGTCGAGGATTGCGCCGAGGGGAATCGTCCTGTCGCTGGAGAAATACGATTCCCCGGACCCGATGAACCTCGGCAGCGGCAAGCGAAATCACGATCAAGGATCTGACGGAACTGATCGCCCGCCTCAGCGGATTCACGGGTCAGATCGTCTGGGACCCCTCCAAACCCGACGGCCAGCCGCGCCGATGTCTGGACGTGAGCCGCGCCAGCGAAGGCCATCGGCTTCACCGCCGAGACGACTCTGGACGACGGGCTGAAGAAAACGATCGCGTGGTTCGAATCCCATAGTGGCGAACTGACCGAACGGGATTATAGCCCGAGTCGCGCTTAGCGGCGTGTTCTTGAGCCGTTCCTTCGCGGTTTGATCCCCTCCCGAATGCCCGTGACGAGCAATAAATCCAACCGCACGCTCGAATCGTCCGGCAGGCCAATCATGATGAGCCGCCCGGACGGCGTTTGGCTGAGATACTCGGGATGCATCACATCATAGCTCCGTCCGTCGGCTGTGAGAATTCGGAATGGCTGGAACGGCTTTTTTTCTCTGAGTCGTTGGATTTCCTGAATGGTCATGCCTTGATTATACCGGTGGTTCGATAATTGTAGCCAGGACAGTTGGGGTCAGCGGCAATCGACTGTGAACGACGATGACATTGACACTTAATTCGGAAAACTCCCCGCTCGGCGGCGAGGCCAAGCCCAGCCCAAAGGCCGAGGTCCTGAAATTGGAGGGCGACTGGCAAGAGAACATCCGCAGTTCGTTTCAGGCCAAGAAACCGGCGTCGGGACGGCCGAAGAACTGGCGGAACGTGGCGGAAGAACCAGACCCACAATCGGAAAACGCAAGAGCAACC
Organism: uncultured Phycisphaerales bacterium; assembly: GCA_963771925.1. Taxonomy (GTDB): domain Bacteria; phylum Planctomycetota; class Phycisphaerae; order Tepidisphaerales; family Tepidisphaeraceae; genus PALSA-1353. The sequence continues at coordinate 613,248 of CAVYVE010000002.1, forward strand.
ATTGAAGCTGGTGGACCGGCTAGTTTTCGCTCGATCCGTCAAAAAGTCAACCAAAATCAAACCAGTGGCGGCGTCTCCCGATCGGCCGGATCAAAGTTGATGTCGATTTCTGCTTCGACGTTAGTAGAGGCCGGGGGACTATCGTGCAAGGGCGGAATGAGTCCAGGCGGGCCGACAGAACCAAAGAGCCAGCCAAAAAGTCTGCCGCTTATTGCAAGCAGCCAGTCCAGCGCAATGAGCAGCATCCCCAATCCAATAAGCATCGGGAGGACCACAAACCCATTGCGTGCCGAGCGGAATTCCATGCTCACTGAGGTTGCCGTAGCAACCGCAGGGATCATTGAAATCATCCTGTGACGCCGGGCATCTTATATCGCCACGGTCTTGCGTCAATGGCGATAGCGCTGCCGCTGGCTATTTTTGCTTCCGCGTGAGATCGCCTTCAAAGGTATGCATGAACGGTTAGAAGACAATCCCGCCGCCTCTGCGGAACCCGCCGAAAGTTTCATCTCCGCGCCATAACAATGGAGGGACATTATTGCGGAGCATTGCTCCGGACATGCTCAAGCTTCGTCTGACCCATGAGGCCCGTGCCCCTGTCCGGCCGGTAAAACTTTTTCGCGAATTGAACCGTGACACTAACACCGAGGCCCCCTGGCGCTATCAAAAACGCGGACGGTGTCACCGAAGGCCCCCTCGATTTTCTGGATGGCGACGCCCTGATTTGCCCCAGGTTCGATAACTCTTGCCATGACCTGAACCGTCCCGTAAAACTAAACGTAAGTCCCTTTTCGACCATACAGACCCTGCCGATTTTGGACGATGCACAGAGGTATCTATGGCCAATTTGAATGACAAAGTCGTTGTTTGCGGCGCCGGCGGATTTCATCGGCGGACACCTGGTCGGCGATCTGATCTCCAAGGGTCACAAAAATATCCGCGCCGTGGATATCAAGCCGTTCGATGAGTGGTATCAGCGGTTCCCGGAGGCGGAAAATCTTCAGCTCGATCTGCAGCTCAAGGACGCCTGCTACAAAGCTCTCAAAGGCGCCAAGGTGGTCTACAACCTCGCCGCCGACATGGGCGGCATGGGGTTCATCGAAAACAACCGCTGCCTGTGCATGCTCAGCGTGCTGATCAACACGCACCTGTGCATGGCCGCCAAGGAATGCGGCGTGGAGCGGTTTTTCTACGCCTCCTCCGCCTGCGTCTACAACGCCGACAAGCAGCGCGACCCCAACGTCACCGCGCTGAAGGAAGAGGACGCCTATCCCGGCCATGCCCGAGGACGGCTACGGCTGGGAAAAACTCTTCAGCGAGCGCATGTGCCGCCATTTCCGCGAGGATTTCGGCCTCAAGACCCGCGTGGCCCGCTATCACAACGTCTACGGCCCGCACGGCACCTACGACGGCGGCCGCGAAAAGGCCCCCGCCGCCATCTGCCGCAAAGTCATCGACGCCAAACTCTCCGGCAAACACGCAATCGAAATCTGGGGCGACGGCCACCAGACCCGAGCTTCATGTATATCACCGATTGCCTCAAGGGCACGCAGGACCTTCTCTGGAGCGACATCATCGAGCCGATCAACCTCGGCAGCAACGAACTGGTCTCCATCAACCAGCTCGTGGACATCGTCGAAGACATCGCCGGCATCAAGTTCAAACGGTCCTACAATCTCAAGGCCCCCAAGGGCGTCAACGGCCGCAACAGCGACAACACGCTCATCAAAAAGCTCATGGGCTGGGAGCCGAACACCAAGCTCCGCGACGGCATGGAAAAAACCTACCGCTGGATTTACGACCAGATGGTCAGCAAGCGGAAATCCGCCTAACCGGCTGACAATCGATCGATGCCCCATCTCTCCGGCCAACGAAAAACCGTTCTGGTCGTCAGCCAGGTCTTCGTGCCCGACCCCGCCAGCGTCGGCCAGCACATGGCCGACGCCGCCTTTGAGTTGGCCCGGCGCGGCACGGCCCGCGGGAAATACGGCGTCCGCGTCTATGCCTCCGCCCGCGGCTACGAAAATCCCGCCGCCGAACTATCCTCGCCGCGAAATCCTCGGCGGCGCCGATCATCCGCCGATTCCCATTCGCTTCGTTCGGAAAAAAATCGATGCGTCTCCGCGTCTTCGGCACCGCGGCGTTCATGATCCAGGCCTTCTTCGCGGTCCTGTTCACCCCGCGCGTCGCCGGCATCTTTTTCAGCACCTCTCCCCCGCTGATCGGCCTGCCCCTGACTCTCGCTCGCCGCCTTCCGCCGCGTCCCGACGGTCTACTGGGCCATGGACCTCAACCCCGACCAGCTCCTCGCTCTCGGCAAGCTGAAAACCAACCGACTGGATCTGCCGGCTCCTTGAAGCCGCCAACGCTTCATCCTCCGCCGACAGCACGCTCATCATCGCCCTGGACCGCTTCATGGCCGACCGCCTGGCGCGCGCAAAATCCCGCGATCGAAAATACTGGTGATCCCCCCTGGCCGCATGAGCAGCACATTCACGAATTCGATCCCACGCGCGGAAAATCCCTTCCGCACGCGCCACAACCTCGCCGACAAATTGGTCTTCATGTACAGCGGCAACCACAGCCCCAGCAATCCGCTGACGACGATCCTCGACGCCGTCGTCCGACTCAAGACCGAGTCGGACATCCGCTTCCTTTTCGTCGGCGGCGGCAGCGGCAAGCCGCAGGTCGAGGAATACATCCGCAACCACGAACTCACCAACGCCATTTCGCTGCCCTATCAGCCGATCGACGAATTGAAAAATTCGCTCACCGCGGCCGACGTTCACATCGTCTCGCTCGGCAGATCCGATGGTCGGCATCATCCATCCGTGCAAGATTTACGGCGCGATGGCCGCCGGCCCGACCGATTCTTTTCCTCGGCCCGCGTCCCTCGCACATCAGCGATCTGCTGGAAAAACACGACATCGGTCTGCACGTCCGCCACGGCGACGTGAACGGCGCGGTCGATGCCATTCGCCAATTCCACGCCATGTCCCCCGCTCGCCGGCGTGCCCTGGGCCGAGAGGCCCGGAAGGTCTTGAACGAGTCCCTGAGCCAGACCGAGTTATGCGGCCGCCTCTGCGATGCCGTCGAAAAAGCGATGCGCATCGAAAATGATCTCACGCAGAGGCGCAGAGGCGCAGAGGTTTAAATTTCTATGTTTCTTTCTCTGCGCCTCAATCCCCGCGCCGGGATGAGATTGTCTTCGATGTTGCATTGCGTCGCTCGCTGACGCTAGACTTCCGCCATGCGATATTGGCTCGTGATCCTTCTGGCACTGGCCCTTCTGACCGCGGCCATCAGTTGCGAAAAGACCGTGTACGAGCCGGGCGAATCCGAACACGGCGGAGTCTTCCTCCACGGCACGCCGCCGACGACATCTCCCTAAAACCGGATGCTGAACAAAACTGGACAAAACTTAACACTTTTTGAATGCCAGGCACGAAGGGGAAGCTTCCGAGTCCTGCGTTGGCATCGTTACAGATTGTTACAGATTACGAAAATTAATTAGTGTATGCTAACTAATTGATGACGCCGTAAGTCCGTTTATCGACAGAAGTTGCTGTCGATCATACTGGTGATTTGCTCGAACAAACCGACTTGAGCGCAACACCGGGCTGAACAAGGATTTCGTCGCTGAATCGAGGAAGCCGGCTAACGTTGCGATCCTTTGCATTCTCGGGTCTGCGCTACAGAATGCAGGCAATGACGGCTGAACAGTTTGTCCAAAATGGGCTCCGGTCGATCTTCCTGAGGCGCTGCGTCACAAGAACATTTCATCGACCTTTGCCAGCCTTGCTTTCTTAAATCGCCGCGATCCCTGCTCGTGCATGGGGGTATCTCAGACGAATTACGCACTCCCATCACTTCAAAACCTTCGCTCTTCATCAATCTCAGATCTGGTGATTTGCCGACCAAGGTATTCCACATATTCTTCCAGCCATTTAATGACGCGAGGATCGGTTTCGCCAACAAGCCAAGACCGAACTTTGTCGCGGCGTCGGCGATAGTGTTCACTTGCCGGTCCAGACCATCCGCTGGTTTCGAAATTGCAATGCAGAGAACTTTGAACATCCGTCAGATGCCCATATCGCACCAGGATTTCACGTGCGAGTGATCCTGGAGCCTCGCGACTGACTGCTTTAGGGACTACGCCTGCAATGAACGAGCGCGATTGGCCGAGTCGATCGCTATCCAATCAAAAACAATCTGAGGGGGGAACAGACTGATCAACCCATCGTGTTCAGCATCACCGAAACCATAATCAGGTCTCAAAAAGAACGAAAGAAAATGTGCTGGTAACGAATGTAGATCGGAGAACAACGATGTCAGTATCGTCCAGCACCGCGCTGGGATCAGAGTTGATGATCTCGGAAATCACCCCGCGCGAGAATCGGTCAGATAGTGCAAGTGCCGAGCGATTACTGGCGGCTTTTTCCAATACTGTGTGAAATAATGCGAAGCTGCGTTCACGATGTTGCTTTACGAACTGGGATGCAATGATTGCCCAATGGTAATCGTCCATCTGGCGATGATCCGACGGAATATTGGATAGAACCCGATACACCGCTTCCTCCGGCAGCGGCTTTTCCTTTCCCTTCTCACAGAAATATCCGTCGATAACCTCCACAGCCAGGCTGTTAGCCTCAGAAGTACCAGAAGCCAACAACAGCTCAAGAAATCGGAGTACGGACGGCTCATCAATTTTGCTAGATCTCGCGACCAATACGCAGTATCGAAGCTGATGCAAAGGGAGGCGTCCAGTTTCAAATTCGGTCAACAGCCGATTGAATATGCTTTCGCTGCTTCCCGACGACCAGACAAATTCGCCGAGGCGGGGGATGAAGCGATCATCCCGTGCCATATCCGATACTACTTGCTCCCATTTTGTGCGATCCTTTTCAAATATTCCGCGGAGGTATCCGCTGAGAAGTGATGTTCGGGCATGGGCACCGGCATCAAGATATGCTTGTCGAACGGCATCGAAAAACTCATATTTCTCATCCCGCTTGGCCAAGAAGTAAGAAAACGAGTAAACGTTGTTGTTTGTTGCAGTGGTGAGCTCCGGCAACAGGTGCACCAACGCTTTGAAATCGGTGGCCGCCTCTTCAGCCAGTCCGTCAATTCGGGCCCTTAAAAGGCCACCATGGTTTCCATTTTCATCCAGTTCATCGTCCCAGCTGCTGAAAAGTGCGGCGCGCACGAAGTCGAGATTCGAACGTGGTTCCCTGTATCGAAGAGTCTATTTGGCGCAGGCGATCAAGAACCTCCGTCGGCGTATGCTCGGAATGATATTTCAGGGTGCGGGTGATGAATTCTACAACCTTGCGAAGGTCGGTTGAGTCATCTTTGATCAGGTCCTCCATCGTGCTGATTACCATGTTCGCGAGCGCGTTGATCTGAACAAGACCGTGCGCGGCTTGGATTAGCACATCATTGGCGTTAGTCTGCTCGGCCTTCGCCCACGATTTCTTTGAATCAATTAGCAGATTCCACGCCGCTCCATACGCATCGAAAACTTCGCCCCATATCTGTGGCCGCCATAAATTTGGAAGAGGTCGAATGCCTTGATGTTCTCGACCGATTATTCTTCCTCCGGAATGCCTTGAAAGCGCCGTTGCGCATGCTTTCAATCCTACCACCCGTTCGTCAGCCGATAAAGAATTTAGGGCAGCGGCAAGTACAGGCAGCCTTTCACTAGGACTAGCCTCTGTCGGCGAAACTGGCCCAAAACCGGAAATTGTAAAAAGCTCCGCGAACGTGCCGGTCGCGTTGTTGGAGTTGGATGCGGTTTCATTTGCAGCCAGTCGAAGGAGTACGTTAGCTGCTCTCTGGAAATGATTCCGCCAGACCGCGATCTTTTCCAGCGTCCAGACAAGGTGCGGCCGATTTGTATCAAAGTCCTTAAGACGGGCGTTGCTCCACGTACCGATAGTGCGCTCGATACACCCCAAGGTCTCCGCGGGCGCTGCCTCAGCAAGATGGAATAAGAAATTACATGCGAGACCGGACTCCGCAAAATCCAGAGAAGAAAGAAGTCCTTGTGGGCCGAGAAAATCTTCAACCGCCTGCTTTGCGATTGGTGAGGAGAAGGCATAACGGAACATCTCCATAAACCACCGAAGCATGCTTGGAGGCACTTCGAGCATAAATTCTGAGAGGGAGATATCGCGTCCGTGATGTGCCCAGAAATCGATCCACAGGTAGACATGGAGTGCCGGTGGAACAATAAAAAGGGTGGTCTTCCCTTGCAGAATCCGTCTGTCTCTAAGCTGTACAACAACGGACTGGAACTCTGGCCACGTCAGAGTTGGGTCCGCTTTCTCAGCTAATTTGGCAATGAAGCGAGCCTCGGATTGAACCGGCCTTTCGAATCCGAACCGATCAAAGAGAGAAATATATCGCAACACTAAACGACGGTGACGAGATTCAACGTCTCCTGATTTGGAAAAGCCATCGATGAAACGACGCCATAGATCGACGTCGGCGGGTTCTCTCAGCACATCGTCGGGATTCCGCTGTAGATTTTGGCCAACAGCGTGAGCTACACGAGGCGATCCCTTGCAAAACGCTGCCCACCGCCTCACCTCGCCGCAGTTCGGCACATATCCTTTGATGATCTCCGTGATGTGATCGTCCGCGAGGGGTGGGCAGATAAACAGGCGCATCAGTTCATCGCTCGCCGTTTCGGGTCCGTGGTCAATGGTCACGACGCGACATCGATCCGATCGTCCTTTAAGAGAACTCCAGATTGAGGCGCGGTTTTTTTCGTCGCACTCATCAATAACAAGAATGGCGAAGAAATCATTGTCAAATTTAAGAAGAGCGTTAAAGAGCAGACTTTTTTGAAAATCCTCTGCATGGGGCACATATACGACCGCTGGCGCTGGATCGTCAGCTGCTGTTGCCTCAAGCACGAGACGTGTTTTGCCGAGCCCCGGCTCCCCGATGAGACGAACATGACGGAAGGTGTCGCCACGCAAGGACTCCCGGATATCCAAAATCAACTGCTGCTGTTCGGGCCCCAAATTCAGTTGTCGAAGCATCGAAGCATCAAGCTTCCAAGACGCATGTGACTGAAATTCGTACTGAGCACGCTTGGCAATGTTGAGGCAAAGCGAAGGATAGCAAGAGAGCAGGCCGACAAGGGTATCTTGACCCCAGACCTCTGCTCTGGCATTTGGAAATCCGCATCCCGAAAGAAATTGAACAAGATTCTCCTGGCCTTGCGCGAGTTTGTCGCCAGAGTAGCCAAAACATATCAGCACATATCGTTTCCCACTCTCAAGACACTGACGAACGCGGGGCGCGAGATGCTCCTTATCCGGCGCAGCGCAGCGGCACCGAATAGCTCCTTACGGAGCCATCCAATCTGCCATGGCTTAGCAGTTCTGCCTGTTTTTATTTGGAAGCAACTCCCGCCTGTTACGAATAGATCGTCCTGTTCGGAAAATTTGCCTTTATCGATGGAAGCATCCACGCCGCCGTCGGCATCATTTGGCCGGTATGAGACGTGGATACTGCTGAAAGGCACATTCCTCTGTCGAGCGCGACACCACAGGAGATCCGCAGTGCATCTACCGCCTCTTGCGGTTCCAGCCGGTCAAGCATCAATGGGTCAATGGTGAAGATGTTCTTCAATTCTCCCGGAGATCGCGGAGACAACTGAGATATGGGGGTAGCCGCACGAGGCAGTCGTAATGACTCCAAATCCGTGCGAAGGTAATAGCGGTATCCGCTTACAGGATGACGAGTGGACTTTAGTTTGCCAGACCGATCCCAGCGCGAAGCGTCTGGATGGACACACCTAGACACCTCGCAGCTTCACTTATTGAAAAGACATCTTCCCTCAGCGATGGTCCATTATCAATCATCATCAACATTATACAACCATGTACAGATAATACAAGTTTGTTGCTGCCTAATTATCTCCCAGGCATCCGGCGGGGTCAGGGGGTGGGGACTACCCAGCAGCCAAAACAAAACAGCCCGGCTTTCCGGGCTATTGCGTGCAATAGCTATTGCTCCTTTCTGGCCGGTCGTGGGCCGCGGATAGCGATTGGGTGCATCTCTATCCTGCCCATGCGTTTCGGGATGTCGTTCAACTTCTCGTCAACCATCACCGGTTCAACCTTCGGCGGTTGCCGGTTCTCCATGTTCGTGATTGTTGGCTGGTAATTCGACCTGATGACCGGCGGCGTCACCACGACGCGATGATTTTCACCGGCTTGCCGGTCTTCGCCTCTATCCGCTCGCGAAGCTCGACGAAAGCGGCTTAACCTTTCAGCACCGGCTCGATTTTCGACCACTCGTTGGCTTGGTAAACCGTCCGCCCCCGCTCCTCGGCGAGCCGGATATCCTGCGGCTTTTTGGGTTGTGTGAGGGGATCGCCGTGCTTGACACCCTTATGGCGCGACGGAACAATCCCGACCGTGAACCGGCCGGGCCGTAGAGTTCTCGCGCTTTTTTTTGCTGTCGCGCTGGCGGTCCGAGGGGCGGTCGCCTGGGCCGATTCTGGCGTCGATGTGCAAATCGGAAAGGCGACGGTCGAGGCGGCCGTGGCGCCGGGCGGGGCGTTTCGACTGACCGTTTGTTACGAGGGGAAGCCGCACGCTTCGCCGAGCATTTTTCTCGATCCACGCGCGGCGGCCGTGAATTGGACCGTGGTGCACGATGGGCCGTGGAGCGGGGTCAAGAGCGACGGCGGGGAACTGCTGATCGATTCTCAATCGGGGTTCTGGACGCTGAGAAATGCCAAGGGGCAGACGATCATTCCGCCGGGGCCGATCGGGCAGCGGATGGTGAATGTCCAAACCGGCGAGCGATTTGTTGCGGTGGATGTGGGGTGCGACTCGGATGAGCCATTCGAAGTCTATGGGTGCGGCGACGGGGCGGACGCGCTGCTGCAGGACCATGCGAATTCGGCGGTGGACGCGGGACATGCGGTCGTGCCGCATTACTGGAGCAAACAGGGTTACGCGGCGCTGGCGGTCAGTTCGGACGACAATAGGCCGGCGGACTGGGTTGTGCTGAACCATCTGGGGCGGGTGATCTGGACGTATGCGGGGAACTCGGCGGATTTGTATTTGATGCCGGCGGCCAATCTTGGTGAGGCGGCGACGGCGTATGCGAAATTGATCGGGCCGGCCCCGGTGCCGCCGCGGTGGACGTTTGGGTATTTGCAGAGCCGCTGGGGATGGAAGGACAAGGCATACATCGACGATGCGATTCATCAGTTCATTTCGCGGCATTTGCCGGTCGATGCGTTCATTTTTGATTTTGAGTGGTACGCCACGCGTCCGGATTACGGCCTGAAGCGGGATGGGCTGGCGGATTTCAGTGATTTTTCGTTCAATCCCAAGCTGTTTCCCGATCCGGCGAAGCAGATCGCGGCGATGAAGGCCGAGGGGATTCACTTCGTGGGCATTCGCAAGCCGCGATTGGGCAATAGCGCATTGCTGGCGATGGCGCGATCGAAGGGATGGATCATGCCGCCGCCGAAGGGAGAGCCGGATTGGATTTATTCGCGGGTGCTGGATTTCAGCAACGCGGCGGTTCGGGCGTGGTATGCGGATGAATTGGAGCCTCTGCTGCGGCAGGGGATCGCGGGTTGGTGGGACGATGAGGGGGAATTGACGTATACGCTGTATTACTGGTGGAACCAGGCGGAGGCGGATGCGCTGGCGAAAGTGGAACCGGAGATGCGGCTGTGGACGATCGACCGGTCGTTTGCGCCGGGGTTGCAGAGATTCGGCGCCGCGGCCTGGACGGGCGACATCCACGCCGAATGGGCGGTGCTTGGCAAGACGCCGACGCAGCTTCTGAACTGGAGCCTGGCGGGGATGCCGTATGTCGCCTGCGACATCGGGGGGTTTATCGGTGAAACGACGCCGAAGCTTCTGACCCGATGGATGGAAGCGGGCGTTTTCTTTCCGGTGATGCGGGCGCATTCGGAACTGATTGTTAAACCGCACTTTCCGTGGCTGTTCGGCCCCGATGCCGAGGCCGCCATTCGCAAGGCGCTGGATTTGCGCTATCGGCTGATTCCGTACTATTACAGCCTGGCCCACGAAACACACGAGACGGGGGTTCCGCTCATGCGGCCGCTGGCGATGGAATTTCCGGAGGATTCGCATTGCGATAACCTGTCGGATGAGTGGCTCATGGGGGAAGGTCTGCTGGCGGCGCCGATGCTGGACGCGAGCGACGCGCGGAAGGTTTATCTGCCGGCCGGCACGTGGTACGCGCTGAACAGTTGCGAGCCGATCAAAGGGGAACAGCAGATCGAGGTGAGGGCCAAGTTCGATGAGATTCCGGCTTATGTTCGCGGCGGGACGATTCTTCCACTGGGGCCGGTGATTCAGCACACCGACGATCTTCCCGGCGGTGCGCTGGAGGTGCAGGTTTATCCGGGGCGGGACGCGAGTTTCGTGCTGGTGGAAGACGACGGGATTAGCACGGGTTATTTGAATGGGCAGATTCGGCGGACGAGGTTCGCGTGGAACGATGCGTCGCGAAGGTTGAGTTGGAACGTGGAGGGGCCGTATGCGGGGAAGGATGTGTTCGGGGATATGACGGTTTCGGTCATGGATCGCGGCGGGGAAAAGCGTGGGAGCGGGTCGATTGTTGGCAGTGGGTCGATGGTTATTGCGAAATAGGGGAGCGGCCCGCCGGATGGCTATCCTGCGGCTTTTCCGCGATCACACCACGGCGGCGAGGCGGTCTACGGCGGCGATCGTTTGCTTGACGTATTCTCCGCCGAAGAGCATGACGTGATTCAATAGAAAATAGAGCTGATAAATCAGCTTGCGAAGACGGTGATATTCGTCCGTCAATCGGCGGCGCTGTTGGTAAGCTTTTAGAAATGCCGGGGTCGAGGTTTGGAAGAGGGACATGTAGGCAATCTCGGCTTCGAAATGGGCGAATTTGCAATTGGGGTCGAGCAGAGCGGCGATCTTCCAGCGGCCGGCGTCGTCGGGACGAACCAGAATGTTGGTGGACCAGACATCCCAGTGAACCAGACGCGGGACCTCGTCGTGGGCCAACAGGCGGTCGAGATGGTCGTGAATCTTGCCGACCTGTTTTCGATGTTTGATCGGCAGCGAGGGAGATTTCAAAACCTCCTGGCAGATCGGATCGAATACATGGCGATAAAACATGGGCCAGGAATCGAATTGTGACGGGGCGGGCTCGATCTCCACGCGGCCGTAGGCGTCGGCGGTGCGCTCGTGAAGGGAAAGGAGCATCTCGGCCAGTTGCGTTTGAAGCGCGTCGAATTCCTCGGGCGAGCATTTCTGTTTGGCCTGATGCAGATTGATGCCCTCGATGAATTCCATCAGGATGTAACTGAACGGGTCTTCCAGCGAGCCGACCTTGGCTTCGTACACGCGGGGCACGGGAAGGCCGAGGCCGGACATGAATTTCAATTGATGGGCTTCGTTGATGTAACTGCGATCGACGCGATGGGGCGAGATTTTGCAGACGGCCTTTCGGCCGTCGGTCAGATGCAGTGCGACGGTGGTGCTGATACATCCGCCGTCGAGCGGCTTGACTTCAGCGATCTGGGCCGATGTGCCGCCCCACCCCTGCACAATCCGGCCCAGAACCTGCCACGAGATGTCCATCTCCTGTGACATCGTCGCAAGCAACACTATCGCATGATCGCTCCTGGGGCACAAACAAAAAACCGGCAATCGGCGATCAATTATTCGGCCAACGGTCGCGAGCGGTGGGAACCAGATAGCTGTCGTAATTATACGCCGGCCCGATGTCGGTTCCGATAAAGCCGGGAACATCCAGCGGCGGACGGGTTCCGATCAGGCGATGGGGCGCCACGGCGGTGTAAATATTGTCGTTGGCCACGCCGCAGTACGGCGTGGATTCGAAGGAAACGTCGCCGCCGGGGTGCAGAACGTTCTGGCCGGCGTGCTGATGGTTGGGCGAATTGCCCTTGGCCAGTTGGAACGGCCCAGCGTCCCGCGCCGGGCCGAGCACGCGGTCGTCGCCGTCGGTGGCGTATCCGGGATTCCGATCGGCCATGACCGCGTAGTCCGCGGGGAGCTGATCGGTGCTGAAGGTCACGTTGAAGGCGTTGGTGAAGGGCGAGGCGTAGGAATAGCTGAGGTTCCGAGGGCGAGCGGAAATTGCCGCGTTTCATCGCCGGCACGGGATCGCCGGCCCAATTCGTCAGGCGGTCGGGCCGATCGCCGGTGCTGGGGCAGATGAACGTCGCGGGGTCTTTCACGTATCCCTCGCGCACGAGGAGCCAGATCGAGGCGGTGATGTCGTTGGCCTGGATGTCTTCGGGATCGTCGGCGCCGGTGAACGCGACGTAACCGGCCGGTTTGTGGACGGGATCGTATCGGGTCTCGGGTAAAGGGAAGTTCGCGCCGTTTTCGCGGCGTATTGTATCAGGGCGTTGCCGATCTGGCCGAGATGTGCGGCGCATTCCGTTCGCCGGGCGTCCTCTCGAACCATGACCATGTAGGGAAGGATGATGGCCGCGAGGATGGCGAAGATGCCGATGGCGACGAGGAACTCGATCAGCGTAAAGCCGGGGGAGGAAATTCGAATTTCGGATTTCGGATTTCGGATTCTCCTCATGGTTCTCCCCTGAAAAACTGAACCCGGTCCTCGCGATTGGCTTCGGTCGCCATGACCACCTGCCGGGCGGTCAGGAGATGGCCCTTGAAATCGTACAGCAGCAGCGGCACGTCGGGCTGTGCGACGGGCGTCAGTTGGACCTCCGCCAGCTCGTAAAATGCCTTGTTGGCGCCGGTGAGTTCGTCGGTCACGAGGCCCACCGATCCGCCGGGAATGATGATGTTGCCGATCAGGCTGAGCGCGTCCCACTGGGGCTCAATCGCAAACTCCAGCGTGCGATATCCGGGTTTTTGGATCATCACGTGATGAATGTCCTTTCGCCGCAGGCTGAGCGGGAACGGAGACGCGTAGAGCTTTCCGTCGACGTTGACGATGGCCCCCGGGGGATCGGTCGCAAAGTTGAGGATTTGCCGCGGCCCGCGCAGCGAGCGTGGCGCATCCGCCGCTGAGCAGGAGCGGCCACAGCGCCATCCACATCCGTCCGATCGGCATTGAAGCTCCGGCAGACTCGAGATCGCAACATCGGCCGTCCACAACCGGCCAATGGGAAGGTCCGCGGCGCGGTCCGCTACGATTTCGCCGGCTCGTGCGGGACCGGCGCGGTCGCCCGTGCGGCGGATTCACGGCGGCGAAGCTGGCCGCAGGCCGCGTCGATGTCGCGGCCGCGGCTCTTGCGGACGTGGGCGTTCACGCCGGCCTGTCGCAGAATCGACTGAAACCGCATCACGGCGTCGGCCCTGGGCCGCACGAAGGGCAGGCCTTCCACTTCGTTATATCGGATCAGGTTCACGTTTGCCCGCAACGTCTTGCAGATCGCCGACAGTTGCCGCGCGTGCTCGGGCCTGTCGTTGACGGCATCGCAGCAGAATATATTCCAGCGTGACCTCGCGCCCTGTCTGCTCGAAGTAATACCGTGCCGCGTCCAGAATGTCGTCCAGGGCGAAATGCTCGGCCCAGGGGATCAATTGCTTGCGCAACGATTCGGTCGGCGCGTGCAGCGAGATCGCCAGATTCAGCGGCAAATCCTCGCGGGCCAGCTCGCGCATCTTCGGCGGGACGCCCACCGTCGAGATCGTGATCTTCCTGGCCCCGATGTTGAAACACTTCGGATCGTGCAGAATCCGCACGGCCCGCATGACGTTGGCGTAATTGGCCAGCGGCTCGCCCATGCCCATGAACACCACGTTGGTGATGCGCTCCTTCGGGCCGGCGAGAAGCGAGTTGGCTACAAAAATCTGCTGTACGATCTGGTCGGCGGTCAGATTCTGCTTCACGCCGTCCAAGGCCGCTCGCGCAAAACTTGCACCCCACCGGACAACCCACTTGCGAACTGATGCAGGCGGTACGGCGACTGCGGTCGGGAATTATCACCGATTCCGCCATCGCGCCGTCGTTCTCCCACGCGATCAGGAGTTTGCGCGTCCCATCGGCGCTTTTTTGATCTCGGGCAACGACGCCGATATCGAAGGAAATCCTTTCATCAACCGTTTGGCGATCGCGCTTGGAGAGGTTCGACATCTCGCGCGGATCAGTAACCGCTTTCTTGTAAACCCATTGGTAAATCTGCTGCGCGCGGTAGGCGGGCCAATCCCACTGCGCGACAAGCTGATCCATCTCGGCCGGTAATAGGCCGAAAAAATTGACTTTTTCGGAATTCCGCATCGAACGGGGATATTATGTATGTGTGGAAGCGATAAGCAATGTTGGGTGAACGCGAAGGAGGCCCGCATGCAAAAACTGGGCGGAGGCGTCGGCGTTTCATTGCACAAGCGCGACCAGACTCATCGTCTCGAAGACCGACGGCGGAAAATTTTCCGGCACGAAGATTCCCAGATCAGTGCCGCGGTCGCGCCGATCGCTCAAAGACTGCCGAGCCCAGCGATGAGAAGCTTCTGCTGGCGTACCGTCACGGCGACCGCGCCAGTTTTTCGCGCCTGGTGCAGCGCTATCAGCGCGAGCTGTTCCATTTCCTGGTCCGCTTTCACGGCGACCGCGCCGCGGCCGAGGACATCTTTCAGGAAACCTTTCTGCAGGTCCATCAAAGCGCCGAGCAGTTCGATCCGCAGCGGCGTTTCCGTCCCTGGCTTTTCACCATCGCCGCCAACAAGGCGCGCGATCTGCATCGTGCCCAGTCGCGCCGGGCCGCCAATCCGCTTCAGGCGTCCATCACGCCCGGCAACGACGACAGCGGCGAATTCATCGATCTCATGAACAGCCCCGGCGGATCGCCTTCGCGAGCCGATGGAAAAGCAGGAGCTTCAACAACTGGTTCAAAAAACCGTCATGGAAATGCCGGCAAATCTTCGCGAAATCCTGCTTCTTTCCTATTTTCATCAATTTCCATACAAACAAATCGGAGAAATACTTGAAATTCCCCTGGGGACGGTAAAATCACGGCTGCACGCGGCGGTGGCATTTTTTGCACATCGCTGGCGAATGATGAACCAAGGGAATTCTGATTCGTAATGATCCGGAGAGATGCGTCGCCTTTGAGTTGACGTTCCCATCCAAAAGCGCGGCGCGACAACTTGTTGTACCCCTGGTCTTTGTTCAGATCTTTATTCTGGTCATCGACTTACGCCTTCTGAGGCGAAGAGGCGAAAACGGCGGTCTGGCGGCAATGGTGCCATCCACCGCGGATTGTGGGGACATTATGAAGCTCAACGACGAAGATGGTCGCGTCGTGGATTTGCTCCTGGACAGGCAGACCACAAGTCCCGCCGCCGCAGGAGCTTTTGTTAAATCCGTCGAGGTTCAACCCCAACGCGTGAAAACGATTCAGCAGATTTTGTCGGTATTGAAGCAGCTTCCGGCGGAAGATCCGTCGCCCGATTTGGCCAGTCGAACGATTCATCGGGTGGATGCCGCCATAGCGGCCCTGGACGCAGTGAACCTTGCGGGGATGCCGCCGGAGGCTAACGGCCCGGACGATAGCCGACACCCGGCCTG
Source organism: uncultured Phycisphaerales bacterium (assembly GCA_963771925.1). GTDB lineage: Bacteria > Planctomycetota > Phycisphaerae > Tepidisphaerales > Tepidisphaeraceae > PALSA-1353. The sequence continues at coordinate 628,803 of CAVYVE010000002.1, forward strand.
AGTTATCGGGCGTTCCGCATCAAATCTTTCCGTTATCCGATCCAATGGTTTAGTTACGGGCGCTGCGAGGCACCGGATTTTTTACGCGCTATTACCCGCAGTGCCTCGCACCGCCGCTAACCATTGGCCCGGCGACTCCTCTTGATCGCTTTCCCCCTTCCCCATAAGCTTTTGACCGCGTTTTCTCCGAAGCCGTATTGGTCCTATGTCCCACCTCACAACGTCAGTTAAGATCATGCCACGCCCGTCGTTTGGTCAGACCAGCCGCAAGGGCCTGTGGTGGCTGGTGCCGCTGCTGGTTTTTCTGGGATTGGGCGGATTTGTCGTGTACTCCACCTGGGCGGCGTTTCAGGGCACGCATTACCGCTTGGGGCCCGTATCTGTCGCCGTTTTATTCGCCGGAGCTTTTCGGCGATTCGGGGCATAGCTGGTTCGGGCCAAAGCCGGTCTGGTGGCCGATGTGGATGCCGTGGTCGCCGGCCCTGCTGATCCTCTGGGCGCCCGGCGGATTTCGGTTGACCTGCTATTACTATCGCGGGGCGTACTACAAGGCATTCTGGGCCGATCCGCCGTCCTGCGCCGTGGGCGAGCCGCGAAAATCGCTACTGGGGCGAAAAGTCGCTGCCGCTCATCCTGCAGAACGTTCATCGCTATTTCATGTACCTGGCGCTGATCTTCCTCTTCTTCCTGAGCATCGACGTGTGGCACGCGCTGTGGTTTCCTGACCCGGCCACGGGCAAGGCCCATTTCGGCATCGGACTGGGGACGATCGTTCTGGCGGTCAACGTCTGTCTTCTGTCGCGGCTACACGTTCGGCTGCCACTCGCTGCGCCATCTCATCGGCGGCGCGCGCGACTCGCTCTCCGACCGCACCGCTTGTGCTCACAAAGCTTATCAGCTGCGTCAGTTGCTTCAATCGGCGGCACATGATCTGGGCCTGGTGCAGCCTGTTCATGGTCGCGTTCGCCGATGTGTACGTGCGGCTGTGCAGCATGGGCATCTGGCACGATTGGAGAATTTTCTAATGGCCGAGTATCCCGTCCATCAATATGACGTATTGGTCATCGGGGCCGGCGGCGCCGGATTGCGGGCGGCGATCGAAGCCTCGGCGGCCGGCGTCTCCGTCGGACTGGTCTGCAAATCGCTCCTGGGCAAGGCGCACACCGTCATGGCCGAAGGCGGCATCGCCGCGGCGCTGGGCAATGTCGATCGAGCGCGACAACTGGAAGGTCCATTTCTCCGACACCATGCGCGGCGGGCAATACGTGAACAACTGGCGCATGGCCGAGCTGCACGCCAAGGAAGCCCCGGCCCGCGTGCGCGAACTGGAAGCCTGGGGCGCGGTCTTCGATCGCACGGCCGATGGGCGAATCCTGCAGCGAAATTTCGGCGGCCACCGCTATCCGCGCCTGGCCCACGTCGGCGACCGCACCGGGCTGGAAATGATCCGCACCCTGCAGGACCACGGCATCCATCAGGGCATGGAAGTCCACATGGAATGCACGATCGTCTCGCTGCTGAAGGACGGCGAGCGCGTCGTCGGCGCTTTCGGCTACGACCGCGAGCACGGCCGCTTCATGGTCTTCCAGGCCAAGGCCGTCGTCCTGGCCACCGGCGGCATCGGCCGGGCCTACAAGATCACCAGCAACAGTTGGGAAGGCACCGGCGACGGCCACTCCCTGGCCTACCACGCCGGGCGCGGAACTGATCGACATGGAATTCATCCAGTTCCATCCCACCGGCATGGTCTGGCCGCCGAGCGTGCGCGGGATTCTGGTCACCGAAGGCGTGCGCGGCGAAGGCGGCGTCTTGCGCAACAAGGACGGCCGGCGCTTCATGTTCGACGACATCCCCGGAACTCTACCGCAACCAGACGGCCGACAACGAAGACGAAGGCTGGCGCTACACCCAGGGCGACAAGAACGCCCGCCGTCCGCCGGAGCTTCTGACCCGCGATCACGTCGCCCGCTGCATCATGCGCGAGGTGAAGGCCGGCCGCGGCAGCCCGCACGGCGGCGTCTTCCTCGACATCTCCTGGATCAAGGAAAAACTCCCCAACGCGGCCAAGCACATCAAGAAAAAACTGCCGAGCATGTACCACCAGTTCAAGCAGCTGGCCGACATCGACATCACCGCCGAGCCGATGGAAGTCGGCCCGACCACGCATTACATCATGGGCGGCGTGCGCGTGGACAGCGACACGCAGATGTCCACCGTGCCGGGCCTTTTCGCCGCCGGCGAATGTGCCGCGGGGATCAACGGCGCCAATCGGCTGGGCGGAAATTCGCTGTCCGATCTGCTGGTCTTCGGCAAGCGCGCCGGCGAATACGCCGCCGAAATATGCCAAGGAAAACTCCGCCGGGCCAGATCAATCAAGGATCAGCTCGACGCGATCGCCGCCGAGGCGCTGGCGCCGTTTGAACGGGGCATCGAGCGGCGACCAGGGCCGTTCCAGGTGCAGCATGATCTTCAGGAGATGATGCAGGACCTGGTCGGCATCGTCCGCACGGAAGACGAAATGCAGCAGGCGCTGGAAGGAATCGCCAAAGCTGTGGCAGCGGGCCGGCAAAGTCGGCGTCGCCGGCAACCGCGAATACAATCCCGGCTGGCACACGGCGCTGGATCTGAAGAATCTGCTGACCGTTTCCGAGGCGATCACCCGTTCGGCCCTGGAGCGCAAAGAAAGCCGCGGCGGCCATTTCCGCGACGATTTTCCCGAAGAAGGACGACGCCTGCGCCAAATTCAACGTCGTGACCTATCGCGGGCCGGACGGCAAGATGCAAATCCGCCGCGAGCCGATCAAGCCGATGCCGGCGGAGTTGAAAGCGGTCATTCGAGGAGATGAAATAGAATGGCCAAGGCCACTTTCAGAATCTGGCGCGGCGACGCAAACGGCGGAAAATTCGTCGATTATACCGCCGAGGTTTCCGAGGGCATGGTGGTGCTCGACGCCGTGCATCAGATTCAGGCCACGCAGGGCAACGACCTGGCCTGCCGCTGGAATTGCAAGGCGGGCAAGTGCGGCTCGTGCTCGGCGGAGATCAACGGAATGCCGAAGCTGATGTGCATGACGCGGCTGAGCGATCTGGACCTCAACCAGCCGGTGACCATCGAACCCATGCGGGCGTTTCCGCTCATCCGCGACCTGGTGACCGATGTATCCTGGAATTTTCGGGTCAAGAAGCAGATCAAGCCGTTCAAGCCGCGCAAGCCCGACGCGCCGGACGGCACCTGGAGCATGGCGCAGGAGGACATGGACCGCGTGCAGGAATTTCGCAAGTGCATCGAATGTTTCCTGTGCCAGGACGTCTGCCACGTTCTGCGCGATCATCAAAAGCAGGAGCAATTCATCGGCCCGCGATTTTTCGTTTACACCGCCGCCCTGGAAATGCACCCGCTGGACACCGAAGACCGCCTGCCGGAATTGAAGCAGGCCCACGGCGTCGGCTTCTGCAACATCACCAAGTGCTGCACGAAGGTCTGCCCGGAAAGCATTCACGATCACCGACAACGCGATCATTCCGCTCAAGGAGCGCGTGGCGGATCGGTATTATGATCCGATCAAGAAATTGTTCCGGATTTTCAGCCCGTCGAAAGAGGAATAGTACGGATTCCAGAAATTGCTTGCGCCGTCCGTAGCCCCGGATGTACATCCGGGGCTTTGGGGCGGCCTGCTCATTGCTGCTGTTGATGTTCCTGCTGGTCGGCGGTCTCGCGGAGGGCGGCGGCGCCGCTGGCGTATGCGGGAACTTCCAACGACTGCATGCGTTCGGCGGCCAGCTCCGGCGGAATGCCGGGCAGTTCGTCGGATTTGACGGCAACTTCGATGGTCTCGGTGGCATTGCCGCGGATAGATTCCGCGGTTGGGCGGAACGTCGCGGAAATCCCGGCCGACGGCCACCTTCACGAAATTTCCGCCCACGACGCAGCGGTTGGCCGGATCGAATCCCACCCAGCCGGCCGAGGGAAACAGCATTTCGCACCAGGCGTGGGTCTGGGTGTATCCGCGATATTTTTCCGCGTCGGGATGAATAAATCCGCTGACGTAACGAGCCGGAATCTTCAGGGCCCGCGCCAAGGCGATCATCAGGTGCGTGAAATCCTGGCAGACGCCGTAGCCGGTGTCGAGGATGTCGGTGATGGGGCTGGCGGCGTTGGTGATTCCTTTTTTGTAGGTGAATTTGTCGTCGATGAGATGAAGGATGCGAAGGCCCAGTTCGCCGGCGCTGACGCCGCTCTTAGGCGCGAGCAGGTTCGCCAGGTCGCGCAGCTGCGGGCAATCGACGATCGGGCCGCCGAACTGGAGAAAATCGTAAGCGCTGTAATCGTACGCGTCGGGCGGGATGGGCCAGAGGTCTCGGAACCGCTCCGGCTCCTTGCGCGGCCGGTCGGTCTCCACCACGCTGGTGGCGACGATGGAAATCTGCCGATGAAACGCGTTCACGCTGAAGGTGTGAACGGTGTTGCCGAGCCAATCAAAATAGCTGCTGACCGTGGTCGGCGGCCCGATCGCCAGATCGAACGAGAGACGATGCTGGTCCTGCTCCTGGCGCGGGACCATCCTCAACTCCATGATCGACTCGCTGATGAAATCGGAGTAGAGAAGATCGGTTTGGTGCGTGAGTTTTAGGAGCATGGTCGCCATTTGGTCATTGGTCATTTGCAAGTGCATTGGCAAATGACCAATGACCCCTTAATGCATGAAATACGACCTCTGCACGGCCACGGCCGCTTCATGAACCGCGTTCTGGATGCGCTGGAGATAATTCGAAACGCCCTCATTGAGTATTTCGGAAAATTCGGCGTATTCAAGCTGGGCGTCGAGGCGGCCGAGAATTCGCTCGGCGGGGTCGATGGCGCTGCCGCGGGCGCCGATGCGAATGGCGCTGATGGCCGCCAGGGCGCCGCCGACGCTGAAGCGAATGCTGCGCGGAAAATTGCGCTCCAGGATCAAAAACCCCGCCACGCGCGCCGGGTCCATGTCGCCGAGATTATTCTGCCGGTACGCCTCGATCGAGCAGCAGCTTCGCAGCACAGCCATCCAGTGCAAATTGCGCAGCGTGCTGTCGAACACCTGCTCGTTGGTCTTCAGAATGTCATACTTCGTCTGAATGATCCGGCACGTCACGTCCGTTCGCTCGAGATATTTGGCCAACTGGGTGAATAGCCATTGCTGGTCGTGAGCGAGGGTCTGATCGGTCAGCCCCTGGAAGAGCATGGACCCGAACATCACCGAGCGGAAAAGATCGTCGGGCGATTCGTCGAATCGGCTCTGGGCGTCCTCGCCCCGTAGCGACCAGTAGAGCGTATTGAGATTTTCCCACATCTCGGCCGAGATGTTCTCGCGAATGCCGCGGGCGTTTTCCCGGGCGCGCGTCAGGCAGGTCAGGATGCTGTTGGGATTTTCGGCGTCAAACGCCAGGAATTGGCGAACGTCGTAAGCGAGGTCGGGACCCTCGGGCAGCTCGCCGAGGCGGAGGATGGTCAGCAGGCTTTGCCATTGGCGGGCCTGCAGGGCCGGCGCCAGGTCGCCGACGTCGATCAGCAGATTCGAATTCACCAGCAGCAGGCGGGCGACGTGCTCGGCCCGCTCGACATAGCGGGCCATCCAATACATGGCATCGGCGTCGCGCGAAAGCATCGGCCGTTCGGGCTTCAGCGCCGAGGGCGGAGCGATCCCAAACGTCGTAAAGGCGCCGGCGGAATATGGATCGGTCGCGGCTGTCATGCTTCCTCTTCCAGCACCCAGGTATCCTTGCTGCCGCCGCCCTGGCTGCTGTTGACGACCAGGCTGCCCTTGCGCAGGGCCACGCGCGTCAGACCGCCGGGCATCACGATGATTCCGCCATAGAGGATGTACGGGCGAAGATCGACCCGCCGGCCCTCGAAGTGGTCCTCGACGAAGCTGGGATGCTGGCTGAGTTGAACCACCGGCTGGGCGATGAAATTCCGCGGGTCGTCGGCGATTTTTTCCGCGAATTTCGCCCGCTCTTCGGCGCTGGCCTGATGGCCCATCAGCATCCCGTATCCGCCGGATTCGTTGGTGCTTTTGACCACCAGTTCGTCCAGATGTTCCAGAACGTATTTCCGATCGTCCTCGCGGGCGCAGATGTAAGTCGGCACGTTGGGCAGGATCGCGTCCTGGCCCAGATAAAACTTGATCATGTCCGGCACGAACGGATAGATCGCCTTGTCATCCGCCACGCCGGTGCCGACGGCATTGGCCAGGGCGAGATTTCCGACGCGATACGCGTTCATCAGCCCCGGCACGCCCAGGACGCTGTCGGGCCGGAAACAGAGCGGATCGAGGAAATCATCGTCCACCCGTCGATACAGCACATCCACCCGCCGCAGCCCGGCGGTGGTGCGCATGTACAGAAATCCCTTGTCCACCAGCAGATCGCGCCCTTCCACCAGCTCGATCCCCATCTGCCGGGCCAGAAAGCTGTGCTCGAAATAAGCCGAGTTGTAAATCCCCGGCGTGAGGATGGCGATGTCGGCATCATCGGCGTGATGCGGCGCGACATATTTCAGACATTGCAGCAGGTTGTACGGATAATCCTCGATGGCCCGCACGCGGTAGGCGCTGAACAGCGACGGAAAAACCCGCTTCATGACCGTGCGGTTTTCCAGGACGTAGCTGACGCCGCTGGGCGTGCGGCCGTTGTCTTCCAGAACGTAATACTTCCCATCCTTGTCGCGGATCAGATCGGTTCCGCAGATGTGGATGTAGATGTCCCGCGGCACCCTGACGCCGAACATCTCCCGGCGGAACATCTTCGCGCCGTAGATCAATTCCGGCGGAATGACGCGTTCCTTGAGGATGCGCTGGCCGTGATAGATGTCCTGGCAAAAAAGATTCAGCGCGGTGATCCGCTGCACGAGGCCGCGCTCGATGAGGTCTCCATTCATCGGCCGGGACGATTCGGGGAATCAGATCGAACGGAAAAATCTTCTCGACCCCGCGCGTGTCGTTGTAGACGGTGAAGGTGATCCCCTGATTGCGGAACAGGACATCGGTCATTCGGCGGCGTTTTTCGAACGCGGGATGGCCCAGCGCCTCCAGCCGGCTGACGAGGGAGGAATAATGCGGACGGGGCCGTCCTTCGTTGAGGAAAACTTCGTCGAACAGACCGTCAACCGTGTAATTGTCAAACATCGCCGGGATCCGATCTCCCGCATCCAATCGCCGCCAGTGGAGATTTTAGGGAAGGGCGCTCGGCTGGCAAGGGAAATGCCTGGGCCGTGTCCGGCCGGGTCTAGCGCGCCATCTTGGTACGGTCGATAGACTCGTCTGGAACAAGGAGGTTCCAGATGGACTTGGCAAAGTTATCGGATGCGGAGCGATTGGTGGCAGAGCAAGTGGTTTTAACCCTTCGGGCCTTGGAACGGGCGACGGCCGCGGCGCCGTGTGGCAGAGGCTTGGCCACGCTTGAAGCGGCGATCCACGACAAAGGGTTCGAATACCAGCGGAACATGCTGTCGGTCGCATCGGCGTCTCGGCCAGAGGCGCAGAGATAAGGGGTCACTTCGGCTCTGTAGAAAACCGCTCTTTTCGTTGGAGATAAGGGGTCACTTCCGGCTCTGTCTCAATCCCCTTCCTCCTCAGCGCAGAGCAATGCGATGTTGTGAGTGAGCACCCGCAGCAACATCTCCTTCTTACGACGTTCCGGCGTCCGTGAACGCAGGGCCGATCCCTGATTCCGCTTGATCATGCTGTGAACCGTCTCGCTCTGCGTACGTTGCCCATACGCCTTCTGATCCGCCTTCCTGGCAAATCGTCTGGCCATGTGTCGTCTCCATCGGCCGTGGGGAAGTTTGCTCGTCGGGCGGCCGATGCCCGGCGGGATGATCGATCGCACGCCGAGATCCTGTCCGCGATGCAGTGGTTCGCCTCTGAATCATAACCGCTGTCGGCCACCACTGTCTTCACCGCCGCGCGTTTCCAGGAGTCAACCAGCAGGTCGTCAAAATCCGGCGCGTCCGACCCGTTGCCGACCCGCACCTTGGCCGCCAGGATCAGGTGACAACTGGAAGCGACGGCCAGGGACAGCTTGGGCATCGCGGTGAGGCTGCGTCTTCGCGAGGCGTTGACCGATTCTCCCCAACTCCCTGGTTTTTCAGGTATGTTTCGAGCTTTCGCCTGCGATTTCAGTTGCATCTGCCGACACCGCCGCTCGTAGTGAGCCGAGCGATGATGCTGCTCGAAGCAGGTGCTGTCCAGCGCCAGCGGCTTTTGCCACAGCCGCAGCCGCTTGGCTTGATCGAAGTGGATGACCAGCAGATCGAGCATGCGATTGACGCGTCGGGTTTTGAGGATGTAATTCAACGCGCGCCAGAGCGTGTTGTGATCCGGCGCGGCGGACAGGCCGATGTCCGCCAGCCATTGCGGGCTGTCGCGAAGGAGTTTTTCCGTGCGTCGATAACTCAGGCCGTAGAACTCCCGCAGCACCAGACAGGCAAAGAGCTGCCGGAGCGTGAAATCATGACGGGAGAATTCACTGGAATATTCGCGGAGCACGCGGCAGACCAAATGATAAGCGGCGTTCAGCACCTTCCGTGGCGATTGTGATGTTTCCATCCTGCATCTTGTAGCGATGCAATGGACAGAGCGCTACCGAACATGCGCCGAACATCGGGGGGCGAGACAGAGCCGGTCACTACTCATTATTGAACCCCGGCGCCAGGCTACTATCGTTCGCGTTCCACATGCAAGGTGACGTAGGAAGCAATATGAGTGGTGACCCTTTTTCCCAATGTGAGTGGTGACCCTTTTTCCCAATGCGCAGTAATCGCCCATCCGCAGCCGCCGATTGCCCGCCCTGTCCCGCTGGCAGCCGACTTCGTCGAGCCGATGCAACAACGGCATCAGCCGTTTGAAATATTTGAGCCCTTGGATCTCGCTACCGTCCATGGCCCGTGCAGGATGCCATGAATCCCAACCCAGCGCCAGCGCAAGAATCTATAATGCGCGAATGCCGTGCCGAACGGGATTGCAGTTCTGTTCAGTTTTCCGCTCAAAGCGCTTCCTTGAACGCCGGACGGGGGTGGAGGCCGAGGAGGTTTAGAAGCCCGGCGTCGGCGTCGTAGTTTGGAGATGGAACGGCTCGCGTGAGCATTTGGCCGTTGTCGCTGGAGAAGATCGAGTTGGCCCCGGCCAGGAAACATAACGCCTGATCGCTGACCGAGAGCTTGGCCCGGCCGGCCGAGAGGCGGACGACCGACGCCGGCATCAGCAGGCGGGCCAGCGCGATCATGCGGACGGTTTCCCAGATCGGAAGGTCCGGCCGATCGGCCATCGGGGTGCCGGGGACTTTGGCCAGGATGTTGATCGGAACCGATTCGGGATGCGGGCGCATCGTGGCCAGCGTGTGCAGCATCGAGAGGCGGTCTTCCATCGTTTCGCCCATGCCGATGATGCCGCCTGAGCAGACCGTCACGTTTGTCTTGCGGACCTGTTCGATCGTTTTCAGGCGATCGGCGAATTGGCGGGTGGTGATGATCGTTTCGTAGAATCGCTCGGACGTGTCGATGTTGTGGTTGTAGGCGTAAAGGCCGGCCTCTTCGAGACGCTTGGCCTGATGCTCGCTGAGCATTCCCAGGGTGCAGCAGACTTCCAATCCGAGATCCGTCACGCCGCGAACCATTTCCAGGACGCGATCGAACTGTTGATTGTCCTTCACCTCGCGCCAAGCCGCGCCGAGGCACACCCGGCTCGCCCCCGCGTCCTTGGCGCGGCGGGCGATTTCCAGCACCTGGTCCTGTGACATCAGTGCCGTGGGCTGGACATCCGTCTGGTATCGGGAGGATTGCGAGCAATACGCGCAATCTTCGGGGCAGGCCCCGGTTTTGATCGAAATCAGCTTGCAGACCTGTACCTCGCGGGGATCGTGAAATTGTCGATGAACCTCGGCCGCGCGAAACACCAGGTCCAGCAGGCCCAAATCCGCCAGCGCGGATTTCATCCAACGTCCAATCGGATCGAATGTCGACGTCCCTGTTGATCATCGGAATGCGTCGGCCACGGAGCGCATGGCGCGGGGAACCAGCGAGCGGGTGTTCGGATCGTAGCTCAGAATCACGAGCTGGCCGGTGCGGTTATCGAGAATGTACAGCCCTTCGCCGCCGCCCTGCATGCCCGCCGTCACCGCCTGGTAATCGTGGCTGTTGACGGACACCTCGGCCCTGGCCGGGGGCGTCACGAAGTTGGCGATCATCAGCGCGATCGCCGAAACCGTCAGAACACAAATCGCTATCAGTTTACGGTCCATGTCGGTCCTCTTTGGCTATCTCAACGTTTCTGGTTGTACATCTGATTCAGATCGATCGACGGCATGGTCATCAGCGTGCGGCTGCTGTCGTCATAGGCGATCGCCCCCAGCCGGCCGTTGGTCGTGTCGATGATGTAGACCAGCGATGGCGGCCCGGTGTTCAGTTGGCCGGGGATCATCAGGTAATCGCTGGGACGCCGGAATTGCGCCTGGGCGGTGCTCAGGCGATTGAACTGTCCGGCGAATAGAAACAGGAGAATCGCGTTGAGGGCCACCAGGATCCATAACACACTCGATTTCATGGATGTCTCCCGTAGATAAAGTTAATCCAGGTGCGAACGCCGGGCGTTTTTGAACAGCACGCCCAGCGCGATCACGCCAAGTCCGGCGAACAGGAAGTAACTGAGTGCCGTTCCGCCGCCGTCGAGCGTGACCTGCTTGCCGAAGTCGTCCAGCCGGCCGTCATAGTCCTTGGGCGGGGTATTGGTGTCATCCGCCCTGGCGGCAAGCGGGGCGGCGGTGAGGGTCAGCAACATGATCAGGAAGGTCAAAAACCGTCGCTTCATACGACTCATCATAACCAGCTTTCCAGCGGGCGGGCAAGCGAGCGGAATTCCTGCGCCGGCAGACAGACCGTTTCCCACTTGGCCGAACGCCGCCGCATGTGGGCACGATACTCCGCCAGGTCGATGCCCATGATCAGATACCATTTGTCCCGATGCTGGAACATGCCGGAATGGGCGCCCAGCGGCGGCTCGACCCAATAGACGAACGTCAGCAGCGCCTTAAACCCGTCGCCGAAGACCTGCTCCCATTCCGTCAGATCGGTGACGTCCTGCTCGGTTGTCCAGGTCTCGAAGCCGGCGCGGTCGGCGCGGTTGCGGCAACTTCTGCCTTTGACATCGATCAAAAGATTCGGCCCATTTTTGCTGTAAACCACGAAATCGAACGACTTGAGCCGGGCATTGGCAAAAAGCGCACGCTTGGCCTCGTCAACCGCGACGTAGGGAATGCCTCGATCGCGCAAAAAGGCTTCGAACGCCGCTTCGTAATGGACGCTGCGATCCGCCACCGGCGATCATTGTAGCGAAACAGTCCCCCAACTGGCTACATTTGTCGAATGCGAATCATCGCCGGCGAATTCCGCAACCGAAAGCTCCTGCCGCCGGAAGGGAATTTGACTCGCCCGATCACCGATCGAGTCAAGCAATCCGTCTTCGACATCGTGACGCCCCGGCTCGAAAACGCGGTGATTTACGACCTGTTCGCGGGAACCGGCTCTCTGGGCCTGGAAAGCCTCAGCCGCGGGGCGGCGGCGGCGACCTTCTTCGAATCAGACCGCTCCGCCAGGGCATTGCTGCAAAAAAACATCACCGCGCTGGCGGTTGAAGATCGCGCAAAGATTGTTCCCGGCGATCTGTTGCAGTGGTTCGCGACCGAGCCCGAACCGGACCGGCGGGTTGACATGGTGTTCCTCGATCCGCCCTACCGATTTCTCGCCGAACGGGCGGATGAACTGATCGCGCTAGCCGGGAAGATCGTGGCTCGGCACCTGTCGCCGCACGGATGGGTCGTTTTCCGTCACGATATTCGGGATCGTCTGGAGTTGCCGCCGCTGCACGTATTCGATGTTCGTGATTACGGGTCGATGCGCGTGGAGTTTCTTGATCATTTTTAGCCGCGTCGCAGGCGACGCGGCTAAAAATCAGTCGCGCTCCAGCGCCTGCCGCTGATGTTCCATCACCTGCCGGCAACCTTTGGTCGCGGCGTTGAGCATTTCGTCCATCCGGCCGCGGTCGAATCCCAGGCCGTTTTCCGCGCTCGCCTGGATTTCGACATATTTCCCCGCCGCGGTGCAGGCGATGTTCATGTCCACCTCGGCCCGCGAATCGTCTTCGTAATCCAAGTCCAGCAGCACCTGTCCGTCCACGATGCCCACGCTGATGGCCGCGAGCTGATCCACCATCGCCGCCGCGGGGGCGTACCGCGACGCATCATAGCGCGGCAGCACCGCGTCCGCGGCGGGATTGACGGTGCTTTTGCCCAGCAATCTTGGCATTGGCATCTGGGCGGGCAATTTCCCCACCGCATCGCGCAGCGCCACGTATGCGGCCGAGATGCAGGCCGTGCGGGTTCCGCCGTCGGCTTGGAGGACTTGGCAATCGACCGCCAGGGTATGCGGGCCGATCTTGCTCAGGTCGATCGCCGCCCGGAGCGATCGGCCGATGAGCCGCTGAATCTCGGTCCCGCGCGAATCGGTATGGCCGATTTTCGGCCAGGGCTTGCGCTGCGGCGTGGAGGCGGGGAGCATGACATATTCCGCCGTCACCCACCCGCCGGCGCGATCCTCGCCAAACCACGGCGGCAAATCCGCGGCAATCGACACGGTGCAAAGCACCACGGTCTTTCCCTGCTGCCAAAGGACCGACCCCGCCGGGGTATGGGTGAATTGCCGCTGAATGGAAATGGGCCGCAACTCGTCGGGCTTGCGCCCATCGGATCGCATGTCGGGCAAGGCTAACGTGGCCACTCCGTTTTGCAATCCGCATCGCGTTTCAGCGAGCCCAAATCGCCCGATTCCATTCATGTTCGGCCGCCGTCGGTTCCGATAATTCCGAGGATGAGTAGCCCTCAAGGCCCCGAACCCGGCTGGGTCGATGCCGCACAAAGACTGCGCAAGGTTCGGGGAGCGTGTCTCCTCTTCCTGGATCGCTGGGCGGTCACCCAGCTTTTGACCGATGCCCCCGCTCTGGATCGCGTCGCGGGTGATCTGGATGCCCAGACCGAGGCGGCCATCGCCGATCCGGGAAACCGCGATTGGACCGTTTTATATCGTGGCAGCGTTTTGGACGATTAATCCACCATGGCGGCGATCACCTCTAATATTGGCTTGATCAGCGGGATCAACACCGGCGCCATCATTGACGCGGAGATCTCCGATAGATTCCGGGCCGGTGGACCTTCTCCAGACGCAAGTCACCTCCGCCCAGCAGCAGGAGCAGGCCTATCAAACACTGGAAACGCAGTTGACCAACATGCAGCAGATCGGCCAGAACCTGGCCCTGCCGCAGACGTTTCAGAATGCCACGACGACCAGCAGCAATCCCAACGTGCTGACCGCGACGGCCGGAGTGGGCGCAGCGGTGGGCAGCTATCAATTTCAGGTCGCCCAACTCGTCACCACCCAACAAAGCATCAGCGGCGGCTTCTCCGAGCACCGCTGCGCCTGTCGGCGCCGGGACGATTACGCTGGAAGAAGGCGGCGGCGAGGCCTATTCGCAAACTCCACTTTCGCAACTCAACGGCGGCGCCGGCGTGCCTGCGGGCCAGTTCCGCATCACCGACGCAGCCGGAAATTCCGCCGTCATCGATACTTCCAGCGACATGACTCTCGACGATGTCGTCAACCAGATCAACAACGCCGACGGCATCAGCGTTCATGCCAGCGTCACCGATCAGGGCTTGGTCATCACCGATCAGAGCGGCGGAACCGGCACCCTTTCAATCCAGGACCTCAACGGCGGAACGACCGCGAAATCCCTCGGCATCGCCGGCCCGGCCACCGGACAGCACCCTCACCGGGTCGAACATCAACTACATCTCCGCGGGCACGACGCTGGCGCAGCTCAATGACGGCAACGGCGTGGCCACCGTCGGCACCGGACACAACGACTTCACCGTCACGCGTCGGCGACGGAACGCAGATCGGCGTTTCGCTCGGCGGAGCCGCGACCGTCGGCGACGTCATCAACGACATCAACACCGCCGGCGGATCGAAGCTCACGGCTTCGATCAATTCCGCCGGCGACGGCATCACCCTCACCGACACCAGCGGCGGAGGCGGAACGATACCGTCACCGCGGACAACGGCTCACAGGCCGCCGCAAGATCTCGGCCTCACCGGCGCCGCCACCGGCAACACCATCCAGGGCAGTCCGCTTATCGCCGGGCTGGATTCCGTCCTGATGAAATCCCTCAACGGCGGCTCCGGCATCCCGCTGGGAACGATTTCCATCACCGACGCGCAAAGGAGATTCCGGACAGATCAATCTCTCCGGCGCGACTGTCGCTCAGCGACATCATCAACGACATCAACAACAACACCTCGGGCGTCGAAGTCACCGCCTGGCCTGAACTCCTCGGGAACCGGCGTCGCAAATCACCGACAACAGCGGCGGAAGCGGAAACCTCGTCATCAGCGACGTCAATTCCACCACCGCAGCCGCGCTGGGAATCGCCGGCACGTTCGGCGGCAGCACCGCAGACCGTCAGGGCGTGAATCTCCAGCGCCAATACGTATCGCTCAACACGGAACTGAGCGACTTACAACGGCGGCGCGGGCGTGGCACTGGGGCAATTCCAGATCCAGAATTCCGCCGGCAACATCACCACCATCGACCTGACCCAGGGAACGTACAACACCATCGGCGACGTCATCAATGCGATCAATTCGGCAAGACGCGGGCGTCACCGCTTCGATCAATGCGACCGGCAACGGCGTCCTGCTTACCGACACCGCCGGCGGAGCGGGGACCATGAAGCGTCACCGACCTGGACGGCGGCACCACCGCCGCCAACCTCAACATCGCCGGCACTGCCACCGGGACGACCCTCAACGGCGCGCTGGAGAAAACCATCACCGTCACCAGCACCGATACGCTCTCTTCCGTTCAGGGCAAGATCAACCAGCTTGGCTTCGGCGTCACCGCAAGCATCATCAATGACGGATCGAGCACCTCGCCCTACCTGCTTTCACTGACGGCCGTCAATTCGGGAGCGGCGGGCCGGGTCATCATCAATAGCGGCTCGACCAATTTGAACATCAGCAACCTGGTCAATGCGCAGGACGCCGCGGTTTTCTACGGCGGCTCGGATGGCACGCAGCCGCTGCTGATCACCTCAAACACGAACCAGCTTACCAACATCATCAATGGCGTCACCGTGAGCCTCGTCAGTGCCAGCAGCAGCCCGGTGAGCCTCAGCGTCTCCCCCGACCCCAGCAACGTCGACCGCGCAGCTTCAGAATTTCGTCACCGATTTCAATTCGCTGGTCGGCACCATCACGGCGGACAGCCAGTACAACACGGCCAACAACACCGGCGGCATTCTCCTCGGCGACGCCACCGCCCAGCAGGTGCAGGAAGCCGTCTATAATATGATCGCCTCCGTCGTCCAGGGGGCCGGCCAATATAAAGACCTGGCGGATATCGGCATCACGATCGATCCCAACACCGCCGCCGACAGCACCACGGGCGCGGTACTGGAGTTCAACCAGAACACGTTCGAGACCGCCTTTGCCAACGATCCCAACGCGGTCCAGAATCTTTTCAGCGATGCCACGATCGGATTGGGAAACGTCATCAACAACGCGATGGATGCCCTGACCGATCCCGTCAATGGAGTCATCACGCTTGAGACCAATACGCTCAATACCCAGATGTCCCAGTACCAGGACCAGATCAACGAATTGAACACCATTTTGGCCGAGAAAAGGGACCAGTTGCAGAACGAGTTCAACAACATGGAGGAAACGCTGTCGTCGCTGCAAAGCCAGGGTTCGGTTCTCAGCTCCCTCAGCGGCGCCGCGACCTCGACGACGAGCAGCGCCGCCGGCCTCAGTTCCACGGGATCTTCCTCATAGTCCAACACCGGCAGTTCCTCCGGCTCATGACCGTTTGACCAGACGATATGAACCCGCAAGCGAAACACTATCTGCGAACCAAGGTTCTGACCGCCACGGCCGAGCAATTGCAACTGATGCTCTTCGACGGGGCGATCCGTTTCAGCGAGCAGGCCCGAGTCGCCCTGCGCAACAAAAATTACGAGTTGAGCTATCAGCTCCTGACCCGGACGACGGCGATCGTCAATCAGCTTCTGTGCGCCCTCAAGCCGGACGTCATGCCCGATCTGTGCAAACGGCTCAAGGGCCTGTATAGCTTCGCTTATCGAAAGCTGGTCGATGCCAATCTCAATCACCGCATCGAATCGCTGGACGAAGCGATCGGAATCCTCAAATACCAGCGGGAAACGTGGGTGATGTTGATGGACCAATTGACGAAAAAGAAGGCCGCCGAAGCGGCCGCGCAGATATCCATTCCCGCCCCCGACCCGCGTATGGAAGCCTCCATGAATGTGCAAGGTTAAGCCGCTTCCTCATTCCAGCGGTAAAACCCCAGTGCATTGCCCGTCGTAATCCGGTCCAGTTCCTCAATACTGATGTTCCTGGCCCCCGCCACGACCGCCGCCGTATGTACGACCAGGGCCGGCTCGTTGATCTTCTGTTTGCGCATCGGTTCGGGGCTGAGATAGGGCGCATCGGTTTCGACGAGAATTCGGTCCGCCGGCGCCGCCGCGGCCACTTCGCGCAGCATTTGCCCGTTGCGAAACGTCACGACGCCGGTAAATCCGGTCAGATGTCCCGCATCCCATATCCGCCGCGCCTCATGAGCGTTGCCGGTAAAGCAATGGAACACCGCCCGCACGCCGGCAAACGCTCGGAGAATCGAAAGGCAATCATCCACCGCTTCCCGGCAATGGATGATGACCGGGAGGCGCGTCTCACGCGCCAGCTCCAACTGTGCCTGGAAGTATTCCGCTTGCCGCCGGCGCGGCTCAAAGTCGTAGTGATAATCCAGCCCCATCTCCCCGATCGCCGCAACGGCCGGCGCGTTGAAATACTCGCGCAATCGCTGCAGATCCGCAAATTCGATCTCGTGGCAATAGTTCGGATGTGCCCCCACGGCACAGCGGACATTTGGCCGCCCGCGGGTCACGGCCAGCGCCGCCTCCCAATCCGCCGGATGCGTGCCGATGGTGACGATCTGGTTTACGCCCGCCGCCGCCGCCCGAGCCAGGACAGGTTCAAGCTGCTCGAACAGCCGCGGGTCGGTCAGATGGCAATGAGTGTCGAACATTCTGGAGGCTAGAGGCTAGAAACTAGAGACTAGAAAGAAAAGAGGGAATGCCTACCGTCCTCTAGCTTCTAGTCTCTAGTCTCTAAGTAAAACCGCAGAATCTTTCACGCAACTTTTCTCACGCTAATTTCCTCGTGGTCGAACATGAAGCCCATCCGGTCGCGGTGGCCGTTGATTCGGCCGACGCCCTTGCGGAACGCGACGACCAAATCGTCGATCGTCTCGAACAACACGTTGGCCAGCACCGTTCGTTTCAGATGGCCCCACAAGCGTTCGATCAGGTTCAGGCTCGGACAGTACGGCGGCAGCCAATAGATTTCGATTTGATGGCGATTGGCCACCAGCCATTGTTGCACGGCCTGGGTGCAGTGGAAACGTCCGTTGTCGCAGACCAGCCGGATTTTCCGACCGGCATAGGCCGCGACCAGGGCGATCAAGAACGCCAGGAAGTTCACGCCGCTCTTGGTGTCGGCAATCGTGCAGGTGATCTTGCCGGTGGCATAATCCACGCCGCCATAGACCACCTTCTTCTGGTTCTGCCCCGGCGAGGGAACTTCGGGTTGTGTTCCCACCGGCGCCCACATTCTGGTCAGCGTCGGGTGGCGATGAATCTCCACCTCGTCCTGAAAAACCAGCGCCTCGGCCGCGTTCTTCCTCATCGCGTTTTTTTTAAGCGCGTCAGTTCGTCCCGGGCCTTTTCGTAGGCCGCCTCGTCGCGTTTGCCCTTGAGCGTGTGCTTGGGACGCTGAACGGAAAACCCTTCGCGATGCAGCAGTCGCCGCAATTGATCCTCGCTGAATCGCTGGCCCGTGACCTTGGCCAGGTGCTCGGCCAGGCGGACCGTGGACCACGTCGAAAAACCGTACCCCAACGTCATGGGATTGATCTGCACGACCTGCTTCATCTGCCTCAGAAACTCCGGCGTGGCGCGGCCGGGCCTGCCCGGCGGCTTGACCGGACGCAACGCCTCCACACCGCCTCCCCGATAAAGCTTGCGGACGCGGACCACCGTTTCGCTGGAACAGCCCAGTCGCTCGGCGATGGAAGCGATGGTATCCTTGGAATGCGACATCAGAATGATCAGGCAGTTGCGGAAAACGTCGGCCGAAGAAGTGGAGAACCGCAGACGATCCAGCTCGTCCCACTGCTCGTCCGTGAGCTTGATGCCATATCCCATGGCGACCTCCCGGCGGCTCCGCCGCCACGGGCAGTATCATCATGGTTTGGATTACTGCAATCATTCTGCGGTTCTACTTAGCTTCTAGAACGTTGCTCCAAACGCGTCGGGCGTATGCCGGATTTGCGGATCTCGTCCGGTGGGCCAGACGATGGCGACCACATCGAACCGGGCCGGCGGCTGCGGCGATCCGTAGCGCGACAGGTAATACTTGGCCGCCTTGGTCAACTGATGCCGCTTGATATCGTTGATCTGCTCCTCCGGCGTGGGATCGTCATAGGCCCGCGTTTTTACTTCGGCGAACACCAGCGTGCGTCCGTCGCGCGCGATGATATCCACCTCCCCCACTTCGCAGCGGAAATTCCGCTCGATGATTTTGTACCCCTGATTGCGCAGATACCTCGCCGCCACGTTCTCTCCGCGCTGTCCCAGCGCATCGCGCGGCGGCGCGGGCTTGAACCGCTTGACCAGCCATTCAAACATGAACGGAGATTATGCCCGCAAGCTGTTTCACCGCAACCCCTAAGAAAAAAACGATTCGATGTGACAATTAGCCCCCGGTGAATCACCGGGGGCTAAATGGAGTACGTTGCAATTTTTTCGCTTATGCTCGCGAGGCCGCCAACTCGGCTTTCTCGGTCGGCTCCGCGCCCTCTTCCTTCTTGCCGGCTTGCGTTTCTCGGTGAGCCGCGTGGCCTTGCCGACGCGATCGCGCAGGTAGAACAGCTTGGCCCGCCGCGATTCGCCGCTGCGCTTCACGGTCACGCGAGAGATGAACGGCGAATGCAGCGGAAAAATCCGCTCCACGCCCTCGTTGTTCACGATTCGCCTGACCGTGAATGTCTCATTGATCCCCGAACCCTTTTTCATGATGACCACCCCGCTGAAGATCTGAATGCGCTCCTTCTCGCCTTCGATGATCCGGGTGGCCACGTCCACGGTGTCGCCGACCGCGAACTGCGGAGCTTCCTTCTTCAGATGCGGCTGCTCTACCATTTGTAAGAGTTTGTTCGTCATGACCGGCTCCGATCCACCGCATTCGCGGAACTCCGCCTGCCTCGGAAAACTATTCTATCCCTTATCGGCTCTGCTGGCCGCGGAGCTTATCCAAATACGCCTGCCACAAGATCGGGCCGGCGCTGTTTCGTTCGTTGCCGTCTCTGCTCCAACCGCCATTTGGCGATCTCGGCATGATTGCCGCCGAGCAGAGACATCCGGCACCGCCATCCCCCGGAAGTCCCGGGGCCGCGTGTACTGCGGATATTCCAACAATCCATCGGCGAAGGTTTCGTCGGCCGCCCCATCCTCGGCCCCCAGCGCGCCCGGCAGAAGCCGGACCACCGCGTCCACCACCACCATCGCCGCCAACTCGCCGCCGCTCAGGATGTAATCGCCGATGCTGATCTCCATCGGCTGCAGGCCCGTTACGATTCGCTCGTCGAACCCTTCATAATGACCCGCGATGAGCAGCAACCGATCTTTCGCGGCCAATTCCTCGGCCACGCGCTGATCGAACAGGCGTCCTTGCGGGGTCAGCAGGATGCGAACGCTCTTGGCCGCGTCCTGCCGCTCGACCGACTCGACGGCGTCAAACAGGGTCTGGCACATCATGACCATGCCCGGACCGCCGCCGAACGGCTTGTCATCCACCGATTTGTGCGCATCGGTCGCAAAATCGCGGATGTTCGTCAGATGATAACTGACCAGTCCTTTCTCCGCGGCCCGCTTGGGAATGCTGGTCCCCAGGGCCGCGTCAAACATCTCCGGAAACAGCGTGAGAATGTCAATCCGCACGACACCCTCGCACCGGGTAAATTACTTGGCTTGCACTTCCTGCTTCTTCTCGGCGCTTCTGCTGCGGCGCCTTGCGGGCGCTTCCTTCTTGGCTCTTTCTTGACCGCCTCCGGCGCGGCGGCCTTGGGCTTGCCGGGCTTGGGCAGCCGCAAATGCTTATGATCCAGACCGCTCTTTTTCAGCAGCGATGAAACCGTCTCCGACGGCACCGCGCCCACATCCAGCCAATGCTTGCACCGATCAAGCTTGGCCACGAATTGCTTGTCCGCCTCCTTGGCCCGCGGATCGTAAAATCCGAGTTCTTCAATGACGCGACCATCCCTCGGCGACCGCGAATCGATCGCGTTCAGGCGAAAAAACGACCGATTGCTTCGGCCCATCCGCTTCAATCTCAGCTTCACAGCCATGTACGATCTCCAGCATCGCATAAGATCAATGCGAATCGGCGAGTATAGCCATTGGGCGGGGGATGGCAAGTTGCACTTCCCTTATTCAAGGCGTTAATAATTGGCAACACGGCCGCCGAAGCCGCCGCGAGGCGCTGGACGCTAACATTCTGTTACCCCCTTGAAGAAGACGCGTATGCTGGACCCACACGCAAGAACGACTGAATATGGCTCGACGCCGGCCAGAAACGCCCAATCCGGTCCATGCACGGCCTTCCAATCCCAATCGACATCGTACGATGTCACTGGCCATACGTCCCACACGGGATGATCGACCTGATAGCTCAAGAGCCGACCGCGCCGGCTCGTCCCAAATCCCCATGAATGCTGTTTGAAAAAATGCTCGGCGCTGTCAGGACCCGGTCGAACAGCCGGCTTATTGCCGGCCACACGAATCCGATGAGTGGCACCGGCCAAGGTCAGATCGCGCTGAATCTCGATCGTGTCAGGCGTCTCGCTCGTGGAGCTGCTCATGGACGCGGCGAGGTAAGGCTCGTTATACATGAGTCGCGCCATTGCGGCGACGAGCGCTTCGGGACGAACTCGCGGATGAAGCAAACTCCTCGCCGGTCCCCGTGGCGAACGTAGAACCGCAGGTTGATTTCCGGAAAGTCGCGATGCCACGGCCAGGAGATTCCCATCACCCGCGTGCTCAGGAAATCGAAGGCCACCAGGCTGACAAACGCCTGCCCATCGCGTAGATCAAGCACGCATCCCGGCGGCAGAAATCCATGTAGCCGCCGGGGGTCCAGCGGATAAGTAATCACGGCCAGGTTGGCCCACCTGGCCGTCAAAAAGATTCGTCCCTGCGGCTGGCTCTGCGTCACAGGCGCGATTGTTTGAGGATCAAAGTTCTGGCCTGGTCGGCCGGGAGATTCAAGTCGCCGCGTGCTTCGGCGGCGGCATCGCGGATGCCGGAGTTGGTGCTCGTAGAAACGACGCTTTCCAATTCCGCGATCTGATCGGCCTCGAGGTGATTGCCGATGAATTTGGCGCTGTCGGCCAGGCTTTGGTACAGGCTGACGCGCACCTCCGTGGGCGTAGATTCGTTGTTGGCTTTCATCGCCAGGCCGTTTTGGGCACTGACGGATCGGAGGGTGCCGAGGACTTTTCCGGCGGCCTCGGCGATTCGGGGACGGGAATCGCCCAGGGCGGTGAGAAGCCCGGCTTCGGCGACGGAGACGTTCAGCGCGTGGCCGCGGGTAATGGCGAGTTTTTCCAGAAGCCCGGCGGCGTCCAGGGAATAACGGGCCGCATCCGCTTCGGACATCACCGCGGTGCCGGAATGCTGGCGGGCCGCGTCGATGTCGATCTTGAGTTCGTCCTTAAGGCTGGCCTTGGCGGGCATGACGGCGGCATTCATCAAAAGATCGGTGGCGCTGGCAACGGCATAAGGACTGTCAATTGTGTGCGTGAGCACGAGCATCGACGCGCCCTGAAGACGGGCGATGTTATTCTCCAGGTTGATCATTCTCCGCACGTCGGAGTCTTCGGAGATGATGATCAACTCGACGGTAGGAAGCGAGATGGAGGCGTCGGCGGCGTCGGCGGGAGTGCTGGCCGCGACGACGGGATACCCGAGGCTTTGCACGGCGTCGCGCAGGTCGGCGGCGTTGAGGGAATCGGGCGACGAGGCGCTGGCTGGAGCGACGACGACAACGCCGGGCTTGTTGGTTTCGTTGACGGCTTCAACCAGCAGCGGCACCACGCGGTCGGAGCCGGCGAAGGGCCTGCTGGGCAGCGATTGGGCCAGGGCGAAGGCCGCGGCGTAGCGAACCTGCCGATTGGGGAAGTAAAGCGCCTGCATGAGAGGCGTGACGGCGTCGCCGTGGAGATTCGCCTGTCCGGTGATGTTGCGCAGGGACTCGCAGAGCTTGAGCGCGACGGCAGCGGTGCGATCGCGGGCGGCGCGGGCCAGGGCCTCGTTGAGGAAATCGGCGCCGGCGGAGACGTTGTAGTAGTTGGCGTCGGGATCGCCTACGTGGGTCAGATCAACCTCCCCGGGCGGCAAATCGACCTCCCGCTTGGTGTTGGCGTCCAGCCACAGACTCACGGCCGCGCCGTTGGACGCGTCCAGCTTCATCGCGTACTCGGCAGCGCGCATGGCGAGCAAGTCGTTGAAAATCGGCGTGGGAACCATCTTGCGCGTGAGGCCCCGATCACTGGTCCAATACCAGATGAAGGAAGTCTTGTCGCCGGCCGGCTCGATGTCCGATTTGCCGTAGTAACACTTCTCAGCCAGGGCATAGAACAGCGGCGACGGCTGGAGCGAGGCGTCCCGGGCGATGCCGATCTGGAACAGCGCTTTGCGGGAGGCGATATGAATGGCCTCCGGCACGCTCGGATCTTCGGCCAGGCGGGCCAGGTAGGGAATGGACGCCTCGTAACCGATGTTGCCCAGGGCGGAGATGACGTCGACGAGGGTGCCGTAATCCTTCATCTCGGTGGCGGCAAGCAACGGATTGAGCGCCTTGCGGCCCAGATCGACAAGGGCGCGGCGGCAAGTGGCATAATACTGAACCTGCTGCGGATCACGAAGGAAGTCGAGGATGATCGGGACGGCGACCTCGCCGCTCTCGGCAAGGCGCGGCATGTTGTCGTCATAAGCCCGCTCGCCGGTCGACATCTCAATAATGGTTTGATGAATGTAATTGGGATCATTGCGCCGAGTGGCGTAACCCTCATTAATGATATCGTTGAGCTTGGAGGCGACATCGCGCATCGCCTCAACCGACGCGCGGTCGGTGGCATCGCTCAGGGGAAGGGAACGCCAGCGCAACATCCAAACGTCGATGGCATCATTATGGCGGGCCACCACATTTTCAAAAGCCGTGAGAACGGCGCTGGGATCGGCGCCGGAGGCGAGGATTTTGCGGCCGGCATCGACGGCAAGGTCATAGCGGGCGATCTTGCCGTAATGCCAGAACGTGTCCACAAGATCGAGCAGGGTTGGTTGCGCCTCGGCGGTTTCGTCGGAGGGCGCGGTGGCAGCGCTGCCGTCCGTGGCGTTGTCGGGTGTCGCCGGGGTCGCGGCCGGGGCGGGAGTGGCGTCGTCCGCACGGGCCGTTATCCACGACACCGGCGATGCCAGGAAACAGGCCAACGCCAAACAAGAGACGATACGGGGCAACCGCATCATGATTCTGGCCTCCGAAAACATGGAATTCAAGGATACAAGACGGCTGGAAATCAGAGACATCGACGAATCTTTGTGATGTTAATTGGATGGCCAAGGGGTGTCAAGAAAAAGGCCGGTCCGGGGCAAATGACGTTCGCTGAATTGGACGGCAGTTAGATATCACGTTCCCAGCCCTGGGCTTTCGCAAAACTTCCGCAGAGACATGCCATTCAAACCGCAAGCCATGTCCACTTGGCGGGACGGAACGTCATAGTTGATGCCATCCCGAGCAGTTTTTGCGCCAAAGCTTGCAAAAAATGACAAAACTGATAAAATCTTCATCTACACTTCATTAAGCTAATATGAAGAAGATGATAACCCAATAGATGGATAGTAGTTATATAATAAATGAGCGCCATCGGTAGCCAGGATATTTGGGATCGAAAGGCACAAATGCGCTGAAAAAGATCAGCAGGAGCATGGGCATGGAAGACGGGATGATGGGAGTGCGTGCGGGGTCGTTGCAGCTCAAGTTAGTGATCGCGGCCGTTTTGGCGGTCATTTTGGGGGTGTTTGTCGTGTTCAACCTGCCGATGGAGCCAACATGGGCCCAGCAAGCGGATATGGTCGCGCCACAGGGAGCCAACGGAGAGAATCTGAAGGTGACGCTCGGACGGCTGCTATTCAATGATACGAGTTTGTCCAATCCGAAAGGTGAATCTTGTGCAAGCTGTCATGCGGCTGACACCGGCTTTACGTTCCCCAACTCCAAGGTGAATGAGATTTACGGGGTGGGGACCGGGGCGGTGCAGGGACGTTTTGAGAACCGGGCGGTGCCGACGATTGCCTATGCGGCCTTTATTCAGGAGGGCCCGCCGCAGTATGACGCGGCTTTGACGGCTTTTGTCGGCGGCTTGTTCTGGGACGGGCGTGCCATCGATCTCGCAAACCAGGCGACCTTCCCGTTTCAGAATCCCAATGAGATGAACGATCTGGTTCACAACGTCTTCGACGTGGAGCTGGTGGCGACAAAGGTGGCGGAGAGCAACGAAGCGGAATTGTTCAGGGAGGTCTTCGGGCATCGAGTTTTGTCAGGATCGGCAACGGTCATTTTCAATGATATGGCCGAAGCAATCGCGGAGTATGAGAAGTCGCCGGAGGTTTCGCCGTTCACTTCGAAATATGACGCCTACATTGCGGGCAAGGCACGATTTACGCCCGAAGAATTGGATGGTCTGCGCCTGGTGACCGGAAGCTGGAGCGGGCGGCCCGGCGGCCCCCCCTACCGCAAGGCGGCTCAATGCATACTTTGTCATGGAATTCCGGAAGATCCCTCGACCGGCCCGGACCTGTGGACCAATACGTGTTACGCAAACGTCGGGGTTCCGAAAAATCCCAACAACCCGTATTATACCGAGACGAATCAGAAGACCGATCCGGTTGGGTACAACCCGCAGGGGGCAAATTACATCGATATCGGATTGGGCGATTATCTATATCCGCACATGGGATTGCCCTCGGGCAACATGGGTCCGGGCAATAATGGCCAGGGCGATTTTCTCGCGATCAACGGAACATTCAAGGCCCCCACGCTGCGCAACGTGGACAAGCGTCCATACCCTGGATTCGTCAAAGCCTACTTTCACAATGGAGTGTTCAAGGACCTCAAAACGGTGGTCCATTTCTACAACACGCGCAATCTGACGACGGTTCCGGGCGAGGTGATTGATTTCACGCAGGCCAATCCGTATGCGGGCCTGCAGGGCAGGCCGCTGTTTGCTCCGCCGGAGTATCCTTCGCCCGTGACGCTTCAGAATCCGCAGGGTGCGCCGGGCAGCGCTTCGGCGCAGGTGGGCAACCTGGGTCTGACCGATGAGGAAGAAAACCATATCGTGGCATTTCTGCAAACGCTGACCGATGGGTTCGAGCAAGGGCAGCATTGAGAATCCCGACGAAACGGGACCGCAACGCGGGCAGGCTCAACGGTAATCCGGGTGAGGACGCTGAAGCGGAAGGCCCGCGCAAGGCGGTGGCGCAGAGACCGCGGGCCGCTACGGTGGGCGCGGGGCGGGTTGCCGGCTAAGATTCTTAGCCTGTAAGGAGCACAAAATGAGTCAAACATCGGCAGCCCCTGCCCAGCAGGCGGGGGCGCGGGCCGTTACCCGGCAGTTCGTCAACTTCGCGTTTTTCAAACTGGACCCCTCGTTTCGGCGTTTGCCGGACCTGGAAAAGGAGCACGCCCGCGCGGAGTTTTCCGCGTTGCTTGCCCAGCCCAGGCAGGGGTTGCTGTGTCTTTCCTACAGCCTGGTGGGGCTGCGGCCGGATGCGGATTTTGTCCTGTGGCGGATTTCGGCCGGAACCGATGAATTTCAATCGCAAAGCCAGGCGATCAATCGCACGCGGCTGGGCGGATATCTGACGACGCCACATTCGCTGGTCTCGATGACCAAGCGAAGCATGTACATCGACAAAGTTGATCCGTTCCACACCGCCGAGAGCCGGACGCACATCATTCCCGGCAAGCGAAAATATTTGTTCATATATCCGTTCGTAAAGACGCGGGCGTGGTATTTGTTGCCGCTGGAGCAGCGGCAGGCGCTCATGGACGCACACATCAAAATCGGCAACAAATATCCCAGCGTGAAACTGAACACGACCTACAGTTTCGGCTTGGACGATCAGGAATTCGTGGTGGCGTTCGAGTCGGATGAGCCGAAGGATTTTCTGGACCTCGTGATGGAATTGCGGGAGACCGAAAGCAGTAAATACACACTGCGGGATACGCCGGTCTTCACCTGCGTTCAGATGCCGGTGGAGAAGATTTTGGAACAGTTGTTCTGAAGCGAATTGAAGTTTCAGGGGCCGCGGCTTCGGCGGTGCGGCATAAGCAGACGAGCGGGGATCAGTGGACTTAGTGTTGCGGGTTCGGGGACCATAAAAGTAGTCTGGATTGCACTTGCCTCCATGGATAAATTGCCGCTCAGGCGAGAATTGTCTTGCTTTTGCGGCGAGAGGTCGTTTTAATATGTTCAAGTTGGAGAATTGAAGCGGCAGCGGGCATTTTGTCGCAATCACGTCCCAATTGGCCGCAATAAATGAATGAACGATAATCCAATAATGGCATTGGGAGGAAGGGAGAACATGAGAAAAACCAAGGTTGTTAGCATTTTGTCTGCATTCGCTGTGCTGGTTACGGGAATGACCGCCAGCGCGGCACTCGTCACGATGAATTTCACCGGGACGGAAGGCAACAATTCGGGCGGCACTTACACGTACCCCTACTATTTCACTATCAACTCGGTGAATTACCTACTGATGTGTGATGACTATAACCACATGACCTCGCCACCCGAAACTTGGACCGCCAATACGCTGGACGTGACTGACCTAAATGGGAGCAATGTACTCAATCTGAATTTTCCTGGTGCGGGCGTTACCGGCTACCTGGAAGCGTCCTATCTATTCGAGGAGGAAGTCGACGCATACGACGCGAGCAATAGCGACTCCGACGGTCTTTACAACTGGGCTGTCTGGGATTTGCTCACAAATTCGGATATTTCCGGGGCGCATCTGGATAGCGGCCAAGAAACTCAGGTACAAATCTACTTGGACGATGCCGAAGCACTGGGTGGCACCTTGACTCCGTCCGACTTCCCCGACATGGTCATTTACACCCCGACCGACATGAGTGGTGGTGGCCCGCAGGAGTTTTTCGGATATGTTCCGGAACCCTCCACCGTCGCCCTGCTCGGCATCGGTACGGTCGGCCTGCTGGGCAGACGGCGAAAAAGAACGGTTCACGGCGCTGCTCATTCCACACCCATATAATGCACTGAAGGAAATCCGCAGGCAGAGCAGAGTCAGGTGGTCGAAGTCACCGTGTATCCTTCTAGTGGCGAACAAGCCGGCGGAACGCCCGATACGTGCGGAACGCCCAATACGTTAGGATGCAAGCTGAGGTTTGTGGTAATTTAGCCGCGTAAATGGCCAACTCACGAAACGGTGAGGGCGGTAAGGGA
This sequence comes from uncultured Phycisphaerales bacterium, assembly GCA_963771925.1. GTDB lineage: Bacteria > Planctomycetota > Phycisphaerae > Tepidisphaerales > Tepidisphaeraceae > PALSA-1353. The sequence continues at coordinate 656,543 of CAVYVE010000002.1, forward strand.
AGCGGTTTTCTCCTAACGCCGCAAGTCACTTCGAGCAAAGCGTAAAAAGTATGGTTGGAGATCCGTCGCCAGGGTGGCAAGCAATTCGCGTGTAGAGCCGTTTCGTACCGGCCCGCCGAGGGGAAGGCCCATTCGACGCTGAAAACGCTGCCTCGGGCATTCGGCTATCCTTTTCGCTGGCAAGTGCAAAGGGACGAGATATAATCCAGCGACCAATTCTTGGGGGTGGTTCGATACATATGAATAGGGAGGCCATCATGAATGAGGGACATACTGGCATCGGGCAGGGGATGCAGGGGAGGCCGTCGATTCCACAAGCGGGCCGCGGGATTGCGACCGTGCCGAGCGCGCCTGGGTTGCGGCCTCCGGCGCCGGGGATCGGCATGCCGATGACGCCGGCCAGGCCGGCAGTGGTGGAGGAGCCGCTGGCACTGGTTGCGGATGAGAAACCGGCCCCCACCGCCGAGGCGCCCAAGAGCAAGATTCACGGAATCTCCTCGGTGAACAGCCTGGCGGCGCACGACTATAAGCGGCCGATCAACATGAATAAGAACGGCGCCGTGCGCATGCGCACATTCCATTGCCGACTCAGTGAGCAAGGGGTGGAATATCTCGATCAGACGATCAACGACTGGCTGGAACAGCATCCGGAAATCGAGGTGAAATTCACCACGAGTTCGGTGGGCATGTGGGATGGAAAGCTCAAGGAGCCGACGTTGATTTTGAATGTGTGGTATTGAGATCAGCGGCGAGAACGGGTGATCGCGGATCGCTCGTCATTCCAAATCCAAAATCTCGGGGGATCGGGTCCTCGGCGGCGCCTTGAATCTGCGTTGGGCCGTCTCGGCGCGAACCGGGGCGATCCGCTCCGGCTTCCTCATTTCAATTTGGCCCGCCACTGCACGTTCGCCGGGCGGCGTGATACCATGTCGGCGCGGCTCGACAAAAAATGATCTTTGCAGCGTTTTCGGGATCGCGGACGGCCGGCCGGGTACGTTATAGTTCGATCCGGCGCCCGCGCTGCTCGCTCTTCGCTTCCGTGTAGGAAAGCCGTTCCGTTTTTTCCCGGCATGGATGATGCGAAGAAATCCGCGCCCCAGCCAAACGGAGTACACCCGAGTTGCTGTTTGAACTTCCGACAATCACGCGACGACTGAAGCCTCTCAAACGTTGGCGCCTGTTGCTCGATGGGGACGGAGGTTTCTCCTGGCAATCCGAAGAGCCGCCCCTTCGCGACGAGCTGTTCAGCGTCGATCAGTTGGATCGCCACGCGAAGATTCTGGCCAGCTGGCACGAGGTGAAGGTCAGGGGCGGGCGCGGCTCGAATCGCCTCCTGCCCCGTCTTGCCGAGAATGAGGAGCTTCTGCGCGAGGCTTCCGGCCTTGTGACGGACGCGGTGAAGCTGGGCCGGCGGATCACGCCGGCGGCGGAATGGTTTCTCGACAATTACCACCTGATTGAAGAGCAGATTCGCACCGCCCGTAGGCATTTGCCCCGGGGCTACAGCCGGGAGTTGCCGCAGTTGACCAACGGCCCATCGGCGGGCTATCCGCGCGCTTACGCCATCGCATTGGAACTGATCTCCCACGTCGATGGGCGGGTGGATGCTGAGAGCCTCCGCGTGTTCGTGGCCGCGTACCAGTCGGTCACGCCGCTCCGGCTGGGCGAGCTGTGGGCGATTCCGATCATGCTGCGTCTGGCGCTGCTGGAGAATTTACGGCGTGTGGTGGTGCGGGTGGCGGCAGGACGGCGCGACCGCGAGAGGGCCACGCACTGGATCGATCGCATGTTGGACGTCGCGGCCAAAGCGCCGGCCGAGGTCGTACTGGTCCTGGCGGAGATGGTCAAGGAGAATCCGCCCCTTTCCACCTCGTTCATCGCCGAGTTCGCCAGTCGCATGCAGGGTCAGGGGACGGCCCTGATTTTCCCGATCACGTGGTTGGAACAACGGGTGGCGGAGCAGGGGCAGACGATTGAAACCATCTTCCAGCAGGCCAGCCAAAGCCAGGCGGCCGATCAAGTCTCCATCGGCAACAGCATCGGAAGCCTTCGGTTCCTGGCCGCCATGGAATGGCGCGACTTCGTGGAGGCGATGAGCGGCGTGGAGCAGATTCTCCGCACCGATCCAGCCCGTGTATACGCTTCGATGGATTTCGTCACGCGCGACGAATATCGCCACGCCGTCGAGGAAATCGCCAGGCAGAGCCCGCGCACGGAAGAAGAGGTGGCGCAACAGGCCGTGGAACTGGCGCGAAACCAGCTCGCCCGCGGCCCAGACGGCAATGGAGATGCTCAGCCCGGCGCGAGCCGCACAACTCACGTCGGTTATTATCTTGGTGGGCCAAGGCCGCCAGACCCTGGAGCAATGGGCGCAGGCTGCGATTCACGGCGGCTCGATTGCTGCACCGGGTCGGCCGGCGATTCTCTCTGACAACCTATCTCGGTTCTATTTACCTGACCACGGTGGCATTGACGGCTCTGGCGTTGTGGTGGGCCGCATGCCACGGCCTTGGGCATTGGGGCCTTGCCGCCTGGGGCGTGCTGCTGCTGGTTTGCACAAGCCAACTGGCGGTGGCGCTGATTCAATGGGCAACGATGCGGCTGGTGCGTCCGCGAATCCTGCCGCGGATGGACTTTTCCAAAGGCATCCCCGCGGAATACCGCACGATCGTGGCCGTGCCCACGATCATCACGGATAGCCAGGAGGTTGATGATTTGCTGGAAGCGCTGGAAGTGCGTTTCCTGGCCAATCGAGACGAGAATCTGCGCTTCGCGCTGCTGACCGATTTTCCCGACGCCCCGGCGGAGAAAATGGCTGAAGACGAGGCGTTGCTCCAACGGGCCAGGGATGGAATAGAGGCCCTCAACGCAAAATACTACCCCGTTCAGAAAAAGGCCGACGGCGACGGTCGCATGGCGGGAGCGGAATCCGCTCACGTGAAGGACTGCGGCTATTTCTTCCTCTTCCACCGGGCGCGGCGTTGGAACGCTCAAGAAAACGTTTGGATGGGTTGGGAGCGGAAGCGCGGCAAGCTGGAAGAATTCAACGATGCGCTGCGCGGAGAAACGGGCCGGTTCGACTTGATCGTCGGCCCGACCGACCGCCTGGAAGGCATCCGCTACGTCATCACGCTCGACAGCGACACGCAGCTCCCGCGTGACTCGGCGTGGCAACTCGCGGGCGCCATGGCTCATCCCCTGAACCGCCCGCATTATGACGAGAAGCTCGGCCGCGTGACCGAGGGATACGGCATTCTGCAGCCGCGCGTCGGCATCAGCATGCCCAGCGCCAACCGCTCGCGATTCGCGCGGCTCTTCGCCGGCGAGCCGGGCATCGACCCCTACACGCACGCCGTCTCCGACGTTTACCAGGACGTCTTCGAGGAAGGATCGTTCATCGGAAAAGGGATTTACGACGTGGACGTGTTCCGGCGATCGATCGGGCGGCGGTTGCCGGAAAACCGCGTTCTCAGTCACGATCTGCTCGAAGGAGCTTACGCGCGATCGGGACTGGTGAGCGATGTCCTGCTGTTCGAGGAATACCCTTGGTCTTATCCGGCCGATATGAGCCGGCGCTACCGATGGATTCGCGGGGATTGGCAGATCGCGCCGTGGCTGCTGCCGCGCGTGCCCGCGGCTGATCTCAGCCGGGTCCGGAATCCGATCTCCGGACTGTCACGATGGAAAATCCTGGACAATGTCCGTCGCAGCCTCATGCCGGGAATGCTGCTGGCGCTGCTGATCATCGGTTGGTTTCTGCCGGGCGGAGCGCTGTTTTACACTCTGGTGGTCATCGGGATTCTGCTCCTTCCGGTGGCTCTCAATGGGGCGACGGAACTGACACGTCGGCCGGCAGACCTCCCGCTCATTCACCACGCGCGGCTGCTGGCGTACTCCATCACCCGGCAGGTCCTGCAACAGGGATTTGCGCTGGCCTGTTTGCCGTACGATGCGCTGGTGAGCCTCGATGCGATCGTCCGTACGACGGCGCGATTGCTGGTCACCGGGCGCGGCTTGTTGCAGTGGCACACCGCTCGCGATGCGCAGCGCACCGCATGTACCCATGTTTCCGGATTCTACGCCTCGATGTGGATACTTCCGCTGACGGGGATGTTAGCGGCGCTGGCTCTGGGCCGCTTTCGCCCCGATGCGCTGGCGGTGGCTTTGCCGGTGATCGGACTGTGGTTCGTGTCGCCGGCGATCGCCTTTTGGTTGAGCCGCCCGGCAAGGTCTCCCAGGCGCCGCCTGACGGCGGAGGATTTGGACTTCCTGGGAACCCTCTCGCGGCGCACGTGGCGGTTCTTTGAGACGTTCACCGGACCCGCCGAAAATTACCTTCCTCCGGATAATTTTCAGGAAGACCCGCCGCAGGGTATTGCGCATCGAACCTCTCCCACGAACATCGGCCTGCTGTTGCTGGCGAATCTGGCCGCATACGACTTCGGCTACATTCCCGCCGGGGACGCGATCGAGCGAACGACGCGGACGCTGGCCACGCTCGACAAGCTGCAGCGCTACCGAGGGCATTTCCTCAATTGGTACGACACGCGGACGCTCCAGCCGCTTCGGCCGCTGTATGTTTCGACCGTCGATAGCGGAAACCTCGTCGGGCATATCCTCACGCTTGCCGCGGGTCTGGACGAATTGGCGGTAGGGACAATCGCCCGTCCCGCGATCCTGGCGGGATTCGGTAACACGCTCGACCTGATATTCGAAGCGGCAAAGGGATCCGGCGCCGCAGCACAAGTGAAGGACATCGCCCGCCTGGAAAAACTGCGGGAGGACCTGCGAACGGCTCCGCGCACGTTGTCGGATTTCCAGGGCATTCTGGGGCAACTGGCCGTCGCGGCCGCGGATTTGGCGTCGACGATTCCGCCCGATGCCGACGGCGAGATGAATTGGTGGGCGCAGGCCCTGGACCGGCAGTGCCGCCTTTTTGGAGACGATCTGAATCAACTTGCGCCGTGGGTTGCAATTGTCCGCGGCGCCGCGGCGGGAGAGTTCGACGAATTGCCCGATGTGCTGCGGCAACTCGACGAAGTGCCGACCCTCGTTGACGTGGCGCGGATGGAATCCACTTTGCTGCCGGCGATCGACGCGGCGATCGGGGCGGCGGGAACTAAGAATCGGCTCGGGATCCTGCGCGCCGCGGTCGCCACGGCCTCGGAAACCGCGGCGAAACGGGTCTCGGAATTGCGGCAATTGGCGCTCCGTTGCCGCGAGCTGGCCGACATCGACTACGGATTCCTCTACGACAAAAACCGCCATCTCCTGAGCGTTGGATACAACGTCGCCGACCACCGCCTCGACGTCAGCTTCTACGACTTGCTGGCCTCCGAAGCGCGGCTGGCAAGCTTCGTGGCGATCGCCCAGGGGAAACTTCCGCAGGAACACTGGTTCAGCCTCGGGCGGTCGCTGACGAGCACCGGCAGAGGAATGGCGCTGCTCTCCTGGAGCGGCTCGATGTTCGAATACCTGATGCCGCTGCTGGTCATGCCCACTTACGAGCACACGCTGCTCGATCAAACCTACCAGGCGGTGGTGCGGCGGCAGATCGAATACGGCCGCGAGCGCGGCGTGCCGTGGGGCATCTCCGAATCGGGCTACAACAAGACCGATGCCCAGGTCAACTATCAGTATCGAGCGTTCGGCGTGCCGGGGCTGGGGTTCAAGCGCGGGTTGGCCAACGATCTGGTCGTCGCGCCGTACGCCAGCGTCATGGCGCTGATGGTGGACCCCGAGCACGCCTGCGCGAACCTTCGCCGTCTGGCACGGGAAGGCCGTCTCAATGGCTACGGGTTTTACGAAGCGATCGATTACACCCCGGCGCGGCTGCCGCGCGGAGAGGAAAGCGTCACGGTGCGAGTCTTTCATGGCCCACCATCAGGGCATGGCGCTGCTGTCGCTGGCTGTATCTGCTGCTGGACCGCCCGATGCAGCGGCGCTTCGAATCGGATCCGGTCGTTTCGGGCCACCGACTTGCTGCTGCAGGAGCGCGATCCCCAAGGCGCCGTCCGTCTTCCCGCATCCGGCGGAGGTTTCCCACGCGTTGCCCGCTTCGGCGGAAACGGGGGCGAAATTCCGCGTCTTCACCACTCCCAGACAAGCCGTGCCGGAAGTGCATCTGCTTTCCAACGGCCGCTATCACGTTGCGGTGACGGCGGCCGGCGGCGGGTACAGCCGCTGGCGCGATCTGGCCGTGACGCGCTGGCGCGAAGATTCCACGCGCGATTGCTGGGGCACGTTCTGCTATCTGCGCGATCTGGACAGCGGCGAATTCTGGTCCGTGGCCCGGCAGCCGACGACCAAGCGGCCAGCGATCCTACGAGGCCATCTATTCGCAGGGCCGGGCGGAGTTCCGGCGGCGCGACGGGGACATCGACACGCATCTCGAAATCAGCGTCTCGCCCGAGGACGACATCGAGCTGCGCCGCATCACGCATCACCAACCGGGGCAGAAGTCCCGCGCACCATCGAGTTGACCAGCTACGCGGAGGTGGTGCTGGCGCCGCCGGCGGCGGATGCGGCGCATCCGGCGTTCAGCAACCTGTTCGTTCAGACGGAGCTCGTTCGCGAGCGGCAGGCGATTCTCTGCACCCGCCGGCCGCGCTCCGCCGACGGAGCAGCCGCCGTGGATGCTGCACCTGATGACCGTCCACGGCGAGGCCGTCGCCGCGACTTCCTACGAGACGATCCGCGCCGAATTCATCGGCCGCGGACGCACGCTGGCCGACCCGGCGGCCATGCACCGTCTCTCGCTGACCGACAGCGAAGGGTCGGTGCTCGACCCGATCGTGGCCATCCGCAACACCGTCGTCGTCGGGCCGGACGAGACGGTGCGGATTGCACCTCGTCACCGGCGTCGCCGAGACGCACGAGGCCGCGATCGGCACTGGTCGAGAAATACCACGACCGCCGTCTGGCCGACCGCGTCTTCGAACTGGCCTGGACGCACAGCCAGGTGGTGCTGCGGCAACTCAACGCCACCGAGGCGGACACGCAGCTTTACGGCCGGCTGGCCAGCAGCATCATCTACGCCAACCCATTGCTGCGGGCATCCGGCAGCGTCATTGCGCGAAACCGGCGCGGGCAATCGGGGCTTTGGGGTTACGGCATCTCCGGCGATTTGCCGATCGTGCTGTTGCGCATCGGCGATCAGGCCCAGATCAATCTGGTTCGTCAACTCGTCCAGGCCCACGCCTATTGGCGCATGAAGGGATTGGCGGTCGATCTGGTCATCTGGAACGAAGACCATTCGGGCTACCGGCAGATGCTGCAGGACCAGATCATGGGCCTAATCACCTCCCGGTCGGAGGCAAACCTGCTGGACAAACCCGGCGGCATCTTCGTTCGCCGGCTCGAACAGATTCCAGAAGAAGACAAGGTGCTGATGCAGACGGTGGCGCGCGTGATCATCAGCGACACGCCGGCACGCTTGCCGAGCAGATCGAGCGGCGCGGTCAGCCTGGACGTGCCGGTGGCCAGATTCAGGCCTGTCCGCGGCCGATCGGCGGATGTCCCGCCGGGCATGGCGATTCGTACGCATGACTTGGCCGCGTTCAACGGAATCGGCGGCTTCACCCGCGACGGGCGCGAATACGTCATCATCACCACGCCAGAATCTCCCACGCCGGCGCCGTGGGTCAACGTGCTGGCCAATCCCTGGTTCGGCACCGTCGTCACCGAGAGCGGCGGCAGCTACACCTGGTGCGAAAACGCGCATGCGTTCCGGCTGACCCCCTGGAACAACGACCCGATCAGCGACGCCAGCGGCGAAGCGTTCTATATCCGCGACGAGGAGACCGGACAGTTCTGGTCGCCGTCGCCGCTGCCGGCACGCGGGCCGATGCCCTACATCACCCGCCACGGTTTCGGCTACAGCGTCTTCGAGTACACCGAGGACGGCATTTCGACGGAGATGCGAGTTTACGTCGCGACCGATGCGCCGGTGAAGTTCGTCGTCTTCAAGCTGCGCAACGGCTCGGGGCGAGCGCGGCGGCTGTCGGTCACCGGCTACTTTGAATTGGTGCTGGGCGATCGACGGGAAATGCACTCTCCCGCACATCGTGACCGAGGTCGATCCCAAGACCGGGGCGCTGCTGGCGCGCAACGCGTACAACACCGAGTTCGCCGACCGCGTCGTCTTCCTGGACGCCAGCGAATCGAAGCGGACCGTCACCGGCGACCGCAGCGAGTTCCTCGGCCGCAACGGCACCCCGCGCGACCCGGCCTGCCTGGCTCGCGTCCGCCTCTCCGGCCGAGTCGGCGCGGGGCTCGATCCGTGCGCCGCCATGCAAGTGGCGGTCGATCTGGCCGACGGACAGGAACGCGAGATCGTCTTCACCTTCGGGTCCGGCCGGGACCTGGCCGACACCCGCAACCTGGTGCATCGCTTCCGCGGCATCGGCCCGGCCCGCGCGGCGCTGGAAGGCGTCTGGAAGTACTGGAACCGGACGCTCGGCGCGGTCTACGTCGAGACGCCCGATCCAGCCGTCAACTTCCTGGCCAACGGCTGGCTGCTGTATCAGATGCTCGCCTGCCGCATGTGGGGGCGCAGCGGGTTCTACCAGTCCGGCGGGGCCTTCGGCTTCCGCGATCAATTGCAGGACGTGATGGCGCTGGTGCATGCCGAGCCGGCGCTCCTCCGCGAGCATCTGCTGCGCTGCGCCGGCCGCCAGTTCCGCGAGGGGGACGTGCAGCACTGGTGGCATCCGCCGCGGGCCGCGGCGTGCGCACGCACATCTCCGACGATTTCCTCTGGCTGCCCTACGCGACGTGCCGCTATGTCGACGCGCTCGGCGACACCGGCGTGCTCGACGAAAAGGTCCCGTTTCTGGAGGGGCGACCGCTCCAGCCGGAGGAGGAGAGCTACTACGATCTGCCCACCCGGTCCGAAGAATCGGCCACGCTCTACGAACATTGCGTGCGCGCGATCGAGCACGGCCTGCGCTTCGGCGAGCACGGCCTGCCGCTGATGGGCTGCGGCGACTGGAACGACGGCATGAATCTGGTCGGCGAGCACGGCAAGGGCGAAAGCGTCTGGCTGGCATTTTTCCTGTACGACGTGCTCATGCAGTTCGCCGACCTGGCCAACGACGCCAGGATGACACCGTCGCCAACCTGTGCGCGTCGGAGGCGGCGAAGCTCCGCAAGAACATCGAGGAACACGCCTGGGACGGCCAGTGGTATCGCCGCGCATACTTCGACAACGGCGAACCGCTCGGCTCGGCGTCGAACCCCGAATGCCAGATCGATTCGCTGCCGCAAAGCTGGTCGGTCTTGTCGGGGGCGGCCGATCCCGACCGCGCCCGCCAGGCGATGGCGGCAATGAACCGTCGGCTGGTGCAACGCGATGTCGGGCTGATCCAGTTGTTCGATCCGCCGTTCGACAAATCCGACCTGAATCCCGGCTACATCAAGGGGTACGTGCCCGGCGTGCGCGAGAACGGCGGCCAATACACCCACGCCGCGATCTGGACGGTGATGGCGTTCGCCGCCGCCGGCGATCGTGCCCGGGCATGGGAGTTGTTCAAGCTGATCAACCCGGTGCGTCACGGCGATAGCGCGGCGGCCATCCGCAGGTACAAGGTCGAGCCCTATGTCGTCGCCGCCGACGTTTATTCGAACCCCCAGCACGCCGGCCGCGGCGGCTGGACCTGGTACACCGGCTCGGCCGGCTGGATGTATCGGCTGATCACCGAATCGCTGCTCGGACTGCATCTGGAAGTGGACCAACTGCGCTTCGCGCCGTGCCTTCCCGCGGATTGGCAAACATTCAAGATCCACTACCGCTATCGCGAAACCTTCTACCACATCACCTTCCGCAATCTCGGCGGCGGGAAAGTCGTCAAACGCCTGACGGCGGACGGAGCGGATCAGCCCGGCGGAATCCTGCGGATGAACGACGACCGCCAGGAGCACACCGTCGAAGTGGAGGTGGATTGAGGTCAGGCACACGATCTTGGCATGTTCCGATCATTTTGGCGGGCCGGCCAAAAAATTCGTGGTAAATTCGAGCGCTCCACCCGTCAAATAAATCAAATTCATCGGCGCCGTAGACGGACCGCTGCTTTGAGGTTACCATGATTGTGGTTGGTATCCGGAAATAATCGGATTACGAGAGAGTTTTCAATTCTACCCGCAGTCTTGTTCCCGCCTGCCTCCCAACTCTTGGGCTAGAGTGTCGGCCTCTTTCCGTTTGACCTGGAAAGTAAAATTTGGGTCTTAACGCCCAACTTTCGAGGAGCACTCATGGGCAAAAAACTGTATGTCGGAAACCTGAGCTATGATGTAGACAGCTCGGCCCTGGAACAATTGTTCGCCCCGCACGGAACGGTGAGCAGCGCACAGATCATCAACGACCGGGACACCGGCCGGAGCAAGGGCTTCGGTTTTGTCGAGATGGGAAGCGATGACGAGGCGAAGGCGGCCATCGCGGTGCTGAACGGCAAGGAGCACGGCGGCCGCGCGTTGACCGTGAACGAGGCCAAGCCGCGCGAGAATCGTCCCCCCACCGGCGGCTACGGCGGCGGACGTAGCGGACAAGGCGGCGCCAGCGGCGGCGGACGAAGCCGATACTGATGCCCGGCGCCCAGCGGGAAGAAGCCCCTTATGTGGAAATCCACCCTGCTCCAGTGGCAACAGAATCTGGTCATGCGACTTGAGCGCGATCTAGGCCGGGAACTGGTCGTCACCGATATGGATTGCATCGTCTGGAATACGACGGGCGAGGCTCTTACCGTGGAAACGCCGCCGCTGCTTCAGGAACTGCGATCGCGAAACCTGATTTCCAATGTTTTCCGAACTCGCGGGTCTGGACATCACGGCATGTGACGCGAACTCACGCATGGGAGAATGGCCATGGTCAATATGAACAGCGAGGCCGCGCGCCGCGACGAACGCTCGCACCAGCCGAGCACCGACTTGCTGCGGAAAGTGATCGAAGAGATTTGCACGGATGCCGGTGCGTCCGTTGCAATTGAGGAGCGTCTCGGCGGCGACGAGGATCAGCCGGCCCAGCGGCGGCAGGTCCATGTGACCTACATCGGCGAACGGCCCATGCCCTACCCGCAGTGGTTCAAATTGGTCGACCGGATTGATGCGGCGCTCGATCCGTCGGGGATGATCGACTGGGAATTCAGCGAATTGAGCGAAGAAAGCGACGAAGAGCGCATGGCGGCGTGGGCCATCTTGCCCGCGGCCGCCGATTGATGGGAAGCCGCCGCGAACTCGCGCCCTCCTGCGATTCAGACCACAACAAAGAACTCTCGCGCCTTGGCCAGTAATTGATCCTCGGTGAGATGGTGCTCGTTCACGACCATCGAGCCGACAACTCGCTTCGCTATGTCCTGGTGATGGCGCTTCAATTCGGCGAGCAACTGCTCCATGGCGCTGCTGGCGCCCGTTCCGGCGCCGAACATCAAAATTTGTTGGGCGCGCGCAACGTCTTGACCACCGCGTCGTAAAAACTCTTACGCTCCGGTTTTCGCTGGCCGTTAGAATCGTCCTGGTTGTAGTGCAGGTCTCGGTCGAAGCCGAATGGGTCGTAAGGCGCGATCCGTTGCGGGACGGACCCGTGTAATTCTGTACTGTATATCCGTGCCTCACGATGATCGATGACCACCAGTAGATGCGTACCAACCGCCGTCGGCGGCGCCGCGAGGGCGTCAGACCGCTCCAGAAAGTGACGGACCTGCATCAGTTCCTTCTTGTCGGCCAGGTCCTTGCCGCGAGGACGATGCAGCATCAGCGTTTGGCCATTCCGCGTGACCTTCAGGTCCCCTTTGTCGTCCTCAACGGCGTTCGCATCAGTTATCGCGCCGAGCATGGACCACACCTCGCGCCACTGCAGATTATGCGGCATCGGATGCTGGAATACGCGCTGGTAAATCTTCTGATGAGGGCCGGATAACTGTGATTCCATTTCGATGCTCCTAGGCGACCGCTCCAGCGGGAGCTTCAGCCAAATGCAACTGGGTTTCCGATGCGCCCAGGGTGGATAGAATCGCCTTGGCGCGGATGACTTCATCCGGCGTTCCGAGGACCAGCAACATGAACTTGCCGGCCTTGAGCGAGGTCTCGTACTTCAAAACGCTGTTTTTTGGAATGCCGATGCTGCAAAGCCCGGCGCCGATGGCGCTGACGCCGCCGACGACGGCCGCTCCCTCCAGGGCCCCGACGATGGCTGCGATGATTGGGCCGCCCACGACCAATGGACCGATGCCGGGAATCAGGAAAAAGGCCGACCCGAACAGCAACCCCCAGATGCCGCCCCAGAAGGCTCCGTTCTTGCCCCAGACCCTCATCCGCTCGCCGGTCGTGTAATAGCCGACGACATTCTCTTCCGTATGATATTCTTTCCCGACGATCGACAGCTTTTTCATATCGAAGCCGGCCTGCTGCAGTTCTTGAACCCCTCTTTCGGCCTGGGTGTGCTGGTCAAACAACGCAACGACTGAATTCTTGTTCAACACGCCTTAACTCCTGAAATGGCCGGGAAGCGAGTGGCCTCCCGCCGGTGTAAGTTTTGCCTATTTATGTCCTAAATCCAGTACCTCATGCTTCGCGCTGGCCTTGTCTTGGTCGAGCTTGCCCTTGTCCACCGTTAAGGTGACGGCGTCATGGCCATTGGCATCGTGTGATTCCGCACGGAACCAGCCGCGGTAATATCCAAAGCCCGCGACCAAAATAACTAGCAAAACGAGCATGCCCAGAAGCCGAACCATCTGAATCTCCTAAGATGGATTGCTCACCATCTGTAAGGGAGCACGTTGCAGATCATCAATATCACCAGGACCAGCAGAACCAATCCCAGCCCTCCGCTTGGGCCGTATCCCCAATTGCGGCTGTAACCCCAACGCGGCAATCCGCCAAATAGCAACACGATCACGATAATGAGCAGAATGATTCCCATATCAATTCCTTTTCAGCGGGCTTGATCCAGCCGGTTGATGGTCGTCCTAGTGATTGTCGTGGTGGACATCTTGATGATCCCAGCCGCCGTTATGATCGTCATGCCCTCCGCCCCAATTGCATCCGGACATTGCCATCAACCAAGTCAAAACGATCAAAGCCGCCAGCATTGTTTTGACTAATGTTGTCTGCTTCATGTTTTGTTTCCTCCGTTGAAGCTTCCGGACGGCACATTGCCGGAAAGCAGGAATACTTGCACCATGGTGCCGCTGGTGAAGACCTGGACGACGGCGCCGGTCTTCGGCTCCACTTCGGCAGTGGCTTCGCGCACATCCATTCCGGTGATCCGCTTGATGTCCTGCCGAAGCACATCGGAAGCATTCAGAAACAACCGCCGGTGAAATTCCTGCACCTGGGCGGCGCCTTTGGGGCTCTGCGCCAGCGCCTGCTCGGCCGGCGACAGTGCGCCGTGCAGCGTGACCACCAGCATGTCCCCGCCGAGCACAACGCTCACCGATTTGGGCTCGTGGCCGGTCCGTTGCTGCTGGAAGGCGGTTGCCGTCTGAGCAATTTGCTGAGCCATGCTTTTTGTGGACAGCGTCATCGCACTCATTTCTAGCGACTCAATTCGCTTGGCGTCGTGCAAAGACGGGAAGCTTACTGCGCGGGCACAAAGTAAATGCGGCGCTGTACGCCTGGGGCCAGCGTGTCGGCGACAACGCGGTCGTTGATCTTGACCGAGTTGGTGCCCGGGTCGACCTTAACCGCCTCATTCATCCGGATCGGACCGGAATAATCGATGCGATCGTTGGTGACGTCGTACACCCAGATCCTGCCATCCGACGGCGCCGTGTAGGAAAGATGATCGTTGCCAGAACTGGCAATCGTGGCAGTCGCCGGGATGTTGCTCAACGCATCCATCGCGCAACCGCTGAAAATCGCCAGAGCGAGAGCCGAAATGACGGGCAAGACAAAAAAACGCGCACGAATCATAAATACCTCCGAGAAGAAAACAGTTCTGTCTTTCGCCAAAAACGAAAAAAGCCGACGCGGTTAAATCCCGAAACCTCGGGATTCAATCACGTCGGCTTACTCTGCAACCGGCCTCCCGGGCGAATCGGGATGCCGTTTATTTAGTCGTCCGACGACTTGAATTCATTCATCATGCGCGGCTCATTAGCTCACGCACCATCCCACACCCTAGGATCATGACCGACAAATAGCAACCAGCAATATCGAGTATTGAGCGAAATCGGCAAAATAAGTGCTATCTTCTCTTCATCTCTCGGAACAGTGGCGGCTCGGCCAGGGTGAACAACACGACCTCTTCGCCAGTCGTCGTACTGATGTCGTGGTGCAGACTCACCACTTTGACGCCGGTGATGCTGACTACCATCGCCTCCATGGTCGGCCGCGCTATCTCGATCAAATGGCTCCGCACCTGCTTGAGCAGGTCTCTGCCTTTCTCGGGCTGAAGCGTCTTGACCAGATGCTGTTCCGCCGCCGTCAAAACGCCCTTGAGTCGGACGACAACCAGATCATCGATCAGGTGCGCGCGAACGTCCTTGGGACCCCGGCCCATGTACTCCTGTTCGAAGCGGCCCATGCCCTCCGAAATGGCACTTTCGATTTCGCCCTGAGTCTTCATCAGAATGCACATTATACCGAATCTTTCGGCAATGTCCTTGCTTAGCCCGGTCGGGAAGCGTATAATGTGACGTTAGTGGAGCCGTTTACAAATCGGCTCACCGGAAAAATATCGAAGTCATCGGATGACTAAATAAAGGGTAATCCGGCCAACGGCCGGGAGACCCGTTAACGAGTAAGCCGACGCAATTGAATTCCGAAGTTTCGGGATTCGGTCGCGTCGGCTTTTTTTTGTTTCCCAGAGGCATCGCTTTGCAAAGGAGATGCACCGTGTTAATGGGCGTCGTCGGCTGGATCGTGTTGGGAATAATCGCTGGCTTCATCGCCTCCAAGGTCGTCAGGTTGCGAGGTGATGACCCTAAATTGGGCATTGGCATGGCCGCCATTGGGGGGCTAGTCGGGGGGTGGCTTTACAGCCTAATTAGCGGAAGCGCCGTGACGCCATTCAACCCGAGAAGTCTCCTGTTCGCCGCCATCGCGGCGGTGGCGGTACTGCTGGTCTGGCATGGTTGGCGGTGGAAGTCGGCCGTTTGAGTAGGCGAATGGGTGTAGAACAATTTTTCGGGAAAGGAAGCAGCCATGGTCAGAACGAACAATGGTGCGGCACGCACGATCTTTCGGAAGATCAGCGACGATGGGACGTGTTGGCTCTTTGTCGTCCTCGCGGATGATGGATGGGCAATTACCCGCAACGGAGAACGAGTCGCCGTAGGTAGGAACAATAGCACGTCCATCAACTTTGGCGTCCGGAAGTATATGTCCCTTACCACCGTCACAACGCCACAACGTCCGGCGGTCTGCGCTTGACTGCGTCATGAAGACGTGGGTCTGGCATGTGCCTGGTTCAGTCCGAACACGGCCTTAAGCGGCCGGTAACAACAACGGAGGATCCGTCATGTTGATCTTGTCTAGAAAAATTGCGAATCGG
This sequence comes from uncultured Phycisphaerales bacterium, assembly GCA_963771925.1. Classification (GTDB taxonomy): domain Bacteria; phylum Planctomycetota; class Phycisphaerae; order Tepidisphaerales; family Tepidisphaeraceae; genus PALSA-1353. The sequence continues at coordinate 672,030 of CAVYVE010000002.1, forward strand.
TAGTCGTTGGCGATCCGGCCGGCCGTATCGAGCAAATGCTCAAAGTCACGGTGGTTGAGATTGGCAGGGGCAGAGTGCGGTTGGGCTTCGAACGTCGCCGGCGATGTTCCCGTCAATCGTTGGGAAGTGTGGCATCGAATTCGCTCCAGCCTCGACCATGAGGGTCGAGGAACAGACCGCACGACATCGGTTACACACTGAGCCGCTGCGTACCGTCAACCGAGCCCCTGCGGAACGGATTACAGGGAGTCAGAACCGGAGAAAAGAATGTCCATTGCGATGGAACGATTTGGATCAAATGAGCAATTGTCGGACTCCGGCACATCGAGCGAATTGCCGAGCCGGGCGTTTCCCTATCGGCTTCAGTGCCGCACGTGCGGCTTTGAGTCCTCAAATGCGATCACTCGTCCGCCGCGTTGCCCGAAGTGCACCGGCCACACCTGGGAACGATTCGCATTTCCACGAAGCCTGCTGATCGGCGCCGATCGACGCGCCAACGGCAGTCCGGCATTGCGATCATTGTTTGCAGGAGCGGGTGCCATCTGAATTGGAGCCATTTATGAGTATGCAACGTATTTTCGGAATCGTCATGCTGGTGGTCGGAGTCGTTTTGCTAATCGTCGGGATGAACGCATCCCATTCGGCGGTAGACCAACTGACCAATACCTTCACCGGACGATTCACCCACGAGACGGCTTGGTACATCTTTGGTGGCTTGGCCTTGTTACTCGTGGGATTGTTCGCAGTGGTGTTTGGCGTTCGTCGTACGAATGCCTAACTCCTTCTTTTTGAAGCGAACGCGCCTTGTTGGCGGGTCTGGCTTGCGTGTGGTGGCCGAGTTTGTGCTCGGCTACCCGTCTTCCGGAGGAATTATGCCGAAGCCAAAACATAATCACGGCGACGGCAATTTTTGAAAGGACATGCTATGAAATTGGCATTTTTTGCGATCAGCATGCTCAGCGTGGGCTTTTTTCTCGTGAATCTGACGGGCTGCCAGACGGATACGCCCGGCGCCACGAACACTCTCGGATCATATTCGACCATGATTGACGGTTCACCCGACAAGGTGACCGCCGCGGCCCAGAAAGCCGCCGGTGATCTCCAACTGACGGACATCGTGGGCAACGGTACGACGATTGACGGCAAAGTTACCGCCAAGACCGCCCAAGGCGATGTCGTGACCATCGACATCGAACAGGCCGGCCAGAACGTCAGCAAAGTGACGATCCGTGTCGGCGCCACCGGCGACGACGCCGTCAGCAAACAATTGGTCGACAGAATCAAGGCCCATCTCTCCTGGCTATGAGCCGGGACAGATGTCGAAAGGATTCCTATGGGATTGATACTGCTGATTTTAGTGGTCCTTCTTCTAATCGGTGGACTTCCCAGATGGGGCTACAGCCGCAATTGGGGTTATGGCCCCAGCGGCGGCCTGGGACTGGTATTGCTCATTGTGGTCATCCTGATGCTCATGGGACGGCTGTAAGCGCGTTTCTGATGTCCGTGCAAGGAGTCAAATGTTGTCCAGCGTCACTTCGGACGAAGCTCTGTCGCTTCTGCGCAGAGTCGCATCCGGCCAGGCCGTCGCAAAGCTGAAAGACCGTCATCAGTTTTGGAACGATGAAACTGTGGAATTGGTGGTGGATGGCTGGGAGATGGTGGTTTTCACCGATGATACCCGCTCGCGCCATCTCGACAGCGTGGCGTCGCCGGACGGTCGTCGGGGAGAATTCCAAACCTGGCGCAGCGACATGGAATTCTCCCAGCAGCCCGAAGACCGCCTTTACCGCGAAGACGGTCATGCGGTGGATCGAATGTTCCAGGCTTTGAGACGCGCAAGGTAGCAAATCAACGTGCCGCCGGACGGGCCGCCCGTAGCGGCGACGATGCTAAAAAGGTGAACCCATGAAGCCCTCGGAAGATCAGGCGGCCAACAAGGCGGCGGATGAACGCACCAATGCGGCGAACAAAGCGAAGGATAAAGCGACAGCCGCGGCCAACAAGGTGAAGGATGAAGCGGCGGCGGTTGCCAACAAGGCGGCAGACCAGATCGCTCGCGCCGCCAATAAGGCCAGGGATGAACGAATGCGGCGATTGAACTGACCGCGGGTGACGAAATTGAATATCAAACGGAGATTGCGATGAGTCAATATGACAGCGTTTTGAAGATGTATGCCGAAAGCGGCCTGCGGACCATCGAGGATTGGACCACTCTCGGTCGGGATATCGCCAGCGGCACTAAGCCGCAGTTGGATACGCGCCATCGCGGCGAGCTTTTGCCGCTCTATAGCCGCGATCAGACCCATCCTCGAACGGGATCGAGGTCCAAGCGACATTGACATCAAATGGCTGGGCATCGCCGCATTGCAGAACTTGGCATTGGTTGCCTGGGTGCGCACCCGTCGGCGAATTTAGTCATTGTCCAGTCGACGTGCGGGAATAAGCCATGCTAATATCGACCCAATGCAACGGCCTTCTGACAACGGGCTGAAACCACTCGGCGCAGGGGATCTGCGACGGCCTGGATTTTCTGGGCATCACACTTGATGCGTCGAAGAATGCTGGCGGTGGCGACATCATTTCCGCCGACCGAAGCCGCGTGGTCGTTCGAATCATCACAACCGATGAAGAAATCGTCATGGTCCGAATAGTTCGCTCCATCCTGCGACAACTCGACCGAATGTTTTTTGGCCATCACCCAATAAATGCAAGCGGCCACGCCGCTTCGGCGCCTTTCATTGCTTCACGAATACTTTCACTTCGCTGGGTCCGAGGGTGTCTTTGAGGACGCCCGCCGGCGTGGTCGCGTCGTAATTGAAGACGTGCTCATGCCAGGCAACGTCCGGAAGACCGGCGTCGGCGATGACGAATTCTCCGGCCGGTGTATCGTTGAGATTCGCCGCGACAACCACGACTGCGCCGACATCATTCCATCGCTTGTACGCGAATAAATGGCGCTTCTTGTCTTTCAGAACAACCTGAAATTGGTCACCGCAAAGCGCTGGCGTATCGCGGCGGAGCTTGACAAGGCCCGCGGTGTATTGCTGAAGGTCCTTGTTGTTCCGGTTGGCCAGCAATGCCCAATCAATCGGCTGCGGCTGCAACGTCTTGGGATTGGCGGCCCCGAACTCCTGGCCCATCCAAATCATGGGAAGACCCGGCGACGTCAGTAGAAGCGCCGTCGCCAGCTTGACCCGTCGAAATGCCGCCTCGCCGAACATCTTCGAAGCATCGGCGAGTCTGCTTAAGAATGCGTACTTGGTCATGGCTTCCGATATAGTTCACGACATGGTTGCCCGTGCCGTAGCCGTTGGTGGCCGGGTTCATCATTTCTTCCAGCGCGTCCAGGTCCCACGGCTGTTCACCGTCGCGTTCGTGTTGTATCGCGATGGCCTGCAATTGCTTGGCGAACGTTTCGTGCCAGGCCGCGACCATCGGTCCTTTTGGATAACCGCAGATGGCCGGGTCTTCGGGGATATGCTCGGCCACGGTGAAAAACGGCTTGCGGCCGTCGACTTTCTTGAAAGCCATGTCCGTGCATTCGCGCAGAAGATCAAAGTTATTGATGGCCCGCGTTGCGTCGAAGCGGATGCCGTCGATATGGTAATGCTCCACCCAGTCCCGGATCGACTCCAGCACGTATTTGCGGGCCGGAAAAATCTTCAACTTTTCGTCATAGCGCCTGAAATCGTATTTCGGTCCCCACTGCATTTCCTTCGGGTCGGGGTTCTCCTTGTAAAACCAGTATTCGTAATCGATCTTGGCCAGCGGAGCACCCGCGTCGGCGTGATTATAAACCCCGTCGATGATCACCCGAAGGCCGCGGCCATGGCATTCATCAATCAATCGGCAAAATTCCACCGGCGAACCGTAGCTGCCATCGACGGCGAACAGGCTGCGCAGGTTGTAGCCCCACGACTTACCGGGGAATTCCTTGACCGGCATCAACTCCACGGCGTTGATTCCCAGGTCCACCAGATAATCGAGCTTTTCAACGACTCCCCGGAAGCGGCCCTTGACGCGCGGCGACCCTTTATCGCCCGTTCCGCCGCTGAAATCGCCGACATGCAATTCGTAGATGACCAATCGGTCGTTGGTCGGCAACGGCTTGTCGTCGTGCTTCCACTGATAATCGACCCAGACGCGTTTGCCGCCCTTTACCTCCAGAAACGTGCGTTCGTGCTCGTCGTTGGTGATCGAAAGAGCGTATGGATCGAAAACTTCGACCCATTGGTCCCGGGCAAAGTAACTCCTGGATTTGACGGCGAACTTATAAAAATGTTCTCCGTCCTCAAGCTCCGCGGAAATCCGCCACCAGCCGTCCGTGCCCTTCGCCATGGCCTGGCGCTGCCAGTTGTTCCAACTGGAGATCAGCGCGACTTCCTCGTTGTAAGGCGCCAGCAGAGCCAATTCGATAGGGCCGGATTGTTGGGCCATAAACGCAAATTCCCGTCCCCAGTCACCGCACGCCAGGATGTCGCGACCACGGCAACTTGGCTTTACCGTTTCGTCTTCGCCGCCCGAACCAGCGCCTTACGCCGCTGCTTTTCGCCCGCATGTGTAAGCGGCTTGGGTTTGGGCACAAAACACGCGAAAACCCACGCCGCTGCCATGACCGTCATCCCGACAAGCCAGAAAGGCAGGCTGGCGAACAGCGAACGCTTTGTTGATGGAGGGTTAATTGTCGTCATAATTTTCCTTACAAGCCGATAAAACGAACAACGTGACCCAATCTTAGCAAACGATGAGCCGCCGAACTCAACGGTTTTGAATGCTTCAACCTACAAATCGGAGCGGAAAGACTCATGCCGGTAACGCTTAACTGGGAGCAAGTCGCGCTTCGCCTGATCCTGGCCGCGGCGGCGGGATTCATCATCGGTTTAAACCGCACTGAGCACGGTCGGCCCGCGGGAATGCGCACCACGATCCTGGTCTGCCTCGCCGCCTCCCTTGCCATGATCCAGGCCAACCTTCTCATGAACACCATCGGCAAGGCCGGCAATTCGTTCGTCGTCCTGGATCTGATGCGATTGCCCCTGGGAATTCTTTCCGGCATGGGGTTCATCGGCGCGGGAACAATTCTGCGGAGGGACAACCTGGTTCTCGGCGTCACCACCGCCGCCACGCTCTGGTTCACCACCGTGATGGGACTATGCTTCGGCGGCGGGCAACTCGGCCTTGGGACGGCGGCATTGGCGCTCGGTTGCGGAACGCTCTGGGGCCTGAAATATCTGGAAAAAGTCTTGCGGCAAGACATGCGCGCGATGTTGACCGTGTCGACTCTGAAGAATGGGCCGTCTGACGAAGAGATTCTTGCCGCCGTTCGTCAAAGCGAATGCAACATTCTTTCCTGGGGAATCGCCTACGCGGATCACGGCCAGCGCCGCGAGATGCGCATGGAAGTCGAGCGCCGGACCTTGCCGAGCGACGCCGGGCCGCCGGCCTTTATCTCGCAGCTTGCGCATGACGCGCGGATTGATACGGTCCAATGGCTGCCTCGAGGAATCCCAACGGATTCCGGTTCGCGCCAACCGCAGCCCACAGGAATGCCTCCATCCCTCTCCGAGCCGGATTAGAATTCCAAAGATTCTCCCCTTTCAAAAAAGCCGCGGGATGGCCATCCCGCGGGATTCGAACGTCACCCCGCACGAACATGCTCTAATCTCTCAACTTCTGCAATTCCTTCAATCTCTTCCCCGTCGGCGGCTTTTTCGTCTTCATCATCTCCACGAACGCGTCGAACAGATAAGCCGCATCGTGCGGCCCCGGGCTGGCTTCGGGGTGATATTGCACGCAGAAGACCGGCAGCGTCTTGTGGCGAAATCCTTCCACCGTCTGATCGTTCAGATTGACATGCGTGACCACGCCGCCGTGCGATTCCAGCGATTCCCGATCGACGGCGAAGCCGTGGTTCTGGCTGGTGATCTCGACCCGCCCGGTGTCGAGATTCTTCACCGGCTGATTCGCGCCGCGATGGCCGAATTTCAGTTTGTACGTGCTCGCCCCGATCGCCCGGCCCAGAAGCTGATGGCCCAGGCAGATTCCGAAGATCGGCACTTTGCCCAGCGCGCCCTGGATCGGCTTCACCGCGTAATCCAGCACCGCCGGATCGCCGGGGCCGTTGCTGACGAACAGCCCGTCGGGACGATGCTTGAGAATCTCCTCCGCCGTCACATCCGGCGGAAGAACCGTCACCCTGATTCCGCGCTCGATGAAATGGCGGAGAATATTTTGCTTCGCTCCGCAATCCAGGGCCACGACATGCAGCCCATCGCCGCGCTCGACTTTGCCGAGCCGCCAATCGCCCTGGTCCTCATCCCAGCCATACCCGCAGGCCGGCTTGACGGCCTGCACCCAATCCGCCCCCTCCATCGCCGCGGATTTGCGGGCGCGATCGACCAGTTTGGCATCATCGAGAATCTCCGTGCTGAGAATCCCGCGCATCGCCCCGCTGATCCGCAGCCGCCGCGTCAGCGCCCGCGTGTCGATCCCCTCGATGCCGATGATGTTGTTCTGCTTCAGATACTCATCCAGCGAAAGATCCGCCCGGTAATTGGAATAAACCGGCGACAATTCCTTGACGACGAACCCCGCGACGTGCGGCCGCCGGCTCTCGACGTCCTGGCGATTGATGCCGTAGTTGCCGATGAGCGGATACGTCATCGTGACGATCTGCCCCTTGTACGATGGATCGGTGAGGATTTCCTGATAGCCGGTCATGGAGGTGTTGAACACGACCTCGCCTTCGGAGGTTCCCGCTGCCCCGAACGCCCGGCCCGTGAAAACGGCCCCATCCTCCAGGGCAAGCTTGGCACGATGCATCGTCTCATGGGCGGCGGATTATAGGGCAAACAATGCGCAACGCCGCAAACCAGCGGGAAATTCGGGTCAAGTTTTTTTCCAAGGCTCTCCGATAAACACGCTGAGGCTGTGGGTCTCCGACCTTAAAAGGTCGGGCAGCCTGATTGAGGAGGCCGGTGTAACGGCGAGCACCGGCCTCTATTTTTGCGCTCAGCGATCATCAAGGCTGCGTGGCTCGGCTGTCCGCGAGCGTGCGAATCAGCGCCGGATCGAGCCAGACAAAGCGGTCCTCCGTCGCGTAGTTCTCCCCATAATCCACCTCCAGCGACAGCGTTTTAGCTCCCGCCAGCGGAAGCAGCACGAGCGGATAAATCTGGCCGGCTTTCACGTTCTTCTTCTCGAAACGCGATTTTGCCATCGAGATAGATTCGCACCGTCACATCCGCCAGCGGCGAATCAGAATCGATCGCGAATTGCGTGCGGAAGCCCTGCCCATTTCCCGTCGAGATCGTAAACCAGCTTTGAATAAGAATGGCAACCGATGCCATGATGAAACGCCGGATATTTCTCCCGGATCGGCTTGCCATCGGCGACGGTGCGGTCGAAGCGGGTCGGGAAATTCTCGCTGAAGAACGGCTTGTAAATATTCTCCGCCGGCTTGCGGGATGTGAGCCAGGAGATCGGTCCATTGAGCTGCTCGATTCCCGCCACGGCGTCGGCGTCGATCTGACGGGTGTTCCTGTCATCGAGAAAAAGGGTGAACTTATCCGCCGCCAGGGCGACGGCGGAGACGGTCAGCGATTCGTCGCCGCCGAATTGCACGCGGAACATGCTGCCTTCCGGCGCAGTTGGGACTGGCCGGCGTCGTGGAGAACAAAACCGCGGTGATGGCATCCCACGGAAGCGTCGGCGTGGCGTCGCTCGGCCTGGATCGTCACTCCGCCGGAGGCGATCTGCGTAATGATGCCGTGACCGGTGTCGCCATTGGCCAGCCGAACAACGTCGTCGCCGCGATTCTCGTCCAGATCGGCCGGACTCGATCCGCTTCGAACGATCGCCAGCAGCGAATCGATCGGAAAGTTGATCTCCCCAAGCCGGGGGCTTCGCCATTGCAGCGTGTCGGCGCTGAGCGAGACCGCCTCACCGTCGAGCGCGTCGCCGCTGCGAAAAACCAGCAGAAATCGCCCGCTCGGACCGGCCGGCGCCGCCGCATTCTGCCAAAGTTCCAGCACGTCCTTCCACGGCAGGATCGTTGCCGAGGAATTTTCGGCGATATGAATCCCCGAAGCATCGATGGATTCAACCTCCACCGAGCGCGAATTGAATTGGGCATCGGTCAGGTTCCAGATTGCCGCCGGGGACGATCGGCAAATCAGCATCGCCAAAGCCAAAAACACGGACCCGGCGGTGATCCGGTTTTTCATTCGAATTTCGGTCATTCGGATTTGATTCATCATTCGGACTTCGGATTTCGGATTTTGCCCTTAGCTTCCCGGCCCCTTGCCGTTGAACACCGGCAGATAGCGATTGGGCATTTGCAGGATAATCAGCGCCATCGCCGTGCAGTAATCGGGATCGACCTCCCCTTCCCAGTTGCCGACGATCTTGTTCTGCCGCGCGACCAGAAGGCCGCGGATGGCGGGATACCACTGGCGCCAGTATTTCCCGCCGGCGAGAAACATGGCCTGCACGGCATAATATTGTCCGTAAAAGAAATGTCCCTGCACATCGACCTCGTCGCGGCCGGGAATGAAACGGGACAAGTAATCCAGCCCGCGGGTAACGCCGTTGTCCTCGAATTTCCCGGCATAATAGAGCGAAGCGGTACCCGCCGCCGTTCGGGCAAAACCGCTTTCCCCGCCGGTGGCCTGGTAACTGAAACCGCCGTCCGGATTTTGGCAACGCTTGACATACGCCAGCGCCCGATCCATCACCCCCGCATCCGTTTTGATCCCCGCATCCCGCGCCGATCGCAGGGCCATGATCTGGCAGATCGTCACCGAGATATCCGCATCCACCGGCGCCGGCTGGTACCGCCAGCCCCCCTCGGGGTTCTGGCATCGCTCGATCAGCCGCACCGCTCTTTGCAGGTTCTCCTTGATCTGGTCGTCGCCGCTCATTCCATAGACTTCGCCGATGAACAGCGTCGCAAATCCGTGCGAGTACATTTCGCCCTGCGACGCGCTGGTGGTGAACAGGCCCGATTCCTGCTGGTTGCGGACGATGAAATCGACGGCTTTGCGAACGACTTCGCCGTATTTCCCGCGGCCCGGGAGATTGCCGTCCGCCATGAATGCCAGGCCCGATAGCGCGGTGATGGCCGCCGTCGCTCCGTAGGCGCCGGAGGTTCCGAACGATCCCTCATTGTTCTGCTGCGACGCCAGATATTCCAGCCCCTTCTCGACCGCGACCTGCTTGCTGAGGGGTGATTTCGTCGATCGGCTGATCCGACTTATGCGCGGCTGGCGGGGAATTCGCGGAATCGGCAAGCGCGGTGGAAAGCGTGCGGGGAAGTGGAAGAAGAAGAAGAGACGAAGAGACCAAGAGACAGAGAGACGAAGTGAAGACTCGAGCGCACTTCGTCTCTTCGTCTCTCCGTCTCTTCGTCTCTCTACGCGGTTTCCACATATTCTTAGCCTTCCCGCCCTACTGCCCCTGCCGATTGCCCAGCGCCTGGTAATACTCGTCGATATACTCCTTGAATTTCTGGACCGGTTTTTCGCTGGCGGCCTCGATCACGGCCGCCCGCTGCCGTGGCGAAAGGCTGCCCCATTCCTTCAAACTTTGCGTGATGTCCTGCGTCGGCGTGCCGCTGGTGTCCACGTCGTGGCCGTTCACGCTGACCGCTGCGGGGGTATGCCCGGAGTTTCGCGCCTGCTCCCGCCCGCTGGCCGCGTTGTTGTGCGCCTGTGAGCCGTTCGGTTGGGCGCTGGGCTGCGGCTGCTGTCCCGGCGGCGTTTTGCCTTCGGCTTCCTGCTCCCGCGACTGGTCAATCAGCGCATCCAGATTCTGCAGAATCCTCTTTTGAATCTCCTGCGTGACACTCCCGGGATCGTGGTCCAGCGCCAGCCGCTGTCGCGATCGCGCCATCCGCTGCCCGACGAGGGCGATGTCGTTCTTGACCGGATCGGGATTCGGCGAGGCATCCCCCTGCAAAAGATTCTGCGTCAACTCCTGATCGTCGATGTTTTCGCCGCTGGCCTCTTCCGGGAGCTTGTCCTTGGGATCCGGCTCGGGCCCGAGCTTCGCTTGGCCATGGCTGGCCTTCTGAATAAGCTGATCCAAAAGGTTCCGCAACTGCCCCTGCCGTCCACCCAAGGCGGTCAGAACCGCGTCCTGATTATTTCCCTTCGGCCCACGGCTGACTGAGATCGTCGCCTTGTTCACCGCTTCTTGCAGGCGCTTGAGAAGCCGAAGTTCCGCTTCCGTGGGAAGCGTTTGGCCGGACCCTCCACTGCCTCCGCCGCCCCCGCCCTTCATCGCGAAGGGACTTTCCTTGGGCTTGATCGACAGGCTGTCGATCATCGCCTGGATTTGCTCCTCGATCCGCGTCTGCTCCGCTTGCGTCACGGCATCCGTCTGCGGCTTGGCCAACTCCTGCCGAACGGATTTCATCGAGTCCGCAATATCGTGGTTCGCCCAAACATACACAATGCTGTCCAGGCCGGCCAGATCGCTATCCAGCTTGTTGGTCAGATCGACGAGCACATCCTGCCGCTGCGGAAGCTGCCCCAGAAGGATCGCGTCGCGGTGTCCAAGCTGTCCATCGGGCAACGCGGCGCCTTGTCGATCGCGGCTGTATCGGAATCGATCTTCTTCTGCTTCTCCAAAATCTTCTGATACGCCGCCCGGATCGTATCCTTCTTCTGCTGATTCAGCGCCTCGCTGTTCTTGGCCGCCTGCTCGTCGATCAACTGTTTGGCCTTTTCCAGCGACGCCAGCGCCTCCACCTGCGGCGGATCGTACGCCGCCGCCAGGCGCTGCTGGTCCCCGCCGTCATCATCCCGCAGCGCGGAGATGGCCCGCCCCATCCGATCCGCGGCTCGATTCAGTTCCGCAACGATCGTCGCCCCGTCCGCAAGCGACTCGGCTGATTTCGACGCCCCGCGCGTGTTCCGCTCCGTCTGCTCCTGCAGCCGGCCCTGCGTGTCCAGATCGGGCGTCGGCGGAAGGTGGTCCTTGCTCCGCTCGGCCAGTTCCAGCAGGTGAGCGATCACCTTGGGATCCGCCTTCTTCAGCGCCTCATCGCCCCGCAGCGCAAGATTGTCGTAATTCAATCCGCCCTGCTGGCGCAGCAGATTCGTCGATCTGCTCCTGCAGGTCGGCCAGTTGCCTGGCTAGCGCTTCGAGCTTTCGCTGCTGCGCTTCCTCCAACTGGTGGATCATCATCTGCAAACCGATTTCCACTTGCGATTGCGCCTGCTGGCGCTGGCCTGTTGGTTTTGCCGCTGGGCATCGGCGCTGGCCTGCATCTGCGCCGCGACGCTCTGCTCCTGGCCCGTCTGGGCCGCCTGCCGCATCGCCTGCGATGAGGAGGGATCGGTCTTGGAAAGCTGATCCGCGGTCTGCTGCATCTGAGCCAGCGTCTTTGACGTCTTGTCCCCCAGCGCCGATTGCGCGTCCGCATTGGCCTGCTGCGCTTTCTGGTCCCGCGGCGGCATCTGATCCGGCGTTTTGCCGAGATTCTTTATGCCGATGTCGCTGCTCGTCTGGCCGATCTGGCGCTGCTGGTTCAGGATGTCGTGAAGCTGCTGGATCGCCTGCGAAAGACCGCCCGCGTCACCCATGCGCGACACCATCCGGTCCAGCCGATCCGTAGCGTCCTGCTGATTGTTCTCGGCCGCGGCAAGCTGCGCGTTGCGGGAATCGGTTTGCTCCTTCTGTTTGGCCGCATCCGCCTGGGCATCGGCCGTCTGATTCTTCGCGTCGTCAACCTCCGCGGCGGCATCTTTCATCGGATGCTCGGCAACCTGATTCAAATTGTCACGGACATCGCCGGCGACGTTTTCGAGGTCCTGGGCCATCGAACGGTTCTCATTCATCCGCTGCAGAAGCGAATCGAGCTTTTCCGCCGACTGCTTGGCCTGCGATGCGGCCGTCGCTTGCCGGGCCACCAGATCTTGCGCTTGCCGCCGATCCGCCCGCGTGAATTGCGCTTGCGACTGCGTCTGGTGATGCAAATCCTCCGTCTCGCCCTTGAGGGCCCGCTGCGTGTTGCGAATGTCCTTGATTTCTTCCCGTACCTGCCCCACCAGGTCGTTCATGAGCGATGTGAACTGTTGCTGGCTCATGATCGTGATGCGGTATTTCCCGCTGGAAACGGGATCGTGATATTTTCCTTCCAGCGCGAAATTGTCCTGCGCTTCCAGATGGTATTCCAGAATATCGCCCGGCTTGAGAGCCGGATTGGCCGCGAGCTTTTCCAAATCCCACGGAAAATCCAGCTGCCACCGCCGCCGGTCCCCCGCCGATTCAACGCGGTTCCACCCCACGCCGCCGGCAGGCCGGCTGGCGCTGATGAGATCCAGCGACTCAAGCAGCGCCGGCTTTTCACCCAGGCGGTACACCAGAAGCTTCAGCGATTTGATTGCGTAATCGTCCTCGGCAATCGCTCGCAGCGGAATGACCGCCTGCGGCGTGCATTCCTCGTTGCGCGCCGGCCGGGTGATCTGCACCGATGGCATCTGGTCGGGCCGCACAATCACCTGAAAATCCGCGCCGTCCGTATTCGAAAATCCATCGCGATCGAACGCGTAAACCTGAAACGCCGCCGAGTCCCGGGCGATCCAATGTCCCAGCAGCGTCGCCCCGGCCGGCGCATCCCACGCAATCTGCGGCAGCTTACCCCCCTGTTCTCCGACCGCGACCGACGCCGGCGCGCCGGGTCCAGCTCCTTGTTGAACGTCACCTTCATCGTCAGGTTCGATCCGTAAGTGACCGTCGCTGGCGTCGTATCGATCGCCACGGGCGTCGGCGGCTCGTTCACGTACGGCGGCGGCTGCACCATCAATTGCGCCGACGTGATCCCCAGCCGCTGAACGATCTCGATGGTCTGCGGCGGCGTCGAATCATCGCCCGATGCGGTCCAAATCTTCATCACGCCGCTGCCGGCCGCCGCGTCAAGCCAGGCATCGGGGCTTGCCGAATAGACCCCATCCGCTCCGCGCGTCATGATTTCCGTTTCGGTCCGCCCGTCGCCATACTGGTAATACACTCGCGCCTCGCGCGACGCCTTGTCCCCCTTGACGAGCCGAATCCGCACGTCCACCGGCCGGCCCACGGGTATGCGCTGGGGAAGATCGGCCACCATTTCGATCTGCACGCGCTTTGGCCAGGGATAGTTCCCGAACGGATTCATCAGGCGCGACAGCGCCGGCGAAAGATAGCTCTGCCCCGCCAGCACCGCCAGAATGATCAGAACGACAATGGCCCCCCCGCCCGCCGCGAACGATTCCCAGACCGGCTTGGTCTGAATCGCGCTGTTGAGATCGAATCGCCGGGCCAATTCCGTCGCCTCGGCAACGACCCGACTCTTCATGATTTCCGATCCCGCGGTCCCCTTGGTGACGAAATCGACGGTGCTCCGCAGACGATCCTTGAAATCGGGAAACGCATGTTCCAGCCTTCCCGCGACATCGGAAAGTCCCAGCCGCGACATCGCCGGCCGAACCACCCATCGCATCAGAAACGCGCATCAGGCAAAACAACGCCGCCAGCATTAGAATGATCCGCGGAATCGGCGGCAGATTGAGCAGGTAATCCAGCAGAACGGTCGCCAGCAAAAGCCCCGCCGCCGCGGCGACGACCATGCCCAAGCCATACATGACGCTCAAAAGCCGAACCCGTCGTCGCAGCGATTCCAACGTGTTGATGAGTGCCGTGGGGGGCATAACAAATCTGCTTCCGGCGGTTTCGGCCGGGCGTGTGTTCACGCCGGGTTAAATGAAGAAGGTGTGAATCTTCGTCACTCCATGCCTTCTTAAAGCAATCCAACCATTTTACGCATGATCCATTCTACCGTGATTAAGCTCACAAAAACGACCATCACCAGCGGAGCGTTCCATAGCGGCTGTACGGTATCGATCGGAATAATCTTGGCGGCCGATCGGATCGCCGTGAGCGTTGGTCCCGCCTGCGCAAACGGAATGGGCGACTCCGTCGCCAGCCGATTCAGAAACGACAAATCCACCTGCGGCTCCCGCAACTCCATGTCCGGCTCCACCACCTTGAACGAAATCGTCGAATCCTGATTGGTAAGATGGGGTAATTCCACTCGGAATTGCCCGATCCGGTCGGCCGTAAAACTGCCGCTGTAAACTGCGCTCGACGCATCCTGTCTTTGCAAATCCAGCCTGCGGACGGCCTCGCCCGTCGCATCGTCGATGATTTGGACGGTCACCGGCGGCGAAAGTTGCTGAATCAAATCCGGCGACAACGGCTCAAGCTGGATCGTCACCTCCTTGCCCAATTCATACACATCCCTGTCGGCGGTAAATGTCATCTTCCTTTGCCCGATTTTGCGCCCACGGGCCAAATACCGCAGTTGCTGCACCCAATACGTGTTGAAGATCGACTCCCCCGTGTAAAAACGCCATCGCCATGAATCGTCGATCGCCGAGAAAATCGTGCGCCCGGTTCCGTAGGTTCCGATCACCAGGATCGGCGCCTTGTGGTCGTCCGGCCCCAAATCCGTCGGATGCTCCGCCAACGTGATCCCCACGCCGGGTTTAATCATGATGCCCCGGCAATACCAAAACAGCGGCGGAAGATGATTCTTGACGTATTCCTCGTTCGCCGCCCACTGCGGAAAAAATCGGAAGATCGGATAGTGGGCCGCCGCGCGCGTCAGCACCGGACGGAAACCCTCGGTAATGTTCTCCATGCCGTCGTCGGCCTCGGTGTGCGTGATAATCACCGGCAGGATGGATTCGATGGGTGTATTGCGATAACTCTGCGGCGACCAGCGCGGCCCGGCCACCATCGCAAACCCGCCACCCTTCTTGCTCACGAAATCCGCGATCATCTGCAGCTGCGCATCGGTGAACTGCCTCGGATCAACGTCGCCCATGATCACCACGTCGTAATCCAGCAATTGATCCATCGATTCCGGAAACGCCGTGATCCGCCATGAATCCTGATGATCCGGCCGATTCGGATCGTCGCTTCCTTCCTGCCGGAACGACGGATCGGCGCTGGTCAGCAGACAACTGACCTTGATCGTCTTGTCGCGAATCAGGCTGTTTTTCAGATACCGGTAATCCCAACGCGGATATCCATCGACGTACAACACGGTGATGTTGTCGTCCATCACATCCAGCCGGGCCGGATGAAAATTGTCGGAATCATCCATCTCGCCCGGCTGGGGCTTGGCCTCGACAACTAGATTGGCGACCGGAATGTCCGCCTCCGTCGGCTTGAACTGCATATCGACGCCGAACGGCTTGTCGTCCGCCGCTTCGACCGTCTGGGTGATCTCGTTTCCGGAATCATCCAAAACCGGCACGTTCACCGTCTGCCCATTTCGCGTGCTCTGACGCAGCAGCGCCAGCGTGATCGGATGATTCGGCTCATAGCCGGTCGCCCGCAATGTAACATGCAGATTCGTGTAATCATTCACAAACGCCGTGTCTTCAAAAGTGACCGACTGCACGGCGATATTCCGCGGCATTTGATCCGAACCCACGGGGATCGGGAATACATCGATCCCAAAGCCCTTCACTGCCGCCAGCGCTTCCGGCGGCGCCTCCGCCGGAGTCTCGCGCCCGTCGGTCAGCACAGCCACGCCCGCCACCCGCTGACCCTGCAAATCCTGCAAAACATCTGTGAGCGACGACACCACCTGCGTCCCGTTCCCCTCCGGCTTCAAATCGCGCAGCGCAACGACCGCGCTGTCCACGGCCGAATCGGTGCTTCGCGTGGTCGGCCCCGTAGCCGTGTCGCCCGGACCTGGAATACTGGCGATCTCCTTGGGCCGCCGGCTGAAATCATAAATCCGCACGTCGTGAACCGCGGCAAGCCGCCGCAGCAGCCGGCCGTTGTCGCCCGCCAGCAGATCGACCGCCGCATCAAGCCGGCTTGCCGGATTGCCGTCCACCAGCTTCGCGTCCTTCACTTTCATGCTGATGCTGTTGTCGATGAGCACCGCCAAGACAGATGGCTCCCGTCGAGCCTGCCCCAACGTCAGCACCGGGCGATTCAGCAGCAGCAGAACCAATCCCAGCAGCGCCCCCGCAAAATGCCCAGGATCACCCGTGTTCGCCGCGTTCGTCCCTCGCGCCGATAGATCGTCACGACCAGCGCTGCCGCTAGAACGACCATGATAAAATTCCAAACCGCCGCCCCACCGACGTACCGCTGCAGCGGCCAACTCGGATTGAACTGGAGCGTGAAATGTCCTTGCCGGCTCAGAAAACCGCCGGGAAGCCCGAGGATGATTTCAAACAGGTGATGCATGGTTTAGCCGTGCCCCGAGGCCCAGGGCGTTTTTCCCGACACGCGATGATGACCAAATTGCATAGCCAGGACGCACTCCAGGGCCAGCAGCACCAGGACAGCCAGCATAATTCCCCACCCCAAATCTTTTCCCTGCTCCGCCAGAACCGTTTCGCTGGGGACCGAATCTCCCAGCATCTCCATGTCAATGTCCCCCAGCGCCTTTTTCACCTGCGCATCATCGATCGTGCGTACATCCGCTTCCTGGGCCGCCGGAACATTCACTGCTATCTTGTAATTCTCCGTGCCGGTGGACAGCGAATAAACGCCGGGCTTTTCCAGCGGTCGGCTGACATACGCGGATTGGCCGTAGAACGCGGATTTGTCATCCGAAACCGTTTGCAGTTCCATCGGATACTCGATCTGATTTGCATCCTTCAGCACCGGCGTCGCGCCGAGTTGGATCGACGGCGGAATCATCAGCCGATTCTCCACTTCGATGTTCATCCATGAATCCTCCCCGCTGGTGGTCCCCAGAAGCAGCATGTGCATCAGCGCCGGATAGGCCGGATGCGGCATGAACGTCGTCCACTCCGCGTTGGGATCGGCGCTGGTCGCATAAAAAACCACCTGGCCGGCGCCCAGCGAATGAACGGTGATGGCCGGGTCCTCCGGCTGATTAGCGGCATTGTCCGGCGGCAGGAAATTCAATACCCGCTCGGCCGGCGAATTCGCCGCCAAATCCATCTGCCAATAGCTGTAGATCTCCGCCGATTCCATCCCCGTGTCTTCCTGATTCTGAAAATCCGCCAGCAGCCGATTCAGCGGCCGATGCGGATTGAAATCGAATCGCCGCGGCTGCTCGTCGCCCGACACCGTGATCCGCTTGGTCAGCGGGCCGGGAAGAAGGTGATGCTTGTAGAGCGTCGCGTTGTAATTCTCCGCCGTCACCTGATCGCCCATGAACAGCATCAGCGTCCCGCCCTGGCGCACATATTGTTCCAACTGGGCGGCCTGCGATTCCTGAATGTCGCCCACCCCGCACAAGCAAATGCAGCGATAATCCCCCAGAACCTTATTGCCCAGTTCCAGATCGCTGATGCGTTCCGTGGCCACGTATCCGCTGGATTTGCTGTCGCCCGAACTAAAACCGGTCGGATTCAAAGCCGCATCCAGAAATGCTCCGCTGGACCCCTGCCCTCCCACGCCGCGTTCCCCTTCCACAATCAGAACTTTGAGCTGGCTCACAACGTCGATGACGCGATAGCGAACATCATCCACCGGCAGACGATTATCGCTCATCAGCGAAGCGGTCACGACGTGAATCCCCGCGGTCAGATGGTTGGCTGTAATCGTCAGTGGCGACGCCGCGTCGGTGGGATGAACATTCATAATGCCCGGCGCCAGCGCGATGCCGTCCAGCTTCAGCAGCAGCTTCGGATCGGTCGGGGCCGGGCCATAATCGCGAACGTCCGTCACGAAATCGGCCGGGAACCGGCTGGTGATCAATGAATCCGCCGGCGTCAAATCGACGATCGCCTGGTTCCACTGCCCCGGCTTGCCGAGATTGAAATGCGTGATTCCGGTTTTGTACAAGCCGGCCAATTCCTGCCCGAGTTGATGGATCACATCCCCCTTTGTTTGCCACGCTACCCGCGTCGAATCGTCGATCAGGTACAAACTCTTATTGCTGTTGGCCGGCTGCCGGCGGGCGATGTCCCGCGCCAGGGCCAATGCCCCGGCTTCATCGGTTGCGCCCCAGGATTGCTCGATCCGATCCACCGCATCCTCAGCCGCTTTCAGATCGTAAATCGGAGAGCCGATGATCTCCCTCGGCGGCGAAGACGCGGTGATGATCGCCACCGATTCTCCGCCGGAGGAGAGCCGGCGGATCAGCGCTTTGGCGATGATCTTCGCCTGATCGAGATGCGTCTTTACCCCCGCCCGGCCCGCCTGGTACGCCATCGAATAGCCGTTGCCGATGACGAAAACATGAAGCCCCGTTCGCCGCCCGGCCAAATCGGCCAGACTGCTGTCCTGACATCCCAGCGGCCGCGACAGGGCCAAGCCCAGCAGCAGCAAAACGGCGCATCGCGTCGTCAGAAGCAGCAGTTGCTCGAAGCGCAATCGGCGGCGGTTTTTCTTCATCGCCCGCAACAGAAATTCCATTGCCGCCCACGGAACGACCTTGAATCGCCTCCGGTTCAGAATGTGGATGATGATCGGAACCGACACCAGTGCCGCCCCCGTCCACAGGAACAGCGGCGAAATCAGCCCAAAAGCCAGCGGCAATTGGTAAGCCATAACGAACCCCACGGCGCCGTCAACGAATGCTTGCCGCCCGAACCGCCAAAAAGCCGCTCAGCACCGCATCCAGCGGCTGCCCGCTGCTCACCTGCGTGAAATCAATGTGCATCCCGCGGCACATCTTCTTGATCTGATCGGTATAAGCAGCCAGTTCCGCCAGATATCCCTGCCGCAGGCTCTGCGGCTCCGTGAGCAGCTCGCCCATCTCTTCCAGGCCCTTGAACAGCGTCACATCTTCAAACGGAAATTCGATCTCCATCGGGTCCAGAATCTGGAACGCGATCACCTCATGCTTGCGATAGCGAAGATGCCGCAGACCATTTTGAATGGATTCCATCTCGTCGAAAAAATCGCTGAGGAAAACAATCAGGCTCCGATGCGTCAGCTTCTCGGCAAGCTGGTCGAGCACCCGGCCGGTGCCGGTCTTTTTCAGGCGAGGAATCAGCAGAAGCTCGTGCGTGATGGTTTTCCACTGCGCCGGCGAATTGCTCGGCTTGAAATATCGCCGCAATTCATTGTCGAAAATCGCCAGCCCCACCGAATCCTGCTGCTGAATGGCCAGATACGACAGCGCCGCCGCGATCGCCGTGGCATGGTCGTACTTGCTCCAGGTGCTGGACCCCTCGCCGATGGAGCTGTATCCCATCGATTCGCTCGCATCGACCACGCAGATGAGATGCAGATTGGTCTCTTCCAGATATTGCTTCAGATAAACCTTGTCGGTCTTGGCAAAGACTTTCCAATCGACATGGCGAGTATCGTCGCCGGGAACGTATTGCCGATGCTGGCTGAATTCGACGGATATCCCCTGATACGGCGAGCGATGCATCCCGGCCATCAGCCCTTCGACGATCAGCCGGGCGCAGATCCAGCGAAGCGATCCGCGCCAGCGTGTGCGGCTCGAGATATCGGCGATAATCGGTGATGGGTTCGGACATCAGAGCGCCAGCGAAGGATTTTACGCCGCCGGCGCATCCTTGATCATCTTCGCCGCGGTTCTGTCCAGTTCCTCGTACTGTTGACGCGGAATGAATTCCAGCAGCCGCCGCACGATCGCGTCGCTCTTCACGCCCTCGGCCTCGGCGTTGAAATTGGTCACGATCCGATGCCGCATCACCGGCAGCGCCACCTGGCGAATGTCCTCCGTGCTGACGTGATAACGCCCCTTCAGCAGCGCCCGCGCCTTGCCGGCGAGGATCAGATATTGGCTGGCCCGCGGGCCCGCGCCCCAGCCGACGAATTCATTCACGAAATCCGGACATCCACCCTCTGTCCGCGCGCGTCAGCCGGCTGAATTGCAACGCATAGCGAATCACGTGATCCGCCACCGGAACCTTCCGCACGATCTCCTGAAGCTGCAGAACTCCTCCCCGCTCAGCACGTGCTTCAGCTCGATCGTTCGGGACATCGTCGTCAGGCGGACGATCTGAAATTCCTCATCCTCCGTCGGATATCCGACGTTGATGTTGAACATGAACCGATCAAGCTGCGCCTCCGGCAGCGGATACGTGCCCTCCTGCTCGATCGGGTTCTGCGTCGCCAGCACGAAGAACGGCTCCGGCAGCCGATGCTGCTTTCCCGCCGGCGGTCACCTGGTGCTCCTGCATCGCCTCCAGCAGCGCCGCCTGCGTCTTCGGCGGCGTGCGGTTGATCTCATCGGCCAGAATCACGTTGGCAAAGACCGGCCCGCGCACAAACCGCAGCTGCCGCCCGCCGGTGGTCTTGTCCTCTTCGATCACTTCCGTCCCCGTGATGTCCGACGGCATCAGATCCGGCGTGAACTGGATGCGGTTGAAACTCAGCCCCAGCGTCTGCGACAACGTGGAGATCAGCAGCGTCTTGGCCAACCCCGGCACGCCCACGAGCAGCGCATGTCCCCGGCAAAACAGCGCGATCAGCAGTTCCTCGATGACCGCTCTCCTGGCCGACGATCACCTTGGCCAGTTCCGACTTCATGTCGTGGTGGCTTTTCTGGAGCTTTTCGATCGCCGCCAGTTCGTCGGCGGCGAGCTTGGCGGCCGGCGGGACGATGGCAATATCCGATTCCATGAGGCGCTCTCCTTGTCCGATTCTTCTGGTCCGATTCATCGCCGCGAGAAGAGTTGTTTCTATCCCAACAACCGGGAACAATCCATAGACGCGCCGGCCACCGGCGAAGTTTCAAATGCCTGAATTACCCGAAGTTGAAACCATTGTGCGGACTCTGCGGCCGAGCCTGCTGGGCCGGCAATTCGATGCCCTGCGCGTCCTTCGCAAGGACATCGTCCGCCCTTCGCATATCGACCTGGGATCAAAGGCCCTGCATCGCACGATTGTCCGCTTGTCGCGCCGCGGCAAGAAAATTATTTTCGAATTCGACCACGCCGACGCGCTTTTACATCCATTTGGGAATGAGTGGCCGACTGACTCTGGATCGTCCCGAGGCCGAGGTCCGGCCGCATACCCACATGATCCTCCAATTTGGCCGCGCGAGCTTCGCTTCGTCGATCCGCGGCGATTCGGCGGCGTCTTCTGGCTCGGAACCGATCAGCCGGCCGACTCCGATCTGGGCCCGGAGCCGCTGAAAATGTCCGCCGCCCAACTGACGACCCGTCTGGCCAAAACGCGCCGCGCGATCAAGACCGCCCTGCTCGACCAAAAGCTTCTCGCGGGCCTGGGAAACATCTATGCCGATGAATCGCTCTTCGCGGCCGGCATCGATCCGCGCCTCGCCGCCAACAATCTTTCCCCGGCCGAAATCTCCCGCCTGAATCGGAGCATCAAGACGGTTTTGAATCGCGCCATCCGCCACCGCGGCAGCACGCTGCGGGATTATCGCGACGCCAACGGCCGGCCGGGCAATTTCCAGAAAATCCACCGGGTTTACGATCGCGCCGGCAAGCCGTGCGCCGTTTGCCGCACGCCGATCGTGCGCATAGTGCTCGGCGGTCGATCCACGCATTTTTGTCCGAAATGCCAGCGCCATAAAAAAGCCCCGGATGTACATCCGGGGCTTCGAACATCATAGAGACATTCGTCCAATCCGATCTATTTCAGTAATCCTTCCTTCTTCGCCATCGCAACGACTAGATCGACCACCCGGTTGCTGTAGCCCCATTCATTGTCGTACCACGCAACCACTTTGAAGAAGTTCGGATTCAATTCGATCCCCGCCCCGGCATCGAAAATGCTGCTGTGGGAATCGCCCAGGAAATCGCTCGAAACAACCTCCTCTTCCGTGTAGCCCAGAATTCCTTTCATCTCGCCTTCGGCCGCTTTCTTCATCGCCGCGCAGATTTCCTTGTAGCTGGTGGACTTGGCCGTCTTGAAAGTCAGGTCCACCACGGAGACATTCGGCGTCGGCACGCGAAAAGCCATGCCGGTCAGCTTGCCCTTCAATTCCGGCAGCACAAGCGTGACCGCTTTGGCGGCGCCGGTCGCGGCCGGAATGATGTTCTGCCCCGCCCCGCGTCCGCCACGCCAATCCTTCTTGCTCGGACCATCCACCGTCGGCTGCGTCGCGGTCGTCGCATGGACCGTGGTCATGAGACCCTCGGCCAATCCGAAGTTGTCGTTAATCACCTTCGCCACCGGAGCCAGACAGTTCGTCGTGCACGAAGCGTTGGACACGATCTTGTCCTTCGACGGATCGAACTTGTTCTGATTCACGCCCATCAAATAGGTCGGAATCTTCTCCGGGTCCTTGCTCGGAGCCGTGATGACGACGCGCTTGCGCCGGCTTTGAGGTGGTTTTCCGCCCCGGCATAGTCCGTGAACAAGCCCGTCGATTCGATGACATATTCCGCCCCAAGCTGCTTCCACGGCAACTCGGCCGGATTACGGACCGAAACACACTTGACGAATTTGCCATTGACGACGATGCCGTCTTCCTTCGCCTCCACGGTCCCCTTGAATTTGCCGTGCGTCGAATCGTGCCTGAGCAGATAAGCGAGGTTGTCCGGCGGAACCAAATCGTTGATCCCGACGAATTCCAGATTCGGATTGCCGATTCCGGCTCGAAAAACCAGTCGGCCGATGCGGCCGAAACCATTGATGCCAATTTTCAAGGCGGGCATACACTGAACTCCTTTGAAATAATAAAAGCGAAACCGGCCCATGAGCCGGTTCAACCTTTACACTAGGGAGCGCTATAACACGTGTCAAGGATTCCCAGAAACGCACGACTCTCAGGGGTCTTTCAAGCCATCCAAAAGCTACGATAGCGCTCGTCGATTCAGGACCCGGTGGTAACACCGTCCGCGTTTTCGATAGCGCCAGGGCCTACGGTGTCACTGTCACGGTTGCGGTGGGCCAGAAAATTGGAGAAGGCGCTGGGGCAGGTCGCGCAGAGGAACAGACCCTTCGCCAGGCTCAGGACAGGAAATTGGATCACCGAGCAAGCGCCAAAGAGTTTGTTGCGGCCGTTTGAATCATCAGCGATGGAGGCGTGGCCAGTTTCGTCCCACCTCAACCGTCCGAAGAATGACGATCCACTGTGCGCGGAAAAGGCCATTTGACCTACCCCGGATATGAAATTTTGTAGATTCGGGACAGGTGTTCAAACGCGCGTTCGGCGGATGGGTGGAGTACAATCGCCGCCGTGAGTAAGGTTGTTGCATTGCATCATCAGCGAGCGGGTGCGAGGGCTTCGGGCCGACGACAGCCGACTCCCTTCATCACCGAGCATAACACCGCAGCCGGCCTCCGATTTGTTGACCACGTAGACTACGATGCAATCCAGTACGAGTTTTATATCCCTCACGCGATTTGGAATCATCGGTCGGTGAGGTCATTCATCCGGGACGTGAATTCCATCAGCCAAGGTTCGACTGAATTCCCAAAAGTCAAAGGTGAGTGGATGGGCACAACCGAAAATACTCACATCTTCCGTAAAATATTCGAGGCTTCACAGCTTGGAGCGGAGCAATTTCGGAAGGCAATTCGCAAAGAGCTTGGCCGATTGATGGTGGCGTTGTCACAATCCAAGCGGTCGAAACAAGACACCTTCATGTTCACAGAGTCACTGATCCATGTCATGTTGTCGAGAAATGTGCGATCCCAAAAGTAGAAACGGCCAGCGGGTCGAATTTCATTCGCCTCTCAGTTCGACTTTTGCCGTTTTTGTGGCGTCATGCGGCGCGACTCAAATGATCCAGCAGCATGATCCGTAACGGCCTTGGTAGTTTTGTGAGACCCGCATGTTTCGGCGACTGTTGAAAAACCTCCGCCCAGCACAATCGACGCACGCGCGTCATGGCGTCGCCGAAGGTTGTCTCCGCCTTGGCGTACCACGCGCACGACGCGGGTCGCGTTCCTTTTCCATGTGTGTGCCGGTGGAAGATCAAGCTGACGACGCTGAACAATCCCAGCAGGCACGGGGCCGTTCGCAGCACGCTTTTGGCCGACCAGTTGCGCGGCGTGGCAAAGCCCAGATGGGCGCGGACTTCCTGGAATGTCACTTCGATACTCCAACGTCCGGTGTAGAGGCTGACGATCTGCTGGGGCGGCATCGTCGGATCGGTGCTGTAGAAGTATTCGTCCCGGTGCGTTCCCTGGATGTCGTGGACGAACACCCAGCGGACCGGAACCAATCCGTTGCCGGCCTTGTACCAGTGCCCTTCGCCCCAGATCAGTTCGACCCGGCGTGTTTTGCCGCCGTACCAGTTGACGGTGAATCGTTTCCCTTTGGACCGTTTGACCGTGGCCTGGGGTTTGGACAATCGCCGTCCTTTGATGCGCGGCCGACCCGTGCGGGGTTTTCCCGCCGGCGGCAGGCCGTACAGATTCGCCTCCGGATGGAGCCGGCTGACCAGCGTCACCTGCCGGCGGTGGCGATGACAGAACCGCGCCAACTCGTGGCTGGCGTAACCGCCGTCCCCCAGAAGAATGAACTTTCGCTCGGGGAACCAGTGGATCAGCGTGGCCATCAGTTGCCGGGCCAGATCGAGAGGCGTCTTGTGCCTCCGGCCTTCGGCCTGATTCAATTCCGCCGGCCGATACAACGCGCACAGCACCGGCAACGCCCACGGGCGCGAGGCGAAAGGGAACTTCACGTTGATCGCCAGCGTCACCCATTTGTGCCCCCATACCCAGACCACGTGGCTGTGCGTCGAGCGGCAGGCATCGTGATGACACCCTTTGCCATAGACGTGCTTGCCCTTGTGCTGCGGCGTGGTGTCGTCCACCGGACAAATCACCGGCTGATCCGCGGGAATCAGTTCCAGCACCATCGCCGCCAGAACCTTGCCCAACGGCCAACAAGACCAGACGCGGCGGCAGAGGACGCGATGGAAGTCGGACCAGTGCCCTTTGGCCAGCGGCCCCACCGCTCGCAACATGCCGGTGACGGTGCGGTGCCGCAACGAGAGGATCGCGCCGAGAAAAAGCACGACGACGCGCTGGAAAGTTGGACGGGTGAATGCTACAGAGAACGCCGAAACAAGCGGCTCCGCCGCCTTGGGAACAGACAACATATCGGACTCCTTTCCGATTCGCCGAGTAAGCATCAGCGAATGTACGGGGGAGTCCGATTTTTTGTGAGAGTCCGTTCATGAAAAACGCCGTCTAAAAACGGCAAAAGTCGAGTCAGGTCTGGATACAATTTTCACGATGGGATTGTTCGCTTGGATTTTGGGGCGTAAATCCAAACCGACCCATCGGGTCGCATGGGAGATATGCGGTATCACGTTAGGGCATCCGGTTGAGACACCCTCTGGTGGTAAGGTTCGATGTATTGGGTGTCACATCGAGATAGAGTTTCAGTTGCATGACAGAGATTTCGCAGTAACAGGCGTGCGCCTCGGCGTCGCGTCTCTCGGCCGTCTCCCCGTCAATGTATTTGCGACTCGTCGGGGCGAGGCGTGGTTAGCAAATAGTGATCTGACACGGCTGCTCGAACGCCGCGTTTTACCACCACTGATGCCTCACCTTGTTGCCACTGACGAAAATCTGCGAAAAACTATGTGGGCAATTTCCCTACCTCGCCTTTCGCCGACACAGAAACAGATTGATTTTGCCCGCCGTCTTAAACTCGCAGTTGCTCCCGGAATCAGCCGGCATGAGTTGGGAAAGTTGATTGACGATAAGCTACGGGAAAAGAAACGGAAGTGATCGACCTTCCAGAACTTTTAGCGATCCAGGGTATTGTTAAGATCACGGAAGTCCGCAAATCGCCACCGCCGTTCTCTCAAATCAATTCTACCCGCATTCGTGAATCCAAGCCGTCTTAATTGTTCAACGGCTGGCGTTTGATTCTCTCTCTCACATTTGCCCATCGTTGTCCAGCCATCGGAGGGTCGAGCCTGCTCCGACGATCGGGACGATGATGCGCTTTATCCTGGCGGACTTTGACGGAGGGAAATCCGAGCCACGCGCAGTCGCACCAAAGGCTTTTTTGGAGTATATTGTCATGGAATCCGCTTGCGGCGTCCGCGGGGCGTTGTTTTCTCGTGTTGGAGTCTCATGTCCGGTGTTAGTCTTCCAGTTACGCGACCGCCGGGCCGCGCTTTGGTCGTTGGACAGCCGGCGTATCGCGGGGCTCCGGTGGCGGCGTTGCACAAACGCGGGTACGTCTGCACGGAAATGGATGAGCCGTATGATGCCATGGTGCAGCTTTGCCGCCGGCCGTTGTTTTACTCGGCTGTCATTCTCAGCCTGAACAGCCTTTACCGCGAGGAATTGCCGATCATTTCGAGCATCAAGCGGCGGTTTTCGCATGTGGATGTGTGGCTTTCCGACACTGACGGCCGCCAAGCCGCGCTGGCCGAGGCGATGCGGCTGGGGGCCGATGGGCTTGTGGCCGAGGATGGGCTGCATCGAATTGCCGCCGTCCCCGTGGCTCAGGGCGATGGGCCTGCGCCAGCCGGGGAGATTTCCGAGTCGCCGGAGGGGCATTCGCCAAATGCCGAGCCCGCCAAATCCCCGCCGGAGGGGGGCGGACTTTCCGGTGCGCAGGACCGGTCGGCCGATCCGCTGTTGACGATCGAGGAACTGCGTGCTTTGCTGCAGGAAAGTCCCGGCCAGAGCGCGGGTTAGCCGCCCGATTCTTAACCAAAAAAACATTCATTTCTTAAGCGGCCGCGGCATCCCACGACGAATTTATCGCGTACAATAACCACTGATATGGTTCGCTTGTCTCATGAACGGGTGCTGCTGATCGGAGATGTGGATCGTCAAATGTATTCGACGGTTACGCAGGCTCTGCCGACCGCGCAGGTGAAATCCGTCCCCAGCCTCTTCGATGGAATTGCCGAGCTTGCGCACGAGCAGTACACGACCGTTCTGGCTTCGGTGGAGCCGATGGAGCGCCGGCCCGAAGCGGCCATGCGAACCCTGCGCGAGTTGAGCCGGGACGGCCGGCTTTTGCTTTTCGGCCACCCCACGCTCGAGCCGCTGTCGCAGAAGATGATGGAATTCGGCTGCGATGATTACGTGGTGACACCCATCACCCCCGGCGAATTGCTGGAAACCCTCGGCGCTCCCGCCCTGCGGCTGCGAAAAAATGGCGAACGTCCGGCCGATTCCATGCCCGCTGATTCGTCTTCCGCTGCGGCTCCTTCACCGCTGTCGCGCATTTCGATGTCCAAGGTTGTGCTGGATGCGATGCTCCAAGCGCCCAGGATCCGGTCACGGCGATCATCAGCCAGGTTAATGCGGCACTGCCTCCGACGCTGAACGTTTTTCTAACCGCTGCCGATGCGGCGCCCGCCACGCCCGCGGAAGGAATCATCGTCCTGTCGCGCCGGCCCCCGGAACCGACGAACGGGACTCCGATCGAATCGGACGCGGCCCTCTTCGACAAGGCCATCCATCTTTCGACCCCGGCCGACCACGATCGCTCGACGGCCATGAATTTCCTGGCGGACTTGGCCGACAATCTCGGCAAGGTGCAGTTGCTACAGGATCGCCACGCCGCCTTGCAGCGTCTGGCGATCACCGACGACCTGACGGGCCTGGCCAACGGCCGATATTTCCGCCAATTCCTCTCAAAAGTTGTCGAAAAGGCCAGGGTGAAACGCTTCCTGGTGACCCTGTTTCTCTTCGACATCGACAATTTCAAGCAGTACAACGACCAATTTGGCCACGGCGGCGGGGATGAGATTCTCAAGCAGTTGGCCAACCTGATGCGGCGTTGCGTTCGCGATCACGATCTGGTCGCGCGCATCAGCGGCG
This sequence comes from uncultured Phycisphaerales bacterium, assembly GCA_963771925.1. Lineage (GTDB taxonomy): Bacteria > Planctomycetota > Phycisphaerae > Tepidisphaerales > Tepidisphaeraceae > PALSA-1353. The sequence continues at coordinate 699,720 of CAVYVE010000002.1, forward strand.
ACGAATTCGCCATGGTGTTTTGGGACAAGGAAGGCCCGCGAACTCCGCGCGAGCCTCGTCCCATCGCCACCAATCGCACGCCGCAGGAGTCGCAGGATATTCTGGAGCGGTTCCGGCGGCTGCTATCGACCGAGGATTTCCCCGGCCTCGGCCCCGGCGGAAAAGGCTGTCTCACCATCAGCGGCGGCCTGGCGGTTTATCCCTATGATGCCCAGGATGTCAACAAGCTGATCGAAGCGGCCGACCAGCAACTGATGTTCGGCGCAAAACGCGCGGGACGAAATTCGATTCATCTGGTCGGCGGCGATTGTCTTCCCCCGATTGAAGACCCTCGCGATCCTCCCGGTCCGTCTCCCGCCGAATAATGAGCGACCGTTCGTAGCCCCGGATGTACATCCGGGGCTTAGAGGTCAGGCGCATTTTGAAAGGGGAAGGCGCCTCACACATTAATCCCATTGATCTTCACCGACAATTGCGTCTGTCGGTGTCCGATCTTTTTATGATACCCCTTGCGGCGTCTGTATTTGATGGTGTCGATTTTCTTCCCCTTCACCACGGTAACATCGCCGGTAACGGTCGCGCCGGCCACCGTGGGAAGCCCAATCCTCGGCTCTCCTTCGCCGCCGACGAACAGAACACGATCGAAAGTAATCGTCTTCTCATCGGTCGCTTCCCGGTCGATGCGAATGACATCTCCCGTGGTGACTTTGTGCTGCCGGCCGCCGTCGTCAATGATTGCGTACATCTGAAATCTCCGGGTAAACGAGGAGCGGGGATTTTGGCCTTCCGGCCGTGGATGTCAAGGAACCGTCGCCGGGCCCGTCTTGTCCGTGGGCTTATCCGCCGCCCCCAGCAGCCATCTCGCCAGATTCTCCGCCGCCTTGCGATTCTCGATCGGCAAATCCGCGGTCTTCACATCGATGTACTCATTGTAAAACCACGGATCGCCGACAGCGAAAACAAATCCTTTGCCGTAATGTGCCGTGGCCATGATGACGTCCTTCCCCTGTCCGCCGTCCTGTTTGTCGGCGATCAACAGGGGCTTGGCCGGGTCCTGGACCGTCAGCGTCGAAATCTCCTTCAGGTAGATCATCTTCACATCCTTGAACAGCGGATGCTGCGGGAATTCGCTAAATGTTCCGCGGACCATGTCGCGGTGCGTCGGCACGGTGTTGCGCAGATCGCCGTTGAACTTGATCCCGAATCGCCCGGCAAGCTGGTTGAGGTGTTCGAATTCGCAATTATTTTTGTCGTTGGCAAACAGGGCCAGTACTCCGCCGTCGTTCACCCATCCCGCGATCGCGTCGATGGCATCCGGCCCGATGTAATTCGGCCGATGATCCGCCGCGTTCTTCTCGGTGCTGGGATTCACGATGATAAAAATCGAGAACCGATCCAGGTCCGCCCGCGTCGGGGCCTGCTCCAATTTCGCCAGCGTGGCCCCGTACTGTTCCCAGACTTTTCCAAACTTGGAATAACCGGAGAGCTTCGTGTCGTCCCAAATGTAATGGAACTGCACGCCGTCTCTCATCTGGTGATTGAAGAAGTAATCCAGGCCCACGACCTTGCCGCGCCCGATGTCGCTCTGCGCCGCCACCGGCTGCGCGATGCTTTTGGCCGAAGCGATTAAAACGATCAGCAGCGCCCAACTGAGCGCTTTTGCATTCGCGGCAGAAGAATTGAACCGCAGAGACGCAGAGGTCGCAGAGAAGACGGAATTGACTCCGCATGTTTCTCCGCGTCCTCTGCGTCTCTGCGGTTCAATCCGCTTGCCCGAATGTGAGAAATGTTGGGTTATCATGCGCTATTGCTCCGCCCGAAGGGGACTCGCCGGCACGGAAAACCCCGCTGTTATTGGTCAGGACATATTGTTCGATGGGCCACGATACGAGCGTCGTTCCGAAATCTTTCCGTTGCAGTGGCTGCCCCACCGCGATACCGGCCAGAAAGCTTGTGGCTAAAAAATTCCCGGCACATTCCTCATACCGTTCTCCATGGTTCGGCATGGTATTTCCGACCGATGGATGGGGCAATAATGCAAACATCGAGCGCCGTGGCAATACGACGGCCCCTCGGCAGCAAAGCCGCCGAGGGGCCGTCTCATCGTCCGGTTGCAACGATATCGGTTACGCAGCCTGTTCGGCCAGGTGCTCCGCGAACGTGATCAATTCACCGAGGGTTTCTTCAAGCCGACGTTCGGCATTGCGGATGTCCGGAGAGGCGACACCGGTGCGGCGATGGGCCAGCAGGCGGTTCAAGCCGTCGGGGCGCGCCATCGCGTCGACCAGCTTGGCATCAATGAGGTTTTCGATCGCCTTCCTTAGCGTTTCGGACTGAAGGGACATACAGATCTCCTTGCGCCGTGGCGGCGCTGCAAGGCCCGGAATACGGCTTGACGACGCCGTAGCCCAGGCACAACCTGGAAGACCGCAAGGATCGAAACGCCAGAAGGCGCATTGATCCCTTTCACGAGCCTACGGAGTTAGCTGACGGGCTGGGAGTTGAAAGTCTCCCTCGACCGCTGGGGCAAAAACCCTCAGGAAGAGTTCTGCCTTCGCGTTACGCATGCCGATTCGCCCCTGCCGATCCCCGACGAAACGTCCCTCGGGATCGACGATGCAAGGCCAATATCTCCTTGCATTGGGTTCTCCGCGCCGCTCTATTGCTGAGCGGCTTAGGCGGTCAAGCGATTTGGATTGTAGGAACGCCGCCTTCCATGTCAATCAAAAAGAACAGGTTGCTGAAAAAAAAGGCAAAAATTTTCGGGGCATGAATCTGTCTTGGATCATTGCGTGCCATCGAAATAAGCGCAGAATTCAGGGATGATTAATCAAGCGGAGGCAACATGAAATGGATCAAGCGAATCCTTTTGGCGGTCCTGGTGCTTATTATTGTTGCGGTCGTCGTGATTTACTTCGCGATGAATTCGATAATCCGATCGCAAGTGCAGAATCAGGCAACCGCGTCGCTGGGCGTACCGACCTCGCTGGGATCGGCCCAATTGTCGCTCTTCGGCGGCACGGTTCGGCTCAATGGGCTGCAGGTCGGATCTCCGCCGAAGTTCTCCGCGCCCAACCTATTTACGCTGGCCGCCATCAAGGTGGCTGTGCAGTACGGCCAGTTGCTCCATAGCCCGATCCACATCCAGCGGATCACCATCGACCATCCCAACCTGGTCGTTGAGCAGTCCGGCGCATCGCTGAATTTGAATGCACTGATGGATCAGATGCCGACAACGCCCAAAACCAGCGGCGGCCAGCCCGCCCAGCCGATCAAGCTCGTGATCGATGAATTGGATTTGAACAACGCCCAGGTGACGTTCATGCCGGGGATTCCCGGTCTGGCCAACTCGATCCAGGTGCCGATCAACTCGATTACGTTGAGGAACATCGGCAATGCCAACGGCAACCAGAACGGCGCGGCGATCAAGGATGTCGTGCTGCAAGCGGCAACCGCGCTGGCGGCGAAGGCCGCGGATGCCGCCAAGTTGCCGCCCGAAGTCGCAACCCTCCTTTCCGGCGATCTGGGCGGTCTCTCCAAGCAGCTCGGCGGCGAGTTCGACCAGCAGTTTCAGAACCTCTCCGGATCGCTCGGCAAAAAGCTTGGAGGCACCGTCGGCAACCTGATCAATGGCAACGGGGGCAAGGGGCAGAACGCCATTCAGCAACTCTTGGGCAATACGAATAAGAACAACGGAAAGTAATGCCCGATAACCCCGGCCCGCTTCGCTCGCGGCACATTGTCGTCGCCAAAATGACCCGTGCAATTCATCCACGAGCCGTCCTGAGACGATAACTTATTGCGGACCAGGGTTCTGGCTGGGAAGTCTTTCGCCAATTATCCGAATGATTGACGCGGCAGCTCGATCCATTTTCGAACAGGCCATTGACGACCACTGGAGGGCCGTCGCCGGGATCTGTCACGCCGACCAAATGCACATGTTTGACGCGCGGTTTGTGAAGCGCGGCGAGCGAAGCTTTTGGTTCGAGACTTCATCCTGGCCCAATGGCCTGCCCACCGGCGACTCGGCAAGCGGGCTGAATGTGACGTTCGAATTTGGAGTCAAAGGGCGCTGCGTCAGCTTCCAGGCCGAGGTGCGGTCGGTGATGTTAAAGCCGGCGGCCGAGGCGGCAACCGGCGCGACCGCGTGTTGTGCGGCTCCTGCGGGCGTTACGATCGTGCAGCGCCGCGAGCATTTTCGCACACCGGTGCCGCCCGACTCGCCTCTCTCCGTCGTCGCTTGGAAAATTCCTCCGCATTGGGTGCTGCGCGACCGCCCCAAGCCGTCGATGCAGCTTCGGATTGAGCTGGTCGACCTCAGCACCGGCGGGTTATGCCTGAATATTCTCCCCAATCGGACTGGGCCGGAATCGGTGGACAAGGGCGACCGATTGCGCTTCGAGATTCGCTTCGCCGAATCGGAAGCGGTCCTCGACGGTCAGGTGGTCCATCGCGGCGATGCGAAAGCGGACGGGTCGGTTCGGGTCGGAGTGGGATTCCGAAAACCCGAAAACAGCATCGAAGGGCGCCGCGGATTATTTCTAATCAACCGCGCCATCAGCACTCTGCAGCGCCAGTCGATCCGCGACGCCGCGATGGCGTAGCATCCTGATAGACAGAGCCGGGGCGTGTCGCCCCGATCTGATCCGATCTGATCCGGGCCGATCCGGGCCGACACGGCCCGGCTCTGTTGAAATAGTCAGTTACATCAACTGCATCCCATCGAATTGCCGCAGTTGAGGCATTTGTAGCAGGTGCCGCTGCGGACGGTGATGCTGCCGCAAACATCGCAGGCGGGGGCGTCGGCCTGCATTTCGGAACTGTGCTGGCTGAGCGGATCGGCCACGATCGCCAGGCGAAGATTCGAGCCGCCCGGCGCATCGGTCGGCCCGGCGAAGTTTTGTCCGCTTTCATCTCCTGCTCGCTATACGCGAATGGCCGGGCCGAATCCGGCTCAATCCTCGGCCCATGGCCGTTGCCGCCCTTTTGGGGGGCGGGCGCTTCGGCGACCGGCTCGGCATCCGCAGCCGCCTCGGCCGCGGGACGCGGTTCACGCTTGGGGGCGTTGGCCGCTCGATAGCCGTGCACGAATTCCATCGCCAGCCAGCGGAAAATGTAATCCACCAGGCTCTTGGCAAAGGGGATTTCCGGATTCCGCGTCATGCCGCTGGGCTCGAAGCGCACGTGCTCGAACTTCCGCACCAGCGATTCCACCGGCACGCCGTATTGCAGGCTCACCGACACCAGCGTCGCGATCGTGTCCATCAGGCCGCCGATCGTGCTGCCTTCCTTGGCCATGCGGATGAAGATTTCGCCGGGCGAACCATCGTCATACAGGCCGACGGTGATGTATCCCTCGTGCCCGGCGACGTCGAACTTGTGCGTGGTGGCGTTGCGCGTGTCGGGCAGCCGCCGGCGCAGCGGCCGCTCGACGATCCGCTCGACGATCTTTTCCACGACGTGCGTGTGGGCCGGCTCGAGGTTGTCGCCGCTGGTCGCCTTGGCAGAACAGCGCCTGGGCCGCGTGCACGACCTCGTCGGCCACTTCCTTCCGGGCGGCCTCGACGTTTTCCTCGTCGTCCTCCTCCGTCTCGTCGAGGTCCTGATCGCTCTTGACGTTCAGCGGCTGCGACAGCTTCGATGCCGTCGCGATACAGCGCATTGGCCTTCAGCCCCAGCTTCCAGGATAGGTAATAGCTGCTCTTGATGTCCTCGATGGTGGCCTCGTTGGGAAGATTGATGGTCTTGGAAATCGCGCCGGTGATGAACGGCTGGGCGGCGGCCATCATGCGGATGTGCCCCTCGACGGGGATGAACCGCTGGCCGTGCCGGCCGCACTTGTTGGCGCAATCGAAGACGGGGTAATGCTCCGGCTTCAGATGCGGAGCGCCTTCGACGGTGCCGCGGCCGCAGATCACGTCGTTGGCCTCGTCGATCTGTCGCTTGGCTGAAGCCCAGGTGCCGAAGCAGATTGAATCCCGGCGCCTGCCAGGTCGCCTCGGGGATGTTCAGCCGCTGGAGCGTCGCTTTCGCCGATCGTCCATGGGCTGAAGGCGAAGGCGATCTCAAATTGGCCGGGCAGCGATTCCTCGATCGCGTCGAGTTCCTCGTCGGTGAAGCCCATCTGCTTGAGGTGCTGGTGATTCACGTGCGGGGCATCGTGCAGCGTCAGCGTGCCCATGACGTATTGAAGAATGTCGTGAATCTGCTCGGCGCTGTAGCCGAGATTGACCAGGGCCGGCCGGAGGGATTGGTTGGCGATCTTGAAATATCCGCCGCCGGCGAGTTTTTTGAATTTCACCAGCGCGAAATCCGGCTCGACGCCGGTGGTGTCGCAATCCATGAGCAGGCCGATGGTGCCGGTCGGCGCGATGACGGTCGTCTGGGCGTTGCGAAATCCGTATTGTTCGCCCAGGAGCAGGGCGCGGTCCCAGCATTCCTGGGCGCTTTCGAGCAGCTGCGTCGAAGCCAGCGGATGGTTGTCGGCGAACTGCGACGCATCCAGCCCGACGGGCTTGATGTCCAGCGCTTCATAATCGCCCAAGCCCCGGCGGGCGGCGGCGTTGTTGGCCACATCATAAGCGGCCCGGCGATGGTTGCGGATCACCCGCAGCATCTCGCTGCTTGTTTTCCTCATATCCGGGGAATGCGCCCAGCTCGCGCGGCCATCTCGGCGCTGGTGGCGTAACTTTCGCCGGTGAGGATCGCCGTCAGCGCCGCGCAGATCGCCCGGCCCTTGTCGCTGTCGTACGGAATGCCCGCCTGCATCAGCATCGCGCCCAGGTTGGCGTAACCCAGGCCCAGCGTGCGGTAACGATAGCTCAACTTCGCGATTTCTTCCGAGGGGAAGCTGGCCATCAGGACGCTGATTTCCAGCACGATGGTCCAGAGCCGGATGGCGTGCTTGTAGCCTTCGATGTCGAAGCGACAGCGTTTCGGGATCGAAGAACGTCAGCACGTTCAGCGATGCCAGGTTGCACGCCGTGTTGTCCAGGAACATGTATTCCGAGCAGTTGTGGACGGCCAGCCCGTTGGCGATGAAGGAACTGGTCAGCGGCTCGGTGAGGTCAAAGACCTGCCGCCGGCCCTGATGGGTCAGGGAAGCGACGCGGTCGAAATTCCCGCGGTTGGCCGGGGCGCAACTCGGCGGCTGAGTTGAGCTGTTGACCGCTTCTTGCCCGGAAGGAGACCGACGTATTTGGCGAACATTCGGAGGCTGCCCGGATCGATACGCAGGCCGTGGCGTCTGGAGACTGCGTCCGCGTTCGGCGCGGCAGTCGGCAGATTCTCCGACTGTCGGCCGGGCGCGCCTCCGAGAACGGCAGAATCGCCGCCGCCGCACGCGGCGGCGACCGTGCCGCGGGCGACGGCTCCGCCTTCGCCCACATCAAAAATCGCGCACTGAATTCCAAAGCCCAGCAGGACAAGCTGCACGTCCCGCAAAAGCCCGAAGCTGTCGCTGGTCAATTCCAGATTTCCGTTGATGACCGTCGCATCCGCCGTGAACAGCCCGCGAAGCAGATGCTTCTGGGCCGCCAAACCGGCGGTGAACACGTCGTCACTGAACCGCCGGTCGGACGACTCATATCGTACATACGCCCTGATCCGGCCAAGTAGCCGCCGGTTGGTCAGCGACGCCGTCGCCGTTCCCCCGGAAACTTCCTCATCCGTAATCATGAGTTGATTGACGTAATCGTCGTCGTAAGTCCGCCGCGTCCAGGTCTGGGCAACGTACCGCGCCAGCGGCTCGATCAATTCGCCCCCGCCGAGGCACGCGTCCAGGCGGATCGCTTCGTGGCTGGCATTGGTGGAGGAGAAGAACAAGCCGAGCAACTGGAAAAATGCGCATCCTGCGGCTCGCCGATTTCCTGAACCGTCGCCGGCTGGCTGGGAAGTTTAACCTCATCGTCCGGCGGTCAATTCCTTGGCCTGCACCCAGCCGCGGATGCGCGTCCAGATTTTGTGGTCCGCCGTGAGCGTCACGCGATATCCGCCGGCGGTGCGAAGCTCGTACACATCCTTGCGTGCCGGTGGGAAACGCGCCTTCGGTGGCATGGATTTCGCTGTCCGTCGAGGCTGGTGACGACCCGGCTGGGCAGATGGATCATCTGATCGATCCGCCGCCAGATTCCGCCCGGGGTGAGAACGCGCGTATCGCCCGTCACGCACGGGTTGGACGCCTTGATCCGCCCGCTCTTGGGGCAGGTGTGCCATTGATTGATCGTGTCGTCGTATTGCACGCCGGGGTCGGCGCAGCGCCACGCCGCGAACGCGATCTGGTCCCACAGTTCGCGGGCTCGCAGCGACTTGGCCACCTTGCCGTTGGTCCGCCAGGTGAGATTCCAATCGCCGTCTTCCTCGACGGCCTTGAAGAATCGGTTGGGGATGCGGACGGAATTGTTGGAATTCTGCCCGCTGACGGTCATGTACGCTTCGCCGTTGAAATCGTAATCCAGCTTCAGCCCCAAGCGTCGCGGCCAATTCCTGCTGGTCCTTCGGCAGGTGCTTGATTCCCTCGGCCATCGCCGCCACCTTCAGTTCCTCGCGCACTTTCCAATTGACGAACTGCTCGATGTCCGGGTGATCCAGGTCCAGGCAAACCATCTTGGCGGCCCGGCGGGTGGTTCCGCCCGATTTGATCGCCCCGGCCGCGCGGTCGCCGATTTTCAGGAAGCTCATCAATCCCGACGATTTCCCGCCGCCGGACAGCGGCTCATTGTCCCCGCGAAGCTGCGAGAAATTCGAACCCGTCCCGCTGCCGTATTTGAACAGCCGCGCCTCGCGCGTCCACAAATCCATGATCCCGCCGGGGTTCACCAGGTCGTCGCTCACGGATTGGATGAAGCACGCATGCGGCTGCGGATGGCTGTACGCGTCCTTGCTCTTCATCAGATCGCCCGGTTTCGGATCGCAGATAATAATGCCCCTGCGCCGGCCCGGTGATTCCGTACGCCCAGTTCAAGCCGGTGTTGAACCATTGCGGGCTGTTCGGCGCACACATCTGGTGCAGCAGCATGTGGCACATCTCGTCATAAAACGCCTGAGCATCCTCGGCGGTGTCGAAATAGCCGTGCTTCTCGCCCCAATATCGCCAGCAGCCGGCCAGCCGATGGATGACTTCCCTGGCCGATCGTTCCGGCCCGGTGACGACGTTGCCGCTGGCGTCGCGGACCGGATTTCCCGCCTCATCCCGCTGCGGCACGCCCGCCTTGCGGAAATATTTGCTGACCATGATGTCCGTCGCCAACTGCGACCAGCTCTGCGGAATCTCGGCATCGTTCATCTCGAACACGACCCAGCCGTCCGGATTGGTGATCCGGCTTGTGCGCTTCTCGTATTCGAACGGAATCGAGCGAGATTCTGACCCGGCTTGGTGAAACGACGATTGATCTTCATGGCGAAAATCCTTCCCTGAAATGCAATTCCATTTTTACCGCAGAGACGCAGAGGACGCGGAGAATCGCTGAACGAATCTCCATTTTATCTCTGCGTTCTCTGCGGTAAATCAATCCTTTTTCAATTTCAAAACAACGTCAAGTCGCCTCAACCAAGGCGACGCAACCCGCAGCCGCCGGTGGCCTTAATCCACCTTCGGCAACGTTAATCCTTTTTGGTCCTGATATTTCCCAGCCTTGTCGGCGTAGCTCTTGGAACAGACGCGCTCGCCTTTGAGGAAGATGAGCTGGGCGATCCCCTCGTTGGCGTAAATCTTGGCCGGCAAAGGAGTGGTGTTGCTGATTTCCAGCGTGATGCGGCCGCGCCATTCCGGCTCGATCGGCGTCACGTTCACGATGATCCCGCAACGGGCGTACGTGCTCTTTCCAACGCAAATCGCCAGATAATCCCGCGGCATGGAAACGACCTCGACCGTTTCGCACAGGGCGAAACTGTTCGGCGGGATCAGCACGTGGTCCTGGCGAGTTTCATCCGTGTCGACGGTCACGAAACTTCGCTCGGAGAATTTTTTCGGATCGACGATTTCCGAGTTCACGTTGGTAAAGATTTTGAACACCGATCCGACGCGCAGATCGTATCCGTAGCTGGAGACGCCATAGCTGATCTTGCCTGGGCGTTTGACATTGTCCTCGAACGGCTCGATGCCGATCAATTCGCGGATTTGGCTGTCGCAGAGGATGCCCATAAATTCAACTCCCGTTCACGGGCTGATTTGCACGGTCTTCACAATTTACATGGCGCGACAAAAGACCGCCGACATGCCCGGAGGCGATGTCGTTGTCCCGGCCGCAACTCTCCCGAACGTACCGGAAAACCTCGATTCGATGGGCCGATTTAGTCCAAAGGCCCGCTTAACGCGATTCCGGCAATATACACAACATCTGGTAGACGTCAAAGAAAACTTTACTAAATGTTGAGTAACACAACATCAATCCGCCGTTAACAAATTGCTCAATCGGCGGTTAGGTTATCGAAGATTTTTTCACGCGGGAATTGGGCAGCGCTTGACCTCAGGTTATCCACCGATGGGAGGCCGGGGGCGGTGGACAAGTCGGGGAGGAATCAAAGCCCGAAGATCGAAATCCGAACGATGCGACTGTTTCCATTTAGCCCCCGGTGAATCACCGGGGGCTAAATGGAAACAGTCGCATCGTTCGGATTTCGGATTTGATTCCTCATCGGCAGATCCCGGCGCACCGGGGTTCGGATTTCGGATTTCGGATTTACAACGCCATTGCCCTCACCCGACATCGGCCCTATTTTCACGCGACCGATGACCGACGCCTCCCAATCCATTTCGTGGTTGTGCGAGATCGCCGGCGCTTCGTTCGTCGGTGGCGTCGTCGGATCGCTCAGCGGTTTGGGCGGCGGAATCGTCGTCGTGCCGGTGCTGACCATCCTCATGGGTCTGCCCATCGAACAGGCGATCGGCGCCAGCATCGTTTCCGTCATCGCGGTCTCCAGCGGGGCCGGGTCGGTTTACGTCAAGGACAAGATCACCAATGTCCGAATCGCCATGTTTCTGGAGCTTTTCACCGCGGCCGGCGCCCTGCTGGGGGCAGGATATCTTGCCCGGCACATCAATCCGCAGACTCTTTACATCCTCTTCGGTCTGCTGTTGCTGTTGTCGCTGCTGCCAATCTTCGCCAAGCTCGGCGAGGAGCTTCCTACCGGCGTCAAAAATGATCGCATCGCCGCAGCCCTCCGTCTGAACGGTTCGTATTTCGACAAACCTCTCGGCCGCGAGGTGGCGTACAACGTCACCGGAATCCCCGCGGCCCTGGGAATCATGTTCGCCGCCGGGATCATCTCCGGCATCCTCGGCATCGGCGCGGGAGTGGTGAAAGTCCTGGCCCACGAAGTGGCCATGAAAGTGCCGACCAAAGTCTCCACCGCGACGAGCAACTTCATGATCGGCGTCACCGCCGCCGCCGGCGCCGGCGTCTATCTGCGCCGCGGAATGGTCCTTCCTTACCTGGTCGTCCCCGTGGCCGTTTTCGTCCTTGCCGGCGCGTTTCTCGGCACCGTCATCATGGAGCGGCTGTCTAATTCCCTTTTGCGAAAAATCTTCGCCCTGCTGCTGGCGATCGCCGGAATCCAAATGCTTTTCCGCGGTCTTGGAGGAAAATATTGATGAATGCCGAAACTTCAAACACGTCCAGCGCACACAGCGCCACCATCTCAAACGTCTCCGCCTGGGTGCTGCGCAGCGGCGTCGTCTGCTCGGCGCTGGTCATGCTCATCGGCATCATTTTCACGTTTGCGCATGGCACCATATCCATTGACCGAATGAAATCGGATGGCTTTGAGTACCGTCCGGACGTCATCTGGAACGGCATCCGCCACGGCCACGGCAAATACATCATCGAAGTGGGGATTTATCTCCTTTTGTTCACGCCCATCCTGCGCGTCGCCGCCTCGTCGATCCTCTTCGCGTTTCAAGAGCGCGACCGGCTCTATGCGGCGATCACGCTGGTCGTGCTCATCCTCACGCTGGCAGGATTGCTTTGGATCGGTTGATTGGAGACCATGGCCTCATGGACAAGCACACGGTTGTGTTGATCCCAGGCGATGGAATCGGTCCTGAAGTCACCCGCGCGACCCGGCACGTGCTGGAAGCGGCGGGGATGTCGGTGCAGTGGGTTGAGATGCCGGCCGGCGCTTCGGCCCTGGAGCAGGGCATGGACAATGTTCTGCCGCAGCGCACGCTGGCCGCCGTGATGGCGCACAAGATTGCGTTGAAGGGTCCGGTCACGACGCCGGTGGGCAAGGGGTTCAAATCGGTCAACGTACAGCTTCGTCAGAAGCTGGGCCTTTACGCCGCCGTCCGTCCCGTGCGCAATTTGCCGGGAATTCAGACGCGCTACCAGGGCGTGGACATGGTGATCGTCCGCGAGAACACCGAAGGCCTGTACAGCGGGATCGAAAACGAAATCGTGCCCGGCGTCGTGACCAGTCTCAAGGTCGCCAGCCGCGCCGCCTGCACGCGCATTGCCCGGTATGCCTTCAACTATGCCACCCGCCGCCACCGCAAGAGCATCACCGTTTTCCACAAGGCCAACATCATGAAGATGTCCGACGGCCTGTTCCTGGATTGCGCCCGGAAAATTCACGACGAGGAATTCCCCAACGTCGAATACAAGGAAATGATCATCGACGCCGGCTGCATGAAGCTGGTGCAAGACCCGGCGTGGTTTGACGTGCTGCTGATGGAAAATCTTTACGGCGACCTCGTCAGCGATCTGTGCGCCGGGCTGGTGGGCGGACTCGGCGTCGTGCCGGGCAGCAACATCGGCGACGAGGTCGCCATCTTCGAGGCGGTCCACGGCTCGGCTCCCGACATCGCCGGCAAGGGCATCGCCAATCCGCTGGCGCTGATCATGTCCGGCGTGATGATGCTCAACCACATGCAGGAAACCGCCCTGGCCGAGAAAATCAAGCATGCTTACGACGCGGTCCTGGCCGAGGGCAAACATCTCACCCGCGACCTTGGCGGCTCGGCCGGCACCGACGAATTCGCCGACGCGATTATCGCCAAGTTGTGAACCGCCTTACGCAAACAGCCGATAACCACAAATAGCCGAATTGGATTGAGCCGCCGAGACGCACAGAAAGACACGGAGAAAACGAAAGAATCCGCATGATTGTCTCCGCGTGCCCCGCGGTTCAAATATTCCCTGCGGGGAGCGCAAAAACCGTTATGAACTTTACCGACACACAATTTGCGAAGCTTGTGGAGCTGATGCGGGTCTTGGAGCCGCGCCCGCAGCAGCGGAACGACAAACGCCGGGCCCAGCGTTCGGACTTTCGCGTTTCCGTGAAGGTCAAGCTCGAAAACAAGACGAACCGCGCCTCGTGGAGAATGGCCGAGTTGCGCGATCTTTCGCCGCGCGGGGTGAAGCTGGCGACAGACCAGGCGATGGCAACGGGAAGCTCGTTCTTGATATCCCTTCCCGGAACCAGCGGGCCAGGCAGCGCCGCGCCGCTGCTTTGCCGCGTGGTTCATTGCCAGCCGCAGAGCAACGGCCCGTTCATGGTGGGAGCGGAATTCGTCGGACATTTGGACGAGCAGCCCGCGCAGAAACCGGACGCCTCCGCCGAGGAGGAGCGCATCCGGCGCTCGATCCTCGACTGAACGCCCGTGCCGGCCGTTTGCCGGTTTGGCAGAAGCCGAACCGCCCGCGCTCAAGCTCCCCAGCCAATTCCGTCAGATACAATTGAAGTTTTCGCTCGGCAATCCAGGGCGCCAGCGGCGTCAGGTTGATGGCAATGCCGTCGTCGGGCCATCGCCGCCATCCGGCCGGAAGAGTCTCACCGATCGCGCCGAAAGCCTCGTGCATCGTCCGCGTGTCGGCCGATTGGGGAACAGCCACGATCTTCGCGCCGGTGAACCCCCAAAACACCGGCCGGCCGCGATAGAGGCGGTTGTGCCATGGCAGAAAGTCCTGGCGCAGAAAGCGGTCGATGCCCCCCGCCGCCGCTTCGATTTGCCCGACCTCCTGCTCCCCCGCATATTCGGCCAGCATTCGCCGCAAATCGCGGCGCAGAATCGGATCCAAGGGCGACAAAACGGCAATGTTCCCCTTGGCCGATCCGTCCCATCGGCCAAGCCAAACTCCCAGTACGTAGCTGATCCACCGCCTGGCCAACTCTTCCTTCGTGCGGCTCGACTGAGCTCGCCGAAGTCCTTCGTGCCTCTGTGCCTCCGTGCCTTGCCCGCCTCCGTTCATCCCATACAATTCCGCGACGATCCGGTCCACGCACCGCTGCGCATCGGCCAGCGACCGCCGTAATGTTTCCGCCCGTGCAGCCTCACGATTCCACGGCTCGGGCCGCACGAAATCGACGCTGGTCTCATCGAAGCGATCCAACTCGCGCGTCCAGGCGATCGCACGGCTGACGTGCCCGCACAACTCATCGGGAAACGAACGCGGCGTCGGCAACTGCCGCAAATCACCGACCTGGAAATTCACCGTGGGATTAATCGCCGAAAGAAGTTCCCGCGCCACCGATGAATTCAACACCCCCAACATCCCGTTGCGTCGGGAATCATCCGGAAAAAGCGAAGACCCCGCGACGTCGAAAATCGTCCCCGGCTCCAGCCGCCGGGCGCTGAATAATCCGCTGGTCAAATAGGAATACGTGATCCCCTCGCGGCCGTACCAGGCGCTATTCTTGGCCACCCATTGCCACTGCCCGTCCAGATAGGGGTATCGCTGGACGATCGCCGATTTGATTTCCCGGCCGTCATCTTCCCAGTTGACCCGATGCCGCGGCGATTCGTACCACCGGCGAAACCGTCCGCCCTTGGCGTACGGCATCCACTTGTCGCGGGAGCCCGAAAAATTCGGCGGCTCCGCCTCCCACCAATATCTCACGAAACGCATGTTGTCCGTCGTCGCCAGACCCTGACGCGGCGGAGAAATCTCGCCCAGCTTCGGAAATTCCCGGAACACGCGCCGAGCCGCCGGCGAAATCCAGTACATCCACGCCGACCGCGGGAGCGACGCCAATTCATCCTGGCTCAGTTCAAATTGGCTTCCACGGCGAATCGCCTCGGCCAGCGCCGCTTGTTTTTCGTCCGCGTCAACGAGCCGGAAAAATAGAGCGGAACGTTGCGGCGCGGGCGTGCGCTGGAGCACGATGGCAGCCGTCTGAAGCGTGCCGGGATTTCCGATGTCGAAAAGGCCGGGGCCGAAATGAGCGACGGTTTGAATGTTGGCCGATTGCCGCAGACTCGCGCCGCATTCGTTCGAATCCCGCCGTAAACATGAACGAGTGCATCGACAGAATCCCCACGCGCCCGCCGGCACGCAACATTTCCAGGCAGCGCAACATGAAACAGGCGTACAGATCGCGCCAAGCCGAGGGATAACGCGTCTTGAGCCGGCGGACGACGGCGGGATTCAGATTTCGCGCACTGAGATACGGCGGATTGGTCACGATCACGTCAAACGAATTGCCGATGCGGTCGTCAAACAGCGCGTCCCTCGCAAACAGTTGGTGCGCGCGAATCGGTTTTGCGATCTTGATCTCCAGACTTCGCCGGGCCAAATCAAGCGCCACGGAATCGATGTCAAAGCCGATCAGATTGTGCTCAACGATGGTGGTCTCGATTTCATCGGCACAGCCGCACGATGGGATATCGGGCCAGCCTGCCTGGCCGGCAAGGGCCATCTCTTCCAGGTACATCTCTCGGAGCATGTCCAGCGCGACCAGACCGAAATTCATGGTGCCGCAGGCGGGATCGCAAATGCGAAGATCGATCGCCCTTGCCGCGCCTCGCGGGCACCGCGGAAGAATTTACCAGCCATTTCCAATTCCCGCGCAGGTGGGTATCGGGATGCATTTCGAGCCAGATGTGGCCCAGTGTGTTTTGCAGAAGGAATTCGACGATCCATTTCGGCGTGAAAAGCTGCGTAACGGCCGGGATTTCCGCGGGAGTGAATTTCCTGCCGGTGCGAGCGGTGGCACGATACGCGGCTTCCAACGCGGGGGCGTTGATGGCCTGATAAATCTGGCCCAAGGCATCGTCGTCATTCAGCAGCGGTTGCAGATCGTTCAGAAATCCCGGCGTCGCGGACGCCGGATCTGTGCGCTTTTTCCACATCGCCTCGGCCGCGGCGTTCAACAGCGCTTCGGCCCCGCCGACGCGCGGCAACAGCTCCGCCACGAGCCTGTAAATCTTGCGTCGATCCACCAGTGGCGCTTATACCCAAACAGCCTCCAAAAAAATAGCGCACGTGGCGTTATTTGAACCCTTTTCGCCGTTGTTTACTGTAACGATGAAGTGCGTCTTCGATAATGGGATAGGCCATTTTCGCCGGCTCGAATTCGTCCACTTCAACGGCCTTGCCTTCGAGTTGTTTGTAGTCCTGAAAGAAACGCCGCAGCATCGACAGGCGGTGAGGCGGCATTTCCCGGGCTTCGTGGTAAGCGTTGAATTCGGGATCTTCGGTGGCCACGCCGATGATCTTGTGGTCCTTCTTGCCGCCGTCCACCATGGTCATCAGTCCGATGATGCGGACGCGCGGAATGAGCGTCAGCGGCACGACCGGTTCCTGGCAGAACACCAGCACGTCAAGAGGATCGTCATCTTCGGCCAGTGTTTGGGGAATGAACCCATAGTTGGCTGGGTAATAAACGGCCGAATACAACACGCGATCAAGTTTGATCAGACCGCTTTGTTTATCCAACTCGTACTTCACACTTGAGCCAAAGGGGATTTCAATAATGGCGGAACACTCCTCGGGAGTGAGCCCGCCGGGGGTCACATCGTGCCAGGGATGGATCATGGGCGAGATTGTAGCACGTGATAAAGTGGGAAAAAACCGGCCAAATTAGCGCAATTTCTGCCGGGTTTTATGCAAAAGAAATGATCCATTTTCCCGTAATGAGGTCTCATAACCTATTCACGTCCGATAACCATAATAAATTGGGTAATCCATACAAATTGCCCAATTTACTTTAAGGCGGTATCCATCGGGGCCAAAATAGAGCTTTCTTCCCCTCACATAACCAGATCGCGAGTTATATAACGGCATTGACCTTTCGTGGTGTGGAACCAGTCGAGTGAGCGGGAGCAGTGACCATCTCAGAATCGCACAACAATTTCCTGGCCAAAACTACATCACACATGGCGCCGGCGACCTCGGCGCCGAAGCCGGAGCAGGCGATCGTGGGCGTGCTCTGGCGGCAACGGCGCATCGTCGTGCAGTGCATCTTCGCCGTATTGGTGCTCGGCGGAATTTACCTCCTGATTGCCCGTCCCAGCTACACCAGCACCGCCGAGGTTTATATTGATGAAGGCCAGGGCCGAGGCGTTATCGGACAGACTCCCGGCGATCTGCAACGCAGCGACGACTATCTCAACACCCAATGCGAGCTGATGACCTCCACGCCGATTCTGACCACGGCGCTGGCCGAGGATGGAGTCAAGGACCTCGACACCCTTCGGGGCATCGGCGATCCGATCGATTACCTGCGAAAATACATCGACGCGTCGGTGGGGAAAAATAGCGATTTGATTTATGTCTCGCTTGAGGCCCACAACCCGCGCGACGCCGCCAAGATCGTCAACGCCGTCGTCCAAGCGTACGTCACCTATCAGACCAAAACGCAGCGCAGCACCTCGGCCGAGGTCCTGGACCTTCTGCAAAAGGAGCGATCCCGGGATGAGTTGGCGATCGCGGTGAAGGATCGCGAGTTGGCGACGCTGCGAGACATGTACGGTGAGGCAGCCTACGACAACACGCCGAACGATCCCCTCGTGGAACAGGAAACGGCCCTTTCCACAGCCCTGACCGCCGCCAGGCTCGATGCCGTCGATGCAAAGGCCACGTACGACCAGGCGATGGCGATGATCGGCAACGATCCGCAAAAGCTCAAGGCCATCGAAGCGCCGGATAATGCGGGAGATCTCGTCGCGGCGTCGGCGACCGACCTGGACTTGCTCAAATCCGAAATCTTCCGGCTCGAACAGCAACTCAAGGATTTGCAGCGCAGCTATTTGCCCGACCATCCCATCGTAACGCAGACCGCATCCCGGCTGAATCAACTGACGATCACCTACATCCGCGCCCAGCGCCAGCGATGGCTCAGCGCCAAGGGCCAGGCAGATGCCTTGCAGGCTTCCTTCGACCAGCAGCACAGGCAGGTGCTGGCGCAGGCGACCCAAGCGGCGGATTTCGATCGGCTCAAGACCGAACTGGCCCGAATCGAAAGAGACGTGGATATCGTCGAGAACCGCATCAACGAGGTGAGCGTCAACCAGGATGCGGGAAGCCTGAACATCAGCATTGCCCAGCCGGCGGAGCCGCCGATCAAACCGAGTCATCCGTCAAAGAAAGTGACTCTGGCCGGGTCGCTGCTGGTGGGATTGCTCTTCGGGTGCGGCATGGCCTTGTGGCGAGACAAGACGGCCCTGTTCACCCGACATGCCGATCATCTTGGGTTGGGTTTGGGGTCGCCGGTTCTCGGCGTCCTGCCCAACATGGAAGGCTTGGGCGCGACCCTGGCGGCGCGAGCGATGCAGACGCACCTCGATCCGGCGGGGGCGGTGGCCGAAGCTTCACGCGGAATCGTGCGGACCTTGGCGGAATTGGGCCTGGACGACGAGTCGGGCCGAACGCTTCTCGTGGCCGGCATGAGCCCCCTCGAAGGCCGCACGACGCTCGCAACCAATCTGGCCCTGGCGATGGTTCAGAGCGGGTTGAAGGTCTTGCTCGTCGATGCGAATGATCGCTCGCCGAGGCTAAATCATATTTTCAAGCTCGAGAACACCTTCGGCCTGTTCGACGTTCTCTCCGGGCGAACCGCGGATCAACCGGCGATCAACGCCACGAGCGTGCAAGGTCTGGACGTGCTGCCCTGCGGCAAGGTTCCGGCCACCGCGGTCGAGCTTCTGAACAGCGAGACGCTGGTAGATATTCTCGGCGAATTATCCGATCGCTACGACCGGGTGATCATTGATTCGCCGGCACTGGGGCGAGGGGTAGAAGCCAGGATTTTGGCGGCGCACTGCGCGGCAGCAATCCTCGTGACGGCGGCGCGCCCCACGGCACGACGGCAGATCGAGCAGGGATTGCGGCTGTTGCGCAGCGTGGGCGCCAATGTCCTGGGTCTTGTAATCAACGAGCCCGGTCCGATTGATCCGCTGCAGGCGATGGGCGCTGATCCCATCGCGATGCGCGGTGCGCTGCCGCGGGGACAGGCTCGGACATTTCAGCCGGTGCTGACGGCTAGGACCGACGAATAGGAGAGCGAAACGAGAATTCCGTCGTGGTGCCGCTGACGCATGGCGTCAGAGCGACCGGGCTGCGGGATCGTCAAGCCGGCGTGATCGGGTGTGGGTAAATCCCGATCTCCGCCGGTGAAGTTTGCGGGTGAGCGCCCGCTGTTAAGTAAGGAGCGGAAGTTGTAATGATCGCACAGGAGAGCGCTGCGGCCACGGTCGTGGTGCGAGAAACATTTCTGGACGATATCGTCGCGCCGGGACATTTCAGGATTCCGGGCGAGCGAGGTGCGGCACGCGCCAAGCCACGCCCCATTCACAAGATCAAGCATTTCCATTCGCGAGGCGAAATTGACGCGATTTTGCACCGGGAATGTTCGCGCTGCGAGCGAAACGGCCAGGAGTTTTGCCTCGTCGTGATCTCCGCGGCCAGGAACGGTGCGCGGCGGCATGTCCA
This sequence comes from uncultured Phycisphaerales bacterium, assembly GCA_963771925.1. Lineage (GTDB taxonomy): Bacteria > Planctomycetota > Phycisphaerae > Tepidisphaerales > Tepidisphaeraceae > PALSA-1353. Next base: position 719,366 of record CAVYVE010000002.1, read on the forward strand.
CCGGCTCGCCAAGCTGCTTTGCCGCCGCGCTCGCGCGACCGACGAAGTCGGATGGTTTGGCACGCACCAACTGTGCGTCGTGCTGCCCGATACCGTGGGCGACGGCGCCATGGCTTTCGTGCAACATTTCATCGAATCCGCCAACCATCGGGGGCTGTCTCCTCTGTGCAACGTGCTCAGCTATCGGGGCGAAACCCACAGCGATAGCGAGCAGATGAGCGTTGAGCAATTCGCGATGGGAATGGACGAAGCGGGCCAGGACAAGGACATCGGCATCGCGGCCGTGCCACGACCGTATCCTTCGGAATCGGGCTCGTGCGCCAACGGCGATGCGCTGCGACACCTGAACAGCGCCGGCAATCTGGCAAGCCTTCTGGTCCAACCCCTGCCGCTGTGGAAGCGATTCATCGACATTGCCGTTGGATCGCTCGTGCTGCTCTTATCGCTGCCGGTCATGATCGGCGCGGCGCTGGCGATCAGGCTCTCCGATCCCGGGCCGGTGCTTTTCAAGCAGAAGCGCGCGGGTCTGGGGGGCAGGCCGTTCACGATCTACAAGTTCCGCACGATGGTTGTCGATGCGGAAGCGAAGAAGGCGCAGCTGCGTCATCGCAGCGAGCAGGATGGCCCCGCTTTCAAAATCAAGCACGATCCGCGCATCACGCGGGTGGGCCGGTTTCTTCGCGAAAGCAGCCTCGACGAGCTTCCGCAGCTTTTCAACGTGCTCAAGGGCGAAATGTCGCTGGTCGGTCCCCGCCCCTTGCCGGTGGAGGAAAGCAACCGCTGTGCGACGTGGCACCGCCGACGGCTCGACGTCACGCCGGGCTTGACCTGCATCTGGCAGATCAAGGGCCGCTCCAATGTCAGCTTCGCCGAATGGATTCGCATGGACCGCAGTTACATTCGGGCCTTGTCCATTTGGCAGGATATCAAGTTGATCCTGCTGACGGTTCCATCCGTCCTGACGCGGCGAGGACGATAGTTTCACGGGACGCACGGCGGGATTTTTTCCAACAGGAAGCTCGGATACGACCATGGCAAGCGATGTTCCATTCCATTGGCCGACGAAGAAGAACCTGTTCGGCGTCGAGGTCAGCATCACCCGTTATCAGGAAGTGGTGGATGCGGTGATGGGCGCGGCCGTCAACGGGCAGGGCGGGGTGGCGACGTTTCTGGCGGTCCACGGCATCGTCAGCGCCGTCACCGATTCCGAGTTTCGACGCCGCGTGAACGCCTGTCAGATCGTCGGCCCCGATGGACAGCCGGTCCGCTGGGCGATGAACTTTTTTCACAAAGCGGGCCTGGAAGACCGCGTGTACGGCCCGCGGGTCATGTGGCTGGTCTGCCAGCGGTGCGCCGAACTGGGCCTGAGCATCTTTCTCTGCGGCAGCACGCCGGTGGTCCTGGCGCTGCTGGCATCGAGCCTGCGGGAGATGTTTCCCGATTTGCGGATTGCCGGGGCTGATTCGCCGCCGTTCCGGCCGCTCAGCGCGGAGGAAAACGACGCGCTGTGCCAGAAGATCAACCGCAGCGGCGCGGCGGTGGCGTTCATCGGCCTGGGCGTTCCGCGTCAGGAAACCTTCGCCGACAAAAACCGGGATAAAATCCGCGCCGTTCAGCTTTGCGTCGGTGCCGCGTTCGATTTCCATGCCGGCAGCAAACGCACCGCCCCGGCGCTCATGCAGCGGTGGGGATTGGAATGGCTCTTCAGGCTAAGCCAGGAACCGGGGCGGCTCTGGAAGCGCTATCTCATCACCAACAGCATCTTTATTGGATTGTGCGCGCTGAACGCGCTGAAGCGGCTTCGCCAGCGATGCCTCCCACGCCGAGAGGTTGGAATATGACCGTCGCGCTGAATTGCGAACCGGCGCCGGTGGAAAGCGGATCGGCCAGCACGATTTTCCGCAAGGGATTCTGGGCGGTCGCCGACCAGGGCCTCTTCGCGGGGTCAAATTGCATCGTCAACGTGCTGTTGGCGCGGTGGCTCTCGCCGATGGAATACGGCGCGTTTGCCACGGCCTTCGCCGCGTTTCTGGCGCTGGGCGTGATTCACACGTCGCTGCTCACCGAACCGATGCTGGTCTTTTCGCCGGACCGTTATCGGAATCGACACAAGCAATATTTCGGCGTACTGATTCACGGACATCTGGCGGTGTCGCTGGGCGCCTCGGCAATCCTCGCGGCGGTCGGATGGTTTCTGGGATTTCGCGGACAAGAGGATTTGGCGCGGGCCATGTACTGGTTCGCCGCCGCCGGGCCGTTCATTCTGTTCCTTTGGCTCATGCGGCGAACGTGCTACGGGCAGTTCAATCCAAAAAGAGCCGCGATGGGCGGACTCGGCTACTTCGTGCTGATGATGACGACGCTAGTGGTGATCCACGCGGTGGGCACGCTGACGATCGGCTCGGCGCTGATGATGATCGCCTTCAGCAGCCTCGTCGCCGGAGTCGCACTGGGGATCGGGCAAGTCGAGATGCGCCCCGGTGGCCCGATGGTGCGGGACGTCATCGCCCAGCACCTGCGATACGGACGCTGGGCGACGGCGACGCAGATTCTGGGATTCATTCCCGGCAACATCTATTACTTCCTGCTTCCGACGATGGCGACGCTCGAACAGTCCGGGGCGCTGCGGCGCTGTCGACTCTGTTCATGCCCCTGATGCAGGCCAGCGCGGCGCTGTGCCTGCTGCTTTTGCCCGCGTTCGTCCGAACCGGAAGAACCGCCGAGGGCAAGCGGCTGCACCGGCTGGCGCTGCTGGTCCTGGCCGGCGCCCCGCTGTGTTACTGGCTGATCCTGGGATTGTTCGACCATCAGGTCGTGAAGTTGGTATACGGCGGGAAATACCTGGAGTATTCGAGCCTGATCTGGATTCTGGGATTATCGCCGGTGATCGCGGGGATGTGCGGCGTGTACGGCTCGCTGCTGCGGGCGCGGCAAAAGTTGAACGCGGTGCTGTGGGGCAGCGTGGTCGCCGCCGTGGGCGCGGTGACTTTGGGCATCGCGATGACCCGGGAATTCGGGCTCGCGGGCGTCTGCTGGAGCATCGTCATCACCTACGCCATGCATCACATCACGCTTTGGTTGTTCAGCCGGAGTATGACGCGCGGCCGCACGTTAGCGCCGGAGTCGCGCTGGCGGGGCAATTGTCCGATGCCATTTAAGGCGCGGATGGCCGCCGGAGAGAACGCATGTTGTTCGTCTTCTTCGCAAAAACCTCGATGTGGGTGCTCGCGATGCTGGCGACCGTCTCCCAAGTCGGCCCGGCAAACCGGCGGCGACGGAGGCACTGTCCGCGCCGCCCGCGCCGCTGTGTCCGGGGGCGCTGCGGGTGCTTTTCCTGCACCGCGACTTGCCGCACCACGGCGGCGTGGCGCGATGCCTGCTCTATTTGGCCCGGGGTACCGACCCGCAGAATATCGAGTTTCACGTCGCCAGCTTCGACGAGCCGTCTAGGCAGATGCAGGAGGCCTTTGCCACACTGAACATCGAACCGCGCTGCATCGGAGACCGGGGATATCGGCTGCCGGCGCAGAGGCTCGGTTGGCTGATCGAAGAGCGCGGGATCGACATCATCGTCGCCACGACGTTCAAGGCCTACCTCTGCGCGAAATGGGCGGCCCGCCGGCGCGGCGTCGGGGTGGTCTTCTGGATTCACGCCATCCGTGGAACGTTGCAAGGAAGATTCCGCCGCGGCTTGATCCGATTCCTCAGCCAGGACGATGCGATGCTCTTCGTCTCGTGGGCGGCCCGGACGGCGCATCTTCCCGCCGGCCACCGCGCCGCGGCCCAAGTCGTCCACAATGGCGTCGAGGACATCGCCGACGATCCGCAACACCAGCCCTACGGCCCGGAAATGCGCCAATCGTTGGGTTTGCCGCCGCGGGGACTGGTTCTGGCCTACATCGGCGAATTCGTCGCCTGGAAGGATCACCGAACCGCCATCAACGCCGTGCACGAGTTGGTTCGGCGGAACCTGGATGTGCAATTGTTGCTGATCGGGGTGGGCCGGGAAATGGAATCGGTGCGCCGTCTGGCCGCGTCGGGGCCGGGCGATCCGCGAATTCATTTTCTGGGCGCGCTCGGACGTGCGCAGAATTCTGGGTCTGGTGGACATCTACATCCATCCCTGCCGCGAAGAAGGATTCGGCCTGGCGGTCGTCGAGGCGATGCTGGCAAAATGCGCGGTCGTGGCGGCGCGCGAAGGAGCGCTGGTGGAATTGGTGGAATCCGGCAAAACCGGCTTGCTCGTGAATCCCGGCGATGCGCGCGAGTTCGCGGACGCGATCGTTCAACTGGCCGCCGATCCGGCAACGCGCCAGCGCATGGCCCTGGCGGCGCGGCAATCTTGCCTGGAAAAGTTCGGGATCGACAAGTTCGCCGACGGGATTTCCAGTTTTCTGGAAGACTGCTTTCCCTCGGCCGTTCGCCGGCGCCGCGGTGAAATGCACCCGCCCCAACCCTCCGCGAGCCTCCAAACCGCCGGAGCGCACTAATGTCACACCCGGACCGATTCCTTCGCCTGCTCTGTTTCCTTCTGCTGGGCTATGCGCTGCTGGGCAAGGGATTCGCCTACCTCGGCGTGCCTCCGTTGTACGTCGGCGAAGCGACGATGATGTACGGCGTGGTCGCCCTGCTCTTCAGCGAAAACTGGAGCCGGGTTTTGCGCACCGCCTGGCTTTGGCCGCTGCTGGCACTGATGGCGTGGGGAACGCTGCGGACCCTTCCCTATCTCGACAAATACGGAGTGGATGCGTTGCGCGACGCGGCGGTATGGATGTGGGGAATTTTCGCCATCGTCCTCGCCAGTCTGCTGGCCGCCGAGCCCGCGCGGCTCCTTTTCCTGCAGGACAAATTCCGCGTGTTCGCCAAATGGCTCCTCATCGTCGCGCCGATTTCCTTTTGCATAACGGTCTTCGCCGATGACCATCTCCCCAATGCCCTGTGGTGCAAAACGTGCCATACATCGTGGTCAAGGGGGGTGATCTGGTGGTGCATCTCACCGGCATCTTCGCGTTTGCCGTGCTTGTGGGAGGATTGGAGACGGCGTTTATCGTGCCGCTGATGATCCTCAACCTCGTTCTCTATTTCACGGGGCGGGCGGCGATGGTCACGTTCGGCGCCGGCACGGCGATCGCCACCATGCTCCGCCCCCGATCACCCCTGCCGTGGGGATTGTTTTCGGCAATGGCAATCGGCCTGGTGGTGATGTGGCTCCTCAATATTCGCATCGCAACATCCACCGAGGAACACGGTCGGTACATTTCCGCCGACCAGATCGTCAACAATTTCAAAAGCATTTACTCCGACTCCAATGATGAAAATCTCTCCGGCAGCAAGGAGTGGCGCCTGCTGTGGTGGGACACCATCATCAATTACACCATCCACGGACCGTACTTCTGGAAGGGCAAGGGATTCGGCATTAACCTCGCCGACGACGACGGATTCCAGGTTGAAGCCGACCACAGCCTCCGCAGCCCGCATAACGGTCACCTGACGATGCTGGTGCGCGGCGGCGTGCCGATGCTCTTCCTCTGGGCCGTTTGCCAGTTGACCCTTGGATACGGCCTGGTTTCAAGTGCGTTCTCGGCAAATCGGCGCGGACGGAAGCGCTGGTTCAACCTGCTGACTTTTCTGTTTATCTATTGGTTGGCCTATTTGATCAATGCGTCGTTCGACGTGTTTCTGGAAGGGCCGGTTGGCGGCATCTGGTTCTGGTGCGTCTACGGCACCGGGATCGGAGCGGTGTGGATTTATCGAAATTGTCCCGAAGTGATGGACCCACCCAAGCCGCCGCCGATTCAAAAGCCTGTAACCGTGCGACGCAAACGAAAATCAAAAGCCGTCGAGGCGTTGGGATTATGCGCGTCCTGATCTGTCACAACTTCTACCAGCAGGCCGGCGGCGAGGACCAGGTCTTTGCGGCGGAAGCGCAGTTGTTGCGGCAATTCGGCCACGATGTGCAGACCTATGCGGTCCATAACGACCAGATCGAGTTGATGGGGAAACTGAAGCTGGCGGCGGCGACGGTCTGGAACCGCGGCGCCGCCGACGAAATCGCCCGGCGGACGCGCCAGCATGGCGCCCAGATCGTGCATTTCCACAATACCTTTCCGCTTCTGTCGCCCGCAGTGTATTCAGCGGCCCACCGATCCGGGGCGGCGGTCGTTCAGACGCTGCATAACTATCGCCTGATCTGTCCTGCCGCGACCCTGTTCCGTGACGGCAAGCCGTGCGAAAAATGCGTCGGTCGGCTGCCCGTGCAGGGAGTCGTGCACGGATGCTATCGCGGCAGCCGCGCCGCCACGGCCGCGGCGGCGGTCATGCTCGGCGTGCATCGGGCCATCGGCACCTACACCGAAAAGGTAGATGCCTACATCGCCCTGACGCAATCGGCCCGCGACAAATTTCTCGCCGCCGGATTCGATCCGCAGCAACTGCACGTCAAACCCAATTTTCTGGACCCCGATCCCGGCGAGGGACCGGGCGACGGCGGATATGCCCTGTTCGTCGGCCGGCTCGCCGAGGAAAAAGGAATCCGCCCGCTGCTCGAGGCATGGAAGCACATCGGCAATGAGCTGCCGCTGAAAATCTGCGGCGACGGACCGTTGGCCGACGCGGTTCGGGAAGCGGCCGCAAATCAACCGGCGATCCATTGGCTCGGTCGCCAACCGCTGGCCGAAGTGATCGACCTGATGCGCCGCGCGGCGATGCTGGTGTTTCCCTCGCTCTGGTACGAGCCGTTCGGCCGGACGATCATAGAATCATTCGCATGCGGAACGCCGGTGGCGGCTTCGGACCTGGGATCAATGAAAGAGCTGATCCAGCCACGCCGAACCGGCGCTGTTCGAGCCTGGCAACGCACAAGCCATGGCGAAGACGATCCTGGAGCTTTCCCGCGATCGGCCGGCACTTGCCGAGATGCGCCGGGGGGCGCGAGGAATTTGTGGGCCGATATGATGCCGCTCGCAATTACAGGTTGATGCTGCAGATCTACCAGCAGGCCATCGCTCGGCGAGAGCGGCTGGAAGAACCCGAGTTGGTCGCCGCCACCTGAGTGCGCGTCTTGAACTGCACCAGCCGATGGACGACCATTGGCTCGATTGCGATACGTTTCCCGTTTCATCTTTTTGGCCATGCTTGCGGGGGCGGTCTGGTTGCTCCTCTGGCAACTGGCGCCGGCGGTCCCAGCGGATCGGCGCGGCGATGTCATCGTTCAATACTGGGAAAAATGGACGGGCGTCGAACAGGACGCCATCCAGCAGATCGTCGATGATTTCAACAACACCGTCGGCAGGGAAAAACACATCTACGTCAGCATGCTGTCGATGAGCAACATCGACACGAAGACCCTGATGGCGACCGCGGCCGGCGAGCCGCCGGACGTGGCGGGGCTGTGGGATACGGACGTCGTGCAGTTCGGCGAACTCGGAGCGCTGCAGCCGCTGGAAGACATGGCCGCGGCGCATGGAATCGCCCAGGGATATTACAAGCCGGTTTACTGGCGGGGATGCCATTATAACGGGCATCTGTATTCCCTGATCAGCACGCCGGCGACGATCGCGCTGTTTTACAACACGAAGATTTTTCACGACAACGCCCGGAAACTGCGATCCGCCGGCTTGGATCCGGACCGTCCGCCGCAGAGCCTCCAGGAACTGGACCGATATGCCGCGGCATTGAACACGTTCAAAATCGGACCCGACGGCAGAAAACATCTGGATCGCGCCGGTTATCTTCCGATGCTGCCGGGATGGTATATCGTGGACACGCCGTTTTGGTTCGGCGCCGAGGAATGGGACCCGAAGACAAAACGCTTCACCTTGACCACCCCGGGCGTCATCGCCGCGTTCAAATGGATCCAAAGCTATTCCATCCGGCTCGGCGTCGACGCGGTGACGGAAATGCAAACCTCCCAGGGCGGCTTCAATTCCATCGAGAACGAATTCATCGCCGGAACCGTCGCCATGGAAATGCAGGGTCCATGGATGGCGAATTACATCCATCACTGGAAGCCGGAAATGGACCACGAATGGGCGGCGGCGCCGTTCCCGTCGGCGGTGGGACAGAAGCTGGTCACCTACGCCCCGTTCGACACCCTGGCCATTCCGGTCGGGGCCAAACACAAGACCGAAGCGTTTGAATTCATCGCCTACGTCAATCGCCAGGACGTGATGGAAAAGCTCTGCATGTTACACTGCAAGAATTCCCCGTTGGCCAAGGTGAGCAAATATTTTCTCACTCATCACCCCAATCCGTACATCCGGGTTTTCGAGACGTTGGCCTGGAGCCCCAACGCGCACTCCACGATGCAATGCCCCATCGCATCGGAAGCGGGGCAGGACTTGCTCGCCCTGGCACAGGGCGTGGTGACGCTGCACGCTCGATCCGGCCAAGGCGCTGCGGCAAGCGCAGACACGGCTCCAGGCTCGCTATGACGATTTCGAGGCGAAACAGGAAATCCGACGACGGAGCCAGTAATGCCCCGAACCGCGATCGAAACCCGAAACATCCCCAAGGGCCTGGCGTTTATCTCGCCCTGGCTCGTGGGATTCGCCGTGTTCCTGCTGTTGCCGATCGCCATGTCGCTTTACTACAGTCTGTGCGATTACAACCTGATCCAACGGCCGGTGTTCGTCGGCTTGCAGAATTACCGGTTTCTCGTTCACGACCACGTTTTCTGGCTCTCGCTCAAAAATACGTTGTATTACGGGGTGCTTTCGGTTCCGGCTGGGCTGGGGGTTTCGCTGGCATTGGCGATCCTGCTGAATCGCCGGGTGATCGGCCAGCCATTTTTCCGCACGATCATTTTCCTGCCGTCGCTGGTTCCAACCATCGCCGCGGCGATTCTGTGGAAATGGCTGTTCAACCAGAAACTGGGGCTGATTAATTGGGCGCTGAGCCCGATCTACTCGCTGCTTCACGTGCGGGGGCCGGCATGGATCGATCAGCCGGATTGGGTGATTCCCTCGCTGGCGCTGATGAGCGTGTGGAGCGTGGGCAACACCGTGGTGATTTATCTGGCCGGATTGCAGGATGTCCCGCGCGAACTCTACGAGGCGGCCGATCTCGACGGCGCCGGCGCCTTGCAGCGACTTTATCACGTCACCCTGCCGATGATCTCGCCGGTCATCTTTTTCAATCTGGTGATGGCCGTCATCACCGTGGTTCAGGTCTTCGATATTCCGTTCATGATGACCCAGGGCGGACCCGATCGCGCCAGCTATCTCTACACCTATTACCTCTACGACAACGCGTTCTCGTTTCTGCACATGGGCTACGCCAGCGCCTTGGCGTGGATTCAATTGTTGCTGGTGCTGGCGCTGACGGGCATCGCCTTCTGGTCGAGCAAAAGATGGGTCTATTACCAGGGAAAATGAGCGGCAAGCGAACGAATTTCTGGGCCTTGATCGCGACGTATGGCGCGCTGATCGTGGTCTGCTCGCTGGCCGTGATTCCGTTTCTGTGGATGGTCTCGACGAGCCTCAAGCCCGATCGGGAGGTGATGGCATATCCCCCCCGCTGGTTTCCGCGGCATATCGAAACCAACGCGGACGGCATCCCAAAGAATTACGCCCTGGCCATCTCCAGCGATCACACCAATTTCCGGCTCTGGACGCGCAACACCCTCATCGTTGCTGTACTCTCCGTGCTGGGCACGACGCTTTCCAGCGCGTTGGTGGCCTACGGGTTCGCCCGGATTCGATTCCGCGGGCGCGGCTTTCTCTTCGCCCTGGTGCTCAGCACCATGATGATCCCCTTTCCCGTCATCATGGGGCCGCTGTTCGTCATCTTCATCTGGCTCGGAAAACACACGCCCTTCGATTGGATGGGAACCTTCAAGCCGTTGTGGGTTCCGCAGTGGTTCGGATCGGCGTTCAACATTTTCCTGCTGCGGCAATTCTTTGTGACGATTCCGGAGGAACTTTCCGAATCAGCCCGAATCGACGGATGCACCGAACTGGGCATTTTCTGGAGGGTCATGCTGCCGCTGTCGCGGCCGGCGCTGTCGGTGGTCGCTCTGTTCACATTCCTCTGGGCTTGGCGCGATTTCATGGGACCGCTGGTGTATCTGCAATATCCTTCTCAATACACGCTGTCGCTGGGTCTGCAGACGTTCCAATCGCAAAACGGCGCGACGCCGTGGAACCAACTCATGGCCGCAAGCGTGCTGGTCATTCTTCCGGTGCTGGTGCTGTTCTTTATGGCTCAAAGGACTTTCATCGAAGGCATCGCAACGACCGGAATGAAGGGATAATGGCGCCGGTTATCGGGCCCAACCGCAAGTTCGTTACATTCCTCACATTCTAACCCGCGGGGTCGTATCAAACCGATGAGGTGATTGCGGCGTATGTCTAATAGCAAGCTGGAATTGAACGCCGGTCGCTGCATTCAAAAAGGGGCCGTTTGCCCCAGCGGCGTTGCAATCGTATGTATGGAGTAGGGAATCTCATGGCAGGCAAATACGCATATTCACTGAACGGCGAACTCTATCGCGGTTGTTACGGCAGCCGGGAAGAGGCGCTAACCGAAGCAATCGAAGCGGCCCGGCGGTGCGCCGATACGCCGACGACCGTTTACGTCGCTCAGCGTGTCCCGGGCGATCCAAAGGCCGCGGGGCACGCTCGCGGCGTTCTGGCAAATATCACCGCCCGTGCACGAGAAGAGTTTGACGATGCCGCGTCGTCCTATCTTACCGGACTTTCCAAACAACAGATTGAAAACCTCGACGAGGCGCTGGAACTGGTCATTCTCGGCTGGCTCCAGCGAAACGAGCTGACGCCGACGTTCTTCAAGGTTGAGGCGATCGGCCAATACCCCGTTCCGTATTCCGCATCCGAACGCACGGATGGGGAATATCGCGAAGTGCACGAGATCGGCTGCGGCGAATCCGAACTGTAAACAAAACCTGGGCATCCTCGCCTCGGTCGGGGGCGTTCTCGCCCCGGCTTCTTTTGATCGCGAAGATTCTTCCCTTGCCCGTCCTTCCCCGGATCGCTATTTTCTTGGCTTGATCCGGAGACATCTATGCCCATTCACGTTACCGTCTGGCACGAATATCGTCATGAAAAGCGAAATCCAAAGGTCGCGGAAATCTATCCGCGGGGAATGCACGAGGCGATCGCCTCGCACCTGCGAAAATGCAAGGACCTCGACGTTCACACGGCCACGCAGGATGAGCCGGACCACGGCCTTACCGACGAAGTTCTCAACAATACCGACGTGATGACCTGGTGGGGCCACATGGCCCACAGCGACGTGAAGGACCTGATCGTCGAAAAGCTGTACCACCGCATTCTTCTGGGCATGGGCCTGGTCGTGCTGCACAGCGGGCATTTTTCCAAGATTTTCCAGAAGCTGATGGGGACAAGCTGCAACCTGAAATGGCGCGACGACGGCGAGCGGGAGATCCTGTGGGTCACGCAGCCGGGCCATCCGATCGTCAGGGACATCGACGATCATTTCGTCATTCCGAAGGAAGAAATGTACGGCGAGTTTTTCGACATTCCCGAGCCGGAATGCACGTTTCTCATCAGCACCTTCGCCGGGGGAGAAGTCTTCCGCAGCGGATGCACCTGGCGGCGCGGCCTGGGCCGGATCGTCTATTTCCGACCCGGGCACGAGACTTTTCCAACCTATCACGATCCGAACGTGCTGAAGGTGATCGAGAACGCCGTGAGATGGGCCGCCCCGGCGCGGGACCGGCGCAGCCTGCGTTCGGCAGGCACGACCTGGGGTGGGTCGAGAAAAAGTAGCGGCGACCGATGATTTCAACGCGGCGCGGCGGCTTCAGCCGCCGTGTTGCCACCTCTATCGCGCACCATCATAGCCAATGCTTTTCGGAGCCAGGAACCGGGGTGACATCCCCGTCCTGGCGCTTCAAAACTTTCGGCTTGCCCGCGGCTTATGGCGTTCTATACTGGCTTTTCGCTTTCAGCCCAGAAGCCACTCATCAGGAGCCACTCATGCCTTCCTACACCACGGGTGACATCAGAAACGTCGTCTTCGTCGGCCATGGCGGCAGCGGAAAAACCTCGCTGATCGATGCCATGCTCTATGCCAGCGGGACCATCAAGCACAAGGCTTCCGTGACCGACGGCAGCAGCGCCAGCGACTTTGAAAAAGAGGAAAAGGAACACGGCCATTCCATCTATTCGGCCATGCTTCATGCGGATCACCTCGGCAAGCGGATCAACATCATCGACACGCCAGGCAGCCCGGACCTGATCGGCCATGCCATCGCCGCGGTGCCGGCGGTCGAGACCGTGATCGTCGTCGTCAACGCCCAGAGTGGGATCGAAGTCGTCACCCGGCGAATGATGGAAGTCGCCCGCGCGCGAAATAGTCCCGCGCCATCGTCATCAACAAAATCGATCTGCCCGACCTCGATCTCGAAACGCTCGTCTCGCGGATTCAAGACGTGTTCGGCCATGAGTGCCTGCCGATCAATCTTCCCACCGGCGGCGGCAAGGCGGTAGTGGAATGTCTGCTGAACAAAAATGGTGAAAGCGATGTTCTTTCGGTTCCCGAAGCGCACACCGCGATTCTCGATCAGATCGTGGAATTGGACGACACGCTGATGGAGCGATATCTCAGCGGGGAGGAGCCGAATTACGACGTCCTTCACGCCCCTTTCGAGCGGGCGATGGACGAGGCGCACGTCATTCCGATTCTGTTCACCGATGCGCGCGGCGGCGTGGGCATCGCCGAGCTGCTCGATGCCATCGCCAAACATTTCCCCTCGCCGGAGGAGGGTAATCCGCGGCCGTTTCTCAGCTTTCGCGGCGGGTCGGCGGCGGGACAGCCTCAGGAAGAATTCCCCTTCGAATACCGCAGCGATCCGGGCAAGCCCCTGCTGGCCCATGTCTTCAAGGTCACGACCGATCCGTACGTCGGCAAGCTGGCGGTTTTCCGCATCCACCAGGGAAAATGTTCCGGCCAATCGCAGGTGTACATCGGATCCAACAAAAAGCCGATCAAGCTCGGCCATGTGTTTCACCTCCAGGGCAAGGAGCATCGGGAGGCGACGGACATCATCGCCGGCGACATCGGCGCGGTGGCCAAGATCGAGGAGATTCATACCAACGACGTCCTGCACGACGATCACTCGCTGGACAACGTTCACCTGCGCCCGCTGACGTTTCCGACGCCGATGTACGGTCTGGCCATCACGCCCAAGGCTCGCGGCGATGAACAGAAACTTTCCATCCAGCTCGCCAAGATCGCCGAGGAAGATCCGACGTTCCGCTGGGTGACCGACCGGCAAACGCATGAAGTCGTCATCAACGGCCTGGGCGAACTTCACCTGCGGCTGCTGCTGGAAAAGCTGGCCAACCGCGGCCTGCACGTCGACACCAAGCCGCCGAAAATCGCCTATCGCGAAACAATTTCAATGAAGGCCGACGGGCATCACCGGCACAAGAAGCAGACCGGCGGGGCCGGACAGTTCGGCGAAGTGTTCCTGCGCGTCGAGCCGCTGGAGCGCGGCAAGGGATTTGAATTCGTCAACGAAGTTTTCGGCGGCACGATTCCGGGGCAATTCATCCCGGCCGTGGAAAAAGGCGTCCGCGATCTCCTGGAGCAGGGTGTGGTCGCGGGATATCCATTGCAGGACATCCGCGTCTGCGTCACCGACGGCAAGCACCATCCCGTGGACAGCAAGGAAGTCGCCTTTCGCACGGCCGGCAAATATGCGTTCAAGGATGCCGTGATCAAGGCCCGGCCCGTGCTGCTTGAGCCGATCGTCAACATGGAAGTGACCGTCCCGGAAGACAAGATGGGGACGATCACCGGCGATCTTTCCGGCAAACGCGGCCGGATTCAGGGCACGGACGTTCTGCCCGGCGGCATGGCCCAGATCAGGGCCATGGCCCCGCTGGCGGAGGTGATGCAGTATCAATCGCAATTGAAGAGCGTCACCGGCGGCCAGGGAAGTTTCGTGATGGAACTGAGCCATTACGAGCCCGCCCCCCCGCAGGTGCAGCAGCAGATCGCCAGCCAATATAAGCCGAAGGTGGAGGAAGAGTAAGGCAATCAAATTTAACCACGAAGACACGAAGATCACGAAGACGGACACGAAGAAATGCAATTAATTCTTCGTGTCCGTCTTCGTGATCTTCGTGTCTTCGTGGTTTAGGGGTATTTTCGTGACATGAAAGCATGGTTGCTCGATGATCTGGGCGGATTGGATCGGCTGCGGCTGGCGGATGTTTCCGATCCGACGCCCGGCGACGGGGAAGTCGTCGTCGATCTGGAATACGCGGCGCTGAACCCGGCCGATCGGCATTTGGCGCAGGGAGAATATCCGGCCAAGCCGGCGATGCCGCACGTGCTGGGGCGCGACGGCGTGGGGATCATCCGTTCGGTCGGAGCGGGCGTCGGGAAATTCGCCGTCGGCCAGCGGGTGCTGATCCTTCGCGGCGACACGGGCGTCAACCGCTGGGGCACCCTCGCGCAGCGCGTGGCGGTTTCGACTGAATCGATCGCCGTGCCGCCGGATGACTGGACGACGCGGGAATCGGCCGGCGCGTCGCTGGTTTATCTGACGGCCCACCAAGCCCTGACGCAATGGGGCGAATTGCAACCGGGCGTCGTACTCATCACCGGAGCATCCGGCGGGGTAGGAGTCGCAAGCGTGCAGTTGGCCAAGGCGCTGCAACATACCGTTGTCGCGCTGTCTCGAAGCGCCGACAAGCTGAAAATCCTGCGGCAGATCGGGGCCGATCATGCCATCGATCCGTCCGACCCGGCGTGGCCGACGAACCTGAAAAAATACCTGGCGCCGCGGCGGGTCGATCTTGCGATCGACAATGTTGGCGGAGAAATGTTCAACCAGGTGATCGCCACGCTCGGAATGTGGGCGAAGGTCAGCGTCGTCGGCCGCTTGGCCGGGCCGGTGCCGGAGTTGAATACGGCTTCGCTCTTTTTCCGCAGAATCTGCATCGGCGGGGTAGCCGTGGGCAGCTACACGCCGCCCGAGGCTCGGGCCGCCTGGGAAACCCTGGTTGGAATGCTGCGGCGAACCGGGGCCAAGCCGGTCGTCGATCGCATTTTCCCATTCGATCAGCTTAACGCGGCTTTTGACCGCCTCGCGGCCGGGCCGATGGGCAAGGTGCTGGTGGAAATCTCAAAGCCGAGCGATAACTGAGGCCATGAGTAACAAGCCACCGGCGGCGCGAAAAGCGAAAGTTTCGGCATCGGCGAGGATCGCCGTCATCGCGGCGAGGTTTAACCAGCAGATCGTGGACGAGTTGCTGGGGGTTTGCATCGGGCGATTGACTGAGTTGGGGATCGATCCTTCGAAGGTCCAAATCCATCGTGTTCCCGGGGCGTTTGAGTTGCCGGTGGCGGCGAAGCTCGCCGGGCAAACTAAAAAGTTTGCGGCAGTCATCTGTTTGGGGGCGGTGATTCGCGGCGACACGCCGCATTTCGATTTCGTCGCCGGCGAAGCGGCCCGGGGTATTCAACAGGTGGCGATCGAATTGGGCCTTCCGGTCATTTTCGGCGTTTTGACGACCAATACCGAGGAGCAGGCGAGACAGAGGCTCGATGCCGGCCGGCGCCGCCGACGCGGCCGTGGAAATGCTGGCCCTGAAAAACGCTCTGCGCGAAAATAAGTCCAAGTGAGAAATTCAAAACTCCGGCCCGAGTTTCTCCTTCTTTTGATCGTCGCGCTGACGGCGCTCCGTCCCGGCGACGGCTCCTGGGTCAACGACGAACCGATCATGATGGAGATGGCCATCCGCTACAACCGGACGGCCAGCCATCTATACGGCTTTTACCTCCCATTCACCCCCTGCCCCTACGGTCTGCAAGGCACGCGCGGTGCCCGATACGGCCCCCTTCCCGTCTGGATCGACCAAATCCTGTTGGTTTTCACGCATAATGTTGTCGGCATCCTCGCCTGCCGGGCAGTTCTGTTTACCTCGATCACGGCGCTGTCGCTCTATTGGCTGACGCGAACCCTTCGGCTCAGCGCTTGGTTTGCGGTAATTACGATGCTTTCCCCCTGGCTCTGGCTCTTTAGCCGCTCGCTGTGGGACAGCACGTGGTGCATTCCCATCTCCGCGGTCCTGTTGGCTGCCTACGCGGCTTTTTTGGAAAATCCTTCGGCCGTCTCGCTTTGTCTGACCTTTCTGTGTTGCATCCTGTTGCCGCTGGTTCATCTCACCGCCGTGGCCCTGGTGCTGCCGGTCGGACTGCACCTGCTGATGTTCCATCGCCGGCAGCTTTGGAGATGGAAGTGGAGCCTCGGTGTGATCGCCTTATTTTGTATTTATGTATTTTGGCCTTACCTGGCATTCTTCTTAACGCACACTCAGGCCGACATTCCGCAGGATCGTTCTCCCATATTCGGATGGCTCTCTCCGCTGCTGGGCGGACATTATTTGACTCTCGGCGTGGCCGGCACTGTTCCCGGAGACGGCTGGCAGGACCATGCGTCAAAAATTCTCCAGTCCGTCGTCGCCATCGCGCAATGGATCGCAAGAATCGCACTGCCCGCTGTCTGGCTCGGAATGGCCCTAGCCGTTCCACAAGCATGGCCGGCGATACGGCGGCCCGAAGATGCCAACCCCACCCAACACCTCTGTCTCATCGCGCTGGCGATATGGATTTGCCAAACCTTCCTCGACGGCATCGAGCGACTCTATTTCGGCCCGCAGTATTACGCCGCGACATGGATCGTTTATGCTTTTTTCGCATGGTTCGCCGTCGATTGGCTGATGCGGCGCTCGGCCGAAATCGGCTTGATCGTACGCGCGTTGGTCGGAATTTATTCACTATCACTGCTGCTCGGCGTTCTCATAATCGCCGTCACGATCGCCCGCAACGCCGGGACCGTTAGCGGCTATTACGGCACGTCACTGGCCAATCAGATCGAAGCCGTCCAACAAATCCGCCGATTCTCCGATCACAGCGACATCGACATTCAGTTCACTCCGTGGCAACTTCATCCGCTGGCTTATCAGGTGCTGATGGAACTGAATCCTTCCTCGCCCGGTCCGCTGCCTGTGCAGCATTTGCTTGTGAAATACCGCGATGCTTACCCCGGCGACGCCCGCATTGAAGTTCAAGTCACGCCCCCCTGAAATCCGAAACCTGGAACGAGCCGTGTCACTCGGATTTTCCCTCCGCTTTGTCATCCGCGTCATACGCCTGATCCGCGTTTTCGCCGCGTACTTCGATCCGCTCCATCGAAATCGCCCGGCCGGTTTCCGGGTCGATCTCGGCCAGCGCACCGCACAGCCGGACGTTGCCCGTGGCGATCTCGAACGGATGCGGCATGTTCGTCGTCATGTGCTTCACCACCCGTTCCTTCCGCCGGCCCAGCACCGAATCGTACGGCCCACACATTCCCAGATCGGTGATGAACGCGCTGCCGCCGGGCAGCACCCGTGCATCGGCCGTCGGCACGTGCGTGTGCGTCCCGAAGATGATCGAGCACCGCCCATCCAGCCAATGCCCCATCGCCACTTTTTCACTGGTCGCCTCGGCATGGATGTCGCAGACACAGACGCGCACGTGCTCGGGCATTTCGCCCAGGACGCGCTCGGCCGCCGCGAACGGATCGTCGGCCGGCATGTTCATGTAGATCCTGCCGAGACAGCAAAACACCCCCACCGCCACGCCGCTGTTGGTGTTGATAACCGTGTACGGCCTTCCCACCGCCGCGCTGGCCAGGTTCGCCGGACGGACGATGCGCTCGCTGCTTTGCAGCGTTGGCACGATGTCCATCTTGCGATAGATGTGGTCCCCCAGCGTCACCACATCGACGCCGTAGCTGCGGATTTTATTGAAGAGATTGGCCGTGATCCCGCTGCCGCCGGCGATGTTCTCCGCGTTGGCCACCACGAGATCAACGGCGCGATCGCGCACGAGTGCCGGCAATTTCTGATGAACAATCTGTCGGCCGGGCCGGCCGACGATATCGCCGAGGCACAAGATGCGAATGGGCATGGACTATAGAATACAACGAAAGACCAGAATCCGTAATGTTCACCCATTTGGCCCCCGGTGATTCACCGGGGGCTAAATGGATGATCGGCGACTTTCTCTCACGCAATGCGTCTCCTACAATCGAAATACCAAATATGCCCGTATCGTTGGATATCCTCCCCAATTCCGCCGACCAGGGCCGCAAGCCGCCGTGGCTCAAAATGAAAATGCCCGCTGGCGAGGGGTACAGCCGATTATTGAACCTCGTCAACGCCAACAAGCTGCATACCGTTTGCCAATCGGCCAAATGCCCGAACATGGGCGAATGCTGG
The DNA here is from genome assembly GCA_963771925.1 of uncultured Phycisphaerales bacterium. Lineage (GTDB taxonomy): Bacteria > Planctomycetota > Phycisphaerae > Tepidisphaerales > Tepidisphaeraceae > PALSA-1353. The sequence continues at coordinate 737,629 of CAVYVE010000002.1, forward strand.
GCCGTCGGCACGGCCACGCTGATGATCCTGGGCGATGTCTGCACGCGAAGCTGCGGATTTTGTCATATCGCGACGGGCCGGCCGCCGACGCTCGATCTGGATGAACCCCGCCGGGTGGGACATGCCGTGCGGATGATGGGGCTGAACCATATCGTCATCACCAGCGTCAATCGCGATGAACTGCCCGACGGCGGCGCCGGCGTCTGGGCCGAGACGATCCGGCAAATTCGGCTGCAATCGCCCGGCACCAGCGTCGAGGTGCTGATCCCCGATTTCTGCGGGGATTGGAATGCGCTGCAAAAAGTCCTGGACCAGCAGCCGGAAATCCTCAACCACAACATCGAGACCGTTCCGCGGCTTTATCCGACCGTCCGGCCGCAGGCAAAATACCATCGGTCGCTGAAATTGCTGCAAAATGCCAAACAACAGGGCTTCATCACCAAGACCGGCATGATGCTGGGCCTTGGAGAACGGGACGAGGAAATCGATCTGGTGATGGACGACTTGGTGGCCATCGGCTGCAATATCCTGACGCTGGGCCAATATCTGCGTCCGACGGCCCAGCACTTGCCGGTGGTGCGCTGGGTGCACCCGGATGAGTTTGCGGATTGGAAGATGCGCGGCCAGGCCAAGGGCATACGGCATGTGGAATCCGGCCCGCTGGTTCGCAGCAGCTATCACGCCGAGCAGCAGGTCCACGCGCATGCGGCGTCGTGAGACTCCTACGCCGCTCTTTTCGATGCAATCGTTTTGCCAATTTCGCCCCGCGAGACTCCTAGCGCAAACAGGGCTTTGCAGAGAAGATCAAGACTTATGTCGGCCGTCCCCCGTTCCATTTTTGCAACCCGAGACTGGCTTGAACCGATGAGTTTGGCAAGCGCGTGTTGTGTGACGCCCCCCTGCTTCCTGACGGTCCTCAGCATCTCGATGAGACGAATCTTTAGATCGATCAATGCCACTTCCTCATCGGAGAGCTTAAGAAAATCCTGCACGGTTCCGACTTTGAAACCCGCTTTTTCCAGCTTTTTCCGTTTGGCCTGTTTCATGGGCGCCTCAATGGCTCGTGCTGTCGTACAGTTTGAACCGCCGTTTGCACACCTCGATCACATTTTTCGGAGTCTGTTGCGTTTTCTTGGCAAACACGTCGCCAATCACCACCGCGTCAATATCCGTCCGGTAAATAATGCGCCAGGCCAGACCGCTTGCTGAATCTCGAATCCTAAGTTCATGGCAGCGCGGCCCTACCTGAGGCATCTGCCTCGAATCTGGCATTGACAGCGAAGTTCCCCTTTGGACAAGCCTCAGAAGAAATCCCGCTGTCCGACGGGCGCCATCTGAAAACGGAGGGCTTTTCACCTCTCCATGCAGCCAAACGAGTGCCTTGTCAGCCATGCCGAAGGCCTGGAAATATATGTCGGATATGACATAAACGCAAGGGGATCAAAAAAGTCTGCCCCGTTTTTCTCGCAACGGGCTAAAAAGAGGCTAACATCTTCGAAAAGTCGATAGCGAATCCGCCGTATGGTCGATTCATGGAGGAATCATGTTGGTTTCAATTGCGCGTCGTTGTATTTCGATCCTTGGCGTTGTCGGCGCAATCGGGTTAGTCGGCTGCAAGCCCGCGTCTGCCCCGCCGCCGGCGCGGGCGATCGACTTTCGCACGCCGCTGCCCGACGGCATGGTCGCGCTGCGGAAGATCGACCCGAGCGAATATCCGAACTTCGCCGAACAGCCCATCGATCCCGAGCGGCTCCGCACCGCCATCGACAACAGCCTGAAATACCTGGCCGCGCCCAGCAGCGAACGGTTCTTTCCCTATCTCGACATCACTCACCAGCGCGGCGGCCACTCTTGAAAAACTCCACAGCATTTGCGATCAGGCCGTCGCCATGGGCGCCTGGAACCCGACCTGGTTCGACCAGCAGATCACGCAAAATTTCGACGTTTATGAAAGCTACGGGGCCCCGACGCCGGATGGAACGGCCTACACCGACCGCGTGCTGTTCACCGGATATTGCACGCCGATTTACGATGCCAGCCTGCATCGGGGTGGAGAATACCAGTGGCCGTTGTACAAGCTGCCGTCCGATTTGGATCGCGATCCGATGACCGGGCAGGTGCACGGGCGAAAAACACCCGACGGCCAGATCGTGCCCTATTACACGCGGGCGGAAATTGAGACCGGCGGCAAACTGGCCGGCGACGAGTTGGTTTGGCTCAGGAGCCGGTGGGAAGCCTACGTCGTCACGATCCAAGGCTCGGCCCGCCTGCGCCTGCCGGATACCGGACGGATCTACGAGATCGGATTTGCGGGAACCAACGGATATCCATACACCAGCCCGGGCCGGCAAATGGTCGCCGACGGCGTTATCACCGAGGATCAATTAAGCCTTCGCGGTTTGGGGGCGTTTTTCGCCAGCCATCCCGAAATGATGGACAAATATCTTCCGCTCGACCGGCGTTATGTTTTCTTCACCGAGCGCCGGGGCGGGCCGTTTGGAAGTCTGAATGTTCCGGTGACGCCGCTGGCGACCATCGCCACGGATAAGGAAACCACCGACATCTATCCCCGCGCGATGCCGGCCTTCGTCAGGGCACGAATTCCCGATACAACCGGCACCGTTCTCGAGCCTTTCAGCGGGTTTTTGCTCGATCAGGACACCGGCGGAGCCATCCGGGCCAGCGGCCGATGCGATATTTATATGGGAATCGGCCCCCAGGCCGAGGCCATGGCCGGGCATGAACTGCAAGAGGGTGAACTCTATTATCTGGCTATAAAACCGGAACTTATGCCGGTTCCGGCCGAGTTTTCGCCGAATTCAGCGGAACGTTAATAAGATTCTCTGCAACTTTGCTAGAATTGTTTTATTAAACCTCTGGTATCCTAAGGATAGGATAAGGGGCCTTTTATGAAGCTGAATGGAATCATCATCGCCGCGCTGGTGAGCTTGGGCATGTGTGCTGGAGTTCTTGCCGATGCCTCGCCAACGTCTCAGCCATCGGGAGCAACGCTCGCCAACGAGCTTCAGCTCAATGCCAACGAAGACATGGGCCATGGCGATTATGCGTCCGCCCTGCCGCTCTTGCAGAAGGTCTCGGAGATGCTGAGCGATCAGCCGGACCAGCTCGGGCCGATTTTGGAGCAGATCCGAGTTTGCCGACATCAGATTCTCAACCCCCCGGCCAAGCCGGCGGCTCCCGTGGCGGTGCAGTCCGTGCCGATGGCCGTGGACGGCGGCCCTCGTCATATCCATCCCGCACCCAAGCCCGGAGACATCGTGGAAATGCCCATTAAGGAACTGGGTAATTTCGATTACGACGCCACCGTCGGCGGCGGAATTCCCGACGACGTCAAGCGGCTCGACGGATGCCATTTCAAAACCACCGGATACATGATCCCCCTCGATCAGGCCGAGCAAATCTCCGAATTTGCCCTGGTCCCCAGCCTTTTCGCCTGCTGTTTTGGTCAGCCGCCCCAGATACAGCATACAATTGTCGTGCATTGTCCCAAGTCCAAGGCCGTGAGCTATTTCCCCGATGAACTGGTCGTCGAGGGAACGCTTCACGTCAAGGAGACTAGGGACGGCGGATTCATCGTGAGCATTTTCCAGATGGATGCCACGAGCGTCCGCGCGGCCCCGCAATAACTTTTGGCCGGCTCGCCCGCGAGCCGTGTGTCAGCAATGAGCACCGCAACTCCCCCAACCCTTCTTGGAGACGAAAAACAGACGGAAAGAGGCGAAGGAACAAAGTCCATCAGCATCTCGTACCGTCCACGCCCGCGGCCGTCGGACAAACTACCCTGGTCCGAGCGCGTGAACTGGCGAATCCTCGTTTTCATCGCGGTCGTCGCGTTGCCGATCGTTCTCCTTTTTTTCTGGTGGCTCAACGAAACCCTCAGTGGCGGCATCCACAACTACGGCGGTTACTCGGAAGTGGATCTGAAGGCCATGAGCGACTTCGACATGGACCAGATGAACGCCACCATGCAGGACATCCCGCAGAAATGGCGCAACCTTGAAGGGAAAAAAGTCTTGGCCATCGGCGAAATGTGGGCCCCCAATTACGCCGGCGACAGCTCCCGGCTCAGCTATTTCCAACTGGTCTATTCAAAGACCCACTGCTGTTTCTCCGGCCCGCCGCTGGCGCAGCACTTCGTTGACGGCTACGTGGACAAGGGTGTGCATGCTTACTATTACGACGTTCCGGTGAAGGTATGGGGCACGATCCACGTCTACGTTCGCAAAGACCCCGGCGGCGTCATCAAGAGCATCTACCACATCAACGTGGAAAAAGTCATTCCCATGCAATGATCCGCTCTTCCGGCCGCAATCCGGCAATTCGCTATTGCCCCAGCGCCATCGGCTGCGTCGCCGCCGGCGGCGAAACGCTCGGCTGCGTGGCCGGCGGATTGTTCATTTGCCGCGGCGCGCCGGCTTCGGCCTCGGTCTTGAATCTCGCCAGCGAGCCACGGTCCCCGTCGAATAGCAGCAATATCCCCAGCCACACCTGCGCCGCCATCACCAGCACCAACAGCAGGGCCAGCGCGCTCAAAAACACGCGGCTCCGCGGCGCGCACCCGCGTCAACACCGCCAGAGACAGCGCCAGCACTAGAATGGCTGCGCCGCAGACAATGTGCAATCCTTCGCGTGCGCTTCCGGCCTCCTTGATGTGCTCCAGCGCGGCGCAGATGCTCCACATCGATGATCCGCGGCCACGGACGAAAGAAATCGCCAAACCACAATCCGCTGGCAATCGCGCCCAGCGCGAGCAGGGCGGTCAACAGCCAGAACCTTCCCGGCGGAATCCGCGGCACCACCGGAATCTCGTCCCCCGGATCGTTCAGCGCTTGCAGCAGCGATATCGGCTTGTTGGGGCGCCCCTCCGCCGCCGCGGGAATGTACGTCGGCGGAACACGCTGAACCAGCACGCTGTCGTTCATGACCGCCCGCCGGATCGATACGCCCAGTGCCGCCGCGGCCAACGCAAAGACCAACCCCGCCAGCAGCAGGTGCACCTCCCCTTCCGGCGCATAATATTCAACTTCGTCCCGCCATCCCGCTGGCCGAGCCGGGTTGTCCGGGAGCACGCTTTGTCTTCCCTGCACCGCGAATCCGAGCCGATACACCATCTCCCCACCATGCCACCCCCCATCCACCATCAGCGCCAGCGCGACGATCAGCATGAGCAGCACCGGCACGCGCAGGATTTTTCGCCAGAAATCCGATGCCCCAAGCCAGATGACGACCGCCGCCAGTGCCACTCCCGTCGCCGCGGAATTCAGGATGATGTGATACTTGATGAATCGCCAATCCGTCGCCGAGAAATTGCTGTCCGCCTTCAGTTCCATCCAGGAATCGGCCCCGTTGCCGTGACCGGCGACATCCTGCAAAGCGTACAGCCCGCTGGTCATGGCCGGCACGGCCGACAGCGTGCCCAGCAGGATCATCCAACGCCCGGCCGTCCGAAACGAACTGCGACGCCAAAAAAAGCTGAACAGCTCAATCACCACGCCGATGCTCAGCAGTCCCAGCGGAAAATGAATCAGAACCGCATGAAAGTTCGGCAGGATGAGTTTGTCCACGGGCGCTCCAATCTATTGCAGCGGAAATCGGCTGTTCAGTGTTTGCCCTGCACTTTTTTCCCCTCCCGGAAAGTCCGATAAAAGCCCGCTTCAGAAGCGGTCTCACAACCCCGGCCGTTGCGCCAGGTCCTTCTTCGCTCCTTCGAGCACTGTCACGGTGTACGCTGTAACCAGCACGGGATTGTCCTCCATCCACCTTCGCTGGCCCATGAAACTGCCGTCGGGCCGCTGCAACTGCGCCAGTTTCCGAATCAGCGCGATGCGCCAGTCGTGACGGCCGCCATGCGGATCAACGATGACAGGTTGACCGTACGCCGTCAATGCCCGGGCCATCGTGTAGAAGTAGTAATACAGGCCGCCCTGGGCATTTTCGGGGCCCAGCGCCGCCATTCCCGGATTTTCATCCACCGTGAAATTCTTGCTGATCCAGTCCCACGCCGCCTTCACGCGCGGGTCGTCGTGCGACAGTCCCGCATAGATCATGCTCTTCAACCCCGCGTAAGTCATCGACCCATAGCTGCGCAGCATCCGCCGACCCCCCATCAGAAACTGCCCCGCCGCCGAGTTGCCGCCGTTGGCCGGCGTATAAATGAATCCCCCGTCGTCGCCCGCCCATGGCTGGTCGTTTGTCTCGGAAAAATTCTGGCACCGCGTCGCGAATTTCAACGCCGCCGCAAACGCCGGATCGCTCGACTTCACTCCGGCGTCGTGCAAGGCATCAAGGGCCATTTGCGTATTGCTCAAATCCGGCCTGGCCCCGCGGCCGTATCCGAATCCGCCGTACCTCACGTCCTGCTGGCTCTTGACCCGCATCTCCTCCGGCACCCCGGAAATCTTGTCCGACCACTGCTGCGTTCGCAGGAAATCCAGCGCCTTGAGCATCGCGCCGCGATAGGCCGGATCCTTCGATTCCGCCAAAGCGCTGATCGCGATCGCGGTGTTATAGCAAGCGAGAATCTGATTATATATCCCGCCGTTGGAAACCTGGTACGAAAGGAGCTTGCCGAATCCCTTGGCCAGAAACGGCTGATTGGTGTTGTACTGAGGATCGGAGATGAACGCGCGCAGCACCAGCGCCGTAATGCCCGGCGGATCGTCCGGCCCCTGCCATCCGCCATCCGGCTTTTGCTGGGATTTGAGATAACCCAGCGCCTTGTCGATAGTCGCCTGGGCAAGCTGATCCGGATTGGTTTCCGCCCCCGCCGTCAAACTCCATCCACCCAGCACTATTCCCACCCCTAACAAAATCCTCAACCATTTCATAAAGGACTCCCGGTCATCGAAATTCACTCATCGGTACGAAACGGCACCGCCGGCAGACCCGCACCATTGTAGAGCGTCGCCGCGGGATTCGCTTGCCACGCGTAGGCGGCCGCCCGTGGATCGCGAACATCCGGCGACGAAACGACAATCGTGTCGCCCTCGATCTTCGCATCGGCCCAATGCCATTTGCCATCCGCTCCCGCAATCGAGAATTCTTTCGGCACGCCGCCTTTCGCCACCAATCCCCCATCCGTGTGATCGAAATGCAGCCTCAGCGCCCCAGGCAAACGCTCAAGAACCGTGAACGTCGGCCCCATGTAAGGAATCTTCCAACCGTAATGTTGCGCCAGGGCACACAGAGCCAGCCGCTCGCCAACGATGCGCTTTTGCTTGGGATGAATGTTGTCGGGATCGCCGGTATCGACGGTCACCGCCAGAGCTGTGTTTGGAACGTCCCGAACGGTCAGCCCTGCGCCTCGCGCAATTCGGTCCATCCATCGTCGCCGCCCGGCTCCGACTGCCGATGCATGAACGCCGGCAGACTCACGATATAAAATGGAAAATCGCCCTGGCCAAATGCCTTGCGCCAATCGGCGATCATCGCGGGCAGCAGTTTCCGGTATTGTAGCGCCCGCTCGGCGTTCGCTTCGCCCTGATACCAGATGACGCCGCTCAGCGCCAGCGGCGTCACCGGCTTGAGCATCCCCAGATACAACACGCACGGCATCACCGGCCAATTCTCGTAACTTATCGGCAACGGATGCGGCGGCCGAGCGTCAACACTGACCGCTCCCTTCCACTCCCCCGCCAAGGGAATCGACGTTTTGTCTCCCAGAACCAAACGGAGGGTGCGGGCCGGCGATAAGAACCCGCCATCCGCCTTGACCTTGAGCACGCGGATGGCGATTACATTGCGGCCCGGCCTCAAGACCCCGGCAGGGATGAAGTAAACCCGCGGATTCTCAACCCAGGCGCTGGCCCCAACCCATTGGCCGTTGATGTACGTCGTGTCCATCCTTTCGACCGAGCCCAGAAAAATTACGCTCCTCCCCGCCGGCAACGGATCCGGAAGCATGATTTCCCGGCGAAACCAGCACACGCTCGGCGTGTCGGGCACGCCCAACTCGCTGAAGCCGCCGGGAATCCGCACCCGCTTCCAGCTTGAATCGTCAAAATCCGGCGCCGCCCAGGTCTTGCCCTTTTGTCCAACATCGTATTCGTCGTACCAGTGCATGACATAGTTGCCATACTCCGGTCCGCCCCGCGCCCGAAGGCGCTCCATTTCCGCCAATTGCGCCTTGAAATCTTGCATCCCGCGCACCGTGTCGGGACTCATCCACGTTTCCACCGGAGTGCCGCCCGCGCAGTCTTGAACCAAACCGATTGGCACATGCAGTTCATCGTGCAGTTTAAGGCCGAAGTAATATCCGACGGCGGAGAAACCGCCCGACCCGCCTTCCGCCACCGTGGTTGGCGAGCAAACCTTCCACGTTCCTTGCGGCGCCGCGGCTGGCGAATACGAGACCTGCTGGTGAACCATATACAGCCGAATTTCCGGATGATCCGCGGCTTTGACTTCCGCCGGGCCATTGCGAACGAATTCCAAGCCAAGCTCCATGTTGGATTGTCCCCCGCAAAGCCACACGTCTCCGACCAGTACATCGTGCAACACAACGCTCTGGGGTCCGTCGATCTTGACGATGTACGGCCCGCCGACCGTAGGCGGATCGATTTGCGCCTGCCAGCGTCCGTGCGCGTCCACGGTCGCTGTCGCTGAACGATCTCCAATTTCGATGTGAACGGTTTCGCCCGGCTTGGACCATCCCCAAAAGGTGTTGGGCTTGCCCCTTTGAAGAACCATGTGATCGCCAAAAACCGGGCTCAGAAATGGCAATGATGAATCCCGCGTCAAATCCGGCGAGGCCGCCTTCGCATCGCCGGCGACATACATCAATGCATTGAACATAAGAAGCACGCACATGTACCGCATACGCATTCGCCAGAGTAATTGAGGCTTCATCCGCTGTCCACGACACGCCCGCGATCGGGATGGAGCGATGGAGCGACGGAGCGACGGAGCGACGGAGCGACGGAGCGTAGGCGCGAGAAAAATTTGCACGAATCTCTTTCCTTGGGCCCGTTAGTCGCTCAGCCACGCGAAACGAAGCCGGTGCAACTATATACCCCAATATGACCCTCCCGCCTCATCAATGGCCGGCTTTGCAGCCCCAAACGCTCTGTTTTCGCCCCCATTTATGCGATGATATCACCCGGTATGATGACCCTGCGCCGAAAGCTCGCTTACCAAATCGCCGCGCTCATCCTGAGCCTGATTTTGGCGGGCGTCGCCTTCATTTGGGAAATCGAGCAGATGCGGACCGACTTCAACGCCGCGCTCGACGGCTATCAGCGCCTGGAAAAACTTTACGAGGTCGGCACGCACGTCGCCGCGGCGCAGCTTTATCTCGGCATCCACAATCGCCAGCCCAACAGGCGCACGTGGAACTCGGCAGAGCGCTGGACCTGTTCAACCGTGGGTTCCCGCAGAATGTGGACTCGCCGAACGCCGCCTTGGAGCAGACCGTCCGCGGCTCCCTGGACACCGCCGCCTCTGCTGATCTTTCCGGCGATTCCGGCCCCGCCGCCCATCTCGACGCCGTCGTTAAACCGATGATCGAACTCAACGTCACTTACCGCCAGCAGATCCAATCCGCCTACGATCGAGCCAACGCTCATCTGAAATTACTTTTGTTTTCGATGACCGGCCTATTGGCGGGCGTGGCGCTGATCGCCATGATCATCGGCATCGCCCAGTACCGCTCGATCCTTTGGCCGCTGGCGCGAATGAAGCTGGCCGTGGAGCGCATCGCCGCGGGCCGGTTCAACGGCCGAGTGGATACCGAGGGAACTATGGAATTCGCCGAACTCGCCGCCAACTTCAACCGCATGGCCGCAAGGCTTGAGGACTTGTACCACAACCTTCAGCAGAGGGTCGAAGCCAAGAGCCGCCAGCTTGTCCGCAACGAGCGCCTGGCCAGCGTCGGCCTCCTCGCCGCCGGCGTGGCCCACGAGATCAACAATCCGCTGAGCATCATGACCGCCCATGCCGAGCTGTCGTTGGGCGCCATCGAGCGCGGCGATCAATCCGCGCAGGACGAATCCGCCCGCTCATTGCAGGTGATTTGCGAGGAAGCCTTCCGCTGCAAGCGGATCGTCGAGAAGCTCCTGACCCTCGGCCGCGGACCCCAGGAAGCCCCCTCGATCTTTTCGCTCGGCTCTCTCGTACGCGAGGTGGTGGCTTCCGTCTCGGCAATGCCGGAATACCACAACCGGATTCTCACCATCGTCCCCGTCAACGGCATCGACGATCGAATCAAAGGCCGAAGCGACGAGATCAAGCAGGTGGCGCTGAACCTGGTGTTCAACGCCCTGGAAGCGACCGCCGCCGCCGGAGAGGTGCGCATCGAGATTTCCGCCGACCGGCGGGAAGTGGAACTGAGCGTGATCGACTCCGGCCGCGGAATGCCGCACGCCGTGCTCGATCAGATCTTCGAGCCGTTTTACACCGATTCGCGCGGAAAAGCCGGCGTCGCCGAGGACGCCCGCCGCGGCACCGGCCTGGGCCTTTCCATCGCCCACGCGATCGTCGTTCGTCACGGCGGCGAAATCCGCGCCAGCAGCGACGGGCCGGGTATGGGCAGCCGTTTCACCGTCAGTTTGCCCACCGCTTCGTTCGATCTCAACGAGGAGCTCGATCAATGAACGCGACCAAATCGCCGCCCCCCGATGATGTCCGCGTGCTCATCGTCGATGATGAAGTACGCCTCCGCGATGTCCTGACCCGCGCCATCGCCTCCTGGGGATTTCAAGTCGCCGGCGCTCGTTCTGCCGAAGAAGCGCTGCGCCTCATGCACGCCTCCAAATTCGACGTGAGCATCGTCGATCTGAATCTCCCCGGCATCAACGGGATCGAGCTATTCGAAAAACTCCGAACCATTCATCCCGAGCATCAGGTGATCGTCCTGACCGGATTCGGAAACCTCGAATCCGCCCGCGCCGCCATCCGATTGGACGTGGTCGATTTTCTGGAAAAGCCGTGCCCGCTGGGCGAGCTGGAAAAATCCCTTCACCGCGCCACCCAGCGCCTCGCCCGTCCGATGCCGCAGCCGCTGGAAGAGGAATCGGCCGCCGAGGCGCAATCGGACGAGCCCGTGCAGACCTTGGAGGATGTCGAGCGCGAGCACATCATCTCCGCGCTTCGCCGCAATCACGGCAACCGCACCGCCACCGCGGTGGAACTGGGCATCAGCCGCCGCACCTTGCAGTACAAGCTCAGCGAATACCAGCAGCAGGGATTCGCGGTGGACGAATGACCGTTCTTTTTTCGCTTGAAAAATAATCTCACGCGGAGGCGCAGAGGCGCAGAGAAATTACAAAATAAATCTCCTTCCCCGTCTTTCTCTGCGCTCTGCGCCTCTGCGTGAGATCCGCATTTCTTGAATGAGAAAGGCGGCCACAGCGAATAATCACTTCTCGCTTCTGGCGAAATATTCCTCTTCCAGTTGCTTCAGTTTTTTGCCGAGCGCCGCGTAATCGTCATTGAGATTCCGGGATCGCTGCGGATTTCGCGCAACATCCGCATCGCCAAAAACGGCCTGACGTTCGGCGAGGGCAGTTTCGGTCTCCACGATCTGGCGCTCCAGTTCCTCAATCGAAAGCCGTCCGAACGGCCTAAGCCACGGATTATCCACCTTTCCCTTTTTTCCCTTCGGCGACGCGGCAATGCGTTTGGAAGGATTCGCCTTCGCCTCTTTTTCCCTGGCCTTCTCGGCGGCGGCGCGATCCGCCCGCTTCCTCGCCCATTCCGTGTAATTCCCGGCAAACTGCTCGATCCCCGGCGGATCCAGAATCAGCAGCCGCGACACGATCCGGTCCAGAAAATACCGGTCATGGCTCACGCACAGAATCGTCCCCCCGAAATCGCTCAGCGCGGATTCCAACGCCTCGCAAGACTGGATGTCCAGGTGATTCGTCGGCTCATCCAGCACCAGCACATTCGGCCGATCGACCAGAAGCTGCGCCATCGCCACCCGCGCCCGCTCGCCGCCGCTGAGCAATCGGATCGGCTTGTCGATTTCCTCCCCCCGGAACAGCATCATTGCCAGCACCGCTCGCAAATCTTTCGGCGAAACCTTGCGCTCGGCCTGAACTTCCTCCGCGACCGTATGATCCGGATCGAAATCCCCCAGCCGCTGATCGTAATACCCGATGTTCAGATTCGCCCCCCATCGAATCTCGCCCGCATCCGCCTGTCGCCGATCCAGCAGCACCTCCAGCAGCGTCGTCTTGCCCGATCCGTTCGGGCCCATGATCCCCACCCGCTCGCCGCGCCGAATCTCCAGCGACACTTCTTTCCACAGCACTTTCTGTTCATACGACTTGGAAAGCTCCTTGACGAGCAGCACGCGATCGCCGGCCCGCTGCTCCGTTTGCAGCGACACGCGAATCTTTTTCGTCGCCGCCAAGTTCTGGATCAGCGCATCGCTTTTCAGAAGTCGATCGAGTCGTTTCTCCCGGCCCTTGGCCTCGCGCGCCCGCTGGCCGGCGCCGAATCGGCGGATGAACTCCGCCTGCTTATCGATGTCCGCCTGTTGCCGCTCGTACGCCCGCTGCTGCGTCAGCTCTTGCAACTGCCGCTGCTCAACAAACGCCGAATAATTGCCGGGATAGCTTTTCAGCCGCGACTGCGTGAGCCAAACGATCCGCGTCGCCAGCCGATCCAGCAGATACCGATCGTGGCTGACGATCAGCACCGCCCCGGCGAAGGCCGCCAGATATTCCTCCAGCCATGCGATGGCGGCCAGGTCCAGATGATTCGTCGGCTCATCGAGCAGCAGCAGATCGTTCTCGCCCACCAGCAACTTCGCCAGCGCCAGCCGCGACCGCTGCCCGCCGGAGAGCGTATCGACCCGCTGTTCCCATGTGTTCGAATCCAAGCCCACGCCCAGCAGCGTTGCTTCCAGCCGATGCCGCCAGGCGTATCCGCCGGCCAGGTCGAACTCGTGCATGACGTGCTGATATTTCCCCAGCAGCTTGTCCATGTCCGCATCGCCGGGATGGGCCATGTCGTGCTCGATCTGGCGCAGCCGATGCGAAAGCTCGTGCAGGCTGACGAAAGCCAGTTCCGCCTCGTCGATGACCGAATTGTCCGCATTGAAAACCGGGTCCTGCGGCAAGTGTCCTATCTTCACATTCCTGGCCACCGCGACCGACCCGGCATCAATGGGCATCTGTTCAAGCAGCACGTTGAACAGCGTCGTTTTCCCGCAGCCGTTGTCGCCGATCAGACCCACGCGTTCGCCGCGGTCGATCGCGAAATCCAGCTTGTCGAAAATGACGCGCTGCCCGAAGGTTTTCTCGATTTTGTTGAGGGTGGCAATGGCCATGAGTCTCGGATTATCTCGTAAGAGCACTCGTTCTCTGGTTTCTCAATCAATTCAAGTTAAGCTTTTGGTAGCATGCTTCAAGCAGTCAATCATGCCTCGATTAAGGCAAAGGACGACCATTGGTTGATCGGTGAGGTTGACCAACTGCGTACCACGGCATTTAGGCGGGCGCAGGCCGACCAACGAAGTCTACTCGGCCAGTATTCCACGCCTCCCGCTGTCGCGGCGTTGATGGCATCCTTATTTGAAGGCGACCCGACCGATGTTCGATTGCTTGACCCTGGCGCGGGCGTTGGCTCTCTCACCTCAGCCTACGTTGCCCGATTATGCGATCGACAACAGAAACCAAAATCGCTACAAGTCACGGGGTATGAAATCGACCCCGAATTGAAGGCTTACCTTAGCCGGTCATTTGCCAAGTGCGGGGTCGCTTGCGAAAAAGCCGGCGTCACCTTCGACGGCCGAATATGCGGCGATGATTTTATCGTCTCCGCAGTCACGATGCTGGAAACAAGCCTATTCGAGAACAACGGCGAGAGATTCAATTCCGTGATCCTGAATCCGCCGTATAAAAAAATCAATTCTGTTTCGGAGAATCGCCGGCTGCTGCGCCGCGTCGGAATCGAAACAAGCAATCTTTACGCGGCGTTCGTCGCCTTATCGGTTCTGCTGCTGGAGCCGGGCGGCCAACTCGTGGCCATCACGCCGAGAAGCTTCTGTAATGGTCCATATTTCCGGCCCTTTCGTCGGTTATTCCTTCGCGAAATGTCGATCCGACGCATCCACGTGTTCGAATCGCGAACAGAGGCGTTTTCCGAAGACGACGTATTGCAGGAGAACATCATCATCCACGCGATAAAAACCAAAGAAAAAAGCCGGAACATCAATGTTTCTTCAAGCCGCGGTCCGACAGACAGGCCAATCGTTCGCGGCATAGCGCCCGATGTATTCGTCAGGCCGAATGACCCCCAACAGCTTATTCATGTCATCGCCAATGACGCGGGCGGCAGAGCGACGGATTTGATGGCTCAACTCCCGAATTCGCTGGACGACATCGGACTGTCGGTTTCAACCGGGCGCGTCGTTGATTTCAGATGTAAAAGCTTCTTGAAAGCCGACGCCGCCCCCGGCGCCGTGCCACTCATCTATCCCTCTCACTTCGCCGACGGATGGGTGAAATGGCCGCGGCTTGGTCACAAGAAGCCTAATTCGTATTTGCTGAATGGCCGCAGCAAGAAATGGCTGGTTCCGTCGAGCGTTTACGTCGTAACCAAGCGCTTCTCGGCCAAAGAGGAGACGCGCCGAATCGTCGCCGCGGTATTCGATCCAAATTTGGTTCGATGTGAATTCGTGGCATTTGAGAACCACTTGAATTACTTCCATTACAAGGGACGGGGGCTGCCAATGAATTTGGCCAAGGGGCTGGCCGTCTATTTGAACTCCACGGTGACGGACACTTATTTCCGACAGTTCAACGGGCACACGCAAGTAAACGCCTCCGACCTTCGCAGCCTGAAATATCCCGCGCGCGGAGAACTTGAAAAACTTGGCCGATTGATCGGCGACCGCTTTCCAAGTTCGCAGGAAATAGATCGCCTCGTAGATTCAAGGTTTCCGAAATGGCTAACGAGAAGGAAATAACGGCGTGTTGGTAAAGAAAAGAATAAAAGAGGCAGTCGAAGTCCTTAAAACGTTAGGAATGCCGCGCGGACAACTCAATGAACGGTCCGCGCTTACCCTCTTGTGCCTCCTGGACCTTACGCCGGGCACCCCGTGGTCCGAGAGTCGCGACCCTCTCGTGGGCGTGACACCGATGATGGAATTCTTCGCGAAGAATTATGGAAAAAAGTATGCGCCGAATTCCCGCGAAACCGTTCGGCGATTCACAATCCATCAGTTTGAACAGGCCGGCTTGGTCCGTAAGAATCCCGACAAGCCCCGGCCAATTAACAGCCCTGACAATGTCTACCAGGTGGAAGCAGGCGTCCTTGAGCTGCTGAGGACGTTCGGAAAACCCAACTGGCATAAGAAACTTGCCGCGTATTTATCGACGTGCAAGACCCTTCGAGAGCGCTACGCGGCAGAACGATTCATGACAACAATCCCGGTGACGTTGCCCAGCGGCAAGACAATCGAATTGTCTCCCGGTGGCCAAAACGTGTTAATCAAGGAAGTCATAGATCACTTTTGCCCGAGATTCACTCCGGCCGCATATTTGATATACGTCGGAGACGCGGGCAATAAATTTGCCGTGTGGGAAAAGAGATATTTACTGGGATTGAGAGTCACGATCGACGAGCACGGTAAGATGCCGGATCTTCTCATACATCACCGAACCAAAGATTGGCTGGTGCTGGTGGAAGCCGTCACTAGTCACGGCCCAATGGACGCAAAGCGCCACCAGGAACTCAAGGCCTTATTGTCCCACGCCTCCTGCGGCCTCGTTTTCGTTACGGCGTTTCTCAGTCGTAGGACGATGTCAAAATTCCTCGCCGACATCGCATGGGAAACCGAAGTTTGGGTTGCTGAATCCCCCTCTCACTTGATTCATTTTAACGGCGAACGTTTTTTGGGGCCATATCGTGATGTCACTTAATTTTGCACACTTTCCGTTTGCTTGGGTTGTCTGTTGCACCGCCTTGGGCATCTCCGGCTGCGCCCAATACGGATTCGACATCAGCGGCGAAGGTGGCCAGCAGGCTCTTCACGTGGGCGATTCGCAGGACACCCTGCTCGCCGATGATCCCATCCGATACCGCCTGCGGGCGGTCGACGGACGCCTTGTCATGTGGATCGTCAACCCCACGCCCGATCCCATCGAACTGCTCGGCGAAAAGAGCACCGTCACCGACCCCGACGGCGTCGATCATCCCCTGCACGACCAGACCATCCCGCCGCTTGCCTCGATCAAGGAAGTCCTGCCGCCGATGGAGGCTTTCGCCGAGAATCCCGCGCCCGGTCCGCCCCAGCCGGTGAATCCCTACCAACAATCGGGCTTTATCCCCACGCCGGACCTTGGCGCGGCCACTCCGACCGGCTCCAACTCGGGAAACAGCCTCTATTCCTGGCAATGGGATGATGAATCGGAAATCCGTCTCGACCTGATTTTCCAGCAGGGCCAGAGCCGGTTCGAACAGCGATTCATCATTAGCCGGGTGAAGAAATAGACCCCTTCAGGAACACGCCGAATGATCTGGTGGCCGATCGTATTTCTGGCGGTGTTTCTCATCGGCGTGACCAAAAGCGGATTCGGCTCGGGCGTGGGACTCATGGTGGTGCCGATGACGGCCATCGCGATGGGACACATCCCCGGCCGCGGGTCCGAAAGCGCACTCGGGCTGCTTCTTCCGCTTCTAATCGCCGGGGATCTGATCGCCGTTTGGCAGTATTCTCGTTTTTTCTTTGTGAGAACCCCGCGTGCGGTGCAAACCGTCGGAGCCGGCGCAAGCGTTCCTCCCGACGACTGCGAAACCGAACCCCAACACGTCCAGGCCCGCGCCGTCATCCGCCGGCTCTTGCCCGGCACGATCGTCGGCGTCATCCTCGGCGGATTGCTTCTGGCCTGGCTCCGTTCCCATGCGAATCTCGTCGGCGCCCTGATCCGCATCGAGATCGGCTGGGAATCCATCCTGCTGGTTTCGATTCATTGGTGGCGGGTGTATCGCGGCGTTCAGCAGCGCTTGCTGCCCGAACCGTGGCGCTCCGGCCTCACCGGCGGATTTGCCGCCGTCAGTTCCACCCTCGCCCATGCCGCTGGCCCCATCGTCGCCATGTACCTTCTTCCCCTGCGGCTCGACCGCCAACTTTACGTCGCCACCTCCGCGGTCTATTTCTTCCTGCTCAACACGGCCAAGCTGCCGGCCTACTACGCCAGCGGCCTCTTCGCCCACGCCGCGATTTCCTTCACCATCCGACTGTTGCCCCTGGTCATCGGCGGCGCCATTTTCGGCCGCTGGCTCAACAAACACCTCAGCGACGTGCTCTTCACCAAAATCGTCTACATCGTCACATTCGCGCTGGGATGCTACATTCTGGCCGATGGAATCCTCAGGCTCTTTGGCAAACACATCGCCTAGCGCCACGATACTCGGCGTTCTAAGCGACACGCACGACCACGCCGACGCCGCGGCCGCGGGGATTTCCGCCCTTCGCGCCGCCGGCGCCCAATTCCTCATCCACTGCGGCGACGTAGGCGGCGAGCGCATCCTCGATCTCCTTGCCGGAATCCCCTGCGCCTTCATCTGGGGCAACAGCGATTTCGATCGAGCCTCGCTCACCCGATACGCCAGGGACCTTGGCCTGCAATGCGGCGGGGATTTTCTGGACCTGGAATTCTCCGGCAAAAAGATCGCCGTCACCCACGGCGACGACGCAAAGCTCATCCGCCGGGCCAAGGACGAGCGGGCCGGATTCGATTATCTCTTCCTCGGCCACAGCCACATACCGGCGATCGAAAAGGTCGGCCGTCTCCGCATCGTCAACCCCGGCGCCCTGCACCGCGCCGCCAGGAAAACCGTGGCCATTGTCGATCTCGCCAGCGATATTGTCCGGCATCTGGAGATTGGCAATCGGCAATCCCCGTAATCGGTGCTACAATTACCTACGATGGATGCCGTTGGCTACGCCTGGACCATTCGCAGTTTTCGCCCGGAAGACTTGCCGGCCTGCCGAAAGCTGTACGCCGAAGGACTCCTCGGCGGCAAGCTGGCCGAGAACGACACCGGCCTGGACATCGACGACATCGACTCCACCTACATGCGCACCTCCGGCAATCATTTCTGGGTCGCCGAAGACCAGCTCCACCAGATCGTCGGCACGATCGGCGTACAGCATCACGAAGAAGGCGTCGGCCAAATCCGCCGCTTGCGAGTCGCCCAGGACCATCGCCGCCGCGGCATCGGCTCCGCCCTGCTGGAAGTGGCCATCAAATTCTGTCGGGAC
The DNA here is from genome assembly GCA_963771925.1 of uncultured Phycisphaerales bacterium. Classification (GTDB taxonomy): domain Bacteria; phylum Planctomycetota; class Phycisphaerae; order Tepidisphaerales; family Tepidisphaeraceae; genus PALSA-1353. The sequence continues at coordinate 755,864 of CAVYVE010000002.1, forward strand.
AATCAGTATTTGAAGGTCTCCCTCGACACGTTCACCGAGCGTGAGCCGGCGGTGGAGATGTTCCGCAAGTTCGGCTTCCGCCACGGCGACACCCGCCATTTCGCCGGCAAGGAACTGATGTATTTTTATCTCGATTTGTATTCCGGCCCACCCAAGCCGTACAAACAGGACGGCGGATTCGCGGGGGTCTCTCCTTAGGAGGCGTCAACGAGTATCGGACACATCGTAATCTGTACAAATCCGCTGGTTAAATCGCTCGGCCAGCGGTTGTCGGCCGATTCGCAATCGACGATCTTTTTCCAGCGCCTGATGATCGACCGGCGAGGCGCGTTGACCCGTCCCACTTAGTTCGACTTTTGCCGTTTTTGCGGCGTCATGCGGCGCGACTCAAATGATCCAGCAGCATGATCCGTAACGGCCTTGGTAGTTTTGTGAGACCCGCATGTTTCGGCGACTGTTGAAAAACCTCCGCCCAGCACAATCGACGCACGCGCGTCATGGCGTCGCCGAAGGTTGTCTCCGCCTTGGCGTACCACGCGCACGACGCGGGTCGCGTTCCTTTTCCATGTGTGTGCCGGTGGAAGATCAAGCTGACGACGCTGAACAATCCCAGCAGGCACGGGGCCGTTCGCAGCACGCTTTTGGCCGACCAGTTGCGCGGCGTGGCAAAGCCCAGATGGGCGCGGACTTCCTGGAATGTCACTTCGATACTCCAACGTCCGGTGTAGAGGCTGACGATCTGCTGGGGCGGCATCGTCGGATCGGTGCTGTAGAAGTATTCGTCCCGGTGCGTTCCCTGGATGTCGTGGACGAACACCCAGCGGACCGGAACCAATCCGTTGCCGGCCTTGTACCAGTGCCCTTCGCCCCAGATCAGTTCGACCCGGCGTGTTTTGCCGCCGTACCAGTTGACGGTGAATCGTTTCCCTTTGGACCGTTTGACCGTGGCCTGGGGTTTGGACAATCGCCGTCCTTTGATGCGCGGCCGACCCGTGCGGGGTTTTCCCGCCGGCGGCAGGCCGTACAGATTCGCCTCCGGATGGAGCCGGCTGACCAGCGTCACCTGCCGGCGGTGGCGATGACAGAACCGCGCAACTCGTGGCTGGCGTAACCGCCGTCCCCCAGAAGAATGAACTTTCGCTCGGGGAACCAGTGGATCAGCGTGGCCATCAGTTGCCGGGCCAGATCGAGAGGCGTCTTGTGCCTCCGGCCTTCGGCCTGATTCAATTCCGCCGGCCGATACAACGCGCACAGCACCGGCAACGCCCACGGGCGCGAGGCGAAAGGGAACTTCACGTTGATCGCCAGCGTCACCCATTTGTGCCCCCATACCCAGACCACGTGGCTGTGCGTCGAGCGGCAGGCATCGTGATGACACCCTTTGCCATAGACGTGCTTGCCCTTGTGCTGCGGCGTGGTGTCGTCCACCGGACAAATCACCGGCTGATCCGCGGGAATCAGTTCCAGCACCATCGCCGCCAGAACCTTGCCCAACGGCCAACAAGACCAGACGCGGCGGCAGAGGACGCGATGGAAGTCGGACCAGTGCCCTTTGGCCAGCGGCCCCACCGCTCGCAACATGCCGGTGACGGTGCGGTGCCGCAACGAGAGGATCGCGCCCAGAAAAAGCACGACGACGCGCTGGAAAGTTGGACGGGTGAATGCTACAGAGAACGCCGAAACAAGCGGCTCCGCCGCCTTGGGAACAGACAACATATCGGACTCCTTTCCGATTCGCCGAGTAAGCATCAGCGAATGTACGGGGGAGTCCGATTTTTTGTGAGAGTCCGTTCATGAAAAACGCCGTCTAAAAACGGCAAAAGTCGAGCTTAGTGTATATATTGCCAACCTTCCATGCTTTCCAGGTACACGAAGGCGGCATTTTACGCGCTCACGGCCGTTCCGATGAAAATCAACGGAATGATTTATCGCGGGCTGCGCCTGCGCCGGGGCACCGTGAAAGTGCAGTTGGGGCCTGGGCAGGCCAAATATTTTGAGGGGTGGGTGAATGTTGACGCCAATTTCATCTCCGCGCATCGACGTCTGGGCCGACCTGCGCAACGCGTTGCCCTTCCGCGACAACACCGTGGACGTCTTTTATTCGCACCACATGATCGAGCATCTGCCGGACGCGATATTGCCGTTTCATTTCAAGGAGATGTTCCGGTGCCTCAAGCCGGGCGGATTCATCCGGGTCGGCGGTCCGCATGGGGACAACGCCTGCCGCATGTATGTCGCCGGGAATTCCGCCTGGTTTTCCGATTTTCCCGACCAGCGGACGAGCCTCGGCGGCCGACTGGCAAACCATATTTTGTGCAGGGGCGAGCATCTCACGATCCTGACGCCCAGCTATTTGGAGGAAATCGGGGCACGGGTGGGATTCGTCAATCTTCGCACCTGCGTGCCGACGCGGGAGACCTTTCACCCGGAAATGATCGATCAGATGGTCTTATCGAAGGAATTCGAGGACAACTTCGAGGTGCCGCACACGCTGATCATCGAGATGGAAAAGCCGGCGAACGCCGGCGGCGCCCATTGAGCGTTTGGCCGTATCGGGATTGACCAACATCACGGCAAAGATAAACGGCCCGATCGTTTCACTCCGCGTTCACCTTCGGCATCGGCTCCTGATCGACCTGGTAATCGTGGAACAGCTTGCCGATGTCGTCGGCCATCTCGTCGGACATCTGGGCGCGAACGTCGTTGTCGGTTTTGTCCGGGCTTTGCGGAATCCATTGCGTCGTGATCTGCACAAATTCGGAGGGGGCATCGGTCGGCCAGCGCGTGTCGGCGGATTGGCTATCCACGATCTTCACCAGCGCTTCCATGTGTCCGCGCATCTGGCCGCTGCCGGTCGGTTTTTCGATCTCGGCTCGCGTGATGTTCACGTATAGAACCTGTTTGGCGCCGACCTTGCGGCCGATCTCGGCGATCGACATCTGCCGATAGGAATCCGTGTCTCTCAGTTTTTCCAGACGCTGCTCGTCGATCATCGGCGCGACCTTGTTATCGGCCAGCGTTTTGTTCAGCGTCAGCGTCATGTGCTCGGATTCGATCGGCGAATCCAGCGCCAACTCATAGCTTTCCACCAGCACCAGCATCGAATCCGTCTTGATCGGCACATATTTCGCCTTCACGGTTTGGCCGACGGTGCGTTCGGAAACCACCGAAACCAAACTGCAACCGGCGGCCACGCACATTGAACAGGCCAACAGCGCGGCCGCACATCGTTTGAACAGACGCATCATCATTCAGCATCCGACTCGTAACTCACGAACAGCTTTGCGATGTCCGTGGTCAGGGCATCGATGGACTTATCGTACACGGTCTGATCGTCGAGGTTCGGCAGACCTTCGGGTGGGGAATTCGGGGGATAGACGCAACTGACGTTGTCATTCTCGTACGCGGCCTTGGCCTTGCCGTTGGCGACCTCGATGACCTTGACATTCACCGCCGCATCGCCCCTGGAAAGGTCCGGCGAATCATTGGGATGAAGGGAGAAGCTGACCACCTCGACGTAAACGAGCCGTGTCAGCGGCAGCATGATGGCGACCTGCTCCGCAGAGTCGGATTGCAATTCCGGATGGGCGTCCTGGAACCGCAGGATCTGATTGACGGGCACGAATTTGGTGTTTTTCAGCTCGTCCACGCCGGCGTCGTGGGCCTGCTGAAGCTTATTTTGCAGGCTGGTGGCGATGTCGGCGGAGATTCGCGGGTGGTCCATCATGACGGCGGCGTCAGCCCAAACCATCACGGCGACTTTCTGCCCCTTGAGCCCGGGATAAGCGGCGGCGACTTCAGTTTCGCTCGAGACCGTTGACGCCGCCACGCCGAGGACTTCGCAGCCGCCGCACGACAGCAGCATCAGCGCCGTCAAAAGCGTAAAGATCGGTGCCCCGCGCCGGAACCGGCCAGAATACATATTTGAAATTCCTCGCAAAACGCCTGGCGATGCACTATCCCGACCAGCCGTCGATTCCATGCAGGTGAATGAAAATCTTCCATCCCCAGGCGATGATCGCCCAGACCAACAGCCCGGGAACATAATAACGGCTGGGCCCCCTGGCCAGCAAACGATAAACGGCCCTGCCGGTCAGGGCTACGTACAAGCCCATCCAAAAGGCGACGACGGTGAGCAAGGCCAGCAAAAACCCCATCGGCTGAACATAGAAGCTGGCCAGAAAATTTCCCCTGGCGAACCAGGCGTAACTGGTGGTCATACCACAGCTCGGACAGGGCAAGCCGGTCCGAAGCAGGAATTGGCACGGCAGCAGCCCCAGTTGAGTATGAGTCCCCAATCCGTTCGGGCATGGCGTTACCCGCGCCGCCGTGACCAGAACCGCCGTGCAAACCAGGCAAATCACCGCGGCAAGTAGCCGGCCGGATTTGCCCACCACCGCCGGCTCAAGGCGCGGCGAGAAAATCGTAGGTACCTGCTCAGCGCTCATCTGGGCACATTACCATCGACGCCGACGGTTGCAATCGCCTTTGCCCAAATAGTGCGCACTCCGCAGTCGAATTCCCGGTGCGGCATCGGTCAGCTTTTGCCGATTCGTGATGAGATTCCTCGTCCTGCCTGGTGCCTTTATCTTCATTTAGCGGCAGACATTGCTGCATATCGGACTTCATGCTCGTGCAGCGGCTTGTGGCCGTCCGATTACCGGCATTGAATTTGCGGTTTTCGCAAAACGGTTGACAAAAATCTGGTGTAATTTTGGGCGAACCACGAGGAATATATAAAATGGGCTAGTCAAATTGGACATTGACATCTAATATCCGATAGATGTACATAGATTCGTTGCTTACGATGTTCGCCGGCGCGAATTGATGTGTTGAACTGCGGTTACTCTCGGCGGTTGGCCCGTTTTGCGCTGGAACGCCCGGTTTTCACCTTTGCCTGGAGGTGATCGCAGTTGAATGGACCTGTGTCGTAACTACCGGTTTCGACGCGGTTTAAACGCCTGCAACTGAAAGTGGTCTAGGCATATGCGCGTCTTCATGCTTGGGTGGGAGTTCCCTCCCTTTATCAGCGGCGGCCTCGGAACCGCTTGCTACGGCCTCACCAAAGCGATGAGCGGCTTGGGCACGGACATCATGTTCGTGTTGCCGCGGCCCGTCTCCACGCCTTTTTCCACCCACGTCCGTCTGATGAGTCCGCGGCCCGGTTCTCCATTGGCATCTCCGAGCACGGAATTTCGCCTCGATGAATTCGACCACGTAACGTTCCGGACGGTTGATGCGCAGATGGGCGATCCGTATCAGTCGCCGGACAAATACGCGGCGGCGCGGCAGCGGGAAGCGGCGCGCAGCCGAGCACTCGATGCCGCGGCGGTTGACGCGTCCCTGGCAACGCCCACGCCATCGGGCGCGATTCCCAGCTTCATCGGCGCCGGTGCCACCGCCGCAAATTCCCCTTACGGCGGCGACATGTTCTCCGAAATTCAGCGTTACGCCGCGTTGGCCGCCGAGATCGCCCGACACGAGGCCATCGACGTGGTTCACGCTCACGATTGGATGACGTTCCCCGCCGGCATGGCCGTCGCCGGGCTCAAGGGCGTCCCCCTCATCATTCACGTTCACAGCACGGAATTCGACCGCTCCGGCCTGCACGTCGATCAGCGCATCTACGACATCGAACGCCGTGGAATGCACAGCGCCATGAAAATCATCGCCGTCAGTTACCTGACCAAGAACCTCATCACCCACCATTACGGCATTCCGCCGGAAAAGGTCAACGTCGTCTACAACGCCATCGAATCGAACGGAAATGGAACCGAGGTGGAGAAATACAACATCCACAAAGACGAAAAGATCGTCCTGTTCCTGGGCCGGATCACGATGCAGAAAGGCCCGGAATATTTCCTGGCCGCGGCCAAGAAGGTTCTTGAGGTGATGGACAACGTGAAATTCGTGATGGCCGGCTCGGGCGACATGATCCGCCGAACCATCGAGATGGCCGCCGGGATGGGAATCGGACACAAGGTCCTGTTCACCGGGTTCCTGCGCGGACACGACGTTGAGAAAGTTTTCGAGATGGCGGACCTGTACGTCATGCCGAGCGTTTCCGAGCCGTTCGGGATCGCCCCCCTGGAAGCCATGAGCCACGACGTGCCCGTGATCATTTCCAAGCAGTCGGGCGTTTCGGAAGTTCTGACCCATGCCTTGAAGGTGGATTTCTGGGACATCAACGAGATGGCCAACAAGATCATCGCGGTATTGCGTCACCCGCCGCTGGCGACGACCCTGCGCGAGCACGGCAGCTTCGAAGTCCGCCGATTGAATTGGGCGGATGCCGCCCGCGCCTGCGTCGGCGTCTACCAAGAAGCCCGCCACGCCATGAACGGCAAAATGTGAATAACGGGGACGCAGCTAGTTTTTGACGCGGCCGGCTGATTCCGCTATGTTTGCCCCATGCCAAGGTCCGCCAGAATGGCCCCCGGCGGGCTGGTCTATCATGTCTTGAACCGATCCGTCGGCCGGATACATCTGTTTCGCCACGATAAGGATTATGCGGCTTTCCAGCGCGTGATCCTCCAGCGCACGAGCGATATCCGCTGCGGATTCTGGCCTATTGCGTGCTGTCCACTCATTGGCATTTCGTAGTCTGGCCGGAGAATGACGGCGAGGTGACGGATTTCTTCCGCTGGCTGGCGCACACGCACGCGATGCGCTGGCGCGTATCGCACGGGACGGTGGGCGACGGTCATCTGTATCGGGGCCGATTCAAAAGTTTTCCGGTTCAGACCGACGAACATCTGCTGACAGTGTGCCGATATGTCGAGCGCAACGCTCTGTCGGCCGGTCTGGTGAAGCGCGCCAGAATTGGCGATGGAGCAGCCTGTGGGCGAGGGAAAACGGCAAGGGCGAGATGCGGGCGATGCTCTCGCCGTGGCCGGTCCGGCGGCCATCGGATTGGACGGCCTTGGTCAACGAGCCGATCACGGCCAAGGAATTGCAGCGGGTGCAAACGAGTCTGGACCGAGGCCGGCCGCTCGGATCTGAAGATTGGATTCGACGGATGGCGGATCGGCTGAAGTTGCAGCACACGCTCAGGGACGAGGGCCGCCCGCGCAAGACGGCAAAAAGCAAGGCGCGAGATGAAAACTAGCTGCGTCCCCGTTTTGGTTCGTCACGACGCGTGGATGGTACGCGCCATCGGCGTATTCAAAATCGTCAAGACCGTTATCCTCATCGCAGCGGCAATCTCCGTATTCAACCTGATTCACAAAGACATCGGCGATGTCCTTGACGCGTGGGCCCGCCGCCTCCACTTCGCGCCGGGCAATAAGCTGATCGACAATCTCGTCGACCGACTCATGACCGTGACCCAGCGTCAGCTTCTGGTCGCCGGACTGGTCCTGCTGACTTACGCCGCAATGTTTCTCATCGAAGGCATCGGCCTGCTGCTGGTCAAGCACTGGGCCGAGTGGATGACGGTCATCACAACCGGCGGGCTGATCCCGATCGAAATTTACGAGACCGTTCGCCATCCAACCTGGTTCAAGGTCGGCGCCGTGCTGATCAACGCCGCGGTGGCCATCTACCTGGCGCAGCAAGTGCGGCGTGAAGCAGCCCAGAAGCGGCAGCGGCGGCTCAGCCCCAATTGAAAGCGATCGGCGTCTGCACGTCGGGGTGAAGGCTCTTGTGCACGGGGCAAGTCATGGCGGCGCTCTCGAGCTTCTGCCGCTGCTCGGGCGAGAGGGGCTGCGGCACGTTGATCGACACCGCCAGCCGGCCGATGCGCCGCACCGGGGCCGTCACCATTTCCTTGACGACCACCACGCGGGTTCCGGTCAGATCGATCTTCAGACGCTGGGCGGCAATCCCCATGATCGTCAACATGCACGCGCCCAGCGCGGTGGCGACCAGGTCCGTCGGCGAAAACGATTCGCCTTTGCCCATATTGTCTTTGGGCGCATCGGTGAGCAGCGTGGCTCCGGAGTCCACGTGCTTGGCACTGCACCGCAGGTTGCCTTCATAGGCGATTTGAATCTCGATCATGCGTCTCCTTTGCGTTTCCCCGCACTTTACCGCGTGAATCTCACCATGCACGCCCCCAAAAAATACTTATTTTTCTCCGATATTAGGCTTGCGATCATATCTGCATTCTTCTATTTGGGAGCGTAGGTTGTTCGGGAATCGGAACGGGCTGTCCCGGGGGTTCCCGGTTATTCATAGTTTTTTTTCTCTTGCATAGGGAGAGATGATGGCACGAGCAAATCGTACCAGGAGATTTCGCACCTTTTTCTGGAACCAGGTTTTCGGCGGCTCACGGGTCTCGTCCAGCGAGTGCCGGCCCCGGTTTGTAAGCCCCACCAAGCATTTCCAGGGGCTGGAGATGCTGGAATCCCGAATCATGCTGAGCGTGACCCCCGCCCTCGCTAACGGCATCCTGACCGTCACCGGCACCGCGGGCGAAACCAATACCATCAGCGTAGCTCTTTCTAACAACGGAGATTCCATCGTCGCCACCTGCGACGGCGTCAGCGCGACGTTCAGTACATCGGCGGTAAGCGCCCTGGTTATCAACGCGGGCACGCGCAGCGACAGCATTTCGGTGGATTCCCATCTCGACTGCACGGAAACCCTCACCGAGGGTAACGGTGCGCCCGCAAGCAATTCCAGCACGGGAACCTCCTCCCTGTCCACTGGAAAGTCCAGCACGTCAACCGGGGATACCCAGCAATCGAGCACAACTTCCGGCACGTCCACCAGCGGATCGGGCAATTCCGACAGCAATTCCGCCGGACAAAGCAATAGTGGATCTTCCAGTTCCGGCGCATCCACATCCAGCTTATCCGATTCCAGTTCCTCAACCTCAAGCACATCGGGTTCCAGTTCTTCCGGCTCTAATTCTTCGAATTCTTCCGGGTCCGGCTCTTCGAGTTCGTCAAGCAGCAGTTCACCGGTCGTCACTCCAAGTAATCCGAGCAATACTCCAAGTAATCCGAACAGTCCCGCGACACCCGGTGCCGTGATTACCGTCACCAGTCCTTCCACGGTCCTGCCGCTGGAATCGGTGAACGTCAAGGCCTTGAACTCGACCTTCGGCGATGGAACGGTGCTCAACGACGAAATCACCTGGAACTTCGGTGATCCCAGTTCGGCGTACAACACGCTGGTCGGCTTCAACGCCGCCCACGCCTATGCCGATCCGGGCACCTACACGATCACTTTGACGATCACCACGCCGGACGGATACACCGGCATCGCGACGCAGCAAGTCACCGTTGATCAGGACACGCGTCCGACGATCTACGTCTCCACCAGCGGCAACGACAGCAACAACGGCCTTTCGTCCAATTCGCCGATCCAGAGTTTGACGCGGTTGAACCAGTTGCTCACCAGCAATGTGCGCGTCCTGCTTCAAAGCGGCGACACGTTCATGATGAACACCATAAACGATGCCATCAATACCGGTGGTCTCGACAACGTTTACATTGGCTCCTACGGCACGGGCGCCAAGCCGGTTCTTATGTACGACGGCCCCTCCACTCAGGGGACCATGATCGGAATGTCCAGCAGCACGCAGGGCCTGGTCGTGCAAGGGCTGGACTTCGATTCGACCTATGTGAACAACAACGACTCGGAGGCGATTCCGTCGGCCTTTTACCCGAACGGAAATGATCTGACCTTCATTGACAACACCTTTATGAACGTGTTGAACGACTTCAACATGAACAACAATCCCACGAACGTGCTGGTTCAGGATAACACCTCCCCCAGCACGACGGCCCTGAACGCCTATTTCGCGTGGATTCAAGGCAACGACATCGTGATCCTGGGCAACACGGTCGCTAATTCGACCGGCGAAGCCATCCTGCGCGTCAGCGGCGGTGCCAGCGACGTCCTCGTGGCCGACAACAATTTCACCCGGCTCGCCGCCGCCGACACCGGCGGCAAGAATACTCTGTCCATCCAGTGGGGGAGCTACGCCTACATTTACGGCAATACCCTTACCACCGGCCCCTTGTCGGTCGGACCCCTGGGAGTCGGCACTAACACCACCGCCACATTCGATGACGCCGTGATCGATTCCAACGTGATCCTCGGCGGCAGCACCATCTCGCTCGAACCCGGACTGGACCACGTGATGGCCAAGAACAACGTGATCATAGGTGACGGAGTCAACAGTGGGTTTACCCTCAACGGGCAGCAAGTCGGCGGTGGGTTTAACTGGCAGTTGCAGGATGTCTACATCCAGAACAACACCGTCACCGAGCCGGGCGAATCCGGCGGATTCCTGGCCCTGAACAACGGCGAGGCCCAGGGCGTTCACATGGACAACAACCTGTTCTATGCGCCGCAGTTCCACATGGGAGGCGACGGCGTCGCGTTCATCGTCGACACCAATAATGACCTGAGCGCCTTTGTCGGGATCAAGGACAACGTCTGGTCGTTGCCGGCGTGGATCTCCCCCTGGACCCAGGGCGGTTATTTCTTCGTTTCGACCAACCCCAGTTCACAGAGCGGCTGGCTCACGCCCGCCGAATGGGAAGCCACGGGCATCCCCACCGGCGACGTGTATGAAGATGTCTCGCTCGGCAGCACATTTTCAACGACGGTGGATGGCTTCACGGCCGGGTCGAATTTACCGAATCCGATTCCGTAGGCCGTGAGGCAACGGATGGGCGCTTTTATCAAGAAACGGCGATCCGCGACAAACGCGAAAATCGCCTGGCTGGGTTCGATTTTCGCCGAATTCGCCGGCTTATTTGACTCAACCGCGAACGTATTGTAGGTCACGTGAGAGGATATGTTCGGCCGGCGTTTTGCGCGGCGGGGGGACGCGGTTTGTAGGACGTGAAGATAGATCAATCGCGCCACCGATGCGTCCTCTAACGCCGGGCCTCCGGTAAATACCCCCTGTTTTTCCCTAACGTCACCGATGTGTTCCGCGGCATACGCCGATGCGAACCACATGAAGACGTTCAAAAACACGAAATCGTCGCGTCATCATCTGGAATTCCTTGAAGATCGCCGCCTTCTCTCTTCCGTGGTGATTTCGGGCAGCAACCTGAAATTGATCGGAGACGTGAACCAGAGCAACGCCTTCCTGGTCCGCGCCGCCCCGTCTAACCGCGTTTTGGGATTCTCCAACAATTTCGGCGAGGTCGCTTCACTCTCCACCGTCAACCAGGTCGTCATTTACCTTGGCAACGAGACGGATACTGTAACGGTCACCCCCGGCGTGACCACGCCCATCGAGGTTATCAGTCAAAGCGGCAAGGTCACCTGGCTCACCGCCGGAACCTCGCAAACCTTTAACGGCTCAAGCTCCAACTCCACCGGCGGAAACTCCTCCGGAAGCAATACCTCCTCAAGTGGCGGAAGCGGTAATTCCAATAGCACCGGCACCGGATCGTCCGGCAGCGGCAGCGGTTCGTCGAGCACCGGCACCGGATCGTCCGGTTCAGGCAATGGTTCTTCGAATAGCGGCAGCGGATCATCGAATGGCGGTAGTGGCTCATCCAGCTCCGGCAGCGGATCATCCAGCTCCGGTAGTGGCTCATCCAGCTCCGGCAGCGGATCGTCCAGTTCCGGCAGCGGCTCGTCCAGTTCCGGCAGCGGATCGTCGAGCAGCGGCACCGGCTCAAGCGGTTCGGGCACCGGTTCGTCAGGTTCCGGCAGCGGTACATCGACCACCCCGAGTGATCCGAGCAATCCCGCGACTCCCGGCGCCGTGATTACCGTCACCAGCCCCTCCACGGTCCTTCCGCAGGAGTCGGTGAACGTCAAGGCCTTGAACTCGACCTTCGGCGATGGAACGGTGCTCAACGACGAAATCACCTGGAACTTCGGTGATCCAGGTTCAGAATATAACACGCTGGTCGGCTTCAACGCCGCCCACGCCTATGCCGATCCGGGCACCTACACGATCACTTTGACGATCACCACGCCGGACGGATATACCGGCATCGCGACGCAGCAGGTCACCGTTGATCAGGACACGCGTCCGACGATCTACGTTTCCACCAGCGGCAACGACAGCAACAACGGTCTTTCGCCCAATTCGCCGATCCAGAGTTTGGCGCGGTTGAATCAGTTGCTCACCAGCAACATGCGCGTTCTGCTTCAAAGCGGCGACACGTTCACGATGGATAGCACAAGCGATTTCATCAACGTCGGCGGTCTGCAAAACGTTTACATTGGATCCTACGGCACGGGCGCCCAGCCGGTCCTTATGTACGACGGCCCCGTCACTCAGGGGTCCATGATCGAAATGTCCAGCAGCACGCAGGGTCTGGTCGTGCAAGGGCTGGAATTCGATTCGACCTACGCGGACAACAACGATGCGGATGCGATTCCGTCGGCCTTTTTCCCCGAGGGAAATGATCTCACCTTCCGCGACAACACCTTCATGAACGTGTTGAACGACTTCAACATGAACAACAATCCCACGAACGTGCTGGTTCAGGACAACACCTCCCCCAGCACGACGGGCCTGAACGCCTATTTCGCGTGGATTCAGGGCAACGACATCGCGATCCTGGGCAACACGGTCGCCAACTCAACCGGCGAAGCCATCCTGCGCGTCAGCAACGGCGCCAGCGACGTCCTGGTTGCCGACAACAATTTCACCCGGCTCGCCGCCCCCGACACCGGTGGCAAGAATACTCTGTCCATCCAGTGGGGGAGCTACGCCTACATTTACGGCAACACCCTTACAAGCGGTCCCTTGTCGGTCGGACCCTTGGGAGTCAGCGGTGCTAACACCACCGCCACATTCAATTACCTCGTGATCGATTCCAACGTGGTCGTTAACACCACCATCCTGATGCAACCTGGAGTGGATCACGTGATGGCCAAGAACAACGTGATCGAAGCCGATGGCGATGCGGGATTCACCATCAACGGACAGGAGGTCAGCGCCGGAATCGATTGGCAGGTGCAGGATGTTTACATTGAGAACAACACCGTCACCGAGCCGGGACAAAACGGCGGGTTCCTCACCATCAACAACGGAGAGGCCCAGGACCTCTATCTGATTGACAACCTGTTCGTTGATCCCAATTTCGTGGCCGGAGACGGAGCGTTCATCTACGACTCCAACAACGACTTGAACAGCTTCGCCGAAATCAAGGACAACGTCTGGTCGGTGCCTGCATCGTCATACAGCTATGTGCAGGGCGGATACTTCTTTGTTTCGTCCAACCCCAGCTCGCAGAGCGGCTGGCTCACGCCCGCCGAATGGGAAGCCACCGGCCTCCCCACCGGCGACGTGTATGAAAACGTGGACCTTGGCGCTACGTATTCGGTCAGCGTGGACGGCTTCACGGCCGGCTCCGATTTGCCGACCTCGTAGCGCGACCCACCGCCTCGCGGCGAAATGAACAGTCCCGACGTGTCGGGACTGTTCATTTTCGCTGGGTTTAGGTTATCGTCACCGTCGATGTCGCTTGTGATCGAATCCCGGGATTCCGCCGCCCGATCGCGCCTGCAAAGAGCCCTCGACCATCCCGCCTGGGGATGGGCCATGGTCGCACTCGGCACGCTTTTGCGCTTACGCCGATACCTCCAGGACCGCGGGCTGATGCACGACGACGCGCAACTGGCATCCAACATTTTTTCCAAAAGTTTCGCGCAGTTGCTTCGGCCGCTGGACATCGGCGACCAGGCTGCGCCGGTCGGCTTTCTGGTCCTTCAGAAATGCTCAACCCTGCTATTCGGGCACAGCGACCGGGCGATCCGCTTGGTTCCATTCCTTGCCGCCGTCATCGTTTTGCCGCTGTTTTTCCTGACCGTTCGAAGGACGGCCGGCAATCGAACCGCACTCATGGCGACGGCCCTACTGGCCCTGGCCGAGCCCCTGGTTCGATACTGCGCCGAGGCCAAGCAATACTCCACGGACGTTCTCTGGACGACGGTGGCGCTGGCGCTGGCCGTTCGGCGCCGACAGCATCCGGGCCATCGCCGTTCTTGGCGCCGTGGCGCGGTTCTGCTCTGGTTCTCCCATCCCCTGCTGTTCGTTCTCGGCGGAATCGGCCTCACCTTGTTCATCACTCACCTGCACAATCGAAAATATGAATTGGCGTGGGCCGATGCGGCCATCGGCGCCGTTTGGCTTGCCAGCTTCGCCGTCAACTATCTGCTGATCTCGCGCTTTTACGTCGCCAACGATTACCTGCGAGCTTATTGGCAAAAGCTGGCCGCGTTCGCTCCCGCGCCGGATTCGCTGAGAAGCGTGATCTGGTACCCCGCAGCCATCCTCCACCTGTTCAATTATCCGCTTGGGATTCTTCCCGGCGGCGATTCTCAAAACGCCGCTCGCCTGATCTCGGCCGTTGGCGTCGCCGTGTTCGTCTTCGGCTGTTTCGTGATGGGCCGGAGATGCCCGCGAATGCTCGGCTTCATGGCGATCGCGATCCTGCTGGCGATCACCGCTTCGGCCCTGCAAAGATATCCGTTTGCCGAACGGCTCACGTTGTTCTGCGCTCCTTTGATCGTCCTGCCGCTGGGACTGGCGCTGGGGATCGGCTGGTGGTGGCGCAACGCGGGCCGGGCCGTTCTCTGGCTCCTGGTCTGCGCGATTCTTTTTCTATACCCCGTTTACATTCAGGCGAAATATGCCGTCCATCCTGAAGTGATCTATGATGCCAAGCCGGCCATCAATTATGTCAAGGCGCACTGGCACGCCGGCGATTCGCTCTACCTTCACTGGGGCTCGGATGTCCTGGGAACCTATTATCTCAAGGCCGACCCGGCGCTGGCCATTCCCCCCGGCAACCTGATCGAAGGCGTATACAAACCCACGCCCGCCGCACGCTTTCAGCAATATTCCAGCGAGGCGCTGCGGCTTCGCGGACGGCGCCGCATTTGGATTATTTTTTCGATGGCCCCCCAGGACCGGCCCATCGTCGAACAACTCTTCAAGCGGCACGGCGTCCTGCTCGATCACGAGCAATTCAACGGCAGCACGGCCGACTTGTATGATCTGCGCTGAGCCGCGCGGCGATCATCGCAAATCGTAACAGGCGACGTAATCGAAACACGTCTCATGATCGGTGAACGGCTCGGCCTCGAACACGCGCTTTCCCATTTGGTCCAGGGCCGCCAGCGCCGCCTGCTGGGAAGCCGACGCATCTTCGAACATCACCCAAACCCGCTGGCCCTTGAATTGCGCGAATTCCTTTTTGTATGCCGCAACCTCGTCGATGTCCTGGGCGACCACGACGGCCGGCATCCCAGCCACGCCGAAACGATCCTCATAATATTCATAGGGGTAATAGCAATACGCGTAGATATACACCCGGTCGCCCGGTTTGCGGTTCGCCGCCACGAGCGACATGACCTTTCGCATATCAGTGTGGAGCCACGGCCGCCGAATGTACTGGCGCGTCTTGTTCAGCGGCGTAATCAGCAGAAACACCAGGGCGATCACGCCCACGGTTTTGCGCCGCGCTTCAAAAAGATAGGCAAATCCCGCCCCGATGAAAATCGCGATCAGGGGGCAAATGAACAGAATGAGGCGCTCTCGAAACGGATATTTGTGGACCAGCGATGCGGCCAGCGCAAACAGGATCGGCAGGACGACCATCAGGGCGGCCGATTTCCATCTCCGATACAGCCACGCCACGCCCAGCACGAAAACCAATGCCGACAGTCCCGCGAACCCCATCGAGCCTGGGCTTTCGAACATCGTGAAGAACTGCGTTTTGTACCAGATCACCGCATTGAAGGACTTGGGTATCGGCGCAAAGGCGTCCGCCTGTGCCCAGAAGGACTGCATGTAATCGTTCCGGCTCAAGCGGTGAAGAATGAAGTGGTAGTTGAGCGCAAAACTGCCGATCCATGCCGCCGCCACGCCCACCAGATCCAGAACCCGGGGCCGCGGATCGCGAATGACCCATTCCATGGCCGCCATCACGCCGATTGCGCCCAGCACGAAAATCGCCGGATGGGAAAACCAAACGGCCAGCGTGCCGGCGATCGCCAGCGCCAGCAGTCCCTTTCTGGACCCGGCCGTCCCGCGCAACGGGTTACCGATCGCCTTCACCGCCAAAAGCAGCAGCGCCACCGTCACCAGCACGTCAAAGGAATACTGCTTCGTCTCCGTCGAGTAGTCATACTGCTTTTCGCCCAGCGCCACCACGATCAGCGCGATCACCGCGAACGGCTGAGACAGAAACTGACGGCACAGCCAATACAACAACGGCAACGTCAGAATCGACGCGATCAGCGGCACCAGCCGCAGGGCATATTCGTTGTTCCCCCATAGCGAGACGACGATCTTTTCAAGCAGCAGAAATCCAACCGGCGCTCCCTGATCGTTGGCCAACGGTCTAAAAAGCCCCGCGAAGGAACGATGGACAATGTTCAGCGCCAGCGCCGCCTCGTCGCGGTACATCGAGCGGTTGTACAGATAGAACCACAGGCGCATGGCCGTCCCCACGGCCATCACCAGCAGCGCCAGCAGCGACCACCAGATCCTCACCGCCACGCTGTTTTGCGAACCAGTCGCTTCCTCTTGCAAAGAAGACACCTCGGGGACTTTATCGACATCCGGCATGTCAATCCTGATCCGGCTTCGCCGCCCCGCAAAATATGCGGCGAGAAATTCGACGAGCAACACCCCGACAATGGCCGGGCCCGCGGGCCGCGGATTGCGGGGCCATCTAACGCTCGACCGCGGAAAACGGGCCGCAAGCGGCCCGGCTAAAATGCTGCTGTTCCACGTCATGGCTGGGTGGTCGGTTGGACCGCCCTCAGATCCAACACGCCGGGGTCGTAGTCGATGACGCAGGAATCCGTGTAGGATTGCCCGTCGCGCGTTCCCACGGCCTCGAGGGTATTTTTGCCGCGAATCAATGTCACGTCCGGCCAGACGAAAACGCAATCGTCGCCGGCCTTCGTGCCCAGCGCAACGCCGTTCACCTTCAATTCCACCGAATCGCAATTGGAATAGATTTTCACCGGGCCTTCGTCCACGTTCCGCGGCGTGTAGCGACGATCGGTGATGTAGATGACCGGCTCATCCGACCAATTCGCCTTGTAGAAATAGAAAGCGTCCTTTTTGATTTTGCGGTCGTACGTCATCAGGCCCTTGTCGTTGCGGCCGAGGTGATCGCCTTCGTGACGGCGCGTCGCAGGCGAAATCGAACATGTTCCAGACGAACGTGCCCCAGAGATACGGCCGCTGTTTCATCGCGCGTATAGGCCGCCTCGTGAGCGATGCCCTGCCATTCCTCGGGATGCCAAAAGCTGTCGGTCTTCGGCTGGGCGGGATCGATCTCGTGCTGATAGATGCTGGCGCCGGCGCCGTATTCGCTGATGCCGAACGCCACGGTCGGGAATCCGCGCGTGCATCGCATCAAGGTCCGTGGGCCAAGCCGCCGTCGATTTGCTGTACCAGCCATAATAGCGGTTGAAGCCGATGACATCGGTGATCCCGTTCAATCGGTAGGTGACATCTTTTGTGTCGCTCGCCGCGGTGGTCAGCCGCGTCGAGTCGAGCTGATGGGCCTCGTCGTTCAACTGCTGTCACCAGTTGAAATTCGGCATCGAGCATCGCTTTCCCCTCGGCATCGGTCTGGCCTTTTTCCTTTTTGTCCCCAAGTTCGTTGAACAACGCCCAGAAGCAGATCGAGGGGTGGTTATAGCTCTGCTTGATCAGCTCGCGAAGCTGCTGCTTGGCGGTATCGTCAAACGCCTCGGTGGGAACGACCTCATTGACCAGGCACGCCTCGGCCCAGACGACCAGGCCGCCGCGGTCGCACAGATCGTAGAATTCCTGGGCCTGCTGGTAATGCGCCAGGCGGATGCCGCGTGCATCCCATCTCCATGATGAGATCGAAATCCTCCTGTTGCTCGCTCGAGGTGATGGCCCAGCCCATGTCCAGGCGGTCCTGATGCCGGTTGACGCCGTGCAGCGGATAGGAATGGCCGTTGAGGAAAAACCCTTTGTCCGGATCGACGCTGAAGAACCGAATCCCCACGCGGCTGGATCACGCGATCCACAGTTCGGCCCATCCGCCACCGTGACGCGGACGTGATACAGATACGGGTCCTTCCTTCCGTTCCACAGATGCGGATGATCGATGCTGATCCACTGCACGCAGTCCGATTGGCGCCGGCGTCCATGGACTGCTGGGTGTTCACGGTTTGAACGACATTACCGCCGGCGTCAAGCAACGTCGCAGGTCACATTCGCCGTCTTCGGCGCTGCCCGCCGTTGCGCAGTTTGCTGGTGACCTGCAGGTCGGCATGGCTCGGCGAGACATTCACTTGTTTCACGTAAACGCCCGGCGAGGCGTCGTCCATAGGTGTGATGGAAAGCGGATTGAGCGCCAGAAGCCGCACGCCACGATACAGTCCGCCGAAGAACGTGAAATCCGCGGAGACCGGCGGGATGCTCGGGTCCGGGGCGTTGGTGACGCGCACGGCGATGACGTTGTCGCCGTCGGGATTCATCAGCGGCGTCACGTCGTAGCAGAACGCGGAAAACATTCCCTTGTGATCGGGCCCGGCGGGCTTGCCGTTGACGTAAACCGAGGCCGCGCTCGACGCGGCGTCGAATTGCAGGAACAGCGATTTGCCTCGCTCATCGGCCCCGAGCGTCAGATGCCGCCGATACCAGCCCGGCCCGCGGTAATAATTGTCGCCGCCGTCTTCGCCGTCGAGATTGTTCCAGGTGTGCGGAAGCTTCACGTCCTGCCAGGATGCATCGTCGAAACCGGGCTGCTCGGCGCCGGGCACGTCCTGGCGGATGAATTTCCAATCGGAGTCGAGGTCGACCGCCACGCGCGGCGCCACAATCGTTTCCGTGCCGCTGTCGGCCAGTTGCGATGAAACGGATGGCTTTGTGGACCCGCACGAGCACAGCAGCATCGAGCAAATGATTGCCGCGACCTTGACGCACAACTTCTGATTCACCATGTCTTCTTCTCCGACGGCAAGGACCTATAGAACCCATCTCAATATCGTTGCCCAGCCCCTTTCATGCAACTCCCCAAGCGTTCGCAGCGCCCGGTTATTGGACGGTATGGGATGGCCATCTCAATCCCGGCATTTCTCCTGCCGATGCTAGATTATCAACGATGTCTCACGAAATTCTTTTAATTGACGATTCAAAGGCCATCCACGCCCTGGTCCGTTCGCGGCTGGCGGATGAGCCGGTGACGATTCTGTCGGCGTACAGCGGACAGGAGGGCGTCGCGGCGGCACATCAATATGGTCCGGAACTTATTCTGCTCGATGTCGATCTGCCGGACATCGAGGGTCTGGAAGTCTGCCGGCAATTAAAAGCCGACGCGGCAACTTCCGCCATCCCAATTATTTTCATGGCCGGCCGTGTTTCCCCCGACGACAGGATTTACAGCGCCGAAGTCGGAGCGGCCGATTTCCTGCCCATGCCGTTCAATCCGGCCGAACTGCGGGCGCCGTGCGCGGGCCCTGCGAAACCGGCAAATGTTCGAACTGCTGGAGGGAAGGGCCCAGATCGACCTGGTCACCGGATTGTGGAACCGAGCTTATTTCGAAGACCGATTGTGCCAGGAACTTTCTCTTTCCCGGCGTACGGGACAACCGCTGACCTGCATCCTGGCCGACATCGATCATTTCGCTTCGATCAACGATTCCTTCGGCCGCACGTTCGGCGATGACGTGATCCGCGAGACCGGGACAGTTCTGGGCAACGGCACGAGGCTGGAGGACATCGTCTGCCGCTTCGGCTCGGACGAATTCATCATCCTCTGCCCGTGCACCCACCTTGCGGACGCCAGCACGGTGGCGACGCGCTGCCAGAAATCCGTCGCCGAATTGGATCTGTGCTGCAATAAGGCGCGCGTGAACGTCACGTGCAGCTTCGGCGTGGCGGAGCATGAAGGGGGAAAATCCTCGATGATCGACGCGGCGGAAAAGGCGCTGCGCGTGGCCCAGCAGGCGGGCGGCGATCGCGTCAACGCGGTCGGGGCGTCGCCAATCATCGCGGAAAACGTGCAGATTTGAAGCGGTCGAAAGGCGAACCCGGCGTGTGTTCACGCCGGGCTAAATGGAAATAGCCGTGCGACACCGCGGCGCGGGAAGTCAAGACGATGATCGCGACCTCGTCACCCACTCGAAGCAGTTTGCCCGCCTGTCCGGGGGGCACTTTCGTGTTGACCGCGAGCCGGTAAAAATGGTCGAATCGCGACCTTTCCGCCCACGGAGGCAGGGTCTTTTCGCGCTGCTGGCGGAAAATCTGCGAGAACTCCGGATATCCTTCTCCGGTGGCCGGATTGCGCGGCGGAACCGCGAAGCGCCGGCATGGATTGTTGCCGTCCAGCAGGCTTTCGCCGACGCGAAAGCGCACCAGCGAATCCTTGACGCCATACAACCGGTCCTCCCAGAACGGTGGAACACCGCCGATTTCCAGGTTGGCTCGGAATCGGGTGCGAATCTCGCCGATCTCCAACGGCGGAAACCAGCGGGCGACTTCGGCATACGTGGCCGTCGAGATGACCGTGGGGCCGGGGCAATCCAGATCGTCGGGGAACCCCACCTCGGCGTTGTGCCGAAACGAGACCGGTATTCCGAAAAACTCCGACAGCCACGCCGCGATCTTGTCGCGCTCGCGTTCAATGTGAAAGGCGGCCGTTAATCCGGTCTCGGCTCTTCCCAACCGCAATTCGCCCGTGAAACCGTCGTAATTCGATCGGAGTAAATGCACCTTGGCATTGCGTTTTCCATTGACGAACTTTCCATCGGCGTCAAAAATCCCGTAGGCGCGGTCTCCTTCAAGAGCGCCGCTCCGCAGGATGCGGGCCTCCTGAACGGACACGGGCTCCAGTGACTTCACCGGATGAATGTAGATTCCGGCCAAGTATGGCAATTGCTCGTTCCTGTGTCTTGGTCGTTTCACCGGGGCCGATGATGTCCGGCCATGTAAAACCGATCAAGCCGGGGCTCCTTTTATGCCAGGGCCGCCTCCGGCATATCGCCGGCCGGCAATGCCGGCTGCTCCGTGGGTGCGGCCGTTGTCGCCTCCAGCACCTTGCGGATCTCTTCAATTTCAGAACGGCTTCGGCTACGCACGAGGATAAGCACGATTCCGATGATAACGTAGACGCCGAAAATGTACGGCTGCACGTTCGCGGGGAACGGCGGAACCGGCTAGACCAGCCCGACGATCGGAACGATGAGCAGCAACTCGGCCATCACGCAAACGGCAACATGCCAGGCTTTCAGCTCGCCGATCTTCTTGAGATAGAACGGCGTTGCCAGGGAGATCAGCACGTACGCGCCGCTGAATCCCATCGCCCCGAAAAGACCGGCGGCGTTAAACGCATCAAACGGTACGCCAATTCCATCGGCATTGGATCCGCCCATGTAAGAGATCAACATAAAGCTCGTGGGGATGAGAAACTGAATCAGGGCAAAGATGCGTCAGCGCAAAGTGCGGCGTGAGATTGTGCTTGTGACTGCTTCCCATCGAGATCGGGAAAATCCCATAGCGAGCCATGCGTGAAAATGATTCTGGAGCCTGCGTTCAGGCAGGACATGGCCAGGGCGAAGAAGCTGGTCATGGCGCCAACTTCGATGACGATGCCCATCCAACTCATCCCCAGGTTCTCGCTCAGCGTCGTCAGCGGAGCGGTCAAGCTGGTCGAGGGTGGGATTGTTGTTGGCCAGCGCGTGCGTTTCGACGTAGGTGATGAAGACAAAGAACGCGCCGGTGACCAGCAGGCTGGCGATCACGGCGCGGGGGATCATGATCAGCGGCTTCTTGGCCTCTTCGCCGAAGGCGGTGGCGCATTCAAAGCCGACGAGACTGAAGATGGCCACCACGACGCCCAGGCCGATGTCCTTGAGCCCGTGGCCGACGTGGGATGAAGCTGGGCGGTGTCGATGACGCCCGTCTTAGCCACGGCTACGCAATGCAAGAATCATGATGACCGTGACGGAAACGCCCTCGAAAATCAGCATGAGCAGGGTTGAGAACGTGATGTCCTTGTAGGCCAGGAACCACGACGAAAACACGCAGATGGCAAACAAGGTGATCCACGGATGCGAAAAGTATCCCGTCGCGCCGGCTTGAGTGAGCAGCATGGACGCAAAGTGCGTAAAGCCGGTGACGCCGGCGATTCCGATGAACATGTACGCGAAGATCAGGCACCAGCCCGATATACCGCCGGCCTTCGGTCCGAGACCTTTGACCGTGTATTCATACATGCTGCCGGCCGAGGTGTAGCGCTTGGCGAACTGGTTGAGACTGATCGCCACGAACAGCAGCATGATGGTGCCGAAGAGATAGCACAGCCATCCGGCCGTGCCGGCAGTCCCGAACATCAGCGGCACGATCAGCGCCGCCGTCATGCTTGGCGAGATTAGCGCGATGGCCTGGGCGGAAACTTCCCAGAAATTCAAGGCGTTATGCTTCAGCTTGGTGTGCGTGTTCTTGACGGTTGCAGCATAATCCACATTGCTCATGACGGACTCCTAATAAAACCTCGCAGGCCGAATGGAGCGCGGCGATAGACCGCTATCCGGCGCCTTTTCCAGGCTTCCTGTCCGCCATTGGTTTCAAGTCGTTTCCCCAGCCGCCGCTTCGGGAGAATGTCCGAGCTTACCCAACAAGCTCGGCAGACATCGACATTTCCACGGTCTCCCGACGGGAATTCAGTGCGATTGGAATCGGGCATGCAACCAGAACAACCGAGGCATCCTTGCCATCCAGCGCATCGAGCCGATGCGGCAGACGCGAATCGAAATGCGCCGCGTCGCCCGTGTCCACGACGTATTGCTTCTCACCCACCGAAAGCCGCAACCGGCCCGACAGCACGTACACCCACTCTTCGCCTTCGTGTTGATACCGATCGGCGCCCGCGCGCGGGCGTCACGTCCAGCCGAATGGGCTGAAGATTGAACCGCGAAGCGCCCGACATGGGAACGTAAGAAACGCCGTCGCCGTGACGAATCATCGCGTCCTTGGCTCGCACCACGATGCAGGATTCGTCGCCAAGCCTTGGTTCAAAAAGGCTTCCCATCGGCACGCCGAATACGCGCGCCAGCGTCAAAACAGCGGCGACAGACGGATGGCGAGTTCCACTTTCCAGCCGAGAAAGAAACGGCTTGGAGAGCCCGCTGCGTTCAGCCAGTTCCTCCAGCGTCCAGCCGCGTGCCGACCGCAAACCCCGCAGCCGGCTCCCCAGCATCGCCAACTCCGGCTCGCCTTGTTGCTCAACGTCTTCTTCCATGACGAGCGGCCAAGATAATCTTTGTTGCCTGTAAAGCAACAAAAAAATTGGCCGAGAGGCAATAATTTCACAAATTAACGAATCTAAGCATGGAAATACGTGTCTGTTTTGCCTTTGAGGCAACGGACATTATGATCGGGACGATCTGGCCGCCGCTGGTTTTTGACGTTCGCTTTCGAACCGGAGCGTTATGGCATGTCAAATGCCTTGCGTACGGCCGCAAAGATGAGACGCAGTTTCTCGCGAGGGAGGACGGTGACGACCTCGCCAAGCGCCGCCCGTTGTATTGTAAAGATGTTGTCCAGCGTGATGGCGCAGATCGTCGGTACGCCGTCGGCCGGTTCGAGAATCACCTCGGTTTCGGACTTGCGAATGGTGCGGGTAATCGGGGCAACGGTCACGGCGTTCAACCGGCCCACAACCGAGTCACGCGTCAAAACGACAACCGGGCGGCGTCCGAATGGCGCGGGAAGTTCCGCCCAGACAACGCTCCCTTGCTGAAGCCGAGGCACTTTTTATGCCTCCCAATCGCTAAAATCCTCAGGCGGGAGCATCGCCGTCGCCGCGGCGACCGAGCCGGCGACGATCACGTCTTTCTCCGACAAATCGAGATCCACATCCGGGATAAGTTCGATGATGTCACGTTTGCGGCTCGGAACGCGCAGGACTACAAACGCCTTGGCGCGCCCCCCTGCCACTCGCAGTTCGTGCCGAAGCGCCTCGACACCCAGTCGCGCCGATAAATCAAGGTTGCAGCTGACCCCCTCGCGTCCCTGCACGCGCATGGCATCGCCTCGCAGGTAAGCCCCGGATGCCCTGGATTCATACTCGGGGGGATCAGCTTCCAACACTCGCAGTCGATCGGGCTGATGGTAAGTCACGGCCAAAATAACCGTGCAACGCCGGGCCGCATTCCCTTGGGCGAGAAGGCGGTCGATTTCGGAAACAGCTTTCTTGTCGAGGCGGATTTCGTAGAATGGCGAGCGTCCGAAAAGGCCTGCATTACCCATCACGTAACCGATCACCCGCCGCTTGGGTTTTACAACTGCCATTTGAACTCCGTTGCTAAATCTTCATCCGTTACCATCGCCAATTATAAACCGACCAAAAGGCGGTGGCAAGTGTAATTACGAAGTGTATTTAAAATAACACTGATTATAAAACTTTAAATATAAATAGCTTATAGAAAATCGTTTCTTATGCTCGTAGCCGGGTTTGGATATTGTCCAGCACATTCATGAAATTGATGTAGCTGTCATACGGGCTTTCATAGGGGCTGAAGTATTTGTGGACATCGCCGTCGGACCAATACTTCGTACACATGTAATAGAAATGATCGCTGGTGGTCAGCCGCCGCCAGTCGGTCAGGAGTTGTTCATCCCCCTTTTCCTTCAGCGGGCCTTCCAGCTTGTACAGCTCGTGCAGGGCGTTGGACTGCATGGCGTTGCCGAGCCACGCCGACAAATCGCGCTCCATATCCGCCCAGGAAATCATGTGCGGAATGTCGATTTCGCCGGAAGCGTCGTATTTGTCGATCACCTGGCTGGGGGTGAGAAAATTGTTGTCGCGGTGTTCCATCACCTTGCCGGGAACGTGCCGCATGAAATCGAAGATGCCGGTGTCGGCCCACTGGTGCTCGCCGAAGGTTTCATAATCCATAAACAGATTGCAGAGGAAACCGTTGCCGTTGATCTGATTGACCCAAGCGGCAAATTTCTCGGCCGTCAGCGGCCATTGCTCCCAGGAACGGTTGGAAAAACGGAACGCGATGTCGTCGCTGAGCCGGTAATTCTTCAGCAGCAGCTTCATCCGCGGCGCGTGCGGCGGACGATAAACGAAATTCGGACTGCGATAACCCAGGATGTGATCCGCGCCTTCGGTCAGGACAGCTTCGTATCCCATGTGGCTCACGAAATGGGCCAGATCGTTGTTGTAAATCAACTCGGTATTGCGAAAAACGCGCGGTTCCTGGCCGAACAGGTGCTTGATGAAATGCCGGTGCAGTTCCACCTGGGCCCGGAATTCCTCGCGGGAATAAAGAAATGCCAACGAGTGATAATACGTCTCATCCAGGAATTCCACGCAGCCGGTCCGATTCAGTTCGTGAAACGACTCCAAGACCTCCGGGACAAACTGCTGAAACTGTTCCAGGGCCACTCCGGTAATCGAGTAGGCGATTCGGAAGCGGCCCTCGTGAGCGCGAATGGTCTCCAACAGGGTGCGGTTGGCCGGGAGGTAGCATTTATGCGCCACCTTGCGGCAAATCTCCGCGTTTTTGTAATCGTCGAAGTAATGCCGATCCGTGTCGAAAACACTGTAGCGGCGAAGCCGGAACGGCTGATGAACCTGAAAGTAAAAACAGACCGAAGCCATATCAGCGCCTTTGGTTTTTAGGTTTGGCAGTATACGCGGCGGCCAAAATGAATCCACGCCCCGGTGCATGGCCGGGGACGAAGCTCACCGAACGCTCCCGACAGGAAAAATGAGAAGAAAACCAAAAAACACGTCCAAAACTTTCACCCGCCGGACCCTTATATGAGGGGCCGTGTTTTTCCTTCGCCCCCTTGGCCGCCAAGGTCGCCTTTTTATCGCTCGATTCTGATAAATGCCCAAATTCAATAGCGCATAATTAGGACATTCCGGGGCAAAATGGGACATTCGCGTTCACCAGCCGATAAACCGCTGGGCGGTGAATCGACCGCCGAACTGCCGATAGATCATTTATGCGGTTGTCCGTTTTCGTCGCGGTCGTTCTATTGGTCGGCCAACTGGCCGGCGGCCAGACGACACAGGCTTCATCCGGGCAGGCTTCATCCGGGCAGGCTTCATCCGGTGATGCCGCGGTTCCGCCCGCCTGGGAGCGGCTGGTCAGTTCTCTGGCGGCCGCGGCCGCGGCGCACGATGCGCAGGCCATGCAAGCACTGCTATCCGCCGGATGCGCGGCGCATCGCTTTAACGCCGACCGGGATGCGGACCTCTCTGCCTTCATCGACTTCATCTCGGCCAATTCCGTGCTGGGCGATCACGCGTATTTCTATCCGCCGCCGGCGCTGGCCGCGGACATCGCCCGTGATGTGAACTCCGCCGCGGTGATTTCCGATTCCGTTAAGAAGACTCTGGCGCTGGCGGACAAGGGAAATGAGGCCGTCGCGCAGCAATGGTTGACTCAGAATCTGGAACCCGGGGATCGCACGCCGATCGGCGTCATCGTCTTATGGAACACGAACCCCGACCAGGATCAGACCCAGCGGCCGTTGTTCATTTTGATTAAGGGGGGAAACGACGGGGACGGATTCAAGATCAGTCAAATCGTGTATGGGGATCCGCTGGGGTGAGGAGGCCGGCGACCGTCGGTCGGATCGCTGAATAAACTGTTCAGTGCAGTCTGGCCAGTTTTTCGACGACGGTGAAGAGGGCCTGGGTTCCGTCGCGGCCGTGGCCGGCGGCCTGGGCGGCGGTGAAAAGCTGGTGCGCCAGGCTCGCGGCCGACAATGACGTGTTCGATTCCTCCGCCGCCTGCAAGATCAGACGCAAATCCTTTTCCTGAAGATTGATGGTAAACCCCGGCCGGAAGTCGCCGGCGATCATGCGCGGACCGAGATGGGCCAGTTGCCACGAGCCGGCGGCGCCGCCGGCCAGGGCCGCGATCGTTTTCTCCAGATTTAATCCGTGCTTCTTGGCGAAAGTCAGCGCCTCGCACACGGCCAAGTTGGTGACGCTCACGAGAATCTGGTTCACGAGCTTGGTGAGCTGCCCCATTCCGCTGGGGCCGCAATGAGTGATGGTCTCGCCCAGGCGCCTGAGGATCGGCTCGACGCGTTCGAACCCGCCGGCATCGCCGCCGACCATGATCGAAAGCGTGCCGTTGCGCGCCCCCACGTCGCCGCCGCTCACTGGGGCGTCGAGAAAAAGCGTGCCGTGTTTGCCCAACTCATCCGCCAGTTTCCGGGTGACGGCCGGCGAGATGGTGGAATGATCGACCACGATCAGCCCGGGCCGGGCCGATGCCGCGATGCCGTCCATGCCGAGGACGATCGCTTCGACATCCGGCGTATCGGTGACGCAGATGAAAACGACATCGCTCTGGGCGGCAACCTCCGCGGCAGAAGCGGCGAAGCGCGCTCCACGACCCATGAGCCGGGATGCCTTCGATTTCGTCCGGGTGTGAACGACCAGCGGGTATCTCGCCTCCAGCAGTCTGCCTGCCATTGGCGCCCCCATGATTCCCAGGCCGATGAATCCGATCCGATGTTCCATCTGCCGTTATTTGTGCAGCAAGATGAGCAGAATGACAAGGATGATATTGAGGAATATCGACGCCCCAGCGACCCAGTACGTGACCGTCGTCAGCATGGTCGGCCACGCACGCGGAAGCGGCGTGGCGGGATTAGGGACCAAATCCACCGTTTTGCCGGTTTCTTCGATCTTGGCCAGTGAATCCAGGTCCACGATTCGCTGCGCATATTTCGGGGCTTCGTTTTTTCGCACCAGGCGAAGATCTTCCAGCATCTGCTCGGTGGATTCGTAGCGATCCTCGCGGCGCTTGGCCATGGCAATGTCGATGATCTCGCCCACCCCGGCCGAGAGGGCCGTGTTGACGTGATCCGCCGGAATCAGCGCCTGACCCAGATGCTTGTGCATGACCGCCGCAGGCGTTTCGCCCTCAAACGGAGGCCGGCCCGTCACCAGATGATAAAGCGTCGCGCCCAGGGAATAGATGTCGGCCCGGAAATCGATGTCCCGGTCGCCGCGGATTTGTTCGGGACTGATGTAATAGGGCGTGCCGTAGGCCTTGCCCGCTTCCAACTCGGCCGCCCGCTTGTCGTCCATCTGCCTGGCCAAGCCCAGATCGGTCAACTTCGCCACGCCCTGCGGAGTCAAAATGATGTTCTTGGGTTTCACGTCGCGGTGAATCAAGCCCCGCTGATGGGCGTGGGCCAAGGCATCGGCCATTTGAATGCCGATGTCCAGGGCCTCGGCCTCGGAAAAACTCTTGCCCTCGCCGGCGGGCGGGGCGGCCATGAGATCGTAAAGCGTCTTGCCTTCGACGAACTCCATGACGAAATAGTGGAACCCGTCGGGAGACTCCCCCACGTCGATGGCCTGAACGATGTTGTTGTGGCTGAGCCGAGCCGCCGCCTGGCCTTCTTTATAGAATCGGTCCACGAAATCGCGGTTATCGCTCATTTTTTTCGGCAGGATTTTCACGGCGACGATGCGATCGAGCGAAACCTGCCGGGCGCGATAGACCCGCGCCATCGCCCCCTTGCCGACTTCGCCGAGAATTTCATATCCGGGAATTCGGCTGGCTCTTCCATCGGCCACCACCTGCCGAATGCGCTTGGCCTGGTTGACCGTAATGAAGCTATGTTCGATGAGGAGATCGGTGAGACTACGGGCGTTGGGATCTGAAGCCTGTTTCTGCTGCTCGCGACAAAACTCGATTTCGCTGCGCGTGGCCAGCCCCATGTCCACCGCGAGCTTGCCCACCTCGGTATCGAGATTGGACGCGGCCAAAAGACTCTTAGCCGACGCAGCTTGATTGGGTGTTTCCGACATCGGCCGCTCGCTGCAAAAACATCCGTGGGGTCAAGTCGCCAGTCCCCCAGGCGACCTCAACGGCTGCATTCCTCCAAATTCCGACACCCTAGCCCATTAAAACGTAGGCCGGGAAAGCGAATGTGTCAAGGAATAATTAGGCGAGTTTGAAATGATTGCGAACCGGCGTTTGCACAGTGACTTTTGATTATCGGACCAAGCCTATTGGTGCTCGATGGCACTCCTTTCAGCCAAGAAATGTGCGATAGCGGCAACATCGCCGTCATTTCAATTCGGCCACGCTCACCGGATACACCAGCGAGATCAACTGCTTTTCCCCGTCTGTCAGGTCGGTGCCGTCAATCACTTTCCAGAGTTCATTCTGCTTCTGTTTCTCCGTGAGAGAATCAAATGCGCGGGAGACGACCAAGACATGGATGTTATCCTTGTAGCCGTCGGATACATCTACGGTGTCTGTAGGAAAACGCTTTCGAAAACCGTCGAGCAGTATTTCCTTTATTCTTCTGCGGGGGCGCGTTCGCGGGGCATGTGTGTGGGAATGAGTCGTCATTGTCTCTCCATTACCGATTGCTTTCCAACCAATTATAGACGGCCTGAACCGATTTGATAAACGCGGCAGCTCCGCTGTTGAGGTGATCTTCCGGATCGTAACGCCAAGCCGGTCGCCAGCGGTTCACTTGTCCTGCAAATTCCCGCCAAACGGGACTCTGAGTAAACCTGTTGTATAACGGAAGCCGTTTGGCCAATGCCTCCAGCCCGTGTGAATAAACGGTTTGTTCATCGACATCCCACTTTTCACTCAGTTCCTCGAGGCTCCGGCAACCATTCACTTCCATTGCGATCGCCTTCAATTTGCACTCAACGGCGTAGCCGGCGATGTACATTGCGCCACGGGCATGATTCCCCTTTTTGCCGGCCCAACTGACATCTTGCCCATCCTCTCCAAGCAGGGCAACTGCATCTCGCAGCCTCTTAAAGGCCGCTTTCCTTTGGTCCGTCAGCATGCCAAATTCCCGTTTTCCCATAGCGCAAACCGGGGAAGACATTAACTTCGGTTGATCACATGTTCCCAATCATCTCCGTCGCGAATTCACTGCACTTCACCTTCTTCGCCCCTTCCATCAGGCGGGCAAAATCGTATGTGACCGTCTTGGCCGCGATCGTCCGTTCCAGGCTTTTGACGATCAGGTCGGCCGCCTCTTTCCACCCGATGTATTCCAGCATCATGACGCCGGAAAGAATCACGCTGCCGGGGTTCACGACATCCTGGTTGGCGTATTTGGGCGCGGTGCCGTGCGTCGCTTCGAAGACCGCGTGGCCGGTCACGTAATTGATGTTGCCGCCCGGTGCGATGCCGATTCCTCCAACCTGCGCGGCCAGGGCATCAGACAGATAATCGCCGTTGAGATTGAGCGTGGCGATCACGTCAAAATCCTCCGGTCGTGTCAGCACCTGCTGCAAGGTGATATCCGCGATGGCATCCTTGACGACGATGCCGGCGCCCGGCTTGCCGTCGGGAATCTTGCACCACGGTCCGCCGTCGATTTCAACGGCTGCCGAAAAACTGCTTGGCCACCCGATAGCCCCAGTCACGGAACGCCCCTTCCGTGAACTTCATAATATTTCCCTTGTGAACGAACGTCACGCTCTTGCGATGGTGCTTGATGGCATGGCCGATCGCAGTATGGATCAGACGTTCGCTGCCGAGATAACTGATCGGCTTGATGCCGATGCCGACCTCGACGCCCAACTCGCGGGCCGGAGCGCCGATCTCCTGAAGTTTCTTCTGCCAATCCGCCGCGGCCTCTTTGCCGCCAAAACGAATTTTCTTGAAGTCCTTGGGGAAGTTTTGCGCCAGAAAATCCAGCACTTTCTGGCTCTCGGCAGTACCGCCGGCGTATTCGATGCCGGCGTAAATATCTTCCGTGTTCTCGCGGAAGATCACCATGTCCACCTTTTCCGGATGCTTCACCGGCGAAGGAACGCCCCGGAAATACCGCACGGGGCGCAGGCAGACGTACAGATCAAGCATCTGCCGCAGGGCCACGTTCAGCGACCGAATCCCGCCGCCGACCGGCGTCGTCAGCGGACCCTTGATTCCGACGAGAAACGTCCTGAACGCCTCGACGGTGTCGTCCGGCAGCCAGTTGTCGAGCTTCTTAAAGCTCTTCTCGCCGGCATAGACCTCCATCCAGGCGATTTTCTTGCGGCCGCCGTAAGCCTTTTCGACCGCGGCGTCGAACACGCGCTGGCTTGCCCTCCAGATGTCCGGGCCGGTTCCATCGCCTTCGATGAAGGGGATGATGGGATGATCCGGGACGCTCAATTTGCCGCCGGAAGTGGAAATCGCCTGGCCCTGCGCGGGAGGCGTTACGTCCTTGAATTGAGGCATAAACCCATTCCTGTCTGTTGGAAAAACAACGCGGGGAGGTTAGGGGAAGGAATTCGAAACGTCAAAGCGTACCTATCGCCCATCGCTGCGATTACGGACGGAATAAACGGACTTTGGCCGCTTTTTCATCACAAATTACTTGTAGCCGCGTGACGGGGCGGAGATAATTCACAAGGATTCGGAGCGTACGATGTCGGGCCCGTTCATAAAAATCTGCGGCATGATCGTGTTGATTCTGGCGATGTTCTCGCCAACCGCGCACGCGCAGTCTCCGTTTCTCGACGCGGCGCAAGAATCCTCCAAGGCGGGTTCCCAGACCAATCCCGCCTCCGAGCCCACCGCGGCATCCCGTATTCAGCTAATGGCCCACGGCCATGCGGACGGCGTCTATCTGCTTTGGCAATCCGATCTGCCCGGCATTGCGAATTACCGTCTTGAACGCGCCGTTCACGGCACGACGACTTGGGATGAGTTGAAAACTTTCGATCCACAAGTAACCGATTTTAAGGACGAGACGGTCAAACATGGCGTGATCTACGACTATCGCGTGGTTGCTTTGGACAGCGATGGAAGGGTTCTGGAAACTTCTCCCGCCATCGCCGAATCGCAGGTGAACATTATCAACGCCCTCAGCGGCGACGTGGTCAGTCTCAAAGACATGATGGATTTCCAGTTCTGGCAGCAATCCGTCAATGCCCTTGTCCTGGGCACGCTTGCGTTCATACCCAAACTGCTGGCGGCGCTGATTCTGTTCGGAATTTTCTGGCTGATTTACCGCATGATTCGCCGGATTGTCCTGGGTTCAATGGCCCGCGCCCACGTCGATTCGAGCATCCGCGACATGCTGGGATCCCTGATCAAATGGTCGATCATGGGCTTCGGGCTGGTGATTGCCTGCAATCAGGTCGGAATCGAAATTGCCGCCCTGCTGACCGGCGTGTCGATCATCGGCCTGGCCATCGGTTTCGCCGCCCAGGAGACGCTGGCAAACTTCATCGCGGGCGTCGTCATCTTCTGGGACAGGCCGTTCAAGATCGGCGATTGGATCATCATCGACGGAATGTTCGGCAGGGTGCTGAGAGTTAGCTTCCGATCGACACGGATGTTGAATCTCAATGGCGAAACGATTGTTTTGCCGAACACGTACATGCTGGCCAATCGCGTCGCCAACCACAGCACGCATCCGGTGGTCCGGGTGGAGATTCCCATCGGGATCGCATACAAGGAATCGATCGACAAGGCTCGGACGGCCCTGCTGGCGACGGTGGATGGCGACGAGCGGATCTGCAAGGATCCACCGCCCGACGTGGTGGTTAGCCAATGTGCCGACAGCAGCGTGAATCTGCTGCTGCGCTTCTGGACGCGCGACGAAGCCAGCGAAAAGGACGTTTTTTTTGATTACGTTGAAAAGGCCAAAAAGGCCCTGGATAAGGCCAACATCGAGATTCCCTTCCCGCACATGCAGTTGCTGTTGGAAAATGGCTCGGCGATTTCGACGCTGACGGGCGAATCGCTCCAGGGCGTCCGCTAAAAAACGCGCTTTTTGCCTAAATTTCTTCAAAATACGCCCAAAAGCTTCACCTCCTGGCGCTATTAATAGAGGGGCTGCTAATGGAGCACCGCTTCGGCCGCCCCATACCCCGATGTTTTCCCCATGGGGTTTCCCGGCCCACCCGGCATGGCCGGCGAATTTTATGGCTGATTTGCACCAGTAACAGTAACGCCGTCGGCCCTGGCGCTATTGAAAACGCGGAACTTGTTACCGGCCGACCCCTATAAGACGCTATTGCTTCATTGCGCGCATTACCGACTTTTATGCTTGAGACCTCCCTGCCGTTCCGGGTAAAATCCGGTGCGGAATGGACAAGGGGAAGGATGCTGGAGTTTTTGGACCGTTTGGCGAAACCCAACCGAACCCCACCGACGTGTGGACAGTAGCATAAGTAACGGCTGGCTGGCTCCGGCTTAAAACCCGCCCGATTCATCGCAGTCGCCTACGAAGGACTCTCCCAATGGCCAAGCAGCAAAAGAAATTAGGTGAAATCCTCATCGAATGGGGAATTATCTCCACGCGGGAAGTCGCCAAGGCCCTCGAACATGCCAAGGCCAAGAGTCTGCGCATCGGCGAAGCCCTGGTGGACCTGAAATTGTGCGGCGAATCCAATGTCTATAAGGCGTTGGCTCAGCAGCACAACATGGAATACATCGATCTGGACAAGAGTTCGGTGCCGCCCAACGCCGTCAGCCTGATCCCTGACGACCTCATGCGCAAATATCTGGTCCTTCCGCTGGGAATGGAGAACGGAAAGCTGAGGCTGGCGATCCACGATCCCCTGGATTTTGAGATGCTGGAGGTCCTGCGTTTTCGTCTCAACAAGGACATGCGCACGGTCCTGGCGCCCAAGGGCCGGATCAAGACGGTGTTGGACGAGCTGTTCAACACCAGCGCCACCAACACCATCGACAAGACGATGGACAAGACCATCGACCGGCTGCGCGATTCGCTGGACAAATCGCTGGACCGCTCGATGGACAAATCGGTGGACCGCTCGATCGACAAATCGGTGGACCTCACCGGCATGGGCGAAGACGCCGACGGCGCCGATCCCACGCAGGCGCCGATCATCAAGCTGGTGCAGGCGATGATCGGCGAGGCCGTCCGCAATCGCGCCAGCGACATTCATATCGAGCCCATGAAAGATCGCGTCCGCGTCCGTTACCGCATCGACGGCGAATGCGTCGATCGCGACAGGATTCCCCTGCGGATGAAAAATCCGCTCATCAGCCGGTTGAAGATCATGGCCGGCATCGACATCGCGGAGAAGCGCCTGCCGCAGGACGGCCGCATCAAGCTGACGGTGGACAAGGCCAGCGTCGATTTCCGCGTCAGCACGCTGCCGGCGTATCACGGCGAATCGGTCGTCCTTCGTATTCTGCGCCCCGACAGCGTCCGCATCGGCGTCCCGAGCCTGGGATTCGAGGAAGAGGATTACAAGATATTTCAGAAGATCATCAAGCGTCCCAACGGAATTTTTCTGGTGACCGGCCCAACCGGTTCAGGCAAGACGACCACGTTGTATGCCGCGCTCAACGAGTTGAACCGTCCGGACCGCAAGATCATCACCGCCGAGGACCCGGTGGAATACAATTTCGTCGGCATCAACCAATGCCAGGTGCGCGACGCCATCGGCTTGTCGTTCGCCAAGATACTGCGTTCGATGCTTCGTCAGGCGCCCAACATCATTCTGGTCGGCGAAATTCGCGACAAGGAAGTGGCGGAAGTGGCGATTCAGGCCGCATTGACCGGCCACCTGGTTTTCAGCACGCTGCACACCAACGACGCGCCGGGCGCGATCACTCGCCTGATCGACATGGGCGTAAAGCCGTTTCTGGTCGCCAGTTCCCTTCATGCAGTCATGGGGCAGCGCTTGATTCGCGCCCTGTGTCCCAAGTGCAAACAGGCCGACAAAGAGCCCGATCCCATGTGGCTGAAGCTCGCGGGCATTCGGCCCGAAGATCTCAACGACAAGATCATTTACAAGCCGCGCGGATGTGATTATTGCTCGATGACCGGCTTCCGCGGGCGGGTCGGTATTTTCGAACTGATGCAAATGACCAACGCGATCCGCACCCTGGCGTTCGAGCGGGCGCCGACCAACAAGATTCGCAAGGCCGCGTTGGCCGGCGGAATGAAATCGCTGCTGGCCGACGGCCGGCTCAAGGTTCTCTCCGGCATCACCACCGCCGAGGAAATCGTCAAGGTCGCCCAGATAGAAGGCGTTGTTCAAACATAAATTTTTATGGCATCCACACTCCAAATCGATCGTCTGCTGGAAACCTGCGTCCGCCGCAACGCTTCGGACCTGCACCTGGCGGTCGGCCGGCCGCCGACCCTGCGGTTGCACGGCCATCTGCGCGAATTGCAGACCAAGATCCTGGACGCCGAAGACACGATGGCCCTGCTCAAGAGCGTCACGCCCGAACGCATCCAGCAGGAATTCGAGGAAACGGGCAGCGGCGACTTCGGCTTCGCCTTCGGCGCCGAATCACGCTTCCGAGTCTCCGTCTTCAAGCAAAAGGGGTGCGCCAGCCTGGTTCTGCGGCGAATCCCCAATAAGCTCCTGACCTTCGAGCAGATCGGCCTGCCGAAAATGGCCGAGCAGATTTGCCGCCGCCCGCGTGGAATTTTTCTGGTCACCGGTCCCACCGGTTCCGGCAAGACCACCACGTTGGCGTGCATGATCAACTACATCAACGAGAATTTCGATCGGCACATCATCACGATGGAAGACCCGATCGAATATTACCACGACCACAAGAAATCGATCGTCGTTCAGCGTGAAATCGGCGTGGATGTTCCCAGCTTTTCCGAGGCGCTGCGCCGGGCTTTGCGCCAGGACCCGGACGTCATGATGGTCGGCGAAATGCGCGACCTGGCAACGATCGGCTCGGCCATCACCGCGGCCGAAACCGGCCACCTCGTCTTCGGCACTCTGCACACCAGCGGCGCCGCCAGCACCATCAACCGCATCATCGACGCCTTTCCCGCCGACCAGCAGGAGCAGGTCCGCGTGCAGTTGGCCAACAACCTGGTCGCCGTCCTTTCGCAGGCGTTGTGTCCTCGCGTGGACGTGGAAGGGATGGTCGCCGCCTACGAGTTCATGTACGTCACGCCCAGCATTCAGAATCTCATCCGCGAGAACAAGGTCTTCCGAATCGATTCGGAAATCCAGACCGGCAAGCGATACGGCATGCAGTTGCTCGACGATTTCTTGTGGGGTTTGTATCAGGCGGGCAAGATCAGCGCCGAAGAGGCCATCGACAAGAGCAAGGTGCCGGGAATGATGACGGAAAAATTCAAGCGTGGAGGAATCGATGCGGGGACCGGTGAGGAGTTCGCCGAGGGCGCCGAGGGCGCCAGCGGCGCCGCGACCAACGGCACGCCGGCCAAACCCAAGGCGCCCAATGGAACCGGCGGCGGCGCGGCCACGCCCGACGCCGAGCCGGCGCAAATGGAGGCGAACCGCGCCCGCATGCAGGCCATGGCAAATAAAAAGCAGTAACCGAGGATTGAGCGATGTCACAAGAAGCACCGTCCGAACCAAAAACCCCCGCCCAGCCGGCCAAGCCGGGACACCCCACTCGGCATATTCCGATATCGCCGGTGCCCGTGACGCGGATTCCCGCTCCCGGCTCGGCGCACCCGCCGCATCCAATGTCCGGCGGAAACGGCAATGGCAAGCCGCCCATCGCTCCGCCGCTTACTCCTCCCGCCAGCGACAGGCCGACGGATAGTAATCAGCCGCAAAATAACCAGCCGCCCAGCGCAGCTCCGCCCGGCGCAGCTCCGGCTTCCACCGCGACTCCGCCGCCTGCGGCGCCGCAGCCGCGCAGGCTCCTGGAATGCCTCCGATCTCCGAACTCAAGGGCAGGCCTCTGGGCCGCGTGTTGCAGAAGATGGGCAAGGTCACGCGCGAGCAGTACAGCAAAGGCCTTGATTACCAGAAACAGAAAGGCGGCGCCCTGGGACGAATCCTCATCGACATGGGCGCGATCAAGGAAAACGATCTCAACATGGCCCTCGCCGCCCAGCAGGGATTCGAGACGATCAACCTGGAAGGCATCAATATCGACCCGGCGACGATCGCCGCAGTTCCGGCCCAGCTTGCCACCACCAGCAAGGTGCTGCCGCTGACGTTCGATCCGGCCACCAAGGCCCTGACGGTGGCGATGGTGTCGCACGAGAATTTCCGCGCCCTCGATGATCTGCGGTCGCTGATGCAGTACCAGGTCACCGCCAAGATCGCCGCCGATCCCGAACAACTCGAGCGGCTGATCGCCAAGTATTATCAGGCCGCCGCCGAAGGCATGGGCGAAATCCTCGGTGAATTGCAGAACGACGATTCGCTGAAGGACCTGAAAAACCGCGGCGAATCCATCGACATCGACAGCCTGGAGGAAGCGGCCAATTCCAATCCCGTCCGCAAGTTGATCAACCTGGTCCTGTTGCAGGCGATCAAGGACAAGGCGTCGGACATTCATTTCGAGCCGTTCGAGGGCGAGTTCAAGATGCGTTACCGCATCGACGGCGTGCTGTACGAGATGATGCCGCCGCCGGCCCACATCGCCCCGGCCATCAGCAGCCGCATCAAGGTCATGGCCAACCTCGACATCGCCGAGCGCCGGCTTCCGCAGGACGGCCGCATCGAGCTGAGCGTCAACAACCAGCCGATTGACCTCCGCGTCAGCGTGCTGCCCACGATGTTCGGCGAAAGCGTCGTGATGCGCGTGCTGGACCGCGCCAACGTGAGTCTTGACCTGGACAAGCTCGGCATGCGCGATGAGGACCTCACCACGACGCGCCAACTCATTCACA
Source organism: uncultured Phycisphaerales bacterium (assembly GCA_963771925.1). Taxonomy (GTDB): domain Bacteria; phylum Planctomycetota; class Phycisphaerae; order Tepidisphaerales; family Tepidisphaeraceae; genus PALSA-1353. The sequence goes on from CAVYVE010000002.1 coordinate 793,365, forward strand.
AGCCCAACGGCATCGTGATCGTCACCGGGCCCACCGGTTCAGGTAAAACGACCACGCTCTATTCCGCCCTGCGCGAGTTGAACGATCCCAGCAGCAAGCTGATCACCGCCGAAGACCCGGTCGAATATGACATCGACGGCGTCATCCAGTGCCAAATCAAACCGGAAATCGAGCTTACGTTCGCCCGCATTCTGCGATCGATGCTGCGTCAGGATCCGGACGTGATCCTGGTCGGCGAAATTCGCGACAAGGAAACGGCTGAGATCGCGGTGCAGGCGTCACTGACGGGCCACCTGGTCTTCAGCACCCTCCACACGAACGACGCGCCCAGTGCCGTCGCCCGGTTGCTGGACCTGGGGCTGGAACCGTTCCTGGTCACGGCCACCATCGAAGGGATCGTCGCCCAGCGGCTCGTGCGGAAAGTCTGCCTCAACTGCAAAACCGAATATACCCCCTCGGTGGAACAATTGATGGAACTGGAACTGCGGCCGGACAACGTCGTCGGCAAAAAATTCTATTACGGCAAGGGATGCGGTGTTTGCAATAACACCGGATATAAGGGCCGCTTCGGACTCTACGAAATCATGCTTTTGGACGACGACATCCGCGACATGATCATCCAGCACGCCAGCACCCAAGTCCTCCGCATGGAGGCCAAGAAGCGGGGCATGCGCACCCTGCGCAGCGCCGGCGTCATGGCCATTTACGACGGCATCACCAGCATCGAGGAAGTCGTCCGCGAAACGATCGTAGAGGAACAGTAGCCCGCCCGGCTGTCCCGTGGCGCGGCGGCTTCAGCCGCCGTGTTGCTGTTGCCGGATTCTACAAGGCGCTCGCCCCGAAACCTCCCGGTTCCGATTTTTTTTCATCTCGCCAATGCCAAGCGTCCGATAAGACTTCTGTCCCGCGCAGTGTTGCGCGGGGGTCGGAAGCCAAGGAGAATCCTCATGTATAAGTCCACGCTCGTTAAGTGGGCCGTCGCCGCTCTTTTGGCGGTTCCGGCAGTCCCCGTGTTGGCCAAAAGGGTGCATCACAAGTCGCTGGTGACTCGCTCACACCGAACGCTGGTCGTCTCCGGCAAGCGTCATCATCGCCATCTGAAGACGACGCATCGCCGCTCCACGCTCTTGGCCGCCAAAGCGCTTAGGAGACACCGGTCCCTGATGAGCCATCACCGGATTCACAAGAGCGCACTGACCTCGAAATCCCATTTCCGGGTTCACTTCACCAAGATGCCGCCGACAATCGACAGCATACGCGGCTAAGTTTTCCCCAATAATATCGAGACCGCCGGGCGGCACAGGATGTGCCGCCCTTTTTCATTGACCGCAGCGAACCCGGTCACGGGCATTTTGGCAATTTGGGAAACCACCGCCTTTCCAGCCGCCGACTTCAAAACACAATCCCAATCCGCGAGGTGATCCCAACTCACCCCGTTGTTGTCGCGTTTCGATCTATTAAAGTCGTAATTTTGTAAGCAAAATACTGAAAAAATAGTCCAGATTCTTCTTGAAGGCCGATGGCGACGATTTAAATTAACCCTTGTCGCATCGGAGGTTACAGGTCATCGCCTTAAGCAAGTTATCGTAATCGCTTCGAGGGGAGGCTTGAGCAACTTTTTGAAATTCGTGTTTTGCTCGCAACAGATGGCGGGACCTTCAACATGCGACGAAAGCGGGTCGAAATAAATACAGATCGTCAGCCCATTTGGAGGGGCACATTACCATGAAAATCCTTCATTCTTTTCTTCGAGCGATCTCGTGTTCCGCCGTCGTTCTGGGATTTTCCACCGCGGCGCATGCCGCGCTCTACGGCAACTTCGCCGGCCCGAACATCACTTACGAAAATGTCATCGAAAACGATTCGGAAATAACCGGTCCGCCCGTGGTCACTTCCACGCCGGCCCAATTGTTCGGCGCCCCCGATCTGTCTCCCCCGGCCAGTGATATCCTGACGTTCCCGGACATTTCCTTCTCTTCGAAGGCGGCAGACGGCACGTTCGACTTGCAGGACGGCCAGTTGACGCTGAACATCATCCCCACCTCCCCGTCGGGCACGATCGATTCCCTCCTGTTCGACGAGGGCGGCGCCTGGAGAGTGGTCGGCCCGGTCGGCGACGCCACCGCCGAGGCGACTCTGCTGTTCAGCAATCTGGAAATCACATCCGTCAATAATTTGCCGCTCGTCACCCCAATCATCGTCCCGCCGAGCTTTTCCGAATACGTTACTCCGCAGGATGGGCCACCACCCTCGCCGCCGCCGGGCAATGGTCCGGGAAACGTCATCTTAAACTCGAACAACGGCGACAGCGACGGTACGTGGGACATCACCGCCAGCTTCAATCTTGATGCGGCATTGGCAGGCGCCGACATGGCCGGCGACCGCGTCACCGAAGTGTCCGTCGCGCTGGACGATCAATTGTTCACGCAGACAACCGGCGTCACCGGTGCGTTGACCCTGGCCCAGATCGACAAAAAGCACTTCGTTATCAGCGGCACAACGACGACGACCACACCGGTGCCAGAGCCAGCCTCGCTATCGATGCTGCTGTGCGCCGGCCTGATATTGCGCCCGCCGCGCCGCGCATTGCGAGCAAAACTCGCGAAACCCTTGTCGAGAAAAAACGGAACCCCTCAAACCTGGGCCTTCAAGTCTGAGCCGGCGGCAGCGTGGCGATGAAATCCGCCAGTTGTTGACCGGTGGGGCTTTGAGCCATCCGCACGTAATATCCGCTGGTTGCGACGCCGGCGCACAGGCTCTCTTCCAGGCTCAGGCCAACGATGCGCCCGAGACAGAATCCCGCGTTGAAATGATCGCCCGCGCCCGTGCTGATCTTCGGCTGCTGAATGAACGGGCCGTCGAACGCCGCCGATTCGTCCGCCGTCGCCGCCGCCGCGCCCTTGCGCGGATGAATCACCACGCATGAAATCCCCAGCTTTTCCCGGATCGCCTTGGCGGTCTGCCCGATGGCCGGCTCCGAATCCCCCGGCACGGCAATGCCCAGCGCATGCGCGATCTGGTCCGATTCCTTCAGGTTCAATCCGAGGATGACGTTGATGCTCGATTGAAAGCGAGCCAGGACTTTCAGCGCATCGGAGATGTCTTTCGCCGTCCGCTTTTCCGGATCGGCCAGGTCGATGAAAAACGTCCGGTCCTGCTTGGGGCAATGCGGCAGGATTTCGGTTTGCAGCTTGCTCCAGATGTCGGACATGTGCGGCAGCATGGTCCAGTTCAACATGCCGACGAGCCTCGCCCCGCCGATGAGGCTTTTAAGCCGGTCCTCGCCGACGCGCTGCAGAAGGTTGTCCCAGGTGATATCGCCCAGGCTCTGGTGTTTGCCGAGCATGAGCTTTCCATCCTCGAATTCCAGGGCATCGGTATGTCCCGGCTCGGCGATGCTGATGACATTGGCCCGCCGCGCCAGTTCGGAGAACACGGGATGCAGAGTCGGAAATCCCAGGTTCCCGATGTACGTCACCGCCAGTCCCGCCGCCGCCAGGGCGTTGGCCATGATCGGCCCGTTTCCGCCCAGCTTGGTCTGCTTCACCAGCAACTCGTAATTGCTCGATTGTCCCGCGGCCGCGAGAATCTTGTCGCCCAGGTGCTTGATGGTCTTCATCGGCTGGTAGCGGTCTTTGTCCAACCGCTTATCCACGACGGCGATGATCTCATCGACGAATCCGTCCAACCCGATGGTTGCCGTCACCGAGCCGAGCGTCGCCAGGGATTTAGACAGCTTCCGGCTGGCCGACTCGCAAATCTGTTCGCGGACGAGGCGCATAGATGATTGCTTAATACTGGGGGGTCGGTTCCGGTCCGGGCGGCAAGGGGGGCATCAATGTATAACTTGGCGGACATGACATCGACTTGTAAATCTGCTCCCGCCACGGCAGCTCGAGGAATACTCCAACCGGCGAATAGAATGTATTGCCGAGAAACAGCACCGGCTCCGTGAATACGTTCAGAGGATACGACAGCGGCGTGGGCTGCAGCGGCGCATAATCCGGCCCGGCAACCACGCTGTCGTTCTGATAATACGCCGGCGCCGGCGTCCATAACCGATGCAACATCGCCGGATCCGTGTGGATCGGCGTCGCGTTCAGCGGCTCAGGTCCGGGAGTCTTCTGCTGGATTTGGCACCCGGCCAAAACCAGAAAAAGCCCGCCGGTCGCCAACATGCCGCGTATGCCGTTACGGATTAAGGACATGATCCATATCCTTCCTGAAAGCCGGGCCATCAAAATTTGTCAATCCGCCGCCGGAGATATCCTCGTCCTGGTCGGACGGCGAATAGTTCATCGGATCAGAAAGCGCCCGCGTGGTCGGATCGTCGCTGCTCGATTGCGAATCCGACGAACATCCCGCAGCCGTAAGCGTCAAAGCTCCGGCGACGGCAATCAGCAGTGTCAGCAATCGGTTCATCCGCCAACCATTCTATCGACTTTCATCGGTGTACTCGACCGTATAATTGGGCGATTCCTTGGTAATGGTGATGTCGTGCGGATGGCTCTCGGCCATGCTGGCGGCGGAGACCCGGCAAAAGCGCGCATCCTTTCGCAATGCTCTCGATGTTCCGCGTTCCGCAATATCCCATGCCGGCCCTCAATCCGCCGACCATCTGATATACAAAATCGCCGAGCGATCCGCGATACGGCACACGGCCCTCGACGCCCTCGGGCACCAGCTTGCTCGTTTCCTTCACGGCCGCCTGGCCGTAGCGGTCCTTCGAGCCGCCGATCATCGCTCCCATGCTACCCATGCCGCGATAGGTTTTGTAGCGCCGGCCCTGATGAATGATCATCTCCCCCGGCGACTCGTCCAGCCCGGCGAAGAGGCTTCCCATCATGACGCTGCTTGCCCCCGCGGCGATGGCCTTGGTGATGTCGCCGCTGTGGCGAATCCCGCCATCGGCGATCACCGGAACGCCGGCGAGCGTCGGCGATGGACGACGGCGTTCATGATCGCGGTGATCTGCGGCACGCCCACGCCGCTGATGATCCGAGTCGTGCAGATGGCCCCGGGACCGATGCCGACTTTCACGCCGTCGGCGCCGGCGTCGATGAGGTCCTTCGCCCCGGCCGCGGTGGCGACATTGCCGGCGATCACCTCGATGCCCCACCGCTTTTTGATCTGCTTCACCGTGTCCAGCACGTTCTGGCTGTGGCCATGCGCGGTATCGACCACAACGACATCGACATCCGCGGCGATGAGCGCTTCGACTCGCTCATCATCATTCACGCCCGTTGCCGCTCCCACCCGCAGCCGGCCCCGCCGGTCTTTGCAGGAGTTGGGAAACTGATGCATCTTGTCGATGTCCCGCATGGTGATCAGCCCCATCAGCCGACCTTCCTTGTCCACCAGCAGCAGTTTTTCGACCTTGGATTTGTAAAGAATCCGCTCGGCCTCGTCGAGCGTGGTGTGTTCGGGGGCGGTGACGAGGTTTTCGCGAGTCATCACGTCGCCGATCTTTCGCGAATCGTCTTCCTGAAATTTCAGGTCGCGCCGGGTCATGATCCCCACCAGCTTTTGCGGCTTGGAATGTTCACCGCTGGCGTGTCGGCGATGCGGAAGGTCGCCCGCTTCCGGGCCGCCTTCGACGATGGGAATCCCGCTGACGTTGTATTCCCGCATGATTTTGCGGGCCATGGCGATCGTGGCCGAGGGCGGCAAGGTGATGGGATCGACGATCACGCCGTTCTCGCTGCGCTTGACCTTTTCCACCTCGCGGGCCTGGTTCTGCACGGAAAGATTTTTGTGGATGATTCCGATCCCGCCCTCCTGCGCCAGCGCGATGGCCAGGGCTGATTCGGTGACCGTATCCATGGGCGCGGAAATCAGCGGGATGTTCAGTTCGATCTTTCGCGTCAGGCGGGTATGGGTATCGGCTTCGGCGGGAACAAACGAGCTTTTCGCCGGGATCAGCAGGACATCGTCGAACGTTATCGCGTCGTGAACGATTTTGGGGTGTTCCATGTGATACTGTTACGACCCGAACCCCATTGTGTCAAGCGAATTTTGACATCAGTAGGCCGATGGCCGATTTAGCGGCGGTGCGGCGCACCGCCGCCAACTGAACTTGAATTCGACGCGTTGATCCTTCATTCTATGAGAATATGCAATTCGGACATTTCGACGACGAGGCGAAAGAGTATGTCGTGACTCGCCCGGACACGCCGCGGCCGTGGGCCAACTATCTCGGCAGCACCGAGTACGGCGCGATCATCACCAACAACGCCGGCGGATACAGTTTTTTCCGCAGCGCCGCCAATGGACGGTTCCTGCGATTGCGAGCCAACGCCGTGCCCCTCGACCAGCCCGGACGATATTTCTATCTGCGCGACCGCCAAAACGGCGACTTCTGGAGCGCGAGTTGGCAACCTGTCGGAAAGCCGCTGGATCGGTATCAATCCACCTGCCGCCACGGCACGGCCTACACGATTATCACTTCGCAATATGATTCCATCGAAACCGAATCCACCTATTTCGTTCCGCTGGGACAAACCTTCGAATATTGGCGGCTACGCGTGAACAACCGCTCGGCGAATCCTCGGTCTCTTTCGGTTTACACATACTGTGAATTCGCAAACGTCGCCAACCTCTACAACGATTTGGTCAACCTGCAATACTCACTGTTCGTGAACAAGGCCGACATGATCGACGGAATGCTCGCGATCGCTTCGCATCCTTATGAGCCGATGAATCCCGAAAATCTCGCCGAGCCGGGGCGGTATTGGATGAAGTTGATCGGCGCTCCGGTCGTGGCGTTCGAGACCCTGCGCGATCATTTTCTGGGCAATTATGGAACCTACCGCTCACCCGAAGCTCTTGCCACCGGAAAGCTCACGAATTTCCAGACCGCCGGCGAAAATGTCGTCGGCGTTCAGCAGGCGGATATCGATCTCCAACCCGGCGAAACGCGCGAACTGATCGTCATGCTCGGTCTTGGCACGCCCCAGTTCCGCGGAAATGACACGGTTGCGCAGTTTGGAAATTCCCAGAGATGCCAGCTCGAACTGGACAAGCTCAAGCAATCCTGGCATTCGCTGCTTGAATCGGTGAAGGTGAAGACGCCCGATGCGGAATTCAACAGCATGATCAACGTGTGGAACGCGTACAACGCGCTGATCACGTATGCGTGGTCGCGTGCGGCATCGCTGATTTACAACGGCGAGCGCGACGGGCTGGGTTTCCGCGATACGGTTCAGGATTTCCTCGGCGTCACCGCGTTGCTCAAGGACAAAATGCGCGATCGGTTGGAGCTGATGCTCAGCGGGCAGGTGGAGTGCGGAGGCGCGATCCCGGTCATCAAGCCGTTCAGCCACCGCCCCGGCCACGAGCCGGCGCCGGCCAAGGAACATTTCCGCAGCGACGACGCCTTGTGGTTCTTCAACGCCGTGCCGGCTTACGTGGCGGAAACCGGCGAGATCAATTTCTATAAAAAGATCATCCCCTACGCCGATCATGGGCAGGCGACCGTGCTGGGCCATCTCCGGCGGGCGCTGGAATTCAACCTCGAGCGCACCGGCCGCAATGGCTTGCCCTGCGGCCTGGCGGCCGATTGGAACGACTGCTGCAACCTCGGCTACACCGGCGAAAGCGTTATGGTCGCCTTTCAGGTGCGCTACGGCCTGGGCGTTTACGCCGAGATCGCCGACCGGCTGAAAATGCCCCAGGAAAGCACGTGGGCCCTCGGCCAGCGCGAAAAGCTCGACAAGGCCATCCAGAAAACCTGCTGGGACGGCCAGTGGTTCATCTGGGCGACCGGCAAGGACGGAACGATCTACGGCACGAAAAATACGGAGGAAGGCAAAGTTTACATCAACACGCAGGCTTGGGCGGTCATCAGCGGAGCCGCCACGCCCGCGCAAGCCAGGCTGGCGATGAAATCCATGAAGGAATATCTCTTCACGCCCTACGGATTGATGCTCAGCGCTCCGCCGTTTGAAAAGACTTCCAAGGAGATCATGGTCGGCGTCATTTTCAACAAGGGGATCAAAGAAAACGCCGGCATCTTCAACCACCCGCAAAGCTGGGCCGTGATGGCCGAGTGCATGCTCGGCAACGGAGACCAAGCGTACGAGTATTACCGCGCATTCATGCCGGCAGCGTATAACACCCGCGCCGAAATCCGCGAGATGGAACCCTACGTTCATGGGCAGACCACCTACGCCACCTGCGGCCCCAACGCCGGCAAGTGCCGCGTCCCCTGGCTAACGGGAACCGTCGCGTGGAGCTATTTTTCCGCCGTCCAGTACATTCTGGGAATTCGCCCCGAAATTGACGGCCTTCGCATCGATCCGTGCATTCCAAAGAACTGGCCGGAATTCGAAATGCGCCGCGATTTCCGCGGCAAAAAACTCACCATCAAAGTCGCTAATCCTTCAGGTAAGTGCAAAGGCGTCCGCAAACTCAAGGTCAACGGTAAAACTATTCAGGGCAATCTCGTCCCGATCTCGGAGTTGACCGACGGCGCAGTGATCGAAGCGCAAATCGAGGGGAATTGACGTTCATGTCCAAATCCGAACCGATCGGCTCATCCGCCCAGCCGCCCAAGGGCGCGCTGAAGATCATCTTCTTCATCGTCTTCATGGATTTGCTCGGCTTCGGGATCATCATCCCGCTCCTGCCGTTGTACGCGAAGGACTATCGGGCCACGGCTTTGGATGTCGGACTGTTGTTTTCGATTTATTCGGGCTGCCAGTTCCTCGCCTCGCCGATTCTCGGCATTATTTCCGACCGCTTCGGCCGGCGGCCGGTGCTGGTTTTTTCGCAGCTTGGCAGCGCCCTGGGATATCTGCTGCTCGGCATCGTGATGAACGTCCATTGGATTCATCCGTCTTACGCCCTGCTGCTGATCTATCTTTCGCGCATTATCGACGGAATCAGCGGAGGGAACATTTCCACGGCCCAGGCTTACATCAGCGACGTGACCACTGCCGAAAATCGCGCCCGCGGGATGGGAGTGCTGGGGGCGGCATTCGGCGTCGGCTTTGCGCTGGGACCGGCGCTGAGCGCTTTGCTCGTGCTGGTGCATCCGGCGTTGCCGGGCTATTTCGCCGCCGCGATGAGTTTCGGGGCCATGCTGCAAACCTATTTCCGCCTGCCCGAAAGCCGCGTCCACAAGCCCGCGGCTTCCACGCAGTGGCTTCATCCCGGCCGATTCATCCCCATTTTCCGACGCCCGCGCCTCGTCCAGTTGCTGCTCATCGCGTTCATCAGCATGGCCGCTTTCGTCATGCTCGAAAGCATGATCGCGCTTTTCCTCAGCAGCGACCAGACGTTCCGCTTCCGCGATTGGCAGGTGGCTCTGTATTACGCCTATCTCGGCGTGATCATCGCCATCGTGCAGGGCGGATTCATTGGCCGATTGACCAAACGCCTCGGCGAGTGGCCGCTGGCCATCGTCGGACCCGTTTTCGTCGGCCTGGGAATGGGAATGCTGGCCGTGGTGGGATTCAAGCCGATATTGGTGATCCTGATCCTCGGCGGAGCGATCAACGCCATCGGCCGGAGCCTGCAAACCCCCACGCTCTATGCGCTGATCTCCCACAACAGCGATCCAAAAGAACAGGGCCTGACCTTCGGGCTGAACCAGGGCCTGGGAAGCATCGCCCGGGTGATCGGCCCGATCCTGGCGGCGGCGGCGTATCGCATCCATGTTTCCGGGCCGTTCATCCTGGGCGGAGTGATCGTGTTGCTGGCGGCATTGTGGACGCTGGCGCTGAGATTGAAATCGGGCGAGTCCGCGCCTTTCCCGCTGCCGGCCGACGCTTCCGCCGCCGAATCGGTATGATGTTCCCGCTTAATGAGCCTGCCGGATGAGTCAAATCCGCCCGCTACGATTTCCCTCCGGCAGCGGCGCTGGGCCGGCAGGCCCCGCCGCTGTCGCCGCCGCCTTCGTCGCCATGCTCGTCTGGACCTGGCAGACCTGGCCAGATCTCCTGGTCGATTTCGGCGTTCAGCTTTACGTCCCCTGGCAACTCGCCCAGGGCAAAGTTCTCTACCGCGACATCGCCCACTATACCGGGCCGATGTCGGTCTATTACAACATGCTGGCTTTCCGGGTTTTCGGAACGAATCTGCGGGTGCTGGAACTGGCGAACCTTCCCATCCTCGTCGGAATCGTCGTTGCCATCTATTATCTCGCCCTGCGTTTGGGAGGCCGGCTATGCGCGGCCGTCTGCGGCGTTTCGTTCGTGACGCTGTTCGCCTTTGCGCATCTGACCATCGCGGGGAATTACAACTACGTTTGCCCCTACGAATACGAATACACCCACGCGACGCTGCTGTGCCTGATCTGCATCATTTTCCTTCGGCGTCTGGTGCGCGGGCGGCGAATCGCCGACGCGATCATCGCCGGTTTTCTGGCCGGCATGATTTTCCTCACGCGATCGGAATTTTTCGTCGCGATCCTCGGCGCCGCGGCGGTGGGGATGATGCTCCTTGCCGTCGCCGGCCGGTCGGTCTGGCGCGTCGCGGCCGCCGGAATGTGTTTCGTTCTCGCCGCCGCATTGCCGCCGCTGATCGGCGCGGGTTTGCTGCGCTTGGCGATGCCATGGCCAGTGGCGATCCGCGGCGTGTTGGGCATGTGGCCCTCGATATTCAGCGGACACGTTACCGCGCAACATTTCTATCAGCACAGCATGGGGCTGGACGATGTGCACAGAAGCCTGCTTCTCCTCACGGCGTGGTGCGCGGCGTACGCCATCCCCATCGCCGGCTTTCTCGCCTGGGCGGCGCTGGATAAATTGAAACCCGCCCCACCCCACCTGATCGCCCCTTTTTTGATCGGCGCGATTTTCGCCGGCTGGCGGTGGCAGCAGCGGGATTGGGTGTCCCTGTTTCGTCCCCTTCCGATCGTCGCCGTGGGCGTCGCTGCCGTTTCGATGATCCAATTTTGGCGCCGCAGGCGCGACGCCAACGCGCAATCTTTCCACGCCGTGTCCGCGATGCTCGGCGTCTTCGCGTTCATTCTGCTGGGCAAAGTCTTCCTTTACGCGAGGATCATTCACTACGGCTGCTGGCTGGCGATGCCGGCGGCGATGCTGCTGGTGATCGTGCTTTTTGGTTGGATTCCGTCAGCCCTGCGCGCGCGGCGGCAAGCGCGGCGATCTTTCTATCCGGCATCGGCGGGGTGTGGGTCGTCGTGCTGTTGGTTCATCTTGCGATGACTGCCGCTGCCACAAAACGTCTGACGGTTTCCGTCGGGACCGGGCCGGACCAATTCTGGGCCGATGCCCAGCGCGCAGATATTGTGAACGACGCGATTCTGGCGGCCGAGCAGATCATCCCCGCGAACAAAACCGTGGCCTGTTTTCCCGAGGGAATCATGATTAATTATCTCTCGCGCCGCCAAACGGCCACGCCCTATGTCAATTTCAATCCGCCCGACCTTCTGTTGTTCGGGGAGGACCGGATGCTGGCGGCCATGAACGCGACGCCGCCGGATTACATCTTCCTGGTTCACAAGGACACGAGCGAATTCGGCGAACGATTCTTCGGCCGGGATTACGGGCGGAAACTCTTCGCGTGGATCGAAGAGAACTATCGGGAGCAACCGCTGCCGATGCTCGATCTGGGCGCCGAGCCGCTTCGCGGCAACCGCTTCGGGATTCGCCTGCTGATTCCGCGGACGACGCTCCGGGAGCAGCGGCGTCTGATCTACGGGCCAGGTACAACTGGCCCGGTCGATTCCACCGCCGCGGCCTCTACTTCCTCGCGCGAATAGATGAAGATCGTGTGCCCGGCGACGGCGATCGGCGGCTTGGCCTGCAACGCCCGGCTGTACGGCAATGCGACGATCGAACGCCTGTTCCGGCCGGTCACCACCCGGTTTTCCAGGCCATCCAGAAAATAACTGCTCACGGCCACGTACTGATTGTCGCCGGGATGAATGATCGGCAGAAAACGTACGCCGTAAACGGCCGGATCGACGAACCCGAAATAGGCGAGTGCGACGCTGCGGACGTGCTGTCGCTGCATCCAATTCCGCAGGTCAATCAAGCCCTGGCCCCAGTCGAAATCGGAATCGCTGAGCAGCCGCCAGCCGTTGGCGGGCCCGCCGACGGCGAAGTTGACGAAGGTGAGGAAACGCGGGCAGACGAGCAGCGTTTCGACGGCCAGCAGCGCCAGCAGGCCGTCTCGAAGATACGGCAATACCGTCGCGGGCTGGTTCAGCGGCACGGGATCGATCGACCACAGCCGCGAAATCAGGATGAACCCCAGCGGAAACATCGGCAGAAGATAACGCGTGCCGATGTTGAGGTCCCCAAAGACCATCACACCGGCGGCGAAGAGGGCGATGGCGAGAAAGACGCTCCATTCGCCGCTGCGCCGGGCCGGCGCGCGCCGCGCCGGGCCAGCGCCGACGCCACCGCCGCCGCCAGCAGCAGAAGCATCGCGATCGGCAGCTTGCACAGAAGCGCCGCGGGGTAGTAATACCAATGCGTTCCGCGGTAGACGTCGCCGAAGAGGAAGGCCTCGTACCCGCCCTGGGTGTCGCGCTTCTGGGCGTCGAAGCCTTCGAGCAGCAGCCGCGGAACCGGCGAGGGGAAAGCGGCCGGCAGCTTGCGCCGGATGTTTTGCATGAAATCGGAGGTGAGGTCGAAGGACCCCAGGGGCTGGCCGGTTCCGCGGAATCCGTAGATTCCGTTGATGAGAACCAGGCTCGTGATGCCGAGCAATAGCCAGGCTGCGGGGAGCATCCACCATTGCCGGCGCAGGCGCAGAAGCGCGAACGGAATGACCATCGCCAGCATCATGGGCCAGAGGAGCAGTGCGGTGAACTTGCAGAGATGGGCGATCACGACCGCCGCGCATGCCGCCAGCCACCTCCATTGCGACGGTCCGCGGCAAAACCTCCACCAGAGCCAGCATGACGCCAACATGGCGGCGGCGGCGCCGAGGTCGGTCGTCACCAGGGCGCCGTTGGCCAGGATGCTGGGATTGAGGCAATACATGGCGCAGGCGGCGGCGGCGCTGCGCGGGCCGTACAGTTCGCCGGCCCAGCGGTAAGTGACCCATCCGGCAAAGCAGGAGATGGGGATCATTCCCAATCGCGCCAGCAACAGAAGAAACGGCAATCGAGAGAAGTTGGCGGCGATGAACGCATCGGCGTATAGCCAATGCCTCTCGACGATGGGACGAAGGCTCTCGGAAGACGTTGAAGGAGCTTGAGCGGAGGCGGCAACGGCGGGAACCGCGGCCCAGAGCCGCAACAGCGGCGGGCTGAGACTGTAGATGGTCAGGTCGTGCCGTCGCCAGTATTCAACGCCCGCGGCAAGATGGGCCGGCTCGTCGAACGTCGCGGAATTCGCCGCGGCGGACCAAGCCAGGAGCAACGCGTGCGCCGCCAACAACACGGTGCAGACGATGACGGGCAACCGTCTTTTGCCAATCAGGGGTTCACCTATTGCTGTTGCTGGTCAGGAGCGGGAAGTTCTTGGCCTCGATCTCCTTGTTGATGAGAATCGTGGGCTTGACCAGGATGAGCAGAACCTGTTCGTCGTTGGCTTCGGACGTATTGGTGGTCAGGCGCTTGAGGAAAGGAATCTTGGACAGGCCGGGAACGCCCGCCTCCAGATTGATCTCGCCGGCGATGGTGACGCCGCCCAGCATCAGCGTGCCGCCGTCGGGAACCGTCACGCGCGGTCCGGACCTCGGTTTTTTGCTCCGTGGCTTCCTGGACGGTGAGGCTCGGAGGCGTGAATCCGCCGAAGCCCACGATGCCCGTGAAGGCGGCGTTGTTGTTTGGGACCACCGCCGTCGAGACGGTTTCGAATTGGAAGGTGGTGAATCCCAGGAACGAGTCGAGCTGCGGATCGATGTCGAGGGTCACGTATTTGTGATCGGCCGTTACCAGCGCCCGCTCGATGCTGACGAGGACGCCGTCGGTGGCGTAGTCGATGACCGGGGCGGCGATGGCGGCGCCCGTGGAAACCGTGGTGTTCAAGCTCCCGACGTACGGCAGGAAGGTGAGCTGATACATCGTCGCGCCCTGGCCGTTCTGCAAGGTAACGCGCGGAGCGTGAACAACGCTGAGCCGTTCGGAGGCTTCCACCGCGGTCAAGAGCATACTGCACCTGAAATCGTCGAAGATGTTTCCATAAACTCCCGACACATTCAGCCCGCTGGGCTCCAAGGTGGAGAGGGATCCGGGCAAACCGGTGGACGTGTTGGCAATGGACGTGAAGCCCGCGGATGTGCTGCCGACCGTGATGGGGCCCCAATGATTTGGGGGAAGGGGAACATTGCTTCCCTCTTCCGTTGGGTTGCTGTTGTTGAACGTCAAGCTGAGGTTGACGCCCACGTCTTCGAGGAAATGCCGTCGATACCGTCAGGAACCGGGTTTCGATCGAGACCTGCACGGCCTGCGCCTCGCGAAGCTGCGCCAGGAGATTGGCGATCTTGTTATGGACATCGGAGGTCTGCGTGATGATGAGCTGATTGTTGAAATCGTCGATCTGGCCGTAGCCGTTGGGATCGTTGTCCTTCCAGGAGCTGAACTCGACGGTGTTTTCGATCTTTCGCTTGATATCCATCAATTGCTGTTCGCGGTTGGCTTGGGATGAAGTCGTGTTGACTTGCAAATTGGCCGTGCCGCCGCCGCCTCCCGTACTTGCGCCGAGCCGCCGGAAATGCTTGTGATGGTGGGATCGAAATTGGGGTTGATCAGCAGGTCGGTGATGTCATACACGCGCGTGACGACCGCCTTGTTCAATTCATCCGCGGTGGAGATGGTGATGACGCCTTCGTCGATAGTGTAGGCCAGCTTGCCGCCGCCGGCTTGCTGCAAAATGATGTCCAGCACCTTTGAGAACTTCACGTCGTGCAATGTGGCGCTTACCTGCGTCTGCTTGTCGATGCCGTCCGCCTCCAGCGCCTTCCAATTCACCAGGATGTTGGCGCTGGTGATATCGCGCAGGAAATCGATGGCATCCGCCAGCGCCACCTGCGGGAGCTGCACGGTCGGCAACCGGTGGTCCAGCAGCGCCTGCACCGCCTGATCTTCCTTGCTGGAGTTGCTGTTTTTCAGTTCATTGTCGCGCAGGGTGGAGATGTCCGGCCAATTCTCCGGAAAGCGATAGATGTCCTCGTAAGGGATCTGAGCTTCATCGGCGGAGTTGAGCGTCCGGGCCAGGTTGTAATCGAATTCGTCGCGATAGTTGGCCTGTTCCTGAAGGATCGCCTTGTCCTCAATGAACTGGCGGATTCCCAGGGCGTAATCGTTCTGCGGATCGATGGCCAGGATTTGATCCAGCACTCCGAGGGCGGCGGCGTAATTCTGCTGTTCGATCTGGAGGCGTGAGAGCTTGATGTATGCGGCCACCGTGACCTCGCGGCGATGGCGGTCCTGTTCTTCCTGCTGCGCTTCCTGCACCTGGATGTTGGCCGCGCGCTCCGTGCCTCCTGCCCCCGGTAATTCGCGCGACCTTGCCGCAGATCGAGCGTGGCGCGGGCAATGGCGTCATCCATTCGGCGCAATTCGTCGGCGGTGAAGACGGTGGGATCCTCATCCCGCGCCGCTTGAGCGTCCTGAATGTCGTTTTCCGCCTCGGCAAATTGATCGGCGGCGGTATCTTTGGTGGCCTGATCCATCGCCGTCCTGAACTTGTAATTGACCGCCGCGATGACTTGCGAAATCTGCTGCTGCGTACGGGTGAGGGTGGCCCCGCCGCCGCGCGGCGCCCGGCCCAGCTTGGCCAGAATCCGGTCCCGACCCCCGACGGCATCCTTATTCGTCGGGTCGAGATCCACCGCCTGGGTGTAATCGTTCAGAGCCTCCTGATCGTTGCCCGCCTTCTCCGCCTTCTTGCCCAGGTCAACCAAGCCCTGGGCCTTGTAAATCTTCTGCTGCTCGGCCAGACGGTCCACCTCGGCCTGATGCTGCAACGTCTGCTGATCGGAAGCGGATCCAGCCGACGGCGCAGCCACATTATCATCGGCCAGGGCCACGATCTGGGTAGGCTGCTTGTCCGATGCGGCAACAGTCGCCGCCTGCTGGTCGGCCGCATTCTTCTCATCCATGCGCTGCAGATACTCTTGCGGTGACAGGCCTTCGAGATAGTTAGGCTGAAACCCCAAATCGCGCGCCTTGACGAAATCCTGCGCGGCGCTGGTCCAATCGCCGGCGCGATATTCCGTTCGGCCGCGCTCATAAGCCGCACGACCTTCGTCGCCGTTCTTGGCCAAATATTTCTGCTCGCCCTGATCGAGCTTTTGGAGGTATTCCGCCGGACTGGCTTCAAAAAAGCCGCCGGTGTAACCCAATTGCTGCGCCTTGAGGAAATCCGCGCGGGCCTGATTCCACAGCCCTTTGCGATATTCGCTCACGGCCTGGTTGTAGGCCGTTTTGCCGTCGGTCGCGTCCTGGCTTTGCGCCGCCTGGACAACAGCAAGCTGCTGAGCGGCTCTGTCGCGGATTTCGGCATCGGCATGCGGATTGTTCAGCACCGCATTGTAATGGGTCTGGGCGTCGGCCAGATTGTTGGTCTTGCGGGCCTCTTCCCCGAGCGCGAATTCCTCGCGAGCGGCCCGGCTTTCGGTGGCGGCCGCACCCGCCTTGCTCAGCATGCTCACCAACGTCTGACGGTCCTGCTGACTGAGGGAATTGATGTCCACTTCCTGAAAGCTGGCAAGCGATTGCTCGTATTGGCCCTGGTTGTACTGGTCGATTCCCGATTTCAGAAGGTCCGCATTGCTCGGCCGCGTCGCCGGACCGCTCGAGCCCGAAGGCCCGCCGGAGTCGTCGGCGAACAACTGACCAAACCGCGTAACCCCCGATGGCAATGCCATCGACGCCGCCAGACCCAGACACGCCAACTTCTTTCGACGGATCATGGAATTCGACCTGCTTTCACAACTGGAATGACCTTCGAGGGACCGAATTTTCGACGCGTTTTGCCGGCCGGTGGGATCGAACAACACTGGAGGCCTCCTCAATTTTCTTCGTAACGGTTCGTAATTCGCTGCGTGGGCACGTAAGGCATGTAACAGTAAGGCGATCGGGTGCTTGTAACGCCTGTGCCTGAACCCTCGGTGCTCTCCATAATTCCGGCCACGACGCAGGCACTGACAATTGCGCCGGGGCCAGTGAAATTGAGTCTAAACAAAGGCCTCGCGTGTTGCAAATAAAATTAAGCCTCTCAACGCCACTATAAACCCTGCGTCCACCAAGACTCATGGCGCATTTTGTGCGCGACCGACAATATCGAGCCGGCCTTGCAGTGAGCCGCTTCACCAGAATCGTCCTAACAGCCCCTTATCCACCAATTTTCTCGGGCCCCCGCCGCCTTTGCGCCGCTATTCCCATTCAATCGTCGCCGGCGGCTTGGAGCTGATGTCGTACACCACCCGATTCACGCCCCGAACCTCGTTGATGATCCGATTGCTCATCTCTGCCAGCACGTCAAACGGAATCCTCGCCCAATCGGCGGTCATGAAGTCCTGGCTCTCCACCGCCCGGATGGCAATCACGCTGTCGTAGCTACGGGCATCGCCCATCACCCCCACCGTGCCGATCGGCAACAGCACCGCGAACACCTGGGCCGTCTTGCGATACAAATTGGCCGCGATCAACTCCTCCAGCACGATCTCGTCCGCATCGCGCAGGATGCGCAGATTCTCGGCCGTGATCTTGCCGACGATCCGCACCGCCAGGCCCGGACCGGGGAACGGATGCCGCCAAACGATCGTTTCGGGCAAGCCCAATACCTCCCCCACCTTGCCGCACCTCGTCCTTGAACAAATCCCGCAGCGGCTCGATCAGTTCGAAACCCAATTCCTCCGGCAATCCGCCGACGTTGTGATGCAGCTTGATGTTCGCCGCGGTGCCGGCATAGCCGTGGCCGCTTTCGATGACATCCGGATACAGCGTCCCCTGGGCCAGGAAATGCGCCCCCTCGATCGGCTGGGCCGCCCGCTTGAACGCCTCGATGAACTCCCTGCCGATGATCTTGCGTTTCTGCTGCGGATCGGTGACGCCGTCCAGAGCCGAGAGGAATTGCTCGGTCGCGTCCTCGGTGATCAGGTTGATTTTGAAATGATCGCGAAAGGTGGTTTCGACCAGTTGCCGCTCGTTTTTTCGCAGCAGGCCGTTGTCCACAAAGATGCAGACCAGCTGATCGCCGACGGCCTTGTGGAGCAACGCCGCGACGACCGAACTGTCCACCCCGCCGGAAAGCCCGCAGATCACTTTCACTTTCGTTTTTTCTCCGGCCTTTTCCACCTGCTGACGAACGCTGGCGATCGTCCGCTCGATGAAATTCCCCATCGTCCAGCTTCCCGAGCACTTGCAGATTTCGTACAGGAAATTCTGGAAAATCTGCTCGCCCCGCGGCGTGTGCGTGACCTCCGGATGAAACTGCACCCCGTAAAACGGCCGGCTCGCATGACGGACCGCCGCGAACGGACACGTCGGCGTCGCCGCCAGCGCCACGAAATCCGCCGGCAACTCATGCACCTGATCGCCATGACTCATCCACACCGTCGTCTCTTCCGGCAGCCCGCGCACGAGCGGGTCGTCCTTCACCACGCGCAGCTGCGCCCGCCCAAACTCCCTTGCCTTGCCCGGCTTCACCTGCCCGCCGAGAATCTGGCAACCCAATTGCATCCCGTAACAAATCCCCAGGATCGGCACGCCCAGATCGAAAATCCCCGGATCGCACTTGGGCGCATTCGCCTCATACACGCTGCTCGGCCCGCCGGAGAGAATGATGCCCTTGGGACTGAGCTTTTTGATCTGCTCGGCCGGCACATCCGGGCGCATCAGTTCGCTGTAGACGCCTTTTTCCCGTACCCGCCGCGCGATGAGTTGAGCGAATTGCGATCCGAAATCGAGGATGGGAATGATTTCGTCGTGAGGCATTTGGAGTTGATACCGGAAGCATACAATGAAATCAAAAGCTCATTGAAATGGCGCAACAATCGACGATCCAAACCCGACTGAACAAAACTGGACAAAACTTGACACTTTCAGCGTTTGCATCCGTGCAATATCGCATGGTTGTTGAGATATAAGATGTTTGTTTACAACAACTTACACCGTACAAATGGCCGATTCTCCGCGTGTGAGTTGTACAGCGGACTGAACTGCGTTATTTCGCTGGATTTCTAGACACCTTCGCCACGGCACCGCGGCGGTGGGCCACTTACGCGGCGGCATCCTTGTCTTTCAGCGTACCCAGCTTGCCGCCGAGTGAACGCTTAATTCGCTCATCAACGTGGTACCGCGGCAACACCGCCGACGTTAGCGCGGCTTCCGACCAAAGTTCCTCGACTTCTTGTTCACTCCAATTGCCTGATTTTCGAAGCGCGAGCGCACCGAGCACCGTTTCAACCAACTGCTGCTGAAACCATTCCTTTACAACGGCTTCAACAACCGGCTCGGCCGAGGGAACATGCGCATAGAATTTTCGCCAACGGGCGATCATATCAGTAAACACGCGGAAGTCGGCATTGGCTTGGATCGTGTTGACCTGCGGCAGATACTTCGCGGCGCGATCTTCCAAGAAATCGATCGTCCGCGTCTTGTCCCGCACGGAAACCCACTTGACTTGTGGATCGGCAAACCCGCCGACTTCTTCCGCAGGCGTGTTGCCAACATCGGCGAATAGTGCGTAAATATCGCCCGCGCGCCGCCCCCGCGCTTACGGCCCCCGCCCTCACGCGAGCCATCGCCCGAAGCCGCGCCATCAGACTTGTTTCCACCCGTGTTAGTGAAACCATCTTCGATTGTGTGTTTGCCATCTGGCGTCGGGCGATAACGACTAAATTTGAATAAGTCCCGAATCTGTTTCAGGCGTTCACGGATCGACGCTGCGTTCTCCGTATTGGCCGCGCCCGCCGCGACTTCATCCATAAGCTCTGCAATCGGCTCGGGCATTTGCTCACGAAACTCCGCAGCCCATTCGGTCCACGGGAGTGGCTGACTGTCGATCAACAAATGAGTTCTCGCCGTGTTCGCCGTCAAACCGCCATCCTGATTTTGCAATGGCTCGACGTAAATGACGACGCGGTTGTAGCCGAAGATTACGCCGAAGGACTGAAGCCGAGCGACTCCCGGACGCCCCGCAGCTATCTCATAAAGCTCGTCATCAAACAGCGCCGCTATGTGAAAGCTAGAAAATGACTGCCCGAATCGTCCACCTTGTCTTTGAGAATCCACCAATGCGCTGTTGCTTGTTTAAGTGCGAGCAAGCCCGATTTACTTGAGTTGGCTTTCAACCATCCCTCTTGCCCGACGACTTTGCGGAGCATGTTATGCCGGTCGTCACGCGGCAATGTCCAATTCTCGCGTGCTTTGACAGTGACGCTATCAGGGAAACGGAAATATCGACTGTTGAGATAGCGGGTGACCCAGCGGGAGGGAATCAAGCCTTCGGGCGGCGCGTCCATCGTATTCTCACCGGGCTTCTTGCCCAGCAAAACAACCATCGTGCCGTGATCTTTTATCGCTTCGGGTTTGATATCGTTGGTGACTGGCAACCAGAACTCCCCGTTCTGATGGCGGCGAAGTCCGTAAGTGTCAGTGTCCGGGTCTTTCCAAAGGTGAATCATTGATCCATGACCGTCTTTCCAACTCAAGTAAACCAAACCGAGCGTGTTGCGCGGAGCCGCAGCGATCTTTGCGCCCATGCCGAAGTTCCCATGTTTCGATTGCTCGTGCATGGACGATGAAAGTTGATTGATATAGTTGACCATTTCCGGCCCTGTCATACCGATGCCGGTATCGATGACGGCGAGCTTGTAACCTTCCTTCGGTTCAAGATCGTAGCGCGTCCAATCGACATCCCAGCGAATCTCGCCGGGTTGACCGCCCGCTTCGATGCCATCAATCGCGTTTTCCGTAAGCTCACGGACGAATTGCAGCGGAGCGCAATCTTGGGCGAGACGTTCCAACATGAAGGTCATGTTTGCGACCTTCATCTCAAGCGTGGCATCGGTAGCTCTGACTGTGGCGCGTTGCGCTGGGGTGGACATGGATTCCTCCGTGTCTTGCGGAAGGGTAAGCGACCGCGGGACAAAAAGTGTCTATCGAGTTGCGGCGGTGAAGGAATGCGCCAATCGCAGTCGGCCACTGTCGACAACTGTCAAAACTTAAGTAGAACTCTATTCGGTGGGCCACAACTTTGTCAAGCGACACGACCCTCTCACGCCGCGGGAGCGATCCGCGCAAATGGCAAAGGTGCGAGCCAAGAAAAATCGCTCCACCGAAATGCGTGTAGCGGCATATCTGATTCGCCACGGCTTACGCGGGTGGAAACGCCATTGCGCAGATGTTCCTGGCCGTCCCGACTTCTGTTTCCTCGCGGAGCGCCTAGCGGTTTTCGTTGACGGATGTTTCTGGCATGGCTGCCCACGCTGCCGACGCAACGTGCCGCATTCGCGACGGGACTTCTGGCGGGACAAAATCGAATCTAACAAGCGGCGTGATCGAAAGGTTAAACGGATGCTGCGGGCCCAAGGCTACACCGTTTTGCGAATTTGGGAACATGCGCTTTGCGATGAACTCTGGCTAACACGACTTCGCTCAGCGCTGCGACGCGTGGGCTCGGGCTAATCCGCCGTCGCAAGCAATGCTTTCGCGAGTGGCGCGGCGACGACTTCTCCGAGCGTCACCGGAACGGCATTGCCGATTTGACGCATAGACGCGCACCACGACCCATCAAACGCCCAATCGTCGGGAAAAGCTTGCAAGCGAGCGCACTCACGCACGGAGAAGTACCGTACCGTGTCGTCATCCAAGCGAACCATGTTTTCCCCACCTGGCACACCGTGATAACCCGCCTTGATCGTCTTTGCTGGCGCGTCCAAACTGCTGCCGTCGTGTCCCTTGTATGCTCGCGCACCGGGATTGAGGAAATGATTCAAGACCGCGCGTGAGGTGCGGCCAAGACCCACATTCGGCAAATCGCTGGTCGCATCACGCACGGTTTGCCATGCGTTCGCGGATCGCTCTTTGTTCAATCGCGGCAAAATCCTTTGCACCAGTTCCGGGCATTTCGGTATCCGGCACTTGGGAATGCCATGACGCTCCCAGTAGTCCCTCGTCACCCACTGCTCCACTAATAGCGATTCGCGTGTATGGGTCGCCAGCGGGAAGCTGTATTCCATGCCAAGATCGGCCCGCACGCCAATGATGAACACGCGCTCTCGACGCTGAGCTACTCCGTAGTTAGCTGCGTTCAATACTTGCGAAACAACGTTGTACCGTACACCGTCACGTTTTCCACTGGTCGCAAGTTGCTCAAGCCGCGCCCGATGTTCTGTCCATTTCTCACCTTTCCATCGCTGCACGTGCGGAAAGCGCAATTGAAGGACGATATAATTGAAATAATTGAAGAATGAACGGTCGCGCAAGCCTTTGACGTTTTCAATAATGAGGGTTTTCGGCTCACACTCACGCACCGCGCGAATGAACTGCGGGAACATCTCACGTTCATCGGAGGGACCATTTCGTTTTCCCGCTTGCGAAAAGGGCTGGCACGGCGGGCCGCCGCTCAAAAGGTCAATTCCGGCATACGCGGAGAATTCCAAATCGCCAATATCATCTTCGATAATGTTCCAGTTGTTGACGTGTGCTACTTTGTTTAGTTTGTTTCGGCGTAACGTTTCGCACGTCGGCCCATGAATATCAATGACCGTTATATCATTAAAGCCCGCGCGTGCTGTTCCAAGGGCGAGGCCGCCCGCGCCAACGCAAAGTTCCAACGCCCGCAACTTTCGATGCCCACGTCACCAGTCGTTGATGATGTTCGCATCTGTTACCCGTTCGATATTACTTTCGCGTTTGACGCGAGCGCGGCGTCGATTTTGAGGTTGCACAGCGGGTCAACGCCAAGCCCAAATGCCCGCAGACCCTCGCGGCGGTTACGAAACGGATACCGCGTTCGCCGCGGACAAAGCGACTAAGCACACTCGGGTCAACTTTCGCGCCTCTCGCGACAACGTACACCGATTCTCCAGAACTGCGGATCGCTCCGCGAAGTTGGTCAATAACGGTCGTCAACGGAAGATCCACGAAACATTATGCATCATTTGGCACTTAATGTCACCTAACGTATATGTGTCATCCGACACAATATTCGCGGTTTGCCATGGTGCCATTTTTCGTGGCTGGCGGTCGTCATTGATAAATCGCGATGGATTGGCGATAACGCGCGGGCTGGAAGTTTTTCCTCGCTCCGTTTTATGCTCCATCTCATCGACCATTATCTGACACTTTTCACGCCGCTGACGTCCGTGTACTGGACCGGAATCGCGCTGGGAATCGTCGCGCTGTGCGCGCTGCCGGGCGTGGGACGGTTGTTCGGCGGGGTGGGCCGGCGGATGGCGCGAGTGGGGCGGCATCCGGTGTTGGCTGTCGTTCTGGCGTTTGTCGTTTCGCTGGGCATTTGCATGGGATGGACCAAGGTCGTGGGGGTTCACGCTCCGGACGTTCACGATGAATTCAGCTATCTCCTGGCGGCCGACACGTTCGCACATGGACGACTGAGCAATCCAACCCCGGCCCTGTGGGAGCATTTCGAAACGTTCCATGTGATCTTCACGCCGACGTACGCCTCGAAATATCCGCCGGGGCAGGGGCTGTTTCTGGCGTTTGGAGAAAAATTCTTCGGCCAGCCGATCGTGGGGGCGTGGCTGGCGACGGCGATGGCGTGCGCGGCGGCCATGTGGGCGCTGCTGGCGTGGATACGGCCCAAATGGGCCGTGCTCGGGGCGATTTTGCTTCTAATCAATCCGCAGGTCATCGAGTGGAGCCAGAATTACTGGGGGGGCAGCGTGGCCATGCTGGGAGGAGCCCTGGTGCTGGGAGCGGTTCGGCGGATCGTCCAGCGGCAAGGCGTGCGCGACGCGATCCTGCTGGGCATCGGGGCGGTAATCCTGGCCAACAGCCGGCCGTGGGAAGGGCTGGTGCTGTTCGTGGCGTTGTCGGGTATTCTGGCGGCGTGGTTGTGCGGATGGGGGCCGCGCGGGGCCGCGGCCCAGGCCCCAGAGGCGGATCGTCCTGCGGCGGATCGTCGCGCCGGCGGGAATAGTCCTGGCGATCGGCGCGGTCATGATGGGGTATTACAACTGGCGAGTCACCGGCAATCCGCTGCGCTTGCCATACGTGGTTCATGCGCAGCGCTACGATGCGCAGCCGCAGTTGCTTTTTTTGAGACCCCTGCCGGCTCCGCATTACCGGTTCGCGGATCTTGCGGATTATTACCTGCGGGTGGACCGGGAAATGTACGACAGCCAGCGGTCGTTGAAGGGGGCGGCGTATGGAATGCTGAGGAAGGTGACGCAGTTGTCGCACGTTTTTTTGCGTGATTCGGCGCTGGCGCTGGGGCTGTTGTGCGTTGTGCCGGCGGCGCTGGGCGGAGGCTGGACGGCAGCGCTGGCGATCGCGGGATTGGTTTTCATGGCGGGACTGATGGCGGACGTCTGGATGTTTCCCCATTACGCGGCCCCGGGAATCGCGCTGCTGTTTTTGCTATTGATGATCGGGATGAGGCGTTTAAGGGTCTGGCAACGGCATCGTGGACGCCTTGGCGAAGTGCTGGTGCGCGCGGCCGTGGTGCTGTGCTTGTGCAGTTACGCGTATGGATGGAACGAAGTGGCCAATCGGCCGGACCCGTATTTCGGGCCGCCGAGGGCGAAGCTGATGGAGTCGCTGCTTCGGAGTCCGGATCGGGATCTGATCTTCGTGCGTTATGCGCCGGGGCATTCGTCGGGCATGGAATGGGTGGAAAACGGGGCGGATATCAAAGGCGAGAAAGTGATCTGGGCGCGGGACATGGGAACGGAGGAGAACGAAAAATTGATCGCCCAATATCCGGGCCGCAAGACGTGGCTGCTGGTGGTGGGCGAATATCCCGGGCCGCTGGTGCCGTATGTGGCGGGCGCGACTCGCCCCGATTCTGTCATCTCAAAATGAATCACCCGCGAATTTGGCGGCGATGGAGCGGGCGAGATTGAGGGCGGCGGGAATTTGGGCGGGGTCTTTGCCGCTGCCCTGGGCCATCTGCGGACGACCCCCGCCGCCGCCGCCGGCAACGGCGGCGACCTGCTTTACCCAATCGCCGGCCTTCAGACCCTGGGCGATCACGTCATCGCTGACGGCGGCGACGAATGTCACCTTCTGATCGTCGCCGGCGGCCAGCAGGATGGCGTGGGTGGGCGATTTTTTACGAAGCGAATCGATGGCCGAGCGAAGCTGATCGTCGGTGGCGCCGGGGATTTGGCCGATGACCAGTTTTCCGCCGGCAATCGGGGAGGCTTGAGCGAGCAGGTCGCCGGCGGCTTTGACGGCATCGACTCCGCCGCCGGTGGAATGGGCGCGATTCGATTTTTCAACAGCCTTTAGCCGGGTTTGAAGCTCCGCGATCGCCGCCTGGGCGCGGCGTTTGGTCCGCAGGGGAAGCGGCGCGGCAACGGCGGATTGCAACTGGGCGATCACCGCCGGCAAATCGGCATCGGAAGTCTGGCGGGCGATGATGTTGCCGATCCAGGCGATCGCCGCGGATTCGACGGCCGTCGCCGCTTCGCCGGTGAGGGCGACGATCCGGCGAATGCCTTTGCTGACGGATTCCTCGGCGGTGATGGCGAATCGGCCGACCTGATCGGTGCTGGCCAGATGCGTGCCGCCGCAGAATTCGATGGAGAATTGCCGCCAGTTGGCGTTGCCGGGATCGGCCAGCAGATCGCTCACCGGCGCGCCGATGGAGACGACGCGCACCATCGGCGGATATTTTTCGCCGAAAACGGCCCGCAGGCCGTTGATCTTCAGGGCCTGTCTCCTGCGGGGCCTCCTGGGCGTAAACCGGAAGCTTTTTGGCGATGGCGTCGTTGACGAGTTTTTCGACGCTGCGCGATTTCGTCTTCGCTCATCGACTTGGAATGCGAGAAGTCGAAACGCAGTTTTTCCGGATCGACGAGCGAGCCTTTTTGCTGGACGCCGTCGCCGAGGGTTTCGCGCAAGGCCCAGTTGGCCAGGTGGGTGCCGGTGTGATTTTTTTCGGTGCGGTCGACGTGCAGATGAGACTGTGGCTTCGACTGTGGTCGCCCACAAGGATTCTTCCGCTGCGCATATTGACCGATGTGCAGGACATATCCGCCGACGATTCGCGTTGTTTGCACCGTCGAAAACGCAGTCGGTGACGCTGAGCAGTCCCGCTGTCGCCGACCTGGCCGCCCATTTCGGCATAGAAGTTCGTGCTGGTCGAGGATGACGGCGCAGTCCATCGACGTGGCCGACCAGACGTCGGAGACTAGGCCGAGATGTCGCCGTCCCAGATGGCCATGACTTCGCGCCTCGATCGGTCGCGCGGCAAAATTTGGGCTGATCATCGGTCGGCTTGAACACGTTCGCGCGAAGCTTCGACAACGCGTCGGGCGAAATCGTCAAGCGATCCTTCGACTCCCGGATTTTCCGCCGGCGCGGGCGAGTTCGCGGGCTTGTTCCATCAGCTTTTCGTAGCCGGCGATGTCCACTGTCATGCCGCGCTCTTCGGCCATGATGCGAGTGAGATCGATGGGAAAGCCGTAGGTGTCGTGAAGTTTGAAGGCCACTCATTATGCCTTCGGATTCTTAGTCCAGACGATCATATCGCTGCCGAAGGAACGAAGCCCGTAATATCCTCGAAACTTTGACCCTTTTTGAACAAACGCTTCGCAGCGTAAATATCTGATGTGTCGGTCAGCAATGGGGTCCGTGTGTGCGTTGCCGAGCGAATTGTCCACTTGGCCGATGCAATCTGCTCCGCGGCGGGAGTCAGGATGGGAACGCGTTGGGAATATAATCGTGCAGTCTAGTGACCGCGTTACCTGCTCAAAAAGTTGGATCCCACGATCCAGCGTTCGGCCGAAGGAGACTTCCTCGTCCTTGATCAGATCCATCACGCGCAGGATTTTCTTAATTCCGGGAACGCTTCGCCCATGGAATCGACGACGACGGGAACAAGCTGGTGCAGAAACGGCTCGGTCAGGCCGAGCTGCTGCCGGCCGAAGCGGACGGCGCGGCGCAGGATTCTTCGCAGCACATATCCGCGGCCCTCGTTGCTCGGCACGGCCCCATCCGTCAGGGCGAAGGTCAGGCAGCGAGCGTGGTCGGCGATCACGCGAAAGGCGATGTCGTGGCGCAGCTGCTCGTCGGCGGCTTCGGCTTCGGGATCGGGGGCGTTGGTCGTGGGGAATTTGCCGGTGTATTTCAATCCGCTGAGATCTGGCGATGGCGGTCGAACAACGGCGCCCACAGGTCGATGGCGTAATTGTCCTGCTTGTCCTGCAACACCTGGCAGATGCGCTCGAAGCCCATGCCGGTATCGACGTGCTGGGCGGGCAGCGGCGTGAGCTTGCCGGCGGCGTCGCGGTTGTATTGGATGAAGACGAGGTTCCAGATTTCCATGACGCGCGGGTCGTCGCCGTTGACGAGTTTGCCGCCGGTTTTGTCGGGGGTGCGGTCGATGTAGATTTCGGTGCAGGGGCCGCACGGGCCGGTGTCGCCCATCTCCCAGAAATTGTCCTTGCCGAAATAGTGAATGTGATCGTCGGGCAGGCCGGCGATTTGTTTCCAGAGATCGGCCGCTTCGGTGTCGCGGGGAATGCCGGCTTTGTCGTCGCCTTCGTAGCAGCTGACGTGCAGGCGGGTGGGATCGAGATTCCAGACTTTGGTGAGCAGTTCCCAGGCCATTTCGATGGCGCCGCGCTTGAAATAATCGCCGAAGCTCCAGTTGCCGAGCATTTCGAAGAACGTGTGATGCAGCGGGATGCGGCCGACGTCGTCGAGGTCGTTGTGCTTGCCGCCGGCGCGGATGCATTTCTGCGTGTTGGCGGCGCGGGTGTAGGCGCGCTTTTCCTGGCCCGAGGAAGATCGGCTTGAACTGGTTCATCCCGGCGTTGGTGAACAGCAGCGTCGGATCGTCCAGCGGAACGACCGGCGACGACGGGACGAAGGTGTGGCCGTGCTTCTTGATGAAGAAGTCGAGGAACTGCTGGCGGATTTCGGCGGAGGTCATGGGATTCGGATGTCATCCCGACGGTTCGGGACGGGCAAGCGACATAGCATGTTTTTAACTCGGGTTGTGGTCCGCGACAAGGTTTTGGGGACCGGCGGCGTCCTGGGGTTCGATCCTTGTGAGCCGGACAATGCGCTCGAGCTTGAAGTTGCGGCGGTCGTTGCGGAGATGGCAATGAGCGATCAGGACCAATTCGCCGGCCACGCGGCGAATCTGGATCGGGTCGACGATCCGCTGGGTGCGCATTTTGGTTGGCATCCAGATATTCCATCAGAACGGGCCGGCGCTGGTCGAGGGCCTCTTCCAATTCCAGGGGGAGCGGGCTTTCGCGGTGGAAGCGGGCAGGAGGGCCATGGGGCCGCCCTGCTCTGTGAGAACATCGCAGAGGCAGATATTCCAGCCGCCGACCGCGGCCAGGAGCAAATCGAAAACGATGGCGGTGGTCAGGGCATCGGGCAAAGCGCGGTGGGCGATGGGCGGTTCGTATCCCAATCGCCGGCGAGGGATCGCCAGGCCGTTGCCGCCGCGGCCGAACCGGCGGCGGGCGATGCGGACGGTGTCGAAAACGTGCGGGCTTTGCCAGGGCTTGGCAGATGATCCTGTCCAGCGGCCCGGAATTCGCGAATGAGGAAGGAGAGATCGAAGCGGACGTTGTGGCCCAGGATGGCCGCGCCGGCGAGCAGCGGCATCATCGCCGGAAGTTGCTGGCTGAAGGTCGGCTGGCCGTCGCACATCGTCTGCGTGATGCCGGTCAGGGCGGTCACGCCGGGGCTGATCGGCGGCGGGGATCGATCGAATTGCTGATATTCGGCCGCTCTTGACGGCCATTCTCATAACGGACGATGCCGACTTCGATGATGCGATCGCCGAATTCGGCGCTGGCGCCGGTGGTTTCGACATCGATGCAGGCGATGGGAATCGGAAAAGAGGGGTTGGATGAGGGAAAAGGGCATGGGAATTCGATTGTCATTGGTCATTAGTAATTTGCAGGTGCATGCAGCAACTGACGCTAAATGGGGACTGCGATCTTGACCATGCCCTATATCCCGACCCCGATGATTTTAGTCTCGAAGACGATGTTTCCGTCGATGAGTCCCTGGATGCTGCAAAAGAGCCGGCTGTGGCGTTGCCAGATTTGCTCGCCAAGGAGATACATTGCGCGGGGGGCACGACTTGTTGGCGGAAACGGCATTCTTCGACGCCGCCGAAACCGACGAAACCCGTCCAGCCGGCGAAATTTCGCGGGCGTAGAAGGAGGCCAACTGTGCCGCGGCTTCGATCATCAGGACGCCGGGGAACAGCGGCCGGCCGGGAATATGGCCTGGAACCCAGAATTCATCGCTGCGGACGTTTTTATATCCGATCAGGCGATGATGCTGCCTCATCGACGTGGACGATGCCGTTGAGCATCTCCATGTCGCCGCGATGGGGATTGACTTGCCGGATGGCCTCCTGATCGAAAATGTCCCGCTGACAGGTCGAGGCCGGCAATGTCAAAAAGAAGTTGCGGCGGCATGAGCGGATGACAGACGCGCCGGAGCGAATCGACGCAAATGCGGGAATCGAACAATCGGAACAAACCGTGATTTGCACGACAATCCTGCAAGCCGCATCGCTCGCCGCGAAATGAGCGTTCAGGCGACGCCGGGCTCGGTATTGCGGCTTTCGAGAATCTTTTTGCGGATATCAGTGGCGGCGGCCTTGATTTCCTGCATCTTTTTGCGGACCCGGGTTCCCGCGGCCTTGTTCCCGCCAACAGCCTTGTTGACGTCTTCCTCAGCCTCGGTAACGAGGCGTTTGAGGTTTTCATATTCCTGCATCAATGCCTCCATGGTGTTAATAAGGCGTAAAAACTGTAATGGCGCGGGCCGAGGAGTGTCAAATGGGCGTTGCTGGAAGGCGTTGCTGGCGGGATTATGGGAACGGGGAGCCGCATTACTCACCATTCAGCCCCTTACATGCTTATGGAATGCCTCAATCAATCGGCGGGTGATCGGGCCGGGACGCCGGCGCCGATGGGACGGCCGTCGATTCGCGTGACCGGAACCACCTCGGCGGCGGTGCCGGTCAGGAAACATTCATCGGCAATGTAAAATCGTGACGCTGAAGCGTCTTTTCCACGCAGGGAATCGACAACTTTCGGCAAAGTTCGATCATGACCTGCCGGGTGACGCCTTCCAGGATGCCGTCGGAGGTCGTGGGCGTCTGAACCTCGCCGTCGCGGACGATGAAAATGTTGTCGCCGGTGCATTCGGCGACGTTGCCTTCCTGGTTCAGCAAAACCGCCTCGGGCACGCCGGCGTCGGTGGCCTCGATCTTGGCCAGAATGTTGTTGAGATAATTCAGGCTCTTGATCCGCGGCGAAAGGGAATTGGGATGCGTGCGCACCACCGATGGAGGTGATGATCGACATCCCCTTTTCGTACATCTCCGGCGGATACAAGCTCGATGGTGTCGGCGATGATAAAAACCGATGGGGTCGGGGCATTTGTTGGGATTCAGGCCCAGATAGCCGATGCCGCGGGTGATGACCAGGCGGATATAGCAGTCGGAGAAGTTGTTGATCGTGACGGTTTCCTCCATCGCGGCCTGCGATCTGCTCGGCGGTGATCGCGGCGGAGTCAGGCGGATGCCGCGGGCGGAATCGAACAAGCCGGCGAAGATGGGCGTCGCATTCGAAGATTTTGCCGCGGTAAACGCGGATGCCCTCGAAAACGCCGTCGCCGTAGAGCAGGCCGTGATCGTACACGCTGATCTTGGCGTTTTCCTTGTCGTAGAATTTGCCGTCGATCCAGACTTTGAGGGACATTGGGAGCTAATGATAGCGAGAACGGACGGCGGAAGAATGGGGCGAAATGCATGATTGCTCATTGACAATTGTCAGTGGCACGTTCAGCGTATTCACATGGCATTTGGCAATCGGCAATCGGCATTCTCTCAACCTGCGCCGTTGCCTTCCAGAACCAGCACCCGATCGGCCTTGCAGGCGAGGGTTCGGTCGTGCGTGACCATCACGATGGTTTGGCCCACCTGCTCGTGCAGGCGTTCCAGAACGGCCATGATCTGCCGGCCGGTTTCGAGCGTCCAGGTTGCCGGTCGGTTCGTCGGCAAAGAGAACGCGCGGCTGGTTCATCAGGGCGCGGGCGATGGCGACGCGCTGACGCTCGCCGCCGCTGAGATGCTGCGGGCGATGCCGAAAACGGTGCTCCAGGCCCATCTGGGCAAGCAGGTCCCTGGCCCGGCTGGCGAAGTTGCGCCTTTTTGGCGGCGGAAACCGAAGCAGGCTGTGCTCGATCATCGGCGACAGCAGCGTGTTTTCCAGCACGTTCAATTCGGGCAGCAGATGATAGAACTGGAAGACGAATCCGAATTGCGTGTTGCGCAGAACTGGCGCGCTCGGCGGAGGGGAGTTTGGCGATGTCGCGGCCGTCAAAGGTGACCGACGCCGGCGTTGCATTCGTCCAGCGCGCCCAGGATGTGCAGAAGCGTGCTTTTCCCGAGCCGCTGCGGCCTTCGATGGCGATGAATTCGCCGGCGGCGACGGTCAGGTCGACGCTTTGCGGAGCACCTGGATATCGCTGTCGCCCATGCGGAAGGTTTTGCGCACGCCGCTGGCGACGAGAATGGCGGCGACTTTGGCGGTCGGGGGCGAAGCGATTTTGTCGGCAATCGCGGACATCCGTTGTCTATTCCCAGCGCAGGGCTTCGACCGGGTTCATCCTCGCCGCCCGGATGGCCGGAACAAGCGCGCCCAGCACCGATGAGAGAATCGCCACCGAGACGATGACGACCATATCCCGGCCGTCCATCGTATTGGGGATGGTGTCGAACAGATACGTCTTGGCGTTCCAGATCTGGATATGCAAGTGCGCGCCCATCCAGGCGTGAAGCTGGTTGATGTTGTGAACGACCAGATATGCCAGCAGCAAGCCCATCCCCCCGCCGAGGAGGCCGATGCTCAGGCCATAACCCAGAAAGATCGCCGCGACGCTGGAGCTGGTGGCGCCGACGCTTTTGACGATGCCGATGTCGCGGGTCTTTTCCATGACGATCATGAAGAAGATGCAGAAGATCAGGAAGATGGCGACGACGCTGATGATGGCGAACAGAATGACCAGCAGGGATTCTTCATGCTCGACGGCGTTGAGGAAATCCTGTTGCTTTTCGTCCCAGGTCTCGACGCGAAGCTGGCCCGGCTCGGGATAGTACAAGCCGAATTTCCGCATGACGGCATCCACGGCGGCGGCGATTTGGGTTTGACCGCGTACGGATCGACGCCGGGATTGACGCTGATGAGGATTTCGCTGCAGCGGGCGGGTTCGGTTTCCTGCCGGCCGGTGACTGGCGTTGGTGTAGGTGCTGGCGCCCATGCCGAGTTGATTTTGAAGCACGTCAAAGGGCAGATAAACGTCGTTCTCATCGGCCTGGAAAACGCCGGTGTGGCTGTCGTCGCTGAGCCAGTAATAATTGGTGGAGGTTTTGTCCTGAAGGTCGGCGTCGGAAAAGTCGCCGGTGAATTTCAGGAGCGTGAGCTTGACCCAGGCGCGATAGACGTAATCCTCGACCGGGTCGGTGCCGCGGAGGCCGATGACGCCGCAGCCGACGACGATGCCGCCGAATTTCGCCGGGTCGGTTTTCGCATTGGGAAGCTCGTCGCGGTATACCTCTTCGGGCAGCGGCTTTTCCAGGATGGGAAGGAATCGGCCTTGGCCCGAAGCGACCGGGTGGTGGCGGCCAATTCGGCGCGGCGCGCAAATCATCGGCCATTTCTTCAACCGGAGCGTGCGCGGCATCGCTCTGCTTCTGGGCGGCCTGATCGGCATATTCCTTCGCCTTGGCCAGCAGAACGGCGGGCTGAAGATGCAGGCTGCGGACGAAGCCGTTCACCTGGCCGATTTGCTTGATGTCCACGCCGATGACTTCGACGGGAGTGCGGATGTCGCCGCGTCGATCTCCGCCAGGCCGTAGGTGCGAACCGTCGGGGTGACGGCCTTCACCTCGGGGATTTTTTTGATCTGGTCGATCATCTCCTGGTAATGGCTGAAACCGTCCAGCGGACGTGCGATAAATGATCAGATCGCCGATGAGCGCGTGATTGGTCTCGCGGAACATGCGCAGCCAGCCGCCCATGACGCTGATGACGATCAGCACCATGGCCGTGCAAAGCATGACGGCGATGAGCGAAACCCAGGCGATCCGCCGCTTCATCAGATAGCGGATCATGAGCTTGGAGATGATCCGCGGACCGGTGAGGATGCGCACGAGGGCGAAAACCGTGGCGATCGGAGCGAGCGCGACGATGGACCAGAGGATGATTTGGATGGCGGACATTTACGTCAAAAATGATCTCACGCAGAGGCGCAAGAGGCGCAGAGGAAATGCAAGGAGAGGAAAACATTCTGAATTGAATTCCTTCTCTGCGCTCTCTGCGCTCTCTGCGTGAGAATAGTATTTCATTTTTCTCCTGCGGCTTCATGAGTGGAAACAAAATCACGTCGCGAATGCTCTCGGCCCCGGTCAGCATCATCACCAGGCGATCGATCGCCCATGCCCAGCCCCCCCGCCGGCGGCATTCCGTAACGCAAGGCATTGAGAAAATCTTCGTCGACTTTCTGCTGCTCGTCCTTGTCGCCGACTTGATGGGCGAAATGCTTCGCCTGAATGTCGGGATCGTTCAGTTCGCTGTATCCGGGCGAAATCTCCACGCCGTTGATGGCCAGTTCGTAAACATCGGCGAAAAAGGGGTCATCACTGTTTTCGCGGGCCAGGGGGATGATCACCGATGGAACGTGTGTCACGAAACAGGGATCGATAAGCGTCCGGCTCGACAATTTTCTCGTAAACTTCCACCAGTTGTTCGGCGGGTGATTTGCCTTTCAATTTGATCTCTTTGGCTCCGTGAACATACGCGTTTCCCGAACGAGCTTGCAGTGCAAAGAAACTATGAATTCCCACATCACCTGCGTTTTCCGAGGCGTGGGTAAACTGCTGCAGGATTCGTTGCTCATATGCGTCGACTGAGGCTTGAGCAATGCCTTTTTGTTTATCAAATAATATGCCCAACCTATCCTCAACCAGCTTCACCATGCTCACCCTTCGCCATGGCCGCTGCAAATTGATTGTTTTGGTCACCTCGCCGGCCGCATTTTTGTGTTCAATCTTCAAGCTATCAAATAGCGTTTCAGCGATGTGGCAGATCATCTCCTCGACCAGATCCGCCATCGTCTCCCAGCGATCCGAACGCCTCGTAGACTTCCAGCATCGTGAATTCGGGATTGTGCCGCGGGCTGATGCCTTCGTTGCGGAAATTGCGGTTCAGCTCGAAGACCTTTGAGAATCCGCCGACGAGCAGGCGCTTCAGATACAGTTCCGGGGCGATCCGCATGTACAGGGGAATGTCCAGGGCGTTGTGATGCGTCACAAACGGCTTGGCGGCCGCGCCGCCGGCCAGGGTCTGCATCATCGGCGTTTCGACCTCGACGAAACCCTTGGCCGTGAGGAATCGGCGGATTTCATCGACGATGCGGATGCGAAGTTTCAGAATCCGCATCACTTCGGGATTGGCCCAGAGATCGACGTAGCGCTGGCGATAGCGAAGCTCGACATCGCTGAGGCCCTCCCACTTGGCCGGCGGGGGCAGGAGGGCCTTGGCGGCCATCGACACGGAATCGGCCCAGATGGTGGTCTCGCCTTTGTTGGTCTGGCCGAGTTTGCCGGAGACGACCAGGAGATCGCCCAGGTCGATCAGATCGCGGACTTGCCAGTCGGCTTCGGATAGGCGTTTTTTGTCCAGGGCGACCTGCAGATCGCCGGTCTCGTCGCGCAGGGTGAGGAAGCTGAGCTTGCCCATGTCGCGTTTGAGCATGACCCGGCCGGCGCCGATAACCGGCGGCCCGCCGTCATGGCCCATCTCGGGCTTATAGAGGGATTTAATCTGGCTCAGCGGCTGAATTCCCGCAGTGCGCCGGCCGAAGGGTTCGATGCCCAGTTCCCGGAGCTTGGCAAGTTTCTGGCGACGTTCCTGTTCGTAATGGCTGGTCGGTTCGCTCATCGGCGGAAGTGATATTAAAGATGGCCGATCGAAAAAGGGAAACGATCCCGCGGTGCTTCGCGGCTCGACTGGGCTGGCCGGAGTCACCGCTGCTAAACGGGAATACGCTGGCTTGACTCTGCTGGTTTTCCCGCCGACCATGGCTCGGCAGTTCTGAAGGAGTTTGTACCGTGATGAAGCTGTGCGGGTTTGCCGATGAAATTGCGCCGGAACTGGACGAGCAGATCAAGTGCTGCAAGGAAAACGGCGTCACCCATTTCGAACTGCGCGGCGTGTACGGAAAAAACGTCCTCGATTTCGATAAATCCGTCAGGATCGAAGTGAAATCCAAACTCAAGTCCAACGGAATGGGCGTGGCCAGCATCGGCTCGCCGATCGGGAAAGTGAAGATCAACGAGCCGTGGGAGAAGCATTTCTAGCGATTCAAGATCGCGGTGGAATCCGCGGAGTTCTTCGAGGCTCCGATGATCCGGATTTTCAGCTATTACCCGGCCGAGGACGGCAGGAATATCCACAAGCATCGCGATGAAGTCGATTCGCCGGATGCGGGCCAAGGTCGATTACATCAAAAATCGCGACGTAACGCTCGTGCATGAAAACGAGAAGGGGATTTACGGCGAAAAGCGGCAAGGATTGCCTCGATCTCCTCAAGACGGTGGATTCGCCGAAATTCAGGGCGGCGTTTGAT
Source organism: uncultured Phycisphaerales bacterium (assembly GCA_963771925.1). Taxonomy (GTDB): domain Bacteria; phylum Planctomycetota; class Phycisphaerae; order Tepidisphaerales; family Tepidisphaeraceae; genus PALSA-1353. The sequence continues at coordinate 829,105 of CAVYVE010000002.1, forward strand.
TTCGGGAACTTCGTGCAGGTGAAGCAGAATCCGCTGGAGGCCTGGCCGGCTGCTGAAGCCTTACACGGTTCACATTCACATCAAGGACGTGATCGCCAAGGAGGACCGGGCCGTGCCGGCGGGACATGGGGATGGGCACGTCGAGGAAATCCTGGTGGACCTGAACCAGAGCGGTTACAGCGGATTTCTGAGCCTGGAGCCGCATCTGAAGGCGGCGGAGCAATTCAGCGGATTCAGCGGGCCGGCGCTGTTCAAGATGGCGGCCGACGCCCTGAAGGCGATCTGCAAAAAAAATGGGATCCAGTTGGCGGGGTTTTAATTGTTGAGCCGATGATCGGCGCTGGACATGCCGGGCGAACGCGAATCGAGATCGAGCAAGGCGATGGCGGTCTGGGCCGATCAGCCGCCGGAGTTTGCTCGAAGTTCCATTGCCGGACCGGCTGTTGGTGCCGCTGAGCGGGCGGCGAAGCGCGTCCGCCGCCGGGCACGGTCGTGCATCGGGGGCGGGCTGTTGCTCGAGCATGCGCCGGAGTCGTCGCATCTGCCGCTGGCGCCGGCGGATGGAGTGCTGGGAAACGTGCTGCCGATCCGGCTGACCAACGGCCGAGCCGGCCGTCGCCGTTGAACTCGTGGTCGATCACGAAGGGCCGGGGCATTTCGCGGAGCATGTCGATGATTCGGACGGCCGCGACGCGGACGCATCGGGCCTGGTCAGTTGGATCGAGCGCCTTCGCCGCGGCGGAGTGTGGGCGGATCGGCAAGCCAGTCCCGATTTGATCGGACAATTGAACCAGGTGGTGTCCAGGCCGATCGACACGGTGGCGTGCACGGCCCTGGATTCGGATGCGAGCCTGCGGCTCAACGGGGCGATCGCGGCGCGATTCAACGATCGAGTCGGCGGAGGGAACCGCCCTGCTGGCGAGGATCACGGGCGCCGGCCGGGCCGTTCTGGCGGTGGAGGAGGAGGCGAATCCGGCCTGGGCCGCGCCCTGGCGCGTGGCGGCGACGGGCGCGAACATCGAGATCGATCGAATTGGCCAATGATTATCCGCAGTCGGATCCGACGCTGATGGTTTACAGCCTGACCCGGCGTCGGCTGCGGCCGGGAAATCTTCCCACCACGCGGGGCGTGCTGATGGTGGACGCGGCGGCGGCGTGGGCGGTCGGGCAAGCGGCGATGGGCAGGGCCATGCTGAGCGTCCTGGTGGCCATCCATGACTATCCGCGGCGATTGTCGCACTATCTCGACGTGGCCGTCGGCACGCCGCTGCGGGACGTGTTCGATCGGCTTTCGATTGGCGAGGAAGGGTTGATTGTGCGGGGCGGCGATCTGCTTCGCGATCGGCGGCTGCGGACCGACGCGGTGATCGGCGGAGGGGAACTGACGATTCACGTAACCGGTCCGCAGCGCGTGGTGATCCCCGAGCCGTGCATCCGCTGCGCCTGGTGCGTCGAGGCGTGCCCGACGCTGGTGCATCCTGCCTCGGTGCTGGACGCGGCGCAGCGCCGCGATCCCAGGCTCGCCGAGAGGGCCGGAATCGGAGCGTGCATCGAATGCGGACTTTGCTCGCATGTCTGTCCGTCGCAGTTGCCGCTGCTGGAAGCGATTCGGGAAATTCGAAATCAGAAATCCGAATGACCGAAATCCGAAACGACTAACGCGGCCAGGCCATTCTGGTTTCGGATTTCGGATTTCGGATTTCCTCCGTTACCCTTTGTCCATGTCCGATGCTGCCGTGTCCCGCGTTCTAGCCCGTCCGTCGCCGCTGCACAGCGGGATTCGGGTGGGAACTTTCCTGACGCTGCTGATCCTGGCAACGCTGTTTCCGCTGGCGGCGGGATTCGCGGTCTACGGATGGCGGGCGGTGGGAACGACGGCGGCGGTCGTGGCCAGCGCCCTGGGGGCGATGACGATTTTGCGGCAGGTGGGCTGGCACGGACGGCAGGTGCGGATGTGGCACTGCCTTTGGCTGGCGATCATCGTCTCGCTGATGCTGCCAGCGCATCTTTTTACGACCGCCCCGGTGAACGGCCGGATCGTTTGGCCGATCCTGCCGGCGGCGGGGGTAACGCTGGCGCTGTTGAGTTGGCTGCTGGGCGGGCTGGGGACGCAGCGCGTTCCGCCGTCGGTGGTGGCGATTCTCCTGCTGTTCGTGATGTTTCACCAGTTGCTGACCCCGCGGTACGTCTTGTGCCCGGACCGGTTGTTTGTGGGAGATTTGCTGAATGCGGAGCCGGCGGACTTCGGCGGACTGGGTCGAGCCGGGACGATTCCGCAGCGAAACCCGTGGATCGACCGCACGCCGCCGTCGGGATTCGACGCATTGCGCGTCGATCCGCCGGGAGACGATTTGCTGGCCTACACGTCTGCGCAGCAGCGGCCGGAACGGGCGTCGGTGACGATGCAGATGTTGATCCGCGATCAGATGCCGCCGCTGGAAAATCTGATCGTCGCCGGCCAAAGCGCCGCCATCGGCAACGCCAGCGCCCTGGCGATCATCGCGGGGGGATTGTTCCTGCTCTATCAGGGACTGATCGATTTTCGAATTCCGCTCTTGGGAACGCTGGCGGCGATGGCCGGGCTGCTGATCCTGCCGGTTCCGGTTTATATCACGGACCAGGGATCGCAGTGGCATTGGCTGGCGTTTCGAGGCCATTACCTGGGGTGGGCAACGGCGATAACGTTCGTGAATTATGAGATATTCGCTTCGCCGTTGCTGCTGACGCTGTTTTATCTGGCTACGACGCCGGGTTTGCGGCCGATCACCCGGCGGGCGCGGTCGATTTTTGCGGTTGGGCTGGGACTGTTGTCGGCCGTGTTGCAGCTTTACGCGACGGTGGCGATGGGGCCGTATATCGCGCTGCTGATCATTGTGCTGCTGACGCCGACGCTGGATCGCGTGATCCGGCCGCGGACGCTGGTGTGAGGTTCCCCCCGGATGAACATCCGGGGGCTTTGGGGGGGGTTAGCGCACAATGACTTTGCTGATCGTGAAGATGGGGAGCATCAGGGCAAGCACCACGGAACCGATGATGCCGCCCATGACCGCGATCATGATCGGCTCGATATATCGAGTCAGGTCGGCGATGGTTTGCTTCAATTCCTCCTCGGCGAAGCCGGAGACCTGCTCCATGACCTGGGCCAGCTTGCCGCTGCGTTCGGCGCTGTGGAGCATCTGGGAAACCGAGCGGGGTACGAGCGAGTTGCGGAACAGGGGCTCGGAGAACTGCTTTCCGGCCTGGATCTGCTGGGAGACTTCGTCCCAGAGATCCTTGAAATACGAATTGGCGGTCAGATCGTGGGCGGTTTTGACGCAATCGACCAGGCTGACGCCGCGCCGGCCATGGTGCCGACGAGCCGCAGTCCGCGCGAAAGATAGAGCTTGCGGAACAGGCCGCCAAGCAGCGGAATATTGAAGCTGGACGTAATGAAAGGCCCGCGCCCGGCCGGGTGGCGCAGAAGCAAGAACGACGCCGAAGATCGCTTGTGCCGAGGACCGCGAGAACCAGCGGCCATTGGGTGACGATGAACGTAGCTGATGGCCATGAGAATTTTGGTGGGCACGGGGAGGGCGGCCTTTTTGGATGCGTAGATCGCGGTGAACTTCGGCAGACACGAACGCCAGCAGGAACGTCGTCGTGCCGATGGCGAAGCCGAGCATGATGGCCGGATACGTGAGAGCCCCGCGGACCCGGCGAATGGTGTCGTGCTCGTCGCGCAAATAGCCGGTGGCGCGCTGAAGCAGCTTGGCCATCATGCCGCTTTTTTCGCTGGCGGAGATCAGCGCGACGAACAGCCTCGGAAAAGCGCGGGGATGACGTTGCAGGGCGGTGCTGAAATCGACGCCGGCCTGAACCTCCTGGCAGACGTCCTGAACGATTCTCTTGACGTTGGGCTTCTCGGACTGGGCGGCGATGCAGTCGAGCGCATCGCTGAGCGTCACGCCGGTGTCGATCATGATCGCCAACTGGGTGGAGACGTGGATGAGGTCCTTGCGCGACATGCGCGATCCGCGCGGCTGCGGATCGAACCCGCTTCGGTGGAAACGCCCGCGGGGTTGATGGAGGTGGGGTATTTCCCCTCGGCCCGGATCATTTCTCCGGCGCGTTCGGCGCGATTCGGCCACGAGGGTGCCGCTGACGGCCGAGCCGGAATGATCGCGAGCGGAATAGGCGAAGGTGGCCATAGAGCTAAATTCGAAATTTGAATTTCGAGAATCCTTCACGCGGTGACGCGATAAATCTCCTCAAGCGTGGTGATCCCCGCCTTCACTTTTTCGATGCCGTCGCCGCGGAGCGTGGTCATGCCCTGCTTCCTGGCGATGTCGCGCAATTCGTTGAGCGATCGCGCCCTGGCTGATGCAGTTCGATCATGGCGTCGTCGGGAACGAGCAGTTCGTAGATTCCGATGCGGCCGCTGTAGCCCAGATTGCGGCAGTTCGGGCAGCCACGGGCCTTGTAGAGCGTCTCGATGTTGCCGGCGATGCGTTCGATCTGGCGCTTTTCGTTGACGCTCGGCGCGTAGGCTTCCTTGCAACTCTGGCAGAGTTTGCGAACCAGCCGCTGGGCCATGACGCCGACGAGCGTGGCGCCGACGAGATACGGCTCGATGCCGATGTTGTACAGCCGGGTGATGGCGCCGGGGGCGTCGTTGGTGTGCAGGGTGCTGAGGACCAGGTGGCCGGTGAGCGAGGCCTGGGTGGCGAGCTTGGCGGTTTCGGTGTCGCGGATTTCGCCGACCATCAGGATGTCGGGGTCTTGCCGCAAAAGGGCACGCAGGGCGTTGGCGAACGTGAATCCGGCCTTTTCGTTGACCTGGAACTGGTTGACGCCGGCCAGCGCGTATTCGATGGGGTCTTCGACCGTGCAGATGTTGACGTCGCCGCCGTTGAGTTCCTGGAGCGACGCGTAGAGCGTGGTGCTTTTGCCCGAGCCGGTGGGGCCGGTGACCAGGACGATGCCGTTGGGAAGACTGATCAGTTTCCGCCAGGCCTTGAGCGTGTCGTATCCGAAGCCGAGCTTTTCGAGATTGACGGAGGCTTTGTCGTTGTCGATGACGCGGATGACGACTTTCTCGCCGTATTTGCCGGGCATGGTGCTGACGCGCAGGTCGATCGGGCCGCTTGTCCATCATGACGTGGATGCCGCCGTCCTGCGGCAAGCGGCGCTCGGAAATGTCCAGGCCGGCCATGATTTTGATTCGGCTGGCGACGGCGGCGTGCATCTGGAACGGCGGCCGCAGCTTTTCCGCCAGGCAGCCGTCCACGCGATAGCGAATGCGCAGCAGGGATTCGCCCGGCTCGACGTGAATGTCGCTGGCGCCGTCCTTCACCGCGTTGTAAATGATGTAGTTGACCAGCTTGATGACGGGCGAATCGCCGGCGGCGACTTCCAGGTTGACGATGTCCTGAACCGGCTGTTCGATGAGCGAGAATTCTTCCGGCTCCACCTCTTCGATGATGTCGTCGATGACGAAAACCTTGTCATTGGGCAGGTAAGCCTGAAGCGTGCTTTTGATGTCGCGCCCGGTGGCGGCGACGACCTGCACCTGATATCCGCTGAGCCGTTCGATCTCTTCCAGAAGAAAAACGTTGGCCGGCTCGGGCACGGCAACCGTCAGAATGCCCTCGACCAGATACAGCGGCAGCGTCTGGTGCTTTTCCAGAAATTCCTTGGGCAGAACCTGGATGACCTTGGGGTCGGCGATCTTCGGGCTGACGCGCGCGTAGGGAACGGAATAGGCCTGGGCGAGGGCTTCGGTGATCTGATCCTCGGTGCAGATGTGCAACTCGACCAGCACTTCACCGAGCAGCTTTTGATGTCCGCTGCGCTTCTGTTCCTCGAGGGCGCGCTCCAGCTGGTCCTGCTGAATGAGGCCCTTGGCCAGCAGGAGTTGTCCCAGAGGCTTGCGCTCGAGCGTTGCAATCATGACGGATCACCGCATGGTTTTCAGGGCGGTGGGAAGGTCCGCCTGGCATTCAAAGTCGTGTTCCAGGCGGGTGATCTCCAGGATTTTCGGCAATTTTCGTCGAGGTTGACGAGCTTGATCCGGCCGAAGAGTTCCTCGCATCTGCGTTTCATCCACAGCAGCGATTCAAGCCCGTCGCTGTCGACGAAGCCGCATTTCTGAAAATCGACCACAAAGTCCACGATCTGGCGTTGTTCGACGTGCTCTTCGAGGGCCTTTTTGGCGGCGGCGGCGGTATCAGCCAGGAAATCGCCCTGGATCTCCATCACGCAGACCTGGCTGTATTCCTCGCACTTGACGCTCATGGGCGATCGTCTCCATCACGCGCATCGGAGGGCTTGTTGCAGATCGACGAGCGGCCGGGACCGGACGGCGTGGTCCTCCAGAAGCTGCCGGAATTTTCCCGCGGCAATGCGCAGGAACGCTTCGGTGAGGCCCGGGTCGAACTGCGTTCCCGAGCAGCGGCGGATTTCGGTCATGGCGACCTCCAGCGGCATCGCCTTGCGGTAAGTGCGGTTGGACGTCATGGCATCGAAACAGTCGGCCAGGCAGATGATCCGTCCCATCAGCGGGATGTTTTCGCCGACGAGTCCGGCGGGATAGCCCTGGCCGTCGTACCGTTCGTGGTGGTGCAGCACGCCGGGGATCATGTCGCTGATCTGCTTGATGTCGCTGAAGGATTCTGGCGCCGATCCCCGGATGCTTTTTCATTTGCTCGAATTCTTCGGGAGTGAGGCGGCCGGTCTTCTGCAGGACGCTTTCGGGGACGCCGATTTTGCCGACATCGTGCAGCAGGCCGGTCATGTAGGCGCGTTCGGCGAAGGCATCGCCGAGGCCGGCCTCCAGGGCCAGTTGCCGGCCCAGGACGGCGACGCGCTCGCTGTGGCCGCAGGTGTAGGCGTCCTTGGCATCCACCGCGCTGGTCAGGCTGTGCAGCAGGCCCATCATCAGGCTGTGCACGTCGTCGAAGAGCATGGCGTTTTCGAGATAGATGGCCGATTCGTTGGCGATGGAGTTGAGGAGCTTGCTGTCCTGCGAGTCGAAATCGCCGCTGGTCTTGTCCCAGGGCGAAGAGACAGCCGAGGACGATTTCCTGCCCGCTGGAGCGGGACGGCCATGAGTTGCCGGACGTGCTTGCCAAGCCAGTTGAAATTTGTGTCTCCGGCCAGATCGTTGATGAGCAGCGGACCCTTGTGCTTGCAGAGTATGGGCGATCAATTGTTCGGCGAGGCGATGGACGCTGCCGGGCGGCAGGCTGAGCGGCCCGTAAAGGACCGGTTCCTGGCGCTGGACGTTATCTCCGCTCAGGGCCACGCCCATTCCCTGCACGCCCATGACTTCCAGAACGTCCAGGCACGCCTGCTTGAAGAAATCGTGCGCGGGGCGGTTGATGCGCATCCCGCCGCTGATCTGGTAGACCAGGCTCAATTCCTCGTAGGCGTTGGCCAGATGGCCGGAGAGGGAATTCAGCTCGGATTCCAGGCTTCCCAGGCGAAGCTGATCTTTGAACATGCCCAGGATCAGGCGGGCCTGTCGTTGCATGGCTTCTTCGGTGTAAGCGAGCAATTGCTCGGCCTGCTGGCGGAGCCAGGCGCCGTCGAGTCCGAGGCGGCTGCAAACCCGCAGGATTTCCTCGGCGAGGTTGAAATCCTGCGACCTGCCGGCTAGGACCAGCACGCCACAAAGCTGGCGGCGCTGAACGCAGGGCACGGCCGCGAGGATCACGCCGGGGAGATTGTTCCAGACCGCAACCGGCGAAGCGGCGTCGAGCTTTGCCGAGCTTTTCGCGAAAATCCGGCTCGGCCGGATCGCCGTACTGCAACAGCGGCAGAACGTAGCGCTGGAAGAACAGGGCGGCCTGCGGATCGTGATAAACCAACCGAGCCATCGCTTTGAAGCAGAACCACGAACAATCCGCACGATCGGAAGCGTACGGCGAGATTGTCCAGAACGGCGGCGGGCACGCCCGAGCATTCGCCGCCGGCGGGGGCCGGAGATTGTTGCATCTGCAACGTCATATTTCCCTCAACTGGCGATGGCTTTCAGGCGGCGGCTTCCAGCAGGACCTCGTTCACCGTCGTCAAAAGGGCCCTGGGGCTGAAGGGCTTGCTCAAGCATGCGCAGGATGCCGCTATCCCGCGTATCTTTCAGATCCAGGTCATATCCGCGGGCGGTCAGCATGATCGCCGGAATCTTCGCGGTGGCCGGATCGTGTTTGAGCTTCCGGCACAGTTCCAGTCCGGAAAGCTGCGGCATGTGATAGTCGGTGATCAGCAGATCGGGCCGTTCGGCGATCGCAAGCTCCAGGGCCTCCTGACCGTCGGCGGCGGTGAGGACCTCAAATCCCGCGTTGCGCAGCTTCAGCGAGACCACGTGCAGGATGTGGCTTTCATCGTCGGCAACTAGAATCTTCTTCGCGGACATTGACGCTCCTCGGCGATGCCCGGCGTGTGGTCACGCCGGGCTAAATGACAGATCGAAAACGGTTTTACGAATCCTGAATGTTCGTCATTCGCATAAGTCCAATTCAAATCCGAAACAGCTTCCCTTTCCTACGTGGCTCTCGACGAAAATCCTTCCGCGATGAACCGTCTCGATAATGTGCTTCACCAGAGACAGCCCCAAGCCCGTGCCCTTGGCCATGTGGTTGTTGGCCTCGGCCCTGTAAAATTTATCGAACACAAAGGGCAGGTCCTTGGGGGGAATTCCAACGCCGGTGTCACTTATTCGTGCGATAACCTTCCGCTTGGCCTCATCGACCGCGGTCAGGACCGTAATCGTTCCCCGTTCCGGGGTGTATTTGACGGCATTGCTGAGCAGATTGAGCACGGCCTGGTAGAGCATGTCGCGGTCGGCGTTGGTCTGATAAAACACCGGCGTCAACTGCTCGACGAGGGAAATCTGCTTCAGCCGCGCCTGCGGTGAAATCACTTCCAGGGCTTCCTTGAGGATCACGGTCAGGCTCTGCGGCTGCTTGTTGATCTGCACCAGGCCCGATTCGATGCGCGAAATATTCAGAATGTTGTCGATCAGCCGGCTCAGGCGGTTGGCCTCGTTCTGGATGACCTCATAAAACTCACGGGTGGTTTTTTCGTCATCGGCCTCGCCGTCGATCAGCATTTCCACGTAGGCCTTGATGCTGGCCAGGGGCGTGCGCAGCTCGTGGCTGACGCTGGAAACGAAGTCATTTTTCAACTCGGCGACTTCCTTCTCGCGGGTCATGTCGTGCAGGACGGCCACCACGCCGGCAGGTGCGTCGTTGTTGTCCGCGACCGCCGAGAGCGTGACCTTGAAGATTTTTTCCTCGCCGGGGCCTTTGATTTTGTGCTCGACGATGCGCCGGCCGCTCTTGCTGTTGCTCTGCCGCATGTCGCGGATCAGCTCGACCAGCTTTTCATCCCTCAGAATCTGATCGACCGGAGCGCGGCGGGAACGCTCCAGATCAAACTGGAACGTCCGGGCCGCGGATTCGTTGGCCAGGACCAGCTCGTCGAACGTGTCGGTCACCAGCACGGCGTCGGAAATGCTGTAGATGATCGCCTGCGCGTGTTGCCGTTCGGACGTGGCGACCTTGAGCTGGATTTCCAGCTCTTTCATCTTGATGACCGCGTCGGACATGCAGCGATCGGCGGCTTCGACCATTTCGTTGACGGCGGTGATGAGCGGGCGGATTTCGTGGCTGTCGGTGTTGAGAAGGCTGAGTTTTCCCCGCGTGGTCATGCGACGAATGGCCTCGATAAGGACGCGGCAATTCCTGCGGAAGGCGGTGATCGCCAGCAGCCCCGCCGCCCCCCCGGTGACGAACAGCACCGTCGCGACGGTGCCGAATTCGACCTCTCCGCCCCGGCGCCAGGTCGCGTGCAACGATCCGACGGAGCAGATCGCCCCGCTGGCCAGCATCGCGATCATGAAGATGGAAAGAATTTTCCCGAACGCACGGAAGCGGTTTCCTTTATGGTTTACTGATGAACGTCCAGGCGCGCCATGAGCCGCTCGGCCAGTTCGTCGTTGGGCCTGATCTTCAGCGCCTGCTGGTAACAGGCGGCGGCCTCCGGGCGCGTCCGAGCTTGTCGAGCGTCAATCCGACCATGCAGAGGGCAACGGTGTCGCCGGGATCGAGCCGGCTGGCCCGGGCGAAGGCTTCACGGGCCAGGTCGAATTGCGAGCGGCGAAACTGGATATATCCAAGCAGCAAATAGGCCTGCCCGTTGTTCGGGTCGATATTCACGCATCGCCGCAGAGCCAATTCGGCGCGGCGGGTGCTGTTGAGTTGCAGGTTGGCGCGTGCCAGGCCGAGCCATACACTCGCGGAGTCGGGCGTCATTTCCGATGCGGACTGGAAATCCTGGATCGCGTCGCCGGGGCGGCCGCTCTGAAGCTGACACTCGCCCAGCATGACCAGCAGATCGGGACGGTGATTGAACTTCTCGCTGGTCACCAACCCGCAGAGAATGTCCGCGGATTCGGCATATCGCTGCGCCTCGAATAGAGCGCGGGCCAGGTGTTCCTTGATGGTCAGATCGTCGGACGCCAGGATGCTGGCGCGGCGGAACATCTCGATGGCCTGCGAAGGTTGGCCCTCCTGCACGAGGAGCAGGCCGACCTCGTCGCGGATCGCGCCGCTGTGCTCGAAATAGGCGACCTTCGCCTGGAGCAGGGCCAGGGCTTCGGGGCGGCGGTCCATGGCGACGAGCATCTCGGCCTTGGCCATCACGTACGCCAATTCCCCCGGGGACTTGTCGCACGCGTGCTGGTAAGACTCCAGTGCGCGCTGCGGCTGCTGCCAGCGCTGATAAATGACGCCCAGCAGATAATCGGATTCGGCGTCGATTGGATCATCCTGGCGGACACAGCGCCAGTTCCCGCTCGGCGACTTCGAGTTGCCCCGATTCAATGTACAGCTTGGCCGAGAGCAGGTGGGCGGGCGCGCTGTCGGGAGACAGCTTCATCGCTTCGTCAACCGTGGCGCGGCTGCCATCCAAATTGCCGTGCTTGTATTGATCGGTGGCCAAGCCAACCAAAACGCCGCAGCGGGCGTCGTTCCACCGTTTTAACGCCTGTTGCTGCTGCGTGGGCTGGTTCAAACTGGAACAGGACGCCGCCAGGCCAAGCGTCAGGATGCCCAGCAGGCAGGATTTCAGCATGAAAATGGCCTGATTCTGTTTCATCGCGTTGCTCATTTTCCGGCCGTGGTTTGGCCGTCGTCGGCAACCTGCGGCCTGGTGGTGCTTGTCATTGCGGTGATCGGCGCCGTCGGCGAGGGCAGAGTCGTCGGCGCCGTGGTGTCGGCCATGATCTCCTGGCGAACGAACCCGCGTATCGCCGAATTGTCCACGTCCGTGACCTGCCGGCCGGTGATCTTTTCCTTCAACTCGATCGCTTCGAGGAACTTGGGATTCAGGTTGGTCGCGCAGTTCAGGTGCCACAGCGCCAGATTGAGATCGGGGTGCGGCTTTTTCATTTCGGCGACGGCATCCTCGTAGGCGGATTCCGCGAGCCGTTCGCGGCCGAACCACATCATCCCCTTCCGCACGCCGACCCGAAGCTGTTCCAATTCCTTCATCTGCTCTTCGCTGGCGCTGCTGTATTGCGAATCGTCTTTAATGATGTGCGGCGTGAGCAGGATGATGATCTCCTGGCGCGTGGTGGCGTCGTTCTGGCTGCGGAACAGCGCCCCCGCCAGCGGCAAGTTGCCGAGGAACGGGATCTGGTTGCGGCTGCTCTGCGAGGTCTCGCGGAACAGGCCGCCGATCACGATGGTGTTGCCGTCCTTCACCAGGAGGTTGGTGGTCACTTCCGTGGTGTTTTTTTCCGGGAGATTGGAGGCGTTCAGACCGCCGTTGGAATCTTCGGGGTGAATCTCCATGCGGATGTAGCCGTCGTCGCCGATAAAAGGCCGGAAACTGAGGATCGTGCCGGTGTCCAGAAACTGAACCGTTTGCGTGGAGGTGGTGGCGGTGGTGGTCGTGGTCAGATAGCCGAATTCGCTGCCCACGATGACTTCGCCTTGCTGCTTATCCAGCGCCAGAACCTTTGGATTTGCCAGCACGGTTCCGTCGGTGACGGCCTCCAGGGCCGAGATGAACACGCCCAGGTTGTTTTTAACGATGCCGACCTGAAGCCCGCCCGGCGGAACCTGGGTGTCGTAATTGCCCGTGGTGAATCCGGCATAGCCATGGCCAACGGCGTTGGCCGGAGTGAGCGTGGTTGTCCCGCCGGTCGTGGTGGTGTTGGTATTGAGAATGTTGCTGCTGAGCGCGCTGGTCAGCGTGACGCCGTCGTTCAGCAGGGTATCGAAGTTGACGCCGCCCATCAGCGAAAAGTCGATTCCCATCGAGTTGTTTTCGGTGAGGTTGGCCTGGAAGATCGTGGCCTCGATGAGGATCTGCTGCGGTCGGCGGTCGATTTGGCGAATGATGTCGGACACGCGCTGGAGGTTTTCCGGATAATCGGTGACGACAACCAGGTCGAGGCCCGCTTCGCTGTTTCCGCCGGTGTTGACAGAGCCGCCGGATTCGCTGGTGCCGCCGCCGCTGGTGCCGCCGCTGCTGGTGTCGGTCTCGCTGGTGGTGTCGATTCCCGTTTGGGAGTCCTTGGTGGCGGCGCACAGGGCATCGGGACTGAGGGCCGGCTTAATCAGCGTCAGAACATCGGAGGCGGGGATATAGTGCAAAGGAAACGTCCGGGTCACACGCTTGCGGGCCGCCTTGATCTGCTCGTCCAATTCCTTTTGGGTGTAAACGTAGATCAGGTTCCCCTCTTGCTTCCACGCCATGCCGTTGCTGTGAAGGATGGCATCGAGGGCTTCGCTGACGGTGACGTTGTAAAGATCCATGGCCGGTATGGTGCCGCGGACCTCGCGGCTGGGGACGATGCTGAGTTGGGCCTGGGTGCCGATTTCGCGCAGGACCTGGACGAGGCTGATGTCATTATTGATGTGAATGCTGATGGTGCCGGCGTCGTTCATGGCGATCTGGGCGTGCGCCGGCGGGCTGGGTGGCGGGGGCGTCGCCGAGAAGCCTTACGGTGGCGGTGGAATCGGAAGAATCTAGCTGCGCTGCCCCTCCCGCATACGCCGCCGGACCGTTATAAACGGACGCGGCGACGCAAAAAATAAGAGCGGCCGATCTGGTCCAACGTCGCATAAGCAAATCCGCGGTGCTTTGCACCGCCGCTAACTACCAACCCTTGCGGCTATTGCATCAGCACGGCGAGCCGTACGCCTTCCCGTTCCACAATGATCTGCCGAGCTTCGATCTTCACGAGGCGAAAGCCGGCAATCTCGTCTCCCTCACGCACCATCTGTCCGTTGACCATCGCCCCGGGATGAGCGCCGGTGACGGTCGATTGCAGATTTAGAGCCGCCGCGGCAATTCGGACGTTGTCGATAAGGATCTGCCGCTGCTCTTGTTGATCGGCTCGCGAGGACATCGACTTTCTGACAAGGTCCCAATAACCGCTGGGGGAAGAAGCATCGTCGGCGGCCTTGGCGCCGTCGCGCGGGTAAAAATCCAGGGGGACGGCAAATGGATTGCGCATCAGCGGCTGGACGGGCCGGCGCGCCCACCGCAGGAGCGAAGCGGCATCGTCGCCGCTGCGCGCCGAGTCGGAGACGCCGCGGATGGCCGGCGATGACCCGGCCCACGTTTGGGTCATCGCCCCCGATGCGGAGGCGGGATGATGCCCCAAAAACAGAAATCGGGCCCACAAGACGATCAGAATCACACCCAGGCCGCCGGCCGTCGACAACTTGCCCGGCGATGTTCCGAGGGCCGCGGCCAGCTTGTCAAACCAGTATGTTTTGACCGTAACCGGCACCGTCATCCCTCCGTGTAGTAAAGACTCATCAGCAACTCGACGTGCACGTCGCCGCCGATGCCGATGCCTTTGACCGTCATGCTCTTGATCCGCGTCAATCGGGGCAGGTCCTCGAGCTGGCACAGAAAGGCGAAGACATTGCTGCGAAAATCGCCGTCGAATTTCAGGCTGACCGGCAACTCGCAATACTGATCGTTGCGCTGCGGCGTACCCGGCAAATTGATGGAACAGTCGCGAAGGTGGTTGCGGCGCACCAGATCGGCGATCTCGATCTGGAATTGTCCCAGATCGCCGGGCGTGGCCGGCAGCTTTTTGAAATCCGCCAGGCTCACCAGAAGGCGATTAATGTCCGCCTGCACCTGGGGCAATGCCCGGGCCTGCGACTCGCTGGAGGCGAGCTGACGCTCGCTTTGGCCGATGCGTCCGTTCAGACGCCGGATCCTGGCGCTCTGCGGCCCGTAAGCCGCCAGATAAAACAGCACCAGCGCCAGCAGCGCCGTGCCGATCAGGATTTGCTGACCGCGGGTAAACCATTGAATCTGTGTCTTCAGTGACGGCATCATTCATTGTCCGGATCGTTGAGACTCACGCTGAAGGAAATCCTGAACTCCCGCATCAGGCGACCGTCCTGATGCAGGTCGGCCGTGGAGAGCGAGCTGCCGGTGAAGCGGGGAATGGTCGCCAGGCGGATCATGTAATTGCCCAACTCCACGTCGCTGGGCGCCACGCCGTGGAGTTGAACGTTCACCTGGCGATCCACGATGGGCTGGGCGCCGGCGGCGTGCAGGCCGGTGCGCTGCGGGTCTGCGTTTGAAAATCAATCGACACGTCGAGCAGCGCCATGTCCGCTGGGCATTTTCTCGGCGAGGTCGTCCAGCAGACGGCCGATCGGAACATTTGGACCGAGGCGGGCGACCAGCTTGGCCTGCTCGGACATCCGGGCCTCGAGGGATTGCAACTCGTTGAGCTTCTGCAACTCGTAGCCGGTCTGCCGGAGCTGCCCCTGGCGCGTGTTGAGCGTCGCCTGCTTGGCCAGGACGATACGGGTGGAGAAGGCGACCCACGCCACCAGCGCCAAGGCGATCGCGACGCCGAGCCAGGTTTCCAGCAGGAGAATTCGCCGCTTGCGGCGCAGGGTGGGGTACCAATCGGGAAGGAATTCCAGTTCACGCATGGACGGCCTCCCGTGAATCAGAGGCGGCAGGCGCAGGCGCGGCGGCGGGCGCCGGCGCGGCGGCGCGGGGTGCCGTCCAGCGGCGCGAATTTTCCCTTCGTCCGCTTGAGGGCCAGGCCCAGCGCCACGGTCCATTCGCCCGAAGGGGCGCGGCGGTCCACGTCGTGCATGACCGAGCAATCCACGTTGTACAACGGTCGCGCCGGCTCGATGGGAATGCCCAGGGAACTGTGAAGCATGGCCAGCAGTTGGGGCTCGCCGCCCTCTCCGCCGGACATGCGGACTTTCAGCGGCCGCTGGCCGCGGAAGGTCACGGAGTGATAACGAAGGCAGAGGCAGATTTCGCGGGTGAGGCTCTCCATGGCGCTTCGCGTGGCGTCCAGGACGGCCTGGCGGACCGTGTCGGGGCGATCGGTGACGGAGTTCTCCCACAACCGGCGGCGCAGCGGCCGGGCCTCATCGGGTCGGATGCCCAGCTTGCGGCTGACGGCCAGATTGAAGTCGGCGCCGCCGATCTCGATCGATTTGAAAAAGCTGACCTCCCGCCCCTTGCCAATGAGCACTTGCGTGCAGCGGGCGCCGACGTCCACCAGGACGTGCACTTCCTGTTCGTCCTCCCGGCGACGTACGAAGCGGTCGATCGTGCGATACAGGGAACATGGCTCGACATCCAGGGAATCAACGACCAAACCCGTGCGGTGAAGCTGCTCGACGAACCGGTCCACGTCGGCATGTTGGGCCGTCAGGACGACGACTTCCTGGCGGATGTCGGTTCCCTGGCGGACGTTCGCCGGCCACGAGAAAATCGACGTGGGCGTCGCTGATGTCGAAGGGGAAAATGCTCTTGGCCTCGAATTGGACGACGGCCTCCAATTCCGAGGGCGGCATCGGCGGCAAACGCATGTTCTTCACATGGACGATGTGCCGCGGCAAAGAGGCGACGACCGTGCGCCCCGCGAAACCCTCCGCCGCGCAACAACTCGCCGATCGCTTGCGCGGCCTGGGGCGAAATGAGTTCGGCGGCGGTACCGGGCTGCGCGGCCGTCGGGCCGGGACCGTCGAGTATCCGCCGCCCCGCCGCGTGAACCACCGGCAATTGCCCGCGCAGTTCCAATTGCAGCATCTTCACGCTGTCGCCACCGATGTCGACGCCGATGGATTGAATTTGTGGCCGGTTCAATCGAAACATTTCTCATCCCGCCGATTCAGTTGACCGTGATCTCTCCCGTATCCTGGGCGATGGAAATCGTCAGGTTGTAGCTGCCGCAATTGAGGACAATCGTTCCGGGCTGGGACAGCGGCGACGTCGCCGGAGTTGTAGGCATAGGGCACTCCCAATTCGTCGAACGCGATGGTGTTCTGGCCGTTGAAACTGACGGAGCCGAGAGTCACGTCGCTGGAAATGTTGTTGGCGCCCGCCTGGCCGAAAGTCATCGTGTAACCGTTGCCGCTGATCGGATGGGTCAAAAGCGTCGTCGGCCCGGAAGACAATTGAGAGGAGCCGCTGTAAAGGCTGTAACTCTGGCCGGTGACGTTGAAGACAACATAGTGGCATTGCTGGGTGGCGATGGCGCGATTCTGGGCATAAAGCAGATCGGCCATGACGGTTCGAGCGGCGGAGGCGGCGTCGAGATCGTCGCGGGAACTGACCTGGGGTAAGATGATCGCCGAGGCGATGCCCAGGATCAGGACCACCACGAGGATTTCGATGAAGGTGAATCCGGGTCTGTGGCGCGGCGGACAGCCCAGCCGCGCGCGCGGACCAAGATCGCAAAACCGCCTGGACAATCGCCAAATCATGCGGAACCTCGGATGACAGCCGGGGTTACTTCTCCTGGTTGTCATCGGGTTTTGATGGCTGGACCTGAACCTTTCCGGACTGGAAAATTGAGATCAGCTTATCCAGCTTATCATCCATGTCCTTCAATTGGTCGTTGCAGGTTTTGAGTTGGTTGATGATTTCCAGCCGCTGGGCGCCGGCATCGGGGATTTGCGCGTGCGCCGTGGATATCGGACCGCCGAACCATTGATTCAGGATCGTCAATATCTGAAGGACGAGGATCGCCGCCAGAAGCCTGCGCGTGGCCATGCGTTTCTCCAATCGGCGAACGTTGACTTCATCGGTTCACTCGGACCAGGAAATAATCTTGATGGTCGCGGGCCCGCTGGCGACGAGATTCAGGACGTTCGTATAACCGGAGTTGAAGGTCACATTGACCTGATCCGAGCCATTGTTGATGGCTTTAGTGACGTTTGTATTCGTAATCAGCAGAGCGCCATTGATTGTCAACGTCGTCGAACTGCTGCTTAAAACATTGGTAATTCCACTAGCGGTGCAGACCACCCCGTTGGCCGTGAGGGTGTTGCCGCTGCCGTACATTTCCAGAGATTGATCGACCACCAGCGCGGGCAGGTTGTAGGTCAGTTGAGAAGCATTTGGATTGATCGTCACGGTGGATTTGTCGATGAGGCTGCCGCCTTTGACATAGAGCGTTCCATTCACGGTCATGGGGCCTGTAACCGTCAGGGAGCCTTGGTAGTAATAGATGCCCAGAGGATTCGAAGGCTGTGATCCGTACGTCCCGCCGGTCCCACTGACCTCGCCGGGATAATAGAGCATTCCCTGGTAGTAATAGGGCTGGCTGTAGTCGGTGATCGTTCCGGAAGTTGGTGCGGGAGCCGCCGATGGGACGGGAAGCGTCGATCCGTTGACATTGCCGGAAACGCTCGATGCGCTGACGTTGCCGTTGGCCTGGCCAGTTCCCGTGATTTGGACGCTTCCCATTGTGGACAATGCGTTGGGCGAGCCTGTAATCGTCACGCCTTGGCCGATCGTGATGCTATTGGCGACATTGAACGCGCCGGCGCCGGTGATTTGGTACGATGAAATGGCCTCAAGCTCGGCGGTGATCGTTCTGGTGATCGGCTGGCCGTCGGTCGCCGACGGAACCGATCCGACGGCGATGACGTTATAGAAATTTCCTCCGAGGTAGCTGACCGTCACGCTGACGGTTCCGGGCATTGCCGTGGAGGGCTGCGAAGGGAGAAAGCTGACCGGGCCGGATGCCCAGGCTTCCTGCGATGCCAACTCCGAGCCGATCGCGGTGTTCGGATGCGTCAGGTAATACGCGGCGAGGTGTATGCCGGATTCCGCCTGGGCCTGTGCCGCGGCGGCGGTGACGGCGTTGCTGCCGGCGGTGGCCTGAAGCGCGCTGGCCGAAAGCATCGCGAAGGCGAGAATGCTGGCGACGGCCATCACCAACAGCACCAGGATCAGCGCAATGCCGCGCCGGCGCCGCGAGCTTTCGTTCAAGATGGCGGATCGGTCACTCATGTCTATTGCGGCTGCGTCGAGGGTCTCAGCGTGGAAGAATTGTAAAGCGTCAGATTCTGGCCGTTTTTGGAAAGCGTCAGCGTGAATTCGATGATCGGCAGTTGCGTGGTGACGAACGACGACGGGGTGGTGACCGTCTGCGTCGCGTAAACCTGAAAGCCGTTGACGGCAAGCCGCGCCGTGTCATCCGACTGAGTTCCGGGACCGCCGAGGAGTTGTTGCTGCGACCACCCTTCAATTTGTGCGGGGGTGATTTGTGAAAGTTGGCTGGTAGCAAAGGTGGACGCGGCCTGCCCTGAATATGGAGCTGTTGAACCGTACAGGTAAAGAGAATTCGTCGTCGGGTCCTGGATGATGAGCGATACCTCTCCACGTTGAATTTGCCCCGGCGAATCGTCGTTGGCGCTCAAGAAAATAACGTAGCCGCCGGTCGGCCCCGTACCGTAAGACCCAACGCATTTCGCGGCGGACAAATCGCTTTGCACGCGGGCATAAATCTGATTGGCCTGAACCTGGGTGGATTGGGAGATATCCTGATCTTCCCATCCCTGGGCGACGGCGAAGAGGATTGAGGCCAGGGCAAGCATGACCAGCGCGACGATCACGAGGCCAATGATCAATTCAACCAGGATGATCGCCCTTCGCCGGCGCCGCAAAGATTTCTCACGCGGAGGCGCGGCTCGACTGAGTTCGCCGAAGTCAGAGCACGCGGAGAAATACAAAAATACATTCATGCCGATTCCCGCTTTGTCTATTATTTCTCTGCGCCTCTGGGCCTCTGCGTGAGATCAGTCTTCAATTGGATTGGATCTGGTAATTCCCCACGAATTCGGGGATCGAAACGATTTGCCCGTTGGGGCAGGTCACGGTGACGGTCACGATCGCAAAATCGGTCGCGGGTGAAACGGAATCAATCGACGGCTGGGCGCCGACGGCCACGGAGACGCTGCGGTTGTAAGCTTCCGAGCCGGTGACATCGACGGACCCGCCGGCGAGCAACGGAATCGAGGTGCTGGAATCGGAATAATCGTTGTAATTGCTGACATCGGTAAACAGGCTGCGCGATGTCAATCCGCCGCTGCCAAGGGCGTCGCTTGGACTGAACGGCTTGGAGACGATTTCGTCGGCGAGCTGCCGAGCCAGCAGGACGGCCGTGGCGTTGGTGGTAACCGCCTGGCTTTGCTGGTAGGCGGCATTAAGGGAGCCGGCGACGCCCAGAACCAGAATCGCCAGGATCACCGAGGCGACCAGGCCCTCCAGGAGCGTGAATCCCCGCAGGCGCGGCGGCCGGTTAATAGGCGCTGTAGGGAATTCCCGAATCATCTTTCCCTTTGACATTCGCCATGACTTCCTGGGTTTGCGCCTTGTAGATCCAGCCGGTGGTGCCATCGGGCGCTGGCATCGCCTGGTTGTTGCCGACCAGCTTCAAAGTGCACAGGTTGTTCATCGGATCGACCGGCAATTGCTTGAGATACGGTCCGTATGGATACGTCGGCAAAGTGGGCCCGGCGACGTTGCAGTTGATGTCGGAATGCTCGATCATCTCGGAGGCAAACGCGCTGGCGGTTGGCACGGTCATGGGATCGCCGTTGGGATAACCGGGCGGAACTTCCTGATGCTGCGCCTTGAAAACCGTGATCTGCGTTCGAAGATATTGCAATTCATCCTTGAGCGAATTTTGCCGAGCCTGCTGATTCGCGCAGGAAAACTGGGGAATAACCAGCGTCGCCAATAGACCGACGACGACCACCACGATGAGAACCTCCACCAGCGTAAACGCCGTGGGCGATCCCCGTGCGTCGACCTTGGGAAAATGGGCCGTCGTGCCGATCAACGTGGCTCCTTGCCAGCACCAATATCGGGAAAACTGAAGGGCTGAATAATGAATCGGTTCCGGTTCAATCACGAGTTTCTGTAGTTGCGTTAATAAGGGCTGAAAACGCCGCCGCTGGTTGTGCCGGCGATAGTGGTGCCGGTGGTATCGGTCCCATAGATCAGGCCCCCGCCGTTACCTCCGTTATAGTCATACACGAACCCGCAGGAACTGCTGACCGTTGGCGCGGTTGCGCCGCTGAATGTCGGAGCACCGTCGACGACGTTGGAGTTGCCGTTCATCGAGTTGAGCGGCGTCGATTGCATGTACGGTCCGAAAGACTGCGACTGGTAGGTCGAGCTTTCAGTCAGCGGCGTCCAGTCCGTTATCAGATTGGGAAGCGCATCCCCGTGCTGAAGTTTATAAAGCTGAATCTGGCTCCGCAGGGTCTGGAGCGTGCTTTGCAGGCTGCTTTCGCGGGCGTCCTGGCTGGCATTGGTGAACTGCGGGATCACGATCGCGGCCAGAATTCCCAGGATGATGACCACGATCAGAATTTCCACCAGGGTAAATCCCCGGCGTCTATTCCTAAGCTGGTACGACATTGCACTTCCTCCAAAATCCGGGATCGGACTTCTGGCTCATCGGCGCAGAATCTGCGCGACTTAACCCGGCTGGGCCGTCGCAAACGTTATTGGCGGCAAAGGAAGCGGTTGTGGTGTTACGCGAAAGCGCCGCAAAGACCTCGGCGTTTGCCGATGGCGCACGGTGCAAGGGATATCGGACCTGAAGCTTATCTCTCGATTTCCATGCTGATATCCATGGCCGGCGCGGAATGGGTCATGGCGCCCACGGAGATGCGATCGACGCCGGTGAGGGCGATCGAGCGGACCGTCTCCAGCGTCACGCCGCCGGACGCCTCCAGGGCGATCTCCCCCTTTTTCCCGGCCCGGTCGCGCAGGTCTACCGCCGTCTGCATCTTGGGACAATCCATGTTGTCCAGCAGGACCACGAAGCTGCCCTCGAGCGTCAGCACTTCGCGGAATTGGTCCAGATTCTCCACCTCGATCTCGATGAACCGATCGGGAGATTCGCCGCGGCTGCGGGCGATGATCTGGGAAAGATACCCGGCAATTCCTTCGGCCCGATGGCGGCAAGATGGTTGTCCTTGATGAGCAGGCCATCGAACAGGCCCATCCGATGATTGTGTCCCCCGCCGCATCGCACGGCATATTTTTCAAGGATTCGCAGGCCCGGAATTGTTTTGCGCGTGTCGTAAATCTGAGCGCCGGTCCCTTCCACCCGGCGGACGAAGCGATACGTCTGCGTCGCCACGCCGGATAAATGTTGAAGAAAATTCAGGATGACCCGCTCGGCCGACAACAGCGACCGCAACGGCCCGCGGATGCGCACCAGCGGCAACGACCGCGCTTCGCTGAATCGGCCTTCAATAATGTCCAGATGAAACCCCGGAATCGGCTCGACCCGAAGTCGCCCGTCGTACACCCGGCAGATCATCTCCACCATCGGCAATCCGCAGGAAACGCCGACTTCCTTTTGCAGCAGCGTCCCGACGCCGACGGCGTCCTCGGCAACCGTGAGCCGGCTGGTCACATCTTCGTCCCGCAAATCCTCGCGGTGGGCGAGCAGGATGATCTCGCGAATGTCTTCGAATTTGGGAAATTGCAACGGCATGATTGAATTCATAAATTACGCCGAGGCGCGAAGTGGACGTACTGACCGGGCGGCATGAGGATCGACCTGGCTCAGCTCCCAATTCTTCTGCAGATTCAGCCACGGCGAAGCGGAGGTGCCGAAGGCTTTTGCCAACATCACCGCCATCTCCGCGGAGATTCCGCGACGACGCCGGTAAATCTCATTGATTCGCGCGACATCCGTTCCCAGGTGCCTCGCCAAGCTAAGTAAAACCGCAGAATCTTTCACGCAACTTTTCTCACGCTAATTTCCTCGTGGTCGAACATGAAGCCCATCCGGTCGCGGTGGCCGTTGATTCGGCCGACGCCCTTGCGGAACGCGACGACCAAATCGTCGATCGTCTCGAACAACACGTTGGCCAGCACCGTTCGTTTCAGATGGCCCCACAAGCGTTCGATCAGGTTCAGGCTCGGACAGTACGGCGGCAGCCAATAGATTTCGATTTGATGGCGATTGGCCACCAGCCATTGTTGCACGGCCTGGGTGCAGTGGAAACGTCCGTTGTCGCAGACCAGCCGGATTTTCCGACCGGCATAGGCCGCGACCAGGGCGATCAAGAACGCCAGGAAGTTCACGCCGCTCTTGGTGTCGGCAATCGTGCAGGTGATCTTGCCGGTGGCATAATCCACGCCGCCATAGACCACCTTCTTCTGGTTCTGCCCCGGCGAGGGAACTTCGGGTTGTGTTCCCACCGGCGCCCACATTCTGGTCAGCGTCGGGTGGCGATGAATCTCCACCTCGTCCTGAAAAACCAGCGCCTCGGCCGCGTTCTTCCTCATCGCGTTTTTTTTAAGCGCGTCAGTTCGTCCCGGGCCTTTTCGTAGGCCGCCTCGTCGCGTTTGCCCTTGAGCGTGTGCTTGGGACGCTGAACGGAAAACCCTTCGCGATGCAGCAGTCGCCGCAATTGATCCTCGCTGAATCGCTGGCCCGTGACCTTGGCCAGGTGCTCGGCCAGGCGGACCGTGGACCACGTCGAAAAACCGTACCCCAACGTCATGGGATTGATCTGCACGACCTGCTTCATCTGCCTCAGAAACTCCGGCGTGGCGCGGCCGGGCCTGCCCGGCGGCTTGACCGGACGCAACGCCTCCACACCGCCTCCCCGATAAAGCTTGCGGACGCGGACCACCGTTTCGCTGGAACAGCCCAGTCGCTCGGCGATGGAAGCGATGGTATCCTTGGAATGCGACATCAGAATGATCAGGCAGTTGCGGAAAACGTCGGCCGAAGAAGTGGAGAACCGCAGACGATCCAGCTCGTCCCACTGCTCGTCCGTGAGCTTGATGCCATATCCCATGGCGACCTCCCGGCGGCTCCGCCGCCACGGGCAGTATCATCATGGTTTGGATTACTGCAATCATTCTGCGGTTCTACTTAGATTGAGTAACGCACTTCTCATCAAGCATCTCCTGCAGGATGTCGCCGGGATGGACCGCGATGGGGAAATCTCCGGAATATCTGGTCATTCTGGTTCTCCTCTCAATGGTAGTCGGTAATCTCGACGTCGTCGACAGGAGGCGAATCGCGCGTCGCAGGCGACGCGGCTAAAAAGAGGGTGTCACTTTGCCGCGCGTTTTCCGCGGCCGGCGCTCTTCGGCCGCCAAATCCGCGTGCGTTGATCCGATTCCGTCACCTCCGGCTCCCAGTTTCGCCCGCTTTTGATCGTCGGAACGCCTTTGATCTCGTTCATCTTGTCGCGCAACTGGGCGGCACGCTCGAATTCCAAATTCTTCGCCGCCTCCAACATCTCCTCTTCCAACAACCGGATCAATTCGGTCTGATCGAACTGCTCTTCCCGCTCGCGAATGGCTTCGCGAACCGTCCGGCGGGCTTTCATCTCCGCTTCGATGCCGGTGCGGATCGCTTTTTCCACCGTCCTGGGCGTGATGCCGTGCTCGGCGTTGAATTGCAGTCTGAATCTGCCGGCGACGCGCGGTTTCGTCGATCGCCTTGCGCATGGCGGGCGTGATCGTGTCGGCATACAGAATCACCTTCGCGTTCACGTTGCGCGCGGCCCGGCCGATGGTCTGAATCAGCGAAGTTTCGCTGCGCAGAAATCCGGCCTTGTCGGCATCCAGAATCGCCACCATCGAAACCTCCGGCAAATCCAGCCCCTCGCGCAGAAGATTGATCCCGACCAGCACGTCGAAATCGCCCTTGCGAAGATCGCTGAGGATTTCCACGCGCTCCAGCGTCTGGATTTCGCTGTGCAGATACCGCCCGCGAATGCCGGCTTCCTGAATGTAGGCGCTGAGATCCTCGGCCAGGCGCTTGGTGAGCGTCGTCACCAGCACGCGCTCGCCCTGCGCCGCGCGCTCCTTGATCTGGGCCAGCAGATGCGGCACCTGCCCCTGGGCGGGGTGGACGACGATTTCCGGATCGACCAGTCCCGTCGGGCGGATGACCTGCTCGACCACCTCTCCGCCGGTTTTTTCCAATTCGTATTTGCCGGGCGTGGCGGAGACGAAGACCACCTGGCTCCACATCTTCTCGAATTCCTCATACTTTCAGCGGGCGATTGTCCAGCGCGCTGGGCAGGCGGAAGCCGTGCTCGACCAGCACCTGCTTGCGCTGGCGGTCGCCGTTGTACATCGCGTGAATCTGCGGCAGCGTCACGTGCGATTCGTCGATGATCAGCAGGAAATCCTTGGGGAAATAATCGATCAGCGTGTACGGCTTTTCGCCCGGCTTGCGGCCGTCGAGATGCCGGCTGTAGTTTTCGATGCCGCTGCAATAGCCGACCTCCAGGATCATCTCCAGATCGTACTTGGTGCGGGCCAGCAGGCGCTGGGCTTCGAGCAGCTTGCCCTGGCCGCGAAGGTGCATGACCTGCTGGTCCAGTTCCTCGCGGATGGATTGCACGGCGCCGTGGACGCGCTCCTCGGGCATGACGTAGTGAACGGCCGGATAGATGAAGACCTGCTCTTCGCTGCGGAGCACTTCGCCGGTGAGCGGGTTCACCGCGTCGATGGCGGTGATTTCATCGCCGAAGAATTCGATGCGGTAGGCGAATTCCTCGTAGCGACGGATGCAGCTCGACCACGTCGCCGCGGACGCGGAACGTGCCGCGCTTGAAATCGATGTCGTTGCGGGCGTATTGCAGGTCGATCAGCTTGCGGAGCATCTCGTCGCGGTCGGTCTCGACGCCGCGGCGAATGGGCAACACCGACGCTTTGTAATCCGCCGGCGAGCCCAGCCCGAAAATGCACGACACCGATGCAACGAGCAGAACGTCGTTTCGGCTCACGAGGTTGCTCGTCGCCGACAGACGCAGGCGATCCAGATCGTCATTTCGGCTGGCATCTTTTTCGATGTAGATGTCGCGCTGCGGAATGTACGCTTCGGGCTGATAGTAATCGTAATAGCTGACGAAATACCCGACGGCGTTGTGGGGAAACAGATCCTTGAATTCCTCGTAAAGCTGCGCGGCGAGCGTTTTATTGTGGGAGATCACCAGCGTGGGCCTATTCACGCGGGCGATGGTGTGGGCCATCGTGAAAGTTTTGCCGGAGCCGGTGACGCCCATGAGGGTTTGGAATCGCGACCCGGCCTGAATGCCGGCGACGAGCTTGTCGATCGCCTGCGGCTGATCGCCCTGCGGCTGAAACGGGCTGACAACTTGGAACTGGCCCATGGGCGGATTATAGCCGCTATCATCGGTGTGAGGTGGGCTGCGGAAACATCAGATACGGCTCCATCATCTCGGCCGTGGCGGCGCCGATGCCGGAAATCTGCTCCAGATCGGAGGCGACGGCGAAAGCGCGGCCGCCGGGGTGGCGGGAGACGAATTGCCGGCGGAATTCGACGATCGCTTCGGCGCGTTTCTCGCCGAGGCCGGAGATGGCCGCAAGTTCGGCTTCGGAAGCGATGTTGGGATCGATCCGATCGGCCAGATCGCTGCGCACGGGTCCGGCGGCCGGCTGCTGATCCGGCACGGTCGTGGGATTCAGAATCAATCGGATGGCCAGGATGAGAATGAGGATGCCCAGCAGCAGACTTAGGCCGCGGCGTTGGGAGGACGTGCCGAGCACGCTTCACACCTTTCGCTGCCAGATGTGGAACTGCTCGCGCATTTCCTGGATCTTGGCGAACGCGGGCTTGGGTTTGAGCATGTCGTCGAGCAGGCCCCCCGCCGGCAGCGTGGGGTTGGTATCCGCGAGATTTCCCCAGGCGATGGATTCGATGTACGGTTTGCTGAGGGCCAGGCGATAGGCGGCGGAAAGCCATTCGGCCTGAAGTTCCGGATCCCACGGACGCTTCCATTTTCCGGCCAGGATCGGATCGAGCTTGCCGTCGGACGCGTCGTGCGGATCGGGCGTCGATCGGCCGGGCACGCACAGGCTGGTAAGGAAAAGCGGCCGGCCGAGCGTCGAAAATTTGTCCAACATGCAACTGAACTGAAACAGATCGCGCGTGAACATTCCCGGCGAGGGCACGCCCATTTCAAATTCCAGGCCGAACGCTTCGAAACTGATGCCGCCCTGCGCCACCATTTCGGCGTAGAGCATGGGCGGGACGCTGGATCGGCTGCGGGCGTGGTGCTCGCCGAACGGATATTTTATGGTCACCAGCGTCCGCGCCGCGGGCAGAAGCGTTTTCACCTGCGCGATCAGCAGGCGGGTCAGCTCGATCACCTGCTCGAAGCTGAGCGTGAAGACGCTGTTGGTGTGCAGGCCCGCGCAGACGTTCCAAACCGAGACGAACTTGCGATAGCGCGTGACGACCTTCTGGACGTATTCGTATGCCAGCTCCCGCAGCGTGTCGAAATCGTGTTCCCAGATGTACATCCAATCGGGGACTTCACCCTCGGTGAGATCGATCAGCGGCCCGGCGATGATGGGCATGCGCTTGCGGGAAAGCATGTCGGCCCATTCGTCCACGGCCGCGGCTTCGAACGTGTGCTCCTCGGGCTGAAGCTGGTTCCAGCGGATCGGCAAAATCGCGTAATCGAAATTGTTGCTCAGCGTGTCCTTGTATTTTTGGTTCTGGATCACAGGGTCGAGCCGGCAGCCGACGATGTGTTTTACAAACGCATTGGCCTGCTTGCGGCGGTTGATCAATAGCTCGCCGTGAAAAATGGCAAGCTGCTCGGAAAGATCGACGGCGATGGCCAGGGATTGATCGGCCAGCTTGGCGGCCTCGGCGGGTTCGTGCAATTTTCCCAGGGCATCGGACAGAAGGTTTTGGCTGTCGCGGAATCGCTGGTTGAAGCGGTCGGCCTTGGGAAAATCGAAAAGGTTCCAGTCCTCCTGTTTCTGAACGATCTTCATGAGCCGAAAGCGGGCCAGTTCGACGTTCAGGTTGTATGGCTGTTCGCGGTGCTGAAGCCGCGTGGTTTCCACATGAAGCGTGCCGACGCCCGGCATGTCCCAGAGCAGGGCGATGCCTAGGGCGTGTTCGTCGGCACGGTTCAGGACCAGGAGCCCGTCGCGGAAATAAATCTCGGCCGGCAAGGGAACGCTCTCGGGCCCCATGGCCATCGGCGCCACGGGGGTGAACTGGCTCAACCGGCTTCCCTCGCGATAAATCTCGAACTTGATCGACATATTTCCAGCTAAGAAGCCATCTTAGCAGACCGCGGCAGCGCCTCAAACCTTGGGTACAATGGCGGCAATCCAATGAACCGAAACATCGAGATCAAAGCCCGGGCACACGACTTGAGGGCAACGCTGCTTCTCGCGCAAGCCCTGTCGTCTTCGAATCCCGAAATATTTTTTCAGGAGGATGTGTTCTTTGGCGTTCCCGCGGGCCGCCTCAAATTACGCACGATCAACAATTCGTGCAGCGAATTGATCTTTTACGACCGCGCCGACGAAGCCAGGCCAAAAACTTCCAAATACATCCGGTTTCCCATCTCCGACGCCGTCGCCATGCGTCGGCATTTGGATAGCGCGTTCGGCATCCGCGGCATCGTCCGCAAACGCCGAACGCTGATTATGGTGGGGATCACACGGGTGCATCTCGACGAGGTTGAAGGACTGGGGGATTTTGTCGAGTTGGAGGTCGCTGTGCCGGCGGACGGTTCCGAAGAACAGGGAGGTTGGATCGCGCACGACCTCATGCGCAAACTGCAACTGGATGACACCTGCCTTGTGGCCGGGGCGTACATTGATCTGCTTGCCTCCGGCCCGTCGCCCTGAGAACTAAATTTTGCATTGCCGGCATGGAGGCTTTAATTTACGGCAATGAATTCGCCGCTACTGCATTCGTCTCTGCCGTTTCCGGTTCGGCGGGGGAAAGTACGCGATGTTTACGACCTCGGCGAGCAGCTATTGATCGTCGCCACCGACCGGATCAGCGCCTTCGACTGCGTCATGCCCAATGGGATTCCCGACAAGGGAAAGATTCTCACCGCCCTGAGCCTATTCTGGTTCGAAATGTTCAAGGGCAAATTCGAGAACCATCTGATTGCCGCCGACATGTTTGGGTATCCGCCTTCGCTGAAAGCCCATCGCGATCAGATCGAGGGACGATCGATGCTGGTGAAAAAAGCATCGGTCATCCCGATCGAATGCGTCGCCCGCGGATACCTGGCCGGATCGGGCTGGAAGGAATACCAACGGTCCCAAACGGTTTGCGGCATCGAATTGCCGGCCGGTTTGCGGCAATGCGACCGATTGCCGAAGGCGATTTTCACGCCGGCCACCAAGGAAGAATCCGGACACGACATCAACATCAGTTTTGAAGAGACGGTCAGCCGCATCGGCGAATCGACGGCCACGCAATTGCGGAATCGAACGCTGGAACTGTACACCCTGGCCGCCCAACACGCCGAGGGCCGCGGCGTGATTATCGCCGACACGAAATTTGAATTCGGACGATTGCCCGATGGCCGGATCATTCTGATCGACGAAGTTCTGACGCCCGACAGCAGCCGATTTTGGCCGGCGAGTGAATACGAGCCGGGCCGCGATCAAGCGAGTTTCGACAAGCAGTATGTGCGGAATTATCTAGAGGGCGTGGATTGGAACAAGCAACCGCCCGCCCCGCCGCTGCCGAGCGAGGTGGTGGTCGGCACGCGCCAGCGATATCTGGAGGCGTACAAGATGTTGACCGGCAGGGATGCGGAGGTGTAGCGGGGTGAGTTCAGCCGCGTGCGCCACGATTTCATCGCTGTTTCTCGGCCCGCTTGGCAAGCCGACGCAACTGGATTGCCTACTATTGCTCCTCATTGCCGGGCATGACAATTGGGAAACCCCTTTGTCGGGCAAGCCGGCGCCTGCAAAGCCGTCGAACCACCTCGGGCATCCAGATTAGAAGAAAACCGGAGAACAACCAACCCCCTGCGGTACGATTGACGTACTCTTCGGGCGACATGACGGTTGGATTCATGAAGCCCGCATAAGCACCCATGCCCAATAGAAAACCAAGAACGAGGCAGAACATTAACCATACACACGAGATAATGGCGAGCCACCTTGGGCGGAGCTTGGGCTTCGCGAAGCTGTGCGTTGTTACAACAAACAGCAGCAAAGGGCTGAAACAGAGAAAGAAATGCGAATCAAAGTAAGGGTAAAGAAATACCACCGGACATCATCCTTGGAAGCAGGCGAAACCGAGCGTGAGGTTTTTTAAGCAAGAACGCGGCACGTCTCGGTTTCGCCTCTCCCCTTTTCGCCTCTCCGATTATTCCGTGGATACTACACGGCCTTAGCGCGATCCGCGTCCGCTTTCGTGCGCCTCCGCCGGGCGCTGGCGTTTAATATCGTCAGCCCGACAATGGTCGGGCCAGCTTTGCGGAGGAGAATATCACCATCGACTTCGATGGTCTTGGTGGCGTTCTGCGGCTTGCGGAAGCTCATGTAGAGCACATCCGCCTCTTGGTCGTAATCCACCCACACATGCCGTGCCGGCAGGCGCAGCATATCCGACGCCATGGCCATGCACGTGGACAACAAATCACGCGTTACGGGTGTCATTGTCCTCGCCATACGATCTTTCCCTTCGGTCTGGCGTCCAGGAGATACGCGGTGATCACAAAACCGTCATTCCTGGACACCTCACGGTAAACAACAGTCAACCATTTCCGTTTTCCAAGGCTGCGCGCAGCCTTGAGGGCACCGCGATTTCCACGAACGATGAACTCCGGTTCCTCGATCGTTTCAAGCACATCATGATAATAGCTGGCCATTTCATCATGATTCTCAACAATATGATACCACCGTTCGTAGCTTAGGCGGATCGGCACACCGTTGACTGAATTGGCAATACCCATCCATAACTCCCTCGCCTCGACCGCGCCGTCGCCGCCGGCGTTGGCTGAGCCGAGGAAAGCGTAACCGATTCGCCTTCAAGGACAAAAGCTACCCTATTGGAACAATGACGTGAGCCATGCTGCCCTCGCGTCATTTCCGCCGAGTTCACGTACAATCTTACCCATGGACGACCAATCCATTTCAGATCGCCATCGGTATATGAATGTGCTGAGGCGCATGACGCCGGCGCAGCGGCTGGCCAAGGCGATGGAACTATCGGAACTGGGAAAACGCCTTTTTCTGCAAGGCCTGCGCCGGCGGTTTCCAGAAGCGGATGACCGGGAACTTCATGCGATTTACTTAAACCGGCTGGCGCGATGTCACAATCGGAATTACTGAAAAAGACGATCGCGGCGCTTCGCGCATCATCAATCGCGATGAAAATAATCCCGGATGAGATCGGCGTCGGAGTCGGGAACTCGTCTGCTGCCGATCGCCGCGCGGGCGGCGGCGACGTCGGCGGGCCACTCGCTGGTCTGCCAGGGCGGCGCGGGAGCATTGAGATTTCGCGAGGGGCTTGCCAACGTGCCGCCAAAATCGCCGGGCGAATGGGCGGCGGCATCGGATCGGCCCGCGCCGGCGGCGGCTGGGCCGGAACGCGAAGGAGTATGCGCACCAGCGAGAATCGGCGGCGATTCTTGCGGTGATTGGCGCGAGTGGGTGACGACCGCACCGCCGCCGGCCGCGGAATTGGCGGCGGATGCGGAATGGTTCTGGGCGGAATCTGTTTTCGACAATGCGTTCGCTTGCGAATCGTCCGGGCGATCCTGCTCGAAACCGCGATTGGAAATGTCATCGGTCCCGCCGGGACCGGGGGGACGGGCCATCGGCCGTGTATTCTCATTCGCAACGGCGACCGGAAGTTGAATCACCGGCAGCCCGGCGAGGGGATTCGATTCCGACATCGACGCGGCGGCGTTGACCTCGATGGGCCGGGAGGTGAATAGGCCCAGCGTGATGAGCAGTGCGCCCAGAATGCCGACGCCGCCCCAGGCGCGAAGGCCCAGACGATTGACGACCACGGCCGAGGGACGCAACGAACGGCATCGGGCGTCGCTGATAACGGCGAGCGATTCCCGCCAGGAATCGGATGCGACATCGGCCAGCAGATAAACCGTGCCGAGGAGGTCGTGCAGATTCAGTTGCCGGTCGGCTTCGACGGCGGCCCCGAAGCGCGATGGTCGGCGGGAGATTCCCCACACCAGGCCGATTGCTGTGCCCAGGATCAGCATGGCCAAAGCCAGCGGCAAGCCGGACTCCGCGCGCCACCAGAGGATCGGCATCAGCGCCAATCCCGCCGCGGCGGCCGTTGCAATGGCGATGGCGATGGATTCGACGATGCGGATCAGCAGAATCCGCCGCCAGACGGCGGAGATGAATTTGCCGGTGGCCGGAGCGTAGGAATTCACGTTCACAAATTCTGTTTTTTCAGTTCGCCCACGGCTTCGCGGACGCAATGCAGATGGGGGTTGATCGACAGGGCTTTTTCGTAACATTCAATGGCTTGCGGAATTTCGTCGAGATGGGCGTGGCAATGGCCCATGCCGGCCCAGGCGCCGAAATGGCACGGCATCCGCCGGACAACGCGCTCGCAATCGGCGATGCTGTGCACGTAATCTTCCGATAGGTAATAGGCGATGGCCCGCTGGTTGTACGCCTCGGCAAAATCGGGATCGACGCGGATGGCGTGGCTGAGAATTTCGATGGCTCGCTTAAATTCGCGGGTGTTCAGCGCCTCGGCGCCACGGCAGACAAGTTGGTTCGCCTCGGTCGTTTTGCCGCTGCGAAACCAGATCGCCCACAGGGCGTGTTCGGCCAGATCGTTGATGACTGGCTCGGGATCTTTGAGTTGATGGGAAAGTTCTTCGGTGCAGCAGGTGGGACCGACCAGCGCGAGGGCGAGCAGGGCTACCTTCCTCGCATCGCAATGGCGCGAGCGAAGCAGGTCGCGGATTTGCTCGGGCTGCCAATTGGTCTTGAGCAGGTCGAGCAATCCGGGCAAATCCTTTTTTTCCAGGAGCGGCTCGACGAGCTGGACGAACAGAGAAGGATCAATCGCGGTCACGGTTCCCATCCGATGATGCTAGGCGGCGCCGAGAGGCCGATCCACTCGCATTTTCAGGGGCTTCCGGGGCGATGAGCGACCGAACCGCCGCCGCCTCCGCCACCCTGGTCCTGTTGCTGGGCCTGCATGGCCTGCTCACTATATGGGTCCGAATAAAGGGTTTCGCGCTGGGAGAGGGGCATATCCAGGCGCTTGGGCTCATAACCCGTTTCCAGCTTGGTACTGCATCCGGCCAGGAGGAGCAAAGAAATTACGATGGACCAGCGTCGCATGAACTATTGTCGCGTTTTTTGCCCGTTATTCCGGCGGGAACAATAAACCGCGAGAGCGCGGATGTAAAGCGGATGCGGATATTCGCGATTTCCCCAGCCTGGCGCTATGATTGAGAATCCTTGGCGCTAGGCAGCCGGAGAGACCGTTGGCAAAAAATACCTCACCGCAAGACATGCACATCGCTGCACTGGAAAAAAAAGCGGTGCAGGCGGTGGACCTGATGGTGTCCGGCCAGGGCATTCCATGGGAAGATCGGGGATCGATCGGATTCATCGGGGCATTTTTCAAAACGGCGTTCGGGGCGATGTTCACGCCGAGTCGGCTTCTCTCGAAAATGCGCCGGCCGGAAACCGCCAAGGACGCGAGAATTTTCGCCTACGCTTGCGGAGGAATTTGGTTTGCCGCCGTGCTGATTCAGTCCGCGTTCGCGTATTTCGTCTTTTACGGCCGCGATCATTCGCTTGATGTGGACTCGCAGCAATACGTGATCAACACATTGCTGGAAGGATTGCTGGCCGGCGCCGCCGCGGTGTTGATGCCCACCGTCATCACCTGGATGTTCTATCGCCTCACCGCGTTCGACATGACCAGCAAGGCTCCGCCGGTGCTGGTTTACAACTGCATCGCCTATCTCATGGGCGCCAGCCTGCTGGCGCTGATCCCGGGCGGAACGTATCCGTGGCTGTCCATCGGAATGGCCACGGTGGGGTTATGGATGTTCGTCACCCTGCTGATCGTTGCGATTGCGCGTCTGCGCATCCGCATCGGAGCGGCGATCATCGGTTCGATCCTGACAATGCTGGCGACGGCAGCGCTCGTCGTGGCGGGGATTTTTGTGATCTGGCTGGTCTGGTGCAATTTGCTCGACAAAGGCTCCATCTCGGCGATCGTTCATTTGACCAGCGGGCGTCGGTATTAGGCGTCAATACGGCGGATTGCTGGTTCGCGGCGGAGCAAGCGGCTGGTAATTCTGCGCGATCGGCATTCGGCGGCCGAAGCCGAAGGCGCGGCTCGTTACCTTCAAAGCCGGCGCAGGATTGGCGACGCCCGCCGGGAGATTGCAATAATATGACGGAAGGGGCATCCAGTGCGCCGCGGGCAGCCGAGCCCCTTGGCTACGCCGGGGCCGATTTGTATCGGCGTCCGCCGTTGGTCACGGCCGTGGCCGTCACCAGCATCTGCGTGGCCTGCCTAACCTTATTGGGCAACTGCATCGCTGAACACTCGGCCGTCAGCGCAATGCGGCAGGCGATCCAGGCCCCGGCGCGGGTGCAGCAGATGCAGAAGATGGCAGCGTTGCGCGCCCAGCGTGTGGCCGCGGCCATAAAGGCCGCCGCCTCGCAACCGGCGACGATGCGCGCCCTGACCCAAACCGAAATCTCCCACACCCTTAGGTACATCAATAACCAACTCCGCGCCGCGTTCGCGGCGATTCCCTGACCAAAGCGCAAACGAAAGCTCTTACCAGACTGCTTTCAGCAAACGGTCAAAAGCTGATCGATCCGGACATTCCGCTCGGTTCGCAAGCCCGGCCAATTGCAGATGGTCCTAGCCTGGGCCGGCGGCGATCACACGGTGTTGATTGCCGCCAACCATGGAAGCCCCGCTGAATATCTGCCGAATTCGCCTGGACGCGGCTGGCAAGGAAATCCCCATGCCGCCCATCGTGCGGCCGCGGCTCACGCCGGGGATGACCTTCGGCGGACCCATGACGTTCACGCTTCAAAACCGGCAAATCATTCATGACCAGTATGTTTCAGCCTTATTGTCCGCGATCATTTTCGGAACCGCCGCGATCCTGGCCATCGTGCTGTTGGCGGCGGCGCCTATCTGCTGAAATCGGAGCGTCGTGGCATTTCACTGCATTGGCTGTACGTCGGGGTCAAGCTTCCTCTGAGTATCGTGGCCGGAACCGACATTCTTTCCAACTATTTCGGGACGCACATGCGGCTGGAATTTCCGCTCGGCACACCATTGGCACTCGTTGGATGCCTGTATCCGATTGCGCTGCTCATTGCCCTCCGCAGCAGGACCTTTCGCGCACCGACCTCGAATGCCGCGGCAGGAGGGCTGACATTCGGATTTGGCGACTCACGTTCCGCGCTGTTCTCGGCCATCGGAACGATCAGTATGTGCATCGGATGTTTGAGCCTGCTGGTCGGTGGATTTTATGAGTACGGCGCGATCGCCGCGGTTCTGTGGCCATTCCCGACGTCATCGTACGATCAAGAGCATGAAGCGGCCATATTCGCGGCCGTCATTCTGGGGCTGGACGTTCTGCTGGCCCCCTTTCTGCTGCTGGGCGCGTGGCTGCTACTGAAATCAAACCCAAAGGGACTACGCATTCACTGGCTATACGCGGTGCTCAAGCTGGTCACCACTGTCCTGGGTGGTTTCGCGATTTATGGTCTGTTCGCCGCGAGCGATAGCGAAATTGTGGTTATGGCTCCAATCGTGTTCATTCCATGCCTCTTGGCCCTTATCTATCCAATCGCGTTGTTGATCGTGTTGAGCAAAGAAAGCGTCCAGACGCCAACCGACTAGCCAGACTCCGAGGCATTTGTTTCCGTTCATTCGATCCCCGATCCCTACTGGCGCGGCTCGCCGCCTGGTTCGCCGTGCTTCGGAAATGCTGGCTGGTAATTCTGCGCGATCGGCATTCGGCGACCGAAGCCGAAGGCGCGGCTGGTGACCTTTATGCCGGGCGCCATCTGACGACGCTTGTATTCGCTGCGGTCGATCAGGCGGATGACCTGCAGCACCGTTTTTTCGTCAAAGCCTTCGGCAACGATCTCGGCGGCCCCTTTTTCCTCCTCCACATATCGTTGCAGAATCGCGTCCAGCACGTCGTACGGCGGAAGTGAATCCTGATCGGTCTGATTCGGGCGAAGCTCGGCACTGGGAATCTTGTCGATGCTGCTTTGGGGAATGACCGGCCGGCCGGCATGTTGATTGATCCAGCGGGCCAACGCCCAGATGGTGGTCTTGGGAACGTCGCTGATGACGGCCAGTCCGCCGCACATGTCGCCGTAGAGCGTGCAATATCCGACGGCGATTTCACTCTTGTTGCCGGTGGTCAGCAGGAGATGGTTGAATTTGTTGCTGTATGCCATGAGCAGTGCGCCGCGGATGCGGGCCTGGAGATTTTCCTCGGTGACGTCGGCCGGCCGGCCGGCGAAAACGCCGGCGAGGGTTCGCTCGTAGGCGTCGTGCACCTCCTTGATCGGAACGATGTGGAGGGAAATCCCCAGGTTCTGCGCCAGCGCCCGCGCGTCGGCGATGGAATGGTCGGAACTGAATCGGCTGGGCATGGCCAGGCCGGTCACTTTTTCCTTCCCCAGCGCCGCGACGGCCAAGGCGGCAGTGAGAGCGGAGTCGACTCCGCCGGACAGGCCCACCACCACGCTGGAGAATCCGCATTTCCGAACGTAATCGCTTAAGCCCAGCAGCAAGGCCCGGTAAATCGATTCGATTCCGTCGCTGGGGTGATGCAGCGGCCCGGGCGGCGGTTGCAACTGGCCGGAAATGGGGACCTCGACCACCACAAGATCTTCTTCAAAATCCTTTGCCTGGGCGATCACATTTCCAGCCGCGTCGAACACGACGCTATTGCCGTCAAACACTAGTTCGTCGTTGCCGCCCACCTGGTTCACGTAAACCAGCGGCTGACCGTATTGCCGAACCTGCGACGAAAAAAGTTCCAGGCGGAATTTATGCTTGCCGACGACGAAAGGGCTGGCGCTGGTATTGATCATGAGCTGCGCCCCGGCGTGGTGCAGATCGGCGATGGGGTTGCGATGATAAAGCCGCCGGGGAATCAATCGCTCGTCGTTCCACAAATCCTCGCAGATAGACAGCCCCGCCACCACGGGGCCGAGTTGCACCAGGTTCTCCTTCTCATTCACCGGCCCCGGCTCGAAATACCGGCTCTCGTCGAAAACGTCGTAGGTTGGAAGCAGCGTCTTGAAATGCCGGCTGACGATTCGTCCCTCCCGCAGCAGGGCCACGGCATTGTGCAGCGGCCGGCCGACAGGATCGACGTTGCGATCCGCATAGCCCACCACCGCGTCGATCCCCTTCACACGTTCGGCAATCGACTGCAATCCGCGTAAGTTGTCGTCGATGAACTGGGGTTTCAGCAGCAAATCCTTCGGCGGATACCCGATAACCGACAATTCCGGAAACACGACGAGCTGCGCCTTTTGCTCCTTGGCGCGAACGATGAAATCATTCACCTTGCGGCAATTGCCCGCGATGTCCCCCACCGTCGGATTGATCTGGGCCAGGGCGATTCGCATACGCAAATCCTATTCATTGGCGTCGCTTGTCTCCAATAAGCGATTTTCACCACGTTTTCATCTACAACACTTATAACCCCCAAAACAAGGGAGCGAGACATGAAGCTGCGGGTTGCACTCATCGTTGTGTTCGGAATGCTTTGCTCGGCCGCGATGGCGAACGATGCCGGCGGACCGTACAAGCTGCTCAAATCCGTCACCGTTGGCGGGGACGGAGGCTGGGATTATGTGTCGGTCGATGCCGATGCCCGGCGGCTTTATGTCTCGCGCGGCGATCGCATCGAGGTTTTCAACGTCGATTCCCTGCAAAAGGTCGGAGAAATTCCCGACACCCCCAACGTGCACTGCGTGGCCTGGGACAAGGAATCCGGCCATGGATTCACCAGCGACGGCAACCGGGAAAACCCATCCGTAACCATGTTCGACATCAAGACGCTGAAGGTCATCAAGACCATCAGCGTGACCGGCCGGCCCGACGGGATTTTTTTCGAACCGTTCACCAAACACATTTTCGTCGAGAGCCATAGCGATCCGAACGAGACGGTTATCGATCCCGCGGACGGAACGGTTCTGGGGACCATCGACCTCGGCGGCGAGCCGGAACAGGGCGCCAGCGATGGTCACGGGCATGTTTACGTCAATCTGGAAAGCACCAGCGAGGTTGTCGTGGTCGATCCCGCGGAGATGAAAGTCACGGCCCGTTACAAGCTTGGCGACGGCGAAGGCCCCACCGGCATGGGACTGGACGCGAAGAATCACCGCATTTTCTGCTGCTGCGGCAACGCCAAGATGGTGATCCTGGACGCGGATAACGGCAATATCGTCACCACGCTTCCAACGGGCGCGGGCACGGATTCGGCAACGTTCGACCCCGACACCATGGAGGCCTTCAGCTCCAATGGCGACGGGACATTGACGGTGGTGAAAGAAAACAGCCCTTCAAATTTCGAGGTCGAGCAAAATGTCCCCACCAGGTTTGGCGCTCGGACCTCGCGCTGGACGCAAGGACTCACAATATCGTGCTGGTGACCGCTGTGCCCCAGGCCACTTCAACGGCTCCGGCCACGCAGTCGGCGGAGGGCGGCCGACGGCGCCGGCGGCCGCGGTGGATTCCGGGAACGTTTATGATTCTGGTCGTCGGGAAATCGTAAGGAAGTCGGAGAGAAACCCGAAACCCGAATGACGCAACTAATTCCATTTAGCCCCCGGTGAATCACCGGGGGCTAAATGGAATTAGTTGCGTCATTCGGGTTTCGGGTTCGATTCGTCATTCGAATTCTCAAAAAGGGCCGGCCCTCGGGTCGGAAAGGTAAAGAACCCGGGGGCCGGTGGGGTTGTTCTGTGAATTGCGATTTGCTTCAGGCGGCCAGGGGCTGCGTCGAGAGGTACAGCCCCAGCATTCCGCGATCGATCTCGTCCATGTCCATCAATCGGCCGGCGACATCGAATTCGTCGTTGCCGATCTTTTTGACCCGGCTGACGGTCATCCAGCCGGTCCATTCGTTCTTCGGGGACAGTCCGTCGCCGCGTGTGATGAATGGGCTGATGCCCGCGTAGTTGGGCAACTCCATCCGAACGCGAATCTGGTTGTCGGCTTTGACGTCCTGCTGGTTGGTGCGGATGCGGAGGCCGCCGGCGGAAATGTCGACGATCTTTCCGAAATTCTTGCCCGACCGCCGACCGCCTTCCCAGCGATCCACCGTGATCTCCTGTGTCTCCAGATCGTGCCGCCGATGTTCCCGCCGCTCCATCGCCGACGATGATTCCATGGCTGATTCAACGCTCTGCTTGGACATGGTGGATAACTGGCTCATATCGATGCGCTCCTCTTCGTGACGGCAACAAAAGACAGATCGGCCAAGCTCAGCGATGACTTTGTTAATTTGGGTATTTTGCATAGAAGAGATAATAAATTTCCCCGCCGTATCTCCATTCCCATTACCCATATCATGCTAATATCTGTTGTGACATTTATTATGGAGCGATGATGGTTGACATGCTTGGAAAGGAAATTGGCAAAACGGGTCCGTTCGCCTCGCTTGAAGAGGAGGTCGTGCTGAATCTTCTGCGCACGGCCGATCGACTGACGGGGAGTATCGAAAATGCCCTCAAGCCGACGGCACTATCCCCCACTCAATATAACGTCCTGCGGATTCTGCGTGGCGTATCTCCGCAAGGCCTTCCCTGTCAGGAAATTGCGCCGAATGATCACTCGGGATGCCGATCTGACCCGCTTGCTCGATCGGCTTCAGAAGCGCGGGTTGGTGCATCGGCAAAGGCAGACGGATGACCGCCGGGTCGTCCGCATTACCATTACCCCCGCCGGGCTATCTACCCTGTCTGGGTTGGATCAAGCCGTTCTGAGTTTGAACAAGAAGTTGCTCGGACATCTGGGCGCCGATCGCCTTAAATTGCTATTGGAATTGACCGAACAGGCTCGAGAACAGATCGCGCCCGATGACTTGACACAATATTTGTTTCAACATATAATGTGCGAACAATTATTGTGGGAATTATCCCACGGGAAGCTCTTATGATCGGCACCATTCCTTCAAGCGAACGGCATCACGGTCAACACGGCTGGCTGGACACCCATTGGCATTTCTCCTTCGGCGATTATCACGATCCGAAGAACATGAATTGGGGCGCGCTGCGAGTCTTCAATGACGACATCATTCACGGCGGCGGCGGATTCGATTTCCATCCCCACCGCGACATGGAAATCGTCACTGTCGTGTACAAGGGCGAACTTCGCCATCAGGACGACCTCGGAAACGCCGGGGTGATCCATCCCAGTGAGGTCCAGGTCATGTCGGCGGGCCGGGGAATCATCCATGCCGAACATAACAACTCCCCGACCGATCCGGTTCATCTGCTCCAGATTTGGATCATCCCGCGGCATCGGGGCAACACGCCCGGCTGGGAACAAAAGCAGTTCGACCCCAAGGCCAGAGTGGGAAAGCTTTTGCCCGTTGTGTCCGGCGGCAATATCCCGCAGACTCTTCAGATCGACCAGGATGCGGCCATCTATCTGTCCACGCTGCCCGCCGGCAAACAGGTGGAGCACGCCTTGGCGCCCGGACGCAAGGCTTATCTGTTCGTGGTCGATGGCGACGTCGATCTGAACGGCAAGCCGCTCGCCGCGGGCGATCAGGCCCGCATCGACCACGAAACGAACTTGAACATCGTTGCGAAGAACCACGCGGAGTTGATTCTCCTCGATTTGCCGTAAAAGATGGACAACATCATTTTAGGAAAGGAGCTTTCATGAATCGTTTAGTGAGTGTTTTCGGGGCATTGGCTTTGGCGTTGGTTTTTTCCTCGGCGGTGCTGGCCGACGATTACAAAGCCGATCCGGTCCATTCGTTCGTCGTGTTTGACGTACATCATCTGGGCGCTGGGTATGTGTATGGCACATTCATCGGTCCGGCCGGCGCGGTGAGTTTCGATCCGAGCGATCTGTCCAAGACCACGTTCGACGTGAGCGTACGGACCGACACGATCGACACGCGCAGCGCCAATCGCAATAAAGACCTCAAAGGCCCTGATTTCTTCGACGTCAAACAATTCCCGACCATGACGTTTAAAAGCACCGGCGTGAAGAAGACGGGCGACAACACGATGGATGTCACGGGCGATCTGACCGTCCGCGGAGTGACCAAATCCATCACGGTCCCCATGGAAGTCACCGGCACCGGCAAAGGAATGCGCGGCGAAACGCGCACCGGATTCCGAGCCAATTTCACCGTAAACCGCACGGATTTCGGCATCAACGCCGACCCGGAGCCGGTGATCGGCAACGACATTCAAGTTATCGTGGCGATCGAAGCGATCAAGCAGTAACCCCCAGTGCCATTTACGCAGGTGCAATTTCTGGCCGGGATTGTCTTGCCGGCCGTGGTGGTGGGTTTGGGCATCGTGCTGGCGTGGCTGCCCTGGTGGCGGCGCGTCGGCGCGTACGCCCGCTGGGGTTTCGCTCCGCTCGTGGCGATTGGGTTCGGGATCGCTTATTGGAACTTTGAGCCCAAACCCGGTTGGCCGCCGAATGCAAACGTCATCTATCTGCTGTTTTACTTCGCGGCGCCGCTGGGAATCCTGGGCCTGATCGACACGATTTTCAAACCCCCTTTGTGGCTGCGCGATCGTGCTGATGCTGCTGTGGTGGCCCGCGGTTGGACTCCTGATTTTGCCCGTGACTTCCCAATTGAATTGGGGGTGGACCTCGGAATTGTGGCTCGACGGTCTGGCGGCGATCGCGGCGACGTGGTGGTTGACGTTCGAGCACTTGTCCGAGCGCTCGCCGGGCGCGGCGGCCCTGCTGCTGGCGGCCGTCGCCGCTGCCAGCGCCGTTTTGCTGGCGCTGGGCTGGCACATACAAAGCTCCGCCGCGCTGACCGCGGCGCTGGTGGCCATGTCGGTCGCGGCGCTGGTTTTGGGCGCTTGGAGCAGCCGCATCTCCTATTCTCATGGGTTGGCCCAGACGATCGTTCTGCTGCTGCAACTCGTGCTCATCCATGGATATTTTTACACCGACGACACGCTGACGATTACGCAACAAATCTGGGCGGGCCTGCTCGCGGCATCTCCGCTGCTGGTTTTCATCGGCGATCTCCCGGCCCTGCGCCGGCAACGTCCGGTATGGCGGCTCGCGGCCAGAGTGATTCCGGTGCTGATAGTCCTGGCCATCGTCTGCGCGGCAACCATCCGGGATTATGCCCATGCCGAACAGGCGCAATCGGCTATGCAGGACCAATAGGGCGGCGAAAACATTCTCGACAACCCGCGTGAACTCCGATAGCTTGAACAACCGAGACAAATGTCGCGTTTTTTGCCGCTGATTATCCTGGTGATCTGGATGTGCGGCCCATCGGCGCCGGCCCTGGACGGGCTGGGCGCGCCGCTGAGCGGCGCGATTTTCCTGGGCTTTTATCTTGTGCTGGTTGCGACGCTGGCGATATGGAGCCGGCGGGTCGCCCGCTTGGCGCACTTCACCAGCGTTCAGCGCCGCGTGCGGAGGTTCAACTTCGTGATTTATACCAGCCGGATTCTCATTCCGGCGTGGCTGGCCGCGGGAATCTTCGCACTGGGTTGGAAGCAGGACGTTTTCTCGCTGCTGGACCGGACGCCTCTGGGCCGCCTGCCGATCGATTGTCCGGGGATTTTGCTCGGCTGTCTTCCGCCATTTCTCGCATGGATGGCCCTGTGGTGGGCGCAGTTCCCGGCCGACCGGGCGCTGCGCGAGCAGAACATTCTGATTCAACTGGATCAGGACTTGCCTGTGCAGCCGCCGCCGTCGTTCCGCACTTACTTTTTCGTGAACCTTCGCTTGCAGCTTTTGTTTACGATCGCGCCGGTGCTGCTCCTGCTGGCGCTGCACGACATTCTTTCGCTGGTTTTGCCGCCGATTTTTCACCAGCTTGGGGCGGCCGCCGATCGCGAGGAATTGGTCGAGACGATTGTGACGCTCATTGCGTTCGCGCTATTCGTGGTTTGCAGCCCCGAGATTCTGCGGCGCGTGCTGCAGACGGAAACGCTGCCCGATTGTCCGCTTCGGCATCGGCTGAAGAACGTCGCTCGGAAGCATGGCGTGGGATTCCGGGACGTGCTGCTTTGGAAAACCCATTTGCAGATGGGCAACGCCGCCGTAATGGGTTTCGTCCCGCGGTTTCGTTACGTGCTGCTGAGCGATTTGCTGTTGGAAACCATGCGGGATGAGCAGATCGAAGCAATCTTCGCGCACGAGATGGGTCATGTCCTGCACCGGCATTTGTACTGGCTGGTGGCGGCG
This sequence comes from uncultured Phycisphaerales bacterium, assembly GCA_963771925.1. GTDB lineage: Bacteria > Planctomycetota > Phycisphaerae > Tepidisphaerales > Tepidisphaeraceae > PALSA-1353. Next base: position 871,607 of record CAVYVE010000002.1, read on the forward strand.
ATTGCGGCGATGCTTTTCGCCCTCGCCGGACCGGGACAGATGATCGCCGACGCCCTGCAACGCTTTGCCAGCCATGTCCGGCTTGGGGAGTCGGTGCAGGACGCGTTGCTGCTGGGCGCTGCGCTCGGATTATTCGCCTTGGTGTTCGGTTATTTCAGCCGGAAGTTTGAGCGGCAGGCCGACGTCTTCGCGGCGAGGACGATGCAGACCGCCTTCGACGAATCGGGCGAGGAACCGGCATCGGCGGCGCGGTCGGCTTTGTTGAACACCGCCGTGCTCGATGAGCCGGGGATCGCCCTGGCCACCGGGTCGCGCAACTATGTCGGCCGGCACGGGGCGGCGATTTTCTGCTCCGCCCTGGAGCGTGTGGCGGTGGTCAACAACATTCCCATTGCCGCCAGAAGCTGGTGCCATGGCAGCATCGCCAAACGCATGCGGTTCCTGGAAAACCTCAGCCGCGATCCCCGGCAAACCAAGCAATTCGACCGCTTCATGCGCGGGCTTTACGTGATTTTGCTGCTCAGTCTTTGTGCCTGTGCGGCATGGACGATGTTGCTTTCCAAATATCCTACCTCTTAATCGTCGCTTTGCGGTTATGGCGGAGCCCTATAACGAATACGTGCTACGGTGGGGTGAAGTAATCTCGGTTTAACGCCGAATTCAATAGAAGCTGGTTGTATCGAAGCGATCCGACCTTTTGAGTTTGGCAGGGGACTATGATCCCGGCACGCATATCTGACAACGAGTGTCGAAGCATCGACGCCTTGAATCGCTATGAATTGGTGGACGCGCCGCCGGAAATCGCGCTGGACGACATCGCCATCCTGGCATCGCGCATTTGCCAGACGCCGATGGCCGCGATCAGTTTCGTCGATCAGGACCGGCAGTGTTTCAAATCGCAGGTGGGGCTTCCGATGAACGAGGCGCCCCGCGACATCGCGTTTTGCGGACCTGCGATTCTGCAATCCGGACTCCTGGTAATTCCCGACGCCAAGGCTGACGAGCGATTTCGGGACAATCCCCTGGTGGTCGGCGAGCCGTACATCCGGTTTTACGCCGGCGCTCCGCTGATCACGCCGGACGGCACGGCGTTGGGAAGCCTGTGCGTGATGGACAGCTCGGCCCGCCCGCTCACGGCGGAGCAGGCGGAGGGCCTGCAAGCCCTGGCCCGTCAGGTGACGACCCTGCTGGAACTTCGCCGCACCCAGCGCGCACTGGCCCATGCCGCGCTGCACGATGCCCTGACCGGGCTGCCCAACCGCGTTTTGCTGACCAATCGGATCGAGCATTGCCTCGCTCGCGCCAAATCGCGAAATGGATATCTGTTCGCGGTGCTGTTTTTGGATTTGGACCGGTTCAAGGTGATCAACGACAGCATGGACCATTCCGCGGGCGATAAGCTCCTGCAGAAGGTGGCGGAGCGGTTATCCGGCAGCGTTCGAAGCGGCGACACGGTCGGCCGCGGCAGCCACACCGTGGCGGTGGCGCGTCTGGGGGGCGACGAATTCACGGTGTTGCTGGAAGATCTCCGCGCCGCACAGAACGCGGCCGACGTGGCGCAGCGGCTCCTCAACGAACTGGCCAAACCCATGGACATCGACGGGCAGGAAATCGTCCCCACCGCCAGCATCGGAGTCGTCATCGGCACCGCGCTGGCGCAATCGGCCACGCAGCTTCTCCGCGACGCGGATGCGGCGATGTACCGCGCCAAAGGGGCCGGTGGAAACCGATTTGTGATGTTCGATCCGGCGATGCACCTGGCGGCGACCGAGCGGATGCAGATCGAAAACGATCTCCGCAATGCCGTTGCCCGCGGCCAGCTGGTGCTGCACTACCAGCCGATCGTTTGCATGAAAACCCGCAAGCTGACGGGATTCGAAGCGCTGCTGCGGTGGAACCGCGAAGGGAAGATCATGCGTCCCTCGCAGTTCATTCCCGTCGCCGAGGAAACCGGATTGATCGTGCCCATCGGCAGATGGATCATCACCCAGGCCTGCCGGCAACTCGCCGAGTGGCACAAGACCGCCGCGGGCGCGGGCTCGCTTTGCATGAGCATCAACCTGTCGCGCCGGCAATTCGTGGATCGCGAGTTGATCCCGCATCTGACGCAGACGCTGACGGATACCGGCCTGCAAGCCAAGGACCTGCAACTGGAACTCACCGAGAGCATCATCAGCGACGACGCCGTCGAGGCGCGGGCGGTGGTGATGCGGCTGAAGGAAATCGGCGTGCAGTTGGCGGTGGACGATTTCGGCACCGGATATTCATCGCTCAGTTGCCTGCACAGTTTTCCGCTGGACGTTTTGAAGATCGACCGCGCGTTCGTGACGAGCCAGCGGGCGTGCAGCGACACGGTTGCCGTGCTGAAAGCGATTGTGGACCTGGCCCACAATTTGAAGATGCGCGTCGTGGCAGAGGGCGTGGAGACCGCCGAGCAGGCCGCCTTTCTTGAAACCGTGGAATGCAATGAAGGCCAGGGGTATTTCTTCGCCAAGCCCCTCAATGCCCAGGCCGCCACGGCCCTTCTGTCCGGACCGATGACGCTCGGCCAAGCGGCGTAAAAGGAATTGATTAAATTTCCCGTTGCCGATTGAAAGGGCATGGATAAGCAATAAATCCGCCCTATTTCCAATTAGCCCCCGGTGAATCACCGGGGGGTAAATGGAAATAGGGCGGATTTTTTGCTTATCCGACGGCATTCCATCGGCAGTGGGAAATAAGTGTTCTGCTGAATCCCAGCCGGTGCGGGCGAAGCGAATCATCGGATTCCCCAGAAGGGGACGTTGAACCAGAGGAACCGGCTCACGACCACGTCCAACGCCACGCCGACCAGGCAGATCAACGCCGAGACGGTGGCGATGCGGTGGCTGCCGTTGCGGCGGCGAATGGCATAGACGGCCGACGCCGCGCCGACCGCCAATGCCGGCACGCCGAATGTGAACGCTCCGATGACCGAACCGAAAACGCTGCCGCCGAGAAGCGCAATATCCCAGGGAAACGGTCGCCCCAGCAAGGCGGCCCTCTCGGCTGATTCGGCGGCCGCAACGGCGAGATCGTCAAGCGGCGCCCGATGCGGCAAAAAAGAATCCAGCGCCGTCGGCGCGTCCAAGGCCCCTACATGCGTACACCCGTACGCGGCGCATCCCCGGTTTTCACGCCAGCATTCGGCATGATAAATCTGCGCGCACTCGGGGCAGGCGGCCGTCGCGTCGCCTTGCAGGATAGGACTCTGACAGATGCTGCAAATCCGCGCCGCGGGCTGCGGCTGCGGCTGGGGCAGGTCCGCCGCCAGGGGATCGAACGGCCGCGCGCTGGAACCCAGTTCCACCGGCTCGGAAATCGCCGGCATGTTCACGATCGAATCGTTGGGCGTCAGCGGGCGGCGAATCCCCGACGCCGGCTCGCCCGGAACCGTGATCTCACCCTGACAGATCGCGCATCTTCCATACGCCCCGGCCATGCTGGCCGGAACCCACATCGGCGCACCGCACGAGCAGGCGAGCAGAATCCCCGGATTCTGAAATTCCGGATTGGTCCCGTCCTCGGCGATTTCAAAAGTCACCGCGCCTTCGTGCAACCGGTCGGAATCGTGGAACGTCATCTTTCCCGGGCCGATTTGGATCTCGTCGCCATCATGCAACGTCGTTCTGCCCGTGATGCGCTGGCGGTTGACGAAGGTGCCGCCCCGGCTGCGAGCATCGGCGATGTAAAAGGAGTCCTCTTGCTTGTCGATCCAGGCATGAATGCGCGAGACGACGCGCTGACTGAACTGGACGCCGTTGAACGGTTTTCGGCCAATGAGAACGCGGCGGGAAAAGGTCGCCGCTTGGATGAGATCGCCGGAATGGATCACCAGGCTCGCCATGCCGTCCCACAGAAACGCGGTCCACGGCCCTCGAACACCGACGGCCCTTCCGCTGCTATTATACGCCTGGCCAAACCGATCAGGCGGAAAGTCTCACGATCGCGCCATGTGCTGAATCCATTCGGGAATATGGAAATCCTGCAAGCGAATCAGCAGGCCGAGCAACAAGCCCATGGCGGCGAAAAGCGCCAGTCCGATAATTCCAAGCAGGATTCGCCCCACCGGCGCCCGCTGGCGTTTTCGCGTCCGCAGCAACGGCGTGGGCGCCCGCGGCGGCGTCGCCGCATCCGCCTCCGGCTGATTCGCCTTATGAGAGAGGATTTCAGTCGCCGGCTCGTCGCCGTCAACCAGATATCCGACCCGTTTGGACTGACCCTCCTCGGTGCCGAAGACGCCCTCTTCGCCGTTGCGTGGATCGTAAACCAGCGCCGTCTGCCACGGCAAGCCGAAAAAGCTTTCGTGCGCGAAGATGTCCAGCTTGGAGAGAAAAACCCCATGGCCGGGATGCGTGTGATACCATCCGACGATCCGATGATCGGGGAACTGCATTTCCATCGCCGTTTGAATTTGCTGCCAGGTGGCGGCGGTAAACGTCGCCCCCCGGCGGCGCCGGTGGAGGGTTCGCCCTCGACGATGTGCTCGACAAGCAGAAACGGGCCGGTGTCGTCGTGATACACGTCGCCGACCATCACGCCGCAAATCTCGGCGCGCGGCGAGGCGTCGCCGTGCGCGTGGATGCGATTGAGGACGGACTGGCGGATGACGACCTGAAACGCGCTGGTGCGCGGGTCGCTGAGCCGCAGCTTGATCAGATCGCGCCGCGGCAATCGGGAAAAATCGATCCCGCCGTAAATCGTGCTCTGGGGTTCGATGGTTTGAATCACTCCCATGACAGTGCCTCCGTTTCTTCATTAAGCGGCCCCAGGATTCGCTGGCGGTCGCCGAATAGACCGTTCTCATCGCTTGCAGAAATATGAAGCGTCCGCTCAAGCATGGCGGTATCCGGACAAACAAGTTGTCGCAATCCAAACGTTCCCGTGGCAGCGTGAACCTTCCTGGCGAAGGCGGCCACTTTCCTGGAAGATGTTCAATGCGAATCCGCCCTGATCCGCCGGCGTCTGACGCCCTACATGGATATACACCAGATCAGCCGGCTCGGCCAATCTCGAAATAGCAACCGTCCAATAATCTGCCTGATATGGGCAAATTAGCCCAGTCAAAAGATAATCCCTGTAATGAGCCTGATTTTGGGGCGGGTGGGGTAAGGCGATTGGCCATTGCCTATTTCCTATTGCGTATCGAAAGGGGCCCAATAGGCAATAGGAAATGGGCAATTGGCCGACTAATATTCGGATATGGGCTCCCACACCGTCGGCACGTTCCCCGCCGAGCTGCTCGCAGCCAAGAAGCAAATCCGCGAGCGCGCCCGCTCCTACGGCCTGGATTTCTTCCCCGTCATCTTCGAGATGTGCGATTACGAGCAGATGAACCAGATCGCCGCCTACGGCGGGTTCCCGCAGCGATATCCCCACTGGCGATTCGGAGCCGAATACGAACGCCTCCGCAAGCAGCATTTCTACGGCCTGGGCCGCATCTACGAAATGGTCATCAACAACGATCCCTGTTACGCCTATCTTCAGGAATCCAACCAGCTCGTCGATCAGAAACTGGTCATCGCCCACGTCTACGGGCACGCGATTTCTTCAAGAACAATCTGTGGTTCAGCCAGACCAACCGCAAGATGATGGACGAGATGGCCAACCACGCCACGCGCATCCGCCGGCACATCGAAAAGCAGGGATACGACACGGTCGAGAAATTCCTGGACGTCTGCCTGAGCGTCGAGGACCTGATCGACGCCGCACAGCATGTTTCTCAACCGCGGCCCGATGGAGCAGAAGCCGCAGGAAGACGCCGCGGGAGGAATTGGTCTCCAAGTTCAAGGCCAAGGATTATCTCGACCGCTGGATCAATCCGCCGGATGTTCTGGAGGCCGAGGCCAAGAAGCTGCGCGAGGAGCGAGCCAAGTTCCGTCACGTCACGCCGGCCCAGCCCGACGCGCGACGTGCTGCTGTATCTCCTGCAGCACGCCCGCCTGGAAGACTGGCAGATGGATTGCCTCTCCATCGTCCGCGAGGAAGCCTATTATTTCGCCCCGCAGGGGATGACCAAGGTGATGAACGAAGGCTGGGCCAGCTATTGGCACAGCACGCTGATGACCAAGCATTTCGTCGAGGCCAAGGAAATCATCGATTATGCCGACCATCACAGCGGCACCGTCCACATGCCGCCGGGGAATTTCAATCCGTACAAGATCGGCCTGGAGCTTTTCCGCGACATCGAAGACCGCTGGAACAAGGGCCGTTTCGGCAAGGCGTACGAGGAATCCGACAACCTCGGCGAGAAGAAATCCTGGGACAAGGGTCTGGGCCTGGGCCGGGAAAAGATTTTCGAAGTCCGCCGCATGTACAACGACGTGAACTTCATCGATGAATTCATGACCGCCGAGTTCATCGAGAAGCACAAGTTTTACCAATACGGCCGCGATCCCCACACCGGCCAGCTTCGGATCATCACCCGCGATCCGCAGCGCATCAAGCAGACGATGCTGTATCACCTGACCAACCATGGCCGGCCGTTCATTTACGTGGTGGACGGCGACTACTGCGGCCGCGGCGAGCTTTATCTGGCCCACAAGCACAACGGCCTGGACCTGGAAATCAAATTCGCCGTCGAAACGCTCAAAAACATTTACAAGATCTGGCAGCATCCGGTGCATCTGCAGGCCAGGATCGACGACGACATGATGCTGTTCAGCTTTGCCGGCGATCAGCCCAAACAGCAGACGATCCACGACGAACTGCCCAAGCCGGCACATCAGATCGCTTAGTTTATTTCCCGTTGCCTGTTGCCTGCCGAATGCCATCGGATAAATGGAAAATCCATACTAATTCCATTTAGCCCCCGGTGATTCACCGGGGGCTAAATGAAAAGTCGATTCTCGTTTTTGTTTGTCCTACGCCCTTCAATGGGCAATTGGCAATAACTATTTCGCTCCCTCCCGGCCGTCCACTTCGTTATACTTCCGTTCACATGCTCGAAGCCGGCAAAATCCTGGTCGTCCAGCCGAACTGGGTTGGCGACGCCGTGATGGCCACCCCAGTCCTGCGGGCCCTGCGCGATTTGTACCCCAAAGCCCATATCGCCTACATGATGAAACGCTATGTGAAACCGCTTTACACGGGCTTGCCCTGGGCGGATCAGCTCATCACCTATCGATCGGGCAGGACCGAGAAAAAGGCGGGCAAGGGCCTGTTCGATCTGGCCCGGCGGCTGCGCGGGGCGAAATTCGATCTGGCGATCCTGCTGCCCAATTCGTTCCAGGCCGCATTGGTCTGCAAGATGGCCAACATTCCCCGCATCGTGGGATATGACCGCGACGGCCGCGGATTTTTGCTCTCTGACAAGCTTTTGCCCCGGAAGGAAAAGGGCAAATTCATTCCCACCCCGATCGTCAAGTATTACATGGGCCTGGCCCATTACCTCGGCAGCCAGGCCAGGGATCTTTCCCTGAAGCTTTTCGTCACGGAGTCGGAACGGCGTGAGGCGGCCGACGTGCTGGAGCGCGCCGGACTTCCGCGCAATCTGGAACGCCCGGCGGCGACGGGCAAGGCTCCGTTGATCCTCCTGAACCCCGGCGCCCAATTCGGACTCGCCAAATGCTGGCCACCGGAATATTTCGCATCCCTGGCCGATCGGTTCATCGACGAACTGGGCGCGACGATTCTGCTCAGCGGCGCTCGCGCGAGCGGTGGATCATCGACGCCGTTTTCCGCGCCATGCGGCACGCGCCGGTCGACCTGCTGGCCAAGGGATCGTCGCTGGGGGCATTGAAGGAGATCATACGCCGATGTGATTTGATGGTGACCAACGACACCGGCCCCCGCCACATCGCCGCCGCGTTAGACGTTCCGGTGGTGACGCTTTTCGGCCCCACCCATCCCGAATGGACCGAGATTTACTTTGCCAAGGAGAAGAAATTAGCGGTGAAGGTTTTCTGTGGCCCCTGCCAAAAGAAGGTCTGTCCCCTGGATCACCGTTGCATGACGCGCCTGACCCCCGCGATGGCTTACGACGCCGCCGCGGCGTTGCTCTCCCTCGCGCCGAACATCGACATCCCCGAAAAGCCGCGGGATAGCCATCCCGCGGTTCCGCAGGTCGGCTAAGTCTCGCCAAGCGTCTCTGTTCCTCTTAGAATCGCCGCATGATCTATCGCATCGACGTTCGCGCACGCGATGGCGTCGATCCCCTGGGGATATCGATCTGCCGGCAGATTCGCGACCTCGGCAAACCCGCTGTTTCCGTCCGAACGTCCCGAATCTTCCTGCTGGACACGGATGCCGACCCTGCGGGCATCGGTAGAATCGCCCGCGAATTGCTCGCCGATCCCGTCGTCGAATCCGCCGCAGATTTTCACTCCGAACGACCCCCCCGCCGACGAGAGCCGCATCGAGGTTCATCTCAAGCCCGGCGTGATGGACCCTGTTGCCGCCAGCACCGAAATGGCCGTGCGCGATCTGGGCCTGCCGATTCGCCAGGTCCGCACCGGCCGGGCGTATCTGATCGACCCCAGGCTCGATCGCCGCGATCTGGAAATCATCGCCGCCCGGGTCCTGGCCAACGGCGTGATCGAATCCGTGCATTTCGATGCGTATTGTCCGACCCAATTCGAGACCGGCCGCGAAAATCCGTTCCAGATTCGCCGCGTGGATTTGCGAAGCCTTTGCGACTCCCAGCTGTCGCAGGCTGAGCCGGGACGGCCATCTTTTTCTCTCCCTCGACGAGATGAAAGCGATCCAGAATTATTTCCGTCAGCAGGATCGCGAGCCGACGCGACATCGAATTGGAAACGCTGGCCCAGACCTGGAGCGAGCATTGCGTTCACAAGACGCTCAAGAGCGCCGTCGAGGTCGAAGTCCGCGACGAACGGGATCGCCCCGTGGCCACCCGGCGATACGAGAATCTCATCAAGGAGACGATCTTCGCCAGCACGAAGCGGCTCATGGAAAAGAGCGGCCATACAAGATCCGTTTTGCCTCTCGGTCTTCACCGACAACGCCGGCGTCAGTGGCGTTCGACGAAACCGACGCCGTCTGTTTCAAGGTGGAAACGCACAATCATCCCAGCGCCATCGAGCCGTACGGCGGCAGCGCCACCGGCGCCGGCGGCGTCATCCGCGACATTCTGGGCACCGGCCTGGCGGCCAAGCCGATCGCCAACACCGATGTTTTTTGCGTCGCCCCTCCCGACGCCCTGCGCGACGGCCTGCCCAAGGGCGTCATCCATCCCAAGCGCATTCTTCAGCAGGTCGTGGCCGGCGTGCGCGATTACGGCAACCGGATGGGAATCCCCACCGTCAACGGGGCCGTCTATTTCGACGAGCGGTATCTCGGCAATCCCCTGGTTTTCTGCGGCTGCGTCGGCCTGATCCCGCGCGACAAGCTGCAAAAGGCCGCGCAAAACGGCGACGCCATCGTCCTCATGGGCGGACGCACCGGCCGCGATGGAATCCACGGCGCGACCTTCTCCAGCGCCGAACTGACCGACACCCACGCCGACGAATTTTCCCACGCCGTCCAGATCGGCAACGCCATCACCGAAAAGAAGATGGCCGACGTGATCCTCACGGCTCGCGACGCGAATCTTTTCACCGCCATCACCGACTGCGGCGCCGGCGGATTGTCGTCGGCCGTCGGCGAAATGGGCGAAAAAACCGGCGCCGTCGTCGAACTGGAAAAGGTTCCCCTGAAATACGCCGGCCTGCGCTACGACGAAATCTGGATCAGCGAAGCGCAGGAGCGCATGGTCCTGGCGGTCCCGCCGCGGCACGTCCAGCAACTGCTGAAGCTCGCCGCGGACGAGGATGTCGAGGCAACGGTCATCGGCAAATTCGGCACGACGAACCGCGAGTTGATCCTGAATTACGCCGACCGGCAGGTCGGCCGATTGTCCATGGAGTTCCTCCACCACGGCATCCCCATGCCGACGCGCAAGGCGATCATCGTGACGCCATCACCGAAACCTCACGAAAAGCCCGCGACTCTCGATCCCCGACAATTCAAAACCAAGCTTCTGGCGGCTCTGGCTCATCCGAACATCGCCAGCAAGCACTGGATCATCCGCCAATACGATCACGAGGTGCAGGGCGGTTCGGTCGTTAAGCCGCTGGTCGGCCCGATGCAGATCGGCCCGTCCGACGCGGCCGTCCTGCGTCCGAAACTCGGAAGCTAATCGAGGCGTCGTCATCGGATGCGGAATGGCCCCGCACATCGAAGATCCCTACGACATGGCGATCGCCTCCATCGACGAAGCCATCCGCAACGTCGTCGCGGTCGGCGCCGATCCCGATCGCATCGCCATCCTCGACAATTTCTGCTGGCCCAGCGTCGATGATGAGCGGACCATGGGCACGCTCGTCCGCGCCTGCGAAGCCTGTCGCGACGCCGCCATCGCCTACGGAATCCCGTTCATCAGCGGCAAGGATTCGCTCAACAACCAATTCACGAACAAGGAAACCGGCCAGGTATTGCGCATTCCGCGAACGCTGCTCATCAGCGCCATCGGCGTCATCGAAGACGTGCGCAAATGCGTCACGATGGATTTCAAATCGCCCGGCTCGCAGGTCGTGCTGATCGAGCCGCCCGATGCCGATCCCGCCGCCATGGGCCGGTTGCACCGCGCAATGGCCGGGCTCATTCGCTGCGGCAAGGTCCTGGCCTGTCACGATATTAGCGACGGCGGCCCGGCCGTCGCGGCGGCGGAAATGTGCATCGCATCGGGGCTGGGTTTGGCCGTGGGCGATTCGCTTGCCACGGATGCCGCGCTCGCCGAAAGCCCCGGCCGATTTCTGGTGGAACTGGCGAACAACGCCGGCGGCGATGCCATCCGCGGCGATTTTGCGGGCATCGCCGGCGTGATCGATTTCGGAACCGTTCAACGATCGCCGAAGTTCATGGAGATAAACGTGGAAGATTTGGCCCGTGCCTGGCGTGGCACGCTGGACTGGTAAACAAAGGGCTATCGCCGCAGAAGCGTGATTCGGAACAGCTCCAGGTCTTTCGCCCCCAGGCGTTTTTTGTATTCCTCGCTGCCGCGAAGGAGATTGAAGACGGGTTTCCCCGCGGCGATGGCGTCCTGGATCGCCAGACTGAACGCAACCACGCCGGGGCTCCAATGCCTCTGGGCGAAATCGTAACTGGTGTTGTAGATCATCGGACCCTGCTCGGAGCAGAGACACAGCAACCAAGCCGTCGGCTTCTCCTCGATCCACAGTTCGTGCAAATAGAACTCTCCCTGCCGGCTCAATTGCGGACAGACGCGGCGAAGGAAATCGACCAGAATCTCCTCGGCGAAATCGGCCTTGCACGGTTCGGCCTGCCGCATGGCCGACATCGCCCGCTCCAGCGCGGGCGTCATCTCGTCGGGCCGGCTCAGCGTCACCCAGCGGAGATCGCCCTTCGTCTGGGCATTGCGAATCTTGCGTTTTATTTCCTTGCGCTCGTGGACGTCGAGCCCGGCGAGGTATTGGTCCCATGTGGCCGGCAGGGAAATGTACGGCGCCGTCGTGACGCGCTTTTCGCCGAATTCAAAGCCGAGCTTCGGCGCGAGGCTCTTGAGAATGCGGCGGGCCGGCGAATCGGCGCGGACAAGCTGAATCCGCACGCCCGCCACCGACCAGTCCCACAAATCGCCCAGCAAATCGAGAATGATCTCCCAGCAGTCGGCGGCGGCGTCCGGATCGACGAGCGGATCGAGATAATCCGTCACCCATCGGCCCGGCGTTTCGAGCATGGACGCGCTGCTCAGCGACAGAGGAACCACGGCCAGCAATTCGGCTCCGCGATCCACCGTGATGAGCCGGAATTTTCCGGCGGGAACGAATTGATCGACCACGGCGCTTTGCCACACCGGCCCGGAAAAAACCGTGGACCGGGAATTGCGCGCCATCAGTCGCTGCCACCGCGGAATGAAATCGGGGTCGTCGGGCCAGTCGCGCCAGCACCGTGCGCACAGCCCGTTGCGTTCCAACGGCTGGAAATCGACGCCGTATCGCTGGGTAATCTTCAACGCCGCGGGAATCAGTGCGCGCAATGCCCCTCGCATCCGCCCGGCAAGTTGAAGCTCTCTGCCCATGCTTTGGTCCTCGGCCCAATTTGGGGAAACGCGATGCCTTCGCTGAGGACTTTCCCAGGATTTATCAGTCTCTGCGGCCATCGACTTGAGAATATACTGCAAATCCCGGCCTTCGCGTGGATGGGCCGTGGAGATTCTGTCGCTAACTCCCGCTACACTTGTTGAGCCGTTGTTTGGAGAGCGAGAATCCGTTTATGCCGACCGGATCTTTTGTCCATCTTCACTGTCATACCCATTATTCCCTGCTGGACGGGGCGTGCCGGATTCCCGACCTGGTCAAGCGGGTCAAATCGCTGGGAATGGACAGCCTCGCTATCACCGACCACGGGTGCATGTTCGGCGTGGTGGAGTTCTTCAACGAATGCACCAAGGCGGGCATCAAGCCGATCCTGGGCATGGAAGCGTACATGGCCCCCGGCGACCGCCGCGAACGCGCAACGGTCAGCGGCACCGGCAGCGATGCCGCGTATCACCTGCTGCTGCTGTGCCAGAATCTTGAGGGTTATCAGCAATCTCATGCAAGCCTCTCCAGCATCGCCTACCGCGAGGGGTTTTATTACAAGCCGCGGATCGACAAGGAGGTCCTGAAAGAATTCTGCGGCGGGCTCGATCGCCACCAGCGCCTGCCTCGGCGGCGAAATCCCCTCCTGCTTCCTTCGCCGCGATGCCAAGAATGCCAAGAAGATCGCCGAAACCTATCTGGAGATTTTCGGCCCCGATCGCTTCTTCATCGAAGTGCAAAAACAAGGCGTCCCGGAGCAGGACGTGGTCAATCCCGAACTGGCCGATTTGGCCAAAACGTCTGGGCGTCGGGCTGGTGGCCACCAACGACGTTCATTTTCTGAACAAGGAAGACCACGACGCCCACGATGTCCTGTGCTGCATCAGCATGGGCCGGCTGATCACTGATGAAGCCCGCCTGAAATATCCCAAGGCGCTTTACCTGAAAAGCCCGCAGGAAATGGCCGAGGCCCTCGGCGGATTCGATCAGGCGATCGAGAACACCGCACGGATCGCGGCGATGTGCGATGTCACGTTGGATTTCTCCAAGCGATTCGCCCCGGTTTATCGCGTTCCTCCAGGCATGCCCTAAAGGATTCGCCGACGAATTCGTCCGCCGCGGCGGATGACGAGCGCTATCTCCGCCAGCTTTGCGAAGAGGGATTGGAATGGCGCTACGGCACGCGCGACGTTTCGCCGGAGATTCGCGGCCGGCTCGATTACGAACTGAAAATCATCGGCAGCAAGAATTTCTGCTCGTATTTCCTGATCGTCTGGGATTTCTGCAATTTCGCCCGCGAGCACGGGATTCCCGTCGGCGCCAGGGGCTCGGGCGTCGGCACGATGGTCGGATATCTGCTGGGACTGTGCAACGTCGATCCGCTCAAGTACGGCCTGCTCTTCGAACGGTTCATGGACCCCAGCCGAAACGAGATGCCCGATATCGACATCGACATCTGCCAGGAAGGCCGCGCCAAGATCATCGAATACGTCCGCAATAAATACGGCCACGTCGCGCAGATCATCACGTTCGGCACGCTGGCGGCCCGCGCCGTCTGCAAGGACGTCGGACGCGTTCTGGGCGTTCCGCTGGCCGTGACCGACAAGATCACCAAGCTGATCCCCGGCACACCGGGCATGAACCTCGACAAAGCGCTGGCGCAGTCGCCCGACCTGGCCCGGATGTACAACGAGGACCCGCAGGTCAAAAAGATCATCGACATCGGCAAGAGGCTGGAAGGCCTGTGCCGCAACGCCGGGATGCACGCCGCCGGCGTTGTGATCGCCGATCAGCCGCTGGAGAATCTCGTCCCGCTGTGCAAAAACGGCGACGATCTGCTCACCCAATTCGAAGGCCCGATCGTGGACAAGGTCGGCCTGCTGAAGATGGACTTCCTCGGCCTGCGAACGCTGACCGACGCTGCAGCGGTCCATTGATCTGGTGAAGCAAATCAAGGGGATCGAGATCGACATCGAAAAAATCGACTTTACCGATAAATCGGTGCTGGACCTGTTTTGCCGCGGCCAGACCAAGGGCGTCTTCCAGTTCGAATCCGGCGGAATGACCGACCTGCTGATGAAGATGCAGCCCGGACCGCCTCGAAGATCTGATCGCCGCCAACGCACTCTATCGCCCCGGCCCGATGGAGCTGATCCCGCTCTACTGCAACCGCAAGCACGGCAAGGAAAAGGTCCCGCAGGTCGCATCCCATCATGGACCGCATCCTGGCCGAGACCTACGGCATCATGGTCTACCAGGAACAGGTGATGCAGATCTTCAATCAGCTCGGCGGGATCGAGCTGAGCGCTGCCTACAAGCTCATCAAAGCCATCAGCAAAAAACAATCCGATGTCATCGCCAAGTACAAGCCCGATTTCCTCCAGGGCGCCCTGGCCAACGGCATCAGCAAGGACAACGCCGAGGAATTGTTCGATCTGATCCTGAAATTCGGCGGATATGGATTCAACAAGAGCCATTCCACGCGCTATGCCATCCTCGCGTTTCAGACTGCCTACATGAAGACCTATCACCCGGTCGAATACATGGCCGCCCTGCTGACGTTCGAAATGGGCTCGACCGACAAGGTCGTCGAATACATCGAAGAATGCCGCGCCCGCGGGATCACGCGTGCAGGCGCCGGATGTCAACGCCTCGGACAAGGATTTCACGCCGGTTTACAAGGGAAAAACCGGCGTCATCCGCTTCGGCCTCATGGCTGTGCGCGGCGATCGGCGAGAAAGCGGTCGAGGCCATCATTGAGCAGCGGAAAAAGAGGGGACCGTTTTTGAGCTTTTACGATTTCTGCGAGCGGGTCGATCAGCGCCAGGTCACCCGCGGCACGATCGAAGCCCTGGTGAAATGCGGCGCGTTCTCATCCCTGAAAGCGAAACGCGCTCAACTCCTGGCCATCCTCGACCGCGCCGTCGAGATGGGCCAGCAGTCGCAGCAGGACAAACGCGCGGGACAATTGAGCATGTTCGGCTCTGCCGGCGGCAGATTCCAAGCCGGCCGATGTCCTGCCCGATATTCCAGAAATTCCCGGCGCCGAATTGCTGAAATTCGAAAAGGAATTCCTGGGCTTCTACATCACCAACCATCCGCTGACCGAACACGAATCCGCCCTGGCCAACTATGCCACCGCCACCACGCGCGACGTGAAGAATCTCCCCGAAGGCATGGAGGTGACGATCGGCGGATTGATCAACAAAGTGAAGCGAGCGATCACGAAAAACGGCCGCTCGGCCGGGCAGCCGATGGCGATCCTCACGCTGGAAGACCTCGACGGCCAGATCGAGGCCACGATCTTCGCGGAATCCCTGGCCGAGATCACCAAGCGGCATCCGCAATCCGTCGCCGCCGAGCAGATCGTTTTCATCCGCGGCAAGATTGACAAGCGGCGTGAAACGCCCGGCGTGATCGTCAACGAGCTGATTCCCATTTCCGATTCGATGTCGCGCCTGACGCGCTGGGTGAAAGTGGAAATCGATCGCGTGGACGGCGCCGCCGAGCTTCTGCGGCAACTCAAGCCGGTCCTGAGCAAATACAAAGGCAATTGCCAAACCTTCCTGAGCGTCCCGGCCAACGGAAGCAAGCGAGCGCTAATCACGCTGGACAACGCCTGGTCCGTCCGACCGACCCCGGCGATGAAAGAGGAATTGGAATTCACCCTCAACGGCCAGGGCCGGGTGGAATTGGCCGGCGAGGGAACCCGTCGCACGAAATTGCAGCAGCAACCGCTCTTCGAGGGCGCCGACGCGCCGGAGATCGCCGAGGAAATTCCGATTCCGATTTCATCCGCGGACGACGCCGAGTTTTTCTAATTCGGAAAGGAGTCGCGGCGGCCATCATCCCGCCATCAGCCTTCGGACACCGGCGGAGATGAGCTGCGAACGGCTCAAATGGCGCTTGCGGGCAAAGGCATCCGATTCCTTCAGAAGTTGCATTTCCATCGAGATCATGACCCGTTTGACGCCCTTGCCGATTTTGGGTCGGCCCATCTTTTTGCGGACGTTGCTCCATTGCCGGCGCTCGGCGGCGTTCATCCGCCGTCCGGGCAGCCCATCCGGGCCAAGCGGAAGTTCCCCGTCAAATTCCCGTGTTGCGCGGCGAAGTTCAGCGGCGCTCATCCGAGCGTAATTTTGTTTCGTCTTTTTCATGGCTTTCTGCTCCTGAATCGCCGTTTCTCCCGGTCGGTCATGGGGCGGGAATGAATCACATAAATCACACCCGGCGGGCTATAGATGAATATTACCTGTAGGAACGTCCCATCCTCGGCTTGTCCCCAAACCAAGTGCTTGCCGCCGCCGATTGACCTTGGGAACGGGCGGATCGCGCGGGACAGGATATACTCGGCATCCTCCGGCCGAACACCGTGCTCACCGATATGATCGACATTGTGGGCATTTCATCGAAAAGGCAAGCGCACGAACTTTAGTATATAATAAAGTCAGACTGACTGCAATGACGCCTGCGATGGCAGCCTTGGAGCACCGACTGGCGTGATCGCCTCACTGATTGACGCCACATGCTCGCTCGGAGAGGCTATTGAGCGAGCGCGACAATGCAGGATATCGTGATCGACAAGCCGTACGTTCCGGTGCCGCCGCATCGGGGACGGATTTGGCCGGCGATCCTTTCGATGTATTTGCCGCGGCTGCTGCGCAGGAAATACGGCGTCACCGCGGTGAAGTGCGTCGACGCCCAGCGGCTTCGGCAATCCATCGCGGCGGGGCATGGCGTGCTTCTCACGCCCAACCATTGCCGTGACGAAGATCCGCTGGTGCTGGGGATGCTTTCGCGGGAAGTCCGCTCGCCGTTTTTTATCCTGGCGAGTTGGCATCTGTTCATGCAGGACCGCATGCAGACGTTCCTCCTTCGGCGGGCCGGGGCGTTCAGCATCTATCGCGAGGGAATCGACCGGGCCGCGGTCAACACGGCCGTGGAAATCCTCGAGACCGCCCGGCGGCCGCTGGTGATCTTTCCCGAAGGACATATTTCGCGCACCAATGATCGGCTGAACGATCTAATGGACGGCACAGCCTTGATCGCCAGGTCGGCGGCGAAGAAACGCGCCAAGTCGCAGCCGCCGCGGAAAGTCGTCGTGCATCCGGTGGCCGTGCGCTACCGGTTTCAGGGCGATGCACAGACGGCCGTCACGTCCGTTCTCGACGACATCGAGGCCCGACTGACCTGGCGAAAACAAGAACATCTGCCGCTCGTGGACCGCATTTACCGAACCGGCGGCGCCCTGCTGGCCCTGAAAGAATTGGAATATCTCGGCGAAGCCCGCGGCGACAACGTTGCGATTCGATTGACCCATCTGATCGACGCCATTCTCGTGCCGCTGGAGCGGCAGTGGTTGAACGAGAAGCAGAACGACGGCGTGCCCGCGCGCGTCAAGCGCCTGCGCTCGGCGATTCTGCCGGACATGACCAAGGACCAGATCGACGAGGACGAACGCCAGCGCCGCTGGAAACAGCTTGCCGATCTTTATCTGGCCCAGCAGTTGTTCCACTATCCGCCGGATTATGTGCGTTCCAACCCCACGCCCGAACGGCTGCTGGAGACCGTCGAGCGATTCGAGGAAGACCTGACCGACCAGGTGCGCCTGCACGGTCCGATCCACGCGCAGATCACGGTCGGCGAAGCGATCGAGGTTTCGCCAACCCGTGAGGGCCGCGGCGGCAACGATCCGCTGATGGAACAGATCGAAATCCAATTGCGAACGATGCTGGAATTGGAGCCGACCGCATGAATCTCACCTCCATCGCGACGATCGCCGCGCCGCTGGCGGCCGTGCGCGTCGCGGTCATCGCGGTCAGCCTCGGTCTGTGGTACTGGACGCAGTGGCTGCTGGCTCGGAGACAACCCGCGACGAATGGACCGGATGCCGGGGCGATTCACGACGGCATCCATCAACTGACGGCACCGATCAACCGGCGATTGCTGGACCATCCTCGCCGCGCCGATGCGCTGCTGATCTCCAGTTCGCTGGTGATCGATCTGCTCGGATTTTACCTGCTCGCCTCGGCGATCTTGGGCCCGACGATTCAGCCGTTTCTCGGCCTGCTGATGCTCTTCGCCCTTCGGCAGTTCTGCCAGGCCTTTTGTCCGCTGCCTCCGCCGCCGGGCATGATCTGGCGTAAGCCCGGCTTCCCGGCCGTCCTGGTGACCTACGGCACATCGAACGACCTGTTCTTCTCCGGCCACACGGCGATCGCGGTTTACGGCGCAGCCGTCCTCGCATCGGCCCTCGGCCCGATCGGGATCGCTCTGGGAATATTGATCGCCCTATTCGAGATCATCGCGGTCCTGGTCCTTCGCGCCCATTACACGATGGACGTTTTCGCCGGCGCGGTGACGGCCCTGTACGTGCATCGATTGGCCATCGAATGGGCCCCCGCGATCGATCGCTGGATCGCCCACGCCGTAGCCCTGGCCATGCGATGAGACATTGCATTACAAAACGTCAGAGAATCTGGCGAAGCTAAAATGGATGGGGTACGATCGCGCCGCTCCTGGAGGAGTGGCAGAGTGGTCGAATGCGCCGGTCTTGAAAACCGGTAGGCCCGCAAGGGTCTCGTGAGTTCGAATCTCACCTCCTCCGTTAGAAAACGCTGTATTTCCTTTTCGCAGCTGCGCTTTGTGAATCGCCTGCTATATCTGATTTCAGTCCACCAGAGTCTACTGAAATCTCTCCCGATGTACCGTTTTGCGCCAAGCAGAACGCCAAGACGCTTGATGCGGATTTGCCCGGTTTTTCCGATGTTTTCGATGCTTTTGGGGCTGGCTTGGGCAAATTCGGAAGCGTTCGCATCGCCGCAAGCTCTTTGTCGTGGTCGCTGTGCGAGTAACGCTCCATCGTCAAGGCAAACGTAGAATGCCTCGCCAACGTCTGCGCGATCTTTGGATGCACGCCGCCGGCGGCAAGATTGCTGATGAAAGTGTGCCGCAAGGCGTGGAAGTCGGCTTTGCGCTTGGCGTGATTGGTGTACGCGAGGAAATCAGATTTCTCACGGTGCTCTCGCTCCCCGTCGTTCTTTGCCTCTTTAATCCATTTTGCCCTTGCCGCATCCAGGTCGGCCCGGATCATCTTGGCGACATGCTCGCGCGGCGGAATGGCGAGGCGCAACAGTCTCTTTGCTGATCCTTCAAATGTGCGGCCAGCAACTCGACGGTATCCGACCTGAGCGGCAGCGTGCTTTCCCGCCGATTCTTGCAGTACGCCGCGGCTACGGTGACGGTCGGCTCATCACCGCTGAGGCGGAACGAAGCTGGCGACAGACTGCGAAGCTCTCCGGCGCGCAACCCCGTTTCAACTGCCAACCGATAGAGCAATGCTCGCTCCTGGCCTGAGACATTGAACCGCACCGGTCCATCCGTAGCTGTTTCCAGCAGCAAGGTAAGCTCTTCCAAAGACAGCGCCCGGCGGTCATGGCGACGGTCGGTACGCACATTCAGCCCTTGCAGGTGCAACAGCGGGTTCTCGGTTGCCCGCCGATCCTTGACCATCCACCGGCAGAACTGCTTGATCGCTTGCAGATAGAAATTGAACGTCTGAGCGCTGATTCCATTCTTGGCCTGCCGCAGACCGTTGATGTATGAAAGCACCTTGCTGGCGGAAATCGACGAATAGTGCTGGAAGCCGCACCCTTCAATCACCTTGCTTGCCCGGCTCTTGACCAATTCTACATGCCGCGCGGTGCTGCCCTTGGCCTTGAGCGATTCGGCAAAATCATCCAGATGCTTGCTGAGTGGCTTCGTGACCGCCGCTCTTTCGCCGTCGAGCAACCCGATCTCCACCAGCCTTTCCCTCGTGGATTGCGGAATCTGCGAAAGCCATTGCTGCAATGATGGATCGGTCAAACCGCCAGTCGCCCGGTGATAGCTGATGAGCTTTTCCAAATTCTGGCCAAACGCCTCGCTGGCCTGCTTACTGGTGAAAGCCGGCAATCGACGGATGGTTTCAGCGTGGTCGCGGAATTCCACATACCACTTGCTCGATTCCTGGGTCACGCCTTGACGGTCACGATACGTTGTCTTGAATACGCGCATGAGTCATCCTTTCCAACTGATCAGACATCTTAATGATGTGCGAGTTAGATTCGATTCCCGGCTTTCAGTTATTTCCTTTGTACATCGCTTCCCACCGCTCGCGC
>CAVYVE010000003.1:0-177506 GCA_963771925.1 uncultured Phycisphaerales bacterium
CATAACCCGGAGGTCGGAGGTTCGAATCCTCCCCCCGCTATGTTACTCGTCACACAAGCCTCTGATTCGTCAGAGGCTTGTGTCGTTTCAAGAGATAACGGATGGAGCGAGCCGTCGGCATCGACTCGAATGGGTCCGATCCAATCCTCCACAAACCGGTTGAGCTTTGCCGGGCTGATAGCATCGGTCAGGGATTATTTCACTTCTGCAATGGCCTGCCGAACGGCATGGATAAATTCGTCCATGTCATCGTTTGCTGATTGTGCCGTCCGCGTCATTGCTTGCTGTAGCGCGTCCCGCTTGATTTCCGAGTCACCGAGCTGGCGGGAAATTGCCCGCTTCGCGACCGGATCGATGTCCGGGTCAGTGAGCAACCGCGTCAACCGACCGATGGACTGGTCCAGTTCTTTCACGTCGGCTTGAATCCGCGACACTTGGCCGCGGTTAAAGTCCAGTTGCTTCTGTGCTTCCTTGACCGCCTCAGCAATGAGCGATTCGGTATCCTCAAAGGCGAACTCGAAGGCCTGCCGGAGATCGGCTTCCAGTACGTCCTCACGCACCGATGTTCCGCACTCGCAGGCATCGGGACCAAGCCGCTGCCGTGTACCGCAGGAGTAGTAGCGGTATTCGCCCTTCGCGTTCTTGGAGCGGCGAGCATAGAAGACCTTGCCGCAGTGGGCACAGAAGAGTTGCCCTGTGAAGGGGCGGAGTTGATTGAACGGGCGAGCTTCACGGCCAGGGCGTGCCCTGACGATGGCCCCACGATTGGACTTGTTTGATGCGCGCCTTGAGAATTCGCTGGACGATGAACCGATTGGCGTCGGAAAGATCAACGGTTACTGACTGTCCATCCTCTGCGATGATATCACCAGCCAGAGCGTAACCGTTCTGTAAAACGATTTGGTCGGCCAGTCCGTGCCGCGCACTGGCAATCAGCCAGACGCCCCCGATCATTATTGCGATAGCGAAATTGCTTTTCCCTCTCATGTCAACTCCATCGGCTCGCACCTTGTCAGCCGTTCATGGTGAAATACTCATTTCGCATTTGGCACTGTCGGAATCAGTATTGGCCAATCTCAATTGGTGTCGTTGCAGATTCGCCATTACAAGCCACGGTCACACTTCCCGTGCCCGGTTCGGTGTGAGTGCCAATCTTCCACGTCCACGATGCTCGGCCATCCGAATCGGTAGTCTGACTTTCAAGTCCCCTAGCCCGGCTGACTGTGCCGTGGGGCGTAACGTATTGGATTGAGCATTCCGCCCCCGGCGATGTTTGAATCGTAACGCTGGCGTATCCGCCGGGACTCGCCCCTTCTACAGAAGCAAAGGTTATGCCGCTGGTGGCGAGTGCGGCGGAAGATAATTGATTATTTGATTGCGTGGCGGGTTGGCCGCGTTGGGAAAATGCCGTGACGGTCGCTGCGCCAATGCAAACGCACAAGGTGTACCACCCAAGAGTTTTCAATGACATGGCGATCCTCCCTCATCCCGTGGCGTCATCGACCGCCCCAATTGGCGGGTTTAGGAGTATTTTGCCGTGATGTCTGATAATCGACCTGCGGACGTGATTGACGCTGAAGTTGGCTGCTTAAGCGGGATTCGTTCCGTGCCGATGACTTCGGTAGCCACAAGACTTTGAAAACGATCAACGTGGGAGGGAAGGATAATGGTATCAACTCATGACTGCATGAATGACCTGCTGGTAGAAAAAGGCGGCACAATCACAGTTGCCCCCGAATTACCTGCAATTACATCGCAGCGCAGCAAAAACGCTGCACCCTCATGTCCGAACGTGGACGTGCCGACAAGCGCTGGCGCGATGGAAATCGGCTGGTGGTGCTCACCTCAGGATCGCGGTTGCCGACGCGATGCGTGAAATGCAACGCGCCTGCCTCACCGCAATTTGTTTGGCGTAAGAGACTGTACCTGTATCATTGGGCCTTGGCGCTGCTCATCAGCACCGGTGCGAGCGCCTACATTCTGGCTGCCAGCCTGTACCGGTATCATTGGGCCTTGGCGCTGCACATCACTTTGAATGTCATTATTTTCGGCATGGCAGCGCTCATAACGCGCGGAAAAGCCACGGTAGAGGTGGCTCTTTGCGAAATCCACGGTAGGAAACGCCGCAAGCGCATTTTCATTGCCTGGATGATTGTGTTGGCTGGGATCATATCGGTTATTGGCGAATTCGTTGCCGAAGTCGTCATGGTTATTGCCGCAATTGCCGCATTCGACGCCGGGTCCGGCGAAGGCGACGCGGCAGGAACTATTGCAATCACATGTGTAATTCTCGGCACGGCACTCCCGCTGACCGCGCTGATTTGGGCGGCGTTTGCCGTGCGCGTTCTATCGCCGAAAAAGATCGACGATCATTATGCGTGGCTGAAGGGAGCCTGCCCTGAGTACCTCGACTCTCTGCCGTCGATGGGTCACGATCTAAACGGAATATCGTCGGGAGCATCAGTTCCAGCTAGGCGATATTCAATGAGACGCGACGGCATGGCGTGGCTGATATGTATTGCCGCGGCTCTGGCCTGGCCTCTGCTACAAGGTAATGTGCTCCGTTTTGGCGACCCGGTGGTCGCAGGCGTCTTCGTTCTAGTGCTGCCATTCGGCTGGGCGTTCTCAAGAATCCTCTGGCATGTAACGGGAAAAACAAGTGGCGCTCGGTTTGGTTTTGCACTGGGAGCATTCGGAATCGTCGCACTTCCATCAATCGGCGCATATGCGCCCTCGAATTCAAACAATCTTAGAACCACAGACGCAAAGGTGATCCTTGATTTCGACCGCAACTTATTCGCAAATGTAAATGAGCAAAATCAGGACTATCAAAACTCTGTCGCGCAACTGTGTGGTGACGGACTGTTTCAGGCGAACAAGTTAGACACCGCTGATAAGATCGTATCGGCAAGGGCCAAACTGGCGCGTTTACGAGTATTGGTAAACGATTTTGAGAAAAATCGGTTGAAGCTGCTTGACGATGCGCCTGCGCGAATTGCGGCTTTGCCCATTTCAGCGGAAAGTAAGGCGTCCGCCCTAAGCGGGTACGAACAAAACGTGGGGAAGACCCGCGATTTCGTTGAACAACTTGGGAACGTGGACGGGCAGTTTGTCGTCAAGTCAGAACAATTACTCGACTTTATGCGATCTCGCCTGGGCACTTTCAAAGTGACTAAGGAAGTTCCCTATTTCAGCAGTGACGCCGATGTGTCGCAATACAACGCGATCATCGCTCAGCTTGGAGAACTGATAACGAAAGAGCAACAGATTACGCAACAGTCCCAGCAACTCGCCCAGCATTCGCTCGACGCGATGGAGCAGGGGATATTCCCAAAAGTAGTGGATGGCCGCGACAGCTTCAAGCGGCGAGCTTCGTTCCATCTTTGAAGATCACTCCCGCGATGACCTCCGGCAGCAACGTGCTGCCGTTCAGCTTTCGCCAATGATTTTGTGCTGACTCGACGAGTTTGAAGGCCATTGCCAGGCAGGCCATTCGCGAGCCGGAGCCTTTGGTTTTGTAGGTTCGCAATCGCACGGTCGCGAACGTGCTCTCGATCGGGTTGCTGGTGCGAAGATGCGCCAATGCTCGGCGGGGAAGTCGTAGAAGGCCAGGAGTTCCTCCTGGTCCTTCAGCACACACTCCACCGCCTTGGGGAACTTGGCCTGGTGCGTGGCCGCGAACTTGCCCATCGCCTTCAGAGCCTCTTCCTTTGTCGCCGCCATCCAGATCTCGTGCAGCATCTCCTTGCCCGAGACCTGCTGGCCGTGCGGCAGCTTGTCCAGCACGTTCACCGTCTTGTGAACCCAGCAACGCTGCGGTTGGGTGCCGGGGTAGACCTGCTTGAGGGCTTTCCAGAAACCCAGCGCCCCGTCGCCCGTTGCCAGCCTCGGGGATTCCGTCAGTCCCCGACTCTTGGCATCCAGCAGCAGTTCCAGCCAGCTCTGCTCGCTCTCGCGTTGGCCATCAATCATGGCGATCAGTTCCTTGGTCCCATCTTCCAAATCCCCCTCCGTTAGTTCCGGCACGGTTCGCAGGGCCGGTCATCGGTCAATCGGATGTTGAAGTAGATGCCGTCGGCCCACAGGTAAACGTAGCGTTTGCCAGCCAGCGACCGACGGCAGAAGTTCTCGTACTGGCCTTGCCAGAGTTCTTTCATTCGAACGATGGTGGTGGGCGACAGGCCCGAGCCGTCGTGACCCAGGCAACCCAGCGCTTCGGGGAAATCGCTCGTGGAAATCCCTTTCAGATAGAGCCACGGCACCAATTCCTCGATCGCCTTGGTCTTGCGCAAATACGGGGGGAGAATCTTGGAAGTGAAGCGGATGCGGTTGCCCTGCTCATCGACCCGCTTGTCATTCACCCGCGGCTGATGCACCTCGATCGGCCCATTGCCCGACTGAATCTTCCGCGCCGGATGATGGCCGTTACGCACCACCAGGTGGTGGCCGGCCGAATCCAAGTGATGACTGTTGCCCTCGATATATTCCTGAACTTCCCGCTCAATGGCCGACTGCAATGCCCGGCGGGCGCCGTCGCGCAAGATGTCATCGATGACCGGCACCGTTGCCAGATGTATCTGAAATGAGTTAGAGTCCATGAGGCGTATCCTTTCTGTCCCGCGTGGGACGCTGGTGAACCGTTTGTGACGATCCACCGAAGGTACGCCGCTTTTATTCAGCCGCCAACCATCCACGACTTTCGGTTATAGCTCCCGCAACGGCGTCTATTCCGCCGGACCCGGATACGACGAAGTCACCGGCCGCTGATAGGAAATTTGATTCTGCGGGGGCGTATGGGGGGTGAGGGGTTTGTCTAATTCGTCTCCTTTTGTTGCCCCGCATCTTCGGGAACGATCAATTCCTTCGAGATCAGTGAGCGAAGGGCATTGCTGGCTGCGATGTAGCCTGGATGGACTTCGAAATCCGCCGGAGGAAAAAGCGGCAGCGAAGCGGCCTCGCTCGTACTCAACTCTCGAACGGGAAGTCCCGCTCTGGCGACCGCTTGCGGCGTGACCGAAAAATAATCCCACGTCCCAGGCTTGGTATCGATGTGTACCCCAATCCAAAGGTCGCTGTTATTAATCCGGTACGGCTCACATGCTCGTATCGGCAGCGGCGATTCCGAATCCTTCGTGCGAAAGGTGACCTCGCCCATACCGTTGTCGCCAACAAATAGGTACGAATTATCCGCAGGGTCGTACAAGATGCGCCGGACGCCTTGGAGATTCGGCGCCATGAGTTCGGTCACGTCCATTTCCGACGTTGCGGGAGACCGGGACATTAACTTGAGCTTGACGAGGTCGTCGCCCTTCCGCCCAGGCCTGCTGACGGACAACCAGGGGCTCATTCCGTGCACGACCACCAAGCCGCCCGGATTGTTCAAATCCACCGCCACCATAAAACCGTCCGTCATGTAGTCATATTGGTGGTCGCGAACATCGGATACCGCGACCGCGTTTCGACCGTTATCCCGAATAAACGCAAGATTGCATCCTCCAACGCAGTCCGGACCAGAGCGCACATTGCAATCGACAGCGAACTTCTTGGCATAAGTATCAGAACCACTGGACAGCCTTAAATGGCCGGCCTTTTTAATTTGCTGGCACAAGGCTTTGTATATTTCGGACCCCGGCGTGTCGCTCGGTGAGGCCGGCGACTTCAGCTTATTTCCGGACGCACATGATTCACCCAGAACGATCAATCGCAACCTATCGGAGGTGTCCGCATACCGCCCGTTCGGGAACGCTTCCGGCGGCACCAGCCGTAAAACATCATTTGGGCCGCCCGCCTCTAAGTTAACAATTTTCACCCCGACCTGATCGACGGCGTCGTCAATCCGATCCGGATCGCGCAGCATTCCTGAATACGAAGGCGAAGGGAGGGGAGCGCCTGAAACTAGGAAATCCACACCAAACCCCTGCGTGGGAGCTTTCACGGCAAATTGGCAGAAGGGCATAGGAGCTTTCGCATTCGCGGGAAACAATTCTATGTGCACAGTTGAATGGCGCGTCAATATCGAATAAACACGCTTGTTTGTGTCAAACGAAGCGGAGGTGATTGCAGGAATCATTTGATCGATGATCGCACCAGGGCAAAAAGAAACTTCAGGTTTATCGTCATGCGAGCCGACTGCAAACCACATCGGCGAACCATTTGCCGGTCCAAATGTGAACCCAGGGTTAGCTTCAGTTCCCCGCAGCCGCACCAGTGAGTCGGGATTTTTGTAGTCCACCGCGAGCAGAAGCCCATTTGTCACGTAAGAATACCAATAACATCCTCCGTTGATTGAGCACACCACCAAACTCGCCCTTTTCTTGTTTCTAACAACGGACAATTCGAATGGCTCTGGTGCGAGACTGGGTATTTTTGCAAAACAAACAAAGGAGAACTGATCCGTAGCGCTCGTCGGGAGGGTTGATAGCTCCAGCTTTCCCTCTTGCGAAAATTGGCGAAGCGATGTTATCACGTCGGAAGTGCTTTGGGTGGTTGCGCCGGGAAATGCCCCGGCATCAGCCGGACACTCGCAAATGAGAGTCGGAATCGCTGCGACGAGAATCGCAACGCAAATCCGTGATATCCGGCAAGTAAGCCATTCCATGCGAACCCCTAAAAGTGAAACCCTATTCCCCCATAAAATGACCACTTTTTAGGGCTATCTGGAAACCCATCATGACTGCCCTTGCCTGAAAAGCTGCCGTTAACATAAATCCACAAATTCGAGTCGGGGGGTTGAATCTCAATGGTCCCTCCAAATTTGTTATTCCCAAAGGTTGGATCAAAATAGAAATACAGATTCCTACCGAGCGGCGGAAACGGAGGGCCAATGGGCGGCAGCGGGGGCAGTTGTGATAATGGCGGCGGCAACGGGTGTGGCGTCCATGGTGGGTTCGGATCGAAGGAAGACGGATTCCAGGGAGCCCATGGATCATCTGCTGAGAGACCCGACGGATCGCTGATAGGAAATTTGATTCTGCGGGGGCGTATGGGGGGTGAGGGGTTTGGGGAGAGGGGGTAAGCATTCGCTGTGCGTGGCCCTCAAAGCTGCCCATCTGCCGCCCATTTCGCACGGGTTTGCCCATCTCGGGGCTTGGTTAAGCCCAGTTCGTGGCGCTGTTCATGGCTCGGGACCGCCCCAAGCCGATGCCAAGAGAATACACCGCCGGTCTCGGCACTGGCAAGCGCCAAGATTGGCAAGATGATGCAAAGGCAAGACTGTTCAGGACTCCCAGGGCAGGTCGGGCTGGTCGAACTCCTCGCGATGGATGTGGTCGAGGAAATCCAGGTCGGCCTCGCGGGTGAAGCCGGGGTCGAGTGCCGGGGTTGGCCGAACGGGCTGGGAGTTTGGCGCCGGTCGGGGCGGCGCGCGGGCGGGCGGATCGTGCCACAGGCCGCAGTGCTGGAGGATTTTGCGGACGACCTCTTCCTGGCGGGCCACGATGAAGGAGATGATTTTCATCGTTCCGCCGCATTTTGGGCAGCGCAGCGGGTCGGTTTGGTAGATGCGCTGGATGAGGATGGCCCAGCGGCGGCGGTCGAGCTTGGCCGATTCGATGATCGGCGGGGGCTGGTCGGCCGGCGACTGCCCCGGGGGCAATCAAGACGCCGATCAACCGCTCCGTCTGGAGCGATCCGAAGAGCCTGCAAGATTTGCTGGAGAAAATTCCGCTGAATCGGATTGGCGAGCCTGAAGACGTTGCCCGCATGGTGGTGGTGCTGGTCTCTGAAGTCGCCTCCTACGTGACCGGCCGCACGGTCTTCGTAGATGGCGGCATGACCGATTATCCCGATTTCGCTCACGGCGGATGATTACGGAAGCCAATAAATAGTAAGGTGATAGCATGCGTATGCCAGATCGTTCCGCGCCACGCGATCCCCGATTTCAGGCGAGCTGTACTTCCATCGTTAAAACGGCGTTGACATGGCCTTCATCCATGTGCAAATAGGTCTCCGATGCGCCCGAGGTTGATAGAATCGTCTTGGCGCGGCTAACTTCATCCGGCGTCCCGTGGACCACCAACATAAATTTGCCGGCCTTGAGTGAGGTCTCGTACTGAAAGATGCTTTTCTTCGGAATGCCGATGCTGTAGAGCCCGGCGCCGAGGGCGCTGAGTCCACCGACAACGGCCGCTCCCTCCAAAGCCCCGACGATCCACGCGATGATTGGGCCGGCCATAACCAATGGGCCGATTCCGGGAATGAGGAAAAACGCGGACCCGAACAGCGCTCCCCAGAGACCGCCCCAGACTCCGCCCCAGAATGCACGTACTTGCCCCAGTGCTTCATCCGCTCGCCGGTCGTGTAATATCCGACCACATCCTCTTCCGTTTGATATGCTTTGCCGATAATCGAAAGCCTTTTCATATCGAAGCTGGCCTGCTGCTGTTGTTGGCCGCTTCCTCCGCATGGGAGTGTTGATCGAAGATCGCAACGACTGAATTCTTATCCAACATGGTAATGCTCCTTGAAAAATGAAAATTGGTCTGGGATGAATTTGCCCCAAGCCAAAAAAATAACTGGAACGTCGTTCATACGTTTCTGGTAGCCGCGAGCCTCCGTTCTCATGTTTTGTATCCCGCGTTGAAGCTTCCGGACGGCACCTGGCCGGAGAGCAGGAACACTTCCACCATGGTGGCGCTGGCTAAGACCTGGACGACAGAGCCGGAGTTTGGCTCCACTTCCGCGGTCGCCCCGCGCACCTCCATTCCCGTGATGCGTTTGATTTCCTGCCGGAGCACGCCGGAGGCATTCAGAAACAACTGTCGGTGAAACTCCCGCACCTTGGCGGCGCCTTCCGAACTCTGTGCCAAAGCCTGCTCGGCGGGCGACAGTGCGCCATGAAGCGTGACTGCCAAAGTGTCTCCACTTGGCACCACGCTCACCGATTGAGGCTCATAGCCTGTCCGCTGCTGCTGGAACGCAGTTGCTGCTTGAGCAATTTGCTGGGCCATGGTTTTCGTGGATTGGGTCATGGCATTCATTTCTCGCGGCGGGTACCGTTCCGACTTCCTCAAAGAGGCGAAAAAAAAGCCGACGAGGTTGAACGCCCGGAAGGCGTCTCACCTCGTCGGCTTACTCCGCAACCCGCCGCCCAACAAAAACTGGGCTGCCTTTTATTTAGTCGTCCGACGACTTCTTATATTGTATTTGCTTCATCACAACGCGAGCCACCAACTCTCAGGCCGTCTCACACGTTAGGACGATGATTCGGCAATAGCAACGGGAAATATCGCAATCTCGGTGAAATCGGCGAACTAAGACCGGGCTTTCTTCGCTTCGCGGAACGGCGGCGACTCAGCCAGAGTGAACAACACCACCTCTTCGCCGGTCACGGTGCTGATGTCGTGATGCAGGCTCAGCACTTTGACGCCGATGATTCCTTGGACCATCGCTTCAACGACCGGTCGCGCGGTTTCCATCAACTGGATTCTCACTTGCTTCACGAGGTCCCGCCCTTTCTCGGCTTGGAGCGTCTTGACCAGATGCTGTTCGGCCGCGGTCAGAACCCCATGGAGCCGGACCACGAGCAGATCGCCTATCAGGTGGGCGTGGACGTCCTTGGGGCCGCGGCCCATGTACTGCTGCTCAAAGCGGCTCATGCCCTGGCAGACGGCGGCTTCAATTTCCCCTGACGTTTTCATCGGAACCTTTCACGCGCCTCAGTTCATTGCCGCGGGGCGGAAACCCGCCAATGAAGACCAAACAGCCGTCTCGGTTACCGCCTTTTGAGCCGCGGTTTGCCGAACGATTTCGTGCGGGCCGATTTGCGCGCCGTGATATCACTGATCATGGCCACGACCCTGACGGCCCGGCCGGATTCGCCCCGCAAAACGGCGCCATTGACTTCCACCCGGATGATACTCCCGTTTTTGCGGACGCAACGTTTCTCGATCGTCCATGAGTCAATCTTGGCGCGAAGAACCGCGGGTTAGTGCATTCATGTCGCGCCTGCGATCCTGGGGATGAGTAAGGCCGATGTAGGTTTTGGTCAGCAATTCCTCGGCTGAATACCCCACAATCTCGCAGAACTTCCGATTGACCCTGGTGAAGCGGAAAGCGGGAGCATCCGCCTGGAACATGCCGACGCCGGATAGTTCGAACATGGCACGAAATCCCGCTTCGCTGTTCTGCAGCGCCTCGGTGACTTCCCGGAGCAACAGGAAGGCGATCTTGTTCTCGCCAACGACCGCATCCACTTCGTGGTGCTTCAGAGCCTCGATGATGGACTCCGCCGCGGCCAACCGCTTTTCGAGTTCCTGATATGTCGGCCTGCTTTTGCTCATGGCTCACTTTCCGACAGTCGCAGCGCAAGCAGGACCTTGGGCCGATCGCTCAGGTTACCCAGGACGATCACGCTGGGACGGGGAGCCATCAGGATCAACGCCGGGGTGACCAGGATATTTTCCCTGACCGCTGCTTCAAAATCCTTCACCACGTCAACCGTTTCAATCGTGTGACGGCCTTTCAGGTGCTCCCGGCAGAGGTGACGAAGATTGGACAGGGCCTGTCTGGAATTCGGCCCGTTGCCGGCCATGAAGAGCCGCAACAGATAATGGCCCCGTTGTCCTTTGCCTCGACGGAGCTTGGATTTGGATACCTGGCTCATTTTCAAACGTCCTTCGGTTGGGCTTGTCCCGCCCGAGCCGATGGGAGCCGCAGGTTGTTGGGGAACTCGACGCCTTTTTCGGTAATGTAGTACGGCTCACGACGATTGGAATGCCCCGAGCCTCTGGCCTTAACGACAAGGATCTGTCGGCCGATCTCCTGGCCGGCATCGACGAAGCGCAGTTGGATCACCGCGTCCACCACGGAGGAAAAACCAATGCCACTGAGCTCCTCATCGCTGCCGATCATACCGGTGGTCTGGTTCGTCAGTGTGGCGGTGACGCCGCGCTCCTTGACGATGGCCACCAGCCGCATCAGGTAATCGAAGGCGGCCTGTTCGGACCCAATTCGGACGCAGGCGGAGATGGCGTCGACGATCAAGTGGTCGGGCTTGAAGCTGTCCATGGCCTCCATGACACGGATCAGGTGGTTGTCAGACCCCATTGACTCGGGCAGTGCGGTTTGCACCATGAGCTTTCGGGTCCGAAGGGACGAACGCAGGTCGATCCCGGCGCTGAGCATCCCGGCGATCAACGCCTCCTGAGATTCCTCAAAATTGAGGTATAGCACTTTCTCGCCACGACGGGAGGCGGCTCGGGCGAACGCGCTAGCCAGCGTGGTTTTTCCCGTGCCGCTGGAGCCCGAAATGAGGATGCAGGCTGAGCGTCGGAAGCCCCCGTCCAACATGGCGTCCAGTCCGGCCGATCCGGAGGAGATCTTTGGCCCCAGCGGCTGATGGGTCAGCTCTGCCTTGGTCAATGGAAAGAGGACGATCCCGTGGTCGCTGATGACATAGGGATACTCGTTGGTCCCAAAGCCCGAGCCGCGATACTTGACCACCCTCAATCGGCGCGTCGCCACCTGCCCCACTACCCGATGGTCAAGGCGGATGACGCAGTCGGCCATGAAGTCCAGAAACTCGAATTGAGAGGCCGTCTCCCCTTCGCGCTGAGCCTTGGCCGTGAGTACGTTTGTCAATCCTCGGTCAATCAGCCATTCGTGGAGCCGATACAATTCGTTGCGTTCGCGCTGCGGATCGCCGAACACCCGCAGCAGCACATCCAGCGCATCGATCACGACCCGCCGGGCCTTGATCCTCTTGATGTGTCCGCCCACAATCGCCAGCAGTCCGTTGATGTCGAAATCACCAGAGATGACTTCCTCTCCGTATAACCGTGCCTCGACGATAGCCACTTTGCCGGCTTTCTCGAGGGCCGCCAAGTCCCACCCCATGGACAGCGCATTTTTGCGGACGGCCTCGGCCCGCTCTTCCAGCGTGACGAACACACCCGGCTCACCCGCCATCGCCCCGGACCAAAGGAACTCCAGACCCAGCACTGTCTTTCCGGAGCCCGGCCCGCCACTGGCCAGAGTCGTCCGGCCTCGGGGCAGTCCGCCTCCCAACACCTCATCCAACCCGGAGATTTGGGTTGGCACCTTCGGAATGGGGCGACGTTTACGCGCATGGGCCACTCTTTTCTGTGAATTCACTTTCGCGTCCCGAGCCGGCGAAACCGCAACGGTTCCTGACGCACATGCCTGGCAACAAAAAAGCCGACGTGAATGAGCGCCCTTCAGGCATTCAGTCACATCGGCTTACCATTCGACTGGCCCGTCGCCGTGGCCACGGGCCCTTCATCTAGTCTTCCGACTGAGCCCCTTTGTGGTTCGGGGGCACGACTTTCATCGATGCTATTTTACCTGATCGGAAGAGGCAAAACAAATGAGTTCTCTGGCTCAAGTTAGGTTCTTCTTGGAAGCGGCAGCCCCGGCAGGCGAAAGGAAAAAGAGCATCACTGACCCAGCATCCGTCGGCGATTTGCGACACAGTTATTCGAGCTGTCGCTTCAGCAGTCGCAAGGATGAGAAATTTCCGGACGCCACAGTTGACGGACGCGCCATTGTCCGCACCGTCAGCCACTCGGTCTCCGTTTCGAGCAATTGCCCATCCGTCGTCCGACAGGATGACAAAGAGCCAGCGCGACCCATCGTCGCTGATCGCCCGAAAAAGGGCTTGTGTCGCACCATAGTGTATTATCGAACATTCGGTGGGATCCCCAACCCATGTACTCCTGTTCCAAGCGACTCATCTTCTCCGAAATTGCACTTTCGTTTTCGCCCCGAGTCGTCATCAGGATCGACAATCCATACAATATTCCGGAAACGGGACAGGCGGCAACGTCATTTAACGGCTAACGCTCGGAATGATGACAACGGATTGGCCTTAACCGGCGAGTCGAGCATGCGACCGGCGCGAACAGGTGGTATTAATATGGACAGCGCACAATTTCGATGTCTTTTATCTGCCACCCCCATGTCACTACCCCATTTCTGGGAGCATACTGTGGGCAGCGGTCATGCCCCTCTCGCACTTCGTGCAGACTGGCAAAAGCAATTGCGGAAATGCCATGAGGAACTCGGCTTTCGTCATGTTCGCTTTCACGACCTCCTGTCTGACGATATGGGAACACTCATGGATGAGCAGGAAAAGCTGCTCTACTCATTCTTCAACGCCGATCAAATCTGCGATTTCCTTCTTTCGATCGGCATGAAACCATTCGTCGAATTGAGCTTCATGCCATCGACGTTGTCTTCCGGAAGCACTACGGTGTTTCATTATGCCGGCAACGTGACGCCTCCCAAAGATTACGCCGAATGGGCAAGGTTTATCGGCAGGCTGACAGGGCACTGGGTCGAGCGCTATGGGATCGACGAGGTCAGCACCTGGTTCTTCGAAGTGTGGAACGAACCCAACCTCAAGGCATTCTGGACAGGCACGCAAGCCGATTATTTTAAACTCTATAGCTTCACTGCACGGGCGATTAAAGCGGTTGATGAGCGACTGCGAGTCGGTGGTCCCGCGACCGCGAAGAATGAATGGATCACGGAGTTCTTGGATTTCTGCGAGAAGAATAACGTCCCGGCCGACTTTGTCAGCACGCACCACTATCCCACGGACGCGATGGGCTCGATTGGAGAAGATACCGAAACACAGCTTGCCCAAAGCCAGCGAAGCATCCTTCGGGAGTGGGCACAGGACACCCATCGTAAGGCGCGCGGCAAACCGCTCTACTACACGGAATGGAGTTCCTCTTCTAACCCGCGCGATCACCTGCACGATGAGCCGTACACCGCATGCGTCATCATCAAAACGATGATGGAAGCCAGGGGACTCGTCCAGGGCTACAGCTATTGGACCTTCACGGATATTTTCGAAGAGAACTACATGCCCGCGACCGCATTTCAAGGCGGCTTCGGCCTGATGACGTTGCAGGGCGTGGCCAAACCGTCCTATCGCGCCTTCGAGTTGTTGCATCGCCTTGGTGTGGAAGAATTGCCCGTGGACGGAGTCCACGAAACCGTGGATGTCTGGGTCGTACGCGGTAGAGATTCCCTGACAGTTTTGCTCACGAACCATGCGCTGCCAC
Organism: uncultured Phycisphaerales bacterium; assembly: GCA_963771925.1. Classification (GTDB taxonomy): domain Bacteria; phylum Planctomycetota; class Phycisphaerae; order Tepidisphaerales; family Tepidisphaeraceae; genus PALSA-1353. The sequence goes on from CAVYVE010000003.1 coordinate 14,031, forward strand.
GGCACCCGATCGAGACCGAATCGATTGACATCCAACTGACGGGGCTGCTATCACCGCGCAACGTCTACATCGAGCGCATCGATGACAATCACGCGAATGCCAAGCGGCTCTGGATTGAAATGGGTAAACCAGCCCTTCCCACTGAGCGGGAAGTGGCACAATTACACGTGGCATCCCAAATCGTGCGCGAGCCTCTACAGTGGAAGTTCGAAGCTGGCACGCTTCACCTGGAGCTTGCGATGCCACCACACGCAATCGCTGCGATTACCGTGGAGTTGGCGCCAAAGCCACCCAGCGGAGACCTTCAATCGTGAATGATCCAACGGTAAGCGATCCGAGTGATGGACGCATTGCAACGCGAGACGTTCGACTACTTCGTTCACGAAGCAAACCCACTTAACGGCCTGGTCGTGGACAAGACCCAGCCGGGAGCGCCGGCGAGCATCGCGGCCGTCGGGCTGGCGCTGTCATCCTATCCCGTCGGCGTGGAGCGCGGCTTCATCACCCGAGGGCAAGCGATCGAGCGAACCCTGGCGACCTTGCGATTTTTCCATGGCAGCGTTCAGAGCACCGACCCCGATGCGACCGGCTACAAGGGTTTCTATTACCACTTTCTCGACATGACCAGCGGCAAAGCGTGTCTGGAAGTGCGAACTGTCCACGGTCGATACCGCGTTTCTTCTGTCGGGCATGCTGACGGCCGCGGCATATTTCACGAGAAGCACCGCTGACGAACACGAAATCCGTAGGCTCGCCGATGAGCTATACCTACGCGCCGACTGGAACTGGGCCCAGAACGGTGGCGTAACGGTTTCGATGGGTTGGAATCCCGAGAGCGGTTTTCTCCCATACCGGTGGCAAGGCTACGACGAAGCACTGTTTCTCTATCTACTGGGCCTCGGTTCGCCGACCCATCCGCTGCCGAAGGAAAGCTACGCGGCATGGGCCTCCACTTATCGAGTGGCGAAAGATTTAGGATCATGAGCTTCTATTCTCCGGGCCCCTCTTCACCCATCAGATTTCTCATATCTGGATCGATTTTCGCGGAATTCAGGACGAGTACATGAAGGGCAAGAGCATCGATTACTTCGAGAATAGCCGCCGCGCTACCTATGTCCAGCAGCAGTATGCGATTGACAATCCAGCTAAATTCGAAGGCTACAATGCAAACTGCTGGGGCATCACCGCCAGCGATGGTCCCGGTCCGGAAAGCGCACGATCAAGGATCGCGAGCGGCAATTCTTTGGTTATGATGCGCGCGGCGTGCCCGATGGCCCCGACGACGGAAGCATTGCCCCCTGGGCGGTGGTCGCTTCACTCCCTTTTGCACCTGAAATCGTGCTGCCCGCGCTTGAGTATTTCGAGAAGTTGAAACTTCGTGAAAAAAATCCCTACGGGTTCAAAGCCACTTTCAATCCGACTTATCCGGCCCAATCCGGTAATTCCCACGGCTGGATTTCACCGTGGCACTATGGGCTTAATCAGGGACCCGTTGTTTTGATGATTGAAAACTATCGTACCGGGCTGTTGTGGCGATTACTCCGAACCTGCCCTTACATCGTCAGCGGCTTGAAGAGAGCAGGTTTTGATGGGGGTTGGTTATGACTTTCAGCCGCAACTTAGAAATGGCAATGGGCAACATGGATTTTCGGCGAAATCGTCCAACAAAGCCCCGTCTTTACTTTGTTTGGCTGAAGAGCGGCAGTCCAGCCATCGTGAACCCGAATATTTGGGCCCTTTGCTCAGCGAGTTGGAAGGAATATGATGTTGGCGCTCGCAGAGCCATCAATGAATCGGCTCCAGGCAAAAATATTTGAGTCCTCGGATGACTAAATAAAGAGTAATCTGGCCAAACCGTCAGAAGACTCGTTAACGAGTAAGCCGATGCGATTGAATCCCGAAACCTCGGGATTCGATTGTGTCGGCTTTTTTATTTCCGCGACCCGGGTATTTAACTCGAAAGGGGTACTCAATATGAGAACCACCAGTTCCTTTGCATCACTGATCTTTGTCGTCATTCTCGGCATTGGCGGCGGATTGGCGTATGCCACCTATAGCGCCACGGATCGCACGGAAAGCATCTGCATCGGAGTCAGTGCCTTTGTGATCGCTGTGATTGTATTTCTCGCAATCAGGGTGGCGGACCAGTGGGATAAAGCGGTGATACTCCGTCTCGGTAAATTCCACGCCCTTAAAGGACCGGGCCTATTCTTGATTGTCCCGGTCATCGATGCGATTCCCTACTGGATCGACACCCGATCGCTTGCCGACGGACAAGAGATCAAATTCACTTTCCACTGGCCGGGCGCGGGTCACTGGGAAGGAACCGACTTCGTCGTTCGCATCGGCTCATTATGAGGCGACGGGATTGTCTCGGCTGAAAGCGTTGACGCTTATGCTTGCGAAGAACAAGGTTAAATCGGAAGTCAATGGCTTTGTTTACGTCGCCGTGGGGATCGCGGCCGTTGGCGGCCTGCTCTTCGGCTATGATACGGGCGTCATTTCTGGGGCCATACTGTTCATTAAAACAATCCCGTTCGGCACGGCATTCGCGCATTATAGATTCTTGCGCTGGCGCTGGGTTGGGATTCATGGCATCCTGCACGGGCCATGGACGCTGGCGAAATCCGAGGGCTCAAATATTTCAAACGGCTGATGCCGTTGTTGCATCGGCTCGACGAAGTCGGCTGCCAGCGGGACAGGGCGGGCAATCGGCGGCTGCGGATGGGCGATTACTGCGCGGCGGTGCTGCTTTACCTGCTGAACCCGACGTTCAATTCCATTCGGATGCTTCAGGCGGCGATGGGATTGGATCGCGTGGCCAAGGCGTTGAACGTCCGGCGTTTTTCCCTGGGCAGTTTTTCGGAATCCTCGGCGGTGTTTGATCCGGTCCACTTAAAGAAGATCATCGACGAGTTGGCGGGGGAACTGATTCCGCTGGGAAAGGACCCGCGTCTGTCGGATTTGAAGCACGCCCTGACGCTGGTGGATTCGACGGTCCTTCACGGATTGTGCCGGCTGGCCAACGCGGCGTGTGAGCGGACCCGCTATCGCACGGCCGTTGACGGGCGTCCGCTGCACGGCTGGCGTTTGCACACGCAGTTGGACTTACAGACATTTTGCCCGCGTGACGTGCAGCGAAGCGGAGCACGCAACGCCGGTGAGGATCGCGAGGCCAGGGTGCTGCAACGCCATCTGGAATCGGACCGCTGTTACGTGGGGGATGGGGGGTATTCCGCGGGTTACCTTCTGGAGGAAATCGTCGCCAAGGGCAGCAGCTATGTGATGCGTACGCGGGAAGACGCGGTTTTTGAGGTGGGTGAGGAGCGGCAGCTGAGCCAGGAGGCGTTGGACGCGGGGGTGGTGCGTGACGCGGTGGTGCGTGACGCGGTGGTGCGTCTGGGCCGGGCCAACGATCCGGAGATGAATCATGCGGTGCGTGTGGTGGTGGTGCAGGTCCAGCCGCATCCCCGCCGCTGTCGCGCCAGCCCGACGGGAATGCGTCAGTCGGACGTGCTGGTGCTGCTCAGTAGCCTGCTGGAGTTGCCGGCGGAGCTGATCGCGTTGATCTACCAGTACCGCTACAGCGTGGAACTGTTCTTCCGGTTCCTCAAGCAATTGCTGGGCATGCGTCACCTGCTGAGCCAGCGTCCCGAGGGCGTGGACATCCAGATTTATTGTGCGGTGATCGCGTGCCTGCTGATCAACCTGCAGACGGGCAAGAAGCCCGGCAAGCTGATGGTCGGCATGATGGGCTGGTACCTGGCGGGCCTGGCCACCGAGGAGGAAATGATGCGTTTCCTGAACAGGCCGGACCATACCGGGATCAAACGAAGGGCCAAAGACGAGTTGTGGAAAAAACTCGGGGTGAATTAAGCGGAGTTCCCGCGACCCGGCGGCTTCCGCCGTTGACGCTGCGCGTGATTGAATCCACTTTGGGCCCGATGACTTCAATGCTCTGAGCGAAATCCTTGCCAAAACGAGACCGGCCCGCGAGAAGCATCAGTCGTGCCGAACGGGATTGCATTAAAAAACAGTTTTCCCTGTCCGCCACCATGGAGGAGATTGTCGTCAGCGCCGTCTTGGTTGGTGCTGTTTTGGGTGCGGTCATGGGAGGTGTGCTGACCAACCACTTCGGGCGACGCAAATTGATCATCCTCGCTGGCATCATCTTTACGGTCAGCGCCTTCGGCACGGCTCTGGCACCAACGATTCCCTGGTTGATTGTAGCCATGATCGTGAGCGGCATCGCCATCGGCATCGCTTCATTTATTTCCCCGATGTATATCGCCGAACTGGTGCCGGCAAAGGTTCGCGGTTCATTGGTGGCGGTCAACATGCTGGCGATTACCAGCGGCATCGTGATTGCCTACCTGGTGGACTATGCCTTTTCCTCCAGCGGAGGATGGCGCTGGATGTTTGGCCTGGCGGCAATCCCGTCCATCGCCTTGGCCATTGGAATGTGGCGGCTACCCGATAGCCCGCGTTGGTTGATCAGCCGGTCCATGGTGGAACAGGCAAAGCAGGTTCTACAGCGGGTTCGGACTGATGCCGACATCGGTCCGGAAATCTCGGACATCCAGAAAAGCATGCAACATCAAGGTGCCGGCGGGATCAAAGGACTGCTCCTTCCTTCACTCAGAATGCCGATGATTGTCGGCTTGGGGCTGGCGGTATTTCAGCAGATAACCGGCATTAACACGGTCATCTATTACGCCCCGACCATTTTCAGGTTCGCCGGCATTACCGCCGTCGGTCCCGCGATCCTGGCCGGAGCGGGGTTGACCATGGTGATGTGGTGCTTTCATGTGCTGGCCATCTTCCTTCTGGACCGTCTCGGCCGGAGGCCTTTGTTATTAATTGGAGTGGCCGGCCAGATAGTTGGGCTGGCGATCTTGGGCGCGGCTTTCCATTTCCAGCAGTTGGCGAGTTTCAAACGTTATGTCGCCATTGGCGGCCTGGTGATCTATGTCGCGTGCTTCGCCTTTGGACTGGGGCCGATCTTCTGGCTGCTGATTTCCGAGATATATCCACTGAAGGTTCGTGGTACGGCCATGAGCGCCGTGACGGTCACTAATTGGGCGTTGAATCTGGTGGTGGCCGTGACCTTCCTGACCCTGGTCGGGGTTCTGGGGCACGCGGGAACTTTCTGGTTATACGGTGTCATCGCGATCGGTGCCTGGGTTTTCTTTTATCTGCTGGTGCCGGAAACAAAAGGTAAAACGCTCGAACAGATCGAAGCGCATTGGCGGGCGGGAAAACAGCCAAGGGAACTCTGAAAAAATTACTTAAGAACAAAGGACTGCCATGCTAAATAGAGCCAACACATTACACAATTACGTCTTAGAGAGCCTCGACGGGCCAATAGGAGAGGTCAAGGACTTCTACTTCGACGACAGCTACTGGACGATTCGTTATCTTGTCGCCGAAACCGGAAACTGGCTCACGGGCAGACAAGTGTTGATTTCTCCGCGTGCGCTCCATGCCGTGAATAAAGAGAAGCAACAGATCGTTGTGGCTTTGACCAAAGAGCAGATTAAAGACAGTCCATCCTTGGACAATGACAAGCCCGTCTCGCGGCAATTCGAGACGGCCTACCACGGGTATTTTGGATGGCCGATATATTGGGGCGGCTCATACATGTGGGGTACTTCCACATACCCATACATGGCGGGCCCTTATCCCGGCGTTGCGCATGAGCGCGAAGAAATGGCAGAATCCACCCGAAGTCAGAAAGCGTGGGATCCCCATTTGCGCAGTACGCGCGACGTGGATGGCCGTCACATTCAAGCCGCTGACGGCGAGATTGGCCACGTTGAGGATTTTATTATTGATGACGAGACGTGGGCAATTCGCTATTTAATCATCGATACACGAAACTGGTGGCCGGGAAAAAGGGTACTGGTTGCACCGCAATGGATTGAGAGCGTTAGCTGGAGCGAGTCGAAAGTCTTCGTCAATCTTTCCCGCGACGCGGTCAAGCAGTCACCGGAATACACGCAGGAGTCTCTGCTTACTCGGGATTACGAGGCCAGTTTGCACCGGCATTACAATCGTCAGGGATACTGGGTGGATGAACCGGCGACCAAAGAGCATTCCCATTGAGAGAAACACGCGAGAGGGCTCTTTATGAGACAAGGATGAGAACGATCGCTTGCCGGGAGCCTTTTCAGTCTAGCTTCCCATCTTTCGCGATGGCGGCGATGGTCGGGGCGCCCGAGGCATTCATGCGGGTGGAGCGAGCAGGCTCCTCGGGCATCGTGAGCCGCCGGCGACCCGAAACTCGCTCGGCCTCACAGCGTTTCTCTCATGGATTGTAAAGGGCGGTGCCGGATGCGAAGACTGATCCACCCGATCAAGTACAATTCACTCTCGATCGTCTTGTTCGCGCTTTTCATCGTCTGCATTTTCGCGCAAAGTTTTGCCGGCTGGCGGCTGCAAAATGAGACTTTGGTGGCGCACGGACAGGCGTCGATCGGCTATTGGCATGATCTCTGCACCAGCACCTTCGTGGAGGGTCTGGCATCCAATTGGCAGGCGGCTTTCCTGCAGCTTGCGTCGCTGGTCGTGTTCAGCGGCTTCCTCTACCAGCGAGGCGCTCCGCATTCCCGCGATCCGAGTAAGACTAAAGACGAGCAAAAGGGGCGCGACGAAGCCGCTCGCTTTACATGGTTCTTCCGCCATTCGTTTTTCCTGTCGCTGATGCTGCTTTTTGTGCTCTCGCTTGCTCTGCATGTCGTCGTGGGCGCCAGTGCCTACAACGAGGAACGCGCGCTCGCGCATCAGCCGCCGATCTCCGTCGCGGCGTTTCTGCTTTCGGCTAAATTCTGGTCGTCAACACTGGACACCTGGCAGGCGGAATATCTGGCGATAGCGCTATTTGTCGTGCTCAGCATCTTTCTGCGTCAGCAGGACTCGGCGGAATCGAAGCCGGTCGATTCGAGCAACGAATCAACCGGCGAGGCGAACAAGTGACCAATAATTGTGCGCTGTGCTTTGCGTGCCTGTGCGGCGATCATCGCAGATCGAAGCAAACTATATGAGCATTGAGTCGATCCCTATCATCGCGGCAACGCGCGACCTAATGAAGATCCCGGTACTCCGGGAGAGGGTTGGGGTGAGGGCCTTTTTGGAGGAAGGAGTGGCCGTCGAACCATCGTCGAAATCACCCTCACCCTGCCCTCTCCCAGAGTATGACTCGACTGAACTCGTCGAAGTCCGGGAGAGGGGAGAATAAGAGATCGCCACGAAGAAGCGCTACACCCTATAGGGAATATTTCCGCAATCCACATTGCTCAACCAGTTCAGAAAGTATAGAATGAGCGGCCTGTGGAGCCTTCGATGAATCAGCTCCCGGCAGAATATCGAAGTCATCGGATGATTAGATAAAGGGTAATCCGGCCGACGGCCGGGAGACCCGTTAGCGAGTAAGCCGACGCAATTGAATCCCGAAGTTTCGGGATTTGGTTGCGTCGGCCTTTTTGTTTTATCGAGGTGTCGTTTCTCAAAGAAGTTGGATCCTGTTGATGGGAACCAAATGAGCGCCAACACGCACGATGTGGAAAGCGAAGGAGCCAAGCCGCGGGATCACGCTAACCCGCGCCACCATTTTTGGAAACATGCGCACCGGGATTGGCGCGTCTGGATCGCCGTGCTGCTGATGCTCATTGCGATCCTGACCTATGTAATGACGGACAATCTGTCCCTCAGACGCGGCAAACGCGCGATTCAGTCTACGCCTGAGGCAAATGGGCCTTAGAACGGTGTTTGGTCTAACTATAGGAATAGAACTATGTCAATCGATCTCTTGGATCCCGACGTCGAAGCCCGCAACGACGGAGCATCGTCACTTGAAGCCAGCGGCGTGCTCTCACCGGAGCTGCTTCGCAAGATGAACGCCTATTGGCGTGCCGCCAATTATCTTTCGGTGGGACAGATTTATCTCTATGACAATCCGCTGCTGAAGGAGCCGCTGAAACTGTCGCATGTAAAACCGCTGGTCGTTGGGCATTGGGGCACCACGCCGGGCCAGAACTTTATCTATGTGCATCTGAACCGGGTCATCAAAAAGTATGACCTGGACATGTTCTACATCGCAGGTCCCGGTCACGGCGGTCCGGCAATCGTGGGCAATGTTTATCTGGAAGGCACCTGGAGTGAAGTTTATCCGAACGTCACCCAAGACGAAGTCGGACTAAAGAAGTTGTTCAAGCAATTCTCATTTCCCGGCGGCATTTCGAGCCACGTGGCGCCGACGACTCCAGGATCGATTCACGAAGGCGGCGAGCTCGGGTATTCGCTCAGCCATGCCTTCGGAGCTGCGTTCGACAATCCCGGTCTGATTGTCGCCTGCGTCGTCGGCGACGGGGAAGCGGAAACGGGTCCCTTGGCGACCGCATGGCAGTCGAACAAGCTTCTCGATCCTATTTCCGATGGTGCCGTGCTGCCGATCCTGCATCTCAACGGCTTCAAGATCAATAACCCGACCGTACTGGCTCGCATCGAGCATGAGGAATTGGAGCAGTTTCTACGAGGCTGCGGCTGGACGCCGCGCTTTGTGGAAGGCGATGAGCCGGGAAAGATGCATCAACTGATGGCCGCCACCTTGGAAACGGCCATTGAGGACATACGGGAAATCCAAAAGCATGCGAGGAACAAGAACGACATCACCAGGCCGCGCTGGCCCATGATCGTACTGAAATCTCCCAAGGGTTGGACAGGACCGAAAGTGGTCGACGGCCTCAAGGTCGAGGGAACCTTCAGACGCACCAGGTGCCGCTCCTGGTGGATTCCGAGCATCCCGATCACGTCAAACAGCTTGAAAGCTGGATGAAAAGCTACAAGGCCGAGGAGTTGTTCGATGCCAATGGCCGACTCAATGCGGAATTGGCCGACTTGGCGCCGAAAGGCGATCGCCGGATGGGCGCCAATCCCCACGCCAACGGCGGCATCCTGCTGCGCGACCTGCGCATGCCGGACTTCCACGCGCACGCGGTGAATGTGCCCTCGCCCGGCGCCGTTAACGGTCAGGATACGATGGTACTGGGCACATTTTTGCGCGATGTCGTCACGCTGAATCGCGAGCCTCGCAATTTTCGGGTCTTTGGCCCTGATGAGACCCTGTCAAATCTTCTCGGCGCCGTCTTTGAAGTCACGAACCGTCAATGGGACGCGCGGGAGGTGAAGAACGATGAATTCCTCTCGCCCGATGGAGGTGTGCTGGACTCAATGCTCAGCGAGCATCAGTGCGAGGGTTGGCTGGAAGGATATCTGCTGACCGGCCGGCACGGGCTGTTCAACAGCTACGAAGCCTTCATTCGCATTGTCGATTCGATGTTCAGCCAGCATGCCAAATGGCTGAAGGTCACCAAGGAACTGCCTTGGCGGCGTCCGATCTCATCATTGAACTACCTGCTCGCTTCACACGTTTGGCAGCAGGATCACAACGGCTTCACCCATCAAGATCCGGGGTTTCTGGACCACGTGATCAATAAGAAGGCCAGCATTGTTCGTTGCTATTTGCCGCCGGACGCGAACTGCCTTTTGTCCGTCTTCGATCATTGCCTGCGCAGCCGCAACTACGTGAATGTCGTGGTGGCCGGTAAACACGCGCTGCCGCAATGGTTGACGATGGATGCGGCAGTAGTGCATTGCACGGAAGGCATCGGCATCTGGCAGTGGGCAAGCAACGACCAGAATTCCGAACCCGATGTTGTAATGGCCTGCTGCGGCGACACGCCCACGCTGGAAATCCTGGCTGCCACTTCCATCCTTCGCCAATATCTACCCGATCTGAAAATCCGCGTGATCAATGTCGTCGATCTGATGAAGTTGCAGTCCGCCAGCGAACACCCGCATGGCCTGGATGAGACGGATTACGATTCGCTGTTCACCAAAGACAAGCACATCATCTTCGGCTTTCACGGATACCCGTGGCTCATTCATCGACTGACCTATCGCCGGACCAACCGTAATCTGCACGTTCGGGGCTACAAGGAGGAAGGCACGATCACGACGGCCTTCGACATGAGGGTACAAAACGATCTGGACCGCTTCCATCTCGTGCAAGATGTCGTGGATCGCGTGCCCGGATTGGGCGCCAAGGGGGCTTATCTCAAGCAGATGATGCAGGACAAACTCATCGAGCACCAGCATTACATCGATCAACACGGCCAGGACTTGCCGGAAATCCGCAACTGGAAGTGGAGCGTTCCCAAATGAATTCACAACAACTGATGGTGACGGCGCAGGCGCTGGTCGGCGGCGACAAGGGATTGCTGGCAATGGACGAGAGCAATCCCACCTGCAACAAGCGCTTTGCGCCGCTGGGCATTCCGCAGACCGAGGCGGTGCGCCGAGCGTACCGCGAATTGATTGTCACGTCTCCCGGCCTGGGCGAGTCAATCAGTGGCGCCATCCTTTTTGACGAGGCCATCCGCCAGAAGACCGGTAAAGGAACGTCCTTCGTGGACGTGCTCGTCGAAACGGGAATCATCCCCGGCATCAAGGTGGACACGGGCGCGAAAGACATGGCCGGTTTTCTCGGCGAAAGAGTTACCGAGGGATTAGATGGATTGCCGGGTCGCGTCCAGGAATATGCTGGGATGGGCGCTCGATTCGCCAAGTGGCGCGCGGTGATCGCGATCGGCGCCGGTATTCCCGGCGAGGCATGCATTGATGCCAACGCCCATGCGCTCGCCCGTTACGCCGCGATTTGCCAACAGGCCGGACTGGTTCCGATCGTGGAGCCGGAAGTTGTCATGGATGGATCGCACGATTTACAACAATGCATGGAAGTCAGCGGACGCGTTCTTCATGCAGTCTTCAATGAACTTCACGTCCAGCACGTTTTTCTCGAAGGCATGATTCTCAAGCCGAATATGATCCTGCCGGGAACGGACTGTCCGGATCAGAACGACGTCGAACAAGTGGCCGACGCAACGGTGAGATGCCTTCTCCGATCAGTTCCGGCCGCGGTTGCCGGCATTGCATTTCTTTCAGGTGGTCAGTCAGGCGAACTGGCGTGCGCACGACTGAATGCGATGAACGTTCGCTTCGCCTCCAAGATGCCTTGGCCGCTCACCTTCTCATTTGCACGGGCGATCCAGCACCCGGCGCTGGATATCTGGTCCGGCCACGATGCATCAGTGAATGCGGCACAAGACGCCCTGATCCACCGGGCCGAATGTAGCCGCGCCGCCCGCCGCGGCGAATACAACTCCGAAATGGAACTTCTGTCGGTTCCGGCATCGGTGGTCGCGGCTGGCACTTAGACATGAAAGAACACTTCCATGACTTCCATTGCGAATAACTCCAAGGCCGCCCCGTCGAAGCCCGATGCCAAGGACGATCTGAAGACGCTGCCCATCGCGGAAGTTGAAAAGAGACTGAGTTCGTCGCCCGATGGTCTCACGGATGCCGAGGCAAAGAAGCGGCTAACCCAATACGGCCCCAACGAAATCGACGGAGAAAAAGACCAATTTCCTGCTGAAATTTCTCTCCTATTTCTGGGGTCCGATCCCATGGATGATCGAGGTGGCGGTGATTCTGTCGGGCGTGGTCCGGCACTGGCCGGACTTTTTCATCATCCTCCTTTTGCTTTTCGCCAACGCCGTCGTCGGATTCTGGGAAGAACGTCAGGCGGGGAACGCCATCGACGCCCTCAAGGCCAAGCTGGCGATCAAGGCCCGGGTGAAACGGGATGGGAAATGGATCAACCCACCGGCGCGCGAACTCGTGCCGGGCGACGCTATCCGATTACGGCTGGGGGACATTGTGCCGGCCGATGCGCGCTTGCTGGAGGGCGACGAGGTGTCGGTGGATCAGTCCGCGCTGACCGGAGAGTCATTGCCCGCCACGCGCAAGCCCGGCGAGGCGGTCTTTTCCGGTTCGATCGTGCGTCGGGGTGAAATCGGCGCACTGGTTTACGCCACGGGCTCAACACCTACTTCGGCAAGACGGCGCAACTGGTGGAGGAGGCGCATACCGTCAGCCATTTCCAAAAGGCCGTCCTGAAGATTGGCAATTACCTGATCATCCTCGCGGTGGCGACTGGTGGCGGTGATTGTTGCCGTCGCGATCTACCGCGGCGATCCCGATCCTCACCACGCCATCGCTTAGTTCGCCCTGATCCTCACCGTTGCCGCCATTCCCGTGGCGATGCCCACGGTGTTGTCGGTGACGATGGCGGTCGGCGCGCGCCTGCTCGCGAAGAAACAGGCGATCGTGAGCAAGCTGGTGGCCATCGAGGAATTGGCCGGCGTGGATGTGCTGTGCGCGGACAAGACCGGAACCCTGACCCAGAACAAACTGACGCTGGGCGATCCATTCACCGTCAACGGCATCCCTGCCGATCAAGTCATCCTCAACGGTGCGCTGGCGTCGCGCGCGGACGATAACGACACCATTGATCTGGCGGTTCTGGCCGGGCTGAAAGACAAGGATGCGTTGAAGGGCTATGACGTGGTTCATTTCCAGCCCTTTGACCCGGTGCATAAACGCACCGAAGCCACCGTCAAAACCAAGGACGGAAAGACGTTCAAGGTGACCAAGGGTGCGCCGCAGGTGATCCTGAAGTTGTCGGCCGATGCCGCTCAGGTGAAGCCCGCCGCCGACAAAGCGGTCAACGAATTCGCCGAACGCGGCTTTCGTTCGCTGGGCGTGGCGCGGGCCGAGGGAGACGGCCCATGGAAGTTTCTCGGTGTGTTGCCGCTGTTCGATCCGCCGCGCGACGATGCCAAGGCAACCGTCGCGACCGCCGGAAAGATGGGCGTGAAGGTCAAGATGGTGACGGGCGATGCACTGGCGATCGCCAAGGAAACCGCCAAAAAACTGGATATGGGCACGAATATCCTCGATGCCGCCAGCTTGGGCGACTCGAAAAAGCAAGAGACCGCGGAGGTGGCCGAATCCATCGAGAAGGCCGATGGCTTCGCCCAGGTGTTCCCCGAACACAAGTTCCACATCATTGATGTCCTGCAAAAACGCGGGCACATCGTCGGCATGACCGGCGACGGCGTAAATGACGCTCCCGCGCTGAAGAAAGCCGACTGCGGCATCGCCGTTTCGGGCGCGACCGACGCGGCACGCGCCGCCGCGTCCATCGTGCTGACTGACGCCCGGGCTGTCAGTAATCATCGACGCGATCAAGGAAAGCCGCCGCATCTTCCAGCGGATGAACAGCTATGCGATCTACCGCATCGCCGAGACGCTGCGTGTGCTGTTGTTCATGACGCTGGCGATCCTGATCTTTAACTTTTATCCGTTGACGGCGGTGATGATCGTGATGATCGCGTTGCTCAACGACGGCGCCATACTGTCCATCGCCTATGACAATGTTCATTACAGGGATAAGCCAGAGGCTTGGAACATGCGTCGTGGTGCTGGGCGTCTCCACGGTGCTGGGCGTCATCGGGGTCCGTCGCCGCATTTGGCCTGTTTTATCTTGCCGAGCGCGTTTTTCACCTCGACCGTAAGCACCTCCAGCCAATGATGTATCTGAAGTTGTCCGTGGCCGGACATCATGACAATTTTTCTGACGCGCACGCGCGGCCCGTTCTGGTCCATAAAACCCGCGAAGATTTTATGGATGGCCAGTGCTCGGCACACAAATCATGGCGACATTGATCGCGGTCTATGGATTCCTTATGCCATCCCTGGGCTGGGGATGGGCGGCATTCGTATGGGGCATATGCTCTGGTTTGGTTGCCTGATTAGTGACCGCGTGAAACTGCTGGCGTATCGAATTTTTGATCCTGTCACGGGCCAGGCGCGAAATCCGAAGCCAAAGCCGCCGCCAAACCTGACAGTAAGCCTGATGCTAAGGTTGTGGCAACGCCTGATGCCAAAGCCGAGCCTAAACCCGAAACCAAAGCTGAGGCTAAGCCCGATCCCAAGGCCAACGCCAAACCTGAAACCGAGGCCGAGCCCAAGCCCGACGTCAAAGCCGAGACGCCATCCGATTTGACCCCGCAAATCTCCAAGCGAGCTTATGAACTCTACGAGAAGCGAGGTCGCCAGGGCGATCAGGCTGGTCAAGACTGGGATCAGGCAAAGCGGGAGATCGGAAAAGATGAAACCAAAACCAAGCCTAAGCCCGAAGTCAAGAACGAGGTTAAGCCGGGAGCGGAAGCCAAGGCGTCGACCGATTTGACGCCTCAGCTCGTCAAGCGGGTCCATGACCTCTACGAGGAACTTGGGCGCAAAGATGTTGAGGCCGTTCAGAGGTTGGAGAATTCAGAGCACGAGACCCCCAAAAATGAAGCCGAGGTCCAGCCAAAACCAGCCGGCAACGCGGAGCCTCAAGGGAGGTCATGATCATGGTTCCGAACTGGCTTCACTTGCACTCCATTTTCGCGTTGCTTCTAAACTTGGTCGCTTCCGGGGTGATCTCCGTTGGTGCAGCCGCCAGCCCGACTTTCTCACGGCGCAGTACCACCGAGGGCGATCCTCTTATCGGGAATGGACCTGCTCGCTCGGATTCCACTTTGAAAAACTCGTCGGTTTTAGGTGACGATCTCGCTTCAGACACCGACGACGTCCCGGCACCGCCGTACCAATGGTTCGTGAGACTCCTGGCCGTATGGGGGATCCTATTGGCGTATCTAGTAAACGCACGGAAGCGCAAAGAAAGAGCCCTTCAAGCAACAATTCATGGATCGACAGAACACGTTACGCGATCGCGGCGGCTTACAGCAGAGTGCCCAGCAGACAAAGCTCCGCTGTATCGCGAAGTGATCGATGGCTATAACCGCCTCAAGGACGGAACAGCTTCGACTGGAGACGTTCGATGAACTCCGCCGAAGCGCAAGGTCGTTATTAAAGCGACGTGATGGTCAGGTACAATTTGAGCTGCGAGAGGTGAAAGAGTTGCTCGATTGGCTCGACAACGCCCGAACGTCCGGGAGGATTACGATAACGGTCCAGCAATTGCGAGAGAAGAAAATGGGCTCGTGGGACATCGAATGTGGAATCGATGCGGGCGGTCAAACGATCAAGGCCAAGAAGAGCGTCAAAGGAAATGCCGAAGTCGACGGTTGTGTTTTGAAGGTCCCGTGGGATGCGAATGGCGACATAAAAGTGTGGATGCACCTGACTGACAGCGGCTATGAGACCTGTTGGGGACATTTCGGACCTATCGCCATGTCTTCAGCAGAGGTATTGCAGGACCCTTCCGGAAAGTCGCGCGCATTTCACGCGGACCAATTCGATAAAGATTTCAAGTTGGTGTTTAAAATCCAACGCAATTTCAGCCCATTACCTTCTTTTGCGAACAACATGGGAGCTTTGACTGACGCGGCGGCGCTAAAGGCATAACGATGAAAATCGACTCAAAGGATTTCCGGGTGGATCCCGGAGACAAGATCGAACTCCGGGAATGGCCGACGATCGTGAAGCCCTTTTGTAAATCGAAGAAGAAGTATCAAAAGCTCCTCGCGGAGCATGTTGAGGAGCTATACTAGCTACAACGCCTTCATTATGCGTCCGCCCGGTATGCGTTATTGCTCATCTTTCAGGGCATGGATGCTTCCGGAAAGGACGGCGCCGTCCGGCACGTCATGTCCGGAGTCAATCCGCAGGGGTGTGAAATCTTCAGTTTCAAACAACCCAGCGCCGAAGAGTTAGAGCACGATTTTCTCTGGCGCACGACGTGCCGGCTTCCCGAACGCGGACGAATCGGCATCTTCAATCGCTCCTATTACGAGGAAGTGCTCGTCGTTCGGGTGCATCCGGGGATTCTCGCCAGCCAGCGGCTTTCAGAAGAATTGCGTGGCGACAAGACACTGTGGAAAGATCGGTATCGCTCGATCGTAGACCTGGAGCGCCACCTGTTTCATAATAGCACCCGTACGATCAAAATCTTCCTTCACCTTTCGCGGGAAGAGCAGCGAAAACGATTTCTGGAACGAATTGATGAGCCGCACAAGAACTGGAAATTCAGCCTCGCCGACATTCACGAGCGGAAATACTGGAAGCAATATATGGTGGCTTACGAGGAATGCCTGAACGCCACAAGCACTCACCATGTGCCCTGGTATGTCGTTCCCGCCGATGACAAGGAGAATGCCCGGTTGATCGTTTCTCGGATTGTTCTCGACGCGCTCGACGAACTGAAGATGGCATACCCGAAGACAACCCCGAAACGCCAGAGGGAATTGAAATCGATCCGCAAGCTACTCACCAACGAGAGCAAGAAAGGCTAGGACGATGGCCACGAAAGAAACAGAGCGCCCTCCAAGGCTCTTCCTCCTTCGCCACGGCAATACCGATTGGTCTGATTCGCGCAAACATACCGGTCGTACCGATATTCCGTTAAACGCAACCGGTGAGCGGCACGCTCTGCTCCTTGTGGCGAGACTTAAAGGTGAGAGGTTTGCCCGAGTATTTGTCAGCCCGCTTTTACGCGTGCGTCGCACCTGCCAACTTGCCGGATTCGCTGATCGTGCCGAGGTCAGTCCAGACCTGACGGAATGGGACTACGGTGACTACGAGGGCACTCTAACCACGGAAGTACATCGCACGCGGCCCGATTGGTATCTTTATCGCGACGGTGCTCCCAACGGTGAATCGCCCGATCAAGTCGCAGTTCGCGCGAATCGTTTCATCGAACGCGTGCGACCGATCGACGGCGATGTCGCTGCTTTCTCCAGCGCCCAGATCATCCGCATGATCGCGGCCCGCTGGCTCGGCCTTGCGCCGTTGGCCGCAAGATATTTCTATACCGAAACCGCCAGCGTCGGCATTTTGGGCTACGAACATGACCAAAGCCAGCCCGTCGTGCACCTCTGGGACGACGTTGGCGCCCTCGACAAAAACACTTGAAGAATTGAGATCATGCAGACCGCTAAGCCGATTCAAAAAACGCCGACAAGAAACGGGGCTGGCGAAGCGCCGTTAATCCTCACAATCAACGGTGGATCTTCCAGCATCAAATTCGCCCTCTTTTCCGCGGCTTCACCTCTCCGACGCGTATTCAGCGGCCAGGTCGAACGCATTGGAGTGCCGGGCACCTTGTTGACGGCCACACGTGAAAATTCGTCTGAACTCGACAAACACCCCATTCCCGCCAAGACGTTCCATGACGGCGTTCGAGGCGTCATCTCTTACCTGCGTCAGCGAATCGGCAAGTCCACCCTCAGCGCGATTGGGCATCGCATCGTCAAAGGCGGCGTGCATCTGGTTGACAACCAACTTATCACGGCAGACGTAATCGCTGAACTTCGGCGAATGCAGCCGCTCGATCTCGATCATCTGCCGCGCGAAATCGCCCTAATCGACGGTTTTCGCGAGACATTTCCGGAAATACCCCAGATTGCCTGCTTCGACACTGCGTTCCACAAAGATCTTCCTCGCATCGCCCAACTTCTCCCGATCCCGCGCCGTTATCTGAACGCCGGAGTGCGGCGGTTTGGCTTCCACGGATTGTCGTACACGTACCTTATGGGCCAACTTGCCGTCGTGGCCGGCGCGGAAGTTGCGAACGGCCGGGTTATTCTTGCTCATCTCGGATCAGGCGCCAGCATGGCCGCGGTGCATAATGGCAAGCCAATCGATACGACTATGGCCTTCACGCCAACATCCGGACTGGTGATGGGAACCCGACCCGGTGATCTGGACCCAGGACTATTGGTTTACCTGATGAAAGACCAAAAGCTCTCCACCGATGATATGGACAAGTTCATCTCCCAACAATGCGGGCTAATCGGCGTCTCCGAAACAAGCTTCGATATGCGCGACCTTCTTGCCGCGCACGGCACCGATACCCGCGCTGCCGAGGCAGTCCAGCTATTCTGCTACCAGGCCAAAAAACACCTGTGTACCCTGATTTCGACTCTCGGTGGCTTGGACACGATCGTTTTCGCAGGCGGGATCGGAGAACGTGCGCCAGAGATACGGGCTGACATTTGTGATGGCTTAGATTTCTTGGGATTGAAGCTCGATTCTTCAAAAAACAAACGCGGATGCGATGTCATTTCCCACGACCAAAGCCGCGTCGAAGTTCGAGTCATCGCGACGGACGAAGAGATCGTTATCGCCCGAATTGCTTGCTCGATTTTGAAATGTCCCGGTGCTCATTGACTCGCATAAACGGCGTGCCTCATTATCAGTGGCTGACTAGTGGTCCATTCCGCTTGAATTTTCGGTCATTGTTGCCGATCCTTCTTTCGGGCATGTCGCCCGCGATCAAGGAGGATCGTGATGAACCGAAAGTATACCGTTCGGTTGTTGGGCTTGTGGTCACGACGAAAACTCCATTCAGACAGGGCCTGGTTACCAGCGGCCGAAATGAGCGCCGCCGTCGACGTACAGAATGTGGCCCGTGACCGTCTCGGCGTCGGTCAGGTACATGACCGCGTCCGTGATGTCCTTGACCGTCGAAAGCCGACCCATCGGCGACAGGCTCTCCATCACGTCCTCCGGAGTCGTTTCGGTGAAGCGGCGTGTGGACCACGCCGGGTGCGACGGCGTTCACGCGGATGCCGTCCTTGGCATACTCCATCGCAAGATGCTGGGTGACGTTTCAAGCCCGCCTTTGGTGATCATCGGCACCGCCGCCGTGACGCCCCGGATCGGGTTGCGGGCCAGGGCCGCCGTGATCGTGACGATGCTCCCGCCGGTCTTCTGCGCCAGCATTTGCTTGATGGAGAGTTGGGTGACGTACAGGAAGCCCTCGAGGTTCGTCGAGACGAGCGACTTGAAGTCCTCGGCCGTGTAGTCCGTGAACGGCTTGGTGAAGAAGATGCCGGCGTTATTGACCAGTACGTCGATCGACTTGAAGCGAGACAGCGCCGTCTCGACGATCCTGGCGGCGGTTGCCGGCTCGCCGATGTCGCCGTCCACCAGGGCGACGTGGTCGGAAGCCGCGACCTCGGCTGGATTGGGTCACCTTGCGGGAATTGGCAACGACGTTGAAACCCCGTTCGACAAATGCTTTCACGATTCCCGCGCCGATGCCCTGCGAAGCTCCGGTCACGATGGCTGTCTTCCTTGGGTCGCTCATGGTTGTTTACCTCGAAATCGTCTTGGCACTGCAAGACATTTGGTATCCAAGCGGATCAGAAATCCGCGTCCAGCACGATGCGGTAACGGGCCTTGCCTGATTCAAGTCGGGCGAAGGCCTCGTTGATATTGCTCATCGGGAAGTGCTCGGTCTGCGGCGCGATATTGTGCCGTGAAGCAAAGTCGAGCATCGTCTCGATCGCCACCGGCGAGCCGGTCGGCGAACCCGAGACGCTGCGCTGCTGCATGATGAGCGAGAATGCCGCGACCGGGATCGGTTCCAGCACGGCGCCGACGACATGCAGCCGGCCGTTCGGCGCGAGCGTGCCGATCATCGCGTCCCAATCGAGCTTCACGTTGACGGTGCTGATCAGGAGGTCGAAGCTGCCGCCGAGCTTCTTGATCGCCGCCGAGTCTTTGCTCGAGACGACGTGGTTCGCCCCGAAACCCTTCGCTTCATCGAACTTGCTCTCGCTCGACGTGAACGCCGTCACGTCGCAGCCGTAGGCGGCGGCGAACTTCACGGCCATGTGCCCCAACCCGCCGATGCCGATGATGCCTACCCGGTCGGTCGGCTTGGCGTACATCGACCAGCGGCGCGAAGACGGTGATGCCCCCGCACAGGAGCGGCCCGGCTTCGGCGAAGTTCAGCTTTTCCGGCAGCGGGATGGCCCAGGCCCAGTGCGAGCGGATGTGGGTCGCGAACCCGCCGCGATGACCGACGATGGTCGGTTGCACTTGCGGGCAAAGGTGATGGCTTCCCGACATGCACTGGTGACAGTGCATGCAGCTACCCGAGTTCCAGCCGACGCCGACGCGCTGTCCGACCTTGAGTCCCTTGGCATTCGGACCTACGGCCGTGACCCGACCGATGACCTCGTGGCCGAGAATCGCGGGGTACTGCGAAATGCCCCAGTCATTGTTCAAGACGGAGAGATCGGAGTGACACAAACCGCAGTGTTCGACAGCGACTTCAACGTCCTCGGCCCCGAGCGGTCCGAGATCAACGGTTTCCAGCACCATCGGCTGTTTCGCCGCCTTCGCAACCCATGCCTTATAATTCGTCGCGATCTCTCGACTGTTTCTGGCTGATTGGCGCCGGCCGGCTCGTTGCGGGTTTGGGTTAAAGTGGACATGGCTATTCCTTTCTGCGGTTGAAGCGGTTGTGCGGAAATCGATCGATTCGCGAGATAGCGTTAATGCTCGCCATCGTAGAAGAACTGCTCGCGCGTGATTTTGTCGTCCTTGACGGTGTAGACGCCGACTTCTTCGCGGGTGATGCGCTTGCCGGTGGCTTTAGGGGTGATGTCGAGGGTGAAGTAGACGACGAACTGGTCGGGGTTCGCGCCGTTGAAGAACGGGCCGGCCACGGTCTCGCCGTTGAAGGCTTTATCGGCGACCCAGTCCTCGGATTTCTTGATCACCGGACCCTGTCCGGCGGTCTCCTTGCCGTCGCCTTCGACGGAGACGATTGTCGGCGAGTACATCGTGCGCATCACGTCGAAGTTCTTCCCCTGCCTGCACAACTCCACAAATTTCCTTGCGACCGTTTGAAGGCTCATAGTGAGTTCCTTTCCAAAAGAATTGTCCGCCGCACATATCCGATTCAATCGGATGACCGAAGAGATTGAAATGGTTTGAACACGATCCATGTTAGGACAAGCAAGCCCCCGAAGACGATGACGTTTCGAAGTTGCAAAAAAGAGACCGGTTTCGGACTGGAGAATCGCCGCACTCCCAGGGTGGCGAGCGATGCCAGCATACGGTTGTGGCCGAACCGAATCGCCATCCGCGATGGCAGAGTTCCGCGCATCCATTGCGACGGTAGATGCGCCGGCAGCGCCGCGAGAAGAACGCTCGGCCAACGCGCCATGGGCAACGACAACGGCAAACTCACCAAAACGGCATTAGGCGGCCGAACGATCCCGATCTGTCCCGAATGCGGCGCGGCGGGAAGTTGCATGGCGAACCCCGCCAGCGATCCAACAAAGTATGAACTGACCGTGATCGCCGGGATCGCAAACTTCGATGGCGATCCCCACACGGTATGCTTCATCCGCAATCCCCGCACGGCCTCGATCTGGCAGGCCACGTCACTCATGTTGCGCCCAAGTACTCACCGTAGTTCAGCGCAGAAAGGCTGCCCCAATATACTTTCAACGGTGCGCCTGTCACGAAATGCGTTCCCTGGCGACAGCGATTTAGCCGCATCTCAACTGACATTCATGTGTCCGGTTGGCGGAGGACATTCGATCACGGCGGATAATTCCCTTGAGACTTGCGAGGCAATGACGAACGCCGATCGTCGCTATAAGCCTTGGCCCCGCCTCACCTGATTCGACCGGGACCGACGCGGCTTACGTAGAAAATCGGATGCTCGTTTCCGCAGATTCCCGCTGTCGCGGCCGCCTCTCGCGTAAACCGCCCCGGCGGAAAACAGGGTAAAACCATGGCTGTCAGCGCTTCACGATCTCGGGATAGAACGCAGCATAGAAAGGGGCAAAGCGATCGATGATCCTGGCGGAGGTCTCATCGCTGAGGTGATTGCGCCAGTCGCCGACGATTCCCTTTCGCAGGGGTGAGGAATTGTCAGCCGTTCCACGCAGTCGCCCTGCGGTGGCGCGCTCGAAGGCATTGCAACACACGGCGTATTCAATAATTGAACGGTCCACCTGAAGCGAGGCAGATCGCAGTGCCGCACTCAACACCGACGCCGGGTCACGCGACAAGTCTTCATAACGTAGCATCACGCAATCCCCGCTTTCCTTCCAACTTAACAAATCATGCGCCGCATAGAGAGAAGTGCTCCACTTCATCACGTTGCAGAATTCAAACAGGGCTCGCTCGTCGAGAGATCGCAGATGATCCATTTGTGGATCGCGAGACATGTGGAACTTGTGAAAGAATTCCGAGACGGCGACATCACGGAGATCGCGTACGATGACGAATGTGTGAAATGCCAGCCGGGTCAGCTCCGAGATCGTTTCATGACCATAGCGAAGGTGCCCGTGAAACACTTCACCAACGGCGACGGCGCTCGAGCTCGTGGTGATCGATCCCGCTCAGCCCCTTGCTGTCCATGTCGATGCAGCGTTGCCCCGGCAGGGTTCCCAGCAGCCGCCAGAGCCAGGTCGTTCCGGATTTGCCGATCCCATTGGCGATCAGTCGCGCGCCTTCCAATTGTGCCAGCAGCGATTCAACGCCGTCGAGCGACAGGCATGGAACCACATTGCCCGCGACACAGTGAAATCCACGCTGCGCAATGACGCGGTTAAAGCGGTTTTCAACAAAATGCGCGACATAGGCTCCTTGCTTCAACGGTTGCGTCACATACTCGGCAACCGTTCCAAGCGAAGATACGATCGCTTCGTAATCCGTTTTGACAGGCCGGAGGTCTTCCCCTTCCTTGCGGTAGATCAGCAGACGCGGCGTCTGACGCACCTTGCGCAGACGAACCATCAGACGAACCCCGCACGAAATCGTCTGCCACGAGTGCGGGATCAGCACGATATCGGTTTCAAAAGAATCGGCGGCGCTCACGATCTGCCCCATGACATCTGGTGGAATTCCATCCTTCTTCAGCCGACAACAACAGAACCCCCAACGATTGTCAGCCGATGATAACGAAACGGAGCTTTGAAAAAACAGAAAAGTCCCGCTTCGTCACAGGGTTCCGATTATTCATGCCCCGACATTCGCCCCTTAAGGTAAACTTCAGAATTGGAGGACGGCGATGTTCGGCCCTTTTTTCGCGGCTGATCTACCGCGGTTTCGTATCCCGACATGGCAAGAAAAATAAGTGACGCTTTCGATGGTGCCAGCCGCGGCCGTTAGGCCGCAGGGCCGTGACTTGAGCGCAATTTTGCCAAAGCTGCCTGCTCGATCTGGCGGACGCGCTGCTTGGACAGGCCCATTCGGGAACCAACCTGCTCGTACGTTGCGGGGCGTCCTTCGATCAGGCCGTAATGCGCGGAGATGACGGCGCGCTCGCGTGGCTCCAGGCCGGAAAGGAGCTGCCGGACCTCGTCGCGATCGGAAACCTCGGCCGCCACGCGGAACGGACGGCGATCGGCCACGCCATCGAACACCGCTTCGCCGTGAACCGCGTCGTGCCCGCGGGCCAGCATTTGGGGAACGCTGCGGGCAAAGCCCTTCATCAGGGCGAACGTCGCATACGTGCTGAATCGGTTGCCCTTGTGGCAATCGAACGAATCGACGGCGCGAATCAGCGTGAGATTTCCGTCGCTGATCAATTCCATCAGCGACAGGCCCGGACGCAGATGCTTGCGGGCGACGCTGACCACCAGGCGGAGATTCGCCAGGACGATCTGGTTTTTCACATCCGCCATCCGCCGGCGGATGGATTCCAGCGCGTTCAAATCGCGGGCCCGGGCGAATTGCGGCTCGATCTTCCGCCGGGCCGATACGAATTCGAATTTGTGAAAATTCAGCTTCAAGAATAGTGCCCGCTCGCGGGCCGGCGAAAGCAGCGGCGTGCGATAAAGATCCTGCAAATACGCGGGCAAATCGCGCGGAACGCGCGTCTCTTCGCCTTTGAGTTCCCTCGGCAACTCCTCCTGCGAAGCGATCTGGTCGATCACCGCGGCGGCGTCTCTCTGGTGATACAGGGGATCATCGATGAACCGAACTTTGCGCCGGCCGAGCTGGGCCAAGCGCTCTTCAACGATGACGCGATAGATGGCCGACTTCGTGCGGCATAACCGCCGAGCGAGACAGGCGATGGCGCTGCCGCGGCGATAGGCGCGGACGATCTCGGCCCGGTCGATTTCGGACAGTTCAGCCGGGGCGGCCGGGAAAATGGCCGACTGCGGATTGGCGCGATCGTGATCGCGGATAATGTGGGCGATCGTCAGCGGCGAGCGATTGAGCCGCCGCCCGATCCGACGCGAAATCTCGTTCACGCAGCAGTGGCAATGATTCGCCAATCGTCGGGCGCGGCGAAGGATTTCGATTTTCTCCGGTTCGGTGGCCTGCGAAAAATTCCCGGCCCGGATAATCTGATCGCGATGAACCGCCAGGAATCGTTCGACGTTTCCGAGCAGGAAGCCGACCCGGCGTTTGCCGTCCTTAAAGATGAACCTCCGGGCCGCCAGCCCGCGCCGCCGCCAACGCTGGATCGTCTTGCTGGTGACATTGAACCGCTGCGTCACATCTTCGATGGTCATCACCGGCTCGGGGGCCTCGGCCTCATACAGATTCAGCGTTTCGCTGACCTGCTCGATCAGCAACCCCAGATCGTGCTGCAGGGCCATGCCCGTGAGCAGAGCATGATCGACTTGCCTGGGGTGATAGCCGGTGATGCGATAGATGATGAAATTGAACGGGTAAGCTTTGGCCGGCTCGATTTCGAGCAGAAGTTGTTCTGCCGCCAAAAGTTGCGACAGACGCGCCCCCAGGGGCGTGAAGGACATCTGCCGACACAAATCGCCGATCTTATCGATCCGGAACTTCGGCACGCTAGATATTATGCTCCTATCCCGGATATCGGTCAAGGTAAAAGGTTGGGTGCACGGAACTTGTTGATAGGAGCGATTTTAACCCTTCGTTTTGACTAATTTTCTGCCCCGGCTGATATTGCTTGCCGAGTTATCTCATGTCCATTGCCCAGTCGTCTCGGCCGCCTTTGACAGTCTCGCCGCACCGGGCGGCACGTAGGGGACAAGCCGGCATTACCGCCGTCGTGTGCGGCGGGCTGCTCGCCCTGCTCATGGTCTGGGCGGTCGCTTTCCCCCAGACGGGCGACGGCGATGCGATCATGCACTATCTAAATGCGCGCGATGGCCTGTGGGAACCGGCGAAGCTGCTGGGATCGTGGGCCAGAATCGGGGCGAAAATTCCGCTGCTGATTCCGGCCCAATTCGGGATTCTTCCCGCGCGGTGGATGTCGGCGATCATTTCCGTGATTTGTGCGTGGCAGACCATTCGGCTGGCCGACGACCTGGGAATCAAGCGGGCGTGGTTGGCGGCGCCGATGCTGATCTTCCAGCCGTTCGTGTTTACGCTGGCCGGCGACACGATGACGGAATTGCCGCTGGCGCTGGGGATCGTAATCGCGATTCGTCTGTGGCTGGCACGGCGCGTTTGGACATCGTGCCTCGTTATGGGTTATCTGCCAACCGTTCGGCCGGAAGGATTTTTTCTGTGCGCGCTGTGGGCGGCGATGGTGATCGGGACCGAATCTGCCGGGCCGTGGCGGAAACGCGCGGCGAATGTGCTGATGCTGGGTTGGGGAACGCTGGCGTGGCTTGTGGCTTGCTGGATCGTGCATCGGAACGTCCATTATTTTTTCACGGATTGGTGGGCATGGCCGGCGGAATCGATGCGGATTTACGGACATGGATCGTTCTTTGCATATCCAAATCGCTGGCCGCTGTATTGCGGGCCGGTTTTATTTCCGCTTTTCGTGCTGGGAATGATACGAAGCCCCGGATGTACATCCGGGGCCGCGAGTGGCGCTGGAAATGTAGTTCTACTTGCCAGCGGCGGCGCACTTTTGATCCTGGAAACCACGCTCGGGCCCGAGATTCGCGAAAACGTGCTGCCGTGGGCGGCATTTCTGCTTGCCGGCGCGATTGCCTGGAGTGTTCGCCGGGAAAAGCTGGCCGTGTGCGTTTGGGTGTTCGTGCTGATCTTCACCCTGCACAGCGTTCTGTGGTGGCGGGGATGGTTCGGATCGTGCGGGCTGATGCGAATCCTGGCGTGCGTGGGGCCGATCACGGCCATCATCTGTCTGCGCGGCTGGAATTTTGTAGCCGACCGCCTGAGCGGGTTTCACCGAACCCTCGGCGTCGCAGGCATCGCCGCGATGGGGCTGACGGCGATGGGCTATTATCTGGTCGAGCCGACTCATCAGAGAATTTTTCCGCTGCAGCGCGCCTGCGAATTCGTCACGAAAACCGGGCTGCTGGCAAATGTGCCGAAGATTATCCTCGGCGATCCGATGGCTCAGGTCTCTTTGCACATGGGGCCGAATCCTTCGAATGTGATGGCGAATCAATGTAACCGCGCCGGGGAGTGCAAACGGCTGTTGGATGTGCCGATCGGGTCGGCGGGATTGTGGGACAATCAGCACGCGCAGGCGTGGTTTCATGTGTCGCCGGCCGATTTGCCGACGCTGGGGTACAGCGTGCTGTTCGAGGCGCGGCAGCGGCCGGCGATTGCGATCGAGTGGCTGGAGCCGGCGAATCTGCCGCGCCAGCAGATTTATCTGGTGATAAGGAAGGATCGGGCAGGCGAGATGCCGCCGGATGTGGCGCATTAGGGCAGGTGCTTTGGCGCGGTGGGCCGGACTCCATACACTTAACCGCGATGAATCGGCTTTCTTTCGATATCGACGCGGTGATCGAGGGCAAGAGCCGGCTCAGCGAGGCCCAGGCGCTGGAGATTTATCAGTAACGCTTCCATGCAGGATTTGGGCTCCTGGGCGCTGGCGGCGACGCAGCGGATGCATCCCGAGGATTACCGCACTTACGTCATCGACCGGAACATCAACTACACGAATGTCTGCACGGCCAAGTGCACGTTCTGCGCTTTTCGGCGCGATCATGAGGATTCCGACGCGTACACGCTTTCGTACGAGCAGATCGGGCAGAAGATCTCGCGAACTGGTGTGCCATCGGCGGAACGCAAATCCTCATGCAGGGCGGGATGAACGACCGACTGCCGATCGAGTATTACGAGGACCTGCTGCGTTACATCAAAAGCAATTTTCCCACGATCCATATCCACGCTTTTTCGCCGCCGGAGTTCGTGGAGTTCGAGCGGTTCTTTCAAATGGACGTTCGCGACATCATCCGCCGATTGCACAAGGCGGGCCTGGACACGATCCCCGGCGGCGGAGGGGAAATCTTCGCGCCGCGCGTTCGGCGGCGGATCGGCATCGGAAAATGCACCGGCGACGATTGGCTTCGGGTCATGCGCGTTGCGCATGAGGAGGGGATGAACACGAGTTGCACCATGCTCATCGGGCATATCGAATTCGTTCGGGAGCGGATCGAGCACATGGCGGCGCTGCGCGATATGCAGGATTATGCGAGGGCATTGCCTATTGCCAATTGCCTATTGCCTATTGGGAAGGGCCGCAATGACGTCATTCGGCGATGTCCAGGCCCGATGGCCGGGCGTATTTGCAAAATCCGTCGCCGATTGTTCCTCAATAGGCAATAGGCAATTGGCAATTGGCAATTATACGGCCTTCATCCACTGGCCGTTCCAGCGTGAGAACACTCCGCTGGGCCGGGCGCAGGAATGGGACCCGGACGTGCACGGCCGATTTCGATGATTCGACCAACGAGGACATTCTGCGCGGGCGGGTGGTTCGCATGGCCGGGGCGCAGGAATATCTGCGCATGCTGGGGATCGCCCGGCTGTTTTTTGACAACATCGCGTCGTTGCAAAGCAGTTGGGTGACGATGGGCCCGAAGATCGGGCAACTCGCCATGTTTTTCGGGGCCAACGACATGGGCAGCGTCATGATGGAGGAAAACGTCGTCAGCGCGGCGGGGACGACGTATCGGCTCAGCGAGCGGGAGATTTGCCGGCTCATCCGCGACGCGGGATGGGTTCCGGCCCAGCGCGATCAGTATTACAACGTGCTTCGCCGGCACGATGGAGCGGATTCGCCCGATTTGGTTCCGCTCCAGAATCCGCCGGTGAGGAATGTGAATAAAATCGATAAGAAGTTCATCGGGACGGCGCCGGGGATGGAGGATGGGAACGATCGAAACCTGAAAATGCAGTTGCCAATTTTGGGGGGCGAGAGACCCGCTGAATGAAGTCCGCGAGCGGCGGGTGGCGAATATCAGGGGCGTCATGGGTTGCGGGCCGAGGATGTCGGCGGTGAATGTGTGCAGCTCGGCGGAGGGGTCGGTCCAGGCGTTTTCGGACATGCCGAGTTTTTCCGTGCACAATCGGGCCAGAAGCTGCTCTCGCGTCCATCCGGTGTCGCGCGCGACCTGGGGAAGAAACAGTCCCGTCCGGCCGCGGACGGTCAGATGAATCCCGTGTCGGGTCGGCTCGAAATCCAGCGGCGATGGGGCTTTTTCCAGGGGGCTGAGAATGGTGACTTCGATTTCAAGATCGGGCAATTCGTGACGGGTGACGGGCTGAGCGAGGAATCGCGGATCGCCTATCACGCATTCGGCCGCGGCTATGAGCGATTCGCGCAGCGATTTTGCCGGGGTCGAGAGTTCCGATGCATCCGCGCAGGGCATGTGGCTCGCGACGATGCAGGGAGACGAAACATCCCGCGGGTCGGGAAAAAATCGGATCGTCCAAGGGCAAGAGCGGGCGAGGGTCGCCGCCGAGCCGGCGGGTGACCACGTCGGCCGCCAGATCGAGAATGGCCCGGCTGGTCTGAGTGGGAATGTCCATCGGACAATATCGTAACATCCCGCGCGCGACGGAAAGCTGTTTGGGCGATCAGATTATCCACCGGCTTATGCACCGCCGATTCGCTTGTGCGGCAAGGGCTTGCGCACGGTGGTGGATAAGTGGTGGGCGGATCTCGAAAAAAGCGAGGGATTTTTGTTGGAGGCGGATATATTCCCCTCCGTCGTCGGGCACGAAAGTGACCGGCGAAAAAGGAAAACGCTCCTGAAAACGGAGTCCGGCTTTCCGAAAGCGATAGACCGTGCGAAGCAAGCAAATGCGGGCACGGCGAAAGTCGGCGGCCAGCGACAAGGCTACCCGAAACATCGGCGAAAAAAGGCCGAAAGGCAATCCGGGTTAGAGTCGCCGCCAGTGATCCGCGGATCGCGAAGAGAGAGTCTTCCGACACCCGCCGGATCGAGCCCAACATGCCGCGAGTGTTCTGGTAACGGAATGCCGAGCGGCGCGGATCCTAGGAACGGGCTCGGGAAAGCGAGACCCACGGCCGTCCAGTCGGGAAACCGCCAAGCCGCCCTATTGGGCGTGCGATCGCGGCGGAAACTGCCGCGATGATACCGTCTGTGTGAAAAGGCAGCCCCCTGTCGTTTCACACTGAGTGGACCGAGGCGGGCCCAGGCCCAGGAGCAGGTTGCCAAAAGATTCGGTCCGATACCAGAGATTGGTCGGCGAAAGCTGATTAAGAGGCCCACGCGGTGACGTCGCGAGTCACTTCGTGGGCCATCTGGTTTTGGGGAAAATCTCATTTTTCACGCCCTTAATCCGCGCAGAATATACTCAATCGCGTCTTCCACTGAAAAATGATCGAACTGCCGCAGGTTCAGGGCGATCATCGCGTAGCCGATGCCGGTGTTGATCAGTTGCCAGGCGGGAATTTTGGGATTCAGGTTGTGGCGAAATTCGCCGGACTTTTGGCCGTCCGTGATGATCTTGCAGAAAAAACGCTCGATTTCGGAATAGTGCTGCTTCATGACGGACAGAACCTTGCGATCGCGGCTCGTGGCCAGAGCGCCATGGATGACGTGATAGGCGTCCTCGTTGGCACGGATGTGTTCGGGAAAGTGGCGTGCGATGGCGCGAATCTTTTCGGTCGCGCCGCGGGAACCGGCGGTCAGCTCGCGCCAGTGACTGAGAGTTTGCTTGCTCATGGCGCGGGTGATGGTGACGAACATTTCCTGCTTGCTGGCGAAATGGCGATAGAGGATCGGCTCGGTGACGCCGGAGGCGTCGGCGATGGCGGCGGTGGTCGCGGCGTTGTAACCCCACCGGGCGAATATCTTGGTCGCCACCGCGATCAGTTGCTCGCGTCGCTGAGGGGCCTTGAGCCGGCGCATGCTGCGTGTGATAGCGGGGAACAACGGCGTTGGCAAATGGGCGCATTTTTCTACCGAGCCGGGGCGTGACTTCGGCGAGCTCAGTCGAGCCGTCGCCCCGGACCGGACCGACGGCTCGACTGAGCTCGCCGAAGTCACGGCCCGGCTTCGTTTTCAGGCTCCGTTTTCAGCGCGTCAGGAATTCCGTGAAATTATCCTTGAGCAACAGTCGGACGTCGCGCTCGATGTCGGCGTTGCTTACGCGGCGGCCGGTGTCTTGCAGATCGGCGTATTTGTCGGTCAGGACCTTGGCAATAATCCGGCGGCTGTGATGCCATTTGTAAACCAATTGATCCAGAATGCGTGCGTCGGAATGCTGCGGAATAAAGCTCGTTCCGAGCAGTTCCAGGCGCATGCGCTCGATTTCTTCGATCAGGCTGGGATTGTTCAGGAACCACCAGCAGCCGAAGATCATGAGATTGCCGAATTTCCGCGCGGTGACGCAAAGTTCGTGTTGGTTTTCGCGGGCGAGCATGGTGACGAGGAATTTGTTTGAGGGGAATTCGCGGCAAAGGTTGGCCACGGCCGCGATGTCGGCCTTGGCGGACATGTCGCCGCCGTCGCGCAGGCCCGGATTTACCCGCAGCTTTGAGCCGATCATCATGGCGAAGGGCAGGCCGCGCTCGGCGCAGACCGGCAAAACGGCTTTTTCGAGGATGGTCTGGCCGGATTTCTCGACGGGGTCGGAGCCGCTGGGATATCGGAATTCCGGCGGAAGGCTGACGGCCAAATAAATCGCCTTCTGGCGATCGATCCACTCGCGGAGGAATCGGCGGACTTCCTCAACCGTGGCGGTGGAAATCTCGTCGGAGACCTTGAAGCCCCATTCGCCCAGCCGCTTCGCGGCGGTCGGCCACGTGCGCAGGAGCGGGTCGATCCGCAGCACGGCCTTGAATCGGGAATCGGACGCGACCGACGGATTCTTCAGCCAGCGGTTTCGCTCGTTGTCGTCGAAAACGGGATTGGTCATGGTGATCGAGGAAACGTTGCATAATTCCATGACGCGGTCGATGTATTTGCTCGGGTCCTGCTGGGCGAAAAAGGGACGATAGGCGTCGAGCGATTTTTCGTTGGGGTCGAGGCCGAGCAATTGCAGCGTCGTCAGCACGCCGCGGCAGGCTTCGCTGATGGGCGTGTGCTCGACGAACAGATTTTTCCAGATGTGGTCGGCCTGTTGCTGTTTGGTCATCGTCCAGAACTGCTCGTAGGGAAGCGTCGTGGCAGGAACGACGCGGTACACCTCGGCGACGAGGTAGTGATACGTGACCAGTTCGTCGACGCCCCAGAGCATCAGGCCGGCCGGATCGGTCTGCGCCGGTCGAGTTGGCGACGGGCGTGCCGAAAGCCGGCGGATAAAGATGCGTGTGCATGTCGACGATGGCCTGGGCGTCGAGGGTGCGGGTGACGGTCTCGGCGAGTTGTGTGCGGGATTGGGTGTTCATGGCGGCTCCGGTGCAAAGAGCGGCGACCTGCGGTCGCCCGCTAAGTAGTGCAATGCATATTAGAGTTGTCGGCCCGGACGGCAATGACAAAAGCAGTCATTACTGTTATCTGAAACGCGGGCCGATTAAAATCCGCCCACTTCAAACAGCGCGAGGAGAACGCAATGAGCAAGGGAATATGGGTTGTCGCGATCGTGCTGCTGCTGGGCGTGGCGGCAGCGGTGATTGTCCGAAAAGAGCAATCGCAACGGCACGGCGCTGACGATCGCCGTCATCCCCAAGGGCACGACGCATCAATATTGGAAATCCGTTGAGGCGGGGGCGAAGGAAGCCGGCAGGGATTTGGGCGTCAACATCATTTACAAGGGATCGATGCAGGAGGATGACCGGGCCGGCCAGATTTCCGTCGTCGAGCAGTTCGCCTCCGACAACGTGAGCGGAATCGTGCTGGCTCCGGTGGACAACGTCGCATTGGTTCCGGCCGTGCAGTCGGCGATGGCCAAGAAAATTCCCGTCGTCATCATCGACTCGTCCCTCGACGGCGAGCGCCGGCAAAGACTTTGTTTGCTATGTCGGCACGAACAACACGCTGGCCGGCAAGATGGGCGGAGAGGAACTGGCGAAACTTCTCGGCGGGAAGGGAAAGTACGTGCTGCTTCGCTATGCCGAAGGATCGGCCAGCACGATGCAGCGCGAGGCGGGGTTTCTCAGCGCGATGAAGGAAAATCCGGGGATGACGCCGCTGGTGATTAACAGATATGCCGGCACCAGCGTCAGCGAGGCAAAGGCCACGGCGCATTGAATCTGCTCGATCAGATCAGGCAGGCCGACGGGATTTTCTGCCCGAACGAATCCACGACGGTCGGGCATGCTGGACGTGCTGGAGCAAAACAATCTGGCGGGAAAGATTCATTTCGTCGGCTTCGACTGCGACGCCGAACTTGGTGGACGCGCTGAACAAAGGGAGAAATCGACGCGCTGGTGTCGCAGAATCCGACGAAGATGGCATACGAGGGCGTCAAGGCGTGCCTCGGGGCAATCCGCGGCGAGGCGCAGCCAGCCGGACATCGACAGCGGCGTGCAACTCATCACGCGGGACAACCTCGACACGCCGGAGGTGCAGAAGCTGTTGTCGGGTGGTTGATGGACATTTCTTACGAGATTTCACCGCCTGATGCGAAGAGCGAAGCCGCGCCTGCGTATGGAAGGCGTGCGGAAACGATTCGGCGCGACCGTTGCGCTGGATGGGGTGGATTTATCCGTCGATTCCGGCGAGGTCTTGGCGCTGGTGGGCGAAAACGGGGCGGGGAAAAGCACGCTGATGAAAGTTCTCTCCGGACGCACGCACCCGACGAGGGAAAAATGTGGCTGGAGGGCGGGAGTATCGGCCGCGCGATCCGCTGGAAGCGCGCCGCCGGGGCGTGGCGATGATTTATCAGGAACTGTCGCTGGCCAAGGACCTGAGCGTGATGGAGAACATTCTGCTGGGGATGGAGCCGGCGCGGGGGCCGTTTTTGCGGTGGTCGGAGATGAAACGCCGGGCGGCCGACGCGATGGCGCAGCTGGGACGGCCGGACATCGATCCGAGGATTTCGCTGGGAAAGCTTTCGCTGGCGCAGCAGCAATTGGTGGAGATCGCCCGCGCGATCTGCATCGGGTGCCGGGTGCTGGTCCTGGACGAGCCGACCAGCAGCCTGGCGCAATCGGATATCCGGCAGCTGTTTCGAACTGGTGAAGCGGCTGAAGGCCAGCGGATTGGCGATCATTTACATCTCGCATTTTCTGGAGGAAGTGCGGGAGATTTCGGATCGGTTCACGGTCCTGCGCGACGGCAAAAGCGTCGGCGGTGGACCGACGGCGGCGACCGCGCACGGCCCAGATCATTTCCATGATGGTCGGCCGATCGGTCGATGATCTGTATCCGCGCTCGCGAGAAAGGCCGGGGAAGTGGTGCTGGAGGTCAAACATCTGGCCGGGGAATCGCAGGCCGGTCGATGCGAGCTTTTCGCTGCATCGAAGGTGAAGTCGTGGGGATTGCCGGGCTGATCGGGGCCGGACGCACCGAGCTGCTGCGCAGCATTTTCGGATTGGACCGGATCAAGAGCGGGGAGGTGCGCGATCGCGGCGTATGTCGGGCCCGCGTCGCCCGCGCGGCGATGGGCCGAGAAAGTGGGATTGCTCAGCGAAGACCGAAAAAGCGAAGGATTGGCGGTCGGTCTGAGCATCGCGGACAATCTGACGATGACGCGGCTGGGCTGGCTGGTGAATCCGACGACACAGGCGGCGCAATCGCGGCAATGGATTCAGAAGCTGCGGCATTCGCTGCCGCTCGCCGCGGCAGGCGGTGAGCGATCTGTCCGGCGGCAATCAGCAGAAGATCGCCGTCGCCCGGCTGCTGCACCACGACGTGGACGTTTTCCTGCTGGACGAGCCGACGCGCGGCATCGACGTGGGATCCAAGGCGGAGATTTACCGGCTGATCGACGAACTGGCGTGCCGCGGCAAGGCGATCCTGATGGTCAGCAGCTATCTGCCGGAATTGCTCGGGCGTGTGCGACCGGATCGCGGTGATGTGCAAGGGCCGGCTGGTCCGGTCGGTTCCGGTGGATCAAACCAACGAACATCAGATTATGCTGGAAGCCACCGGCGCCCTGGAGACGGCATGACGACCTCGCCGATACCGACGCAAACCTCCCCGCCGCCATCGCACGCCGAGTGCGCCGCCGTCCTCGGCCGAGCAGTTTTCCGACCTTCTGGGAACGATGGGGCCGATCGTGGGGCTGTTTTTCGTCTTCGCGATCTTCGCCATTCTCGAGCCGAGAACATTTCTGACGCTGGATAACCTGCAGATCATTCTGCTGAACACGGCGGTGGTCGGCACCGCGGCGCTGGGGGCGACGGTCATCATCATCTCCGGCGGGATCGACTTGTCGGTGGGATCGAACATCGCGCTGTGCACGGTGGTCATCGCTTTGTGCCGACTGCACGGCCTGACGCCGAGCGTGGCGGCGCTGCTGCGGCATCGCCGCCGGCGCGAGCGTGGGCTTGCTCATCGGGCTGCTGGTGACGCAGTTCAATCTTTCGTCGTTCATCGTCACGCTCGGATTGTGGGGCGCGGTGCGCGGACTTGCGAAACGGCTGGCCGGCGGCAGCGAAATCTCGACCCAGCCGAGCTGGATCAGCCATCTTCTGCAAATGCTCCCGCCCGGACAGAAGTGGATGATCGTGCCGCCGGGCGTCTGGCTGCTGCTGGTCCTGAGCGTTTTCGTCGCGGCGGTGCTGCGATACACGCGGTTTGGACGGCACGTCTTCGCCATCGGATCCAACGAACAGACCGCCCGCCTGTGCGGCGTCCCGGTCGACCAGAACCAAGCTGCTCATTTTCGTCTTCGCGACCGTCTTCGCCGGGATCGCCGGCGTGCTCCAGTTTTCCTATCTGAACAACCTCGGCGACCCCACCACCGCCAACGGATATGAACTGAACGTCATCGCCGCGGTGGTGATCGGCGGGGCAAGCCTTTCCGGCGGCAAGGGAAACATTTTCGGAACCCTCGTCGGGGCGCTGCTGATGACCATGGTGGCCAACGGATGCAACAAGATTCCGAGCCTGACCAATGCCGATCAGGATATCGTGACCGGCGCGATCATCGTTGCGGCGGCGGGATTCGATCAGTTCCGGCAATCGCGGGGGATGGCAAAATAGCGGTTTTACCGGGGTTTTTCTTCGCAGCGATCATGAACGCAAACGCAGGTGGCGGACGTGCATTCGTATGCGCGGGCCCGGCTGCAACAGGTCTTGCCGTCGCGTAAGACGCCAGTAGCCCGGCTTCACCACGCACTGGCATTTTGGACAGGCACATTTCACGGCGCAGACCATGCCTATGTTTTGGCGCAGGAATCGGAGCGAGTCAAAGATCGAAAACGCCCAGATTCCAACTGTCCCACCCGCAATGACTTGCCGGCTGTTGTGGGCCGGCCGTTTGCGAAAAATCTACGTGGGCGTGCTATACTTAGTGCGGAAGCATTCATCGGCCGGGCCGTTTGCCCGGGATTTGGAGCGCGTGGAGAACGGTTATGAGTCGGTCAGATATCCCTTCGCGCGATGAAGGGAAAATGCCCAGCAAGGACATCACCCCGGTCCTCAAGGGCTGGGATTATGAGCCGGGCACCATCAACGTCCGCAAAATCAGCGGCATGGACGGATCGCCCAAACTGCAAATGCGCGTCGATCTGGGCCTGCTGCAAATGGAAATGACCGGCCGTCCCGACGGCGCCCGCCCCCACGGCTGCGAATCACTCCTGGACTACTTCGAGCGCGAACTGAACGAGCACCGCATCCGCAACGGAACCGATCTCGGCTTCCAAATTACCGCGCGACCAATGCCAGGAGCTTCGCGAGGAAGCGGTCATGTACTACCAGCGATACCTGGGCCTGTTCGTGCTGGAGGATTTCAAGGCGGTCGTGCGCGACACGGCCCGCAATCTGCGCATGCTGGATTTCTGCGGCAAATTCGCCACCGACGAACAGGACCGGCTCATCCTTGAGCAATACCGGCCGTATATCATCATGATGAACTGCCGGGCCGAGGCTTCGATTTATTTCAACAAGAAGGATTTCCGCACCGCCCTGGCCACGGTCCAGAAAGGCATGGAGAACATCCAGGAATTTTTCGCCCGGTTTGGACAGGAGGAGGCGTTCCATCAATCGAACGAGGTTCGCGTGCTGAAGAAATTCGCCCGCGAAATTCGCCGCAAGATTCCCATCGATCCGATGACCCGCCTGCAACAGCAGTTGGACAAAGCGATCAAGATCGAGCGATACGAGGAGGCGGCCCGATTGCGCGATCAGATCAAGCGGATGCAAACCTCCGCCTGAATTCCAGCGCGGCGCGGCGGCTTCAGCCGCCGTGTTCCCAGCAATCCATTTCACCGGTAGACCATTTGATCTCCGCAATGTTATAAATCTTCCATGCGGAGGAACCCCTGCGAAAACCTGCTCCTCTTCGCCTTCGCCGCCGCCCTGGCCGGCTGTTCCACAACCCCCCAACCCCCCTCCGCCAACGGCGGGCTGTTTCGCCAGCACAACGAAGGTTACAGCCTGCTCAACGATCTCATGAAAAAGGAGAGCAAGGTCGGGGACATCTTCATCATCAAAAGCGCGGATGACTCTGTGAAAACCCTCGTCAAGGAAATCGGCGCCGCCTGCGCAGGCGGCCAAAACGCAGATGGACCAGTTTCCCAAGCAGGACAACCGCATCGAATACGATGTTCCCGACCTGCCGTATATGGAAAAGAGGAGCCGCGATTTACAGGCCGACGACGACGAGAAAGCGCTGCTGCTTTCCAGCGGAAAGGATTTTGAGCGCCGGCTGATCTTCACGCAGGCCGAGGCCATGAATTACGCAATGCAGTTGTGCAAAGCATTGGACGAGAAGGTAACCGATCCCGCCCGCAAGACTTTTCTGGCAAATCTGGCAAGACAGTGCGGGGATTTCCACGACCAACTGATGAATCTCTTAGCCGTGAAAAGTTGAACCTTGAAGCTCGCTCAGCCGGCCAATTTGTTGCAGAACCTGGGCCAACTGTTCGTAGACGGGTGCGGTGTGGCCGCACTGGCACGGCATCCTGCCGATTCGCGCCGCCGCCTGGGCCAGGCGCACCAGCACGTCCGGGATAGCTTTTTCGGGAATGTCTTTCACATTCACGCCGCGGTAGTTGCTCAAAATGGATTGGATCGCCCCGGGCAATCGCTTTGCATCGACGCTGCCGTCGGCCAAGCGATAGGGAAGTTTCCACGTCGCCGGATGACCGGCGTCGCCGACATAGGCAAAACAGTTGGCCGGCACTTGATATTTCGGATGCAGAAGCAACCCCGTCGCAATCGCCGCCGGAACCGGCGGCGCATCGGCCGCCGCATCGGGCAAAAGACGAATCGCCGCGTCGCAGTCGTTTCGCCGCGCGCGATAAATCCCCTGAACGCTGAGCCACCACAGCGTTTCGCAGGGCTGCGATGCCTCCAGCGATGCGAACACCCGATCGTGCAATCCGCCATGTTCAATATCGGCGGCGTACAGCATGACGCCGTCGCTCACGGCGATCACCGTCACGTGCTGTTCATCCGCGTACCGGCGGGCCTGCTCCAGCGCCGGTTCGACCGCCCGGCGATTCCAGGCCAGCGATCCCGGCCTTTTCGCTTCCACGATCAGCTTTTTTATGCCCAGACGCGTCAGCACCAGATCGGCAAATCCGATTTGATTGTTCAGGTCGGAAACCGGCCAGTCCAGGACGGTGGTGAACAAATCCTCGAGGATGTTTTCCGTCACTCTCTCCGCGGCCGCCCCGTGCCGATCCCGCTGCACCAGGCGGTCATCGCGCTTTTGGAGAAACGCCGCCCAGTTGGCTTGGGCCCGTTCAACGCAATGGCGATAGGATGCCAAATCTTCCGACATCGTGCTTTCCCCAACGCGCGACCGAACGGATTGGATTATACGCCTTTTATTTTCGAAGTGCGCATCTCAATTCAAGCCCCGGATGTACATCCGGGGCTACGGGAAGCGCATGCAATTCTGTAACCGGTATAAGACTACCACTGGTCACGTCGCCACCGTCCCGCTGTCGCTCGGCATGGATCGGATCATCTCGAACTCCACGATCGCGGTGTCGTTGGGGTGTAACTCTTATTTGTGGCGGCGCCTGACTCTGATCCGCTCGCCCGGTACTTCGGGAGCGGAGAAAAATTAGAGATCGCCGCAAAGAGGCGCCGCACTTACAGATCTTGGCCGATTCTACCGAGTCTGGCCAAGAAAACGGAAATCGAGTAAAGTCCGAAACTGCTCGGAAGAGCGCGGAGATTCCGAGGATTTTGGGGAATGGTGTAACGGTAGCACAGCAGACTCTGGATCTGCTTGTCTAGGTTCGAATCCTAGTTCCCCAGTTGATTTATGGCCGATTTATCATGTGCTTTGCTTAGGGCAGTTTTGCAGTCCAGGATGGCATTTTAGCGCCTTTGCCTGCAAGGAACTCGATCAATGTATTCTCGACGGATGGGTCCAACGCCCGACGGAGGAGCAATGGGCCAGATACCGGCACCTTTAGCGGGAAAGGTCAATCAAAATGTAGGCCGTCAACTGGCAGCCTGACGGGGACTTCGGGTTGCACCTACCTCCCAAAAAGAGGAGGCGTATCATGAGCTTCGGTCTGGCGGCATTTACCATCTTTCATGTCATGTTGAGCCTGGTGGGGATCTTCTCAGGATTCGTCGTGATGTTCGGGTTGCTGACGGCCAGACGACTCAAGCGCTGGACCGCGCTCTTCCTGGCAACCACGGTCGCAACGAGCGTGACAGGGTTTCTCTTTCCGGTCCATCACCTAATGCCTTCCCATGTGGTCGGCATCATATCGCTGTTGGTGCTGACGATCGCGATCTTCGCCTTGTACGGCCGTCACCTCGTCCGCTATTGGCGCTGGATTTACGTGATCGCCGCGATGCTGGCCCTCTATCTGAACGTGTTCGTCTTGGTTGTGCAGGCCTTTCTCAAGGTGCCGGCTCTGAAAGCGATGGCTCCGACCGAGTCCGAGCCGCCGTTCAAGCTGACGCAGCTCACGGTTCTCTTTTTCTTCGTTGTAATTACCGTGATCGGCGCGATAAGGTTCCGCCTGGAGCAACCGTCGCTTGGTCAGTAGCGTCGTTTCGTGCTACCCGGCGAACTCGCCGGAATCAAGATTGGAGCTTTTGATGCCGAAGATGCGCGCCGTACAGGTCCCCCGCCCAAAGGGTCCATTTGAAATCGTTCGAGCGCGAAATCCCCGAGCCGACGGCGGGAACCGTGCGGATCAAAGTTCAAGCCTGCGGGGTCTGCCACAGCGACTCGGTGACGAAGGAGGGGCTCTTCCCCGGCATTGAGTATCCGCGGGTTCCGGGACACGAGGTCATCGGATCGATAGACACCCTCGGCCCGGGCGTGAAGCAATGGAAGGTTGGCCAGCGAGTCGGCGTCGGCTGGAACGGCGGATATTGCGGTTATTGCAACTCTTGCCGTCGAGGCGAATTCTTTGCCTGCCAGACCTCGACCCAGGTGACCGGCGTCACGCGCGACGGCGGGTACGCGGATTACATGATCGCCCCGGCTGAAGCGGTGGCGCTGGCCCCCGACGAGTTGTCCCCCGTCGAGGCCGCTCCGTTAATGTGTGCCGGGGTAACCACGTTCAATGCACTGCGAAACAGCGGTGCTCGCCCCGGCGATGTCGTCGCCGTGCTCGGTTTGGGCGGGCTTGGCCATCTCGGCGTTCAGTTCGCCGCAAAATGGGCGCGAAGACCATCGCAATCGCGCGAGGCATGAACAAGGAACCGCTGGCCAAAAACCTGGGCGACATCACGTTACATTGACAGCCAAGCTCAGGATCCCGCCGCCGAACTGCAAAAGCTGGGGGGCGCAAGGTGATCCTCGCAACCGTGACCGATGGCCCCGCGATGAGCGCCGTTCAGGGCGGTCTGGCCGTCAATGGAACGCTCATGATCCTCGGCGCTCCTCCCTCGCTTGAGGTCTCTCCCTTTGCGCTCATCAGCGGATGCCGGTCCATCAAGGGATGGTATTCGGGAATGTCGATTGACTCACAAGAAACTCTTGCGTTCAGCGTCCTCGCCGGCGTGAGGTCCATGAACGAAGTTTTCCCCTTGGATCGCGCCGCCGAGGCTTACGAGCGTATGATGAGCGGCAAAGCCCGGTTTCGAGTGGTCCTCGCCATGGAAAACTAGCAAGCCAGCCGTCATGACGATTGAGCAATACGGTTGCGCGCCGGAATCTTCAAAAATTTACTCTGGTCGCGACATCATCCCGTTATCCAATAGCCGCGATGATCGCTCGGGCATCAACCGGCCCATCATATCGCCGGCCATTGATAAAAAGGGTGGGCGTCTTGCTCACGCCGCTTTGACGCCCGCTGTCAAAATCGGTGTCGATCCGCCGGCGATGTTTTTCCCGCGATCGGCTGGTTTCAAACTCGTAGATCTCCAGGCCGAGGGTCAGCGCCAGATGGCTCAAGTCGATTTCCGCAAGTTCTTTTTGGTGCTGGAATAGCGCCTCGTGCATTTCCCAGAATTTTCCCTGGTCGGCGGCGGCTTCCGCGGCCTCGGCCGCGGCGCTGGCGTGCGGATGAATCGAACTTTGCGGGAAGTGCCGAAACACAAAACGCAGGCGGTCCCCAAGACGCCGCCGAACCTCTTTCACCACAGGAACGGCGTTCAGGCACGTCGGGCATTCATAATCGCCATATTCAACGATGGTAATGGGCGCTGTCGGCGGTCCGATGGCGTGATCCTGTTCCGTCACCGGCTCGGCCAGATCATTGCCCTCCGTTTTCAATGCCGCATCCATCCGGTCCTCGCGTTCTCAGGTGCAATCGTAGCAGGGTTGGTCGGAAGTATTCCATCGTTGTTCGGCAATGGAAAATAATCCTTGCCGGGGAGTTTCGGATATACAATACGGCCATGACCGACACCTCAACACCAACATCCAACCCGATCGCCTTTCCGAAGCTTGACGCCAACGACCTGGCGGCGCTGAAGCCGCTGGCCGAATCCTGCTCTCTTCGAGGACGGCCAAATCGTTTTCCGCGCGGGCGATGCCGACCTGGATTTGTTCGTCGTCGAATCCGGCGCGATCGAGATATTGAACCCTTCCGACGACAATCGGCACGTCGTCACGCATGGTCCCGGGCAATTCGCCGGAGACATCGATCTGCTGACCCGCCGGCCGGTCATCGTGACCGGCATCGCGCGCGGCCGAACGCGGTTGATGCGCGTTCCGGGCGCGCGATTGCGCGAGATGCTGAACAAGGTGCCGCAACTCAGCGAAAAAATGCTGATCGCCGTCCAGGAGCGCCGGCGGCTGCTTGACCCAGGCGGGCGTGCTGGGACTTGAAGGTCGTCGGTCCGGGCAAATGCCGCGACACGATGCTCGTGCGCGAATTCCTTTTCAAGAATTTCGTTCCGTTCACCTGGTACGACTCGGCATCCGAGCAGGGGAAAAAGCTGATGGCAAGCTGGGGCTCGCCGAAAAAGTCGCCGGTCATTGAATGCGGCGGCGGCCAGCTGCTGATCAATCCCGGGCTTCGCGAATTGGCGCACGGCGCCGGCGTCTGGCGTCATTGTCCGACCGATGACGGTGGATCTGGCGATCGTCGGCGCCGGACCGGCGGGAATGGCCGCCGCCGTTTACGCCGCCTCGGAGGGCGTTTCCACCATCGTGCTCGACCGGCTCGGCCCCGGCGGCCAGGCCGC
The DNA here is from genome assembly GCA_963771925.1 of uncultured Phycisphaerales bacterium. Taxonomy (GTDB): domain Bacteria; phylum Planctomycetota; class Phycisphaerae; order Tepidisphaerales; family Tepidisphaeraceae; genus PALSA-1353. Next base: position 55,532 of record CAVYVE010000003.1, read on the forward strand.
GGGATCGTCCAAGATCGAAAATTTCATCGGCTTTCCCAGCGGGCTGTCCGGCGCGGAACTGGCGATGCGCAGCGTTCTGCAGATGCTCAAATTCGGAGCGAAGATGGTCGCGCCGGTGACCGTCGAGCGGATCGAGCCCAGCCGCGACGCCGGACGATTTTCACGTCCTGCATCTGGACTGCGGGACGGTGCTTCGTGCCCGCACGGTGCTGATCGCCGCCGGCGTGCGCTGGCGAAAGCTCGAAGCCGAAGGCGCCGAGCGATTTGAATCGGCCGGAATCCATTACGCCTGCACATCCGTCGAAGCGATTCTCTACGACACGCAGGACGTCGCCGTCGTGGGCGGCGGAAACTCCGCCGGACAGGCGGCGATGTTCCTGGCCGAATGCTGCCGCGACCGAACGCGTTCATCTGCTGGTTCGAAGCCGCCTGGGGCCGGGAATGTCCGATTATCTCGTCGGCCGGATTCGCGCCGCGCCCAATATTTCCGTGCACGAAGGCGTCGAGATCGCCGCCGTGCATGGCGAGCGGCGATTGGAAAGCGTCACCCTGCGGGCATTCAATCCCGACGGCGATTCGCCAACGAGCGATGATCCCGCGAAACTCTGCCCATCTCCGCCGCCTTCGTTTTCATCGGCGCCGAGCCGGGATGTTCCTGGCTGCCCGAAACGATTGCGCGCGATAAGCTCGGTTATATCCTGACCGGCATCGACGCCCTGCGATCGGGCCGTTGGCCGCTGAAGGATCGCGAGCCGTGCCCGCTGGAAACCACCGTCCCCGGCATCCTCGCCGCCGGCGACATCCGCGCGGGTTCCACCAAGCGCGTCGGCTTCGCCGTGGGAGACGGATCGCTGGCGGTGACCTGCGTTCACAAATTGACGGCGATTCGCAGTTAGCGCGAATCCGGCCTCCGCCATTCTACCTTCGCCGCAAGGCAGGTCGCCGCCCCAACGGCCCCGGCGACTACGGCGTAATTCTTCTGTATATTCCACCTCGTGCCGTCCATGGCCCAAGAGCTTGACACGAATTCACGCGACATGTCCGCCGCTGCGCCGGCCTCGTTGGCGCGGCCGCCTCCTGCGCGGCTTCGTCGGCCTCTTCATCGCCGCCGTCGCATGGATCTTTTCGTCGAAGGAATGCATCTGCGTCACTGGGTTTTCGACATGACCGATCCGATTCATTTCAACGACGACATCCATCGCGGCTGCTATTGGGGCCTCAAGGCCAGTGGTTCTGAAGGATATCTCAACCAATACGAAAAAATGCGCATCGAGCGGCCTGAGTGGCAGGACGCTGCGCTGGGATATCTGGCTCGATTACGGCCCGCTGCGCTTGCTGGTGATGCGGCAATGGGGCGTTTGGCTGCGTGCCCATCACCCGCCCGGGGCTTTCGTGCCGCTGATCGACGCCTGGCAGCGGCCCTGGGCCTACACGGCGCCCGTGCTACGGTTCAACACCGCGATGGATGCCTTCGCCGCCATCCTCGCATTTTTGCTCACTCGACTTTGGGTCGTCCGCGGAACATCCGATCGACCGCGCGGCATTTTCGCGGCGTCTGGCAGGGCTGCGCCGCCGCCAGTCTCCTGTGGTTCAACCCCGCCGTATTGCTGAACGCCTACGGCTGGCCCTCCTGGGATTCCTGGATCATTCCGTGGTATTTGCTCGCGGCGCTATTGGCCAGCACCGAATGGTGGTTCTGCGCCGGACTCGCGATCGCGATCGGCGCGATGTTCAAGGGCCAACAACTCGCCGTCGCCCCCATCTTTGTTCTCTGGCCACTGGTTCAAGGCCGAGTGGGCTCGGCCCTTCGCTGGCTGAGCGGCTTGATCTTTGGCTTTGCGGCGATCGCATCACCGTGGCTGGTAAGCTATCTCCCTCTCGATCGCGTCGAAGCCGCTCGCCGAATCCAAACACTCTTGCCTGTGACGCTTTATCCGCCAAACCTGTTCGCCATTCCGCGCACGATCGACATCCCGGCGATCGTGTGGATCGCGGGCCTGCTGATCGTCGCGGCCGCGGTTCCGTGGATTCTGCGCATTCAATTGCAGCGCCCCGACTCGCGCATTCGCGCCATCGTGAATTCCAACCGGTTCTGGACGCTCGCCGCCGCGGTCATCATTCTCCTTGCGGCATACTGGCCCTGGTTCTTGCCGCGCAATCATCACGGATGGCGTCTTGGCCTGCTGGCGGCGGCCGTTCTCGCCGCCGCCGCGCTTTGGTTTCGCCCCCGGCATCAGCCTTACGTCCTTGCGGCCGCGACCGGCACCAGTCTTCTTCTATGTATGGACGTTTTCCACGGCAGTTCCGCCTGGTGGGATTGTGCGTTCCATTTCGGCACAATCCACTGGCCGTTCATGATCCAAGGTTTGACCAGCAATATCCCCGGAATGCTCGAGGTCGGCGCTACCACTGGCCCCAGATGGCTCACGACGCGGCCTTCACTCTTCCCGCGATCGTGGTGCATTGGCCGGGGTTCATCAGGGACAGGTTCTGGTGGCCGGCCTCCGCTCTGAACGTCACTTCAAAACAACTCTTCGACACGATCTACGCGATCCTTCTCACGATCAGCGGACTCGCCATTGGACTTCAGGCTCGCCGCAATGACCGTAGGTTGCTGGCTGCCCTCGTGACGCCTTGGCTGCTGTTTTTTATGTTTCCCGTTCAGATCCAGGAGCGGTATCTCCTATTCGCGGCCGGAGTTTCCGTCATCAGTGTCGGCCAAAGTATCGGCGCGGCGCTGCTCGGCATTTTTCTGTCATTCGTTACCACCGTGATGACGCTCAATGTCATGATGGACCACGGCGACGTGGGCGCTTTCGGCGCGAAGCTTTGCAAGGCTTTCCCCCGGCTCTTTTCCCCGGCCAGCGGCCAAACCATCCGGGAATACATCCAGGGCACTCACCCGGACATTGCCTGGGGCGTCTTGGTCGCCGCCGGCGTATTCTTCTACCTCAGCCTTGCTCCAAGCCCAATCCAGCGCCTCGGCGCGGAGGCGCGACGGCGAAATGGGCAACGGCGTGAAATATGAAATAAAATCCAGAATGCGGCGGAGCATCCGTGGTACATTTAGTGGAGTCGCCGGGCAGCGATTTCTTCGTTCCGTTTCCTGCTTCCGCAACCCCGGCTGTAACAGAGAGCTTTTGCCATGTCGGTTTCTTCCAGAGTTGTGTCCGCGATCGGCCGCCGCACGCACCGCGAAGGATTCGTCCGCGTCGACGGCGTGGAGATGTATCAGATACGCGACTACGATCGGCTCCAGCCGTTTCTGATCTCCATCACCAGCGAATCCGATCTGTGGATGTATGCTTCTTCGGCCGGCGGCATTACGGCCGGACGCGGGGATGCGGATCATGCGCTGTTTCCTTACGAATCGGTCGATCGCCTGCACCGCGGATACGGCATTTCGGGCGGCGCAACCTTGCTGAGGGTTTGGCGCAATGCCGGGCCGGCGGTGATGTGGGAGCCGTTTGCGTGCCAATCGTCGCATCCCTCCATCGAGCGGAATTTATACAAGAGCGCTGCTTGGAAACCGCCTGATGTTCGAGGAAGTGCATCGGCAACTGCACCTGATTTTCCAGTATACCTGGGCAACCAGCACGCGGTTTGGATTTGTAAGGACCGCGTCGCTGATGAATGATGATGATTCCCTGGTCCGAGTCGAAATGCTCGACGGCCTCTTGAACATTCTTCCGTCGGGCGTGCATCTGGCCATGCAGGGAAGCCTCAGCCCGCTGCTCGATGCTTACAAGCAGAACGAGTTGGACGCGACGACGGGGCTGGCAATGTACTGCCTGACCGCGGCGGTGACCGACCGCCCTGAGCCGTCGGAAGTGCTCAAGGCCACAACGGTCTGGAGCCGGGGGCTGGCAAACGCTTCGGTTCTGTTCCGCGAAGAGATGAGAAATGATTTTCGCCAGGATCGAGATCTTCCGCCGACCCCCCGTGTCGCCGGCTGTCGCGGCGCGTTTTTGCTCCACGCATCGCAGGATCTGGCTCCGCGGGAAATCATCGGCTGGGATATCGTGTGCGATGTCGATCAGGACCACCTCAGCGTTTCCAAGACGCGGGCGATGCTGCGCGGCGATGGCGAAAAAATTCGCCGCATGGTGCGCGAAGATGTCGATCGCAGCGAAAACGGGCTGTTGCGGATCGTCGCGGAGGCGGATGGGTTGCAGGTATCCAACGACCGAATGACCTGCGCGCACCATCTCACGAACGTGCTGTTCAACGCGATGCGCGGCGGCGTGCCGCTGCGGCAGGCGAGCGTCCGAGCCGAGGAATTCTCAAACTTCGTCCGTGACCGCAATCTTGCGGCCTATACGGCAAACCGCGACCTTTTGCGAAAGCTGCCCGACACCCTCGAGATCGCCGAGCTGGTGACGCTGATGGACCAATTCGCCACCAGCGACCTGACGCGGCTGGCGTATGAGTATCTTCCGCTGTTTTTCAGCCGGCGTCATGGAGATCCCAGCCGGCCCTGGAACTGGTTCTCCATCCGCGTCCGCAATCCGGACGGCAGCGCACTGATCGGTTATGAGGGGAATTGGCGGGATATCTTTCAGAATTGGGAAGCGCTGGCCGTGACATTCCCGGAATTGATCGAGGGATTCGTCGCGAAATTCGTCAACGCCTCGACCGTGGACGGATTTAATCCGTATCGCATCACTTCCGAGGGAATCGACTGGGAGATTCCAAAACCCAACGACCCGTGGTCGCACATCGGCTATTGGGGAGATCATCAAATCGACTATCTGCTGAAACTTCTCGAGCTATCGCGCGATTTCCATCCCGGCCGGCTGGAATCGCTGCTCGAACGGAGGGTCTTCAGTTACGCCAACGTGCCTTATCGGCTCGGCTCCTATCCGGCCATGGTGCAAAATCCTCGCGAGACAATTTGTTGGGACACCGCCGAGGCGGCGCGCATCGATCGCCTCGTCTCGGCGATCGGCGCCGACGGCAAACTCCTTCACGATGAGCACGGAAACGTCTATCACGCCACGCTGCTGGAAAAGCTGCTGGTGCCGCTGTTGTCCAAGCTTTCCAACTTGGTTCCGGACGGCGGGGTCTGGATGAATACCCAGCGGCCCGAGTGGAACGATGCCAATAACGCCCTGCCAGGGTACGGCATTTCGGTAGTGACGCTGGCCCATCTGCGGCGTTACCTGGCTTTCCTTGCCGACCTTCTCGCGCCAATCGCGGGGCTCCGCTGCGATATTTCAACCGAGGTCGCTACATGGGCCAGTGACCTTCACCAGGTGCTGCGGAATCATGAACCTCTCCTCGCGAAACCGCGTTTTTCGTCGCAGCAGCGGCGAACGCTCATGGACGACTTGGGGCTGGCGTTCGAGAATTATCGCCTTTGCGTCTATGCAAAGGGTTTTTCGTCCGAAAGGCGATCCTGTCCGCTCCAGGAACTGCTCACGTTTCTGAACCTGGCCTTGCGCTTCGTGGACCATTCACTGGCCGTTAATTGGCGGGAGGATGGGTTATTTCATTCGTACAATATGCTCGACCTCCCCGGCGGCAATCACCATGCCAGCATTCGCCATCTTCATGAAATGCTCGAAGGTCAGGTCGCGATCCTCAGCTCGGGAACGACGAATGCTGCCCAGGCACTGGCGCTGCTCTCGGAAATGTTCAGAAGCCGGCTCTACCGGCCGGATCAGCGCAGCTTCATGCTTTATCCGGTGAAGGACCTTCCCGGCTTTTTGCAGAAGAATATTATTCCGGCCGACGCCGTGCGCCGTTCGCCGCTCCTGTCGGCGATGATCGAAGCCGGTGAGAATTCAATCATCGCCTGCGACGCGGATAACGCCTATCGCTTTAACGGAAGCTTTCAGAACAGCGGCTGGGTGAAAGAGGCCTTGTCGCGACTCGCCACCGAACGGCGATGGGAAAATCTGGTCGCATCGCACGGGCCGGAAGTGCTTAAGCTTTACGATGATGTGTTCGACCACGATTCTTTCACCGGCCGGTCGGGAACGATGTACGCTTACGAAGGCATTGGGTGCATCTATTGGCACATGGTATCCAAGCTGCTGCTGGCGGTGCAGGAATGTTTTTGGCGAGCCATCGAGGAAAATGCTCCGAATGCGGAAATCGAAGCTTTGGCCGATATCTATTACCGTGTGCGGGCCGGGCTGGAATTCAACAAGACGGCGTCGGAATACGGGGCGTTTCCCACCGACCCCTATTCACACACGCCGCTCGGCGGCGGAGCACGCCAGCCCGGCATGACCGGGCGAGTTAAGGAAGAAATTCTCACCCGCCTCGGCGAATGGGGCCTGCGCGTGCGCGGCGGACCGATCTGTTTCGACCTCGGCTCCTGCGCCGATCGGAACTGCTCAGCCGAGCCGGCCATTTTTCCTACGTAGCGCTGGACGGATCAACGCGGTCCATCGACCTTGGGCCGGGGATGGCCGCGTACACTTTCTGCCAGGTGCCCGATGATGTATCGTGCGACGGAACATGAGCGGACAACGAACATTCGAGTTCATCGGTCGGATGGTTCGGTGAATCTGTGGGCATCGCACGCGGTCTGGACCCCGGCATCTCCAGGGAGATTTTCCAGCGTCGCGGCACGGTGACGCGGCTCGAGGTATTGTTTCACCCGCGAAATCCTCGGAAGATGAACTTTCTACGTCATTCCCACCCGGTGACTGCGGCGGTACGTCCGTGGGCGTCACGCCCAGACGTTCTTTGAAGACCGTGCTGAATCGCACGTGGCTCGCAAACCCGGATTGCTCTGCCACGCTGGGAATGTCCAGGCTGGTCTCGCGAAGAAGTTTGGCGGCGCGATCGAGATGAACCCGGCGTATTTCCTCCAGCAGGCTGCGCCTCATGACGTGGCGAAACCGGCGCTCCAGATTGCGCCGGCTCATCGCCACCTCATTCAAAACGTCCTCGACGCTGATGGGTTCCGACGCATGCTGGCGGATGAACTTGGCGGCCTCGGCGATGATTTCGTCTTCGATGCTGAGCACGTCCGTCGAGTGGCGGGTAATGACCCCGTGGGGAGCGATTTCGATGGGCTGCGCGGGGGCGTTTCTCCTTTCATCAGGCTGTCGAGCAGTCTTGGCCGCTTCGAAACCGATTTGTTCGGCGCCCAGATCGATGCTGGAAAGCGTGGGCCGGGCCATTTCGTTCAGCAGGACGTCGTTGTCCACGCCGAGGACCGCGATTTCCTCGGGGACGGAAATCCCATTTTGGCGGCAAATATCGATGGCGTGCCAGGCGTATCGGTCGTTGGCGGCAAGGATCGCGCAGGGCGCGGCAGGGATTTGATCCATTCCTCGGGCACTTCATCGGCGGCGGCGGCGTCGCTGAAGAAAACGCCTTCCCGCCGGCACTCGGCCGCAAACGCATCGCGCCGCAGCAGCGACCAGGACGCGGTTGGATGCCCGCAGAATCCGTAGGAACGAAACAGACGATCCCAGAAATAGACGAACGCCATTTTCCCAACCGCGCGATCGTCGGGCAAAACGGTGGGCACGTGCGCCTGGCGAAGTTGCCGGGCCGAAATGGTGCGCGCGGCATTGACCATCGGCATCCGGACACGCTGGAAACGGTCGAAGCTGCGCGCGGCGTGAATCATGGCGATCACCCCATCGACGCTGCGCAGGTCCAGCTTCCGCGAGGACAGCATGTACATGGGCGGCATTTCGAATTCCCAGTCCGCCCGAAGATTGGCGTAGGCCATGACCCCGCGCAGCACTCCGCGGCCGTAACCGCCTGCAAAGTCAACCTGGATTCCGATTCGGTGCATCCGCTGGGCCTCTCTGCCGCAAAACGTTTAATATTTTACGCAAAATAACCTTGGAAGCGGCCTGATGCAAATTAAAATTACAACGGCCTTGGGGCGGCGGAGCGACATGTCGGGCACGGCGATCCTTTAGAAAGATCGCGGCCTCGCTTTAGCGCCTCTCTGACAAAAGGACATCTATCTCATGTCACGGACATCGGGAAGTCAACTTGGTACCCGTCAACGCCCCGCCGGGGCATTCACTCTGGTGGAGTTGTTGGTCGTGATCGGCATCATCGCCATTCTGGTGGCGATTCTGCTGCCGGCGCTGAACCGGGCGCGCCAGCAGGCCAACCTCCTGACCTGCCAAACTCATCTCCGTCAGATTGGGCAGGCGATCGTGCTTTACACGGGAGACTATAAGGGAGTATTGCCGTATGGCTACTGGGCCGGCGGCCCCATCTACAATGCTGCTACCGCCGGCGACTGGTCCACTTTGCTTACCTTTGAGCTCTCGAGCCGCCTCGGCAACACCTACGGCCAGCAAGGCACCACCGGCGGATACCAGTCATTCAACCGCGGGATATTCCTGGATGTAGATACGATCCAGGGCGATGGCGGATTGCATTATTCCTGTAATCCCAGGCTCATGCCGAATCTCGGTACGGTGTTAAACGATGGAACGCCCTACCACGGGTGTGTACCGTATAAAATTGCCCACATTCAACGTTCATCGGAGATCGTGCTGATCATGGACGGAGTACAGATCAGGGTAAATGGCACCGCCAGCAACGGCTCGGCTGACGACAATTATTGGGGCGCCTTTCAACCGCGTACGCCATCGATGATTGGAAATTCCTGGGCTTGGGACATGAATTTGTGGCGGACTATTTGCTGTTCAACGACGCGACAGATAACGGCAGCTCGATCGATCCGGGCCCGAACACAGATGACGGCTCGCCGGGTGGAGAGTCAGGGCCAGAATTGCCCGATGGCGAAATCCGCTGGCGTCACATGAACAACAGGGCCGCCAATTTCCTCTATGTCGACGGCCATGTGGAATCGCACTTCATCAAGCCCAATCCCGGCGGGGCAAACTTGACGCCGCCACAGTACTACACCACCGACCTGCAGGGCAGGAACATCAACGTGAACCCCTGAACGAGTTCCAGCAAAAGAACATATCGGACGCGATGCGGACCGGCTAACTCCGCCGTGGCGCTGCCGCCATGCTCGGTTTACAAAGCGCGGTTTGGGGTACAAGTGCCCGCCATTCGCTTGTTGAGCAAAAGCGCGTGAAACTGATACGACCGAATAACGACATCTACTTCCGTTTTCGCGCCGGGTTCAAAGGCTTGCTAAAAGAACGCGCACCATTTTGCGCAGGGCACTCGTTCTTGAAAGGCCGGACGAGTCGAAATCAACTGGCTCAAGCAAGCCTTTCGCGGAAGATAGGCTCATCGTCCACCATGCAAACCGCCGCCAAAAAATGCGGCTCTGCTCGCGTCTGCTTCAAGTCACCGGTTAAACCTGTAAACTTCTCGGTCTTTCCAGGTTTGCGTCTTGGGCACGGCAAAGTACGACCGGATGCCGCAAAACGTGAAATGTTTTGCGCCAAATTAACTTGCGGGATGCTGCCAGTAAGGTACTGTATCGACAGTGATGTCCGGCGCGGATCCGGCATCGTGAGCAATCATTTCAACCTGTCCGGAGGAAAGATGCGAGTTCGATTTCTAGCTTGTAGCACGTTCTTCACCGCGGCCGCAGCGGCGCTGCTTGGCGTGACGGCGCATTCGCAGGCGGCCCTGGTCACCGTCAGTGCGGCGACGATGACCGACGCATACATGTCGTGGACCCCTTTGCCCGGAAATACCGTCGGAGGCGCTTCCGCCAGCGGTTGGAGCGTTGGCGCTCTTGACGCCAGCTTTAACGGCGCAGGCGACACCGTGACCGTGAGCCCCAACACGAATATCGCAGACAGCGTCCCCACCAGTACTTACTGGTTTATCGGCGGCGATGTTAACGATCCGGGTCAACTCATGGACGCCAGCTTGTACTGCGAGGTTGACAGCATCACGGATCTGAACTGGACGTTCAACTACAACGTGCTTTCAAACACGTTTCAGTTTCCGCCGATGACGTCTTCCGTTGCGTTCATCAAGGCGTTCGCGCCAGGTTACAGCTATATCGGCGAGGTCACGGCGCCGCTGACCGTGGGCATGGGCAGTCTGGCGCTGAATCCGTCGGTGGCGGGTTTCGGTGGTCTTGCTGCCGGCGACATCATTCAGTACGGTTTTGAAACCGTGGGCCCGGATCTAACCGACAGCGCCGCCGCGGCGGCAGGCGATGCGGTGATCACCGCAGTTGCGGTTCCCGAGCCAACCACCGTCGCGCTGGCTGCGGGCGCGTTGGTGCTGCTGGCTCGCCGTCGTCGCTACGCTTGATTGATCGCCAGCTCGCGGCGTTCAGGCAACCAGCCTTCGCGGCGTCCCGAGCTTCCGATGGCGCAAAGGCTGGTCTCTATTCCGAGGCCAGTATGGACCGCCGACGCCGGGCTTGAATAGACGACCCTCCGCATGATTGGGAAACTCCGGTCCAGTTTGAGTCGTATGGCTCAAACTGGACCGATGCGTTTGTTGCAACGATACGATCTACCGAAAACATATTGAGGTGCCTTTCATGGCCACATTTCAGCGTGCTGCGATTCTGACGGCAGTCTTTTTTTTTGCTGGAATTGCGCCTTGCATCTCGGCGTCTGCCGACGCGACTGGCCCGGTGAGGGTGGAACTGCGTAAGACCGAAACCGGCTGGACGCTGATTCGACACGGCCAGCCTTATTTCATTCAAGGCGCCGGTGGCGACGCCTCCCGAAAAATGCTCAAGAGCTGCGGCGGCAATTCCTTCCGCACCTGGGGGGCCGATGACATCGGCGATCAACTCGACCAAGCTCACCGCCTCGGCCTGACCGTCACCGTCGGTATCTGGCTGGAGCATTCGGGCGGCCCGAATCATTTCGATTACCACAATCCGCGGCAGGTCGCCGAACAGCTCGAAAAGGTGCGGCAGGCCGTTTTGAGGTACAAGGATTATCCCGCGGTTCTTGTATGGGGCATCGGCAATGAAATGGAGGGATACAAGGACGGAGGCGATCCGGCAGTTTGGAAGGCCGTCGAGCGAGCCGCGGCTTTGGTGCACAAGCTCGACCCCAATCACCCGACGATGACGGCGATCGCTGAGATCGGCGGCAAACGCGTTGCGTCCATCGACGAATATTGCCCGGACATCGACATCGTCGGCATCAATACTTACGCGGGCGGCCCATCGGTGGCGCAGCGGTATCGCCAGCTCGGCGGATTTAAGCCGTTTATCTTGACCGAGTTTGGTCCTGGCGGCACCTGGGAAGTCGGCAGCAATGCCTGGGGAGCCCCGATCGAACTCACCAGCACCGCCAAGGCCCTGGAGTATCGGCAAACGTATCTTCGCTCGATTCTCCCCGAACGGGGAAAACTGTGTCTCGGATCGTACGCGTTTTTGTGGGGAAACAAGCAGGAAGCCACCGCGACATGGTTCGGAATGTTCCTCCCGGATGGGACACGATTGGCGGCAGTTGACATGATGGCGCAACTCTGGACAGGCCGGCCGCCGGCGCATCCTTGTCCGACCGTTGATCCCATAACGCTGGATCGCGCCGATGTCGAAGGCGGCGCGACCATTCACGCCACGCTGGACGCCAGCGACGCCGATGATTATCCCCTGACGGCCAAATGGGTGCTGACGGTCGATCCCGCGGTGTATCAAACCGCCGGCGCATCAGGATGAGGCGCGTGTGATTCCCGGTGCGATCGAATCCGGCGACATTCACGGCGCGGTAATTCACATGCCCGATCGGACCGGGCCGTATTGGCTTTATGCCTACGTCCATGATGGTCACGGCGGCGGCGCCACGGCGGTGGCATCGCTACATGTCCATCCCACGGCGCCCGCCCCTTCTCAATCCGGCGCTGCCCGCGCGCGGCTTCCGCTGGTCTTGTACGGCGATGGAGCGGAGAATCCTCCTCCCTTTGCCTGGTCGGGTTGGATGGGCGATTTGAAAGCTCTCGCGGTAGACGACAAGTGCTCGACCAATCCGCATTCCGGTACGACGTGCATGAAGTGCCAGTTCAAAGCCGCCAGCGGCTTCGGTGGAATCGCCTGGCAGAGCCCGGCGAACAATTGGGGCGATCAGCCGGGACTCGATCTGCGCGGCGCACGCAAACTTACCTTCTGGGCGCGCGGGGAAAACGGCGGCGAGGTCGTCAGCTTCAAGCTCGGAATCCTCGGCCCCGATGCAAAATTCCCCGATTCCGATCACTCCGAATTGCCCGATGTGACCCTCAGCACCGATTGGAAACAATACAGCATAGACCTGAGCGGCAAAGATCTGAGCCGAATCGCCACGGGCTTCGTCTGGGTGGTCTCGGCCTCGGGAAAACCGGTCACCTTTTATCTGGATGATGTACAATACCAATGAAGGATTCGCCCGTTGAGCCTTGCGGCTTTTCGCTTCTTTGCCGGGCGATTCGTTCATTCGATTTAATCCGGTCCGAGTAAAACCGCGATGCCCGTGAAATTTGGCGTCAATCGCCGGTTATCCAGGCTCTGCCGCGAAACATTAAACTATTTACGCGATATAAGATGGTTGGAGTGCCCACCAGTGTTACACTTGCTCCGATAGCGCGGATTGGATAAGAAGCATCGTTTCATCCCTTCTCGGAGGCGCGGAGTCATGAGGAACCATCGAAACAGTCGAGGATCAGCGGCCCTGGCGGCGTGCACGGCGGGAATCTTTTCGGCGGCGATCGCATCGTACGCCTGTGCGCAGACCAATCTTGTGATCGACTACAATTTCGCCGCCGGCGTTGATGGATCTCCCGACGCCTCCACCGGCGACGTGCCCATGACCAACTCCCTCAACCCCGACGCTGGGCCGTGGATGGGCTGGAACAACTGGGTATATCCATACGCAGGATATTATTGCAGCACAGTCGATACCGGTCTCCCCTCGACATCCAGCGGCAATGGTGGAAGTGACCAGTACGGCAAGACCTTTGGCGGCAACAATGGCAACCCTGGGACCAGCAACGGCGGCATCTACCAGTACGTCGGCGCCACCGCGGGCGATACCTACACCGCCTCCGGGTTTTTTGACAACTCGGCCATAGCTAACGACGGCGAGGACGAACTGAACAGTGGCCAAACCGACTCCGTTGAAATGCTTTTCTATTCGGGAGCCGACGGCACAGGGACCACCTTGGCCACCAACGTCTCCGCCAGGGAATGTTAACCAGAACTCGCCGACAGATATCTGGACGCAGGAAAGCGTCACCGGAGTCGCCCCCATTGGAACAGAATCGGTCGAGTGGTTGGCGTTTTTCTACAATCCGAACTCCGCAGGCGGCGCCTCTATGTTGACGATGCCAGCCTCGTCCAGGTCAACTTGACACCAACTTGGACCGGCGGCGGCGCGGACGATAACTGGACGACTCCCGGAAACTGGGGCGGAACCGCGCCGGTTGCCACCAATGCTTTGGTCTTCGACGGTAACACTCAAACCACCAACAACAATAACTTCGCCGCCAATACCGCGTTCGACGGAATTACCTTCAATCCCACGGCCGGCGCGTTTGTGCTGGGTGGAAATTCGATCGCCCTTGCCGGAGACATCGTCAACAATAGTTCGAGCGCGCAGACCGTCAATCTCGCCCTGGCGCTGCCAGCAAAACACAAACGTCAACGCGGCCGCGGGCAACATCACCATCGGCGGCGCGATCAGCGGGGGATTCTCGCTGACCGCGAACGGCGCCCATGTCGTTACGCTGACCGGGTCCAATTCCTATTCCGGCGGAACCAACGTCAGCGCCGGCACGCTCGTCATCGGCGCGGCCGGGCGCTTCCGGCCAACAGCGCGGTCTCCATCACCGGCGGCACCTTGAAACTGGCCCTCAACACCGGCGGCGAAACGCTGTCGTCGTTGTCCATCTCCTCCGGCAGTGCCTTGGATATCGGCAATAACCATATTATCATCAGCGATCCAGGCGGCAGCATTGACGCCGCGATCCGCGGCTATCTGGCCGACGGTTACAACGGCGGAGCATGGAACGGCACCAGCGGCGGCGGCATCGTCACCTCCGCCCCGACCTCGATCGGCGCCGGCACATATAGCATTGGTTATGCGGACGGCGCCAATGGTGTCGTCGCCGGCCTGTCTTCCGGCGAACTCGAAGTCGCATACACCCTGGCCGGCGATGCAAATCTTGACGGCAAGGTTGACAGTGCCGACTTTGGCATTCTGGCCGACAACTACGGCGCTTCGGGCGCGGTTTGGGATGAGGGCGATTTCAATTACGACGGCAAGGTAGACAGCGCGGACTTCGGAATCCTGGCGGTCAACTACGGCCAATCGGCCGGCAGCAACGCCGACGTGGTGACGGCGGCCGACTGGTCGGCCTTGGACGCCTTCGAGTCGGCCAACGACATAACGCTGTCCGCGGTTCCGGAGCCGGCCTCCGCGGGGTTGCTCGTATTGGCCTGTTTGGGATCGCTTGCTCGACGGCGAAAGCGGGCGGTATAATCCGATTGGATGAGAAGGGCGCGGAGTTTTTGTGTTGTTAGATATTTGTGCTGCGAGCCTTCACGCGTGAGTGCGGCCATTCCATTCCGGCGCATCTCCGGCGCTCGGCGACGTCCGCGCCGATCGGTTTCCCGTGACGCACAGTCCATCTCTCGCGCCTGCTGTACCCTTGAATCTTTGGAGGGCCGCGTCCTTTTGTCATCCGCACCGGCCGCGCCGGCGGGCGTCTTGGCGACGAATGGAACGACGCCGACAGATATCCAAGTTAGCTGGAACACCACGGCGGAGGCAACGTCGTATCAGGTATGGCGAAGCACCACGGACACCACATCTTCCGCGACCGATATCGCTCCCAACGTCACCGGCACGTCCTTTGACGACACCTCGGTCACCGTCGGCACAACTTATTTTTATTGGGTGGTGGCGTCCAACACGTCGGGGAACAGTTCCTACAGTGCGATCGCCAGCGCTACCGGCGGGACTTTGGTGTGGGACGACACGTTCGGCGCCACTGGAATCAGTTCCGCATGGGGCCCTGACAACCCGACCGATCCAAACAACCAGAACGTCATCTACACCAACACGTCGGCCGCGAATTCCACCGCCGACAATCCAACGACCCTGCAAGTTGTCAGTGATTCCCAGGCCACCGACGGGCAAGCTCTGGCGATGTCGCTGACGCCTTCACCCACGAACAATGGGGAATACGATTCCGCGGAAATCTGCACGGAAGTCGATCCATCCGGCATCGCCAACAATATGGAATACGGCGAGATCCAGGCCCGCATCAAAATACCCGGCGGAAACAACAGCGGGGCGATCTGGCCCGCGTTTTGGCTGCTCGGCGATGACATCAGCACGGTCGGCTGGCCCAAAAGCGGTGAGATCAACGTCATGGAAAATGACGGCGCCAACCCGAGCACCATTGATTCGACCATTCACGGGCCGATGGCCGACGGCCAGGATTACAACTACGGATCGGGCGTGGGGGCTTCCTACACGTTGTCCGGAGGCCAGGACTTTTATTCCGGCTATCATATTTTTTCCGTGAATTGGGGACCGAATTCCATCACATTCTCGGTTGACGGCCAGGCTTTCGAGACGCTGACCCCCGCAAGCATTCCCTCGGGAAGCAGTTGGGTATTTAACGGCAAGCCCTTTTTCATTATCCTGGACGTCTGCGAAGGCGGCGACTTCGCCCCCGGCACTATCACCAGCACGCAGACGATGGATGTGGATTATGTGGCGCGCCTACAGCCTGCCGCCGCCGACGGGCCTCGTGGCCGCGATTGCGACCAACAGCAGTCCCGCCAATGTCAGTTGGAGCGCGGTCGACGGGGCCACGTCGTATGAAGTTTGGCGAAACACCACCTCGAGCGTTTTGTCGGCCAAGGAACTTGCCGGCGACGTGACGAGCACGTCGTACTCCGATTCTTCGGCGGCTTCCGGAACCAATTACTATTACTGGATCGTTTCAGCCAATGCCGCGCAAACGAGCGGTTATAGCGCGTCGGAGGTCACGAGGCTCACGCCCTCCGTAACCATCTCCTCTGCACCGGCAAATATCACATACGACGGGACCAGCGACGTAACCAGTTGGGCATCGACCGGCGTAACCGGCGTGACTGGCTCGCCCGCCCCAACCGGATCGGCCAGCCTGGTCTATTACAACGGCACGACCGACACCGGGACGCCGCTGAGTTCTCCGCCGATCGGCCTCGGCACTTACACCGTCGTGGGGACTTATGCGGGGGACGGCAATTATGTTCCGGCCCAGAGTTCGCCGGTAACGTTCACCATCAATAATCCAACCGGGCTTTCGACCGGTAACGGCGCCCAATATACGATCACCTGGAACGGGGAAACGCCGACGTTGGATGTCTCCGCGGGCATCGTGACACTCAGCGCCGATCTTTCCGTCACGTTTCCCAATTACAATCTCACGGTCGAAAGCGGCGCGAGCGTTTTGCTGGATGCCGGCCAGCATATCGCGCAGCTCGAGGTGATCGGCAACGGGACTCTCAACGTCGACTCGTATTGGGTGATCGTCAACTACGGAGCAGGCCCCGATCCGTTTTCGACCATCGAATCGTATCTGGCGAGCGGCCACAACGGGGGATCATGGACTGGTCCCGGAATCGTCAGCACCGCCGCGGCCACGAGCTACGGCCATTATGGCGTCGGGGTTGCCGACGGCGCTGATGGCGTCGTCTCGGGCCTCGCCTCCGGCCAGATCGAAGTCCTCTATACGCTCTACGGCGATGCGAATCTCGACGGCAAGGTCGACAGCGCCGACTTCGGCATTCTGGCCGACAACTACGGCGCTTCCGGCGCCGTTTGGGATCAGGGCGACTTCAATTACGACGGCAAGGTCGATAGCGCCGACTTCGGATTGCTGGCCCTCAACTACGGCAACAGCGGCAACTCCAATTTGCCCAGTATGCAGTTGTCGACCGTAACGTTGACGCCAACAACAACCACCGGGACGGTGGTATCCACAATATCGTCCACGCAATCGATCACACCGGCGGCGTCCACTACCACGCCCCAGACCGTTGCCAACGCCACTCCAATCGCCGCGAAGCGTCCTCCGTCAAAATTCTCAGCCGCGACAAGTTCTTTCGCTGTTGCGACAATACCCCTTTCTAACGGCATCGCAAAGAGTCCCCAGCGACATAATACGGACGCCGAATTCCTTTCCAACCAGTAACGGCGCGGCATCCGTTGAACTGAACTCCACAACAATCCCGGCATAATTGAGCTTATGCAGTTAACCGCAGCCATCCCGGACCTTCTTCGCTCTCCCACAATCGACCAAGTGGGCGTTGAAGAGCGCGTCGAACGCCTGCAGAAACGCAGCATCAAAAATCGTCCAAAATTCACGCCTTGAAGCTGGCGCTCTCCATGATCGATCTGTCGACCCTGGAAGGGGCGGATTCCAACGGCAAAGTCAAACAGCTATGCAGCAAGGCCAGGCATCTGCACGATGCTCTTCCCGATCTTCCGCACGTGGCGGCGGTTTGCATTTATCCGATGCTGGTGCGGTGCGCCAAAGAGCAGTTGCAGGACACCGGCATCAAAATCGCCGCCGTGGCCACGGGGTTTCCCAGCGGGCAATATCCCCGAAGCACCAAGCTCGCCGACACGAAATTCGCTGTCGAGGAAGGGGCGGATGAAATTGACATGGTCATCAGCCGCGGACATTTCCTCGCCGGGGAATACGCGTATGTGTTCGATGAGATCGCCGCGATCAAGGAAGCCTGCGGCCCGGCCCATCTGAAAGTCATTCTGGAAACCGGCGAACTCGGCACGCTCGATTCGGTTCGCAGAGCCAGCGATCTGGCCATGCACGCCGGCGCGGATTTCATCAAGACCAGCACCGGCAAAGTCCAGCCCGCCGCCACGCAACCGGTCACGCTGGTGATGCTCGAAGCCATCCGCGATTTCTATCAGGCGACGGGAAAGAAAATCGGCATGAAGCCCGCCGGCGGCATCTCGACGGCCAAAGTTTCCCTGCAATACTTGGTGATGCTCCGCGAAACCCTCGGCGAAGATTGGCTCACGCCCGACCTGTACCGCATCGGCGCCAGCCGGCTGGCGAACGATATCCTGATGCAACTGATGAAGGAGCGGACCGGCGTGTATCAGTCGGGAGATTATTTCTCCAAGGATTGAGCGAACGGCCATCGCCTACCGCCGCCACCAGTGTTAAACCAGCGGAATGCCGTCATCTCCGAAGATAACACCTGCCGCCGATTCTCACACCGCCATCGCGGGTTGTGGCGGAAGGTCGAACGGCCGGGACGCCGCAGCTTGAACTGGGGCCGGTTTCGCGGCCGACTTCGGACCGCGGATTTTCAGGCGCTTGGCCAACCGCATGCAGGGGGCTTCGACCGTCTTGTGCAACACGTCCGCGGCGATGATGCTGCAAGCGATGGCCGAGATGTAGGCGAACAGGGCCAGAAGCGGCGACTTGTCGCCGTAGGTCAGGAAAATGTCGATCACGGCGACGCCGACAGCCACGTGTATGAGATAGAGGCTGTAAGAGATTTTGCCCAGGTACTGGATCCATCCCCAGGAAAGCCAGACGGCCATCTGGCCCAGACGGGCGCAGAGATAGATCAGCAAAATGGTCCCGACGGCGGCGAAGACTCGGTAATCGAGTCGCCAAAGCTGGCCCGCAAGCGTGGCGCCGATCAATACCCAAAACCAGCGCTCGCGGATTTTTCCGGAAAAGGTCCAGGCGAAGACGGCGCCCATGGCGAACATGAACCACATGCCGCTGAAATTCATCTTGTCTTCGCCGTAGCGGTAGAAAATCGAATAGATGGTAATCGCCGCGAATACCGTGGCCAGAGTCCAATTCCCCGCTCGTTGTCCGAAGCGCTCCCGAATCCTTTGGGCGATCATCAACGTGATGATGATGGTGAGATAAAACCGCACTTCAAGGCAAAGGGTCCAGGCGACGCCCACCACCAGGAGCTTGTTCATCACGTCCGGCACGTAGAACATGTTCCCGAGAATCGTGCCGGCGCCCCAGTAGTGGAGGATCGTCGATGTGTATTTGTGCCACAGAACGCAGCGGTATCCAATCGTAAGGAAAATGACGGCCCAGTAGGGAGGATCGAGGCGGATGGAGCGGCGAATCATGAAATTCGCGGCGAATTTCGGGGTGCAGACGTCGTTTCGCAGGGTGTAGGCGATGACGAATCCGCTGAGCACGAAGAAAATCTCCACGCCGACGTAGCCTTGCAGCAAGACCCAGTCCACCGCGGCCGGCGTGTATGGGGCAAGCAGATAGTGGAGCTTGGAAACGATCGGCGTATAGAAGTGAAAGAGCATGACGAGCAGCGCGGCGACGCCGCGAAGGCCGTCGATGAAAAGCAGGCGCGCGGCCGGCGAGCTCTGCGGCGCCGCGCCGGCGGGTTCCTGACGGGAAGCAGAACTCTTCGGTGCGCTTTGCAAGGCGATGGTCATGATGATCTCCCTCACCAACGGCCACATCGGCCGTCATGGGTCCTCAAAATCGATAAGAGAGCGCGGCTCGTAATCCGGTTCCGGAATAATTGGTGAACGATCCGGGAACGTAGTAGTACAGATACTCAACGGAGGCTTCCAAATGGTCGGCGACGTGCATCGCCGGGCCGATGGCCACGGTGGTGCCGAATTGCGATGCGTCGGGAACAAATGGCAACTCGACCCGGACGTGCACGGAGAGCCATTTGAAAATATGCGGCTCGATCTCCACGACCGGCCCAAACGTCTGATACCAGTGCGGAGAGTTGTAAGCCGAAACGGAGATTTGATAGTCAATGACTTCGTATTCCACGCCTAATCGAAGCTGGGCCGGAGCCCACAGGAGATAGGTCGGCTCGGCATGGATGAAGTTGCGCCCATTTCCATCGGAATAGAAAGCATGGCTGGCGGAAATCCTGGCGCTGAGATTGTCGGTGAGTTGGCAGCCGGCGCCCAAACCGATGACATCTTGCGTGACCCCTTCCGCGACCGTGGCGATGCTGTCATCGACAGGATCGTTGAAGTGATAAAAGCCGTAAAGCCACGCCGACTGTGACGGTACCCAGGTCGATCCCAGGCTAAAGCCGGCCTTGTCAAAGGAATTGACCTGGAAGCCCGAAGCGCCGCCTTGCAGGGAGAGGGTGCTGTCAACGTGATCTTCGACGCCCAAGCCCTCTTCGTATCGAGTTACGTTGCCGAAATCCGTGTCATGGTTGTTGAACCAGCCGGTGTTGAACGTGCCGTCGACATGCACGTGATCCGAAACGGCCGCCGAAAGGGTGTTGAACAATCCGGACTGATAGAAATTGTCGGTTCCCTGAAAGTAGAAGTATTTGGAGGAGAGCTGCGCGGCCCGGCTTTGCTGGATTTCGTTGAGGCCGGATTTGGCGCTGTAATAGCTGGGATCGACAAGCATGGCCTGGGTGTATTCGGCCTGGGCCTTGGTTAGATTCCAATTGGCGCGATTGATGTCTCCCAGCAAAGCCAGGGCGGCAGCGGATTTGGGATCTCTTGCCAGAACGCTTTGGGCAATCCTCCTGGCTTCGTCGGTTCGGCCACGCGATTTGAGGAACTGCGCGTAGTCAAGATTGATCCACTGGTCCGTCGGGGCGAGGTCCAGTGCGTCGAGATAGGCGCGTTCCGCTTCTTTGTATCGACCGGCCTTTTCCAGCGCCTGCGCCAGTTGACCCGGCTCCACGGATCCGAGGGATTGCGCTGCGCCATTTCGCGCAGCACCTGGATTTGCCGACTGGTGCGGCCGGTAAGCCCTGCGGCCTTGGCGAGCATTTCGCCCCAGCCCGGCACTTCGGGCGCGGCGCGGTACACGGCCTCAAGGTGCGGATAGGCCAGTGCGGGCTCGTTCAATGGTGCGAGGTACAGGTATCCCAGCGAGCGTTGCAATGACATATCTTCGGGATGTTCTTCAGAGCAGACCTCCAGCGCGGCCGCGGCGGCGGCGCAGTCGGCCTCGGACTTGGTTTGATAAGCCTTGGCTTCGAGCCGCCTGGCGTGTTGGAGTTGCGCGGCATACTGGCGGGCGGTGAGTTTGCCCGAAAAGTTGAGAGACTGCGCCACCGCGGCGTGAGCCGATAAAAAAATGATCGTCGCCAGGATCACCCCGACCCCGGCGCGTTGCAGGTGGATGGGAACTTTCGCATTCATGGATTGCCTTGGCCCTGCCTCCATGGAATATGGGTATGGGAATTCCCGATCCGGACGGGAATGTTGGCTTCATCCATACCGCTGGGAGTAATCACTTCGAGCTGAATACGATAGTCACCAGGCTGACCGGGCAAATCGATCATGGCATCCGCTCCGCCACGGAGGGGAACAATGTGCCCCACATCCGCGGCAAAACCGGGACCGGACACGGTCCAGTGATACTGAGGCTGCTCACCGTTGTACGATTTCACGTCCGTTCGAACGAGGAACGGTTCATGCGGCCACTGCGGATCGGTGGGGTATTCGACGTTGACGATTCTCGGACCCCCGTAGGGGTAGGTGCCGTTCAGTTTCGGGTCGGGATTCCACCACGCATATTTGAGAGCAAAATAAGCTGGCTTAAGCCGGCCATCCAAATCAGCGATTCCGAACCAAGTTGCCGTGCCTTCGTAGCGGTCTCGCCAGCAATAGGCGATGCCGCCGACGTTCCAACCGGCATTGGGCTGGATATATTCGCGCCAGCGATGGGAGTAAAGCCAAGCCTTGTAAATTGCGGTATCTTCGACCAATCCGCCGCCGGCGTCGTATTCGTTGTATTTGTTTTCCCAGTAGCCATTGGGTCCGAATTCGCTGACCAGATAAGGCCGGGTGGGATCGATGCGGGCCGCGATCTCCTTGAGGTGGGAAATGTCCGGTTCGTAATAACTATTGACGGCGATGACATCCACCGCCGGCGCGCCCTTGGCAAAATCCGAAATGGCTCCGGCAATTTGCGTCGATTCATTGGCGCAGAAAACGGGATGATTGGGGTCGAGTTCTTTGATCCGCTGCGCCATTCGCTGCACGAACAGCACATAGGAGTGGCGAACCTCGGTTAGATAGGGTTGGCCGTATTCGTGTTTCAGCAATCCCCACACCTCGTTGCCGAGGCACCAGCCGAGCAAGCCGGGATGATCGCGATACTCCAGCACGGTCTCCTCGATTTGCCGTTCGTAGGCCGCTTCCTTTTCCGTATCGGTCAGGTAATCGACATCCTGAACGAACCAGAAACCATACAGGACCTTAAGCCCGTTATCGGAGGCGGCATTGAAAATGTTGCGGTCGGACCATGTCTCGCCGTAGCGGCGAATCGTGTTGCCGCCCATGGCGCGGATGGCTCGAAAGTCCTCGCTTAACTCACGGTGGCTGAGGGGCACGTCGGCATCGCGCCAGTCGTGGCCCGGGTTATAGGCAATGCCTTTGATGTAGTAAGGGGCCCCGTCGATCATCAGCGAAAAATGCCCCGGCGAGCCGCGCACGCACGGCGACGGCGAGCGAACCGGTTGCAGATCGCCCCAGAGCGTCTGATCGGCTGAGAGGCGCTCGAGCGCCGCCGTCACTGAAGGGCGCCAATTTGAGTCCCTCGCCCATCGACGACAAAGCCAGGGAATCGTCGGTCCAGCCTGAGTTGCCGGCTTGACCGGGATCGAGCAATGCGCCGGGGATCTCTCGCGCTCGTGACTGCTGTCGCGAAACACGACCGCCTTGATCTCGGGATAAAACCGTGAGATTCTCGACATGGCATCTTGCATCCATCCGGCGCGATCGGCGTCGGCCTTGGGGGCATCCAGATCCATAATCATGACGGGCAAATGCCAGGCCTTTGCTCTCGAGCGAAACGGCTCATAAATATCGCCGAATGAGCTGGCGCCGGCGTCGGCGCCATTCGCGCCGGACACGGCAATCCAATCGACGTAGCCTTCTCCGGCTTCGCCGGGGAAATAGAAATCCATGCTTTGAGCGCTGGCGGGGTTCCAGACCCAACCGGCATTGGTGGCGCCTTCAGAGTCGAACGTGGTAAGGATCCGTCGCCAAGCCGCTATGAAATCGGCCGGCCTGTTGCCACCCGACACCGACCAGGGCATTTGCGGGTTGTCCGGCTGCGGCGCAAAACAGATCAGCACCGGCTCGCCAAAGGCGCGAACGTCGTCCGCGAAGCGGCGGATGTAATCGTCAAATCGTCCGGCGGCGATGGATTTGAGAATCGCCCGATCGCCCGGCCGAACCGTCGCCGCGTCAGGGCCGTGACTTGACGGAAGCCAGTTGATCATCGGGATCGCGCCGCCGCGCCGGATTTCCTTCAGCATCGTGATCGGGAAGTCCGCGTCGGCGTTTGCGGTCCACCACTGATTCAGGGCGACGATGCGGAAATTAAAATCGAGTCCCTTCTGGAGGGACGCGAGCCTCGATGACCTTCGGGTGCTTTGAGTGTCGCCCAGATCGATCCCGGTGTAGAAACCGCCGACGTTGACATTTTTGTTCAACTCGAATGGAACTTCAATCGTTTGGGCTTGGGGCCGCACCATGGCGATCACGTAGCCGGCGCAGATCGTCAGCGCGATGGCGGCGGGAATCACGCGGCCCTCGCGGATCTGGCCCAGAACGACATCGTATAAGCGGCCCAGCACGCGAATCACCGGCCTCACGAACACGTCGCGAACCTTGCGCATCATCGAAAGACGCCGGCGAAGGGCGCACAGCGTGCTTTGCTGCGCGATAATCGAAACGTAGATCAAAGCAATGGCGTTGGCTGAACCCAAGGCGCCCATAAACAGCGCGGCGGGCGAGGAATCCCTGTAAACGCCGATGACGACGGCGACCGTTAGAATTCCACCGGCGATGAAATTCGGCATGGCGACGTCACCGGCGTCGCTGGGCTTGTCTTCCTTCGGAGTTGGGATGTAGGGCACTTTGATGCGGAATACGGCGCAGAGAACTCCAACCAAGTAGACCCACCAGGTGGCCGTCGCCAGAACGCCGCCGGCCAGATGAATCCCGCGTTCGCGCGGCTCCAGGAGCCATCGCTGGACCCGAAGGCGCACCAGCATTCCGAGAATCAACATCGGAGCCACGGCGGCGAGAATCTGCGGCAGCGTGGCCCGCCAGGCGATCAGCCCATAAGAAAGGCACAGCACCGGGACCACCATTTCCAGCAGGCCGACCAAGCCTCGCAGGAAAAATATGGGACAGAGCAGGAAATGGATTTTCTGGCGGAGATTGAATCCCTTGAACAGGCTGGGATATTCCTGGAACAGAAGATCGAATACGCCGCAACTCCACTTCAGTTGCTGTTTGTAAAACGCGCCGAGGGTTGAGGGCACGAGTCCGCGCGTGAGGATTTCCGGCACGTAAACCGAACGCCATCCCTTGGAGAAAAGGCGCATGGCGGTGTGCATGTCCTCGGCAAGCCCGGGCGCGTGCCCGCTGATCGTGTCCAGGGCGACGCGTCTGAATACGCAGTTGGCCCCGATCGCCTGCACGGTCCCGTGGCCGTGCATTCCCATCATGAACGGTCCGTAGAAGTGATACGACTGCTCGGCCGCGCCGCGCGCCACGAACGAATCGCCGGCGTTGCGATAGGCCTGCACCGACTGAACGAATCCCACGGCCGGATCTTCGAAGTATCCCAGTGTGCGGTGGAGCAGATACGGCGCCGGCTCGTGATCGGGATCGAGCACGACCGCGATCTGGCCCGTACACTGCGCCAGGGCGTTGTTGATGTTTCCGGCCTTGGCATTTTTCTTTTCCTCTCGGGTGACATGGATGACGCCCAGCTCGTCGCAAATCTTCTTCAGCCGGGGATCGTTTCCCTCATCGCAGAGATAATTCTTGTGGGGATATCGAACCGCGGTCATCGCCTTGAGGGTGCGGGCGATCATTCCGATCGGTTCGCCCGGGCACGCGGTGGTGAGCATATCGACGGCCCATCTTCGCCGCGGCCGCAGGACCGGCGGAGCCGAGATCGCCCAATAGTTGTACCATTCAAACAGCGACGCAAACGCCCGCAAAGCCATCGCGCCGGTCAGCATCAAATAAACCGCTGGATCGCCCACGCGATCCGGATTCATCAGCCACGCCAGCAGCCCGATGACCGAGACCGCCGCCACCAGGATCAGCAATCGCAGCTTGAGAAGTTGCCCGCGCGAGGGCGGAGTCACGCGAACCGGCTGGGCCGGCCACCGCATCGGCGACCAGCCTTCCATCGCGCGATTGGTCTCGTTCAGATCGCTTTTGACCGTCGCGGCGGACCTCGAAGGATATTGGACGTCGGTAGACATATATCGTTACGAACAAATAGCGGCCACCACTGCAAAAGCCGCCGCAATAAATCGCTCGCCCCGATTCCACCTGGGAACACCCCGGACTGGCTGAGATGGACTTTACCACGCTCCCTGGACGCGGCGCTAAATACGGCCGAGACGGCGGCACAGATGGCCGATAGTACTGAGAACTTGCGTCAAGTTTTTAGATGGTGGCGATTGTGAGATCGCCACATGCACCCATCGAATATGGAACAGCTTTAACGTTCTTTTGCGCCGATGCGCGCGTCGTCCTACAGATATGGACCCTACCTATGCGACCAATCCATAGTCGTGAATATCCGCGTACGGCTCCTCGACGCGGTTTCGCTGCGAAGCGCGAGGCGCCTGCACCACGAAATTTGCCCGGCGTTCATCGTTCGGCAGATCATTTACCACGGCGGCCTTCAACTTCGCTCCGTGACGTTCTGAGAAAAATCGCGGCCTCAACGGCTTTCTCCATGTTGGTCCGTTTGGCGCTCAGCACGAGAATCGTCGCGTTGGAGCGAGCGGCCAGCGCAACCGTATCTGGATTCTCCAGAACCGGCCCGGCGTCAAACAGAACGTAGCGATACGCGGAACGCAATTGGTGGATCACGTCGGTCACCGCGCGTCCCTGCAGCCTGGCGGCCGCGGACGACGACGGTTTCCCGCACGGAAGCAAGAAAAGATTTGGCACATGAGTCGAGCAGACGAATTCTGCCGCGGCGGTCGGATTGTCCAGCGCTTCACAGAAACCCAAAAGCGATTCGGGCTGAGTCAGCAACTTGTGCTGGATTGGACAGCGCATGTCCGCATCCACCAGAAGCACGCACTCCCCCGTCAGAGCCAGAGTCGCGGCGAGATTCAGCACAACCGTCGAACGACCTTCACCCCGCGAGGGAGAAGTGATCAACACCGATCCGCGTTGCTGGCTGACTTCGCCTCCCAACAGATTCATCAGCAACGCCCGGCATGAGATGGCCACTTCCGATGTAGGATCAATATGGGCCGCGAGGCTTTGAGCCGCCGGAGACGCCCGTCGCGAAAGCGACGGCAAATACCCGGCGGTCTGCAAACCGGTCATCCTAAGTATCTGCGACGGCGATGCGACGCGACGGTCCAGAGTTGCCCGTATTAGCACGATGGCAATCCCCAGAACCAATCCGAATGCCGCCGCCAGCGCCATCAGCAATTCCGGCGAGGCGCCGATTGGCCCAACATCGGGGTTTGCCGGTATGGCCCGATAGATCGCATTCTGATCCAGACCGGAAAGCCCTTGGCCTCGATTCATCTTGAGACGTTCCTGTGACAACAGGGCTTCAATGACGCCATCGACCACACGGCTGGCCTCATGCGGGTATTTGGAGATCAATACAATTTCCAGTTTTCCCGCGGACGCATGCACGGTCGCGTGCAATTTGCTGCGCAAGGCCGCAATCGATTCGTGTTCGGAGCCGAAGACCGAAAGCTCAGATGCGTCGATGTATTCAACTGCATTTGACAGGATTTCGTCAGAGTAGGCCGCATCCGCCAGATTGGTCAGCCCGTCGACCGACATCGAACCTACAAGAATGTCAGCATGGCTAAGCGCTCGCGGGGCGGATTCTTGAATAAAACCTCGCACGGCGTAGGTGCGCCCACGGACAGCAAATAGACCATCATTGCCAGCGCTGTGGCAAGCGTCGTCAACGCCAAAACAAACCGTCCGTCCATGATGCGACGGGCAATGCCTGTAAAGCGATTACCGGAAACAACACCGGTTTCCCTACTATTTTCCACCGCGTGCATAAGATGTAACACTCGAGATGAGCGAATTCCCTTGAGGAAAGTATATAACTCGAAAAAGCATAACACGCAATTGCTTCTTTGTTAAGATAAGCGCAATAATTGCGATTAGGTGTGAATATAGGAGACCTTTTGCGGTTATATTGATTAAACCGGAAAGAACGAAGAAATCGACTGTGATGGCTTACTGAAATGATTGGAGCATTGCCGTTTTCGGCGTCCGATCATTGTCGGTTATGAAATGCCGCTGCCGCAGCCGGGCGAAAGCGCTCAGCCTTCTATCAGAGTTAATGCCCCAGGCGAGAATATGTTGGAGATGAACTCGATATCGAGATACTCCGACCCCGAGCCGCCGACGACGGCGTAACCGGACTTGGGTTTCAAAAACTGGTTGTCTTCGACGGTGAGGTCGCTGATCGTTGGGCCGTTGGACCAGTAAAGGAATCCCTCTTTATCACCCGTTGAAGTGTTATCCATGAAGGTATTGCCCGAATTCGCCGCCCCCCCGGCATAGGTAAACGCCGCGTATCCATACCCGGCGTTGTTCGCCGATTGGCAGTCGATCACCATGGAGTTCGTCACGCCGCCGTCCAGATCGAATCCGCCCCCGTCGTTGTCCCGGGTCTTGTTATTGTGGCTATAGCAATTGCTGATGGTGACATCATTGCTGTCATACGCCCAGATGCCGTCCGGCCCGTCGGCCGCATTGTTATTGCCGCCGTTGCCGTAAGCCTGGCAGTCTTGCACCGTCGCCCCGTTCAATCCGGCCAGCATTATCCCGCTGCCCGAAGGCGAATTGCTCCCCGCGATCCCCAAGTTGTTGTACGCCGTGCTGTTCAGCAGCGAAAATCCCGTGATCGACTCCGTGGCCCCATACGTCGATATCCCGGCAATGCCATTATTGAACGCGGTAACGTCCGACAGGCTGATGTTGGCATACGTCCCGTCCCCGGCGGTGCCGATCACGACGCCGTAGCCCGAAGCGAATCCCGACACGGTCACATCGCTCAGCGTCAAGCCGCTGACGCCCGGCTCATCGGATTCGAAGGAAATTCCATTGCCGCTCTTTCCAATCACCTGCACGTTGCTGATCGACACTGAACTAACGTCATACCCCGTCAATCCCCCAACCTTATGGCCGTTGCCATGGAGGGTTTCTCCAGATTGCAGCGTCAAGACTTTGGTTGTGTCCACGGTAAGAGTGACGACGGAAAATAGCGTCCGCGATTCCAGGGCTTCGATAAACATAAGTTTGCTATCGGAAAATCGAAGCGAATAAGTTTTAGAATCGTGGGTGAATTATTTGCGGCCGCCGCGTCATCTGGATTCTGGATGCCGACGCATCGACGCCTTTCAATCGGTGGAGATCGGTGCAACCGCATTTCCGGGCCGAAGTTGCGGTCACGGCCGGTGCGCACCGGCGGGAGCCTCCGATAGCGAGATTCGCATCCCGCCGCCCATTTTCTATGATCCTATTTTCCAGATCGCCATCGGAGCATCGGCATGGTATGGATGTGGCTTGGTTTCACGCTTCTCGTCGTGGGCATGCTCGCGCTGGACCTGGGCGTCTTTCACCGCAAGCAACACGTCATCGGAACAAAAGAAGCCCTTGTATGGACCGCCGTATGGATCGGCGCGGCTGTTGCCTTCAGCGTCTTTGTTTTCTTCGCCTACGAAAACCACTGGGCTGGCCTGGGCAACCGCATTGACGGCGTCGTCGGAACCACCACCGGCGGAAAAGCCGCCGTCCTCAAATACCTCAGCGGTTATGTCCTGGAAAAATCCCTCAGCGTGGACAACATTTTTGTCATCTCCGTGATCTTCGGTTCCTTCGCCATCCCTTTGGAATACCAACACCGCGTCCTTTTCTGGGGCGTCCTCGGCGCGCTGCTGATGCGGGCCGTCATGATCCTCGTCGCGGCCGAACTGATCGCGCGACACCATTGGGTGGTCTATATCTTCGGCCTGCTGCTTATCGCCACCGCGATCAAAATGCTGGCCATGAAGACGAGCAATTCCCGTCTGGCGGACAACATCATCGTGCGGCTGGCCCGGCGCGTCCTGCCCGTAACGGATCGGTTTCACGGCGCACGCTTCATCGTGTCCGTCGATTCGCCGGCCACCGGCCGCGCTTTTGCCTATGCCCTTACGCCGCTGGCATTGGCCCTGATCGCAGTCGAAGCAACCGACTTGCTGTTTGCGGTGGATTCCGTTCCCGCCATCTTTGCCGTCACGGCCGATCCTTTTCTCGTTTTCACCAGCAACGTCTTTGCCATGCTGGGGCTCCGCTCCCTCTATTTCGCCCTCGCTGGAATGATCGAGCAATTCCGCTATCTGAAAACGTCCCTTGCCGTGGTCCTGGCAGTAGTCGGAGTCAAGATGCTGGCCGCCGATTGGCTCAGGGCCACAATCGGCTCCGGGTTTGAGATCTGGCTGCTGGCGATCATCCTGCTCATTCTGGCGATCGGAATCCTCGCATCGTGGATCGCCGACCGCCATCGGGCCGCGAGTGGGGACAAGCTCCAATCCACCCCTGGGCCCAACCCATCCGGAGACGCCGGATCATGAGCGATTGGCTGACTACGCACGGGTGGTGGGTGGCGATCCTTTCCGCGTTGCTGGGCGTCGCCTCGGCGGCGGCGGGCTTCGCGATCTTGATAACGTTGCCGGAGGATCATTTTCTTCGCAACGAAGAAGAACCGCCTTCCGCCAAACCCCGCCGGGCCATCCACCCCGTTCTGCTCGTTCTGAAAAACGCTATGGGCGCGTGCGTCGTCGCGGCGGGCGTATTCATGTCCCTGCCGCTGGTTCCGGGGCCGGGACTGGTCACGGTGCTCATTGGCCTGTCCCTGATGAGTTTTCCGGGAAAACGGAAATTGGAATTACGACTCCTCCGCGCCCCGCTGGCCCTGGGCACGATCAATTGGCTGCGTTCCAAGAACGGCCGCCCCCCGCTTCGCCTGCCGCCATTCCCCAGTCGCGCCCCCTCATAGCCGAAACAAAAGCCGCGGGATAGCCATCCCGCGGAACAGACGGATCACCTTCGCAGCTTCCGCCCCACACGCCGTTCCACCGAATCGACTTTTGATTCCAATGCCCCCTTGCGGCCTTTACGCCAATCCATTTTGACCGTGCAAGAAATGCGATTGCAGTCCTTGGCCAGGTCTTCGTAGCACTTTTGAATGACGGCCATCACCTCGGGCCATTCGCCTTCGATGCAGGTGCCGAGGGGGCCGACCTTGTACGGCAAGCCGCTACGGTCGACGATGTCCAGACAGCGAGCCACGTAGGCCCCGACGCTTTCACCTTTGTCCATCGGCCAGATGCTGAATTCGGCTAAAAGCATGTTTTCATCTCCGCAGGGCTATACAAAATACCGTCACGGACGGAATAAATCGCCTGAACCCCATCCGCTGTGGCAAAGACTCGCTGTCTGATTTGGTTTGAGGATTCCAACAGGTTCAAAGGGCGTTATGATTGGGGCATGATCCGCTCGTTTTTTGCATTTCTAGTCGCACTGGCGCTGCCGGCGATCGCATTGGCCGATGGACCGACCACGCGGCCGGTGAAAGTAGCGGTGACACCCTTCGAGGTTCTCGGCAGCTCGGAGCAGCAGTGGATGGGCCAGGCTTTGCAGGAGGGGCTGGCGATGGGAATTCAGAAGGCTGGGGCGATTTCGGCGATCATCGTGCCGGGACTCTCGCCGGCCGATGCGACGGCCGCAATTGCCGCGGCCAAGCCCGTGGATGCCGATGCCGTGCTCTTCGGAGTGATTCAGGTTTTGGACGATCAGATTCGGATCGGCGGCCAGATCGTTTCGGTGAAAACCGGGCAGACCATCGGCGTTCTGCAATGCGACGGCACGGTGCGCGGATTGTTCGATACCGAAGACATCCTCAGCGCCCGTGCCGGGCGGATTCTGACGCCCGCGAATCGGACGGCGCCTGCGAGGACGGCTGGGCCGGTGACGTTTGAGATTGTCGGGCCGACGGTGGCGACGCGCGGCCCGCGCTATTTTGACGGCGACATATCGGCGGTGATCGCACGGCCCGAACGGTTCCGCGACGACTACGACCGCTACTATTATCATTCCGCGGACACGGCGGGATGGGGATCGATATGTGGAGCGCCGTTTTCATGCGGCGGCCCGTTCGTATGCGGGGGCGGCAATCCGGCCCTGTTTCCCGTGGCCGCGCCGGTCAGCGGGTGGTGAAAGCAAAATACAACCACGAAGACACGAAGAGCACGAAGACAGACACGAAGAAATTAATTGTATTTCTTCGTGTCTGTCTTCGTGCTCTTCGTGTCTTCGTGGTTGCATTTCCTTCTCAACGCCCCGATTATTCCCGGCATGACGCGACAGCAGCTTGCCGAGCGGATTGCGCAAGTTTCTCTCTTACGCGGCGAATTCACTCTCCGAAGCGGACGAAAGAGCAATTATTATCTGGATAAATATCGGTTCGAGACTCAGCCGGATGTCCTGGCGGAACTGGGGAAATTATTCGCTCGGATGGTAACGGAGAAGGTAAACCGCATCGCCGGGGCGGAATTGGGGGCGGTGCCGCTGGCGGCGGCGACCGCGATGGCGTGCGGTAAACCGTTCGTCATCGTGCGGAATCAAAAGAAGGACTACGGAACCAGCAAGCAGATCGAAGGTGTCCTGAACGCGGGTGAGACGGTTCTCATCGTCGAAGACGTGTTGACCACCGGGGGGCAGGTGATCGAGGCGGCCAAGACTTTGAAGGATGCGGGCGCGAAAATCGATCGCATCGCGGCGGTCATCGACCGCCAGGAAGGGGCCAGAGAGAATATCGAATCGGCTGGTTACGCGTTCGAGGCCCTGTTCACCGCCGCGGATTTGGGGATCGGCAAATAGTCATGAGGACGATCATCGTGCTATGGGCGGCGGTTTTTTTCGCGGGCGCACTGGCGCTGGCGGCGGTCCAGACGGACGTGGAATACGCAAAGGCGGGAGATGTCAGTCTGAAGCTGGACGTGAATGTGCCCGACGGGGATGGGCCGTTTCCCGTGGCGATTCTGATTCACGGCGGCGGTTGGGTGACCGGGGACAAGGCGGGGCTGTTCCACATTCCAACCGATGCGCTGACCAAGGCGCGGTTCGCTTGGTTCAGCATCAACTATCGACTGGCGCCGAAATATCGGTGGCCGGCCTGCTTTGACGATGTGCAAACGGCGATTCGATGGGTGAAGGCGCACGCGACGGAATATAAGGGCGATCCGCGGCGAATCGCATTGGTGGGATATTCGGCGGGCGGGCAGTTGGCGTGCCTGGCGGCGGTGTTGGCCAAGGACGATACGCGCGTGCAGGCGGTGGTGGGATTGGCGCCTCCGACCGACCTGGAATTGGATTTGCCCCAGCGCGGGGGGTTGAGCAAATCGTTGCAGGAACTGCTGGATCGGCCGCACGTGGTGACGGAGGAGGCGAGGCGGATTTTGCATTCGATGTCGGCGATCAATTTTGTGAAGCCGGGGTTGCCGCCGTTTTTGATTATGCAGGGGGATGCGGATCGGAGCGTGCCGTATCAGGGATCGCTCAATTTTGTCGCGAAACTCAAAGAGAACGGCGTGGATTGTGAGATGGTGACGTTAAAGGGTGCGCCGCACAATATCGGGAAATGGGAAGCGGTCGATCCGATGTTCCAGCAGAAAATGGTGGATTGGCTGTTGGGGGTTTTGGGGAAGAACACGCCGCCCAGGGGCGGCGGCTAAAAGCGGGTCGGTGGCTTGGGGATGCTAACTCTCCACGCCGGTGCGCCCCGGCTTGTCCGTTTCCTCCGCGACTTCGCCCATCGCCTCATCCATTTCACCCGCGCCGTATATGCCCAGTTCTTCCAAAGCCAACAGCGCGGCTTTCTGTTCGGCCATCTTTTTGTTCGGGCCCCAGGCGCTGCTGAATCGGCGGCTCTCGATCACCACGCAAATCTCAAAACATTTGCTGTGGTCGGGACCCTTCTCATCCAGCAGTTCGTAAATCGGCGCAGCGCCCAACGCCTTCTGCGCGTACTGCTGCAAAACCGCCTTGAAATTCTGCTGATGGGTATTGGATGCGATCAATTCGATCTTGGGGGACATCGTGCGCAGAACGTACTGCTTCACAACGTCGAATCCGCCATCGAGATAAATGGCGGCCACGATGGACTCATAGACCGCGGCGGCGAGTGAGCTGGGCATTTCCTCGCGGCTGCTGATGCCTTTGCCGATGATCAGCAGATCGATCAGGCCGGTCTCGTTGGAGACCTCCGCGCAGGTTCGCCGCGAGACAACGGCGGATTTGATCTTGGTGAGATCGCCCTCCAGATATTCGGGAAATCGCTTGTAAAGGGCTTCGCAAACGATCAGATCGAGCACGGCGTCGCCGAGGAATTCCATGCGCTCGTTGCTCTTGAGCCGATGGTCGGCCACCGAGGCATGTGTGAGCGCCTCTTTCAGCAGGTCGGGGTTCTGGAACGTGTACGATATGATTTTCTCGGCACGTTCGCGGTCTTCAGTGTTCACCTGGGCACCAAAAGGACGATAAATCAGCGCGACATGGGTGTCAATTCAAATGGGCGATCGCATCGCTTGCGATGGCGGCGCAGGACACCTAATATTTGCCGTAAAGGGTTGTTTCTGATCGACTCTGCTAGGCGGATTTATGCGAAAGCCTGCTGCGTTGGTTGTGATTGTCTTGCTGTTTGCGGGGTTGCGCCTGTCGCGTGCCGAATCGCCGGCGCCCAAATCGCTGTTCGATCCCGCCAAGTACATGCGTGTCGCCGATGTCCGGCCGGGGATGAAGGGATATGGGCTGAGCGTTTTCAAGGGAACAAAAATCGAGAAATTCGACGTCGAAGTCGTCGACGTGGTCAAGGATTTCAATCCGAAATACGATGCGATTTTGATTCGGTGTCCGCAGAAGTTTCTGAAAGAAACGGGGCCGATCGCGGGCATGAGCGGTTCGCCGATTTATCTGTACGATAAAACCGGCAACGCGAAGATGGCCGGCGCGTTCGCGTACGGCTGGCCGTTTTCCAAGGACTGCCTGGCCGGCGTGCAGCCGATCGAATACATGCTGGCATTGCCGGCCAACGCTTCATTTTCTTGGTCGGCGCTGAACCCCGCGGAGGGACCGCATCGCGGCACGCCCGACGGTCCATCGCCGCAGAGCGGCGGGAATCGGTCGGTGAATCCCGCTCCGCGCTGGAGCCTGGATGATGTTCCGCTGCGGCCATGGGGCCGGCCGGTCAAGACGTTTAGCACCGGCTATCGTGCGATGCTGGGTGATGGAGCGGTGGGGATGCGGC
The DNA here is from genome assembly GCA_963771925.1 of uncultured Phycisphaerales bacterium. Taxonomy (GTDB): domain Bacteria; phylum Planctomycetota; class Phycisphaerae; order Tepidisphaerales; family Tepidisphaeraceae; genus PALSA-1353. The sequence goes on from CAVYVE010000003.1 coordinate 89,747, forward strand.
CGCTGGCGACGCCGCTGATGGCGGGCGGCGTGAGCGCGCAGGCGCTGGCGAAGATCGCCCCGCTCTTCGCGGGGACGGGACTGGTGCCCATGCAGGCCGGCAGCGGAATCGGCTCGGGCGATACCGACGCGGCAAAGCCCAAGCTGGAACCGGGATCGGTGCTGGCCGTGCCACTGCTGACCGGAGACATGGAACTGACGGCCGTCGGCACCTGCACGGAAAAAATCGGCAACCGGATTTTCGGATTCGGGCATCCGTTCAACGACGAGGGCCCCATCGATCTGCCGATGGGCAGCGGGTCGATCGCGGCCGTCGTGGCGAATCTGGAGACGAGCTTTAAGCTGGGATTCATTTCCGGGACCAGCGGAGCGCTGCTGACGGATCAGACGGTGGGAGTCGCGGGCCTGGTGGGGCGGTCGGCGCCGATGGCGCCGTTGACGCTGCGGATCGTGTACGACGACGGCTCGCTGGATCAGACGTATCATTTTTCGGCGGCGTTGCATCCCAAGCTGACGCCGCTGATCGCGGGGGCGGCCATGACGATGGCGATTTCGGGCGATAAGAATCTGCCGGAATTTCACACCGTCTATTACGATCTGACGGCGGCCTTTGCCGATGGGCGCGTCGTTCATGTTCGCAACAGCAGCGTGAACGGCGACGGCAGCGAGATCGTGGCGGACGTGGCGTTGCCGCTGATGGTGGCGGCGAACAATCCGTTTCGGAACGTGGCTTTGAAGAAGCTGTCGGGGACGATCCGGGTTTCGGATGATGCGCGGTCGGCGACGATTACTTCGGTGATGGTGCCGCGCACCAAATATCAGCCGGGTGAGACGGTCCAGGCGTACATTTCATACCTGCCGTTTCATGCGGCCGAGACCATTTTGCCCGTGGATTTCGAGCTGCCGCGCGATCTGCCGGACGGGGATTACCAATTCATCGTTTCGGATTGGACGCGGTATCTGGAGGACGAGCGCACCGCCAACCCGTTCAAGTTCACGGCCAGCAATATCGACGAGCTGTTCACGGTGATTAAGGACGTGGTGGGGATTCGGCATGATTCGGTGTATATGCGGCTGGTGCGGCAAGCGGACGGGATTGCGGTGGGCCATACGGCGATGCCGCGACTGCCGGCAAGCCGGCGCCAGGTGCTGCTGGATTCGGGGCGCAGCGACATCATGCCGTTTGTCACCTCGACGGTGAAGATCGTGCCGGCGGGGTTCGTGATGAGCGGGTCGGCGGAGTTTGAGATCACCGTTGAAAAGCACGGGAAAGTGGAAGTGCCGACGACGCGCGGGACCAGGACGGAGAACGAAGGCACTGCGATGCCGTCGATGCCGTCGATGCCTAAGAAATAGGTGAATTCAATATGACAAGAGCTTGGATGTCGAGGCCCAGGGTTTGGATACGCCTTGCCGACTTAAGTCGGCACGCCGCGGTGATGTTGATGGCATTCGCCATGGCGGCACCGGTGCCGGCGCCGGCGCTGGCGGTGACGACTTCGCACTGGGTGCAGGCGAACGAGAACGATTTCAAGGGCGGCACGCTGCACAACGTGGTGGTCACCAACCTCGGGGACGTTAAGCTCTCGCGCGCGGTGAAAACCATCCACGAGCAGGACCCGGATGTCACCACCGTCAACGCCCTGGCGCAGGCGCCCGATGGAACGATTTACGCGGGGACCGGGCCCAAGGGAATTCTACTGGCGATCAAAGACGATAAAGTCAGCAAAGTGGCAACGATCGACAACACGGTGAACATTCTGTCGATCCTGGTGGATTCAAAGGGTGCGATATTGCTGGGCACGGGCGGGGAAAAGGGGCAGGTGCTCAGGATGCAGAAGATCGGGGCCAAGCCCGTGCCAATCTTCTCCAACGATGACGTGCAATATGTCTGGGCGTTGCAGCAGACGCCGGATGGCAACATTTACGCGGCAACGGGTCCGAACGGGGAGGTCTTTGAGATCAAGCCGGACGGATCCAGCTCGCAGTTGTACAAAAGCTCCGAGGACAACATCACCAGCATGATCAGCGACGGCAAAGACATGCTGTATCTGGGGACCGATCCAAATGGGCTGGTGATTCAGTTGAACCGCAAGACCAGGGAGCCGTTTATCATTTACAACGCGCCGGAATCGGAGATCACGGCCCTGGCGATGGATCATTTGGGAAATCTGTACGCGGCAACGGGGGAAGTGAGCGATCGGCAACAGCCGCCGCAGGCCCAGCAGGAGCCCAGGAACGCAGGTCGGCCGGAATCGCCCAGCGCCCCCCCGCCGATTCCGGCCAATCCGACGCCGGAACCTCCCAAGCCGCCAAATCCGAATCCCGGCGAGCCGCAGCCGATTCCGCAGAAGCCGACGGGCAGAATCTTACCCGCCGGGCGCCGAAGATGATGGACATAGCGGCGGCCATCGGCAACGACGATCCGGGCGATGGCGGGGACAATCCCGGCGGGAGTGGTGGAGATAATCCGGGCGGCGGTGGCGGAGATAATCCGGGCGGCGACAATCCCGGTGGCGATCAGCAGAATCCGCCGGCGAATCCGCTGGTGCCGGCCATGCCTCCGAATCATGCCAACGCGCAGCAGAATGCTTCGGAATCGCAAGGACCGGCGGGAAATGCGATTTACAAGATCGACCCCGAGGGATTCGTGACGGAAATATTTCGGGAAGACGTGGTGATTTACGGCATGATCAGCGAGGGCAATTTGCTGCTGGTGGGAACGGGCGAGGACGGAAATATTTACCAGGTGAACCCCGCCGCCCAAGAAACGATGGTGCTGGCGAAGGTGGATGCCAAGCAGGTCATCTGTTTGCTGCCGGCAAAGGATGGGCGGATTTTCATGGGTCTGGCCAACACGGGCGGGGTGGCGGCGATGACGGCCGGATACGCGTCGCAAGGCACGTATCTCAGTCCCGTATTGGATGCGACGCAGACGGCCCGATTCGGCAACTTGCAGCTTCACGGCCAGTTGCCGATCGGGACAAGCCTGAACGTCTCGACACGAAGCGGCAACGTAAGGGACGCGGATTCGCCGGGATGGTCGAAATGGTCGCCGCAGCGGCAGGCTTCGCAGTACATGAAAATCGACTCGCCGCCGGCGCGGTTCCTGCAATATCGCCTGACGTTTCAGACCAGCGATCCGTCGAACTCCGCGCTGGTGGATCACGTGGACGTGGCCTACCAGATTCCCAACCTCGCCCCGGTCGTCAAATCGGTCAAGATTGGAACCGACGCCGGTCAAGGCGAGAACGGCCAACAGGATGGCGGCCCGGGAGCGGCGCCGGCGGCACACGGCGGGGATGCCGGCGCCAAAACGCCCGGCGGAACGGGGACGCAAACCATTACCTGGGATGCTTCCGATCCCAACAACGATGTGCTGACGTACACACTCTATTTCCGCTTGGATCAGGGGCCGTGGATTCTGCTCAAGGACGACCTGAAGGAATTGAGCTATGAATGGGACACGCGGACCGTGGCGGACGGGCAATACCAGGTGAAGGTCGTCGCATCGGATGCACTCTCAAACCAGCCGGGGGACGGCAAGACGGCCAGCCGGGTGAGCGATTACTTCATCGTCGACAACACCCCCCCCAACATCGGCGACCTGGAATGCAAGGTGGTGGGCGAAACCGTCGACATTTCGCTGCGGGCGCAGGTTCGGACCAGCATCGTGGCCGGCGTGGAATACACGTTGGATTCCGGGAACGAGTGGCAAACGGTGCTTCCGGTGAACGGCATGTTCGACGGTCCGAACGAAATCGTGAAATTTACGCTGAAGGGATTGACGGTCGGGGCGCATCAGGTGACGATCCGCGCCACGGACAGCCACGGCAATCAAGCGCTGCAGACCGTTTTGTTCAAGATCGAATCGGCGACGGCCCGCGGGCAATGAGATTCTCGCGGATCAATAACAGGAACTGAATTATGCATTACCCGCACAAGACGAGCAACATCAAGCGAGCCCGCAACATCGGATTCCGTGCCCGAATGCGCACGAAAAAGGGCCGGCAGATGATCAACCGCAAGCGCCGCGCCGGCCGGCGCGTGCAGGTGGTATGAAGGCCGGGTCTGGCCCTGCAACTCGCTAAATACAACCACGAAGACACGAAGATCACGAAGACAGACACGAAGAAATGTATTTGCCTTTCTTCGTGTCTGTCTTCGTGATCTTCGTGTCTTCGTGGTTGTATTGATGGACCCTGGTGCGAACGCGGTCGGATTAGCCTAAAATACCGGGTATGAGAGCCGGGACGCTCCTTCTGCTCGGCATGTCGATTTGGGCCTGGTCGATTCCCCCCGCCCGTGCCGCCGAAGGGCCTACCACCAATCCGTCGGCGGAGCAAAAGACCGTCGTCATTACTCTCGCCGGCGAAATCGACGATTACAATCGCGATGCGCTGATGCGCCGGTTTGACGAGGCCAAAAAACTGGGGGCCAAGGTGGTCATTCTGAACGTGGACACCTATGGGGGTCTGCTCACTTCGGGGCTGGAGATTTCCCGGTTCATCAAGCGCCAGGAAGATCTGCACGTCGTCGCCTATGTGCGCGACAAGGCCATCTCCGCCGGCGCGATGATCGCCATGGCCTGCGACGAGATTGTCATGAGCGATTCGGCGACGCTGGGGGATTGTGCGCCGATCATCTTCGGCCCCGCCGGCGTGGAGGCGATGCCCCCGGCGGAACGCGCCAAGGAAGAAGGGCCGGTCCTGACCGATTTCAACGAGAGCGCCATCCGCAATCATCACGATCCGCTGCTGGCGGCGGCCATGGTGGATGTCACCCGCGTCGTCTATTGGGTGCAAAACGACAAGGGCCAGCGGCGGTTCGTCGATCAGAAGGAATACGACGAGCTGACGGCCACGAAGAAATGGATTTCCGTGCCGGGTGAGCCGTGTCCCATTGTGGGGTCGAACACTCTCCTGACGGTGGACAGCGATCAGGCGGTGCGCTACGGATTGGCCAGCGCGAAATTTCCGACGCTGGAGGCGATGGCCGCGGCCCGTCATTACGATATCGTGGCCGATCTCAGCCCCGGCTGGGGCGAAGCGGCGGTGGAATTCTTGAGCGGGGCAATCGTCCGGGGGCTTTTGATCGTCGTATTCTTGCAGTGTCTGTACATCGTGCTGCACGCGCCCGGTCACGGGGTGGCCGAGGTGTGCGGATTGCTGGCGCTCGTGCTGATGCTGGGCGTGCCGCTGCTCACGGGATATGCACAGTGGTGGGAAATCCTGGTGATTTTCCTGGGGCTAATGCTGGTCTCGTTTGAAATCCTGCTGCCGGGACATTGGTTTCCAGGAATCACCGGCGGAATCCTCGTGGTGTTCGGATTGGTGATGACGTTCGTGCCGGCCGGCGTGGGCGGGCCGTCGGTGTTGCCGGATCAGGCGAATTGGCCGCTGATGGAAAGGGGAATCATCGTGGTGGCGGCGGCGATGGGGTCGTCGGTGCTGCTGTGGTTCTGGCTAAACCGATTTCTCCCGAGGATGCCGCTGCTGAACCGGCTGATTCTGACGGCGGGGTCGAGGAACCAGGCGGCCGGCGGAACGGTGGTGTCCGAGCGCTGGCCGCCGCTGGGAGCCGTGGGAAAGGCCATTTCGGAATTGCGGCCGGGAGGATCGGCGGAATTCTTCGATCCCGCCATTTCCGATCGGCGGATCACCTTCGTGGTAAGCGAGTCGGGCTACCTGCCGGCCGGCGCCGAGATCGTCGTGCGCGAGCTGGCCGGACCGAGCATCGTGGTGAGGAAGAAAGATTAGAGCAAATCTACCTCGCCTCTAGCGCCACGCCATTTTGTCCGGTAGGCTTTGGGCATGAAAGCCTACTCAATGGATCTGAGACAAAAGGTGATCGCTCAATGTGATCAAGGTAAATCGACTAAGGAAGTGGCCGAAGCGTTTGGCGTCAGTCGCGCCTGGGTGCGTCGGCTCAAGCAGCAGCGGCGCGAGCGTGGCGACATCATCCCACGCACCGGCGGCGGTTCACGCGTTCGCAAAATTGATCGCCAGCGTTTGGCCGAGTTGGTTCGTCAGCAGCCGGATGCGACGCTCGTTGAATTGCGGGATCGTTTGGGTGTCAAGGTCACACCCTGGGCGATCTGCAAAGCGCTGCGCAAACTGGAGTTCTCTTTTAAAAAAAGTCGATCCACGCGGCCGAGCAGGATCGGCCCGACGTTGCCGAAGCGCGTGCGGCGTGGCGGGTGAAGCAGTGCGGCCTCGATCCGTCCAAGCTCGTGTTCATCGACGAAACCTGGGCCAGGACCAACATGACGCGTCTGCGGGGCCGAGCCCGTGGGCGAGCGATTGGTGGCCAAGGTTCCGCACGGACATTGGAAGACCACCACGCTGATCGCCGCGTTGGATCATCAGGGGATGCGTTGCTCGATGACGCTGGACGGCGCGGTGAATCGCGAGGCGTTCGAGTCGTACGTCCGGCAGATTTTGATCCCTTGTCTGTCGCCGGGGGACATCGTCGTGATGGACAATCTTTCCAGCCACAAGGGCGCGCGCGTGAAAGAGCTGATCGAGTCGGCGGGCGCGACGCTGTTGTACCTTCCACCGTACAGTCCCGATCTGAATCCGATTGAGCCGGCGTTCTCCAAGCTCAAGCAACTGATGCGTTCGGCCGCCCATCGCACAATGGAAGCATTGTGGACGAACATGCAATCGATGCTGGATCGCGTCACTGCATCCGACGCCGCCAACTTCCTGCGGCATTGCGGCTATACGCTACAGGTGAAGTAGATGTGCTCTAGCGGCATCGAACGGTTGTCTGCCGCGGTTCTGCGGCCGAACCAATCACCTTATTATCTGCGCAATCGGTGCTGGGTCAATTCGAGGTTGAGGCGTATCAGAAGTCTTATCTCCCGTATTCAGCGATCGGCACGTGCAGGTCTTCAGGATTGGTCGAACAAAAGACAAAATGGATGTCGTATGGGCTTGCGCGTCCAATCGTGTCGGCAGCGTGAATCTGCCGATAAACGGCTCGACCATTGTCGTGAACCGCAGCAAAGCAATCGTAACCCACTTCGTCCAGTAACTGAAGAACGTCGTGGGTTATCTCGACGCTATGCATTTCGATCGCCAACCGCGGGCGATATTTTTTCAGTGTCTCAAACGCGCCCTTGAGCATCAGCGCCTCGGCTCCTTCGATGTCTATTTTAATAAAGTTCGGAGGCGGAATTTGCTCGGCGTTCATCAGGGAATCGAGCCGCGCTAATCTAACTTTCTCGGTCTTGGCCTCAAGCCCGTATTGCTGACGACCGTGCGAAGGGGCTCCGCCGGTCACTCTGTCGAGAACCGCGGATGCAGACATCATATCGTCAACCTGCAGCAATTCCTCGCCATCGGTGTCGGCGAGGGCCATGTGATAAATCCTGATCCTTTGCGCCGCGTTTCGATCGAGTTCCGCATTGATTTGAAGAAGTTCAAAATTGGCGGACATCGGTTCAAAACTAATAACTTTCCCCGCCTGAAAGACGGTTGCGAGGAATCGTGTATGCAGACCCACATTGGCGTCGACGTCGTAGCAAACGTCTCCGGGCACAGTTAGCCTTTGCATCGCGCCAAATATCATTCGCTCAGAATCGATCGGATTGCGCAGCCAGAAACTGCGATGCGTTCGCAATCGAATGCGGAACGGTCCAATTTCGGGGATTACGACCGTCCGGTTGAAATTTGGAAGCAACGCCAGCGCCATTCTGCCAAGTCGAGGCTTGGTTCGAAGCCAGCCTGCCGTCTTGGTAATGACTGAGTGCATGCGAATTGGAAGCGCCAACCGACAGGGTCGATCAACTTAGCACACAATATTAGGAGATGCCATTGAAGTGTCAATTTGGGGCGCTGCCTGACTCATTGGTGGTTCAGAGCAATCGCACACGTCCTCTCTCCGGTTCAGCGGATCGACCGCGCAGTCGTATGGATTCAATCGCGAGGCAAAATGTCCCGGTATAAAGCGGATGAAAGCCGCTTGCGGAACGACAGGCAGGTTCGGATAATCTCCGGCGTTGAATCGCATTGCTGCCATCGTGTTGTTGATGGGCTTCCTGGGCCTGGGCACCGGGACGCTGGATTACGCGCATCAACTGGAGCACAGGCGCCAGGACGCGGCTATCGACGCCCTTCTGAGGGCCGCCGGCCTGCCCGTTCATCCTCATCATCACGACGATTCCAACTGCCGAAATCTGCGCCCAACTGCACATGCAGTACGTGTTCATCCATTGGGTGCCTTTTGTGGTTTGCCTCGGTCTGTTCGTCGCGTTTTTGACTCAACTGGATAAACCGCTGATCCCCCGGCTCCTGCCGGCGCGGATCGACTGCCGCGGCCCGCCTCTAGCCTGACTCCTGTTTTTCACTCATTACTGATTTGCACGCGGCCAACAGTGCGCCCCTTGCACGTTGCCGCGTGCGAAATACCTCTCAAGCAGTAAAGGAGTTACGAACATGAACTTCCGCAACGGCCTTTGGGCCGTGGCGGTGCTCGTCCTTGGCAGCCCTCGGCGGCATCGCGCACGCTTTGCCCGCAACCAATCCAGCGGCAACCGCTGGAGACTCGTCAACGACATCGTCCACCAATCTGTCGGCCCCGCCTCCACTGCCGGAACTACCGGCCCCAACGACCAATCCGACCACACAGTTGGTCGCAACGCCATCGCCGACGACTTCACCCTCCCGGCGCCAGGATCGGCCGCCAACTACGGCGCCTTCGCAGGCCGCGGCGTCACAACCCGCCGGCGGACAATTGGCCAAGGTGGTGGTGACATCGGATTTGGATTTAGCCCGCGACCAGATCGCGCCCGAGCCTCGGCGCAACGACCTACACCGAAGGGCCAAACCAGATTCAAGACGGTTCCGGAGGGACGAAAACGCCAACTTCCAGCAGGTGGTTTTGCGAGCCCCGGGCGTGGTGATGGATTCCTTCGGCCAGGAACACGTCCGCGGCGAACATGCGAACACGACATACGACGTGGACGGCGTTCTGCTTCCCCAGCCGATCAACACCTTCGGTCAGGAACTGGACACCCACATGATTGAGTCGGTGACGTTGATCGACGGAAGCTTGCCGGCACAGTTCGGATTCCACACGGCCGGCATCTTCGACGTGACCAGCAAATCGGGCCAGCACCTGCAAGGCGGAGAGATCTCGATGTACGGCGGCGGATACAACACCTTCGAACCGTCCGTCGAACTGGGTTGGACGGAGCGGAAATGGAGCACCTTTGTTTCCGCATCGTACAGAAGCGACGACAACGGCATCGAAAATCCCACCCCCAGCTCCGGCCCATCCACGATGAACTGGAACAGGAAAAGCTGTTCATTTATTCGACCTACCCATCGACGACACGAGCCGGCTCGGCTTCATCGTCAATGGGTCCAACGCCGATTTCCAAATCCCCAATGTTCCGGGGTCGTCCGGTTCTGTATCCGCTCGGAGACCTTTCGACATTCGATTCCGCCGACCTGAACGAAAACCAGAACGAGCAGGAGTATTACGGCGTCGTTTCCTACCAAAAGAGCACCGATCAATTCTCGATGCTGGCATCGGCGTTCTATCGTTACGGCCAGATATTCATTTCACGCCCGACCCGGTGGGAGACCTGCATGTTGCAGGGAGTCGGCGGGAGAAATACTCAATTCGCTATTCGACCGAGCGGACTCCAGATGGATAGCATCGTACATCCTCAACGATCAGCACACCGTTCGCGGCGGGGCTTGATCGCCGATTACACGGTGGAAAGAAACGACACGAACACCAGCGTGTTTCCCGGTCGATCCCAACACCGGCGTGCAGTCATCCACCACTCCCGAGTACATCGTGGACGACACGCGCAACAACGCTCTGGAGGCGGGAGTTTATCTCCAGGATGAATGGAAGCTGACGCCGACCCTGACGTTGAACTACGGCGCCCGCTTCGACGAATTCGCCGCGAATTTTGACAACGAAGCGCAACTCAGCCCCCGGGTGAACCTCGTCTGGAAGGTCGACGACAGCACCACGACTGCCACATCGGCTACTCGCGGTATTTCGTGCCGCCGCCGGTGCCAATACGTGCCGCCCGGCACCATCGCGAAAGTTCGCCAACACCACCAATGCTCCGCCCAACACTCTGGATGATCCGCTCCTAAGGTCGAGCGATCAAATTACTACGATATCGGCATCTCCGAGCAGATCGCCAAGCCGTGGCAGGTGAACGTGGACGGATTTTACAAACAGGCGAAGAACCTCGTTGATCTGGGCCAGTTCGGAGATGCAGTGATTTTTACGCCGTTCAATTATAGAGTACGGCCTGGTCTATGGAGCGGAACTCAGCACCACCTACAAGCAGGGCGGCTTCTCCGCGTTTGCGAATTTCGCCTGGGTCCTCACCTACGGCAGAAGACATCGATTCGCAGCAGTTCACCATCGACCCGGCGGAACTGGCGTACATCAATCAGAACTCGATCAGCTGGATCATGAATGGCGAATACACCGCTTCCGCGGGCGTTTCGTATGGATGGAAGGATAACCAGGTTTATCTGGATTGGCTTTTCGGCTCGGGCCTTCGGACCGGCTTCGCCAACTTGCTGGCGGAGCCGCAGTATTACCCGGTCAACGTCGGATATGATGCACACGTTTCACCTCAACGGCGCGCGCAGCAGAAGTTGTGAAACTTCGCTTCGATATCTGAATTTGTTTGATGAGAGCTATCAGATTCGCAGCGGCACGGGGATCGGCGTCGCTCGCACCGCAGTACGGGCAGCGCCTGACGTTCTATCGGGACTGGCTTACGCATTCTGATGGAGACGTGCATATGGCTCACGGGCCGAATCATCTCCGCAGGTCGAAGAAAACCGGCTGGCCTGTTGCCCGTGGCCACAATGGTTTTGTGGTGCGGCGTGCCTCGCGGTCGGGCTGATCGGATTGCGGCTACCGCCTCGGCAAGCGGCTGCCGGCCCAGCCGCCGCCGGTCGACGCGGAAGCTTCTGAACGTGGAGACGATGAACCGGCCGTCCGACGGTGGAGCAAGTCCGCCGGCGACGCCGGCTCCGTCTGCGGAAAATCCCGCACCGCCGGATGTCACGCCGGCTGTGCCGCGACCCCGGCGGCCATCGCCTTCGCCGAGCCGATGAAGCGCCGTCACGTCGCAGCTCCGCGCGATTGCCGCGACGCAGCCGGCGATCATCCAACTCACCTTCGGAGAAGGCGAAGGACAGCAACCGCCTCCGGAATATCCCCCCGAGGCCGTTATCGACGGCCAGGAGGGAACGGTCGTCGTGCGAATGACCGTCGGGGAAGACGGCCGGGTCTCCGATGCCCACGGCCATTTCTCCTTGCCCCTGGCCCCTGCTGAACAACGCCGCGGTTCGCGCCGTGCGCAAGCACCTGGCGATTCCGAAGAGGCCCCGTTCGGTCTTATGAGGTTTCCATACAGTTTCAACTCAATCGGCATGAATGAGGAGCAGTACCATGAACATTTCACTGGCGAACATCATCGTGGATTATTTTCAGGAAGGCGGCCCGATCATGTGGCCGATCCTCTTGGCCTTGCTGGCGGCACTGACCGTCGTCATCGAGCGGGCGCTGTGGTGGTGGAGCCTGTGGCGGCGGACGCGATCCGACGGTCATGGAGCAAAGCTTCGACGCCATCGCCTCCGGGGATTTCGAAAAGGCGCTGCAGCTTACCGACGATCCGCAACGATCCGTTTCTTCAGACCATCCACGAGGGCCTGGTCAACGCGCACAGTTCGCTGCTGGGCGCGATGCAGTTGCGCGCATCGAAGGAACTGGAATCCGGCGAACGCCGGCAATGGGTGCTGGGCACGCTGATCACGCTGGCCCCCCTGCTCGGCTTGCTGGGCACGATCACCGGCATCATGCGGTCGTTCCATTTCGTCGGCGAGGAGCAACTCGCCCCGACGAAAGTCAGCGGCGGCATCGCCGAGGCGCTGATCGCCACCGCCTGCGGCCTGGGAATCGCCATCCTCTGCCTGCTTCCCTACAACTATTTCAATCGCCAACTGGCACATTTCCGCGCCGGACTGGAACGGACCATCAACCACGTCGAATTGCTGGTCGAATCGGCCAAACATCACGGGCACGATCTCGAACAATTCGCCGGCAAGCGCGCCGTCGACGATCGGATCGAGCGATGAAGGAGGCCGCCCATGCCCGTTAAACTCGATGCCAAACTCCCCTCCGATCATGCCGAGGCGCGGATCGAAATCATCCCGCTGATCGACATCATGTTTTTCCTGCTGGCGTCGTTCATGCTCGTCAGCCTGAGCATGGTGAACCTCAAGACGCGTGAAAGTGAATCTGCCCACGGCCACGTCCGCCGACCAACGAGCCCAACCGGGATTTCGTGGACATTTCCGTGGACAAGGCGGGATCGGCTTATCTGGACAAAAAGACCGGTCGACGACAATCAACTGATCGGCGCGCTGGCGCGGATTCCGAAAAGGCGAATCCCAACGTGCGGATCATCATCAGCGGAGATGCCGAAGCCCGGCATGGCGACGTGATCCACGTGCTGGATCTGGTTCGGCTGGCGGGAATCGAAAAGGTGGCGTTTGAAATTCGCCCGCCCGGAAAGGGGCGACGCCATGAACCGCTTTTTTCGATTTTCAATTTTCTGGGCGTGGTCGTGTTGTGCGGTGCTGTGCTGCCGTTCAATGGCAGGCAAACAGCCGGCTGGAAAACAGACGTCGCGCAGCTCGACCAGACGCGGATCGAGCAATCCGCGAAAATCGCCGAGCAGGAGAGGACGCTGAAGGATGACGCGGCCGATCTGGAGGATTTGCGCCAGCGGCTGTCGATGTCGGAATCCGAGCTGAAGACCGCCGTGGCCGACCGGGATCGTTTCGCGGCGGAGGGCAAACAGCTCAAGGCGGCCCTGGACAAATGGATGGCCGCGGTCAAGGCCCGCGACGCCGCGCTCAAGCAGGCCGGCGAGCGAAATCCAGAAGCTTGTCCGATGAGCGAAACGACGCGGTGCAGAAATTCAACGATCTGGTCGACAAATACAACGAGCTCGTATCAAGCGGAAAATAATGCATCACCCGAACCCCGGATGTACATCCGGGGCTACGAGCGGCGCAAACCGTTCCTGGAATCAACATAACGTCAAATCTGGAAATCCGGCGCGAATCGGCGCATGCGCGAGCGGCGATCGCGGTATTTCAGCTTCGGCGGCTCGGCGCTGACCTGATTGTACTTCGGCACGCTGGCGGTGATGAAGACGTTGCCGCCGATCGTGCAGCCTTCGCCGATGACCGTGTCGCCGCCGAGGATCGTCGCGCCGGCGTAGATCGTCACGTTGTCCTCGATGGTCGGATGGCGTTTCTGCCCGCGCAGGAGTTGGCCGAACGCCGGGGCCAGCGCGCCCAGCGTCACGCCCTGGTAGATCTTCACGTTGTCGCCGATCTCCGTCGTCTCGCCGATCACCACGCCCGTGCCGTGGTCGATGAAGAATCTGCCGGCCCAGCTTCGCGCCGGGATGGATGTCGATGCCGGTCAGGCCGTGGGCGTATTCCGTCATGATGCGCGGCAGCAGCGGCACCTCGAGCTTGTAAAACTCGTGGGCCAGGCGCTGCACGGTGATCGCCAGCAGGCCGGGATAGCAGAAGATCGTCTCATCGGTGCTCTGCGCGGCCGGATCGCCGTCGAAGGCCGCCTGCACGTCCTCGGCCAGCATTGCGCGGACGGCCGGCAGCCGCTCGAAGAACTCCGCCACGATCTCGCGCCGCTTCCTGATCGCACTCATCGCATTCCTCGCTGTCCCCGTCCGAGCCGGGAATCTGCTGCTTGTATCGCAGGCAGCAGCGAACCTGCTCGTACAGAATATCCGTCAGCTCGATGACCAATTCCCCCATGCGATAGGTCACGTTTTGATTCGGTCAGCCCCTGCTGCCCGAAATATCCCGGATAAATGATCTGCCGCAGCAACTCGATCGCCTGGACAATCGCATCCCGGCTGGGCAGAAACACCCGGTTGAGGTGCTGCATGCGCGGCTCGCCGAGGATGCTCTTCACCAGCGCATCGACGACGGCCGGCAGATCGTTCATTCAGGTCGCTGCGTTCCATAGATGGATTCGTCAATTGACCCCTGCAAGAGCTCGGCGAATCACGTCTCGAAACTTTGCGCCAATGCATCTCCGAAGCATATCCCTTGCGATATGCACCGGCAAATCCATAATGCCCGGCGATGGAGACGGAGTTGATGATCGGCGTTTCCGGGATGCGCGGAACGATCGGCGGATCGCTGACCCCGGCGGTCGTTTCCCGCATGGCGGCCGCGTTCGCGGCATTCCTGAAAGGCCGCGCAACGCTCGGACAAGCCGTTGCGGGTCGTCTTCGGCCGCGATAGCCGCCCCAGCGGAACCTGGGTCCGCGACGCCGCCGTCGCGGCTCTGGTCGCCAGCGGCATGGAAGTCATCGACCTGGACATCGTCACCACGCCCGGCGTCGCGATGATGGTTCGCCACCTTGACGCCGATGCCGGCATCATCGCCACCGCATCGCACAATCCGATCGAATGGAACGGCCTGAAATTTCTCAACCGCGACGCCGTCGCTCCGCCGCCGGCCGATGCCCAGGCCATCGCCGATCTATACGACGCCGACCGGGCGGAATTCGTCCGCGGTTCGCGATCTGATCCCGCCCCGCCGCGACACGCAGACGCACGCCCTGCACGTCAAGCGCGTTCTGGATCACGTGGATGTTCTGGGCATTTCCTCCAAGCGATATCAAGGTGGTGCTCGACAGCGTCAACGGCGCCGGCTGCGTCGCCACGGCCACGCTGCTCAGCAAGCTCGGCTGCCAGCTCATTCATCTGAATGCCACGCCCGACGGCCGATTTCCGCACGAGCCGGAGCCGACCGAAAAGAATCTGGTTTCCCTGTCCGATGAAGTTCGCCGCCACCGTGCCGCCGTCGGCTTCGCCCAGGATCCGGATGCCGATCGGCTGGCCATCGTCGACGAAAGCGGGCACATACATCGGCGAGGAATATTCCCTGGCCCTTTGCGCCAAATGGCTGTTGTCCCGCCGGCCGGGCGTGGCGGTGGCCAATCTCTCCTCCAGCCGGATGCTCGACGACATCGCCGCCGCGCACAACAGCCGGGTGATCCGCACGCCCGTCGGCGAGGCCAACGTCGTCGAGGCGATGCTGGCCCATCAGCGCGGTGATCGGCGGCGAAGGCAACGGCGGCGTGATCGACCCCCGCATCGTCCCCGGCCGCGACAGCCTCGTCGGCATGGCCTACGTCCTGCAACTCATGGCCGCCACGGGCCTGTCCATCAGCCAGCTCGTCGCGCAGATTCCGCGCTATCAGATCGTCAAAACCAAGTTCCCCTGCCGGCGCGAACAGGCCGATCGAGTGGTGGCGGCCCTGCAAGTCACGCTTTGCTTCCGAGAAAATCGACGCTCAGGATGGTATTCGCATCGATTGGCCCAATGCCTGGCTCCATGCCCGGCCGAGCAACACCGAGCCCATCATGAGAATTATTGCTGAAGCCCCCGACCGCCCGGCAGCCGAAAAAATAATCGACGAAGCGCAGTCCGTCGTCGAAGGCGACGATCCAATATCCAGAGTTGCAAAAAGCGTCACCGCATTGTTAATTTGTAATCGCGTCGAGACGAAAAAAGGAATGGAAACAGGGCCAGTCTCACACCACACTCCATGAAAGGTCTGCCATCATGCTTCTTGCTTCGTCCCTGAAACGGCGATCGCTCGCCGCCGCTGTCGCCGCCATTGTTCTGCTGGCTCTATTTTTACCGACCGCCGCCTTCGCCAGCGACGTGAGCCTTAAAATCCCCGACCTCAATCAGGCTCGCTTCTTCAATAATTCCATCGGCGGCCACACCCTGCTGAGTTGGGGCATCGGCCATCTGCGGCCTGGGATTCCTCTTCGGCCTCGTCATCTACCACAGGCTTAAGAACCTCCCGGTGCATTCCTCCATGCGCGAGGTTTCCGAAACCATTTACGCCACCTGCAAAACATATCTCAAAACCCAGATCAAATTCATCCTGCTCCTGGAAGTGTTCATCGGAGCGATCCTGATTATTTATTTCGGCTACCTGGCCACGGACGAAGCGGGCAAGCACTACGCGCCCTGCAGGTCGCCATCATTCTGCTGTTCAGCCTCATCGGCATTGCCGGCAGCGTGTCCGTGGCGTGGTTCGGCATCCGCATCAACACCTTCGCCAACAGCCGCACGGCGCTGGCTTCCCTCGCCGGCAAACCCTATCCCGTCTATGCCATTCCGATCCAGGCGGGCATGAGCGTCGGGATGGTTTTGATCAGCGTCGAGTTGATCGCTGATGTTGATCATTCTGCTGTTTATTCCGCGTGATTATGCCGGTCCGTGCTTCATCGGATTTGCCGTCGGCGAATCGCTGGGCGCCGCGGCCCTGCGCGTCGCGGGCGGAATCTTCACCAAGATTGCCGACATCGGCGCCGACCTCATGAAGATCGTCTTCAACGTCAAGGAAGACGACGCCCGCAACCCCGGCGTGATCGCCGACTGCACCGGCGACAACGCCGGCGACAGCGTCGGACCCACCGCCGACGGTTTTGAAACCTACGGCGTCACCGGCGTCGCCCTCATCACCTTCATCCTCCTGGCCTGCCCCATCGCGATTCAATCGCCAGCTTCTGGTTTGGATCTTCGCCATGCGCCTGGTCATGCTTCTCACCAGCGGCGTGTCCTATCTGGTCAACGAAGCCCTGGCCCGCGCGAAATACCTCCATGCCGCCGAGATGAATTTTGAACAGCCGCTGACCGGCCTGATCTTACTGGACCAGCATCATCTCCATCGCCACGACCTACCTGGCCACCTATTTCCTGCTCAAGGGCAATCCGTCGATCAACTCCACGATCTGGTGGAAGCTGTCCACGATCATCACCTGCGGCACGGTGGCCGGGGCGCTGATCCCCGAATTCACGAAAGTTTTCACCAGCACCCACAGCCGGCATGTCCGCGAGATCGTCGATGCCAGCCGCGAAGGCGGGGCATCGCTCAACATCCTCAGCGGTCTGGTTGCCGGCAATTTCTCCGCCTTTTGGATGGGCGGCGTCGTCATCGGCGGCCTGATGGCCGTCGCCTATGCCGTGGCTGCCTGGGGCGGGGCTGACGGGCGTCGCATCCCTGCTCAACCCCGGCGCCGGGCGGCCGTCGCCATCTTCGCCTTCGGCCTGGTCGCCTTCGGATTCCTCGGCATGGGGCCCGTCACCATCGCCGTGGACAGCTACGGCCCGGTCACCGACAACGCCCAGAGCGTTTACGAACTGAGCCTGATCGAAACCCTCCCCAACATCAGGGCCGAGCTGAAGCGCGATTTCAACATCGACGCCGATTTCGAGCACTCCAAGCTCCTGCTCGAGGAAAACGACGGCGCCGGCAACACCTTCAAAGCCACCGCCAAGCCCGTGCTCATCGGCACCGCCGTCGTCGGGGCGACCACGCTGATCTTCTCGATCATCATGATGCTGACCAACGGCCTGGCCGATACCGCGGCCATCGCAAACTTGTCCATCCTCCACGCCCCGTTCCTGCTGGGCCTGATCATGGGCGGCGCCGTCATTTACTGGTTCACCGGCGCCAGCATGCAGGCCGTCGTCACCGGCGCGTACCGCGCGGTCGAATTCATCAAGCGCAACATGAACCTCGATGGCGCAGCCAAGGCCTCCATCGAAGACTCCAAGAAAGTCGTCGAAATCTGCACGCGATATGCCCAGGCGGGAATGCTCAACATCTTCCTGGTCGTCTTCTTCCTCACCCTGGGCTTCGCCTGCTTCGAGCCTTATTTCTTCATCGGGTACCTGATCTCCATGGCCACTTTCGGGCTTTTCCAGGCCATCTTCATGGCCAACGCCGGCGGCGCCTGGGACAACGCCAAGAAAATCGTCGAAGTTGAGCTTCGCCAGAAGGGCACCGAGCTTCACGCCGCCACCGTCGTCGGCGACACCGTGGGCGATCCGTTCAAGGACACCTCGTCGGTGGCGCTGAATCCGATCATCAAGTTCACCACCCTCTTCGGCCTGCTGGCCGTCGAGTTGGCGGTAAAGCTGGCCCCCTCGACGAAACTGGTCCTGGCCGTGGTGTTCCTGGCGATCGCGCTGTCGTTTGTCTATCGCTCGTTTTACGGCATGCGCATCCGCAGCGGGTCGCCGGAGGAAGTTGCCCCCGAAGCCGCGCCGCGCCCGCAGCGGGAGCCAGCCAATCAATTGACCTGACCATCGGCCCCGGCTCAAGCGCGACCCTTCATCTGTTGATCTATTCGCGGCGTCGCAACCGATCGAATTTGCCCTCTTTACGCGGCAGGTCCGAATAACCGCCCGTTTTTCCGATCCTCCGACTTGTCGGGCCGCCGGCCATATCGCATGTCATCGGAAGCAGGAGGCCGATGAAAACCGACCCGTCAGAAAAGCCCGAGAATCAGCAGGCCCAACCACCGACAGCCGCGGACGAAACGGTCCGTTGCCGCCAAAGCCCCGAAACCCCTCGACCGTCCAAAGTCGCCTGTGATCCATTCGAGGCGATCCTCCAAGCGTACGCGCAAGACCCCGAGCGCTGGGACGGTTTGGAATAGCCAACATCTTCCCACGGCCTTCTCAAGTGCCACCGTCAACTCACTGAAGACGTCTTTCTGGAATTCAGCACTTCCAGCAATGGGCCAAGATGGCGCTCAAAGTGACGCCAGCGGGCCACGGAAGTCTTATAGATCGGTTGACGAACTTGCCAGGCGCTGGGCGTCATGACCGTTGTTTCCGTGCGATGGAATTCGAGACAGGCTGGATCCCATGGCAAGCCAAGGAAACCGATAAGCCGTCGGCTTTGGCCTTCCAGGTCCGTCACCAGGTCCTCGTATTGCACGTCGAGCATCGCCAGCGGCAAAACCCGCCGCCAGTGAGCCATGAGGTCTTCGGTTGCCAGGTATTCGTGGCCACAATGGGCAAGATCGTACGCGTACGCATTGCTGCTGGAAAACCACTGAAAATAGCAGGAAAGACAGGTATCGCGCACCTCGCGATGACAGAAAATCACGCGGGCCGCGGGGTAAAGCAGGCAAATCAGGCCGACCCAATAGACGTTGGCCGGCATCTTGTCGATTATGCGCTGAGCCGTGCCGTTGAGTGATCGCAGATGCTGAAGGTGCCGATCAGAGTGTGTTTTTATCGCATCGCGATTCCACCCCACATTGGCGGATTTCAAGTCTCCGAGACTCTTGGCGATGTTGCCAATCTCGATCAGCTCCCCGCTCCGTGCACCTGGGGGTGGCTGGCCGCGATTTGGTGTACAAGCGTCGTGCCGGAGCGAGGCATTCCCACGATGAACACAGGGAGATCCGAACGCACACCCCAGTCCCGCCGCTGCTGGAAAAACTCGGGCGTGAACATTTGCGTCATCTGATCGACCCGTCGTCGAGCGATCTGGGGGTCGTACCGTATGCCCGCGGCCGCCTGGCATTGACTGTCCAATGAATTGGCCTGGGCATACGCGCGAACGCCTCATCGAAACGCCCCGCTTCCTCCAACATCTTCGCCAGCGCAAAGCCCGTGCCGATGCGATTGTGGGCGCTTAACTTTGGATCGTCGATCGCGGCCGAGAGGCGCTCAATGTCCTTCTGTTCGGGGGATATCCGGCCTATGTTGAACAAATGTCCATAGGCAAGGCCTATCGCCGCGTTCGGACAAAACTCCAGTATGTGTCGAAAACACTTCTCGGCTTCATCAAATTTTCCCTGGGACTCCAGAGCCACGCCAAGCCGATTCCAGGCGATCTCGACGCTGGGATCGAGGTCGACGGCACGGCGGAATTGATCGACCGCTGCCGCCACGTCATGTTGGAGCATGAATATCTCGCCCCGCGCCTGGTATGTAATGGCGGCGTTCGGCGCCGGCGCCGTCAACCGCGCATGAGCGGCCAGCGCTTCATCGAATTGCCACAGCTCGGCCAGAACTACCGCGGTTTTCGCCAGAGCATCGGTGTCGTCGGCATTGATCTCCAGCGCACGACGGAAGGCGGATAGCGCCTCCCCATGGCGGCCGGCGATGCGGTACGCCTGACCCAAATTCAAAAAGGAAACGGCAACGTCCGGCTTGAGCCGGACCGCACTCAAGTAGGCGGCCATCGCCTCATCCGCTTTTCCGAGATCGTTGAGCGTGTTGCCTAAATTGTTGTAGGCTTCGAAATGATTTGGCTGGAGCCGGATCGCGGTCTGGAAGGCCGCCACGGCCAACTCCAGCTTGCCTTGGCCCCGCAGGACAATCCCCATGTCGTTGTGGGAATCAGGAGATCTGGGCTGCAATCGCAGCGCCTGGTAGTACGCCGCGGCGGCCTTCTCGAAATCCTTCTTGGCTACCAGTGCATTCCCCAAGCTGCGGTAGGCCAGGGCATAATCCGGCTTCAGACGCACCGCCTCCAGACAAGCGGCGATCGCTTCGTCTAATTTCCCCTGCTCCATCAGTGCATTACCGAGGTTGCAGCAGGCGTCGGCAAAGTTCGGCCGGAACTGAAGCGCCTTCCGATAGGCCCCAACGGCTTCGTCGAGCTTCCCCTGCTCCCTCAGCACGACGCCCAGATTGTTGGAGGCATCGGCAAATTGCGGCTTGAAACGCAGGGCCTGGCGGCAGGCGGCGACGGCTTCATCTAACTTCCCGTGATCCGTCAACATTTTGCCGAGATTGCAATAATAAGCCGCATTCGACGGATCGATGGCAATCGCTTGCTGGACATATTTGACGCCGCTATCCAATCGGCCCGTCTGAGCGTGCACCAATCCCAGAAATTGCAGCGCATCGGCGTGATTCGCCTTGTGCCCCAGCACCTGCTGATATAGCTTCTCGGCGTCGGTGAATCTACCGGCCTGTAGATGGCCCAAAGCCGTTTGCATCGCCTGGTCAATGTCGAACCGGCTCATTCCCGATGCCTCTCTCTTAGAACGCCTCTCAAACCGTCACGGCGCGCCAGATCGCTGTTCAAGTATAGCGAAATCAGAAGGGTGAATTACTCGCCCCGATCGTTTTCCACGTTCGACAGGCGAAACGAACCGCGCAGATCGCCGAGGCAAGGCCCTTCAATCCAACGATCCCTTGGTGCTGGGAACGTCCGGGTTTCTTGCATCGAGGCTCACCCCCTGCCGAAGCGCCTTGGCGGTTGCTTTGAAAATCGCCTCGGCGATGTGATGATTGTTGCCGCCGTAGGGAACGTTGATGTGAAGGCTCAGCTTCCCGTTGACGGCCAGAGCCTTGAAGAATTCCTCGACCAGTTCAACAGGAAAACTTCCCACCGCCGCGCCGGCGTATTCAGCGTTGTAGACAAGCGCCGGGCGGCCAGACAGGTCGATCGCCACCTGCGCCAGCGTCTCATCCATGGGCACGATCGCCCAGCCGTAGCGGAAGATTCCGCGCTTGTCCCCCAGGGCCTTGTCCAATGCCTGCCCCAGCACGATCCCTACGTCCTCCACCGTGTGATGTGCATCGACCTTCAAATCCCCTTCCGCATGGGCGGCAATGTCGATCAGGCTGTGCCGGCCGAGCAACTCCAGCATGTGATCGAAAAACCCCACGCCCGTCTCGGCGGAGGTCTTGCCCGTGCCATCGAGGTTGATGGAGATTTTGACCTTGGTCTCTTTGGTCTGCCGGAAGATTTCCGCCGTGCGATCCATATCCGGTCGATTCTCCGCGCCAGCGAATTGAAATGCAATGCCAACCCTCTCAGTGGCGCCGAAGAAGATTTACCGCCCGCTGCGCTGGAGACGCCGAGGTCGCGGAGACAAGAAAGGCACCTGAACGTCAACGCAACTGAAATGAGCAGACGCTTTTCGTATTGATTCTCCGCGTTCTCTGCGTCTGGGCGGTGAATCCTCCGCGGTAAATCCTTTCAAACCAAGCCGCCGCAGCACGTAAAAAAGCCGGCGATCTCGGAAGATCGCCGGCCTGATTGCGGTACATTAGATGGCCTGGAATCAGCGACGATGACGCCGACGACTCAGCAAGCCCGCGGCCGCCAAGCCGAGCATGCTCAACGAAGCCGGCTCCGGCACTAGTGAAACCTGGTCGAAGGACACACTGTCCGGGGCGCCGCTGCCATTGTTGGTGGCAAAGATGATTTCGGCGTAACCCTGATTGGTGGTGGAGTTATAGCCGTCGGCCTCCATCGCGGACAGCACAGCGGCATAGGAGACGGTGACGGTTGCGGTCCTCTGCCCCGAGTCGGTGTAGAAGTAGAAATTCGATCCGGGAACAGGCTTGGCGCTTGCGATGTTCGTGAAACCCCATCCCGGCGCATTGACAAACAACTGGTAGATCTGCGAATAGCCACTGCCATTTGAATTGTCTACCGGCACGGTCATTTGGAACTGTATCTCATCGTACTTCCAAAAGTCCGACATTCCGCCAGCGACATATTCAAGCTTGACGGCCAGACTCTGGTTATAACCCGAATGCGTAACCACCAAGCTGTCTCCAGTGGGATCCCCAGGCACCTCGCCATCGACCGCATAGGTATACTTTGGCGTAGGCAGAGTGGTTGGACCACCGGCATAGCCGCTCTGAGTAGTCCAGTCGATCCATCCATCGCCGGTCCCGGCGGTCCAATTCCCAATGACTACATTTCCGTAGGCTTGGGTAGACGACACCAGCCCAGCCGCCGCCATCAAACTCGCCACCGCCGCAACCCGACGCTTCTTTGACATGACTGCCCTCCGTTATCCAGAAGAATTGATTCGATCCACGTAAACGATTACGTGCTGCGTATCAAAATAACCCGAAAAATATCAAAGTCAAAATAAATATGCGGTAAATGCGCCATTTCAGCACTGGCGATGCTGGCGGATGCCATTCTTCAAAGCAGATGTTAACTACTTTATTAAAACGACTTATGAATCTCTACCGTGCAATTACGGTCTGCTCATTTGCGATATAGATACCATACAATCGTTACAGATTGCCCAAATTATTGGAGGAAAATACGACTGCTGGAGCATAAATCAAGACAGCTCCGACGAGAATGACACCACCGAAACCGATTACCTGCCCCCCTTCTGGCAACAAGCGGTTGGTATTGGGTCCATTTTGAATGTTGCAACGGAACCGGGCCATGTCGACCTGCGAAGGGCGACGGCTCGACTGATCTCGCCGAAGTCCCGCCCCGGCTCGGTAATTTCAAATTGACCCACCGCCACCAATGGCTAAGTTCGCGGATAGTATCGGCGGCGCCGTGGCATGGTGACCGAGCTGCGCTGAACCCATCGCTGGGCAATTCAGTCCGGGCCATTTTCTTTTGCCGATACAAAGTTTGTGGTGCCGTGGTTTATGATTGCCGCGGCGCCATCGATGGCCGGAAAATCCCGGCCGCTTCCACACGCGGCGAAAGACGATCCCGACGCGGTGGTTCGAATCCGCCGGTGATTTGCATTGCGATCCGGTTCGGCACTCGCCCCGAGCGGCGCTGGAAGATCGGCGCTCAGTTGGTATGTTGTTTGACATGAGAGCCTTCGTCACCGGACAAGTCGGATTGGATAAGGGGCCCTACCTGGAAGCCGTGAAGGCCGAAGCACTGCGCAACGGCCTGGACGTCGAAGTCTGCCATGTCGGGAAGATGATGTATGCCGAGGCGCCGGACGTGCCGGCGGGGAGAATCCTGAATTTGCCCATCACCCGGCTCAACGCCCTGCGGCGATCGGTGTTCAAGGAAATACTGCGGATCGCCGACCGGCACGAACACGTGGTGGTGAATTCGCACGCGACGTTCCGCTGGCGGCACGGATTGTTTTCAGCATTCGATTTCGATCAGATCAAGGCCATGCGGGCCGATTTCTATCTGACCCTGCTGGACAATGCCGAGTCGATCCACCAACGGCTATTGCGCGATCACGAGCTGGATCACTCGCTGAAGGACATCATGGTCTGGCGCGAGGAAGAACTGCTGGCGACGGAGATCATCGCCAACATCACCAGCGGGTACGGGCACTTTTTCATGGTCAGCCGGGGAAGAAAGGTCATGACCGTAAAGACCATGTACGGGCTGCTCTTGGAGCCGGCAAAGAAACGCGTCTATTTGAGTTTTCCCATGAGCCACGTGATGGACCTGCCGCAGACGCTGGCGGAGATCGACCGGTTCAAATCGGACATTGCCGAGCATTTCGTCTGTTTTGATCCGGCGGAAGTGGATGAATTCGTTTTGCACACCATGGCGCTCAAGGCGACTGGAGGAGGGCAGAACGCTCATCGAGGTGGAGGGAGCGGAAGGCCCCATTGCGCTGAAGACGACGGAGGTGGCTCAGATCAGCGGCGACATCATGGGGCAGATTTACGCCCGCGATTTTAAGACGATCGATCAGAGCGACATGATCATCAGCCTGGTTCCGGAACTGCCCAGCGGCAAGCCGGGTCTTTCCAGCGGCGTGGAAAGCGAACTGCACCACGCGTTCGAGGGGGGCAAGGAGGTGTACGTGATCTGGGCGTGCAAGGCGATGCCCTCGCCCTTCATCACGGAGACGGCCACAAAAGTCTTTCACCGCACGGACGAAGCGATGGAATATTTCCGGAACAAGAAATACATCAAGTGAAGGCGTGGGATTAAGAGCCTATCTCAAAAGCTAACGGATAGACTCTAAGCGGCCGGCGGCGGAGCCGTCGAGCCTCTGACGACCAAATCCTCGGCAACCCGGATTTCCCGGCCGGGATGTGCCTGAGGCGACAGCAAATGGTTTAAAATCAGGTCGGCCCCCAGGCGGCCCATCTCGCGTCCGGCAACCGCGACAGCGGTCAGCGGCGGATACAGCATCGCCACCGGAAAGACATCATTAAAGCAAACCATGCTGAAATCCTGCGGGACGCGCAGTCCCAATCCATACGCGGCCCCCAGCACCATGACCGCGATTTGATGATCGTAGGTGATGACGGCGGTGGCGCCGCCTTCGATCACCATGCTGCGCACGAATTCCGCGGGAGAGTGAAACGGCGTGTCGTGGCCCGGAATCAACTTGATCGATTGATCGCGAGCCGTGGACAAAAGCGTGCCGTAACGCTCATTGACGCTGTAATGGCTGAAGTAAGCCGCGCGAGCGTTGGCGTACGCCAACCGCCTGTGGCCCAATTGCGTCAGATGCGAAATGACCCGCTTCATCCCCATGGCATCGTCGGCCAGGACAAACGCGGCCGGACGGCCCACCCGCTCATTCACGCAGACATAAGGCACGCGGCGAAGATCCAGTTCCGTCACCGTTTCGGGCTTGGGCGCCTGCATCAGCACCGCACCGTCGAATCGCCAAAACGGCAACGGATTCTTCGTGCTGCGGATCGGACTTAGACCGAAAAAAACGTCGTAACCGCCGCCGTGCAGCGTTTCAGCGATGCCCTCCATCAGCGATTCGTTAATGCCTTCGGCCACGTGCGTCTGCGGCGAAGCGAACAACCCGATCACACGCGTGTTCCGCAGGCTCAGACTGCGGGCGCTGAGGTCGGGTACATAACCCAGTTGCCGGGCGGTAT
This sequence comes from uncultured Phycisphaerales bacterium, assembly GCA_963771925.1. Lineage (GTDB taxonomy): Bacteria > Planctomycetota > Phycisphaerae > Tepidisphaerales > Tepidisphaeraceae > PALSA-1353. Next base: position 115,225 of record CAVYVE010000003.1, read on the forward strand.
CCCAAATCCTCTGTCGGACGGCTTCGGTGGTGGAAAAGTTCTCTTTCCGGTCGTTCAGGACACGGCTGACGGTAGCCGCGGTCACGCCGCATAGCTTGGCCACGTCCGTGATTGTCGGCCGTTTGCTCACAAACCGATTATACACAAAATCCCCGGAGAAAAAGCCGTCCGGACGATTGAATTCTGCGCCGTCAAGACTCTGGATAGCTCTCGTTCATCCGGCCACGGCGCATCGAATCAAGCGTTTACTACGCGGTGGCGACTGCGAACGAGCACACCAAGGATTCCAGCGGCCATCAGTGCCGTGGTCGTCGGCTCGGGAACCTGGGAGAGTGTCATCCCATTGGCCGCCGCGAAGGCATCCAGGGCCGACCAGTCGGCCGCCGTCACCACGTCGGCATTGCTGCCGGCCGACTGGCCGTAGTTGACGGCCAGGATTCCGAAGTCCTGCGCTGTCCACTTTGCCGTCGTAATTGAAATCGCCCTCATCCCAAACGGCGGCGGATGCGCCGTAGTTGTCGGCCAGAATGCCGAAATCGGCGGAATCGACCTTGCCGTCAAGATTTGCATCGCCGGCCAAGGTGTATGCGACTTCGAGTTCGCCGGAAGACAGGCCGGCGACGACACCATTGGCGCCGTCGGCATAACCGATGCTGTAGGTGCCGGCGCCGATCGTGATCGGGGCGGTGGTGGTAATGACTCCGCTGCTAGCGCTGCAGACGCGCTGTTCCAACCGCCGCCGTTGTAACCGGCGGTCAGATAGCCGCGAATCGTGGAATCTATGCTGCCGCTCGGATCGCTGATGAAGATGTGATTGTTGCCCACATCCAGTACCCCGTTGGGGGAGATGGACAAGGACGACAACGTCTCGCCGCCGGCGGGGTCGGTGTTGAGGGCCAGTTGCAGCGTGCCGCCGGTGATGGAGACCGCGCTGTTGGCCGGAAGAGCCCCGGCCTTGGCGATGACAAGCTTTCCGCCATTCACGGTGGTTCCGCCTGTGTAGCTGTTGACGCCGCTGAAAACAACCGTTCCCAGCATTGAGGCGCTCGTTGTCCCAGTCAGCGTAATTCCATTTCCCGTGGCGCCGCTGATATCGCCGGAAATGGTGAAGGTATCGCCCGCCCGCCCGACAGCGATGGTAGCATCGGTCGCCAAATAGATCGGAGCGGAGATCGTATGATTGCCGGCCTCATCGTTGATTTCGGCGGGGCCGTCGACAACGCTCGTGGTGGACGCGGCCCAGTTCGGACTATAGGTATAGTCAGTGACGTCGCCGTTAAGAGTCAGAACATCATACGTTGTGTTTCCGGCGCCCTGATCGATGACGTAGGAAGAACTGGGGTTATCGAAATTCAACGTGCCGACAGTGATTTGGAAATTCTGGGTTTCGTTGAGATCAATTGTTTCCGTTATGTCGGCCGGAATACCGGTGCCGAAGTTGACGATATCGCCGGCGTTGGACGGAATGGCGTTGGTGTTGCTGGCCCATACCGTGTTGGACGACGCGGTGGTGTTGGAACTCCAATTGGCAAGAGTGCCCCAGTTATAAGGGTTGTTGGGGCTAGCCATGGCGGTAAAAGTCGCGTTGATCTGGGGATTGGTAAGCCTCGCGTTGTCATAATAATATGTGCCGACGCCGTTCGAATTTGTTTCGAGGATGAATTCGAGATATTGGGGAGCGGTGCCAATAAGTTGAGAGAGCGTCTCGGTGTTCGCGTTTCCGCCAATCGTGGCGGGGACGTAGTCACCATAATCCCAAATCATGGTACGGGTAGTGATCCCAGCGTAATCGGTCGGATCCCAACCGCCCGGATAGGCCGCGTTGCCGGTATCGTAGGTGGGCCAGGGCCAACCGCCGGGGCTGTTGTTGGGCTCGAGACCGAGGAAGCCACTTTTAGTGCCGGCAGCATTCTTGAAGTTGACCGTCAGGAACGTACTTGTGTACGTGGTATTGCTGCTCCACTCCGCGGAGTTATAAGTTACATCAATCGCGAACATGGTGCTGTTGGCCGCGTCAGCCTCCTCGCTATTACCTTCGCTGTCCGTTTCATATTGCGTTTTGAGAGAAAGGTTTTGCTGGAAGGAGCCGCTGGTAAGCGGCATGTTGGCGAGGCTGTACGTTCCGAGGGTTGCTCCGAGGGTGCTGAAGGAATACTCCGACGACGGCAATCCCTCGGCGTTGCCGAAGGCGAAGCTACCGGGGTTGTTGCTGCCATCGAATCCGCCGCCGCTGGACTGCCAATCAAACCATCCATCGGTGCCGCCGGTCTCCCAGTTTCCGACGGTAATATACGCTTGAGCCGCGGAAGAGAAAATTGCTGATGCCGCGAATGACGACGCCAGCGCAATTGCCACTGAATTTTTCCGTCTGCAAGACATAAAACCCTCCGAGTAGATTTCTTGCCTTCCGATCACCTTTGCCCGTAAGCCAACAATGACTCACGGCTCACTCCAGCAACCGCTTATGGCACCGGATTCACGAAAATGTTTTTAGCGAGAAGAGTATTCGACAACGTCTTTGGATTGAAAGTAAAGCTATCCACATGTCCGTCGACCATCAAAACGTTGGCGGTCGTATTTCTCAAGTGGCGGTAACGAATATTGAACGGGTTATACTCACCACCGGCTGAATTATCACCGGGGGTGTCGTCGACGTTGATAGATCGATTCCCCCCATTCTGGTCCCAATTTGAGGCCATATAGACAGGATCGGACGGTGAGAGAAAACCGGTCTTGCTCAGCGTGGGGGGAAGCTGAGACAAGGCCACATTCCACTGGTTCGTCAGGTCAGCGAAATTCCCTGTCCAATAGATGTTGCCTTCGTTGAGTCCCGTTCCCACCGGGTCGCCATCGACGCGCCAAGCTCCGTCCGCCAGCTCCACCAGGCTCGCATCGAATATCAAAGCGATGTCACTGCTGTGCTGGATGTCGGCGATCTTGTAGGGGAACAATTGCGTCGCGGGGTGGGTGTTAATCGACATGTCGGCACTGCCCAAGACGGGCATCAATCGCGGATGACAAGCGTACTGGTACAGGATATCCGCCGGATTCATGGTCGGACCTTCAGGGGCGGACGGGCAAAGAAATACTTGCCGCAGACGAGACATCGTCTGCTGTTGACTTGAAGTGCCACTATTGTATGCGCTGCTGATCGAGCCGTTTAAGTCGTTCTGGATCAGCGTGGTCCAGTCGGCGGCTTTTGTGTAGTCGGGAGTAGCGGCATTCGCGCTGCCCCAATAAGGCTTAATTCCGCTAGTTGGCGAATTGCCGGAACCATTCCAATAGCCATAAGGTAGCGTCCCCTTGTTATCGATAACGTAGATGTTTATCGCCTGACCGATCTGCCTGAGATTGGACTGGCACGCCACTAAATTCGCCTGTTCCCGGGCGGCGCTGGAGGGCCGGAAGTAGAATCCCGATCAGGAGAGCGATGATCCCGATCACGACAAGCAGTTCAACCAAGGTAAAGCCTTGGCAATCTTGGAACCGTCGTCCCTCGGATCGGATCGGAAATGTGGTTGCCACGAGGAACTACCTCCTGACTTCAGAATAGACCTCAGCCCCGATGTCCAACCTGGGGCGAAATATCGAGCGAACCAGCGACCATATACTGATGCTCGCCATGTGCGTTTTAAGGCTTCAAATGTGCAATAACCCTCTTAGCAAACGTTTACGTACTATAACTGATCTGGATTGCTTGTCAAGAAAAAGATGGCTTTATGTGAATTGATTGTCAGGGCAACCGTTTACCTCTCTCCGCTTGCGCGTCGGTGAGGTAGCGGGACCGGTCAATGGCCCATTATACCCCATTTCTCGCCATTAAATCTGGGGCGTTTGTCAAAATCGAGCGATGAGACGGCGAAGTGCGCAGGCATGGCGACTCCTCGGATAGCAAAGCCACATCGGTCGGGCGCAGCGAAAACGCTGCCTCTTTACATACGAGTTCTACAGCCGCTTTGGACGTGCTTTTTTGGGGTTCTTTGCGGTTGCCTTCGCCCATCAATCACAAACGGCCTGCACACAAAATCTGCGGGTAACGGCGACTGGAACGGCTCGGGAGTACCGCCTCCCGCTGTTAATCCGCCTCGGCATAACCAATCCCAGCGAAAGCTGACTGCGATCCAGCTCGCGTGTGCCATCTTCATAAAACACCTCGACCGGTTGGCTCGCCGTTACCGCCACCCGGCCGAGGTATCCTCGGTATAGTAAGCGATTACCTTGATCGACATTTACAAGATGGGCAAACTGGGAAGCCTCCGCCGCCTGGCAAGCCCGGGGCTGGTATTGCATCATTTGATCTGACGCCAAGCCGGCGCCGATCTGCCGGTCTTCGTTCGGCCCCGACCAGAAGAACGCGAACAGGTCGTAAGTTCCATCCTTCAGGCCATCGACGTTCATCTTGAATTTCGATCCCTCGCCCGCCGCCGCCGTGTTTTCCGCGGAGGCGGGAATGAAATGCACTTTCCCGCCGCGGTTTGCCTTTTGGATGATCGTGCCAACCATGGCGGAATCGTAATGCTGCGATCGGCTCATCGTTCCGCGGAACCAGACCAATACCGTCGCGTCCCCCGCCGTCACGGCCAATGGCCGCAAGTTGTCCACGGTAGAGTTCCGCGTAATCGGCGTCCAGGACCATTTCTTGCCAGAATCACTGGTTTGCCCGCGGAAAATCTCATGCCTGGCCAGTTGTGAATCATTCCGCGGATCGACGGTCGTTGAAATATAGACAATGCTCGGATCGGCCGGGTCCACCGTGGCCAGGCCAGTGTAGTCCTGCTCGGCCGGCCAGAGACATGCGCCCGCCTTGGCAAGCTCGTTCACCTGCCACTTTTTGCCGTCGAACCGAATGTAGAAAAACCGATGGTCTTCGAAATTGGTGTTCTCCGGCTCGTCATTCGCCCGCGCGGAAATCACTCCATAAGGCCGGCCTTGACCGTCCACCGCCACCTCGATCGTCCAGGCGTGCGACATAATCGTGCCGTCGAACATGCTGTTGGCGGCAAAGACCTTTGTCAGTTCCGCTTGAGGATGTCCGGCCGAGTGGAGGATATCGTCATCGACGACCGTTCCATCCGAGCGATACAGCTTGCCGCCCTGGATAAAGCCATGATAGATGTTGTTGTTGAAATCGCGCGGATGATGATCGGTCGTGATGAAATCGATGCGGTCCGGGCCGTTGCGGGCATATTTTGTGTATCCGTTTACGTAGCCGAGTTTTTGCTCCGTCAGCAGTTTTCCCGCATAGGACCAGTGGTCGCCGTCGTCCTCGGAAACGAGAATCGACGGATCGTCGTTGATCGCGCGTGAGAAATCGTACGTCCGCTTCTCCGCCGGGAGATAATACAGATTGGAATAGGTAACGTGACTGTGCGCCCCGGCGGCCTCGATCGCCGAGGTCCAATCGAACGTCTGTTCCGGTCCCCATTCGCCGGCATCATGCGGCCGCGTGGAAATGCGCCAATACGACAGGTTCTCGTGATTGTGCATGGCATACATCGCCACATATCGCCCATCCGGCCGGATGAGCAGGGCCGCGGTGTTGTGGTCGTCCTGCGTGATCGAAATGGTGATGCAGCACGAATCGAGTTCTGACGCCCGTGGCAAAGTGATAGGTCACAACATCGATGTCGCCGGCGCGATCGTTGCCCTCGAACCCCTCGGATGCCGCGACGGAGGCGATCAGCAACGTATCGTTGGCCGGATCGAAGACGAGCGCGGATCCTGATACCAGCACCACGCGCCGTTCCCGTTGAACTGGATCAGATTGCCGGCCACTTCGTCCGCCGCAACGGAAACTTTTGCACTCATGGCGATCACCATCAATATCAGGGAAATGGCCGAAGATGCCCAGCGCATAATTACTCCATTTGAATTTGCACCCTCGACCCGCCTGGCTTAAGGTCGGCCGTGACGGTTTTGCTCTGGCCGGCGTGGGTCACGGTGATGTCATACGATCCGTAGAATCCACGGACGCTGGCCGCGCCGGAATCGTCGGTCGCCGCCGTCGTATCGGTGCTCCATTGTTTCTGGGTGAGATCGATCCAAACCTTCGCGGCCGGCTCCGGCGTCCAGTCAACGTCGAATATTCCCGCCTCCGGCCGCCAAAGCCTGCTCTGCCAGAATCCCCACAGAATGATGTCCTGCACCCGCGGCTCGGAAAACAGCGCGATCATGTAATCGCGCAGATAATCCGCCTGCAATTGCTTGTCGTGCAAACTGAGACTTACTTCCGTCGATTCGATCGGCAAACCAAACGTGGAGAAGCGGTCCAGAATCTTCACGATCTGCTCCGGCGCAGGCAGTTCGGTTCCGAAATGGGCTTGGATGCCGATGCCGCCGATCGGGCGCCGCTGTCTTTGAGGAATTTGATGTTGTCGTAGAAACTATCCCGGTGCTCGTTGAGCGTCCCGCCGTCGAGAATTCCGAAATCGTTGATGAACAGCCGGCAATTGGGATCGGCCTGGTGCGCGAGCATCGAACCAGTGAACCATGATCTGCCGGCCGCCCAGCAGATCAATCAAATCATGATTTGAATAGGGCTCGTTGACCACGTCCCAGTCCACCAGTTTGCCGCGGAAATGGGACACCATGTAGGTAATGTGCTTGTCCGTGATCTCTCGGAGCTTGGCCGGGTCGTGCTCGTAAGCCTTGAGTTGCCTTGGCAGCCATTGCCAGCTTGGCCAAACCAGGTTGTGGCCTCGGACCAGAATATGGTTCTTGAGCAGCCAGTTCAGTGCGCGATCCACGTCCGGCGGCACGCCGTTCCACGTCGCCTGCCATTTCATTTCGTTCTCGAACACCGCCCGATTGAACAGTTTCAGGATCGCCTGCCGATAACGCTGCGCATCCGGCGACGTGCCCAGAATGAGATCGGCGTCCACGCATGTCCCGAATCCGAAGGCATTTCTCCGCAGCACCGCGTGAACCCGTGCGCCGCTCATCGGCGCTCCGTTGGCATCCGTCACGTAAATATCCAAATCTCCCTTGCGAATCTTTTCGATGCGGGCCAGGGCGTCTTTTCTCCACTGCGCATCGGCCGCGCGGCCGGCATAGGTGATCTTCGTTTCAGGAAGATCGTCGATCTTCACTTGCGACCCGTAATCGATGACCTGAACGTCGGCGATCTGGATCGTTTGCCGGTCATACCCGGCGCGGAAGTCGATGCGGGCCTTGCCTTGGGGGAAATCCCGCGGAGCCACGAACGGAACGAACACTTCTCTCCATTTTGGCCCGCTACTGATGGCCAATTCCGTCGCCTTGTCGTAGGGAGGACTGCCAATTTCAAAAACAAATCCGGTGTATCCCTCGCCCGTCATGGAAGTTACGCACCGCATCCAGAAATGCCCCAGCAGCACGTCTCCCTTTTTCACGCCTTTTGTCACCGGCGCGATGATCTGCACGAACCATTCCGCCTTGGCTCCGGGCTCGGTCTGGACCTGCATCGCCTGATGAAAATCGTCATGATCGACATTGACGATGGAGAACGTTCCCAGGTCCTTCTGAAGTCCGAAAAGGCTGAAAGCGCCCAGCCCCGACGGCGACAAAACGGACTCGCCCGGCGGCAGCGCCTTCATTTTCGCTGAGTCGGCGGATTGTACATCCGCGCAGCTGGCCATGGTTAGTAATCCGATTAACGCAACCCCCAGCAGAACGCTTCGAATTTTGTTGGGAAACATGAGAAGTCTTATACCTCGATTTAATGAGAATGGAGGACCACCACGGTAAGTTGCTCGAAGAATTCGCCCTTGTCCAATGCCAGACATTAGGCTTCAATGGAGAACCGCCCTTTCGGGCCTCCGCGCCGTCCCGGTGCGCTGATGCACAACGGTTTAGTAAGCGCTTACTATATTAGCGGGAATTTCACTGTCAAGATAAATCGACCGGCGTTCATCGCGGGGGTGTAGACCTCAAAATTTCCTTGACAGCAAGTGACGGCCAAGTAAAATTACGTAATCGTTTACGTGCCGGGTTGACGAAGAGGCACAATTCTTCCCAAACAGGCAATCCCGGCACAACGGCATCGTCGAGCTTAAGAATTTACCGGCTTGCTGCTCTTTTCCTCCTCCGCAGCGAGACGCGGCGCCGATGGTAAGCGTCCATCGGCGCCGTCTTTTTATCCGACTTTACGGCGCGGGAGGCCGGTGATCGCTTTTTTTTCTCCACACCCCGTATATTGTAACCGCTGAAACCGAACGACCGAGCGATACAGCCATGAAGTTTCCATACGGTCCCGCGCCTCTGGTGATCCTCATCGTCGCGATGATCACGGGGATTGGCTTGGCTGTATGGGTTCCCCTCTCCCGGCCGGCCGGATACCGGCCGCCGGACCTCGTCCTGGCCACCTTCGTCCCCGAACAGGCCGCAGTTTATGCCGCCGCCCTGCCCAAATTCGAGCAGGAGAACCATTGCCACATTCAGATCGAACTGGTCGATCAGAAAGCCCTGCAAAGCCGATTGCAATCCGCGCTCCAGGTCGGCGCGGATGTGCCGGACATGGTGGAACTGATGTACGGAACCATCGGCGTGTTCACCAAAGGGCCGATCCAGGACGTCGGATTCATCGACCTGACCAAGAAAATCAAAACCAGCGGGCTTTACGACCAAATTGTCACCAGTCGGCTCGCCAAGTGGTCCTCCCGCGGCCACGTCTTCGCGCTGCCGCACGATGTCCATCCCGTCATGCTGGTTTACCGCCGCGATCTGGTCGAGCAGTTCGGCATCGATGTAAGCAAGCTGACGACCTGGGATGAATTTGCCCGCGTCGGGCGGGAGGTTGTGGACCGTTCGCGCGGCCCCGATGGATTGCCCGCCCATTACATGATCGATCTCCCCACCGACGGAAACGACACGCTCGTTCTGCTGCTTCTTCAGGACGGCGTGAATCTCTTCGACGCCGCCGGCAATGTTTCGTTCGACAACGAAGCGGCCGTCAACGTGGTCTGCTGGTACGTCAAACAAATTGAAGGAAAGGGGCGAATCTCATTTCCCTGCGGACGAGGGCGAGGATTTCAACAAGGCGATGATCGACGGCCTGTGCCTGTTTCTATTTCTGTCCCGATTGGCGATCCAATCGGATTCAGCTGGAAATCCCCAGCCTGGCCGGCAAGCTGTCGCTGATGCCGCTTCCGGCCTGGAAACCCGGCGGCCTGCGCACCAGCACCTGGGGCGGATGCGGCCTGGCGTTCACAAAACAATGCCGAAACTTTGATCTCGCCTGGAAGCTGGCGATGTATCTCTATTACGATCCGACCCAGCTTGGCCCTCGATTCACCGCCACCCACATCCTGCCGCCTCTGAAATCGGCCTGGAACCTGCCCCAGTTCGACCAGCCCGACCCGTATTACAGTGGGACAGCTCCTGGGCCGGGCCTACTCCGCTCTGGCTCCCTTGGTCCCCGAGGAACACTACACCGCCTACCAGGACCTCGCCAACGCCAAGCTCTCCGAAGCGTTCACAGACACGTCGCTTTACTACCAATCCTATGGCGACAAGGGCTTGCGCGAGTACGCCCGTAAGGAGTTAAAGCGCTGCGCCAACCGTGTACGGCTGGCAATGCACCGCAACGTTTTTCTGTATCCCCCGACCGAGCGGGTTTCGGAGGCCTCCGGCAAATGAGCGCCACCCCGATCGCGTCCTCGCCCCCCATTCCCGGCCTCCCCAGCCAACAACGCCCGGTGCGCAAGCGAACTGGCCGCAAACTTCGCAGCCGCGGAACGCCCTATCTCTTTCTGCTTCCGTTCATCGTCATCAACGTGGTCTTCTTTCTTTTTCCGCTGATCTACGCCACGGTCCTGGCGTTCTACCAGACCAACGGCCCGGTCAGCCGCGCCTTCGTCGGCTGGGGCAATTTCACCTACGTCCTGAAGGACCCGGATTTTCACAAAGCGCTTTGGAATACCACGATCTTCACGGTCTTTTCCATCGGCTTGCAGCTCCCGCTCAGCCTGGGCCTGGCGATGTTGCTCAACACCCGCGACGGCCGATTCAAGGCCGTTTTCCGCCTGGCCATCTTCGCGCCCAATCTCGTCGGCCAGGTATTCGTCGGAATTCTCTTTTCCGTTCTATTCGCCCCGCATTACGGCTTGCTCAACCGCTTTTTGCACTCCCTGATCGGCTGGGGACTTGAGCAGCAATGGCTTGGCGATCCCAAGCTCGTCATGCCCGCCATCATCATCGCCGCCATGTGGATGTACGTGGGCTTCAACATGATCTATTTCCTGGCCGGGTTACAAACCGTGGATCAGAACCTGGTCGAAGCGGCCAAGATCGACGGCGCCGGGCCGGCCAGCATTTTCTGGAACGTCACCGTTCCTGCGATCGTCCCCGTCGCCACTGTTCGTGGTGGTCACCAGCACCATCGGTTCTTATCAGCTTTTCGAATTGCCGTATAACCTGCTTCAAAACAACGGCGGCGGATACGGCCCCAACAACAGCGGCCTGACTGTCGTGGGATACCTTTATCAGAACGCCTTCACCAACGGCGACCTCGGCACCGGCGCGGCCGTCGGGTGGATTCTCACCTTCATCATTCTCATCATCAGCCTGGTGCAGATCCGTCTCGTCGGCTCGGTCGGGAGTGAATCATGAATTCGCTGCAAATCTTTCTGCTCATCCTCGCGGCGGTTTTTGTGGTTCTCATCCCACTGTCGCGCACATTCGCCGCCAAATACGCCCGCTTCACCGTGCTCGTGCTGGTGGCGGCCCTCATGCTGATGCCCTTTGCGTGGCTCGTCTGCGCCGCGTTCAAAAGCACCGACGCAATGAACCAGTATTCTTTCCTTCCCCCGCCATCGCAGATCTCCGCGAAAACCGTGAACCTCGGTAATTTCCGTTCGCTTTTCAGCGCCTCAGCCCACCATTCAGGGCCCGGTGACGTTCTGGCGTTACGTCACGAATTCGCTCTTTCTCGCCTCCGCCATCACAGTGGTATCCCTGTTCTTCTGCTCCCTCGGCGGCTACGCCTTGGCAAAATACCGATTCGTGGGCCGAAACGTCATCATGATCTATATGTTGGCTTCCATGACCATTCCCGGCGTGGTTCTGTTGGCGCCGAATTTTGAGGTCATTTGGCGGCTCGGCTGGATGGACACGTACAAGGCCCTCATCATCCCGGGGGCCGTCGGCGCCTTCGGCATTTTCCTGTTCCGCCAGGCGATGCTGGGCGTTCCCAACGAACTCATCGAGGCCGCCAGAATCGACGGCTGCAATGAATTCCGCATCTACCTGACCCTGATTATGCCCCTGGTCCGACCCATGAGCGGAGCCTTCTGCCTCCTGAGCTTCATGGGCGCCTGGAATGCGTTCCTCGCACCCAATATCTTCCTGCAATCGCAAAGCAAACTGACGCTTCCCGTCGTCCTGAACCAATATATGGGAACCTATATCGAGCACTACGGCATCTTTTTGGCTGGCACCTTGCTGGCGATGATCCCCCCCGCCATCCTCTTTTTTCGCTCCAAAGGGAATTCATCTCCGGCCTGACCAGTGGAGCTGTAAAGCAATAAATTGCAACTTGTTCCGTTGTTCAGCGGGAGAATTTGCTTTCCTTGACGCGAGAATTCGCTAAAATGGTTTTGACTAAGTAAACGTTTACCAAGAAAGGGGCTCCGTGCTTAGCGATCTCTTGCCGTTTCCGGGCAACATCAACTTCAATGCGCAGCACGCCCCGATGGGCGCCTACATGAGTTTTGCCTGCGGCCACTTTCACAGTGCCGGAGGCATCGGACTCGAATTGGGAAAGCCCGCCAGTCAAAACCTTTACATCGGAGTCAAGGACGGCGACCGCAGATCAACGCAGCGGATCCGGTGTCTCCCTTTTTTCAAGGGCGGCGCCGAGCTTCACAGTCCCGCCTCTTCCTATGAAATCGAAGAGAATGCCGCCGCGGCCCCAAGACAATCCATTCTGTTCTACCCCGTCGATCAGATCCGTCGATTCTTCGGCTGGGCAACCGATGCCTGGCAGACGCCTGATTTCAAGTTTTCGATCTATACCCCGTTTTCGCCCATTCCCGAACCCAATGCCGATTCCGAAACGCTCAAGGCCTGCCTGCTGCCGGCCATCGTTGCCACTCTCGAAGTCGATAACCGCCAGGGCAGCGACACCAAGACGGCTGTTTTCGGCATCGACTTCGTCGAGCCGGGGCGCGAATTCTGGAATTCGAAACGCCCGGCTCGGACCATCAGAAACTCGGCTTTGCCTGGCGACGCAACATGGGCGTCCTGGGCAGGATCGAAGACGATGGCGACACCAGCGGCGGGGAATTCCTCGCCTTGCAGCGATGGCTTTTGGCCGAGGCCCTGATCGACCCCAATCCGGTTCACGCCCTGGGCACGTGCGCGGGCCTGGCCATGGAGGTTCCGCCGGGGACTAAAAAGACGCTCGTGCTGGCGATCGGCGTTCATCTTGACGGAATCGTGACCACCGGCTTGGAAGGCCGATATTACTACACGCGTTACTACACCAATCTCGACGAAGTTCTCACCGCCGCGCTTGATCGCGCCGCCGATCTCCAGACCAGCGCCGCCGTCCTCGACGCCCGCCTGCTCAATTCCGATCTCTCGGCCGATCAGCAGTTCCTCATCGCGCAGGGAACCCGCGGCTACTACGGAAGCACCCAGTTGCTCGATGTCGGCGGCGAACCCCTCTGGATCGTCAACGAGGGCGAATATTGCATGATGAACACCCTGGACCTCTCGGTGGACCAGGCATTCTGGGAACTCAAGCACAATTCCTGGGTCGTCCGCAACATTCTGGGCCAGTTTGCACGCAGATACAGCTACCACGATCAGGTAAAAAGCGTCGGCGGCCAGTTCGCGGCCCGGTGGAATCTCCTTCTGTCACGACATGGGGATCAACAACAACTTCTCCAGCCCCGGCAACAGCAGCTATGAATTGCCGCACCTCAAGGGATGCTTCTCCTATATGACCCAGGAGCAACTGTGCAACTGGGTCATCATGGCCGTCAGCTATGTCGCCGCCACGCGCAACGTCGATTGGCTCCTTGGCAACAAGCATCTGTTCGACGCCTGCGCCCAAAGCATGTTGCGCGGGCCAACCAGCGCAGCGGCCTGATGGCTTACGACTCGGCCCGCTGCGCCAGCGGCCGCGAAATCACCACCTACGATTCACTCGACGAATCACTCGGCCAGGCCAGGGCCAACACCTATCTGGCCACCAAATGCTGGGCCACCTGGCTGGCGCTGGACTTGGCGTCGCGCCTGCGCTTCATGGCCGGCGATGTCCCCGCCGAGCCGGTCGCGCCCCTCGCCGAGCAGTTGGCCGATACCCTCATCAACTCCGTCTCCGAAGGATTCATTCCCGCCGTCCTGGAAAAAAATAGTCCCGGATATCGCTCGCGCATCCTCCCGGTCATCGAGTCGTTGATCTATCCGGCCTACTGGCTCAGCATGATCCGCAAGCTGGCCGGCCGATCTCGCGGGCGACGCCGAGGAGATGCTCACGCGTCACCTGCAAAGTCCCCTGATTTCGGTCCTTCGCCAGCACGCCCTGAAGCTCCTGACCGAGCGGGATAGCCCAAATCTGTTCTCCGACGGCGGAATAAAGCTCTCCTCGACATCCGACAACTCCTGGATGAGCAAGATCGCCATCGTCCAATACGTTGCCCGCTCGATCCTCCGCCTTCAGGAACACGACCCACACATCGAGGGCATCATGCATGGTGCCGACGCCGCCCACGTCAAATGGCAAACCGACGGCAGCGCCTATTGGGCCTGCTCCGACCAATTCGTCAATGGTGAAGCCAAGGGCAGCCGTTATTATCCGCGCATCATCACCGCCGCACTCTGGCTCGAAGAATCCACCGACGCCTGGCGGATCCCACAAACTCCCAAAGAGCGTGCCCCGCTCGTCGTCGACCGCCCCAGGTAAATCCGCGGAGCCGACCAATACCTTCCCACCATCGGCAAAATGAGGCTGCACCCCAAAAATGGGTGGTATCAGGAAGCCCCCCCAAAGGGGGGGCGTGAAAAATATTCGATGATCCAACGTCTATCGTCATCACTCGCTTCTTTCCCCTCGCCCCGGTACTCCGGGGAGAGGGACAGGGTGAGGGGCGGCTTTCGAAGTTCAAAAATCGCCCCTCACCCCAACCCTCTCCCCATGAGTACATGGGGCGAGGGGAAAGTACGCTGCAACGGCAGAGCCGCATAGGGTCGCACGGCCAGAGGCCGTGGTTTCAACCTGTAATGAAGAAGAGTTCGGATTGCCGTTATAGATTGCATACTCTGCATATCCCGGTTATCCGCGCTGGCGGGACCGTCAAAAGTTGCCGAAAACACGCATGTCGTTTGGATTTGCGGGCGATGTATCAGATATGAGGAATGGCCGATCTTTCTAAGGAGCGCTGGCTGTGGAATTGGCGTTAGCGGTATACGAAGAGATCACGGGAAGCAGCGAACTTCCGCCGCCCGTGGACGAGGCCGATTTTGAGCGGCGAAGCCATCGGCGTATGCCCTTTGGCTTTCGGGCGACGATTCTGCCTACGCGCAAGGGCGTGGAGGGCCCGGCCAGCGTCGTGATGGTGCGGGACATCTCGGTGGGCGGGGTCAGCATTCTCCATGAGGAGGCGCTGAAGCAGGGGACGCAGTTCGCCATCGAATTCAAGGGGACCGACGACCGGCCCGTGAGAATTCAGTGTACGGCGGTGCGCTGCGAGCAGGGCGGCACCGGCGGAACTCAGTATGTGATCGGCGCGACGTTTGACGAATTGCTCACCAAGGATTTGCCGCCCGCGGCAAAAGAAGAACAGGTCGCACCGCTGAGCGACCAGTCGCACATCCCCGCAAAGCCGATCAAGTCGCAGACGCAAGAGCAGCCGGCGCCCGTACCGGTGGCAACGGAAGCGCAGCCCGTCGCCGAGGAATCACCCAACGCGCAGTCCGTCGAGCCGCCTGCCGCGAGCACCGCCGACTCGCCCGTGGCGAGCACCGCCGAGCCGCCCGCAGCGAGCACCGCCGAGCTGCCCGTGGCGAGCACGACCGAGCTGCCCGCGCAGAGCGCCACCGAGCCGCCTGCGGCGAGTACCGCCGAGCCACTGGAGGAACCGGCGGAAATCCTTGAATGGCTGAACGAAGCGGAATCCAGCGCGGAGAAGCCGCGGGAGGAAATGGAGAAGCAGACGCCGCCAGTGTCGAGCGAATCGAAAGAAGAGGCGGTCGTTCAAGCCCAAACGCAGCAAGAGCCCGCGGCGGCGCCGGAAGATCAGGCGAAAATTCTCGGGAGATTGACCAAACCAGAGCCGGAGACTGCCGCCAACTCGCCGCATCCGGCGGAGCCGGCCAAGCCGGCCGGCGATCCGCCGAAAACCTCCGGAAGGTTGTTCAGACCGAAATCAGAAGCGGAAAAGAAATCAAAGCGGGCGTCGGCGGAATCTGAAGAAGAAGTCGCCGCGCCCCCGCCTCCAGCCAAACCGGCGGCGCCGGCGGCGCCGGCTGTGCCTGCGGGACCGATCTGGACCGATGTTCCCGAATCGCCGGCGCCGGTTCCGATCACGCTTTCGCCCACCGTGATGACCGAGCCGGTCCAGCCGGCCGAGGCCGTCAAGCCAATGTCCATTGTTCGCGACGCCCTGGTGCTCGCGGGGCCGGCGGCCGCCAAAAACCACGAAATCCTGACCAAGGTCCAGTCCCTGCTCTCCACCCAGAAACTAACCCTTGAAAACCAGGATCGGGAGATACAGACATTGATCGCCGAAGCCGAGGAGCTGAAGCGGAAGATCTCGCAACTCCAGACCAAGTCCGACGCGGATGACAAGTCGATCGCCGAATTGGCGGCCTTCCTGTCAAAGGAAGTCGGCGATGCCGGGCCAAAAGAGAAGCAGAACGAGAACATCGCCGCATAGCTCGGTATTCCAATTTCGCCTGGGCGGCCACGCTTTCGCCGCCGAGATAGTTGATCCAGGGCAGCGGCATGTCCGGGCGGGCGATCACATATTCACGTCGTTCGTCGTCGAAAATCCGCAGGGATTCATGGGCGCGACGTTCATGCTTCGCTATCCCGGCGGCAAAATCCCCAGCACGGCCACGGCCACCACCGCGGCCGTTCCCAATACGACCTCCAGGGCCGTGGTAATCTGAAGTTTTGCCGCGATGTTGGCGGGACGAGCGGCCAGTCGAGGCTTAAGCAGGATCAAATTGACGGCGCCCAGCGCGACGGCAAGAAGAAAGAAAATGATTTTCGTCAGCAAAACCCGGCCGTAAGTGGTGGAAAACAAATCCGAGAAGCCTCGCAGCATGTAGCAACTGTTGACGAATCCCGTCGTGACCAGAGCCGCGACGGCGGCCAGACTTATGGCTGAAAAGCGGCTGGTGATTTTTGACACGGCCGACCATCGTCCATCCGCTGAACTTCGCCGAAGCAATAACAACAGGATTCCGAAGGGCAGCAAACCCGTGGGCCAGATGGAACCGGAAATCAAGTGCGAGACATCGGCCAGAAGATGCCATTGCGGCCGGTTGCCGTCCTGGCCATGCCCCGACCAAGCGAGACTGCCCAGCAATATGGCGCCGAGCAGAAACGTCAGCCAGGTCATTGCCGGCCGGAGGCGAGATTTGGCCGACGAAAAATGGACTCCGCAAGCCGCCAGCGCGACCGCCGCCCAGCAAACCAGTCGCCACTGCCAAAGCTGGCCGAACCGCGTGTGCAAAACCAGCCGCACCACATGCGGTTGCAGCGCCTGATTCAAAGGCAAACCGCTCATGTTCATGGCCACCACGGCGAACCACGCCGCGCCGGATACCGCCGCCATCGGTATCGCCAGCGCCATCAGCCACGCGGCGATCTTTTCCCAAAACCTCACGACGACGCTCGATTCCCCGCGAACTTGCCCCGGAATCGTGAAACGATCGAACCAGCAGACGCTGAATATGATCAGACACGATCCGAAATGAACGGCTCGCGCCGCGATGAACCAGATCATCGTCGTGAGGTCGGTATCCATGCGGATCAGCTCTTGGCTTTGATGGTGAATTTGAAATCGCCGTGCGTGTGATGCGTGTCGACGGACACCACGCTCCACGAGACGCTGTATTCCCCGTCCGGCAATTTGGGGACGGATACCATCAGGAGCTTCTTGTCGCTGGAATCCTGATGCGAATCCTTCTTGTCGACTTCATTACCCTGGCTGTCCCGCACCACGATCGTGCTGAAATCGGGCTCAAGCTCCTGCGTGAACCAGATTTTAATCTCGCCGGGCGATTGGCTGACGACCGCTCCCACCTTGGGATCGGCATGGTCGAGAAACGCATGACCCCACGCGGCCCTCGGCAGCGCCAGCATCGCCGCGGCCAACAGGCCGATCAGAACAAGCGGTGAAATTTTCATGATTAGTCCTTTCCAAAAATAGGATTGCCGAAAACTTTGGGAAAAAGGTCGTCGATAAAAATCCAAGTCTGAAGGATGAAGCCGACGTTGGAGCCGCTGTCGCCGTTGACCGGCAGGACCGCCTCGACGCCCAATTCGAAATACGGCGTTTCCCAAAGCACGCCGGGGTTGATCGTGCCGGTCGTCAGGCCTCGGCCATCGCGGTTTTCGTTGGTCGCCATCGCGAATTCCACCAATGGAATCATGTCTTTGAACGGCGCCGGCAGGCCGATGTCCTTCACCTCCTCCTGGAGATAAGGCAGGCTGTATTCAACGGCGAATCCCCATTGAAATTGGTTGGGATCGTCCGCGCTGGTGGGAAAGCTCTCGCCCAGCGTGCCGGTGACGGCCAGCGGCCGCAGATAGTTGACCGACTCGGGCAAATCGCCGAATCCCTTGCCGAAGTAGAACGTCGGCGTGAGCGTCGAAAACGCATCGCCTACGTTCTGGCTGCCCGTGCCGCCGATGTCGCTGACCAATCCCACCGAAACGATCGCTTCATGCGGATCGTTTTGCCAAAGTTGGTACTTGGCTGAGACCTCGATGTCGTCCCAGCCGTAATTCGAAGGTTGGCCTCGGCCGCTTTGCGAGACGTAATCGTCCGAGATCCCCAAGGCGAAATGGGGGAGAATCTCCTTGTCGAATTCAAATCCCCAGTCCGTCTCGCGGGTGCCGGGGGTCCCTTCGGAGGCCGGATCGCCGAAGGCCGTCACCGACGGAAGATCCAGTTCATCAACCGCGAACGGATCGTCGGTGGCAATCGTCGGCGGGAAAAAACGGTCGCCGACAAAACCGTGTGCCCACGCCAGCGGCGCAGCGCCATGATCGCGGCCAGCGCCGTGGCCGCGACCGCCCTTTTGTCAATTAACATGAGTGGATTCCTTTCGAGTCTGGAAGATCAGAGCCGCCGCGCGCAGAGTTTCGCGCACGCCACGGCCGTCACAACAGAAACGATGCGAAGTGAATCAGGCGGCGAGCGGCGGCGCACGGCCATCGAAAGGAACCAGCACGATCCGCGCGATGGGGGCTTTCGCGATCTCGTCGTAAACGGGACACAAAAGCTTCAGCGGCGGCAGAGAAAAATCGACAACCGGAGGCAGAGAAAGCTGGGCCGCAAACGAGCAAATCGCGCACGTGCCGGGCGGCCCGGCCGGACTTCCCGGCTTGGAACCCGAATGACCGGACGATTCGTCCGCGCAGCAAAATGGACAGGTCGCGATCGGCGCGGAATTCGCGCCGGGCAACTGCACGATTCCACGCTGGTGACCGGGAATGACGACGTTTAGAAAAAATGCTTCAAAAACGACCAGGGCGATTGTAAAGCAACGATGAAGCACGATCCACAGGCTAATCGTCAAAAACCCAAAAAGCAAAGATTTGTGGTGCGGCGTAACAGCGCAAGCCTGCTTGTCATTTTCCAGGCCCGTCATCACAATCGCAATCATGCGAAATTTCGACAGCCTCTCCGAACAGGAGGTGCTCGCCCTGGCGATCGGCATGGAGGAGGAAGATGCCCGGATTTACGCGGACTACGCCGATGGCCTGCGCCAGCAATACCCCGCATCCGCCCAGGTTTTCATTCGGATGCGCGAGCAGGAAGTGGACCATCGCCGGCGGCTGACGGAGCTTTACCGCCAGAAATTCGGCGAGCACATTCCATTGCTCCGGCGCGAGGATGTGAGAGGTTTCATCCATCGCCGTCCGGTGTGGCTCACGCGGCCGCTGGGGCTGGAGGCGGTGCGAAAACAGGCCGTGACGATGGAGGCCGAGGTCAATCGGTTTTATTCCAAGGCCGCGCAGCGCGCAACCGGTGTCGGCGTGCGCGGCCTACTCGACGACCTCGCCGAGGAAGAGCGCTCCCACGAGGCGCTGGCCGAGCAGTTGGAGCAGGAAAAGCTGACGCCCAATGTGCGGGCCGAGGAAGATGAAGCCAATCGCCGGCTGTTCCTGCTGCAAGTGATTCAACCCGGCTTGGCGGGGTTGATGGATGGCTCGGTCTCGACCCTGGCCCCGGTTTTCGCGGCCGCGTTCGCGACCCACAATAGCCGATATCCGTTTATCGTTGGATTGGCTGCGTCGGTCGGGGCGGGCATCAGCATGGCATTCGCCGAAGGCGTCAGCGACGACGGCAGCCTCACCGGCCGCGGCCGGCCGCTGCTGCGCGGAATCATTTGCGGGCTGATGACCACCCTGGGCGGCATCGGACACACGCTGCCGTTTCTGATCCCCAATTTCCATGTCGCGTTTTTCGTGGCGGTGATTGTCGTCGCCGTTGAATTGATGACGATTTCCTGGATTCGATACCGTTACATGGACACGCCGTTTCTCTCCGCCGCGTTCCAGGTCATCGTCGGCGGCGTGCTGGTGTTCATCACTGGAATCCTGATCGGAATTTCGTGAGCTGCAACGGTCTACTTTACATCGGCAAGCTGGCGGAGCCTTGCCGAGACGTTCAGCATCGCCCGCGCCTGATGGTAGCAATCGGTCCAGGCGTCGCTTTTGGGCAACGGAACCGCACGGTTGTCGTTGAAAAGCCGCGGATACCAGCCGCCGTGAACCTTGTCGATTTCGTATTGCTTGATCCAGTTCCACTGCTCAACGAATGCGTTCCAGTATTGAGGCGTCTCGCGGCCGTAGTGCTGGTGCATTAACAAAAGTGCGTTGAGCCACTCCGCCTGTACCCACCATTCCCTTTCTGCGGCGTAATCTCCGCCGGCGATTCCGCCAAAGTCGTAAAGGCCGCCGTGCTCGGTATTGACGGCGTATTGCAGTGCATGGTCAACCAGCCGCCGGGCCTCCGTCCAGGTTTTCGCGTCCTGTGGAATCCCCAGCGCGGAAGCCGCTTCGGTCAGCAAATATGCGGTCTCCACATCGTGGCCGTAAGAATCATTCGATGGCCGCGGCCGCCAATCGGCGCTGAAGAACTGAACCAGATAGCCCGGATCAGCATAAATCCTGTCGCGCACGATCTCGAACATTTCATTCAGCCGTGACTTCACTTCTGGATCGGGCCAGACTTCGTATAAGGCAGTCAGCGATTCCAACACATGAATGCTGGTGTTCATCGACTTTTCGTCGGCATGAACGCCGATGGGATTCACCCCGCCGGAGATCAGCTCGTCCGTTGCGCCGGAGCCATCGGGCACCACTTCCAGATACCCTCCATTTTTCGCGTCGTGCCCGTGCTGGTCGAACCAGTGAAAGGCCCTTTGGGCCAAGTCCAGCGCCGTCTGATCGTGTGTGACTTGGTAATTCGTGGCCGCCGCGAAGATGCCGAACGCATTTCCATAAGCTTCTTTGATCGCCCCGCCCGGCCCGGCGGGATTGCCGGCGTCATCGACGCCCCAGAAAATCCGCCGCGCTGGTGGTCCCACATTTTCTCGGCAAGGAACGCCAATCCGTGCCGCGACTGCGCGAGATACATCTGGCGTTTCGCCGGAAACCGCACGGCCGCCTCGGCCGCCGCCCACGTCAGTCGCGATTCGTAAACGATTCCCTTGGACGCTCCATCGGCCGGCGACCAGTCGGCGTTGTAATTCTGAAAGAAGCCGCCTCGCTCATCGAACGCGACGGGGAACCATTTATCCAGAATCTCCACCCGCAGGTTCGATTCCACCTCATCGGCCAGCCGGCGATACACCTCGGCCGTGGGAGGCGTGGATTGTTCCGCAAAGAGTTGGTCGGCCCGGAGCATAAGCGAGGCAACTGCCAGTAAAAGCAAAGATTTCATATCGTACGGACTCGATCATAAGCCACCCATCCACAATTGAAAGACCGGGGCAAGGACACGCACCGGCCGAAAAACCACACGATGGCCATCGTGTGGCTTTCTCACGATCCGCGCGTTTTCTTCCGATCAAACCTCCACACCGCCGCCCCCTTCTCTCGATGCCCAGCGATGTAATGAAACGTATTAACCTGATGCTCCCGATCCCGAATTGGATTTGCCCACGATCGCCGGGCCCACAGCCCGCCCTCCTCGACCCTCAGCCCCATCTGCCGCAGCAGATGCGACGTATGTTTCTTCGCCCGTCCGAGCCAAGCCCTCGGCTCATGATCCCGACACCGCCCCAATACATGTAAATGCTTCCCATCCACCGAGGCCACCAACACTTCGATCCCATCCGCAAACAATTTCTCCGCCACGGCCTCGACGACGATCCCCCGCAACTCCGCGGCAATCGAAACCGCATCCCGCTTCATGAGCGAAACCGAATGCCGATACAGCGCATCATATTTCCCCTTCGGCGGCGGATTTTTATAGTCCCCGTCCACATGCTCGCGATGATGGACCGCTCGCCACCCGCGCGGATCGCCGCGCAGCCAGGAGCCGTAGACATGGGCGATGAGATGATACCAATCGTTCCAGGGCTTTTTCGCGGCAGGAGTCACACGAAGAATTTCGCGCCCCCCGCGAACGCTGTCAAGAAAAGCGAATGTTCAAAACACCCCCCGAAAGCCGCGGGATAGCCATCCCGCGGGATTGGATCACCCGAAACGTCTCATGCCGCGGTCAGCGGAATTAAATCTGTTGTTGGCTTTGCCATGGATCACCCAATTGCGTATGCCGTCACGGCAATCACCGACTGGGCTGCGACCTCCGGCCATTTCGTGCCGGCTCTACGGCGGTAATATGAAGCAAGGAACACATTGCCGCATCAGCAGGTATACCCCGCTGATTCGGCTGAGTCCCGATGAACAGCGTCGTCCGCGTCAGGAACGCCATTTCCGGATGCCGAACGTTGTATCGCTCCCCACAGGACAGCACCACGGCAAACGGCTCGAACGGGCGTCTCGCCAGCAGATTTTGGAACGTCTGAACGGTCATTAACAATATCGTATCGTTCCCAATCCCTAAATCCAAAACCTGGCGTCGCGACGGCTGTGATCAGCCCCGAAAGCCGCGGGATAGCCATCCCGCGGGATTCGAATGCAAAATCGCTCCCCTTCTCACGATCCCCGCCGCTTCGCCCCGTTTCGTCGCTTATGGATCGGCTTTTCCAACCCGGTGACCAGCAGCAAATCCAAAATCACAAACCCTTCATCGGTGGCAACGGAAATCATGCGGCCGCTTCGCAGCGACGCCAGCCGCTCCGGATTTTTGACCTCGTAAGCTCGCCCATCGGCAACCAGCAGCCGAAACGGCTCAAACGGCCGCTGCATATGATGAAGCTGAAGTTCGTGAGTGGTCATGGTTTAATTTTATTCGAAACCGTGGAACTTGGACAAATCCTCCATTGGCCAGAAAATGCTTGGGCCCTGCCGACGAAGGTTCAGTTCTTCAATCGACGAGGCCTAGCGCCGTTTTTTTTCTTTCGGAAGTCCGCGTTGGAGGAGTCTGTTTCATGCGGCGATTAATCACTGCCAAAAAAGATTTGCATTGAGCCTCAGCATTCGCACCTCCAATTTCGATTGCGGTATTGAATAACTCCCTCGCCTCATTGAGTCGATCACGACTCAAAGCAGCCGTCCGGAAAATAAGTTGAGCGTGACACCGGAAATGACCCCAATCTCCTGGATGATAGTCCTCTGCCTTTTCGAACGCTGCCTTCGCCTCAGCGTTGTGTCCCTTTTGCTCAAGTATATGGCCAAGTTGGTGATGGGCTAATGCATCAAGCGGATTGGTTTCCAAAAGAGTTTTCAATTCGCGCTCGGCTTCGTCAATGCGCCCCATCGCCCGTAGTCCTTTTGCCAATTCCAATCGAGCTGGCGCCAGATTTGGGTATTGACTCAGTGTTTGACGCAACTCCCGCAAAGCGGCATCGGTCTGCCCGTTGTTGGCCCTCGCCTGGGCTAACTGAACGTGCAACATCGGCTCGTTGGGCTGTGCTGCAACGGCGGCTTCCAAAATGTCAAAGCTAATTTGCGGTCCGCCCTGTTTATTAAGCGTCATTTTGCCGGGACTTATGCTCCAAATCATCTGCATCAGCTTAATGGCCGCGCATGCATTTTGTTACGATCAAATTCGATGTATTCGTGATCACCATGAAGTCCGCCTTGAAGCTCAACGCCCTTTTCTTTGAGCAAAACTATTCTCTTGCCCAAAGCTGCCGCATGAGTGCGTTCTTGCAAAAGCCATTCGCTCGTGTTCCATCGCCCAGGTGCAGTTTCCTCCAACCGCGTAAGAATTCCAACAAAAAGCTCTGCTTGCGCAATTCGGTCCTTAACCTTTTGTGACACAGAGCCAGCAACAGCGCTCTCACCTGTGATACTCTTAACGGAGAGTTCAGCAAGAAAAGCCTTTACGAAATCGACTAGGTCCTGATCCTCATCCTTAAAGCTATGGCCGACGAATGCCGTTCGGTCAAAGAGAATTCGTCCCTGAACCAATACTTGCCCCTGTGTGGGTAGTTCGTGGCCATGGCCGACCGCTATATTATCTACTTTGTGTAGTGGTATTTGAGGTTGAAAGGACATTGACATCTCCAAAATAGAAGCCGGCTGGGGTCACCAGCCGGCCTTCATACAGACAAGTCAGTCGGCCCTCGCGGACCAATCAGCTTTTAATACATCCCGCCCATCCCGCCGCCCGGCGCTCCGGCGGGCTCGGGCTTGTCTTCCTTGATCTCGCTGACGACCGCATCCGTCGTCAGCAGCAAGCTGGCGATGCTCGCGGCGTTCTGCAGGGCCGTGCGCTCCACTTTCGTCGGGACGATCACGCCCATCTTCATCAGGTCGCCGTATTCGTGGGTCAGGGCGTTGTAGCCGAAGTTGGTCTCGTGGCTTTCCTTGACCTTCTGGGCGACGACCGAGCCGTCGACGCCGGCGTTTTCGGCGATCTGCTTGATCGGGGCTTCGATCGCTCGGCGAACGATCTCGACGCCGAGGCGCTGATCTTCACTGGCGGTCTTCTTGCGCAGGTGGTCGAGAACTTTCGCGGCGGCGCGGATCACGCTGACGCCGCCGCCGGGGAGGATTCCTTCTTCCACCGCGGCACGGCAGGCGTGCAGGGCGTCTTCGACCCTGGCCTTCTTTTCCTTCATGGCGACTTCCGTCGCCGCGCCGACCTGAATCTGGGCGACGCCGCCGGCCAGCTTGGCCAGGCGTTCCTGCAATTTCTCGCGGTCGTAATCGCTGGTGTTGTTTTCGATCTCCATCTTGAGGGCTGTCGATGCGGCCCTTGATGGCCTTCTCGTCGCCGGCGCCTTCGATGATCGTGGTGTTGTCCTTGTCGATGCGGATTTTCTTGGCCCGGCCGAGTTGGGATAGCTCGACGTTTTCGAGCTTGATGCCGAGTTCTTCGAAGATGGCGGTTCCGCCGGTGACGATGGCGATGTCTTCGAGCATGGCCTTTCGGCGATCGCCGAAGCCGGGGGCCTTCACCGCCGCGACCTTCAGCGTGCCGCGAAGCTTGTTGACCACCAGCGTGGCCAGGGCCTCGCCTTCGACATCCTCGGCGATGATGAGCATCGGCTTGCCCTGTTCGGCCGCCTTGGATAGCACCGGAACCATGTCGCGGGCGGAGGAAATCTTCTTCTCGTGGATCAGGATGTACGCATCCTCAAGGACGGCTTCCTGTGTGTGGGCATCGGTGATGAAATGCGGGGAGAGAAATCCCTTGTCGAACTGCATGCCTTCGACGAGTTCGACGGTGGTGTCGAGGGCCTTGCCCTCTTCGACGGTGATGACGCCGTCCTTGCCGACTTTGTCCATCGCCTCGGCGATCATCTTGCCGATCTGTTCGTCCTGGTTGGCGCTGGAGGTGCCGACCTGGGCGACTTCCTTGCTGCTTTCGATTTTCTTGGACATCTTTTGCAGCTCGGCGACGATCGCTTCGACGGCCAGGTTGATGCCGCGCTGAATCTGCGTGGCGTTGGCGCCGGAGCCGACGTTTTTCATCCCTTCGGCGAAAATGGCCTCGGCATAAACGGTGGCGGTGGTGGTTCCGTCGCCGGCGACGCTGGAGGTCTTGGAGGCGACTTCCTTCACCATTTGCGCGCCATGTTTTCGTAGGAATCTTCCAGTTCGATTTCCTTGGCGACGGTGACGCCGTCCTTGGTGACGGTGGGCGAGCCGAAGGATTTTTCGAGCACGACGTTTCGGCCGGAGGGGCCGAGCGTGACCTTCACGGCCCGGGCGAGCTTGCGGACGCCGCGAAGAATGCTCTCGCGGGCTTCCTGATCGAATGCGATGCGTTTGGCGGACATGTTGACTCCTCGATTGTTTCGGAAATTGGGGACGGATCGCGGCCGGAGGCCGCGGCTAATGGAAATTCGTTATTCGACGACGGCTAATACATCGTCGACGGACATAATCATCAGTTCCTCGCCGTCGAGCTTGATTTCGGTGCCGGCGTAGGAGGCGAAGATGACCTCGTCGCCTTTTTTGATCTCGATGGGGGCGCGTTCGCCGGTGTCGAGGCGTTTGCCTTCGCCGACCGAAAGAACCTTTCCGCGCCTGGGCTTTTCCTTGGCCGAGTCGGGCAGAACGATCCCGGACTTGGTTTTGGTTTCCGCCTCGACACGCTTGACGAGAATCTTGTCACCGAGAGGACGCAACTTGGGCATATCGGACTCCTTAAAAAAGTTTGGTTAACTCACAAAAAATGCGAAATTCTTATCCTTCTCCGGGCCAACGGTTCTCATGGTATCGCCGCAGCACGCGGGCCAGGGCGTCCAAAAGAACGTTGAAATCCACCGGCTTGCTCAAAACGCTGAACACCTGCATTCCAAGCGCTTCGTGCAGCAGGTGATTGGTCAGATGGTTCGTCACCAGAATGGCCGGCGTCACCTTGTGCAATTCCCGCAATAAACGAATCACCTGCAATCCGCCCAACTGCGGCATCTGGGCATCCAGCACGGCGACGTGTACCGGAATCGTCTGAATCAGATCCAGCGCTTCCCGGCCATTGTGGGCCGAAACCGTTTGTACGCCCTGCGGCTGCAACAACCCTCGAATTGTGCTATGCCATTCGTCCTGCTCATTGGCCAAAAGCACGGTGAACCGATTTGTAGGCTTAGCGTATACCATGTGCCCTGCCCTCGATTCCCGTACATGGCTCCTAAACAATCGCCGTGCCGTAATCAACGGCGGGAACGACGGGCGGCAATGATCCTACAAGTTATTTTGAATAAAAGTGTTACGATCACATTGATGAACGCAGAATCGGCATCGTAAAGCCAAAAACTGGGCGTGAATCCTGCCAAAGGAAGTTTGGCAATGCGTTTGGCTGCCACGATGGCAGGGGCGGGGTCTTGGGTTCAGCAGCACCGTCGGCGGCGGGTGAGGCCTGTCAGCCCAAGCAGGCCGACAGCGGCTGTACAAGCCGGTTCCGGCACCGCTAAGATCTGGGGCAGGTGGTTGGGGAGAGGCAGGTCGTTGGCTGCGGCAAAGGCATCAAGGGCGGCCCAATCGCCGCTGGAAAGAACAACGTCAGCGCCGCTGGAGCTGGCTCCATAATTCTGGGCGAGGAGGGCGAAATCCGCACTATCGACGATGCCATCGTAGTTAAAATCTCCCATCTGCCAGCCGCCGGAGACTTTTTGGCCGTAGTTGACGGCGAGGATGCCGAAATCAGCGGAGTTGACGATTCCGTCGAGGTTGGCGTCGCCGTAAAGGGTGTAGGCGATTTCGATCTGGCCGCTATACAAGCCGGCCACGCCGCCTACGCTGCCGCTGGCGTAGCCGACGCCATATTTTCCCGAGCTTGCCGCGGCGGTTGAACTGACGATTCCCGTCCCGTTCCAATACCCGCCGTTGTAACCGCTGGCCAGATATCCCAGGATCGTTGTCTGAATGGAGGAAGTTACATTGTTGAGGATCAGACGATTGTTGGTGATGTCCAGGGTGCTGCCCTTGTCGATCGTCAACGCACCAATGCGGCTGATGCCGCTGTTGGGGGCGATTTGGAGCGTGGCGGCGACCACGGGTGTGTTGGGACCTCCGATCGTCAGCAGCGTGCCGCCCGTAACCGCGCCGATGGTCATGTTCGTGTAAATTGAAAGGTTGCCGTCGTTGAAGATTGGATTCGACGCGGCGTTGGCGGGCGAAATCGACCCGTCCACCACGCCGACCAGGCCCAGTTTCGAGGAAATCCGCGTGGCGAAGGAGCTTTCGGGTTGGGCAGGGTTGTTTTCAATCTGGACAAGGCCGTCAGGACCTTCCTCGTAATAGCCATTCGTGTCGTACAGGGCTGCCGAAAGCGCCGTGCCGCTGGAGTTCAGAACGGTATCCACGAGACTGTTGATTCCGTCGAGTTCGTAGACGCCGTTGTTGTCGACGAACACCCCGCCGCCGCTGTCACCGCTGGCGATGATTCCTTCATTGGGATCGACGGGATTATTGTCGAAATCGAATTGAAGGAAATCGCCGCCGAAGGCGCCCGATTCGCCGAGGTCGCCGTCGGTGTCGATGGCGGAGACGGTGTTCGTTCCCCAGGAAACGGCGCCCGTTCCGCTGCCCCAATCCCAACCGCCGGTAATGGCGGTACCGCGTTGCACGCCCCGGCCGACTACAACCAGCGACAAACCGGTTTCGCTGGAGCCGGTATACAGCGGCGCATAGGTCGAAAACGAAGCGTTGTCGTTGGGCGCGATTTGCCAAAGGGCCAGGTCGTCGAGCGTGGCGGCGATCTGAACGTTGTAGGTCGTTCCATTGAAAACGAACGTGCCGGTCGTGCTGCCCGTAACGTGGTTGGCCGTGACCAACACATTTGAAGAGATGGTCGTACCGATGAACGAGCCGAAATCGCCTTCATAACTTCCGACACCGTCTGGGGGCGTTGTGTCGTTATTGCCGGTGCCGCCAAACGTGATGACCGCCGATGCCCGAGGCGCAGCCAATCCAATGGCTGCGCATATCGCCAACCACCCCAATCGACCTTGCTTTTTGAGTCGCGTGGTTGCCAAGCAGCGAAAGTCTAACACACCCCTGAACAGCCTCCTAAACGAAACTTGCGCTTTTCATGAAAAGAGAGGGCAAAACGGAATCAGCGCCCGAATATTTTTACCAGATTAACAGAAAGGCCTGCGGCAAGACCCTTAAAATGGCACGGTCCGTTGCAGACACTGGAATCGCAGCAGGGTCAGCGCCATTTTGCGGCGCGGTCGCGGACCATTTCGCGGTCGCCGGGGAAGTTGAATGTGCGGGCGGCGGTGCCATCGGCGTGTGCCAGAGCGATGCAAACCATGCCGACGGGCTTGGCGGGCGTGCCGCCGTCGGGGCCGGCGATTCCGCTGATGGCCAGCGCGAAATCCGCCCCGCTCTTTTGCCGTGCCGCGCCGGCCATCGCCCGCACCACGCTCTCGCTCACGGCCGCCGTCACGAGCAACTAATTGCGCATCAACATCGAGCAAATCGCTCTTGGCCTGATTGCTGTAAGTGATCCACCCCTTCTGAAAGTACCGGCTGGAGCCGGGAATATCGGTCAACATTTTCGCCAATAAACCGCCCGTGCAGCTTTCAGCCGTCGCGACTGTCCGGATTTTGCCGGCGGTCAGCAGCTCGGCAACGACCGACGCCAAGGTTTGTTCGCCGCTGCCATAGATCAGATCGCCCAGCGCCTCCCGGCATTGCGCGGCGGTTTGGTCCAATTCCCGGCGGGCGCGGTCGAGGCTGGTGAAGCGCGCGTTGATCCTCACCGAAACGACTCCGCCGGAAACGGTCGTGCCCACCGACGGATTGCGCCCCCGTTGCATCAGGTCGCCGAGCCTCTCGCTCACCGTGCTCTCGCCCACGCCGAAGGTGTGTAGCGTGCGGGAAAGAATCACCGCCCCGCCGCCGCCGGCCAGGTGCGGCGCAACAGATTTCTGGAACATGAGCTTCATTTCTCTGGGCACGCCGGGCATGGCAAAGATTCGGCAGGACCGCGGCGGGCTGCCGGAGGTGAGATCGGCATCGACTCCGGACGCGGTTCCGGCGCTGTTGTGAAGCAGGCGCGCCCGCGCGGAATCATCGCCTGAACGCGGTTGGCCTCGGGCATCGGCTGACCACGCTGGCGAAAAAATTCTTCCAGCCGTCGCCAGCCAATCGGCGTTCATCTCCAGCGGCCGATTCAGAACCCGCGCCAGGGCTTGGCGGGTCAGATCATCCTGGGTCGGCCCCAATCCTCCGCTGAGGAGAATCACGTCACAGCGTGCGGCGGCGCCGGCGACGGCGGCCTCGATTGCCGCCTGATCGTCCCCCACGGTGACGTGCGCTTCCACCGCCCAGCCGATGGTTGCCAATTCCCCGCTTAACCAGGCCGAATTGGTGTCCACCGTTTGTCCGAGGACCAATTCATCACCGATGGAGACAACGATGGCTTTCATGCCGAAACCGTTCTTCACAGCGGCGCCGGCTCGTAATGCGAATGATCCGTGGCGTCGAGGGTTTGCTGGATGCGATGCACGACCGCTGCCAGATGCCGCCGGGAATGTACGGGCCGCGCGATCGGCCCATAGCGAATGTGATAGAATATCTCGGTAAGACGATAGATATCGCCGTACACGTCGGCCGGCAAATAGGAAAGCGAGCGGCTGAATTCCAGGGGCGTCAAATGGCGCGGCCGCTCGATATGATGCCGCTCCAGGATCCGCAGCAGATCGTTGTAAAAGCCCAACTGGCGAATCAGACGAAGCTGATCCGGCGCGGAAAGCGATTCGATCCCGATCCGTTTGGCGCGCCTCCGAAGACGCCAGCGATCGACCATGAACCAACCGATCAGAGCCAGGCTCAAGCCGATCATCCCCGTAATCACGGAGCTCGAGAACCGTGGGCGACACGAGCGTTTTCTGGAAGTCGTAGATCCAATCCTCGAAGTTCTGGCTGCCGCCCACCGCCGTGCGCGACACCTGCCAATCCAGGCTGTAGATGAGATTTCTGCGATCGCCGGTATCGTATGCCACCACGGTGTTGGCCCACTTGAATTCCAGGTAATCGATAAATTTTTTGGCCTCGGAGAACCAGGGATGGTTCGAGGCGCCGACCGCCCCGCGGCCGCTGGTCGGATCGAACGTCTCCCACCGCCGTCCCGTATACACCTCACACCAGGCATGGGCGTCGGATTGCTTGACCTCGAAGTAATCGCCGATCGAATTGAAATCGTCCGGTTCGCAGTGGAACCCGACCACGAACCGCGCGGGAATCCCCAGGCTCTGGCACATGAGCGTCATCGCCCCCGCGAAATACTCGCAGTGCCCACGCTTGAAATCGGTCAGAAACGCTTCCATCGGATCGTGTCCGCCCAGAGAACCCTCGTTCGTCAGGTCCATCGTGTACGTAAAATTGTTCCGCAAATACCGTTCGATATTGGCGGCGATCTGATGGTCGTAAGCATGGTTTCCCGCGACGGGGTATTCGCCAAAAGCGGCCTTCCGGCCGCATCCACTCCGGACACCGACGGCTGGCGGACATAGCGGGCGATGGCCGGGTCGATCACCGATTGTGAAGCGGCCTCGTCACCGGGCGGACCCGTGTCCGGCAATTCGCCGGAGGAAACCACCGTATAGGTGACCGGCCGAAGCAGTATGTTGCCGGTCTCCAGAACGCCGTCGTCAGGCGAAAATCGAATTTGCATTTGACGCTGCGGCTTGATGCTGGCCGGTCCGGCCACCGCAAACAGCTTGTTCGTACCAGTCGGCTGAAGGCTGATCACTTGCTTCCAATCTCTCCCGTTGTCGCCCCCCAAAAACATCGTGCCGCCCTCTTCGACATCCTGTGAAGTGGTGAATCGGTTGGCATCGGAGCGGATCCATTGCCATAATCCGCGGGTCATGTCGTTGCCTGTATAAACATCCAGCACGGAGCCGCGCAGCAAGAGTTCCTGGGGATGAACGACTCTTTGACGCCGATAATACAACTCCACCCGGGCCACCACGTCGTCGCTGCGCGTGATCTGGGCGACCTTTTGAAACGTCACCTGATCGCTGAACCCCGTCATGGCCTGGGCGGCCCGGCTTTGCAGCGGGCCGAAAAAGGACGGGCCCGACCCACGCGGAAAAAATAGGAACACCAGCACCGCCATCGCGATCCCCACCGACGAAATCAGCGCCGTCACTCGCCGCATGGACCGAGGCAAATCCCGCTGGTCCTGCTCAAACGCGGCCGGATTCAGTTGATCCGCCGGCTGCTGACAGATCTCCTTCGCCTGGTCCAGTTCCACTTTCAGATGAAACAGCAGGCAACAGTGCAGCGACACGAACAGATAGACGATGAGAATAATCCCGAAAAGCAGGCTTGCCGTGCTGATCGCCGCCGCCACCATGAGCAGCAGGCTCAGGACCAGCAACTGGGCATAATCCCGGTTGGCGCGCTGTTCGAAGAGTTTCACCACATGCAGCAGGACGATGAAGTTTCCAACGGTAAGGATCGGCGTGGCATCCCCGCAACCGCACCTCCTCAATCAGCAACAAAAGCCCCGCGACCGTCACGAGGTTGGCCAGCAGCCGCGGCATGGGCGTGAATCGGCCCGTTTTAATCAGCCAAACGTTCATCAGGACTCCCCCTGCCGCCAGGACCCACAACCCCGGCGCTTCCGCCGCCACCGCAAAGCCCGTCACCCCCAGCATCAGCAGGAAGTAAAGTGTCGTCCGGAATTGGCGAATGTCGTACATGGAAGGAATGTTAGTTGTCATTAGTCATTGGTCATTACAGATCGAAACCACGGCCTCTGGCCGCGCGACCCTATGTGGCTCTGCCGTTCCAGCGTACTTTCCCCTCGCCCCATGTACTCATGGGGCGAGGGGAAAGAGGCGAGTGATGACGATAGACGTTGGATCATCGAATATTTTTCACGCCCCCCTTTGGGGGACTTCCTGATACCACCCCTTTCAGGGGCGGAGCCTCATTTGTCATTGGCTAATTCCGCATCTGCAAATGACCAATGACTAATCCCCAATGACCAATCCGCGTGCCTGTTCGGCCGGCATGCAGCGGGCAAAATTCACCGATGGATCAAATCGAAACCAGGCCCGCGCCTCCTCGGAATCCACGGATACGACTATCATTCCGCCGCGCACGTGCTGCTGCAAACCCATCTGCATCGAGCGGGGCGTAAAAAGCACGCGACGTCACCGGCTCGAACAGAAAGCTCCTTGGCCTGGGCGAGAAGCTGGCCGGCCGGGACCGTGCGGTTGATCGGCAATGCCGCGAGTGCGGCGAGAATATCCCGGCAATGCCGCTTGCCCCGCTGCGGCGCGATGCTCGTCCAATCGCCCGCCCAGGTGCAGAGCCCGACCGCCATGCCCGAATCCATCGCCCGGCTCGCCAGGGAAGCGGCCATCGCGATCGCCTTCTCCACCGCCGCATGCTCGGCCAGCGTCGGCGATTCGATGAAGCCGTCCACCATGATCAGCAGGCGCGGCGGGGAGATCTGCACCATCTCTTTGCTCACGAGTTCGCCGGTCCGGGCACTGCGCTTCCAATAAATCAATCGCGGGTTTTCGCCCGGGACGGAATTCCTTGACGCCATAGAATTCGTCCGCGCCATTGCGTCGCGGCTTCATGTTCGCCCCGCCGCGTTCCGCCGAGCGGCACAGCGACAGCAGCCGCGGGCTGACCACTCCCAAGCGCGGGATAAATCAACATCGTGTCTTCCGCCCGGCCGATCATCGCCCGCTTGACGAACCCGAACGGGAAGCTCGTGCTGATTTGAAAATTCGTAAGCTTGTGCAATCCGCGCCGCTTGGGAACGACCATGATCGGCACGCTCGCCGATTTGCCCGGGGCGACGTGCAGCACGTATGCCTGCGGCTGCCGCGTGAACGCCTCCGCGCCGTCCAGTTCCGCCAGTCCCACCGACAAGCTTGGCCACAGTCGCTTGCGATTGACGGAAGTCGTACTGAATCGTGGCGCTGTGCCCGACCGCGGCATATTCCGGAATGACCCGCTCCACCTTCAATCCCGCCAGCATCAGCCGGCAAATCGTGGCGCTGATCAGCAGAATTCCGATCATCAGCCCGAACACGCCGAAGAGCAGATTCGCCTCGCTGTTGATCGCCGCGAGACCCATGAACAGCATCATCGCGCAGTAAATCAGGCCGGTGAGCGAAAAGTCCACCGACGGCCGCCGGCGAATGGGCGTGGATGGGCCTTCTTCGCGATGCGGCGGGCGGCGGCGGTGCGATGTCAGCCACCGCCACGCCGCCATTCCACGCGGGCCAAATCGCTCAATCAAATTGGCGCTGGTAATCCTGGACATGGCTTTTATCGCGTCACCGCGGCGCGGGGGTTCGGTCCAATATCGTTTGAAGCACCCGGCTCGTGGCGGCCACGTCGCCGTTGTGCAAATACGTCTTGCTCATCACCCGATGCGCAGCAGGGAATGAACAAGGTTTTGACGTCATCGGGCGTGACGTAATCGCGCCCGCTCACCACGGCCGCCGCCTGACACGCCTGCGTCAACGCCAGCGCTCCGCGCGGCGAAACGCCCAGGTGGAACTGCTCATGGTGCCGAGTCGCTTCCGCCAGATCCAGAATGTAATCCACGATCGACGTATCCATGCGCGTTCGCGAGACCTTGTCCTGAATCTCCACGACCTCCGTCGGCGGTCATGACCGGCTTCAGGTGCTCCAGCGCCAACCGGCCCGGCTGGGTCGTCAGAATCCTGTGCTCCGCCGTCCGGCCGGGATATCCCAGCGAGATCCGCAGCAAAAATCGATCGAGCTGGTTCTCCGGCAAATAATACGTCCCCTCAAACTCGAACGGGTTTTGCGTCGCCACCACCATGAACGGCCGCTTCAGCGGCAGCGTCTGGCTATCCACGCTCACCTGCTCTTCGCTCATGGCCTCCAGCAGCGCCGACTGCGTCCGCGGCGTCGTCCGATTGATCTCATCCGCCAGCACGATGTTCGCGAAAATCGGACCCGGCTTGAATTCGAACGTCTGCGCATGGGTGTTGAACACGCTGACGCCCAGCACATCGCTGGGCAGCAGGTCCGGCGTGAGCTGGATGCGCGTGAATTTGCAGTCGATGCTCCGCGCCAGCGAACGCGCCAGCACCGTCTTGCCCACGCCCGGCACGTCTTCGATCAACACATGACCGCGCCCGAATAAGGCCGTCAGCAGGAGGTCGATGCAGCGTACATCTCCCAGGAAAACGGTCCCGATGCTGTTTCTGAGGCGGTCGATCTGCGGATTGGCCACGTCGCTCCCTGGAATTTGGTCAAAGGTCACTTGCGCGTGCCGTGACGTTGAAATTCTATACCAGAACTTGACTAAATTCACGGCAATGGCGGTGGGCTGCCATAAGGGGAATTCGGCCCGATGTCCCCGGAGGTAAGATGCCCCTTGGGCCAGCCGTCAATATTGCCTGGGACGATATAACCGTCGCTGGCATTCACTTCATCAACGTGTCCGTCGAGATAGGCGACGTTGGCCTTGTTCTGATGCCGCCAGTGGACGAATCCGCCATAGGGGCTGGTGGTTTCCGGGACGCCTCCGGGGGTCAGGTCGATGCCGAGATAAAACGGCTCGTGGAAACTGCCCGGCGGAAAACCGTCGAGTTGCACGCCATCGGCAAAAACGACCGTCGTGGCGGGGTGCGCGATGCTGGTCACTTTGTACGCCCGGTTCTCAAGTCCCAGGGGGCACAGATAGACGTTCAGGCCATAATCGGCGGCGTGGACCGCGAATTCGGAAACGAAATTGGAGTCGTCGTATGGAAAATCCGGACATTGCAGCGCGGTCGCCATCCCTTTGCCAAAGTAGGAAGTAATCAGTCCCTGGGTTGGATCCAGCGGCCGGTTTTCCACCGGAAACGAGCCGTTTGTCCAACCAAACCAATATGCCGTAGCTCCGCCGGGCAGCGCGTACGAATTCGGAGGCATGATGCCGTGCTGTTCACTCACGTATTCGGTGAACGCCTGGATCATCTGCCGCAGATTCGACTTGCACTGGGTCGTCCTCGCGGCGATGCGGGCCTTGGCCAGGACCGGCAGCAAGATGCCCAGCATCACCGCGATAATGCCGATGACGACCAGCAACTCGATCAGCGAGAATGCCGGACGGTGCGGCGCGGTTTTGCCAGCGCGAGCAGGCATAGAGATCCCAATGCGGCCAGGGAGGCTGGCTCAGGTACTGCAGTCTCGGGGATGTTGGGCACGATATTGCTTGTGAAGCTGTTGACGACCCATCCGTCGAAAGAACCGTTGGAGATCATGGTGTCGCTTGCACCGTTTTCCGCATAGCTCCAAAAATCATCCGGGTCTTCCAGATTGATGGCGCCATCGTATTGGGCGTTGAAATAGCTCCAGTAGTAATCACTCGTATCGAAGTCGGCTGTCTCGGTATAAGAGCCATAGGTAAACGTCATGGGAGCGTAACCGGTGCCCGAAAAGTATGTGGACTCCACTGAAAAACTCGGTTCCGCGCTTTGGATGTCCAGGAGCATCTGATATCCGCTTACCGGCGTGGTGTACTGATATTCCCAGGCGAATGCCGGACCGCCGATGCCCTGGAAATCGACGACTTCATACGAGGTATTCGGCCCCGATCCAACGACGCCTTGCACATCCAACACGTTGCCATCGGACAGGGCAATGCTGGGAACGGGTTCGGCAATGACAACCGACGAAACGGCGACGGACAGCGCGGCGACGGCCAGAGCCGTGCGCTGGAAATGCGTCTGCGAAACATGATGAAACCTCGAGCATGGTGATGCCCGCGTTACGGCGATGGCAAAAACGCACGCCGCGCCGGGAATCACAAGCCTAAATTGAACAGTGGCGTTTCCGGAGGCTGAATCGCGCAGCCGGTCGGACATGGCTTCGAGAGGGCATCAGCCGCTTCTCGCATGGCAGGCAGGTTTTCTGGCTCGTGACATCCGGCTACGGTCTTCCCGGTGCGAACACCAGTGACTTTTGAATGTGCCGGTCGGGCTTTGGTTTCGCCCGCCCTCGGGTCACTCACGAGGGTCACTTACAGCGGCGCGTCCGCGGCGGATTTTCACCGCCTTCCCTGACGCCTGCAAAGATAAAAAAGCAAAAATCGCCGCCGATGTCAAACAAAAAATAAAGTCCGGAATTCCGCGTCGCAAACAGCGCCGAGCCGTCGCAAAAAATCCCGACCATGCTCTCCCCCATCCGCGGTCGCCCACCGCATTTGTTGTCGCAATTGCGGACGATCATTGCGCCGAATCGGGAGCCGCAGTGCTCTGTGGAGTGCTTGTATTCGCGACTGTCGCCAGAAGACGAAAAGACGGATCGATCTGGCTCTCGGCCTCGTCGGCCGCGTGGAGATATTTCTCCGCTCCGTCCGAGTCCCCAATCATCTGCGCAAATCGCCCCGCTTGCCGATTCGCCTCCGCCTGCCCCGTCAGCGCCACATTGCGCCGCTCGTCAGCCGACGGGCCTGAATCGGTCGCCCCGAGTTGCCCGCTGTCCGTATAGGCCTGCACCGCATCGTCGAAGTCCTTGGTTGTCTCATCCTCTTGCTGCTTAAGCTGATCGGGATCGGGCTTGGCAATGTCCGCGAAAAACGCCGTCGGCAGCGACGCGCCCACTTTTTGCGGGTCCAGCAGCGCCGTCAATCCCGGTACGGTCAGCGGCTTTGATCCCGCGGGAGTCACCTCGTATCCATCGAACATTTGCGCGATCACCAAATCGATGCGCGTCTTGGCCGCCGCCACCGACGCCTTGGTCTGCATCGCCGAGGCCATTTGCAGGCTGAAGTATGCCGGATGCAGCGTTTCCTCGGCCTGCCGCCAGATGATCGCGTCGGGATCACCCTGCTCTTCGCGCAAATCCTGCAACCATCCGCTGCGAAGCTGATTACACAGGCTGATGACGCTGGTCAATTGCGGGATCACGGCGCTCAATTCGTCGTTGACCTTCTCGCGCAGCACGGCCGCATTCTGCATGCTCTGCGACAACTTCTTCGCCAGCAGCCCGACCGTCACCGCTCCGGTATCCTGCTCGGAGATCCCGATGAGTTCCTGCTGCAGCTTCTGCTGGGCCTGAATCTGATCCGAAATATCCGTCCAACGGGTCTGCTGCGCCTCGATCTGCGAATCGACCGTTTTGACGGCCGCATCCAACGACGCCTGTTGGTCCTTCGCCTGATCCAGCGCCGCCTGCAACCGCTGCACCTCGACCTGCAACACCCCGGCCTCGGAATCCGCCAGGGCCGCGTCGCGGCGATCGTGCGCCGCCGCCGTGCTGTCGTTCACCTGCTGCATGCCTGTTTCCCCCTCGGCCTGGCGCAGATATATCTCCGCCTCGTTCCCCTTGGCAGCGCTGAGCTTTCTCGCCGCGGCGATGTTCGCCTGGTTGCGCTGAATCTCGCTGCTGTCCATCTCAATTTCCTGATTCACGGCAAACAGCGTCGGCGAAATCACCTTCCCGCCGGGATCGGCCGTCGTCGGGTCAGGCATCGCCCAGGTCAGTTTATCGACCGACCCCTGAATTTCCGCTTCCTGCGATTTGAGCTTTTCGATCTGGGAGGCCGGATCATACGCCTTGAGCGCCTCGACGCTTGCCTGGGCGGCGGCGATCTGTATCGCGAGCCGGCCAATGTCGTCGATCTCCCGTGAAATCCGCAGTTCGTCCGATCGCAGATCGGCCGCCATCATCGTAATGCGCTGCAGCCGAAGCTGCGTCTGGTGGCTCCGAACCAGAACCTGCATTTGCACCGAGAGGCTTCGATCCGCGGCCAGGTTGTCATACGTTTTCTGAATACCGTCGAGATCGTCGAGGCTTTGCGCGGTGGTCCGGCTAGCGTCCGCCGTCTGGATGGCTGTCTCGGCCGCATGATCGGCCTCGCCCTCGCCCGCCCCGCAGCCGCTAAGGAGCGTAAATCCAGCCAACGCCAACACCAGGGAAATTGTGGTAATGCCCGCCGACAACTTGTGCATGAAAAGGTACTCCCGGGAGGTCAAGATCCGTATTTTCCCCCTCCGCAGCGGGGAAGTCAAATTCAGTCCGGATCGGTAATGTTTCAGTTTGAAAAAATTTGACCGACACACGATTTTCCTATCTCATTTCGGCCATGGGGAAAAGCATAGTCCCGAAAGATGTGAGGGCTAGATATCGGTTTAAGGAATGGAGCCATGCGACAGCGATTCTGGCAAACGACTTCCCGGAACAGTGCGAAGATCTGATCGGGTGCTTACGCAATTTCAAGCTAAAGAAAAGCGAGATCATCATTGGCGGCGGCGGTCGATCGCAGATACCGATTGCGATTGATGGCTACCTAAATGGCAGAGGATGGGCCGAAAAGCAGTTTGACATCGGCATCCGGGTTGACGCGGATGAAATCGACATTCCGACCCATCGGATCGACAACTTTAAGGGCGGTGTTGGCATTGAAGTTGAGTGGAACAATAAGACGGAATTTTACGACCGAGATCTGAACAACTTCCGACTTTTGCATCAATTGCGCGTGGTGTCGATTGGGGTGATTATCACGCGAACGTCTGAACTCCAAGCGTTGTTCAACTCGCTGGGCAAAGACAGCAAGGGAAAGTCTATTGGGAAGAAATACGGGCCATCGACAACCCATTGGGATAAGCTGATGCCAAAGATAGACGGCGGTGGTGCTGGCGGGTATCCAGTGTTGGCAATCGGCATTACGACCGAGTGCTACAACGCGAACATGTAATCGCTGGTTTCGTCGCTGTCGTACATCGGATGAACGTCTCGCTTCTCCGCGTAACTATCCAATTCAAGCCCCCATTGCGTCCAGCCCTTTACCCGTTCCCTGGCGAATAATTCTAGATGGGGACCGGGGCTGCATCGCTCAATCAGCCCATAGACGGCGGATGGTTTACGTGAGTGTTCCCGCTTGCGAGTTGCGATGATATTAACCTGCGTGCGCCCCGGCTGGAAGCGCTGCGCATTTTCCCTCGAATGCCGAACAGAAGGATCTCCGTCACATTGCGGAAATAAAATCCGACGCCACGTCCATCGGGGCCGCCATCTTTGCGGACCTTGTACCAGACAACGTTTGCTTTGTACTGAAAGCCCCATGCATCCATCACGCGCAGCCCCCATGGCAAGAGCGCGTTTGGAACCCAAAGGTAAAGATGGGACGGATCGTTGGCATGAACAGCGACCGGGAGTGCGCAGATTTCTTCGATGCTCATCGTCTCATAACGGGCAAGGTGCTTATGCTCCGGGGCCATCTTGCCAGTCCGGTTTTGAAAGCGCCATGGTGGATCGGCCAAGATCGTGGAAAACTTCCCTCGCAGTCCGTCCAGCGATTTCATGTTGCATCCTTTTACCAGAGTGACCTAAATACTCAATCAATCAGCTTCAGCAAATCTACAATCTCCCAAACCGACTTTGAGAGTCC
The DNA here is from genome assembly GCA_963771925.1 of uncultured Phycisphaerales bacterium. GTDB lineage: Bacteria > Planctomycetota > Phycisphaerae > Tepidisphaerales > Tepidisphaeraceae > PALSA-1353. The sequence goes on from CAVYVE010000003.1 coordinate 154,812, forward strand.
CGCTTCCATTGCCGGGGTTACGCGGATCGTTCCGTGCGGATTTCAAAATTCAAACTGAACCACTACCCCGGATCGATGTTATCGAGGCGTGGGAACCGCCACGACCAGCCGGGCGGACGGCTCATCCCTATACGACGCGGCGCAGAATATTGGTTGAATTCTCGGTTAAGACCGCATGGAAATTACACTGCTTTTGCAATACTCTATCGAAAAAATGCGGTATAATGGTTCCGATCGCTAAGAGCGGGCAATGTTCCTTTTGCGGTCCGGTTTTCACATCTGAGTGAGCAACAACATGATCGCAGACCACGAATGCGGGGTTAACCTATACCCCAACATGGGCATAAGAGCCGATGACACCGCGCCGATTCGAATGGCCTATGCCCTCATGAACGCGGGGCAACGAGCCGATGCGGAACTCGTCTGTCGCAAAGTGCTTGAGCAGAATCCGAAGCAATCCGCGGCTAGACACCTATTGGGGTTGCTTGCCTTCGGCGCCGGCCAATTCACGGACGCGATCGAACAAATGCGGATGGCCATCGCCGAGTGCGAACAACCGCCCTTGCTGTATCTTACGAACCTGGGGTTGGTTTTAAGTGCCGCGGGGCAGTTGGATCAGGCGGTCGAGGTTCTTAGCCGCGCCTGCGCTATGGAGCCGGATCATCTCGATTTCAACACGAAGCTGGCGGCCGTGCTGCTGAGGGCGGGCAGGCTTGAAGAAGCCATGGCAACCATCCGCCGAAGCCTGCAGATCAAACCCATGGACATGCAGGCATTGGAGACCGAGCGGCAAATCAGGGCCAAGCAAACCGCCGGGGATCGGCCCGAACGGCTGGCCGTATGCGACGAGCGCGAACCGGCCCAGAACGAGCAAGCCGGCCCCGCCAACTTTTCGATGACTATCTCCGCGCGGGGCAAGCAGGTGCCCGCATCTCAGATGCTGCAGGAGCAGTTCGGTGCGATCCCACTGGCCAACATTGATTCGCTGTTTGGGTTCCACACTCGCTGCCGATTGTACGGCGGCCGGGAGTTCAAGCGCCCCGAGATCGACGATAGCGACCTGGAATGGATGTACGCCAATGGCATCAACTTTCGCATCCCGCTGACGAACAAGCTGACCACGGAGGAGGATTACGAACAGGAAAAGCCGTTCCTGGCGATGCACCATCGCCGGGGCAATTCGGTCATCGTCGTCAAAGACGAGTTGGCCAAATGGATTCGCAGGGATTTTCCGCAGTACAAAATCGAAGCCTCGGTGATCCGCGAAACGAACTCGGCTGACAAACTTCTGAAAACTCTGGAGGTTTTTGACACCGTCGTGCCGCTGCCGGAGGCGTTCAACACCAATTACGAATTGCTGGCGAGCTTTTCGCAGGACATCAAGGATCGGATTCGGTTGTTCCTGAACTCGGGCTGCGCCTATCACTGCCCCCGCAGGATCTGTTACCTGTCCTTCTCTCGACTGAACAGGCAGGAACCCAAGGCTCGGTTCGAGTGTTCGCAAGACCGATTAAGCTATCATTTCACGCAAGGAATGACCTACTTTCCAATGCAGCGGTATCTGGACATGGGGTATCGGAAGTTCAAGGTCTTGAGACTCAGAGGCGGTCCGGGGTCCACGGGCTTCTGACAAACCCCATGCGGTTGAAACAAAACCCGCAAACAAAAAAGCCCCGGACGTTTTGATGCGCCCCGGGGCAATCCCGAATGGACTCAACCGTCCGTTATTATGCCTTGACCAGCGGCAGCAGCGGAAACTGATCTCCCAAAATCGGTTTGCTCGGCGTTTGGAGCCAATTCTGCAGCACGCTCGCGTACACCGAACGGAAATCGACCACGTATTTCAAATCGCCCTGGTCCAGGTTGGCCATCGATGGGTGTTGGGTGACGATGCCCTGGCGAATCCCCGGTCCCATCACGAACATCGTCGCCGCCGCGCCATGATCGGTGCCGTTGCTGGCGTTCTGCTGCACGCGCCGGCCAAATTCGCTGAAGGTCATCAGCAAAACCCGGTCGTCATTTTTCTGTTGCTTCAAATCCTGCCAGAATGCGCGAGGCCTTCGGACAATTGCTTCATCAGCGCATCGTGCCGCGGAAGCTGGGCCGCATGGGTATCGAATCCCGTCAGCGAAACGTAATACACGCGGGTGGGCAGCCCCCCGGCGATCATGGCCGCGACCGTCTTCAGCCCGTTGCCGAATTCGGTCGCCGGATACGTGCCCGCCGCCGAGTGGGTCCGCGTCAGCCGCAAAATCTGCTCGCTGCTCAACTGCGCGTCCATCGCCGTGCGGTGCAGGAAATCCAACTGATCGGCCGCGGTGATCTGTTTCGGCGGCGCCGGCAGCGTCGGCGCCAGATCCGCGTGATTCAGCTTCACGTAATCCGTCCTGTCCCGGCCGTTGTAGCGATAACTGTCCGGCCTCTCGAAACTCAGCGGCAAAACCTTGTCGCCCTGCATCGCCAGCGGCAGCGCGTCTCCGATGGCCACCCCCACGCGCGGATCGCAGCCGGGGCACGTGTTGTCGAAATATCGCCCCAGCCAACCGCTGTTGGGCTGTTGCCGTTCCGGCTGGGCGCTTTGCCAGATGTCCATCGCCCGGAAATGCGAACGGTTCGGGTTCGGATATCCCACGCCCTGGACGATCGCCAGATCGCCGCTGTCATACAGCGATTTCAGCCCCGTCAGGTTCGGATGAAGCCCGAGGTAATTGTCAATCTTCAAAACCTGCGCTGCCGGATGAGATATTTTGCTGCGCAGGCGATAGTAGTTGTCGTCGCCATAGGGAATCACCATGCTCAGCCCGTCGTTGCCGCCGGAAAGCTGCACCACCACCAGGATCTTTCCATCCTTGCCGCTCGGCCCCTGGATCAGCTTGGCATCCAGCGGATCGTTCAGTGCCAGCACCGTCTGATCCAGGAACGTCGGGATCGTCGGCGCCACCGCCAGCAGCGTCAGGCCCCTCTGCAAAAACACCCGCCGAGTTGCAACATTTTCCAGCATAGTCACTCCGTCATTCAAAACTGACCGTCTTTGCGTTCAACGCGGAAGAATTTGAACCGCACAAACGCAGAGATCGCCCAGAAAAGCGAACGAGGTATAATCTTTTAATCTCCCGGTTTTTTCGCTGCCTTTGCTCTCTGTGCTCTCAGCGTCTCCGCGGTTCATCTCAATTTCCGACTGCAAAGACAGTCTGTTTAACACAACTGATATTCCGGCATCGAAACGATCAACTGCACCATTTTCCGCAGCGAATAAATGTTGTTCGGATCATCCAGCGAGTCCACCAACACCTGCCGTTTATCGGGCTCGATGGGATGCTGGATCAGCCGATGCACCCATGCATCGACCAGCTCCTCGGCCGAATCGACGCTGGCGGTGTCGGGATCGAAATCCGTCGTCCGCTCGAAACGCGCCGGCAGGGACCGCTCGGCATTGGCCTTGCGCCCACCCGCTGCAGCGCCGGCACCGCCCCGCCGGCCAGATAAACCGCCGTATTGTAACGAATGAACAGCGTGCTTGTGTTGATCCACATTCGCCCGCCCGGCCAGCCGCGCACGTTCGGCGGCATCAGCGGAAGCTGCCCCATCTGATTCAGCGCCGATTCCAGCGCCGGCGTCGGCGGCATCGACGACAATCCCAGCATCCGGATCGTCCCCACCACCAGTTGCACCGGACACTTGATCTGCACCCCGATCGACTGCGGGCTGTAAAACGCCCGGCTCGTCAGAATCGTCCGCAAGAGCGGACGCAATTCATACCGATTCCCATACAGCACCTGCGCCAGCGCCGTCGCCAGGCCCGGATCGGAATTGTCATAGGCGAAATTCTTGAAAATCTCGCCGGAGATGAATCGCGGGCAGGCCGGATGCTCCAGGATGAAGGTGATAATGTCGTCCCCGTCAAAGTTTCCGCTTCGGCCGAAGAAAGTCTTGATCCCCTCGTCGTGCTGTCCCCTGCGGAAGACGAAATCGACTCCATCGTGACCCCACCCCGTGAACGCCCGCGCCGATTGCCTGATGTCGTATTCGGTGTAGTTCCCGATGCCCAGCGTGAAGAGTTCCATCAGTTCGCGGGCGTAGTTTTCGTTGGGATGGGCCTTGCGGTTTTCGTTGTTGTTGAGGTAATCGAGCATGGCCGGATCGCGCGAAATCGCGCGCAGGAACGTATCGAAATTCCCCGCAGCGTTTTGACGGAGCAACTCGTTCTGCCGCCACATCAGGATCGCCGCCCGCTCGTCCCTGGCGCTGGTCGTGAAATGCCCGTGCCAGAAAAACGTCAGCTTCTCCTGCAACGGATATCTCCCCCACGCCATCCGCTTCAGCCACCAACCGACCGTGGCCTGAATGGCCAGCCGGTTGGCCTGCATAAACCGCTGAATAATCTGCTTCTTCTCCTCGGGCGATTTGCCGAAAAGCCGTCGAGCATATTCCCGAAAATTCGCCGGCGACCCCTCGATCGAAGACAAATTCGGCGAATCGCCCCCATCCTCTTCATCGGCCGGCGCATCCGGGAAGTCCAGCATCCAATCCACCGCATCCTGCGGTCCCAGTTTTTTGACTTTTTGAATCTCCTCCGTCGTCCCCCCGAACCCCGCCCGACCCAGCAAATGCGCCGCCTTCACATCGTCAAACGGATCCGATTCCGAGGGAACGTATGGCAACAGCAAGGGATGTAAAAAAGCCATGTCGGCTCCTGAACCTCTCGACCCCCACTATAACGGCCCGGCGGCGACGTTATTGTCCATCATCCCAGATACATCGACAACATTGCCATTGCTCCGCATTTCCACAGATGTGAAGCGATACTGAACAGTATCCTAACAAGCAACCTGCCGCATGCGGGGAATTTCGAATTCCGCGCCGTGGATTTGCGGCGCGAGAATCGCGGCGGCGGCCGCGAAAATGCTATACAATGCGATTTGGACGTTTCATTAAGGAGTCGCCATGACCACGATCAAGGAGCCGACGATGGGGCGTTTTTCCGTCGAAGTGGAACTTGCCAATCACGAGGACCAAATTCGCGCAAAGGCGGGCTTGATTTCAGCGCAGCAGGTACGAAGCGTACACATTCGCGGAATCGTTGACAGCGGTGCTGCGCGGTTGGTCATTCCCGCCTCCATCGCCCAACAACTCGGCCTGGAAACCTCCAGTAGCACCAGCGTTCGCTACGCCGACGGCCACACCGCCCAGCGGTCAATCGTCAAGGACGTGCATCTCGCCTACGGCGGTCGCGAAAGCGTCTTCAACGCGATCGTCGAGCCGGACAGGGATTCGGCTCTGATCGGCGCCATCGTGCTGGAAGACCTCGATTTCCTGGTGGACTGCACCGGCCAGCGCCTGGTGCCGCGAGATCCAAAGCAGATCATCACCGAAGTCGAGTGAAACTAAGGGCTTGCAATCAGCGAATTGACGCGGACCCCGCTTTTTATCCGATTACATCATCAAAAGCCCGTCACCTCCTTTTTCTTTCGCCGTCCAATCGCTAAAATACTTCGCCTCGGAGGAACGGGCATCATGGACTTTCGTGTTCGGCTTCAGTTGGCCGAGGCATTCGGCCCACTCAATCGTTGGTATTGTTCTGAATTCTACGGCCGGAAGGTCGACGACAACGACCTGCTGCTGCACTACTACATCAGAAGCGGCGGCGCCGACGATTTTGCCGAGAGATATGACCAGGCAATGGGAGGATTGAATCGCTGGTATTGTTCCGAGTTCTATCGCCGCGACATTCGCGATCCACAGATTCTTTGGGAATACTACATCAACCACGCCCCCGCCCCAGCGATCCCGAAAGATGCCCGATACGAACCGGATGACACCTTGGCGGAATTGAGCATCGCCTGTTGTGACAGTTCCCAACCCGTCAGCCGCATCGCTTGACGTTGCACCCACAAATTTGAGTTTGAGCGGTGCCCCTCCAACCTTGTATTGCGCGGCGTTGCGAGCTTATGCCGAAATTAATTTTCAAATCGCGGATTTTTATCTCAAAAACACGTCCAAAACTTTCACCTCCGGGCCTTAATAGTAGAGGGGTTGTGTTTCGCCATCCCCGCGCATCAGCGCCAGTCATCCGCAAAGAGGCATTTATGTGCAACAAATTCGATTCTCAACCCGCCGCCGAACTCGCCGCCGACGGCGGGGAGTCCCACGGTCCGATTCGAAAAATGGGGACTTTTGGGACATTCTGGGCTTTGCCCATAAAAGGCCGCCTGCCCACAAATTCCCCCGTCTGCCCATAAATGCCGGAGTGGCAGTCGATAGAATGTCGCAATGATTCACACCATGGAATGGGATAAATCCGTTCGCTCGTCCTATAATTCGCGCGGTTTTCGGTGCATCAATAGGCCGCCATCGGACTGCTGTATTCTAGAGGCTTTTTGATGGTAATTTCCGGTATATGCGGTATTTTAATGGCTATGCTATACCACAAGGTATAGTCTACCGATTCCGCCGGCTGCTCGTGGATGAGGGCGGGTTGGGAGACATAAAATATCCATAAGTATTGTTCGTTATTCCGATTAGGATCGTAGGCATGTAGGCCGTTATGCTGCGTCGATGGCAAAAAAGAGAAAAAAGCCCAAGGCAGGACTTGAATCGCCGACAAGCGACTGCCTCCTGCTTTGTGACGATGTTTTCATAAGTCAGGGCAAGGGAAAGCACAATCTCGTGGGCCTTATTGGCGGGATCGTGGTTCAGAGCTTTCCGGCCCAAATAGGCGGCTACGTAGCCTATACGAGATTCCGGAATGTCTACAGCGGAAAGAAAATATCGCTTCGGTTTACAAGTGCTGGAACGAACGAGGCGCTTTTTGAAATTGAGGTGGCGTTTCCGGAAAAAAGTGATCCGCTCGGAATTTACACAATCATGAGCCAAGTGCCGCCTTTTGTCGTAAGAGAGGCGGGCGATTATCTGTTCGGTGCTTACGACAATGAGGTTCCGATTGCACTGTCGCCCATAAAGATCATCGGCGTAGGCGGATGAAAGGAATTCACGGGAGAGGAATATTATGACTCTTATAGCTCAAAACATCGACACGCCACGAACCACTGTAGAACAAAATCCGGCGACGGCTACCACCATCTCTTCGCCCGTGCTAGAGGTGCAAACCAAATTGATTTGGCGCTCACTCTCCGCCGAAGTCAAAGCGGACGTGGAATCTGTATTGTCGAGCGTTGAATCCGGGCAAACCGTTTCTCGGTCTCCTGAATATGCCGCCTTGGCTATGGATGCCCTTTTGGCTAGTCGAAACAGAAAAATTTCCGCGAAGAAACTCGCCCAAAAACTAGCCAAAGACTCGTCGCAGGGGATAGATTAGACGGGAATGCAATCGGCCCAAAACTTCCCGCACTGGAATTACGAAAATCATCGGGATCGCTTGATGGTTTTGCGGACCGAAACGGATAAGCTCTATCTTGATTTACTAGAGAATCGAATAGACGCCAAGATTCTGGTTGCGGACACGCGTGATGTGCATCGCCGTCTTTTCTCACGATTAACCCCAAAGGATCAACCCCTTTTGGCGGGGCATTATCGTGGGGAAAACATCCCGTATTTGAAGCACCGCCACGTCACAGTTGCGAGCAATCAAAATGTCGGATGCCCCCCACAGCAAATAAAGCTGGAACTATCGAAGCTCGACCAGATTGCGCAGGTATTTATTGCGAGGCTTGACCGCCAACAAGCCATGCAAAATCCATTGATCTCCGAGGGAGAAAAACTTATGGAAATTGTGCGCTGCGTCGCCAGAATTTCGGCACAATTTCTTGCCATACATCCCTATGCAAATGGGAATGGGCATATAGGGAGGGCTGTCATGGTGGCGCTGCTTGGCAGATACGGACACTGGCCAGCGGTATTGCCAATAGAGCCAAGGCCGTCAGGACAGGATTACGGCGATGCGATCAGGCGCTATCAACAGGGAGAGCCTGTTCCGTTCGAGGTCTTTTTGATGAACGCGATTAAGGGGTAGCTGTCTTTTTCTTGCGGGAAATCGTCCGAGTTGGCTTTGATACTACCACCTCTGCGGCCTTAACGAGAATTGGCCTCACCCATGCGGCCACGTCGGTTTGGGTTGTTGCTGCGGCTTGAACAATGAGCGCCTTCTGTGTTGCCGTCATTGGAATTCTCAGGTCAACATCCATTCGCAATGCCGGGTCTTTCAGTGGTCTAGCCATGCGATTACTGTAGTAATAGAATTCCAGATTGTCAATAGATTTCTCTTGACTACAGGATAACTATTACTACAATAAGTCTATCTCAACAAGGGATAGAAACATGATCGACCCAAAGGAAATCACAGACGGAATCACGGCTGGAATCGAAGCCCGGAGACAGCGCGGCCTTGAAATCGCGGCGCTGGCCCGGATCGACAAACACGATGACATTTACTTTGTCCCGTCGCAGACCGATCCGCGTCATCCAAAATACTGCGTCCACTACAGGCCAGATCATCCGACCTGCAATTGCCCGGACCACGAAACGCGTGGATGCAAGTGTAAACACGTTTATGCCGTTGAGTTTTTCCTAAAGCGCGAGCAACACGCCGACGGCTCGGAAACCGTAACCGAGCAAGTCACGGTCACGCGCACCCGAAAGACCTATGCGCAGGATTGGCCGAATTACAATCTCGCGCAGGTCCATGAGCGCGAACACTTCCGCGAGTTGCTAGGCGATGTCTGCGGCACGATTGCAGAGCCGGCGCAAGACAAGCCCCGTCGCGGCCGTCCGCGCGTCTCAATGGCCGATGCAGTGTTCTCCGTCGTTTACAAAATCTACAGCGCACGCAGCGGTCGGCGATTCTCAACGGAGCTTATGGACGCTAAGGAAGGCGGTCATGTGACCAAGGCGCTGCATTACAACACCTGCTTTAAGTACATCGAAAAGCCGGAGTTGTTCCCGATCCTTGTGGACCTGATCGAACGCACCGCTGCGCCGCTGGCGTCCGTCGAATCACAATTCGCGGTCGATTCAACGGGCTTCGCTTATTCCCGGTTCTGTCGCTGGTTCGACATCAAATACAACCGTTTCACTGCCGAGCAGCAGTGGGTCAAGGCCCACATTTGCACCGGCACGAAAACCAATGTCGTCACGGCCGTTGAAATATATGGGCGAGACGCCAGTGATTCAAAGCACCTTCCGGCACTGGTCCAGACAACAGCCAAGACATTCGACGTGAAGGAAGTCTCTGCCGATAAGGGATATTCGGATCGCCGATGCCATGATGCGATTGCGGCGATCGGAGCCAATGGATACATCATGTTCAAGAGCTATACCACCGGCGCAGTGGGCGGATTGTTCAAAAAGGCGTTCCATTACTTCCAGTTCAAGCGGGAAGAATTTCTACAGCACTATCATCGCCGTTCCAACGTCGAGTCAACCGTGATGATGATTAAAACAAAATTCGGTGACGCCGTGCGTAGCAAGACGGAAATCGCAGCCAAGAATGAAGTGCTGGCGAAGATTCTGTGCCACAACATTTGCTGTCTGATTTCGGCGATGTACGAGCTTGGGCTTGAACCGATGCTGGCTGAAACGCCTGCCCACAAAATCGACGGGATGCCCACAAAGTCATTGGTTTAGGAAATTTTGTGGGCAAAGTTGACATTCTGGGACATCGAACCTCGCAAGAAACTCACCGATGTATTGTGTCCCCCGCTCTTTAGCGCGGCGCGGCGGCTTCAGCCGCCGTATCCCACATCGCCCCACATTAATGCGATCCACCCCAATCCGTGTTATTGAATATCCCCTATGCCCAAAAAACTCCTCCGCCTCGGCCACTCACCGGACCCCGACGACGCGTTCATGTTTTACGGCCTGGCCAAAAATCTTCTGGACACCGGCCCCTACCAGTTCCAGCACGTTCTTGAGGACATTCAAACGCTGAACGAGCGGGCCAAATCCGGCGAATTGGAAATCACCGCGATTTCCATTCACGCCTATCCGTACGTTGCCGACAAATACGCCCTGACCAGTTGCGGCAGCAGCATGGGCGACAAATACGGGCCCCTGGTCGTCTCGCGCCGGCCGATGAAGATCCCAGATTTGAAAGGCAAAACCATCGCCATCCCCGGCGAACTCACAACGGCTTTTCTCGCCGCGCAATTATGCTTAGGCAAAGCTGGCCAAGCCTTCCATGCCGTCCCGGTCCATTTCGACCAGATTCCGCGTTACGTAAAAGACGGCAAAGCCGACGCCGGGCTGATTATTCACGAAGGCCAACTCACGTATCAACAACTTGGCCTGCATTTGGTGGTCGATCTCGGCCTCTGGTGGCACGAGCAAACGAATCTCCCCCTGCCGCTCGGCGGCAACTGCATCCGCAAAGACCTCGGCAAAACGGTCTGCCAGGAAGTGACCAACATTCTGAAGCGTTCGATTCAGTTCAGCCTGGATCACCGCAAGGAAGCCGTCGAGTACGCCCTGCAATTCGGCCGCGACCTGGACCGGAAATTGGCCGACGAATTCGTCGGCATGTACGTCAACGATTGGACATTGGACTACGGCCGGCGCGGCCGAGAAGCGATTTCGACGCTTCTCAATCGTGGAGCAAAGGCCGGCCTCGTACCGGCCGTCGAGCAAATTGAATTTGTAAATGCGGTAGAATAATAAGGCCGTGATGCGTGACAACGTGACAATCTTCTTGAATCATGTCGTGAAGGATTATATTTGCGGCGACATACAGAAACTGCTCGATTTGGGATTGGCGAGCAATAAGAATCCGTTTCACGAACTCGCCTCGGGCGGTAACGAAGCGAGGATTGATTCGATCTGCGATTTGAGTGCCGGCATATCATCACGGACTGTATTGTAAAGAATATTCCAGTCCACCTTGAAATAGTCGTGAACCAGAATGTGACGCATGCCCTCAATCAGCGCCCACTTGATTTGAGGGTTGTGGGCCTTGAGAGGTCGGGATAGACGGCTCGCTGCCTCGCCCACGATCATCACGTGCCGATAGAGATGGGACCGCACCGGCGGATTGGCGTCGTAAGTAGCGCGGTCAGGGGGAAAATAACGTTGAACCTCGGCGATAGCATCGAGAATGTCCTGAAGCAGCAGACGGTCGCCTCGATCGGCCCTCACAGGGGTATCGCCTCCTTCAACGCGATTTGCCCGAATCGCCCGGTTAGCGCCCCCTCGGATATAACGTCGACCTTCATCCCCAGCAATTCGCGCAAGTCCATCAGCAAACCCCCATGATCAAACAGCGAACGATCCGGGTCAAATTTCACGATCAGGTCGATATCAGACCCCTCCGTCGCATCACCGCGGGCCACCGATCCGAAAATCCGAAAATCCGTCGCGCCATAGCGCTTACCAACGGCGAGAATTTCGCAGCGACGGGCCACAATGTCGGCCTTGGTAATCATGAATATATTCTACGATGGTCCCGGCCTCTTACGCCACCGCTTTCGCCGCGGGAACCCGCTCGATCTGCGCCCCCACGGCGGCCAGTTTCTGCTCGATCTTCTCGTAGCCGCGATCGATGTGATACACGCGGTCGATCCGCGTCGTGCCCTTGGCCACCAGCGCGGCCAAAACCAGGGCCGCGCTGCGCGCAGATCGCTCGCCATGATGCTCGCCCCCTGCATTTCGCGCACGCCCTGAATGATGGCCGTCGGGCCTTCCTTGCGAACCCGCGCCCCCATGCGGTTCAATTCTCCAACGTGCAAAAACCGATCCGGGAAAATCCGCTCGGTGATGACGCTGATCCCATCCGACAAACACAGCAGGGCCATGAGCTGCGCCTGCAAATCCGTGGGGAATCCCGGATACGGCTGCGTCGTCATCTCCGCCGGATTGATCCGTCGCGATGCCGTCACGAACACCGTCCCGTTTTCCCGTTCCGTTCGCACGCCCACTTCATCCAGGCGATCCGTCACGGCGATCAGATGATCCAGATTGCAATGCTTGAGTTCCACTTCGCCATTGGTGATTGCCGCGGCGATCATGAACGTTCCGCACTCGATCCGGTCGGGGATCACACGGTGTTCGGCGCCGGCCAGCTTGTCCACGCCGTCGATGCGAATCTCCGGCGTTCCGTGCCCCTTGATCCGGGCGCCCATCTTGATGAGCAGCTCCGCGCAATCCGATACCTCCGGCTCGCAGGCCGCGCCGACCAGCACCGTCTCGCCCTCCGCCAGGGCAGCCGCGCACATCACGTTGATCGTCCCCAGCACCGTCGGTCCCTGCGCTCCGCCGAGAAACATCCGGCAACCCTTCAGCCGGCCGCGGACTTCGCCGACAATGTTCCCATTTTCCGTCCGGAATTCCGCGCCGAGCTTCCGCAATCCGCGCAAGTGCAGGTCCACGGGGCGATCCCCGATGGAGCAACCGCCGGGGATGCTCACGATCGCCTTGCGCCGCTTGGCCAGCAGCGGCCCGAGCACGCAGATGCTGGCCCGCATCGTCTTGACGATCTCGTAGTCCGCCTGGCATTTCCGCTCGTCGCCGACTTCAATGTCCAGCGGCCCATTCAGCGCCGGTCCCACCACATTTCCCGGATCGGCCGGCTCGTGGCGATAAACGTGACACCCCAATTCGCCGAGCAGCTTGGTCATCGAATCGATGTCCGAGAGCCGCGGCACGCCTTTGAGCGTGCTCTTGCCCTCGGCCATCAGACACGCCGCCATGATGGGCAACGAGGAATTCTTGCTGCCGCTGATTTCGATGGTCCCCTTGAGACGATGCCCGCCGTGGATGAGAAAGCTGTCCATCTCTCTGCCCGTCCTTGGGCCGGAAAAACCGTCGCTGCACGATTTTTCCTAAAAGCCCGAAACGTCCCGGCGTGAAGAAATGTATTCCATCGCCGGTAAAACCGTTCGGTCTATCGGCCAGTCCATTGGCCGACGATCACTATCAATATTGGCCTCGGAGCCCGAGCCGGTTATCGGTCGAGTTCACGAGTCCAACGGAGCGATTATCCGCTCGTGCCTGCGAAATTCAAGACGGCCGTGAACGAAATCCGAATCTTTTATGTCGCCGCGGGGTAAGGGTGGAAGACACGTGATTGGTGGTTGGCCATTCAAGAGCAGAACCCCCGCGGAGCGGGGGTCTAACGGATCGGCGCGGCGACAACATTCCGCGGTCCGTTAGCCCCCCGCTCTGCGGGGGTCTTCTCGATCCTCACGTCCACACCGCCGGCGGCGTGATTTGCTCCTCCGGCCGCTTGCCCGGATCGGCTTTCCCGCTGGTGGATAACCGGCTCTCGGCAATCACGCGCATGTCGTGATCGCAATAGATCTGACAACTCAGCCGCAGCCCGGCCTCCGCCCCCAGGCCCCTGGCCGAGAGGATCGTCCGTTCCGCCTGCGTCACCGCATTCGGCTCGCCTGACACGAAGCGCACCCGGCACGTCGTGCATTTGGCAAATCCGCCGCAAGCGTGCATCTGGTCGATCTTGGCCTCGTCCACCAGCGCCAAGACCAGCCGCTTGCCCTGCGGCACGTCAAACGTCCCCACGCCTTCCACCGTCAACTTTGGCATCAGCAGGCTCCTTTGATCAGGTGATTTTCGAGTATTTTTCCGTTGCCGTCAAAGCGATGAAATCCCGCACTCCCGCCTCCGTCTGTTTACAGATCGCGTTGCGGGAGGCCGGGCATGTCCTTTCGACATCGTGGCTCGTCTCTGGTCGAACTTTTGGTCGTCATGGCGATTGTCCTGCTCATACTCGGCTTCCTGCTTCCCTCGGCCTGTCTGCTGGTAAGGGCGGTGAAATCGCTGGGCTTGCCGCATCATTGATCAGTATTCCCATATAAAAATCGGTTATAATGGTCGGAACCATGACGATTGAGCAATTGCGAAGAGTCCACCAAGCTCGTCCATTTCAGCCGTTTGACATCCACCTGGCCGACGGCCGACGGTTGCCGGTGAACCATCCTGAGTTACTCGCGATTGCGCCTCCCGGACGGACCATTGGAGTTGGATTGAAAGACGGAACAATCGAAATCGTCGAGCTCCTGCGGGCAACGAGCATCAAGCCGCGGCCCAACAGCCTCACCCAACCGAGTGATTCTTACTTAGCAGCGGCCAAGTCCGCCGGCGCAAAAGCTAAGTAGAACCGCAGAATGATTGCAGTAATCCAAACCATGATGATACTGCCCGTGGCGGCGGAGCCGCCGGGAGGTCGCCATGGGATATGGCATCAAGCTCACGGACGAGCAGTGGGACGAGCTGGATCGTCTGCGGTTCTCCACTTCTTCGGCCGACGTTTTCCGCAACTGCCTGATCATTCTGATGTCGCATTCCAAGGATACCATCGCTTCCATCGCCGAGCGACTGGGCTGTTCCAGCGAAACGGTGGTCCGCGTCCGCAAGCTTTATCGGGGAGGCGGTGTGGAGGCGTTGCGTCCGGTCAAGCCGCCGGGCAGGCCCGGCCGCGCCACGCCGGAGTTTCTGAGGCAGATGAAGCAGGTCGTGCAGATCAATCCCATGACGTTGGGGTACGGTTTTTCGACGTGGTCCACGGTCCGCCTGGCCGAGCACCTGGCCAAGGTCACGGGCCAGCGATTCAGCGAGGATCAATTGCGGCGACTGCTGCATCGCGAAGGGTTTTCCGTTCAGCGTCCCAAGCACACGCTCAAGGGCAAACGCGACGAGGCGGCCTACGAAAAGGCCCGGGACGAACTGACGCGCTTAAAAAAAACGCGATGAGGAAGAACGCGGCCGAGGCGCTGGTTTTTCAGGACGAGGTGGAGATTCATCGCCACCCGACGCTGACCAGAATGTGGGCGCCGGTGGGAACACAACCCGAAGTTCCCTCGCCGGGGCAGAACCAGAAGAAGGTGGTCTATGGCGGCGTGGATTATGCCACCGGCAAGATCACCTGCACGATTGCCGACACCAAGAGCGGCGTGAACTTCCTGGCGTTCTTGATCGCCCTGGTCGCGGCCTATGCCGGTCGGAAAATCCGGCTGGTCTGCGACAACGGACGTTTCCACTGCACCCAGGCCGTGCAACAATGGCTGGTGGCCAATCGCCATCAAATCGAAATCTATTGGCTGCCGCCGTACTGTCCGAGCCTGAACCTGATCGAACGCTTGTGGGGCCATCTGAAACGAACGGTGCTGGCCAACGTGTTGTTCGAGACGATCGACGATTTGGTCGTCGCGTTCCGCAAGGGCGTCGGCCGAATCAACGGCCACCGCGACCGGATGGGCTTCATGTTCGACCACGAGGAAATTAGCGTGAGAAAAGTTGCGTGAAAGATTCTGCGGTTTTACTTAGAATCATCGATACGTCGAGAGCAGCTTCCCGGGGCAACGCTTCATCCACAACTTTCCATACGGCGTCCTGGCGCTCTAGCTGCCTTTTTTTCTCAAACCGCATAGACGTGATCGCAAATCGGTATCGCCCTTGTCCATTGACCGCTTCAAAATCGACTTTACCGCCAAACTTCTTCTTCAATGCCTGGGCTAAATGCTTGGCCTGTTGTCGAGTCATTTCAATAACTCCTTAAGAATCCGCACCCGCTCAACCAGATCGGCCGCTTCAGACATCGGCATCGTCTTGGACGAGTACCTCGCCTGAATGGTCCAAGTTGCGCAGATCTTTTTCAATTCCTCAACATAGTCGCACGTGTCGCGCTGGCCCCTCTTTTCCAAACCGGCCTCCAATTCGGTCAGCCACAACAGCATATCTTCGAGATCATGCTGCTTCCATATCAACCGCCAGACCTCCAGTTCACCACCAGCGACCTGATGTTGACGCTTCTTGGCAATATCCGGGAACTTCCGGACGAGGTTCGCCTTCAATAAGATTTCGATGACGAAACCGACGAGATACGCAACCCCATTGGCCCGCGCGTTTTGACCCGTATGTCTAAGAGCCTCGGCGTCATCAAATCGACGATCCGCAACGGTGTTCATCGTCGATGGTTTAAGACCAGCCACTTTTTCAAATATTCCGTACGCCATTGGTGGATTATCTCAATATAGCCTCATTCTCAACCGGATGACCTCATCACCTCGCATACTCCACCGACCTTACCTCCCGAATCAGCGTCACCTTGATCTCCCCCGGATAATTCAGTTCCGTCTCGATCTTCTGGGCGATATCCCGCGCGATCTTCGCGCTGATCGGTCGTCGATCAGCTTGGCATCCACGATCACCCGCACTTCCCGCCCGGCCTGAATCGCGTACGCTTGGCGAACCCCCTCGAACGTCATCGCCAAATCCTCCAGTTCCTGCAGGCGCTTCACATATCGTTCCAGGCTCTCGCGGCGCGCCCGGCCGGCTCGCGCTGATCGCATCGGCCGCCATCACGAACGGCGTATACGGCGTCGTCGGCGGCACATCCCCATGATGCCCCTCCGCGGCGTTCAGCACCGCCTCCGGCTCGTCGAATCGCCGCAGAAATTCCTTGCCAAGCTGCGGATGACCGCCCTCCTGATCGTGATCCATCGCCTTGCCGATGTCGTGCAGCAGCCCGGCCCGCCGGGCAAGGTTTCCGTCCAGTCCCAACTCATCCGCGATCATTTGCGAAAGATAAGCCACCTCCATCGAATGCTTCAGCACGTTCTGCCCGTAGCTGGTGCGGAATCCCAATCGGCCCAGCATGGGGAATGACCGGCTTGGGCAATTGCAGGTTCGCTTCCTGGGCCGCTTCCTTGCCGATGCGGACCAGTTCTTCTTCGATTTCCTTGGTTGTCGCGGTGACGACTTCTTCGATCCGGGCCGGATGGATTCGCCCATCCTGCACCAGCTTGTCCAGCGACAGCCTGGCCACTTCCCGCCGCACCGGATCGAAACAGCTCACGACCACCACGCCCGGCGTATCGTCGATGATGACATCCACCCCCGTCGCCTTCTCGAAGCGCGGATGTTTCGGCCTTCGCGGCCGATCACGCGCCCCTTCATGTCGTCCGAAGGGATCGTGACCGTGCTGACCGTGTGGTCGGCCGTCTGCTCGGCCGCGTAACGCTGGATCGCCTGTAAAATAATCTGCCGGCTCTTCTCCTTCGCCTCGTCCTGGGCCTGTTCCGTGATCCGCTGAATCAGCGCCCCCGCCTCCAGCTTGCAATCCTCCTCGATGCGTTTCAGCAGCATCTCCTTGGCCTGTTCCGGCGACAGGTTCGTCAATTGCAGCAGTCGATCCCGCTGCTGGTGCAACACCTGGTTAAGCTGCTCTTCCTTGGCGGCCATCGCCTTGTCGCGCTGAGTCAGGCGCGATTCCAGATCGTCCAGATTCTTTTCCTTGACCGAAAGCGTATCCAGCTTGCGATCCAGCGTGTCCTCCCGCTTGTAGAGACGGGATTCGAGATTTTTCAATTCGTTTCTTTTTGTTTTCGGTTTCGCGCTCGAATTGCTCTTTGCGCTTGATTTGCTCCTGCCGAAAGGCCGAGTCCATTTCCTTCGTGCGGTTTTGGACTTCGGTCAGTGCGTTGTTCTTGATTTGCTCGGATTCCAATCTCGCCTTGGACAAAGCGCTGTTGCCCGCCACCTTGAACGCAAGCAACACGCCTAGGCCGCCGATTACGATGCCGATCGCCAGGTATACAAGTTCCATGAATTCCGCCCGCCTTCATCCCTGTGCCGGGATGAAATCGTTTTGCGGATGAAGGAGGAAAGGCCCGCTGAAATGACTGAGGAACATGCCAAACGGCGCTGCGTCACGCCCGGCCGAAAAAGCCGGGAATGCCGCGTAGCCGCTTGGATGTCATTGGAGGAGGTGCGCGCGAAGGCGAATCGGTCAGCCGATGCGTGTTGATGCGCCGGAGTTCCGAAGATTCCGAAGGCAGATCAATCGGTTGCCGCTGGAACCGCTGCCGCGACCGTGCCTGCGCCATTTGCAACAGCACAAGCAAAAGCCCCAGCACCAGGCCCAAGTCGCCAACCGCCGCCTTCGTGATTGCTCCCAAAATGACCATGTTCATGTCGATCTCGTCGCCAGCCCCATTTGGGCGGTTAGCGAGACGTTTATTCCAGAGGTCTGTCGAGCGATGCTCCATCCGCTACAGAGCACCGCTCCCGGCCAACGCCGGAACATCATTCCCGTCGCCGGCCAAACGTATCATTAACATTCTATGAATCCCCCGCCGCTTTTCAACCCTTAGCGCACCAACTTATCCAATTGCTCCACCAACCGTGCATCAATCGTAACCCACCATATTTGCTTGTGATGATGCAGCGTGCAGACCATTCCCCTTCCCGGAAACGCCAGCGTGAAATCACTTGGCCCAAGCCTTTCCAGCAAGCGTCGAACGAACCCTTCAAATTCGCAAGTCTCCGTATCCGAGAATTCGATGGCTGTCGCGTTATTCCGCCCGCGGAGTAACTCGACATCCAGCCCCAGCCCTTCGATTGTCTCCGGCAGCCAATCCTTGCTCCCATCATTCATCTCAAACGCCCAATGCGCCGCCGGCATCACCCATACCTCGCCCGGCAAAAAGTGCTGCCAAGCCCGCGTCGCCGCCGCCGCCAGATTCGCCTCATACGGCTCCCGCACGCTTCGCACCACGTGCAAAGCTGCCGGCTTAATCGTCGAATCCACCGGTCCGATCCACCCGCGAACATGGATGTCGAGCGATGACGGAAATCCAAATGATCCGCCGTTGGGATAATTACATTCCAATCCCTCGGCCAAGAGACGTTCCAGCACAATCGAATAATTGATGACTTTCGGCATGATCGTCAGCCGACGAATTCGTCCAACCATTGCCGCGTCCGTGCGGGCGAGACAAAGCGATATCGCCGCAGGCCGGGATATTCACGTGAGCGAAAGAACGCGGAGTACATTCGGCGTTGCTTCCGCCACGACGTCCACGTCCAAACGATGATTGAATCGCTCGACAAAAAGGACTTTTGCCACGTTTCAACGTTGTTCGACCAGAGCGGCTCTCCGGTGATGCTGCGTCTGATCGTTCGCCGCAACACCCGCCACATGGCGAGGCCCATTGGATAGTCAAGCCAGATCAGCGTGTCGGCCCGCGGCCAGATCGATTCGCGCAGCTCGGCATAGTTCCCGCAAATCGCCCAACCATCACTCGAAATAGCCGCCTCAACCTTTTTACGAAGAATCTTCGTCGGCGTCTCCGTCCAATTGGGCCCCCAATGCAAGGCGTCGATTTCCACATACCGCAGGCCGAGTCGCTCGGCCAATTCCCGGGCCAACGTCGATTTGCCCGCCCCGCTCGATCCCACGACGACCACACGGCGCATGATTCAGCCTCCATTCGGATCTCCAGCCGTTTTTTCCATTCGGCAAGCTGCTCCTCGAACGGCTTGCCCCCCGCCGCGCCGGCACTTTGGTATCGATTCACCACATTCCGCGCGCCCAGCGCATCGTAAACATCCTTACCCACATCGATGCCTGCGGCATCATTGAAATCTTCAGATCTCAATGAGTTGCCCCAGCGCTGTCTTCCCCTCCTTCTCGCATTTCGCCACCAGCGTGCCGACGATCTGATGTGCCGTGCGGAACGGCACGCCCTTGGTGACCAGATATTCCGCCAGCGACGTCGCATCCAAAAACCCCCGCTCCAGCGTCGGCTCGATATTCTCCTTGATGAAATTGGCCGAATTCACAATCGCCGTCGCCATGGTCAGGCAGACGCTGACCGTGTCATACGCCCGGAAGACGATCCGCTTGTCCTCCTGCAAATCCCGGTTGTAGCCGATCGGCAAGCCCTTCAGGATCGTCATCAGGGCGAACAGATCGCCATAGACGTTCCCGCACCGCCCGCGGATCAGTTCCAGCATGTCCGGATTCCGCTTCTGCGGCATCATCGAGCTGCTGGTGGTGTATTGGTCCGCGATCTTGATGAAGCCGAAATTCCGTGGTCATGTAAATGATCCACTGCTCGGCCCAGCGGGAGAGGTGCTGCGCGATCATGGCACAGCATGAACAGAAATCACCGCCGGCATCGCGGGATGCGGTGTGTTCGATGCTGTTGGCTCGCGGTCGTTGCCGAAGTCCAGCAGTCTATTGCCGTGTAATCGCGCGGATCGAGCGGCAAGCGATGATGCCCGCGATCGCGCCGCTTCCCAGCGGGCAATCGCACGATTGCCTGCGCATCGACAATGCTGTCATTCGCGATGCTGTCCGCTCAAACATCGCCGCCCATGCCAGAGCTTCGGCCCCGGCGAGAATTGGCTGCGCACGCTGCAGATGCGTGAAAGACGGCATGACGATGTCCCGGATCGCTCGGCAAGCTTGACGAACGCTCGCATCAAATCTGTCCAGCTGATTGACGATTTCCGCTCGCGCTTCGTGCGTATCCACATCAGCAAATCCGTCGCCACCTGATCATTCCGGCTCCGCCCCGTATGCAGTTTCTTCCCCGGCTCGCCGATCCGCTTGATCAGCGCAGCCTCGATCACCATGTGAATGTCTTCCAGGCTCTCATCAAACATGAATTTCCCCGCTTCGATATCGCGCTCGATCGATTTCAGCCCTCGATGATCTCGTCCCGCTCGGCATCGGTGATCAGCCCGACTTTGGCCAGCATCGTCGCATGGGCGATGGTCCCGGCGATATCGTGCTTGTAGATCCGCCGGTCGTAGCTGATCGACTCGACGAACGACTGGGCCAGCGCATCGGTCGCCTTCGCCGATGCGGGCCTGCCAGGATTTCTCGTTTGCCATGACCTGAAATTCGACCGCAAACGCGAAGATCACGAAGACAGGCCTGAAGATTTTGGCCTGGAGTTTTTCTTCGCGTTCGTCGTCGTGATCTTAGCCGCAGTTCGGTCTCGATTTCCGGGTATGCAGCGGAAAGCCCAACCGGTACGGCAATCACCCGCCACATGACCTGTCGCGGCGCAGTTTTGCCGGTCCAGGTTTCAATTGGGCCTCGGCCTGTCGGACGAACGTCTCGCGCCGCTGATCGTTCTCGCCCCCATGCCCTCGGCCTGCGATCAATTGCGTCTGATCGGATCTGTAAACCGTGTCGAAGACAAGCGTCTTCGCCGAGACCGGCGGCCTGCGGTCGCCCAGGGGAGTTTCGACGATGTTCGGATACATGCCGACCGATGTCGTGTTAATGAAAACGCGGAAGTCGCTTAAGCAGCAACTCATTCGAGCGACACCGGAAGGCCGAAACCTTGCCGCGGCGGCCATCGAACTCGACCGCAAGACTTTCGGCGCTGGTGCAGTGCGATTGGAAAGATCACCGTCGGCACCATGATCGGCCAGGGCCGCGACGGCGGCACGGGCCATTCCGCCGGCCCCGAGCGCCGCGACGCCGAAGCTCGGCCAGATGTTCCCGTCAATGGCCAATTCCGCCGTGATGCTGTCAGAATCGCGGCATAATCGGTGTTCTTCCCGCTGAGCGCCGGCGGCGAGCCGTGGAGGCGCTGATCGGGATGGCGTTCATCGCGCCGATGATCTGGGCCAATTCCTCCACCTCGGCCCCTTTCTCCTTCAGTGTATCAGGGCGTTTCCTTCTGCGGGTCGTCACGGAACGTCCCTGAAGAGGTTGCGGATTCCTCGAAGCCGCGAAGGTCCATAAACGTCGTGAATCCGGCATAATCCGGTTCAAGACGAGCATCGGGAGATAAACGCCGTCGTATCCCGTCGCCGTGAACGCGGCGTATGAGATTGCCGGGGACATCGAATGCCGCACCGGATGCGGCGACCACGCCGAATACCTTCGTGGCCGCGCCGATGTCGTCCCAGCGATGGAGATTTCGTCTCCACCGACCGTCGCTTGCCCCGGGGCCGTCGCCGATTCCTGATCCAGTGACGCGAACGTCAGAAACTCCCCGAATTTCCTGGCCAACACCCGGCTGATAAGTCCCGCTTCGCCCATGCACAATGGCAATCGTCGGTCGCGACGGATGGAATCGGAGCATTTAACGGCGAGGTTTTCCGAATCTTTTCCCGCTCGCCAAACGATCTTGTTCACCTCGGCCGGTAGGGCATCGTTTCCCCGATCATTTTATCGATCGTTCGGCTCGGCCGAGAGGATCGGGGCATGATAATCAGCCGCGATTGGATCTCGGCGGATCGGAGCCATCCGCTGAAGCGTCTGGAGTTCCAGATCGACCAGAGCCCGCACCGCGGGCGATGGCCAAGGCCATGCCGCGACATTCGCTCGGCGTCATGCAAGTTCGAGAATCCGCCCTCGGATTCCGACCGGCAAGTAACGACGCCCGGGGAATTCCTGTTGTCCAGTGAAAACGTTGACACGTTCATGTCGCGCAGCTTGTCGATGCGCTCGACCAAATCCGCCGCACGGTAGGCGGCGGTTTCACGCGCGCGCTTTGGCCGATTCGGTTACGAAATGGGAACGCACAGATGCGTCATGTGAGGCCGCGCAACCAGAAACCGGTATCCGATGTCCTTCAGGCACTGCTCAATCTGCTCGGTGACCGCTCTTCCACCAGGGCGGCGGATACAGCCACCGTCCAGGCCGGCCATTTTCGTCGCATCCTTGATGCCGACCGGATTTCCGTCGAGGAACATCGCCGGCGTAGAGGCCAAAGAGCTTGCGGTGAAGGGCCAGCGCCTGATCGTATTCGTCGCGAGGCGCAACTACGTGAGGGTTTTGATCGAGGATGACATCGAGGAAAGGACGCTGATGACGCCGCGGCCGCCGATGGACGTGATCGGCACCGTCCGAGGAATCGTCGCCGCTGACGATGACGATGTCGCGCCGCACGTAAATATCGTCGGCCATGTTGAGATCGCCGGTCACCTCCTTGATCGCAACAGGGTCGATGCTGGCCAGACCGGCGGCAGGTAGACGGGATGCGT
>CAVYVE010000004.1:0-90059 GCA_963771925.1 uncultured Phycisphaerales bacterium
GTGCCGGCGGCAAGCCAACGCTCAATTGTTGCCCGATCCCACCGGACGGCCCGGCCCAATCGAACGGGCCGGGGTATTCGCCCCTGGCTATGTAACCGCCAGACGTGCGCCCGGCTGATTCCCAATAGTTCGGCCATTTCATCGGCGGAGATAGCCAGCCGATTTGTGGCGGCAGGCGGGGACGCAGCGGGTTGAGACAGCGGCATAACCATGTTAGGTGATTGTATGGTATATTGGTTATAGTCAAAGTCAACGGTATCCTCAAAGTCATACGGGATTCCTCGGCTCATCACTGACCCCTCGGCGGCATCTTTCCGCCGCGCATTCTTCCCCGCTCCCGGCCCATAGCGGAAGGGTTTTTCTGCCGGGTCGGGGGTTGTCAATGTGGATCGCCCAGCGGGAGGGGTCCCCGTGTACTCATGGGGAGGGACATTGACAACCCCTGGCACGGCACACAATCGAGCTATGGGCCGGGAGCGGGAATCCCCAAACTGCCTGCGCAGCAGTCCTTATTCCATTCCGCCTTTTCTGGAATGGTCGGTATAATCGGTATCAAACAGGAGAAGGATTCAACATGGCAAAAGGCAAAAGCGCCACTCGCCCGTCCAAGCCGGATGATAAGCCCAAGACCCTCCAGCGAACCTACCGCTTCAACACAAAACTATTTGAGGCATTTGAAGACGACTGCGCTACTCACCTGTCAAATCCCAAGCGGGTCATAGAGGCGTTGATCCTTCACTGGCTGGATGCCGACAAAGACGACCGCGCCGCGATGGCGCACAAACACCGCGAACGGATCGGGTCCGCCTCCCGCGACGACGAATAAAAATACTGTCCGGCGGTATGGCGCAACGTCGGATGCGGCACACGCGCATTGCCGCGCCGCGATTCTGGATTATTTGCCGAATAGACTGGGGGAATTGCCCGGCGGGGCTTTTTCGGACTGTTGTTTCGGCGGGGATGGGCGATCTGGCTCGGGTCTTGGCAATGATTTGGGCGCTTCCTGCGTTGGCGCCGGGTCCATTACGGATCGACGGTTACGGCGATTGGTCGCCAGAGCATCGAGGAAAACTTCAAAACGGTTAGCGGCACTGGCCCACGCTGTATCCTTGTGTTCCGGCCTGACCGCCGGCGTGTGGCGAAGGAACGTGCGCACAAACATCGCCAACATCTCCCGGACCAGCTCATGCTGTGTCTGTTGGTCCTCGTGCATCCTCACCAGCCGATTGAAGCAACGATCCATGGCTTTGAGCAATGTTTGCTCCTGCTTCTCCCGGTATTCGGGCATCAACGCTTGGCGAGCCGCGTCCACAACGACCGAGCCAAGGGACGATCTGGTTAGCGTCGCATGCACCTTTACGACTTTAAACAATTCGTCGTCCAGCCGGATTGTCAGGGGGTACTTGTCCATTAAAGTTCCAGCCCGCTATCCCGGCCCTGTTCCAGTTCCAACGTTAC
Organism: uncultured Phycisphaerales bacterium; assembly: GCA_963771925.1. Lineage (GTDB taxonomy): Bacteria > Planctomycetota > Phycisphaerae > Tepidisphaerales > Tepidisphaeraceae > PALSA-1353. The sequence goes on from CAVYVE010000004.1 coordinate 1,459, forward strand.
GTTGTTCACGTCAGTAATGCCGATAGCCGCTTCCCGGTCGGTCTGCTTGCCCATGAACTTCTCGAAGTCGGCAATATCAACTTCATAATCGCCGCCGTCTGCATAGGTGATTCCGGTGCCAGGCTTGCTGGCCCAAGATTCAACCAAGCGCTCGGCCTTGTCCACAATGCCGCGCGCCGGGTCCGATGTCGCGTCATCGCCGGCGCGGTCGAGCAGGTTGTCGAGATGCCTGGTCGGGGAGTAAATCCCGTCGTTGGCTTTGGCTTGCTCGACGATCTCCTGTGCAATCTCCCCGCGCTCCTGCGCCGCCCCGCCAAGCTCCGCCACGTCGCCGATGTTCAACGATTGGTACGCCTCCCCGTCCGCAACGCGCGCATAGCGCATCGTCCCTGACTCCTCCCGGATGACCACAAAGCGCCGGTCAGTGATCTCATCAACCCGTCCGATAGCGACCACTTCACCCGATACAGCCTGGGTAATCGGCTCCCTCGACACATACATGGATTGGTTCCCCAAGCTGCCGTAAAGCTGCTTGATGATGTCATGGTGCGCGCCAAGGTCCATCAACTGTTGCTTGAAGTCGGGTTCAAGTTGCCATTTGGTTCCGTGTAACTTCTCGGCCAGTTCCATGCTCTCCAGCCATTGCAGGCGCGCAATCACCAGCGGCCTGTCGGACCTTCTCCAGCCGATCTGGACATCAGGCGACACGTCAATGACGTGCTTCTCGTCCATGTTGCGCTCGATGGTTCGGTCCAAAGATGTGAAGCGCTCCGCCTGTACTTCCTTCTCTCGGGCCTGCTCCATTTCCCTTTCAGTGCGCTCTCCAAGCAGGTCTGTCGCCGCCTCGGATGCCCTCTGCCTGATGCCGTAACCGATGTATTCCCGGCGCAGGATCAGGGCTTGACCCTGCTCGTCCTTGCCACGGAACAGGATGTGCGCGTGCGGGTTGTCGGTGTTGTGGTGTTCGATGGCGATCCAGTCGAGTTTGGTGCCGACATCCCGCTCGACGCGCTGCATCACGTCGCGCACATAGGCGCGCATGTCGGCGATCTCATACCCCTTCTCCGGCGACAGGATGAGTCGGAAGTGGTGCCGATCCTGCTCCCATTCCCGTGTCACCGAGCGACCATCCACCTTGTCTTGCTGCGCATCGAAGAACGTGCCGCGCTCCCCGTCCTTGCTGGCGCTGTCGCGAGCGAGGTAGCCGGTATGGCGTGCCAGTCCGCTGCCGCTGCGCTGGGAATGGAACCGAGAAAGCATCTTGACTGTCGCTCGTTGTGGCGCGGATTGCTGCCGAAAGGCATGGTCCCGCGCCCCTGAACCCGCCCCGGTGCGCGCCATCTGCGCGCATCTTCGGTGCGCCAGAACCCGCGTCCGAGCCGCTTGGCGATCTCCCCGTTGACGCTCCGCTCGCGGCCTCTGCGTCCGCCAGTGCGCCCGATGCGATCCGAATCAACGCCATCTCTCGATTTCGACCGATTTGCACGTTTCGCCATGACACCGCTCCCGAAGTTCAATGGTGACAATCACTTGTGCATCCAACGCTGACAAACCCACTTGCCAAAATAGGCAGGATTCGCCATAAGTGATTGCATCTACTACAGATACGGAACACCTGAATCACCCCTTTATCTTGCATTCCAATTCCATTATTTAACTTCTGCATCTCAAAACCATTGTCATGCTCAAAGTCTATTATACCGTACAGATACCGAACGTCAAGATGTGCCTTTCGCTTGGCGTGCATAGCTGTGAACTGGCGACGGAAAGGGAAGCAAAGTGGTCGAGAATAGCGAGAGATTGACTCGCTATTCCGTTGCAGAAGTAATGAGAAATGGCGTGGCCCTGACGTGCTGACAAGCCAATGCGTGCGACGAGAAGGACCCCCCGATGACGCCGGGATTGCCTGATGGTGCGCCTGATTTCGAGTTGGACTGACCTAAAGAAGCTCTTGAAGTTCCACCAAACGGGCCAGCACTTCTGCCCATGATGGGTATGGTCCATAGCAGAGCATCCGGCATTGCGCCTCATATTCCGCACCGATGATCGCGGCCAATTCGGCGGGAGGGAACAGGGCATCACTGCGCGAAAGCGCATATCATCGGGGTAGAAATAGCTCTTGGGGAAGTGCGCGCGGCTGATTTTGTCGTAATCTGCTTTGATGGCGGCGTATTCGTCAGACCGCAACATGGCCGTCACGTCGGGTTGGACCGCCAGTTGGAAGAGGTCGTAGTAATGTCGCGCGTAGCTGCCAATGGGTTGTCGGTCGCGCTTCAGCAACTCTACCTTGCTGTGGATGGCGAACATTTTCTCAACGAACGTCCGCCGGAAATGCAACAATCGGAGCGGGAATCGGACCTCATCCTGCGCGCCAAGGGACAAGCCTTTCTCTTCAAGGAATCGGCCGAGATAGGATTGTAACTCGACGATTGTCGTGGGTTCGCGCCCGCTGGCAGTGCCGGCCTCGACAAGTACGCGGTTGGCGACTTCACCCGGACCGCCGAATCGCTGCACGTAGGAAAATCGGTCGCTGCGTCCAAACCCGCCAATGGTTTGGCTCTCGCTTTCGACGAACGTCAGCGCCGGATGCGCGCCGATGGCGTCCCGGAGCTTCTTGAGTTCCCGGTCGATCCCCCGCTTGCCCAGCGCCGGCTTGAAGGTCGTGGGATCAAGGAAGATGTCGATGTCTTCCGAAAACCGCTGGATCAGATTCCACCCTTTGGCCAAACTGGTGCCGCCCTTGAAGATGACTTTGTCGCCAGCGGCGACGGCAATGATGCGCAGGGCCTCTGTGACGTAGTAGTCCTTCTCGATGATGGCTGGGCGCAAGCCCTGTCTCCGGAAATGTTCCGCCGCCTGGATGATCGCCTGCTCGAAATCGGCATGTTCAAAAAGTCTCACGTCAACGGCGCTCCTTCGCCTGCCATTCGCGAGCGTGCCGCAACCCGACCAGCACGCCGAAGTCGAATCGGGAAAACGGATTCAGGGATTCCTGCAATCGCCGCAGTGCCGACGGATTCTTTTCAAGCTGCTGGCCGATCGCGCCCAACATCGCGCGAACCCGTGGCGGTTCTGAATCCGCGACTTTCAGCAGGCGCTCGATACGGCCTTGTTCGGACGCAAGCGCTAAGGCTCGACGAATTGTATCTTCCGGCGATAGTTCGCTCGACTTGCCGCGTTGCGCAAGAAATCAAGCAATGCCGCGTCTGTTTCGGAAAGATTGGCCCACGCTTCCGGTCGCCGGGTATGGATTACGGTATCGGCGCCAACAAGCTTCCTGGGCAGGCTGAGCGCAGTGGTGGCGACCTCACTGCATGCCGCAGTTTGCGTCGTGAATCCCAGAAGATTGGCGGCGGCAATTCCCGCTGGATAGACTTTCGCGCGATTGGCCGCGAGCGTTTGCATTGTGGCGGGATTTGGCCGGCTCTTGCCAAACGCGGTTTCCCGGTGGCGGTAATAGACGCCCTTGCTCAACCTCTCGATCTGTCCGCTACGCGTCATCCTAGATAGTGCCTGTGCGACGGCCTCGAATGGAAGATCGCGGAAGTCCTCAAGCCGCCACAAGCTTTCACCGCCATTTTCGATGCGATCGCGGACCAAATTTGCAGTCCGGGGTGTGGTAATCATTACAGGGAATTATCGGCCAGCGTACCGGAATAGTCAAGTTTTTTTGTAATAAAACTTGACATAAATGACTTTTTCGAGCGATTATTCGATTGCCACAATACCGGAGGCCGGCTTGACTCGGCATGCCTTACACCACGCGATAAATTCTACCGGATCGATTCGGCGGTCACCTACCTCAACTTTGTGTACGTAAGAGTGGGGCTTTCGCAAGCGATTTGCCAAGCCACGTTGAGTCAACTCGGCCTCCATGCGCCATTTACGCAAAAGCGAGCATAGACGTCGATAGGCCAGGGTGTGTTGCGGTCTTGCTCCCATTCCCGGAGCACGCTATCCTGCTGCCCGCTTGCCCCCGTTTTGGGAGCAAAGCCCGGAAAGAGTGCGGTCTTTCAGTTGCATGATCTGTAAAGGCAGTAAGAACAGGCTGTTGGCGAGAATTGCGCAATTTGACCTAACTGACCCCTGCGCGGTAGTGTCTGGTTGTGTGGATGGGCAGAGATGTTTTAGCGCATCTCTCGCAGGCGCTTTTCGTTAATTCGTATTCGAGATCGCAATTTTCGGATTGTCCGACGCTATCTTGCTTGCGCCCGAAGAGGCAGGCGAGGTAGCGCGGGTGTATCACGGACAGAAAGGAAATCGATGCCTCAACGTTCATGCGATGTATGCGGAAAAACCAAGGATCTGGAAGGTGGCAAGACCTGCGATAATGGCCATTTCATTTGCAGGCAGTGTGTGCACAAAGGCGATACTGTTTTTGGCCCCGGCCCGCTGAAAAAGTGTCCGATCGACAAAACGCCGCTCAAATGAAAAGTGGCCTTAGGGTCGCGTGGGTTGGATAATTCGTGAGTACCAGCGAAGTCGCAATTTTATTGGATAGGGGTATACCGCTTGTTCCACAGGAGTTGCGTCCGACTGCTTTTGCCATAGCGACTGACGTGGTATTTGCTGACGGTTACGTTGCGGAAAGTGAAAGAGCCGTATTGGATTTGCTTCAGGATTGTCTCCGAATCCGAGATGACTTTGCGGAGAAAATTATCGAGGTTCTACTTGTTAAGAATCAAGGATAGATGACACGGTTATGCTCCGAATACCTCCTCCCGCCGCGGCAGCGTATCGGCCACCCATGGCCTCGGGTACTGTTGTCAGATTTCCATGGCCGTTTCGATGGTTTCAGCAACGACTCTGGCGGTTGAAGTGGCTCGAAGTGATTACGCTGGTCCTTATCGCTTCTGCGTGCATGGTCGCCGGCATCGGCGAACAACGTCCACTGACAGTGGGACAGGGTCTTACGATGGCGGCGTCATCTCCATTAGTAGGCTTGTATTTTCTTTTGATGTTGAAAGCGATCGCATTCATGCTTTGTTGTATCCCGCCTCTGACCGGGCCCACTCGCTGGTGCCTGTATGGTCATGACCGACTACTTTCCAGAATTTGTGAACAACCAATCGGCTGGGTTAAGGATTATTGAGTAAAAAGCGAGGAAATTATGGCCAAACTAAGCGAAATGGTCGAGATAGCTAACCCTAAACAGCCGCATTGCGCTACAGTGTTGCTTCTCGATATTTCAGGTTCCATGGATGGCAGCAAACTTAAGCAATTAAACGATGGTCTTCGAAGTTTTAAGGACGACATTTGCGGAACCGATGACCATCCCGGCGACGAGTTAGCCAAAAAGCGAGTCGACCTCGCAATGGTTACGTTCTCAAGCGACGTTAAGGTCATTCAAGATTTTACTAACATGGACGCATTCGAACCGCCGACGTTACAAGCAGGCGGGACAACGGCGATGGGCGAGGGAATCCGAAAGGCGATTGAACTCATCGAACGCCGGAAAAGTGAGTACAAAGCTCAGGGGACTGATTACTACCGCCCTTGGATTTTACTGATTACTGACGGCGAGCCCACCGACATCGAACCGGGACAATCAGATTGGAACGCCGTCGTGCAATTGGTCCGTGACGGGGAGGCCGCAAAGAAATTTGTGTTTTTCTCTGTCGGCGTCGAACCGGCAAACCTTGATATTCTTAAGCAAATTGCGCCGGCGCAGCGACCGCCCGTCATGATGAAGCATGGAATGTTCAGAGAGTTGTTCAAATGGCTTTCCAACAGCCTCAGTGGAGTATCAGCGTCCAAGGTGGGGGAGAAAACCCAATTACAAGACCCCACCAAGGGTCCCGACGCCTGGGCTGTGTAGGTTAATATTCTGAAGTTTTCTGCGAAGCTGGCGTTCTCATGGAGTCGGAAACACCTACCGCCGTTTGTATCTTTGGGTCGTCCGTACGCGGACCCCTGCATTACAAAAATGGACTTCCGTGCCAGGATGCAAGCGCGTTCGATATCAGTCATCCTCAGAGCGTTGTAATCGCAGTTGCCGACGGCTTAGGCAGTGCGGCACGCTCGGATGTCGGCGCTGAGGCCGCGGTTCGTGCGGCGGTTAGTCATATCCGCGGCGTCATCGATTCAAAGGTATTCGATGACTTAACGGGTATCATGCGCGACGCCGTCAAGGCGGCGCGGTCTGCCATCGAGGCCCAGGCTGCATCGCTTGGCTGTCCATTGCGGGACCTGGCTTGCACGCTTTTAGTCGTGGCTTCGCGCGGCGACACGATTTCTGTCGCTCACATCGGCGATGGCGCAATCGTGGCTCAGACCGCCGACTCTCTGATTTTGATCTCGACACCAGGCGATTCCGAATACGCCAATGAAGTCGTGCCGCTGACAAGCTCACAATGGGAGGCTTCGCTGAGAACAGCCAATGCCAGCCAGGTGAGATGCGTGGCGGTGTTCACGGATGGCTGCCAGCGAGCTGCATTGCGTAAGAGTGCTGCCGGCTACGAACCCCACGAAGCTTTTTTTCGACCCATTTTCGATTTCCTGATGCAAAATCCCACGGATGTGGACGGAAATAATGCAATCCGTGAATTATTAGAATCGCAGAAACTCCAGGAGAACTCGGAAGACGACAAGTCACTGGTTGTCGCCGAACTCGCGAGGTGAGACTGCCATGTCGCCCCAAATCGTGTATGACCAGGATGGAAAGGCCATCAAACTGGACCGCAAGCTTGGGGAGGGAGGCGAAGGCTCCATCTACGGCATCGCTGGTTCGTCAGAGTATTGCGCCAAAATCTACAAACCTGAAAGATTATCCACCGAAGCACGCACTGCGAAGCGCGAGAAAACGCTTGCGATGGTGCGCAACCCACCTGACGATCCGACCTGGATTACACAGAAGCATCATTCCATTGCATGGCCCGCTGCCGCATATTTTGAGGACGCCCGATTCTCCCGGTTCTGCGGGTTTTCCATGCCGCTGCTTGATCTTTCAAAGTTTCAGCAATCGCAAATGTTTTATGAATGCGAGGATCGAAAAAATGCGTTCGGCTATGGTGTCACGTGGCAACACCTGCTGACAGCAGCCTGTAATTTAAGTAGCGCAGTGGCTGCGATCCATGCGAAGAAACATTGCGTTGGAGATCTGCGGGAACAAAATATTCTAGTCGCGCCCAATGCGCTGGTTGCATTAATTGACTGCGATTCATTTCAAGTATCCGATGCCAAGACGGGAAGGCGCTTTTACACGCCTGTTGGGACACCTGAATATTTGCCGCCGGAACTGCTCATTCCTGGTGTAGATTTTTGCGCCAGAACATTGACCGGTACGATTCCGACTTATTTGGTTTGTCGATCCTCATTTTTAAATTCCTGATGGACGGCTGCGAGCCCTACGCGGCCGTGGGCTCCCTGGTTGACGATGCCCACGAAACTACTGCAAAAATACGGAAGGGGTATTTTGCCTATCCGGGTCAAATCCGTGGATTGAAGCCACCGGATTATGCGCCCCAATACGATTTGGTTCCCCCGGCCGTGCGGGACGCATTTTATGCTTGTTTTGTCGATGGGCATAAGGACCCAAAGAGACGGCCCAAAGCCGAACAATGGTTTAAGTTGTTGGACGTGGAACGGTCGAAAGTCCTAGCGTGCAAAATGAGTGCGAGTCACTTCTACTCGGGCCATTTGCGTCGCTGCCCGTGGTGTGAAGCGGCAGCATCAACGTGCACCGATCCTTTCCCGGCACCGGTGCAACTAGGGCAGCAGATAGCACTGACTGAGCCTGTAGGTTCCGCGCCGATTGAAGATAGGATCGCATATTTGCGCACTCAAATGACGGCGCTGCTGGCCGATGGGATATTCGCTCCGTCCGAAAAGCAATATGTAGGCGACTTAGGATTGCGTCTACAAATTCCAAAAAAGCAGATTGACCAAATCGTCAAAGAAGAACTGAAAAAAAGTCAAGCAACGGTCGGTGCAAGCTCCGGTGGAGGAATGCCGATATTGGAGGTTTCCCCCAGAAGATCGACGCTGGGCAAGTTCCTCCCGGCTCATCGAGCGCACATTCGCTCGTAGTCTCCAACGGCGGCGGCGGTACGTTAACGGGCACGATTACGGCGACCAAGAAATGTATCCGTCTATCCCACGACACGATAGATCCATCAAGGCATCGTCAAATCTTGAATGTTGAGGTGAACGTTGTTGGGCTACCGGAAGGATATGCTGACACCGCACGCATAAATATTAACTCGAACGGAGGCACTTCCACAATTCCAGTTACGTTTTCAGTTACGTTGCCTTATGAGTTGCGCGATCGCTTTAGGTTGGTTACCACCACGGTTGGGGTGCTGGCTGGCGGAGTGTTGGGCTGTTCGGCCCACTTGTTGTTCGCGACCATGCACAGGGGTGCCCGGACATTGGATTTTCTGGCAATTACTTGGATTCTAGCGGGAACAGTTGGTGCATTTACGTACGGCTACCGCCAGCGGCGGCGTTGGCCACTCCTACTTGCCTTATGGTTTGGTTTGATAGGATTTGTCGGCTCATCCATCGGATTCGCAATACTTCAAGGCGTCGTAAAATGGTTTACTTCACCGGGCGCCAAATTTGCGACATTTGTAGCGGCGATCGCAGTTGGCTGGCTTGCTTGGGTCAGCATAGAATCGGGCATACTTCGCTATATACATCGGCGACGTATTTGGACGGTGGGAGCGATTTCACTGTGCGCTGCCATTCTGCTGCTTACGATTCCTCAAGTTTCTTCGCGCGACGAAATAGTAGCCGCTGCCCGTCGTACAAATCCAATACCCTCCGCATCGGTTTCGTCGCCGAATCCAGTGGAGCCCACAGTTTCGATTGAGGACCAAATCAAATCCGCGGCTGCCAACGGCGATTGGAACGAAGCCGCTAAATTGTCGAGGCAATTTCTCTGGGTTCAGTCCAGCGCGCCAGAAATTGAAGCAATTTATCGGCAAGCGGCATATCACCAAGCCCTGGATTCATTTCGACGATTTCAAGCTCAAGGTGATTTGGATCGCGCTTTCAATTATGCGGAACATGCGGTTCGATTGAACCCTGGCGATGCGGATGCGGCAGACGCGCTTCGGAGCGTCGTGCCGCAATCTCAGCCGCGCGCAACTATTTCGGCCAGCATTTCGTTGCCGTTGCTCACTTCACGTTACCATTCGGAAACGTATATTCGGTAGTGCCATCTGATGATGGGCGTTTTCTGGCGGCTTCAGGCCAACAAGGAACCGTTATCTACGACTTGAATGATCACACCGCAAGAGCTACGGTGCGCACATGGCGATTACGATTCTCCCCCTCAACGGATAACTATGTCTACAACGGCTCGCGGGGTTTGATCCAAGCAGTGGAATTGGCGCACGATGCGGCAATCTGGAGTGTTGCGGGTTCTGATGCTGTGGGCGTAATAGGACCTCTCGGCTTTTCGCCTGATGGAAAGACCGTGGTTTGCTCAACTCACCAGGACCTGAAAATTCTGAACTATGTGGATGGGCAGATTATCGCCGATGTGCCAATAGGCTACACGAACGTACGCTGGGGAGGATTCAGCTCTGACGGAGGTTTGGTTGGGTTCGCGTACGACCAAAAATGTGTGATATATGACAAAAAACAGAACGAAGTTGTCAAGACGTTTAACGGTGCCCCGTATAACTGTGCCTTTGGTCCCCGTAACCAGTTTGCATTTTCGACTCGCGATCGCATCTCGATTGTGGACGCGAATAGTTGGAATGAGACAACGGCCATTCCCGCCGCAGGAGATGTCGCTTTCAGCAAAGATGGAAGAATGCTTGTCGTCTCAAAGCCGGGTTTCATTAATGGACAAACAGTGAGTTTGTGGGATGCGGCAACCGGGCGACAGATCATGCAGGGAGTCGACAATACCGAGTATGCGTTGAGTCCTGATGGAACTCTCTTCTGCTCAGTGAATGGGGGTTCACCAATACAGGTCCGGCAAACGAATAGCGGCCTGATTCTGAAAAACATCACGACCCATGAATCTGTACGGTCACTTGCCCTCACACCCGATGGGAAGCTGGTTGTTGGAGAGTCGGCGGGCGAAATTGATGTACTGGGAAACCAGACATGGCCGTCGGGCGACACGAATATTCGCGCGCTAACGCCATGGTCAATCCGGGACGAAGGGAATTTTTTTAGCGAAAACGCGCGGCGGAGCGCTAACGCAGAGATTGCTGATCTACATGCCAAATTTGGTGTCGATATCGTGATTGAGACGTTTCAATCACTACCGCAGAATTTGCCCGTTAACTACGATTCTTCACAATCTAACCAATTCTTCGCAAGTTGGATGGGCGATATAGAGCGCGAAACCGGGCGTCAGGGAATTTTTCTGCTGGCATGCCGCTCACCGTCGCGGTTTCAGTGGTATGCAAGTCATTCAATCTTGGAATCTGCGTTTCCACAGTCTGATTTTAACAAATTGGGAATTCAATTGAACGAGTTCATTCGTGCTGGTGACAACGATCGAATGTTGGCACAATTTCTTTCGACAATACGACAAACACTGGCGGAAAACGATGCCCCAGTTTCTACGGCTCAAAATGAATCCGCATCAGCAAAAGCTAATAATGCTGATCCGGTTCTACGGTTGGCTATTCCGCCTAGCGGGGATCTCGGACAACCTCCTACCTCATCTCTTTTAGGCCATAACTCTGCAAATCAGGCTGGGAATGAAGACCAGCAAGGCATTGTTCGCACACCGGAGATTTCTCAATCGCAAAGTAACTCCCTCACGTCCATTAACGGCAATTCAACATCCTCGCTGGTCGCCAGTCGGCAGCAAGATGCGTCGAACACCCATGCGCCAGCATCCGGCGTCGCCGAAGAAGAAAAAGTCGCGCTATTGGCAGGATGGGATGCACTCCAAAAGAACCAACTAGATTCCGCGCTCGATGCATTTCAACGGGCCGTAAAGCTCAATCCTTCGCAGTCGGCAACGGATGGAATTGCAAAGACGATGCAAGCAATGTTCGAGTTGGGCGAGAGGTATCAGCAAGGCACCGGCATACCGAAAGATTCGGCCTCTGCATTTGGTTGGTATGAAAAAGCGGCAAATCTGGGTCATTTGGAAGCGCAGAAGAGATTAGCACAAATGTATGCACACGGGGATGGGGTACAGCTTGATCAGACACAGTCTACTTTGTGGTGGCACCGCGCGGCGGAACAGAATGATCCGGAATCACAACTGGAACTAGGCCAGCGTTATCTCTCAGGAAATGGCACGGATAGAGATCGCGACGATGCGTCGCACTGGTTTCAAGCGGCCGCTGTGGGCTTTCAAAGGAGAGCCGACGCTGGTGATGCCTTGGCCGCAGAGACGTTGGGCGATATGTATTATTCGGGCGAGGGTGTCGAACGAAGCTATCCAGACGCGCGACATTATTACGAAATCGACAGCTCGCCTAGGACCTCGTCGGGGCAACGTAATCTCGGAAAAATCTATTTGAATGGCATGAAAGTAAAAGCGGATCGGAGAAAGGGCATTAGCCTTCTGCAAGCTGCGGCGCGACAAGGTGACCTCGAAGCTCAAAGGCTTCTTAAGAATGAGGGGGAAACCTGGTGATGAGCATTACACGAGGATTTAAAATCGGCCTCGTCTTTCTGATGTTGGGAGGGTGCGCATGCCCCAGCCCAACGGGACTTGGCAAGAACTTTTCCTATATGTCAGCGACTCCCGTCGAGATTCAGAAATTGAATACTGCTGAACCTGATCGGACACTTTTTCGATGCCGTTCCGCAAGTCTACCCTATCATTTTGATGATGTGTGGACAGCGGTCCACAAGGCATTGCGCACTCAAGGCGAGCCGATTGTGCGCGAAGACGAAAGTGCGGGCGTCATATTTACTGATAGCGCTTGGCATGGAATGCTTGGCGAATATTCGAACAAATACTACATTACGATTGACGAGGCGAATCCGGGCCAGACAAATATCAATTACCAATACTACCGCTATGAAGTTTGGTTCCCGGACCCAAACAGGCCGCTCGATTCTGTAATTAGGCCTGTACAGAAACCGGATCTGATGCTATGCCGTTGTCATTTATTCGAAAAGGAGATCGTCGACTCGCTGCCACCGCAATAGGCCTGACATTTTGGGGCGAGGTATCAGGTCGGAAAATCGTTGGGCTTGGATCAGCCGTTCTCCGATGCGGCGATTATTGCCAAAATGCCAGCACGGATTGCGGGCGCAAGTTTTTGCCAAGCGGCGATAACGGATGCCAAGTCGGGATCGACACGCCGGACAGCGCCAAGCAGAACGCCAAGACGGTCTGCGGCGTTTTCGCAACCTTTTACTTGGTCGCCGGTTAAGCTATCTTCTTCTCCGGTCTTGAAAACCGGTAGGCCCGTGAGGGTCTCGTGAGTTCGAATCTCACCTCCTCCGTTTTGTTTAGAGCATCTTCACTCCATTCGTAGCGCATTTGCAGAACCTTGCGCTGGCGCGATGTGCTTCACCGTCATACTCTCTCTGAATGGCTTACGGACGAGCGCTTAAAGATCGTGTGCTGGCATTCTATGACGAGGGAAAGCAAACCAAGGAGATCGCCCAGCGCCTGAAGGTCAGCCCAGCGTGGTGCCGCCGGGTGAAACAACGCCGCGGTGATCCGCCGCTTAAGATCGGTGGCGGACACTTCAAGCTCGATGCTGCCGGCCGCACCGCTCTGGCCGGGTGGGTGAAAGAGCAGCCGGACGCGACGTTGGAGGAACTTCAGAGGCGTTGCCTGGCCGAGTTGCAAATCCGCGTCAGCATCGGAGCGCTGTGGAACACGCTGCGGCGGATGAAATTCTCGCTAAAAAAAAGTCGCTGATTGCCCGCGAGCAACAGCGGCCGGATGTGGCGCTGGCCCGCGACAACTTCTTTGCCGAGCAACTCAAGGATGTGCCGCTGAAGGATGTGGTGGTTCTGGACGAGAGCTACGCCACCACGCAGTTCACCCGCCTGCGGGGACGTTGCCCGCGACCGCAGCGGCTGATCGCTCCGGTGCCGCACGGACATTGGAAGACGATCACGATGCTGGCGGCCATCACCATCGAAGGCGTGCTGGCCGCGGCGTCGATCGACGCGGCTACGGATAGCGAGATATTCGCTTCATTCATCCAGGACGTGCTGGTTCCCGCGCTGCGGCCTGGAATGGTTGTGGTGATGGACAACCTGCCGGCTCACAAGATCGCCGCCGTCCGCGAGGCGATTGAAACGGGGCAATGTCGATTGGTGTATTTGCCGCCGTACTCACCGGACTTGTCGCCGATTGAGAACGTCTGGTCAAAGGTGAAGCAGTCGTTGAGGACCAGCGCTGCCCGCGTCATACTGGAACTGGGTGATGCCATCACCGCCGCCTTGACTGCGGTCACGCCGACGGATTGCTATGGCTGCTTCGAGGCCTGTGGCTATACGCTACATTTGCAATGAAAATGCTCTAGATGAGGTTTTTTTACCAAGAGATGCCGGATGCGAGGCGTTTCAAGGATGCATTTTCTGAAGAAGATTTGGGCGCCGCTACTTGATGGCAATATTTGTAGCGACGAGAGGCGGCGACCGGAATGAAAGGAGAGGTCAATGGCCGTTAAGCTGTCAGCCGACCAACAAGAACTTTATGATCACGTACCATTAGACGGCAGCGCTATTGGAAACAAAGCATTGCGCCAGGGATTAAGTTGGGATGAGGCAAAGTATTGGAGTGTTCGCGACCCATTGATTGAGCAGGGTCTGCTGGGTCTTGGTAAAGGAAAGGGCGGAAGTGTTCGACGAAAGATAGAGAACGTTAAACCGGCGTTAGCTGCGGAAACGTCCGTCAAAGCAGGTGGCAATCAAGAGGCTGCGGAGCCGACGCTCGGTGAAAGCCATTATTACGCAAAGGTGAAGCAGGTATTGGAAGAGAAATGGAGCAAAGACCTGAAACTCGAGGAGTTTTTTGTTGAGGTAACGGCGCAACAGGGACGCCGGGACACCGGCGGAACCTGGACGAGACCGGATGTCGTCGTGGTCAGTGTGTCAACTTACCAAAATGTGCCGGGAAAATTCGTCGATCTCACAACGTTTGAGGTCAAACTTGCTACCAAATGCGATGTAACCGCCGTTTATGAGGCGCTTGCTCATTTGCGCGGCAACTAAAGCGTACGTTTTAGTCGTTCTCCCGCCGGACAAAAAGGATGCATTTCAAGACCTACTCACTGAAATCTCGGAAGAGGCCGGGAGACACGGGATTGGAGTAATTGTCGCGACAGATATCGAAGATTACGGTACGTGGCTATTTCCCCAAGAAGCGCTGGCCAATTCGCCAGATATTGCCAAGCTTGATGAGTTTATCGAAACGCAAATCACGGACGACAACAGGAAGAGGCTTCGTAAGTGGATCAAGTAGCGCCCGCATCCCCGCTGCCTTGGCTAGATGCGGATTGGATCGCCGCCAATATTTGTTCTAGCAGCGCCCCATTTGGGCAAGAGGGCTCCCTGCCTTGGCAGATGTCACCAAAGCATTGGCTGCTGGGACCGCTTCAGGGCCTACACTTAACACGCCTGTAAGCGCAACTTGCAAAAAAACCTCGTATTCACTTCCCCTTAACGTTGCCAACCGTATGGTTCCGGGCGGGGAATCTGATTAATGGCGGCAAGAGGCGGGGGCCACTATGATTGAGGCGCATGATGTTTCGCGCGAATAGCCGAACAAAAAAAACTCGATGGGCTCGACTACGCTCGCCACAGGCGATTTGCTATCCGCCGTGGAGGCTTCGCCTGCCGTATTTCGAGCCGCCCGTGCTGAGCATCGTCGAAGCATTGGAAGCCCGCATTCTTTTGTCGGCGGGGAATGTGCAACTGTCGCTGACCGTGACGCCGGCATTGAACGTTTCGGGGTCGCCATCGGGGCTTTCGCCGGGCATGATCGAGCAGGCTTACGATCTCAAAAATATCGTGTTCTCAACCGGGGGGCAGACAGTGACTGCCAATGGGGCGGGGGAGACCATCGCTGTCGTGGATGCTTATGGCGATCCGGATATCGACAGCGATCTGGAGACGTTCGATGCCAACTTCGGGATCGGGAACGATAACGCATCGGGGGATTTCGTGCTGACCGTGGCGACGCCGCAGGGGTCGGTGACGACCAATGCGGGGTGGGCGTCGGAAGAATCGCTGGATGTGGAGTGGGCGCACGCGATCGCGCCGGAAGCGAATATCCTGCTGGTGGAGGCGCCGTCAACCAGCATTCCGGCGTTGACGGATGCCGTGAGTTGGGCGGCGTCGCAGGCTGGCGTCGTCGCCGTTTCGATGAGCTGGGGCGATTCGCCGGAGTTCTCGGGGGAGACCGCTTACGATTCCGATTTCACGACGCCCAGTGCGCACGCGGGGGTCACGTTTCTTGCCGCTTCCGGGGATGATGCGGCTCCGAATTATCCCTCGACTTCCGCGAACGTTCTGGCCGTCGGCGGGACGACGCTGGATGTGGACAACTCGGGGGATTGGACCAGCGAATCTCCGTGGGCGGACAGCGGAGGGGGGCACAGTCCGTATGAGGGAACCAATAAGCCGGATGTGGCGTACGATGCCAATCCGAGCACCGGGTTTCTGATGTATGATTCGCTTTCGTACGAGGGAGAATCGGGTTGGCAGGTGGTTGGGGGCACGAGCGACGGCTCGCCGCAGTGGGCGGCGATCATCGCACTGGCGGATCAGGGTTTGGCGCTGCGGGGCATCGGATCGCTGGACGGTCCGACGCAAACGATTCCGGACATTTACGCGTTGTCGTCCGGCGATTTCAATACGATTACCGGCAGCGGATTGACGGGCCTGGGCAGCCCCATCGGCGAAAAGGTCATTTCCGATTTGGTGGGCGGGGGGATCACTTCCATCAACTCGGGCGCGTCGACGCCCGGCGCCGCCGACCAATTGGCGATCGTCCAGCAGCCCGAATCGACAACCGCGCACAGCACCATCAGTTCGGTCGTGGTCGATGTGGAGGATTCGCAGGGCGGCATCGTGACGACCGACAGTTCGGACGTGACGATTTCCGTGGCCAGCGGGCCTGGAACTCTCGGCGGCACGTTGACGGTTGCGGCCGATCATGGCGTGGCGACGTTCAGCAATCTGTCGCTGGACACGGCCGGGACGTACACGCTCGACGCCACGGACGGAAGCCTTATCAGCGCCAGATCCGACAGTTTCGAGATTTCCGCGGCCGCGCCGTCGCAATTGGGTTTCGTGCAGTATCCGACCGAGGCGTGGGTATACGGTGCGATCAATCCGCCGGTGGAAGTGGCGGTCGAAGACGCCTATGGGAACGTGGTCAGCTCGGGCAGCCCTGAAATCACGCTGAGCATCTCCAGCGAATCGGCCACGGCGCCGTCCGGGCCGTTCACGTCGGCGGCGGTGGACGGCGTCGCCAGCTTCGAGGGGTTTTCGTTTGACGAGGCGGGAAGTTACAGCCTGCGGGCGAGCGAGGGATCGCTGGTTTCTCCGGCTGTGACGGTGCAGGTCGCCGCGCCGCCGACGCAGCATTTTCTTTTCAACGGTGTTGCCTTAAGCCCGGAGGCGGTCGCCAGGGAAGAGCGGCGGGAGGCGGCCTATTTGGGCGACGTGGAGGCGTCGGCCGCGCCGGCGGAGACCTCGACGCCAACAGCGACAACCGATCTTCAAATGACGGCAGCCGTCGATCCGAATATTTTTGCCGGCGGCGATTTGGATTTGAGCGCGGCGAACTCGATGGCCGGATCGTTCGCCACGGACAATCTGATCCTGACTTCGATTGGAAGCCCCCAAGATCTGCTGAGTAATTAAAAGTCTCTGACAAAAAGGCGGACATAGAGGACCGGATGGCGCGGGCGGTGGTGGCGGCGGCGCAGTACCGGGCGGACAAGGGAAAATGGCCGGACGGTTTGGAGGAGTTGGTTCCGCGATATATGTCGGAAGTTCCGAGGGAAAGATTCTCCGCGACGGGAACGGAAATCGTGGGCTATCGGAAGACGAACGCGGGGATCTGCCTGTATGCGCGGGCTGAAGGGAAGCGCTTCGCAGGACATCGCGATCGGCGTGGGACGGGAGAGCGAGGACAACGGGCTGTGATCGCAATCGCGATGGGCAAAAAAAGGCCCCGGATATACATCCGGGGCTTCGGGGGTGTTTTGGGTTAATCGCGCCGCGGTTAGTGGCGTCGGGGGCCGCGGTCGTTGCCTCGGCCGCCGCCGCCGTGGCGGCGGCGGGCCGCGGTGGCCGCCGCGATCACGATCGCCGTGGCCGCGTTCGCCCTGATGGCCTTCGTGCCCGCCGGCCGGGTGCGCCGACCGGTTCGGGATCGCTCTGGCCCTCTTCCTTCATCGCGGCCTTGCGGCTCAGCTTGATCCGGCCCTGATCGTCGATCAGGATCACCTTCACGCGAACCTCGTCGCCGATGTTCACGACGTCCGTCACGTTCTGCACGTACTTGTCGGAAAGCTCCGAGACGTGGCACAGGCCGTCGGTTTCCGGGGCGATTTCGACGAACGCGCCGAAATCCTTGATGCTGACGACGCGGCCGGCGTAAATCTTGCCGACTTTCACCTCGGCGGTGATCGCCTCGACGAGATCGCGGGCCTTCTCGGCCGATGCCTGATCGACGGAACTGATGAAGACCGTGCCGTCGTCCTCGATGTCGATCTGGGCGCCGGTCTCTTCCTGGAGCTTCTTGATGTTCTTGCCGCCGGGGCCGATCAGCTTGCCGATCTTTTCCGGATCGATCTTGACGGTGAGCAGGCGCGGGGCGTACTTGCTGATCTCCGGCCGCGGGCCGGGCAGGACGGCGGCCATCTTATCCAGGATGGTCAGCCGGGCTTCCTTGGCGCGATGCAGGGTCTCGCGGATGATCTTGTGGTCGATCCCCTCGGTCTTGATGTCGAGCTGGATGGCGGTGATGCCGTCGCGGGTGCCGCAGACTTTGAAATCCATGTCGCCGAAATGATCTTCCTCGCCGATGATGTCGGTGAGGAGGACCGTGCGGTCGCCTTCCTTGACCAGGCCGATGGAGATTCCGGCGACGGGCTTGGTGATGGGCACGCCGGCGTCCATGAGGGCGAGGCATCCGCCGCAACTGCTGGCCATGGAGCTGGAGCCGTTGGATTCGAGGATGTCGCTGATGATGCGGACGGTGTAGGGGAATTGTTCGATGCCGGGAAGAACGGCGATCGAGGCTGCGTTCGGCCAGGGCGCCGTGTCCGATTTCGCGGCGGCCGGGGCCGCGGATGGGCCGAACTTCGCCCACGCTGTAGCTGGGGAAGTTGTAATGGAGCATGAATTTCTGGCTGTATTCGTCGATCAGTCCATCGACCAGCTGCTCGTCGCTGCTGGTGCCGAGGGTGACGGTGCACATGGCCTGGGTTTCGCCGCGGGTGAAGACGGCCGAGCCGTGAACGCGCGGCAGAACGCCGACTTCGCAGGAGATCGGGCGGATGCTGTGGTAATCGCGGCCGTCGGGGCGGACGCCGGACAGAATCGCTTCGCGCGTGACCTGCTCCTCGACTTCGACGAAGATGGACGCGAATCTGCTTCTGCTTTTCGCTGCGTCGCCATGATGGTCTGATAGCTGGCGTTGGGATCGGTCACGGGCGGGGCCATCTCGGCCAGAAGATCGTCGAGAATCTGCGCGATGGCGTCGGCCCGGTCGGCCTTGCCGGCCTTGCCTTTGACTTCGCGAATCTTGTCGGTGACGCGGGCGCGGATGGCATCGACGAAGCCGGCGTCCGGGCTGCTTGATGTCGCCGACCTTCGGCTTGCCGGCCTTGGATTGACAGTTCCTCGATCATGCCGACGATTTCGACGACGGCCTTGTGGCCGAACTCGATGGCGTCGGCGACGTCGTCCTCTTTCACTTCGCGGCCGCCAAGTTCGATCATGTTGACGAAATGCTTGGTTCCGGCGACGACCAGGTCCATGTCGCTGTATTCGAGCTGTTCGACGGTGGGATTGAGGACGAGCTGTCCATCGACCCGGCCGACGCGGACGTGGGCCGTGGGCGTGAGGAAGGGGATGTCGCTGATGGCGACGGCCGCGCTGGCGGCGATGCCGGAGAAAATGTCCGGATCGTTTTCGCCGTCGAAGGCCAGGACGTTGAGGTGAATCTGCACCTCATCCATGAACCCCTTGGGAAACAGCGGCCGCAGCGGGCGGTCGATGAGCCGGGCGGTGAGGATTTCCTTGGTGGTCGGCCGGCCTTCGCGCTTCATGAATCCGCCGGGGAATTTTCCGGCGGCGGCGCGGCGTTCGCGGTAATCCACCTGAAGCGGGAAGAAATCGATCCCCTCGCGCGGATTGGCGCGGACGACCGCGCCGAAAACCACGGAATCGCCGTATTGCACCGTGACCGCCCCGTCGGCGAGCTTGGCGTACGTGCCGGTCTCGATGGCCAGCGTGCGGCCGCCGATGTGCCGTTCAACTCGAATGGCTTGCATGGAAAATAATCCTCATTCGGCCCCGGTGGTGAATTGTGGCCACAGATGGACAGATCCAAGGATCGAAATCCGATGCGAGATCTCCGCGGATCTGTGCATCTGTGGCGAATCGCCTTGCCAGCCGTCAACCGCGCCGGGGCCGAATGGCGCGGGGAGGGATGGCATCCAACAAAATCGGGCACGGCCACGCCATGCCCGATTCGAAAATTTATTTTCGCAAATTGAGCCGTGCCAATGATCTGCTGATACCGCGTGCGGTCTTCCCGCGTGAGATATTTCAGCAGTTGATTGCGACGGCTGACCAGCTTGAGCAGCCCACGTCGCGAGGAATGGTCCTTCTTATGGATATCGAAATGCTGGCGAAGCGTGATTGATTCGCTCGGTGATCAGCGCGATCTGCACTTCGGGAGAACCCGTATCCTTGTCGTGGATTTTGTAATCTTGTGACGATCTTCTGCTTCTGCGTTGCGGAAACTGACATTGGAAATACTCCCAGACACCAGGCAAGCCAGCCAAACGTCCGACCGTCGGACGCGCCGGCAAACCGGTCATAAAGGGTTCCGATGCGAGGACTGTGCCTTCGCCGGAAAGTGGTGCAAGGATAGAGCGGCGGGCCGCGGGGGTCAAGGGGAGGGCCTGTCGCGCTGGATTCATATATATTTTGCCGCAGCGGACGCGACCTGCTAGGATCGGGCGCGTCCTAAAGCAAACCGCGGAGGATCGAATGAAATACGGGTACGCAATTGCGGCGGCGATTATTCTTACTTTTGCGGCGGGGGCATTTGCCCAAACGCAGCCCAGCGACGACGGCGATATCGCTCCAGGGTTCAGGCTGCGGCCCACCGGCGGGATCGACATCGGCGATATGTATCTGGAAGTCGTCCAGTTTGACCCCAATTGGAAGGAAACCGAGGAGCACGACGTTTTCAAGCCGACGGTGCAGCCGGCGACGCAGCCGAGTTCAAAGGTGCTCACCGGCGAGTTCCTAACCCCGGGCGGTACGTTTACTCTGACGGAACGGATCGACCCGTCGGATTCCGGCGTGCATTTCTCCGCGGAAATGTCCAGCGACAAGGAAATCCAGACCAACGAGATGTCGATGGCGCTTTCGCTGCCCGTGGCGATCTTCGGCGGCAAGCAAATCACGATTGATGGACAGCCGCTGGCCATGCCGCAGCAGCCGGCGCCGAAGGGGCAGCCCCAGATTATGGAGAAGAAAGGTGTGCGGGAGATTGATCTGCCGACTCCAGCCGGCACGCTGGCGATTTCCGGCAAGGACCTGAGCGTTCTGGTCCAGGACGACCGGGAATGGGGCGATCAGCGCTATGCGCTGCGGATTCATTTTTCGCCTGACGCCGGGCCAATCAAGGAAAGCAAAATCGATTTCCAAATGCAATGGACGCCCGCGGGGAGTTAGAAGGTAACCGCTTTCTTTGCGATCTTCCGCGTCAATCGGTAGGATCGGGGCCAGTCCCCAACGCGGAGGATCGAATGAAACATGGGTACACAATCGCCGGCGCGATTGTTCTGGCTTTTGCGGTCGGCGGATTTGCTCAAACGAAGCCCAGCAGTAGCGGCGATATCGCGCCGGGGTTCAAGCTGCGGCCCAGCGGCGGGATCGAGGTCGGCGACATCCACATGGAAGTCGTCCATTTCGACTCGAATTGGACGGAAACCGCACAGCACGACGCGTTTAAACCAACGGTGAAGCCCGCCACGCAGCCGAGTTCCAAGGTGCTCACCGGCGACTTTGCGACTCCGAGCGGGACGTTCACTCTGACGGAGCAGCTCGACCCGTCCGATGACGGCTTGCATTATTCCGCGGAGATGACCAGCGATGCGGAAATCGGGACCAAGGATCTGTCGTTCGACATTTTTCTGCCCGTTTCGACTTTCGGGGGCAAACAAATCACGATTGACCAGCAGCCCCTGACCATGCCGCAGGAGCCGGCCAAGCAGGGGCAGGCCCACCTTTTGGACAAGGAGGGCGTGCAGGAGATTGATCTGCCCACCGTGGGCGGCACGCTGGTGATAACGGGCAGCGACCTGAGCATTTGGGTGCAGGACAACCGCGAATGGAACGATCCGCAATATACGCTGCGGATTCATTTTTCGCCCAAGGACGGGGCGATCAAGGACAGCAAAGTCGATTTCCAGATGAAATGGAAACCGGCGGGAGGATAGGGATTACATCGCGGATGCGGGATGAAATCCGGGCCCGCGCGATGGCCATCCCGCGGCTTTTTTCGTAAGTGCAAAACATCGGCGGAAATCAGCGGTTCATGTCGCCGCCGGGGGCGGCGCCAGCAGCTTTTCCACGCTGGCGATCAGCTTGTCCAACTTCACCGGCTTGGTGAAGTATTCGCTGACGCCCTGGCTTTCGGCGTACATCTTGTGACGAGCGCCGGGATTGCCCGTAATCATGATCACGAACGGCTTGGCGTTGCGGGGCTTTCTGGCCTTGATCTTCTCCAGCACCATGAACCCGCTGCGGCCGGGGAGCATCATGTCCAGAATCACCACATCCGGCTGAGACTTTTCGGCGATTTCGACGGCCTTGTTGCCGTTGCTGGCGGTTTCGATGACCGCGCCGGTCGGCTCGAACGCCGCCTGCATGCTGGTCAGGATGTCGTTGTCGTCATCCACCAGCAGAATCTTTTTTCCGGCCAATGCGTCGCTCATGATTGCCTCCGCAAAAAAATTGGGGCGGAAATCACTTTCGTCCGCCGCCTGCAAAATGTCAAGCCAAATCAAGTTTAGGTCCGATAAACGGGTGCGTAAACGAGCGCATTTCACGTTAATTATGCAGATCTCATCGAATCCCATCGCGATTCTCGACAGCGGGCTGGGCGGATTGACCGTCGTGAACGCCCTGCGGCGGGCTTTGCCGGCCGAGGACCTGATCTATTTCGGGGATACCGCACATCTCCCTTACGGGAACAAATCGCCGGCCGTGGTTTGCCGGTTCGTTCGGCAAATCGTCGAGTTCCTGTGGCCGATGCAGCCCAAGCACATCGTCATCGCCTGCAACACCGCGACGGCGCTGGCGTTGCCGGCGATCGCGACGGAGTTTCCGCAACTGTCGATCAGCGGCGTCATCGACCCGGGCGCGCGCGCGGCCGTGGCGGCGGCTGGAACACGGCGGCTGCCGGCCATCGGCGTCATCGCCACCGAGGCGACCGTTCGCTCCAAGGCCTACGAGCGGGCGATCCTTCAGCGGCGAAACCTGGCCCGCGTCATGCTCCGGCCAACGCCCCTGCTCGTGCCCATGATCGAAGAAGGCCGAACCAGCGACGATCCGCTGGTGGAGACCGCCCTGCGGCAATATCTGCAGGGAATGATTCTCCGCAAGATCGACGTGCTGGTGCTGGGATGCACGCATTATCCGCTGCTGAAGCGGGCCATCGCCAAAGTCATCGGGCCGCAGGTCCAACTGATTGACTCCGCCGAGCAATGTGCCCAAGATGTCGCCCGCCGGCTCCGGCGCAAGGGATTGTTGCGCCGCGAAGAGAGTTCGTCGGATGATACGGCCCCGATGGACGGGCAAGAGCCGGCGACGGGTTCGTTGCGGACGTTCGTGACGGACGATCCGAATCGATTCGTGTTGCTGGCCGCGCGGTTTTTGGGGATGGAGATCGAGCGGCCGACGCTGGTCGAGCCGCGAGACTTGCCGGATATCGCGGACCGGCCGCCGCTGCGGGCAACGGCATAGGGGAATGGCTAGTGGCCGGTGGCTAGTGATTGGTGGCTTATGGTGGGCTATTTACTAACCACTAACCACTTCCTCAAAAGGCACTGAATGCGGAAGCTTGGCTGGGTGATTGGAACGATCTTGGCCGCTGCGCTGAGCGGATGCGGCAGCAGTCTCTCCGATTCCACGGCGCCGGGGCCGGTGGATAAAGGGTTGTATCAGGACGCCGTTTTGGACAACGAGCAGCGGCTTGCGGGGGAAGACCGTCGCGTCGTGCCGCTGTATAAGACGCCGCTTGAGGCCATCGGCGTCGGATTGGACTACTGTTCGTCCGGCCGTTCGCGCAATTTCTTCGATTACATCTCGCACGACAACGCGGCGTACGCGGCGCAGGAAAATGGCGAATACCAAGTCGCCCGATCATGCGGCGAGAAGGAATGCTGCGGCTGGTGGATTTCCAGTTCGCCCGGCGAGGCATTTATTTGAAAGGATACGCGTACCTGGCGAGGGATACGGAGGATTACACGGTCCGGGCCGCGGCGGCTGCGGGCGCTGAACCGCTGCCGGGCGCAGGGATATACCTCGCTGTTTTTGCAGGCGCTGAATGACGATCAGCCGCTGGTCCGCCTGGAGGCGGCCGATGCGCTGGGGAATATTCCCGATCCGCAGGCGATCCCGGCTGCTGGAGCTTCACATGGGCGACATCGAGCCGAGCCTGGACGTGCGCATCGCCTGCGCCGAAGCGCTGCGGAATTACCACACCGCCGAGGTGATGCACACGCTGGTCGGCGAATTGCAGGACCGAGAATTTCGGCGTCGCCTGGCAGTCGCGGCAAAGCCTGGAACTGCTGACCGGCCAGGATTTCCGCTACGACGCGAAGGCGTGGCTGGATTATCTGGCCGGAAGCAGGAACGTGAACGATGACCATGCGCGCCTTGGTGTTTGAGCAATCGCTGAGCTTTCGGCCGCGGCAGGCGGAGCCGGCGGAAACCGAGGGCGATGCGCTGATCAAAGTGCGGCAAGCCGGAATCTGCGCAACCGATCTGGAAATCCTCAAGGGATACATGGGCTTTGCCGGAATCCCGGGACACGAATTCGTCGGCGAAGTGGCGTCGGCCCAGAACAAGGACCTCATCGGCCAGCGCGTGGTGGGCGAAATCAATATCGTCTGCGGGCGATGCGACCTGTGCCTGTCGGGCCTGTCCACCCATTGCCGAAACCGCAGCGTGCTGGGGATTTCCAAACATCACGGGGCGTTTGCGGATTTCCTGCGGCTGCCGTCGGCCAATCTGCACGTGCTGCCGCAAACCGTGGATGATGATGCGGGCGTGTTCGTCGAGCCGCTGGCGGCGGCGATGCAAATTCTCAAGCAGGTGAAGGTGGATGGAAAGACGGATTCGCTGCGCGGGAGGAAATGGGTGACCGTTCTGGGCGATGGGCGGCTGGGGTTGCTGGTGGCCCAGGTGATGCGCAACGCCAATTGCCCGGTGCGGGTGATCGGCAAGCATTCGGATAAACTGGCCCTGTGCGAGAAATGGCAGATTCGAAGCCGACCGCTGGCGGACATTGTTCCGCGGCACGATCAGGACGTGGTGGTGGATTGCACGGGAAGCGCCGCGGGTTTGAATTGGCGATGCAGATGGTGCGTCCGCGCGGAACGATCGTGCTGAAGAGCACGGCGGCCGTCGGAAAGCCGATGAATCTGGCGCCGCTGGTGATCGATGAGATCAGCGTGATCGGCAGCCGGTGCGGACCGTTTCGCGACGCGATCCGGGCGCTGGCGGAAAAGCAGGTGGATGTGGCCAGCCTGATTCACCGCCGCATGAAGCTGGAACAGGGCGTGGAGGCGATGGAATTGGCCGGACGGCCGGGCGTGCTGAAGGTGTTGCTGGCGATGGAATGAGTAGACTGACTTCTTTGGGACTTGGGCATGGCAAAGGATCTCGCGATCGTTCTGAACAACGGAAGCATGAACAGCGCCGTGGTGACGGCGATGGCCTCTCAGCGGTATCGGCCGATCATGATCTTCGCCGACGCCGCGCCGGGGACGGGCGGACGGCAACGGGCGGCGTACGACCAGCAGGTGGCGCATTTCAAGCCCTATCGGGAATACTCCGTCCCGATCGCCAGCGCCGGCGGCGCCGGCGCAAACGGCGATCGCGACGGCCGATCCGCGTCAGGGGGCTGGCATGGCGCCGCAGATGCTCGAGCTTTTGCCGCTGCTTGCCGTGGCCGTGCGATCGGCGGCGCATCACCAGGCGGCGGCGATCTATCTCGGCATGCGCGTCGGGCCGGAGACCGACGACCTGGCCCAGGCAACGGAATTCTGCCAGATTTGGAACGAGATGGTTCAGATTCCGTGCGGCCTCGGCGAAATGGAAATTCTCACGCCGCTGCTGGAATTGGAACTCTGGCAAATGGTGGATGTGGGGTTTCAGGTGGGAGCGCCGTTTGACCGGACGTGGAGTTGCCTGGAGGAAACGAACGAGCCGTGCTGGACGTGCCGCGGTTGCCGGGCGCGGGAGGCGGCGTTTCAACAGGCCGGCAAGCCGGACCCGATGCGGGCGGCCAGGAAAGTCTGAATCAGATCGTTTCCAATCCCTTAATCGCCGAGCAATCGAACGTCGATTTTTGAGCCGGAGCTTTGCAGCGCATTCACCAGGCGTTCATCGGCGGTAAGCATTCCACAGCCCTCTCGCAGAGCCAGTGCGATATAGAGACAATCATAGACCGACCGGCGTAATCGCAAGGCGAGTTCCAGGGTATGCCCCATAAGATTCGCGGAGGGATGAATTTCCAGAGGCGACATCAGAAATCGGTGCAGGATTTCGGCCGCCTCATCTGGTTTCAGAAGACCCTTGCGATGGTATTTCCAGATGACGCTGGCGAATTCGGCGCAGATAAGGTCCGGGGCAAGCAGACGATTGCCGGCAACCAGCAGTTTTACTGCCACATCCGCATGACGCTCTGGAATAAACCACTTGACGGCAACGCTGGCATCCACCACCACCGTCGAACTGAGCGGATGACCGGCGGTCATCGTCGGCGATCCGCCCGAATCGAGCTTGCCGAATTGGCGAATTTCCGGCCTTTGAGCCGCTGATGCCACTCTTTGGAAATCTGGCGCATCGCCGCAAAAGACAAACCGGATGCCTGCTCCAAAGCCAGCTTCGCCTCATTTTGCAGCGATCGGCCATTGCGTTTGGCCCTGGCCTTGAGCCGTCTTACCGTCTTCGGATCGAGGCCACGGATCAGGATAGCGGACATGAATTCACCTTCCGATTGACGATCCAATGATAGCATAATGCTATTTCGGAGGCCAGAATTCTGTTTCCCGGCCGCCGACGTTCGCTCTTTCGGCGGATTGTGCTATAGTACCTGAACCGGCCGGACGGAGTCGGCAATCTTTTTCGGTTATTCGCATGGACGCGAAGCATTCCCTCGGCGAGCCGCGATGTCTGATCTCCCGCGCGGCCATTCTCCATAACGTCGGATTGATTCGTCAGGCGATCGGGCCGGCGGTGAAAATCTGCGCGGTGGTCAAGGCGGACGCGTACGGACACGATGCCGATATCGTCGTCGATACCCTGTGCAATTTTTCCAGCGGCGATGCGGAACCGCCGATGGTCGATGCCCTGGCGGTGGCGGACATCGACGAAGCGGCGGCGCTGATGTCGTGCGATTTGCCGGTCCTGGTCCTGCGGCCGGTGGAAAATGCCTATCTGGGAACTCAGCGGTCGCGGCTCGAAGCGGCGACGCAGCACGGATGGGTGCTGACGCTTTCCTCGCCGGCGGCGGCGCAGGATTTGGCGAGGATCGCCCAAATCCGCGGGCAGCGAGCCAACGTGCAGGTCATGGTCAATACGGGGCTGAACCGCGCGGGCGTCGATCTGGAGGAACTCGATGCGCTGCTGGACAAAATCGCCTCGCTGCCGGCCCTGCGGCTGGTGGGCGTTGGCGACGCATTTCGCATCGGCCGATGAGCCGCAGAATCCGTTCAATTCGGAACAGCTCTCGCGTTTTGTCGGCGCGACGGCGAATCTGTGGGCGGGCAAGTCGTCGCGGCCGCATCTGAGCGCGGCCAATTCCGGAGGAGTTTTCTTTCAGCCGGAATCGCACTTGGACATGGTCCGGCCGGGCATCAGCATTTACGGGATCGATCCGATGTGCCGGCCGAGCGCGGATCGGAAGCTGCGGCCGGCGATGCGGTGGACGGCGCCGCTGATCGCGATCCGCGATGTGCCGGCGGGCCGCGGCGTGGGATACGGACAAACCTGGACAAGCCAGCACCCGACGAGATTGGGGCTCGTTCCGATCGGATATGCCGATGGTTATCCGCGCGTGCTGTCGAATCGCGGGATCATGATGGCGGCGGGCCAGCCGGCGCCGGTGGTGGGCCGGGTCAGCATGGATTTGACGGTGATCGATCTGGGCAATGCGCCGCTGGCGACCGTCGGGGATGAAGTGACCGTGATGGACAGCGATCCGATTTCGCCGGCCAGCGTCTATCGGATCGCGGAATTGGCCGGGACGATTCCGTATGAGATTTTCTGCCGGATCGGCCCGCGTGTGCGGCGTGTTGCGGTGGAGGATTTCGGGAGCCGCGGAAAGTGCGCAGATCAATCGATTAGCCCCCGGTGAATCACCGGGGGCCAAATGAAAATCGCAAGTTTGTTTTGGGATTCGTACGTCCAATCATTGCTGTCGGTTGCCCATGATCCGCAGGAGGAACAGGAACATGTTGATGAAATCGAGATACAGGACCAGGGCGCCGTTGACGGACAGGCGTGCCGCCAGTGGCCGTGATCGCCCTGAGTTTGCACGGCCATCGCCTGCAACCGCTGCGTGTCGTACGCGGTCAGGCCGGCGAAGATAGCGACGCCGGCGTATGAAACGATCCAGGAAAATATGCTGGTGGCGACGAAGATGTTGACGATGGTGGCGACGATCAGGCCGATCAGCGCCATGTACAGGATTTTGCCTAACCTCGTGAGATCGGTCTTGGTGAACATGCCGTAGAGGCTCATGACGGCGAACATCGCGGCGCAGGCGACGAAGGTGCCGGTGATGCTGGTCTTGGTGTAGACGAGAAAGATGCTCGAAAGCAAAAGGCCGTTGATGGCCGCGAAGAGCACGAACAGCGCCGTCGCCGCCGCGGCGCTGATGCCGCCGAACGGCGCTGGAAATGACGATCACCAGCACGATCTCGGCGACGAAGATCCCGATCATCGCGCCGAGGGAATAGACCTGTTTAAAGACCGCCGGACGCGTCGAAACCACCCAGGCGACGCAGCCCGTGACGGCAAGCCCCACCGCCATCCAGGCATAAACCGCATTGAAGAACCGGATGACCGCGCTGTCGCGCGTGCCGACCGCAAAATCGTCCAGCGGATGCGGACGACCAAAACCCTGGGGACCCCACATGCTCATACATTTCTCCTTTTCGAGGCAAAGCGGATTGTAGGACGGCGAAGGCCGGGCGGCCAGAGGCCCGGAGCCGAAGTCAGGAATTAAACTCCCGCGGCTATTTCTTGACGCGGCGCAGGAATATTTGGTCGCGGCGTGCGAACCATATCGTCAAGTCTGCCGCGCTGGGCACGCAAAAGATCGCTGCGGGTGACGATGCCGATCGCTTTCGCGGATCCGCTTGATCCACGACGACCAGGCGGCCGACCTCGTTGCGGATCATTTCGTTGGCGGCGTCGCGGAGGGAAGCATCGGGCAAAATCGTGATGGGCGGACGACGGATCAAATCGCCGATGCGCACTTGGCCGCCGGCCTGCGGGATCGTGGAAATCGCGGAGCGTCAGGACGCCGACGAGCACTCCGTCGGCATCGGTGATCGGATAACCCTGATGAGTAAAACCCGGTTCGCCGGCAGACCAGGCGCTGGCGAACGGACTGGATCGTATCGTCGGCCGCAGGATCGTGGTGAGTTTGGCGCGAGCCGATCTGCGAGACTTTGAGAAAGGACAGGAGATCGGAGATGTATTCGGCCGGGACATCGACGCCGCGGCGGGCGATTTTCTCGGTCATGATGGTATTGCGCATGAGCAGGCACGAGATGAAATATGCCGTCGAGCACCCGCCGAGCAGCGGAAGCAGGCCCAGGGGTTGCAGCGTGGTTTCGAAGGCGAAGACGGCGGAGGCGAGCAGCGTTCGCGAAGCGCCGGCGAACATGGCGGCCATGCCGACGAGCGCGGCGATGTGGAGATCGACTCCGGCGACGGGGAAGAGTGGGTGCAGGCCGTGCCCAGCAGCGAATCCCAGGCCGCCGCCGATGGTGAACAGCGGCGCCAGCGTTCCGCCGGAAGTTCCGCTTCCCAGCGCAATGCACCAGGAGACGAATTTCAGCACGCACAGGGATACGACCGTCCAGAGGGCGAAGTGCGACATGAGCGTATCGCTGATGTTTTCGTATCCGACGCCGAGGGTGCGCGGCTCAAAATAGCCGATGATGCCGACGGGGATCGCGCCGAGGGCGGGCCACCACATCCAGTGGATCGGGCAGTTCCTCGAAGAGGTCTTCGACGCCATAGACGGCGCGGGTGACGCCCACCGATGCGACGCCGACGATCGCGCCGATGACGAGATACAGCGGCCATGGCGGCCAGCGACGGCTGCGTGAGCTTGGGCATTTGGAAGACGGGATACGGCATGTGGAGGGTGAAACGAGCGGCGGCGGCGACGGTGCTGGCGAGGGCGACGGGGATGAAGGATCGCGGGCCGGAATTCGAACAGGAGCAATTCGACGGCCAGGAGAACGGCGGAGACGGGCGTGCCGAAGATGGCGGCCATTCCGGCGGCGGCGCCGGCGGCGAGAAGCGTTTTGCGCTCGATGGCGGTGGTGCTGAGCAACTGGCCGATCAGCGAACCGAGCGCCCCGCCGGTGGCGATGATCGGGCCTTCGGCGCCGAACGGGCCGCCGGTGCCGATGGCGATGGCGGCCGAGAGAGGCTTGAGAAACGTGAGCCGGGCCGGGCACGCGGCTTTGGTTAAGCAGGACGCTCTCCATCGCCTCGGGGATTCCGTGGCCGCGAATGCCGGTCGAGCCGTAGCGGGCCATCAGCCCGACCACGATCCCCCCCGCCACGGGAATCAGCACGATCCACCAGCCCAGCGGACTGCCGACCGGGGCGGTGAGCACCGGCGTACAATGGCCGAAGAAACAGACGCCGGTGATCAGGCCGATCAGGACGACCAGCGCCTTGGCCACGAACGCGGAGATGATGGCCAAGCAGGGCGCTGAGCAGGCAGAAATATACAACACCCGCCGGTCCACCAGCGAACTGCGGAACGGAACCTCGGCGGCCTCGAAGGGCCGGCCCCAGCGACGGCGACATCGGCAGCGCATCGGTGGTGCTGGCTTTGCTCAACGTGATGCTTGTGATTGTTATCGTTGGTCATGGTGTTTGGAATGATTCGTCTGGAACGCCGCGGCGGGACCGGGCGGCGTGGTCCTCGAAAAATAGAGCCGGCGGATGCCGTTCGATTCCGGTGTTGTTGATCAACTCCGTCAGCAGCCTGCCCAGCAGGCGGCGGCGCGAAGTTGAAAGAGCGGCCAGCGAGGCGATGAGCCGCTCTTGCGCCGCCGGCGGGGCCGAGCGCAGCACCCGCCGTCCGCGATCGGTCAGCGACAGTTCCACGCGCCGACCGTCCGCTGGCCGAAGCAGGATCGGCGAACCAGCTTGCGGTCGACTAGTTTTTGAACGACGACCGAGACGGAGCTTTGATGCGTGTGGGTTCGGTCGGCCAATTCGTTGATGGATGCTCCGCCGCCGTCGCCAAGTTTTTCGCAGAACGAAGACCTGGGCGCCGCTGAGCCCGACGCGTTTTTCGGCCTCGCGATCGAAAAGCCGCAGGGCGCGGACGATCCGGCGGATGCAGTCGAGCACGAGCCGGGAATCGCGATCGAATGTATGGGCTCCCATATAATTCATTGTACGGTGAAAGCGGCTCGCGGCCAAGGAGGGGGAAATCCGACGGACTCGTCCCATCACGGCTTGGTGGCCACGAGCACCGGGAACGGCGCCGGGACCTCGACTTTGCCGAATATGCCGGAAACCCGCCTGCTTGAGCCAGCCGGTCATTTCCTTGAACGTGAATGTGTCGCCTTCGTCGGTGTGGACAAGCATGTTGACGGCGAAAAGCAGCGGATAAGGCGGCCCGGTGCGGTCGTCGTTGGGGACGAATTCGGAGATGGCGATGATTCCGCCGGGGGCCAGGGCATTGAAAACTTTCTTCAGCAGCTTTGCGGGATCGCGCTTCTCCCTCGCTGTGCAGGATTGCGCCGAGCGTGGCGACGTGAAAGCCATTGCCGTAATCGGCTTCCAGGATGTCGCCTTCGATGGTGCGGAGGCGATCGGCAAGTTTTTGGCGGCGGGCGATGCGACGGGTGACGGGAAGGACGGCCGGCCAATCGACGGCGGTGATCCGCGATTGCGGGAATTTTTGGGCCAAGCCGAATCCCCAAACGCCGGAGCCGGCGGCGATGTCCAGAATATTCACCTTTCCGTTTTGCGGAAGTTCCGGGGCCAGGTGATCGGCCAGGGCGCAAGCGGCGGGATAACTCAGATTGAAAAGACTTTCGACGAATTTGCTGAAGAATTCGGACCCCCTTCTTCTGCTGGTTGACAGCAGTGGGCGGGCTTTCCGGTGCGGACGATTTCGGGCAGATGCCGGAAATTGTCGAGGAGCTGGCCGGCCAAGTGCTGAACAATTCCGCCGAGAAAGCCGGGCTTGGTGGAGACCATGAAAGCCGCGGTGTCCGGCGCGAGGGCGAAGCGATCCTTCCGGCGATGAAGGATGCCGAAACCGACCAGGGCGTTGGCCAGTGCCCGCAATCCGCGTTTGGAAGCGCCCGTGGCGGCGGCAAGTTGGTCGAGAGTCTTGGGGCCGCCATCCAGTGCGTCGAAGACGCGATTTTCTATCGCGGCCTGAAGCATGAGGGTCGGGACGAATCCCCAGGCGAGTTCGAAAAGACGCTGCGGCGTAACGGGAGTTTTGGAAGCTTTTGATTTTGCCATGGTCGATCTCCTTAACGCATATTCTCGTGCGGTGTAGCGTTCGGGGCCCGCAGGATCGCTATCCTGCGGCTTTTGCGAGAATCGAAAACGTTGCCCTACACGGCACCGAGATCGTGGGCGGCGCGATGGAATATCGCATCAATA
The DNA here is from genome assembly GCA_963771925.1 of uncultured Phycisphaerales bacterium. Classification (GTDB taxonomy): domain Bacteria; phylum Planctomycetota; class Phycisphaerae; order Tepidisphaerales; family Tepidisphaeraceae; genus PALSA-1353. The sequence goes on from CAVYVE010000004.1 coordinate 33,730, forward strand.
CCGATAATGCTCGCTCTTATACGGCCCGTCCACCGGCACGCCGATGTACTTGGCCTGCTCGGGCGTCAGCTTCGTCAGCTTCGCGCCGATCTTGGCCAGGTGCAGCCGGGCGACTTTTTCGTCCAGGTGCTTGGGCAGCACGTAGACCTTCTTTTCATATTTGGCCGTGTTGGTGGCCAATTCGATCTGGGCGATGGTCTGGTTGGTGAAGCTGTTGCTCATCACGAAGCTGGGATGGCCGGTGGCGCAGCCGAGGTTCAGCAGGCGGCCTTCGGCCAGGATCAGAACGCTGTGGCCGTCGGCGAACGTCCACATGTCGTATTGCGGCTTGATGTTGGTTTTCTTGATGCCCTTGGTCTTCTTCAGGCCGGCCATGTCGATCTCGTTGTCGAAGTGGCCGATGTTGCCGACGATCGCCTTGTCCTTCATTTTGGCCATGTGACCGGCGGTGATGATGTGGTGATTGCCGGTGGCGGTGATGAAGATGTCGGCGTAGGGCAGACGCGTCTTCGAGGGTCAGGACCTGGAAATCCTTCCATGGCCGCCTGCAGGGCGCAGATGGGATCGATTTCGGTGACGATCACGCGGGCGCCCTGGCCGCTTGAGGGATTGGCGCAGCCCTTGCCGACGTCGCCGTAGCCGCAGACGACGGCCACTTTGCCGCTGAGCATCACATCGGTGGCCCGCATCAGGCCGTCGACCAGTGAATGCCGGCAGCCGTAGAGATTGTCGAATTTGCTCTTGGTGACGCTGTCGTTGACGTTGATGGCGGGGAAGAGCAGCGTGCCGGCCTTCTGCATTTCGTAGAGACGATGAACGCCGGTGGTGGTCTCCTCGGAGACGCCCTGCATTTCGGCGGCGACTTTGTGCCAGCGCTGGGGTTCTGCTTGTGGCACTTGGCCAGCAGCTTGAGAATCTCCTTGAATTCTTCGTTGTCGGTGGAATCGGGCGAGGGGATTTTGCCGGCGTTTTCGTATTCGTAGCCCTTGTGGATCAGCAGCGTGGCGTCGCCGCCGTCGTCGACGATCTGGTTTGGGCCGCGGCCGTCGCCGAAATCGAGGGCGCGCTCGGTGCACCACCAATATTCCTCCAGGTTCTCGCCCTTCCAGGCGAAGACCGGAACGCCCTTGGGACTCTGGACGGTGCCCTTGGGTCCGACGGCCACGGCGGCGGCGGCGTGGTCCTGCGTGCTGAAGATGTTGCACGAGCACCAGCGCACGCCGGCGCCCAGAGCGCCGAGCGTTTCGATCAGCACGGCCGTCTGAATCGTCATGTGCAGCGAGCCCATGATCCGCAGGCCCTTGAGCGGCTGCTTGGCGGCGTATTCCTCGCGCACCGCCATCAGGCCGGGCATTTCCTGCTCGGCCAGCATGATCTCCTTGCGGCCCCAATCGGCCAGGGAAAGATCGGCGACTTTGAATTCGAAGGCCCCCGCGCTTTTCGGGGGTTTTGAGGGAGGGGACATTACACGTGTCATGGTTGTCTCCTTGGTTAATCGAAATCGGAAATGCGAATGACGCAACTGATTCCATTTATCCCTCGATGAATCACCGGGGGCTAAATCGAATCAGTTGCGTCATTCGAATGTCGTTTCGAGCATTCGGATTTCGGATTCCTGGTTTCCCTCTGTGCTACGCATTTTTCACCCCATTGGCAAGAAACAGCGCCGGTCCTTTCACATTTGATTCCGGCGGAAGCGGAGCGGCAGGCGGTTGGCTCGAAACGGACATCCGCCAGCCAGCGACGAATCAACTCGAGATCGAACCCGGGCCAATGCTGGTTCATCTGGCGGCGGAAGTCGTCGCGGTCGTGGGGAAGCAGATCGACGATCACCGATCTTCCGCCGGGCTTGAGGATGCGGGAAGTTTCTCGAATGGCGGCGGCGGGATCGGCGATGTACGTCAAGGCCAGCACGATCAGTGCGGCATCGCAGAAGTTGTCGTCGATGGGATGGACGGTCAGCTCGCCGCGGCGGAGTTCAACGTTCGTGCAAATTGGCGACGCGGCGGCGGGCGGCTTTGAGCATGGCCGCGGAGTTATCAACGCCGATGACCCGATGGACGAACGGCGACAGATTTCAGCGGCGATCTGGCCGGTGCCGCAGCCGAGGTCCGCAACCACCAAGGTATCGGACAGCAGGCCAAGACAGGCGGCGATGGAGAAATGACTGGCCGTAAAGCTGGCTGCGGAGGCTGTCCCATTTGCCCGCCGCGCCGGCGAAAAAGGATTGGCTGTCGGTACGCTGCTGGAGCAGGCGCTGGAGGCGAAGCTGGTCCTGCACGACGGTTGCCCAGCGGTCGGTCTGTTCGCGCGCGACCAGCCAGAGCCGGCGGGCGGCGGGGTCGAGTTCATCCAGAATCGTCCGATAAAAATGGGCGGTCCCTTCTTTGCGGCTGCGCACCCAGCCAAGGTCGCCCAGCACCTTCAAATGCCGGCTGACGGTGGATTGGGGAAGTTGCAGAATATCGCACAAGTTCCGCTACGCCCAACTCCTGCCGCTCCAGCAAACGCAGCAGGCGCAGGCGGGTCGGCATCGGCCAGGGAGCCCAGCCAGCCGAGAACCATCTCGGGTTGTTCGACTTGAGATTCCATCCGTTTATCCGAATATAATGATATATGGTTCCCGGGATAAATCAAGGCCGCCCCTCCGCAACGATTTGGTAATCTGGCACCAACCGGGTATGCCGATTGCACCTTTGGCGTCCGGCAGCGTCGTAGAACCTATGGTGTGATCAATATTTGGGCAAGGGGTCGTATGCAAGGCCCCGAATCCATTTATATTGCGTAGAATTCAGTAGGAAGTTGGTGATGGAGAGCCTGCGATGAGCGATCTGCACGTCAAATATCTGTTTGGTGGGCGGCGGGGTCGCCGGCAGCGAAGCGGCCAAGGCCATCCGTGCAGATCGATCTCGAAGGGGATGTGCTGCTGATTGGTCAGGAGATCAATCGGCCCTACCACCGTCCGCCGTCTGAGCAAACAATTCCTGCGCGGCGAGCAGGACGCGAATCGCTGTTCGCCGAGCCGGCCGAATGGTTCATCGAAAACCGCGTGCAATTGCGCACCGGCCGGCGGGTGTCGCACCTGGACACAACGCGGAACGCGGTGACGCTGGATAATGGCGAAGGGCGTGTCGTTTGACCGATTGCTGATCGCGACCGGGGGAAGCGCCGCGCCGCTGGCGAGTGCCGGGGGCCGACCTGCCGAATTTGTTTTATCTTCGCACGCTGGAGGATGCGGAGCTTTTGCAGCACGCGATGCTCAAGGCCCGCAAGGAGGGCCGGCCGCATGAACGCGGGCATGGGCGGGCGATGGTGATCGGCGGCGGGCTGCTGGGCGTGGAGTTGGCGGGTCGCTGACGCAGGCGGGATTGCACGTCGATCTGGCGGTTTCGAAAGATCATCCCTGGAACCGGTTTGCCGGCGAAGTCACCGGACGGTGCCTGACGCGATTTCTGGAAAACCACGGCGTCGACCGTGCACGGCGGCGATCGGGCCGCGCGACTGGAAGGAGACGGCCGGGTTCAGTGCGTCGTCCTGGCATCCGGTCAAAGCGATCGCCTGCGATTTTGCGGTGGCGGCGGTGGGGATTCAGATTCACAAGGAGATTCTGCGCGGCACGCCGATCACGGCGGAAAAGGCGATCCTGGTGGACGCCGGCTGCCGTACCAATATTCGCGGCATTTTCGCGGCCGGCGATTGCGCGGCCGTATTCGATCCGCTTGTTCGGCAAACATCGCATGATGCACCATTGGGAAAGCGCCGTGCAGACCGGCCGAATTGCCGGAACCAACATGGCCGGCGGCGACGCCAAATTCGAATCCGACAGCCATTTCGACAGCCAGATGTTCGAGCTTGAACATCGGCGTGTGGGGCGAGGCGCGGGTGGTGGACCGGCGAATGATCCGCGGAACGCCCAGCGCCGATTCGCCGCGGTTCGTGGAAATCGGAGTGGACGCCGGCGGGCGAATCGCGCAAGTGATCGCCGTCGGGGATCTGGAGCGAAAGGAACTGCTCGGGCGATTGGTTCGGCAGCGCGTCGCGACGGAAGGGAAAGAGGATCGGCTGAAGGATCCGAATCTGCCGCTGGAACAGATTTTATAAAACAGGCCGCCAAAGCACAGAACAAATTGCGCCAGCGGCGGCCCATTGAACAACGGGTTCGGGAAATCCGGGCGGATGACCTCGCAGCCACGCCGCCCGGTTTGTTTTTGCTGCTGCTCCCATGACTCACAAACCGGATGCCAGAATGGAATGAAGGCGATCCATTAGGTTTTCCGGGCCGTGCGCAGGCCAAAACGTCGCGGGAAATGCGGATTTTGTCCGACCGTGCGTCAGGTCAGAAGATTCGGCGCCGCGGCGGTGTCGGCGGCCAGATACCGCATCCCCCAAAGCCACAAAAGACCGCCGATCAGCATCATCCCCGAAACGGCCACGAATCCCATTTTCAGGCTGCTGTGGTCGCGAATCGCTCCGATGATGCCCGGCGAAATCGCATCTCCCAATATGTGAATGATGAAGATGTTGATCGCGAACGCCGTGGCGCGGATCGCCGCCGGAGTGGTATTGGCCAACGCGGTGTTGCTGGGGCCAGTGTTGAAGAACAAACAGAAAACGGCCAGGAACAGAACCACCCATCCGAGCGGAAACGGCGTGATCAGCAAGAGCAGGAACAACGGGAATCCAGTGAGCATGCCCAGGGCCGAGACCAGGAAATAGCTGCCGGGCACCTTAGCGCGCAACCGATCGCCGGCCATGCCGCCGGCCAGCGTGGCGGTCAGGCCCGCCACGACGACGATTCCGCCGAAGATCACGCCGCAGCGTTCGGGACTGAGTCCGCGGTCAACGGTCAAATAGGTCGGCATCCAGTCGGCGATGCCGCCGATCGCGAACGTCATCGCCGCCATCGCCGCGGTGTTCAGCAAGTAGCTGGGAATTTTGAGAAGGACTTTGTAATCGGCCAGGGTGGCTTTGCGGGGCGGGGCGGTGACCACCTCGGCGGCGCGCGCGCGGGTTCCTTCATGAAGAAGCACCATGCGGCCAGCAGCAGGCCCGGCGGAAGCGTGATGAAAAACGCATAATGCCACCGGCCCGGATGGGCGAACGGGCTGGCGGCGATGTAACCGATCGCGCTGCCGACGGGGATGGCGGCATAAAACCACGCCAGCACCTTGCCCCGGACCGCGAGCGGATACAGATCCGAAATGAGCGTCGGCGCGACCGGCCCGTACGCCGCCTCGCCCACGCCGATCAGGCATCGCGTGGCGAACAACGCGCCATAGGAGTTGGCCAAACCCGACGCCCCGCTGGCAAGGCTCCAGACTCCGACGCCGATGCCGATGAGCATCCATCGCGAATAACGATCCGCCAGCCAGCCGAAGACCGGCGACAGCAGCATGTACGTCACGAGGAATGCCAGGACCAGCCATCCGATGGCCGAGCTGCTCACGCCGAATTGCACTCGGATCGTTTCCTGGACGGAATAGAGGACGGAACGGTCGACGTAATTGAAAAGATTGATGCCCAGGAGAAGCGCGAGTGATATTCGCGCTTGGCGAGCCGAGACTGCGGCGGGTGCGTTGCGTGTCACGGCTTTGGTTGGATGCTAAGTTCGCTGAAGCGATCCGTCAAACAATCGCAATTCCAGGAAGATCTCACGCAGAGGCGCCGAGCGCAGAGGCCGCAAAAGGGACTTCAGTAACGACCAGCGAAGTGCGGTTTTCGCTTCGGGCGAGGGTTCATGTCCCAAAATGTTGGCTTTGCACCCCAGAAACCTTTTGCACAACAGAACGGGGGTCTGCACAACGGAACGCGGGCCGAGTAAAAAACCGAAACCGGGATGAACCTAAAGGCGATCCGCGGGACGCGACGAAATTAAGCGACTCATGCACGCGAAACCCTTCTCGTCATGACGAAGTAATGCTTATTTTCGTTTTCGTCAAAGGTCGGATTACTCTCGTTAATTTTGACAAACCCGTTGTTTTCATAACGCCGGATGGCAATCGCGTTGTCCGTATATACCTCTAGAAAAACCACGTCATGATTGCCCGGCGATGACGCCACCAACGCGGCCTCCCCGATCAAATGCTTGACGATGGGGTCTCCAATTCCCTTCCCTTGCATGTCCGGCCTAATTGCAAGCAAAGGAATATGTGGATGGGGCTTGTCGCCCGTCAAATATCCGTAGTCCAGACAAACATCCATCGCCCCAAATCCAACGATCACTCTTTCTGTATTGGCGTAGACCCAAAGTCTTCCCCTTCCGGTCCTGGCTCGTAATGGAATATCGCTTTGCAGTAGCCGAGAGACGTAGGAGTCCGCATCATACCAGCGACAGATTTCTTGAAATATCGGAAAGGTTGGAGTTGGCGCGATCGGAATGGGGAAAAGGGTAACCAATCCTTGACCTATCCACGGGTAATTTTCTGAAGCATTATTTCCTGCTGCTTGTCGTAAGGCTTCCAGTCCGCAGGCAATTTCGGAAGTAATGCGAGCTTCTGCCGATCCTCTTCAATCTTCGCGGCGTCGGTCGTATATGGCTGGCGCAGATGGACCAACCGCCAAGCTCGGAGTAATCCAAGGATTTAATAGCTGGGCCATGTTCCAGAGCGCGATTCTCAACTTATTTGCTCCATCCAAAGTGTCGCAGCCATGTTCATCTATCGCGGCACTTCCATTCGAAAGCAATCGGTTCGCCCGATTGAAGAAATTCACAAGTTCCGCTTTCCACAACTGCTCGGCGGCTGGATCAAATGCGACCCGACCAGAAAAAACATCGCGCGCCCATTTTCTAATTTCGTTCGCAAACTTTAAATAGTTGTCCGCAGCGCACCTTAGGGTGTTGTCGAGATTGTCGCAGTACAGCGCTTCTCCCTCCTCGCACACCTTCAGCGCTGCCGACAGGTTGTCGGCGTATTCCTTAACTCGAGCAAAGTCATATGTGGTCATTGTTGCCTTCCGCCGGGCTTTTTGGGCCACCTATTCGTTATTCGGCGGAATCAGTCACCATTTATCGTCAAAAATGTGAATTGGATGCACCATTACGGACAAACCATAATAGCAGTTCTTGTGGCGGAAGTCTTGTACAAACACCTATAGAATTCGGTCGGGATTTACGGTTTATCCTGACGACTTTCCCCAAAATGCAACAGGCCTTCCGGCGTCTTCAAGCTCTTTCCTTGCCGCCTTGCGTAGGCGCTCCCGGACCCAAACGCTGAGCGCCATGCCCGACAAACTAGCGGCATCCCAGAACGCCCGCTTCTCGGCGGCGTCCAGACGAAGCTCCATGTATTCCTCTTTCGTCGTACCCCTCGGCTTTCGCGGCCGTCCCAGCTTTTTCACACCGGACAATGTACGTACAATTAAATTAAAAAGCAAGCGACAATTTCTCGACCGTCTGGTATGTGTCCGTACAATTCTGGCGTGAACAAGTTAAGCACCGCCGAACGGACCCGCCCCAAATAAGAATTACACCCCGATCTCACGCAGAGAGGCCGAGGCATAGAGGCCGCAAAAGGGACTTCAGTGACAACCAGCGAAGTGCCGTTTTCGCTTCAGGCGAGGGTTCATGTCCCAAAATGTCCCAAAAGTCCCCAAATCTCGCGAGAGCGCCGCGGGACTCCCCGGAAGCGGAAGGTTTGGAAGCGGGATGTAAATCGAATGCGCTGGACATAAATCCTTTCTCGCCGATGCCGGAACTGAGAACAGTGAAGGGAAAACGCGGTCCCTCTATTACCTGGCGCGGAGGTGAAAGTTTTGGACGTGTTTTTAGAAAAAAATCTGCTTTTGGAAAAATAATTTGTGCTCTTCACAAAATAATCTCACGCAGAGGCGCAGAGAATTCAACCCTCTGCGCCTCTGCGTGAGATTATTTTGAATATCACGGACGATGCGATTCGGAGCCGAGCGGGGTTGGAAGGGCGCAGGAGCCATTGTGACGCCCATCGGCCACCATGCGATAAACCCGCGAGCCAATCCATGCCACGCCGGGAAAATAAAACACGGGCAGGAGCAACCATCCCAGCGGCAGAACCCATGCCAATCCTCTGTAGGCTTCGAATCCCACGCGCACCTTGCCCGCGCTGTCCACCGCGTGCATGTCTTCCAGGCAGCGGTCGCGATCGAGATTCGCAAAACGGCTCTGTATTTCAGGCCAGCGATGGACCGCGTCCAGATATTCGACGCGTGAAAGCAAATCCAGACTCCTCACGACGGCAACCGTCTTTTTGCACAAGCCGCACGATCCGTCAAAAATCACCGCGTAAGTTTTCTTCCGCGAGAATGGGGCGCAAACGGCATTGACGATCCGGTCCAGCGGAAGCCATAAAAATTGACAGAGCATCATCTGATAGAAATTGGGGCCCATAATGGCGGCGATGCCGATCTGCATCAGCATTCCGCTGGACACGATGATCCAGCGCAGGCGGCGGCCGAACAGGGCCAGGGGGTAGGTGAGTTCCAGGCCCAGTCCCATGGCGGCCATGACGTGGCTCGCCCATGGGTGGGCGCCGATCCACAATCCCCAGTGCGTCAGCGGCTCGGCGTCGGTCACGTGGTACTGGGCGCGCAGCAGGAAAAACTGCATGGGGCCGCCCGTCACCCAGGCGATCCCCGAATGGCGCAGCTTGGATATCCCGGCCTCGAAATAAATCATGGACATGACGACCCAGATCAGGCGGATCGGCCAGGTATAGTCTCCGCTGATGGTTCGCCGCTCGCCGTCGTCGCCGGCTCCGGTTCGGGCGGTCTTGATGAGGCGATCGAGCGACCATGAATCTCCGCATCGCGAAAACGTCATGATCAGGAACACCCACAGCAACAGGATTTCCAGATGATGGGTTTTGCCGAAGTTGTTCTGCAATCCGAAAAGATAAACGGATAAGACGAAAGACGTTCCCGCGGCGAATCGCGTGAACAGGCCGACGGCCGCGAGTATCAGGGAGATTTTCCACACCGCATCCATGATGAAGATCGTCTGCGTGGACAGCAGCGGCAGATGCAGAACCCGGAACAACCAGATCGGCTTCCAGAAGACCAGGGAAACTCCGCCCCATTCGTTAAACGTTTGGTGCCATCCCCAGGCGGGAAACAGGTACGGCGTCACAAAATAAAAAATCGCCATCGAGCCAAACACGAGAATCCGGGCCAGGCCAAGGTTGTCCGCCGTGGCCGGCTCAAACCAAAAATGGTTCCATTTTTGACCGAGTGATTTCATATCAGGATTTTCCGGGCGGGAGCGAGACTTCGGCGATCAATTCTCTGCGATCCGGCTTTTCGATGGTGGCGCCGTGGGGATCGAGCGTCCAAAAGACGTGATACATGCGCAACTTCACCAGTTCCGGGCCGTCGTGGTGGCCGCCGCGGCGCAGCGCGTCGTAGCGTTTCAGGCAATTGAGCAAACCGTCATGAAGTCGCGGGGAATCCGCGACAGCGTGCAAGATTTCCGCCAGCCGGGACTGATCGAACGGCTGCAAATACTGCTCGTGGGCAAACAGGGAGATTTCGGTGTTGGGATTGTCTTTCGGAACGCCGTACAGGCGGTAATCATCAAACTTGGTGCCCGTCTCCATGAATGAATACATGGGATAGCAGGACCATGGCCAATGCTCGGAATCGCGGACGGAATCGACGATGGAGGGGCCGAGGATGATGGCCATGACGGCGTAGGCCGCCAGCAAGCGCCGTCGGGGCATGGGGGTTATTCCGACCACCGGCTTGGATGGAGCCCAGAAGACGGGACGGATGACCAGCCAGATTCCGACCGCGAGAATCGCCGCGGTCACGCCCAGGGCGAGGATGTGTCTCGATGTTATCACCGCCGGTGCGCCGCGTCCGATAAAAGGGGCGATCCAGCGAAAGAATGTGCCGTGCATGGAATCTTTCGATCGCGAATTCTACCCGCCTAGATCGGGCGGGGCCGGGTTTTGCTTGAAGATAATAGCCGCTGGGGCCGATGCGAGTCGAGCGACGCCGCCAGGCTCTTGTGAGGCTTGCTCGTTCGGGTAAAATTTGCCGGGAATTCGCGGCCGGGACCAGGGATTTTACTTCAAATTCAATGCGTTTGTCATTACTTGTCGTAGGCTCTGAAAACCCACGCATCCGCGATTTCTTTGCCCAGGTCGCCCGGTACGCCGACGTTTCATATCTCGACCATTCGCCCCTCACGCGACGGCCGAATCTCGATCGACTGAGCGAATCCTGGCGATGGCGCAAACGGGGCAAGAACCCTCCGGAGGCCAATCTTGTCGTCCCGCGTCGATGGAGGGAATTCTCCGCGGCGGTGACGCATTGGTTTTGCCGGCGAAGATTTTCCGAGGTTGGCCAGCCCGACGCGATCGTGTTCACCTGGCCGCAGCTCTGCGCCTGGCGGAAAGATTTCCCGACATCACCCGCGTCTATTACTGCAAGGATCCGTTTGAAAACTGGAGCTGGGGCCGCGATTACATCCGTCCGCTGGAGACGCGTTTGCTCAACAACGTCGATGCCGTGTTCGCCGTCTCCCGGCTGCTGACTTCCGATCTGGCCCCGCGCACGCCGGGCAAGGCTTTTTATCTTCCCAACGGATTTTGCGAATGGTTCCTGCCCAATGAGCGGTTACCCCGGCCGGGCGATCTTCCGGAGGGCAAACCCATCGTCGGCTGCGTGGGCGAGATCAACCGGGATTATGATTGGGACTATATTTCCGCCGTTGCCGGCGCGCTTCCCGACGTCAGGATATGTTTCATCGGCAAGTTCGACGACACGAACATGATCTCGCAGCGCTGGATTCGCGGCCTTATCGCAAAAAGCCCCAACCTTCTTTGGCTGGGATGGCGAAAGCACGGGCAATTGCCGGCGTACATGCGGCACTGCGACATCCTGATGAATTTTCTGAAAGCGGACGATTTCGGCAACCGCCGTTCGCCGCTGCGGCTGTACGACTATCTCACCACCGATCGGCCGATCATCTCCACGGGGGTGCGCGAAGCGTACGAACATCTGCCGCACGTACACATTGCGCCCGAAGCCGGGCAAGCCGTGGAATTGATCGGCGAGATATTGAGCGGCCGACTCAAGCCCGATCTGGAATCGCGACGCCGGTACATCCAAAATCATACCTGGGAGGTCCGCGCCCGGGAGTTTCTGGCGGAACTGATGCCGATCATCGCGGCCAAGAAGCAATCAACGACGTTGGCGCGGTGTTCCGGCATCGCGAACGATGTGAAACGCCCCGGGCCGGACCATTCGCTGCCCGCTTCGCTGGAACTGCGGAACGTGTAGAGTCTATTTCAGCATGGCACGATCCGCCAACATAACGGCTGATTCGACAACGGGCGTGATGTGCTGGGCAGTGATTGCGATGGCGATGGTTTTGGCCGTTTCCATCGTGGGACGATCCCTGGCCGCGTGGAAATACTGGGGCGATCTGGATCACAACTCGCCGGGGACCTGGCTGGGCATGGCGGCGGATGCGCGGGATGGAGTGCTGTATCGGCCCATCGTGTCGGAGGTGGGCTATGGCGGGACGCGATACGCGCCGTTATTTCCCATTATCATCGCGGGATTCCTGCGCCTGGGAATCGGTCCGGTGACGAGCGGATTTTTGGCCAGCTTGATCGGGACCGGCGTGGCCCTCGGCGGACTTTTTGTCCTGATGAGACGATTGGCAACGCCGGCGGCGATCGCGGGAGCATTGACGATTTTTGTGCTGGCGGCGACTTGCACGCGCACGATTATTCTCGGCATCAAGGGCGATCTGCTGCCAGCGGGTCTGGCGCTGTGGGGACTGGCGGCGGTCGTCTGGTCGAGCGAAAAACGCGGCCCGTATCCGGGACTGATCGCGGGGGCGGTCTTTTTCGTACTGGCCCTGGCGGCAAAGATCACGAGCGTTTTCGGGATCGCGGCGGCGACGATCTGGCTGCTTTTTCGCGGGAAAAGGCGACAAGCGGCGATCCTGGGCTTCGCCTGGGTTTTGGGAGTTGTCGCCGTGGCGCTGATCACGCAATGGGCCAGTGACGGGCGCGCGAAAACGATCTTCCTTCTCTGCGCCCGCGGCGGCGGGAGTTTGCACCGGATGTTGGAGGGGCCGCATTTGCTTCTCGATGATCTGATGCGGCAGGACCGCACGCTGCTGGCGATCTGGGTGATCTCCATGCTCGTCATTGCCGCGACCCGGCAATGGACTTCATTGCCGGCCATTCTGCTGCTGGTCGCCACCGCCGGGACGATTTTGATTTATGGTTCGCCGGGAACGCATTTGAATCATCTGGTGGACATGAACGCGGCGGGGATTCTGGTCATCGCAACACTTGGCTTGAAAAACCGGATGTTGCGGATTCCGGTGCTGGCGATCACATTGCTATTGATGGGTCTGGCCGCGGGGGCTTACTGGCGACAGGTGGGCGAGATTCGCCGCAGCAACGTGCGGGGCCGGATGGAAGCGGCGCTGGACGACACCAAACCATCCATCGTGGATGGGCCGATTCTTTCGGAGGACCCGTTGCTTCCGCTGCTGCGGGGGCGACGGCCGTACATATTGGATCCGTTCATGTTCCGGGCGATCCGAAAACGGGATCCGGCGATTGCGGATCGATTTTGGCGGGACCTGGACGGCCGGCGTTTCAAGGCCGTCATTCTTCACGCGCCGCCGAGCGATCCGGAGTTTTCTTCCGACGAGGGGGATTTCGGACCGGGGTTTATTGATCGATTGGAGAAAGAGTATGTGCTGAGATCTGTTCACGGCGGCTTTTATGTTTGGTTGCCGAAGCGGTGAAGGAGGGGTTGAAGACCACAGGATTGCCATCCTGTGGCTTTCGTGGGGAGCTTGGGCGGCGCCATCATTTCCGCTTCATGCCGAGAATGCTGACGAAGAACGATGACAAAATCGTCTGAAAACCGAGAGCGGTGAGCGTGGAGCCGGGAACGACGTAACGCATGGTGCGGGCGTAATCGAGGTGGCCGAAATCGATCCGGGCCCAATGGACGATGGCGACCGTGAGCAGACCGCAGCCGATGAGCATGGCGACGGCGCCGATGGCCAGGCCGCGTTCGAGATACAGGACTTTGAAGAACCGATCCATGCGCGGATCGTCGGGAAGAAGGCCTTCGGAGATGGCGAATGTCTTGGTGAAGATGGCAAAGAGAATGGTTTGATATCCGCAGAGCAAAAAGAGGCTTGAGAAGAGCAGCGTGTGAGCGTCGAAGGTGACGTGATCGATGCTGATGCCGGGCAGGGCCAGGGCATAGCCGATCAGACCGAGCACCACCAGCAATTCTCCGGGGGTGAGGAACAACCATCGGGGGCTGAACATCAGGAAGAACCGCAGCGTGCGCCATCCGTCGCGGAAGGTTTTCAGGTGCGGCGCGTGCGATTTGCGGCCGTCGGGATGCAGCGTGACGGGGACTTCCGCGATTTTTTCGCAATGGAGGCTGGACTTGATGATCATCTCGGTGGCGAATTCCATTCCGGTGCAGCGCTGGTTGAGACGAAGATATAGATCCTTTGTGAAGCCGCGGAGTCCGCAGTAGATGTCATGGACGGGAGCCCGGAACCATTTGCGGGCCAGGGCGGAAAACATGGGGTTGCCCCACCATCGGTGCAAAAACGGCATCGCTCCGGGCAGGATGGTCCCGCCGCCGGAAGGAAGCCGGCACCCCTGCACCAGCGCGTAGCCTTCGCGGAGTTTGCCGACGATGCGGGGAATCTCGCGGAAATCGTAACTGTCGTCGGCATCGCCCATGATAATGTAGCGGCCCTGGGCCGCCTCGATGCCGCCCATCAGCGCGTTGCCGTAACCCTTGGCGGAAACGTGAACCACGCGGGCGCCCAGCCCGCGGGCCAATTCCGGCGAGCCGTCGGTGCTGCCGTTGTCGGCAATCAGAATTTCACCGGGAATGTTCGCTTCCTGAATCCCCTGCTTGGCCTTCTCGATGCAGATTTGCAGCGTGTCCACTTCGTTGAGGCACGGCATGACGACGGACAACTGGATTTCGCCGGAGTCGTGCAGCTTTGGAGCCGAGATTGTGGATTGGATATCGACGCCCGTCACGCCGGTGTGCTCCGTGGTGAATGCCCTGGCTTGCGACACAATACAATATATTGCCCGCCAAGTGGAATGCGGGCCATCGCCGGTTCCATCCATCGCAGCCAACCCAGCGATCTGGGAAAAAAGAACAGGGATCGCATGAGGATGACTTCGAATCCGGCGGCTTCGGCGAGCCGCCGGGATTGCGGCGGGGATAAAGTGACGGCGTCGCGATCGAAGGGAATTCGGCTCATGACGTAGCGCGTGCCGGGATTCCACGGGTTGTTTTCCCAGAAGGCGAAGATGCCGCCGCCGCGCAGCGAGTCGAAAATATATTGCATGGATCCGGCCCGGTCTCCGAGAGGAATATGGTGAAACACTCCGTTACAGAAAGCGAGGTCCATATTTCCGGCGGGCGGAAGCTGCCGGAACGTGGCGAACGCGGCGTTGCCGGCGGCGGCATGGTTTTGTGCGGCGAGTTTCAGCGATTCCTCGGAGACATCGACGCCCGTGACCCTCGCCACGCCCGGCAGCGCCAACAGAAGCGGCACGGACGTTCCCGTACCGCAACCGAAGTCCAATACGCGCGAAGGTCGCTCGCCGAGCCGCGCCAGATGCCGCTGCAAATACCGGATTCTTCCGTGGGCGAAGTAATCCTTTGATTCGCCCGTGGCGCTGAGGCCCCGCTGCAGCGCCAACTCATAGTCGGCGGCGAATTCGTCGAATGCGGAGGACGCTCGGTTTGACATATTTTGCAGGGATAAATTCTAACTGCTCACGACCGATAATCGCGCTCTGTTCGCAGGAATCTAGTCTTTGCAGAGATCATCGGCAAAGCGCGGCGGTGTAATCGCCGCGACGCCTGGGATGTGCCGATAAATGGGGCTGATCATGTGGAAAATTTCGCAAATTCGCTGGCCGTGCGTTGCGTTGGCGGCGATCGTCATCGCCATGGGCTTTCGGCCCGGCGATTCGGCATGGTTTTTCGACATGTCGCGCGATTTCGATCTTGCGTTGCACTTCAACGCGACTCCCTGTCATCTGCTGGGAATTTCACTGCCGTTTACGCCGTCGCCGTACGCCCTGAAGGGAACGCATGGCATCCGCTACGGCCCGCTGCCGATCTGGATCGATCAGGCGTTTCTCGCCTTCACGCGAAATCTGATCGTGATGAGCGCCATCCGCGCGGTTGCCGTCGGGGGATTGACGGCGCTGGCGTTGCTGTGGCTCACGCGACTGCTCAGGGTCAGCCCGTGGCTGGCGGTGGCGACGATGTTCTCGCCGTGGATCTGGTATTACAGCCGGCAACTGTGGGACAACAGCGTGGCGCTTCCGCTGGCCGCCCTGCTATTTACGTCGTACGGACAGTTCCTTGAAAGCAAACGCGCGTGGATGCTTTGCCTCGCCGTCGTCTGCGCCGCCGGCTGTTGCCTGGTTCATCTTATCAGTGTGCCGTTCCTGCTGGTGTTGGCTCTCCATGCGTTTTTTTTCGAGACGCGCCGGGTGGTGAAATTCAAATGGCCGCTGCTGGCGACGGTGATCGTCATGCTGGCGATTTCCGAGCCATATTTGCGGTATCTGCTGACGTTTCACGGCTCCCGTGTTCCGGACTTCGCGCCGTGGTGGCACGGATGGGTTTTCCCCCTTCTGGCGCGCAGCACATCACCGCCAAGGACGTCGGCTATTTTCTCGAGGAGAGATGGCACGTCATCAAACCGGCCTGGTTCAGAGATGCGTTCACGATCGCGCGAGTGATCACTTGGATTGCGATCGTCGCATGCTGGGCGGGGATGATCGCGGCCATCGGGCGGGCGCGGCGCGCGCTCGCCGGGCCGATCAAAGCCGGGACCATCGACCATTTATGCCTGATCGGTTTGGCGGCTTTTCTTTTTCAGACTGTTTTCGATGGACTCGAACACGTGTCGTACTATCCGCATTATCACACGCCGGTGTGGATCATTTACGTGATGTTCGCGTACCTGGCGTTTGACGCCCTGCCGCGGTGGTTTGGGGGGCGAAGCACGGTGGCGCGCCTGACGGTCCCCGCCTATGCGGTATCGCTGCTGTTTACGCAGATCGTCGTCGCCTGGCAAATTGCCCGCAACGGCGGATCAAGGGGCGATCATTACGGCGCCGTGCTTTCAAACCAAATCCAGGTCGTGAAGGAGATCGGCCAGTTTTCGGACGCCAGTCCGCTCGACATTCAGGTGGATTATTGGCAGGCCCGACCCGATACTTTGCGGGTATTGCGCCAATTGGTGGCGCTGCCCACGGCGAATGGCCCGGTCCGACAACTGGTGGTACGATTCCGCAACGCCTTTCCGGGGGATGCCCGAATCGTGGTGGAAAGCTTCCCGGTTTCAAATTCCCAAGCGACGCGGCCGTGAGCCGAAGCGGGGGATAATGCTCCAGAACCGCCCTGCAACTGCCGACAAATCTATTGGCAAGAACCGATTTTGACAGCGGTCTGAGCAATTTTTTGACATTTATTATGAAGCGAAGATGAAAAAAAGTTGACGATTGCGGCCTTATAGCGGATATTTAAGGCCCGTCCAGGGCCATGACGCGACGGCAATATGTACCGGAAGCGTGCAATAATGGCCCATTTTAACAGCCAGAGGTTAGCTTTGGTTGTTGGTTGAGGCACATTGCACAGGGACGGTCTGGTAAATGAAGGCAGTTCTGGGGATTTCGGCATTTTATCATGACTCGGCGGCAGCGCTGGTTGTCGATGGGGAGATTGTCGCCGCGGCGCAGGAAGAGCGATTCACCCGTATCAAGCACGATCACGAATTCCCCATCAACGCAATTCAGTATTGCCTGAGACAGGGCAACCTCAAAGCCGGCGATCTGTCTTATGTCGGCTTCTATGACAAGCCGTTCCTGAAATTCGAACGGCTGCTGGAAACCTATCTCGCCTATGCTCCGCGCGGGTTCCGCTCATTCATGACGGCCATGCCGCTGTGGCTGCGAAATAAGCTGCATCTTCCGCGCGAGATGAATCGCGGGCTGGGGAATGCCTACAAGAAAAAATTCATTTTCACCGAACACCACGAATCTCACGCGGCCAGCGCCTTTTTTCCCTCGCCGTTCCAGGAGGCGGCCATCGTTACTCTCGACGGCGTAGGCGAATGGGCCACGGCCAGCTTCGGGACCGGCATCGACAACAAAATCCACCTCACTCACGAGCTGCGATTTCCCCATTCCCTGGGCCTGCTCTATTCCGCGTTCACTTATTTCACCGGCTTCAAAGTCAACAGCGGCGAATACAAGCTCATGGGCCTTGCCCCCTACGGAGAACCGACGTTCGTCAAGCAGATCATGCAAATGATCGACCTGAAGGACGACGGCTCGTTCCGCATGGACATGTCCTATTTCAATTACTGCCAGGGACTGACGATGACGTCGCGGAAGTTCGACCGGCTGTTCGGCGGCCCTCCGCGATCGTCCGAGTCCAAACTCACGCAGCGCGAAATGGATATTGCCGCGTCGATCCAGCAGGTCACCGAAGAGATCATGCTTCGCATCGCCCGCCACGTGCACAAGATGACCGGCATGAAAAACCTGTGTTTGGCCGGCGGAGTTGCCCTGAACTGCGTCGGCAACGGCAGGATTCTGCGCGATGGGCCGTTCGAGGATATCTGGATTCAACCCGCCGCCGGCGACGCGGGCGGGGCGTTGGGCGTGGCACTGTTCATCTGGCATCAGCTTCTGGGCAAACCGCGCACCGCCCAGCCCGCCGACAGCCAGCATGGATCGCTCCTCGGCCCGGCGTACTCGGAGACGGAAATCAAATCCTTCCTCGATTCGATCGGCGCGAAGTATTCCCATTTCGATGACGACGATGTTCTGTGCGATCACGTCGCGGACCTGATCGCCTCGGAAAAAGTGATCGGCTGGATGAGCGGCCGCATGGAGTTCGGTCCCCGGGCGCTGGGAAGCCGCAGCATCCTCGGCGACGCCCGCAGCGCGAAAATGCAGTCCGTCATGAATCTCAAGATCAAGTTCCGCGAATCCTTCCGGCCCTTTGCTCCGGCCGTGTTGGAAGAACGCACGGCGGATTATTTCGATTTCCCACTGCGCCAGTCCAGCCCGTACATGCTTCTGGTCGCGCCGGTTCGCGAGTCCAGGCGGATTCCCGTCAACGGCAACGCCGTTGGATTATTCGGGATCGACAAACTCAAGCTCCCGCGGTCGGAGGTCCCGGCCATCACCCACGTGGATTACTCGGCGCGCCTGCAAACGGTCGATGAGCGCCGCCACGGCCGTTATTACCAATTGATAAAACACTTCGATCGAAAAACCGGCTGCCCGGTCATCATCAATACCAGCTTCAACGTCCGCGGCGAGCCGATCGTCATGTCGCCGGAGCAGGCGTATCGCTGTTTCATGGCCACCAATATTGATGTGTTGGTGCTCGAACGCTTTGTGTTGCGCCGGGAGGACCAGCCGCAGCACGCCAAAGTCGATTCCGAAGCGCATTTGAAGAAGTTCCAACTGGACTAGACGCATGATTCAGATCAATAAGAATCCGTCGAAAAAGGAGCTGGCCTGGTTTGGCCTGCTTTGTCTGGGCTTTTTCGGACTGGTGGGCCTCAGCGTGCTGCACAAGACGCACGCGCTGCACCCCGCGCTGGTCGTTTGGTCGGTCGCCGCCGCCGGCGTCGCGATCTATTACGCGATGCCGCCGCTGCGCAGGCCGGTATATCTCGGCTGGATGTACGCGGCTTATCCGATCGGCTGGGCGGTCTCGAACCTTCTGCTGACCGTTGTCTTTTTCGGAGTGTTCACGCCCATCGGGCTTTTGATGCGCCTGATGTTGCGCGATCCGCTTGCACAAAAGTTCGAACGATCCGCGTCGACCTATTGGTCGCCGCATGATCCGGGAACCGATCCGGATCGGTATTTCCGACAATTCTAAATGGGAGAAGAAATGGCTACGACACCGATTTCGCAACACTCACAGTCAGATCCCGGCCGGTTTGAAAGAAACGCCAATTCCCGGCCGAGCGGAATGCTTGCAGAGCTTCTGCACTTCATCCTGCACAACAAAAAATGGTGGCTGTTGCCGATCATTATCATCCTGGTCCTGCTGGGCGTTCTGGTCGTACTGGGCGGAACCGCGGCGGGGCCGTTCATCTATACCCTCTTCTGAATTCCAGTGGCCGTGGAAACCACAACCTCTTCGCCGAGACCCCGCCAAGGACGATTCGTTCGCTGGTACGTCGGCGGCGCGGTCTTGTTGCTCAATACGCTGCTGCTGTTCGTTCTGCTCAACCTGGTCTGTTGGGCCGTCCTGGACATCCACGAGCTGAGGGCCAGGCCGTCCTATCTGAAGTATTCCAATGATTATTACCGCAAGGTTTACCCCACGATGTCGGACTCGGATTGGAAGGAGTTGGTGAAAGAGACCAAGGACCGGCCGTTCGCGTTTCGGCCGTATGTGATGTTTGCCGAACCGCCCTACCAAGGTCGATACGTCAACGTCTCGGAGCAGGGTTATCGCTTCGTGCCGCAACAGGGACCTTGGCCGATGGATCCGAAGAATTACAACGTCATGATGTTTGGCGGCTCGACGATGTTCGGCTACGCCGTCGCCGACGACCATACCGTGCCGGCATATATTCAGGCCCTCCTGCAAAATGGCCGGAGCCGGCGCGTGTGCGTATACGATTTTGGCGTGTGCGCCTATTTCTCGACTCAGGAGCGAATTCGCTTCGAGCAGTTGCTGCGGGACGGAGCCAGACCCAATCTCGTCGTCTTCATGGATGGGCTGGACGATTTTCTTTTCGCCGTGGAGCCGTCGTACCTTGAGCAGAGCCAGGATGAATTGCTGGCCCCGCTGAGCGACGGGAGTCGCCTTCTGGAAATATGGCGTTCGCTGCCCGCCGCACAGTTGGCGCAGCATTTCAGCGCGGAGGTTTCTGCCGCCTCCGAAATCCCCGCCGCTTCCGGACCCGAACGTGGTGGACCCCATCGCCATTGATCGGTACGTATGGAACAAGAAAGCCATCGAATCGATCTGCGCCGCCCAGGGCATCGCTACGGTCTTCATATTCCAGCCAACGCCCACTTACCAAAATCCCCTGGCGTTCAAAGCACACGCATGGGACGCGCCCGGCGACCAATGCGTGATACACGGATATCCGCTCATGGCGAAATACATAAAGGATCACAAGATGGGGAACGACTTTTTGTGGCTCGCCGACCTCCAGGGAAAGGACCCGGCGCGGATGTACGTCGATAAATGGCACTATTCCCCCGAATTCTCCAGGCAGATTGCGGGCGAAATATATGAGTTTCTGCAGAAGCGAGCGGACATGGGGGCCAATCCGCCTGCCAGGACCGGGGATTGATTCGGGGCAACACGGGGATTTCCGATGCACACTCTTACAACCAAAAAACGCGGCGAACTGGCTTTGGGGATCGGGTTCATTTTCATCGCGACCGTGGTGACGCTTGGCCTCGGTGAAATCGCCATCCGCGTCATCGCCAGCCACCATCTCATTTACAACATCGAAATGGTGAAATATGCGGAGGAGTTGAAAATGGCCGATCCGCTGGGCGAGGTCGGCTTCGTCCACCGTCCATCGTCGAGCGCAGCTCATGGGCGTGGACATTTCGCTCAATTCGCTCGGCGACCGCGGGCCGGAATTGAAAAACCCCAAACCGCCGAATTGCAAACGCGTTCTGGTCATGGGCAGTTCCATCACCATGGGCTGGGGCGTGCCGTTTGACGAAACTTTCACCGCCACGACCCAGAGGTTGCTCAATTCAAACAAACCGTTCGGTCCAAAATATTCCTTCGAATTCGTGAATGCCGGCATCGGCAATTACAGCAATTATTTCCAATACAAACTTTTTCAGCGGCAATACCCCGTCGTCAAGCCGGACATGGTCGTGCTGCATTATTTCATCAGCGACGTGGAGCCGCGCGGTAAGGGACGCGACAGCTTCATCCTCCGCGATTCCTATCTCGCCGCCTTTCTCTTCAATCGCTGGAGCGAAATCAAATTGAAATTCAGCGGCCATTACAAAGACCTCTTCACGTTTTACAATGATTTTTACGCCGACGACTCGCAGCCGTGGAAACAGACGCGGCGGCAGATTTCCGAAATGCGCGACATCACCGCCAAGGACGGCGTGCCCTTTCTCGTGATGATCGTCCCCGACATCCACGACCTCTCCCCCGGCACGCCGTACAAAGATCTTTACGCAAAAATTGAAACCGCGTTCAAGGCGATGAACATTCCCACCATCAACACCTTCGACGCCTTTCAAAAAGATTTTGGCGACGACGTTTCCACACTCTGGATTCAAAGCGACGACCCGCATCCGAACGCCGCCGGCCACGCCCTCATGGCGCAGATTCTTTACAATTATCTCGTCGAAACCGACCCGCTGAAATTGAAGCCCTCGCAAAACATTTCGCACTGACCGATGCTATTCAATTCGCTCCAATTCGCGGTTTTCTTTCCGGCCGTCGTGCTGCTCTACTTTTTGCTGCCGCACAAAGTGCGCCTGCCGCTGCTGCTCGCCGCCAGTTGCGCCTTTTACATGGACTTCGTGCCGAAATACATCCTGATCCTGGCGGTCCTGATCGCCATCGATTTCACGGCGGGAACCTGGATCGAGAACGCCCGCGGCCATCGCCGGAAAGTCTTTCTCATCGTCAGCCTGTGCGCCAACATCGGCATGCTCGCCTTTTTCAAATACTTCGATTTTCTCAACGGCAACGTCGCCGCGCTCGCCAATTTCATCGGCTGGAATTATTCCATTGAGAGTCTGAAGATCATCCTGCCCATCGGACTTTCCTTCCACACGTTCCAGTCCATGAGCTACACGATTGAAGTTTATCGCGGCAATTTCAAGGCCGAGCGCTCCCTGCTTCATTTCGCCACTTACGTGATGTTTTTTCCGCAACTCGTCGCCGGACCGATCGAGCGTCCGCAGAATCTTCTGCATCAATTCCGCGAAAAGCATTATTTCAACCGCACGCAGTTTATCGAAGGCGCGCAACTGATGCTCACCGGCCTTTTCAAGAAGATTCTCATCGCCGACCGCGCCGCGATTCTGGTCAACGCCGTCTATGCCGATCCGCGAAATTCTTCCGGCGCAACTGCTCCTGGCCACCTGGCTTTTTGGCATTCAAATCTACTGCGATTTTTCCGGCTACACCGACATCGCGCGCGGGGCGGCCAAAATCATGGGCTTTGATCTCATGCTGAATTTCAATCATCCCTATCTCGCGTCGTCCATCGCCGATTTCTGGCGGCGCTGGCACATTTCGCTTTCGACGTGGTTTCGCGATTACGTCTATTTTCCCCTGGGCGGCAATCGTTGCAGCCCCGCGAGACACTGTTTCAATCTCGCCGTCGTTTTTCTCGTCAGCGGTTTGTGGCACGGCGCAAACTGGACCTTCATTATCTGGGGCGCGCTGCACGCCGTGTTCATCATCGCGTATGTGCTGACGGAAACGCCGCGAAAGAGTTTCGCCGCCGCGCTGCGTCCGCAGGACCGCAAGATCATGGACTTCCTCGGCTGGCTGCTGACGTTCAACCTCGTCACCGGCGCGTGGATTTTTTTCTGCGCCGCGAATCTATCGGACGCGCTGCTGATTGTTCGAAAACTCTTCACGGAGTTTTCGCCGTCCGCCGGAATTGAGTTTCAGCGCGGCATCGACCCGTTTCAATTCAGCCTCGTGCTGATCGTGATCGTCGCGCTGTTCGTTCTCGAATTCATGGGCCGGCACAAACACAAACCGGTTTGGAAGATGATTGACGAACTATCGCGCTGGCGGCGATGGAGCGCGTATTACGCCTTTGGCGTCGCCTTCATCGTGCTTTTGCTGTTGAATCCCCAGCACGTAGCGCAGCCGTTTATTTATTTTCAATTTTAACGGCGCCGAAAGCTTCATCAGGCTTGGCGATGCAACTGGGGGGCGGTCCCTTCACGGGACGCCTCGCCTTGAATGAGACCCCCTGATGCGACAGCAACAGCAACCTTGTGATCGGCGATTAGTCGGTCATGGACTGCCGGCAAATAGTCGGTTGGTTGTTGAGGACGCGCACTTTAGCCATAAGCCACAAGTGTTCTGTCCGAATCCGCCCTCAACGCCAGAGTAACTGAGACTTTTGCCCGTCCTAACGGTGCCATATGAACCTTATCTCTTATTTCGGCGACGCCCGTGCTGTGCAATTGCCCAGAGGCGGAGGTCTCCGAAGAGTTGCGCGAGGGTGGCAGGCAGGTAGTGGGCGTTGAGGCCGCTGGGGTTGGGCAGAACCCAGGCCTGACTGCCGCCGAAGAGGGGCTTTTGGAGGCCGACGCGGGCGTCTTTGATGCCGGAGACGATCCGGTAGGGGTGGATGCCGACGAAGGCGACAACGGTTGGGCGCCAGCGTTTGACTTTGGCTTGGAGGCGCTGGCCGCCGGCACGAAGCTCGTCGTCGGTGAGTTCATCGGCGCGGGCGGTGGCGCGTTCGACGATGTTGGTGATGCCGAACCCGAGGTCGAGAAGAAGAGATCCCTCAAAGGGGGAAAAGAGGCGCGGGGTGAAGCCACCGGCGTGTACGGCGGGCCAGAATCGGTTGCCAGGGCGGCCGAAGTGGCGGCCGATGGCAGCGGTGTAGAGGCCCGGGTTGATGCCGGCGAAGAGGACGATGAGGTTTTTGGCGATGAGATCGGGAACGAGCTTGTTGTGCGCGGCGAGGAGTTGGGCTTTGGTAGGTTTCCAGGGGGTGGGCAATGTCCGATTCATAAGTCGCCGTCCTTGAAGACGATTTCGGGACGAACACGTCAATTGCCCTTGGCGGCAAAAGTGCCATCGATCATCGCCGAGACATCCGACACCAGTGCTTCCATCTGTTTTGTCGCCCCCACGTGATGAGCCTCTTCACCGAAAACATCTCGCAGCAACTCTGACGCGGCGTCCGCGACTTTCGGGCGTCGAGTAAACTCGCGCGTCGCGGCAAGATTTGGCCGGACTGAAAGCCAGCGGCGCACGGACCTAAGGGAAGCGGAAGAACAGCTAAAACGGAGAGGGGGAGAGACATAGGTACAGCTCCTGTAAAAATTTACGAGTCACAATATCGCGGGCCCCCGAAAGTTGTTAAAATGGGGGAAATGACGGAAGCAGATGCGATTCCGGGTGCATTCCGCGCCTGGCGGACGGGGTTCGCGGACAGCCGAGATATGCCGCAAGTATAGTTCATGAGGCAACTTCCGTTGCTCTCTCCTACATCGATCAAGGGTCTGAAGTCAAGCGAAATCCGGGCGAAATAGAGGGTCGCCACTGTTGCCGTCGCAAGGTGGCACGCTCGTATTGTAGCGACGATGCCACGCAGCGTCGTGAGACTGCTATAGTCCTGCCAATTCCCCGCCCCGCCGGTCCCAGTCTCTTCTGGTTCATACCGGACAGCGATGCACGTGTTCAGACACTTCCTTTATCAATTCCGTGAGGCTCTGCGCGATTGCCCGTGCGTTCTGATATTGCGTTTCGATTTCTTTCGCCGGATTGGCCGCGATGGAGAAATCCTTCACAGTGCGTTGGTGCTTGGCCAACACCGCCGTTATTGAGGGCGGCAACAAAAACGAATTCTGGAGTATCTTGTACTGGTCGCTTGCATAACCCTCCGCGAATTGCTTCCAAAAACCCGCGACCTCTGCAAGACCCTTTTCTGTGCGATCTTTTAGTTCGACTTTTGCCGTTTTTGCGGCGTCATGCGGCGCGACTCAAATGATCCAGCAGCATGATCCGTAACGGCCTTGGTAGTTTTGTGAGACCCGCATGTTTCGGCGACTGTTGAAAAACCTCCGCCCAGCACAATCGACGCACGCGCGTCATGGCGTCGCCGAAGGTTGTCTCCGCCTTGGCGTACCACGCGCACGACGCGGGTCGCGTTCCTTTTCCATGTGTGTGCCGGTGGAAGATCAAGCTGACGACGCTGAACAATCCCAGCAGGCACGGGGCCGTTCGCAGCACGCTTTTGGCCGACCAGTTGCGCGGCGTGGCAAAGCCCAGATGGGCGCGGACTTCCTGGAATGTCACTTCGATACTCCAACGTCCGGTGTAGAGGCTGACGATCTGCTGGGGCGGCATCGTCGGATCGGTGCTGTAGAAGTATTCGTCCCGGTGCGTTCCCTGGATGTCGTGGACGAACACCCAGCGGACCGGAACCAATCCGTTGCCGGCCTTGTACCAGTGCCCTTCGCCCCAGATCAGTTCGACCCGGCGTGTTTTGCCGCCGTACCAGTTGACGGTGAATCGTTTCCCTTTGGACCGTTTGACCGTGGCCTGGGGTTTGGACAATCGCCGTCCTTTGATGCGCGGCCGACCCGTGCGGGGTTTTCCCGCCGGCGGCAGGCCGTACAGATTCGCCTCCGGATGGAGCCGGCTGACCAGCGTCACCTGCCGGCGGTGGCGATGACAGAACCGCGCCAACTCGTGGCTGGCGTAACCGCCGTCCCCCAGAAGAATGAACTTTCGCTCGGGGAACCAGTGGATCAGCGTGGCCATCAGTTGCCGGGCCAGATCGAGAGGCGTCTTGTGCCTCCGGCCTTCGGCCTGATTCAATTCCGCCGGCCGATACAACGCGCACAGCACCGGCAACGCCCACGGGCGCGAGGCGAAAGGGAACTTCACGTTGATCGCCAGCGTCACCCATTTGTGCCCCCATACCCAGACCACGTGGCTGTGCGTCGAGCGGCAGGCATCGTGATGACACCCTTTGCCATAGACGTGCTTGCCCTTGTGCTGCGGCGTGGTGTCGTCCACCGGACAAATCACCGGCTGATCCGCGGGAATCAGTTCCAGCACCATCGCCGCCAGAACCTTGCCCAACGGCCAACAAGACCAGACGCGGCGGCAGAGGACGCGATGGAAGTCGGACCAGTGCCCTTTGGCCAGCGGCCCCACCGCTCGCAACATGCCGGTGACGGTGCGGTGCCGCAACGAGAGGATCGCGCCAGAAAAAGCACGACGACGCGCTGGAAAGTTGGACGGGTGAATGCTACAGAGAACGCCGAAACAAGCGGCTCCGCCGCCTTGGGAACAGACAACATATCGGACTCCTTTCCGATTCGCCGAGTAAGCATCAGCGAATGTACGGGGGAGTCCGATTTTTTGTGAGAGTCCGTTCATGAAAAACGCCGTCTAAAAACGGCAAAAGTCGAGTTTAGATACCTTTCAAATCCCTGCACGAAATATTCAATATGGAATGCTTGTGTACTGAGTATCCCCATTATTTGCCAGTAGGCGTCCAATTGACGTTCGGCCAACTTCTGTAGATATGCAAACCTGGCTTTGCGCCTTTCCAGAATCAGATTCACGGCCCACGTCGCACCGACGACCAGCAGTGCCACGACCGCCTTATCCAGAATGTCCTTCACAAGATCGCCGGTTGACATAGCGGAAATTCCAACACACGGCACGCCTTCAGTCAATGAATGCAGCCCGTTGAACTCCTATCTGGTAGTAGCCAAGAGTTCCGCAATACGGTCTAATTATCCCGATGGCCCGCGACCTACGATTCCTCCCCGCCATTCCTGAGGGCATGCGGATATTCGCAGGTGATGTGGAGGTGGCCGGTGTACAACATCGGATCAGCAGCGCGAAACAATTCCTGAATGGTCATCAGCAGGACATTCATCTTGAACGCGAGCCGGGCAACAAGCACGATCCGAATGCCATCAGAGCGGTTGGCACATTCAAGGGGTGGTTCTTCAATCACAAAGCCCATGTCGGATATGTCCCCGCTGACCTCGCTAAGGTCATTGCGGATAGCAACATGTTCACCCAGATTCGGCCCCGGCTGAGGAATATCTGGTATGGTGGCAGAGTGCGGGATTTCATCGTAATCCGATTCGATATTCTTGAGCCGAAACCGGTTCGCGAGCCACGCTCAAAAAAGAAACTCGCTAAATGACTGCCGCGAATTCACCGTCAGGGAAACTACGCCGTACCATCCCCTTGCCCGAATTCACGCAGTTCAAGTCTGCCGTCGTTGAGTTCCGGGATCGTAAACAGCCGGCCAACGGGCAGCCATTTCGTCATTCCCTCCCGCCAGATATTTGCGCTCCAATCGACTTTTCGGTGACGGAGCAACTGGATCAATTGGACCGTCGTCAACGGCCCCAATTCCTTTCGACCATCTTGTATCAACCACGGCGTATGAGCCTTGCCCGCGATCTTCTGCATTCCCGCTAAACGACGTTCGGCCCCCTTGAGAAGATTTATGCAGGTCGTACAGACGATCTTGTCCCCCTGCCAGACGTTCGCGCGAGCGCGGCGGGCAATGGGTTTCCCACATTTCTGGCAAATCTCATCGTCCATTCCTGCGGCTCCTGTATGAAAGGGATTCGACTATACCACTTCGTGGCGAACCTCCACGACTCTCATATTGCCGTCTGCCTCAACCTCCAATTTTGCAAAGATCATGTTTGGAAGCATAGACACATCAAAGGGCCGAACGGGGTTCGGGTGCAAACCCATGTATCGTGTCTGGCGATGCTCCAAATGGGCAAAGAAGAATTGCCGATACTGAGCGGCTCGCTTCCTCGATGATTGAGTTATCAACTTTGTTTGGTCGTTGGATCGCCGATTTCTTCATGTTTGTCGTGAGGTACATTTCGCCCACAGGTTCTAATGTTTCGCTGTCGAGTTTTTGGGTAATGGTCGTGTTCGCAATCAGAAGTTCGATACACGACGCCCCGTTCCGGAACTGAAATTACGCCGCCCTTTTGATGCGTCGGCAATCGAAGCAAGGGATTCTTCCAACTCGGCGATAGCCGCATTTCGCTGAATCCAGCGGGATTTTCATCTGTGCCTCGTAGACGGGTCTTTGAAAAGATTGGGATGGTTGGGGAACCACTGCTGCAATCCTTTGGAGGAAAATTCAAATTGAGGAGACGGGTGCTTGACGGGGCAGTCACTGCAGAAGATGCCGTAAAAATGGTGGAGGAACTCACCAAGGAGGCCAGTGCGCATCGGATGGATGAGATGCGTCAACTTTTTGGAGTCGATGACGCAGCTTAGGCCGGAATCAAAACGAGTTAGCGTTATGCAGCCCGTCGGCGGATACAGCCGTAGCAGACGCTGTGTCGTTTCTTCACATAGCGGCAATCGAAAATGCCCAGCATCACGCCCGGCTGCGGATGCGTCTCGTATAACGTTGATGACGCCGAAGTGGCTACGAGACGCATCGCTTTTTCGCTTGAAAATGAGGCTTTCAGCCTGTCTTTTCGCAGTTGCACGTCGATTTCGATGCCCTTCGTCTCCATATCCACGATAACCTTGCTGACGAACCTGCTGAGCCATTCACGAATAAGATGTTTGGGCATCGTCGGCAGCGCCTCAAAAAATTTTTTCGTTTTCTCTTCCAACTCGGCGGCGAGCGTTTCGGGATCGAGCTTCGGCATTGGCGTCGTCGGCGCTGCGGCGGCGATTTGCTCGTCGAGCCTGCGGCGTTCGGCCTTCAGTTTCTCAAGCTCGCCCTGAGCGTCGGCTAAGGTCTCTTCATCGAGCGTCGAGACAATCAACTCCGTCCGCTTTTTTAACCGCTCTCGCTGGCGCTTTAGTTCATCAACATCGGCGGCAGGTGTCGGCTGCGCCTGGGCCGCAATGAGTTCGACGAGCTTCGCCCGCAGATTATCGCCGTCGAGCAATGTCTCTTTCACAGCATCGATGACGGCCTTCTCGACCGTCTCGGCACGGATCATGTTGTTGTAGATGCTCCCCTTCATGTAGCCCCTACGACCTCGGCGATGGCGGTAGTAGCGAACCTTTTTGCCGACACGGCCACAGAGCACGCCGACAAGCGCGCCGCCGTCCTGCTTCGCATGAAGGATGCCGCTGAGCAGATAGTCGCTGGTCTTATGCTTGCTCTTGCTGAGTTTCGGGCGGTCGGGATCGGCGACGTTCCGCCAATGGCGGTCTTGCGCTTCGATGGCCAGCGCGCGCAGTTGTTCATTGCCGAGCAGGTCTTTGAGCAACGGTTGGTCCGTCAAAAACCATTCTTCAGAAGGCCGCATTTGAACGGGAATGGTTTTCGCCGTCGCATGGATCGCGGGATCGAGATTCGTTGGCTTCGGCGCGGAATGATTTCGCTGATGGTAGATGCCAGATGAAGTTCGATTGGCAACGCTGCGGCCGGTATAGACCTCATTATTGTAAAGGACTTCGACTTGCCGCTGACTCCATTGCTTGCCGCATGGCGACGGAATGTTTTGGCGGTTGAGATGATCGGCGATGCGTTTGCCGCCCCAGCCCTGGCGGAAATGCAGATCAAAAATGGTCCGAATGACGGTAATTTCGTCGGCGTCTCCAGGCATAAGCAGCACTTTCTCGTGCTTCTGCTTTCGATAATGCCCTTTGGAGCCGCCGCCGATCTGGCCATAGGTATCGATGACGGCGCGGGTCTTCGGGTCGAGTTTTTGCTGACGGCCATCCCGCAAATCACGGATGATATGAAGCGGATTGCCGTCAGCCGCCAAATACAGCCGCCAACAGGCAAATGGCGTATGGCTGCTGGTCGTCACGCGCCCTTCTTCCAAGGCCAATTGATACCCCTGCGTCGAGCGTTGGCTGATGCTGAAGGCTTGCTCGCGCACGGCCTCGTACTTGGCGACCTTGATGAGGCTTGCATATCGGCCTTCGGGAATGTCATCGCCGACTATATATAGATGTATGCCTGCTCGCTTCAGTTCATGCTCGAACCAGAAGCCATGATCGCTGCCGCTGCGAGTAAGGCGGTCGAGGCGCTGAACAACGAGAACGTCGAAGTCATTCAGCGTCAACTTCCGCTGAATTATGGCCGTCATGTCTTGCCGTTTTCCAGGCATGGAGCCAGTCACGTTATTGAGAACAATCTCGCCATTGTCGGCGCACACCATCTTCAAGGCGACCGCCTTCGCATGAAGCGTTGCAAGTTGGGCCTCGGTAGATGTAGTTCCGTCGGTCGTATCGCTCGCCCTCACCAGGACGATGTAGCGTTTGTTTGAGTAATTGTATCCTTCGCTCATGATTTGTTGATACGGCTCAACTCCTGACGGACCCATTCCGCCAGAAGGGCATCGACTGCCGTAGAAAGTCGCTGCTCCTGTTGCTCTGTCATTACAGATGCATGGATGACGACCGACGGCCTTGGCCGCAGGGGTTCATCCGATTTCTTCTTTTTCTTCTGCTTCATCGCGCACTCCTTGATTGATTTCGGGATTTTTTGTGCGATCTCAAAAAGCAGGTTTCTACGAAATCGCTCGTGCGGACTGAAAGTTTTATGATGATGCCGCTCGCTGCTGTTTGATGATTTCCACGGCGGCGCGAATTCCTGCGTTCAGCATTTGGGCGGCAATGGACGAAGCATGGTGGTCGAGCAAATACTCTGCGTCAGCGAGGGTGATGCTCGGCCACGCATGAACAACATCATCCGGTTTGAGCATGACGTTGACTCCAACGATCCGCTTCGCGCATTCAAATGGATTGGGCGGTTTCAATTCGCTCATGACATGCCTTCCGGGTTGTTGAACAATTGCACCGCCGCCGAGATGCCAGCCGAAATCATGTGCGCCGCAATCGGCTCGGCATGCTTCTGCATCAGTTCGCGCAGTTTGCGGTCGCCATGTTGCGGACAAAGCGGGCGAATGAGATCGAGATGCAATGCCACGATCAGGCCCGCGCAGACATCTTCGGGTTCGCATTGATGATCGGTGCTGTTCATTTTCCACCGCCTTCATTTCTGATTTCGTCCGACGGAAGAAACCCATCCCATTGCCTGCGCTGAGCGCGCGAAACGAGAATGGCCGATCCCCAGACCATCAGCGAAATGTGCTTGTTCAGCGCCGCCAGTCTGCGGCCGTCGATCCCGGCTTCCTGAAGGCTATCAAGCGTCTTGGAATATCTCTCGGAAACGTAGAAAGCTAATTCGGGTTCCCGCTGCATCAGTTCATAAACACGATCTTTGAAGCAGCCTCGATTGACTTCATCTTTGAACGCTTGGACATCGGCTTCCGTGATGAGCGCATCGTTTGATTTATTCATGGGACTCCTTTCACCGAAGATTTGGCCATGTAGCGAAGATCGCGTCATCAAGACGGCGGCAGGGAACGATTTCGACACCATTCCCCGAGGGAAGTTGCGGAACCGCCGACGGTGGGCAAAGAATGCGCACGGGTAGATTTATCTCGCCGCCGTTGATCGAGTTGGCCAAATCGTTCAGCAGCACCGCCGGAACTTCGCGGACATTTCGGCACAGATCGATTTCACCGATATGGAGTTGCTTTTCGGGAATGGGCTGTTGGATGTAGCTCGCCGCCAGCGCGAGGCATAACGGCAAGCCAAGCACAGATCGATATTGCCGCTCACCGGGAACCCGGCATTGAATGCTCAAATCAAAATCGGCGAGTTCAAATCCCGGCACTTGGCACAGCCCGGAGACGTATTGCTCAATTTCTTTGCGAGGTAAACCAGGTGCGGTGACTCGTGCCGACGCGCCGGGTTTTGGAAGCGCAACCGCCCCTTGAACCTCGGTCACACCAGCGCCGGGCAGATAACCGCGCGCGACGGCCGTCAGCGTCTCCGTGTGCGGGGAAACGCGCAATTTCAACGTGACGGGATCGATCTCCAACTGCATCGGGCGAGCCGTTTCTGCCCCGAAACGATTTTTCATCACCGACACCAAACGCCGGGTATACGCCTTGCGGATGAGAACAGAACAATCGACCGCATGCTCCAGCGCCTTTGGACCGGCGATCTCTCCGCGCTTTGTGATGTGACAGATCGCCAGCGTCATGACTTGAGCCGCGCGGGTGAGTGAAAGAAATTGAATCAGTGATTGCCACCGCGCAAAATGATTGGCTGACAAGCCCGGCCCCTGTATCGAGTCCAGCACGATTGTGGTGACGCCATGATATTTGCCGTGCGGATTGAGAATCTGAGCCGCAAAGAAATTTGGAAGCGCCTCAAGATCGTTGATGGAAGTTTCGACATGGATATTCGAGAGAGCTTGCCGGACCTTCGAGGGCGGCATCTCGGATGCCATCGTTACCGTTCCCGCTCGGACGCGCTCGCCCGATTCCTCGGTTAAAATCAAAAGGGATTGAATCCCCTGACATGCCAAATCAAGGGCCAATTGCCGGGCCAGCGTGCTCTTATTTGAGCCGGGTGCGCCGGCGAGAAGAATAACTTCGCCGCGTACGATCTGGCCACAGAGATCAACGAAGAACATGTTGTCCGGGAACTCAACCGCCTGATGCGCATTCTGACGAATGTCAATCAGCCGCCATGATGACAGCGAAGGCGAGAAGGATTCGAGGGTTGATGCGACGACGGAAACGTTCGTGCGAGCGCGCACCCTTGGCGCGTGACTCATAGAGCCTCCTTGAAAAAACGAGGGCCGCACCTTGCCGGGCGCGGCTCCTTTCAAATCAAATTTGCGGGCGGTACTCCTCGCTCCTATCTCCGCTGAAGTCAAGAGGAGGTGGATGAGGAAATCTCGGCGACTGGAAAATTATCTGCGGCTGACGAAGAAATCAGCGGCGAAGATCGTCGATCATCGTCCCCGGCTGAATCTTCAGGGCTTCAGCGACATCGATGAACTCGACGACATCGAGCCGACGTTCCCCACGCTCGTACTCGCCGACGAAGGATTGCGGACGGCGCAGCTTCTTTGCCAAATCGATTTGCGTCAGTTGGGCTTCATGCCAAGCACCGATCAGGGCAGCGCACAGCTTGGCGCAGTTGGCTCAAAACAGATCGGGCCACATCGGGGGCTAAAACCTATTGCGGTTATTCCAAGACAGGTTATTATCAACCGGGCAGCAATATCGGCTCCAGCACGTTTTTGGTCTGCGCTGGGAGAAACGTCGTTCCAGGATTCAAATTGATTTGATTTTCAGCGGTTTCCAGCAGCTTCAGGGAATTAAATTGGAAGGGCGGGACGCAAATGAGGGAAGGCATTTCGCAAAACCAGAAACCCCAATCCGCGGCGCATCTGATGCGCGGGCCTTTTGCTGCGGGCTGTTAGGCACTGCAAACATTTTTTAACCAAAGGGGCGAAGGAGAAAATTATGAATCGGCTCAAGTTTGTGTCGCCATTCCTGGCGCCGTCGTTTATAGCCGCGAATGCTAATGCCCAAACCAATATAGTTCCAAATCCGGGTTTCGAGCAAGGCTCTGGAATGACTGCTGACGGTTGGATTGCGGTTCCTTGGGCAACCCGTGTCGAGGCGCTTGCGCATTCTGGAAGTTATTCGATGCACGTGACAGAGGGCGGAAATATTGGATATCCCCACATTGACAGCGACCCAATATCGGTCACGCCGGGGACAGAATATCTGTTTTCCGCATGGGCGCTTTCAAGACGCCGCTGAACCGCTTGTGGCTGGTGATAGTGCGCTGTTCAAGGCGTCCTGGGGCAATGCGTTTACTGGTGTCTACAATCAAACAACGGTGATGACGAGCAATGCTCCAATGGAGCAGTATTTCCAAGGAACTTTTTATGGAGTCGCCCCGCAGCAATACAATACCGTCGTTCTACAATTGATGATAGATGCTCCCACGTATTCCAACAC
The DNA here is from genome assembly GCA_963771925.1 of uncultured Phycisphaerales bacterium. GTDB lineage: Bacteria > Planctomycetota > Phycisphaerae > Tepidisphaerales > Tepidisphaeraceae > PALSA-1353. Next base: position 67,293 of record CAVYVE010000004.1, read on the forward strand.
ATCGGGTGCATATTTTGATGACGTAAGCATGGTCCCGTTACCCTACGTCAGTCTTACTGCTGGAACTGGAACTAATCTTGGCGAACCAACTCAAGGCAACGTTACGACTAAAGGGGGCGGAGGAAGTTATAGCTCGACGATCTTCACGCTGGAGGCGGCGAAACGAACGGCTCGCTCAACATTCTTGGCGATCTGCCGACACCGCCGACGGATTCACCCATTGACGTTTTGATTTCACTTAGCGGCAGCGGCAGCGATATCGCCAACGCCCTCAGCGAAATCCCCGGTAATGATGGTCAATCCGTGACAATGTTGACGGCTGGCAATCCCACGTTCGACGAATTAGCGGCGGCTTACAGCGATTCAGGGATAGACTGGACTGCCGTTTTGCAATTCAATTCGCCGCAGGGAGCCGCTCCGGGCAATTTGGAATTCACTTGGGATTTTACTGGTAGCCATGTAACGCTTGCGGATGCGGTTGTTGTTCCTGAACCCGCAACGATTTCCTTGCTGGCCGCTGTGAGCGGTGGTCTCTTTCTCAGGCGCAGGCGGAAATCGAGCTATAACCGAAAGTCGTGGATGGTTGGCGGCTGAATAAAAGCGGCGTACCTTCGGTGGATCGTCACAAACGGTTCACCAGCGTCCCACGCGGGACAGAAAGGATACGCCTCATGGACTCTAACTCATTTCAGCTTCAGTTGGCAACGGTGCCAGTCATCGATGACATTCTGCGCAATGGCGCCCGCCGGGCGTTGCAGTCGGCCGTCGAGCGGGAAGTCGATGACTATATCCAACGCGGCAGCCAATGCTTGGATTCGGCCGGCCATCGGCTGGTGGTGCGCAACGGCCATCATCCCACCCGGAAGATTCAGTCCGGCAACGGGCCGATCGAGGTGCATCAGCCGCGTGTGAACGACAAGCGGGTCGATGAGCAGGGCAAACGCATCCGCTTCACTTCCAAGATTCTCCCCCCGTATTTGCGCAAGACCAAGGCGATCGAGGAATTGGTGCCGTGGCTCTATCTGAAAGGGATTTCCACGAGCGATTTCCCCGAAGCGCTGGGTTGCCTGGGTCACGACGGCTCGGGCCTGTCGCCCACCACCATCGTTCGAATGAAAGAACTCTGGCAAGGCCAGTACGAGAACTTCTGCCGTCGGTCGCTGGCTGGCAAACGCTACGTTTACCTGTGGGCCGACGGCATCTACTTCAACATCCGATTGACCGATGACCGGCCCTGCGAACCGTGCCGGAACTAACGGAGGGGGCTTTGGAAGATGGGACCAAGGAACTGATCGCCATGATTGATGGCCAACGCGAAAGCGAACAGAGCTGGCTGGAACTGCTGCTGGATGCCAAGAGTCGGGGACTGACGGAATCCCCGAGGCTGGCAACGGGCGACGGGGCGCTGGGTTTCTGGAAAGCCCTCAAGCAGGTCTACCCCGGCACCCGAACGCAGCGTTGCTGGGTGCACAAGACGGTGAACGTGCTGGACAAACTGGCGCGTGGCCAACAGGTCTCGGGCAAGAAGATGCTGCACGAGATCTGGATGGCGGCGAGGAAAGAAGATGCCCTCAAAGCGTTGGGCCAGTTCGCCGCGACGTATCAAGCCAAGTTCCCCAAAGCGGTGGAATGTCTCTTGAAGGACCAGGAGGAATTGCTGGCGTTCTACGACTTCCCCGCCGAACACTGGCAGCACCTGCGCACCAGCAATCCCATCGAAAGCACGTTCGCCACGGTGCGATTGCGAACGTACAAGACCAAAGGCGCCGGCTCGCGAACGGCCTGCCTGGCGATGGCCTTCAAACTCGTGGAATCGGCCCAGAACCATTGGCGAAAACTCAATGGCAGCGCGCTCTTGCCGGAGGTGATCGCCGGAGTGATCTTCAAAGATGGAACGAAGCTCGCCGCTTAAAGCTGTCGCGGCCATCCACTACTTTTGGGAATATCCCGCGGAAATCTCCGCCAATGGCAAGTTAACTGCGGAAGTCGATCGGCTAATTTCAGCAAAAACCCAATACCGGAAGGAGAAATAAATGTCACGCTGCAACGCGCATCACCCGACGGAGGGCGGCATGAAAAATTCTACAATCTTTAGGATTACAAATGGGATCGGTGGACCATGGATTTGGGCTTTTTGCGTAATCTTATTGGCATCGGTGGCAAGCGCTCAGGTTTATCAGGGACAGGTTGTCATCAATCCGTCGGGAGGAGGTGGTTCTCTCGACGTGCCAAATGTCTTTGTTCCGCCCGGATATATTTTGGACAGGGCGACGATCAACTTTGGTCTTAATATGCAGACTTCAGTTGCCATCTACAATCCCACGGGTGTTAGCCAACCTTTTTATGATGTCGGACAGTCGGATACCTCGACCTTGACCGTTGATGGCAACACCTTTAGTGAAACTTTCAATGTCAACGGCTTTAGCGGAACAGCCGGTCCCGGTTTCAACATTTATCCCATTTATCCAGGTGATGTAGGTACTGTAGGGAGGATAGGCGGGTCACTAACTTTCCCATCTTCTGAAGCACAACTGTTCGTCGGAAGCGGCGGGGATTCTTTCATCGATTTCAGTATTACCGATAATTTGCTGACCATCAGCGGTCAGGGCAACGGTCTGACATTCTTGGGCGATGGCACCTTTCCCCCCGTAGGACCGGCTGGCAACCTTTCCGTTAGTTATGACGTTGAGCAAGTTCCTGAACCGGCAAGCGTATCGCTCGTAATCGGGGGATCGCTGCTCGTCTTGGTGACGCGTCGTCGCGTCTCAATAAAAGGTGGGGCACGACGGGCAATTGTCAACACCCCATTCTTGTCCCAAATCCGAAGTACACTTTTCGCGGCCCAAAATCACTGAATCAGAACCGGGGCGAAAGAAAAGTTATTTGTGGCTGAGGAAGAACTCAGCGTCGAACGTCATCGATCACCTTCGCGGGCTGAATCTTGAGGGCTTCGGCAACGTCGATGAACTCGATGACATCGAGCCTGCGTTCGCCGCGCTCATATTTGCTGACGAAGGATTGCGGCCGGCGCAGCTTTTTTGCTAAATCCATCTGCGTCAGTTGGGCTTCATGACGTGCGCCAATCAAGGCGGCACAGAACTTGGCGTAGCGTTGGCTGAATACAGATCGGGCCACGCCGCGAACGCTAAACCTGTTGCGGGATTATCCCAAAATAGGTTATCATGCTCCCAGCCATCATCCTTCCGTTCCTGGTGGCCGAGGGCATCTTATGAAAAAAGTCAGAGAGAATGCGCGGGAGAATCTTCACGGACCACTTCGACACGGCGGATTTACGCTGGTCGAACTGCTGGTGGTCATTGGGATTATCATCATCCTAATTGGAATCTCGCTTCCGGTGATTAAACAGGTCCGCCTTGCCGCCTATGGGGCCAGCACGGAAAACGAAATCTCCGTTATCACCAATGCCATCAGCCAATACTACACCACATTCAACGCCTACCCCGGCCCACTGGGCGATGACCAGTTGTGTGTTCCCGGCGCGGTGACGCAATACGGGCTATCGATCAGACCCACGGAAATCACCCCGCCTTACTATCCCGACGCCAATCCCGCCGGCGGCATCTGTGGCTCGGAAAACCTCGTCCTCGGCCTCATGGGAGGGCTGGCGCTGGATACCTCCGGCGACGGCTATTTGTTGTGGTTCAACAAGAACATTGTTGGCCAGGGGCCGTCGTCCTTGAATAAACTGAATCCGCGACATTTTGACCCCTTTTTGCAGCCACCGGCGTCGTGGCTCTCCTCGAGCCTCAATCCTCTCAATCTCAATCCCACCGGCAATGGAGAGTTTCTGGACCAGGCGGGCCGCTGGTGTGGCGATACCAACATTCCCAAGTTCATCGATCAATTCCCCGACCCGCTGCCGATCATTTACGTCCGAGCGCGCCGGGCGCACAGCGAATTTTGGACAGCACGAGCAATCCTGATCCCACCCAGAGCCAGCAAACCTTGCCGCAATACAACATCGATCAGGTCTGGCGCATTACGCTTTGCAATGACCCGCCGGGCATCTTCCCGCCCAATGGTCAGTGCGTTGGCCTTCCCTGGACTGGCAATCCCTCTACCTCGCAGTGGCACGGGCTGCGAAGAATCGGCTCGCCGTATGCTGCTGGCGTCACCTCTTACAACTCGGACGGTTACAACTCCAATGGGGCATGGGATGGACTGGCGTATTTCACGAATCCCAGCCTTCCTACAACCGCACGGTGCCAAGATACCTATGTATTGATCGCTGCTGGAAAGGACCGCACCTATGGCAGCGCCGATGACATCACGAACTTCGGGAGCACAAGATGAAATCTCCCAAAGGTGCTACGGAAATGGTCGAGCCATCGCCTTTGACGCCATCCGTGGAGTATGAATCGTACGTCGAGCAACGATTTGCCCGGATCGAAAGAAGAATCACATTTTGGCGAATCATGGCATTCATATTTGCCGCATTGTGTCTGGTTTGCCTATGGCTGGTTGCAGGGGTTGTCCTGAAGTTCGGCTACCGCATCCGATGGTTATTTTGAAGCGCACCTTCGGAACATTGGGGTCCATTCGGTCCTGAACGACCCGACATGTCTCAGGAATTTCGGGGCGATTAGATTCTGATAAATAATACGCTGATACGCGCGGAAGACTCCGCAACTTCATCAGGGCCAATCTTTCCGCTAATACCCTTCGCTTTCATTTCGAAAACAGCGTAGTGCTTTGCGAAGACTTGATTCGTGACGATGGTGTCTGCCACCCACAACTCCGTAAACACAAAGATTTCTCCATCCTCATCGGCCTTGAGACCGTGCTTTTGAATTGATTCCACGTTTTCGATCGGGGTGAGATGAAACAGTTTCATAAACATGATTCCTTTTAGACAGTAGATGTCCGCACCATGCGGGGACTAAAAAGTTCGCTATGCCGCTTCGGACTCGCCGCATTTTGATGTCGTTGTCGGATACTGAATCGCTTGAATTGCCTCGACTGCGGTGTCGTCATACACATGGTAATAGATCGCTAAAATCTGGCTGTTTCGGTGGCCCATCAGTGCCTGGGCATACTGGATCGGCACCTTCGATCGCGCCATCATGGATGCGAACGTATGGCGCAGGCTGTGCAGCTTGAACTTTTCCGCGCCTTGAAATTTGCACTCCCGGCACAGCTTCTTCAGCGCCTTTACACTCGTGCTTTCATTGAGCATCTTGGTGCCGTCTGCATTTCGCTTTGACACCGGGGCATGAAAGACCCGCTGATCGAAGTGCGGCATCGCCTCAAGTATCTTCCGCAAATCGGGATGAAGCGGAATGCGTCGTACATTTCCTGTCTTGGTGGTGTCAGTTGATCCGCCCAGACGGATCACCAGATGTCCCGGCCCGTCGTGCGGAAACAACACATGGTCCCACGTCAGATCACGGCACTCGCCGAACCGAAGCCCGGCGTAAGCCATCGTTGCGATGATTGGCCTGAGATGATCGTCAGCCGTAGAGAGCATCTTCGACACCTGTTCGGGCGAAAAGACCGGCTGCTCGTTGGGCGCGGGCTTTCGCATTGTTGCGCCGCTGACCGGATTTGCCGGCAGTAGTTTGGCTTTGTTCACCGCCCATTTGAACATCTGCTTGACGATGATGGCCCGGTCATAGGCCGTTTTCTTTCCGTAGGCTTTGGCAACGGAACCGAACCACTTCCAAAAGTCGTTTTCCGTGAATTTTCCGATGGGCTTGCCGAATTGAGTGTTGGCCCAGGCGACAAAGGTCGAGAGGACATACTCATATTTGGTCAGCGTCGTCTTCGCCCGGCCCAGCAAGTGCTGATATTCGAGGTAACGACGGCCAAGTTCGGGAAACGCCAGCTTTGCCGGCTTCTGGTGTTCGCCGGCGAGAATACGCTCGCCAAGTTCATGGATTCGGTGAATCGCCAGCGTCTGGCTGGTGGTATTCAGTGGGACGGAATAGCGCTGCCCAAGGTATCCACATTCCGCATAAAATGTCTGACTGGTGCGCTCGGCTCCATCGGGATCACGATAAACACGATGCCCGAACTGGATGTTGATCTCGCCGACCCGCACCGTCTGGCGGGCGACGAGTTTCATCCGAGCACCTCCTCAATCAATCGCCGGGTGATGAACCGAAGCGGCGTGCCACGGAACACGCTGGAAACGAATTTGCCCTCGCACACCTTGCGGCGAAGCGTCTGCTTGGAGAGCTTGGTGATTTCGGCAGCGTCATCGAGCCGCAAAATCGCGCCGTATTCATTTGTATATAGATCGATGATCCGTTCTATCTCATCCGTGGAGAGCCGAGGCCCGCCCCGGTGGTAGTCACTGGCCGGGACGGTGCCATTGGGTGCCGACCCGTCCTGTTCCGGTCGCTGCCGAAGCTGCGCCTGCGCTTCGAAATATGCTTCATCGCTATGCTCCGGCATTTCGTCGCGCAGTTCAGCGGGCGGCTGCGTGCGGGCACGGCCGCGCCGTTTGGCTGGCGCTACATTGTCGGCAGGATCATCATCGCAGCGGTCAAACTCAATAGGGGCTTTTGTGGCGGGCGACTTCGCATTCACCTTCACCAACGCCCGTGCGACCTCAATCGCATGGGGGGTCTTTTTCTTCTTTTTCATAACAACTCCAAGTTCTGCGGGCGTACGAATTTCCGCACCGCAGGGCTTTGTCGTCATGAAATCGGGGGTCGTCTCCAGCGTTACACCAAAGTCTGAGGAAGATTTTTGGGTCTGCCAATCCCGTGGCGCAATCGAATTGCTCAGAGGAGTTTGCGCACTTTTCCTGGGCGGGATCGACCGAGTTATCCGGTGATTTTCGAAATTTGTTTGTGCAGAAAATCCGGCTGGCAACCGAGCGGGCGACGTTCTCCCTGGCGCGATCAATAATCTCGCCACCTCCACCGCTGCAGGTGTCCGCACCTTGCTGTTGCGTCGGACCTCCGGCCAATCAGCGGGGATGGGAATGCCATCGATGTGCGCGACCCGCATGGGAGTGCGCGATGTCGATGTTGATTGACGGTGAAGTTTCTGTTCCCGGAATGACGTGGAACCGGAATCGACGCTTTGTGGTTCCGTTTTATTCCGGGGATTCCGCGCCGCCCGTTTCCGATTTTTCGCGGACGGGTGGCGGACAGTGGAGATTTGCGATTCGCTGCAAACATCTTTGTCTTCGATGCTTGCGCCGAATCGATTTTGATTAACGGAGAGGGGGAGATTCGAACTCCCGCTACCCTTTCGGGCAGACCGGTTTTCGAAACCGGGAAGCAAGACGCCTCAAACAGCGACCCAATAGACAGTTACGCAAATCCTGCCGATTGTCTTGGCGTTCTGCTTGCGCTGCCCGGCGCTACGATCCAGATTTGGCGTCCGTGATTACCGCTTGGCAACAACTCTCGCCCGCGATCCGTGCCGGTATTTTAGCAATGGTTGCCGCTTCGCAAAAGAAATAGTCCCTCAGCAAAGACAGTCGAGCGAACGAGTCACGAATTCGCCGGGACCGGCACGGCAATCAAATCACGGTGAAATGTACCGTGAATGATGGACCCTGCTGACCACGCCCCTTGTCTTGGGAAAACGGAGTTACCGTTAAAACGTGATGGCCAGTTGCGATTTTGCCTGACACGAAATGGCCAACGCCGTTATCGCCAAATAAATCGTACGGAGCGTAATTTTCTGTGTGATAGTAACTGTTATCGAGATTGAACACGATGCTACCCACCGCACCCGCAATCGGAACGGCCTCGATTGTCAGGCTGCGCGTCGGTAGCGTTGCTAAATTGATTGTCATGCCGTTGGTCAACGCAAAGAGCCGACGGCCATTATCAACATCGACCAGATAGAGAGCTTGGATAGCAGGTTTAACGACGAGAGTTGCGACCGATGTAGTCGCCTTACCGGCGCTATTCGTAAACACCGCCTCGTACTTGTTACCGTTTTCCGTCAGAGTCGCTGCGCCGAGATTTAACGTGGTGGAAAGTTGCGCCGCGGATCGGCGAGAAGCTCTTGGCACCAGCGGTTTCCACCATCCACTGTACCGTCGGATTTGGACTACCGGCGGCAGCGGCGGTGAATACCACGCTTTGACCAACGGTGTGTGCTTGGCTTTGTGGATTGACCGTGACGTGGGGAGCAGTGATTGCGGGTTTGACCGTTAAAGTGACCACTGAGGTAGTGACCGTGCCAACGCTATTCTTGAAGACGGCCTCATACTTGTTGCCATTTTCGCCTAATGTCGCCGCACCCAAAGATAGTGTGGTCGATGTTGCGCCTTTAATCGCGACAAATTTATTCGAGCCAGCCACTTCTACCATCCATTGAACTGTTGGCATCGGGTTGCCGGTTGCGGTTGCCGTGAAGGTTACGCTTTGACCGACTGTCCGCGTCTGGCTCTGCGGCTGCAATGTAATTTTCGGAACGGCGCTGGCGGGATTCACTGTGAGAGTCGCCGCAGTTGTGGTCGCATCGGGGCCGGAGCCGTTGTGGAAAACGGCTTCATACTGATTTCGGTTTTCGGCAAGCGTCGCCGCCCCCAAATCCAAGGTGATCGATGTAGCGCCGCTTATTGGCGAAAACTTATTGCTACCGGCCGTCTTAATCATCCACTGGACGGTTGGTGTCGGTGTTCCGCTCGCCGCAGCGTGCTAAATGTCACGTGCGTGCCAGCGGTAACTGTTTGGCTCTGCGGATTTTCGGTAACAACTGGGGCCGCCGGGCGGGATTAACGATCAGCGTCGCGGCCGTTGTCGTGGCATCGGGACCAGAGCCGTTGTGGAAGACGGCTTCGTACCTGTTGCCGCTTTCGGCGAGCGTGGCGGGGCCTAAATCCAATGTCGTGGAGGTCGCCCCACTGATCGGCGTAAAGGTACTGGCGCCGGATGCTTCGATCATCCATAGGACCGTTGGCGTAGGCGAACCGCTGGCGGCGGCAGTGAACTTGACATCCTGGCCGGCGGTCAGCGTTTGACTCAACGGATTCGTTGTGACAACTGGAGCCGCCGTTGCTGGATTCACGGTCAGCGTTGCGGGTGTTGTCGTCGCAGGCGAGCCGATACCATTGCTAAACACCGCCTCATACTGATCGTCGTTTTCCGCGAGCGTGGCGGCACCGATATCCAGCGTTGCGGATGTTGCGCCGTTGATTGGCGTGAAAGTCGATCCGCCGTCGGTGCTGATTTCCCACAACACCGTCGGACTCGGAATTCCACTGGCGGCAGCCACGAATCTTACATCCGTTCCCACAGTCACGGATTGAGATAATGGATTTAAAGTGACCACTGGCGCCGTTGGCAACATTGCTACATCGAAGCTATTGGAATCGAATCCTCCAATGCCGTCGCTTATATCGGAAGCTGACAACGTATACGTACCAACCGTGTTCAAAAGCAAATCGTTAAAAGTCGCCACGCCATCGATTGCTTGGGCTTTCACGGTTCCGCCCAGACTGCCCGGCCCCATGCCAACCATCAGCTCAATATCCGAATCATCTGTGGTTTCCACGTTACCATATAGATCCTCAATTGTTACCATGACCGCTGGCAACGACGATCCGACAGTGCCATCGGATGGTTGAGGGGTGAAAACCAGTGCGCGGAATTTGCCGCTGCAATGGTAAAAGCTACAGGATTGCTCTGCGCGGCACTGTAATTTGCATCGCCGGCATAGTTCGCGACAACTGTGAATGTGCCTGCCCCAATCGGAGGCGAGGTCAGAAGCATATTGCCCGTTGATGCTCCACTGTAAAAGACAACTGTCTCGACGCCAGTCGGAATAGCTGCCCCATCGACACCATTTACTGTGCCAATAGCCCAGTTATCCACATCCGTTGTCCCATCCGAAACAATCGACGGAGGCGGCACAACCATACTAACAGTTGGAGTGGCGCTTGAGATCATGAACTGCGCTGAATTCGCTGATATGAGATCGCCATCCGTCGCGTTAAGCGAATAAATGCCAGCCTCACCCAAAGATACAGAGTCAAATGTCGCGATTCCATTTTTTGCCTGAACCGTTGTTGTTCCATTCAGTGATCCAGGCCCCATAGTTGCGGATAGGATTACAGTGGAATTATCGGAGGCCACCAAGTTTCCAAATTGGTCCTCCACGTAGACTACGGGACTGGGAGAAATCGCAGAGCCTATGGAAGTACCGCCTGGCTGCTGTACAAATGCAACCACATATGCTCCAGCCGGACTAATGGTGAAGGTACTGGAATTCCCTGTAGAGGCTTCGCCGTCACTCGCAATCAAAGTGTATGTCCCTGCGGTAGTCAGCGAAAGACCGCTGAATGTCGCAATTCCGTTATCATCCGTTTTTGCGGACAATGTAAGAAATGGCGTTGGGTCGCTGCCATTCAGCACGTTTAGGTTGATATTGTCGCCAGCAACGAGATTGCCAAATTGATCCATGGCTTGCACGGTAATTGCCGGGGCGACTGCCTGACCGGCTACCGTATCAGTAGGTTGCTGAATAAATTTCAGAGTCTCGGTTTCTGCTGGGACAACTGCGAATGTTGCTTTGGCTGCTGGATCGCTTCCATCTGTCGCTTCCAGAGTATAACTACCGAGCAAATCTGGCGCCGCTTCGCTGAATACTGCTATCCCATTTTGGGCTTGCGCTGTTAGAATGGTATTTACGTCACCCGGACCACCAGTCAATGTCAGGGTAACTTCGGAGTCATCACCGATTACCACATTGCCGTTTTGGTCCTCAATTGCGACGACAGATGCAAATGCGCTGCCGGCAGTCCCATTGGCGGGTGATTCAATGAAATTCAAATTAGTGCCAGAAGAGAGCGTTCCGCCGAGACCAAGGAAACTTACACTTCCCAAACCATCCGTGTCCGGCAATACGAGAGACCAATTTCCCATTTCTGGATTTTGCACACCGACGGTCAATTGAGTCGAGTTCGTCGTTTCCGCGATTAAACCAATACTACTAGGCAAGTTTGATTGAGTGTAAGTTGTGCCATCTGGGGCCACGATTTCAAAAGGGACGTTCGAATTGCTATTTGTCCACATGGCACCCAGCATGATCCACGGCGCATCAGCCGCAACCGTAAAGGTCGCACTCGCGGGGGGGTCGACTTGAGGCAAGTCATTCGCATTGACAATGCTGACTGAACCATCGAATCCAACTCGAACGCCCTTAGTAACCTCTCCAACAATGGGCAGTGAAATACTGCCCCAAAGATCGAGGAAGTTGTTAGAGGCCGCAAGATTTGTATCGTAATTCAAATACAATCCCGCCGTCGCCAATGATACATCGGGAAGTAGCGGAGTGATGTCATTGAATGGAATCTGAGCCGACCCAGAGGCAGTCAATACGAAATCGTCATTCGAGTCGGTGATGTTTCCGGTTCCGGTATACACCCCATCTGCAAGCGTCACTGATCCATTAGCTGTAAACGCGTGCGACGCAAAATTAATATCCGCAGTCCCGGTAATAGTGGCGATATTATCTACGAAAGCTAAAGTTGCTGATCCACCGATGTCTGTCGCGCTTATCGAAGCATTCAAAGTAAGAGTTGCCGCAGCCGTGTCGGTCGATCCTCCTCCAAGCCAAGACGGTAGATCGAGTTGCACATCCGGTCCAAGCGTAAATGTAAGTGTACCGTCGAAGGTAACGGGACCGCTAATTAAATTATCCAGGCCTCCACCCACCCCTTGAAGAAACCAACCCGTATCCAGAATCGGTTCATTGATATCGCTTGCATCTATCGAGAAGTCATCAAGCTGCCCATGAACTACCTTAAATGTCGCGCTTAGATCAAAAACATCTGGAATACTGACGTTTGCTGATCCACTAAAATCATCCTCTGCCGTGTCGAATGTCAGAGTCGCACTCTTTAGCCCGAATCCACCGGGCAACGTCAAGTCATTCAGGGACAATGCTCCGGCGAGGCTAATATTTTGGCCCTGAATCGTTATGCCATTGTCATTGCCGGCAAGGTCGGCAGTCGCACTTGTCCCGCCAATTAAGTCGACAAGACTTAGATTCCCTTGAATGAGGAATTGATTGTCCGTTGAATCGTACTGCAATTCCATCTGCGTCGCTTCGATGTTTAGTCCCGCAAGAGCGAAGCTAACGTTTGGAAATGTGATTGATCCTGACTCCAATTTTAGTCCTTGACTACCAATCACAAGGTCTGCATTGATTGTCGTGTCTATTGGATCTGGAAGAGAAATATTTCCTTGCACTTCAATTTCTGGAACAGCAACGCTCCCGCCGACCGGAATGAGCGAGAGTTTAGTGATATCGATCGGCAGACCAGCGATCCCTTCGGTTGCGTTGGGGTTCGAGTCATCCATCGTCCCCGGTGAGCTATCTGCCTGCCCTATGGCGATATCGAAAGTTCCATCGAGTAAAGGAAGAGCTAAACTTTCGATATCTGCGGTTACTGTGCCGTTGATCGAAATATCCGATTTGTTGTATGAAACCGAGCCATCGACGGTCAGAAGAGGAGAAAATGTTTGGCCAGCGGAAGGCACGAGACCGATTTGGATTTCTCCGCTCGCTGTTCCGGCACTGAAAGAGCCGACCAATTCCAAAGGATTTAAAATGACAGTTGGTCCGCTACCACTTGGGCCGCCCGCATAACCAGATGCGACTGAACTAAAATAACTTGTTTGAGACCCATTCGCAGCGACAACCCAGTAATAATTGGTCCCTGGACTTGGGGACGCGTCATCGAAGGTTGTGCTCGTAATTCCCGATTTGAGTTCTGTTGCCGTAGTAGTGTTGTTCGTCGTGTTTCGCCAGATCTGATAGGTTGCCCCGTTGACAGCCGTCCAGTTAAGTTCGACCTCATTTGCAAGGGTTCCCTGGGTTGCTTGAAGATTAGCGGGGGCGGCTAGATTCGGATTGCTTCCGACGACAATCGTAATGGCATCAAACGGCACATATTGATGCGCGTATCCTGTCGTGAAATACCAATTATCTTCGGTGTATCCTTTTTGCTGACCTTCTTGAATTTGAGACTGATTCAAAGTTGCGATGTCGTTGCCATCGCCCCACACGTCTTGGCCGACAGCCCAGTTTGTGGCAGACGCAACTTGATCACCCGTTTTCTCCCATTCAAAAGCGAATTCGAGAGTATACACGCCAGGCGTTGTCGGCGCCGTCAAGGAGACGATTGCGTTCTGCGTCGATTGTCCTGTCGGAATAGACGAGTTGATCAACTGCCAATTTGATTGTGGGTTGCCCCAGGACGGTGTAACAATGAGCGGTGTAATGTCACTTGCCGGCCCGAGATCGTCGGCCTGCAAAGTGATTTGGCCAGAAATGGACTCCGAAGGCGTAACTGTAATTGTATTGCTCGAGTCTGAGATTCCAGCAAAAGAGCCCGTTCTTGACGAGATGCGAATAGTGCCGCCAGTGTTTCCTGCATTTAAAGGAATCTGACTGACAGGTGGCGACGAGTTACCCCACTGCCCAAAGTCCGCCGTATACGCCTCATCGAGATCAACGTTCACACCTCCAATGGAAATCGGATTTGTTGGAGTGCTACTTGGACTTGTGCAATGTTATGAGCCGGATACGGAGCAAGGAACCCCATGACCAGCTATAAGATGCGCCGACGCTTGCATCGTTCATTATTGTCGGCAGTACATCGCCCGGTGCATAAATTCCGATGGTATAAGAGCTTCCGGTGCTGGCAAAATAACTGTTGAAGTCGGCGCATTTCCCTGAAATAGCCGTCGATTGTCGACAGAGCAGAGGCGCCGGAGCCTGGATCGAAATCAACGGTGAAATAGATCGCTGAGCCAGAAGGTTGCCCAGCGTCCATCGCCGCCTGAATCGCATCCGAAGCGTCAGAGTCGGCTTGAGCTATGGTGAAATATCCCAAAGACGTGGGATTTCTTTCGAAGATTGAAACTATCTGTAGTCCCTGATTTGCGAGTGCTGTCACGTCAGCCGGGCGGAGATAGCCATCATTGCTGGCGGTTCCAATGTACTCTCCGATGAATTGCTTGCCCGAAGCTTTGATGGCGGAAATGTTGACTCCGGTTGTGGCCGAAGCTCCTGGTGCGCGATAGTCAAGGCCGTATTCGGTGGCTAGTGGCTGTCCAGTGCCACCGGTGGTCTGGAAGTAAAGGGTATTGCCGACCGAACCTTCGCCAGCGCTGTTGACGGTTGTCATGTTCCAGCGGTAGTTGGTGCCGCTGTTCAAGTGACCGGTGGGGATCGTGAAGGTGTTGCCGGTCAGGCCCGTCGCGGAATAGATGATGTTGGCGGTGCCGTACGGGGCGTCGCTGATGTAGAGGTTATAGCTGCTGGCCCCCGGCACGCTGTTCCAATCGAAGGTGGGGGTCAGGCTCGATTCCGGAAAGCTGTTGTCCGTCGCCGCTCCCGGCGCGGTGATCGTCGGGCCGGCCAGCGTCGTCACGGGAGTGGTGGTCTGGAAGTAAAGGGTATTGCCGACCGAACCTTCGCCAGCGCTGTTGACGGTTGTCATGTTCCAGCGGTAGTTGGTGCCGCTGTTCAAGTGACCGGTGGGGATCGTGAAGGTGTTGCCGTTCAGGCCCGTCGCGGAATAGATGATGTTGGCGGTGCCGTACGGGGCGTCGCTGATGTAGAGGTTATAGCTGCTGGCCCCCGGCACGCTGTTCCAATCGAAGGTGGGGGTCAGGCTCGATTCCGGAAAGCTGTTGTCCGTCGCCGCTCCCGGCGCGGTGATCGTCGGGCCGGCCAGCGTCGTCACGGGAGTGGTGGTCTGGAAGTAAAGGGTATTGCCGACCGAACCTTCGCCAGCGCCGTTGACGGTTGTCATGTTCCAGCGGTAGTTGGTGCCGCTGTTCAAGTGACCGGTGGGGATCGTGAAGGTGTTGCCGGTCAGGCCCGTCGCGGAATAGATGATGTTGGCGGTGCCGTACGGGGCGTCGCTGATGTAGAGGTTATAGCTGCTGGCCCCCGGCACGCTGTTCCAATCGAAGGTGGGGGTCAGGCTCGATTCCGGAAAGCTGTTGTCCGTCGCCGCTCCCGGCGCGGTGATCGTCGGGCCGGCCAGCGTCGTCACGGGAGTGGTGGTCTGGAAGTAAAGGGTATTGCCGACCGAACCTTCGCCAGCGCTGTTGACGGTTGTCATGTTCCAGCGGTAGTTGGTGCCGCTGTTCAAGTGACCGGTGGGGATCGTGAAGGTGTTGCCGGTCAGGCCCGTCGCGGAATAGATGATGTTGGCGGTGCCGTACGGGGCGTCGCTGATGTAGAGGTTATAGCTGCTGGCCCCCGGCACGCTGTTCCAATCGAAGGTGGGGGTCAGGCTCGATTCCGGAAAGCTGTTGTCCGTCGCCGCTCCCGGCGCGGTGATCGTCGGGCCGGCCAGCGTCGTCACGGGAGTGGTGGTCTGGAAGTAAAGGGTATTGCCGACCGAACCTTCGCCAGCGCTGTTGACGGTTGTCATGTTCCAGCGGTAGTTGGTGCCGCTGTTCAAGTGACCGGTGGGGATCGTGAAGGTGTTGCCGGTCAGGCCCGTCGCGGAATAGATGATGTTGGCGGTGCCGTACGGGGCGTCGCTGATGTAGAGGTTATAGCTGCTGGCCCCCGGCACGCTGTTCCAATCGAAGGTGGGGGTCAGGCTCGATTCCGGAAAGCTGTTGTCCGTCGCCGCTCCCGGCGCGGTGATCGTCGGGCCGGCCAGCGTCGTCACGGGAGTGGTGGTCTGGAAGTAAAGGGTATTGCCGACCGAACCTTCGCCAGCGCCGTTGACGGTTGTCATGTTCCAGCGGTAGTTGGTGCCGCTGTTCAAGTGACCGGTGGGGATCGTGAAGGTGTTGCCGGTCAGGCCCGTCGCGGAATAGATGATGTTGGCGGTGCCGTACGGGGCGTCGCTGATGTAGAGGTTATAGCTGCTGGCCCCCGGCACGCTGTTCCAATCGAAGGTGGGGGTCAGGCTCGATTCCGGAAAGCTGTTGTCCGTCGCCGCTCCCGGCGCGGTGATCGTCGGGCCGGCCAGCGTCGTCACGGGAGTGGTGGTCTGGAAGTAAAGGGTATTGCCGACCGAACCTTCGCCAGCGCTGTTGACGGTTGTCATGTTCCAGCGGTAGTTGGTGCCGCTGTTCAAGTGACCGGTGGGGATCGTGAAGGTGTTGCCGGTCAGGCCCGTCGCGGAATAGATGATGTTGGCGGTGCCGTACGGGGCGTCGCTGATGTAGAGGTTATAGCTGCTGGCCCCCGGCACGCTGTTCCAATCGAAGGTGGGGGTCAGGCTCGATTCCGGAAAGCTGTTGTCCGTCGCCGCTCCCGGCGCGGTGATCGTCGGGCCGGCCAGCGTCGTCACGGGAGTGGTGGTCTGGAAGTAAAGGGTATTGCCGACCGAACCTTCGCCAGCGCCGTTGACGGTTGTCATGTTCCAGCGGTAGTTGGTGCCGCTGTTCAAGTGACCGGTGGGGATCGTGAAGGTGTTGCCGGTCAGGCCCGTCGCGGAATAGATGATGTTGGCGGTGCCGTACGGGGCGTCGCTGATGTAGAGGTTATAGCTGCTGGCCCCCGGCACGCTGTTCCAATCGAAGGTGGGGGTCAGGCTCGATTCCGGAAAGCTGTTGTCCGTCGCCGCTCCCGGCGCGGTGATCGTCGGGCCGGCCAGCGTCGTCACGGGAGTGGTGGTCTGGAAGTAAAGGGTATTGCCGACCGAACCTTCGCCAGCGCTGTTGACGGTTGTCATGTTCCAGCGGTAGTTGGTGCCGCTGTTCAAGTGACCGGTGGGGATCGTGAAGGTGTTGCCGGTCAGGCCCGTCGCGGAATAGATGATGTTGGCGGTGCCGTACGGGGCGTCGCTGATGTAGAGGTTATAGCTGCTGGCCCCCGGCACGCTGTTCCAATCGAAGGTGGGGGTCAGGCTCGATTCCGGAAAGCTGTTGTCCGTCGCCGCTCCCGGCGCGGTGATCGTCGGGCCGGCCAGCGTCGTCACGGGAGTGGTGGTCTGGAAGTAAAGGGTATTGCCGACCGAACCTTCGCCAGCGCTGTTGACGGTTGTCATGTTCCAGCGGTAGTTGGTGCCGCTGTTCAAGTGACCGGTGGGGATCGTGAAGGTGTTGCCGGTCAGGCCCGTCGCGGAATAGATGATGTTGGCGGTGCCGTACGGGGCGTCGCTGATGTAGAGGTTATAGCTGCTGGCCCCCGGCACGCTGTTCCAATCGAAGGTGGGGGTCAGGCTCGATTCCGGAAAGCTGTTGTCCGTCGCCGCTCCCGGCGCGGTGATCGTCGGGCCGGCCAGCGTCGTCACGGCTGGCTGAATGAGTTGAACCGAAGGAAGCGACAATTCCGCAAGGCCAGTTTCGACTTCCGGATGTAAGGCAGTTGGTGGATTTGTGGAAAGCAATAACCGACGTTCAAGTGTTTCGATTACGGCCTTACGCAAGCGATAGTTTGGTTGTTTGCCCACAGTTTTCCCGCCTCGCTTCCTTTCTGCCGGAGATGACTACGAACAATTTCCTCAACACGGGGACTGATCGGTGTCATGACCTTGCGCAACTTCGATGCAGAAACAATCAATAGATTGTTCCTCTCGCCAGGCTCGAACAGAATCAGACGCACAAACCCGCGTAAAAGACTTGCGGAATCGCCGGTGCCGGCAAGATGATTCAGCCATAATTATCCACAATTGCCGCCACAAGAGCAAGATGCGGCAATGTCCGCGATTCTACTTGAATCCTATTCGGATTCAAGCCTATTCCAGCCTGATAAAGCGGCGGTGTGGCCAAGAGTCAATTCGCAGTCATCTATCGGAATGTCCCGCCGCTTTTGACGAAGATGCGCGTTACGCCGGGTTAACGCAAAGACAGCTTGCAGCTCGAATTGGCAAGTCACAAAGCTGGGTTTTCAAATCCGAATCGGCCAGTCGGCGAATCGATATCGCCGAGTTTCTGGAGTGGTGTAGGGGTTGCGAGATCGAACCCGTCGTGGCATTCAAGCGACTCGTCCAGTCCACATGACCCAAATTTCCAAGTTCCCCACGGTCACGAGTCCGCCCATTTCAACACGCTTCGCATTGGCTATGCAATTAATGAACCGTCAACGAAGCTACGATATGCACTATTTTCCGCGCCACTTTGATTGCCAGTTTGGCATCATCTTCATGCGCAATTTGCCCTTCGTGAATGATCCGGTTCCGCAGACCATAGCTGGCAGATAGGTCTTGCCAGAACCCGTCCGGCTCCGTGTAAAGAGTACGGCCCGCCAGTAGACGCAATCCCGTCGTCATTTTGTGGCGCATACCGAAGTCAATACCCTTGAGGAAATCGCGCCCTTCAGTCCACTCATCACCAAGCCGCTCATCGACCAGACTTTTGAACTTGCGAACAAAGGTGGAATCAATTGCGCCCCAGCACAGCAAGACGGCCTCACGGAAACGCCCGACACTCAGCGCGTATTCGGCATCAAGAATGTTCAATGTGGCAACATCGGGGTCGGTTTTGCCGCTCAACCCTTGGCGCACCGTATCGCCGAACGCCGCGCGACTACCCGCGGCCGGTGACGGCGGTGCTTGAGCCTCGTATTCCAACGGCGCTGTGCCACCCCATGCTGCGCCGGTTCCTTTGACCATGAATCGGAACGGACTTGCCTGAGTGCGCGTCAATTCGATGATCGTCGCTTCGCCAGTTGCCACCCGATACCAGCGCAGCAGATGGTTGACGCGGCGCAAGAGTCGGTCGGCTTGTTGATGGCGCGTTGCGCGTTAAGGCTTCGGCATCGGTTCCATCGTCCGCGATGAACACCATCGATGCGATGGTCTTTGGTTCGGTGGCCTGTTCCACAGCGGGCGCTAACGTCTCTTCAAGTTGAACCGACCCACCCTCTGCCGGCGTCGGATATTCGCCGGCGGGAAGCAACAATAGATATGGAAGATCAATCGACACGCGGACATTCGCCATGGGAGTTGCGCTATTCGGAGTAGATGATTCTCAGCTTGCCGTCGAAACCCTGTTCCTTGGCATAGCGGTTCAATTCACTTGAATAGGCGTCCGTCACTTCCTCTGGCTTTAGCCCAGTTGGAAATGAAACGTGCGCCACCAGCCGACCGTTCTGCTCAAAGAGCTGCGCCAGCACTTGGCCGGTCTGACTGCGGAACGTCGAATGGTACTTCCCGTAGACTTGGCCGACTTCATCGGCGAAGGCAATGTCCTGTTGGAATGGCATAACCGAACCTCCGATCACATCGGGCCCGGCTGGTTCTCCTGCCGGGGCACACACCAACATTATACGCTCTTTCTCATCCATTTGTACTGGTTCGGCTCCGGATTGCTGCACGGTCATGCCCATCGTCATGGCGCAATTAGGCCCTGATGCCTGCCATTGGGTCGTCCTTTACCCATCTGTTTGTCACACAAAGGGGGGAATTTGCACGTCAAAGATGCTTTTCGATGCGATTCCCATCTTCGATTAAGGGCGCTTGCTCGTATTTGACAGGCGTGGACTTCGTCACACTGTAGGCTGGCCAATTAACACTCTTGGCATCCTTCTCCAAGCATGAGTCGCTCCATCGGTACGTCCACTACCACTTCTTCGGCGACGGAATGGCGAGCCAATAGCTGGTCTTTCCCGACCAATTCGCTTCCTTATTCGTCGCCAATTCCCCGCCGAGAATGACAAGCGGAAGACGCAAACTTGACGTTCGGTATCTGTTTGGTATAATCGCCTGTGTCCATGACAATGGTTTTGAGATGCAGAAGTTAAATAATGAAATTGGAATGCAAGATAAAGGGATGATTCAGGTGTTTCGTATCTGTAGCAATTACAATCACTTTCGGCGAATCACCCGCATTCCGGCAAGTTGGTTTGTCAGCGCTGGACGCTCAAGTGATTGCCAGCGTTGAACTTCGGGAGCGGTGCCATGGCAAAGCACGCAAATCGATCAGGTTCGAGAGACGGAGTAGATTCTAATCGCGTCGGTCGCATGGGCGGGCGCCGAGGACGGGAGCGGAGCGTCAGCGGGGAGATCGCCAAGCGGCTCGGACGCGGGTTCTGGCGCACCAAGACATGCGCAGGTCGTGCGCACTGCGGTGGGTCCAGGGGCGCGGGACCATGCCATTCGGCAGCAATCCGCGCACAGAGAGCGACGGTCAAGATGCTCTCCCGCTTCCATTCGCGCCGGTCTGGCAGCGGGCTTGCGCCATACCGGCTACCTTGCCCGTGACAGCGCCAGCCGGGATGGGGAGCGCGGGACGTTCTTCGATGCGCAGCAAGAGCAAGTTGGATGGTCGCTCCGTGACACGGGAATGGGAGGAGGATCGGCATCACTTCCGGCTCATCCTGTCACCGGAGAAGGGGTACGAGATCGCCGACATGCGCGCCTATGTGCGCGATGTGATGCAGCGCATCGAGCGGGATGTCGGCACCAAACTCGACTGGATCGCGATTGAGCACCACAACACCGACAATCCGCATGCGCACATCCTGTTTCGGGGGAAGGACGAGCAGGGTCAAGACCTCATCCTGCGCCGTGAGTACATCGGTTATGGCATCCGGCAAAGGGCGTCCGAGGCGGCAACCGACCTGCTTGGGGAGCGCACCGAAAGGGAGATGGAGCAGGCCCGAGAGAAGGAAGTGCAGGCGGAGCGGTTCACATCTTTGGACCGGACCATCGAGCGCAACATGGACGAGAAGCACGTCATCGACGTGTCGCCGGACGTGCAGATTGGCTGGCGAAGGTCCGACAGGCCGCTGGTGATTGCGCGCCTGCAATGGCTGGAGAGCATGGAACTGGCCGAGAAGATACGGGGAACGAAATGGCAACTTGAACCCGACTTCAAGCAGCAGTTGATGGACCTTGGCGCACACCATGACATCATCAAGCAGCTTTACGGAAGCTTGGGGAACCAGTCCATGTATGTGTCGAGGGAGCCGATTACCCAGGCCGTATCGGGTGAAGTGGTCGCCTTGGGGCGGGTCGATGAGATCACCGACCGGCGCTTTGTTGTCATCCGGGAGGAGGCCGGAACGATGCGCTATGCGCGCGTCCAGGACGGGGAGGCGTACCAATCCTTGGGCATCGGGAACGTGGCGGAGCTTGGCCGGGCGGCGCAGGAGCGTCGGGAGATTGCACAGGAGATCGTCGAACAAGCCAAGGCCAACGATGGGATTTACTCCCCGACCAAGCATCTCGACAACCTGCTCGACCGGGCTGAGGGTGACGCGACATCGGACCGGGCGCGCGACATGGTGGACAAGGCCGAGCGTTTGGTCGAGTCCTGGGCCAGCAAGCCCGGCACCGGAATCACCCATGCAGAGGGCGGCGATTATGAAGTTGATGTTGCCGAGTTCGAGAAATTCATGGGCAAGCAGACCGACCGGGAAGCGGCTATCGGCATTACTGACGTGAACAACGTAACGTTGGAACTGGAACAGGGCCGGGATAGCGGCCTGGAACTTTAATGGACAAGTACCCCCTGACAATCCGGCTGGACGACGAGTTGCTTAAAGTCATAAAGGTGCAGGCGGCGCTAACCAGATCGTCTCTTGGCTCGGTTGTTGTAGACGCTGCTCGCCAAGCGCTGATGCCCGAATACCGGGAGAAGCAGGAGCAAATATTGCTCAAAGCCATGGATCGCTGCTTCAACCGGATGGTCAAGATGCACGAGGACCAACAGACACAGCATGAGCTGGTCAGGGAGATGTTGGCGATGTTTGTGCGCACGTTCCTTCGGCACACGCCGCCCATGAAGCCGGAACATAAGGACGCGGCATGGGCCAACGCTGCAAAAAGATTTGAAGTTTTCCTGGATGCGCTGGCAACCAATCGCCGGAACCGCCTATCTGTGATGGACCCGGCGCCAACGCAGGAAGCGCCCAAATCACTGCCAAAGCTGGAGCCGGATCGCCCATCCCCGCCGAAACAACAGCCCAAA
Source organism: uncultured Phycisphaerales bacterium (assembly GCA_963771925.1). Classification (GTDB taxonomy): domain Bacteria; phylum Planctomycetota; class Phycisphaerae; order Tepidisphaerales; family Tepidisphaeraceae; genus PALSA-1353. The sequence goes on from CAVYVE010000004.1 coordinate 89,123, forward strand.
GAGGCCCCGCCAGGTAATTCCTCCACCCTATTCGGCAAATAATCAAGAATTGCGGCGCGGCAATGCGCGTGTGCCGTATCCGACGTTGCGCCATGCCGCCGGACAGTATTTTTATTCGTCGTCGCGGGAGGCGGAGCCGATCCGTTCGCGGTGTTTGTGCGCCATCGCGGCGCGGTCGTCTTTGTCGGCATCCAGCCAATGGAGGATCAACGCCTCTATGACCCGCTTGGGGTTTGACAGATGCGTAGCGCAGTCGTCTTCAAAAGCCTCAAATAGTTTTGTGTTAAAGCGGTAGGTTCGCTGGAGGGTCTTCGGCTTTTCATCCAGTTTGGGCGGGCGAGCAGGCTTTTGGCTTTAGCCATGTTGAATCCTTCTCCTGTTTGATACCGATTATACCGACCATTCCAGAAAAGACAGGGAAGGAATGAGGACTGCTGCGCAGGCAGCTTGGGGATTCCCGCTCCCGGCCCATAGCTCGATTGTGTGCCGTGCCGGGGGTTGTCAATGTCCCTCCCCGTGAGTACACGGGGACCCCTCCCGCTGGGCGATCCACATTGACAACCCCCGACCCGGCAGGAAAACCCTTCCGCTATGGGCCGGGAGCGGGGAAGAATGCGCGGCGGAAAGACGCAGCCGGAGGGCCGGCGATGAGCCGAGGAATCCCGTATGACTTGGAATATAACATTGACTTTGACTATACCTAACATCTACCATACAATCACCTAACATGGTTATGCCATTGTCTCAACCTACTGCGCCAACGCCTGCCGTCACAAATCGGCTGGCTATCTCCGCCGATGAAATGGCGGAACTATTGGGAATCAGCCGGGCAAAGTCTGGCGGTTGCATAGCCAGGGGCGAATACCCCGGCCCGTTCGGTTGGGCCGGGCAGTCCGATGGGATCGGGCAACGATTGAGCGCTGGCTTGCCGTCGGCG